>NZ_JANADO010000001.1:4800000-7200000 GCF_024199845.1 Bradyrhizobium sp. CCGB12 | reverse complement strand
GCGCTTCGTCATGGCACGGCACGCACCAGGACGCCCAGACGTTGACGAGACTGACCTTGCCCTTGAACGCGGCGGGATCGAGCCCCGGCACCGGCACATTGTCGGCCTGCAATCCCTCGAGCGGCGGCAGCAGCGTTTGCGGCGCCGGCCGCCCGATCAACGCGGACGGAATCCGCGAGGGATCGCCGCTGCCGAGCCTGAACCAGAACAGCACCGCAAGGCCAAGGAAGGCGATCAGGGGCAGCGCCATCAGGAAGGTGCGGCGCTGCGGCGTCGCCGGGGTCGATTGATCGCTCATGATCGATGTCTCAAGGCCGATCCACCGCGCTGGCCCGAACGGCGCGTGACGCCGCTGCGGTCGAGCTCGCGCAGGCGCGCCGTCTGGTTGCGATAGTCGAGCACGATCCAGCCGATCAGGATCGCGACCACGACGGCGACCGCGGCATAGGACGTCACGATGAAGGAGGCATAGGGACCGAGCGACATGGTCAAGCGGCTCCGACTTCGTTTGACGCGTTGTCTCCACGCGAACCGGTTTCGCTCGAAAACGCGATGCGGCTGGCCTGCATCATTTGCAGGGAGCGGACGCGCCGGCGCAGGATCTCGTTGCGCATCGCCGCCAAATGGAGCGTGACGAACAGCAGCGTGAAGGCGATCGCCATCACCAGCAGCGGGATCAGGAAGGACTTGTCGAGCGTCGAGCCGCCCATGCGCATCACCGAAGCCGGCTGGTGCAGCGTGTTCCACCAGTCGACCGAGAACTTGATGATGGGCAGGTTGATCGCGCCGACCAGGGTCAGCACGGCGGCGGCGCGCGCCGCGCGCGAGGGATCGTCGACCGCCCGCCACAGCGCCATCAGGCCGAGATACATCAGGAAGAGAATCAGCACCGAGGTCAGCCGCGCGTCCCATTCCCAATAGGTGCCCCACATCGGCCGGCCCCACAGCGATCCCGTGAGCAGCGCGAGGAAGGTGAAGGCGGCGCCGATGGGCGCTGCCGCTTTCGCGGCGACGTCGGCAAGCGGGTGCCGCCACACCAGCGTGCCCAACGAGGCGATGCTCATCACCCCCCACACGAACATCGAGAGCCAGGCATTGGGCACATGGATGAACATGATCT
Source organism: Bradyrhizobium sp. CCGB12 (assembly GCF_024199845.1). Lineage (NCBI taxonomy): Bacteria > Pseudomonadati > Pseudomonadota > Alphaproteobacteria > Hyphomicrobiales > Nitrobacteraceae > Bradyrhizobium > Bradyrhizobium sp. CCGB12. The sequence goes on along the minus strand of NZ_JANADO010000001.1, from coordinate 7,198,880 downwards.
TGACGGTCGCGCCCTGCTGGTAGTCGTCGGGCGCAAGCGCTGCCTGGTACAGGCCGATCGCGAGCAAGATGACGGTCGCAGCTGCGAGCCACGGCAGCAGGCGCGCTGTTAGCGCAAGGAACCGCGTCGGATTGGCCAAGTCGATCAGCGTCATGGTATTTTGATAATCATCCGGGAGCGCTCAGGCAATCAGCACGAATGCGCGTCGCGAAAGTTGATCCGGGTCAAGTTCGGTCGGGTCCATCTCAATCGAGTCCGTGCCGGAGGCTTGCCGCGGCCGCGAAGGGGCCGATCACGAGGCTGACCAGCGACAGCGCGCACAGGATCGAGAACGGCGCGCCGAACGTCATGGGACCGACGATCACGGCTTGCGAGGCGGCTACCCCGAAAATCAGGACGGGAATCGACAGCGGTAGCACCAGCACCGCCATCAGCAGCCCGCCGCGATGCAGGGTCACCGCCAGCGCCGCGCCGATCATGCCGGTGAAGGTCAGCGCCGGCGTTCCCGCCAGCAGTGTCAGCGCCACCGCGCCGGTCGCGACCATGTCGAGGTTGAGCAAGAGGCCGAGCACCGGGGTTGCGACAATCAGCGGCAGGCCGGCCGCCAGCCAATGCGCCAGCGCCTTGGCGGCACAGGCAAGTTCCAGCGGCGTCCGGCTCATCGTGATCAGGTCGAGCGAGCCGTCCTCGTGGTCGGCCATGAACAGCCGGTCCAGGGTGAGCAGGCTTGAGAGCAAAGCCCCGAGCCAGAGAACGGCCGGCCCCAGCCGCGACAGCAGCGCCAGATCCGGCCCCACCGCGAACGGCATCAGCACCACCACGGTCAGGAAGAACAGCACGCCGATCAGCGCCCCGCCGCCGACGCGAAGCGCGATCCGGATGTCCCGGCGAATGAGGGCGGACAGGGCGGTCATGGTGCGCTCCCGTCGTGCCCCGAGGGCGGTACGCTCCCTCCCCCGCCTGCGGGGGAGGGTTGGGGAGAGGGTGTCTCGACAACGAAGGCTCCCCCAGAGGAGAGAACCCTCACCCGGCGCTGCGCGCCGACCTCTCCCGCAAGCGGGAGAGGCGAAGGAGTCCGCGGCGACCACTGTCTCATCGGTCCGAGCGCCGCGCCTAGCCGCTCGAAAAACTGAGGGTCGGGTCGTCTCATGCCATCCCCCCGATCCGCAGCTCCCGCGAGTCGATCCCCAGCGGGGCGTGGGTGGCGGCGATGATCAGGCCGCCTTGGCCGAGGTGTTCGCGCATGAGGCCGCCGAACATGTCCTGGCCCGCGGCATCCAGCGCCGTGGTCGGCTCGTCCAGCAGCCAGACCGGGCGGCGCACGGTCAGCAGCCGCGCCAATGACAGCCGGCGGCGCTGGCCGGCGGAGAGGAAGGCGGCGGGCAGGTGGGTGGCGTGGTCGAGGCTGACCTTGGCGAGGCTCTCGGCGGCATCGCGGCGCTCGCCGCCGAGAAAATCAGCCCAAAACGTCAGATTTTCCACCACGCTCAGGGCCGGCTTCAGGGCATCGCGATGGCCGAGATAGTGGCACTGCTCCGGCAGGGTCAGCTCAGCGTCGCCCCCGTCCAGCGTGATCGTTCCGCCGGCCGGAATGAGCAGGCCCGCGATCAGCCGCAGCAGCGAGGTCTTGCCCGACCCGTTGCGACCCATCACCGCCACGGCTTCGCCCGCGGCGGCGGCGAAATCGAGCCCGGAAAACACCTCGCGCCCGCCCCGCACGCATCTGAGCCCGCGACCGAAAAGCTGCATCTCGCCTCGTTTCAGCCCGCTCACAACCAGGCCTCAGGAAAACTTGGGGTAGCGCATGGGAATTTTTGGCTCAGCGATTGCTGCGGCACGATTGTGGCTGTGGCGGCGCGGTTAGAAAGCTTCTATAAGCCCGGAACTACTTGATGCAGCAACTCAACCTGCCCCTGCAAGCGGCCCAGCCTGATACGCTGACGGTGTTAAGATACCCTGCCGGGTATAACTAACAATTGGGATTTCCTACATGACCTCGCTCGACAGCTTCAAATGCAAAAAGACCCTCAAGGTCGGCGCCAAGACCTATGTCTATTACAGCCTGCCCACGGCCGAGAAGAATGGTCTGAAGGGAATTTCGAAACTTCCCTATTCGATGAAGGTCCTGCTCGAGAACCTGCTGCGCAACGAGGACGGCCGCTCGGTCAAGAAGGAAGACATCGTCGCGGTGTCGAAATGGCTGCGCAAGAAGTCGCTGGAACATGAGATCGCGTTCCGCCCGGCGCGCGTCCTGATGCAGGACTTCACCGGCGTGCCCGCGGTGGTCGACCTTGCCGCGATGCGCAACGCGATGCAGAAGCTTGGCGGCGATGCCGAGAAGATCAATCCGCTGGTGCCGGTCGACCTCGTCATCGACCACTCCGTGATCGTGAACTTCTTCGGTGACAACAAGGCTTTCGCCAAGAACGTCACCGAGGAATACAAGCAAAACCAGGAGCGCTACGAGTTCCTGAAGTGGGGCCAGAAGGCGTTCTCGAACTTCTCCGTCGTGCCGCCCGGCACCGGGATCTGCCACCAGGTCAATCTCGAATATCTCTCCCAGACGGTCTGGACCAAGAAGGAGAAGATGACGGTCGGCAAGAAGACCGGCACCTTCGAGGTCGCATACCCTGACTCGCTCGTCGGCACCGACTCCCACACCACCATGGTCAACGGTCTCGCCGTGCTCGGCTGGGGTGTCGGCGGCATCGAGGCGGAAGCCTGCATGCTCGGCCAGCCGCTGTCGATGCTGCTGCCCAACGTCGTCGGCTTCAAGCTGAAGGGCGCGATGAAGGAAGGCGTCACCGCGACCGACCTCGTGCTGACCGTCACGCAGATGCTGCGCAAGTTAGGGGTGGTCGGCAAGTTCGTCGAGTTCTTCGGCCCCGGTCTCGACAATCTCTCCGTTGCCGACAAGGCGACCATCGCCAACATGGCGCCGGAATACGGCGCGACCTGCGGCTTCTTCCCCGTTGACGCTGCCGCGATCGACTACCTCAAGACCTCCGGTCGCGCGCCGGCGCGCGTCGCGCTGGTGCAGGCCTATGCCAAGGCGCAGGGCCTGTTCCGCACCGCCAAATCGGCTGATCCGGTGTTCACGGAAACGCTGACGCTCGACCTCGCCGACGTCGTGCCGTCGATGGCCGGCCCGAAGCGTCCCGAAGGCCGCATCGCGCTGCCGTCGGTCGCCGAAGGTTTCTCGCTCGCGCTCGGCACCGAGTACAAGAAGGCCGAGGAGCCGACGAAGCGCTTCGCCGTCGAAGGCAAGAATTACGAGATCGGCCATGGCGACGTCGTCATCGCCGCCATCACCTCCTGCACCAACACCTCGAACCCGAGCGTGCTGATCGGTGCCGGCCTGCTGGCCCGTAACGCTGCTGCCAAGGGCCTCAAGGCAAAGCCGTGGGTGAAGACCTCGCTGGCCCCGGGGAGCCAGGTCGTCGCGGGCTATCTCGCCGATTCCGGCCTGCAGACCGATCTCGACAAGGTCGGCTTCAACCTGGTCGGCTTCGGCTGCACCACCTGCATCGGCAATTCCGGTCCGCTGCCGGAGGAGATATCGAAGTCGATCAACGACAACGGCATCGTCGCCGCTGCCGTGCTCTCCGGCAACCGCAACTTCGAAGGCCGTGTCTCGCCGGACGTGCAGGCGAACTATCTGGCCTCGCCGCCGCTGGTCGTCGCCCACGCGCTCGCGGGCAGCGTCACCAAGAATCTCGCGGTCGAGCCGCTCGGCGAAGGCAAGGACGGCAAGCCGGTGTACCTGAAGGACATCTGGCCGACGACGAAGGAGATCAACGCCTTCATGAAGAAGTTCGTGACCGCGTCGATCTTCAAGAAGAAGTATGCCGACGTGTTCAAGGGCGACACCAACTGGCGCAAGATCAAGACCGTCGAGAGCGAGACCTATCGCTGGAACATGAGCTCGACCTACGTTCAGAACCCGCCTTATTTCGATGGCATGAAGAAGGAGCCGGAGCCGGTCACCGACATCGTCGAGGCGCGCATCCTCGCGATGTTCGGCGACAAGATCACCACCGACCACATCTCGCCGGCCGGTTCGATCAAGCTCACCTCGCCCGCGGGCAAATATCTCAGCGAGCACCAGGTGCGCCCGGCCGACTTCAACCAATACGGCACGCGTCGCGGCAACCATGAAGTGATGATGCGCGGCACCTTCGCCAACATCCGCATCAAGAATTTCATGCTGAAGGGCGCCGACGGCAACATTCCGGAAGGCGGTCTCACCAAGCACTGGCCCGACGGCGAGCAGATGTCGATCTACGACGCCGCGATGAAGTACCAGGAGGAGAAGGTGCCGCTGGTGGTGTTCGCCGGCGCCGAATATGGCAACGGCTCCTCGCGCGACTGGGCCGCGAAGGGCACGCGCCTGCTCGGCGTTCGCGCCGTGATCTGCCAGAGCTTCGAGCGCATCCACCGCTCCAACCTGGTCGGCATGGGCGTGCTGCCGCTGACCTTCGAGGAAGGCACCTCCTGGCAGTCGCTGGGTCTCAAGGGCGACGAGAAGGTCACCCTGCGCGGCCTCGTCGGCGACCTCAAGCCGCGCCAGAAGCTGACCGCGGAGATCGTCTCCGGCGACGGCTCGTTGCAGCGCGTTTCGCTGCTTTGCCGCATCGATACGCTGGACGAGCTCGACTACTACCGCAACGGCGGCATTCTGCACTACGTCCTGCGCAAGCTCGCGGCGTAAGCGCGGATTTGTGAACGATGGCTCACTGCGAAGTGAGTAGAAGCCTGAACGAAGGCGGCCTATCAAAAGGCCGCCTTCGCGCGTTTGCGGCACGTTTCGGATGGGCCCGCCCGGCGGAAAACTTCGCTTTGGACGGATAAACGTGGCGCCCCCGTAAGACTACGGTGACCATCAGGCGATAATCTTCCCCCACGAGTTCGGTGTGTGACGTTCGACATGACAGCAATGACGGCTTCTCATCTGGTTTCACGTTGGTCCGGCGCCCTCTGGTCGGGAGCTCTCGGCATCTGTGCGATCATCGCCGTCATCCGTCCCGCCGAGGCCGATCCCCGCGCCGTCGTCGAATTGTTCACCTCGCAGGGCTGTTCGTCCTGTCCGCCCGCCGACAAGATCATCGGCGATCTCTCCAAGGATCCCTCGGTCATCGCGCTGAGCATGCCGATCGACTATTGGGACTATCTCGGCTGGAAGGACACGCTGGCGGATTCACGCTTCTCCGCACGGCAGCGTGCCTATTCGCGCATGCGCGGCGATCGTGAAGTCTACACGCCGCAGGTCGTCGTCAATGGCTCAACCCATGTCATCGGCAGCGATCGGACTGGCATCGAAGGTGCGATCGGCAAGACCGACAAGGGCCTTGGTGTGATGAGCGTGCCGGTGACGATGTCTCTTGCGGGCAAGCAGATCAACGTCTCGGTGGCCGCGAGCAAGGAGCCCACGGTCTCGCATGGCGAAGTCTGGATCTGCTCGATCGCCAAGTCGGTGCCGATCACGATCACCCGCGGCGAGAATCGCGGACAGCAGGTCACCTACCACAACGTCGTTCGCAACCTGCTCAAGGTCGGCGACTGGACTGGCCGTCCGGAAAGCTGGACCGTGCCGATCGAGAATCTCACGCGCGATGGCGTCGACGGCGCAGTGGTCTATGTCCAGGATGGCAACCGGGAGAAGCCGGGTGCGATGTTGGGCGCGGCGTACACGTCGCTGCACTGATTCGAAATTCTCTCTAGCGTCACACTCTGCTCTCAACCCTCATGGTGAGGAGCGCGCCCTTGCATCCTTCGAGACGCCGCTTCGCGGCTCCTCGGGATGAGGAGAGAGAGTTTTTGCGCTGGTCGGGAAGAAGTCGGGCGCGCCAGAAATATCCCGACACAAACAAAAAAGGACCAACTTGCGTTGGCCCTCCTTGTCGCGCGAACAGACCCGATCCTGTCGACCCCGGGGGGCTGGGGGCTGAGGAATCCGGAACCGAAAGGACCGGGTCAACGCACGTGAGTCTTTTCGCAATGCAGGGCGGCAGGCGCTGGGCGGAAAAGCGGCGACACTATGATTCCTGCTAACGATCCCGTGACGGTTTGCCGCGACGAAGTTCCACCATTGCGTGTGCTCTGACACGCCGCTGATTCGATGGGTTGAACAAGGAGCCCCCTTGCGGTGGCGCACGGTTGGCGCAATCATGCAACTGTCATGATCCCAGGGTTCCGGGACGGTTTTCGCGGACCAGCGGGCATGCGAGGCGGGAGGCACTTCTCATGAGTCTGATGTCGGAGGATGCGGATCCGAGCGAGCAGCGCGCGGCGGCGCGCCCCGCCGCTGCGGCGACGCAGCCGAACCGGGTAACGTTCAACCGCCTCGAGTTGCACCGGATTCTCAATCTCTACGGCCGCATGGTCGCCGACGGCGAGTGGCGCGACTATGCCATCGATTTCCTGAAGGACCGCGCCGTGTTCTCGGTCTATCGCCGCGCCTCTGAAGTCCCGATCTACCGGATCGAGAAGGACCCGCGGCTCGCGCGCAAGCAGGGCATGTACAGCGTGATCTCGGCGACCGGCCTCATCCTGCGCCGCGGTCACGAGCTCGAGCGGGTGCTGCTGGTGATCGATCGGAAGCTGGCGGTGGTGTAGCCGCACGAACGGTGCCGTAGGGTGGGCAAAGGCGCACCGCGCCGTGCCCACCATGTTTCCTCAATCGCGCTGAAGTTGGTGGGCACGCTTACGCTTTGCCCACCCTACGGAGGCTGTCGCGTAGCGAGGCCTCGTAGCCCGGATGGAGCGTAGCGCAATCCGGGGCCGTTGTATCAGCGGATGGACCTGTCCCGGATTTCGCTGCGCTCCATCCGGGCTACAAGAGTGCCCCTACTTCCCCGGTACCGTGCTCGCACCCTCGCCGAGGTCGCGCTGCATCATCACCGTGTCTAGCCAGCGGCCGAATTTCAGCCCGACACTGGGATGCGTGCCGATCATCTTGAAGCCGCCCTTGGTGTGAACGCCGATCGAGCCGGCATTGGCGGAATCGCCGATCACCGCGATCATCTGGCGGAAGCCGCGCGCTTCGCATTCGGTGATCAGTCGCTCCAGCAGCAGAGAGCCGACGCCGCGGCGGTGGAAGGAGGGATCGAGATAGATCGAGTTCTCGACCGTGAAGCGATAGGCCGGCCGCGGCCGGTAGGCGCCGGCATAGGCATAGCCGGCCACGCGTCCGTCGAGCATGGCGACGAAATAGGGATAGCCGCCGTCGATCAGCGCGCGATAGCGGCGCGTCATCTCGGCAAGATCAGGCGGCTCCAGCTCGAATGTCGCGGTGCCTTCGCGGACGGCCTGCTGGTAGATGGCGGTGATGGCGGGGAGGTCGGCCTCGACAGTGGGCCTGATTTCGGGTGCGGACATGGCGGGAAGACTAGAGCCTTCCCGCAGCCGCTGGAAGGGGCTCCGGTGTTGCCGCACCCGTCATTGCGAGCGCAGCGAAGCAATCCAGAAATGCGTCCGCGGAAGGGCTCTGGATTGCTTCGTCGCATCAGCGCAAAATTGCTACGCAATTTTGTCGCGAGCTCCTCGCAATGACGCGGAGAGGTCACGGCCCCAAACAAAAACCCCGGCCTTTCGGCCGGGGTTCATGTCGTTCACTCGGTTGGTCGCTTAGTCGCGCTGGCCGAGGAGCTGCAGGAGCAGCGTGAACAGGTTGATGAAGTTCAGGTACAGCGACAGTGCGCCGGTGATGGCCGCACGCTCTGCGATTTCACCGCCGGCCGAGGCGTAACCGTAGATGTAGTCGTTCTTCAGCCGCTGGGTATCCCAGGCGGTGAGGCCCGCGAACACCAGCACGCCGACCACCGACACGATGAACTGCAGCAGCGAGCTGGCCAGGAACAGGTTCACCAGGCTCGCGATGACGATACCGATCAGGCCCATGAACAGGAACGAGCCCATGCCGGTCAGGTCACGCTTGGTGGTGTAGCCGTAGAGGCTCAGCGCACCGAAGGTCGCCGCGGTGATGAAGAACACCCGCACGATCGAGGTGTGCGTGAACACCAGGAAGATCGACGACAGCGAGATGCCCATCAGCGCCGCGAACACCCAGAACAGGATTTGGGCGGTCGAGGGTGCGAGACGGTTGATGCCTGCCGAGATCACGAACACCATCGCGAGCGGCGCGAGCATGAACAGCCACTTCAGGGGGCTGACGAACATCGCATAGCCAAACGGCGTCAGGAACAGCTTGCCGACGCGGACGGCTTCCGGGGTCGGAACGTCAGTCACGGCAGCCATGTAGACGCCGAGCGCGGCGAGGCCGGTGATGGCGAGGCCGATGCTCATGTAATTGTAGATGCGCAGCATATAGGCGCGCAGGCCGGCATCGACCGTCGCGGCGTCGACACGCCCGGCGGCCCTGCCGAAAGGAGAAGCGTAGTTACGGTCTAGGTCCGACATGGTCGAATTCCCGTTGGTTGGCCCGGTCCGGCATGAGGGTCGCCATGCCGCCGGTTCGTCAATTCTATCTCGGATACCGATGTCAGCCGACTAAATTCTGGCTCACAATCGGGGCTCCGAACCCATTAGATATGTGGGAAACTAACACATTAGCTGCAACCGTCCACGCGCGGCTGAATGTCGCCCTCACCCCACGATCCCGACGGGCAGTCGTGGTTAATCGCAGGAATCGTGCGATTCCGCTTCCGCGCCGCCACCCGCTACATTTTGTCACAAATTCCGCAACACCGTGGCAGGCTTTTTGTTCAACGCCAGCAGCGTGCCGGCGAGCCCGAGCCCGACCGTGACGACCAGAGCGGCCGCGACCACGCCGGCCGCGCTGCCGGCCTGCCAGACGAAGCTCAGCGTCATCAGCCGCGTCACGATCATCCAGGCTGCGATGCTGCCGGCGATCACGCCGAACAATGCGGTGGCGAGGCCGATCAGGAGGTATTCGAGCGCATAGGCTCCGAGCAGCCGCAGCCGCGTCGCGCCAAGCGTCTTCAGGATCACCGCATCGTAGACCCGGTGGCGATGGCCGGCGGCGAGCGCCCCGCCCAGCACCAGGATGGCCGAGATCAGGGTCACGGCGCTGGCGCCGCGGATCGCCAGCGCCAGGTTGGTCACCACCGAGCCGACCGTCTCCATCACCTCGCGCACGCGCACGCTCGTCACCATCGGATAGGCGTCCGCCACCTGCTTGATGATCTTGCCGTCGCCCGCGGCATCGCCGCCGGCTTCGGTCAGCGTTGCGACATGGGTATGCGGTGCGCCCTTGAACGCGTTCGGCGAAAAGACGAGGACGAAGTTGATGCCGAGGCCCTGCCAGTCGATGGTGCGCAGATTGCCGATTTTGGCCGGGATGTCGCGGCCGAGCACGTTGACCACGACCTCGTCGCCGAGCTTGAGGCCGAGGCCGTCGGCGATCTTCTTTTCCATCGAGACCAGCGGCGGGCCGGAATAGTCGGCGCTCCACCACTCGCCCTCGACCACCTTGGAGCCCTTTGGCAGCTCGCCGGTGTAGGTCAGGCCGCGGTCGCTCTGCATCACCCATTCGGAATCGGTGGAGGGCTTGAGCTCCTCGGCGCGCAACCCGCGCGCTCCGACGATGCGGCCGCGCAGCATCGGCACGTCCTCGACCTTCGCGCCGGGAGCGATCTGGTGCAGATAACCGTCGAACTGCTCGGCCTGCGTGCTCGGGATGTCGATGAAGAAGAACGATGGCGCCTGGTCGGGGAGCGCCGCCAGGAACTGCCGGCGCAAATTGCCGTCGATCTGGGTGATGGTGACCAGCACGGCAAGCCCAAGGCCGAGCGAGAGCACGACGGACGGCGTCAGCGCGCCCGGCCGGTGGATGTTGGCGATCGCCAGCCGCAGCATCGGCAACTGCGTCCGTGGCAGGCGTCGCGCCAACGCCATCAGCAAAGCGGCGATGCCGCGGAGCAGGGCGAACACGACGACGGAGGAGGCCACGAACACCGCGGCGATGCGCTTGTCGAAGGACAGGCCGATCACGACGGCGACGAGCAGGACGATCACGAGCCCCATGAACACGAGATAGCCCACACGCGGCCGGTGCCATTCGGAGCTGATGGTGTCGCGGAACAACGCGGCCACCGGCACGTCATGCACGCGACCGAGCGGCCACAGGCCGAAGGCCAGTGCGGTGAGGAGGCCATAGACGAAGGACAGCGCGAGCTCGTCGGCATGCACGGCCGGCACCACCGGCAGCGGCAAGAGCTTGCCGAACAGGCCGACGATGGCGAAGGGCATCGCGGCGCCGAGCGCAAGGCCGATCACCGAGCCGATGGCGGCGAGCAGGATGACCTGCGCGAGATAGATGCCGAACACGTCGCGGCCGGTGGCGCCGACGGCCTTGAAGGCCGCAATCACCTCGAGCCGGCGGTCGATATGGCTCTTCACGGCATTGGCAACGCCGACGCCGCCAACCAGCAGCGCGGCGAGACCGACCAGCGTCAGGAATTGCGTGAAGCGGTTGATGTTGCGCTCGAGCTGCGGCGAGGCGTTGGAGCGGCTGCGGATCTCCCAGCCGGCCTGTGGCGCGGCGTTGCGCGCATCCGCGATGAAGGCCTCGGTGGCACGCTCGCTGTTGGCGGCGGCAGGCAGCTTCACCCGGTAGACCCAGCGCACCAGGCTGCCGGGCTGGATCAGGCCGGTGGCGTGCAAGCCCGCTTCGCTGATCAGGAAGCGCGGCCCGAAGCCGATGCCGCCGGCGAGCTTGTCCGGTTCGGCCTCGACAGTAGAGCGGATCTGGAAGGTCGCCGAGCCGATGGTGACGCGATCGCCGGTCTTCAGCGAGAGCCGCGCCAGCAGCGTCGGATCGGCGGCCGCGCCGAACGCGCCGTCACGCTCCGCGAGCAGATCGGACATCGCCAGCTGCGGCGCAAGTTTGAGCTGTCCGAGCATCGGATAGGTGTCATCGACCGCCTTCATCTCGACCAGTGCCAGCTTGCCATCGCTCGAGCGCGCCATGCCGCGCAAGGTCGCAGCGGTCGAAACCGTGCCGCGCGAACGTAGGAACGCGACCTCTTCCGGTTTCGCTTCGCGCTGGAACAGCACGAAGGAGACGTCGCCGCCGAGCAGGGTGCGGCCTTCGCGCGCGAGCCCGTCGCTGAGGCTCGACGAGACCGAGCCGACGCCGGCGATCGCCATCACGCCGAGCGCAATGCAAGCGATGAAGACGTAGAAGCCGCGCAGGCCCCCGCGCAACTCGCGCAGCGCATAGCGGAGCGACAGCGCGACGCCGTTGGGCTTCACGAACGGTTCGGCAGCGGTGCTCATGCCGGTGCGGACTGCGTGTCGATGCGCCCGGAGCGCAGGCGGATGACGCGATCGCAGCGATGCGCGAGCGAGGAATCATGCGTGACCAGCACCAATGTCATGCCGCGCTCGGCATGCTTGCTGAACAGCAGGTCGACGATCTGCCTTCCCGTGGCCTCGTCCAGATTGCCGGTCGGCTCGTCGGCGACGAGAATGGCCGGATCGGGCGCCAGCGCGCGCGCGAGCGCGACGCGCTGTTGCTCACCGCCGGAGAGCTGCGTCGGATAGTGATGCAGGCGGTCGCCGAGCCCGACCGATTGCAGCTCCTGCGCCGCGCGCTTTGCGGCATCCGGATTGCCGGCGAGCTCGAGCGGCACCGCGACGTTTTCCAGCGCCGTCATGGTCGGGATCAGATGGAAGGACTGGAAGACGATGCCGACGTGGCGGCCGCGGAAGCGGGCCAGGGCATCCTCGTCGAGGGCATTGAAAGGCGTGCCTGACACCACCACCTCTCCACTATCAGGACGCTCCAACCCCGCCATCACCATCAGCAGCGTGGATTTGCCCGAGCCTGACGGGCCGATCAGGCCGATCGTCTCGCTCCGGCCCACACGCAGGCTGATATCCTTGAGGATGTGAACGCGTGCCGCGCCCGTGCCCAATGAGAGATTGACGTTGGAGATGGCGATGGTGTCCGCGGCGGTAGCGGCGAGCGAAGAGGTTTCGATGCGACTGTCCATGGTCCGGTCATATGGCAACTCCGATAGCGCGGTCGAGAGGCGTTACGGATTGTTCATGCACATAGCCGTGTTGATGCTCGCTTTGATGACGATTGCGAACCCCGCTTGGGCGGACGCGACAAAACCGGTCAAGCTTGTCGTTCTCGGCGATTCCCTCAGCGCGGGTCTTGGCCTCCCGGCCCAGGACGCATTCCCCCAGAAACTGAAAAAAGCCTTGCAGGCCAAGGGTATAGTGGTCGACATGACCAATGCCGGGGTGTCCGGCGACACCACGTCCGGCGGCCGCGACCGGCTCGACTGGTCGGTGCCGGAGGGAACCGACGGCGTCATCGTCGAGCTCGGCGCCAACGACGCGCTGCGCGGGATCGATCCCGATTTGACGCGCGCCGCGCTCACCGACATCATTCAGCGGCTGAAGGCACGCAAGATCGCGGTGATGCTGTGCGGCATGCTGGCGCCGCCGAATTATGGCGCCGATTACGCTGCACGCTTCAATTCGATTTATCCGGATTTGGCGAAGAAATTCGATGTGGCGCTCTATCCGTTCTTTCTCGAGGGCGTCGCCGCCGATGCGAAGCTCAACCAGGCTGACGGCATTCATCCGACCGCAGCCGGCGTCGACATCGTCGTCGGCAACATCATGCCCACGGTGGAGGCATTCCTTGGCACGATCGCTGAGCAACGGCGTTGAAAAGCAGGCAGCGCTCACCGTAATTCCCAGGGTTTTACGGGGGTGGCTCGCGTGATGCTTCGCAGAGTCACACAACTGCGATAGGAATCAGGGTACCGGTTGATTCGTCGCCGGCTCTAATTTGGATATGATCCTGCTCAGGGATTGTACCCAAGCATCGGGAGTGCGAAACGATGCCGCGTTTGTTCACTGGTCTGGAAATTCCGGCCGAGATCGGCCAGTCGCTTTCCAACTTGAGGGGTGGCCTTCCCGGCGCCCGGTGGATCGATCCCGAAAACTATCACGTCACTCTGCGCTTCATCGGCGATATCGACGGGCTGTACGCCAACGAGATCGCATCGATGCTGTTTCGCGTCGACCGCAAGCCGTTCGAGGTGAAGGTGCAGGGGCTCATGAGTTTTGGCGGCCGCAAACCGAGGGCAGTCGTTGCGACGATCGCGCCCAGCAAGCCGCTGATGGAATTGCAGGCCGAGCTCGAACGCATGATGCAGCGGATCGGCCTCGACCCCGAGGGGCGCAAGTTCATCCCGCATGTGACGCTGGCCCGGCTGCACGATGCCTCCGACCGCGACGTCGCCGACTATCTCTCGCTGCGCGGCTACTTCCCGAGCAAGGCGTTCATGGCCGAGCGCTTCGTGTTGTTCTCGTCGCGCGCATCCACGGGCGGCGGGCCGTATGTCGTCGAGGACGCCTACGAGCTGTGTGAGTAGCACCGCTCTCGTGCCCCGGCCGCAGAGCCGGGGCCCCTCCGTTCAGCGAGAATGGACGAAACAGTGGGTGGCTCTGCGGAGCGGCACTTCGCGCCGCACCGCGTCCGGGACACCAGCGCATGCCTCTCGCATCAATTCACGGCTTGCAATTTCCGCCAGTCTCTGGCCGTAAAGGGCCATGCTCTCGACCCCCAGTTCCACGTTCCGCGAAGCCTATCAGGCCCAGATCGCCTCAGGCGCGATCGAGCCCGATGCCGCGCAGGCCGAGGTCGCCGAGGCCTATGCGGCGCTCGACCAGCGGCTCGCCGACTACAAGCCGCAGCGCAAGCAGGGCCTGCTCAGCCGCCTGTTCAGCAGCGACAAGGACGAGGCGCCGCGCGGGCTCTACATCCATGGCGAGGTCGGCCGCGGCAAGACCATGCTGATGGATCTGTTCTTCCAGCACTCTTCCGTCGAGCACAAGCGGCGCGCGCATTTCCACGAATTCATGGCGGAGGCGCATGAGCGCATCTACGACTATCGGCAGAGCATTTCGCGCGGCGAGATCGCCGATGGCGACGTCATCGCGCTGACCGCGAACGCGATCTTCGAGGAGAGCTGGCTGCTCTGCTTCGACGAATTCCACGTCACCGACATTGCGGATGCGATGATCCTCGGACGCCTGTTCGCGAAACTGTTCGAGCTCGGTACGGTGGTGGTCGCGACCTCCAACGTCGCGCCCGACGATCTCTACAAGGGCGGTCTGAACCGGTCGCTGTTCCTGCCCTTCATCAAGCAGATCACCGACCACATGGACGTCGCGCGGCTCGATGCGCGCACCGACTTTCGGCTCGAGAAGCTTCAGGGCGTGCCGATGTGGCTGACGCCGGCAGACGTCGATGCGGATGCCGCGCTCGACCGCGCCTGGTCCAAGATGTCGGGCGGCGCCAAATGCAAGCCGCGCGATATTTCGATCAAGGGGCGCATCCTGCACGTGCCGTGCTCGGCCCATGGCGTCGCGCGCTTTTCCTTCGCCGATCTCTGCGAGAAGCCGCTCGCGGCATCGGACTACCTCAGGCTCGCACACGACTATCACACCATCCTGGTCGACCATATTCCAGTGATGGACTTGTCCCAGCGCAATGCCGCCAAGCGCTTCATCACGCTGATCGACACGCTCTATGACAATGCGGTGAAGCTGATGGCTTCGGCCGATGCCAACCCGATCTCGCTCTACCTCGCCCATGAAGGCAACGAGGCCAACGAGTTCAAGCGGACCGCCTCGCGCCTGATCGAGATGAGCTCAAAATCCTATCTGGCGCTGCCCCACGGCCGCAAGGATTCCACCGCCAGCGGCTCCACCAAGGGCCTGGTAGAGACTTAAGTCCTATTTGCCAGCGCTGTCATTTCCGGGGCGCGACTTAAGTCGCGAGCCCGCAATCCATCGCGCCACCAACTCTGCCGCCCGATGGATTCTGGGCCTTCGCCTGTCGGCGCATCCCGGAATGACAGGGATGCGCTTGAATACTCGGCAAGCCCGACAATTGGGCATCCACCGACTTGAACGGGGGAGGCGAAAGGGATAACCACCCGTCTCAGTTTTCCCTCCTTACGTGTCTAAAGGACAGGTTCACATGGCGCGCGACAAGATTGCTTTGATTGGCTCCGGTCAGATCGGCGGAACGCTGGCTCACCTCATCGGCCTGAAAGAACTGGGCGACGTCGTGATGTTCGACATCGCCGAGGGCGTGCCGCAGGGCAAGGCGCTCGACATCGCGCAGTCCTCGCCGGTCGACGGCTTCGATGCGCACTACAGCGGCGCCAACTCCTACGAAGCGCTCGACAACGCCAAAGTCTGCATCGTCACCGCGGGCGTGCCGCGCAAGCCCGGCATGAGCCGCGACGACCTCCTCTCCATCAACCTCAAGGTCATGGAGCAGGTCGGTGCCGGCATCAAGAAGTACGCGCCCGACGCATTCGTCATCTGCATCACCAACCCGCTCGACGCGATGGTGTGGGCGCTGCAGAAGGCCTCGGGCCTGCCGCATAAGAAGGTCGTCGGCATGGCCGGTGTGCTGGATTCGGCGCGCTTCCGCTACTTCCTGGCCGACGAGTTCAACGTCTCGGTCGAGGACGTCACCGCCTTCGTGCTCGGCGGCCATGGCGACACCATGGTGCCGTTGGTGAAGTACTCCACCGTCGCCGGCATCCCGCTGCCCGACCTCGTCAAGATGGGCTGGACCTCGCAGGCGCGCCTCGACGAGATCGTCGACCGCACCCGCAATGGCGGCGCCGAGATCGTCAACCTGCTCAAGACCGGCTCGGCCTTCTACGCGCCGGCGGCGTCCGCGATCGCGATGGCCGAGAGCTATCTGCGTGACAAGAAGCGCGTGCTGCCCTGCGCCGCCTATCTCAATGGCGAGTACAGCGTGAAAGACATGTATGTCGGCGTTCCCGTCGTGATCGGCTCCAAGGGCGTCGAGCGCGTCGTCGAGATCGAACTCGCGGGCAAGGATCGCGAGGCCTTCGACAAGTCGGTCGGTGCCGTGAAGGGTCTGGTCGACGCCTGCAAGAAGATCGCACCCGATCTTCTCGGCCGCTAAGCGCGAGCAAATCCCCGCCGAAGCCCGAAAACCGGTCTTCGGCGGTTTCATTTCCGGGGCCCGGCCGCAGCACTTGTTGAGGGCTCGGCAGGCTTCCCGGGTTCGACAGTCCAGAGACCGAAGTCAAAGAATCCGGGTTGCAGTTCCTGTGGTATATGGTATGCCAGCCACAAGACAGAGGTGGGCCGTTGAGGTCACCGCCCGCGGGTTCAGGGAGCGACCATATGAATATCCATGAATATCAGGCCAAAGCGCTGCTCAGCGAGTTCGGCGTTGCGATCTCCAAGGGCGTGCCCGTCCTGAAGCCCACAGACGCGGAAGCTGCCGCCAAGGCGCTGCCGGGCCCGGTCTGGGTGGTGAAGAGCCAGATCCATGCCGGCGGCCGCGGCAAGGGCAAGTTCAAGGAAGCTTCCGCCGGCGACAAGGGCGGCGTCCGCATCGCCAAGTCGGCCGCGGAGGTCTCCGAATTCGCCAAGCAGATGCTCGGCGCGACCCTCGTGACCGTGCAGACCGGCCCCGCCGGCAAGCAGGTCAACCGCCTCTACATCGAGGACGGCTCCGACATCGACAAGGAGTTCTATCTCTCGATCCTGGTCGACCGCGAGACCTCGCGCGTCTCCTTCGTCGTCTCGACCGAAGGCGGCGTCAACATCGAGGACGTCGCGCACAACACGCCCGAGAAGATCGTGACTTTCTCGGTCGATCCCGCCACCGGCATCATGGGCCATCACGGCCGCACCGTTGCGAATGCGCTCAAGCTCTCCGGCGATCTCGCCAAGCAGGCCGAGAAGCTCACCGCGCAGCTCTATGCCGCCTTCGTCGCCAAGGACATGTCGATGCTGGAGATCAACCCGCTGGTCGTGACCAAGCAGGGCCAGCTCCGCGTGCTCGACGCCAAGGTCTCGTTCGACGACAACGCGCTGTTCCGTCATCCCGAGGTGCTCGCGCTGCGCGACGAGACCGAGGAAGACGCCAAGGAAATCGAGGCGTCGAAGTACGACCTCAACTACGTCACCCTCGACGGCAACATCGGCTGCATGGTCAACGGCGCCGGACTTGCCATGGCGACGATGGACATCATCAAGCTCTACGGCATGGCGCCGGCGAACTTCCTCGATGTCGGCGGCAGCGCCAGCGTCGAGAAGGTTGCGGCCGCCTTCAAGATCATCACCGCGGACCCGAACGTAAAGGGCATCCTGGTCAACATCTTCGGTGGTATCATGAAGTGCGACGTGATCGCCGAGGGCGTCACCGCCGCCGTGCGGCAAGTCGGCCTCACCGTGCCGCTGGTGGTTCGTCTCGAAGGCACCAATGTCGAGCTCGGCAAGAAGATCATCCGTGAATCCGGCCTGAACGTGGTGCCGGCGGACAATCTCGACGACGCCGCGCAGAAGATCGTGAAGGCCGTCAAGGGAGGCTAACGCCATGGCCCAAGACCATCTCGCCGCATCATCCCCACTTGCAGAGCATGCGCGTCTCGCCGCGTTCGCCGGCGAATGGAATGGCGAAGAAGTGGTCTTTCCGTCACGCTGGACGGAGGGCGGACCGGCGACCTCTCACGTCGTCGCGCGCATGGACCTCAACGGGTTCTACCTGATCCAGGACTCGGTCCAGATGCGCGACGGCAAGCAGATCTTCGCCACCCACGGCATCTTCACCTACGACCGCGACGACCGGACCTACAAGCTGTTCTGGTACGACTCGCTCGGCTACACGCCGCCCGCGCCCGCCTCCGGCGGGTGGGTTGGCAAGACCCTGACCCTGGTGCGCGGCTCGCTCCGCGGCAATGCACGCCACGTCTACGAGATCATCGACGACGATTCCTACTCGTTGAAGGTCCAGTTCTCGCCGGACGCGGAAGGCTGGGCCGACGTTCTCACCGGCGTCTATCGCCGCATCCACTGACCCCTCACTCGTTAGTTCGCGAAAGCAGACCTCATGTCCATCCTGATCGACAAGAACACCAAGGTCATCTGCCAGGGCTTTACCGGCAAGAACGGCACCTTCCACTCCGAAGCCGCGATGGCCTATGGCACCAAGATGGTCGGCGGCACCTCGCCGGGCAAAGGCGGCTCGACGCATCTGGGCCTGCCGGTGTTCGACACCGTGCGCGATGCGCGTGAGAAGACCGGGGCCGATGCCTCGGTGATCTACGTGCCGCCGCCGGGCGCGGCGGACGCGATCTGCGAAGCCATCGACGCCGAGATCCCGCTGATCGTCTGCATCACCGAGGGCATTCCTGTGGTCGACATGGTGCGCGTGAAGCGCTCGCTGATCGGCTCCAAGTCGCGTCTGATCGGGCCGAACTGCCCGGGCGTCATGACCGCCGGCGAGTGCAAGATCGGCATCATGCCCGCCAACATCTTCAAGACCGGCAGCGTCGGCATCGTCTCCCGCTCCGGAACGCTCACTTACGAAGCCGTGTTCCAGACCTCCCAGGAAGGCCTCGGCCAGACCACCGCGGTCGGCATCGGTGGCGACCCGGTCAAGGGAACCGAGTTCATCGACGTGCTCGAAATGCTGCTCGCCGACCCCAAGACGGAATCGATCATCATGATCGGCGAGATCGGCGGTTCCGCCGAGGAGGACGCCGCCCAGTTCCTCAAGGACGAGGCCAAGCGCGGCCGCAAGAAGCCGATGGTGGGCTTCATCGCCGGTGTCACCGCACCTCCCGGCCGCCGGATGGGTCATGCTGGCGCAATCATCTCGGGCGGCAAGGGCGACGCTGGTTCCAAGACCGAAGCGATGAAATCGGCCGGAATCACGGTCTCTCCGTCGCCGGCGCGCCTCGGGCATACGCTTGCCGAAAAATTGAAGGGCTAATTCACTTCTTCGTGCTTTTCCGGGCGAAGTTTCGTAGCAAATAGGATAAATGGTGCCTGTCGCGCCGGGCCTCTGCCGGGGAGCCCGACGCCAGCGCCGTTTGTTATGCGCGAACCGAAATCGCCAGGAACTCAAGTATGTCTCGCCAGGACGCGAACGCAGCCTTTGCCCTCTCCTCCTTTTTGCAGGGCACCAACGCCACCTACATCGACGAAATCTACGCCCGCTACGAGAAGGACCCGTCCTCGGTCGACGCCGAGTGGCAGGAGTTCTTCAAGAGCCTGAACGACCAGCCCTCTGACATCAGCAAGAACGCCGAGGGCCCGTCCTGGGAGCGCGCCAACTGGCCGTTGACCCCGCAGGACGATCTGATCTCCGCCCTCGACGGCAATTGGGCCGAAGTCGAGAAGGCGGTCGGTGCCAAGATCGCCGCCAGGGCGCAGCCCAAGGGCGGCAAGGGCGCCGATATCTCCTCCGCCGACGTGCTCCAGGCAACGCGCGACTCCGTCCGCGCCCTGATGCTGATCCGCTCCTACCGGATGCGCGGTCACTTCCACGCCAAGCTCGATCCGCTCGGCATCGAAGCGCCGCGCAACCGCGAAGAGCTCGACCCCCGCAGCTACGGCTTCAGCGAGGCCGATTTCGACCGAAAGATCTTCCTCGATCACGTGCTCGGCCTCGAATACGGCACGCTGCGCGAGATCACCGCGATCTGCGAGCGTACCTACTGCCAGACGCTCGGCGTCGAGTTCATGCATATCAGCAATGCCGCGCAGAAGGCCTGGATCCAGGAGCGCATCGAGGGTCCGGACAAGGAGATCTCGTTCACCCGCGAAGGCCGCAGAGCCATCCTGATGAAGCTGGTCGAGGCCGAAGGCTTCGAGAAGTTCTGCGACACCAAGTTCACCGGCACGAAGCGCTTCGGTCTCGACGGCGGTGAATCGCTGATCCCCGCGCTGGAGCAGATCATCAAGCGCGGCGGCAATCTCGGCGTGAAGGAGGTCGTGCTGGGCATGCCGCATCGCGGCCGCCTCAACGTGCTGACCCAGGTGATGGGCAAGGCGCATCGCGCGCTGTTCCACGAGTTCAAGGGTGGCTCGGCCAACCCCGACGCGGTCGAAGGCTCGGGCGACGTCAAGTATCACCTTGGCGCGTCCTCGGACCGTGAGTTCGACGGCAACCGCATCCATCTGTCGCTGACCGCGAACCCCTCGCATCTCGAGATCGTCGATCCCGTCGTGCTCGGCAAGGTCCGCGCCAAGCAGGACCAGCACGGCGATCCCCCGGACATGCGTATCTCCGTCATGCCGCTGCTGATGCATGGCGACGCGGCATTCGCGGGCCAGGGCGTCGTCGCGGAGTGCTTCGGTCTGTCGGACCTGAAGGGCTACCGCACCGGCGGCTCCGTGCACTTCATCGTCAACAACCAGATCGGCTTCACCACCTATCCGCGTTACTCGCGCTCCTCGCCCTATCCCTCTGATGTGGCGAAGATGATCGACGCGCCGATCTTCCATGTGAATGGCGACGATCCGGAAGCGGTCGTGTTCGCGGCCAAGGTCGCGACCGAATTCCGGCAGAAATTCCACAAGCCCGTCGTCATCGACATGTTCTGCTACCGCAGGCATGGCCATAACGAGGGCGACGAGCCGGCCTTCACCCAGCCGGTGATGTACAAGCGGATCGCGGCGCATCCGTCGACGCTGGAGCTTTACGCCCGCCGCCTCATCAGCGAAGGCGTGATGACCGAGGGCGAGGTCGACAAGGCCAAGGCCGACTGGCGCGCGCGGCTTGATGCCGAATTCGAGGCCGGCACCTCCTACAAGCCGAACAAGGCCGACTGGCTCGACGGCAAGTGGGCGGGCTTCAAGATCGCCGACCAGGAAGAGGATGCGCGCCGCGGCGTTACCGGCGTCGACATCGCCGCGCTGAAGGACATCGGCCGCAAGATCACCAAGGTGCCTGACGGCTTCCGCGTCCACCGCACCATCCAGCGCTTCCTGGAAAACCGCTCCAAGGCGATCGACAGTGGCAACGGCATCGACTGGGCAACCGGCGAGGCGCTGGCTTTCTGCACGCTGCTCCAGGAAAACCATCACGTCCGCCTGTCCGGGCAGGATTCGGAGCGCGGCACGTTCTCGCAGCGCCACTCGGTCCTGATCGACCAGGAAGACGAGAGCCGCTACACGCCGTTCAACCATCTCGGCAACGAGCAGGGCCATTACGAGGTCATCAACTCGCTGCTGTCGGAAGAGGCCGTGCTCGGGTTCGAATACGGCTATTCGCTCGCCGAGCCGAACACGCTGACGCTGTGGGAAGCCCAGTTCGGCGACTTCGCCAACGGCGCGCAGGTCGTGTTCGACCAGTTCATTTCCTCGGGCGAGCGCAAATGGCTGCGCATGTCTGGTCTCGTCTGCCTCTTGCCGCACGGCTATGAGGGCCAGGGACCGGAGCACTCCTCGGCGCGTCTGGAGCGTTATCTGCAGATGTGCGCGGAAGACAACATGCAGGTGGTCTATCCGACCACGCCGGCGAACTACTTCCACGCGCTGCGGCGCCAGCTCCACCGCGAGATCCGCAAGCCGCTGATCTTGATGACGCCGAAATCGCTGCTGCGCCACAAGCGGGCGGTATCGCGTCTCGAGGAACTCGCGAAGGGAACGACCTTCCACCGCATCCTCTATGATGACGCCCAGATGCTGCCGAACGAGGCGGTCAAGCTCGTCCCCGACGAGAAGATGCGCCGCATCGTGCTCTGCTCCGGCAAGGTCTATTACGACCTCTACGAGGAGCGCGAGAAGCGCGGCATCGACGACATCTATCTGATGCGTGTCGAGCAGCTCTATCCGGTGCCGCTGAAGGCGCTGGTGGCCGAGCTGTCGCGCTTCAAGAAGGCTGAAGTGGTGTGGTGTCAGGAAGAGCCCCGCAACATGGGCGCCTGGCACTTCATCGAGCCCTATCTGGAATGGGTGCTCAATCAGGTGAACGGCGTGAGCCGGCGTCCGCGTTATGTCGGCCGCGCCGCCTCGGCTGCGACCGCCACGGGTCTGATGTCCAAGCATCAGGCTCAGCTGAAGGCGTTCCTGGACGAAGCACTGAGCTGAACTTTCTGAACTGCGTCATGCCCCGCTCCCAGTGCGCAATTGCGCACAAGGGCGGGGCATCCAGTAGCCTTGACGTCCGTGCAGAGTACGAACGTCCGGCTTGCTGGATGGCTTGCTTTTCGCAGGCGATGGCATCCGCACTTATGACCGCACCGGCGATCCCTGAGGACAAAGACCATGACTGAAATTCGTGTGCCGACGCTCGGCGAATCCGTCACCGAGGCCACCATCGGCCGCTGGTTCAAGAAGGCTGGCGAGGCCGTCGCCGTCGACGAGCCCTTGGTGGAGCTCGAGACCGACAAGGTCACCATCGAAGTCCCCGCGCCCTCGGCGGGTACGCTGAGCGAGATCGTCGCCGCCGATGGCGCGACCGTCGCCGTAGGCGCGCTGCTCGGCCAGATCACCGACGGAGCCGGCGCTGCGAAGCCCGCCGCGGCGCCGGCCAAGGCTGCCGCTCCTGCCGCCGCCGCTGCTGCACCCGCTCCGAGCGCGCCGAAGGCGCCGCCGGCCGACGCCCCACTCGCGCCGTCCGTGCGAAAACTCTCGGCCGAGACCGGCGTCGACGCCTCCACCGTTCCGGGCTCGGGCAAGGACGGCCGCGTCACCAAGGGCGACATGCTCGCCGCGATCGAGCGCGCCGCTTCAGCGCCGACCCCAGTCAACCAGCCCGCCGCCGCCGTGCAGGTCCGCGCGCCGTCGCCGGCCGATGACGCCGCGCGCGAAGAGCGCGTCAAGATGACCCGGCTGCGCCAGACCATCGCGCGCCGTCTCAAGGACGTGCAGAACACCGCCGCCATGCTCACGACCTTCAACGAGGTCGACATGACCAACGTCATGGCCCTGCGCGCCCACTACAAGGATGCGTTCGAGAAGAAGCACGGCGCCAAGCTCGGCTTCATGGGCTTCTTCACCAAGGCCGTCGTGCAGGCGCTGAAGGACATCCCGGCGGTCAACGCCGAGATCGACGGCACCGACCTGATCTACAAGAACTATTATCACGTCGGCGTCGCCGTCGGCACCGACAAGGGCCTCGTCGTGCCCGTCGTCCGCGACTGCGACCACAAGTCGATCTCCGACATCGAGAAGAGCATCGCCGATTTCGGCCGCCGCGCCCGTGACGGCCAGCTCAAGATCGACGAGATGCAGGGCGGCACCTTCACCATCACCAATGGCGGCATCTACGGCTCGCTGATGTCGACCCCGATCCTGAACGCGCCGCAGTCCGGCATCCTCGGCATGCACAAGATCCAGGAGCGGCCGATGGTCGTCGGCGGCAAGATCGAGGTCCGCCCGATGATGTATCTGGCGCTGTCCTACGATCACCGCGTCATCGACGGCAAGGAAGCCGTCACCTTCCTGGTCCGCGTCAAGGAAAGCCTGGAAGATCCGGCGCGGCTGGTGCTCGATCTCTGATCCCTGATGCTCTGCGAGCGCCGTCGTCATTCGCGACGGCGGATGTCGAACCATGGAGGCGCGCGTGACGGATAAAGTCGTTGTCATCACCGGCGGCAGCCGCGGCATTGGACGTGCGACCGCGATTGCGGCGGCCGCGCGCGGCTTCCGTGTCGTCGTCGGTTACGCCAGCAACAAGACAGCCGCCGACGAGGTCGTCGCGCAGATCGAGGCCAGCAATGGCAAGGCCATCGCAGTGAAATGCGACGTCGCCGAGGAAAGCGACATTCTCGAATTGTTCAAGGAAGCGGACAAGTTCGGCACGTTGGGCGCGCTCGTCAACAACGGCGGCATCGTCGGCAAGAGCGGCGTGCGCGTCGACGAGATGTCCGCCGAGCGCATCCAGCGCGTGATGGCGGTGAACGTCACCGGCTCCATTCTCTGCGCGCGCGAGGCGGTGAAGCGGATGTCGACCAAGCACGGCGGCAAGGGCGGCGTCATCGTCAACCTGTCGTCGGTCGCGGCCAAGCTCGGCTCACCCAATACCTATGTCGATTATGCGGCGTCCAAGGGCGCGATCGACTCCTTCACCGTCGGGCTCGGCCATGAGGTCGCAAGCGAAGGCATTCGCGTCGCCGCAATCCGCCCCGGCCTGATCGATACCGAAATCCACGCCGCCGGCGGCGAGCCCGACCGCGCCCATCGTCTGGCCCATATGGTGCCGATGAAGCGCGTCGGCACCGCAGACGAAATCGCCAACGCCATCGTCTGGCTGATCTCGGACGAGGCCTCCTACGTCACCTCAGCCATTCTCGATGTGTCCGGCGGACGCTGACGCGCCGCGCGGACGCTGACACATCCTCATCACGCTAAACCTACGGGACTTCCTCTCATGGCTACCTACGATCTCGTCGTCATCGGCACCGGACCGGGCGGTTACGTCTGCGCGGTGCGCGCCAGCCAGCTCGGCATGAAAGTCGCCGTGGTCGAAAAGAACGCAACCCTCGGCGGCACCTGCCTCAATGTCGGCTGCATGCCGTCGAAGGCGCTGCTGCACGCCTCCGAAATGTTCGAGGAAGCCGGGCATTCCTTCGCGAAAATGGGCGTGAGCGTTTCCGCGCCGAAGCTCGATTTGCCCTCGATGATGAACTTCAAGCAGCAGGGCATCGACGGCAACGTCAAGGGCGTCGAGTTCCTGATGAAGAAGAACAAGATCGACGTGCTCAAGGGCGCCGGCAAGATCTTGGGCGCCGGCAAGGTCGAGGTCTCCGCCGACGGCAAGTCGCAGGTGGTCGAGACCAAGAACATCGTCATCGCCACCGGCTCGGACATCGCGCGTCTCAAGGGCATCGAGATCGACGAGAAGCGCATCGTCTCCTCGACCGGCGCGCTGTCGCTGGAGAAGGTGCCTGGCAGATTGCTGGTCATCGGCGCCGGCGTGATCGGGCTTGAGCTCGGCTCGGTGTGGCGCAGACTCGGGTCCGAGGTCATGGTCGTCGAGTTCCTCGATCGCATCCTGCCCGGCATGGACGGCGAGATCGCGAAGCAGTTCCAGCGCATCCTCGAAAAGCAGGGATTTGCGTTCAAGCTTGGTTCGAAGGTCACCGGCGTCGAAGCGAACGGCAAGGCGTTGCTTGCGAAAATCGAACCGGCTGCGGGTGGCGCGGCCGAGACCATCGAGGCCGACGTCGTGCTCGTCTGCATCGGCCGCGTGCCGTACACCGAAGGGCTGGGCCTGAAGGAAGCCGGCGTTGCGCTCGACAATCGCGGCCGGGTGCAGATCGATCCGCATTTCGCCACCAGCCTGAAGGGCGTCTATGCCATCGGCGACGTCGTCGCAGGCCCGATGCTCGCGCACAAGGCCGAGGATGAGGGCGTTGCGGTCGCCGAGATCATCGCAGGGCAAGCCGGTCATGTGAACTACGACGTTATCCCAGGCGTCGTGTATACCACGCCGGAAGTGTCCTCCGTCGGCAAGGCCGAGGAGGAACTCAAGCAGGCGGGCGTGGCTTATACGGTCGGAAAGTTTCCGTTCACCGCCAATGGCCGTTCCAAGGTCAACCAGACCACGGATGGCTTTGTGAAGATTCTCGCAGATGCGAAGACCGATCGCGTGCTCGGCGTGCACATTATCGGCCGCGAAGCCGGCGAAATGATCCATGAAGCCTGTGTTCTCATGGAATTTGGCGGTAGTGCGGAAGATCTTGCGCGCACCTGCCACGCGCATCCGACCCGCTCGGAGGCCATCAAGGAAGCCGCGCTTGCAGTCGGCAAGCGAGCCATCCATATGTAGGCACGTGCCCAGCTCCAAATCGGGCGGGAAACACATGCTGCGCCGCCTTCTTCAACCGGTCTGGGTCCTGCTGGCGATCGTCTTCCTGATCGAAGCCTGGCTGTGGGACCATCTCGAGCCGATCGTAGCCAAGGTCGTCGCGGCCATCCCGCTCGCGCGCTTCAAGCAATGGCTCACGGAGCGCGTCGATGCGCTGTCGCCGGCCATGACGCTGATCGTGTTCGCGGTCCCGATCATCCCGCTGTTTCCGCTCAAGCTGGTTGGCCTTTGGCTGCTCGCGCACGAATACTGGGCCAGCGCCGTCTTCACGATCGTGTTCGCGAAACTGCTTGGCGTCGGCGTCACCGCCTTCGTGTTCGACGTGACGCGCGCCAAGCTTCTGGAGATGCACTGGTTCGAGCGGATCTATGATCTGGTGCTGAAGGTGCGCGCCAAGGCCGCGGAGCTAGTGGACCCGATCAAGCGTCGCATCCGCGAGCTGATCGCCGGCGACGGCGAGGGGTGGTCGTCACGTACGCTGCGTTTGATCCAGCGCTTTCGCAAGAGCGTGCACGAAGCGCGGTGAGTGCGCTCTCGGTTGTTGAGCCCGAGCTTTCGCCAATTCTCCAGTGTCGTCCCGGCGAACGCCGGGACCCATAACCCCAGGGAGAAGTTTGGCGAAGACCCGTAGTTCGGTACTGCTGCCGACCGCAATCGATGGATCACGCGGTATGGCTTCCGGCATTCGCCGGGACGACGGCGGAGTAGGCCGTCTCAATGCCTCAATGCAAATGCAGCAGATGCGGCCACCACAGGCCGAGCGCGGTCATGAGGAGGCCGGCGATGGTCAGCGCGCCGCCGACATAGGCGAGCGCGATCATGCCGGTGATGATGGTGGCCGACGCCAGCACGATGCCGATCTGGAACGCGGCCGAAGCCAGTTCGAAGTGGTGGTATTTCGCGGTCGCCTCGTCGCGAGCGTGCTCGGCGTGCTTGGCCTTCTCCGCGAGCTGCTCGGTGCCTTCGCCGGTCTCGGGCTCTGAGCGGTAGCGCTGCGCGGTCTTGGTCCAGTCGTCGACCTGCTTCTGCACCGCCGCCTTCATGGCGTCGTCGGTCGTACCACCCAGCGTCAGCTTGCCCTGCTCGGCAGCAGTGATCACCACGGTGCGGCGGATGCTCTTGGCCTGGAAGAATGCCCAGAGATTGGCGGCCTCGACGTTCTTGCTGATCGATTCGGTCTGGGCGCCCTTCCCGAGTGTCTCCGAGATCGCCAGGAACAGCGCCAGGACGGCAATCAGGAGCGCGATCTTCTTGTTCGAGCCGGACGCGTGTTCGGCGTGCTCGGCATGCTCCATGCTTTCATGTGCGCTCATGATTCCCCTCTTGGCTGTCGCGCGCTACGATTGACCGAATGTCCGGCCCGACGCAAGCACCAAGCCGCGTCCGCCGGCATTGGGCGCACGCTGCGCGCGGACTATCTCACGCGCTCCGCCGGATATTCGATGGCGCGGCCGAAATCCGCGCTGTTGTCATACGGCGTTACGAAAAATCGTGGATGATGCGGCTTGAACTCCGCGCCGGAGAGGCAGGAGAGCACCAGGGGAAACGTGTCGATCAGCGTCAGGTCGTCAGCCGCCATCGCACGACAGGAGCGGGGCAGCCGCATCGCGTCGAGGGCACCGAATCGTTCGTGCAGATCCTCCTCGGTCCATGCGGTCGGCGGCTTCTGGAATTGGCCGCGAAAGGCCGTGCCGTGATCCGACTGGAGCAGGATCAGCGCGTCCGGATCGGTTCTCGTGATGTCATGCAGCAGCGCCAGCGTCTGTGAATTGACGCAAGTCAGCTGCTCGACAAACGCCGGCCGCGCCTCCGGGCTCCAGAGCTGGAGATCCGGATCGGCAGGACGAAAACTGCAATCCGACCGGAAGCGGATCGGTGGATGCGGCGCCAGCACATGCGCATAGAGGAAGAATGGCGACGGCATCGCACGGATGGCGTTCAGTTTCGCGCTGAGATCATCGACGCCGCCCCACGCGAACGGCGTCGATTGACGGTGCTGCACCATCAGGTCGACGATCGGCGTGTTGGAGAGGATCGCGATATCGAGCTCGTCGAGACCGACATTGCCGCGCACGCATCGCGGCTCGTCGGGGGCGCATTCGGTGAGGTAATCGTAACCGTTCTCGAAATGCACATAGGTGTAGCCCGCCGATGTCAGGCGGGCCACCGTGCGGTTCTTGCCCCTGACGCGCGCCCGCATGTCCTGCAACGGCAGCGGCCGAAGCGCCTCGCCTTCGCCCTCGACGGTGTAATCGAAACTCACGGTGCTGGAAATCGAGTTGACGGTGGCGGGGAAATTGGAGCGGCTCTTGGCCAGCACGGTGAAGTCGAGCCCGCGCAGCGACCGGATGAAATCTCCGTTGTCGAACTTGAAATCCTCGGCGAGCACGTCCTGTCGTGGATATCCGTCGAGCACGATCCAATAGATGTTGGGCGAGCGCGCAAACCGTTCGCGGGTCCCGGCCAAGTCCGATTTGGCGGCGCGTGCGGTCTCGCCGCGCGTCGCAAATGTCGCAATGCGCGCGATCGAAGGCGCCGCGAATGCGGCCGACAGAGCGAGAGCGATAGACACAGCGGCGCGATTGCGGATGGTGGCGAGCGCCACGATGCCGGTGCCCAAGGCGGCTGACACCCAGACCAGCGGCGCGAAATGGCCCAGATGGATCTTCAGCTCGCGGTGGATCGGGTCGATGTCGTAGGCGCAGAAGACGAACACCATCAATCCGGTTGCCAGCAGGATGCGCCAGAGTGGAACTCTCCGCAGCATGATCTTCAGTGCGGCGGCCAGCATAGCCGTGATCGCCAATGTGCCGGCGGCGTAGTGCAGCACCCGGGATGGACCGGCAAGCGCCGTCATGTTCTCGGCGTAGAAATCGAGCAGCGCCACCGTGGACAGGATCGCGGCCGCCAGCAGCGATCGCAGAAGCAGCCAGTGATCGTCTCGTGTCTGCATCCCGGCTAACCCGCAGCGCGTTCGAATTCGTACAGCGTGCGGCCGCCCGCTGCGAGTTCGAGCCGTCCGACGATGCGGACGTGGCGGCTGAGCGCCTGCTCGAATTGGATGCTGTCGTAGTTGCCAAAGATGTCGTGCCGCAGTCGCAGCATGCGCTGGACCATCGGATCTGCCTTCGGCACGAACTCGATCACGCCGCGCGGTGCGTGACCGACCAGCCATTCCACGACGAAGGGCAGGGGCACGTTGCGGCCGATCGCGAGATGATGCACCAGCGCAAGCGCGATGATTGCGTCAGCGTTGCGGCGCGAGGCGAGGCCGGATCGCTCGGCCTCGGCCCAGCCTTGCGCGGGGCTCGGGTTGGCTGCATCGAAGAACAGCGGCAGGAAGTCGAGGTTTTTGCTTGAAGCGCGCGCTGCCGCGCCCTCCAGCGCATCGAGGTCGGCATCGAAGCCGATCACCGATTGCGCACCGTTTTGCAACAGCGCCTCGGCGTAGCGACCGGTGTTGCAGCCGATGTCCCAGGCGCAGGCGGGTGCGTGGCGCCGGGCGAAATCCGCGACGAAGTCCTGCTTCCTGCGCTCCTCGTCGCCGGCATAGGAGACGTTGCCGGTCTCGTAGCGCTGCCATTCCGTCGGCGCGATCGCTTTCGGCGTCAGCTTCGAGATCCAGCGGTGCAGCCGCCGCAACAGCAGTTGCAGCGCGGCCCTGGGCAGCGGCTTCGCCGGTCCGGCGGGCGCATCCGACGTGTGCCGTGCGCGTCGCTGCATCAAATCGGGCAGGGTGATGTTGGTCAGGATGTCAGGCGCGAGCCAGCGCCTGAGGCGGCCGAGCAGTGCGACGATGTCGCGGCTCGCGATGCCCTCGAGCGCGCCGCGGTACCAGGCATTGTGCGCAATCCCGAACAGCGCCCGCAGCAGCAGCGGATTGACGAATTGCTCGATGAACTGGCGCTGGCCGGTCCAGTAGTCGCCGTCGCGGTAGGGAACGAAGGACGGGATATCGATGAAGACGGGGCGGTGGCCTGCAAACTGAACGTTGTAGGCGCTCGCATCCGACAGCGCGAAGCCGAAATCGAGTGCGCGCAGCTGGACGTCGAGGTGCAACAGCGCGGCGCGCTTGAGCAGCGCGAAGGGCCACTCGTAGGGATATGAGACGAACGGCAGTTTTGGATGCACGAGGGTGCATGCGCCTCGCGCCGATGCCGGCACATCAGCAAGCAATTCCGCATCGGCCTCTTCCGCGCCGACGATCCATCCCCTGCCGACCAGATCGTCATAGGCGCCGGACGATTTCAGCCGCAGGAAGTTCTGCGCGGCCTCGCCGTTGATCGGGCGCAGGATCGTGTCGCCGGACGAGAAGATGGTGCCGGAGGGATCGCGGAATGAGCCGGGATCACGAATGGCCATTGCCGGAAGTATCCTTGGGCCAGTCCTCCGGCGGTGCCTTCGAACGCCAGAACATTCCCAGGATCCGTCGCCCATAGGCACGGATGGCAATCAAGCCCCCGGCGACGGCCGCGATCAGGCTCTGCACCGCGAAAGCGCCCGTTCCCGGATCGAGATAGGCATAGGCGCTGGTCGGCATGAGCGCGGCGAGACACGCCAGCGTGGTCATGAAGACCACAGGAGATTTCTTCTTCATTGAAGCCCCGTCACGACAGGTACGACCGGCCCGCAACGGGCTGGCCCCGCCATCTGTGACAGATTGTAGCATTCGATCTGCGCGCGTAACCTTAAATCTTGTCCATCAAGGCGCAGGTGGCCCGAATTTCGCCATCGCAGCACCGCTGCATTTCGCAAATAAGCCAGGTTGGAAATGCCGGGAAACAATTTCGTCGACGTGCGCGCGCCCGCGAATTTTCTGCATCCGGTTTACCGATGATTGACCGCACGGCGCAATCGATGGCGACGGCGCGCGCCTTGCTGTTCCCAATTAATGGTTTCGCGTGCGGGCTGTTCTAGTCCTGTCCCATGACCACGGCGGAATTCATCGCAGCCTGCTTCTGGCCCTTTATCGCCATCGCGGTGTTTGCGCTGCTGAAGGCCCGCGACACCGAGGCCCTCGGGTTCGTCGTCAAGATTGTGCCCGTGCTCGTGCTGGCCTACGTGGTCCTCGGGATACTTTACGACAAGAGCTCGATCATCGCGGTCAACGACGTCCATATCGGCCTCGTTATTCTGGGCCTGATCACGGCGGGCTCCCAGCTGCGGCAACCTCCGCTTTACGGTTCATGGCGCGACAAGGCGAAGGCGTTTGCCTCGATGATCCTGATCGTGCTGCTCGGCAGCGGCCTCGCATGGTATGCCGGACGAATGCTGTTTCTCGATCACCTGACGTCCCGGATTGTGATCGAAGGCCAGGTCGATCGTGCGTGGAGGTCAGGTGGCAGCCGCAAGGCGGACTATCTCGTCCGCATCGCAAACCAAACGGTGAAGGTTGCGGCGCCGCTCTACGAACGCCTGGAGAAATTCAGGCCGGCGGTCCGCGTCGAGGTCGGACGCGGGTCGAACTATGTCTACGATATCGAGTATCTCGCCAACTGAGCTGCTACCGCCGCGGATGCGCGCTGGCATAGACTTCGAGCAGGCGCTCGGAATCGATGCCAGTATAGATCTGCGTGGTCGAGAGCGAGGAATGGCCGAGCAATTCCTGGATCGCGCGCAAATCGCCGCCGCGTGACAACAGATGCGTGGCGAAGGAATGCCGGAGCGCGTGTGGCGTGGCGCTGTCGGGTAGGCCGAGCGCGCCGCGCAGCCGCTCCATCGCGAGCTGGATGATGCGCGGGCTCAAGGGGCCGCCGCGCGCGCCGACGAAGATCGGGCCCTCCGCCGGCAGCGGATAGGGGCACATCGCAACATATTCCTGCACCAGCGCGAGCACGTTCTGGAGTACCGGCACCATGCGGGTCTTGTTGCCTTTGCCCGTGACGACGAGCACGTCGCCTTCGCCTGGCTTCGGCACCTCGCGGCGCTTCAGGCCGAGCGCTTCGGAGATGCGCAGGCCCGAGCCATAGAGCAGCGCCATCACCGCGGCGTCGCGCGCCAGGATCCAGGTCTCGCGTTCCTCGCCGGCGCGCTCGTCGGCATCGGCAAGGCGTTTTGCAGATGCCATCGGCAACGGTTTTGGCAGGGACTTGGCGACCTTCGGCGCGCGGATTGCCGACAATGCGCCGACCTTGCCCTTGCCTTCGCGCTCGAGGAAGCGGCCGAAGGAGCGCAGGCCGGCCAGCGCCCGCATCAGGCTGCGGCCGGCAATGTCGTCGGCGCGGCGCATCGCCATGAAGGCGCGGACGTCGGTGGCTTCGAGCGAGGCAAACCGTTCGAGCGTCACGCGCTCGCCCCAATGGCTGCAGAGGAAATCCAGGCATTGCCGCAAGTCGCGGCCATAGGCCTCAAGCGTCTTCGGCGACAGCCGCCGCTCGGCGCCGAGATGCGACAGCCAGCGTGTCATCTCCAGCGCGATCGAGGGATCGGCGCTGGCGAGCTCGATTTGCGGGGCGACCGGTTTGCTCATGCGCTCTGGACGTAATGATTCCGCACAGTATATCGCATCACACAAGTTTACTGTTCGCTAAGGCCGCCGCTCGGCGCTAGCCTTGAGGTCCCCCAGGTTCCGATTCTCCCGCCAAAGACCATCGATGGATCATTCGTCGCGCAGCACGACCACCCCCGCCAACGCGACCCGCATGGTCGACGTGCTGGTGCCGGTCGCGCTCGACCAGACCTATTCCTACAAGGTGCCGCGCGGGATGGAGCTGAAGGCGGGCGATCTCGTCGGCGTGCCGCTCGGCCCGCGCGAGGTCTTGGCCGTGGTCTGGGCGGAAAACGCCAATCCCGATCCGCGCCTGCACAACCGCCTCAAGGAGGTCAGCGAAAAGCTCGACGTTTCGTCCCTGAAACCCGAATTGCGCTCAGTCGTCGACTGGGTCGCCAACTACACGCTGAGCCCGCGCGGCATGGTGCTGCGCATGTGCCTGCGGATGGGCGACAATCTCGGCCCTGAACGGGTGCGCCCCGGCGTGCGCCTGGTCGGCGATCCCCCGAAGCGCCTGACGCCGGCGCGCCAGCGCGTCATCGCGGTGCTGTCGGACCGGCTGCTGCACGGCAAGTCCGAGGCGGCCAAGGAGGCGGGTGTCTCGGCGGGCGTGATCGACGGCCTCGTCGACGAAGGCACGCTCACGGTCGAGCCGATGCCGCCGCCTCCGCCCCCGCCGGCGCCCGATCCGGAGTTTGGCCGGCCGGAGTTTTCGCCGCTCCAGCGCGCCGGCGTCGATGCGATGCGCGCGCTCGCGGCCAACGGCACCTTTCACGTCGCGCTGCTCGACGGCGTCACCGGCTCGGGCAAGACCGAGGTCTATTTCGAGGCGGTCGCGGAAGCCATCCGCCGCGGCAAGCAATCGCTGATCCTGATGCCGGAGATCGCGCTGACCGGCCAGTTCCTCGATCGCTTCGCGCAACGTTTCGGCGTGCGGCCGATCGAATGGCATTCGGAGCTGACGCCGCGCACCCGCGCGCGCAATTGGGCGGCGATCTCGGCGGGCACCGCGCCGGTCGTGGTCGGCGCGCGCTCGGCTCTGTTCCTGCCTTACGCCAATCTCGGCCTCATCGTCGTCGATGAGGAGCACGACCAGGCCTACAAGCAGGACGAGGGCGTGCATTACCACGCCCGTGACATGGCGGTGGTGCGCGCCCATATCGCAAAGATCCCGATCGTGCTGGCCTCGGCAACGCCGTCGGTCGAATCCGAGGTGAATGCACGCAAGAACCGCTATCAGCGCATCGCGCTGCCCTCGCGCTTCGGCGGCCAGCACATGCCGCATATCGAGGCGATTGACATGCGCCGCGAGCCGCCCGCGCGCGGCCGCTTCATCTCGCCGCGGCTGGCCGGGGAAATCAGAACCGCGATCGAAAAGCGCGAGCAGGCGCTGCTGTTCCTCAATCGTCGCGGCTATGCGCCGCTGACGCTGTGCCGCGGCTGCGGCCATCGCTTCGCCTGCACCATCTGCGATGCCTGGCTGGTCGATCATCGTTTCCGCCAGCGGCTGGTCTGTCATCATTGCGGCTTCTCGATGCCGCGCCCGCATCTCTGTCCGAACTGTTCCGCGG
Source organism: Bradyrhizobium sp. CCGB12 (assembly GCF_024199845.1). Taxonomy (NCBI): domain Bacteria; kingdom Pseudomonadati; phylum Pseudomonadota; class Alphaproteobacteria; order Hyphomicrobiales; family Nitrobacteraceae; genus Bradyrhizobium; species Bradyrhizobium sp. CCGB12. Next base: position 7,165,207 of record NZ_JANADO010000001.1, on the reverse strand, counting down.
AGGAATCGCTGGTTGCGGTCGGGCCCGGCGTCGAACGCTTGCAGGAGGAGGCGGCCGCGCTGTTCCCGGACGCGCGCACCATGGTGCTGTCGAGCGACCTCATCACCTCGATCGAGACGATGCGCTCGGAGCTCGCCGAGATCGCGGAGGGCCGCGTCGACATCATCATCGGCACGCAGCTCGTGGCCAAGGGCCACAATTTTCCGCGGCTCAATCTCGTCGGCGTGGTCGATGCCGATCTTGGCCTTAGCAATGGCGATCCGCGCGCGGCGGAACGGACCTGGCAATTGCTCAACCAGGTGATCGGCCGCGCCGGGCGCGAGCAGGGCCGAGGCGTCGGCTATCTCCAGACCCACCAGCCCGATCATCCCGTCATGAAGGCGCTGATCGCCTGCGACCGCGAGGCCTTCTACGACAGCGAGATCGACCTGCGCGAGAGGACGCTCTATCCGCCGTTCGGACGGCTCGCGAGCCTGATCATCTCGGCGGGCGACCGCCCGAGCGCCGAAGGCTTTGGCCGCAGGCTGGTGGCGCTCGCGCCGCGCGATGAGCGCGTGGTCGTGCTGGGGCCGGCGGAAGCGCCGCTCGCGGTCATCAAGGGCCGCTACCGCTTCCGCATCCTGGTGAAATCGGCGCGCGGCTTCGACCTGTCGGATTACTTGCGCAACTGGCTCGCCGTCTGCCCGAAGCCGAAGGGCAACCTGAAGCTCGAAGTCGACGTCGACCCGCAGAGCTTTCTGTAAGGCTGCGCACACTCTCGCCACGTCATTGCTGTGGAGCTCTCGCGACGAAGCAATCCAGAATCCCTCCATGGAAAGATTCTCGATTGCTTCGCTGCGCTGGCAATGACGGCACGTAAAAAAGCCCGTGGTCCCCCAAGACCACGGGCTTGTTTTTTAGGCGCGCATCAAACTGATGAAACTGCGCGTGCGAGCTAAGGCGCTTGGAACGCGCCTTAGGAGATGACTTCCGCGGTCACGCGGCCGACGCCGGCCCCGGTGAGGCCGATGGCGCGGGCAGCGCCGGTGGAGAGGTCGAGCACACGGCCGCGAATGAACGGGCCGCGGTCATTGATGGTGACGATGACGCTCTGGCCGCCATGGGTGACGCGCAGCTTGGTACCGAACGGCAGCGAACGGTGGGCGGCGGTCATGGCGTTCTGGTTGAAGCGCTGGCCCGAGGCGGTCCGGCTGCCGGACTCGTTGCCATAATAGGAGGCGACGCCGGAGAAGCTGCGGCCCGTGCCCGACGACGGCGTCATCGCGGCGTTGGCATTGCGCCAATCGGAGGTCGCGTTGGTATCGGCCTGGGCGTGGTGGCGGTGATGATGGTGGTGATGCCGGTGATGCCGGGATTTGGCGGACGCCTCGGTGGCAGTTCCACCGACGACGAGGGTTGCGGCAACGAACGCGATCGCCGTGCGCGGCCGGGTCACAGCGCCCAGCTTCTTCAAAGACAGCATTGATTGGTCCCTAAGCTAGTATTGCCACATATGTGGCCAGTGGAGCCCCTATCAGTTTGAGAGCGGGATCGCGTTTCGATTCCTAATAAGGCGCGAGTTAGGCAGTAAATCCGTCCGACGTCGTCATGAAACATCTTGTTACTGGGCATCGATATTGCAGTCGAGTTTCCGTAGGCTTCGGCTTTAACGATTTGTTAATCTAATTATTACTTGCGAATACTGTAAAGCGAAGTTGTTGTTCCGGATATTTAGAATTGAGTAAGTATTCGACGCGGCGAGCAATGCCCGGCGGATTCACGCCTCTGCGATCTGTGTTCATGGCGGCTATGCGCTGAGAGCAGGAACAAGAACGTCGGATGCCGACGCGATGCTCGGGCAATTCCGCGACGCGGCAGGTCATCATGCCCGTCACTTAAAGCGTCGCGTACTGCGACGAACTGGCGACAGAACCTCGTGCCTTTAATTTGGCGTCATGTTGCACGTGCGCGCCTGCTATGTTAGCAAAGCCGCGATTTTAACGAGCCCGGCACCTCCCGTGCTGGTCGAAAAATCGAAGTCCCGCTTGAATTCCAAGGGCTTGGATCGCTAGGCGCCGCGTTCGTGGCGACGGTTTTTCCCTTGCGAGTTTGACAGCAAAAAGAGCGCGTCTGTGGCTGCAGAAGATACGTCCGTTTCAGGTGTGTCCGGCCGTTATGCAACGGCCTTGTTTGAACTGGCCCGCGACCAGAAAGTGGTCGACGAGGTCAAAGCCGATCTCGATAAATTCGAGGCGTTGCTGACCGAGAGCGCCGATCTGAAGCGCCTCGTCCGCAGCCCGGTGTTCGCGGCCGATACCCAGTCCAGGGCCCTTTCGGCCGTGCTGGACAAGGCCGGGATCTCCGGCATCTCCGCCAATTTCCTGAAGGTTCTGACCGCCAACCGCCGATTGTTCGCGGTGGCTGACGTCATCCGCGCCTACCGCGCCCTCGTCGCCAGGTTCAAGGGTGAGGTGACGGCCGACGTCACCGTGGCGGAAACGCTCTCGGACAAGAATCTCGACGCCCTCAAGGTTGCCCTGAAATCGGTGACCGGCAAGGACGTCGCGCTGAACGTGAAAGTCGATCCCTCGATCATCGGTGGCCTCGTCGTCAAGCTGGGCAGCCGCATGGTGGATGGTTCGCTTCGCACCAAACTCAATTCGATCAAGCACGCGATGAAAGAGGCAGGCTGATGGACATCCGCGCCGCGGAAATTTCCGCGATCCTCAAGGACCAGATCAAGAATTTCGGCCAGGAAGCTGAAGTCTCCGAAGTCGGACAGGTGTTGTCCGTCGGCGACGGCATCGCCCGCGTCTACGGTCTGGACAACGTCCAGGCCGGTGAAATGGTCGAGTTCGAGAACGGCACCCGCGGCATGGCGCTGAACCTCGAAACCGACAACGTCGGTGTCGTTATTTTCGGTGCTGACCGCGAGATCAAGGAAGGCCAGACCGTCAAGCGCACCCGCGCCATCGTGGACGCGCCGGTCGGCAAGGGCCTGCTCGGCCGCGTCGTCGACGCGCTCGGCAACCCGATCGACGGCAAGGGCCCGATCCAGGCCGACAAGCGCATGCGCGTCGACGTCAAGGCGCCCGGCATCATTCCGCGCAAGTCGGTGAACGAGCCGATGGCGACGGGCCTCAAGGCGATCGACGCCCTGATCCCGATCGGCCGCGGCCAGCGCGAGCTGATCATCGGCGACCGTCAGACCGGCAAGACCGCGATCGCGCTCGACACCATCCTGAACCAGAAGCCGCTCAACGCGCAGCCCGACGAGAACATCAAGCTGTATTGCGTCTACGTCGCGGTCGGCCAGAAGCGTTCGACCGTTGCCCAGTTCGTGAAGGTGCTGGAAGAGCAGGGCGCGCTCGAATACTCGATCGTCGTCGCCGCGACCGCCTCGGATCCGGCGCCGATGCAGTACATCGCGCCCTTCACCGGCTGCACCATGGGCGAATACTTCCGCGACAACGGCATGCACGCCGTCATCATCTATGACGATCTGTCCAAGCAGGCCGTCGCCTACCGCCAGATGTCGCTGCTGCTGCGCCGCCCGCCGGGCCGCGAAGCCTATCCGGGCGACGTGTTCTATCTGCACTCCCGCCTGCTCGAGCGCGCGGCGAAGCTGAACAAGGACCAGGGTTCGGGCTCGCTGACGGCGCTGCCGGTCATCGAAACCCAGGCCAACGACGTGTCGGCCTACATCCCGACCAACGTCATCTCGATCACCGACGGCCAGATCTTCCTGGAAACCGACCTGTTCTTCCAGGGCATCCGTCCCGCGGTGAACGTCGGTCTGTCGGTGTCGCGCGTCGGCTCCTCGGCGCAGACCAAGGCCACCAAGAAGGTCGCCGGCAAGATCAAGGGCGAGCTCGCACAGTACCGCGAAATGGCGGCGTTCGCGCAGTTCGGCTCCGACCTCGACGCCTCGACTCAGCGCCTGCTCAACCGCGGCTCCCGCCTCACCGAGCTCCTGAAGCAGCCGCAGTTCGCGCCGCTGAAGATGGAAGAGCAGGTCTGCGTGATCTGGGCCGGCACCAACGGCTATCTCGATCCGCTCCCGCTCAACAAGATCAAGGCGTTCGAGGACGGTCTGCTGTCGCTGCTGCGCGGCAAGAACGCAGACCTCCTCAACGCGATCCGCGACAGCCGCGACCTCTCCGATGACTCCGCCGCCAAGCTGAAGTCGGTGGTCGAAGGCTACGCGAAGTCTTTCGCATAAGACGGCTCCATGGCCGGGCTAAAGCGCGAAGCGCGTCTTCGCATCTGAAGTCCCGGCCATCCACGCGTCACCGCGTGGTGGGAGAAGACGTGGATGCCCGGGACAAGCCCGGGCATGACGAAAGGATCGGGTCGCGGTCGAGCCACAGGCTGATCGCTGGGGACGAAGAATGGCGTCACTTAAAGACATGCGGGTCCGCATCGCCTCCACCAAGGCGACGCAGAAGATCACCAAGGCCATGCAGATGGTCGCAGCCTCCAGATTGCGCCGCGCCCAGCAGGCGGCCGAGGCGGCCCGGCCCTACGCCGACAAGATGAGCGCGGTGATCGCCAACATCGCCGGCGCTGCGGCGGGATCACCCGGCGCACCGGCGCTGCTCACCGGCACCGGCAAGGACCAGGTTCATCTGCTTCTCGTCTGCACCGGCGAGCGTGGCCTGTCCGGCGCATTCAACTCCTCGATCGTTCGCCTCGCGCGCGAGCGTGCGCAGGCGCTGATCGCGCAGGGCAAGGAAGTGAAATTCTTCTGCGTCGGCCGCAAGGGCTATGAGCAGCTCCGCCGGCTGTATGACAAGCAGATCGTCGAGCACCTCGATCTGCGCAGCGTTCGTCAGCTCGGCTTCGTCAACGCCGAGGATATCGCCAAGAAGGTGCTGGCGCGTTTCGAGAACGGCGAGTTCGACGTCTGCACGCTGTTCTACGCTCAGTTCAAGTCGGTGATTGCCCAGATCCCGACCGCGCAGCAGATCATTCCGCTGGTCGTCGAAGAAAAGTCGGCGACCGCGCCGACGACGTCCTATGAATATGAGCCGGAGGAGGACGAACTCCTGTCCGGCCTGTTGCCGCGCAATATCGCGGTGCAGATCTTCCGCGCGCTGCTGGAAAACAACGCCTCGTTCTATGGGGCGCAGATGAGCTCGATGGACAACGCCACCCGCAACGCGGGTGAAATGATTCGCAAGCAAACCCAGATCTACAACCGAACCCGTCAAGCCCAGATCACCAAGGAGCTGATCGAGATCATCTCCGGCGCCGAGGCGGTCTGACGCACGAACTAACGACGGTCGTTCAAGTACAGAATTTCGAAGGAGAGCTTCATGGCTACAGCAGCTAACCCGGTCGGTCGCGTCACCCAGGTCATGGGCGCCGTTGTCGACGTTCAGTTCGAAGGCCACCTGCCGGCCATTCTCAATTCGCTGGAAACCAAGAACGGCAACATCCGCCTCGTGCTGGAGGTTGCGCAGCATCTCGGTGAGTCCACCGTGCGCACGATCGCGATGGACGTGACCGAAGGTCTGGTGCGCGGCCAGGAAGTGACCGACACCGGCCAGCCGATCGCCGTTCCGGTGGGCGACGGCACGCTCGGCCGCATCATGAACGTGATCGGCGAGCCGATCGACGAAGCCGGTCCGATCAAGTCCGAAGGCGTGCGCGCCATCCACCAGGAAGCGCCGACCTACACCGACCAGTCGACGGAAGCTGAAATTCTCGTCACCGGCATCAAGGTCGTCGACCTCCTCGCTCCGTACGCCAAGGGCGGCAAGATCGGCCTGTTCGGCGGCGCCGGCGTCGGCAAGACCGTGCTGATCCAGGAGCTGATCAACAACGTCGCGAAGGCGCACGGCGGTTACTCCGTGTTCGCCGGCGTCGGCGAGCGTACCCGCGAGGGCAACGACCTCTATCACGAGTTCATCGAGTCCAAGGTCAACGCGGACCCGCACAATCCGGATCCGAGCGTGAAGTCGAAGTGCGCGCTGGTGTTCGGCCAGATGAACGAGCCGCCCGGCGCCCGCGCCCGCGTCGGCCTCACCGGTCTGACCGTCGCCGAGCACTTCCGCGACCAGGGCCAGGACGTGCTGTTCTTCGTCGACAACATCTTCCGCTTCACCCAGGCCGGCTCGGAAGTGTCGGCGCTGCTCGGCCGTATCCCTTCGGCGGTGGGTTATCAGCCGACGCTCGCCACTGACATGGGCGCGCTGCAGGAGCGCATCACCACGACGCAGAAGGGCTCGATCACCTCGGTGCAGGCCATCTACGTTCCGGCGGACGACTTGACCGACCCGGCGCCCGCGACCTCGTTCGCGCACTTGGACGCGACCACCGTGCTGTCGCGCGCGATCTCGGAAAAGGGCATCTACCCCGCGGTGGATCCGCTCGACTCGACCTCGCGCATGCTCTCGCCGCTCGTCGTCGGCGAGGAACACTATCAGACCGCGCGCATGGTCCAGCAGGTGCTGCAGCGCTACAAGTCGCTCCAGGACATCATCGCCATTCTCGGCATGGACGAGCTTTCCGAAGAGGACAAGCTGACGGTGGCCCGCGCCCGCAAGATCGAGCGCTTCCTGTCGCAGCCGTTCCACGTCGCCGAAATCTTCACGGGATCGCCGGGCAAGTTCGTCGACCTCGCGGATACCATCAAGGGCTTCCGCGGCCTCTGCGAAGGCAAGTATGACCACCTGCCGGAAGCCGCCTTCTACATGGTCGGCACCATCGAAGAAGCCGTCGAGAAGGGCAAGAAGCTGGCGGCGGAAGCGGCCTAAGCTTTCTCATCTCGTCATCGCCGGGCTTGACCCGGCGATCCATCGAAAGAGAATTTTGATGGCTGGACCCGCGGGTCAAGCCCGCGGGTGACTAGCGGAAAACAACGGATAGCCCATGGCCACCTTCCATTTCGATCTCGTCTCTCCGGAAAAGCTCGCCTTCTCGGGTGAGGTCGATCAGGTCGACATTCCCGGCGTCGAGGGTGATTTCGGCGTGCTGGCAGGACATGCGCCGGTCGTCGCTGCAATCCGTCCGGGCATTCTCACCGTCACCGCCGGCGGCCGCCACGAGAAGATCATCGTGCTCGGCGGTCTCGCTGAAGTCTCCGAGAAGGGCCTGACTGTGCTCGCCGACGTCGCGACCTCGCTGGCCGAGCTCGACCGCGCCCAGTTCGCCGCGACGATCTCGGAGATGGAAGAGGGGCTGAAGGAGCACGAAGGCGGCGAGCTCGATCAAGCCATCGAGCGGCTCGACCATTTCAAGAGCATCCAGCAGCAGCTCAACTCGACGGCTATGCATTAAGCCCCGGGGCATTGCTCCGGGGCTCAAGCCTAGAATTCCTGAACAGGTTCAGCGCTCGTCACGGAAGTGGCGGGCGCTGAAACTTTGTTGCACCGCGCCGTCGATAGCGGCATTCTGCGCCCGCGAATTTGTTCCGGGGCGGGACACAGATGAAACGCAAGATCGCAGCGATTTTCGCGGCCGATATTGCCGGTTACTCGAGATTGGTCGCGGAAGACGAAGAGGAGACGCTGCGGCGTCTGGCCTCCTATCGCGAGGTCGTCGACGATTTCATCGCCAAGGCGGGCGGGCGCATTTTCAACACGGCGGGCGATGCCGTGCTCGCGGAATTTCCGAGCGCGGTCGATGCGGTGCGCTGCGCGATCGACATCCAGGAATCGTTGCGAACCCGCAATATGGCCTATCCGCCGAGCCGGCAGATGTCGTTCCGCATCGGCATCACCATCGGCGACGTCGTCGAGCGCGACGGCGATCTCCTGGGCGACGGCGTCAACATCGCGGCGCGGCTGGAGGGCCTTGCCGAGGTCGGCGGCATCTGCGTCTCCCGCGCTGTGCACGAGCAGGTCGCCAACAAGCTGTCGGTGCAGTTCGCCGATATCGGCGCGCAGGAGGTCAAGAACATCCCGACGCCGGTGCATGCCTACATGGTGGCGATGCGGCGCGAGGACGGCAGCTATACCAAGCCGGTGCTGAAGAAGCCGAGCGCAAAGCTCGCCGCCGCGCCCGTGTGGATGTGGCCGCTGGTGGTCGCCGTCGTCTCGGTCGCCGCGATCGGCGTCAGTGGCTTCCTCTACAACACCAAGCTGAAGCAGGCGGCCACCGTCACGGCGGTGCCGGCCGCGACACCAAGCGCTGCGCCGACTGCGAATGCAGCGGCGCCGAGCCCCATGCCGACGCAAATGGCAAAGTCGCCGATGACGTCGATGGCACCGGCGAATGCCGGCGCCGCGATGGCGCCGATGCCTGCACCGTCACCATCCGCCGCGCCGATGACTGGCAAATTTTCGGCTGCCAGCGTCCCCTTCATCAACGAGCGAGTCCGCAGTTACCTGGCTGGCGACTATGCTGATGGCGGGGACTACAAGGCGTTTGCCCTCAATGTCGGCGGCTTCACCGGCTCGGCATTGAATCAGCCGAACGAGGGGGCCGCGCGCAATATGGCGCTCGAGCAGTGCCAGAAGCGGGCCGACGCCGCGCAATCGCCGCGTCGCTGCGAGCTCTACGCGGTCGGCAACATGATCGTCTACGCGCACGGCAAGCCGCCGATGCCGCCGCAGCCCTGGGTGCGGCACGATGCCATGACCGAGCGGCCATTCGCGTCGAAGGACTTTCCAATGGTGCGCGATCCCCAGAAGGTCCGGCTTGAGAACATGTTCGTCCCGGCCGCGAAATCCCGCTCGGTCGCGCTCGGCCCGGGCGGACAATATTTCATGGTGCTGGGCGCGCTGTCCGCCGACGACGCCGCGCGACGTTCCCTGGAATCGTGCGGCGCGATCGCCGGCGTTGCCTGCCTGGTCGTCGTGATCGACGACAATTTCGTCGTGCCGATCCCGACCCTGTTCAGGACCACCGGCTTCTTCAATGCCGCCTCCAACGCCTCGATCATGGCGGATGCGCGCACTGAGGTCATGCGCAAGCTCGAAGGCGCCATGGGCTGGACTGCCGTCGCCGTCGGCACCGCAGGCCGGCCGGGCCTCGGCCTGAAGGCGGCCGACGAGCAGACCGCCGTCAATTCCGCACTCGCCGACTGCGCCAAGCGCGACAGCGATTGTCGCGTCATCGCGGTCGGTCCGTTCACGGTGGGCCCGATCAATTAAAGCGTGCTGTGCTTGGGCCCGATCGCTACCGCAAGCGAGATGCGCTCCCTCCCCCGCTTGCGGGGGAGGGCTGGGGAGAGGGTGTATCCGCAACGGGATAATCCCCAAGAGGAGAAAGCCCTCACCCGGCGCGCGGGACGATGCTTCGCATCGCCCGGGGCGCGCCGACCTCTCCCGCAAGCGGGAGAGGTACGAGGAGCCCGCGGCGGCCTGCGCAGTCCTCAAGCCCGATCGATTCCAGCGATGAAAAGTACCTCGCAGGGGCACTGCCAATTGACGTCGCGCCGCTTGCGCCTCGCCGCCGATTCCGTCCGACGTCTCAAATACTTCACCCAGCCCACCGCGCTTCGCATCGACGCTGGCCTTCTACTGTGCATGGGGTTGTTTTCGCAGATTCAGTTTGTGAAGCGCGCGAACTCTCGCGCGACCGCGCGGTAGACCTCACGGCGGAACGGCACCACGATTTCGGCGATGTGCTCGAGGCGCTCCCAGCGCCAGGCGTCGAATTCCGCGGGCTGGTCGTTGCGCGGCGTCAGCGGGTCGATCTCGTCGTCGCGGCCGGTGAAGCGCAGCGCGAACCATTTTTGGCGCTGCCCGCGGAACTTCGCCAACCGGTGCGTCTGCGGTCCGTCGTAAGGCGGGAATTCGTAGGTGAGCCAGTCGGTCTCGCCGAGATAATCGGCGCTGACCACGCTGGTCTCCTCCCAGAGTTCGCGCATCGCGGCATCGCGCAGATTCTCGCCCTCATCGACGCCGCCCTGCGGCATCTGCCAGTCGAGGCCCGGCAGGATGATCTCGGGTCCATCGCCCTTGAAGCGGTGGCCGATCAGCACACGGCCGTCGGCATTGAACAGGGCGATGCCCACGTTGGGGCGGTAGGGTTTTTCACTGGTCACTTGCGCGTCTTTCGTCGTCGTTTCCCGGGTGATGCGCAGCGTCGAGCCCAAAACCTCGAGATTCTCAGGTACGCACTGCGCACCAGGGTTCGTGCTTCGCACGCCCCGGAATGACGATGCAAATCATTCATCCGCCAGCGACGAAAATTCCTTCACCACGCGCTCATAGACCGGGCGCTTGAAGGGAATGATCAGCCCGGGGAGGTTCTTCATCGGTTCCCAACGCCAGCTCACGAACTCGGCCTTGTGGCCGCCGCCGCCGGGCTTCTCGACATTGATCTCGCTGTCCTTGCCGGTGAAGCGCATCGCAAACCATTTCTGACGCTGGCCGCGATAGCGGCCCTTCCAGGCGCGGCCTGCGACCGTGCGCGGAATGTCGTAGATCAGCCAGTCCGGGACCTCGCCGAGCCGTTCGAGCGAGCGCACGCTGGTCTCTTCATAGAGCTCGCGCTTGGCGGCCTCCCAAGTGTCCTCGCCGGGATCGACGCCGCCTTGCGGCATCTGCCAGACATGGGTGTCGTCGACGTGCTCGATGCCGCCGGCGCGGCGGCCGATGAACACCAGACCCTTCGTGTTGATCAGCATCACACCGACGCAGGTCCGGTAGGGCAGATCCTCGTAACGCGCCATTCCGCGAGACCCCTCGCATGTTGTTGTCGGTAAGGCACAATGCGACCCCGCAGGGACCCGTGCCGTACCAATTCGTTGATTTAGCTGGATTTTGATTTCAGCATCGCGGTTGTCAATGGCACCAAAAGGATACCCCGGTCGTTCAATGTCTTGGTCCAGGCGCCGATGCGCTCGATCGAGACGGGCAGGGCCGAGGCGGTGCCGACGGCGATGCCGCGCTCGCGCGCCGTCGATTCGAGCTTGTTCAGGGCGCGGTCGATCTCCGTCGGGGTCGGCACCACGTCGATCGCAATGTCGCCCTTGCCGAACGGCATCGCCTGGTTGGCCGCAGCCTGGGATGCGATGCTGCGGGGCGAGGAACCGTCATCGAAGAAGCCGAGCCCGCGCTTGGCCGCCTCGCGGATGATCGGCTGCATCGCGGGCTCTGTCGCGATGAAGCGGGCGCCCATGAAATTGGCGAGGCCGGCATAGCCCTGCATCCGGCTCAGATGCCAGTACAGACGATCCATGTTCTGGTCGGCACTGAGCGAGGTCAGCAGCGTCTGCGGCCCGGGATCATTGTCGGGGAAATCGTAGGGCTCCATCGGGATCTGGAGGAAGATCTCGTGGCGCTGGGCGCGAGCTCGCTCGGCAAGCTTGCCGGGATCGGATCCGTAGGGCGTGAAGGCCAGCGTCACCGCCGGCGGCAGCTTCATGATCGCATCGGTGGTCTTGGCGGCGCCGACGCCGAGTCCGCCGATCACGATGGCGACCACCGGCATCTTTGCGGCCTTGGCGCGGTCGGCGTCGGCCGCGTAGACGTTGAACGGCCTCAAGTCCCCGGCGACCACCGGGATCATGCCGTAGCGTGATTTCTCCAGCAGTTTGGGATCGATCCCGTTCATGACCGGCGGCGGCGCGGAAGCGGCAGCCGCCTCGCCCTTGTCGGCGGCGTCGCCCCCGATCACCACGTCATGGCGTGCGCCGGTGGAGCCGTCGATCATGGTGACGGTTTTCTGCTCGCCCGCCTGCTTCGGCGCGTCCTTGGTGTCGTGCTTGCCCTCTTGCTTGCTCTCGCTGCCATGGCCCGAGGCCACTGGCTTTTCATCCGTTCCTTTAAGCTCGCGGATCGCGATCCGCGTCATCGGCTCGCCGCCGAGCGGATCCTTGTTGAAGATGGCGAAGCCGGCAAAGGTAACGAGGAACAGGCCGAGCAGGACGGCGAGCAGCTGCATGGCCGTGAACGGCAGCCGCAGCCGGCGTTTCCGGCGCGGCTTGTCCTGTCCGAGCGGCGCGCTCAGATCATCGGCCGTTTCAGTCATGCGCGATCCCGAATCACTCGCGATGACGATACCACGCCGAGGTCAAGCGGCGGCAGGCCGGGATAGGCCGGGGCACTGGGAGTTCCAAGCAAAAAGGGCGGCTTCTGGAGCCGCCCTTTTCGTCAGATCGTCGGATGCGAGGACTTAGTTCGCAGCCTTGGGCTTGTCAGCGGCGGCCTTGTCGCCACCCGGCGTGGGTGCGGCCGAGGCGCTGTTCTTGATGCCATGGAGCAGGTCGTCGGCGAGCTTGAGCGCCTTGTCGTCCTTGGCGTCCGGCGGGACGTAGGACTGCGAGCCGGTTTTCTCGTCGCCGTCATTCTTGAGGTGGCCGCGCAGCGACGCCTCGCCCTTGGTGTCGGTACGGGACTTCAACTCGTCCGGCACGTCCTGGAGCACTTCGATGTCGGGCACGATGCCCTTGGCCTGAATCGACTTGCCCGACGGCGTGTAATAGCGCGCCGTGGTCAGCCGCAACGCGCCGTTGCCCGAGCCGAGCGGGATGATGGTCTGCACCGAACCCTTGCCGAACGAGCGCGTGCCGACGATGGTCGCGCGCTTGTGGTCCTGCAGCGCGCCGGCGACGATCTCGGAGGCCGAGGCCGAGCCGCCATTGACCAGCACGATAACAGGCTTGCCCTTGGTGAGATCGCCCGAATGCGCGGTACGGCGCTGGGTCTCCTCGGCATTGCGGCCGCGGGTCGACACGATCTCGCCCTTCTCCAGGAACGAGTCGGAGACGGTGACCGCTTCCTCGAGCAGGCCGCCCGGATTGTTGCGGAGGTCGATGATGTAGCCCTTCAGCTTGTCGCCGATCTGATTCGAGAGGTTGGTGACCTCGCGCTTCAGGCCTTCGGTGGTCTGCTCGTTGAAGGTGGTGATGCGGATATAGGCGATGTCGTCCTGTTCGACGCGCGCACGCACCGAGCGGACGCGGATGTTATCGCGCACGAGCGTGACGTCGAGCGGATTGTCCTGGCCCTTGCGGATGATCTTGAGCTTGATCTTGGTGTTGACCGGACCGCGCATCTTCTCGACCGCCTGGTTCAGGGTCAGGCCCTGCACCGCCTCGTCGTCGAGATTGGTGATGATGTCGTTGGCCATGATGCCGGCGCGCGAGGCTGGCGTGTCGTCGATCGGCGAGACCACCTTGATCAGGCCGTCTTCCATCGTGACCTCGATGCCGAGGCCGCCGAACTCACCGCGCGTCTGCACCTGCATGTCGCGGAAGCTCTTGGCGTCCATGTAGCTCGAATGCGGATCGAGGCCGGTGAGCATGCCGCTGATGGCGGATTCGATCAGCTTGGTGTCGTCCGGCTTCTCGACATAGTCGGAGCGCACGCGCTCGAAGACGTCGCCGAACAGGTTGAGCTGGCGATAGGTGTCCGCGGTGGCGGCGCGCGCGCTCGAGCCCATGAACACCGCACGCGGCTGGGTCACGAACAGCGTCAGCGCCGCGCCGGTGGCCGCGCTGAGGAGGATTACTGAAGTCTTGCGCATCATCCGCGAACCTTCTCGCCTTCATTTGTGGCCCACCATGGGCCTGGATCGATTGGAGTGCCGTCTTTACGGAACTCGACATACAGCACAGGTTGACTCGCGTTCGTGGCGAGAATGGAGGCGACTTGAGAAGTCGACCCCATGGTCGCGACCGGCTCCCCCGTGAGCACAAACTGTCCGATGTTGACCGAAATGCGCTCCATCCCGGCGATCAGGACATGATACCCGCCCCCGGCGTTGAGGATCAAGAGTTGTCCATAGCTGCGGAAGGGGCCGGAATAGACCACCCAGCCGTCACACGGCGTTGTGACCTGGGAGCCCGGCTTGGTGGCCAGCGAAATGCCCTTCTGGACCCCGCCGACCCCGTCGGAACCGCCAAAGTCCCGGATCTTGTTACCGTTAACCGGAAGCGGCAGGAGCCCCTTGGCCGACGCGAAGGCCATCGCCGGGGTGGTCCGGGATCTGTCCTTGAAAGCGCCCGGACCGGACTTGGCACTGGCCGCCGCCTTCGCCTCGGCCTGCCTTGCCGCCTCGGCCGCCTTCTCCGCAGCCTTGGCGGCGCTCTGCAGATCCTGCTCCATCTTGGTGATCAACCCCTGGAGGTCCCCGACCTGTCTCGACAGCGCGATGGCGCGCGTGTTCTCGGCGTCAAGATCCTTTTCACGCGCCGCCTGCTGGCGCTGCCGCTCGTCCACCAAAGCCGTGAGCTTGGTCTGGTCGTTGCGAACCTTGTCGCGATCCGACGCGAGCTGGTCGCGTTCGGTGGCGATGTTCTTGCGCAAGGCCACGAGCTCGCCGAGCTCGCCTGCGATCTTTTCCGCACGGCCGCGCAGCTCCGGCACAACCGCGCCGAGCAGCATCGCCGTACGCAACGATTGTAGCGCATCTTCGGGCCGCACCAGTAGCGCCGGCGGCGTCCGCCTCCCGGCGCGCTGCAACGCCGCCAGAACTTCGACGATGTCGGCGCGGCGCGAATCGAGCGAGGCGCGCATCTCCTGCTCGCGGCCGTTCAGGTTTCGCAGGCGGATCTCGGTTTCGTCGATCTTGGTCTCGACGGCGCGCACATTGGCGGCGGTGTCGATCAGCTGCTGATTGAGCTGGGTGCGGTCCTGGCCGAGTGCGGTGATCTCGGCCTTGAGCTTGGCCTGCGCTTCCTCCGCGCTCTTCTGGCTGGCGCGTGCGGCCTCGAGCTCCTGCTCACGCTGCTTGATCGCATCGGGCGAGACCGCCGCGGTCTGCGGCGGCGCCGCCGTCTGAGCTTGCGCGAGGCTTGCGCCGGCGCAGCTTGCGATCAGCAACAGGTTGAGGAGCGGTGCTCGCATCGTGTCGGCAAAGGTGCTCGTTGTGGCGCGCATCACGCGCGGTGATAGGGATGGCCAGCCAGAATGGTGGCAGCCCGATAAAGCTGTTCCAGAAGCATGACGCGGACCATTTGGTGCGGCCAGGTCGCAGAGCCGAACGCAATCGCGAGCTTGGCCTTACGGCGCAATTCGGGCGAAAGTCCGTCCGCCCCTCCGATCACGAAGATAGTATGTCCGGCACCCTCGTCGCGCCAGCGCCCGAGATGCCGTGCGAATACGGTGGAGTCGAGATTTTGCCCGCGCTCGTCCAGCGCCACCAGGATCGATTTTTCCGGAATATGCGCAGCTATCGCCGCGGCTTCTTCGGCCATCCGCGTCGCGGTGTCGCGCGCGCGGCTTTCCGGGATTTCGTGGACCATGAGCTCGCGGAATCCGAGCTTGCGGCCGGCCTCGTCGAACCGCTCGAAATAGCGATCGGCAAGCTCCCGTTCGGGGCCCTGCTTCAGCCGGCCCACGGCAATGACAGCAACACGCATGACGTCTCTAGGGCGATGGCTTCAGCGTCGTGTTTTCGAGGTCGCGCGCATCAGGCGCGCGCACGACGCTAGCATGCGCGTCAGCCGATTCGAAATCGGCTCAGTGAGCCTAGATCGCCTTCGCCGCCCCCGGGCCCTGCGTGTACAACCTCTCGAGGTTGTAGAACTCGCGGACTTCGGGTCTGAACACGTGCACGATCACGTCGCCGGAATCGATCAGCACCCAGTCGCAATTGGGCAAGCCCTCGACATGGATGTTCTTGATGCCGTTTTCCTTGAGGCTCTTGGTGACGTTTTCCGCGATCGCACCCACGTGCCGGTTGGCCCGGCCGGTCGTGACGATCATGTAGTCGGAGTACGCCGATTTGCCGCGAAGGTCGATGGTGACCGTCTCTTCCGCCTTCATGTCCTCGAGGCGGGAGAGGATCAGGCTCAGCGTCTTGTCGGCGTCGGGTTGCGCCTTCAAGGCCGCAGCTTTGGTCGATGTTTTACGCGTAGGCTTAGCAACCTTGGGTAAAACAGACTTGGACAATACAGACGTGGCCAGGGACCATTCCTTTCACTGTATCGCGAACACCGAATCCGGCGCTCACTGGTTACACTACATCATGTGGGGTTAAGGGTTTCAATATGCCAGAGAGCCCATATCCGCACACACTCTGTCTCACTTCGTACCTTTCCAGCTCCCGTCCGGGTTCCGCAGGCCCGTCGAGGAGAGGTTCAGCTTCAATCCGGTCAAAAACACCCAGGCCGGCGGCGTCTGGTCCGCAAGCAATGCGGCCTTGTCCTCGGGCAGGCGGTAGCGCGATAACGCTTGCCCTGCGGGAGAGGCGAGGGCGCGAAAACTCTGGGGCGGGCGATCGATCACTGCCATCGGCACCTGGGCGGCGATGCGCCGCCAGTTCTGCCAGCGGTGGAATTGAGCGAGGTTGTCGGCGCCCATAATCCAGACAAAGCGCAAGCCCGAGAAGCGGCGGCGCAAGATGTTGATCGTGTCGATAGTATAGCGTGTACGAATGACGGATTCGAGACAGCTCACCTCGATCCTGGGATCGTCAGCGACGTCACGCGCCGCCTGCATGCGCGCGCCGAGCTCGTGCAACGCGCCGTTCTCCTTGAGCGGATTGCCCGGGGTCACCAGCCACCAGACGCGATCGAGCTGCAATCGCTTCAGCGCGAACTGGCTGATGGCGCGATGGGCCTGGTGCGGCGGATTGAACGAGCCGCCGAGCAGGCCGATGCGCATGCCCGCCGTATGGGGCGGAGCCGCTTGCGCCACGAAACGCGGCACGACGAATGTGTTGCTCAATGCCCGCCCCGCGACATTGCTTACGGCCGCGTCTGCCCGGTGCCGTGAACGCGATATTTGAAGCTCGTCAACTGCTCGGCGCCGACAGGGCCGCGGGCGTGGAAGCGGCCGGTGGCGATGCCGATCTCTGCGCCAAAACCGAACTCGCCGCCATCGGCAAACTGCGTCGAAGCGTTGTGCAGCACGATCGCGGAATCGACCTCGCTCAAAAACTTCTTCGCGGCGGTCTCATCCGCGCTCACGATGGCGTCGGTGTGATGCGAGCCGTGATTCTGGATGTGTGCGATTGCGCCGTCGACGCCGTCGACCACCTTCGCCGCGATGATCGCATCGAGATATTCGGTATCCCAATCGTCTTCGCTGGCAGGCTTTACGCGCGCATCGGTCTTCTGCACGACATCGTCACCGCGCACCTCGCAGCCGGCCTCGATCAGCATCTCCACCAGCGGCTTCAGGCTCGATGCAGCAGCGGCGCGATCGACCAACAGCGTCTCGGCGGCGCCGCAGACGCCGGTGCGGCGCATTTTGGCGTTGAGCACGATCGACTTCGCCATGGCGAGGTCCGCGCTGCCGTCGACATAGACGTGGTTGACGCCTTCGAGATGCGCGAAAACAGGCACGCGCGCTTCCTGCTCGACGCGCGCAACGAGGCTTTTTCCCCCGCGCGGCACGATCACGTCGATGGCGCCGTTCAGGCCGGACAGCATCATGCCGACCGCCGCGCGGTCGCGCGTCGGCACCAGCGTGATCGCGGCTTCAGGCAGGCCCGCTTCGCGCAGGCCCTGCACCAAGCATTCATGGATGGCGCGGCACGACCGAAAACTGTCCGAGCCGCCGCGCAGGATCACGGCGTTGCCGGACTTCAGGCACAGCACGCCGGCGTCGGCGGCGACATTGGGCCGGCTCTCGAAGATCACGCCGACGACGCCGAGCGGCACGCGCACGCGCTCGATGGTCATGCCGTTCGGCCGCTGCCAGCTCTCGGTGACGACACCGATCGGATCGGTAATGCCGCGCACGATGCCGATGCCCTCGGCCATCCCTTCGACGCGCGCCGGGGTCAGCGTCAGGCGGTCGATGAAGGACGAGGTCGCATTGCCGGAGGCGCGGGCCTCCGCGACGTCCTCGGCATTGGCGGCGAGGATCGCCGCGGCATTGCTGCGGATCGCGCGTTCCATGGCCTCGAGCGCCCGGTTCTTCTGCTCCGGCGGCGCCAGCGCCAGCACGCGCGCGGCAGCGCGGGCACGGGTGGCGAGATCGGACATCAGCGCCAAGAGATCGCTGGTCCGATCGGCATTGCCGTCAACGGCTTTGAGGGGGGCGGCCATGGGGGTTCAACCTTCTGCTAAGGCGGTGTCCTAGCACGGAAATCCCGCATCTGCGAAGGGTCGGGAGCGTATGGCAGGGCTTCGGCTGGTGGTTTGGGCTAGGCCACTGGCCCAGCAAAAGGACCGTCGCGGTCTTACCCGCCCACCACCAGATCGTCGCGGTGGATCATCTCCGACCTGCCGCTGATGCCGAGGATGGCCATCACGTCCGGGGAGGAGCGTCCCTTGATCCGCTCGGCGACCTCGGCGTCGTAAGCGATCAGGCCGCGCCCGACCTCGCTGGTATCAGGACCGCGCACGATCACGGCGTCGCCGCGGGCGAACTGGCCCTCGACCTTGACCACGCCGGCCGGCAGCAGGCTGGCACCGGCGCGCAGCGCCGTCACCGCGCCGGCATCGATGGTCAACGTGCCCTTCGGCTCCAGCGTGCCCGCGATCCAGCGCTTTCGCGAGGTGATGGGATTGGCCGGAGTCAGGAACCAGGTGCACCGGCCGCCATCGGCGATGGCCTGGAGCGGATGCTCGATCTTGCCGGAGGCGATCAGCATATGCGTGCCGCCGGTGGTGGCGATCTTGGCCGCCTCGACCTTGGTGCGCATGCCGCCACGCGACAGCTCGGACTCGGCATCTCCCGCCACTGCCTCGATCTCCGAGGAGATGCTCTCGACCACCGGAATGAGCCTGGCGTTCGGATTGTTCTTGGGCGGGGCGTCGTAGAGCCCGTCGATGTCGGACAGCAGCACGAGCAGGTCGGCGCTTGCCATGGTGGCGACGCGCGCGGCGAGGCGGTCGTTATCGCCGTAGCGGATCTCGTTGGTGGCGACCGTGTCGTTCTCGTTGATCACGGGGATCGCGCGCCACTCCAGCAGCTTGCCGATGGTGGAGCGTGCATTGAGATAGCGACGGCGCTCCTCGGTGTCCTGAAGCGTGACCAGGATCTGGCCGGAATCGATGCCGTGGGCCCCGAGCACCTCGGACCAGATCCGCGCCAGCGCGATCTGGCCGACCGCTGCGGCGGCCTGGCTCTCCTCGAGCTTCAGCGGACCGCGCGGCAATTTGAGGCGGCTGCGGCCGAGCGCGATCGAGCCGGAGGAGACGACCAGTACGTCACGGCCCTCGCGGTGCAGTTTGGCCATGTCGTCGGCCAGCGCAGCCAGCCAGGATGCGCGCACCTCACCCCTGTCGGAGTCCACCAGCAGCGCGGAGCCGACCTTGACGACGATGCGGCGGAATTGACTGAGTTCGGGGCTGGCCATGTGTATTTGTGTTGGCGCTGGATGCGAGTTGCTCGGGAAACGGCGGAGCGACAGGCGGCGCCGATGAGCCTGCTTTTGCAGCAGGATGGTGACCGGCGCAAGGCAGCCGGCATGGTAAACGGCGCATGTCGGCCTTGTGTCGGGCGTCCGCCTGGCTCTAATTGCGGCCAACGATAACGAGCCGAAAGAGGAAACGAATGGATCGCCGCAAATTCGTGGCCGGATGTCTGGGTCTTCCGTTCCTGGCGCCGGCGGGCGGCGCGCAAGCCCAGGCTGGGCTGACAAAGGTCATCTTCCCGTTCGCAGCCGGAGCTGGCGGCGATACGTTGTGCCGGCTGATCGCGCAGGAGATGGCGCCGGTTCTGCAAAGGACCATCGTGGTCGAGAACCGCACCGGTGGCGACGGCCTGATCGGCATCAAGGCGGTGAAAGGCGCGAGCGCCGACGGCAGCATGGTGCTGGTGACGACGGGGCCGACGATGTACTTGCTGCCGATGGTGGAGACGACACCGAGCTTCGATACGGCCAAGGACTTCCTGCCGGTCTCGCTGCTGGCGCGGTTCGAATTCGCGCTGGTAATCAACCCGACGGTCGACGCCACCGATTTCAGGAGCTTTGTGACGTGGCTCAAGGCGCATCCGGACAAGACGTCGTTCGGCGTGCCGAGCAACGGCACCATCCCGCATTTCATGGGCTCCAAGCTCGAGAAGGATCTTGGCATTCCCCTGACCCGCGTGCCCTATCGCGGCAGTGCGCCGATCCTCAACGACCTCGTCGGCGGCCACATCTCGTTCGGCATCACGACGCTGGCGGATGCACTGCCACAGCATCGCGCCAAGGGCGTGAAGATCGTCGCGGTCAGCAGTGCAGAGCGTTCGCCCTTCGCGCCCGAGGTGCCGACGCTGAAGGAGAGCGGCATCGATCTCGTCGCGGATGCCTGGTACGGCATGTGGCTTCCCGCCGGCAGCCCGCCGGACTTCGCCAGCAGGCTCGGTGCAGCCGCGAGCGCCGCGCTCGCCAAGCCCGAGGTGAAGGAGAAGCTCACCGCGATCGGGCTCATTCTGGTCGGCAGCACCGCGGACGGGCTGTCGAAAGAGCTCGCCGCGAACACGGCGTTGTGGCAGCCGATCGTCAAGGCGACGGGATACAAGATCGAGAATTGAGTCTCTCCTCCCGTCATTGCGAGGAGCTCTTGCGACGAAGCAATCCAGAGTCCCTCCGCGGAGAGATTCTGGATTGCTTCGCTGCGCTCGCAATGACGACGTGGATGGATTTTCGATTGAATCGATGATGCGCTGCGCGCGTCGGCCTCTCCCCGCAGGCGGGGAGAGGCGAAGCGAAGCAAGACTTACATCTTCGCGCGCTGCGCGATGCCGTCCTTGATCGCCGCGAGTTCGGCTTCGTCCCAGATGCCGATCAAAACACCGCCCTTCACCTGGAGCTGGTTGTCGGCATAGGCCGCGATCTTCTCGCGCGGGGTGGTGATGTGGTCGTTCGGATGCAGCGCCCAGTCGAACAGCTCGGCTTGAAGCCGCGCGATGACGCCGGTGCAATCAGGGTCGTCGCCGCGATCGACGTATTCCTCCGGGTCGGTTTCGAGATCGTACAGCATCGGGCGGAAGCCGGAGGCATGGATGTATTTCCAGCGGCCGTCGAACACCATGAACAGGCGGCAGCGCTCGATCGGCTGGTTCAGCTTCAGCCGCACGTCCTGCATGGCGTAGTCGTATTCCGAGAATGCCACCTTGCGCCAATCCGGCGGCGTGGGACCACGGAGCAACGGCAGCAGCGAGCGTCCTTCGAGGATGTGGCCGGGCACCTTGCCGCCGAAATAATCGACGAAGGTCGGCGCGAGGTCGATGCCTTCCACCAGCGCGTCATTGCGCGTGCCGCGCGTGGCGTCGGCTTCGTTGAAAGGATCGATGATGATCAGCGGAATTTTTGCCGACTGCTCGTGGAACAGATCCTTCTCCCCCATCCAGTGATCGCCGAGATAGTCGCCGTGATCGGAGGTAAACACGATCATCGTGGTGTCCAGCAGGCCGCGCGCCTCCAGAAACTTCATCAGCACGCCCATCTGGTCGTCGATCTGGGTGATCAGACCCATATAGGTCGGGATCACCTTCTCGCGGGCATCGTCGCGCGCCATGTTGCGGGAATAGCGCATGTCCATGTAGGCGCCGAACACGGGATGCGGATTCTGCCGCTCGCGGTCGGAGCGGATCACCGGGATCATGTCATCCGTCGAATACATGCTCGCATAGGGCTCGGGCGCGATATAGGGCCAGTGCGGCTTGATGTAGGATAGATGCAGGCACCACGGCCGACCGTCGGTCTCGGCCTCGCTGATGAAATCCATGGCGCGCCGCGTCATGTAGGGCGTCTCGGAGTGCTCGTCCGGCACGCGCGCGGCCTTGTCGGCATGCACCAGCAGCCAGCCGTTCTGCAACGAGCCGTCGTCGGCCGCGCCGGAATTGGCCCAATGCTCCCAGGGGTTGGTGGCTTCAAAGCCCTGCTGTCGCAGATATTCGTCGTATTTCGGCCGCGGCCGGCCGGTCGGATGCAGGCCGTCGTCGCGCTCATAGGGCTCGAACCCGCATTCGGCGACGTGCACGCCGATGACAGATTCCGGGGGGATGCCGAGCGCCTTCATGCCTTCGATATCAGGCGCCATGTGGGTCTTGCCGACCAGCACGTTGCGCACGCCGATTTTCTTGAGATGATCGCCGAGGGTGGGCTCGCCGACACGCAACGGCCAGCCGTTCCAGTGCGAGCCGTGCGAGCGCATGTAGCGGCCGGTGTAGAACGACATCCGCGACGGGCCGCAGATCGGCGATTGCACATACGCTTTGCTGAACAGCACGCCACGCTTGGCCATGGCGTCGATGTTCGGTGTCTTTAGCGTGGGATGGCCGGTGCAGCCGAGGTAATCATAGCGAAGCTGGTCGCACATGATCCAGAGAACGTTCTTCGCGCGCGCCATGCGTCGTCCTGTCGTTTCTTGATGATGCGATGCTGCGCTATCAAGACGGCGATGACAAGCTATCAGCGAGGCGTGTCCCTGTGGCCGCATATTCCATGTCGTTCCGGCGAAGGCCGGGACCCATAACCACAGGGAGTGGTTGTAGAACGAGCTGGTAACTCCGAGTCTTCGCAAAACTATTGCTGCGGCGTATGGGTCCCGGGCTCTGCCGGGACGACAGTCAGGCCGACCACGGCTCCGCTTCCGCCGCACTCTTCGCCTTCGCGGAGACCGGGCTCTCGCCGATCACCTCCGCCAGCGCGCGCAGGGCTTCCTTGACGCCCTGGCCGGTCACGCCGGACAGCAGCAGCGGCGTCTTCTTGGCGGCGCGCTTCAGGCGGTCCTTCTGCTTCTTCAGCTCGTCCGGCTCGACCGCGTCGATCTTGTTCAGTGCGACGATCTCGATCTTGTCGGTGAGCTGACCGCCATAGGCATCGAGCTCCTTGCGCACCGTCTTGTAGGCCTTGCCGGCGTGCTCGCTCGTGGCATCGATAAGATGCAGCAGCACGCGGCAGCGCTCGACATGGCCGAGGAAGCGATCGCCGAGGCCGGTGCCTTCATGCGCGCCTTCGATCAGACCCGGAATGTCCGCGAGCACGAATTCGCGGCCGTCGGCGTTCACGACGCCGAGCTGCGGATGCAGCGTGGTGAAGGGATAGTCGGCGATCTTCGGCCGCGCCGCGCTGACCTTGCTCAGGAAGGTCGATTTGCCGGCATTGGGCATGCCGACCAGGCCGGCATCTGCGATCAGCTTCAGCCGCAGCCAGATCCAGCGCTCTTCACCCACCTGGCCGGGATTGGCGTTGCGCGGCGCGCGGTTGGTCGACGATTTGAAATGCGCATTGCCGAAGCCGCCATTGCCGCCTTCAGCCAGCACGAACTTTTCGCCGACCTTGGTGAAGTCGTGGATCAGCGTCTCGCGGTCCTCGTCGAAGATCTGCGTCCCCATGGGAACCTTCAGCACGATGTTCTTGCCGTTGGCGCCGTGGCGGTCCGAGCCCATGCCGTTCTCGCCCTTCTGGGCCTTGAAGTGCTGCTGGTAGCGGTAGTCGATCAGCGTGTTGAGCCCATCGGCGACCTCGATGATGACATTGCCGCCGCGGCCGCCATTGCCGCCGGAGGGGCCGCCGAATTCGATGAACTTCTCGCGGCGGAACGCCACGCAGCCGTTCCCGCCGTCACCGGAGCGGATATAGACCTTTGCTTCGTCGAGGAATTTCATGCGCCATAGGTAGGCCAGCGACGAGGACGCGGCAACCCGGATTGATCCGCAAATCGGCGGAAATTCCGCGATTTCGGAGCGTGCTTAACCAGCCGGTCGCCTCCGGATCAGGAATTTCTGCATGCCCTCCAGCACCAGCTCCTTGCGCTGGTTGAATACGGTGCTTCCAAGCGTCACCGCTCCGGTCGTGCGGCCCGGCGCCAGCTCGGTGACCTCGAGCGCCGGATAGAGCGTGTCGTCGGCAAACACGGGTTTGAGGAACCGGCTCGACTGCTCGAGGAAGCCGACCAGGGACTCCTCGACCATGAACGGAAACAGCCCGGCGCCGGGCGCGGTGTGGATCAGGGTCTGAAAACCGTGGGCGAGCAGATGCGGCATGCCGCGGGCGCGGCAATATTCCACGTCGTAGTGCACGGGGTGAGTGTCGCCGCTCGCGGTCTGGAACGCCGCGAACACCGCCGAGGTCTGGGTCCGGCTCGGCAGCACGAAGCGTTCGCCGACCATGAAATCCTCAAACCAGCGTTGCGTGGGGATCATGCGGTGCTGGGTCGGATCGAAGTCGGTCATGTCCATGCTCATTTATCGGTGGGGCGCTTATCGCTACCGCGATGCGAAGAGTGCGACAATCCGTTCAATTCGACTTGCGCGGGCTTGTCGCGCTCGCTCACGTCATTAAAACGACGGCAAGCGGCTCTAGTCGCCGGGTTTTCGACGCTCTCTCCTCCCGTCGTTGCGAGGAGCGAAGCGACGAAGCAATCCAGACTATTTCCGCCGAAGCACTCTGGATTGCTTCGCTTCGCTCGCAATGACGACCTCTCATAGTCCGACCGGTTCAATGCCCTTCTTCAAGAATCTCTCCGCCTATGACGACCGCTCCGCGCGCCTTGCCGGCATCGCGCTGATGGTGCTGTCGATCTTCATGTTCTCGTTCGGCGATGCCATGGGCAAGTTCCTGGTCGGGACGTATTCGGTCGGGCAGCTGCTGTTCCTGCGCGCCTGCGCCGCGCTGCTGCTGCTGTCGCCGCTGATCTGGACGCAGCGTCATCAGTTCCTGCATCTGGAGCGGCCGCGCCTGCAGCTGTTTCGCGTCGTGCTGTCGACGCTCGAGGTCGCCGCGTTCTTCCTCGCGACCGTCTACCTGCCGCTCGCCGACGTCATCACCTATTATCTCGCCGGTCCGATCTTCGTCACCGCGATGTCGGCGATCTTCTTAGGGGAGAAGGTCGGCTGGCGGCGCTGGACCGCGATCCTGATCGGCTTCTGCGGCGTCCTGATCGCACTGCGCCCTTCCGCGCAGACCGTCAGCCTGCCGGCGCTGATCGCGCTCGGCGGCAGCCTGTCCTTCGCGACCCTGATGCTGATCACGCGCAGCTTGCGCAAGACGCCCGACATCGTGATGGCGTCCTCGCAATTCGTCGGCACGTTTTCACTGGGTGCCGTGCTGTCGGCATTTCACTGGGTGCCGCCGACATCAGGCAGCCTCGTGATCTTCGCGCTGGCGGGATGTGTTTCGGTCACCGCGCTGTTCTGCGTCAACCGATCGCTGAAGCTCGCGCCGGCCAGCGTCGTCGTGCCCTACCAATATTCGATGATCGTCTGGGCCGTGATCTTCGGTTTCGTCGTGTTTGGCGACGTGCCGGAGGTCGCCACCATCGTCGGCGCGGCCATCATCATCGGCGCGGGATTCTATATCTATCTGCGTGAGCGCGATCTGGGCCGCGAGAGCGAGCCGGTGAATCCGCCGGCTTGAGGTCGATCGATTAATCTCGCCGTCGTCCCGGACAAGCGCAGCTCCCGACAACGCGCAGCGTTGTCTGGAGCGGAGCGCTGATCCGGGACCCATACCCCCAGGAAGAAGTTTGGCGAAGAATCGGAGTGGGAGCCTTCGCACGACGACAGTCGGGGTAACGGGTCCTGGCCTTCGCCAGGACGACACGCGGGAGGAGTTGGGGCTACCGCACCCTCCTCGCGCTGCTCCAGCTCTTCAGCGACGCCCACACGCCGCGCGAGAGGCGGAAGCAATCGACCGGCGTGGAGGATCCCAGCGCCAGGAAGCGGTGCAGCTGGACGCCGCTCCACTGGAAGCCGCACTTCTCCAGCACCTTGCGCGAGGCCGGGTTGGTGACGCGCGCGCCGGCATAGAGATGGTCGTCCTCGAATTCCTCGAAGAAGAAATCGATCGCGCCGCGCGCGGCCTCGGTGGCAAAGCCCTGGCCCCAATGCTCGACGCCGAGCCAGTAGCCGAGCTCGGCATTGTCGGGCGTGGAGCAGTCGATGCCGACCATGCCGACCGGCCCGGTGTCGTGCTCGATCAGGAACACGGTCTCGCTGCCGAGCGCGGCGGTGGCGCGGACGAACGCGACGGCGTCGTCCTGCGAATAGGGATGCGGGAGGCGGCGGGTGTTTTCCGCGATGCGGCGGTCGTTGGCGAGGTGGGCGATGGTCCTGACGTCGGCGAGTGTCGGCCGCCGCAAGGTCAGTCGCTCGGTGGCGACGACGTTCGGTCTCGCCTCCTGCAAGGTCGCGCTCGAGAAATCCTGCAACATGTCCGGCTCCTGGAAAGTCACTAAGTCAAAGTGAGCAAGTCAAAGAAAAGGGGAGGCCGGTTTCCCGCCTCCCCTTGGAGCCTTCGATCTCGATGATCTCTGGACTCCGCCGGTTTGGTCAGGACCCGGCGGACTCCAAATTGATCCACCGTCTATTCAGCCGCCTCTGCGATCGGGAGTACCGATACGAAGGTGCGGCCGTTGGCTTTGGCCTGGAACGCAACACGACCTTCAACCTTGGCGAACAAAGTGTGGTCCGTGCCCATGCCGACATTAAGGCCGGGGTGCCAGGTGGTGCCGCGCTGACGCGCAATGATGTTGCCGGGAGTGACGATCTCCCCGCCGAACGCCTTGATGCCGAGGCGCTTGCCCTTCGAATCGCGTCCGTTGCGCGATGAACCGCCTGCTTTTTTGTGAGCCATGGCTCGTCTCCGAAATCCTGCGTATGTCTAGATCAATTCCTTGACGGAATCATTTCACGATTTCTCACGCATCAATTCGTGAATTGGCGTGATCAAATCTCGTTATTCGGCGGCTTCCTGTGCGGGCTCCTTGGCCACCTTCTCCTTCTTCGGACGCGGGCCCTTGGTGGGCTTGGCGCCGTCCGTCAGGATCTCGCTGACGCGCAGAACCGTGATCTCGTCGCGATAGCCGCGCTTGCGGCGCGAGTTCTTGCGGCGGCGCTTCTTGAACGCGATGACCTTCGGTCCGCGCTTGTGGTCAAGCACCTCGACCGCAACGGACGCGCCTGCGACCGTCGGGACGCCCAGGACCGGCGTGTCGCCGCCGACCACGAGCACTTCATTCAGCTGCACGATCGTGCCGACTTCGCCGGCGATCTTGCCTACTTCGAGAACATCATCCGGCACGACGCGGTATTGCTTGCCGCCGGTTTTGATGACTGCGAACATCGTTTTTTTCTCCGTGTTCAATCCCGGCCTCGCGACGAGAAGCGTCGGGGCCGGCTTTTTGTCAGTCGCTAAGGGTTTATGCGCGTTTTGTGCGGGAGGGGAGTTATCCCTTTGAAAACCCACGCAAAAACAAGCGGCGCGAGAAACGCCCCGCGCCGGCTGTGGGACTTATAGCCGCCATCAGCGGCAAGTCAAGGAAAACCGGCGAAAAAGGCCCGGATTTGAAGGATTTGGCCGCGCTGTAGAGCTTCAGCGGAATCTCGACCAGCTTTGCAACAAACGGGTTCCCCCGCCGTTGTCCCCGCCGGAACAGGTAAGCGGGCAAGGGCTCCCATGGCAACAGACGAACTGGTCAAGACGACGGGCATCGCCCATCACGGCGCCGAGCGGCTGCCGTCGGTGGACGTCGACAGTTTCAACATCGAATTGAAGGACGAGGACGGCTTCCTCGGCGACCGCGCCAGCAAGGGCGCCTTTCGCGACATTCTCGACCGCTGGCGCAAGCCGCTGCGCAAGACCGGCGAGGACCCGTTCGGCAAGGAGCCCTCGGAAAACATCAGCAAGAAGACGCTGGACGCCATCCTGGTCGGCGACGACACCGAGGCCTCTGCGGTGGTGCACAGCGCGATCGAGGATTTTGCCCAGGAGCTCGCTTACGTCACGCGCCGCTTCCTCAAGACCAAGGCCTGGGCCAAGACCGAGCGTATCGTGGTCGGCGGCGGTTTTCGCGATTCCCGGCTCGGCGAGCTCGCGATCGCGCGCACCGAGATCATCCTGAAAGCCGAGGACTTCAAGATCGACCTGATGCCGATCCGCCATCACCCCGACGAGGCTGGCCTGCTCGGCGCGCTGCATCTGGCGCCGTCCTGGATCTTCGAGGCCCATGACAGCATCCTCGCCGTCGATATCGGCGGCACCAACATCCGCTGCGGCCTGGTGGAAACCAATTGGAAGAAGGCGAAAGACCTGTCGAAGGCCAAGGTGGTGCACTCCGAGCTGTGGCGTCATGCCGACGACGAGCCGACGCGCGAAGGCGCGGTGAAGCGCCTCACCAAGATGCTGAAGGGGCTGATCGCAGAGGCCGAGAAGGAAGGCTTCAAGCTCGCGCCTTTCATCGGCATCGCCTGTCCCGGCGTGATCAACGCGGACGGCTCGATCGAGAAGGGCGCGCAGAACCTGCCGGGCAATTGGGAGAGCAGCAAGTTCAACCTGCCGGCGAGCCTGATCGAGGGCATCCCCGTCATCGGCGAGCACGATACCGCGATCCTGATGCACAATGACGGCGTGGTTCAGGGTCTCTCGGAGGTGCCGTTCATGCAGGACGTCGATCGCTGGGGTGTGCTCACCATCGGCACCGGCCTCGGCAATGCGCGCTTCACCAATCGCCGCAAGGAGAATGGAAAGGACCGGGATTCTACGGAGAATGGCAAGAAAAAGGGCAAGGACAACGGCAAGAACGACACCAAGTAACCTTGACCGGTTAGGTTAAGGGACGGATTGCGTTGCGGTGCACGCCCTGCACGCTAGGGTCGAATCGTCGCCTCGCCTGGCCGGCGAAGCCGCCCTTCCTGGCCAGAGTTTCAATGAGCGGCACGGGACCGCCAGTGTTTACCGCGTCTGGCGGTCCCACCCCTTGGGGGCCGGACCTTCCGCTGGTCCCGCTCTCCCGATCATTCTGGCACAAACTGCACTGGGCGACCGCTGATCCAGTCCTAAAATGCCCGTCATGGGCAATGATCTCACCTTTTGCATCGTCGTGGTCGTGCTCGGGACCTTACCGGTTCTGTTCGCAGCCTTGGCCGCGTTTGGCGGCTAGCTCCAGTCAGCGGCTAGCTCCAGTCAATACGCTGAAAGAACGCCGCGATCTCCGCGGCCGCGCGATCCGGATCTTCCCGATGCGGGAAGTGGCCGACGTCAGGAAACATCGCAAGATCGAGCGCGCTGAACGTCTCGCCCAGCCGATCGGTCCACGCATAGGGAAACAGCGGGTCGTGCTCGGCCCAGCGCACGCAGGTCGGTACATCGATCGGCGGCAGCCGCACGGCCTCCCCCTTCATCATCGCGACCCGTCCGGCATGTGAGGCGCGATAATGCGCAAAGCCGCCGGCGAGGTTGCCTTTCTTGAAGAAATTGTCGGCGAAGGCGTCGAGAACATCGTCGAACGCGTTCTTGCGATGCGCCCAGCCTTTGAGGAAATGGCTGATATAGAGGGCGCAGGTCTCGCGGCTCGCACCGATCAGCGCAGGCGCCATCTCCATCTGGTGGAAGGACTGGTACCAGATGTGGTTGAGCCTGTCGGGCGCCGCCATGCGCGGCCCGATGCCGGGATAGACGAAATCGAAGAAGAACAGCCCGGCGAGCCGCTCCGGCGCCTGCCGCGTCAGCGGCTGCATCACGGCGCCGCCGACATCGTGGCCGACCAGGCCGAATCGCTCGATGCCGAGCCCGTCCATCAGCGCCAGCATGTCGGCGGCATGGCCGTCCGGACCAAAAGGCCCATCCGGCTTGTCGCTGTCACCGAAGCCGCGCAGGTCGGGCGCGATCAGCATGAAGCGGTCCGCCAGCCCAGATATCACCGGCTCCCAGGTCAGCCAGAATTCCGGCCAACCATGCAGCAAAAGCACCGGTTTTCCTTGTCCGGCGCGAGCCACGTGGAATTTGGCGCCATTGGCCGAGACCGTGAGATGCTCCATGGCGGTTCCCCTCAAAGGCAAAGCGTTTTCAAGCGAAGTGGACGCCGGTTCGCGTCAAGAAAACGCGTCAAGACAAGAGTCTAGAGCTCCGTTCCGATCCATCGGAGCGGGGCTCTAGGGATTGGGGGTCAAAGAGGCAGCGGATTTTCCCCTTTCGCGCCTTGTCTGGCCCGCCATCCTCGCCTATTAACGCCCCCAACCACAGGGGCCGCAGCTCCTATATGGCGCCTTCAGGAGAGGTGGCAGAGTGGTTGAATGCACCGCACTCGAAATGCGGCATAGGTGCAAGCCTATCGGGGGTTCGAATCCCTCCCTCTCCGCCAGCAGCCGCGAAAACATCGGTAGAAATCGCCGTTCTTAAGATCTGAATGGACTTTTCGCGTTCGCTCCGGACGACCATCGGCACACGGGACCATGGTCAACGCGCTGTTCACGCCGAACCGGCATCGGGAAAGCGGAATCTAATCCCTCTCTGGACGTCAAGTTCGTGCGAACGGCCGCGTCGGGCCCACCATCGTCCACGGCGACATCGGCCCCTTCCGCTCCTTCGCGATCGGTCGGCGCCGCCCCGACGGCCGCTCCTTCGCGTGCGCGACGTACACGGCCGTACGCCGAGCTACTGCGCACCGATCCCCGCGCTCTCGATCACCCGCTTGTTGCGTGCCGTCTCCTCGACGATGAACGGCACCAACTCGGCCGGGCCTTTGTCGGCGATCGACACCTGGCCGTTGGCGGTGAGGTCCGCGGCGATGCCGGGGTCGGCGAGCACGGCGGCCATCGCCTCGGAGAGTTTGGCCACGATTTTCGGGTCGGTCCCGGCCGGGAGCGAGACCCAGGTCGAGCCGGCATTGACCGCGTCGGGGTAGCCGGCCTCGAGCACCGTCGGCGCATCCGGCAGCGCGGCCATCCGCGCCGCGCCGGTGGTGCCGAGCACCTTGACCTTGCCGGTGTCGATCAGGGGCCTCAGCACGGTGAGGTAGTCGAAGGAGACGTCCAGGATGCCCGACATCATGTCGGTCATCTGGCTCGAGCCCGACTTGTAGGGCACGTGGGTCAGCTTGATGCCGGCGGCCGCCTGAAGCATCTCGCCGGCGAGGTGCTGGGCGGTGCCGGGGCCGGGGGAGCCGAAATTGACCTTGCCCGGATTGGCCTTCGCGTAGGCGACGAACTCAGCCAGCGTGTTGTAGGGCGCAGCCGCGGTCGCGACGAGGATCTGGTTCGACGAGCTCACGCCGCGGACGTGGACGTAGCTCTTGAGCGGGTCGTAGTTGAGCTTCGTCAGCCCGAGATTCGGCTGGATCGTCATCGGCCCGCCGGAGGCGTAGAGCACGGTGTAGCCGTCGGGCTGGGCCCGGGCCACGAACTCCGTCCCGATGGTCCCGCCAGCGCCGGGTCGGTTCTCCACCACCACGGGCTGCCCAAGCCGTATCCGCAGCAGCTCCGCGATCTTGCGCGAGACGAGGTCGGTGACGCCGCCGGCCCCGAACGGCACCACCCAGGTGATCGCGCGGTTCGGCCAGGATTCCGCGGTCGTCTGGGCCCTCGCGGCGCCCGCCTGGAGCGCCAGCGTCGTCGCGGCGACGAGACATAGCAGCGTTCTCGGGAGTGTTCTTGGGAGCGCTCTCGCCACCGTCCCTTCGGGGCGCCCGCTCAGGCCGCTGCGCGCGCCAAATCCCGCGGCGGGCCCTTGCGGACCGCCGGTATGATCCGCTCCCCCCATGGATGCAGTCCTCCCTCGTTGCAGTGTGGCCGCTCATGGCCATCTTGACCGAAGGCTACAGCCCCGAGTGTCTTCCAACCATTGGCGCAGTCCGAGCATCACTTTTGCAAAATATGAAAAGATCGATGCATCAGATGGTTCGTTGGACCCAGCAAACGCCAGGCCTGCAGTCGCGGGCTACGGTGCATGGGGTTGTTTTCGCCATTATTGTTATCCAGCCCTCGAAAACCCCCTCAGCCCGCCGCCAGCTTGAACCCATTCCCCGCAGGATCCGACCTAGCAAGGTCCCGCCATCAGGCGGGAGCCAGGTGATCTCACCACGATGTTCGACAAGACCTACCGGCAGCGCCTCGAAGCTGATCTTGTGCAATGGGAGGCCGATGGCGTGATCGCGCCGGCGGCTGCCGCCTCCATCCGCAATGCGCTGCCGCCGCTCCCTGCCGGCATCAACGTCGCCGTTGTCGTCGCCATCGTCGGCGGCCTCCTGATCGCGGCGGCTTTCCTTGCCTTCGTCGCGGCGCACTGGACCGAGATCGCGCGTCTCTTGCGGTTCGCGATCCTGATTGCCGGCATGGTCGTCGCAGGGGGGCTCGGGGCGTGGTTCGCCAGCACGGGTCGCACGGTTCTCGCCGATCTCTGCGCCAGCATCGGTGCGATCATCTTCGGCGCGGGCATCGCGCTGGTCGGCCAGATGTATCATCTCGGCGAGGATTTTGCCGGCGGCATGCTGCTGTGGTCGATCGGTGCGTTTGCCGGGGCATTGTTGACCGGCTCGCGCGGCGCGCTCGCGGTCGGTCTCGTCGCCGCCTGCATCTGGACCTGCATGCGGACTTACGATACGGCGGACGCCCTGCATCTTCCGTTCGTGGCGGCCTGGCTGATCGCCGCCGCGACGGCCTTCGCATGGAATTCCCGCGTGGCGGCGCATCTCGTCGCGATCGCCGTGATCCCGTGGTGGATCGCGACGTCACTTCGCTTCGAATTCGATGGCGCCCAGCCGTCATTCCTGCTCGCGAATGGCGCGGCGCTGTTGTTCGGTTCCGGGCTCGCGATCGCCGCTGCGCCGTCGCCGAGGGCGCTCCGTCTCGGCAGCGTGCTGTCGATCTACGGCGCGTTTGCGCTGGCCGGCGTCGCCTTCCTCGAGGTGACGACGGTCGACGACCTCATCCGCTTTCGCACCGGCACGGTGCCGGCCCAACCGCTTTGGGCGATCCTGTGCGGGATTGCGGGTGTGATCCTTGCGCTCGCATCCGCGGGGATCACCAGGCGCGCCGGCGAAGTCCTGGCGGGAGTCGCCATCGGGCTCGTGCTGCTCGCCGCGCCGATCTGGCCGGCATCTGCGGCCGGCGAGCCCTGGCTCGCCTATGCTGCGCTGCTCTGCGCCATGCTGTGCCTCGTTGTATCAGGCATGCTCGATGACGTCCGTCCGCGCATCGTTGCCGGCTGGCTCGGCATCGCCGGCGTGATCGCCGGCATCACCTGGGCGGTGAAGGGCTCGCTGCTGCGTCGCTCGGCCTTCCTTGCGGTGGCCGGGATCGTCGCCGTCGCATTTGCGACCGCGCTCAATCGCATGCTGCCGAGGGGTGCGCGATGATCGAGCTGGCTGTAACAGTCACCAAACTCTGGCAGCGCATTCCGAAAGCCGCGTTGGTCGGGGTCGCCGTCCTGCTGCAATGCGTGCTGCTGGTCCTGATGGTCGCCGATCGCATGCAGATCCTCCGCGAAGGGCGCGAGGTGACCTTGCAGACGCAGCCGGTCGATCCCCGCGATCTCCTGCGCGGCGACTATGTCGTGCTCCGCTACGACATCTCGCAAGTGCCGGCGGGCGCGCTCGCCGGCAAGCCCGCGGACGCGCGTCATCCCGTCGTGTTCGTCAAGCTCGCGCCCAATGCCAACGGCCTTTACCAGGCGGTCTCGGTGCATGCCGAGCCTGTCGCCGTCACGGCGCCCCAAGTGCTGATCCGCGGCCGCGTCGGCAATTACGGCGGGTCCTGTGGCGCAGACCGGCGTAGCTTCTGCGACAATCTGCCGATCAAATTCGGTCTCGAAAGCTATTTCGTGCCCGAAGGCGAGGGCAAGAAGCTCGAGCAGGCGCGCAACGAGCAGAAGCTGCGCATCGTCGCCGCGGTGTTGCCCTCGGGACGCGCCGCCATCAAGCGCCTGCTGCTCGACGGCGAGCCGGTCTATGAGGAACCGTTGTACTAGGCGCCATTGTTTGGGACGCGCTTCAACGCCCGCCGCAGCACGTCCCACACGAGCGGTTCGCTCATATGCGCTACATTGAAGCGCATGAAGTCCGTCGCCGTCTGTGACACGCTGAACACGTTGCCCGGCGCGAGCACGACATCCTCTTCGAGAGCGGCGCGCGCAACTGAGCTGGCATCTTGCCCATCGGCGAGGCGGCACCAGAGGAAGAAGCCGCCGCGCGGCATCAGCCACGGCTCGATGCCCAGCGCCTGAAGCTTTCGCGCGACGTCTCGGCGGGTCCGCGTGAGCTTTTGCCGGAGCTCGTCCATGTGCTTGCGATAGCTGCCGCCGGCCAGGACCCTGGCGATGATCTCGGTCGCGACCGGGCTCGGGCCGCCAAAACTGGTTGCGACCTGGAGGTCGACGAGATGCTCGATCCAGTCGGCCCGCGCAGCGATATAGCCGCAGCGCACCGAGGCCGACAGCGTCTTGGAGAAGCTGCCGATGCGGATCACGCGGGCGAGCCCATCGAGCGCAGCAAGGCGCGGCGAGCGCTCCGGCTCGAAGTCGCCGAAGATGTCGTCCTCGATGATGGTGAGGTCGTGCGCGGCGGCCGCGGTCAGAAGCCGGTGCGCGGTCTGGAGCGACAACGTCGCGCCGGTCGGGTTGTGCAGCGCTGAATTGGTGATGTAGAGCCGCGGCCGCTCGCGCGCGAGGATCTGCTCGAAGCCCGTCACGTCCGGGCCTGATGGCGTGTAGGGCACGCTGACGATCTTCGCCTGATGCGCCCGCAGTAGCGCACGGAAATTGAAGTAGCAGGGATCGTCGACCAGCACCGTGTCGCCGGGACGGAGCAGGAAGCGGCAGATCAAGTCGCAGCCCTGCGTGCCTGACCCCGTCAGCATGAGCTGATCGGTCGACGCCTCGATCGCATCTTCAGCCAGACGCGTAAGCAGCAGCCGGCGCAGCGCCATCGCGCCGCGCGTGCTGCCGTAATTGGTCAACACGCCGGCGTCGCTGCGGGCCAGCGCACGGGTGGCGCGTCGCAGCGCCGCTTCCGGCATCCACTCCGGCGGCAGCCAGCCGCAGCCGGGCTTCGGCACGGCAGCATCGGCGTCGAGCGACTGGCGCGAGACCCAGAAGGGATCGACCTCGCGGTCGCGGCGCGGCTCGACCTCGGCCAGCGCCAGAGGCGGCATGATCGTCGGCGCGACGTAGAAGCCCGAGCCGCGACGGGCACGGATCAGGCCTTCCGCGGCGAGGCGGTCATAGGCCTCGACGATGGTGGAAGGCGAAACCTTCATGGTCGCGGCAAGGCCGCGGATCGACGGCAGGCGGTCGCCAGCATTAAGCGCGCGTCCGGCGACCTTGGCACGGATGGCGCTCATCACATCAAGGGTCCGCGTTCCGCTCCGTCCCTTCGTTTGCGTCTCGCCGTCCAAGCTGTATTGCCTTCCATACCCATACAGATTTGCCAGATTGTACTGGATTGTCGCTGGTCTCGCCATTGCTGAAGCGCGAGGATCAGCACCCAAAAGACGGGACGGACATGCAATCTGCGGGCAGCGGCTGGGGCAACGGGCTTCTCGGCGTCATCATCTTCAGCGGCTCGCTCCCGGCGACGCGCGTGGCGGTCGGCGGCTTCTCGGCGCTGTTCCTGACGTCCGCGCGCGCGGTCATCGCGGCGCTGATCGGATTGGCCGTGCTCTTTCTGCTGCGTCAGGCGCGGCCGCAGCGACAGGATCTCGCCTCGCTGACCATCGTCTCGCTGGGCGTCGTGGTCGGCTTCCCCTTGCTGACCGCGCTCGCGCTCCAGCACATTACCTCGGCCCGTTCGATCGTCTTCATCGGCCTGTTGCCGCTGTCGACCGCGATCTTTGCCGTGCTGCGCGGCGGCGAGCGGCCGCAGCCGTTGTTCTGGCTGTTCGCCGTCCTCGGCAGCGCCACGGTAGCGGGCTTCGCCCTGTCGAACGGCGGCTCGGCCTCGCTCACCGGCGACCTCCTGATGGTGGCCGCGATCGTCCTGTGCGGGCTCGGCTATGCCGAAGGCGCCGCGCTGTCGCGCCGCCTCGGTGGTTGGCAGGTGATCTCCTGGGCGCTGTTGCTCGCGCTGCCGCTGATGGTGCCGGTTGCGGCCTGGACCTGGCCATCGACGTGGAGCGGCGTCAGTGCGCCCGCCTGGATCGGGCTCGCCTACGTCTCCGTGTTCAGCATGTTCGTCGGCTTCATCTTCTGGTATCGCGGGCTCGCGATCGGCGGCATCGCGCGTGTCGGCCAGTTGCAGCAGCTCCAGCCGTTCTTCGGTCTCGCGCTTGCCGGCTTCCTGCTGCACGAGCCCGTCGCCTGGAGCATGATCGCCGCGACTGCGCTCGTGGTCGTCTGCGTCTTCTTCGCGCGACGGTTTGCCTGAGCCGCTAGCGTCAGTCCTGCTTGATCAGCGTCCGCGTCAGCGCATTTGCGATGCAACAAACCGCGTTGATCTAGATCAACGCCCGTTCCGGTGCGCTGTGCCTCCCTTCATGGGGCGAGTTTATCTTGTTGGTGCGCCGCGGGCCTTATTCGCAGGGAACAGCATCCGCATATCCACCCGTCACGTGCGCGGGGGAGCGGCCACCGGCATCCTCGCTCGATTGAGAGAAGAGAGATATCCGCGCATCGTTGTTGAGCAAGTTCAGTTTGACCGTCTCACCTGTATTCAGGCCGCCGAATTGGCGAACCCACCGGGCCCGGCACCTCTAAAAGGCGCAAGCAAGAATCGGAACGCGAAGTAGCTTTTTCGGAAACTCAAGCGAGGGAGGTCGTCATGCGAAACACAACCAGGTTGTGGCTGGCCGGCGCAGTCGTTGCCTGCGCAGCCATGGGCTCGGTGCAGCCGTCAGAAGAAGGCGGTTTTTCATTCACCATTCAGAGCGCAGAGGCTCGCGTAGGGCGACCAGCGACTCCGGCAAGTGTCGCTGGCGTTGCGCGTCGAACGACGCGCCGTGCCGTCGTCGGCGGAGCGGCCGTCGGTGCAGCAGCCGCAGGAGCCGCCATAGCGGCGCCAACCTGCGCCCGCGTGCTGGTCAATGGCGTCTGGGTCTGCCGCTAGCAGAGCTGTCCTTGCTTGCGAGGTGATCGCCACGACCGCGCTCCTGGTCGTGTGCGTCTGCGCGCGGCGGTTCGCCTGAGGGGAGTAGGTCACTCTCCCCCCATCACGGTCCTTGTCAGCGTGCTCCTTGCAAATTTCTTCAGCGGCATCGGCTTGCCGAACAGAAAGCCCTGCACGAGATCGAAGCCGAGCTCGTTCGCGGCGACGAGGTCGGCGCGGCTCTCGACGCCCTCGGCGACCGCGCACGCGCCGTAGCCCTGCGCGAGTTCGACGATGTGACGACACACCGTGCGCTTCAGCCGGTCACTGCCGCTGCCGGTCACGAAGTGCCGGTCGGCTTTCAGCTTGACGAAGGGAATCTTGTCCAGGCCCATCAGCGCCGGCCAGTCGGCGCCGAGATTGTCGACCGCCAAGCCGATATTGTGCAGGCCCACCTCGCGCGCGATCTCGGTCAGGTGGTCGAGATCGCGGGTCGCCTCTTCGCTGTTGATCTCGATCGTCAATCCGCCGAAGGCCGGATGCGTCGGCACGCGGCGACAGAGATCGCGCACCGCCTGCGGCTCCTTCAGATAGGACGCCGGCAGGTTGATCGAGAGATCGACCGGGCTCTGCTGCTCCAGCAGATAGTGCCAGTCCTGCATGGCGCGCTCGATCACGAATTCCGAGAGGTCACGCAGATGCGGATCGTGCTCCTCGGGGATGAAATAAGCCGGCGGCACGACGCCCCAGGTCGGATGGCGCATGCGCACCAGCGCCTCGGCGCCGCTGCGGACCAGCGTGCGGGCGTCGATCCTGGGCTGGTACCAGAGCTCCAGCCAGCCGGCATGCAGGGCTTCGCCGACATGCACGGCCGGGCTCGGCGCCGGCTCCTCCGGCAGCAGCATCGCGATACGCTCGCGCAGCGTCTCCGCGGCAAAGGGCGTGGTCAGCGGCGGCAGCATCGCGAGGCCATATTCCTCGCCGACCTGCCGCACCGCCCTGACGATGATCGATTCGCGGGCACCGACCGCCAGGACTTTCCCGGCAAATGCCTCGCGCACCAATATCTCCAGGAATCTCCCCGGCTCGATGCCGTCGGTGGCGACGCCGAGCAGGATCAGGTCCGGCAATTCGGTGGCGAGCACGGTCTGCAGTTCGTCGGCGCTGGCGCATTCGCAGGTGACGAAGCCAAGATCCTCGAGCACCTCGCTGAGGAAGGCGCGCAAGTGCCGCTTGCTGTCGGCCACGCAGGCGCGCGGCGTCACCTTTCGTCGTCCGAAGGTCACAGGCCTTCGTCCGACGAGCTCAACAATCCCATCGTTCATCAACACCACTCCCGTTCCGTGACGGTTTCTTAAACGGCGAGCGTGGGTTCAAATAAGGAGAGCTTCACATCGTTCTTGAATTATTTGAGTAACGTTAAGCCCTGCAATTTGAGCTAATTTGTCGACAGTCTTTTCGAAAAATATCCGCATACTCGGGCACCGCACACGCAACGACAGCCAGCGCATGCGAAATTTCGCTCGCGCCATCGACGGCTGCTCGGCTTGTCGGCGGACGGGCTCGAGCGATGCAGCGGAGCGGTTCTGCAGTGCGATGATGGGGCTGTCGGGGAGTTAATTTCCGGCGGCTTTTTCGTGTTGCGCCATGCCGACCGCCTTGTAGTCGTAGGTCGGATAGAATTCGGTGCGATAAGAACCCCACGCCGTGTCCTCGATGACGCGGTTCACCTCGCGCAGCCGCGAGGCTGGCAGGCGCAGCGTGATCACCTGGCCGATTCCCATCATCACATACCAGCTCACGACCTCGATGCCGGGTGGCGGAAACGCTTTGTAGAAGCCCTGCTTCTCGAGCTGTGCGTTGAGCTCGTGCAGCGGCCGGGACTGATCATGCTTGAAGAAGACGGTCAGCAGCACCGCGTTGTCGGCGGTCGGCGCAGCATTGCTCTGCGGCGGCGACG
The DNA here is from genome assembly GCF_024199845.1 of Bradyrhizobium sp. CCGB12. Taxonomy (NCBI): domain Bacteria; kingdom Pseudomonadati; phylum Pseudomonadota; class Alphaproteobacteria; order Hyphomicrobiales; family Nitrobacteraceae; genus Bradyrhizobium; species Bradyrhizobium sp. CCGB12. The sequence continues at coordinate 7,126,745 of NZ_JANADO010000001.1, read as the reverse complement.
TCGTCTGTGCCATCGTCGTCGACGTGAGCGCGAGCGCGCTCGCGAGCAACGTCACCATCGTCACTCTTCGTCGGTTCGAGCTCATCATGGCCTCCTTGCGATTTGTTGTTGCGTTGCATCGGAGGATAGGGGCGGCTGCTACGATCGAAGAACTCATTTTCGCGCGATGCGCGCAAGTTTCGCCTTCGCTCGTGACAGTTCTGCGACAATGCGTCTGCGCCTGGCGGCACGAATGTGAAGTAGATCACATGCGCATTGCTGCGGCTGCGCTATTGCTCCGCACAGCCGGTGGTGGGCTGTCAAGGATTGCAGCAATGACGACGCGGCGAATGATATATTGGTGGTTCAGATTCGTGCTGTCGGGGCGATTTCTCGATCGCTTCCTGTGCCTGCCGCGCGCGCATTAGCTTTGATGGTTGCGCGCTATCAGGTCTGTCCGATCAATTTGCGAAACGCGGCCGCGCCGTCCTGCACGGCGTCGCGTCCCTTCCAGGCCAGATAGGACAGCTTGCCGCCGAGGGTATCGTAGCTGCGCAGCCGGCGTGAGCCGAGGATGTGTCCGACATTGGAAGGGAAGCGACTGACTTCGGCGGACACCAGCGCCGCGATCGCGTCCATCAATTGCTGGAGGCGGATGCCCCATTCGCAATGCTCGAGGTCGTCGATGCGGACCTTCAGCGCATATTCAGTGTCGTAGATCTCGGCGAGCAGGTCGCGGGCAACCAGCACGCGGTTGTGCCGGAGCGCCACGCGAAGCGCGAGGCGCTTGTCGTCGAGCCGGTCGAGCACCATGGGAACGACGCAGGCATAGGGCGCGGCGGCGATGTCGGCTGCGCTCTTGCTCGCGGCGGGCTTGGTGGCGAGGCGCACCAATTGCCAGGACGTCTTCAGCCGCCTTGCCACCAGCGCCAGCGCGAAGGGCAGCGCCTCGGGATGGGTCTTCTTCAAGGCGTCGAGTTGCGCGGTGATCTGGGCGACCTGGCCGTCGTCGAATTTGGCGATCTTCTCGGGCAATTTTTCGTTGAACTTCGGCAATGCGTCGCCCGCGCGCAGCACTTGCTGCATCTTCCTCACATCGTCGAAGGCGCTGCGTGAGGCCGTGTACTGCGCGAGCTTGCCGCGTGCGAGCTCGGCGCTCTCGGACGAGGCGAGGGTGTTCTCGAGGACCTTGACGACCTTGATTTGGAAGGTCGAGGCGGTCTTCAGCACTTCCTTCGGGTTGTTGGCGGCGACCTGGTCGTTGATCGCCTTGATGTAGTCGCGCGCCATGGTCGGCAGCAGGTCGCGACAGATCCACTCCCAGATCGGGGTGAGGGTGTTGCGCGAGATCCTTCCCATATTGGCATGCTCGGGCGCACCGTCGATCAGGAGCAGCTCGAGCGGCGCGAAGAAATAGCGCGAGGGGCTGGTGGCGCGCGCCTGGGTCGATCCGTCCTTACGAAATTCGGCGCGCAGGCGGGACTGGATGTCGGCCGAGCCCGGCATGTCGATGCCGCACAGCTCGAGCCGTTCCAGCTCACTGAGCAGACAGCTGCGCGACAGTGGCGTCAGCCTCTGCAGGAATTCCGACAGCCGATTGATCTCGTTCATGGCACGCAATCTTTCGCAGCGTTTCCCGCAGGCGTGCGGGCCCAATGCGTGGAGGCATTTGCGCGCTCTCAACCTCCCAAGAGAAGCAAGTCGCCGTTAATTAATCCGTAAAACCCGGGGGATGGGCAGCGAGGCGAGGCGGCGGGTTAAGGGGTTTCCCGTCCGTTCGCCCAAGAACGGAGCGAAATCTCAACCCTGGCGTAGTCGGAGAGGAACCCGCGCAAGCACAAATTGTGCCTGTGACAATATTTTTGCGTAAAACTGCCGAAATCACCGTAGTCTTACGGAGCAAAAAGTTAACCACAGACGGGACCCGGTTCCGCTAAACGAGTGACATGGGGTCACAGAATGATACGGCCATCGATTCGCGGCCGTCGGAATGGTACGAAACCAGCGCTGCTCCAGCTGAAGAGCTCGATTTCGTCCGCCTGAACGCCGCCCGCGCCAAAGCTGCCGACGAAATGGCCGCCGCCATTGCCCGCGAGCTCAACGGCCCCCTGACTGCGCTCCTGCTCTACATGGGCGAGATCAAGCATCACAGCGATCAGCTCGCGCCCGTCACCGCCGACCGCGCCTATTTGCAGCGCGTGGTGGAGAACGCGCTGGCGCAGACCGAGCGCGTCTGCGGCCTGGTCAAGCAGCTTGCCGGTCCTCACAAGGGCAGCCCGCCGATCCCGTCCGGCATCGAGAACGCCGAAGTGCGGTCCGCCCGCGTGCCGCAGCCGCAGCGCGTGCCCAGCGCCGAACTGCTTGGCCTGCCTGGCCAGAAGCGGCTGACCAAGCGCGAGCGCGAGGTGCTGAGGTTGATCAGCGAAGGTTATTCGAACAAGCAGGGCGCGCTTCGGATGCAGATCAGTCCGCGCACGTTCGAAAGTCACCGCGCCGAGGCGATGCGCAAGCTCGGTGCGCGCAACACCGCGGACCTCGTCCGCGCCGCGCTGCTGCACTCGATCGACTGAGATTGATGATTGCATTGCGCCCGGCCGGCGGTGCGGCCCGGCAGAAAGCCGATCGGGCTCAGAAATAGTCTTCGGCAAAGGGGCGCGCGCGCGATGTGGGCCGCAGCGGCTTGATCTCTTCCTTCGGCGCGTTCGGGATGATCGTGATGGTCCAGCGGGGAGGCATGCTCGCTTCCTGTTCGAGCACCGAGCGCACGAAGCCAGTCACCGTCGACTCGCCAGACTTCACCGTCGCCATCCGGCCGTTGAACTGAGCGATGCGGAAGCGACGGACTTCCTTCTGGTCCGCAGTCTCGTAGGTGAACATGGAAACCCTCCTGGTTTCCCGCGACTATCGCCAGCTATGATTAGCCTTATATGAAAATCCCAAACCGTAGAAGTACGGCGGAATTTCGCGCATTTCGCTAGTCTCGCGACTCCTGCGCGCGCGCGGCGGCGTAGGCGGCATCCATCAGGTCCAGGAGATCATGGAATTCGGCCTCGCCGAGCCGCTCCGTGGACGTCTCCAGCCGCAGCGCCAGCGCTGCGAGCCTGACATAGCCGAACGTGCCGGCCGCGCTCTTCAGCGAATGCGCCTCGCGCACGATCCTGGCGTGGTGCTGCTCGCGCGGAAGCGTGCGGAACAATTGCAGGCGCGCGCAGGTCTCGCTCCAGAACACGGCGCGGACCTCGCAGGCCCCGTCCTCGCCGATCTCGCGCACCAGCGCCGCGTAAGCGTTCGGGTCGCGCGCGGGTGCGACGGTCACTTCAAACATGGCTCTGCCTGCCTCGATCACGGTTCGATGCCGCGCGGGCCGATATCGGTGCGAGGCACGCCGTGTCTACGGCATCCAGATTTCAGTTCCGGAAGCAGGACGGCTCGTGTTTAGGGGCCGGCGTTAGCCGCAGGTTTACCACGCGTACGGTCAGCGCTGGCCGAGCAGCCGGTCATACTGCGCCTTCACGGTGGCGTAGCATTCGCACGCGGTCTGGCGCAGCCCGTCCAGGTTGATGATCTGGATGTGTCCGCGGCTGTAGTGGATGAAATTGGCCTGCTGCAAGGTGTTGGCGACCAGCGACACGCTGTTGCGCCGCGCCCCGATCATCTGTGCCATAGCCTCCTGGGTCAGCAGCAGCCGGTAGTCGCCGCTGAGGTCATGGGTGTGCAGCAGGCAGCGCGACAGCCGCGACTCCACCGGATGGGCGGCGTTGCAGCCCGCGGTCTGCTGGACCTGCGCATAGACCGCCAGGCCGTGGCGCGTGAGCGAGGCCCGCAAGCTGCTGCTCTCGTCGGCAGCGCCGCGCAGCCGATCGAGATCCATCACGGACGCGACCCCGGAAACCAGCACGACGGCCGTGTTCAGCGCACATGCGTCGCCCATGATCGAGAGCGTCCCGAGCAGACTGTCGCGGCCGATCATCGCGACCTGTACATGCTCGCCCTTGGCGATATTCACCACCAGAGAGATGACGCCGCGGTGGGGAAAGTAGGCGCGCTTGAGCGTCTCGCCGGCCTCGACCAGCACCGCGTCATGGGGCAGATCGACCGTGCGCAGGTGCGGGCGGATCAATTCATAATCGTCCGCCGACAGCGCAGACAGGAAACCGTTGGCTGGGCGCACCATCGTTTCCAAGGCTGTCTCCCGTCTTCCTGCGCGAGTAAGTTCCATCATCTTCCCGTAGGGATATATTGGCAATTGGGACAATATGTCCGAGCACAGCGTGTCGGCTGATCGCCGCCCTGCGACATGTGCGCGCGTCGGCATGCAGTCCGGGCGTGCGGAGCTTCCCCATCACCGCCGGGAAAGAGCACGACGGCGTCTGCCGGCGCGATGCCGTCGGCAAGCGCTGCACCACCGCCCACGACGCTGTCACGGCCCAGCATCGCGATCCCGATCATCTGTCCGTCGGACAGGCCGACCGTGATCGAAACCGATCCGCCGTGCGGAAAGTAGAGTGTCTCAGCGCGGCGCCCGCCTCGCCCAAGACAGTTTCCCTGACCATTTCGACCGTCACCAGATGAGGGCGCAGCAGATCCAAATCCGCCGCGTCGAGCATTTGCAGCAACTGGTTGGGTGGGGGGCCGCTTGCGGTCATGCAGGTCAGTCCGGCGCGTTCGCTGTTCCAATCGGCGCCGCGCCCGTTCGTCGTCGATTTGCACGGCCACAAAACTATTGCAAAGGTTGTATCGCTGTCTATATACCCGTCAAAAGGCAGGCAGGTTGCGGCAGTTGGCGGAAATTAAGAGTGGCGCGCCGATCCGCTGGCAGGCCCGCCCGTCTTGCAGGGGTTGCGCAGGGAAAAAGCGGCAAAGGGGCCTTCATGAGCCGGAAGCATGGCGCCCGTGCTTGCGATCGGACGCCGGTGGACCCGCGCTGTCTTGTCCATCGGCGAGTGCTTTCAGCGACCCCGCATTGCTTCGAACCAAGGCGCCGCTTGGCCGCGGATTTCGCGTCCATCGTTCCCGTTTTTTACGGCGCCGCCAACGACATTGGCGACCACCCATTTCCCGATCGAAACCAGAGGAGAAAGGCGTGTCCCACGGCTCGATGAGTGAATTGCCGAAACGCGAAGGTCACATGGAGAGGGACGGTTTGCGTCATATCCTCGTTGTCGACGACGACCCGATGGTGTGCATGGCCATCGAGATCTATCTCCAGCGCAACCATTTTCGAGTGACGATCGCCGAGGGAGGCGAAGCCGGGCTGCGGGCCCTCAAGCACGAACAGTTCGATCTGATGATCATCGATATCTTCATGCCGCACATGCGCGGATTCGAATCGATCCGGGTCTTCCACGAGCGGGCGCCCGCCGTTCCGCTGATCGCGATGTCGGGCTACGCTTTCGCGAATCTGAATTCGCCCGCACCCGATTTCCTTCGGATGGCGCTGGAGCTCGGTGCCGCGCGCTGCCTGCGCAAGCCTTTCACCCCGCTCGCACTGCTCGCCGCCATCAACGATTGCCTGGCCGAGCATCGTCCGGATGCCGCGATGACCTCGCCCGCGCGACTGGGTTAGCGCGGCACGGGCCGCAGGGTAACCGTTCGTTTACCGAAAACGCGAACTTTTCCGATCCCGGCAAAGCACGCAACGAGGGTCGCGGAAGCATGCGCGATTGCGGGCGGCTTCGTTCAACTCCGCACGGGCCGTGCCTATCGTCCTTCACATGCAGGACTTTCTCGCGCGCACCGTCGCGCAATTGTCGGCGCGTTTACCCCACCTCTCTCGTCGTCGCGACCCGGCGCCGGTTCTGCCGAAAAAACTCGCATGGCAGCCGAACGGCAAACTTCTCTTCAAAATCCGTATTAGCACGGAGGCTGAAATTAACGGGACCGTGAAAGGGGTTGTCTAACGATCCAAGAGAGGACTTCCGTTGATTCCAAGCGAGGCTCAGGCGTCGAGGTCCATTCAGTAAGGCGTAGCTCATGGATGATCTGTTGCGAGAGTTTTTGACGGAGACCAGCGAGAGCCTGGACACCGTCGACAATCAGCTGGTGAAGTTCGAGCAGGAGCCGAACAACGCCAAGATCCTGGATAACATCTTCCGCCTCGTCCACACCATCAAGGGTACCTGCGGCTTCCTCGGCCTGCCCCGACTGGAAGCGCTGGCGCATGCCGGCGAGACCTTGATGGGCAAATTCCGTGACGGCATGCCGGTGACGGGGCAGGCGGTGACGGTGATTCTGTCCTCGATCGACCGCATCAAGGAGATTCTGGCCGGCCTCGAGGCGACCGAAGCCGAGCCTGAAGGCAACGACCGCGATCTCATCGACAAGCTGGAAGCGATGGTCGAGCAGGGCATGGCGGCAATGGCGGCTGGAAGTGCCGCTGCTCCCGTTGCAGAAGCCCCGCCGCTCGTGCCGGAAGCCCCGGCCGCTGCGCCGGCAAAAGATATGACCACGGGCACGCTGATCGAGCAGACCCTGGAGCGTCCCTTGCGTCCGGGCGAGGTCTCGCTCGACGAGCTCGAGCGCGCCTTCCGCGAGACCGCGATCGAAGCGCCGGCCCCGGCCCCCGTTGCCAAAGCCGAGCCCGCGCCTGAAGCTCCGGCCGCCAAGGAAGCTGCAAAACCCGCCAGGGAAAAGGCCGCGCCGAAGAAGTCGATGGCCGACGAGGCCTCCGGCGAGGGCGACCGCATCGCCAACCAGTCGATCCGCGTCAACGTGGATACGCTGGAGCATCTGATGACCATGGTCTCCGAGCTGGTCTTGACCCGCAACCAGCTTTTGGAGATCTCCCGCCGCAACGAGGACACCGAGTTCAAGGTGCCGCTGCAGCGCCTGTCCAACGTCACCGCCGAGCTGCAGGAGGGCGTCATGAAGACGCGCATGCAGCCGATCGGCAATGCCTGGCAGAAGCTGCCCCGCATCGTCCGGGATCTGTCGAGCGAACTCGGCAAGCAGATCGAGCTGGAGATGCACGGCGCCGACACCGAGCTCGACCGCCAGGTGCTCGACCTGATCAAGGACCCGCTCACCCACATGGTGCGCAACTCCGCCGATCATGGCCTGGAGACCCCCGCCGAGCGCCTCGCCTCCGGCAAGGGCGAGCAGGGCACCATTCGCCTGTCCGCCTATCACGAGGGCGGCCACATCATCATCTGCATCGCCGACAACGGCAGAGGCCTCAACACCGAGAAGATCAAGGCCAAGGCCATCTCTAGCGGTCTCGTCACCGAGGCCGAGCTGGAGAAGATGAGCGAAGCCCAGATCCACAAGTTCATCTTCGCGCCGGGCTTCTCGACCGCGGCCGCCATCACCTCGGTCTCCGGCCGCGGCGTCGGCATGGACGTGGTCCGCACCAATATCGACCAGATCGGCGGCACCATCGACATCAAGAGCGTGGCCGGCGAGGGCTCGTCCGTCACCATCAAGATCCCGCTGACCCTGGCCATCGTCTCGGCCCTGATCGTCGAAGCCGCCGGCGACCGCTTTGCCATCCCGCAGCTCTCGGTGGTCGAGCTGGTGCGCGCCCGCGCCAATTCCGAGCACCGCATCGAGCGCATCAAGGACACCGCGGTCCTCAGGTTGCGCAACAAGCTCTTGCCGCTGATCCATCTGAAGAAGCTCCTGAAGATCGACGACGGCGCCGCGTCCGATCCCGAGAACGGTTTTATCGTGGTGACGCAAGTCGGCAGCCAGACCTTTGGCATCGTCGTCGACGGCGTGTTCCACACCGAAGAAATCGTCGTGAAGCCGATGTCGACAAAGCTGCGTCACATCGACATGTTCTCCGGCAACACCATTTTGGGCGATGGCGCGGTCATCATGATCATCGACCCCAACGGCATTGCCAAGGCGCTCGGCGCCGCCGGCTCCTCGGCCCATGACATGGGCGACGAGAACGGGGCGCATCATATCGGCGCGGGCGAGCAGACCACTTCGCTTCTCGTCTTCCGCGCCGGCTCGTCGCAGCCCAAGGCGGTTCCGCTCGGGCTTGTCACGCGCCTCGAAGAGCTCCCCGCCGACAAGATCGAGTTCAGTAACGGCCGCTACATGGTGCAGTACCGCGAGCAGCTGATGCCGCTGGTCGCCATGGAGAGCGTCACCATTGCGAGCCAGGGCGCCCAGCCGATCCTGGTGTTCGCCGATGACGGCCGCTCCATGGGCCTCGTCGTCGACGAGATCATCGACATCGTCGAGGAGCGGCTCAACATCGAGGTCGGCGGCTCCAGCCAGGGCATTTTGGGCTCGGCCGTGATCAAGGGCCAGGCCACCGAGGTGATCGACGTCGGCCACTTCCTCCCCATGGCGTTCGCCGACTGGTTCACCCGCAAGGAGATGAAGCCGTCGATGCACTCGCAGTCGGTGCTGCTGGTCGACGACAGCGCGTTCTTCCGCAACATGCTGGCGCCGGTGCTGAAAGCGGCCGGCTACCGCGTCCGCACCGCGCCGACCGCGCAGGAGGGCCTCGCCGCGCTGCGCGCGCAGAGCTTCGACGTGGTGCTGACCGACATCGAGATGCCCGACATGAACGGGTTCGAGTTCGCGGAAGTGATCCGCTCCGACAACAATCTGGGCGCGATGCCGATCATCGGCCTGTCCGCCCTGGTGTCGCCGGCGGCGATCGAGCGCGGCCGTCAGGCCGGCTTCCACGACTACGTCGCCAAGTTCGACCGTCCCGGTCTGATCGCGGCGCTGAAGGAGCAGACCGCGGGTGCCGCCGGCGCCTCCGAGCTGAGCCGCGCGGCAGCCTAGGCAGGACCTGAGGAGAGACGAGATGAGCAAAAAGACGCAAGTGGGCGAAGGCGCCATGGTCGAATACGTCACCGCGATGATCGGCGGCCAGCTGTTCGGCCTGCCGATCTCCCGCGTCCAGGACGTGTTCATGCCCGAGCGCGTTACCCGCGTGCCCTTGTCCTCGCGCGAGATCGCGGGCGTGCTGAACCTGCGCGGCCGTATCGTCACCGTGGTCGACATGCGCGCCCGGCTCGGCCTGCCCAAGGCCGAGGACGGCAAGGTGCCGATGGCGGTCGGCGTCGACCTGCGCGGCGAATCCTACGGCCTCTTGATCGACCAGATCGGCGAGGTGCTGCGCCTGCCCGAGGACGGCAAGGAAGACAACCCCGTCAACCTCGACCCCCGCATGGCCAAGCTCGCCGGCGGCGTCCACCGTCTCGACGGACAGCTCATGGTCGTCCTCGACGTCGATCGCGTCCTCGAGCTCGAAACCAAAGTGCAAATGGCTGCGTGAGCCAACATCGAAGCCGGAGAACCAAAATGAAAACGTGTTTGGTGGTCGATGATTCCAGCGTCGTGCGCAAGATCGCGCGTCGGATCCTCGAAGGCCTCGAGTTCGAGGTCACCGAGGCCGAGGACGGGTCCAAGGCGCTAGAAATCTGTCAGCGCAAGCTGCCCGATGCGGTGCTGCTCGACTGGAACATGCCCGTGATGGACGGCTTCGAGTTCATGGGCCACATGCGCCGCCTGCCCGGCGGCGACCAGCCCAAGGTCGTGTTCTGCACCACAGAGAACAATGTGGCTCATATCGCCCAGGCGCTCAGCGGCGGCGCCAACGAGTACATCATGAAGCCCTTCGACAAGGACATCATCGCCGACAAATTCGCTGAGGTTGGTTTGATCCCGGTCGGACAAGCCATGGTCTGAGTGTGTCTGGCCGAGTGCTTTGGCCAGAGTGTTCCAGTACAGCTTCGAAGAGGCCATCCGTGACCCCGACCGAGTATGAGTATCTGCGCAAGTTCCTGAAGGACAATTCCGGGCTCGACCTGTCCGCAGACAAGCAATATCTGATCGAAAGTCGCCTGCTGCCGCTCGCCCGCAAGGCCGGGCTCTCCGGTATCGGAGAGCTCGTGCAGAAGCTGCAGGGCGGCTCGCGCACGCTGATCACCGACGTGGTCGAAGCCATGACCACCAACGAGACCTTCTTCTTCCGCGACAAGGTCCCGTTCGATCATTTCCGCGATACCATCATGCCCGAGATCATCAAGGCGCGCGCCGGACGTCGCAGCGTGCGCATCTGGTGCGCCGCCGGCTCGACCGGGCAGGAGCCCTATTCGCTCGCGATGTGCCTGAAGGAGATGGGCGCCGCTCTCACCGGCTGGCGCGTCGAGATCATCGCCACCGACCTGTCGCAGGAGGTGCTGGAGAAGGCCAAGGCCGGCGTCTACAGCCAGTTCGAGGTGCAGCGCGGCCTGCCGATCCAGATGCTGGTCAAATATTTCAAGCAGACCGGCGAGACCTGGCAGATCAATCCCGAATTGCGCGCGATGATCCAGCACCGCCAGCTCAACCTGCTGCACGATTTCGCTCAGCTCGGCGCCTTCGACGTCATCTTCTGCCGCAACGTGCTGATCTATTTCGATCAGGACACCAAGATCAACATCTTCAACCGCCTGGCGCGCCAGATCGAGCCCGATGGCTTCCTGGTGCTGGGCGCTGCCGAAACCGTGGTCGGACTGACCGACACGTTCAGGCCGATTCCGGAGCGGCGCGGCCTCTACAAGCCGAACGACCCGCGTGCCGCGGCCACCAAGCCGGTTCTGGCCGGCGCGGCGCCGCGCATGGCGGTCATGGCAGGACGCTAGACATGGCCGAGGATGGCAAGGGCACGGAACGCGTAACGTTCAGTCGCGGCTATGACGTCTGCATCATGGCCATCGACGGCACCTGGCGCCGCGACTGCAAGCTCAACGCGATCTCCGACACCGACGCCATCCTCACGGTGGAAGGCTCGATCCAGGGGCTGAACCTGAAAGAGTTCTTTCTGCTGCTGTCGTCCACCGGGCTTGCCTACCGTCGCTGCGAGCTGGTCCGCGTCAACGGCGCCGAGATGGACATCCAGTTCCTGCGCGGCAAGAACAGGAAGAAGCGCGGCGCGGCCGGCGGCCACGACGCGGCAGCCTGATCGGCGTGGCTGCCGCCACGTTGCTTTATATTTGCTGAAACATCCGCACGAATTTACCGTAGCTGCTTTACGTGGCCTAAGCGCGAACCGTGCAACCATTGCTGGTCTCAATCTCAGGATACGGTAATGCCCAGAAGCTCTCTCTCCCCCATCCCGTCAAACCTGCCCGACGTCGCCGAGCGCCGTGCGCTCCAGCTCCTGGTGGTCGATGACGACGCCACGCAGCGCAGCCTGATCACGGTCGCCGCCAAGCAGGCCGGGCACGAAGTTACCGTGGCGCCGTCCGTGGCGGAAGCGATCGAGAAGCTCCGCGCCGCGCGCTTCGACTGCGTGACGCTCGATCTCGTGCTGGAGGATGGCGACGGCATCGACGTGCTGCGCGAGATGGCGAAGGCGAAATTCGCCGGCTCCGTGATTGTCATCAGCGGCATGGACGGCAAGCGCCGCAGCGCCGCCCGCAGCTTCGCCCGTTCCGTTGGGATCGAGCTCCAGAGCCTGCCGAAGCCGCTGGATCTCGCGGCCCTGCGCATCAGCCTCGCCAATCTCGGCAAGATCGCGATGGGCCTGCCGGCGATCCATACCTGGGGTGGTGTCGCCACCGATGCGATCGTGGAGCGGCACCGCGCCTGAGGCGCGGAGCTGCCATGCGATCGGACGCGTCCGTCCGCCGCGCGATCGCGATCTAGGCCGGGATTCCGGATTCCGACAGGTATTGCAAGGCGTGGTCGAGGCCCGCCCTGCAGGCAGTGAGGGCCGCGCTCGCGGTGGCATAACGGGGCGTGACGTCGTCGAGTATGAAGACGTCTGCGGAACCTTCGGGATCGCCGGTGTGTTGATCCATGGCTGCGGCGATCCGGCGCATGCTGGTCTCGATCTGTGCGATCAGCAGGCGAAGGTCGGCCGCGATCAACTCACGGCTCTCGACGGCGGGTGTTGCGACCAGAGGCGGCGTATCGGCGAAATTTAACATGGATATTCTCCGTCCCCCGCAATTAGGCGCGTTGCCGCTACTTGTGCGTTAAGTCCATGTCCCGTACAAATACGGGTGGGCCGACTCCGCGCCGAGAGCCATAACGATTGGTGCGGACGCGAGTCCGTAATGCCAACTGGATGTGGCACATGGCCGAGCAAACCTCTCGTGGTGAAATCTTCGTGGTCGACGACGACCCTGCCGTTCGCGACACCTTGTCGATGGTGTTGAAGGCGGCGGGCTATGAAGTGATCTGTTTCGCGGACGGCGCAGCGCTGCTCTCCGTCGCGCGAAACCGCACACCGGCTGCGGTCCTGCTCGACGTGCATATTCCCGGAAAGTCGGGCCTCGACATTCTCAAGGAGCTGCAGGGCGAGGACTATCCGGCGCCGATCTTCATGATCTCCGGGCAGGGCGACATCGCGATGGCGGTGGGCGCCATCAAGAGCGGCGCGCTCGACTTCATCGAGAAGCCGTTTCGCGGCAGCGAGATCGTCGGCCGGCTCGACGAGGCGATCGGCGCCTATGCACGCAGGCAGGCGGAGAATGCGTCACCGAAATTCGGCGCGCTGCATTTCCCCGGACGCGAGCCGTTGACGCGAAGGGAGCGCGAGGTGCTCGAGCAGTTCGCCTCCGGCGCGTCCAACAAGGAAGCCGGCCGCACGCTCGGCATCAGCCCGCGCACCATCGAAGATCACCGCGCCAACATCATGAAGAAGCTCGGCGCGCGCAATGCCGCCGATCTGATCCGCATCGTGATGACCGCGGCCCAGCGGGCGTCGTAGGTCGTTTCGTTCTCTCGTGCCCCGGACGCAGCGCGTTTACGCGCGTCTTTGACGCGCTATGGTGATGCGTTGCAGAGCCGGGCCCCATTTCTCCTCACCGATAGCTTCGTAGCCCGGATGGAGCGAAGCGTAATCCGGGGCCGCTGTATCCGTGGATGATCCTGTCCCGGATTGCGCTGCGCTCCATCCGGGCTACAGGAGATTTGTCCTCAGGCGCCCAGCGCCTTGCGGATGATCCGCGCCAGATCCGATTTGCGGTAGGGCTTGGCCAGCAGCAGAACGCCCGCATCCAGCCGGCCGTGATGGATGATCGCATTCTCGGTGTAGCCGGACGTGTAGACCACCCTGAGATCTGGGCGGGTCTTCTGGAGCTCGTCAGCGAGCTGACGTCCGTTCATCTTGCCAGGCATGATGACATCGGTGAACAGGAGGTCGAACGGCTTGCCGGCGGCGACGATGGCGAGCGCCTCCGCGGCGTTCGCAGCCTGCAAGGTGACGTAACCCAGCGCATGCAGTTGCGCCAGCACGTAGTCGCGCACCAGCCGGTCGTCCTCGACCACGAGGATCGTCTCGTGTCCGCCCTCGATCGTCACAGGCGTCACGCCTTCGCCGACCGCCGTCGCCGTCTTGCCCGGCGGCAGATACATCTTGATCGTGGTGCCGTGGCCTTCCTCGCTGTAGATCTTGATGTGGCCCGCGGACTGCTTGATGAAGCCGTAGACCATCGAAAGCCCGAGTCCGGTGCCCTTGCCGGGCCCCTTTGAGGTGAAGAAGGGGTCGAATACCCTGGCCAGCATGGTCGCGGCAATTCCGGTACCGGTGTCGCTCACGGCGATCATCACGTAGTGCCCCGGCCGGACATCGTTGACGTTGGCATAGACCTCGTCGAGATAGGCGCCGCCCGTCTCCAGGATCAGCTTGCCGCCGCCAGGCATGGCGTCGCGGGCATTGAGCGCGAGGTTGAGGATCGCAGTGGTGAGCTGGTTGGGATCGACGATCGCGACGCAGTTCTCGTCCTCGAATACAGCTTCGATCTGGATCTGCTCGCCCAGCGTCGGTCGCAGCAGTTTCGCGGTGTCGACGATCAGCGAGTTGATGTCGATCTCGCGCGGCTGGAGCGGCTGCTTGCGCGCGAAGGCGAGCAAATGCTGGGTCAGCTCGGCGCCGCGCCCGGCGGCCTCGTCGATCATCTTGGTGATGGCCGCAAGCTGCGGCTCCTTCTCGACTGCCTCCGCGAGGATCTCGATCGTTCCGGTGATGACGGTGAGGATGTTGTTGAAATCATGCGCCACGCCGCCGGTGAGCTGGCCGACCGCCTCCATCTTCTCGGCATGGCGGATGCGCTCCTCGGCCGCGATCTTGTCGGTGAGGTCGCGGTAGAAGACGTTGAACAGCAGGCCCTCGCGGCGCTTCAGCGCGGTGACGCTCAGCTCGGCCATGAATTCCTTGCCGTCGCGGCGTTGGCACATCAGCTCGCGGCGGCGGTTCAGCGTCCTGCCGTCATCGTTTGCGAGGAATTGCGTCAGGCCCGCGCTGACCCTGTCACGCTCGCTCTCGGCTACGATCAGATCGATCGTGCTCTTGCCGAGCACCTCGTCGCGGCGCCAGCCGAAGAGCTGTTCGGCCTGCGAGTTCCAGTTCAGGATGCTGCTGGTCTCGTCGGTCTGGACGAAGGCGTCGAGTGAGGTCTCGACGATGTTGCGGGCGAGCCGTTCGCTCTCGCGCAGCGATTCCTGCGCACGCCGCGCCTCCGTCATGTCACGTCCGATGAAGAAGAAGCGTTGCGCCGGCTCGGACCAGTTGCCGAGCCAGGAGAGCCAGACCTCGTGCCGGTCCTTGTGGATGCAGCGGGTGTCGGCGAGCTTGGGGCGCTCGCCGCGCCGCAGCGCGCGCATGTCCTCGCGGGACTGCTCCAGATGATCGGGGTGAATGAAATCGGCACCGCTGCGGCCGATCATCTCCTCCGGGCTGAAGCCGAGAATGGCTTGGCTGCTCGGGCTGATCTGCACGATGTGGCCGCGCGCATCCATGACCATGATCAGGTCCTGCGAGGCATCGAAGATCTGCCGCCGCTCCTCGAGCTGCTGCTGGAGCGCCCGCTCGGCCCGCCGCGCCTCGGTGAGGCTGCGCGCGGTCCCGGAGGCCCCGATGATCTCGCCCGACGGGCCCCTGATCGGCGAGAGGCTGAGTGAGATCTCGACCGGGGTGCCGTCCTTGCAGAAGCGCACCGTCTCGAAACGTTCGATCGGCTCGCCCCGGGCGATCCGTCGCAGATAGTCCTTGCCGTGCTCGCGACGGTCGGGGGGAACGATGATCGCGGTGGATTTCCCGATCGCCTCGTCAGCCGAATAACCATAGAGGCGTTCGGCGGCCGGATTCCAGCCCGTGATGATGGCATCGAGCGACTGCATCACGATCGCATCGTCGGACGATTCGATCGCGGCGCTGAACAAGCGCTCGCGCGCCGCGTGGTGGCTTCGCGCGACCTCGGTGCGGCGATGCTCCTCGACCTCGCGTTGAAGCGCGGCTGTTTTCGCCCGGGTTTCCTCGACCATCTGGGCAAAGGCCCGTGCCAGCACGCCTGTCTCGCCGCTGGCATCGACGGGGATGTCCGCCGGCCGTCCGCTGCCGATTGCCTGCACCGCCGCGGTCAGACGCCCGATCGGGCGCGTCAATGAGCGCGCCAGCAGCACCGCAAGTGAGGCCGCCGCGAGCACGGCCAGGATGCCGACCACCAGAGAGGTCTTTTGGATCGCCGCCGGCACGCGGCCGAACACAGGCGGAGGGACCGTCTCGACGATCGCAACCCATTCCTTGCCGACCAGCAGCGCCGGCGCGATCGTCACGCCGCTCGGCCGGCCCGACCCGTCGGTCATGAGATGCGTGGTGCCCTCCAGCGAGCCGACCTGGGTTGCGAAGAATGGAAAGTCACGGCGCCAGTCGGTGGGGTGGCCACGCAATGAGCCGAATTCGCGCGCGCGATCGGGATGGACGAGATAGTCACTGCGCGAATTCACGACATAGATCTCTCCCCCTGCGCCCGGGGTCGAGCGGACGCGGTCGAGGGCCGTGCGCATGTCGATATTGGCGATGATGATGCCGAACGGCTTGCTGTCCGGCGTGAACAGGGGCGTCGCGACCCGCAACGTCGGAACGTGGAGCTCGGCCGTCCCTCCCTGGCGGGTGGCGAGATCGATGCCGGACACATAGATCTCGCCACCCGCCAGTCGAATCGTCTCCTGAAAGTAGGTTCGTTCGCTCTTGCGCTCCAGTTCCTCCTTGGGGACGATCCGCGCCTTTCCATTCGGGCCGGACCGATCGACGCGGACCAGCTCGCGCTGGTCGTCGTCCAGGCCGATGATTCGGAATTGTCCGTAGCTCGGCTTGGCGTCGATCTCGGCGGCGAGGCGCGCTGCGATGCGCTCGCGCCAAGTTTGCTCCGAAACGCCGTCGAGAGGATCGATGCCGCCACCGATATGAGCGCGGATCAGGCCGTTGATGGCTGCGGCCGAGCGATAGCCGAGCAGATCGCCGCGAGCTCCGGCAACATAGGATTCGAGATGGATTGCCAGCAGGCGAGACTGGGCCTCGACGCGTTCCAGCACCCGCGGAATGACGGCCTGGGTCGTGTTGCGGTAGCCCAGCCATCCGACGGCGGCCACGGTCACCGCCACCAGCAGGATCATCGCGATGGCAAGCCGCGTCGCGAGCGTCATGTGGAAATTCGCGCCGCTTCTCGAATGGCCGCGCCAGTTCCGGCCTGGAACGGAATGAAGCTCCTTGTCATCGGCGGCCGGCGCTGACATCGGGTGCCTCCGGCCGGGCCGCCTTCAGGCAGCCATCGACCGCGGCGAGCAGGGCGCCGGGGTGAAACGGCTTTTGCAGGCTTGCCACCGCGCCGAGCTTGGTCGCCATCTTCAGGAAATCCGGCTCCGCATAGGCATCTGGCGTCATCGAGCGGCCGGAAATGACGATGATCGGAATGGCCGGAGCCAGCGCCCGGATGTGGCGCATGGTCTCCAGCCCGTCCATGCCGGGCATGAAGATGTCGAGAAACAGCAGGTCGAACTGGCTGGCCTCGAACAGCGCCAGTCCTTTGCGGCCATCGCCGGCGACGGTGACGTGGTGACCGGCCCTCTCCAGGATCAGCCGGATCGTGATCTGCACGGCCGGGTCGTCATCCACGATCAGGATGTTGGCCACGTCTGAAATCCTCCGGGTCGGATGGGAATGTCCCAGCGACCGCAAATCAAGCCATCAAATACGAAATTGTTGCGCGGATTCTGCTCGACCTGCAAGCACTTCGCGACCGATGCGAATCCCGCATGTCGTGCTTGAAGATGATAGGCCCATATGCATGCTTCCGTGCACAAAATTACCGGGGACCGGCCGGAATATGTTTCCCGCCGCGGGTGCACGGAGCCCGGGCTTCACTGCGGATTAAAGAGGCCTGGTTAATCGGTCAGGTACTCGGGATAATGGCTCCGGATCTTGTCCAGTTCGCTCAGCGTGCCCGACAGATGCTTGCGCAGGTGTTGTTGCGCAGCGTCGGCGTCTCCGGCCTCGATCGCGCGGGTGATCAGTTTGTGGTGGCGCACGATGTTCTGGGCCTTGCCCGGCGAGGGCAGGTGCAGACGGCGCAAACGATCGCTGTGCCCGCTGCGGCTGCGCACCAGCGCCCACAGATCCTGCTTGCCGGCGGCCGTGTAGAGCTGGGCGTGAAAATCGTTGTCGCCGGCCATGAAGGCCTCGAACTCACCGGCCCTCGCGAATTGCTGCTGCAACGCGATGGCGTGATCGAGGCGAACGATCAGGGACGCGTCGGGGTTGGTTGCGAGCAGGCGGACGATCTCCAGCTCCAGCGCCTGGCGCAGGAAATGCGCCTGTTGCGCGCGATTGACGTCGATCCGGCTGACCACGGTCGCATGCTGCGGAAACACGTCGACCAGGCCTTCCTCCTCGAGCCGCATCAGTGCGTCGCGCACCGGCGTGGAGCTGACGCCGAACTGCCCGGCGAGCTCGGCGCGTGACAGCGGGGCGCCGGGCGGCAGTTCCAGGGCGATGATCGCATTGCGCAACCGCTCGAACACCTGCGGAGCGGCTTGACGGCCGCGATCGAGCCGGGCGGCGGGTCGTGGTGCCGCGCGCGGCGCGGGGTGGGGTGATTCCATGGCGGGTCCCGCGGGCTTGCCTTTGATGCACTAATATATTAGTGCATCAGCAGCGTCAACGCAGCTCGACGATGACCGGAGGAAACACACAACAATGATCACGCATCTTCGTAGCCGGCTTGCGGCTGCCGTCTTGATCGCCGCAGCCGCCCTGTCGGCATCCGCCGCGCACGCCCAGCAGAAATCCGAGATCGCGCTGTCGCGCCAGCCCGGCATCTTCTACATGCCGAGCCACATCATGGAGAAGCTGAAGCTGATCGAGAAGCACGCCGCTTCCCTCGGCGTCTCCGGTGTCACCACCAAATGGATCACCTTCTCCGGCGGCGGGGCGCAGACCGATGCGCTGCTCGCTGGCGGCGTCGACATCCTCAACACCGGGACAGGCAATCTGCTGCTGTTGTGGGATCGCACCCGCGGCGGCGTGAAGGGCATCGTCGCGACTTCGGCGCAGCCGATGACGCTGATCAGCCGTGACGCCAACATCAAGTCGATCAAGGATTTTGGCCCCGGCGACAAGATCGCGGTGCCGACCGTCAAGGTCTCGACCCAGGCGATCGTACTTCAGATCGCGGCCGCCGAGGCTTTTGGCGCCGACCAATGGTCGAAGCTCGACCCCAACACGGTGCAGCTCGGCCATCCCGACGCCTATGCCGCGCTGTCCAACCCGAAGCACGAGGTGCACAATCACTTCTCGATCCCGCCCTTCACCTTCCTGGAGCTGAAGAACGTGCCGGGTGCGCATGTGGTGCTGTCGTCGCCCGACGTGATGGGCGGCCCGCTCAGCCAGGCGCAATTCTTCACCACGACGAAGTTCGCCGACGCCAATCCAAGAATCATCCAGGCCGTGCGTGACGCCACCAAGGAAGCGCAGGACCTGATCCGCAGCGACACCAGGCAGGCGGTCGAGATCTACAAGGAGATCACCGGCGACAAGACCTCGGTGGAAGAGCTGCTCGACCTCCTCAAGGAGCCCGGCATGATGGAGTGGAATCTCGAGCCGCAGGGCACGATGAAATTCGCCGCCCATCTCTACAAGACCGGCACGCTGAAGAACCAGCCCAAGGCCTGGACGGATTATTATCTCCCCGTCGCGCACGACCTGAAGGGCAACTGATGGCGCTGCTCGACGTCAGCTCCGTGACGCTGCGCTACAAGACTTCCAGCGCAGTCGTCACCGCAACCGAAAAAGTGAGCTTCACCGTCGACCGGTCCGACCGCTTCGTGCTGCTCGGTCCCTCCGGCTGCGGCAAGTCGACCCTGCTCAAGGCCGTCGGCGGCTACATGACGCCGAGCGAAGGCCGCATGACCATCGATGGCCGCGAGATCCACGGTCCCGGCGCCGACCGCATGATGATCTTCCAGGAGTTCGACCAGCTCCTGCCCTGGAAGAGCGTGCTCGCCAACGTGATGTTCCCGCTGCTCACGGCGAGAAAGCTGTCGCGCAAGGACGCCGAGGCGAAGGCGCGGGCCTATATCGAGAAGGTCGGCCTCACGCGCGTGGTCGATGCCTATCCGCACACGCTCTCCGGCGGCATGAAGCAGCGCGTCGCGATCGCGCGCGGCATGGCGATGGAGCCGGACATCCTGCTGATGGACGAGCCGTTCGCGGCGCTCGACGCGCTGACGCGCCGGACCTGCCAGGATGAGCTGCTCCAGCTCTGGAGCGAGACCAAATTCACCGTGCTGTTCGTGACCCATTCGATCGCGGAGGCGATCCGCATCGGCAACCGAATCCTGCTGCTGTCGCCGCATCCCGGCCGCGTCAAGGCCGAGGTGATCGACGTCGACAAGGTTTCGAATGAGGACGGCAGCGCCGGCCGGCTGGAGAAAGAGATCCACGATCTTCTGTTCGCCTCCGAAGCAACCGCGCACTGAAGGAGCCACCATGGGCGAAGCGAGAATCCTGCTGCGTGAAGCGCCGGTGGCTGCCGGCGGCACAGGCGAAGTCGAGCGCAAGCTGAGCGTTGCCGAGCTGTTGTGGAATGACGGCTTCGTCCGCAAGTCCGTCATCATCCTGTTCCTCGCCGCGGTCTGGGAGGCCTACGGCGTCGCTCTCGACAATCCCCTGCTGTTTCCGACACTGCACGACACCTTCGTGACGCTGTTCGAGCGCGTCAAGGACGGCACGATTCCGATGCGCGCGTGGACCTCGCTGAAGGTGCTGTTCATGGGCTATTCGGCCGGCATCGTGCTGGCCGCGATCTTCACCGTGCTCGCGATCTCGACCCGGATCGGCACCGACTTCCTGGAGACGGTGACGGCGATGTTCAATCCGCTGCCGGCAATCGCGCTGCTGCCGCTGGCGCTGATCTGGTTCGGGCTCGGCAATGGCAGTCTCGTCTTCGTACTGATCCATTCGGTGCTGTGGCCGGTCGCGCTCAACACCCATTCCGGTTTCAAGAGCGTGTCCAACACGCTGCGCATGGTCGGCCGCAATTACGGCCTGCGCGGGCTGCCCTACGTCGCCAAAATCCTCATCCCGGCGGCCTTCGGCTCGATCCTCACCGGCCTGAAGATCGGCTGGGCGTTTGCCTGGCGCACCCTGATCGCGGCCGAGCTGGTGTTCGGCGTGTCTTCGGGCCAGGGCGGGCTCGGCTGGTTCATCTTCGAGAACCGCAATTTGCTCGACATACCTGCCGTCTTCGCGGGCCTCTTGACCGTGATCATCATCGGGCTCTTTGTCGAGAACCTGATCTTCCGCGCCATCGAGCGGAACACCGTCCAGAAATGGGGCACCCAATCGTGACCAAGACAAAAACGCCCGACCAGCTCCGCAGCGCGCGCTGGTTCGCACCCGACGATCTCCGCTCGTTCGGCCACCGCTCACGCGCCATGCAGATGGGCTATGCGCCGGAAGAGTGGAAGGACCGGCCGTGCATCGCGATCATCAACACCTGGTCGGAGGCGCAGCCTTGCCACATGCACTTCAAGTCGCGCGTCGACGACGTCAAGCGCGGCATCCTGATGGCCGGCGGCCTGCCGGTGGAGTTGCCGGCGCTGTCGCTGTCGGAATCGCTGCTCAAGCCGACCACCATGCTCTATCGCAATCTCCTTGCGATGGAGGCTGAGGAGCTCTTGCGCAGCCATCCCGTCGACGGCGTGGTGCTGATGGGCGGCTGCGACAAGACCACGCCGGCGCTGCTCTTGGGCGCGACCTCGATGAACATTCCGGCCATCTATTTGCCGGCCGGCCCGATGTTGCGCGGCAACTGGAAGGGCAAGACGCTCGGCTCCGGCTCGGATGGCTGGAAATACTGGGACGAACGCCGCGCCGGCAAAATCTCCGACAAGGACTGGCTCGATATCGAGGCCGGCATCGCCCGTAGCTACGGCACCTGCATGACCATGGGCACCGCCTCGACCATGACGGCGATTGCGGAGGCGATCGGCATGACGCTGCCGGGCGCTTCCTCGATTCCGGCCGCGGATGCCAATCACATCCGCATGGCCTCCGAATGCGGCCGCCGCATCGTCGAGATGGTGTGGGAGGATTTGACGCCGAAGGCGATCCAGACCCGCAAGGCGTTCGAGAACGCCATCGCGGTGGCGATGGCGATGGGTTGCTCGACCAACGCGATCATCCATCTGATCGCGCAGGCCCGCCGCGCCGGCCAGGACATCGGTCTCGACGATTTCGAGATTGCGAGCCGCAAGGTTCCCGTGATTGCCAACGTTCGCCCGAGCGGCGATGCCTATCTGATGGAGGATTTCTTCTATGCCGGCGGCCTGCCGGCGCTGATGGGCGAGATCAAGTCGCATCTGCATCTCGACTGCATCACGGTAACAGGCAAGACCCTCGGCGAGAACATCGATGGCGCCGAGGTGCACAACCCCGATGTGATCCGCTCCGTCGACAATCCCATCTACAAGGAGGGCGCGCTCGCCGTGCTCAAGGGTAATCTCGCGCCCGACGGCTGCGTCATCAAGCCGAGCGCCTGCGCGCCGCGCTTCCTCAAGCACACCGGGCCCGCGCTGGTGTTCGACGACTATCCGTCGATGAAGAAGGCGGTCGACGATCCCAACCTTGATGTCACCGAGGACCACATCCTGATCCTGCGCAATGCAGGCCCGCAAGGAGGGCCGGGCATGCCGGAATGGGGCATGCTGCCGATTCCCACAAAACTCGTGAAGCAGGGCGTGCGCGATATGGTGCGCATCTCCGACGCGCGCATGAGCGGCACCAGCTACGGCGCCTGCATCCTGCACGTCTCGCCGGAGTCCTATATCGGTGGCCCGCTGGCGCTGGTGCAGAACGGCGACTGCATCACGCTCGATGTCGCCGCGCGCACCATCAATCTCGATGTGCCCGAGGCCGAGCTCGCCAAGCGCCGCGCCGCCTGGAAGCAGCCCGAGCGCCGATTCGAACGCGGCTATGGCTGGATGTTCACAAAACACATCAAGCAGGCCAATGACGGCTGCGACTTCGACTTCCTCGAGACCGATTTCGGCGCGCCGATCGGCGAGCCGTCGATTTATTGATGTCCCCGTCATTCCGGGGCATCGCGAAGCGATGAGCCCGGAATCCATCGTGCCGCAGTCGGTGTCGCCCGATGGATTCCGGGTTCGCGCTACGCGCGCCCCGGAATGACAACAGAGAGTGCCCTTATGACCAAACTCAGCGAAGCCACCCGCAACAAGCTCAAATCCGTCTCCACCGCCACCGTCGCCACCGCCTTGTTCAAGCGCGGCCTGCGCATCCAGATGATCCAGGATGTGCATCCCGTCGGTGCCGATCAGCCGACCATGGTCGGCGAGGCCTTCACGCTGCGCTACATGCCTGCGCGCGAGGACCTCAACACCATCGATGTCTTCAAGGACCGCTCGCATCCGCAGCGCAAGGCGGTCGAGGATTGCCCGGCAGGTAGCGTGCTGGTGATGGATAGCCGCAAGGACGCGCGCGCGGCCTCGGCCGGCGCGATCCTGGTGACGCGCTTGATGAAGCGGGGTGTTGCCGGCGTCGTCACCGACGGCGGCTTTCGCGATTCCGCCGAAATCGCAAAGCTCGGCATCCCCGCCTACCATCATCGCCCCTCGGCGCCGACCAACCTGACGCTGCACCAGGCCATCGAGATCAACGTCCCGATCGGCTGCGGCGATGCGCCGGTGTTTCCCGGCGACGTCATCCTTGGCGATGCCGACGGCGTCATCGTGATCCCCGCGCATCTCGCCGATGAGATCGCCAACGAAACCTTCGAGATGACCGCGTTCGAGGACTTCGTCACCGAGGAAGTCGGCAAGGGCCGCGGCATCTTCGGTCTCTATCCCGCCACCGACCCGCAGACGCTGACCGACTTCGCGGAATGGCGGAAGAAGAACGGCCGCTAAGGCCGAGACGAATTCGCATCAAGATATGAGCCGGCGCATCAAGCGCCGGCCTTTTGTCAAGCAGGGAGGACTTCGATGAATTTCACGCGACGCAATCTCATGGCCGGCGCCGGCGCAGCAGTGGCATCCACGCTTCTCGCCCGCGCCGCCAGCGCGCAGTCGTTCCCGTTCACGCCGAACCAGCGTTATCCCGATCCCGCTGTTCAGATCCTCGATCCGGGTTTCGGAAAGTACCGGCTCTATTCCTCGACGGTCGAGCAGGTCGCGACCGGCATGCGCTGGGCCGAAGGCCCGGCTTATTTCCCGGACGGCGGCTATCTCCTGTTCTCGGACATTCCCAACAACCGGATCATGAAGTTCGACGAGAAGACCGGCCAGACCAGCGTGTTCCGCGCCAATGCCAACTACGCCAATGGCAATGCGCGCGACCGCCAGGGCCGTCTCGTGACCTGCGAGCACTCCGTCACCCGCTGCATCACCCGCACCGAGAAGGACGGCAAGATCACCGTACTCGCCGACAAGTTCGAGGGCAAGCGGCTCAACGCGCCGAATGACATCGTGGTGAAGTCCGACGACAGCATCTGGTTCACCGATCCCTTGTTCGGCATCAATGGCGAGTGGGAAGGCAAGAAGGAGAAGGCCGAGCAGGCTACCACCAACGTCTACCGCATCGCCAAGGACGGCAAGCTCACCGCCGTCCTCACCGACCTCGTCAATCCCAACGGCCTTGCCTTCTCGCCGGACGAGAAGAAGCTCTACGTCGTCGAGTGGAAGGGCACGCCCAATCGTAGCATCTGGAGCTACAATGTCGGCGACGACGGCAGTCTTAGCGGCAAGACAAAATTGATCGACGCCGCTGACCAGGCCTCGCTCGACGGCTTTCGCGTGGATCGCGACGGCAATCTCTGGTGCGGCTGGGGCTCGAACGGCGCGCTGCAATCCGAGCCCACCGAAGTCGGTGGCCGCAAGATCTATCAGCTCAAGGGCAAGCCGGAGGATCTCGACGGCGTGATGGTCTTCAACGCGGACGGCAAGCCGCTCGCCTTCATCAAGCTGCCGGAGCGCTGCGCCAATCTCTGTTTCGGCGGCCCCAAGAACAACCGTCTCTATATGGCCAGCAGCCACTCGGTGTATGCGCTCTACGTCGAGGCGCATGGGGCGGTGTGAGTCTCCGCCTCTCCCCGCAAGCGGGGAGAGGGAGAAGATCACGCCTCTGCCATCCCCGCCGCCCACAGCGCGAACGCATAGACGATCGCGACCTCATCCAATCGGTCGAACCGTCCCGAGGCGCCGCCATGGCCGGCGCCCATGTTGGTGCGGAGCAGGACCGGGCCGCCGCCGCTCATGGTGGCGCGCAGGCGCGCGATCCATTTGGCGGGCTCCCAGTAAGTGACCCGAGGATCAGTAAGCCCGCCCATCGCGAGGATCGCCGGATACTCCTTTGCCGCAAGATTGTCGTAAGGCGAATAGGACAGGATGGTGCGAAAATCCTTCTCGCTCTCGATCGGGTTGCCCCATTCCGGCCATTCCGGCGGCGTCAGCGGCAGCGTGTCGTCGAGCATGGTGTTGAGCACGTCGACGAACGGCACTTCGGCGACGATGCCGGCGAACAATTCGCCGGCGCGGTTGGCGACCGCGCCCATCAGCATGCCGCCGGCCGAGCCGCCATGGCCGACGATGCGTTTGGCGCCGGTGTATTTCGCCGCGATCAATGCTCGGGCGCTGGCGGCAAAATCGTCGAAGCTGTTCGTCTTCTTCTCGCGCTTGCCGTCGAGATACCAGCCCCAGCCCTTGTCGGCGCCGCCACGGATATGGGCGATGGCGTAGACGAAGCCGCGATCGACCAGCGACAGGCGGTTGGCGCTGAACGAGGCCGGCATCGCCATGCCGTAGGAGCCGTAACCGTAGAGCAGCAGCGGCGCGGTGCCGTCGAGCTTCAGCCCGCGGCGATGGAGGATCGAGACCGGCACCTCGGCGCCGTCATGCGCCTTCGCCATGATGCGCGTGGTGACGTAATCGGCCGCATCATGGCCGGACGGGATCTCCTGGCGCTTGCGCAGGATGCGCGTGCGCTTGATCATGTCGTAATCGTAGACTTCCGACGGCGTCGTCATCGACGAATAGGCGAAGCGCAGATTCGTTGTCTCGAACTCGTAGGAGCCCATCGTATCCAGTGAATAGGCGGCTTCGTCGAAGGCGATGGCGTGCTCGTCCCTGGTGGTGAGATCGCGGATCACGATCGACGGCAGCGCATTGGCGCGCTCCAGCCGCACGAGATGGCCGGCATAGAGATCGAGGTCGATGATGTAGATGCCCGGACGATACGGGATCAGGTCGCGCCAGTTCCTGCGCTCGGGCGCGCTGAGCGGCGCCGTGACGATCTTGAAGTCGATGGCGTCGTCGGCGTTGGTGAGGATGAACAGCTCGTCGCCGCGGTCGGCCAGCGAATATTGCACGCCTTCCTCGCGCGCCGCGACCAGGCGGGGCGGGGCCTCAGGGTTTGCCAGATCGATCAGCCGCTGCTCCGAGGTCTCGTGGTCGCCGCCCGCGATCACGCAGAAGCGGCCGCTGGTGCTCTCGTGCAAATGGGTGAACCAGCCGGAATCCTGCTCCTCATAGACCAGCGTGTCGTCGGCCTGCTTGGTGCCGAGCTTGTGCCGCCACACCTGCATCGGTCGGTGATTGTCGTCGAGCTTCACATAGAAGAAGCTCATGCAGTCAGCACTCCAGACGATGCCGCCATCGGTCTCCTCGACGAGGTCGTCGAGGTCCTTGCCGCTCGCCCAGTCGCGGACGCGGATCGAGAAATATTCGGAGCCCTTGGTGTCGGCGCTCCAGGCCTGCAGCTTGTGGTCGTGCGAGTGCCGGCTGCCGCCGAATTTGAAATATTTATGGTTTTTTGCCAGCGCATCGCCGTCGAGCACAATCTGGCCTTCGCCGCCGTCACGCGGCATGCGGCCGAACAGCTCGTGCTGCCCGCCCTCGCGAAACCTGCGGAAATAGGCGAAGGGACCGTCCGCCGACGGCACGCTGGAATCGTCCTCCTTGATCCGCCCGCGCATCTCGCGCACCAGCGTCTTTTGCAGCGCCGCGGTGTGGCCGAGCAGGCTCTCGGTGTAGACGTTCTCCTCATCCAGATATTTGCGGATGTCGAGATCGAGCACCGCGGGATCGCGCAGCACCTCCTGCCATTTCTCGTCCTTCAGCCAGGCATAATCGTCGGTCACGGTGATGCCGTGCCGCGTGAAGGAATGCGGCCGGCGTGGGGCGACGGGCGGCTGGGAAGCTGTTTTGGCTTGTGTCACTCGATCCTCGTTCATGTCCGTACGTCGCTGCTCTTCGCCTCTCCGCGCTTGCGGGGAGAGGCCGGAATGCGCGCGTAGCGCGGATTTCGGGTGAGGGGCACTCTCCGCGAGTCCAACTATCACCGTCCTTGCGGAGGCTCCCCCTCACCCCGACCCTCTCCCCGCAAGCGGGGCGAGGGAGAAGGCTCGTCCGCCTTATATCGTCCCGTTTCCGCGAATTGCCAGCGCGACGGCCAAGTCGCCGGGTTGTTGATCGCCCCCTTGTATGCTTTAGGCTCCATAATCCCGCCGCCGGTCCAGCCTGATGCTGTTCAATTCCTATCCGTTCATCCTGCTGTTCCTGCCGGCCGTGCTGGCCGGCTATTTCTGGCTCGGGCGGCGCAGCAATCTGGCGCCGGTGATCTGGCTGGCGCTGGCCTCGTTCGCCTTCTACGCCATCGGCAACTGGCAATTCCTGGCCCTGCTGCTGATCTCGATCGCCTTCAACTACGGCATCGGCCACCTCCTCATCGTGTCGAAGCTCGCCCCAATGCAAAGAAAAGCGGCGCTCGCTTTCGGCGTCATCGGCGATCTCGTCGTGCTCGGCATCTTCAAATATGCCGGCTTCGTCACCGAGAACATCAATGCGCTGGCCGACACGCAACTCGCCGTCCACATCCTGCTGCCGGTCGGCATCTCCTTCTACACGTTTACCCAGATCGCGTTCCTGGTTGACGCATATCGCGGCCAGGTCGCGGCCTACGCGTTGCCGCATTACGCGCTGTTCGTGACATATTTTCCGCATCTGATCGCGGGGCCGATCCTCCACCACAAGGACATGATTCCGCAATTCGAGCGGGAGAAGGCCAAGGATCCGGACCCGCATCTGATGCTTTGCGGAGTCATCATCTTCGCGATCGGCCTGTTCAAGAAGACCTGCCTTGCCGACGGCATCCAGCCGCTGGTCGCGCTCGCCTTCGAGGCGCGCTCGCCGAGCTTCGACCAGGCCTGGTGTGGTGTGCTCGCCTACACGTTCCAGCTCTATTTCGATTTCTCCGGCTATTCCGACATGGCGATCGGGATATCGCTGATGTTCGGCATCTTCCTGCCCGTCAATTTCAACTCGCCCTACAAGGCCACGAGCATCGTCGAGTTCTGGCGCCGCTGGCACATGACCTTGTCGCAGTTCCTGCGTGACTACCTCTATATCCCGCTTGGTGGCAATCGCAGGGGGCGCGTGCTGCGCTACGTCAATCTGATGATCACGATGCTGCTCGGCGGGCTCTGGCACGGCGCCGCCTGGACACTCGTGGCGTGGGGCGCGCTGCATGGCGCCTATCTCTGTGTCAACCACGCCTTCAATGCGCTGGTGCCGAGCATTCCGTCGCCTCTTGTGAGGCCGGTCCGCATCGCCGGCTCCGCGCTGACCTTCCTCGCCGTCGTGATTGCCTGGGTGTTCTTCCGCGCCGAGAGCGTCACATGGGCGCTGCGGGTCCTCCAGGCCATGGCCGATCCCGCGAATATCGTCTTCGGTCGCGAGGAGATCGCAGCGCTGGTGCTGGTCTCGATCTACGCCGCGCTGGTGTGGTTGGCGCCGAACACGCAAGCGATCATGGGATACGACCACGGCAACCGCAGGGTGGGCGAGGCCTTGCGGGCAGGGCGCATGCGACCGCTGTTTCTCTATGGCGCGTCGCTGGTGCTCGCGTTCGGGATTTTGGGCATCCAGAGCCACAGCGAATTCATCTATTTCCGGTTCTGATGCAGGGCATTTCCACCAGTCTGAAGCGTCTTCTCCTCGCCAGCATCGCGTGCGTGCTGGGCTCGGCGGCGCTCACCTATATCGTCGATCCCCTGCAGCTGTTCCGCCCGTCGCGCCTTGGCACGGCCTTCTATTCCGACGACACGCGCGTGCAAAATGCCGGGCTGATCCGCAGCCAGTCGTTCGACACCGCCTTCATGGGCACTTCGCTCGCGATCCATTTCCGCCAGAGCGACATCGATCGCGTGCTTGGCGTGCGCTCGCTCAAGCTGGCGATGACGGGCTCCAACTCGCGCCAGCAGGGTTTTGTGCTGGAGCAAGCGATCGACCGCGGCGCAAGGCGTGTGATCTGGGCGATGGACGATTTCATCTTTGTCGATGCCGCCGACATCGAGGCCGATCCCTATCTGTCCGTCGATCTCTACCGCGGGACGGCCAAGGGCATCGCGTCCTATCTGTTCAATGCGGCGATGGCGAAGGAATCCGTGTTCGCATTGCTGCGGTCGGTCCCGCCGCTGCGGACGCCGCTGACCCGGGCGGCGCCTTATCTCCCGCTCAAATTTGCGCTGCCCGACGTCGACGACATCTACGCGCTGCCCAGGGATTTCGATGTCACGAGCGGCTACAATGCGAAGCGGACGCGTGCCGCCTTCGCCTACATCACCGCTCCCGCGCGCAGCCGTTTCCTCGGCGAGGGTTACGGCTATGACGTCATGGTCAGGCATTTCGAGCGTGATGCCGTCGGGCTGATCGCACGCTATCCCGACGTGATCTTCGACATCTACTTCCCGCCCTATTCGATCCTGCAGTTCGTCGCGATGCGCGATGCCTCGCCCGAGACGCTGAAGATCGTCACCGATCTCACCGCACGCATCGCGCAAGACCTGACGCAGCTTCCCAACGTGCGCCTGCACGATTTCCGCGCGATCAAGCACGTGACGCATGATCTCGGCAATTACAGCGACGTCATCCACCATTCGCCGGTGATCGACGCGAAGGTGCTGGCGTGGCTGGCGAACGGGGAATATCGCGTCGATCCGAAGGCGCCGCTCATGTCGCTGGATGAGCTGAAGGCGCAGGTGGAGGCGTATCGCGTCGAGCGCTGATCTTCCCCTCTCCCCCTGTGGGAGAGGGTGGCTCGCCGCGTAGCGGCGAGTCGGGTGAGGGGTATCTTTCGGTGAGCCCGTCTGGCAGTTGGAGCTGAGGATAGAACCCCTCATCCGGCGCTTCGCGCCACCTTCTCCCGCAAGGGGAGAAGGAAGAGAGGAGCGAGGCTTTCGCAGGGACGACAGCGGAGTTTGTCGCTCCGCCTTAAACCGCCACCTCTTCACCGAGATACGCGACCGCGGCTTCCAGCCCGCCCTTGCCATGCAGGATCTTCAGTGCATTGAGCCCGACCTCGATCACGCCCAGCGTGCCGAGCAGCATCGGCGCATTCACATGACCCATATGAGCGATGCGGAAGGCTTGTCCGGAGAGATCGCCGATGCCCGTGCCGAGCACGACGCCGCACTTCTCCTTGCAATAGCGTTGCAGCACGGCCGGGTCATGGCCGTTGCTCATGGTCACCGTGGTCACGGTGTTGGAACGCTCGCTGGCTTCGGCGACGTTGAAGCCGAGCACCTGGCCTTCCGACCAGACGGACACCGCGCGGCGCGCGGCTTCGCCGAGCAGGCTGTGGCGGCGGAAGGCGCTCTCCAGCCCTTCCTCGTGCAAGAGGTCGATCGCCTGGCGCAGTGCGAACAACAGATGCACCGGCGCGGTGCCGGCATATTTGCGATAATTCTCGGTGCCCTCGCGCTCGCTCCAGCTCCAATAGGGCGTCGCCATGTTCGCCGTCTTGTGCACCTCGAGCGCGCGCGCATTGGCGGCGACGAAGCCGAGGCCGGGCGGCGTCATCAGGCCCTTCTGCGACCCGGACATCGCAACATCGATGCCCCATTTGTCCATCTCGAACGGCATGCAGCCGAGCGAGGCCACGGTGTCGACCATGTACAGCGCGGGATGCCCGCTCGCCTTGATCGCCTTGCCGATTGCCTCGATGTCGTTCTGCACGCCCGAGGCCGTATCGACCTGGACCACGACAACCGCCTTGATGGAGTGCTCCTTGTCGCGGCGCAGGCGCTCCTCGACCTCGTGCGGCCGCACCGCGCGGCGCCAATCGCCCTTGAGCACCTCGACCTCGGCGCCCATCAGGGCTGCCGCATTGCCCCAGCCGATCGCAAAGCGGCCGCTCTCCAGCACCAGCACCTTGTCGCCGCGCGACAGCACGTTGCTCAGCGCCGCTTCCCAGGCGCCGTGGCCGTTGGCGATGTAGATGTAGGACTTGCCCTTGGTCGCAAACAGCTTCGAGATGTCGCTGAGCAGGCTCTCGGTCAGATCGAGCATCTGCTGGGAGTAGATGTCGATCGCCGGACGGTGCATCGCCTGCAGCACCTCGTCGGGCATCGTGGTGGGCCCGGGGATGGCCAGAAATTCCCGGCCCGCGCGAACGGTCATTGCTGTTGGTCCTTGTTGCTGGAGGACAGGCTGGTGGGTTGCTGATTCAGGGTTTTACGCGCCGTCGGGCTCCTGGAAAAGCGCGTAAAATGCAGGTCTGGGGTGGATTATCTCTTGGTTTCGCGGCAGCCGGCGGCCTCGGCCTCTTCCACCGAGCAGAACCAGCGGGTGCCCTTGCTGATCTTCATCTTGATCTGGGTGTACCAGCGGCTGGTCGGCTGGTGGTAGATGCATTCGCCTGATGTGTTGACGTTGCCCTTGATGGTGCAGTCGGGCGAGGGCGCGACCGGCCCCGAGGCCGAGGCGAGCAGCACCGCATGCGCCCCGTCGGGCGGCTTGGTGGCGCCCAAGATGGCCGTCTTCTTGTTGCGCACGCGCCAGTCCCAGGGCGCGATGAAGGCGCCCTGCCACATCCCGGCCTTGGCCTCTCGCGCGGCGGCTTCGTCTGCGGCGTAATCATGGGACATGCGGGTGTAGGCCAGCGCCCAGCCGTTGCGCACCAGCCATTTCTGGATGTCCTCGCCGCCGACCTCGCAGCGTGCCACGGTGCGGCCGCGCCGGTCGATCGCGCGGGTGTGGCAGACCCAGTTCTTGCCCTCGGCGTGTTTGGCGAGCTCGTCGCGTGCGGCGACGCCGCAGGTCCAGCGCTCGGTCTTGGTGTTGAGGCAGAGCTGGTCGACCGCGGGCGCGTCGATGCCGCCGAGCCGGATCCGCGTGTTCCCGATCACGATGGCGTCGCCGGCGCGCACTTTTGCCATGCCGGTGATGTCGGCGGCCTCAGCCAGGGACGGGAGCGCGATGAAAGACAGCGCAATCAGGACTTTTCGCAACATGCCGGTCCGGGTTTTCAGGACATTTGGATAGATCGCGCAATTGTGGTCGGCTTTTGGTCGCCCGGCCAGCTTATGCCTGACGATTGAGCTTTCAACTTCCTGTCATTGAACGCGCGAGTTGCGAACAGGGAATCGCGAATAGGGATGCATGAGCCCCATTCGTTACTCGCCATTCACCATTCGCCTCCGCGCCACCGCCAGTCCCATCAGCACGAACGCCGACGTCACCTCGGGACCGCCGACCAGGATCCGTGTCGGTGTCTTCATCTTGTTCCATTCATAGGCGCGGAACGGGCCGCGGCGGCCGCCTTCGCCGATGGCGCCGACGATCACGTTCAGCGCCGGCGCGAAGGCGCGCGGGTCGGCGCCGAGATGGCCGAGCGCGATCAGCGCGAGCGCCGCGTCGAACACGTTCATCTCGGCGGCCATCAGCTCGCCCTTGACGTAGGATAGCACGCGGTGGCGGATGAAATCGAAATCGCCAGCGGGATCAATTGCGGCCTGCGCCGCCAGCGGCAGCGACAGGAAGGTCGCATAGCAGCGCCCGAAATAGGCACTGTAGAGCTCCGGCAGATAGTAGATGTGCGAGCGTGGATTGGCGAAGGCGCCGCTGGCCGCCAGGCGCTTCTGGAAGCCGATGATGCGATGCACGGTGGCGAGCCGCGCCGGCGTCTCCAGAATTTTCCAGCGCGCCAGGTTGCGAAAGCTGACCTCGAGAATGTCGAGATTGAGCGTCGGATCGAGATCGTTGCCGTAGGGCCGCTCGCCCGCGAGATTGTCGATCCAGGTCGCGACCCCGCCCTCATAGTCGATATTGTCGTTGAGCGGCACGGTCACGCGCGGTTCGTTGACGCCGGCGCGGACCTGGTAGCCGGCGTAGAAATCCAGTAGCGGCTGGTCGATGATGGGATCGGTGCAGCCGGCCTGTGTCGCTGCAGAGATCGAGCAGGCCGTGGTGTCGCAATCCGGCACGTAGATGCCGAAGCCGAGATCCTGCTTGATCTGGGCGAAGAAGCGCGAGAAGCGCGGATGCGGCGCCGGCGCGAGCGCGGTGATGACATTGAACCGCGCGCCGTCGATGCCCTCGACCTCCTCGCGGCTGATGTTGACGCAGAAATCCACCATGCCGGCGATCGCGCGCTCCGCCGCCATCTTGTCGGCGGATGAGGCGAGCCCGGTCTCGACATAGCTCAGCAGCGCCTCGATGAAGAACGCGTCGTAATAGGCTGAGCGGTGACGGATCTGCACCGGCTCCCACATCGGCTCGGCAATCCCTCGCCAGGGCGGATTGACGACCGCGCGCGCCGGCGAGCGTGCGATGAAGACGCGGGCGAGATTGAATAGCAGCGAGGAGTTCTTGTAGCCGCGCGCGTTCAGCCCCGTGAGCGCCATGATCAGCTCGCGCCCGCGGCAATCGGGATCGCCGATCAGGTTGAACGCGGCATAGGTCGGCAGGAAGCCGTTCTTGCGGTACGAGCCGAGCAGGTGCTGGGCGCAGTCGCGGATCACGCCGTCAATCTCAGATTGTTGCGGCGCGGAGCCGGTGAACATCGCCGGCGGCGGCCGGGGATGGTCGAGCGCGATGCTGTCGACGAGGTCGGCCACTGGCTGGCCGACGGCCGCCCAGTCGGGCTCGGCGTCGTCGCGGGCACGGGAGAGCGCCTTGCGCAGCGCCGTCAGCCGGGCCTCGTCGCGCAGCTCGGGGACGCCCGCGCGTCGCAGCAGTATCCGCAGTGCGGGATTGCCGAGCGCGGTCTTGTAGAACTTGGCCAGATGCGGATCGCCGTTGGCAGGGCCCGACAAGACGGGATCGCAGACGTCATAAAGAGAAGGCCCCTCCTTCGGCGCCGTCAGCGCCCGGCAGGCGGCGCCGGCAAAATATGGAAAGCTCATGAAATACCTGGTGGCGGGGTCTTGTCGCGGGAGCCTGGCCGGGGGCCAGCTAGCGCGCTCCGAGCCACGCGCCACCCCCCTGCAAGCCTTTGAAAAAGCTACCCGGATTCGCAGGAAATACAAATGTGATCGCAGTCACGGAAAAAGTCGGCATGAGGGCTGCATGATCCGGCTCCGGATGAGCACGGGGAACCAACAAAACAGAGGAATTTGGCTTGGAGAATTAACTAATATCTTCATGGGCTTAGCTCAAATTTTGGACGATCTATTGCTGCGAAGGCGATATCCGGTTAAGGGTTTGTTTGGTGCGGCGCCGCAAATTGCGCGCAATTCGGGGGCACTTCCCCGGCCAATCCCTCAAACCTAAAGACGCTATCGCGCTACTCAAACAGTGTGCGCGCGCTTGGCTGGTCTTTGGCACTGACAGGAATGAAGCGAGATGAATGTAAGGCAGCTCGACATTTCCCGACGCACGATCGCCCTCGCTGCGGCCCTCATCGGCACGGTTTCGCTCGTGATCGGTGCCCATGCTGCGCTCAACATGCGCGCCATCGATGCTGCCAAGGCCGTCTCGACCGACCAGATCACCGGCTCGATCGGCCAGACCTCGCGCCTCGCGCTGGTCATCGGCAATGGACATTACCCCGACGCCAGCGCGCCGCTGACGCAGTCGATCAACGACGCCCGCGCGCTGTCCTCGTCCCTGCGCAAGAACGGCTTTGACGTCGACATGGTGGAAGATGCGACCAAGGATGACATGGTCCGCGCCGTCAACCGCCTGAAGTCCCGGATCAAGCGCGACACCGTCGTCATGCTGTTCTTCGGCGGCTACGGCGTGCAGGCCGGCCGCGAGAGCTACATGCTGCCGGTCGATGCCGCGATCTGGAAGGAAAGCGACGTCCGCCGCCAGGGCGTCTCCATCGACGGCGTGCTCGACATGATGAAGGAGCAGGGCGCCAAGGCCAAGCTCGTCGTGGTCGACGCCTCCCGCCGCAATCCCTTCGAGCGCCGCTTCCGCTCCTACAGCCACGGCCTCGCGCCGATCAGCGCGCCCGACAATGCGTTGATCCTCTCCTCCGCCTCGCCCGGCAAGGTCGTCGACGACGGCAAGGGCGAGCACAGCGTGCTGGTCAGCGAGTTCCTCACCAACCTCAATGCGCAGGGCAGCGCCGAAAGCGTCTTCAACAAGACCCGCGTCGCCATCTCCCGCGCCAGCGAAGGCGACCAGGTCCCGAGCATCTCGTCCTCATTGCTCGAGGACGTTCATTTCGGCGAAGCCGGCGGCTAGTTCTTCGCGGCGATTGTAGGGTGGGTTAGCCCTGCAGATGCGTAAGGCGCATCTGCTCGGCGTAATCCACCTTCTTCATCCCCACGTCATTGCGAGCGCAGCGAAGCAATCCAGAGTCCCTCCGCGGAAAGATTCTGGATTGCTTCGCTGCGCTCGCAATGACGGTTGTGGTGACCTACTTCGCCGCCTCCGCGGCCATCACCGGGCGCACCGGATCGCCCTCGCGCAGCAGCGCGCCGGCGCGGGCGACGATGACGTCGCCATCGTTGAGGCCGTCGCGGATCTCGATATTGCCACCCGACATCAATCCGACCTCGACGCGCTTGGTCTCGACGCGATTGCGGCGGATTACCTGCACCACGGTGCCGGCCGAGGAATATTGCACCGCCGTCAGCGGCACCGCGACGTTGCAGCTCTGCCCGGACTTGATCAGCGCACGCCCGCTCGCGTTGAGCAACAGACGCTTCTGCGAGGAGATGCCGATATAGACCATGCCCTGCTGGATGTTCGGCTCGACGGTCGGCCCGATGCGGCGAATCTTGCCGTCCATATCGCCGGCGCCGGCGATGCGCACGGTCGCCTGCTGATTGACGGCGAGCTTGCGCATGTCGGTGGTTGCGACCAGGCCGACCAGGTCGTATTCGCTGCGCGCCACGATCGTGAACAGGGCCTCGCCCTTGGCCGAGGCGAAATTGCCGATCTGTGCGGTCGAGGTGGCGATCACGCCCGCCACCGGCGCGGTGACCTGAAGCGTGCCGCCTTCTGGCAGTGCCAGCCGTGCCA
Organism: Bradyrhizobium sp. CCGB12; assembly: GCF_024199845.1. Lineage (NCBI taxonomy): Bacteria > Pseudomonadati > Pseudomonadota > Alphaproteobacteria > Hyphomicrobiales > Nitrobacteraceae > Bradyrhizobium > Bradyrhizobium sp. CCGB12. The sequence continues at coordinate 7,091,261 of NZ_JANADO010000001.1, read as the reverse complement.
GCACCTGGCCGGCAGTGGTGGTCTGGCCGGCTTCCGCCAGCACTTCCGTCACCTTCAGGCCGGGACGCTCGGGCCGCACCGAGGTTTCCTCGCGCGCAATGATCGTGCCGGTCGCCTCGACGATGTCGGAGAAGCAGGATTTCGCGACCTTCAACACCGTGACCGCCGGTCCCTTGGGGGCGTCGTCCTCGGCGGCTCCGGCCGGATATTGGCCGAGAACGAACACGCCGGCGATGGCTGCGGGGAACAGGCTTCGGGCAACGGCACGGGGCAAATGACGCATCGAAAATTCCACCGGGGTTCAAGCCCTTCAATCGATAGCAGATGGCAACGGGCCGGACTATGGCAGCGTGGCCCCCTGGCAGGATGCCACGCCGGAGCGCGTCGCCGCGGCCAGTTCTTGATTACAAGTCCTTGATTAGTCGCGGGATTGGAGATCAGGTTCGCTGCCGTTGGGGCCGGCGCCGCTGCCCGTGGGATTTGCATCCCGCCGCAAGTCGCGGCGAAGCAATAGCTGCCCGTCAGCTTCGGCGATCACCCAGCAGCTTGCCGGTGGAACGATCGATCAGGTGCAGGCGCGTACAGGCCTGACACGGCACGGAAACATGCGTCCGATCGGCTGGCTCGTCGCCAAGCCGATACTGCACGTTAATGCCGGTCTGGGGGCACTTGAAGACGATTTGACGGTCCATCCCCGATAACATGGCGCCAAAGCGGGCCTCGCGAAATTGCGGATCTTTACGTAGGCCCGCCGCGCGCCCCTCATGGCAGGTTCAGGAACTCCACCCAGTTCGGCTTCTTGCCGGTGGGATAGGATTTCAGCTTGGTGAGCGCGCCGCTGTTCTGGTCGATCGCATAGACCGTCATGCCGTCGGAGAGCTCGCCGACCGCGGCGAGGTAGCGCCCCGAAGGATCGATGTTGAAACCGCGCGGCTGCTTCTCGGTCGGCACGCTGCCGATCGTGGTCAGCTTGCCGCTTGTTGTGTCGATCTTGTAGGCGGCGAGCGTGTTCGTGGTGCGCTCGGAGGCGTAGAGAAAGCGCCCGTCAGGGGTGATGTGGATGTCGGCCGCCCAAGGCTTTCCTGAAAAGCCTTCCGGCAGCGCGGTGGTGCGCTGGATCTCGGCCCATGCGCCGCTCTTGGCCTCATAGCTGAACGCCGCGACGTCGCCGTTGAGCTCATGGATGAGATAGACGAACTTGCCGTTGGGGTGAAATACGAAATGCCGTGGCCCTGATTTTTCCGGCACCTTGATCGCCGGCGGATCGCTCGGCGTCAGCGTGCCGGCGGTGGCATCGAATGCGAAGCTCAGCACCTGATCGGAGCCGAGATTGGTCGCGAACACGAAGCGGTTGTCGAGCGAGGGCAGGAAGGCGTGCGCGTTCAGTCCGGTCGGGATCACCTGCTTCGGCTCGCCGGCGGCGCCGTTTGCCTGAAGCGGATTGAGCGCAACCTTGTTGCCGCCATAGGAGGCGCTGAACAGGAACTTGCCGCTGCGGTCGACGGCGATATTGGCCATGCTGTCGGCGAGCGGTCCGTTGCCGATGTGACTGAGCTGACCGGTTTTGGGATCGATCGCGAAGCTCACCGCGAGATAGGGCTGCGAGCGGACGCCGGCGATCAGCACACGGTGATCGGGCGTGATCGCGAGCGGCGTCGAGGAGCCGGGCTTGTCGACGCCGGTGAAGGCGGCGGTCTGCACCGGTGTCATCTCGCCGCTCTCGGCCATCTTGAACACGCTGATGTCGTTGCTGTCGGCGTTGCCGACATAGGCGAAGGTTTCGGCCATGCCGGCGCGGACTCCAGGAACGAGGGCGAGTAAGGCGAGGGTGGTCGCGACCGCAGCGCGCGGCAGGCGCGATCCGATGCGTCGGGTCGATCTCAACATGTTTTCCTCCTCAAAGCCGGGACGGCATTGTCGTTTTGCCGTCGAGGATAGCGGGCGGCGCGCCGTCGCACCAAATTCCAGTTGAGGATCGATCGATGCCGAAATTGTATCGGTCGCGCGGGATAACTACCGCACCGCCGCGGTCACACTGCGGGAGGGCAGATGCGGGCCGGGCGGGGGTGCGGGCGGACCGAGCACGGTCCATAGGGTGACCGCGAGCAGCCCGCAGGTCAGGATGGTCCAGGCGATCAGTCGTTTCCGCATCAGGCCGAATCCGTTGGTCGAATGCCCCGCCAACGATCGTGCACTGCAAACCTCGACGATCCTATGACCTCGTTCACAGGCGAACCAATGCCACGCCAGTGCATTGAAGCATCATGCCCCGCGAAAACGATCTCGAAGGCCAGCCCGACATGGGCGGCAAGCATGGCGGTCAGAAAGGCCAGCCCAAACCGCCGCCGCGCCCGCAGGAGGGCGAGCGCGACGAGGACGTCGTGGCAAAGCGCCACACCGGCCAAACCGAGCGCGCGCCGCCGCCGACCAAACAGAAATAGCGCCGCCTCGCGCCGGAACGGCAACCTCACCTTGTCGTTACCCTGATCCCGCGGGCGGAAGAGATGGAAACGGAGGCTGGCACGTGTTTTGGATTTATTGGAACACCGCCTGGTCGCTCATCATCAGCGGCATCATGTTCGCCACCATCGTCAGCCATCCCGACGCTGAGTTCGCCGAGATCCGGGCGGCCAAGCTGGAGAAGTGAGCCGCTGGTGTCCGAGGCCTAAAACCTCGACTACTCGCAATCCTCAAGTCATGCTGCCGGGGATGAAGCAGCGGATCATGGCACGACCGTTGACGTAATAGGGCCAGACGAAGGTGCGGCCGGCGCGGTTCGGTACGGTGATCACGGCGTCGTCGGGCACCGCGATCCACTCGCCCTGAAGCCGCACCCGGTAATGGCCGTCTTGCGTGTCCCAGTCGACATCGTCGAGTGCGGTGCCGTCGGCGTCCGAGCAGCAGGGTCCACCCGCTTTGCTTTTCAGGCTCTCGAACCAGCCCTTGAGCGGTGAGTTTGCGTAGCGACCGTCGTCACGGGCCTCCGCGGGCAGGCCGATCAAGACTGTGATTGCCACCAGCGGGGTCATCCTGAAAGCCACGATCGCCATTTTGCCTCGCTCGATCTCGCCCGCGCAGCGGCGCTGACGCGCGCGAGGCGGCGTTGGCTGATGCCCGCCGGACGGAGTTCCGGCGGCTAAGCAGGGCGATAACCGCAAGGGTCGAGGTTTGATCCTATTTTCGACAGCGGCGGTGGGGCGCAGGCGGTAGCGCAAAAACGAGGGCGCGAGCTCATTGACGCAATGGAGCGCGCCCTCGTTCAGTCCCGTCTCGACGGGCGTCAATAGTCCCAGAAGACCGGGACCCAGCGGAAGGCGTCGCCCTCGGCCGCGACCCTGCCGACGGACGGGAACGGCAGGTGAGTGGCCACCAGCATCTCGCCGGACTCGGCAAGCTCACGCAAAAGGCGGATACGAACGCGCGCCGCCTCCTCGGGGTCGTGTTCGAAACCGTTGTGCCAGTCGGGCTGCTCGAACCCGACGGCAAACACGGCGTCGCCGGCGAAGGTCAGCGCGTCGCCGCCGGACGCGATGCGAACCACGCTGTGTCCGGGCGTGTGACCGCCGGTGCGACGGGCAACGACGCCAGGCGCAACCTCGTGCTGCTCATCGAACAGCCGCAGTTGGTTGCCGTACTCCTTCACGAACCGCTTCGCGGTCGACCGAAGCGCGTCCGGAAATCCCTGCGGCATGTTGGTGTGGGTGAAATCGGGCGCCTCCCAGAATTTGACCTCGGCGGCGGCCACATGGATCCGCAGATCCGGACGCAGTCGCTCCTTCACCCCGTCGACGAGCAGTCCGCCGATATGGTCCATGTGCATGTGGGTCAGCACCAGGTCGGTGACGGACGGAAGGTCGATGCCAGCGGCCTCCAGTCGCTTGATCAGCTGCCCGGCCCGCGGCAGGTGCAAGTCCGGATCTGATCCTAGTCCCGCGTCGATGAGAATGGTCTTGCCGCCGCTGCGCACCATGACGGCGTTCAGCGCCCAGTCGAATGCATCCGGCGGCAGGAACATGTGGTTCAGCCACGCAGACCGGGCGGCCGGGTCGACATTGTGTCCCAACATCACCGTTGGCAGCGGCAGCACGCCGTCGCTGACCACCAGCACGTCGATCTCGCCGATCTTCAGCGCATAGCGCGATGGCACGAGCTCTTCAGGGGCGGGCCCGCCGAGATGTGAGGTGTTGTGTAGATTCATGTTTGTCTCCTTCTGAGGGTTGGGGATCATCTGGTTCATTTTGAAATCTCCTTCGCTCTGTCTTGATGCTCAGTTCTGGGGGGGCGGCGATTGGCGATGGTGACGGTCTAACGGATCAGCTTTGCCGCTGCGCCAGAGCGATTGCCGTCGCTGTCGAGCGATTGCTGCGAACATCCAGCGCGAAAGCGTCTTCATGGCGCCTCTCCGTTCTCGCGAACGATGGCTGATTGGCATTGGCTCTCTGTGCGGTCCGGTTACCGTCAATAGAGATCGCGATGCCGGTGATCTCCGGCTCTTCGGTACGGCGTGCCTGCGCTGCGCGCATTTGGGCGTATCGGTGCAGCCCCAGCTTGACGGTGACGAGCACCGGCACCGCGAAGACAAAGAGCAGGGCGACCGCATTGAACGCCGCGTCGAAGGCGATCACCGTCGACTGGCCGATGAGCACGCGGTCCAGCAGGCTCGTGGCGGCGCGGCCGGCCGCCGCGTCCATTCCCCTCGCGGCGAGCATCGCGGCCGTCGAGGTCAGCCGCTCGCTGACTGCGGGCACGCCGGCAGTGAGGTTGGCGCCGAGCACCGTCAAATTGCCTGCGGTGTGGTGCTCGATCAGGGTCTCCAGGCCGGCGACGCCGATGAGGCCGCCGAGCTGCCTGCTCGTGTTGAACAGGCCGATGCCGAAGGCGCGGTTGCGTTCGCTGAGGTTGCCGAAGGCGATCAGGGTGATCGACAGGAACAGGAAGCCGAGACCGAGGCCGCGCAGGAGGATGGCGGCCATCATGTCATGCGCACCGCTTTCGCTGGTCGAACCCGACAACATCCACATCGCAACCGTGATCATCAGGATGCCAAAAGGCACCGTGGCGACGGGAGGGACACGACGGACCTGCATGAGGAAGGCAGCGACCAGCAGCGTGGCGACGAAGAACGCGCCACTCGGCAGCAAGAGCAGACCGGCGTCGGTCGGCCTGAACGCCAGAACCGACACGGCAAAGAACGGGATCAGGAACGCGCTGCCGAACAACGCGGCGCCCGCAACGAAGCTGACGACGAAGGCGAAGCAAAAATCCTCGCACTCGAACAAGGAGAAGTCGAGCAGGCCCTCACCCCCGGCCAGCACCTGCCTGCCGAGAAATGCCAGCAGCGCGGCCGTCCCGCTCACCGTGAGCCAGAGGATGCAGGGCTCCTCGAACCAGGCCCATCGACTGCCCTGGTTGAGGACATAAGTGAAGCAGAAGAGCGCGACCGAGATCAGCCCCAGGCCGATCCAGTCGAGCGGGCGACGCTGTTGCTCGACGGGCTTCGGGCCATCGGCGATCAACAGCAGGCCGGCAGCCGCCAGCGCCAGCGGAATGACGCTGAAGAAGATCCACGTCCAGGACCGGCTGTCGATCAGCCAGCCTTGCAGGGCCGGGGCGATCGTCGCGGGCGCGACCACCGATCCCATCGCAAACAAGGCCTGAAGGATCGGCTGGCGGGATTGCGGATAGGCGTGAAAGAGCGTCGCCTGGCCCGCGACGAGCAGGATGCCGCCAGCGAGGCCCTGCACCATGCGGAGCACGATCAGCAGATCCAGCCGTGCGGTAACGATCGTCAAGCCGCATGTGATGCCCATCACCAGGGTCGAGCCGATGATCAGGCGGCGAGGATCGACGCGGTGCACCAGCAAAGGCGCGGTCATGAACCCGATCAGCTTCAACGCGATGTAGCCGATGTCGAGCCAGGCGAACTCGTCGGGTGTGACATGGACGTCTCCGATGATGTAGCTGCGTCCGAGCGACAGAACCGTGCTCGCGATCGCCTCCGTCAGCGTGGCCAGCACGATGCCTGCGACGAACAGGGCTCCCGCCGCAGATCGTTCGCGGCGCGGCGCGATGGCGAGGATCGCCGTCATGAGCCGCTCCCTTGATCGACGTCGACGCGTGCCGACAGGCCCGGTACCAGCCGGCCGGGCAGCCGATTGCTGGTGAAGCGGATCTTCACCGGTACGCGTTGAACGACCCGAATGAAGTTGCCTGTCGCGTTGTCCGAGGGGAGCATGCTGAAGGCGGATCCGCTGCCTGGCGCAAAGCTGTCCACGACGCCGTCGAGCGCCGTGTGCCTGTAACCGTCGACGACGATGCGCACGCGCTGGCCCGGCCGGATATGCTCGACCTGGGTCTCCTTGAAATTGGCCACGACCCACACATCCCTGACCGGAACGATGTCGAGCAGGGCGGTACCTGGCGCGACCAGGCGGCCGATGCGAACCTGGCGGTTGCCGATGACGCCGTCGACCGGCGCACGGACGATGGTGTTGTCGAGATCGATTTGAGCGAGGTCGCGTGCGGCCTGTGCCTGCGCCACCGCAGCTACGGCAGCTTCGCGCTGGCTGGCGAGGACGGCGATGCGCTGCCGCTGCGCCTCGATCGTTGCTTCCGCTGCGGAGACCGCCGCCTCGGCCTTCGACAGCGCCGCGTCGCTTTCATCGACCTGGGCCTGGCTGACGGCATTGGTGCGGATGAGCTCGCGGCGACGGTCGGACGCCTTGCGGGCCAGATTCTTCTCGGCCACGCTCGCAAGCCCTTGAGCTTCGGCCTGCCGGATCAGGGCATGCTGAAGCTGGATCTCCGCATCGACGTTCGTCAAGCGGGCCTGTGCGGCTTCGACATTGGCGACGGCCTGGGCGAACCGCGCGCGGTGGTCCCGATCGTCGATCCGGAACAGGACGTCACCCGCCCGCACAGCCTGGTTGTCCTGAATCTCCACCGCCGTGACGTAGCCCGCAACCTTCGGCGCGAGCGAGGTCACGTCGCCGCGGATATAGGCGTTGTCTGTAGAGGTCTCGCCGGATTGGGCATAGGTAAACCCTGCGGCCACGACCGCGACGGAGGCAAGGCACAGCGACAGGCCGATCGCCCTCTTGTTCAGATGCATCACGACACCCTCCTGGAACGGCTATGATCACTGATGCCCATGTTGGCGCTCCCGGTTACTGTGCGGTCCACCCGCCATCGACCGAGATCGCGGTCCCCGTGATCTGGTCCGCCGCGGCCGAACAGAGGAAGGCGACCGTGCCGCCGAGTTGCGCGGGAGAGACGAAGTCGAGCGATGGCTGCTTTTCCGCCAATAGCTCGTTCGTCGCCTGTTTCTGGCTGATGTGCTTGTCGGCGGCGATATCGCTGATCTGCTTTTCGACCAGGGGCGTGCGCACCCAGCCGGGGCAGACCGCGTTGCATGTGACGCCGCTGCCGGCGGTCTCGAGGCCGACCACCTTGGTGAGGCCGACCAGCCCGTGCTTGGCCGCGACATAGGCGGCCTTGTGTGTCGAGCCGACGAGGCCATGCGCGGAAGCGATGTTGACGATCCGTCCCCAACGCTGCAGCTTCATCTGCGGCACCGCGGTGGCCATGCCGTGGAATGCCGCCGACAGGTTGATGTCGATGATGGCCTGCCACTTGGCCGGCGGGAATTCGTCGACCGGCGCGGTGAACTGGATCCCGGCATTGTTGACGAGAATGTCGAGCCGCCCGAACCTCTCGATCGTCGCCGCGATCAGGCCGCGCACCGCCTCGCCCTTCGACATGTCGGCGCCGTCATAGACGACGCGCACGCCATGCTCTCGCTCGACGCCGTTGCGGATATTCTCGATCGCGCTTGCGTCGCCAAAGCCGTTCAACACGATGTCCGAGCCGAGACGTGCGAGCTCTTTCGCGATTCCGAGGCCGATGCCGCTGGTCGAGCCCGTGACGATGGCGACCTTGCCCTTCAACATGAGATGTCCTTTCTGCAATCGTTCAGTTCCGTTTGCTCTCGTTCATGCCGGGCCTGATGCGCGACATGGCATTCGTCCGGGCCGGCGACGCTGCGACCCGCTCAGTCGCGGCGATGGATGTCGTGAGTGACGATGCCGCGCTCGGGCGGCGGCGGGTCGAGACGCCGCCGGTCCGAGAGCGTGCGGCGGATGTCCTCCAGCCCGCTCTGCCAATGCCTGCGCATCGCACTCAGCCCGAACTCGTAATCCCTCGAATGGCCCTCGTTGGGCTTGGTCTGATAGATCAGGTGGACGATGTTGTAGGAGCGATGGCGGGCCATGTCCGCGATGGTGCGGATTTCCGGATCCTGCTTCGCCGCTTCCGGCAATTTGTCGATCGTCCGCTGGAGCGCCTGTCGCATCTTCTGCATTTGCAGCACCTGGTCGGTGACGGCGCGCGTGCGGCTCGAGTACTGAATGTCTTTCTGGCGGCTCGACACTTCCATCATGTCGTAGGGGACGCGGCCCTTGGCCGACCAGAGGTCGATCTGGAACGTCAACGCTTTGCGCGCGTCGCCCGAGAGCACGCGGGAAAGCGGCGTGTTGGAGACGACGCCGCCGTCCCAGTAGTGCTCGCCCTCGATTTCAACGGCGGGGAATCCCGGCGGCAGCGCGCCGGACGCCATGAAATGCTTCGGCCCCAGCCGGCGCTCGGCGGTGTCGAAATAGGTCAGGTTGCCGGTGCGGACGTTGACCGCGCCGACGCTGACGCGCACGTCGCCCGAATTCAACCGATCGAAGTCGACGAGTCGCTCCAGGGTCGCGTGCAACGGTGCCGTGTCGTAGAAGCTGGTCGCCGCATCGCCCGAGAATGGCGACCAGAGCGGCGACGGGAAGCGCGGCTTGAAGAAGCCGGGCTGCCCCTGGACCAGCGCCCGCATCGCCGCCAGCGCATTCCGCACCGAGCTGATGTCGAATGCAAAAGGCAGAGCATTGGCCAGCCCCTCGCCGGCGGGCCACTCGATCGAGAAGGCGCAAATGGTCTCCCAGAACTCGCGCAGCCGCTCGACGCGCTCGTCCTCGGGCGAGCCCGCGATGATCGCCGCGTTGAGCGCGCCGATCGAAATCCCGGCGAGCCAGTTCGGCCGGATGCCGGCCTCGTGCAGCCCTTCGTAGACCCCGGCCTGATAGGCGCCGAGGGCGCCGCCGCCCTGAAGGACCAGCGCAACGACATCGTAAGGCAGCGGCTCGATCTGCTGCGCAGCCTCGATGGACTCCCGTGTCACATTCAACATTGCCAGTACTCCCTGCATTGCGGCCGATCCGGTCAGCCGGCGATCAAGTTTTCGGAAGCCGGTGCGCGCCGTCGTTCGGACGCGCCCGGCGACAGGTAGTCGTGCACGACGGTGCCGAGCCCGAGGGTGAGGTCGGCGACGACATGCTTGGCCGACAGCACTTGCAGCACCGGCAACTCGGCGACGGGTGCTAGGGCATGCGAGCAGAGGTCGAGCGCAGCCGGCCCGGTCCACGCGCCCTTCACGGTGATGTCCTCGCAATGGAAGCGCACCAGCTCGCAGATGCGCGCCGTGCCGTCGACATGCGGGATAACCTTGAGCAGGAAATTCGGGGCGGCGAGCTTCTTCGCCTCGGCAGCGGCATCGAGGGCGCGATGCTTGTAGCCCATGGTGCCGGTGGCGATGCGAACCGAGCCGTAGTTCAGCGTGCCGACGAGCGTGTCGATCTCGACCGCCAGCTTCGGCTGCGCCAGCTTCTTGGGGAAGCCCCACAATTCGCGTCCGCCGGCGATCGGCGGATGATCATTGAGGAACATCTGGTGGACGAAGCTGCCGGCCTGGCCCTGGTAACTCACCGGGATGACCTGGCCGCTTTCGGTGTAGTCGCCGAAGCCGGTCGAGTCGGGCATGCGAATGAACTCGTAGTTCACGACGGGCTCAGTGAGCACGAGCGGCTCCGGCACGATGCGACGCAGCGCCTCGGGATCGGTCCGGTACTGGATAATGAAATATTCGCGGTCGACGAAGCGGTAGGGGCCGGGCGGAAAGGCCGGGTTGGTCAGCGGCATGGCGAAGGCGCTGGTGCGCACGGTCTCGTGTTTCATCGCGGTCGAGCTCCAGAATGATCCAGGGTGTGAGCGGGCTGCGCCTCGGCGGCGACGCGCAGCCCGTTTCGCGTGAAGGGACTAGAGGAAGCCGGTCACGTCGGTCACACGCTCCGGATCGGCCGAGGCGAGCGCAGCGGCGCGCTCGGCTCTGGGCGGATAGATCCAGACGGTGTTGATCTCCTGCTTGGTCTTCTTGGCGACGTCGCCGACCATCGTCACCTCCCGCTCCCAGCCCCGCGTGAACAGCGCGCCGGCTCCGCCAAGGTCGAGGCAGGTGACGTAGCCCTTCTGGTGGTAAGGCCTGGTCGCAAGGCCGAGCAGCTCGGCCGCGGCATTGTTGCCGGCGAAAGCGCCCATGCGCGTCGCGTGCTGGCACGACATCAGCGCGTAATTGCCTTCGTCGTCGCAGGCCGCACGCGCCGCATCGCCGGCTGCGAAGACGCCCTCAACGCCTGTCACCTGCAGACAGCGGTCGACCAGCAACCGGCCGAAATTGTCGCGCTCGGCGGGAATCTGCGCGGTCAGGGGCGCGGCACGAATGCCCGCCGCCCAGATCACGGTCTCGGTCTCGATGTGCTCGCCGCTGGACAGGGTGACGCCGGATTTGTCGAGCGAGGCGACACCTACACCGAGGCGTGCCTCCACGCCGAGCTTGCCGAGGGCCTCCTCGATGACGGGGCGGGGACCTGCGCCCATGTCGGGCGCAATCGCGTTGTTGCGTTCGACGATGATGACGCGGGTGCTGGCGTTAGCGCCGAGGATGTCGCGAAGCCGCGCCGGCATCTCGGTGGCCGCCTCGATGCCGGTGAAGCCGCCGCCGGCGACGACGACCGTGTCGCGCCCGTTCGTGGCCGGCCGCTTGGCGAGGCCATGCAGATGCTTGTCGAGCGCGATTGCATCCTCGAGCGAATCGACGCTGAAGCCGTGCTCGACAAGACCCGGAATGTTCGGACGAAACAGCCGGCTGCCGGTGGTCACGACGAGGCGGTCGTAGGAGAGAGACTTTTTCGTGCCCTTCACTGTCGCGATCTTCACCATGCTGGATTTGGTGTCGACCGTCTCGGCGGTGCCTTGCACATAGGTGACGTCGATGGATTTGAGCACGTCGAGCAGGGGCGCCGTCAAGGTCTCCGGCTTCGGTTCATAGAGCCGCGGGCGAACCACGAGCGTCGGCTCGGGGGCAACCAGCGCGATATCGAGCTGGTCTGGCGAGACGCCCTGGATCTCGCGCAGGCGGGCTGCGGAAAGGGCGGCGTACATGCCGGCGAAGCCGGCGCCGATGATGACTAGTCGCATGGGTCTACTCCTTGATCTCTGCGTTTCGAAAGTCCGTGCGCGAGCCGCCGCTACCCCGCTCAGGGTAGCGTCCGGTGACGGCACGAAGAGGTGAAGTGAATTCCTGGTCTTAAGGCGCTACGCAGCGCGACAGCGGCGAGTTCTGCGGCCAGCCTTGGCGAAAGACGACCGACTGAGCTGCCCTTGGGCCCCAGTCCTGATAGGGAAGGCCGGAGGCATCCCGGTTCATGATGGACACCAGCGGGTAGATCGGGTGCATGGCGTGCGCGGGAATCTCCACCTCCTCGCCTGTCGCCGACGTGAAGCGAACGGCCAGCGAGAGTCCGTACAGGGTCGCGGTCGCAAGGCCTCGGCGGCGCGACGCGATCACTCGCCGGCTGATGAAGTTCTTCCAGGTCATCTTTGGTCTCCGTCGATTGGACTGAGCATGGTGATGGTTTAGCGGATCGGATCTGCCGCTGCGCCAGAGCGATTGCCGTGATTGCAGCGCGATTGCTGCTACCGTCGGCGTCTGCGCCAGTCGCTCGGGCTCCGGCCGGTCAGCTTCCTGAAGGCTGCGATCGGGACGATCGAATTGCTGCGCCATCTTGCGGACGCGCTTCACTTCCGCGTGGGCATGGGATGTTCGCCGAACGGCGAATCGCGCGCATTCGTTTCGGAGGCGTTCGGCTGGGTCTGCAAAGCGTCGCACCGGACCGGCTTGCAGCCCGTGGACGTGTCCTCGCTGTCGAGAACGATCTCGTTGCGCTTCGAGCGGTTGTCGTCAGCGCGTGTGGTGCCTGCGCCAGTCGCTCGGGGACTCGCCGGTCAACTTGCGGAACGCCGCTGCGAACGCCGTCTGCGAGGAATAGCCGAGTGCGGCCGCGATCGAGACAACCGGGTCGTCGCCGTCGCGCAGCATCTTCATGGCCTGCTCGAGCCGGTGCTGGCGCAGCCAGGCATGCGGGGACAGGCCGGTGCTTTCCTTGAAGGCCCGGCAGAAGTGAAAGCGCGACAGGCCCGCATCGGACGCCAGCGCATCGAGCGAGACGTCCGCATCGCTGTCCGAGCGCAATCGTTCGATCGCGCGGAGCAGGATTTTTGGCGACAGCCCGCCCATGGTCGTATGGAACGTGGTTGGCGAACCCGTATGCGCAGCCAGAACGCGCGTGGCCAGAAGATCCGTCAGCTGATGCCGGAACAGATTATCCAGCGCGCCATGGCCCTCCAGCGCGTCTGCCGCGCTCAGGAGCAACCGCGACGTAACGGGGTCGGGATGCGCCGTTCGCTCCAGCAGGTCGGCCGCGCCCGCGGTCCCGGCTTCGTCGGCAACGCGCTTCAGCGTCGCATCCGGAAGATAGAGCTGAACCACGTCGACGGGCTTGGGAATATCCCACCTGGAGCTCGATCCTTCCGGGATGATGATCAGGACCCCGGGGCGAAACGTTCCGATCGCGACCGATCGTCCCGACCGCCGCTCCATGCGCTGCATCACGCCGTTATATGCCATGATCACGTGGTGACTCATGGGCTCGACGACGTCGTGCAGCGGATCGTGCTTCCAATGTGCGATGCCGGCACCGGAGGAGTCCAGCGCCATGCGAAACGGCTCGGTCCTGAGCACGCGCGCCATTTCCGCACCGGCGACGGGCCGGTCGGAATGCGAGCTGTCCTCCGGCTGTGTGTGGGGTGCTGGTGGCAAGCCTTGCTGCTGCGAGGGATCGCGCATGGGAGCGGTGTTCCCGGTCATTGTGGCTCCTCCTGATCGCCTCAGGATTCCGATCGGTCGCCCGTTTTTGTACGTACCGGCGTGGGTTCTAAGCGTTGCGAGGGGTGGCGTATTGCCTGAAGCGGCCATGTCTTGCCCGATCCTGCTCCAAGCCGGCGCGCGCTTGCGCAAACGCACGACGGAGAGGCGGAGGAGGGAGGAATGGTCTGTGAGAACGGGCGCCGCAGCTCGTCACGTGGCTGTCGCTAGCGGACGTTCCGCGTTTGGTCGCGTGACGTCAATCGAGCCGCATAAGCGCGTCTCGATGCGATCGTCACGGATTCCGCCGATTCGGCTGCGGCAAGGGGCGCGCTAAGCCGCCGCCGCCTGCGCCGACAAAAGCTGCTTCAGCTTCGCCGCGGGCACAGCCGGGCTGAACAGCCAGCCCTGCATCTGGCTGCATCCGAGCTGGCGCAGCACCTCGCGCTGAGCTTCGGTCTCGACGCCTTCGGCCGTCGTCGCCATGCGGCGGGCGGCAGCCATGTGCACCACGGCCTGCACGATCGGAGAGGAATCCTCGGGCTCGCCGATGTCGCTGATGAAGCTGCGGTCGATCTTGATCTTGTCGAACGGGAAACGGTGCAGATAGCTCAGCGAGGAGTAGCCGGTGCCGAAATCGTCGAGCGCGATGCGCACGCCAAGCGCGCGCAACTGCTGCAGGATCGTCAACGCCTCCGCGTCGTCGCGGATCAGCACGGTTTCGGTGATCTCGAGCTCGAGCCGTCCCGGGGCAAGGCCGGACTCCGCGAGCGCGGCGGCGACCTTGAGCGCCAGCGTTCGCGAGCTGAACTGGACCGGCGAGACGTTGACCGCGACGTGGATCTGGCCGGGCCAGCTCGCAGCCTCGAGGCAGGCCTGCTTCAGCACCCACTCGCCGATCTCGCCGATCAGCCCGATCTCTTCGGCGATCGGGATGAAATCCGCGGGCGAGACCATGCCGCGCTCCGGGTGGCGCCAGCGCAGCAGCGCCTCGCAGCCGGTGACGACATTGGCCGCGAGGTCGACCAGCGGCTGGTAGTGCACCTCGAACTCGCCGTGCGCGAGCGCCTGGCGCAAATCGAGCTCGAGCTGCCGCCGCTGCCGCGCCTTGGCGTCGTATTCGGGCGAGAAGATGCGGAAGGTGCGGCGCCCTTCCGACTTCGCCGCATACATCGCAAGATCGGCGCGCTTGAGCAGATCGTCGATATTGTCGCCATGGTCGGGCGCGATTGCGATGCCGATGCTGGCATCGGTCGGGATCTCCTGGCCTTTGCAGCTCACGGGCATGCGCAACGCCCCAAGGATCGCTTCCGCCATCGCCGTCAGCTCAGCTGGGTCGTTCGTGCCGGCCTTGACGATGGCGAATTCGTCGCCCCCGAGCCGCGCGACGAGGTCGTTGCCGCTGACGCAGGCCCGCAGTCGGTTCGCGACCTGGCGCAACAGCTCGTCGCCGACCTCGTGTCCCAGCGAATCGTTGACGCCCTTGAACTCGTCGACGTCGATATAGAGGATAGCGAACGGCTTGCCCTGGCTGAGCTCGGCGACGCGGCGCTCCAGATGACCGCGCATCATCACGCGGTTGGGCAGGTCGGTCAGCGCGTCGTAGTGCGCCATATGCGCGATGCGCTCGTCTGCCCGAATGCGCTCGGTGACGTCGTCATGGGTTGCGAGCCAGCCGCCTGCGGCACCGGGATGGTTCTTGATCTCGATCAGCCGGCCGTCGGCGGTCTCGACGATGGCGCTCTGGGTGCGCCCGACATTGCTCAGGATGTCGTCGCAATAGGATTCGACGTCGCCTTCGAACGAGCCGGTGTCGTGGCGATGCTGGATCACGTCGCGGAAATAGGCCCCGGGTTTCACGATGTCGGCGGAGAGCCGGTACATCTCGATGTAGCGCCGGTTGCAAACGATCAGCCGCTCGTCCTGATCGAACATCAGCAGGCCCTGCGTCATGGTGTTCATGGCAGTGTCGAGCCGCTGCTTCTCCAGCGAGAGCCGGCGCGTGACCTGGCGGAAGATCAGAGAGAGCGTGAGCACGAGCAGGCCGATCGACAGCACGGCGACGGTGACGAAGAACTTCGTCTGGGTGCGCCAGGTGGCGAGCGTCGCATCCAGCGACTTGGTCGCGACCACCACCAGCGGCTCGCCGGTGAGAAGGCGCGAGGCGACGATGCGGTCCTTGCCGTCGATCGGGCTTGCGAGCTGGGTGGTGACGAAGGTGCGCTCGAACACCGCCATTTGCGCCGGCGTGCCCTTGCGAAAGTTCTGCCCGATCATGTCATCGACATGCGGGATGCGCGCGAGCAGCTGGCCGTTCTGGTGGTGCATCGCGATCGAGGATTCCTCGCCGAGCCCGGTCGAGGCGAAGAAGGATTCGAGCTGCTCCGGCGCAATCGCGCGCGAGACGAGTCCAAGGAATTCGCCATGCGGGCCGGACACGCGCCGCGCGAACACGATCGCCGGCCCGCTGCCGAGCCGGCCCCGTACCACCTCGACCTCTTCCTGTGCGGCCGGATCGTTCTTGAGGCGATTGAAATAGCCACGGTCGGCCACGGAGATGTCGGCGACCGGCCAGCGCCGCGACGAGTTGATCAGGATGCCGTTCGAATCGAACACGTTGGCACCCGCGACGTCGGACCAGCCGCTGGCCTTTGCGCGCAGCACCTCGTGCATGGCGAGCGTGCCCATCTCGCTGCGGAAGACCGCGGCGGATTCGACGCCATGGCTTTCGAGCTCCGCGATGATGCTCTTCTGGAGCACCGCAAAGTCCTCGAACTCGCGGTCGAAATGCCGGGCCAGCAGCCGGACGGAGCTTTCCAGGCTGTCGCGGCCGCTCTCGATCGCATTTTGCCGGAAGCGGTCGACGGTGAGCCCGGTGCCGACCGCGGTCGCGGCCATCAGCACGAAGCCGCCGACGATCAGCCATGTCAGCGGTGCCCCCCGCCAGCGGCGCAGCAACGCGCGCATCCGTGCGGTCCATCGGATCGATGTGCCCATGCAGCCCCTCCCGTGGGATGCAAGATGCGGCAAAACCGACAAGACCTCGTTACCAGCGAAGGTTAGGAAAATATGAATCGGAGGGAAATCAGGGGGTTGGTTTCCTGAGATGCGTCTTTTGCTGAGGCCTCGCCGGTCTCACCGACGGATCTCCCACCGCAAGGCTTCCGCATTCGCCTTGGCGAACATCGCCGGCACGTCGAAGGTCCCGGTCTTGAGGTCATAGCGGCAGCGCCAGTCGGCGAGGCCCTTCACCGCGACGTTCTTCGGATGCTTGTCCATTTCGCCCGACAGCGAGATCACGAGGTAACGGTTGTCGGGCCATTTCACGCCGAGCCCGCGATAGGCTTCCTCCGTGCCTTTCACGAGGTTGGCCGAGATGTGGTAGTCGAGCTTCATCTTCCGCGTGTCGGTGCGGCTGTGGAAATAGGCCCAGGCGAGGTCGCTCAGCGACGTCTTCGTCGCATTCGTGAAAGTACCGTTCACGACACGATAGAGGTGGAGGTCTTGCTCGCCGGAGCCGGTCTTCTGCATCCGGACCAGCCATTGCGAGTCGCTGGTGAAACGGAAGCCGGCTGGATAGCCCTGCTCGGGCTTCAGCTCGGTCATCTCTCCGCCGTGCCGCGCCCAGACCTGCCATTTGACGTCGAAATCCTCGCCCTCCTTCATATACTGCTCGAGCCTGGTGGCTTTGTCGGGCGAGGCGAAGGCGAGATCGGCATCGTCGGTGAGGACGAAGTCCGGCGGCGGGCCGGAGGCAGCCAGCGCCGGAGACGCGACCATCAGGGCAAGCGCCAGCCAGGGTGCAGGGCGGCAAAATGCGTTCACGGGGGAAAATCCCTAAAAAATGGCCGCGATGCGGTCTCATTCATTTGACGCCAGGGGGGCCGCGCCGGTTCATCCCGGGCCTTGCAAGACAGGCGAATCATCCCAACGATCGTCTTGCTGCCGCAGCCAAATCGGCGCAATTTGCCGCCCTCGGCTGATTTGCGAGCCGAGGTTCTGATTAAGGTTTCTTTTCCTATGACCACCGCGTCCAAGGTCTTCATTGCACTCTGTCTGCTCGCGTTGGTCGGCACCGTGATGGTGATCGGCCCCACCGAGCTGCGCCGCCTGCTGCCGTCGGGCACGAAGACCGAGATCGCCGCCGCCGCCAAGCCGGAGGTCAAGGCCGAAGCCAAGGTCGAGCCCAAGCTCGAAACCAAGCCTGAGCCCAAGCTTGAGCCCAAGCCGGAAGAGCAAAAGCTTGCTGCCAGCGCGCCGCCGGCATCAGCCGCATCGCCGACACCGGCGCCCCAGCCGAAGGCGGACGCGCTGGCCGAGACGCAGAAGCAGGTCGCGGCGCTGGCCGATCTCGCGCCGGTCAAGCCGCCGCCGGCTGTGGCCGATGCGGGCCCCCGTTTCGACGTTGCGCGCGTCGACGATCATGGCGAGTCGGCGGTGATCGCCGGCCGGGCCACGCCGGGTGCGAAGGTCGAGCTGCTGCGCGACGGCAAGCCGCTCGACTCGGTCGTGGCCGATGCCTCGGGCCAGTTCGTGATGACCCCGCCGCAGCTTCCTGCCGGGTCCTATGAGCTGACCCTGCGGGCGAGATCGACCGACGGGACCGTCACGCAATCCGGCCGCTCGATGCCGGTGACGATCGCCGAGGCCGCGCTGCCGCCGGCTCGCCCCGCACCGGCCGCTCGGCAAGAAGCGAAGCAAGAGCCGAAGCAGGCCGAGAAGCCCGACGACAAGACGGATGTCGTGGCCGCCTTGCCCTCGGCATCGCCGCGTCTGGCCTCAGCACCCGACCGGCCTGCGGCTCGGTCCAGCGTGACGGGTACACCGAAGCCCAGGTCCATGGCGCGGGCGCCTGCGCAAACGACCGTTGCATCGGCTTCGCCGGCGGACGCGCTCAGTGGTGCGCCTGCGGAAGCGGGTGGCAGCCGCGTGATCTCCCGCGGCGACAGCCTGTGGGCGCTCAGCCGGCGCCTCTATGGCGACGGCGCCCGCTACGCCGTGATCTTCAACGCCAACCGCGACAAGATCCAAAATCCCAATCTGATCTATCCCGGCCAGACCTTCGTGATGCCGCAAAAGGCGGAGTGACTGCATCTCTCACTGCCCCGTACGCGATCAGGGCAATCGCATTGGAGACCGTTTCTTCGCGGCCATCCTTCGAGACGCCCGCCTTTGGCGGGCCCTCAGGATGAGGACGGAGGGTGCGGTAGCATTTCGACAAGCAAAGACGCGGCTTAGCCTCATCCTGAGGAGACCGCTGGAAGCGGTCGTCTCGAAGGACGAGGCGCGCGCCGGACGGCGGCCCCGCGACGCTTTGCCCTGTGTCTCTGCGGAACATTCGGTTCCCCCGCGCGTCATTGTGATGCGGCGCAGTGCGCGCATGGCGCCGGGAGGAGGCCCGAGGTGGTCAGGTCAGCTTTCGTGTCGGGACGCATGCGACTGGCGCTGGCGGGTGCTGCCCTGATGTTTGCGGCAGTGCTGCTGCCTGAGAGGGCCGAGGCGCAATTTGGAATCCGCGGCGGTCCGCTCGGCGTTGCGCGCTTCGCCGTCGGCCACATGCTGGGCATGTCGCGCCTGCGCCATTCCCGCATGGCGGTGCGCGGAAGCCGCTACCGCTCGGCCGCGCTGCAGTCGCAGGATCCCCGCGGCGCCGAGCGCGGCCAGCCTGCCAACCCCTACGTTCTGCGTGCGGCGCTCACGGCGCGGGCTGCGCTGTCGGGCTGGCATGGCGGCCGGCGCCCGCAGGGCTGGTGGCGCCACCCCGACGGCAGCTATGGCTGGGTCGGCCCGGTGTTCTGGCCGTTCGCGCATGACGATCTCACCACCGCAGTCATCTTCGGCGACAGCACCAGCCTCTCGCTCTATGGCTATGGCGACATCTATGCCGCGATCTTCGCGCCCTACGCAGCCACGGAGCTTGCCACCTACATCGTGCCGCAAGGCCGGCGCGCGCGGCGCATCCCGTCCGCAGAGACGCTTTGCGATGCCAGCGATACCGGCGGCTTGCCCGTCGAACGCATTGCCAGCGCCGTGCAGCCGAACGAATTGCAGCGCACCGCGCTCGACGAGATCGCATCCGCCTGGAATGCCGCGCGCGACACCATCCGTGCCGCCTGCCCGGCGCAGGCCCCGGCGACAGCCTCCGAGCGCCTCGGCCTGATGCGCGAGCGCCTCGAAGCCATGATCAAGGCTACGGACGCGGTCGCGCCGCCGCTCTCGAAATTCGTCGATCTGCTCGACGACGGTCAGAAGGCAAAGCTCGATGGTCTAGGCAAGGAGCGTCGCGCCGCGCTGGCTGCGGTCCAGCGCAAGGACGCGCAGGCGGCTGCCGCCTGCCAGCCGGACTATGATCCCCGCTATGACGAGAAGGCGCAGCGCCAATATGAGCAGCTGGTGCAGCAGCAATGGCCCGCCGCCGACATCGCCTCCACGCTCAAGCTCGACGAGATCGCCCGCGCCCGCCTCGACGTGCTCCAGGACACGACGCTGCGCACGATGGAGACGCTGAGCGCCTGTCCCTCGAAGCCGGCGGAGACGCCGCAGGCCCGGCTCGCGGCCGCGAAGTCGCGGCTGGAGACGATGCTGCAGGCGGTCGGCGGCATCAGTGAAGCGCTCGACGATTTCGAGGCCGATTTGAGCGACGAGCAGAAGGCCGGCTTCGAGGCGATCGGGCCGAAGCGGGGCGCGTGAGCGGTTGCTCGGAACGACCGACGGCAGACAACGCGGCACCTTGGTCGTCGGCACAATTTTAAGATATCCATTGGGATCGTGTTGAGCCGAATAACCTATGTTGTCCGGGGTTTCCTACGGCCATCAACAGGATCGTGAAGGACGCATGTATTCAGCCTTCATCTGGTATTTCCTATCCATGAAAGGCCGCATTGGTCGGCAGGAATTTGGCTTGGGGCTCGTTGGACTTGTCCTCATCGATATGCTCGTCGTGCGGATCGGGGTGAAGCTCAGTGACGGAGGACCCCGATACTACGACCACAGCCCGCCACTCGAGTGGTCCATCCTCCATAGTCTCCTCATCGCCTCATTGTGGCCGTTCGCCGCAATCCTCGTGAAGCGACTGCACGACTTCAACATCTCGGGTTGGTGGGCGCTCACAATCCTCGCGGTCCCCTACCTCGCTCAGGCGCTCAGCATTCCCTATTGGATTCCTTATTTGTTGGTGGCGGCAACCCTGAGTGTGCTTCCGGGATCACCGGGGGACAATCGGTTCGGCTCCGACCCGCTGCCGCGCATGAGCGCTTAGCAGGCACAAAGCTGCAACCATAAGAGGACGTCCGCTACGGTCCCGAGCGAACACGACATGATGGTTACATGACGATCCGTGGCTTGCGCTCGATGACGTTCCTTAACAAACGCAAGACTACAGTGCGGTCGCCGAACCAGAACAGGGCGAGAGCCGGTGCTTAAGAAATTGGTTGTGATGGCTGTGCTTTCCGGGTTGGTGGCCTATGGCCTCCTGCTCACGGATTGGCCTGCCCCGCGCTCGCAGCACACGGGATACTTCGCCGTTGCGCCGTCGCAAAAGGCGGACCTTTCGCATCTCGACGATTGGAATCGCGCAGCCAAAGCCAAGTATGGACCGAATGCGTCGACGGCCATGCATGGACGGAAATGGGTGACCGTTGTCGGGGACAAGGTCGTCGACACGCGTCCGTTTGCATGGTCGGTGTACGGCTTCTCGGGCGTGTTCATGGTGTCGAGGGTAGAGAGCTTTCCGTTCGAGCTTTCGCTCGATCCAAGAGATGCCGTTGATCCCCAGCAGACTGCCGCACAGGTCAAGACGCGCTTCGCGGGGACCGTGCCGGCGGAGGCGCTCGAATTTGGCAGCCGTGAATGGCGTCCGGCTCTCTGCCATTACCCGAAACCACCCGACTTCGGATTTCCGTTGCCCAGCTCGGCCCTCAGCGTCGATGCGAGCACGATTTGCCTGATGCGATCCGGTGCCGAGGGCTCGCATACCGCGTTAATCGGCTTTGCCCGTGTCGATGCCAGCTTCTGGGTGCGTCTGCTCTCCCGAAGGGTGTGCCGCATCCTGTCGGCATCTTGGATCGAATCGATGATGTCACGGCCGGACTCGAGGCGTCCCGACTATGTCGCCTGTATGCTGGCAACAAAAGCCGAGGGCGCCGAACATGAGGCCGTGACCGCCCGCTTCTTCGAGGTCCGCGAAGACAGGACGCTGGCCGCTTTCGACTGAGGCGTGGCGCGGCATGATCCTTTTCGGAAGCTCTAGCTGAAGAAATGCCCGCCCGAGGCCTGCGCGTAGGCCTGCCACTGATGATCGAGCACGACCGTCTCGTGGCTGCCGTTGCTCTGGCTGATGTCGATCACGAGGTCGTTGGCGCCGCCGCGATGGGCGGTGACGTCGGCCGAATCCTTGACGAGGTCGACCAGCGCCGCCATCGACTTCACCGCCGTGCCGGAGCCAGGACCTTCGCCGGTGTCGAGCACGGTCGCGGGATGCGCACCGGATGAGGCAAACGTGCCGGCCTCGTAGTCGTAGAACACCAGCGCATCGCCCTTGCCAAAGTTGAGGTCGAACACCGTGTCGGTGGCGCGCTGGCCGGCCGCCTGGTCAGTGCCATTGAAGCGGAATTGATCCGCGCCGGCGCCGGCGTAGAGCAGGTCGTTGCCGGCGCCGCCGTTGAGCACGTCGGAATGCAGGCCGCCGATCAGGATGTCGTTGCCGCCCTTGCCGTCGAGGAAGCTGCCGACCGGGCTGAACAGCTTTGCGATCAGCAGATTGTTGCCGTCATTGCCTTCGACCAGGTTGTCGGCCACGGCCGTGATCTTGGTGCCGCCATTGCCGTCGGAGGACAGCTGGAAGTTCAGCCCCGAAGCATAGGCATGCGCGTCGAGCTGAAGCGTGATGGTGCCGGACTTGCCGCCGGTGATGGTGAGGACGTTGTCGGCCGACAGCGTCACCTGGGAGGCCTTGCCGATGCCGGCGAGATCGATGGTGTCGCCGACGCCAAAATCTTCGATGGTGTTGTCGAGATGGCCGTGGTCGAGCGCCGCCTTGTCGATCCTCAGCGTCTGCGCGCCGTCCTCGAAAGCGATCGCGCCGGTGCCGGCGGCACCGCGCGCCGCAAGCTCCAGCGTGCCGGCATGCAGCGTGGTGCCGCCGCTATAGCTGTTGGTCTGGCTCAGTACCGTGGTGCCGGTGCCGGCCTGGTCGAACGCGCCGCTGCCGGAGATCGTCGCGTTGAACACGAAGAGGTCGGAATGGGTGGAGGCGAAGACGCCGTTGTCGATGACGTCGCCCGCGAGCGAGCCGCCGTTCGCGATCGCGAGCCTGGCGCCGGCATCGATCGTGATGCCGGCGACGAAGCTTTCGGCATCCGTGACGCTCCAGTTGCCGGCTTGCACGTCGAGCAGCTCGAAATTCAAGGCATGCGCCAGCTTGCCGGAGCCGGTGCCGAGCAGGTTGAATGTGTCGGTGCCCTCGCCGCCATCGATAAATGCGGTGAAGGTCGCGCCGACGTAGTCGTTTACCGTGTCGTCGCCGCCGCCGAGGGCGACGCTGCCGTCGATGACGCCCTTGTTGGTGAGCGTGTCGGCGAAGGTGTCGGTGATCGAGATCGCCTCCCCGTTGCCGCCGCGGATCGTGCCCTCGTTATAGATCGTCGTCGGCGCAAAGGCGTTGCCGAGATTGGAATCGTCGACCGTGATGGCGCGCTCGACGCTGTCGATCGTGCCGTAATTGGTGATGCTGCCGCCGCCGATCGTGATCGCCTCGGCGAGGATGCCGTCGCTGTGGCCCGACGTGGTGATCGCGCCGTAATTGGTCAGCGCGATCAGGCCGTCGATGTCGATGCCGTCGCCGTCGCTGATACCGTCGGCGTGCCCGGTGATGAGACCGGCGTTGAGGATGGTCGTGGTGGTCGTGCTCGCGGTGTCCATGTTGATGCCGGAGCCGGCATCGCCGATGATGCTGCCGCCGGCGTCATTGCTGATCGCAATCGGCTGGTCGCCCGTGATGCCGTGACGCGTGCCCTCGATGGTGCCGCCGGCATGATTGTGGACGACGCCACCGGCATTGCCCTGGAAGTCGACGCCGTCATTGCTTTCGCCGCTGGCGTTGCCGCCGAAGACCTTGCCGTAATTGTCGATCACCATGTTGACGCCGCCGCGGATCGCATCCGCATCCGCCGCCTTGATCACGCCGGTCGCCTGGTTGATGAGGTGGATGGTGCCGCTGGTCGAGACCAGGTCGGTGAAATCGATCGCCTGGCCGTTGCTGGATCCCGAGCCCGTCGACTGGATAGTGCCGGCGTTGTCGACCGTGACCGCATAGGTGGCGGAAGCGGTCAGCGTCGAGGCCGTGATGCGGACAGTGTCGCCCTGCGACTGGATCATGCCGTGCTGCCCGTTCGTCAGCGTGAACGAGGTGATGCTCGTGAGATTGGAGGTGCTGAGGTTGATCGCGCGGCTTGCCGAGGCGGTCGCGTCGATCAGCCCATCATTGCTGATGGTGATGATGCCGGCGCCCGGACGGATCGCGTCGTTGCCGGAGACGCCGATCACAGCGCCGGTGTGATTGGTGATGTTGATCACCGCGCTCGCCGAGACGATCGCGGCGAAGTCGAGCGCCTGCCCGCTCGAACCAGCGAGGATGTTGCCATTTGCGTCCACCGTGCCCGAGACGATGGTCCCGGAATTGTCGACCGTGATGGTGCCGGTGGAGAGCGCCGTGTTGATGCGGAATGCGTCGTCGCCCGTGATCAGCTTGGCGCCGCCCTCGTTGACGAAGGTGAGGTTGCCCGTCGTGAACGAGCCCTTGGTGTCGATGCCGCGGCCCGTCGCGCTGATGGTTCCGGCATTGTCGATCACGACGGTCTGTCCGGCCGTGCCGCCGGTCCAGGTGATGTCGGTAGTGGAGGCCAGCGTGCCGCCCGCCTCGATGGTGCCGGTATCGGTATTGCCGACGGTCTTCGCGGACGTGACTGTGGAGCCGCTTGCCACGGTGAAAGAAGCCATGATCCCTCCCTGACGTGCCCTGGATATGCGGCGCCAGCCCGGCGCCGCGAAAATGCGTGTGGGACGAGAGCGGTATCGGGAGGAGATGACGATGGGATGACGCGCTGTGGAAAGCGCCCGGCGATCACAGATCCGTAGCCCGGATGGAGCTTGCGCCGTAGCTCGAAGAGCGAAGGCGCAAGCGCAATCCGGGACCTCAATCCCACATTCCGCAGAGCTTGATGCGGGCTACGAGCGGAGAAGGATAAGAGCCGGCTACCACACGCCCAGTCGAGCTTCATATCCCTGAAGTCGAGCTGCGCGTTGCCGCCGAAATTGTAGCCGCCGCAATATTCCTCAAGAGAATGAGATGCGTCATCAGCGGAGATGCTACTTCGCGAGGAAGTAAAAGTCCTCGCGGCCAGGCAGCGAACCGTAGGTGTAAGGCTCTTGGCGGCCGGCGGTTGCCTCCATGACGTCGTCACGTACGAGGCGGAAAAGCTTGTTGATCTCGACGTTGGGCGTCGCGATGCGCTGTGCAAAGGCTACCGCAAACGGAGAGTTGCCGCCCTCGCCGTCGAGCGCGACCTGGCCGTGCTTGGCGGCGTACACGACTAGCGTCGCCCCGGAGACTTTTACCTCGCTGAGGCCGCGGCTGGTCGAGCGCGTCCGCGTACCGGTTGCAGGTGCGCCCGGCGCGGCCGCCGAGGCGATCGCAGGTTGCGAGACCGACGCCTTCCGCATCTGTGCGGCGAACGGATTGTCACGGCAGGCATCGAGCATCACGATGCGAAGCTTGTGCGCGCCTTCCACCGCCGCCATGACCTGGTCGAGTGGTACCGCCTCGAACTGGATGTCGCGATCAACGCCGATCCTGGCCTCGACGGGGATCAAATAATTCGTGCCGTTCACTTCGAGTCCGTGGCCCGCGTAATAGACCAGCGCCCATTCCGAGGTTTCGGCCTGGTTGGCAAAGCTGCGCAGCGCGTCGAGCAATCTTTCACGATTGGAGTCGCTGACCAGCGTCACCTCCTGGAAGCCGACCGCGCGGATCGAAGCCGCGATCGCTTCCGCGTCACGCTTCGGATTGGCGAGCGTCGCCACATTCTTGTAGGCGGAGTTGCCGATGACGAGCGCGATCCGCTTGCCCTGCTTCGGTGTGGCAGCGCTTGGCGCGACCACGGGGACGGCGGCTGCAGGTGTCGGAATCGATGTCGCCGAGGTGGCTTTCGAAGGCGCTGCGGGAATCGATGGCTGCAGCGCGCCGGAGTCGAGAGAGGCGAGGCGCGCACGCGCGGTGGCCAACGCCTCGCGGTTGATGCTGCTCCGCTCCTGCGATTTCGACACCAGCGCTTGCTGGAACAGAGTCTTGGCGCGCGCGACGTCACCCATTTTCTCATAGGTGAGGCCGGAACTCGTCAGCGCTGTGAGGTCATCCGGATTGCGCTTCAGCACCGTTTCATAATCGGCCAGCGCTGCCTTGAAGTCGCCCTTGTAGCGATAGACGTGGCCGCGATAGAGATAGCCGAGGATGTCCCCTGGGTTCAGCTGGATCGCACGCTCATGGTCGGCGATGGCGCGCACCAGGTCGCCCTTCAGCCGCCACAGCTCGCCGCGATTGGAGTAGCTCTTGTTCAGACGAGGATTGACCCGCACGGCCTCGTCGTAGTCCGCCATCGCGCGCTCGTACTCGCCGAGGTCGACCCAGACCAGCCCGCGATTGCCACGCACGACCGCGTTCTTCGGATTGAGCGCGAGCGCTTCGCCGTAAGTGGTGATCGCCCGCTCGTTCTCGCCTTTCTCATAGTAGAAGGCGGCGAGTGAGCCCACGAAGTGCGAATTCTTCGGCTGCAGCCGAAGCGCTTCCTTGAGCTCGGTGAGCCCGCGATCGAGCTGGTCGCGCTCGCGCCAAATCACGGCGCGACCGGCATAGCCGTCGGCATGACGAGGGTTGATGCTGATGGACTTGTCATAGTCTGCCATGGCGCGATCGAAATCGCTCTTTTCGTACCAGACATCGCCCCGCGTGGAGTAATGCGACGGCTCCGTCGGATCGAGGCGAATCGCCTCGTTGTAGTCGGCGATCGCGCGGTCGTACTGGCCGGACTCCTTGTAGGCATTGCCTCGACCGACATAGGGATCCGCTTTCTTTGGCTCCAGCCGAACCGCCTCGTCGTGCTCGGCAATGGCCTTCGAGACGTCGCCCTTGTTCAGCCAGGCGATGCCGCGGCCGGTGTACGGGCGGGATGCTTTGGCATCCAAAGCGATCGCCTTGTCATAGTCGGCCATCGCTTTGTCGTACTCGACCGCGCTGATCCAGACATCGGCGCGGTCGCAATAGCGCTCGGCATTGGGCTCGAGCCGGATCGCTTCATCGAGGTCGGCAATCGCGCGCGCGGTCTCGCCCTTGCCGTCCCAGGCGCTGCCGCGGGCGGAATACGTCCCGGCAAATTTGGGGTCGAGACGGATCGCCTCGTCATAGTCGGCAATCGCCAGATCAAATTCGTATTTGCTCTTATGGGCATTGCCGCGACCGTGATAAGCAGCGTCAAGCGTCGCGTCGAGGCCAATGGCCACGGAGTAATCCGCGATCGCGCGGTCGTGGTCGTTCTTGTCTTCGAGCGCATTGGCGCGCGCGAGATAATTATCGCCAGATTTCGGCTCGAGCCGGATGGCTTCGTTGTAATCGGCCATCGCGCGCTCGAACTCGTCCTTGTTCTTCCGCGCATCGCCACGATTGCGATAGGCGTCGGCGTATTTCGGATCGAGCTTGATCGCCTGATTGTAGTCGGCGATCGCGCGATCATGGTCGCCCTTGTTTTCCCAAACATTGCCGCGGCTATTGAAGACGAGGGAATTCTTGGGATCGAGCCGGAGGGCCTGGCTATAGTCCTCGATCGCCCTGTCATGCTCGCGCTTGCTGTTCCGGGCGTCGCCTCGGCCGCTATAGGCCGGCGCATGTTTGGGGTCGAGGCGAATCGCCTCGGAGTAATCGGCGATCGCCTTGTCATGCTCTTTTTTGAAGTCCCAGCAATCGGCACGTCCGCTCCAGGACGGCGCGAAGTTCGGATCGAGCTTGATCGCAAGATTGAAATCGGCGATGGCGCGATCGTAGTCCTTGCGCTCCTGCAGGATCAAGGCGCGGTTGTGATAGGGATCGCTGAACGATGGATTGGTGCGGATCGCCGCGCTGTAGTCGTCGAATGCCTTGTCGCTGTCGCCCTTGTTGCCCCATGCGATGGCGCGCTTGTTGTAGGCCGAGGCCAGCGTATTGGCGGAGATGTCGCCAGCCTTGATGACGCGAGAGCAGGCTGCGATCTTGGCATCGCCGCGCGCATCGTCGCAATCCCTAAGATCCTTTGAGCTGGCCGCGAAGCCCGGGCCGGCGAGTGTGACGGAGGAAAACACGGCAAGCAGAGATATGAACCGCATCATCGTACCGGAAATGGCATTGCAACAGAAAATCACTTTTGGACGCGCGCAACGCGCCCGACATTCTAGCCGGATCATGCAGCGAAGACGAGTGTGATGCACCGTTGCATGTCTGCCTGCGTATGTGATGGGCGTCACAGCCAAGTCAGCAGATCGTGCGCGACGCAACGCGCAAGGGTCAGCGGAGCCAACCTGCCTTTGGCACGCTGTTTCCAGATTTACGTCGTGCCCTCGTGCCACCATCCGGCGATGATGACACGTTGTGGATCGCGTCCGGCGATCTGCGTGCTACCCGCACGCCCAGTCGAACTTCATATCCCTAAAGTCGAGCTGCGCGTTGCCGCCGCCGAAATTGTAGCCGCCGAAATATTCCTCGAATTCGATGTAGAACGGGCTCATCTCCGGCACCGCCTGGCACGGCCGCATGGTGCCGCCGAGATGGTTGTGGGCGTGGTCCTTGCTCCAGTCGTGCAGGCGGAAATTGTCGCGGCCCGGCACGCCGCCGACATAATAATAGTAAGGCTGATAGCCGGTCGGCGGGTTTTCGCGACCATGCTCGTCCTGCGGACCCTTGCCGGCATTGGGATCGCTCGCGCGCGGCGATAGCGCGATCGCGCGGGTCTCAGCGAGATCGGCGCGCGGGGAGCTGGGGAACATCTTTTTCGCGTAGGTCGGCGCGGCCTCGTAGAAGGCGCTGGCGCCGCCGACGTCGAGCCAGCGCGGCCGCTCGGCCGTGGCAAGCGCGAGCGGCGCAGGCGGTGTCGCGAACGCGCCCTCATATTCGGCCCTGGTCAGCAGCAGCGCGGCATATTCATAGTCGAGAACGTCGGTCATCCGCGACAGACGCGGATGTGAGGTGCGCGCCAGCACCGCCTCGCGGATCTCGGGATCATCAGGCGCGCCGCCGTCATTGTGGTCGGGCGCGGTAGCAAAGAACGACACCGCGACGATGTCCTCGCCATGCACGCGATAGTCCTCCGGCAGCAGAAGCGTAAACCCGTGCATCAGCGGATAGCCGCTGACGGGATCAAGCGGCCATTGTTCGCTCGCGATGCCCGGCGGCAGCCCATAGACCCAGCCCTGATCGCGCGCGCGGTCGGCGGGCCGGTCCAGCATCTGCAAATCATAAGCACGCGAAGGCAGGGCAAACGCCACGGGTCGTCTCCATCCGAGTTCGAGCCTCGCCGTTGAGGCGATCGTTAGTCGCGGGGCGGAGTGATGTGGTTCGTGGGAGGAGTGGAGAGATGATGCCATTTTGCCGGGGTGTTGCCCGACGTGTCAAACCACGCCGCACCCGCGCAAGTCCCCGCGTAAGTCATTGATCCCACAGCCCCCGGCTACTGTGCATGGGGTTGTTTTCGCACTTTTTGTTTTGGCTAGCCTCGCCGCCGTGCCGCCGCGGACGCGTCGACCACGTTGTCCACCTCCTCGCGCCAGGACAGGATCTCCATCGCGAGCACGGGGTGATTGAAGCCCTTGAGCTGGAGATCGTCGAGGGCGCGGGCTTCGACCCAGGGTTCGACCATGCCGTAGACGCGGCGGCTGACCACGACCTGGCCGGCCTTGGCTTCGCCGCAGAGGCGGGAGGCGAGATTGGTGACGCTGCCGATCGCGGCATATTCCAGCCGCTGCTCGAAGCCGACCTGGCCGAGCGTGGCATAGCCGAGCGCGATGCCGATGCCGAAGCCGAGGCTGTGCCCCCGGTTGCGCCAGCGCTCGGTCAGCGGACCGATGGTGTCGCGCATCTCCATCGCCATCTTCACGGCGCGCTTTGTGTGGTCCTCGAACTGGATCGGCGCGTTGAACAGGATCATCACGCCGTCGCCGGCATATTTGTCGAGCGTGCCCTCGTATTTGAAGATCAGCTTGCCGAGCGCGGCGTGATATTCGCGCAGCACGTTCATCGCCTCTTCCGGCTCGGTCGCTTCCGTGAACGCGGTGAAGCCGCGCAAATCGCAGAACACCACGGTCACCTCGCGGCGCTGGCTGGTGAGCAGCCCCTCGGGGCTGTCGGAGGAGGCGATCAACTGCGCGACCTGCGGCGCCAGGAAACGCTCGAGCTTGCGGATGCGCTCGATCTCGCCGAGCTGGGTCTTGACGCGCGCCTCCAGCGACTTGTTCCAGTCCTTGAGCTGCTCGGTCTGCTCGCGCAGCTTGTCGGCCTGGGCGCGCACGGTCGCGTTCGCCGCCTCCAGCTCGTGGCCCTTGTGATCGACCTCGGTGAACAGGCGGGCATTGCGCATCGCCAGCACCGCCTGGTTGGCGAAGGTGCGCATCAGGCCGATGATGCTGGGCGCGAACGCGCCGCTGGCGCGGCGCAGCACCACCAGCGAGCCCAGCGTGCCCTGCTGGTCGACCAGCGGCACCACCAGCACCGAATGGAAGCCGGCATTGACGGCGACGTCGCGCAGCGGCTGCTCGGTGGCATGGTCGAGATCGGCAAGCGCAATCGGCGCGCCGCTCACCGCAGCATCGCTCAGGATGTTGTCGCCTTCCTCGATGGTGACATGGGCGCCCTCGGCCGATTTGTCGATGCCGTTGGCTTCGACCAGGTTGAAGCGGCGCGCTGCCGCGTCGTAGCCGTAGATCAGCACGGCATCGGCGCGGGTGATCTCGATGGCGCGGGCCGCGATCGTCGGCAGCACGGCGTTGAGATCGAGCGAGGAGGCAACCGCGCGGCCGACCTCTTCCAGCACCTTGAGCTCGTGGTTCGACTGCGCGAGGTCGCGGGTGCGCTCCTCGACCTTGGTCTCCAGGTTCGAATAGGTCTCCTGGATCTGGCCGGCCATGCGGTTGAACTGGCCGGCGAGATCTTCCAGCTCGTCGGAGGTGTGCACGTCGATGCGGTGGCTGAAATCGCCCTCGCCGAGCTTGTGGGCGCCGTCGCGCAGCGCCGTGATCGGGATGATCATGCGGCGTGCCAGCAGCGTGCCGGCGAGGATCGCGACCATCAGGCCCATGCCGATCAGAAGCGCGATGCGCACCAGCTGGTCGCGGATCGGCATCAGGGCCTGTGTGGTCGGCTGCTCGAACAGCACGCTCCAGCCGAGCTTCGGCACCGTGCTCGCGGCGCTCATCACCGAATGGCCGTTGAAGTCGGTGCCCGACGTGTCGGGCTCGCGGCCGGGCGCGACCGCAGCCGCGACCTGCGGCAGCTTCGACAGATCCTTGCCGACATCGGGCCCTCGAGAGGACGTCGCCAGCACACGGCCGCGCGGATCGACCACATAGGCAAAGGCCGCCTTGCCGACCTGGGCGTCGGACAGGAGCTCGGAGAGGAAGCTGAGATCGATCTCGGCGACCGTGACGCCGGCGTTGAAGCCGGAATGCGCCACCGAGATCGACATGTACGGCGTCCGGTCGGCGAACCAGGCCGGCGCATAGCTGACGCCGCGGGCGACGGTGTCGGTGAAGCGCATGTCGCGCGAGAGGTCGGCATTGCTGCCGGTCGTGGTCGACTGGCGCGAGACGCGCAGCACCTCGCGGCCCTCGCCGTTGAGCTGGAACAGCTGGTTGACGACCGCGACCTGGTGCAGCAGCGATGCGTAGTCGGCGCGGCGCTTCTCGAGCGTGTCCTGGCTCGCCCGCGTCACCCAGCTGATCTGGCGCTCGAGCTCCGAGATCGACTGCTCGATCCGCCGGGCGGCGCCTTGCGCCTTGTCCTCCAGCCCGTCGGTCAGCTGTGTCCTGGTGGCGCGGTAGGAGATCCAGGTCTCCATCGCGCCGTTGACGGCGAGCACGAACACGACGAGGCCGACGAGGGAGACGACGTATTTGGCGAACAGGCCCTCGCGCAGAAACCGTGTCTTGTCGTTCGCTCCCGCCATCCCGATCCTCTCGCGCCGCCATGACGCTGCGCGCTACGGGGCGAACGGCCCCCTTCGAGCCGTTCTACCACAATTTGGGCCAGGGGATGGTCAAGGGCCCGGCCGGGCCGTCGTTGTGGTTACCCGCTGCGGACGCCAGGACGGGGTGGAAAAGGGACGGGTGGGGAGGGACGGGTCGAAAAGGGGATGACGTCCCGCGCGCTGGTCCGCCGATCATCGATTGAAGAGCTGCCGCAGCACGTCGTTCATCGGCTGACTGTCCTGCTGCGCCACCGGTGCGTCGTCCTGGGCCGGCGGCGCCGGGGAGGCCTGCGGGGCCGGTGTCGATGGCGTTGCCGGCAGGCTGCGGCTGCGGCCGGTGCCAGTGTTGGCCCCCGCGCCGCTGGAAAGCCCCTGCTGGATCAGATTGCCGAGGGCTTCGCCCAGGGGACCGCCGAGCAGGTTGCTCTGTCCTGGCTGCTGTCCTTGCGGATTGGCATTGCCAGCCGCGTTGCCGCCGCCCGGCACGGTGGCGCCGCCGAGGCCAAGGTTACTGCCAAGGTTGCCGAGGATATTGCCGAGCCCGGCGCCATCGGGGCCGAACAGGCCTTTGCCCATCTCGCGCAGCTTGGCATAGGCGGCATCCGGATTGTCCAGCATGCCGGCCATATCAGGGTAGATTCGCGGTTGCGACCAGGTGCCCTGGATCATCACGGGAATGCCGAAGCCGACCGGATCGGAGGTGCGGCCCTGGCCCTCGGTCGTCATCACGAGCTTCGGCTCGACGCGAAAGCCCATCATCTTGGTGTCGAGGGCGATGGTGCCGGCGCCGGTCACGCGCACCAGCGGTCCGATCAGGTTGAGATCGGTCGTCACCGCTTGGCCCTTGTCGATGCGGAAGGAGGCCGAGAGCTGCGACAGGTCTGTGCTCTGCTCCTGGCCGGGGTTCTGGTTTTCTTGCCAGCCGGACAGCGTGCCCGATGTCAGTGAGCGGATCATCTGCGCGACATTGATGCCGCGGATCGCCCCGTCCTGGAAATTGACGAAGGCCGTGCCCTGCATGTTCGCCATCAACGCGCGCTGGCTGGTGCCGGCGCTGCGCAGTGCGAGCTTGGCTTGCAGCTTGCCGTCGATCCGGTCGAATTCGGCAAGGCCCTGGAGCAGCGGCAGCGCGCGCACGCCGACGAGATCGGAATGCATGGCAAAGCTCGGCGCGCCGGTGGTCGCATCCAGGATCACTTCGCCGGAGACCTGGCCGCCATAGGCACCGAGATTGGCGGTGCCGGCCTTCAGCACGCCGCCGGCGAGCTTTGCATCGAGCGCCAGCGGCGCGAAGCGCGCGTCGCCGATCACGGCTTCGTTCGCGGAGATCCTTACTTGCGCATCGATGTAATTGAGCCCGGAGACATCGATCGGCGCATTGCTCCAGGGTTGCCCGGACGTGCCTGACGGCGATTTCGCCAGCGGAATCGCGAGCCGCTGGAAGTCGAGGTCGACCTTGACCAGCGGCTTGCTCGCGATGTCGACCGAGGCCCAGCCGTTGAAGGTGTCGTCGCCGAGCCTGCCGCTCACGCCGTTGATCATCACGACATCGCCGTTCATCCGCATCTCGGCGTGACCTGCGAGCTGGGACTTCAGCACGTCGGGCATGTCGATGGCGAAATCCACCGGAATCGTCGGCCGGTCGCCTGGCGCCGCCGGCGTGGTCGCGTTGATGTCGAACTTGGTCGGGTGCTCGCCGACGCGCGCGGTGCCGGTGATGTTGACCTTGCGGTCGCGGCCAACGACGGCATCGGCATTGATGGCGCTGATGCGCCCCTCGACGCGATCGCGCATGCGCGCGAATGCAACTTCGCCGTCATTGATCCTGACGCGGTCGATGGTCGCGCCGTCGGTGTCGAGCGCAAGCGGCTTCGATGCGGTGCCGGCGTTCGGCAGGCGCTCACGCAGCAGCGGCTGGTAGAGCACGGGATGGGTGACGACGAGCTCGGTGATCTCAGGGCGGCCCGACCATACGCTGGCCAGCGACATGTCGGCCTGCACGCGGTCGACCGTCAGGCGCGTAATGCCGCTGCGGTCCTTGGGGTCGGCAAGCGTGAGGTCGTTCAAGGTGACGTTCAGCGTCGGCCACAGGCTGATCTTCGTGGTGCCGTCGATCGACAGGCGATAGCCGGTCGCACTCTCGACCCGCGAGGCGATCGTCGAGGTCAGGAAGCCGGAGGGGATCCCGACCACCAGCAGGATGGCGATCACGACGATGACGACGGCCAGTGCCGCGCCGACGAACTTCAGTGCTCTCATCTCGACTTCCCAACGACGGACGATCGGCGCCAAACCCGGCAGATTGCCCGTCCTTTGCACGTGAGTTTATCCCGGGACGGGAAGCGGCTCCAAGCACGCAAAAATAGTCGGGGGGTGCTGCAAAGTTATGTGACTTATGACACACTTCTCCGGCGCTGTTTTACGCGATCCTGATGTTGATGGTTCCAAGCGATTTGCCAAGGTCATTCACGACCAAATTGACAAGGACATTGAAATGAGCAAGCAGGCCGAATTTGCGGTCATCCTGAAGATGAACGCGATGTTCGCGGATCTCGGCGCGGACGAACTGCAGCGATTGTCCAACCTCTGCCACACCCAGCATCTGGCCAATGGCGAGATGCTGTTCCAGAAGGGCGATCCCGGAAACGCGCTGTTCGGCGTGCGCCGCGGCCAGGTCCGCATCGAGACCGGCGCCTCCGACGGCAGCCGTCTCACGCTGAACTTCATGGGCCCCGGCGACCTGTTCGGCGAGGTCGCGGTGCTGGATGGCCAGAGCCGCACGGCCGATGCGACCGCGGGCGAGCCCAGCGAATTGTTCGTGCTACGACGCGAGGACTTTCTCAGCTTCCTCGAGCGCGAACCGAAGGTCGCGATCAAGATCATCGCGTTGCTGTGCCAGCGCATCCGCTGGCAGAGCGAGCGGATGGAGGAATCCATGCTGCAGCCGCTGCCGGTTCGTCTGGCGCGACGGCTCTGCGCGCTCGCCGCCGATTTCGGCTCCGAGGTGCACATCTCGCAGGAGCAACTGGGCGTCTTCGTCGGCGCCGCCCGCGAGAGTGTCAACCGTCAGCTTCAGGCCTGGCGCAAGGAGGCGATCCTGGATCTTCAGCGCGGCCGCATCCTGCTGCGGAACATGACGAAGCTGACCGCGATCGCGCGGAACGAATAGGGCTCAATCGATCGGGAGCCTGCGCCGGCGGACGCGATCCCGGTCGACGGTGACCATGCTGCTCTGGATCTCGTCCTCGGACAGCCGCTTCCGTCCAGTTGCCGCCTCGGAAAAGCACGAGACTTGGGCTGTCGCTGCCCGCCGGTTCACTCGGCCGCAGGGTGCACCACGTTCTTTGGTGGCGTTGCCGCCGGACTGGCACCCGCTGGTGCTGCTCCGTGATGACCGTCAACCTCCGCATCCTCGCTGTGCACGATCAGCCGCTTGGCGAATCGCCAGATCAAGGCGCCGAAATCGTCCATCACCATGAACATCGCAGGCACGAACACCAGCGACAGGATGGTCGAGAAGATCAGGCCGCCGATCACCGCGAGCGCCATCGGCGAGCGGAATTCGCCGCCGGCACCGACCGCGAGCGCACTCGGCATCATGCCCGCGGCCATCGCGATCGTGGTCATCACGATCGGGCGGGCGCGCTTCATGCCGGCGTCGATCATGGCTTCCTCGCGCGGCTTGCCGTCGCGAATCGCTTCGATCGCGAACTCCACCAGCATGATCGCGTTCTTGGTGACGATGCCCATCAGCATCAGGATGCCGATCCACACCGGCGTGGTGAGCTGCTTGCCGGTGACGAGCAGGGCGGCGATCGCGCCGCCGATCGAGAGCGGCAGCGAGAACAGGATGGTGATCGGCTGGAGGAAGGTACCGAATAGCAGCACCAGCACGGCGTAGACCATCATCAGGCCCGCCGTGATCGCGGTGGCGAAGCCGTCGGACAGCTCGTTGAGGCTTTCGGCGTCGCCGGAGGGCGAGACCTTCACGCCTTTCGGCCGGCTCTTCATCACCGGCAGGTCGTAGATCTTCTTGGTGGCGTCGCCGAGCGCGGCCGAGCCGACGAGGTCGGCGGCGACGGTCGCCTGCCGTTCGCGATCGTAGCGATTGATGCTGGTCGGACCCTGGTCGAGCTTGACGTCGGCGATGACCGAGAGCGGCACGCCGCCCTTCTCGCCGCGCTCGCCGAGCGGCACGCGGAGCTGCTCGAGTGTCTTGAGATTGCCGCGCGCGGCGTCCTCGAGCTGCACGCGGATCGGCACCAGGCGGTCGCCGACGTCGAACTTGGCGAGCGCGGGACCGACGTCGCCGATGGTGGCGACGCGGATGGTCTGTGACAGGCTTTCCGTCGAGACCCCGAGTCGTGCGGCGAGATCGGCCCGCGGTTCGACGCGCAGCTCGGGCCGCTCCAGCGTGGTTTCCGAGATCACGTTGGAGATGGTCGGAATCCGCTTCATCTGCGTCGCGAGCTCGCTCGCGAAGTTGTTGACGATGTTGGCGTCGACGCCGGTCACGACCAGCGAGATGGCGCGCAGGCCGTTCTCGTCGAGGAACCAGAAGCGGATGTCGGGAATGTTCTCCAGTTCCTGGCTGATCGAGGATTCGAGCTCGCGCTGGGTGATGTCGCGGTCGTCCTTGGGCGTGTAGTTGATGATCAGAGATGCGCGCCGGACTTCCTGGGTGCCCGGCGGAACGCGCCCGCCGTCGACGAAGATGCTCTTCACCTCGGGCCGTTTGCGCAGGCGCGCGACGATGTCCTCGGTGACCTTTTCGGTGTAGGCGAGCTGAGTGCCCGGCGGCAGCTCGAGGGCGAGCAGTGAGCGTGCGCTGTCCTGCGCCGGCAGGAAGCCCTGCGGCAGCAGCGTGATGCTCCAGATCGAGGCGGCGAAGACGCCGAGGCCGATCAGCACCGTGATGTAGTGGTGCTTCACCGACCAGGCCACCATCCGGTGGTAGGACCGCAGCACGCGGCCGGGGGGCGGCTCCTCATGCGCATGGTGCTTGAGGAAGTAGGCGGCCAGCACCGGCGTGACGAAGCGCGCCGCGAGCAGCGAGAAGAACACCTGCACCGAGACGGTGATGCCGAACTGCTTGAAGAACTGTCCGGCGATGCCCGACATGAAGCTCGCGGGGGCGAAGATCGCGATGATCGTCAGCGAAATCGCGATCACCGCGAGGCCGATCTCGTCGGCGGCCTCGAGCGCGGCACGATAGGGCGACTTGCCCATGTTCATGTGCCGGACGATGTTCTCGATCTCGACGATGGCGTCGTCGACGAGAATACCCGTCGACAGCGTGATGGCGAGGAAGCTGACGAGGTTGAGCGAGAAGCCGAGCAGGTCCATCGCCCAGAATGCCGGGAAGATCGACAATGGCAGCGAGATCGCGGCGATGATGGTGGCGCGCAGGTCGCGCAGGAACAACAGCACGATGATGACGGCGAGGATGGCGCCTTCGAACAGCGTCGAAATCGCCGCGTGGTAATTGCCGTTGGTGTATTCGACCGAGGTGTCGATCACCTTCAGGTCGACGTCGGGATAGGCGGCCTTGAGCGCATCGATGCGCTTCTGCACGGCCTCGGCCACCTTCACGTCGCTGGCGCCCTTGGAGCGCTTGATGCCGAGCGCGACGATGGGCTCGCCGTTGAAGCGGGCGAAGGTGCGGCGGTCGGCGATGGTGTCGGTGACAGTGCCGAGATCGTCGAGCCGGACCTCGCCGCCGCCGAACAGCGGGATCATCGTGCCGGCGAGGTCGCCCAGCGTCTTGGCACCCGCGAGCGTGCGGATCGCCTGGTCGTTCTTGCCGATCTCGGCGCGGCCGCCGGCGACGTCGACATTGGTGCCGCGCAGGCTCTGGCTGACATTGACGGCGGTCAGGCCCATGGCCTGCAAACGGTCCGGGTCGAGCGAGACCAGGATCTCGCGCTCGACACCGCCGATGCGCTCGACCTGGGCGACGCCGCGGACGCCTTGCAGCGCGCGCTTGACCACGTCGTCGACGAAATAGGAGAGCTGCTCCGGCGTCTTGCCGGGCGAGATCGCGGCGTAGGTGACGATCGGCAGGCCGATCACGTCGACGCGCTGGATCAGCGGCTCGGTGACGTTCTGCGGCAGGTTGGAGCGCACGCGCGTCACCGCGTCCTTGACGTCGTTGAGGGCGCGGTCGGTGTTGGTTTCCAGCGCGAACTGGATCGTGGTCACTGACACGCCGTCGGTGATCGAGGACGTGATGTGCCGCACGCCCTCGACGCCGGAGACGGCGTCTTCGACCGTCTTCGTGACCTGCGATTCAAGTTCGGCGGGCGCAGCGCCGAACTGCGAAACCACGACCGAGATCACGGGAATGTCGGCCGACGGCAGTCGCGTCACGGCGAGCTTGGTGAAGGAGACCCAGCCGAGAATCAGCAGGATGATCGAGAAGACGACCGACGGCAGCGGATTGCGGATCGACCATGCCGAGATATTGAGAGCCATCAGCGTACCCGCGTGCGATCGAGTTCATCGGCGAACATGGTTTTGATCTGGTCGCCGTCATGGAGCGAAGAGCCGGCGTCGGCCACGACGATCTCGCCGACCTCGAGCCCTTCCAGGATTTCCGTGGCGCTGTCAGACGA
The DNA here is from genome assembly GCF_024199845.1 of Bradyrhizobium sp. CCGB12. NCBI lineage: Bacteria > Pseudomonadati > Pseudomonadota > Alphaproteobacteria > Hyphomicrobiales > Nitrobacteraceae > Bradyrhizobium > Bradyrhizobium sp. CCGB12. The sequence goes on along the minus strand of NZ_JANADO010000001.1, from coordinate 7,053,321 downwards.
CAGTCCGACCCGCACCTTGCGCGTCTCGACGATATTGCCTTTGACGACCTGCACGGTGAGATGGTCGATCGCGGTCTTGGGGATCGAAACGCCGCAGCTGCGCTTGGCGTCGATCGAGGCGCGGGCGAAGACGCCGACTTTCAGCGAGGGATTGTTGGTGACGCTGATGCGGACGCGTCCGAGCTGGGTCGTGCGGTCGATTTCAGGTGCAACCAGCCGGACCCGGCCGATCAAGTCGGGCGCGTCGTCGCGGCTGATGCGCACGGTCGCGCCGGAGTTGAGCTTGGGCATGTGCACCGCCGGGACCTGGGCGTCGAGCTCGATCTCGTTGTTGACGGCGATGCGGAACATCGGGCCGGCCTGCGGCGAGGCCGGCGCGCCGACGATGGTGCGGACTTCGGTGATGAGGCCCGGCGCGGGCGCCTTCAACGAAATCGGGCCCTGTGGGCCGGGTCGCTGCTGCTGGCCCGGAATCTGCGGCGGTGGGGTCAGGCGCGCCAGCTCCTGGTTGTCGGTGACGAGGATGCCCTCGGTGACAAAGAGGTCGGTGACCCTGGATCCCTCCTGGTCGGCGACGACCACGGCCTCGCGGCGCGGCACGAAGAAGCCGGTCACCCGTACGAGGTCGGAGAAGCAGGCATTGGTCGACTTCGTCACGATGACGAGCGCCTCGCCCGGTGTTTCCTTCTTCTCAGGGCGATGCCGATGCTCGAACAGATAATAGCCGACGCCGAGCGCAACGACGAACACCACAGTTCCGGCAGGCTTGAGATAGTCGGTGAAGTTCATCGCCGGATCATCCTGGCCTGGCTCACGGCCATCCGCGCGAGGCCCCAAGAGAGCGTTTCCCTGAAATAAAGCGGCGTCCCGCAAGGCTGCGGGACCCGCTTTGGAAGCGAGACGTTACCCCACATCACGATGTGTCACTGCAAAGGATTGCGTCGTGCTCACTTCGATGCGGTGGTCTTGTTTTCCATGTTGACGACCTGCACGCGGCGGTTGACCTCCGCCATCGGCTGGTTCGGGTCCTTCAGCTTGCTCTTGCCGTAGCCGACGGTGACGAGGTCGGTTGCCGAGATGCTGTACTTGTCGACGAGGTAGCGCTTGATCGAATCCGCGCGGCGCTCCGACAGGTCCTGGTTGTAGGCTTCGCCGCCGGCGGCGTCGGTGTGACCGGCGACCACGAAGGTCGAGCCCTTCAGGTCGGGGCTGGTCAGCGCGCGACCGAGCGCTTGCACTGATGGCATCGACTTGGCGCTGATATTGGCGGAATTGTAGTCGAACGTGATCTCGAGATCGATGTTCGGCTTGTCCTTGGCGGCGGAGGCAATTTCCTCGCGCTCCGTCGACGACAGCGAGCGCGTCGAGCGGCCGCGCACGGATTGGATCAGCTTGGTCTCCGCGGCGTTCGGCGCGGGGTCAGCCGGCGGAGCGATCGAGAGCCCGCGGGTCAGAGGCTTCTTCGCCGGCGGCGCGAGCGCGCGGACGATCTCGTCCTCGGTGACGTTCTTGCTGTTGCTTTGTTCGCCCGCGAAGGCGAACGAGGCTGGCAGCGACAGAGCGGCGCCGACGGTGATGACGGACAGGATCGCGGTCAGTCCCTTTGCAGCCAGTCCCATAGCCAGTCCCTCCTGCGCAGCCAGCTCGCGCGTTTCCAAATTCCTGCAATGAGCCCTTGCGAAAGGCCGCTTGCGGCATCCGCCCATTAGTCTTCCTTGGGCTGTTCAAGGTTCGAGGCGCCTCTTGCCTCACTTCAAAAAAATATCAACGCACTCCGTAGCTTGCGAACTCCTGAACGATGTTCGGATCCATCGCCTTGGCATTGGCAATGTCCAGCGCCCCTTCCTGGGCGGAACCGTTGCGCTGCTTGGCGAGGCCGCGTCCGTAGAGCGAGGAGGTCAGGCGCGGATTGATCTTCAGGGCCGCGTCGAAATCGGCGATGGCATTCTTGACCGCTCCCGATTTCAGGTTGACGAGCCCGCGGCTGTCCAGCGCATCGACGAAGTTCGGCCGCAGCCGCAGCGCCTCGTTGCAATCCTTGAGCGCGGCCTGGAGATCGCCGACCACGGTGCGGGTCCAGCAGCGATTGTTCAGCGCCTCGACGTCCTTCGAGTTGATCCGGAGCGTATCGTCGAAATCCTTGATGGCGAGGTTGTAGGCGCCCTTGCTGGCATAGACCTGGCCACGCCGGTACAGCGCGTTCACGTCGTCAGGATTGGCGGCAATCTTGGCCGTCAGGCTCTTGATCGTGGGGTCGTCGGCCAGGACGGCGGGGCTCGGCCCGCTGTCCGTGCTCGGCGCGGGACCGGGATCAGCCGGTTTCGCGGGCGGCGGCGGTGGCGGCAGGGCGGCCTCGACCTGCGGCTTCGGCGAGGGGGCCGGTGCAGGCGCCGGCGGAGGAGGAGGTGCAGGAGCCGCAACCGTGTCGGCCGGCTTCGGCGGCGGAGGCGGTGTCGGTGGCGCGGCTGGTACCGGGGGCGGGTTGTTGGCGACCACGGCCGGCGGAGCGGGCGGCGGCGGGGTTGACGGACGCGATCCGCCGGCCCCCGGGATGAACGAGAAATCTTCGGCCAATGAAGAGGATATCCACGGCACCTGCTCGCCGCGCGAGGCGCGGGTGACGCCCATCTTGGTGCGGTTCAGCGTCTCCTCGGCCATCAGGTCGGGGACGCGGATTTCCTTCAGCAGTTCCCGGACGAACAGGCTGTGCTCGCCGCCGGCGTCCGAGACCACCGAGGCCAGCGCCGCCGAATACATCACCAGGGTGCCGTTCGGCGCGATGACCGGGGTCAAGCCGGCCGAGAAGCTGCGGAACCGCCGCTCGAACGGGTTGCGCCTGGAGGCGTCGACCAGGGCGATCTTGACGCCGGCGCCGCGGGTGTTGAGCTCGCCGAGCACGGTCTCCAGGCTGAAACCGTCGCGGCGCACGTCGGATTCGGTCCAGATCTGCGCATCGATCGGCAGCATGTAGCTCTGACGCGCGGACTGGATGCCGAAGCCGCTGAAGAACACCAGCGCTACCGAGCCCGGCTTGATCTTCCCGTAGAGCTTGTCGAAGGCGCGGCGCATGCCGTCGCCGGTCAGGTTCTCGCCGATCTCGACGGAAAAGCCGTCGCGCTTGAGCTCGTCGGCGACGTCGCGCGCATCGTTGATCGGTTCCTTCAGCGGCGCATCCGCATCCGGATATTTGGCGTTGCCGATGACCAGCGCAAAGCGGTCGCCAGCCGCAAGCGATGGAGCCGTCGGGATCAACGAGATAAGCAGGGGCAGCAGAAGAAGGAAGCGAATTTTCATAATCAGCGCGGTCCAGCCAAAAAGGCGCCGTTCCCAGCTTTGCGCCGCGGCGACCTTAACTTACGCTCCAAGCATTATCAAACCGGGGACGGGGGGCGTCAACCGCTTGGAGATTCGACTTTATCGGAACGATCGACCGCAAGGCATGGGCACTGCGCGAGGGGAATGAAGGGGTTGTCATGGTTGTGCTCGATGCGTTCCGGCGCGACCTGTCGGCAGGAGGTTAGGAGAGTCAGGGCGGCGAAAATGTGATTGGTCTCACATTGCAGAACCGCGGTCGCCGCAACCTCAGGTGTTTGACCTTTGCGGCGGACAATGGCTTGGTGCGCTGGCTCGTCCCCGCAGGTCCACTCGGAAAAAAGAAAAGCAAAGAGCAGCGTCATGGGAAACGTCTACGAGATCTACGCACTGCGCTATGCGACGATGTCGCCGCGCACGCCCCACATGAACTTCCTCGCGCCCGATCCGCATGACAGCGCGGCGCAGGACCTCGATTATTTCGTCTGGCTGATCCGAGGGCACGGCCGCGACATCCTGGTCGATACCGGCTTCAATGCCGAGGAGGCGAGCGCGCGGGCGCGCAAGCTGACGCTCAATCCGGTCGATGCGCTGGAGCGCTTCGGTGTCGCGGCGTCAGCCATTGCCGACATCATCGTGACGCATCTGCATTACGACCATGCCGGCAATCTCGATCGCTTCCCGCAGGCGCGCTTCCATCTCCAGGAGCGCGAGATGGCCTACGCGACCGGGCGCTGCATGTGCAACGGCCTCTTGCGCCATCCGTTCTCGGTCGAGCACGTCACGCTGATGGTGCGGCATGTCTACGGCGAGCGCGTCACCTTCTATTCCGGCGACGGCGAGGTCGCACCCGGCGTGACCGTGCATCGCGTCGGCGGCCATTCCGACGGCTTGCAGGTGGTCAGGGTCGAGACCGCGCGCGGGCCGGTGGTGCTGGCCTCCGATGCCGCGCATTACTACGCCAATCTCCAGCGCAAGAGCCCGTTCCCGATCGTCTACAATGTCGGCGACATGGCGCAGGGCTGGGACACGATCGAGCGCCTCGCGGGTCACCCCGACCGGTTCATTCCCGGGCATGATCCGATCGTGACGGAGATCTATCCGCGCGCCAGCGACAAGGTCGATGCCTGGGCGCTGCATCTGCCGCCGTCACGGTCGTTTGCGAAGTGATGGAAGCGAGCTGAGGCGTGTACTATCAATCCTAAGTGCGGCTCAGATCAGGGGGCTAATGTCCTCCTGAAAGCCGCGCGCAAACGAGCATCGCCGGGGTCCGAGTCGGGCCATCAGCGGAAGTGACACGTTGTTATTCGATCACCTTGTCAGCGCGCGCCAACAAGACCTCCGGAACCGTAACACCCATCGCCCTGGCGGTTTTGAGGTTGATTACCAGCTCGAATTTCGTCGGCTGTTCGACGGGCAGATCGGCAGGCTTCGTGCCGCGCAAAAGGCTCGCCGCAAATCGGGCAGTAAGGTCTGCCAAGTGATCGGACGATGGGCCGTAGCCGATAAAGCCACCTTGCTCGGCCCGCACTCCCCACTGATACATGGTTGGAAAGCGCAGTGCTGCAACTCGTTCGATAATCAGCGGACCATTGCCGTCGAGCATCCCGGAACTAAGAACATTCAGCGCCGTGGCCCCCGATGCCTGTGCCTTATCGATAGTCGCTGCAATCTCCTCAGCTCTGGTGATACGATAGATTGAAAGCTCGACGTTGCGTGCGCGCGCCGCCTCTTGCAAAGCGCGAGCCTTCGCCTCAGTTATAAACTGGCTGGTATCGGCGAGAGCCGCCATGCGGCGAATCCCAGGCACGGCTTCGATCAGGAGATCCTGTCGCATGCCGTCAAGCTCAGCGCCAAAAATGCTGATCCCCGTGACATTGCCATTGGGCCGGGTGAACGATTCTACCATTCCCTCTCCGACCATATCGTCCGTGATCCCAACGATGGGAATACTCTTTGTTGCCTGCTTTACGGCGTGAACTGCTGGCCCTGAAGCAGCATAGATGACATCGGGTCGGGCTATGATCAGCTCCGCCGCGAGTTGTGAAATCAGATCGATATGAGGTGCAAAGGCGCGGTAATCAATCGTGAGGTTTCGGCCATCAATGAAACCAGCACGCCGCAGGTTGTCGAAAAAACGTACGTTAAACCCAATATCGCGAGGATGCGGAGACAAGCAACCAAGGCGATAGGTCTGTCCCGCTTTCTGGGCCAGCGCTGCAAGCGGCAACGCCACGACCGCGCCGCAGACAAGGGGCATGAAATCGCGCCGTCTCATTGGACCCCCAATGGAAAACGCCTCGCCCACGTCAAAGTCTAGCATTTCAAGACGGGACAGCGAATGAGAACGATCGGCCCGGTCGCTGCGTCCAAATGTCCGAAATGGGGTCCAAAAAAGTGGCTTGAGCCTCAGCCGGCGACTTCCGGTCTGTCCTCGTCTTCGGACATGTTCAACTTCTGAGACGGGCGGTGAGCGTGGTGTCAGCGAGTGCCGGCAGGATCCCCACAAGGAACGATATCGCGGGGAGATTTTCGACCCGCTATCTCCGGCGGAGAGAATACCGCCAGGTATCCTCCGTCCCCGGCGAGCTTATGTGTGGCGACCTCGCGATAGCCGACGGCGGTCAATTCGCAGCGCAAGAGCTTAATTGGCGTGCCATGCTTCGACGTCGGAAGCTCAAGGTCGACAATTCCGACCCGCGCACCTTGCTTCAAGGCGGGCGCGAGATTGTAGAGGAAGGCATAGGGTTGGGCTATCTCATGATACATGTGCACGAGGATTGCGGCATCCAGCGAGGAAGCGGGCAGACGCGGATCGTGTGGTTCGCCGAGCGCGAATTGCACGTTCGTCAACTTCAGAAGTTCTGTTCGCTTGACGAGCTCGATGAGGTAATCCCGCGTGACGTCCTGGGCAACGACAGTGCCGGCGGGTCCGACGAGGCGCGAGAGCCTGACCGTGTGGTAGCCACCGCCTGCACCAATGTCGCCGACTGTCGTGCCTGGTTTCAGTTCTAGAACACGCGCGATTTGACCGGCCTCATTGAGGGCGTCACGGTGCTCTTCGGCCGAGCGGCGTGGGCTGACAATCCGAGCAACAGGGCGCTGCGGTGAGGGAAACTCGTTTGCAGCGACCCCGGGGGGAGCCAGATAACCTATGTCAGCGGCGTATGCGCGAGTTGCGGCAAATGCCACAAGTAGCGTCGCTGCATGAGCCAGTGCCGTCACGGACCTACCAAGCTTTCTCAGCCGGTCTAGGCGCAGTCGTCCAGGTTTGGTGAGCTCCAAATATGGGCCCACCGTCATGTCAACGAGGTTCAGTGTAGCAGGCAACTCCATCCGTGCGCCTCGCGCTTACGCCCGCCATTCGCGCCTGAGAGCAATTTCCATCAACCTCCAAAGCCGACGTCTGCGCCTTTATAAGTCAAAAAGTACACGCCCTAATACGCCTGCTTCGCGTCGGCTTCTTCGCTGGTCTGGATCAGGTCGAGACTCTGCTCGATCTTGCCGAGCAGGGCTTCGAGCTGCTTGCGCTCCTGCGCCGAGAGGCAGGCGAGGATCTCGTCTTCCCGCCGCAGCAACTGCGGAAACAGCTCTTCGTAGAGCGCGCGGCCCTTCTTCGTCAGCTGCAGGCGGAATTCGCGGCGGTCGGCTTCATTTTCGACCCGCTCGATCAGGTCCTCATTGAGCAGAGTGGTGACCGCGCGGCTGATGGTCGATTTATGCGTGCGGGTACATTGCGAGATGTACTGCGCGCTGCAGGCATCGTTGCGGAAGCCGAGCGTGGCGATCACGCGCCATGCCGGGATGTCGAGGCCGTGGCGCTCCTGATACTCGACCGCGAGCGCGGAACTCACTTCGGCCGCAAGCCGATTGAGCCGGAATGGAACGAACTTGAACAGGTCGAGCCGAGGCTTGGGCCGCGATGAAGGCTCGTCGGCTTGCCGTGTCGTCAGCGCGATGTCGCTGGATGTCCTTGCCAAGAAGAGCGCTCCGAATTCCAGTTGACGGCCGGCCGGCTCCGGTCCAAAATAGTTGCACGTGAGACTATCTAGCAGATCAGTCCTCCTCTGACCAGAGCCGAGGTTAGTGCATGGCCCAGGCCAAATCCCAGTTCGGCTATCGACGCCACCCCGATCAGGATCGTCCCGGCAAGGACCCGGCCGCGCATCCGGTCGTGGTCGTCGGGGCGGGGCCGGTCGGGTTGTCGCTGGCGATCGACCTCGCCCAGCGCGGCCAGCAAGTGGTGCTCCTGGACGATGCCGATCGCATCGGCGAAGGCTCGCGCGCGATCTGCTTTTCGAAGCGGTCGCTGGAATATTGGGACCGGCTCGGCGTCGGCGACCGCATGGTCGACAAGGGCGTGGTGTGGAGCGTCGGCCGGATTTTTCACGGCGAGTCCCAGCTCTACCAGTTCAATCTCCTGCCCGAGGATGGTCATAAGCGACCGGCCTTCATCAACCTCCAGCAATATTACGCCGAGGCCTATCTGGTCGATCGCATCGGCGATCTGCCTGCGATCGATCTGCGCTGGCGCAACAAGGTGACGGCGCTGGAACAGCGCAACGATGCCGTTGCGCTCACGATCGAAACGCCCGAGGGCGCCTATCGCCTGCACGCACAATATGTCATCGCCTGCGACGGCGCACGGTCCTCGGTGCGACAGATGGTGGGCGCGGAATTTGCCGGCCAGGTGTTCGAGGACCAGTTCCTGATCGCCGACGTCAAGATGACGGCGGAATTCCCGACCGAGCGCTGGTTCTGGTTCGACCCGCCGTTTCATGCGGGCCGCTCGGCGCTTTTGCACCGGCAGCCAGACGACGTCTGGCGCATCGACCTCCAGCTCAATCGCCATGCCGATCCGATCGTCGAGAAGAAGCCGGAAAACGTGCGGCCGCGGATCGCGCGCATGCTCGGCCACGACAAGTTCGAGTTCGAGTGGATCTCGCTGTACAAATTCCAGTGCCGGCGGATGGACCGCTTCATCCATGGCCGCGTGATTTTTGCCGGCGATTCCGCGCATCAGGTCTCGCCGTTCGGTGCGCGCGGCGCGAACTCGGGACTCGAGGACGCCGAAAACCTGTCCTGGAAGCTTGACCGCGTGCTGCGGGGGACTTCTCCCGCGAGCCTGCTCGAGAGCTACCACGCCGAGCGCAGTATGGCGGCCGACGAGAACATCCGCGAATCCACCCGCTCGACCGATTTCATGGCGCCGAACTCGCATCAGGAGGCCCGGTTGCGCAAGGCGGTGCTGTCGCTGGCCAAGGAGACCGAGTTCGGCAAGCGCATGGTCAATGGCGGCCGGCTGTCGGTGCCGTGCAGCTACGATTCGCCGCTGTCATCGCGCGATGGAGATGCGTGGCGTGGGGGACCATCGCCCGGCTGCTCCATGCTGGACGCGCCGGTTGCGATGCGTGCGGGCGAGCAGGCCTATCTCACGGATGCATTCCGCAACGGTGGAACGGACTTCACCTTGCTGTCGTTCAGCAATGGTGCAGCGATCGATGTCCCCGATGGCGTCAGGGATATCCGCATTGGCGGCGAGAGCGGGCTTGCCGATCCCTCAGGCCTGGTCGCAAAGCGCTACGACGCCGAGCCGGGCGCCGCTTATCTGCTCAGGCCCGATGGCTACGTTGCCGCACGCTTCCGCCATCCGACGGGTGCGGCGATCGCCGCGGCACTGTCGCGGGCAGCAGGCTTGAATTGAGGTTTCGCATGCCGCTCTCCACCAGCTCCAATTTCGCGCGACCCGACGATGCCTTTCGCGCCGTCGTCGAGGCGCATCGCGGTCTCACCGACGAGCAGAGCGCCGATTTCGACGCAGCGCTGGTGTTGATCCTCGCCAATCACATCGGCGACATCGATGTGCTGCGCGAAGCGATCGGGCTGGCGAAACGCCGCATGATCGACGGCCAGCAGCAACAACAGCAACAACAATAACCCCAGAGCTTGAAGCAAAGACTTGAGGATGAACTGATGGCGAAGAACTTCGCATCCACCGGCGATCTCTCCGAGAAGAAGATCACTTTTTCCGAGATCGGCACCGATCTCTATGCCTTCACCGCGGAGGGCGATCCGAACACCGCCATCATCGTCGGCGATGATGGTTGCCTCGTGTTCGACGCGCAATCGACGCCGGCGATGGCCAACAAGGTGATCGAGCGCGTCCAAACCGTTACCGACAAGCCGATCAAATACGTCGTGCTGTCGCATTATCACGCGGTGCGCGTGCTGGGCGCCTCCGCCTACAAGGCGCAGGGCATCGTCGCCTCGCAGGAGACCCATCGCCTGATCGCGGAGCGCGGACAGCAGGATTGGGATTCCGAATACGGCCGCTTTCCGCGCCTGTTCGAGGATGCGCAGAGCATCCCCGGACTGACCTGGCCGACGCTGACCTTCGAAGGCGAGATGTCGATCTATCTCGGAAAACGCGAGGTGCGGCTGATGCAGCTTGGCGCCGGCCACACCTCCGGCGATATCGTCGCCTGGGTGCCGGATGCTGAGGTGATGTTCTCCGGCGATCTCATCGAATATCATTCGGCCTGCTATTGCGGCGATGCGCATTTGCGCGAATGGCCGCTAACGCTGAACGAGATCCGCAACTTCAATCCCAAGGCAATCGCGCCGGGCCGCGGTGATGCGCTGAAAGGCATTGCCACGGTGCGCGAAGCCATCGCGATGACGCGCGACTTCGTCACCTCGCTCTATGGCGCAGCCGAGATCTCCGTCGCCAAGGGGCGCACGCTGAAGGAATCGATGGCGGCGACGCGCGAAGTGATGGATCCGAAGTTCCACAGCTTCGCCATTTACGAGCACTGCCTGCCGTTCAACGTGTCGCGGGCCTATGACGAAGCGTCGGGCATCGACGATCCCGTGATCTGGACCGACAAGCGCGACCAGGAAATGTGGGCGAACTTGCAAGGAGGAGGATAGTCATGAACATCAATACCTCGCCTGATCAGATCGTTCGGAGCTCGGCCCAGGTCACGCCGGGCTACATGTCCGGCTTCGGCAACAGCTTTGAGACGGAGGCGCTGCCGGGCGCGCTGCCGATCGGACGTAATTCACCGCAGCGCTGCGCCTATGGCCTCTATGCCGAACAGCTCTCAGGTTCGCCCTTCACCGCGCCGCGCGGCACCAATGAGCGCTCCTGGCTCTATCGCATCCGTCCTTCGGTGAAGCATTCCGGTCGCTTCGAGAAGGTCGATGCCGGCCTGTGGCGCTCGGCGCCGTGCCATGAATACGATCTGCCGATCGCGCAGCTGCGCTGGGATCCGACGCCGCTGCCGAAGGACGAGGTCACCTTTGTCCAGGGCGTGCAGACCATGACGACCGCCGGTGACGTCAACACGCAGGCCGGCATGGCCGCGCATGTCTACCTCATCACCAAATCGATGGTGGACCAGCACTTCTACAATGCCGACGGCGAGCTCATGTTCGTGCTGCAGCAGGGCAATCTGCGCGTCGTCACCGAGTTCGGCCGCATCGATGCCGAGCCCGGCGAGATCGTGGTGATCCCGCGCGGCGTCAAGTTCCGCGTCGAGATTCCGAACGGGCCGGCGCGCGGCTATCTCTGCGAGAACTATGGCGGCGCCTTCACGCTGCCGGAGCGCGGACCGATCGGGGCCAACTGCCTCGCCAATGCGCGCGACTTCCTGACGCCGGTCGCGAATTACGAGGACAAGGACACGCCGACCGAGCTGTTCGTGAAATGGGGCGGGTCGTTGTTCAAGACGCAGCTAGCCCATTCACCGATCGACGTCGTCGCGTGGCACGGCAATTACGCGCCCTACAAATACGATCTGCGGACCTTCTCGCCGGTCGGCGCGATCGGCTTCGACCATCCCGATCCCTCGATCTTCACGGTGCTGACCTCGCCGTCGGAGACCGCAGGCACCGCGAATATCGACTTCGTCATCTTCCCCGAGCGCTGGATGGTCGCCGACAACACCTTCCGTCCGCCCTGGTATCACATGAACATCATGAGCGAGTTCATGGGCCTGATCTATGGTGTCTACGACGCCAAGCCGCAAGGCTTCGTCCCCGGCGGCATCAGCTTGCATAATTGCATGCTGCCGCATGGCCCGGACCGCGACGCCTTCGAGCACGCCAGCAACGTCGAGCTGAAGCCGGTGAAGCTGACCGGCACCATGGCTTTCATGTTCGAGACGCGTTATCCGCAGCGCGTCACGGAGCATGCCGCGAAGTCGTCCGCGCTGCAGGATGATTACGCGGATTGCTGGAAGGGTCTCGAGAAGCGGTTCGATCCGAATAAGCCGTAGAGTTCCTCACCCTCTCCCCTTGTGGGAGAGGGTGGCTCGCCGCGTAGCGGCGAGACGGGTGAGGGGTCTGCCTCCGCGAGCGAGCCTCTCTCAGTCGGACATGCGGATAGAACCCCTCATCCGGCGCTTCGCGCCACCTTCTCCCACAAGGGGAGAAGGAAGAAAGAATCGAGCCAGCAATGACAACTCACCCCAACGACCCCAGCCTCCGCTCCTTCATCGAGGTCGATTCCGCCTCCGACTTCCCGATCCAGAACCTGCCCTATGGCGTGTTCTCGACCGCGGCCAATCCGACGCCACGGGTTGGTGTGGCGATCGGAAACTACGTGCTCGATCTCTGGGAGCTCGAGCAGGACTCCCGGCTGGACGTCGGTCCGCTCGGCGTATTCTCCGGACCGTCGCTCAATCCGTTCATGGTGCTCGGGCCAAAAGTCTGGACGAAGACGCGGGCGCGGATCAGCGAGCTCTTGCGCCACGATCATCCGGAGCTGCGCGACAACGAGGAGCTGCGCAAGCAGGCTCTGGTGCCGATGCGCGATGCAAAGCTGCATCTGCCGTTCGCGGTTTCCGGCTACACCGATTTCTATTCGTCCAGGGAGCACGCCACCAATGTCGGCGTGATGTTCCGCGGCAAGGATAATGCGTTGCAGCCGAACTGGCTGCACATGCCGATCGCCTATAACGGCCGCGCCTCCACCGTCGTCGTCTCCGGCACCAAGGTGAAGCGGCCGCGTGGGCAACTCAAGCCGCCGAATGTCGACGTGCCGAGTTTCGGGCCATGCAAGCGGCTCGATTTCGAGCTGGAGATAGGCGTCGTGATCGGCCAGCCCTCGCCGATGGGCGGCATGTTGAGCGAGAGCCAAGCCGAGGAGATGATCTTCGGCTTCGTGCTGCTCAACGACTGGAGCGCGCGCGACATCCAGCAATGGGAATATGTGCCGCTCGGCCCGTTCCTGGCCAAGGCGTTCGCGACCTCGATCAGCCCGTGGGTGGTGACGCGCGAGGCGCTTGAGCCATTCCGCCTGAACGGGCCGGAGCAGGAGCCGGTGCCGCTCGATTATCTCAAGCAGACGAAACCGCAGAACTACGATCTGGAACTCGACGTGTCCTTGCGCGCCGCCGGCGCCAATGCGCCTGCCAGCATCAGCCGCACCAATTTCAAATACATGTACTGGTCCTCGGTGCAGCAACTGATGCACCATGCCTCCAGCGGCTGCGCCATGAATGTCGGTGATCTCCTGGGGAGCGGCACCATCTCAGGCCCGGAGAAGGATCAGCGCGGCAGCTTGCTTGAGATCAGTTGGAACGGCACCGAGCCGGTGGAATTGCCCGGCGGCGCCAAGCGGTCATTCCTGGAAGATGGCGACAGCCTCGTGATGCGCGGCTGGTGCCAGGGCAGCGGCTATCGCGTCGGGTTCGGTGAGGTCGAGGGGACGATTTTGGCGGCGGAGTAGCCTCCATCGATGCCACAACCTCCGTCATTGCGAGCGCAGCGAAGCAATCCAGAATCTTCCCGCGGCGGCAGTCTGGATTGCTTCGTCGCAAGGGCTCCTCGCAATGACGGTGGGGATGCAGTTCACCGCCTCTCCGGCGGCACATCGCGCACCCGCGCGCAATGCGCCGCGACATCCTCCACGCTGTACTTCAAATGCACCCGCTTGTCGGACGGCGCCTGCTTGCTGGTGCACACGCCCGACCGCCATTCCTGCGTCGGCCTGATCGGGCGTGGCGCAAAACCGCCGCCGCAGTTCGGGCAGACGTTCGATAGCTTTGTCTCTACGCAGTCCGCGCAGAACGTGCATTCGTATGAACAGATCCGCGCGTCGGTTGCGTCAGGTGGCAGGTCGCAATCGCAATATTCGCAGTTCGGTCGAAGCTGGAGGGCCATGGCTCGATCTCCCGGATTGGCTTGATCATCGCAGACGGCACCTCAAGGGCGAAGGCCGTAGTTCCCTCGATTTCAGCCAGCCTTCAAATCCTTCAACGGCAGCTTTGAGCTTTCCTTGAGCTTGTCGAGCACGATCGAGGAGCGGACATGCGCCACGCTCTGGTGCGGCATCAGGACGTCGTTGACGAGGTTGGAGAGTCCCTTGAGGTCACGCAGCACCGCCTTGAGCACGTAATCGGCGTCGCCCGTCAGCGAATACGCCTCCTGGATCTCGTCGATGCGGCCAACGAGGGCGCGGAAGCGTTTTGAATTGTCCGGCGAATGCGTCGCAAGCCCCACCTGGATGAAGGCGATGACGCCGAAGCCGAGCGCCTCGCTGGAGAGATCGGCGTGATAGCCCGATATCACCTTCTCCTCCTCCAGCCGCATCCTCCGGCGCGAGCATTGCGAAGCCGAGAGGCCTGCGAGATCGGCGAGCTCCTGATTGGTGAGGCGGCCGTCGTCCTGAAGCGCGGTCAGGATCTTGAGGTCGAAGGTGTCGACTGAGATCATGCGTATTTCGCCCATTTCGTGCACGGATTGTGCGCAAGATAGCGAAATCGCATCCCGTTTGCACGCTCATTGCGCGCTCCATGAAGGATAGTTCCTCCTAGCAGCAATTTGGGAGAGCACCATGGGTCCGTTTCCGCACGATGCACCGCCGGCCACTGTTAGCGCCGACAATCCGATGGGCACTGACGGGTTCGAGTTCGTCGAATATGCCCATCCCAATCCGGACGAGCTGCACGCGCTGTTCAAGCTGATGGGCTATGCGCCCGTCGCGCGCCACAAGACCAAGAAGATCACGGTCTATCGCCAGGGCGATATCAACTACCTCGTCAACGAGGAACCCGGCACCCACGGCTACGACTTCGTCGCCGCGCACGGCCCCTGTGCGCCGTCGATGGCGTTCCGCGTGGTCGACGCGAAGGCGGCCTATGACCGCGCGATCGCCCTCGGCGCCGAGCCCGCCGACGTGCCGTCGGCGCAGAAGACGCTCGACGTCCCCGCCATCAAGGGCATCGGCGGCAGCCTGCTGTATCTCGTCGATCGCTACGGCGCCAAGGGCTCGGCCTATGACGCCGAGTTCGAATGGCTCGGCGCGCGCGATCCGCGCCCGCATGGCGCCGGGCTGTTCTATCTCGATCACCTCACCCACAACGTCCATCGCGGCCGCATGGATGTCTGGGCCGGCTTCTACGAAAAGCTGTTCAACTTCCGCCAGATCCGCTTCTTCGACATCGAGGGCCGAGCCTCCGGCCTGTTCTCGCGCGCGTTGACCAGCCCGGATGGCAAGATCCGTATTCCGATCAACGAGGACGCCGGCGATTCCGGTCAGATCGAGGAATATCTGAAGACCTATCGCGGCGAGGGCATCCAGCACATCGCCTGCGGCTGCCGTGACATCTACCGCACCATCGAAGGCCTGCGCGAAGCCGGCCTGCCCTTCATGCCGTCGCCGCCGGAGACCTATTTCGAGCGGATCGATGCGCGTCTGCCCAAGCACGGCGAGGACCTCCCACGCTTGCAGAAGAACGGCATCCTGATCGACGGCGAAGGCGTGGTCGAAGGCGGCCAGACCAAGGTTCTGCTGCAGATCTTCTCGGCCAACGCGATCGGTCCGATCTTCTTCGAGTTCATCGAGCGCAAGGGCGATGATGGTTTCGGCGAGGGCAACTTCAAGGCCCTGTTCGAATCGATCGAGGAGGATCAGATCCGGCGCGGCGTGCTGAAGGTGGATGCGGCGTAGATCGTCGTGTTTGGTACGGTCCCGCTTCAAGCAAAGCTGTCGTCCCGGACAAGCGCGCCTCAAGCGCGCGTAGATCCGGGACCCATATGTGGACGGCCCCCGTGGCACAAGAGCTTTGTGAGGTTTGATCGGATCGCTTGCATCCATATGTGCGGCCTGTTGATGCAGCTTTGTAGCCGCTGGCCAAGATGGTTTCCGCAACACGAGTTCCAATCACCGCTGCGACCTTGCTCGGCCAATGGGTCCCACGGATTTGCTCGCGTCTCGGGTCGACCGATCACACCATCTCCTCTGCTCCTGCAGCTCCGGTTCGGTCGGCGGACTAAGTCGCCGGCCGGCCGAATCTCTCAACTACGCGGCAACGGCCATTTGGGCATCGATCCGCGCGCTATCGTAGCTTTCCCCCGTGGTCATCAGTTTCCAGGCGATGCGAGCCATCTTGTTGGCCAGCGCCACTGCGGCCAGCTTCGGCGTCTTGCGCTTCAACAGCTCGATCAGCCAGCGAGGCCCGCGATCTCGGGTTTTGGCCATCTTCACCACCGAGGTTGCCCCGACCACCAGCAGCTGACGTAGCCTCTCATCACCTGCCCGGGTGATCTTGCCGAGCCGGGTCTTTCCCGCAGTGGAATGGTCCTTGGGCGTCAGGCCGAGCCAGGCTGCGAACAGCCGCCCCGAGCGGAAGGCGTGTGGGTCGGGCGCCTTCATCACCAGCGCCGCCGCCGTGACCGGACCGATCCCCGGGATCTGCGCCAATCGCCGGCTCGTGGCATCGGCCCGGTGCCAGGCCAGCAGCTTGGCCTCGACCGCCTTCAGCTCGACCTGCACCTGGTCATATTGGCGAGCCAGCATCGCAAACAGCTCGCGGGCCAGCGCCGGCACGCCTTCGTCCTGGCTGATCGCCGCCAGGAACGCGGCGAGCTTGTCCAGCCCCTTGGCCGCGATCAGACCGAACTCCGCCGCATGCCCGCGGATCGTGTTGGAGAGTTGCGTGCGACGCGCGACCAATTGCTCGCGGACGCCCAGCAGCATCAGTGCAGCCTGCTGCTCCGCCGTCTTCACCGCCACATACCGCATCCGCGGCCGGCTCGCCGCCTCGCACAGCCCTTCCGCATCGCGCCCGTCGTTCTTGTTGCGCGGCACGTAGGGCTTCACCAGCTGCGGCGCAATCAGCTTGAACGTGTGTCCCAGCCGGCCGAGCTCGCGTGCCAAGTGGTGGGCGGCCCCGCAAGCCTCGATCACGACCACCGTCGGCGGCAGCTTGGCAAAAAACTCCAGCATCGCCTTGCGGCTGAGCCGCTTGCGCAACACGACCTGCTCGGAGGCGTCAACGCCATGGAGCTGGAAAATATACTTCGACGTATCCATTCCAATGCGGATAATCTGACCCACGGACGGCTCCTGTGAATGAGTGTGTGACAACCTCATTCTGGCACACTGATGCCGTAGGGGGCCGTCCACCCCATCACCACCGGATTGTGTGGCAGCGTGAGCTGACAACCACGAGTCTTCGCCAAACCACTCCCTGTGGGTATGGGTCCCGGATCAGCGCTCGCTACGCTCGCTTGTCCGGGACGACGGCGGAGATTGAAGCGAAAGCAGAGAGTCTAACGCCCCGCCCACGCCTTCGTCACCGCGGCGATCTCCGCCCCTTCCGGCTCGCGCACCGCCGATGGTGTGCGTGAGAACCGCGGCGCCGGGGCCGGTTGCTTCACGCCGTGGCGCTCGAGGAAGACGTTGCGGGCGACCATGTGCGGATGCTGGGTCGCCTCCGACATGGTCAGCACCGGCGCGAAGCAGATGTCGGTGCCTTCCATGATCTTGCACCAGTCCTCGCGCGTCTTGCTCTTGAACACGGCTTTCAGTTTCTGCTTCAGCGCTGGCCAGGCCTTGGGGTTCATCTGCGCGTCGAAATCTGCGTCAGTCAAGCCCGCGTGCTCGCGCAGCAGCGCATAGAACTGCGGCTCGATCGAGCCGATCGAGACGAAATGGCCGCAGGCGCATTCATAGACGCCGTAGAAGTGCGCGCCGCCATCGAGGAAATTCTGATCGCGCCCCTCGGCCCAGCGGCCCAGCGTGGTCATGTCGAAGAAGAAAGACATCAGCGATGCCGCGCCGTCGCACATCGCGGCGTCGACGAGCTGGCCGTTGCCGGATCTCTGCGCCTCCAGCAGCGCGGCCAGCACGCCGACAACGAGATAGAGCGCACCGCCGCCGAAATCGCCGACCAGATTGAGCGGCGGCACCGGCGCTTCCTTGGGGCCAATCGCGGCGAGGGCGCCGGTGATTGAGATGTAGTTGATGTCGTGGCCGGCGGCGTTCGCGAGCGGGCCTTCCTGGCCCCAGCCGGTCATGCGACCATAGACCAGCTTCGGGTTGCGCGCGAGCACCACGTCAGGTCCGAGTCCGAGCCGCTCCATCACGCCGGGACGGAAGCCTTCGACCAGCGCGTCCGCGCTGGCCAAGAGGTCGAGCACTTCTGCGATCGCTGCCTTGTCCTTGAGGTCGAGCTCGATCACCTTGCGGCCGCGACCCGCCACTGACTTCATGCTCTTCTTCGCACCGACGCGGTCGAGCGTGACGACGTCGGCGCCCATGTCGGCCAGCATCATGCAGGCGAACGGTCCCGGACCTATGCCGGCGAATTCGACGACGCGGAAGCCCGAGAGCGGGCCGGAGGCGCGGACGGCAGAGTTTTGGGCGGGTTTATCGAGCACGTTGTGTTTCCTCGGGCCGCAGGCGGGTGCCGTTGGTTCGGCAATTGCCTCGGATGTTCCTCTGTGGGGCGAGTTAATTGGCTGATTAACTTTTCCCGCCTTCACGCCAGTGAGGCAAGCGCTTTTCATGCATAGGCGCATAATAAAAGCGGCGCGCATTTCTGCGCGCCGCGGAAGATTTGTGTTGAGGCGCTAGAGACCGATCTCAGCCCGCAGCGGTCACCGCGCGCTGCGCCATCACCTTGACGAGGTTGGCGCGGTACTCCGCCGTGCCGTGAATGTCGGCCAGCAATCCGTTCGCCGAAATGCTGACATTGTCGAGTGCCGACGGCGACCAGTTTGCCTTCAGCGCGGCTTCGATCGCGGGCACCCGCATCACGCCGCTCTCCGAAGCGCCTGTGGCGGCCACCCGAACCTCGCCCGATTTGGTCTGGGCGACGAACACGCCGGTCAGCGCGAAACGCGAAGCCGGGTGCCGCATCTTTTCGTAGCCTGCTTTCGCCGGCACCGGGAACGATACGGCGGTGATGATCTCGCCGTCTTCAAGGGCTGTCGCGAACAGGCCCTGGAAGAAGTCCTGCGCCGCGATCGACCGCTTGTTGGTCTTCACGGTGGCGCCGAGCGCGAGCAGCGCGGCGGGGAAGTCCGCCGCGGGATCGTTGTTGGCGATCGAGCCGCCGATCGTGCCGCGATAGCGCACCGCGGGATCGCCGAGCACCGAGGTGAGATAGGCAATCGCGGGGATTGCCTTCTTCACATCGGCATTCTGCATGATGTCGTAATAGGTCGTGGCGGCCTTGATGGTCAGCGTATCGCCTGACAGTTCGACGCCCTGCAGCTCCTTGATCCTGCCGAGATCGATCACGTCGGAGGGGCTTGCGAGACGCTGCTTCATCACCGGCAGCAGCGTCTGGCCGCCGGCGAGGAACTTCGCTTCGCTGCTCTTGCCGAACAGGCTGACGGCTTCGTCGACCGAGGAAGCGCGATGATAGGTGGTTTGGTACATCTTGGTTGCTCCCTCTTAAGCCGCGTGGATCGTGCGCCACACCCTGTCAGGGGTTGCGGGCATTTCCAAATTGTTCTTGCCGATCGCATCCGTGATCGCGTTGATCACGGCCGCTGACGCCCCGATCGCGCCGGCCTCGCCGCACCCCTTGATGCCCAAGGGATTGCCCGGGCACAGCGTCGTGGTGTGTGAGAGGTTGAACGAGGGCAGGTCGTCGGCGCGCGGCATGGAGTAATCCATGAACGAGGCCGTGACGGGTTGGCCATTGGCGTCGTAGATCGCGTGCTCGAGCAGCGCCTGCCCGATGCCCTGGGCAAGGCCGCCATGGACCTGGCCCTCGACGATCATCGGGTTGATCAGCCGGCCGAAATCGTCGGCCGCGACGAAGTTGACGAAGGAGGTCTTGCCGGTGCCCGGATCGACCTCGAGCTCGCAGATATAGGCGCCCGCCGGGAACGTGAAGTTGGAGGGATCATAGAAGGCGCTTTCCTTCAGGCCCGGCTCCATCCCGTCAGGCAGATTGTGCGCCGTGTAGGCGGCGAGCGCGACCATCGGGAAGGCGATCGCCTTGTCGGTGCCTGTCACCTTGAACTCGCCGCTCTCGATGACGATGTCGGCCTCCGACGCCTCCAGCGCATGCGCGGCGATCTTCTTGGCCTTGGATTCCATCTTCTCCATGGCCTTCAGGATCGCGGTGAGGCCGACGGCCGCCGAGCGCGAGCCATAGGTGCCCATGCCGAACTGCACCTTGTCGGTGTCGCCATGGACGATCGAGACCTGGCTGATCGGAACGCCCAGGCGATCCGCGACGAGCTGACAGAACGTAGTCTCGTGGCCCTGACCGTGGCTGTGCGATCCCGTCAGGATCTCGATGGTGCCCACCGGGTTGACGCGCACCTCGGCGGATTCCCACAGGCCGACGCCGGCGCCCAGGCTGCCGACGGCCTTCGACGGTGCGATGCCGCAGGCCTCAATGTAGCAGGACACGCCGATGCCGCGCAGCTTGCCTTGTGACTTGGCTTGTGCCTTGCGCGCGGCGAAGCCGGCATAATCGATCGCCTTCATGGCGGCATCGAGCGAGGCGTTAAAGTCGCCGGTGTCATAGGCCATGATCACGGGCGTCTGGTGCGGGAACTGGGTGATGAAGTTGGTCCGGCGCAGCTGCGCCGGATCGACCTTCAGCTGCCGCGCCGCCGTCTCCATCAGACGTTCGACCAGGTAGCTCGCCTCCGGGCGGCCCGCGCCGCGATAGGCGTCCACCGGCGTGGTGTTGGTGTAGACGCCGATCACCTCGGCATGGATCGCCGGGATGTTGTACTGGCCCGACAGCAGCGTCGCGTAGAGATAGGTCGGCACCGACGACGAGAACAGCGACATGTAGGCGCCGAAATTGGCGTAGGTCTTCACCCTGAAGCCGGTGATCTTGTTGTTGGCGTCGAACGCCATCTCCGCGTGGGTCACATGGTCGCGGCCATGGGCATCGGTGAGGAACGCCTCGGTGCGGTCGCCGGTCCATTTCACGGGACGGCCGACCTTCTTCGAGGCCCACAGCGCCACCATCTCCTCGGGATAGATGAAGATCTTGGAGCCGAAGCCGCCGCCGACGTCGGGGGCGATCACGCGCAGCTTGTGCTCGGGGGCGATGTTGTAGAACGCCGACAGCACGAGGCGAGCGACGTGCGGGTTCTGCGAGGTCGTATATAGAGTGAAGTGTTCTTCTGCCGCATCGTAGTCGGCGATCGCCGCACGCGGCTCCATCGCGTTCGGGGCGAGGCGGTTGTTGGTGACGTCGAGCTTGACCACATTGGCGGCCTTGGCGAAGGCGGCATCGGTGGCGCCCTCGTCTCCGATCACCCAGTCATAGACCAGGTTACCGGGGGCTTCGGGATGAAGTTGCGGTGCGCCGGCCTTGATCGCAGCGTGCATGTCGGCAACCGCCGGCAACTCTTCATAATCCACAACCACGGCCTCGGCCGCGTCACGTGCGAGATTCTTGCTGTCGGCGATCACGACCGCGACGGCCTGTCCGACAAAACGCACCGTATCCGGCGCCATCGCTGGCCATGCGCCCATCTTCATCGGGCTGCCGTCCTTGGAGGTGATGGCCCAGCCGCAGATCAGGTTGCCGACCTTGTCGTCGACGAGCTGTTGTCCCGTGAGCACCGCGACCACGCCGGGCATTTTCAGCGCGGCGGACGAGTCGATCTTCTTCACCTTGGCGTGTGCATGCGGGCTTCTGATGAAATGGGCATGGGTCATGCCCGTCAGCTTGATGTCGTCGACGTAGCGACCCTTGCCGGTAATGAAACGCTTGTCTTCCTTGCGCACGACCCGTGCGCCGATACCTTCAACACCCATGACTGGTCCTCCCGACCGGAAATTTTGTTGGTCCGCGCTTTCCATCGAAAGCGGCGGTGGTTTTCTTGTTTGCGAGCGGTCGCCTTACTCGGCCGCCTGCGCAACCTTCATGCGACCGGCCGCATCCAGCACGGCCTTGACGATGTTGTGGTAGCCGGTGCAGCGGCAGATATTGCCTTCGAGCTCGTGGCGGACGGTGGCCTCGTCGAGCTGGCCACCATGGCGCTGCACGATGTCGATCGCCGACATGATCATGCCCGGCGTGCAATAGCCGCATTGCAGGCCGTGATTGTCGCGGAAAGCGGCCTGCATCGGGTGCAGTTCGTCGCCCTTGGCGATGCCTTCGATCGTGGTGACGCTCGCGCCATCCGCCTGTCCCGCCAGCATGGTGCAGGATTTCACGGCACGACCGTCCATGTGCACGACGCAGGCGCCGCATTGGCTGGTGTCGCAGCCGACATGGGTCCCGGTGAGGTTGAGGTGATCGCGCAAGACGTGGACCAGCAGCGTGCGATCCTCGACGTCGACAGCAACGGCCTTGCCGTTCACTGTCAGTTTGACTGTAGACACGGTGTAGTCCTCCCGGCATGATTTTGATTGTTTCTAATTAGAGACCAGCGACCCGGAACTTTGCAACTGGGATTTTGGTCGCCGGCGTCATGGAAAAGTCATTGATCCAGATGGCACCGCCTTGATTTGCGCGGCGCGCGGCCCTGCGGACTGCATGCGGTCGGACTGGCGTGGGATGCCAGTCGTCTGTCGACCCGATCGGCCTTTGGCCGAGGAAGCCTGAAAATGATGCAGGCATGCCAAATTTACCGCCCCTTATCGATTCTGCCCTAGTTTTGCGCATCCAGATCGGGGGCGGGGCGCCTCCAGATCGGGCTGAATGAAAATGGGGGTTGGAATGTCCGGGCGTATCGCGTCGCCGTCTAAGCGTACACTGTTTCCCACCCTCAGGTTCCGTACCAAGATCATTCTGGGCTTCGCTGCGGTGCTGGTGATCTCCGCCGGCAGCATGGCCTTCTCCTATTTCGGCTTTGAGCGGGTCTCGTCCGGGGTCGGATCCTACCGCAGCAGCGTTTCCGAGGCCGATCTTGCCCGCAACATCGACCGCGAACTGCTCGGCTATCGTTCCGCCGCCCGCTACTTCGTCGTGACCGGCAAGGAGGACGACGCCAAAGCGGCGCTGGAGGCAGAAGCTGGCCTGAAGAGCGCGATCGATCAGGCCATCAAGAGCGCCAAGAGGCCGGCGCGCCAGGAGGCCCTCAACAAGCTCGCCAAGGAGTTTTCCAACTTCTCCGCGACCTTTGCCAAGATCCTGCAAGCCAAGCGCGATAGTGCGCTGCTGGTCCAGAACCAGCTCCAGCGCAACGCCAATCTCCTGAAATACAAGCTGGACGACATAGGTAACAACGCCTCGGATGCGGAAGCGCAGTCAATCGAGTTCGGCACCAAGCAGGTCAATGCCCAGTTCCAGACTGCAAGCTCCGCCGCGGGCAGTTTCATCCTCAACTCCGACCAGGCGGTAGCCAGCAGCGCGCTGGCGCGGCTGAAATTCGTCGAGAACTCGCTCGGTGCGGTCTATTCCATGGACGACAAGATCGTCGCCGGGCTGAATGACGCCAAAGCGCTGCTTGGGGCCTATCGGGACGCGCTGGAGAAGCTGATCGCCAACGCCAAGATGGTCGATGACCTCCTGACCGAAATGAGCGGTTCGGCCAGTGCGATCCTTCAGGGCGCCACCGCCATGAAGGCGGACCTCGTCGCCGAACAGCAGCGGCTGGAAGCGGAGTCGGAGGCGACCATCGGGCAGACCGAGCAACTGGTGCTGATGCTCGCCATCGGCGGCACGCTGCTCGGGGCGGTCCTCGCCTTCCTGCTCGGGACCGGCATGTCGCGTCCGATGATCGCGATGTGCAAGGCGATGCGGGAGCTGGCTTCGGGCAATTTCGACGTGGTGCTGCCGGGTCTTGGCCGCAAGGACGAGATCGGCGAGATGGCCGGCGCGGTCGAGGAGTTCAAGGTTCAGGCGGTGGCCAAGGCCGAGCGCGATGCCGCCGCCAGCGAAGTCCAGAACAGGGAGCAGGCCGCAGGCCGCCGCGCCGAGCTGATCCGCTTCGCCGACGATTTCGAGAGCGCGGTCGGCGCCATCGTCTCGAACGTCTCGGCCTCCGCCGTGCAGCTGGAATCGGCGGCCTCCACGCTGACCCGCACCGCCGAGACCACGCAGAGCCTGTCGAGCCAGGTCGCCGGGGTCTCCGAGCAAGCCTCCTCCAACATGCAGTCGGTCGCGACCGCGACCGAGGAGCTCTCGGCTTCGGTCGAGGAGATCGGCCGCCAGGTCCGCGATTCCAGCCGCATTGCCGAAGCCGCCGTGGTGCAGGCCAAGCAGACCGACGGCCGCATCGGAAAACTGTCGCACGCGGCACAGCAGATCGGCGAAGTGGTCAAGCTGATCACGGCGATTGCCGAGCAGACCAACCTTCTGGCGCTCAACGCCACCATCGAGGCGGCGCGCGCCGGTGAAGCCGGCCGCGGCTTTGCGGTGGTTGCGAGCGAGGTGAAGTCGCTGGCGAGCCAGACGGCGAAGGCGACGGATGAAATCTCCTCGCACATCACCGGCATGCAGGGCGCCACGGCCGAATCGGTCGCCGCGATCAAGGAGATCGGCGCGACCATCGGCCAGATATCGTCGATCTCGACCTCGATCGCGAGCGCGGTCGAGCAGCAGGGTGCGGCGACGCAGGAGATCGCCCGCAGCGTCCAGACCGTCGCCCATGGCACCCAGACCGCGGCCACCGATATCGGCGAGGTCAACCGCGGCGCCGCCGAGACCGGCTCGGCCTCGGAGGAGGTGCTGCACTCGGCCAAGACGCTGTCGAGCGAAAGCACCCGCCTGCGTGCCGAGCTCGACCGCTTCATGGCGAATATCAGGGCGGCGTAGGGCGGCATAAGGCCGACGCTATCGCCTCACACTCGTTGTCGTCCCGGCGAAGGCCGGGACCTATAACCACAAGGCGTCGTGGGACGCGATGCTGGCAACTGCAAGTCTTCGCCAAACCACTCCCTGTGGCTATGGATCCCGGATCGGCGCTGCGCTTGTCCGGGATGACAAGTGAGGGATGCCCTCACCATTCCCGCATCACCCCGCTGCCAGTTGCGGTGCCACAAATTTACCACAGCTTATCCTTTGCCCCCTAACGTGCTGGAGAGTCGGGGAGCGGGCTGCTCCCGGGCTGCGCCTGGTTTTCCGCGAATGGAATGGGGTGGGGAATGTCCGTCAAATCCAAGCCGAACAAATCGAATCTGCTCATTTTGCGCTTTCGCGCCAAAATCATCCTCGGCTTCGTGGCGGTGCTTGCCATCCTCGCCGTTAGCATGGCTTTCGCCTATTTCGGCTTCGAGCGGATCGCAGGCGCCGTTGCCTCCTATCGGACCAGCGTGTCGGAAGCCGATCTCGCACGGACGGTCGATCGCGACCTGATTGCCTATCAGGGGCTGACGCGAGCCTATACATTGACGGGCGCGGCGGACGACGAGATCGCGGCCAAGGCCGCCGAAGAAAATCTGAGGAGCGCGATCGGCAAGTCGATGTCCGCCACGACTGGTGCTGCTCGCCGGGAGCAGGTCGGCAAGCTCGAGGCCGAGTTCCAGCGCTTCACGAAGGTGTTCAGTGAGATCATCACCCTGACGCGTGAGAACAACAAGATCGCGGCCGATGAGCTCAACAGCGTCGGCAACAAGATCCGTTTCAAGTTCGACGATCTCGCAGACACGGCTGCGCTGGCCGGTCTCGCATCGGTCCAGACCACGGCCAAGGACATCACTTCGCAATATCTGGCGGTCTCCACCTCGGTCAGCGCCTTCGTTGCCAAGCCGGAGCCGAAGACCGCCGACGGCGTGATCGCCCGCATCAAGTTCCTGGAGACCTTGCTGGTCTCGATCTACGCCAACGACCAGAAGATCACCGACCGCGTCACCGAGATCGGCAACCTGCTGAAGCAGTACCGCACGTCCTTCGCAAAGCTGACCGAAAACGTGAAGGTCATCGTCAAATCGAACGGCGAGATGACCAAGACGGCTGCGTCCATCCTCAAGCTTTCGGACGAGCTGCGCTCGGGCCTGACCGCCGACCAGCAGCGGATCGAGGCCAGCGCCAATGGCACCATCGTGGAGACCGAGCGGCTGATGCTGATGCTGGCGCTGGGTGGCCTTGCCATCGGTGCCGTGCTGGCCTGGATGCTCGGCAACGGCATCTCGCGTCCGATGATCGCGATGTGCAAGGCGATGCGGGAGCTGGCTTCGGGCAATTTCGACGTGGTGCTGCCGGGTCTTGGCCGCAAGGACGAGATCGGCGAGATGGCCGGCGCGGTCGAGGAGTTCAAGGTTCAGGCGGTGGCCAAGGCCGAGCGCGATGCCGCCGCTAGCGAAGTCCAGAACCGGGAGCAGGCCGCAAGCCGCCGCGCCGAGCTGATCCGCTTCGCCGACGATTTCGAGAGCGCGGTCGGCGCCATCGTCTCCAACGTCTCGGCCTCCGCCGTGCAGCTGGAATCGGCGGCCTCCACGCTGACCCGCACCGCCGAGACCACGCAGAGCCTGTCGAGCCAGGTCGCTGGCGTCTCCGAGCAGGCCTCCTCCAACATGCAGTCGGTCGCGACCGCGACCGAGGAGCTCTCGGCCTCGGTCGAGGAGATCGGCCGCCAGGTCCGCGATTCCAGCCGCATTGCCGAAGCCGCCGTGGTGCAGGCCAAGCAGACCGACGGCCGCATCGGAAAACTGTCGCATGCGGCACAGCAGATCGGCGAAGTGGTCAAGCTGATCACGGCGATTGCCGAGCAGACCAACCTGCTGGCGCTCAACGCCACCATCGAGGCGGCGCGCGCCGGTGAAGCCGGCCGCGGCTTTGCGGTGGTTGCGAGCGAGGTGAAGTCGCTGGCGAGCCAGACGGCGAAGGCGACGGATGAAATCTCCTCGCACATCACCGGCATGCAGGGCGCCACGGCCGAATCGGTCGCCGCGATCAAGGAGATCGGCGCGACCATCGGCCAGATATCGTCGATCTCGACCTCGATCGCGAGCGCGGTCGAGCAGCAGGGTGCGGCGACGCAGGAGATCGCCCGCAGCGTCCAGACCGTCGCCCATGGCACCCAGACCGCGGCCACCGATATCGGCGAGGTCAACCGCGGCGCCGCCGAGACCGGCTCGGCCTCGGAGGAGGTGCTGCACTCGGCCAAGACGCTGTCGAGCGAAAGCACCCGCCTGCGTGCCGAGCTCGACCGCTTCATGGCGAATATCAAGGCGGCGTAAGTTCGCTGCGTCTGAAGCTGACGCTGCCACCTCATCCTCCGCCGTCGTCCCGGACAAGCGCGCCTCAAGCGCGCGCAGATCCGGGATCCATAACCACAGGACGTGGTTGTAGGGCGGACTGGTAACTTCCAGTCTCCGCCAAACCACTGCCGGTGGTTATGGGTCCTGGATCAGCGCTTGCTTCGCTCGCTTGTCCAGGACGACGGTGGAGTAAAAGGCGCGGTCCGCCTCACCCCTTCCCGAACGCCCGCTTCAGCTCCACCTTCGCGCGCTCCAGCCGCGTGCGCTGCGTCTTGGGCAGCGTCTTGCCGGCGCGGTTGATGTAGAAGGTCAGCATCGACAGCGCCGAGCGATAGGCGCCGGTCTTGCGACGCGAGCTGTGCTCGGCCGAGCGCTTCAGCGAAGCCGCGATCTTCTTCGCGCTGGTCAGCTTGAACACGCCCTGCTTGAGGTCGAGCGCGTCGCTCTGCTTCGTCACCCGTTGCGACCAGCGCTTTGGCGCGCCGCGCTTGGTGCTCTTGCGCGCCGTCGTGGTGCGCCTTGCGTTGGTCTTGCGCGCGCCTGTCTTCCGAGAATGTGTCGTCTTTCTGACCTGAGCCATGCGTCAACTCCTTGCGGCTCCATCGGAAACGGATGTTCTGGGAGGCTGTTCCCGGGGGAACCGGGCCACATTGCAAACGTTGTCGCAGGTGGCAGGCGGAATGCCGCACTCCCATGATCGGATTCGACCCCGTCCACGTCATGTGAACCGGGGCCGCTTCCATTGGCCCGACGCAACAACGCGATGGAATTGCAGCAAAGCCCAGCGCTGAACTATGGCCCTGCGATCGCGGCGACGGCGACCGATCGCATCGTCGAGACCAGCATTCCCTCGCGCCTCGACGCATTGCCGTGGAGCGGCTTCCATACGCGCGTCGTGCTCGCGCTCGGCATCACCTGGATCCTCGACGGATTAGAGGTGACGCTTGCCGGCGCGCTCTCGGGTGCGTTGAAGCACAGCGCGTCGCTGCATTTCTCCAATCTCGACCTCGGCATTGCCAATTCCGCCTATCTCGCCGGCGCGGTGCTGGGTGCGCTCGGCTTCGGTTGGCTCACCGACCGCATCGGCCGCAAGAAACTGTTCTTCATCACGCTTGCGCTCTATCTGTCGGCAACGGCCGCGACGGCTCTGTCATGGGATGTCGCGAGCTACGCGCTGTTTCGCTTCCTCACCGGCGCCGGCATCGGCGGCGAATATACCGCGATCAATTCGACCATCCAGGAACTGGTGCCGGCGCGCTATCGCGGCTGGACCGATCTCGTCATCAACGGCAGCTTCTGGATCGGCGCCGCGATGGGTGCGGTGGCGGCGATCGTGCTGCTCGATCCTGCCGTGATCGGTCCCGATCTCGGCTGGCGTCTCGCCTATCTGATCGGCGCAACACTCGGCCTCGTCGTGCTCCTGATGCGGATGTGGATTCCGGAAAGTCCACGCTGGCTGATGATCCATGGCCGTCCCGACGAGGCCCATGCCATCGTCGACGACATCGAGCGCTCGGTGATCGGACACGGCCAGGATACGAGCGACGGGCGCTTCACGAAGATCCGTTTGAGGATGCGCGATCATACGCCGATCGCCGAGGTCGTCCACACGCTGTTTTCGGTCTATCGCCAGCGCGCGCTGGTCGGCCTCGTGCTGATGAGCGCGCAGGCGTTCTTCTACAACGCCATCTTCTTCACCTTCGCGCTGGTGCTGACCGATTTCTACGGCATCAGCGCCGATAACGTCGGCTGGTACCTGCTGCCCTTCGCCGCCGGCAACTTCCTCGGCCCGCTGCTGCTCGGCCGCCTGTTCGATACACTCGGCCGCCGCACCATGATCACGTTCACCTATGGCGTCTCGGGCCTGCTGCTCGCGCTATCAGGCTATCTGTTCTCGATCGGCGCGCTGAGCGCGCAGGGGCAGACCATCGCCTGGATGGTGATCTTCTTCTTCGCCTCGCCGGCCGCGAGCGCGGCCTATCTCACCGTCAGTGAGACGTTTCCCCTGGAGGTTCGCGCGCTGGCGATCGCGGTGTTCTATGCGATCGGCACGGGTATCGGCGGCGTGATCGGGCCGGCTCTGTTTGGCGCGCTGATCGACACGGGATCACGCACCAGCGTGTTCGCCGGCTATCTGCTGGGGGCGTTCCTGATGATCGCGGCTGCGATCGTAGCGTGGCGCTACGCCGTTTCGGCGGAGCGCAAATCGCTCGAAGAAATCGCGCGGCCGCTTGCCTTTATGGAGTAGACTATGAAATCGGAACTAGCGGAAATGGCTTTGGACGAGAAGCGCACCATGCTTGAGGACGAAGCGCCCGACGCGGTGCCGGTGCCGCATGCGCTCGTGCCGCATCTGAACGAGATCGCAATCCTGCTCGACATCGACGGCACGCTGCTCGACTTGATGCCGACGCCGCGCGAGGTGTGGGTGCCGCCGGGACTGTCGGAGACGCTGAACCGGCTGACCGAGCGCACCTCGGGCGCGCTGGCGATGGTTAGCGGACGCTCGCTCAATGATATCGACCTGATCTTCGCACCCGACGTGTTTCGCGCAGTCGCCGGCCACGGTGCCGAAATGCGCCTGTCGGTGGGCAATGAAGCCGACGACGTGCATGCGCCGCCGATGGACAAGGAGCTGAAGCGACGGCTGGCTGCGATCGCAAAGCTCAGTCCCGGCATCCTGCTCGAGGACAAGGGCTATTCGCTGGCGCTGCATTATCGCCTTGCGCCGCATGCTGAGAAGGCGATCTACGAATCCGTGTCGCTGATCCGCGCCGACCTGCCCAATGCGCCGATCGAGGTGCTGCCCGGAAAGTTCGTCTGCGAGATCAAGCATTCCGGCTTCACCAAGGCCACCGGCGTTCGCGAACTGATGAAGCACGAGCCGTTCAGGGGACGTCGTCCGATCTTCATCGGTGACGACGTCACCGATGAAACCGTGTTCGCGATCATGCCTGACATGGACGGGCTCGCCTTCTCGGTCGGCCGCCGCGCCATCGGCGTCAATGGCCACTTCGATACGCCAAGCGACGTGCGCGCGTTCCTTGCGCGGCTGCTCGACGACACAAGGTTGGAATAAGGCACCGACACGTCAAGGCCACATTGTCGCTGGCAGCAGTTGCTGGTGCGTGCCACGTCTTGCGCGATCCCGCGCGGCAGAAACCGTCTTTGTTGAATGATATCGCCGGGTTCCCTCAAGGGAAACCAGTTCCAACGCGTACGCCCGATTTTGGTTTCAATCCGAAGAAATGATGACAGGAACCATATTGATGAACGGCAGTTAAACGGGGTGGAATGAAACAGGAGGGGACGACCTGTGAACTTAGTCGTCGTTTCTAATCGAGTCGCGCGCGGCAAGCCCAATGAACCCATGACGGGCGGACTTGCGGCAGCCTTGCTGCCGGTGGTGGAACATTCGGGCGCGATCTGGGTGGGGTCTTCGGGTCGTGTGCGGGACGGCCATCTGAAGGAACCATTCGCCGAGATCGAAGCACTGGGCTCGGGCGCGATTGCGACGCTGGATCTGCCGGCGGCGCATTACGGCGGCTATTACGAAGGCTTTGCCAACTCGGCGCTGTGGCCGGCGCTGCATTCGCGCAGCGATCTGATCCGCGTATCGCGCGAGGATTATGTCAGCTATCGCGAGGTCAACGCCTTCATGGCGCGCGCCTTGATGCGCTTCCGAAAAACAAAAACAGCGTTCTGGGTGCAGGATTATCATTTCCTCGCGCTCGGCGCGGAACTGCGTGCTCTCGGTGTCGACGATCCGATCGGCTTCTTTCTGCATACGCCGTGGCCCGTGGCCGCGGTGATGCAGGGCGTGCCCAATCATCGCGAGCTGATCACGGCGATGCTGGCCTACGATCTGCTCGGCTTCCAGACCAATGAGGATTGCCAGAACTTCCTCGCTTATGTCGGCGGCGAGCTCGGCCTCGCCATCGAGGACGGCGTTGCGATCTCTCAGCATGGCCGCACCCGCTGCGAGGTGTTTCCGATCGGCATCGACGCGGAGAAGTTCGCAGCCTATGCCGCCAAATCGGCATCGCATCCCGACGTGTCGCGGCTGCGGCGCAGCCTCAACGGCGAACGCCTCGCGATCGGCGTCGACCGCCTCGATTATTCGAAAGGCCTCGTCAACCGCATCAGCGCGTTCGACCGGCTCTGGACCGAGCAGCCGCAGTTCGCGCGCAGTATCTCGCTGCTCCAGATCGCGAACCCCTCGCGGGGCGGCATCGAAGCCTATGGCAATCTGCAGAATGAGGTCGCGCGCCTCGTCACCGACGTCAACGGTCGTCACGGCGAGGTCGACTGGACGCCGATCCGGTATTTGAACAAGGGTTTCAGCCAGGCCGTGCTCGCTGGTCTCTATCGGACAGCGCAGGTCGGCGTGGTGACGCCGCTGCATGACGGCATGAACCTCGTTGCCAAGGAATATGTCGCCGCGCAAAACCCGGCTGATCCCGGCGTGCTGGTGCTGTCGAAATTCGCGGGCGCCGCCAACGAGCTCGATACCGCCTTGCTCGTCAATCCCCACGACGTCGATGGCATGGCGCGCGCGATCGCGGTCGCCGCCGCCATGCCGCTCACCGAGCGCAAGATGCGCTGGGACGCGATGATGAAGAAGCTGCGCGGTCACACCATCCAGCAATGGTCCGCGGACTTCGTGGCTGAGCTGGAAAAGTGCCGGACGGAGAAGGCCGCCGTCGCCCCGCTCGCTGCGCAACCGCCGCAGGCATTGCGCTGGCTGAAGTCCGCAATCTCAGGTGTGCGGTTGATCTAGCGCTCTTCTCCCTCGCCCCGTTCTTACGGGGAGAGGTGAAGTCGTTCCCTCAATAACAATACGACACACCATCCAAAATCGCGCACTGCCGCTTGTTCGGCGCGTTGGGATCATCCAGCGGCACCATGCCCTTGCCCTGGCCGACGAACACGCCGGGCCCGACATGCACCGAGCTCTTGTTGCCGATGATCACGCTCGGATGCGGCCCAGAGCTCGAGCGCGTGCCGTCTGGCCAGATGATGGCATTGCCCGAAAGCACCCCGCGCCGGCCGTCGTCGCAGCTGACGTCGACGCCCTGCCGCGTGCAGACCTGGGCGGCGGCCGGCACGGTGAAGGCGGCGCCAAGGACCGAAATCAGGCTAAGCGCGGCGATGGTCTTGTGGATGGTCATGGCGTCCCTGGTCATGTTGGGCGGTCTCAGGTGAATCGTCGCGCCAAACCCGCCACCGGTTCAGTCCGCAGGCGGTTCCCAAGTGTCGATCCGCGTCAGATATTCCTTTTCAAATACAATATCTTACGGAAAATTCATCCGATTTTCCCGCGATCCCTTGCAAAATCATCGGCGCCCCTTCAAGAGAGGGCGCTCCGGAGAGATGGCCGAGTGGCTTAAGGCGCACGCTTGGAAAGCGTGTGTGCGGGAAACCGTACCGTGGGTTCGAATCCCACTCTCTCCGCCAGCTCCTCTTTCGAACAACCTCTCCGCGCAAGTCTAGGCTCTTTTTCGCGCTGATTTTGGGTGCAAATGATAGGCGAACCGTACTCAGCCATGAGTTTTGCGCCTGGGGCCTTCTCCGATCAGCCTTCCTTCTCCAAACCTCTGTACTTTCTGGACAGGTAACGGACGACAAGACCCATTGAAAGTTCAGGAATTTCAAACGCCGTAAAATATAGAGTTCGTTTCTCGCTCGGCCGCCAAGATCGTCAAGAAATCAGCCCACCATTTAGGTCTTAGACAATGCACAATTGAGAATCGCAGGGATTCCGTTTTGCACACCTAAGGTCGAGATGCTCAATATCGTAATCAGCGCTCGACCGATTCGAACGAAATCGTGGAGCGCCTTGATGTGCGGGCGCAAACGGGCCTTGTTCACATTTGGGTAAGGGAAAACCTGACGTGCCGAAGATGGATTTTGGCGAGCTGCAAGCTTCTTATGGCGACCTGAATGAAGGGCCGCAAATCTGCATTATGCGACTTCGGCAGTTGAAGCTCATCATACAAGACCGTGACAAGGGCGAGCTTTGGCCACTTGCCCTGGTAAATGTTGCGACTTGCATGGAGTGGTTCGCTCGATCACTGGTGAAGCATTTGATCGACTACTCCGCAGGGAGAATAAATCCGAACGCCAAGCTATTGAAAGAGCTTAAGATCAACTACGGCCTGATCGTTCAGGCGCGTGTCAATCATTTCTCGATTGGCGATATCGTTGCGATGAGCCGAAACTTCTCATCCTTTGACGAAATCGAAGACACACTGAACGACCTCACAAAAGAGGCGAAGCCGTCCATACTTGCGCGTACTCAGAAGTCATGGGCAGTCATGATGAGTGATGCGTTCCGCGTCGGAGCGCCGTCGCGAAGAACGATTGAGCGGCAGCTAAACACCCTCTTCGAGAAGCGCAATGAGTTGGTCCACGGTTCGCCGCGACACTTGGCTTACGATGATCAACTCGACGCTCTGGTTTCCGAGCGGGAGTTGGCGCTCTTTATTCAGTGTGCAATAGAGTACATGAGGCATGTGCTTTCCACTCTTTCGAAATTCATTCCTGAGCTAAATGCCCGATCAACGCTCGAAAACAATCTGAATCAGCGTAACCGCCTACAAAACAGCAATAAAGCAATCAAAGAGTTGGAGCGGGCTATCGAGACCCGCCTCGCATCGGATGCCACGTATCTAACGCACTTTCGCAGAGCTCAACACGCTTGGCGCGCTTGGCGAAATCGAGAGGCAGATTTCCAAACGACCGTTGTGTGGGGGCCGACTGGTAGTGGTCGTCCTGCAATATACATGGGTTTCGAAACGACCCTCAGTATGGACAGGTTGCGAAGTTTGGAAAGCTATCTTCGCGAGCTAGACCAGCAGGAGAAGGTTAGCCGCGCCTTATAGG
This sequence comes from Bradyrhizobium sp. CCGB12, assembly GCF_024199845.1. NCBI lineage: Bacteria > Pseudomonadati > Pseudomonadota > Alphaproteobacteria > Hyphomicrobiales > Nitrobacteraceae > Bradyrhizobium > Bradyrhizobium sp. CCGB12. Next base: position 7,019,759 of record NZ_JANADO010000001.1, on the reverse strand, counting down.
CCTATGCCACCAAAGGGAGGAGCGCGACTTGACGCTTGTCGTTGCTAGAGTTGTTGGACGGCGCGTATCTATCGCGGCTGACACTCTGTTGACTGGTCCCGGTGATCAGCCGCTTCCGTTTCAGAACGGCGTGATCAAGTCCTGTCTGTTGCCCGGAGACTTATGTGTCTCTTTCTCGAACTCTCCGGAAACAGCTGGCCGCGCTTTCGGTGACTTTATTCAACGATATCCATCAGGAGCGGGTTTCGCGGACGTGGTGGCCTTCTTCGAGCGTTCAAGCCAAGTAACTGGCAACGAATACCTTATCGCATTCGCCAATCCGGCGAAGCTCATCAAGGTGGTGGATGGAAAGCGGGTTACGGGCTTTTCCAAGACACAATGGATTGGTGACCAAGTGGCCTACAATGCGTTTCGAGGGTGGGAGCTGAAGCAAAGGCCAAAGGTCGAGCAAGGCCGTGCGATCAACGCGGTCTTGTTTGCCGACGACATGCCAAATTCGCCGGCTAGCGACCTGTTTTCAGCGATGCGACACGTTGTGGCCGACCCATCGGTCCCCACTGCTGGAGGGTTCGTGGCCGTTGTGACTAATTTCGACAACGGTTTTCGCTTCTCAGCATACTCAGACATGCTGTTCGATTGGCCCGCGGGGAAACAGGCAGACTACGTTTTGGAGCTTTCCGACGCCATCGCCTTTACAGCAACAGATGAAAACGCGAGCTTTGCAGTTGCTCAAGTCTCCCCTGGCTTCATAGGTATCAATCTTGTTGCCTTCTATTTTACGAAGGCGCGAAAGTTGTTCTTCTTTTATGGCGAAGGTAACTGTATCGCGAATCGCTGTCAGGTCTTTCGAGATGTGCCCGCGAGCGCAATCTGCGACACTTTGAATGCGTTTGTGCGCGCTGACCTCAAGTGGCTGTTACTCATCACGTCACCGCGTGATTCTGGTCCTTACAAGCCTACCCCAAACACCAAGACGCCAGGCGTTCAGTTTGCTTGGTTTACTGAAGCGAACACTTTTCCTCCGCCTGCCCAGGCTGGTGGCCCGGCGAGCCCCTCTTGAAGTACAGCGGCTCACTACAAAGGGCGCAATTTCCAGTGGATCTATCTATGCTGAAGGTGCCTGTTCGCCGTTCTCGCCCCACCGTGCCTGGTCGCTGCCCAAGCGCGTTTGGTCCCTCGTAAAGCCCGTTTGGACGGCCTAGGTTTATAATATCCTCGATTAGGAAACCTGCGATTCCGTTTTGCATGGCTCATGCTTATTTCTCGAAAGCTAGAAGGCGGCCTTACCATGTCGGATATTGACGACGTCAAAATGGATTTCCTCCTGATGGGTGCGCCTGCGGGACTAAGGTTTAATCCGGCCCTTCCTGGGGGCTTGCATTTTCTGGACCCTATTTCGCGGGTCGAGATCAAACTCGACGTTGAGGGTCTATTTCGGCCTTTGGTCTGCCGCGCCTATCTCAGCATTTTTGTTCGGCCAAGCGTGGTCAGGTTCGTTTCGTCGCTGCTGGTTGGGAGGTTCGAGTCCTATGAGGACATGCCGATTTCGCTTCCGTATGTGAAATATGGAGCGACTCAAATTGACGCCAATGGGAACATCGCGAAGGGTTTCGGTGTGCCGTTTGAAATGTATCCACCACAGGTACAGAGCGCCTGCGATACCGTCGAGGCGTCGCTGTTGCAAACCGTTGAACGTTTTCTTCGGCTCTTGCGCTGGCAACAAAACATCGACGGGCCCCATTTTCTATTCGAAGGCTCACCTTCCCTCTACTGGAGAATTGAAGGAGACGCTTACCGGCATGTCGGACTTCGCGTGCAAAACAGCGAAGGCGCAAGCCCGGCCGGAATCGAGTGGAAACATGATGACCAAGCCGACCTAGAGACGCTCTGGTTAGACCAAGCTGCGGACGAACCGCTGGCGCATGAACTTCTGCGAGAGGCGAAGAATATTGCGGAACACTCTCCTCGCAGCTCATTTCTAGTTGCCACGTCCGCGTTAGAAGTTGGCACCAAAGCCTATGTGGCGCACCTCCGCCCTGAAACTGCTTGGCTGCTCGCCGAACTTCCGGCACCGCCCATTCATAAGATGCTCAGGACCTATATCCCGGACCTACATACCGCGCAGGGGACGCCGCTGACCTACTGGGACAAATTGCGGCCTCTGTTCAAACGCGTTGAGGCGAACGCGACAACACGGAACAAGCTGACTCACACAGGGCGTGTTTCCATTTCTCCTGAACTGCTCGAATCTCATATTCAAGATATCTCCGACATTCTCTATCTGTTTGATCTATTGAAAGGCCACGAGTGGGCTAAGCATAACTTAAGCCATTCGCTGCGGAGTGCGCTCGGTTGGCCGGCATCGAGGCGAACCCGCCACCGTGTCAGCTTGCGTGTTGGCGGCATATGACCATGCGGGCTACCCCGATAGGAGCAGGTGGACCACCGTGTCAAAGGATCAATCCACGCGGAATATCCTCGACCGCATTGTCGGCACAAGCGTATCTTTCAACGGTTTGCTGATCCCGGCTTCAGCTTTAACCTCAACCTTATCGCGTTATGTAGACAACCTTGTCGTTTGGAATGATCATCAAACTTACAAGGTATCGCTCGTGGGGTCAGCGGTCCTGGTCCGGTTTTCGGCTCATTACTTTCTATTATGTACCAATCATCAGTTGCGCGGCTGTCGAATGGAGGACGTCTCACTTCTCGGCCGCGACGGGCAGCAACTCGTGACCTCTTCGGGTGTGCGGCACTTCAATGACGAGAGCAATCCCCACTATCGCGACTTGGCCGCCTTCGAGTTCACGGAGCCCTGCCAGGAGCATCCAGACTTGAAGGAGAGGTTCTTTGATTTTCGCGAGGTGCCGCCCGCCGCGCTAAATACTGATATTATTTGCGCCGTCGTCGCTGGCTTCCCTTCCAAGGATCAGAAGTACGAACTTGAAGAGAAGAATCATATCGGCCGGCTTAAGCGTATTATCCTGTGTGAGCTCGAACAGGCGTCATACAATCCTGCCCTACTGTGTCTTCGTACTAATTCGCCGTTGGACTTTGACCCGGACGGCATGAGCGGTGGGTCGGCCTTCGTGGTTCAGGTGGTCGGCCGCGAAGTCCGTGCTTACTTTGCCGGAGTCGTCGTGACGGGTGGGAGAGACCGGTTCCACATTATCAAGGCGGGCGACATCAAACGGTTTTTGTCTGGGCTCGTGCAGGCAAGAAGCGCGCCTTAGCGCCCTTCTACCGGAGACGCTGGCTTGTCCCGATTTGATCATATACACCTTAGGTCACGCGCCGATGACCTCAAGAGACTGTGTGTCCATCATAATTATTACACCGCCACGTTCAACTCAACGAACTGAACTCGGGCCCATTTGAATGTGGTATCATCCGGTGGTAGCAATGGCAGGGCAGCCAAGCTGGTTTGTAGTTGTTTTTCAGTGGGTTCTTTGATCGCTCTTCGTCTCCCCTAGGGAGCGCCGCATGCCCGCCGCGATAACGTCCGCGAGCAGCTCTTTTCTTTAGTTCAATTCACGAATCGAAATGTACTCGTTGCGCGGCCCAATCCGTGGGGAAGGGCTTTAGCAGCATTTTAAGCTCAAGAGTCTTGCTTTGCCGTCCGTCCAGTATGGACTGGACTAGATCGGGAGCTAGCAAAGTTAGACGGAGCACTCGGCAGACGTAGGACTCGTTGACTGCCTCGCGCTTCGAAAGCTCTGCTGCGGAGGCGTAGTGTCCTACTTCGATCAGGCGACGCCATCGGTGGGCCTTAGCGAGTGCGGTTATCAAGGTATTGCTTATCCGTGACCGAGGAGCCGTCCAGGCATTTGCGCCAGCGGGCACGACAATCTGCTTGCGGCCACCGCTTTGCCGAAAATCAACCGGAATGCTCACGACGAGTTCGCGACCATCCCGGCTAAGCCGCTGCGACTCTTTGTTCTTGATGTTCATGCTGCTTCCTGTGAAGTGGTCGCCTTTAGATCGGCGACCAGCGATGCAAAACCCTCCACTCTGAGATGCAGGTCAACCCTCGCGGCGGTGACGACCACTCTTGCAGCAAGTAACTGCAAAATCCTGGACTGCTCGGCCGGGAATAATTCAGCCCAGAGCTCGTCGAAATTGATAAGTGCGTCGCGGACTGAACGTTCAGTGATACGTGGCGTGTGGGTGCGCATCTGCTTCCAGGTTGCCACGATCAATTCTGGGGAGGCGATCACGCGGCGGATCTGGTCGACGACCATCTCTTCGATTTCTCCTGCCGGGACGCGCAGGATGCTGCTGGGTGGGGCGGAGCCCTTTATCGCTTGCTGGCTAACGTAGTAGCGGTACAGCTTTCCCCGGCGACAAGTATGGCTAGGGGACATCGCCACCCCCGTGCCGTCGACAATCAAGCCCTTAAGCAGTGCAGGAGTCTGGGCCCGGTGTTTTGCAGCCCGCTTGCGAGGACTCTCCTGCAGGATTGAATGTACCCCGTCCCAAACCTTCCGCTCGATGATGGCGTCGTGCTCACCGCGGTAGGTGGTGCCCTTGTGCACGGCATCGCCGATGTAGGTTCGGTTGTTGAGCATCTTGTACAGCACGCCCTTGTCTATCGCTTGCCCGTAGCGATTGCGGACGTTCTTCTGCTGGAGCTCGCGGGCGAGGAGGCTGGCAGAGCCTAGAGTTACGAACCTGCGGAAAATCCACCTTACTGTCTTCGCGTCCTCTTCGTTGATGACAAGCTTGCGGTCTTTGACCTCGTAGCCGAAGGGAGCCCACCCACCCATCCACATGCCCTTCTTGCGAGAGGCTGCGATCTTGTCCCGGATACGCTCACCGGTGACTTCACGCTCGAACTGGGCAAAGGACAGCAGGACGTTGAGCGTGAGCCGTCCCATTGATGTTGTAGTGTTGAAGGATTGTGTTACGGAGACAAACGTCACCGAGCGACGGTCGAAGGCTTCCACCAGTTTGGCAAAGTCCATGAGGGACCGAGACAATCTGTCGATTTTGTAGACGACCACAACGTCGACCTTGCGCGTCTCGATATCGGTGAGCAGACGCTTGAGCGCGGGACGCTCCAAAGTGCCACCCGAGAACCCACCGTCATCATAGCGGTCTGGGACCAAAAGCCAGCCCTCATGCTTGTGGCTCGCCACATAGGCCTCGCAGGCCTCACGCTGCGAGTCCAAGGAATTGAACTCCATGTCGAGGCCTTCCTCGCTGGATTTGCGGGTGTAGACCGCACACCGCACCTTGCGAACGATCGGCTTGGTCATGTAGAAGCTCGCTGGGTCTTCAAACCGAAGAAAACCAGGCCATTCCATCTGGTGCCGGTGATGGCCCTGGCGACGGCGGAGAGCGATTTAAAGGGGCGGGCCTGGTACTCGAAGTCACTGTCGCGGACCGTCACCCGATGCTCCACACCCTTCCACTCGCGGATTAGCTGAGTGCCGCTGACGGGCCGGTCCAACGACTTGTGTCGGAGGGGCCGGCTCCCCTTCGCTGGCAGGTCGCCAGCCAATGCCTCCAACCGGCGCACGGTATCCGCCGACAGGCCCCCGAACGCCAGTTCCTGAATCCGGTAAGCCAACCGGCTTTCGAGGAAGCGGCGATTATAAGGGGGCGGCTCCGTATCGAAGAGCGCGCGCCACTTGGCCTTTAGGGCCGACGTGGGCGCGCTTTTTAGGGCGGCCAGTTGCGCCAAAACGGGGTCATTCATATGCGTTCACCTCGGGAGAGAAAGGTGGCGCATGACCGCTCTGGTTGGCATTGTAGTGAAGCGAAGTTTCTCCAGTCGGACTGGATAATCCACTGGACTTCCGAGCGTGAAGACGCATGAGGCCAGCGGCAAGTATTTCGCCGATTTCGGTAAACCGCTTGTCGACTTCGGGATCTGTATCATCGAGAATCGCCATTTCCGAATGATGGCTTCGGAGTAGCGAGAAAAACAGACCAAAACACTCGTGCACGAACGCGCGCGGCTACAAAACAAGCCGTTCGCACCGATGCGCAAACGGCTCAACGCTCCCGTCTTCTTCCGTGGAGTTTCCACTCGCCGGGCGCGAGCTCTTTCCGCAACGATCGCAGCGTTGACCTCGAAACCCCCTCACCGAACCGCTCGCGCGCTGCCTCGAGGTCTTCATCTCGGCTGGGCGCGTTCCCGCTCTCCCGATTGGATGAGATCCAAGCCGAATACCATCTGCGCAACTCCGCCAGGGAATGTCTCTTCGCGCCTAGTGTCTTGGGAATGTCCCGGTCGCCGCTGAATACAAGAATGCCTGATATTTCGAGCCCGCCCCCCTTTGCGGTGGATTCGCGGTAATCCGGCTCAAGGAGACGCCATCGATCTGGAAGAATCTTTGTGGGTGGCGAATCTAGAGGGGTATCGGCTGCGTAGCCCGTTGCAACGAGCTCACCCCTTAGGAGCTTCCCGTGAATTTCAGATTCCAACTGACGCCGGGCACGCTCAAACTGCATCGAGCCCGCGTTGTATTCACGCTGCTCTTCTCGGGACATTTCATCAAAGGGATAGAAGGGTGGGCCATCAAAGCCATCCAGCCTGCGGCTCCACGCCATTTCTGCATCGAACTGGTTCCCATAGAACAGCATCGCTTCCCACAAGGGGAGACCATCCTTCGGCTTTACTTGTCGCCAGAACGGCTCGGGATTGCTGTCATCACCAAAGTGTTCATCCACATCGTCAGCGTGGTCGCCGCTGCGACCGTTCAATTTGGTTGGCACTCTACGTTTCATTTCTCAGCCGTTCTCAGCTTTACGCATGAGAACAGAGCAAAATTCGTCGAATGTCGAGAGGGGGACGTATTCGCAACTAAGTATCTGAAATTCGCAGCCTTTTAGAAACTGGCCGAAATAAACTGGCCGCCTAATTTGCCAATTTAGTCAATCCTTCAAATCTTCCTCAAAGTGACGTTGTGTTTCGCACGTTTGCGAATGGAGCCGTCATGACCAGACACTTAAACCAGCTTGAACTGGCACGTCGTTGGAGCATAAGCCCGCGCACCTTGGAGCGCTGGCGTTGGACGGGTGATGGACCCCGTTACATCAAACTGAAAGGACGGATCGCATACCGCGAGGCGGATGTAGAAGCCTTTGAGGCTGAACGTCTGATGGAGAGCACACAGCACCCAGTTAGGGCTGAAGCGGTGCAGCCGTGAGTGAGCGAGGCGTGTTCGCTGTCGATCGCGGCGTGTTCGACCATCCGAAGTTCTTGCACGATGAGCCGTTGAGCCGATTGGAAGCTTGGCTATGGCTGCTCTCGAGGGCGGCCTGGAGACCGATCAGATTGCGCATCTCTGGTCGGGTGATTGAGCTGCGGCGGGGACAGCTCGCTGCCTCGACCCGATACATGGCCGACCGCTGGCGCTGGAAAGAGCCTCGAGTACGGCGATTCCTCCACCTGTTGAAAACCGATCTCAACAATGACGCGGAGATCGACACACAAACCGACGCGGGCATCACCGTCATAACCATCCGGAAATACGATCAATATCAGCGGGTCAGTCTTCCTGCCAACGCACTCGGAGACTCAGGGATCGACGCGGGAACGACGCACGATCGACGCAAAGAAGAAGACATTAAAGACATGGAAGGTTCAGAAGCTAAAGCTTCTGACGTTGGATCCCCGGTCTACGCCGACGCTAAGCATCAGCTCTGGGCAGAAGGCGTTCCTATCCTGGTCAGCCTTGGTGAGAACGACGGTCGTTCACGCCAGATGGTGGGGATGTGGCTGAAGCAGACATCAGACGACGCGCGGCGGGTACTGAGCGCGATTCAGCGCGCTCGTGATCACCGAGTCCATGGTCCGATCGCATGGATCACACGGGCTCTCAAAGGCGGAGATGACAATGGCAAACGAAATCACAACGGTAGAACAGATAGAGCTTCCGGACACGCAACGGCCCGGGAAGCCAGTTTCATTGCCTCGTTGGGCAAGGGTGCGTTTGGACAGCTTGAAAAAAGCGGAGCAGCCGGACCGATCCGGTCGTTATCGGATGACGCTGGTGCTGCCTGCGCCTCTGATACTCACACCAGCCCAGCGAGCCGCCATTGATCAGTATCAGGCCGCAGTGGCGCACGTCTTAGAACAAACGCCAGAGCGGAATAACCACTGGAGCCAGCGCACTCTCGTTTCTGTCTCCAAGTTGCTGATGGCCTTGGCCGGAAGAGAAGGAGGGGATCTGGCCGGCGAAGCTAAGGGCGCAGCGTATATGGCGGCCTTAGATGACGTGCCTTATTGGGCGACGGAGGAGGCCGCCAGGCTTTGGTACCGGGGCGAATGCGGTGACCAGCATAACTATAATTGGCCTCCGGCGCCCGCAATCTTGCGCACGATCGCGCGTCGGTCGGAGTATGCAGTTCGGTCGAGGTCAGCTGAACTACAACAATTGCTTGGTGCCGAAATCGAGCGGGTGATCGGAGTGTCCACCGCCCGATAACGCGAGATTATCGCCGGCAGATCTTTGGCACTTGCCCTGTGCAGAGTTCGATCCAGCTGCATCGCGCTACGGCGTCGTGCACAAAGTGAGAAAAGTGATTCGCTTCAATGGCTTAGTAACCCATTGAATCTTCACATCAAATAACGTAAGATGATTATAATTCGGCTGCGGTCGAAGGGAGATCGCGTGCGATCGGCGGGGGTTATAGGTGAGAGCCTGTAGACCCCCGTAAATTTTTAGGGCAGCCATTTCCTCCCGTATCCCCTGATCAATCCGTTCCAAGGGTTTCGATCGTAGACTTTCTCCAGCTCGCGGATCAGCGTAGCCCCATAGTCGTCCGGTATTGGTAGGTTCTGTTCCATGAACTTGAAGGTTCGATGAGCTGGATGTGCAAGCAAATCTGCCACCTGCAATCCCGCTTCATTTGCGGTTTTAGGTTTCAGCTTTAGATCGCGGGACGTTAAGCGCAGTTGGACGACATCCCGACGCAGAAAGCGGCTTCCATTATCGTATTGATGGTTGAAGGCGCGGCGCAAGCGGCCGTCATGCCACTCCGTCCTCGCTTCGCCTATCACGTCTCCTACGAAGTTGTGCCGGTGCAGCCATAATACGTAACGTTCCACGAGGCAGGTCAGAACGTAATGGTACGGGTCAAAATGCCATGCTCGATATTTTTCTAGATGAGCCTGCTTGTCGATCGACACGGTAAAAGCTGGGCCGGGCAGATAGCCGATTAGATCTAGGAATTGAGCATCGAAATCAGCACGGATCGTCGGATCATTCAAAACTGCAAAGTCGCCTTTCCGGTCGATGATCTCTCGGCGATGAAGTATTACATCAGGGGTTTGGAAGACTCTCCGCTTAAGCGCTGAAAGGCGGGCTGTGAAAGTGGAGGCGTGAACATCCTGCCTGAATGCCAAGCCTGTGAGGCTGAGGTAACGTTGGTTTTGATCCTTTTTGTGCGCACGAAGATCACCTGTACCTGTTTCATCAAAATAGAGGCGATAGCGTCGCGTCGGATGGACAAACGTCATTGCTAGCAGCTCGATAAATCAAGCAGACGCCCGCCGGTTTCGCGCCGAACAGGACGAATGGCGCGATGGCAAGGCCGAGGGGGAGCCCAGCGCTTAGGCTGGGCTCCCCTTTGCAGCTTCTATGGGGACAAGCGTTTAGCCGCTTCGAGGCGGCTGCCGGAGTGTCTGCGCTCTTTGATGACTTCGCTCACCCGACCGGGATTTACGTCATAGGAGGCTGCGATGCGATGCTGATATTCGCCGTTCCAATGGCGCACCCAAACATGCACGGCGTCTTCAAAGCTGAGCTGATACGGCTTTCTCTTCATACTATTCATGGTTCCGATCCTTAAATTTTTGAATCGGACCTTGGAGGCGTTGACAGCGGAGTCACCGTGCGCGACGGTGCACGTGTTGTTGAGACGATGCCGCACGCCTGCCAAGGTCTCCTTTGCGGTTACACGGAGCCGGGCCTTTGCAGAGGTCCGGCTTTCTCATTTGCGGCAGGCAGTTGCAACTGCCTGCGAGCTCTCGCTCCCGCAAACGCCTAGTTTGCGGGTGTACGCTGAAAGACCCTTTGGGGGATTGCCGACGGGACGCAAACTCACTCGCGCCGAACGACTCGAAGGCTAGAACTCTCCGTTACACCCGTCAAGAAGTAGGCGAGTTCCTGAATCGAATACTAAATATGGGGGATTGTGGGGGGTAACCGTCTCCTCGGCTGCAGCTGTTGTAAACTAATTGCCGCTGCTCCTCATCGATCGCACTTTCAAGAATGCTAGAGAAGGACTGAGGCAGGCGACATTTCGTGCGTGCAACCAAATGAAATGGTTTGTGACGTCGAAGCTCCGAGCTGACACCTGCACTGCGGCTGATCATAGAAAGCTATGACTGACAGCGCGTACATGCGTAGTGCTGCGCATCCAAGTGTCATTGTGCAATCCCCGACCTCTAAAATATCTTTGGCGCAACGCTGCCGGAGGGGGGGCGGTCAGAATCTCTACAGCTTTTCGATCACAGACCGGTGCCGGCCCTTCACAAGCAAAACCGCGAAATTGGGAAGGGGGTATCCCTGGGTTGCCAAGAGTGATTCTTCGACGACGTCGGTTGAAGTCGAGATCTGAAGGAAGAGGAATGGCCTCGCAACAGTCTGCTAACTCCGAGGATGATCGCAAGATAGCGTACAGGTGCGCAAGCTCGGAAAAGCCGCTGCGCGTCGAATATCGCAGTCTAGAAAGCCTCATCCCCTACGCTCGAAACGCGCGCACTCATTCCACCGCCCAGGTGGCGCAGATCGCTGCGTCTATCCGAGAGTTCGGCTGGACCAACCCCATCCTTGTGGATGGCAATAGCGGAGTGATCGCAGGCCATGGAAGGCTATTGGCCTCGCGCAAGCTGGGGCTGGTGGAGGTACCTGTTATCGAATTGGCGGGGCTCTCGGAGGCCGCCAAACGCGCCTACGTGCTCGCGGACAACAAGCTCGCTCTTAATGCAGGGTGGGACGATGCCATGCTTGCTCTGGAGGTGGGCGACCTTGCGGCGTTGGGAGCCGATCTGTCACTCGCCGGCTTTTCCGACGCGGAGCTGACAGCGCTGGCGACCAAGCAAAACATTTGGCTGACAGACCCTGATGAAGCCCCGCAGCTGCCCAAGGCGCCTATCACAAAGATTGGCGATGTGTGGTTGCTAGGCCGGCATCGTCTGATCTGCGGAGATTGTACGGACAGAGAGACCGTCGCGAAGCTTCTTGGCAAGGTGCAACCCCACTTGATGGTCACCGATCCACCTTATGGCGTCAGCTATCGACCCGAATGGCGGAACGAGGTAGTCCGGAGCGACGGCAGCAGTGTTGCGGCAAGAGCGACTGGCACCGTCCTGAATGATGACCGCGCTGATTGGCGTGAGGCTTGGGCCCTCTTCCCAGGAGAAGTGGCCTACGTTTGGCACGGTGCCTTGCACGCGGCCGCTGTCGGCGCGAGCCTCGAGGCTTCCGGCTTCATCATTCGCTCGCAGATCATTTGGGATAAGACGCGGCTGGTTATTGGCCGCGGAGATTACCATTGGCAGCACGAACCCGCTTGGTACGTTGTCAGGAAGGGCAAAACAGGGCACTGGGCTGGTGACCGAAAGCAGACCACGATTTGGAGCATCTCCCACCAGAAGTCTGAAACAGGGCATGGTACGCAAAAGCCTGTCGAGTGCATGAAGCGACCGATCGAAAACAATTCGTCGCCTGGTCAGGCAGTTTACGAGCCGTTCAGTGGATCCGGCACCACTATCGTCGCCGCCGAACTGACAGGAAGAACCTGCTACGCGATTGAACTATCGCCTGCTTACGTCGACGTTGCTGTCCAGCGGTGGCAGTCCTTCACCGGAGAGCTCGCCCGAAACGAGGCCACTGGCGAGCCGTTCCAGCGCCAGCCTACGTCGGTCGAAGGTTGAGATGCGTGGTCGAAAGCCAACTCCAACTCATCTTAAGCTACTCCACGGGAATCCGGGCAAGCGGTCAATAAATCAGAGGGAGCCGTCGCCTGAATTGAGGGCGCCTACGTGCCCCTCCCATCTTTGTCCGGCCGCCAAAGCTGAGTGGAAGCGGCTCGCCTCGCAGCTACTGGTTCTTCGCATCCTCACGGACCTCGACCGAGGAGCTCTCGCGGCGTACTGCCAGGCCTATGGTCGCTGGGTTGAGGCCGAGCGAAAACTCCACGAGACACCGATGCTGCTGAAGCTGCCGTCAGGGATCGTTCAGCAAAACCCCTGGCTCACTATCGCCAACAAGCAATTGGAGTTGATGCACAGATACCTAACGGAGTTCGGCCTCTCGCCGGTTTCTAGGTCGCGGGTTTCTCTTGCACCGGCGGCTCCGGGACGAAGCAAATTCGAAGGATTACTAGGACGGCAGTCTGAACCCGACGAATTCTTTGACGATTGAAGCGTTTGTCATAAATCCGACCCTACTCAATTCTGAATGCAATAGCTTCGTGATCTCCCGGCTGAGAAGGACAGGTCGCGCTAACGACTCGAAGCGACGGCAATTTTCTGCTCGCCGTCTCGCGCGATCGGTCCCTGGCCCCATTCCGATTCGCTCCTTCATATTGTTGCCTGCGGGAGCGCTCACTGTCTCTCAGCCATCGCCCGCCGCCTTTAGCCTTGAGCTGACCGCTTTGAGCCAGTATCCCGACTCAAGCCGAACAAGAAAATTGGCCTTGTGGAATTGGACGGAGCCTTGGCCCCGCGTTGTTGCAGGAGCTCTGGCTTTCGCGCTTATCAGCGCGAACAAGAGTGGGTTCACTTTGTCCACCCTTTTGCTGATAAATTAAGCCGGGTTAGCCTCCAAGATCGGTGAAACTCCGCGACTGATGCGGGGCCGACCAGTGGTGAAAAAACCGCTGCAGCGTTTCTTCTCGATACAGCCTGAGCATGCTTCGACATAGGCGTTCTTCCAATCGGAGATGGATTGAACCGCCTGAGGCCAAACAGATCGCGGCAACACACAGCGCGGCAGATTATAGATCGAAACCCTGACCCCCGCTGAGGTGAGAGCGGCAACTCCTTCAGCAAGGCCTTCTTGGTAGTCGAGAGGGTCGATCCAGAGCATGGCATCGTTCGCGATCGCAAAGCCGGTGTTCTCAAGCCCCATCAACGCAACATGATCCACAATCGGAAGGTTGCGCGCAAGCCATCGGCACGTCTCCGCGATGGTCGGGGCCGTCAAGGCATGGAGTACGACACGAATTTCCACCCGTTGCTTTCGGTCCTTCAGTTTCAAAATGCCAAGAACGGTCTCGTCGAACGCGCCCTTCGCTTGGACAACGTAATCATGGATGTGGTCCACGGCTGCGTATATCGGTATGCCAGCAGTTAGTTGCGGATGTTGCACTTCTGCCCAAGCAGCAGCCACCTCTGTACGTGCAAACGCCCGCCCGTTTGTGAGCACATGAACAGCAGTATTCGGTAAGGTCGACTTGCATTGTGTTAGGAGATCAATGAATTCCCGCCAATCGGTCAGAGTCTCGCCGCCGGTGAATGCGAACGACCTGGTCGTGGGGTCGACGAACGGCAGTGCGCGGCTGATCTCATCCAGCACCCATCGATCGTCCACATTTCGTGGCGGTTGCGAGCACATCAAGCAGTTATGGTTGCATCGTTCGGTTACCAAGAACGAATTGTGATCAGATCCGCGCCGATAAAGTGACCGGAATTTTCCTGTTTGTGGCTGCAGCCCGATCAGGTCGCCATGCGCAAGATAGTTGTATTCGGGGGGGACCACCATGAGGTCACGGAACGGGCTTTCAAGTGTCGCAGTGTGATCACCCACCAGCACAGCCTTCGTGAAGCCACACTGGAAGGCGACGCAAGCCTCTTCGGGATGTTTGATTACGGCTGCATCTACCGAGTGACGGGCTCGGCTCGTCGGTGCAGATATACGAACGATCTCTGATGGGTGCGCTGTCTCAAATCCGCGCACATAGGATGCCGTGCCGCGAAGCTTCAGCATCACATCATGCTCCATGATCTTAGCACGACCGCATCTTCCGGCGAGTCGTCAAGCAGATCGAGGATGGTGGATATCACCCCCTTCTGCCGCTGGCAGAAACCAGACAACGGTTTGATACCCAAGGGATCGGCGTGAATGGCATGATGGTAGACCGGATCAGCGCCGCAGTGGCTCTCGTACACACAATCGTGGCACTCCGGTGCGCACTGACTCAGCGAAGAGGCAATGTTTGATACGAGCTTGTCCGACAAAATGAGAGAACGATAATCGCTGTTTGCGACGTGCCCCAATTCAAAGGTGCGGTCCCCCATTTCGGCGAGCATGCGCCCTTCGTCAGACGCGAACACGCGGCCGTCATAGTTATAGACGAGAGCGCCCAGTCCAATTCCTGCAGGGCTTCGGAGGTCGACGTACCCGATGGGCTGATCTGTCAGGATTCGCCTCAGTAACAGGAGTGTATAGAATTCGTAGAACTCGTGTCCCCTGCGGTTTAAATCGAGAATATATCGGAGCCCGCGCCGATAGAATGTCATCCATTCGGCGGGGTCATACTTTTGAAACTGCTTGGTTTTGATTGCGAAGCCGTATGGCGACAATGGTCTGAGGAAGACGCCATCCAAGCCGTGAGCAGCGTACTCGTCGATAATCTCTTCGACGCGAGCAAGGCTTTGCCGAGTGGTTGTCATCAGCGCGCTTACGCGATCACGCCCCAACGTTGCCTGAGCTTTCTTGATACCTTGGACAGCGAGTTCATGACTATTTCCACCCGGCCTCGGGCGATTGCGGTTATGAAGATCCGGCGGACCATCCAGCGATGTCGACAAGGAAACGTGGTTCGTCCTGCAGAACGACAAAATGTCGTCCGTCAAAAGCGCCAAGTTTGACGCAATGACGAAATCCACCTCCTTACCTTTGGTTGGAGCCTCGCGTTTTGCTGCTTCAACGACTTTTTGAATCAAAGCAAAATTCAGGAGTGGCTCTCCCCCCTGAAACTCGATCTTGATGCGTGACGCGGGGCTTTGAAGGGCGATGGAGAGGGACCGCTGCGCTGTCTCCTCGGACATATCGAAACGAGAACGGTCGGTGCTCTGCCGAGACACCTGACAATAGGGGCATGAATGTTCGCAGCGGAGAGTGACTACGAACATGTGGAGAGCGGATGGTTGGCGCAAAAACGACATGCGAGTTCGCAGCCGCATCGCCAAGATTTGATGCTGAGCGCTCTGTCCTTCTCGTGACACGAGGTGCGCCGAATACGCTCGCTCGTACAGGCCATCACCTGGGTTCAGTCGGAGGTCGATGAGCCGCTGGAATTCATCCGCATCGAGGCGAATGAAGTCGCCAACGATGTTTGAGACAAGATATTGCTGGGCGCTTGTTCTCTCGAAGCGCAGTGGCAAAAGTTGCAGCGGCGCATTACTTCCATGAAAGTCGCCGGGTAGAAAGAAGCGAGACATCTTTCTGCTACGACTTTTCGCTCAGCGGATGAGCAAGCGATCCAAACGCGAGAGCCAAGATCAGATTCCGCACCGGCTCGGTTCGTTGGGCAATTTGCTGCCTGACATTCTCGTCGATAACTGTCGCCATGAAACGCTGGTTTAATTCGTCAGAATCGGTTGTGCCCGGCGTGGATGCCTCCACTGAGACTACATATTTGGTCCCAACCGGCTCGACCTTACAGATCGCCGAACCGAGCAATCTGTAGGCAGCAGCGTTCAACGCCTCAAGCGACTGGGTCGCTTGATCAAATTCGATGGTTTTTGCTGCCATCGAATTCTAGCGACTTGAGTGATGAGACGAGTGGGACGAGTGAGAAGAATGCGAGGAATGACCAGCGAACAACGTGCCGTCCTCTCTCGCGGTTACGATCATGCCCAGTAGGTCGTGTCCGACCTGGTAAAACATGTTCGCCTGAGACTTTTCTGCCGATGCCTTCTCTACGTCCGTCGGCTGCGCGACGACCTCGTTCGCTGCAGGGACGGCAGCATTGGCAGCAGTTCCCAACGAGGCGAGCGCGGCCGCAAGCGGAATAATCGAGATCTTATTCTGACTCATCTGGTCCCCCCTTTTTGCCATCTCAAAGTATTGAGTCTATCGGGTTAGTCAACCTCGACTAAAGCTGCACGGCTCGGTTGTGGTATCCTCGCCTGATGTCGGTTTTGCGTTGCAGCTAGCATCATTCAAACTGCAAGTTTGCTAATGCGTAGAGAACTATGACCTCGGCGCGGCGGGAATAGTACTCTAAGCGCGGTCGCTTAGGAGGCGGGTACCCAAGACGGCGGGCAAGTCGTGCGGGCAGATCTTCTGCAAGAGTGCTGGTTGCTGCCCCTTTGGACCTGGCTATCGCATCGGCTTGAGCAGGGTAGCAATGCATACGGGTGGCGGAGCTACTTCAAAGCTTCCGCGAGGTTTGGGATTGAAGCCAGAGCCGCGTGACAGCTTCTGGCCCATCAGATGTGGCGCTCGGATTGACGTCCGCTCCGTTAGGCATGGCGGACTAGGATCTGCTCACTCTGAGTTTTTCACCTTCTGACCCTGGCTGTGTAAAAACTCAAAAATCGAAACTCGACAAAAAATGATATTTTTCAGTTCGATCTCTAAGTTGAATCCGCTTGCGCGTTGAGCGATTAAAACGGTCTTGGACGAATAACTTCTTCTATCGCGATTGAGCGTCTTCGCGTTTTCACACAGCCAAGACCCATTCCGGAAGTCGCGCCTGCCGGACCTTAGCGCCAATCGTCGATGATGTAGGCGCCAGGATGGCAATAGCCGGGATCGTTCTGTCTGTGCATGGTCACGCCCTGAATTTCGCTGCGAAATCCGCGGGCGACGAGATGCCGATAGGCTTCGTGGCGCGCCATGTTCGCGCCAGCCAACACGTTCGACATGCCGGCAGCGACCGCTAAAGCCTCGCACGCGTCGAGCAGTTGGAGATAGTGGTGTTCGGCCGACCCTCCGTCGCGAGCTGCACCGAATTTAACGAAGCAGGTGTCTGCGCCGGCCTCGCTGCGTGGCCCGTAGTGACAAACTGCGAACGCCGCGATGTCACGGACACCTTCAACCAAAACTGTATCACCCAAACCCTGCGCATGCGTAGCGCTTATCTCGCCGGACAGGTCGAGACCCGGGTAAACCGTTTCAGCTACGTTCCGGCACGACTGAAGAGCCTCCTCTCGCTGAGCTTCGCTTAACTCGCTGAAGCGCAACCATCCGGCCGCCGTGTGCCGCACCGCTCTTGCCGACATGATTGCTGTGAGGAAACGCGCGAAGAAGCCGTATTTTTGATATAAGGCGATATGCTTCGCGCTATCTGAGAATGTGAATAGCCCGACATGCCGCGTGTTCCAGGCATTGAATTGCTCCATGGTTTTCGCAAGCAGTGCTCGGGCGATACCTCGCTCCTGGAGATCAGGACGCACGGTCAAGGGGCCGAAGAAGCCGACGCTTCCCCAATTGGTAACAAAGTTGGAGCCGACTAATTCTCCATCCAGCGTCGCGCCGTATGAGGCCACGTGAGCCGCGCGCTGGCGGCTATAGACGTAGTCCCGATCGGCCCAGAACGTCTCCGGGTCCGGTACCTTAAGGAAAGTCCCAAAGGCAAGACGGAAAATCCGCGCAGCTTCCGGCAAGTCTTGTTCATCGAGTTTGCCCACGACCGGACGCCTGGCGTTCGGACCAGTGTTCTCGCTGGCATTATGATCTGACATGATCACCTCCCTTGGAGAACTAGCTTTGGAAGTGGCCACAGTTGCGACGATAGCAGCTCTTACTCGCAATCCAAGCAATCCGAGGTTGATCAAGTGGCCCGAAGTCGCCTGGTGCGTAAGGATAGCTGCCATTGGTATGAACTCAGTCAGCTCATGGCCCCCTTAGCCGAACTCGCCCGAACACGTGTCATGTCGGCGTCGGAGGCAAACAAGTCGCCTATGCAGCTTGGCGTCTACCGCCGCTTCCGACCCGGAACGGACATTCTGAACGTGTTGAAAGTCGCCCGCCAAGAGTTTCACTAACTCGGCGGGTTGCAGAAATCGGCGCTGACGATGGCAATCGGTCTGACGCACAGACCGCGGATCGGCGTCTGGTTCAGCACGAAGCTGTAAGGCCGCTTCCAGGCGCGCGCGACGCTGACGGTGGAGACGGTCGCCTCGATGTCGGCGACGCTCGGACGGGCCGGGATCAGGCAGAGGTCGGAATGGCGGATCGCGGCTGTGGTGGCGGCGCTGAGGCCGGCCGCGGTGTCGACGATCGCGAGCTGAAGGCCGCTGTCGGCCAGCATCTTCAGCCGCGGCGCGAAATCGGCGGCGTGATAGATCGGCTCGACGACGATATCGTCAGTGTTGCGGCGGCGCAGCCAGTTGGAGAGGGTGCCCTGCGGATCGGTCTCGATCAGGCGAACGGTGAAGCCGGCCTGCTTGGCGGCCAGCGCGAGGCCGATGGCAAGCGTGCTCTTGCCGCTGCCGCCCTTTTGGGTGGCCAGTACGATCGTGTGCATTGAAGATTGATTCCTTTGGAGTGCCTGGTCTTTGGGTAACGCCACGCGAACGTGCATCGCTTCTCGATGCTGAGCTCTTCTCGCTCAGGACGTGCCCTGCCCGATCCAAAGGGGACCGCGGATGTCCGAATCAACGGTATGATGATGGCAGAATCGGGAATGCCAGCTAATCCGTACCAATACCGGACCCGTGGTCGCGCGTGGGCCGTATTTACCTGCGCTCTACTTCCGCACGCAGATCACGCGCACGACAGCCGCCTTTGCGTCCGTCGACGTGCCATTCGCCGTGACACCGTTCGCCTTCAGGAAATCGCGCACGGTCCCACCTGAGACCATGGTGGCCTGTGACGCCGGCACCGACGTCGCAGGTCCCGCAACCATCGCCGGCTTCAGCAGCGCGACGCCGGCGAACTTGCCGTCGGCGTCAATGGCCGGGCTGCCGGAGAAGCCGACCGCCGGCGGGGGAGACAGCGCGGCATTGCTGCTTGTCGCCGGCGCCAGCGCAGCCTTGACGCTCGATACGCCGGCCGCGCCGCCCTGACTCTGCGGGTCGGCGATGCCGACGACATCGACATTCGTCCTGGCTGCGCCGATGCCGAGGCTGAGCGGCGTCAGGCCACGCGCGCCGTAGATGTGCAACAGTGCGAGATCGTGCTCCTTGTCCTCGGCGAGCCGGTCGGCGCTGCCGTAGCCGCCGATCGTGATCGCAAGACAGCCGTCGGTGACGAGGCGGTCGGTGATGATCGCACCGTCGTCACTGACAACCAGTCCCGTGCCGTACTCGACGGTCTTGCGCGGCGGCGGCCCGGCCTGCGGTCCCGACGGGAACGCATTGAACGCGCTCGACATCGCGATCACGACCGGATCGACCGTGTTCTCGGTCGCCTGGTCGTAGAGGATCGTCATGGTGCGGACTTCGTCGCCCTTGAAGGTGCCGCGAATGTAGAACTTCTTCAGCCCCTGCACTCCCGACAGCACGAAGAAGTCGGGCTTCACCACGGTATAGTCGACCTTGCGGCCAGTCGGCTCCTTCTCCAGGTCGGCGAGCTTTGCCGTGGTCGGGTTCACCTCCTTGCGGCGGCTCAGCAGCACCTGCACCGTGCCGGTCGGCGAGGTCCATGTCGAACCATTGGCGTCGCTTGCCTGCTGCGGCAAGAGCTTGCCGGGAATGCCGAGCCGTGCGCCGCTGGTCGGCTCCGTCACGATCTTCCAGCCGACGCTCTCCTGCTTCTTGCGCGCGGCCTCGGCGAGCGCGGCGCGCTCCTGCGGATTGAGCACGCCGGTCGGCTTGCCGCCCTTGGCCTTCTGGTACTCCTTGATGGCGTTGACCATGCGCTCGCTGACGTCGCCGGTGATGGCGCCGTTATACTGGCCGGCCCAGGCGAGGTCGGATTGGAGCGACAGCCGCTCTGCTTTTGCCATGGCGTCGGACGTCGCCGACGGCGTCTGCGTTGCGGGTGGCTTGATCGGAACGGTCTGGACGGTTTTCGGCTGGGTGCCGGGGACTTGCGGCGCCGTCATCTGGGCGTGCGCGCCGGTGGCGGCCGCGAACATCAGTGTTGCCGCAAGCATCGATCTCATGACAAATCCAGCCAGCCCATTGAACGCCAAAACATTGAAAAGCATGCCATTGAAGCACATCTCGTTGGTCGCGAACATTGTTGGGGTGGTTCAGGAGTAGATTAAGGTGCTGAGCCCGGACGAACTCGAACGCTATGCCCGCCATATCGTCCTGCGCGATGTCGGCGGTCCCGGTCAGGCTGCGCTGAAGCGGGCCTCGGTGCTGGTGATCGGCGCCGGCGGGCTCGGCGCGCCCGCGCTGATGTATCTGGCCGCCGCCGGCATCGGCACGCTCGGCGTGGTCGATGACGACGTGGTGTCACTGTCCAACCTCCAGCGTCAGGTGATCCATACGACGCCCGACATCGGCCGGCACAAGGTTG
Organism: Bradyrhizobium sp. CCGB12; assembly: GCF_024199845.1. Taxonomy (NCBI): domain Bacteria; kingdom Pseudomonadati; phylum Pseudomonadota; class Alphaproteobacteria; order Hyphomicrobiales; family Nitrobacteraceae; genus Bradyrhizobium; species Bradyrhizobium sp. CCGB12. The sequence goes on along the minus strand of NZ_JANADO010000001.1, from coordinate 6,999,375 downwards.
AGAGCGCGGCCGAGCGGATTGCGGCGCTCAATCCGCATGTCCGTTTCGTCGGTCATGCGACCTGGCTCAATGCCGACAATGCGCTCAGCCTGATCGGCGACTACGACCTCGTGCTTGACGGCTCCGACAATTTCTCGACCCGTTATCTGGTCTCGGACGCCTGCTTCTTCGCGAAGCGGCCGCTGATCACGGCGGCGCTGGGCACCTTCGACGGCTCGCTCACGACCATCCGCGCGCATGAGACGAACGAAGCGGGCGAATTCAATCCGACCTATCGCTGCCTGTTTCCGGAGGCGCCGCCGCCCGGCACGGTGCCGGCCTGCGCGGAGGCCGGCGTCATGGGCGCGCTGGCGGGCGTGCTCGGCTCGATGATGGCGCTGGAGGCGATCCGCGAGATCGTCGGCTTTGGCGACGGCCTCGTCGGTCGCCTCCTGATGATCGATGCCCGCGCGATGCGCTTCGAGACGCTGCGCTATGGGCGCGATCCCGCCAATCCACTCAATGGCGACGGGCCTGTGATCACCGACCTCAGCGCCCATCGCACCTGATCGCCGTCACCTGGTGGCCGGCTTCTCGCTGTCGAGATGCGCCATTTGCTCGGCGGCGTAACGCGTGCCGGCGGCGACATCGCGCGGGAACGCCTTTGTCAGAGCTGCAAGATGAGCCGGCGTCAGCGTGACCTTCGTAGCGCCGAGCGCTTCGGTGAGACGATTGCGGGTGCGCGCGCCGACCAGCGGGACGATTGCCTTGTCCTGCGCCGCCACCCAGGCGATTGCGACCTGCGCCGGCGTCGCGCCGATCTCTGCGGCAATGGCGCGCAGCTGCTCGACCAGCGCGAGATTGGCATCGAGATTCGATCCCTGGAAGCGCGGCGTCATCAGCCGGTAGTCCTTGCCGGCCTTGCCTGAGTCCTTGGTCCAGTGGCCGCTGATCAGGCCGCGCGCGAGCACGCCATAGGCGGTGATGCCGATGCCGAGCTCGCGGCACGTCTTGAGGATGTCGCGTTCGATGCCGCGCTCGATCAGCGAATATTCGATCTGGAGATCGGCAATGGGATGCACCGCATGCGCGCGGCGGATCGTGTCTGAGCCGACCTCTGACAAGCCGATATGCTTGATGTAGCCGGCCCTCACGAGATCGGCGAGGCCGCCGATGGTGTCCTCGATCGGCACGTTGGGATCGAGCCGCGCCGGGCGATAGATGTCGATGTAGTCGGTGCCGAGACGCTGCAGCGAGTAAGCGAGGAAGTTCTTTGTCGCGGCTGGCCTTGTGTCCATGCCGGCGAATTCGCCGGCCGGACCGCGCAGCGCACCGAACTTGACGCTGATCTGCACCTTGTCGCGCGCAACCTCCTTCAGCGCCTCGCGGACCAGCATCTCATTGTGGCCCATGGCGTAGAAATCGCCGGTATCAAGCAGCGTGATGCCGGCATCGAGCGCTGCATGCACCGTGGCAATGGCCTCGCCGCGATCGGCCGGGCCATAGACCTCCGACATGCCCATGCAGCCGAGCCCAAGGGTAGCGACGGTGGGGCCGGTTGAACCGAGTTTGCGCTGTTGCATGGTGGCTCTCCTCAAAAAGGCGGCAGGCTGAGTGCGCCGCGTGACGAGGGCTGATATGCACCTGCTCGATTGCGCCGATAAGTTGGACAATCCAGAATAGCTTGTTCATTATGTCGAACAATGGCCGAGCCTGATCTGCGCGATCTCGATGTCTTCGTGGCGGTCGCCCGCACCCGCAATTTCCGGCGTGCGGCGCAGGACATTCGCGTGTCGGTGTCGAGCCTTAGCCAGCGCCTGCGGGACCTCGAGGAGCGCCTCGGCGTCCGCCTGATGAACCGCACCACCCGCAGCGTCGCGCTGACCGAGGCGGGCGAATTGCTGCTGTCACGCGTGGCGCCGGCGCTGCGCGATGTCGGCGATGCCCTGGATCAGGTACGGGGCCTGCGCGAGGTCGCCTCAGGCCGCCTGCGCATCAACGCGCCGCCGCCGGCGGTCGACCTGGTTCTGGCGACGATGGCCGGGCCGTTCCTTCGCGAGCATCCGCAGGTCGATCTCGACATCGTCTCCGAAAGCGGTTTCGTCGACATCGTGAGTCGTGGCTACGATGCCGGCGTCCGCTACGGCGAGCATCTCGCGCAGGACATGGTGGCGATCCCCCTGAGCGGACCGCAGCGTTATGTCGTCGTCGCATCGCCCGACTACGTCGCGCGCCGCGGCAGGCCGCAGCATCCGAAGGATCTGCTCGACCATGACTGCATTCGCGCCCGCTACTCGAGTGGCGTGATGCATGATCTGGAATTCGAGAAGGCTGGCCAAATCGTGAAGGTCGATCCGCCTGCAAAACTGATCTCGACCAATATGAATCTTGCCATGCGCGCTGCCCTCGACGGCGCTGGTATCTGGGCAACGCTTGATGGCTACGTCCATGGCGCCGTGACGTCCGGCGCGCTGGTCAGCTTGATGGAAGATTGGTGCGAGCCGTTTCCCGGACCGTTCCTGTACTATCCGAGCCGCCGCCAGGTGCCGCCGGCGCTGCGCGCCTTCATCGATTTCGTCGCAGGTTGGCGCAAGCGCGGGACAGATAGACCCTAGAGCATGCTCGGCAGCACGCGATCCGGCGGCTTGTGCGCGTCGAGGAACGTGCGGATGTTGATGATCACCTTCTCGCCCATCTCGACGCGGCCTTCGATCGTGGCCGAGCCCATATGCGGCAGCAGCGTCACCTTGCCGGCCTTGGCGAGCCGCACCAGTTTTGGATTCACCGCGGGCTCGTGCTCGTAGACGTCGAGCCCGGCGCCGCCGATCTCGCCGCCTTCGATCAGCTTGATCAGGGTGTCCTCGTCGGTGACCTCGCCGCGCGCGGTGTTGACGATGTAGGCATCCTTGCGGATCAGCTTCAGCCGCCGCGCCGAGAGCAGATGATAGGTCGCCGGGGTGTGCGGGCAGTTCACCGAGATGATGTCCATCCGGGCCAGCATCTGGTCGAGGCTTTCCCAATAGGTCGCGCCCAGCTCTTCGGCGATCTTCGGGGCGACGGGGCGGCGGTTGTGATAGTGGATCTGCAGGCCGAAGGCGCGGGCGCGGCGCGCCACCGCCTGGCCGATGCGGCCCATGCCGATGATGCCGAGGCGCTTGCCGCCGATGCGGTGGCCGAGCATCCAGGTTGGCGACCAGCCCGGCCAGGCTTTTCCTTCCGTCAGGATCGAGGCGCCTTCGATCATTCGCCTGGGCACGGCGAGGATCAGCGCCATGGTCATGTCGGCGGTGTCTTCGGTCAGGACTTTTGGCGTGTTGGTGACGGTGATGCCGCGGGCATGCGCAGCCTCGACGTCGATATTGTCGACACCGTTGCCGAAATTGGCGATCAGGCGGAGCTTGCAGTCGGGCTGATTCACGACCTCGGCACTGATATGGTCGGTCACGGTCGGAACCAGCACGTCGGCGGTGCGCGCGGCCTCAAGGATCTGCTCGGCCGACATCGGCGTGTCGTCGAGATTGATCCGCGCCTCGAACAGTTCGCGCATTCGCGTCTCGATCGAATCCGGCAGCTTGCGCGTCACCACGACGAGGGGCTTTTTCTTCACCGACATGTCCTGCTCTCATGGGGCGTCATGGGCCGCCTCTGTCGCCAAAGGCAGGTCGTTGAGGCCTCATTAACCCGGTTGTTCGACACTGCCCTTGCCGTGTCGTCCCCGGCGTTTCCTTCAAGCTCTCCCGATATTTCCGGCCGGAAAATCGGGGCAAACTGGTTGTTCAAGCGTCCGTCCTCTCTAGCAGAAGGCCGGGCCAAGACAAGAACCACAGGTCGGGCTTGCGGAACACCTGCGTGGGGCGGGACAGGGGCTGGCGCGGCAGGGTTTTGGATTTTGGGGTGAGGACCTGGCTCGGGCAGGTCTTCGACAGGAGACGGGTAAATGGCGTTGGGGCGTTTTTGTTCGGTGATGGCGCTCGTTTGCACCTGGTTGAGCGTCTCGGTCAGCCCCTCGCATTCGGCGAAGGACAGCACCCCCCAGACCGCTAGCGGCTTGCCGGTGCCGCGCTATGTCAGCCTCAAATCGGACCACGTCAACGTTCGCGCCGGCCCGACCAAGGATAACGACGTCGCCTGGGTCTATACACGCGCTGGCCTACCGGTCGAAATCACCGCCGAATTCGAGAACTGGCGCCGGGTGCGCGATTCCGAAGGCGCCGAGGGCTGGGTCTATCACTCGCTGCTGTCGGGCCGCCGCACTGCGGTCGTCACCATGAAGCACAAGGACGACCTCGCGCCGATCTACGACCGCGCCGATCTCGACAGCGCGGTTGCGGCCAAGCTCCAGGCCGGTGTCGTCACGCAGGTGAAGAAGTGCACCGCAAACTGGTGCCACGTCACCGGCAACGGCTTTGACGGCTGGATCCAGCAGGAGCGCCTCTGGGGCGTCTACTCGGACGAGCAGGTGAATTGACGCCGAAGGCGTCATCCCGGAGCGATGCGCAGCATCGAATCCGGGATCTCGAGATTTCTCAGGTGCGCGAGTGCGCACCATAGTTCGGTGCTGCGCACCGGCCCGGAATGACGGTGCAAACGACAATGGCCGGGACAAGCCCGGCCATGACGACGATCTCAGCAGTTTGGGACGATCTCAGCGCTTCTTGCGCAGGCGCACGACCATGTCGATGCGCGAGATCTCGTAGCCCTCGGGCACCTCGGGCATCTTGGACAGCGCCAGATGCGGATCCTCGATATCGACCAGCTCATGGCTGTTCTCGAGGTAATAGTGGTGGTGGGTGGTGACGTTGGTGTCGAAATAGGTCTTGGTGCCGTCGACGCTGACCTGGCGGAGCAGGCCGGCATCGGTGAGCTGGTTCAGCGTGTTGTAGACCGTCGCCAGCGACACCGGAACCTTGGCCAGTGTCGCTTCCTCGTAGAGCATTTCAGCCGTGAGGTGGCGCGCTCCTTTGCCGAACAGGAGCCAGCCGAGCGCCATGCGTTGGCGCGTCGGACGGAGCCCAGCGGACTGGAGCATTTCGTTGACATCGTGCCATGGGCAGCCGGTCAAAGCCGGCTGGCGGCCGGACAGGAGGGCCGCGGAATGGACGTCGTCGTCGTGATGGGGCGCGGTATTCTCGCTCATTATCCAGATTTCGGCACGCGTGAACAATATCTCTCAGCAATATAAGAACAGAAAGATGCAGATGCAAGTTTCTCGCAACTAGAGAGGTTCTAATCAGGCTTGGAACCGGTCGAGGGACCCGTCATTTTACCTTCATGGATGCGCTTTGCCACCCGAAATGGCCTGTGTTAGAGAGCGCGCGGTTCCGCACAGCCGATTTTGGCGCAGCCAGGCATGGAGGCCCGGCCCGCAGTCCATCGGGGCTTGCGGGAGGTGCGCCTGACGATGGCAATTGGCGTTGCTCTCCGACCGAGACGGGGCCCATTTTCGCCAGAAAACGTCGCCCAATCTGGATTTGAATAGAGGCTCGTGCATGCTGAACAGGCGCAACGGTTACGAATACGAAGATCTGCTGGCTTGTGCCCGCGGCGAGATGTTCGGCCCGGGCAATGCCCAGCTGCCGCTGCCGCCGATGCTGATGTTCGACCGCATCTCGGAAATTGCCGACACCGGCGGGGAATTCGGCAAGGGGCTCGTGCGTGCCGAGCTCGACGTGAAGCCGGACCTCTGGTTCTTCGGCTGCCACTTCAAGAATGACCCCGTGATGCCCGGCTGCCTCGGCCTCGATGCGCTGTGGCAAATGGTCGGCTTTTTTCTGGGCTGGACCGGGGGCGAAGGTCGTGGCCGCGCGCTTGGCCTGAACGAGCTGAAGTTCAGCGGCCAGGTGCTGCCCGAGGCCCGCAAGGTTGTGTACAACGTCGACATCAAACGCGTGATGCGTTCAAAGCTCGTGCTCGGCATCGCCGACGGGTGGCTTTCGGTCGATGACCAGATTATTTATCGCGCGAAGGATCTGAAGGTCGGACTGTTCAAGCAGGGCACGAGCCTGGGCTGAGCGCATCACCACGAAGACAACGATTGAGGCGAGGCTGTCATGAGGCGGGTTGTGGTCACCGGGATGGGCATCGTCTCATCGATCGGAAACAACACCCAGGAAGTGCTTGCGAGCCTTCACGAGGCGAAGTCGGGCATTTCGCGGGCTGAGAAATATGCCGAGCTCGGCTTCCGTTCGCAGGTCGCGGGTGAGCCGACGCTCGATCCTGCGACGGTGGTCGACCGCCGCGCGATGCGTTTCCTCGGCCAGGGCGCGGCGTGGAATCACGTCGCGATGGAGCAGGCGATCCAGGATTCAGGCCTCTCGCCTGACGAAGTGTCCGATATCCGCACCGGCATCATCATGGGCTCAGGCGGCCCCTCGGCGCGCACCATCGTCGAATCCGCCGACATCACCCGCAGCAAGGGACCAAAGCGCGTCGGACCGTTTGCAGTGCCGAAGGCGATGTCCTCCACGGCGTCCGCGACGCTGGCGACCTGGTTCAAGATCAAGGGCGTGAACTATTCGATCTCCTCGGCCTGCGCGACGTCGAACCATTGCGTCGGCAATGCCTATGAGACGATCCAGATCGGCAAGCAGGATATCATCTTCGCCGGCGGCTGCGAGGAGCTGGACTGGTCGCTCTCCGTGCTGTTCGACGCCATGGGCGCGATGTCCTCGAAATACAACGACACGCCCGCCACGGCCTCGCGTCCCTACGACGTCAATCGCGACGGCTTCGTCATTGCCGGCGGCGCCGGCGTGCTGGTGCTGGAAGAGCTCGAGCATGCCAAGGCGCGCGGCGCGCGCATCTATGGCGAGATTGTCGGCTATGGCGCCACCTCGGATGGCCATGACATGGTCGCGCCGTCGGGCGAAGGCGCCGAGCGCTGCATGCGCATGGCGATGTCGACGGTGAAGACCAAGGTCGACTACATCAATCCGCACGCGACCTCGACACCCGCCGGCGATCCGCCGGAGATCGAGGCGATCCGAAGAGTGTTCGGCGTCGGCGAGAAGTGCCCGCCGATCTCGGCGACCAAGGCGCTGACCGGCCACTCGCTGGGCGCCACCGGCGTGCAGGAGGCGATCTATTCGCTGCTGATGATGAACAACGGCTTCATCTGCGAGAGCGCGCACATCCAGGAGCTCGATCCGGTGTTCGCGGACATGCCGATCGTGCGCAAGCGCATCGACAACGTCAAGATCGGCACCGTGCTGTCGAACTCCTTCGGCTTCGGCGGCACCAACGCCACGCTGGTGTTCAGCCGGCTGGATGCGTGACCCCTTGCGGACGCGCTAATGGTTTTTTCGTCATGGCCGGGCTCGTCCCGCCTGCGCGGCCGAAGCCGCTTCGGCGAGGCGAGCCCGGGCATGACGGAGAGCGGAGAATAATTGCGAGATGGAAGGTTTGATGAAAGGCAAGCGCGGTCTGATCATGGGCATCGCCAATGATCATTCGATCGCCTGGGGCATGGCGAAGACGCTGCACGCCCATGGCGCCGAGCTGGCCTTCACCTTCCAGGGCGAGGCCCTGGGCAAGCGCGTCAAGCCGCTGGCGGAGCAGCTCGGCGTCGAGCTGGTGCTGCCCTGCGACGTCGAGGACATCGCCAGCGTCGATGCGACCTTCGCTGTGCTTCGCGAAAAGTGGGGGCAGCTCGATTTCGTGATCCACGCGATCGGCTTCGCCGACAAGAACGAGCTGAAGGGCCGCTACGCCGACACCAGCCGCGAGAACTTTTCGCGCACCATGGTGATCTCCTGCTTCTCGTTCACGGAAGTCGCAAAACGCGCGGCCGAGCTGATGACGGAGGGCGGCAGCATGATCACGCTGACCTTCGGCGCGTCGGAGCGCGCGATGCCGAATTACAACGTGATGGGCGTGGCCAAGGCGGCGCTGGAAGCCTCCGTGCGCTACCTCGCGGCGGACTTCGGACCGCGCGGCATCCGCGTCAACGCGATCTCCGCAGGCCCCATCCGCACGCTCGCCGGCTCGGGCATCGGGGAGGCGCGCGCGATGTTCGCATTCATGCAAAAGCACGCGCCGCTGCGCCGCGGCGTCACGCTCGACGAGCTCGGCGGCTCGGCACTGTATCTGCTGTCGGATCTCTCCGGCGGCGTGACCGGCGAAATCCATTATGTCGATTCCGGCTACAACACTATCCTGATGCCGAGGCCGGACGATCTGAAGACGTCGGAATAAGATGCTTTCGTAGGGTGGGCAAAGCGAAGCGTGCCCACCTCTTCCGTCGCTCTCGTCGAGAGACGGTGGGCACGGCGCAAGAGCGCCTTTGCCCACCCTACGAGAGGTGGTTTATCCCGCCGCGATCTTCTCGGCGCGCTGGAACGCCGGCCGCGCCATGCAGCGTGCGAGATAGGCGTCGAAGGCCGGGCGCGACGGCACCATCTTGAACAGGCGCACCGCGAAGTTCAGGCCCGAGCCGATCGTGATGTCGGCGGCCGAAAAGTCCTCGCCGAGAATCCACGGCCCCTTCTCGAGCGCGGCTTCCAACACATCGAAAACCTGCGTCGCGCTGCCCCAGGCCGCGGTCGAGGTCGGGATCTCGATCTTGGTGAAGATCTGGATGATGGCGGGCTCGATGCAGCCCGGCGAGAAGAACAGCCATTGCAGATAGCGCGCGCGGCGCGGATCAGTCACGGCGGGCGCGAGCCTGGTCTCGGGGTAGCGGTCGGCGATGTAGGCGCAGATCGCAGCGGCCTCGCCGAGCGCGGCGTCGCCGTCAGTCAGCGCCGGCACCTTGCCCATCGGATTGACCTTCAAATAGTCCGGCGCCTTCTGCGCGCCGGTCGAGATGTCGGTCAGCACGCGCTCATAGGGAAGGCCGCTCTCCTCCATCAGCCAGAGCGTGGTGAACGAGCGCGAGCGGGGCGACCAGTAGAGCTTGATCATGGGGCATGTCCTTTGTTCGTCCACCGGTAGTACTTCATCATGAACCCGTTCGACGGCTCGATCTCTTCCTTCTCGAACACGAACCCCTCGCGCTCGTACCAGCGCCAGGCCTTTTCGTTCTCGCGCACGCAGCGCAGATACATTTCATCCGGCATTTGCGCGCGCGTGAAGGCGAGTAATTTCCGCCCGAGCGATCGGCCCTGATAGGCGGGCGCGACGAAAAGCATGTCGAGATAGAGTTTTGGCAGATGCAGCGCGAGCATGGCGGCGATCGTGCCGTTGTCGTCGGCGACGAACAGGCTCCAGCCCTGCTCGATCTCGCGCCGAACGCGCGCACGCAAATTGGCGAGCAGGAACTCGCTGGCCTCGGCGAGTCCTGTCGAGACCCAGCTCTCCATCCAGACGCGGCCGACCTCATCATATTCGTCCGCGCGGGCGGGGCGGATGATGGGATGCGACATCGGGACCTCAACCGCGTTGGTTGCGCGCGGCCAGACGTGGGCGCGCCTTGCCGGCCGACAGGCACACCACTTCGGAGATTTGCAGCAGCTGCCGCGCCAGCGGGCTGGTCTTGCGCCAGACCATGCCGATGGTGCGGGAGGGCTCGGGGTCGCGGAAGCGCGCCAGCGAGACCGAGGCCGATCGCGTCTCGACCGGCACCGCCATCTCCGGAATCAGCGTGACGCCGATGCCGGCGCTGACCATCTGGACCAGCGTCGAGAGCGAATTCGCGTCCAGCATCTCGCGCGGCGGCGCCGACTGCATGTTGCAGAACGACAGCGCCTGGTCGCGGAAGCAATGCCCCTCCTCGAGCAGCAACAGCCGCATCTCGCGCATCATCTCGCGCGACGGCACCGGGGTGCCCGCGTCCGCGCCCGGCCGCACCAGCAGGAATTTTTCGTCGAACAGCGGGACCTCGGTGAGCGAGGGCTCGGACACCGGCAATGCGACGATGGCGGTATCGAGCCGGCCCTCGACGAGCTCCTGGATCAGCCGCGGGGTCATGGTCTCGCGCACGCGGATGTCGAGCTCCGGATGCATGCGCGTCAGATTTTTGGTGATCGTGGGCAGCAGGTACGGCGCGATCGTCGGGATCATGCCGATGCGCAGGCGACCTGAGAAACGGTCCTGCGAGGCGCGGGCGAAGTCGCTGAGCTCATCGACCGAGCGCAGAATGTCGCGGACGCGATGGGAGAGTTCCTCACCGAACCGGGTCAACGCAACCTGCCGGGCGCTGCGCTCCAGCAGCAGGCCGCCGAGAGTTTCCTCCAACTCCTTGATCTGCATCGACAAGGCGGGCTGAGAGATGGAACAGGACTCGGCCGCGCGGCCGAAATGGCCGTGGCGCGCCAGCGCATCGAAATAGCGAAGCTGGCGCAGCGTCAGGTTTATCATCAGAAAATCCTATCGCAGCGATCATTAAAGTCAACTTCACCTGATAGGACGCGGTGCTTAGAGTGGTTCTACCTGGTCAAAGGCGCCGTCGGACGCCACCAGAGGAGGTAATCATGGATGACACTTCGAAGTGCCCGTTTTCGGGCGGAAAACCCACGCGCGTGAACCGCGACTGGTGGCCGACCCAGCTCAGCATCGAGATGCTGCACAAGAATTCCGACCTGTCCGATCCGATGGGCAAGGAATTTGACTATGCCAAGGAATTCAAGTCGCTCGACCTGAACGCGGTCATCAAAGACCTGACCGCCCTGATGACGGATTCCCAGGAATGGTGGCCGGCCGACTTCGGTCATTACGGCGGCCTGATGATCCGCATGGCCTGGCACAGTGCGGGCACCTATCGCACCACCGATGGCCGCGGCGGCGCCGGCGCCGGTCAGCAGCGTTTCGCCCCGCTCAACAGCTGGCCCGACAATGCCAACCTCGACAAGGCACGCCGCCTGCTCTGGCCGATCAAGCAGAAATACGGCCGCAAGCTCTCCTGGGCCGACTTGATGGTGCTGGCCGGCAACGTCGCGCTGGAATCGATGGGCTTCAAGACGTTTGGTTTTGCGGGTGGCCGCGCCGACGTCTGGGAGCCGGAAGAGCTTTATTGGGGCCCCGAAGGCACCTGGCTGGGCGATGAGCGCTACAGCGGTGAGCGTCAGCTCGCCGAGCCGCTCGGCGCCGTGCAGATGGGCCTCATCTACGTCAATCCGGAAGGCCCGAACGGCAAGCCGGATCCGGTCGCCGCGGCCAAGGACATCCGCGAGACCTTCGCCCGCATGGCGATGAACGATGAAGAGACCGTCGCACTGATCGCCGGCGGCCACACCTTCGGCAAGACCCATGGTGCCGGCGATCCGTCGCTGGTCGGACCGGAGCCGGAAGCGGGCGCGCTCGAGGACCAGGGTCTCGGCTGGAAGAGCAAGCACGCTTCGGGCCTCGCTGGTGATTCCATCACCAGCGGTCTCGAAGTGACCTGGACCACGACGCCGACGAAGTGGAGCAACAACTTCTTCGAGAACCTGTTCAAGTACGAATGGGAGCTGACGAAGAGCCCGGGCGGTGCAAACCAGTGGACGGCCAAGGGCGCCGACGCGATCATTCCTGATGCCTTCGACAAGTCTAGGAAGCATCGGCCGACGATGCTGACGACCGACCTCTCGCTGCGCCTCGATCCGGCCTATGAGAAGATCTCGCGTCGCTTCCTCGAGAACCCGGCCCAGTTCGCGGACGCCTTTGCCCGCGCCTGGTTCAAGCTGACCCATCGCGACATGGGCCCGATCCAGCGTTATCTCGGCCCGCTGGTGCCGAAGGAAACGCTGATCTGGCAGGATCCGATTCCCGCCGTGAATCACGAGCTGGTCAGCGATCAGGACATCGCTGCGCTGAAGACCAAGATCCTGGCTTCGGGCCTCTCGGTGTCCGAGCTGGTTTCGACGGCGTGGGCGTCGGCCTCGACATTCCGGGGCTCGGACAAGCGCGGTGGCGCCAATGGCGCGCGCATCCGTCTTGCCCCGCAGAAGGACTGGGAGGTGAACCAGCCGGCTCAGCTCTCCAAGGTGCTCGGCAAGCTCGAAGCGATCCAGAAGGACTTCAACGCCTCATCGGGCGCCAAGAAGGTCTCGCTCGCGGATCTCATCGTCCTCGGCGGTTCTGCCGCGGTCGAGAAGGCCGCGAAGGATGGCGGCGTCGACGTGAAGGTTGCCTTCACGCCGGGCCGCATGGATGCTTCGCAGGAGCAGACCGATGCAGCCTCCTTCGCACCGCTGGAGCCGCGCGCCGACGGCTTCCGCAACTACATCGGCAAGAAGCATCAGTTCCTCCAGCAGGAAGAGGCCCTCGTCGATCGGGCCCAGCTTCTGAGGCTGACCGGTCCTGAGCTGACGGTGCTGGTCGGTGGCCTGCGTGTGCTCGGCGCCAACGCAGCCGGTTCGAAGCATGGTGTCCTCACCGCGAAGGTGGGTACGCTGAGCAACGACTTCTTCGTCAACCTGCTCGACATGAGCGCGCAGTGGACGTCGGCTTCTGACGGCACCTATGAGGCTCGCGACCGCAAGACCAACGCGGTGAAGTGGACCGGCACGCGCGCCGATCTCATCTTCGGCGCGCATTCGCAGCTCCGCGCCTTCGCCGAGGTCTACGCCATGTCGGACGCGAAGGAGCAGTTCGTGAAGGACTTCGCCAAGGCCTGGACCAAGGTGATGAACCTCGACCGCTACGACATCGCGGCGTGAGGTGAGCTGATATCGCCACGGGCTCCGTGCAACCTCTCCCGGTTGCGGGAGAGGTCGGTGCGAAGCACCGGGTGAGGGTTCTCTCCTCGCTGGGAGTCTTTCAGCGGAAACACCCTCTCCCCGACCCTCTCCCGCAAGCGGGAGAGGGAGCGCAGATCGCCCGGAGCGAGTGCAGGCGACAAACAAAAGGGCGGCCGCGAGGCCGCCCTTCGTGTTTCTGATGCAGGGAAGCGATTACTCGCCGGCCGCTTCGCGCGGGGCCTTCTCGCCCTCGCCGCCCTTGTCCTTGCCTTCAAGATCTTCGCCGGTGGTCTGATCGACCACCTTCATCGACAGGCGGGTCTTGCCGCGGTCGTCGAAGCCGAGCAGCTTGACCTTGACCTTGTCGCCTTCCTTGACGACGTCGGAGGTCTTCTGCACGCGCGCCGAAGCGAGCTGGCTGATGTGGACGAGGCCGTCCTTGGAGCCGAAGAAGTTCACGAAGGCGCCGAACTCCATCACCTTGACGACGGTGCCGTCATAGATCTGGCCGACTTCCGGATCGGACGCGATCGACTTGATCCACTTGATCGCGGCCTTCATCGCCTCGCCGTCGCTGGAGGCGACCTTCACGGTGCCGTCGTCCTCGATGTTGACCTTGGCGCCGGTCTTCTCGACGATCTCGCGGATCACCTTGCCGCCGGTGCCGATCACTTCGCGGATCTTGTCGGTGGCGATCTTGAAGGTCTCGATGCGCGGCGCGTATTCGCCGAGCTCGGCGCGGGCCGCGGTCAGAGCCTTGGACATCTCACCCAGGATGTGGATGCGTCCGTCCTTGGCCTGGGCCAGCGCCACCTTCATGATCTCTTCGGTGATGCCCTCGATCTTGATGTCCATCTGGAGCGAGGTGATGCCGGCTTCAGTGCCGGCCACCTTGAAGTCCATGTCGCCGAGATGGTCCTCGTCGCCGAGGATGTCCGAGAGAACCGCAAAGCGCTTGTCTTCGAGGATCAGGCCCATCGCGATGCCCGCGGTCGGCCGCTTCAACGGCACGCCGGCATCCATCAGCGCCAGCGAAGCGCCGCAGACCGAAGCCATCGAGGACGAGCCGTTCGATTCGGTGATCTCCGACACCACGCGCGTGGTGTAGGGGAATTCGTGATGCGGCGGCAGCACCGGGTGGATCGCGCGCCAGGCCAGCTTGCCATGGCCGATCTCGCGGCGCTTGGTGCCGCCGAGGCGACCGGTCTCACCGACCGAGTAGGGCGGGAAGTTGTAGTGCAGCAGGAACGTCTCTTTGTACGTTCCCGACAGCGCGTCGATGTACTGCTCGTCTTCGCCGGTGCCGAGCGTGGTCACGACCATCGCCTGGGTCTCACCGCGGGTGAACAGCGCCGAGCCGTGGGCGCGGGGCAGCACGCCGACTTCGGCGACGATGTTGCGGACCGTCTTGGAATCGCGGCCGTCGATGCGCTTGCCGGTGTCGAGGATGTTCCAGCGAACGATCTTCGCCTCGAGCTCCTTGAACACGCCGGCGATGCGCAGCTTGTCGTATTTCGGCTCCTGCCCTTCGGGGAAATAATGGGCGATCACCTTTTCCTTGACCTTGCCGACCGCGGCGTAGCGATCCTGCTTGACCGGAATGGCGTAGGCGGCGCGCAGCTCCTGCTCGACGATGCCCAGCATTTCCTTCTCGAGCGCGGAATTGTCGATGACGGTGACTTCGCGCGGCTCCTTGGCGGCCTTCTCGGCGAGCTCGATGATCGCGTTGATCACCGGCTGGAAGTGGCGATGACCGAACATCACGGCGCCGAGCATGATGTCTTCGTTCAGTTCCTTGGCTTCCGATTCCACCATCAACACGGCGTCGGCGGTGCCGGCGACGACGAGGTCGAGCTGGGTGTCGACCATCTCGTCGAGCGTCGGGTTGAGGATGAACTCGTCATTGGCGAAGCCGACGCGGGCCGCGCCGATCGGGCCCTTGAACGGAGCGCCCGACAGGGTCAGCGCAGCCGATGACGCCACCAGCGCGACGATATCGGGATCGTTCTCCATGTCGTGCGACAGCACGGTGGCGATCACCTGGGTCTCATTGCGCCAGCCGTCGACGAACAGCGGGCGGATCGGACGGTCGATCAGGCGGGAGACCAGCGTCTCCTTCTCGGTCGGACGGCCCTCGCGCTTGAAATAGCCGCCGGGAATGCGGCCAGCCGCGTAGGTCTTCTCCTGATAGTCGACGGTCAGCGGTAGGAAGTCGACGCCTTCGCGCGGCGCCTTCGCCGCGACGACGGTGGCGAGCACCACGGTCTCGCCGTAGGTGGCGACGACGGCGCCGTCGGCCTGGCGGGCGATCTTGCCGGTTTCGAGCTTGAGAGGGCGTCCGCCCCAGTCGATCTCGACCGAATGCTTATTGAACATAGATGTCTTCTTTCATGGTTCTCGAAAGAAGGGACGGCTCGAAAAACAAAAACCATGCGCAAGATTGCGGGATACTGATCGAAGCGGGCGATCAGCGTCCTGCGATCCTGCCATGGTTTTTGGATTTCGGATGGCGTCCATCCTTTCGGGTCATACGGGCGCCTTGCCCGTTGTGCCCAGCCGCCGGATTGCTGCTGGACTTTCAGTCGGCACGAACGCGAACACCGAACCGCGGTCTTCGCTCATCATGCCCCCGGATGCGAATCATCACGGCCCGCATCCGACGCGTACGCAGCCTCGATCAAAAACCTTTAAATAAGCGCTTTCGTTCGAAACCACGTGCGAAAACGCGCGCCATTGGCGCGCGCAGCAACACTTAGCGACGAATATTGTGCTTCTCGAGCAGCGCCTTGTACCGCGCCTCGTCCCTCTTCTTGAGGTAGTCGAGAAGCGAGCGGCGGGTCGAGACCAGCTTCAAGAGACCGCGACGCGAATGGTTGTCCTTCACGTGGGTCTTGAAATGGTTGGTGAGGTTGTTGATGCGTTCCGACAGGATCGCGACCTGAACCTCGGGCGAGCCGGTGTCGCCGGCCTTGGTGGCATTCGTCTTGATGACTTCCGCTTTGCGTTCTGCGGCAATCGACATCGTCAATTTCTCTCGTTGCGACCGGTTGAGGCAGTCAAGCCGGTCAGGTTGAACACACGCTTGGGGATGATTTCGCCATTGCCAACTTCAGCAAGCGCCAGAAGACGGCCTGCCACCGTGACATAGACTGTGCCGCTACAAGTGGGCGCATCCCGTCCGCGCAACAAAACGGCCTGGCCCCGGTGGAGCCTTGCCGCATCAGCCCGAGTGACGGCCAGTGCCGGGATGTCGTCCAGCGCGGTCTCAACGGGCATAAGCGCGTCGGCGAGGCTACCCTCGCCGGACGCGGCTCTATCGCACAAAGCCTCCAACTGATCCAGCGGAATCATGTCGTTTTCGCCAAATGGGCCGACCAGGGTCCGCCGCAGCGCGCAGATATGGCCATAGGTGCCGAGAATCCGGCCCATATCGCGGGCCAGCGCCCGGACATAGGTGCCCTTGCCGCATTCGGCCTCGAACACCGCCCGGTTGTTATCCGGTTGATCTACAAGGGTTAAATGGTGAATCTCGACGGGGCGGGGGGCCAGCTCCACGACTTCGCCGTCGCGGGCGAGGTCATAGGCGCGCTCGCCCTGGACCTTGATCGCGGAGTAGCGCGGCGGGATCTGCTCGATCACCCCGGTGAAGCGGGGTAGGAGAGCCAGGATGGCCTCCCGGGTCGGGCGCTGGTCGGAGGTCGCGGTCACCCGGCCCTCGATGTCGTCAGTGTCGCGCTCCTCGCCCCAGCACACCGTGAACTGGTAGCGCTTGCGGCCGTCCATCACGAAGGGGACGGTCTTGGTGGCTTCGCCGAGTGCGATCGGCAGGCCGCCCGAGGCGAGCGGATCGAGCGTGCCGGCATGTCCCGCGCGCTTGGCATTGAACAGGCGCTTGAGCACGGCGACGGCCTGCGTCGAGGTCATGCCGATCGGCTTGTCGAGCACGACCCAGCCGTGGACGTCGCGGCGGTCGCGGCGCGGCTGGTTGCCCTTCTGCTGCTGCTTGGCACGCGGATCATTGTTGACGCGGCGCGGCTCCTGGTGCGGTTGAGAATTGCTGTCCAGATCCGCGAAATTATTTTTCTGCACGTCGCGCTGATCGGGCTGTTCGCCGCTGATCGTGTCGTGAGCCGGGTCCATCGTCATCGTTCATCTTCCCGATCCGAATCCGGATCCTGTTCCAAGTCCTTCTGCACCGCAGGTGTTCGCAAAAGCTTCTCGATCCGTTCCGCTTCGTCGAATCGTTCGTCGACGCGGAAGCGAATGTCAGGTGCAAATTTCAGGTTAACGCGCCGCGCAACTTCGCCGCGCAGGAATTTCTTGTTGCGCTCGAGCGCAGCGATGACGATCTCGGTGTCGCGGCCACCAAGCGGCATCACATAGACTGTTGCGAGCTTCAGGTCGGGCGACATCCGTACCTCCGGCACGGTGATGATGTGGCCCTCGAGGTCCGCATCATGCACGTTGCCTTGCGCCAGAATCTCGGCCATCGCGTGGCGAACCTGCTCGCCGACGCGCAACTGACGCTGCGAGCCGCCGGGCGCGGAACTCTTTTTCTGGTGGTGCCGTGGCATCGTCGAAAATCACCTCATCGTGCCCGCGTTTGGGACACGAGCATTGTCATTTGTCCTGTTGAAACCGAATGAGGCGCGGATGGCCGGAATAAATCCGGCCATCGCACTCCTGCAATTTTAGCTCAAAAAGATCCGGGCGCTTCGGTAAGATTTGGACTTACAGGGAGCGCTGGATCGTCTCCACGCGATAACACTCGATGACATCGCCTGCGCGCATGTCGTGGTAGTTCTCGAAGGCCATGCCGCATTCCTGACCGGACTGGACTTCCTTCACTTCGTCCTTGAAGCGCTTCAGCGTCGACAGCTTGCCTTCGTGCACGACGACGTTGTCGCGGATCAGGCGCACATTGGCGCCGCGTTCCACGGTGCCGTCGGTGACGCGGCAGCCGGCAACCTTGCCGACCTTGGAGATGTTGAAGATCTCCAGGATCGAGGCATTGCCCAGCATGGTTTCGCGCAAGGTCGGCGCGAGCAGGCCGCTCATCGCCTTCTTCACGTCGTCCACGAGGTCGTAGATGATGTTGTAGTAGCGGATCTCGATGCCGTTGCGCTTGGCGGCCGCAGCGGCCTCCTTGTTGGCTCGAACCGAGAAGCCGATGATCGCGGCGTTGAAACCTTCCGCGAGCGTCACGTCGGATTCCGAGATGCCGCCGACGCCGGCATGCAGGATGCGCGCGGCGACTTCGTCGGTGCCGAGCTTCTCCAGCGAGCCGAGGATCGCTTCCAGCGAGCCCTGCACGTCGGCCTTGACGATCAGCGGGAATTCCTTGCGGCCCGCCGTCTTCAACTGCGACATCATCTGCTCGAGCGAGCCGCGCATGCCGGAGATCGAGGCCGCCGCGTTCTCGCGCTTCTGGTGCGCGCGGTAGCTGGTGACCTGGCGGGCGCGGGCTTCGTTCTCGACCACCGCGAGACGGTCGCCGGCTTCCGGCGGACCGTTGAAGCCGAGCACCTCGACCGGCACCGAGGGACCGGCCTCCTGAACCGTCTCGCCCTGATCCGAGATCAGCGCGCGGACACGGCCCATTTCGGCGCCGGCAACGATGATGTCACCGACGCGAAGCGTGCCGCGCTGGACCAGCACGGTCGCGACCGGACCACGGCCGCGATCGAGCTTGGCTTCGATCACGGTGCCTTCGGCCGGACGCTCCGAATTGGTCTTCAGGTCGAGGATTTCGGCCTGGAGCGCGATCATCTCGAGCAGCTTGTCGAGATTGGTCTTGTTCTTGGCGGAAACTTCGACGTCGACAACTTCGCCGCCGAAGGATTCCACCTGCACCTCGTGCTGGAGCAGCTCGGTGCGCACGCGCTCGGGCTTTGCGTCGGGCTTGTCGATCTTGTTGATGGCAACGATGATCGGCACACCCGCCGCCTTGGCGTGGTTGATGGCTTCCACCGTCTGCGGCATCACGCCGTCGTCGGCCGCAACCACCAGCACGACGATGTCGGTGACCTTGGCGCCACGGGCGCGCATCGCGGTGAACGCGGCATGGCCGGGCGTGTCGATGAAGGTGATCTTCTTGCCGGTTTCGGGCGAGGACACCTGATAGGCGCCGATATGCTGGGTGATGCCACCGGCTTCGCCCGAGACGACGTTGGCGTGACGGAGCGCGTCGAGCAGCGAGGTCTTGCCGTGGTCGACGTGGCCCATCACGGTCACCACAGGCGAACGCGTCTCGGTGTCGGTGGAATCGTCGGTGGCGTCGAATAGGCCTTCTTCAACGTCGGACGCGGCAACGCGCTTGACGGTGTGACCCAGTTCCTCGGCGATCAGCTGCGCGGTGTCAGCGTCGATCACGTCGGTGATCTTGTGGATCGCGCCCTGCTTCATCAGCATGCGGATGATTTCCACCGCGCGCTCGGACATGCGGTTGGCGAGTTCCTGGATCGTAATCGCTTCCGGAATGATCACCTCGCGGATGAGCTTTTCCTTCGGCTCGTTCGCGGCATGGCCCTTCAGGCGCTGGGTGCGGCGGCGGAATGAGGCGATCGAGCGCTCGCGCACGTCGTCGGCATTGAATGCGGTGACGACCGTCAGGCGGCCGCGCTCTTTCTGCGGGCCGGGCTTGTGGGTGGGCTTCGGGGCTGTCGCCGGGCGTGCAGCGCCGCCAGGACCGCGACGGATCTGGCGCGGACCATCATCCTCGTCCGGTCCGGCTGCAACCGCGGGAGCGCGACCCAACGGGCCGCCGCCTGGCCTTGCCGTGGTCGTTCCGGGGCGCGCGGTCGTTGTTCCCGGGCGTGCCGTGGTTGTGGTGGTACCGGGCCGCGCCGTGGGCGCGCCGGGCCGGGGCGCAGAAGTGGCCGGGGCGGCCGCAGCAGGACGCGGAGCAGATTGCGGCTGCTCGCCTTCGCCAAAACGCTTCTTGGCCTCGGTCTCGGCCTTGCGCTTGGCCTCGTCCTCGTGACGGTGGCGCTCTTCCTCGGCCTTGCGGCGCGATTCGGCGGCCTCGCGTTCGGCGCGTTCGGCGGCTTCGCGGACAGCGCGGCGCTGGGCCTCTTCCTCGGCCTGGCGGCGCTCCTCGACTTCGCGCACCTTGGCATCGGCCAGCGCGCTGGCGCGGGCGGAACGTTCGTCCTCGGTCAGCGTGCGCAGCACCACGCCGGAGCCGGCGTTGCGCGGCGGCGCCGGACGGGCCGGAGCGGGCGTGGGGGCGGCCGGTGCCGGCTTCGCCACCTCGGCAGCCTGCGGCTCAGGGGTGCCGTCGATGCGACGCTTGCCGCGCTTCTCGACCACGACCTGCTTGCTGCGGCCATGGCTGAAGCTCTGGCGCACAGTGCCCGTTTCGACGCGCGGCTTGAGCGATAGCGTCTTGCTCGGAACGCTCAGCTTCTTGTCGCCAGGGGTCTTGGTATCAACCATTCAGCAGTCCTAATCCTGATTTATTAGTGTTGTGCGTTGCCGCACCGTCCTATCGGGTCGTCGTTATCTCTCAGAAATCCTGGCCGGGCTTTTCGGCAGTCTTGTCATCGTCCGCCATCCGGTATCGGACCAGCATCTGGCTACGTGACAGGAATGACTTGCTCGCCGGGCCCGCGAGCAGGGCAGCATGTATCACATTTGACCGGGTCAGTGCCAAATCCAATTCTAACGATTTCAGTGCAGTAACGACGGGAATCTGCGGCTTGGCGCCGCGATTCCCGGCATTTTGACGTGCCAGCGTGTCTAATTTGCGGATTCCGTCCGCGGCCCCGTCGCTGGCGTGGATCAGGACCTCGACCGTGCCTTCCCGAAGGGCGCTTTCGACCTTGCCGAAGCCGGCCACGATCTGGCCCGCCTTGGCGGCGATCCCAAGGGCTTCCGTCGCGCTCCGGACCAGGAGCGCCTCAATATCGGCGGAAAGCGTCTGAGGGATGCGCAGCTCGCGCTTGAAGGACTTGTTAAATTGGTGACGCCGGACGGCTTCCGCAACCACCACGCGCGAGGCGGTGATCCACATGCCGCGTCCGGGCAGCTTGCGCTTGAGATCGGGAACTATATCGCCCTGGGGCGAGATAACGAAGCGGATCAGCTCGTCGATCGGCCGGACCTCGCGACTGACCGCGCACATTCGCATGGTCGCGGACCTTTCGGTCCGCGGTCCATGGTCGAGTTCGGGGTCAGTATCGGCAAGCATCCGGGCGACATCCTCCTTCGCCCTTAAGCCGGCTGATCTTCGGTCGCCTCGGCCTCTTCGGCCGGCTTGGCGAGATCGGCCTCGGTGATCCAGCCGGCCTTGACGCGGGCCTGCATGATCATCGCTTCGGCGTCGTCACGGCTGATGTCGATACCGTCGAGCGCACCCGGATATTTGGTGGATTCGCCACCTTCCTTGCGCTCGGTCCAGCCGACCAGATCGTCAGTGGCGCAGCCGGCGAGGTCGTCGACGGTCTTGATGTCGTTCTCGCCGAGCTTGACCAGCATCTTCGAGGTGACGCCGGGCACGTCCTTGAGGGCATCCTCGACGCCGAGCTCCTTCCGCCGGGCCTCGATCTCGGCTTCCTGCTGCTCGAGATATTCGCGGGCACGGTTCTGGAGCTCCTGCGCGGTCTCCTCGTCGAAGCCCTCGATGCCGGCGAGCTCCTTGAGGTCCACCATGGCGAGCTCCTCGACCGAGGTGAAGCCTTCGGACGCCAGCAGCTGGCCGACCACTTCGTCGACGTTGAGCGATTCCATGAAGACGCGGGTGGAGTTCTCGAAGTCGGCCTGGCGGCGCTCCGATTCCTCCTGCTCGGTCAGAATGTCGATGTCCCAGCCGGTGAGCTGCGAGGCCAGACGTACGTTCTGGCCGCGACGGCCGATCGCCAGCGAGAGTTGGTTGTTGGTATCGGGCACAACGACCTCGATGCGCTCGCGGTCTTCGTCGATGACGACCTTCGAGACTTCCGCCGGCGCCAGCGCGTTGACCACGAAGGTCGCGATGTCGGGCGACCAGGGAATGATGTCGATCTTCTCGCCCTGCAATTCGTTCACCACCGCCTGCACGCGCGAGCCGCGCATGCCGACGCAGGCGCCGACCGGATCGACCGAGGAATCGCGGGAAATCACGCCGATTTTCGCGCGCGAGCCGGGGTCGCGGGCGACCGCCTTGATCTCGACGATGCCGTCATAGATCTCCGGCACTTCCTGCGCGAACAGTTTTGCCATGAACTGCGGATGGGTGCGGGAGAGGAAGATCTGCGGGCCTCTCGTCTCCCGGCGGACGTCGAAGATATAGGCGCGGACGCGGTCGCCGTTGCGGAAGACTTCACGCGGCAGCATCTCATCGCGGCGGATGATGGCCTCGCCGCGGCCGAGATCGACGATCACGCTGCCATATTCGACGCGCTTGACGACGCCGTTGACGATGTCGCCGATGCGGTCCTTGAATTCCTGATATTGCCGGTCGCGCTCGGCTTCGCGCACCTTCTGCACGATCACCTGCTTGGCCGATTGCGCGGCGATACGGCCGTACTCCAGCGGCGGCAGCGTGTCGGCGATGGTGTCACCGACCTGGGCGCCGGGATTGGCGCGCTGTGCATCCACCAGCGAGATCTGGTTGGAATGGTTTTCCACCTTCTCGACCACCAGCATGTGGCGCGACAGCCGCAGCTCGCCCTTCTTGGGGTCGATCTCGGCGTGAACGTCAGTCTCGCTGCCGTAACGGGCCCGCGCCGCCTTGGCGATGGCATCCTCCATCGCCGCGATGACGATGCCGCGGTCGATCGATTTCTCGCGCGCAACGGCATCCGCGATCTGGAGCAACTCAAGTCGATTGGCGCTGACTGCCATGGCTAGTCTCCTTCGTCAGGCTCGATCTCGCCGCGCCGCGCGCGTTCGGCGGCAAGGCGATGCTTCTTGGTGTTGGTCGGAGCCGGCTTCTTTTTCGGCTTGGTGTTCTTGGTGGTTTTTTCGCTGATTTTCGCGTGCGGCGCCTGCGGCGGCTCGAGGCCGAGATCGCGGCGCATCTGGCGCTCCTCGGCCTTGCCGCGGCGCATGGATTCCGCAATCAGCTCATCGGTCAGCACCAGCCGCGCCTCGCCGATATCCTCCATGGTCAGGAGAACGTCGGGATCATCGTCCGCCTTGACGTCGTCGCGATGCAGATGCACGCGGTCGCCTTCGACGGCACCGAGCGTTCCACGGAACCGCTTGCGTCCTTCATGCGCGACGGCCATCTCGACCTTCACCAGATGTCCGGCATATCGCTCGAAATCGGAACGGCGCACCAGCGGGCGGTCGATCCCCGGCGAGGAGATTTCCAGCCGATAGGCGCGATCGATGGGATCGGCGACATCGAGCACGGGCGACAGCGCCCGCGAGATCGCCTCGCAGTCCTCGAGCTGCATCGATCCGTCCGGTCGCTCGGCCATGATCTGCACGGTGCAGCCGGCTTCTCCGGAAATACGGATCCGCACCAGGCGGTAGCCCATGCCCTCGAGCACGGGAGCTGCAACCGCGGACACCCGTGCCGCGACGCCCGGCTCGACCACGAGCCGTGGCTCGGCCAGCAATTCGGCATCCGTGGAACCAGTGTTCGGTTCGGTCATAGCAGCGGTCAAGGTGCTCGATGGTTAAGGCTTGGTTAAGGCTTCAAAGCCCGCTTCGGAACTCTCCCGACGGCGCGTCGGGCTGCATCTTCCGCCAAGCCGCGTTCAGGTAATAAAAAAGAGCGGGTCCTTTCGGGCCCACTCTCACTACGCGGATCGTATGAGAAGATGAATTGCTGTTGATATAGCGCTTTCCAACCCCCCGGACAAGGCCCATCGCAGGGCGGACGAGGCTTTTTGCGCCCGATTCGCGGCGCCCCGGGCCTAACGCTTCCTTCACCTCGGGCGGCTAAATTCCCCGATCGTGGGGCGGCTTGGACCAAGGGCGCCCGCGGCGTGCCCCGTACGAGTTGCGTTTTCATGACCGTTGCCACGTCGCTCATTCCCGGACTGGACGAAATCGTCAAACGCGGCGATCCCCGGCGTCGCGGCGAAATCGCGCGCGCCATCTCCGAATTATTCTTCCACGACGCCGCAAGACTCCGTCCCGAGCTCATCGATCTCTTCGACAATCTCCTGATCGATCTCGTCCCGCATGCCGAGCTCACCTCGCGCGTCGATCTCGCCGAACGCTTCTCGCGGCTGAACAATGCGCCGCGGCATCTGGTCGGCCAGCTCGCGCGTGAAAACGAGATCATGGTGGCCGGCCCCGTGCTGCGCCGCTCGCCCGTGCTTGACGAGGCCGCATTGGTCGAGATCGCGCGGCTGAAGGGCCAGGGCCATCTGCTGGCGATGACGGAGCGTCCCGCGTTGTCGGCGAAGGTCACGGACGTCCTGATCGAGCGCGGCGATCGTGACGTGGTGCGCCGCGCCGCGGGCAATGCCGGAGCGGTGTTTTCGCCTGGCAGCTATTCCGAATTGATCAAGCGTGCCGCGCAGGACGGCGTGCTGACCCTCAAGATCGGCCAGCGCAATGATCTCTCGGGCGAGCACCTGAAAGAGCTTCTCGACGGCACGCTCGACGTCATCCGCCGCCGCCTCTCCAGCGTGGTCAATCCCGTGCGCCAGATCGAGATCAAGCGCGCGATGGCGGCCATCGAGGAGGCGGCGCTGCCGCCGGGGCCGCGCCGCGATTTCTCGGCGGCACAGCGTACCGTGCTCGCCCTGCATCGTGAGGGGCACCTCGGCGAAAGCGCCCTGCTCGGTTTCGCCAAGGCGCACAAATACGAGGAATCGATCGCCTCGCTCTCGGCGATGTCCGGCGTCCGCCTTTCGATCCTCGATCGTCTGATTTCGGGCGACCGCTACGATCCGATTCTGATCCTGGGCCGCGCGCTCAATCTCGGCTGGCCCACGGTGCGCGCGCTCATCCTGCTCTGGTACGGCCCGCATCGCACGCCCGCCGATGCCGACATCGAGACCGCGCGCGTGAACTTCACGCGTCTGATGCCGACGACCGCCGAACGCGTCGTGAATTTCTGGCGCAACCGGCAGACGATTTAGCGCCGCGCTTCGTCATTGCGAGCCAACGGGTCGCGCGAATGCGCGCCCGATGACAGGCTCCGCGAAGCAATCCAGAAATCTCTCCGTGGAGGCACTCTGGATTGTTTCGTCGCCAGCGCAAAATTGCTTCGCAATTTTGTCGCGGGCTTCTCGCAATGACGGCTAATCGACCCGTCTGAATCGCAAGTAAGCCGCCTTGCGTCCCTCGCGGGCGGCCTTCCGGCCGTAGCGCGTCATGGTGTAGCCGTCCCAGGGCTGCCGGAAATCGTCGGCGCGCTCCGCAAGCCAGACGAAGTCCGGCGACCGCGCAAGATGCGACAGCGTCCAGGCGCAGTAATCGTCGATGTCGCAGACGAAGCGGAATTCGCCGCCAGGCTTGAGCACGCGCGCCATTGCGGCGATGGTCCTGTCCTGGACGAAGCGCCGCTTCCAGTGTCGCCGTTTCGGCCAGGGATCAGGATGAATCAGATCAATCCGCGACAGCGAGGCCTTCGGCAGCCATGCCAGGAGCTCGGCGGCATCGCCCGCGAACAGACGGATGTTGCCGATATTGGCCGCCTCGATCTGCGCGAGGATCTTGGCCATGCCGTTGACATAGGGCTCGCAGCCGATGAAGCCGGTCGTGGCGAAATTCTGCGCCTCGGCTGCGAGATGCTCGCCGCCGCCGAAGCCGATCTCGAGCCGCACATCGTTCGCTGCGGGATCGAAGATCTCGCAGGCATTCGCCGGCGCTTCGCTCGCGATGTCGAGCGCAAGATGCGGCAGCAGATGATCGATCAACCCGGCCTGATGCTGCCTGAGCTTGTGGCCCTTGCGGCGCCCGAAGAAGGCGCGCTCGCTGTCATCGCGCTCGGGATCTGATTTGCGCTCGCTCATCGCAGCGTCTGATACAGACGGTGGAGCAGCCGCGCACGCGGCTCGAGCGACGAGACGTAGAGCTGCTCATAATGGGTGTGCGCACCCTTGCCGTCGACGCCGAGTCCGTCGAGGGTCGCGGTGTGCGGGGCAGTGAAATTGCCGTCCGAACCGCCGCCGGTGTGGGTGTCGATCAGCTCGAAGCCGATCTCGGCGGCAAGCGTCTTTGCGTGCTCGTAGAGCGAGGCGCCTGCATTGCTCTTCTCGTAAGGGGGACGATTGAGCTCGCCCGTGACCTTGACGGTGACGCCTTCGGTCTTCGACGTCAGCGCGAGGATCTTGCCGACGAACTCGTCCGCGTCGTTGAGGCTCAGCACGCGCAGATCGACTTCGGCATAGGCGTCTTCCGGCGTCACGTTGGGACGCGTGCCGCCGCGCACCACGCCGACATTGACGCTGACGCCGCGCTTCAGGTCGTTCATCCCTTCCAGCGCCAGGATCACGTTGGCGAGCTCGCGAACGGCGCTGCGGCCGTCTTCCGGCCGGGACCCGGCATGCGCGGGCACACCCTTGATGAAGACGCGGAAGCGTCCGACGCCCTTGCGTCCGGTGACGATCCTGCCGCCGTCGCGCGCCGGCTCCGTCACCAGCACATATTTGGCCTTGCGCCCCTCCTTCTCGATCAGCGCACGCGAGGTGGGGCTGCCGATCTCCTCGTCGGAGGTGAACATGTGGGTGATGCCGAGCGGCGACCGATCGCCGGTGGCGCAGAGCGCGCGAAAGGCGTGATGGGCGATGTAGGCGCCGCCCTTCATGTCGTAGATGCCGGGGCCGAATGCGCTGTCGCCCTCGACCTTGAACGGCAGGCGCTCGATGAAGCCCATCGGGTGAACGGTATCGAGGTGGCTCAGCACCAGGATACCCGGCCGGTCCTGGCCCCAGGTCGAGCGCGCCACGAGATGATCGCCGCAGCCTCCGACGCCGGCGACGCGCTCGAGCGTGACGGGCAGATCGCGGTACTGCTCAGCGACCACGGAGATCAGCTTGTTGACCTGTTCGGGCGCTTCGGTCGGCGTCTCGATCTCCACCCAGCGGCGGATGCCATCGAGAATGGTTTGGGAATCGAACCAATTGGAGCTGGCCATGAACGCATCTATGCCCTTGAACTGCATCATCGGAGAGGACGCGCATCGAGGCGCGGCCGCAATGACGACATAGGCCAGATTTGGCGCAGTCTCAAATCGCCATTGAGATTCGCGCGTCAGCGCTTGTCGGGGCCTTCGCGGGCGGCGATCTGCTCGACGAGATCGACGATGGAGCGGCGCATCTTGGAATCGGTGATTCGGGTGAACGCCTTGGTCAAGGCGAGTCCCTCCGATGTCGCGAGGAAATCCGAGACGTAAGAGGGCGAGGCGCCTTCACTGAAGCCATCCGGACCTGGCACACCGCTCGGCCCGCCCTCGAACAGGAACGACACAGGGACCTGGAGAATTTCGGCGATCTGCTGGATGCGGCTCGCACCGACCCGGTTGGTGCCCTTCTCGTACTTCTGAATCTGCTGGAAAGTCAGGCCCAAAGCTTCACCGAGCTTTTCCTGGCTCATGCCCAACATGATGCGGCGCATACGCACGCGACTGCCGACATATTTGTCAACAGGGTTGGGCGCTTTCGACATTTCCTCAGCCCTCCAAACATCACCCTCGGCGCAATCGTCAAGCATGCCTCAGGTGCCAGCATCGTCAAACCGAATCCTCTTATTGGGAAACATTGCGGAGAAATTTAGCAATGCATCGCCGTCTTTCGCAGCCGGTGCAGAATGGGGAGCCCGCGTGCAGTCTGTCAACAGCGGGACTACGGTTGTCAAAGGATTCCAGCCGCGTCTGCGGCCACGGCGCGATCAGGGGCGCTTGGCGACGCGCCGACGGACCGCCACGATAACGGCCAGCGCGACGAGCATGGCGGCGGGCGCATCGCCCACCCGCGCATAGACGGTCGGCGGAATAGCGGCCGGCAGGCTTGCATCCAGAATGCCTTCGATCCCGAGACCGAGGCTGGCAATGGTGCGGCCCACCGGATCGATCACTGCGGAGATGCCGGTATTGGCGGAGCGCACCAACGGCAAGCCGAGCTCGATCGCGCGCATCCGCGCCTGCTCCAGATGCTGATAGGGACCGGTCGAGATGCCGAACCAACCGTCATTGGTGAGGTTCACGATCCAGCCGGGACGTTCGTTGCGTCCTGCGACCTCGCCGGGAAAGATGGCTTCGTAACAGATCAGCGGCAGCGCGGGCGGAGCGCTGGGGACCGGCAGCGCGTGCCGCACGGTGCCGGCAATGAAGCCGCCGCGCATGCGCGTCAGTTGCTCGAAACCGAGCTTCTCCATCAACCCCTGGTAGGGAAGAAATTCTCCGAAAGGCACCAAATGCAGCTTGTCATACACAGCGAGCACGCTGCCGTCGTGATCGATCACATAGATCGAATTATAGGCGCGCGTGATTGGCGTGCCCCGCGGCAGGTCGGGCGCGCGGACCGAACCCGTGATCAGCACGGTGCCCTTCGGCAGAAGGTCGGCGATCTCAGCCATCGCGTCGGCTTCGCGCGTGAGGAAGAACGGAAAGGCGGATTCCGGCCAGATCAGGATGGTAGCATCGCGCACGCCGGTCGATTGCGGACCCGAGGCGCGGTCGGACAGCGCCAGGTATTTCTTCATCACCTCCGCCTTGGCGGCATAGTTGAATTTCACGTCCTGCTGGAGGTTCGGCTGCATTAGGCGCAGCTTGGCGCCTGATACCATCGTGGTCGGATGCAGCGACAGACGGATCGCGCCGAACGCGCCCATGACGATCAGAAGCGCAATCGCCGCGGCCGTCGCGCGCCATTGCAGGCGGCGATCGGGCGCGCGGTCGATCAGCGTCGCAGGGCTCGCGAAGATCGCGACCGTCAGGAACGTCATGCCCCACAAGCCGATCAACGATGCCGTCTGCGCCAGCGGCAGCGGCTCGGACAGCGCGTAGCCGAACGCGTTCCAGGGAAAGCCGGTCAGCGCGTGACCACGCAGCCATTCGCTGATGGTGAGGCTTGCTGCGAGAGCCAGCACGCGCGTGGCGTTCTTGGTCCAGAGCAGCCGCGCCAGCGCAAAGCCGATCGCCGTGAAGATCGAGAGATAGGCCGGTAGGCCCAGCACGGCGAACGGCGTCAGCCAGGCGAACACGTCGGCGTCGACGAAGAAGGCGTAGCCGATCCAGTAGAGGCCGGGCACGAAATAGCCGAGCCCGAACCAGTAGCCGGTTAGCGCCGCGGCAGGGACGCCGCCATGTCGTCCGGCTCCGGCGCCGTCGATCAACCAGACCAGCACCGGGAAGGTGACAAACAGCACCGGGAAGAGATTGAACGGCGCCAGCGCCAGCACCGACAGCGCTCCGGCTGCCATGGCGATGACGGCGCGCTTCCATCCCCAGGTGAGGATGATGGCAAGCGCAATCTGCCGAAGTCGCTGGAGGAGGCTCACTGCGGACCGGCCCCGTCGCTGGGCGGCGGGGTGGGCGTGTCGTTGGCCGATGGTTGACCGCTCTCCGGCGCAGCTTCGCGGCGTCGGCTCTCACGCTGGGTGCGCGGTGCAGGACGCTCCTTCCGCGTCGAGATGCGCAGCCGCTTGACGCGGCGCGGATCGGCATCGAGCACCTCGACCTCGTAAGTGCCGGGGCCCGAGATCACTTCGCCGCGCACCGGCAGGCGTCCGACGAAGCTGACGAGATAGCCGCCCAGCGTCTCCACCTCTTCGCCGGCCTCGCCGGTGACGAAATCCTCGCCGATCACCGAGCGGACGTCGTCGAGGCTGGCGCGGGCGTCGGCGATGAAGGCGTTGTCGGGCAGGCGCACGATCGAGGGCGGCTCGTCGCTGTCGTGCTCGTCGTCGATCTCGCCGACGATCTGCTCGACGATGTCCTCGAGCGAGACCAGCCCATCGCTGCCGCCATATTCGTCGACCACGAGGGCGAGGTGGATGCGCGTAGCCTGCATCTGCGCGAGCAGGTCGATCGCCCGCATCGACGGCGGGACGTAAAGCAGCTTGCGGATGATGCGCGCGTCCTGGAGTGGCAGCGCGAGATCGACGGCGCGCAGATCGAGTCCGGCCGGCAGCGGCTTCTTGCGCTTGGTCTTGGCGGCGTCCGACACGCGCGCGCGCGAGGTCATGAAGGCGAGCAGGTCGCGGATGTGGACGATGCCGACGGGGTCGTCGAGCGTCTCGTTGTAGACGACGAGCCGCGAATGGCCGGCGCTCTCGAAGCGGTCCATCAATTCGCCGAGCGGGATGTCGCGCTTCACCGCGATGATGTCGGCGCGATGGACCATGACGTCGGCGATGCGGCGCTCATGCAGGCCGAGAATGTTGCGCAGCATGGTGCGCTCGACCGCGGAGAAGCCGGTGTCGTCGGGCGTCGACGCGTCGAGCACGACCTGGAGGTCGTCGCGCACCGATCCCGCCTTCCAGCCGAACAGCGTGCGGATGGCGCGCAGCAGCCAGCCTTCCGCGGTCGGGCGCATCACCTCGCCTTGCGTCACGACGACGGGCAAATTGCGCGTGTTGGGCGGGTTGTCCTGGATTGGGTCGGAGTCCGGCATCTCAGTTTGTCCCCGGGCGGTCTGCATAGGGGTCGGGGATGCCGAGATGCGCCAGGATCTGTCGTTCTAGCGCTTCCATCTCCTCCGCGTCGGCGTCGTTCTCGTGGTCGTAACCGATCAGATGCAGGAAGCCGTGCACGGCGAGGTGGCTCAAATGATGCTCGAACGGCTTGTGTTCCTCGTCCGCCTCGCGCCGCATGGTCTCGTAGGCGATCGCGATGTCGCCGAGCATGCGCGGCGCATCGCCTGGCTTCCACTCGCCCTCCGGCTGGAGCGCGGGGAACGACAGCACGTTGGTCGGCTTGTCGATGCCGCGCCAGTTGCCGTTGAGGGTACGGATGCCGGCGTCATCGGTCAGCATCACGGCCACTTCCGCCTCCGCAACGTCTTCGTCGACGCTCTCGGCGGCGGCCGCAACGGCGCGCTGGATCACGGATTCGGAATCGGGCTCGCGCTGCCAGCAATCGGCGACGACGAGGACCTCGGTCATGGGAAAGTTCGGATGTGACATCTTGTTTGTTCGGAACGAAAGGCGCCGTGTTTGCGCCGCTTGGTCCGGCTGTTGTCTCTTCAGGATTTACCGGTGGCCGGCCGCTGCGGCGAGCCTTCATATGCGGCGACGATCCGCGCCACGAGCTCGTGGCGAATCACGTCCTCGGCTTTGAAATGAACTTGTGCAATCCCCTCGACGCCACCAAGCAGCCGGGTCGCTTCCGCCAGACCCGAGGTCTGGCCGTTCGGCAGGTCGATCTGGGAGGGGTCGCCTGTTACGATCATGCGGCTGTTCTCGCCGAGACGGGTCAGGAACATCTTCATCTGCATCGACGTGGTGTTCTGCGCCTCGTCCAGGATGATGGCGGCGTTGGTGAGCGTGCGGCCGCGCATGAAGGCGAGCGGCGCGATCTCGATCTCGCCGGTCTGCAGCGCGCGCTCGACGATGCGTGCGTCCATCAGGTCATAGAGCGCGTCGTAGATCGGACGGAGATAAGGATCGACCTTCTCGCGAAGATCGCCGGGCAGGAAACCGAGCCGCTCGCCGGCTTCCACCGCCGGACGCGACAGGATGATCTTGTCGACCTCCTTGCGCTCGAACAGCTGTGCGGCATGCGCGACTGCGAGCCAGGTCTTGCCGGTGCCGGCCGGGCCGATGCCGAACACCAACTCGTGGCGCTTCAGCGCGCGGATGTAGGAATCCTGCGCGGCGGTGCGCGCGCGCACCGGGCGCTTGCGCAAATTGATGCTGTCGAAGGTCGACTTGGCCGATTTGGCGTCGAACTCGAACAGCGAGCCTTGCGCGATCACGGCGCGGATCGCGCCCTCGACCTCACCCTGGTCGAGATCCTGGCCCTTCACGGCCTGAGCGTAGAGCATCTCCAGCACGCGGCGTGCGGCGTCGCAGCCGTCGCGCGTGCCGCCGATGGTGATGTGGTTGCCCTTGGAGTCGACGACCACGCCGAGGCGCCGCTCGATCTGCGCGAGATTCTGACCGTAAGGGCCGACCAGCGCGGAAGCGGCGCGATTGTCGTCGAGATCGATGACGACCTGGGTCTCGGGCGGAACTTGCATGTCGCGGTCAAATTTGCGGCTGGGAGCGATAGAAGACGAATCCGATGCGCTTTTTGGCAAGGGTTCAGGCTCCAGTGGCTTGCGATAAAACGGGCTCGCGCGCGTTGCGCGGCGTCACGAGCTCGCCGAGAAAGCTGTAGCGCTCGAGGCTGTCGATGCGTACCGGCAGGATCTGTCCGATGATGTCGGGCGAAGCCATCACATGCGCGGGCTGGAGGTAAGCGGTGCGGCCGACGATCTGGCCCTCCTTGCGGGCCGGACGCTCGAACAGCACATCGACCGTTGAGCCAATCGCAGCCTTGTTGAAGGCCGATTGCTGGCTGTCGATCAATTCCTGGAGCCGCTCCAATCGCTGGTCCATCTCGGCGGGGGACACCGTCTCTTGCATGTCCGCGGCCGGCGTTCCCGGCCGGGCGGAGTATTTGAACGAATAAGCCGCAGCGTAGCCGATTTGCGTGACAAGCGCGAGGGTGGCAAGAAAATCTTGCTCGTTCTCGCCGGGGAAGCCGACGATAAAATCTGATGAAAAAGCAATATCTTGGCGTGCGGTACGGAAACGGTCGATGACATCGAGATAATCATCGGCGGTATGTTTCCGGTTCATGGCGGCCAGAATCCGGTCCGAGCCCGACTGCACCGGCAGATGCACGAACGGCATCAGGGCACCGAGATCGCGATGGGCCGCAATCAAACTATCGTCGACGTCGCGCGGATGGCTGGTCGAATAGCGCAGCCGCGCGATGCCCGGAATTTTTGCCAGATGCTCGAGCAACCGGCCGAGCGGCCAGCTTTTTCCATCCGGCCCTTCGCCGTGATAGGCGTTGACGTTCTGCCCGATCAAGGTGAGCTCGCGCACGCCGTTGTCGGCAAGCCGCTTCACGTCGTCCACGATCTTTGCAACGGGGCGCGACACCTCGGCGCCGCGCGTATAGGGCACGACGCAGAAGGTGCAGAACTTGTCGCAGCCTTCCTGCACCGTGACGAAAGCGGAAATGCCGCGCGCGCGGATCGCGTCGGGTTTGGGCTGGGCCAGGAAGCCGAACTTGTCGGCCGCGGGAAACTCCGTCTCGATTGCCCGGCCCTCGTCGCCGGCGCGCTTCAGGAGATCCGGCAGGTGATGGTAGCTCTGCGGTCCGACCACGACGTCGACGACGGGCGCGCGGCGCACGATCTCCTCGCCCTCGGCCTGCGCCACGCAGCCGGCGACCGCGATCTGCATCGCGCGGCCCGCGCGCGCGGCCTCGTCCTTGGCGACGCGCAAGCGCCCGAGCTCGGAATAGACCTTCTCTGAGGCCTTCTCGCGGATATGGCAGGTGTTGAGGATGACGAGGTCGGCTTCCTCGGCGCTGGCCGTCTCCACGAATCCTTCCGGCGCCAGCGTGTCCACCATGCGCTGGGCATCGTAGACGTTCATCTGGCAGCCATATGATTTGATGTGCAGCTTGCGCGGCGGCGTCATGGAACCCGAAATTGAGGTGGAGGACGGCCCTCAGATATAGGCTGGAGGGGTGAAAATCCAGCGATTGGCCGCTTTTCGGGTCGTCATTCCGGGGCGCACGCCAGCGCGAACCCGGATTTCAGAGTTTTGCCGCGAGATTCCCGCGTCCAAGGGTGCCTCGGAATCACGCGGAGTGGCCGAAATCAGCCCGCCAGGGCGTCCGTTTCGACCCGCCGGACCAGCTCCGGCAGCTCATGCATGTCGGAAAAGAGCAGATCAGCGCCGGCCTCGCGCAGCGTTTCGGCATAGCCGTCGCCGCAATGGCTGCCCCCGTAAAAGCCGAACACGGTCATCCCGGCCGCCCGCGCGCCGGCAATGCCGGCCAGGCTGTCCTCGATCACGACGC
The DNA here is from genome assembly GCF_024199845.1 of Bradyrhizobium sp. CCGB12. NCBI lineage: Bacteria > Pseudomonadati > Pseudomonadota > Alphaproteobacteria > Hyphomicrobiales > Nitrobacteraceae > Bradyrhizobium > Bradyrhizobium sp. CCGB12. The sequence goes on along the minus strand of NZ_JANADO010000001.1, from coordinate 6,965,886 downwards.
AGCGCTCTGGCGATACGCCCATCTCGTTCGCCGCGAACAGGAACAGGTCCGGCGCCGGCTTTCCGTTCTTCACCTGTGAGGCCGAGAAGATGTTCGGCGCGAGGCGCTCGTACAGGCCCGTACTCCCCAGGCTCACGCGCATGCGCTGATGCGAGCCGCTCGAGGCGACGCAGACGCGCTGGGTGACGACCTCGAGCACGTCATGGATGCCTCGGATCGCTTCGAGATCGGCCTCGAACGAACGGAACAACTCGGCCTGAAGATCGCCGTGATAGGCGTCGGGCAGCTTGCGGCCGAGCTCGGTCTCGATCTCGAGATTGGCCTGCCGCGTCGAGCGACCGAGGAAGCGCTCGAACACTTGGTCCGACGTGATCGGATAGCCGTGCCTCGTCAGTACATCCGCATGCGCGCGACAGGAGATCACCTCGCTATCCACGAGCACGCCGTCGCAATCGAAGATGATGAGGTCTATCGGCACTAAGGCATGATCCGGAAAAGTGTGGAGCGGTTTTCCCGCGCGACAAACGCGGAAGGCGTTTGCGCGGAGATCATGCCCAACTAAGACGTCGGCTTGTCGTCGTCGAGCGGCACGCAATAGAGCTCGAGCCGGTGATCGACCAGTCGGTAGCCGAGCTTGCGCGCGATCTCCGCCTGGAGCTTCTCGATCTCTTCGGAGGTGAACTCGATCACCTTGCCATCGCGAAGGTTGATGAGGTGGTCGTGGTGGCTGTCGCGCATCGTCTCGTAGCGCGCGCGGCCCTCGCGGAAATCGTGGCGCTCGATGATGCCGGCATCCTCGAACAATTTCACGGTACGATACACCGTCGAGATCGAGATCTTGTCGTCGACTGCGACGCAGCGCCGGTACAGCTCCTCGACATCGGGATGGTCGACCGCCTCCGCGAGCACGCGGGCGATGACGCGGCGCTGCTCGGTCATGCGCATGCCGGTGGCGGCACAGCGGGCCTCGATGCCGGACGCCTTGGATGCGGAAGAGGGTTTCAGTGCGGTCATGATGGATCTGCCTGACGGGGCGCTTTCTGCCATCAATGTTACGACAAGTCACGTCGCATCAGAAGGGCGTTCAATTGTTCCCCGTTCGGCTGCTTATAGTAGCGTTCGCGGCGCCCGACCACCATGAATCCGGCCCGATCATACAGCCGGCGCGCCGGCTGGTTATTTTCCTCAACTTCAAGAAATATGGTGCGCACGCCGCGCCCCGCGAGATGGCCGAGATGGGTCATCAGCAGCGTGCGGGAGAGGCCGCGGCCGCGATGGGCCTGGTCGACTGCGATCGAGAGGATTTCCGCTTCGTCCGCGCCGATCCGCGACACCGCAAAGCCGATCGTGCTGCGGCCAAGGCGCAAGCGATGCACCAGCGTGTTGCGCTCGCTGATCATGCCCTCGAACTCGCCTTCGCCCCAGCCGCGTGCGAAGGAGGCGCCATGAAGCTGCGCCAGCCGCGCGGCATCGCGTGCGGACGCGGGCTCGACGGCGGCGGTGCCGCCGCGCCACCATTGCGACAACCATCTCATCATGAGTTTGCGGCTTGTGCGAGCGGCGCCTGTGCGGCCGGCTTGGCATCGGGTGCTTTTAGATAGAACGGCCGCGCCGGATTTGTCGCGGGATCGGCGGCGGCACCGAGCCAAGCGACCCAGCCGATGTCGGGCGCGGCTTGTGCGTCGACCGCAACGGGTTGCGGCCCATCCTTCGGCCAGCGCTCGGCAAGGATGTTTGCGGCGTTGCCGACCAGATGCGGCGCGCCGAATTGCGAGGCCGCGATGGCCTCGTCGATGCTGGCGACTTTCGGTCGCACCAGCTGGCTGCCGTCGCCGGCGACGATCTGGAAATAGACGTGGTCGTGCCGCGCGTCGATCGCGGAGATCACGGGCGCCGATCGGCTCTGGCCGACGATGGTGGCGGCATAGGCCGACAAGGTGGTCAGGCCGATGGCCGGCCGCTCGGCCGCGAGCGCAAGGCCGCGCGCCGCCGAAATGCCGACGCGCAGGCCGGTGAAGCTGCCGGGGCCGACTGTGACGGCGATGCGGTCGAGCGCGGTGAAGCTGAGCGCTGCCGATTGCATCACCCGCGCGATCAGCGGCATCAACGCTTCGGCATGCCCCCGCTTCATCGGCAGTGATTCCTGCGCGCGCAGCTCGGCGGTTTCGGTGTCGAGCACGGCGGCCGCGCAGGCGTCGAGCGCGGTATCGATGGCGAGGATCAGCATGGAAAAGCGAATGGCGAGTGGCGAATGGCGAACAGTCTAGCGAACCACGCGCCTATCCGCCATTCTTCGCGCACTATTCGCAACCCCCTGATATCGCCGTACTTCGTAGGGTGGGCAAAGCGAAGCGTGCCCACCACGGCTCTTTCATCCTGGTTGGTGGGCACGGCGCAAGTGCGCCTCTGCCCACCCTACGGCACCGTCTTACATCGGCCGGACTTCGACCACGTCAGGCACGAAATGCTTGAGCAGGTTCTGGATGCCGTGCTGGAGCGTCGCGGTCGATGACGGGCAGCCTGAGCAGGCACCCTTCATGTTGAGATAGACGATCCCGTCCTTGAAGCCGCGGAAGGTGATGTCACCGCCGTCATTGGCTACGGCCGGCCGCACACGGGTCTCGATCAGGTCCTTGATCATGTCGACCGTCTCGGCATCGGCTTCGTCGAAGAATTCGTCCTCGTCGTCGAGATCGGCGTCGGCTTGCGCCGTACCGTCGGCGAGCAGCGGCGCACCAGACATGTAGTGCTCCATGATTGCGCCGAGGATCGCGGGCTTAAGCTGCTGCCATTCACCGCCCGCCTTGGTCACGGTGATGAAGTCCGATCCGTAGAACACGCCGGTGACGCCAGGCACGTCGAACAGCTTTTCGGCCAGCGGCGAGCGGCCCGCGGCTTCGCGGCTCGAAAACTCCATCGGGCTGCCGTCGACCACGACGCGGCCGGGAATAAACTTCAGCGTGGCGGGATTAGGGGTGGCTTCGGTTTGAATGAACATGGTTTTCTCCAGACGTCGCCGGTTCAAGGCCGGCGCGTGCCCTATCCACTAGCAGATGGCGACGAGGAACGCACGATCAAGGGGTGAGGCGGGCGTTTCGTTGTAATATCAGTGGGTTGTGGCGTCGCTTACCTCCCCCAGAGGGGGAGGGTCGATCGCGCGCAGCGCGAGCGGGGCGGGGTGATCTCTCCACACGGGCACTGTTCGCGGCGGAGAGACCTTCACCCCACCCCGTCTCTCATCTTCGCTGCGCTCAGATGTGAGCCGACCCTCCCCCTCCAGGGGAGGGTAAGAGGCCGCGTAGCTACGAAAGCGAATCCACGCTTTGGTCGCTCAGCGCGCCCGAGATGATCGTCACCGGCACCGGAAACGTCCCCACCTCATGCGAGAGCAGGGCGACCAGGGGCCCGGGCCCTTCCGCGCCGGGATTGGCGGCGAGCACCAGCATGGCGATGTCAGGGTCCTCGTCGATGGCAGCGAGCAGCTGCTCCATCGCGGCGCCCTCCCGGATCACCCGTTCCGGCGTGATCGCGGCGATGCCGTTGGCTCTACCGGCGGCGCGGTCGAGCGCGGCTTCGGCGGCTTCTTGCGCCTCGGCGCGCATGATATCGGCGACACCGAGCCATTCCTGGCTCTGCTGCTCCGGCTCGATGATGCGGAGCATCACCACGCCGCCGCCGGCGCGGATCGCCCAGCGGCTGGCGTAATAGACCGCGCGATCCCATTCGGCGGTGTCATCGACGATGACGAGGCATTTGGGCTTGTGACCCGGCTCGAAGCAAAGTCGCTTGCTGGTCATGCATGTCCCGGTGTGTGCGCGGCGAGCATGCTGCCACACTCCCTCCCGTTTTGGGAGAGGGGACGTCGGCCGGCGCGGTGGCGCCGGCCGACGTTGCGCTGACGCGACGATCAGCGCCGGCGGATGAAGCCGACGATGTCCTTGGAGAGCTTCATCGTCTCGTCGGCGATGGCGCGGGCCCGGTCGGAGCCGTCGTTCAGGATCGCGTCGATATGGTCGGGGTCGGCAACGAGGCGCTTCATCTCGCCGGCGATCGGCGCGAGCTTGGTGACGCACAGCTCCGCCAGCGCATTCTTGAAGCTGGAGAACTGGCCGCCGCCGAAATCGCGCAGCACGTCCGCCTTGGAGCGGTCCGAGAGCGCGGCGAAGATGCCGACGAGATTGTCGGCCTCGGGACGCGCTTCCAGGCCCTTCTCTTCACTCGGCAGCGGCTCCGGATCGGTTTTCGCCTTGCGGATCTTCTGGGCTATGGTGTCGGCATCGTCGGTCAGATTGATGCGCGAATTGTCGGAGGCGTCCGACTTCGACATCTTCTTGGTGCCGTCGCGCAGGCTCATCACGCGTGTCGCCGGGCCCGTGATGAAGGGTTCCGGCAGCGGGAAGAACAGGCCGTCATTGGCGCCCTGGGCGCGAATGGAATCGCCAAAGTCGTTGTTGAACTTCTGCGCGATGTCGCGCGAGAGCTCGAGATGCTGCTTCTGGTCCTCGCCAACAGGCACGTGGGTGGCGCGGTAAAGCAGAATGTCGGCCGCCATCAGCACGGGATAGTCGAACAGCCCGACCGAGGCGTTCTCGCGGTCCTTGCCGGCCTTCTCCTTGAACTGGGTCATGCGGCTGAGCCAGCCCATGCGCGCGACGCAGTTGAAGATCCAGGCGAGCTCGGCATGGCCCGAGACCTGGCTCTGGTTGAACACGATGTGCTTCTTCGGATCGATGCCCGCAGCGATGAACGCCGCGGTGACCTCGCGGGTGTTGCGCGTGAGCTCGGCCGGCCCGCCCCAGACGTCCAGCCCTTGCGTGATCGCGTGCATGTCGACGACGCAATAGATGCAGTTGTGGGTTTCCTGCATCTTCACGAAGTTGACGATCGCGCCGAGATAGTTGCCGAGATGAAGATTGCCCGTCGGCTGGACGCCCGAAAAGACCCGTTCAACGAATGCCATTGTCAGCCTTCCCAAAAGGTATTCGGCCGTCGTTTCCAACAGCGGCGCTGCCTCGTCAAGGGCATTTCGTTAGGCGGGCCGCTTCAGGGCGCTGGCCGCCTCGCGCCAGGAGGCGGCACCGAGGATTTGCAGGAGCAGGCCGTAGACGGCGATCCCGGCCGCGATCTGCGCACCCAGCACGATGACATGGATGAGGCCGTGGGCTTCGCCAGGCACAAGACCTGCAGTCAGCCAGAGCAGGGCGCCCATGGCGGCGGCGGCGAGCAGGATCCGCGGCAGCCGTTTTCGCGCGGCGGCATCAGCCGAGAAGCCGAATTCGCCGGTGCCTTTCCGGATCAGCGCAAGCGCGCTGCTCCAGGCGCCGGCCGCGATACTCGCCGCGATCCCGCTCGTGCCAAGGAAATGGCCGAGCAGAACCGCGAGCACGACCGTCACCACGAACCCTTTGGCCGTTGCCAGCAACGGCGTCATCGTGTCGCTGCGGGCATAGAAGGCCGGCGACAGCGCCTTGATCAGCACATGCGCGGGCAGGCCGAGCGCCAGCCACATCAGCGCGTGCGCCGTCGCCGCGCTGTCCTGTGCGCCAAAGGCGCCATGCTCGAACAGAAGCCGCACGATCGGCTCGGCCAGCACGATCAGGCCGATTGTGGCCGGCAGCGCCAGCCCGGTCGCAAGCTCCAGCGCGCGTGATTCCGCATGCGCTACAGCATCGCGGTCGCGGCTTCCGACCGCGCGGGTCAGCTCCGGCACCAGCACCGTGCCCATGGCGACGCCGACGATGCCGAGCGGCAGCTCGATCAGGCGGTTGGCGAAATAGAGCCAGGAGACCGCGGAGGGCGTCGACGAAGCGATGATCGCGCCCGCCACCATCAGCCATTGCGGGCCCGAGCTTGCGATCATGCCGGGTACGGCCTTGGCGAAAAAGGCCTGCATCTCCTTGTCGAAGTTGACGCGCAACGGTGTTGCGAGGTGTCCGCTTCGCTGCGACAGCAGCATCGCGAGTTGCAGCAGGCCGGCGATGCCGACGGTGGCCGCCAGCAGCCACGCCGCGAAGGTCGCATCGGCATGCCAGACGAGCAGCATCGCGATCGCGGCGATCAGGGCGATGTTGAACAGCAGCGGCGAGAACGCCGTGAGCGCAAAGCGGCCTTGTGCGTTGAGCAGCCCCATCAGCACGGTGACCGGGCCGGCAAAGGCGAGATAGGGCAGCATCAGCCGCGCATTGTGCACGGCGAGATCGAGCGTGCCACTGCCGAGAAAGCCAGGCGCGATCACCGTGATGATCAGCGGCATTGCGAGCGCAATGAAGATCGAGATCGCGACCAGGGCCACGCTGACCGTGCCGAGCACGCGCCCGGCGAATGCCGCCGCAGCCGCTGCGCCGTCGCTGTCCCTGATCCGGAGCCAGGCCGGAATCAGCGCCGCATTCAGCGCCCCCTCGCTGAGCAGTCGTCGCACCACGTTGACGAGCTGGAACGCCGCCAGGAACGCATCCGCCACCGCGCCGGTGCCAAGCAGTGCCGCGATCATGGAATCGCGCGCAAAGCCCAGCAGCCGCGAGGCCAGTGTTCCCGTCGAGACGGTCAGGAAGGAGCGGATCATGCTCTTTAATAATACCGTTGCTTGCCCGCAAAGGCCCGGTCGTGATAGGCCGCGAGCCAGATTTCAGGCCGACAGGAAGCGGATTTCCGCAGGTATCGCAATCCGCCAAACAGGATCAAGGTGAATGGCTGACGTGAAATATGACGTTCTCGGCATCGGTAACGCGCTGTTCGACGTGCTGGTCAGGACCGACGAGGCCTTTTTGGCCAAGCATGGCATGACCAAGGGCAGCATGTCCCTGATCGACGAGGCGCGGGCCGCGGCCATCTACAAGGACATGGGGCCGGCCACGGAAGTCTCGGGCGGCTCGGCTGCCAACACCATCGTCGGCATCGGCAGCTTGGGGGCACGCGCCGCCTATGTCGGCAAGGTCAAGGACGACCAGATCGGCAAGCTCTACGTCCACGACATCCGCGCCGCCGGCGTCGCCTTCAACACCCCCGCCGCGAAGGACGGCCCCGCCACCGGCTGTTCCTACATCCTCGTCACCGGTGACGGCGAGCGCACCATGAACACCTATCTCGGCGCGGCGCAGGATCTGTCGCCCGCCGACATCGATCCGGCCGAGATCTCCGCGGCCAGGATCATCTATCTCGAAGGCTATCTCTGGGATCCGCCGGCCGCCAAGGAAGCCTTTCTCAAGGCGGCGAGGATTGCGCACGTGGCCGGACGCAAGGTCGCGCTCACCCTGTCGGATTCCTTCTGCGTCGATCGCTACCGCGACGAATTCCTGGGGCTGATGCGCGACGGCACCGTCGACATCGTCTTCGCCAACGAGTCCGAGTTGCACTCGCTCTATGTGACCTCGGATTTCGACACCGCGCTGAAGCAGCTGCGCAATGACGTCAATCTCGGTGTCGTCACCCGCAGCGAGAAGGGCTGCGTGGTGGTGACGCCGACCGACGCTGTCGCAGCTCCGGCCTCGCCGATCACGAAACTGGTGGACACCACCGGCGCCGGTGATCTCTTCGCTGCCGGCTTCCTGTACGGCCTTTCGCGCAACCTGGCGCACAAGCAATGCGGCGAGCTCGGCGCGCTCGCGGCTGCCGAAGTGATCCAGCACATCGGCGCCCGTCCGCAGGTGTCGCTGAAGGAGCTGGCCCAGCAGCGCGGGCTGACGGTTTAAGGCTCGTCTCTCACGCCCGTCATTGCGAGCGTAGCGAAGCAATCCAGTCTGTCTCCGCGGCAAGAATCTGGATTGCTTCGTCGCAAGAGCTCCTCGCAATGACGATGCAGCTCACGCCGTCTTCGCGGCCGTCAGCCCCAGCCGCTGCTCCACCGCATCGCGCATCAGGAATTTCTGGATCTTTCCGGTCACGGTCATCGGAAATTCGTCGACGAATTCCACGTAGCGCGGGATCTTGTTGTGGGCGATCTGGCCTTCGCAGAACGTCCGCACCTCGTCCGCCGTCAGTTGCTCGCCCGATTTGACGCGGATCCAGGCGCAGAGCTCTTCGCCATAGCGGCTGTCCGCCACGCCGAAGATCTGCACGTCCTGGATCTTGGGGTGACGATACAGAAATTCCTCGATCTCGCGCGGATAGAGATTTTCGCCGCCGCGGATCACCATGTCCTTGATGCGGCCGACGATGTTGCAATAACCCTCGTCGTCGATGGTGGCGAGGTCGCCGGTGTGCATCCAGCCGTTCGCATCGAGCACGTCGGCGGTCTTCTCCCTCTCTTCCCAATAACCCAGCATGATGCTGTAGCCGCGGGTGCACAGCTCGCCCCGTTCGCCGCGCTTGACGATCTTGCCCTCGAGATCGACGATCTTGACTTCGACGTGCGGATGGATCCGTCCGACCGTGGAGACGCGGCGCTCCAGCGGATCGTCCACCGCGCTCTGGAAGCTGACGGGACTGGTCTCGGTCATGCCGTAGGCGATCGTAACCTCCCGCATGTTCATCGCGGTGTTGACGCGCTTCATCACCTCGATAGGGCAGGGCGCGCCCGCCATGATGCCGGTGCGGAGCGATGTCAGGTCGAAGTGCCCGAATTCGGGGTGATCGAGTTCGGCGATGAACATCGTCGGCACGCCGTAGAGCGCCGTGCATTTCTCCTGTTCGATCGTGCGCAGCGTCGTGAGCGGGTCAAAACCCTCGCCGGGATAAACCATTGCGGCGCCGAGCGTGACGGAGGCAAGGTTGCCCATGACCATGCCGAAGCAATGATAGAGCGGCACCGGAATGCAGATGCGATCCGCTTCCGTCAGGCGCATGGCGCGGCCGACGAAATAGCCGTTGTTGAGGATGTTGTGATGGGTCAGCGTCACGCCCTTGGGCGATCCCGTGGTGCCGCTGGTGAACTGGATGTTGACGGGATCGTCGAACTGCAGCTCATGGCCGAGCGCGACAAGCTGCTGTCGGTGCCGGTCGCCGCCCATACCCGCGATCTCGTCGAAAGCAATCGTGCCTGGCGCGGCTGGGCCGCCGATCTGGATGACGTTGCGAAGGGCAGGCAGCCGTGCCGCATGCAGCTGCCCCGGCTTGGCGGCGGACAGCTCCGGCAGCAGCGCATTGAGCATCTCTATGTAGTTGCTGGTCTTGAATGCCGTCGCGGTGACGATCGCAGCGCAGCCGACCTTGCGAAGCGCAAATTCCAGCTCGCTCAAGCGATAGGCAGGATTGATCGTCACCAGGATCAGGCCGGCCTTGGCGGCGGCGAACTGGGTCAGCGTCCATTCCGGCCGGTTCAGCGACCAGATGCCGATTCGTTGCCCCCGCTCCAGGCCGAGCGCGAGAAAGCCGGCGGCGAGCGCATCGACCCGTTCGGCAAATTCGGACCATGTCCATCGCACGCCGTGGCTGGGCGAGACCAGCGCCTCGCGATCGCCCCAGCGCCGCACCGCATGGTCGAGACTGCGGCCGATGGTGTCTCCGAGCAGCGGCGTGTCCGAGATGCCGCAAACATAGCTGTCGGCTTTGCCTGCAAGATCGTCCGCCAAGTTCGTCTCCTCAAGATTGTTGCCTCGTGCCTGAAGCCGAGAGCTTTCGGGCACGAGGTTATCCCTTGCCGGGGAGGCGCGCGACGCCGCGCGCCTCATACTAAGGGTTAGGCCGCCCTCTTCCCGCTCCCGGCAGCATCGAGGCCGGCATAAACCCCGCGCTCGAAGCCCGCGAACGCCTCCAGGCATTTTGCGTCAGCGAACGGCAGCAGCTGCATCAGGATCACGCCGGTGACGTCGCGCGCCGGGTCGATCCAGTAATAGGTGTTGGCGAGGCCGGCCCAGGCGAGGCTGCCTGCGCTGCGCCCTTCCGCCGTCTTGGCGGTGTTGATCATGAAGCTGAGGCCCCACTTCTTCACCTGCTCCGGATAGAGATCGACGTCGTTCGTGTACATCGGCGCCGCCGTGGTCAGCTTGCCCATGGTAAGATCGCCCATCTGGTTCTGGCCCATCATCGCGATCGTCTCCGGCTTCAGCACTTGGTTGCCGTTGCCACGGCCTTTGTTCAGGATCATCTGGGTGAACTTGATGTAGTCGGCCGCGGTCGAGTAGAGGCCGCCGCCACCCATGTGGAATTCCGGCTCCTGCTCGAGCTCGAACGGGATCGATGCGAGCTGGCCGTCCTCGCCGCGCGCATGCATGCCGACGAGGCGCTTGCGCATGCCGTCGGTGATCTTGAAGGCAGTATCGCCCATGCCGAGCGGCGCGAACAGATTGTCGCGCAGATAAGCATCGAGCCGCTTGCCGCTGGCGGCCTCCACCGCTTTGCCGACGAAGTCGATATTGGTGCCGTATTCCCAGCGCGTGCCGGGGTCGGACATGATCGGCGTCTTCAGCGCCGCGTTCTGGCAGGTGGTGATGGCGGGAATGCCGGTCTTTTCCAGATAGACCGCGAGATCGCCGTTCCACATGTTGTAGCAGAAGCCGGCGGTGTGGGTCATGAGCTGGCGCAGCGTGATCGGTCCTTTCGCCGGCCGCAGCTTCGCCTCGCCCTTGGCATCGAAGCCTTCGAGCACCTGCGGCTTGGCGAGATCGGGCAGCAACTCGCCGATCGGCGCATCCAGCGACAGCTTGCCTTGCTCGACCAGTTGCATGGCGCCCGCCGACGTCACCGCCTTCGTCATCGACGCGATCCAGAACACGCTGTCCGCAGTCATCGCATCGGGCTTCGACAGGTCGCGCCTGCCGAACGCACCCTGATACAACACGTCTTGACCGCTGGCGGCGATGGCAACGACTCCGGGAATTTCCTTTGCGTCGCTCTTCTGGCGCAGGATCTCGTCGATCTCGGCTCGGCTTTGCATGCGTGTTTCCTCCGGTTTGATTATTGTTGGAAGTGATCGATTGTCCTCCCGCACGCCCCGCGCGGCAAGCGTGTCGAGATGCCCGCGGTGGTCGCGATGTCGTGACTTGACGGTCCGCGCCCCGCGCAGGACGACAGGCGGCTGAACTGCAACACTCCGTCACAATCTGCGGTGGATGGCCGCAACTCGCCGTGACCGTGGATGAGCGCGGGCGTTATGTTTCACCTGTTTGATTCACTTGAAACATTTTGTGCGTTGCTGCGTTCAGCACTCGGCCAATCGGCCGCCGACGTTAAGACTTGATGCAAATTTGGCGGTCGCTGATCGGCCGCGAGGGGGCTTTGGATGATTTCGACCTGGAGCGAATGGAAGCGCTATCCCCGTCACGGACGGGGCGACAATCTGGAGGCGCCGATCTCGCCCGGCATTTACGAAGTTCGCATCGCCGGCACGGGCGCGCTGTATTCCTTCGGCGCGGTCGACAATCTGGCGCAGTCCCTGGCGCTGCTGCCGGTCGGCTCGAAATCTTGGTTCGGCCGCCGCGACAGGTCCGACGTCCCGGATCTCGAATACCGGACGTGCGCGACGTCCTCGAAGGCCGACGCCAAGGCCGCGGCCGAGCGCATGATCGGCCGGCGCGAGACCTATATGAGCGGCGCGGCGTAAGGCCGCTGGCCGTTTAGCTCCCAGCAGATGTGCGTTGCGGGGCGGTGCATTACGCACCGTCTGTCCCTATATTCCGGGCCGATCCGATCGCGCCCTGAGGAGCAACGCCATGACCCCGACCGCCGCCGCCCGCGCCCCGCAAGCCTCGTCCCATCTGCGCGACCGGTTGAAGGACCCTTCGCTGCTGAAGGAAGCCTGCTACATCGACGGCGCCTGGGTCGGCACGCCGGTCTTCGCCGTGAACAATCCCGCGACCGGCATCGAGCTCGCCAAGGTTCCGCAGCTTGGTGCCGATGATACGACCAGGGCGGTCGAGGCCGCCGAGCGCGCCTTCCCGGCCTGGGCCAAGCACACCGCAAAACAGCGCTCCAACATCCTGCGCAAATGGTTCGAGCTGATCATCGCCAACCGCGAGGATCTCGCGCTGATCCTCACCTCCGAACAGGGCAAGCCGCTCACGGAGGCGCTCGGCGAGGTCGACATCGGCGCCGCCTATATCGAGTTTTTCGCGGAAGAGGCCCGCCGCGTCTATGGCGAGACCATTCCGACCCAGCGCGCCGATGCGCGCCTGCTCGCCATCAAGCAGCCGATCGGCGTCTGCGGCGCGATCACGCCGTGGAATTTCCCGAACTCGATGATCACCCGCAAGGTCTCGCCGGCGCTGGCGGCCGGCTGCACCGTGGTGCTCAAGCCCGCCAATGAAACGCCGCTGTCGGCGCTCGCGCTGGCGGTGCTCGCCGAGAAGGCCGGCATCCCCAAGGGCGTGCTCAACATCATCACCGGCGACGCGCCGCCGATCGGCAAGGTGCTGTGCGAGCATCCGGCCGTGCGCTTCGTCGGCTTCACCGGCTCAACCGCAGTCGGCAAGATCCTCTACCAGCAGGCTTCCGTCGGCGTGAAGCGGCTCGGCCTGGAGCTCGGCGGTAATGCGCCGTTCGTGGTGTTCGACGACGCCGACATCGATGCCGCGGTCGAGGGCGCCATCGTGTCGAAATACCGCAACATGGGCCAGACCTGCGTCTGCGCCAACCGCATCTACGCCCAGGACAAGATCTACGACGAGTTCGTGCAGAAATTGTCGAAGAAGGTCGCGGCGATGAAGATCGGCGACGGCACCGAGGGCGGCGTCACGCAGGGCCCGCTGATCAACATGAAGGCGATCGACAAGGTCGAGCGCCACATTGCGGATGCCGTCAAGCGCGGCGCCAAGGTCGTCACTGGCGGCAAGCGCAGCGAGCTCGGGCGCTCGTTCTTCGAGCCGACCGTGCTCGCCGACGTCAAGGCGGACTCGCTGGTGTCGCAGGAGGAAACCTTCGGCCCGCTTGCGCCGGTGATCAGATTCAAGGACGAGGCCGACGTGATCGCGATGTGCAACGCCTCGCCGTTCGGCTTGGCGTCCTATTTCTACTCGCGCGATCTCGGCCGTGTCTGGCGCGTCGCCGAGGCACTGGAGTCCGGCATGGTCGGCGTCAACACCGGCCTGATCACCACGGAAGTCGCGCCCTTCGGCGGCGTCAAGGAAAGCGGCCTCGGGCGCGAAGGCTCGCGTCACGGCATGGAAGAATATGTCGAGATCAAATACGTGATGATGGCGGGGGTGTGAGGCGTATCGGCCCCTCCACGTCATTGCGAGCGAAGCGAAGCAATCCAGGATCTTTCCACTGAGACAGTCTGGATTGCTTCGTCGCAAGAGCTCCTCGCAATGACGAAACTTCGTAGCCCGGATGAGCTCTAGCGACATCCGGGGCCTCAGGTCCCGCATATCGCTTCGCTCATGCGGGCTACGGCCTACCTTCTCAACACCGCGATCGTCCGGTTTGCGAATGTCAGCCGCTCCGCCATGATCGACACGAAGTACGTCAGCAGCTTGTGGCTGAGTGCGGAATCCCCGGCCTTGATCGCGTCGAACTGGTGCGTGTTGAGCACGTAGAGCACGCTGTCGACCTCGTCGGCGGCGTGCTCACGGCGCACCTGGCGTTCTGGCTCTCCGGCATCTCGCCCGACCAAGCCCGCGCGCTCGGCTGGACCTTCCAGCCGCCCCCGGCTGCTTCCTTCATGATGCCCTGGCATCCCGACGGCTTCATTCAATATCCCTGGTTTGCGGTGCCGGACCTGCTTGGCAATCTCGTCGCCGTGGTCTTCGTCACGGCATCGAGCACGCTGTTCAACACCACCAGGATCGAGGTAGCCGTCCACCGCGAGGCCAATCTCGAGCGCGAGCTGAACGTCACCGGCACGGCCAACATGCTGACCGGCGTGCTCGGCGGCTATGCCGGTTGCATCTCGGTCAGCCGCTCGATCCTCAATTTTTCCAGCGGCGGCCGCGGCCGCCTGTCCGGCCTCACCGTCTCGGCGCTGTCTCTGCTGATGCTCGCGATCGCGCCCGAACTGCTTGGCTACATTCCGAAGTTCGTGCTTGGCGGATTGAACGGCCAATCACACGCGGCGGGCCAGAGGAGCACACCAGCCCATCCACGTCATTGCGAGCCACCGGGTCCGCGCGAAGCGCGGCCCGATGACAGGCTCCGCGAAGCAATCCAGAATCCCTCCGCGGAGGCAGCCTGGATTGCTTCGTTGCAAGGGCTCCTCGCAATGACGGCGCGCGCGGCAGCCGGCCTAAATCTTCAGCTCTTGCCCCGTCACGCGCCGATACGCTTCCAGGTACCGCTTGCTGGTCGCGTCCACCACGCTCGCCGGCAACGGTGGCGGCGGGGCGTCGCCGTTCCAGCGACCGGCGTGGCGCTCGATGTCGAGATAGTCGCGCAGCGGTTGCTTGTCGAAACTCGCCTGCGGCTGGCCGGGCTTGTAGGCGTCGACCGCCCAGAAGCGCGAGGAGTCCGGCGTCATGACCTCGTCGATCAGGATGATGCGGCCGTCCTTGTCGCGGCCGAACTCGAATTTGGTGTCGGCGATGATGATGCCCTGCTCGCGGGCCAGTTCCTCGCCGAGCGTGTAGATCGCGCGGGTCATGCTCTCCAGCGTGTAGGCGACCTCGTCGCCGACGACCGTGCGCATCTTCGCGATGGTGATGTTCTCGTCATGGCCGCTCTCGGCCTTGGTCGCGGGGCTGAAGATGGCGGGCTCCAGCTTTTCGCTCTCGACGAGGCCGGCCTTCAGCTTCTCGCCGGCGAGCGTGCCGCTCGCGGCATATTCCTTCCAGGCCGAGCCCGAGAGATAGCCGCGGATCACGCATTCGATCGGGAATACGGTGGTGCGCTTGCACAGCATGGCGCGGCCGAGGATTTCGGCGCGGTGGGGTTTCAAGGCCGGCACCGCCGCGAGGATCGCATCGGTGTCGGCGCTGATCATGTGATGCGGCACCACGCCTTCGAGCTCATTGAACCAGAACGCGCTCACTTGCGTCAGCACCGCGCCCTTCATCGGGATGGTCTCGCCCATCACGACGTCGAAGGCGCTGATACGATCGGTAGTGACGAGCAACAGGCGGTCGTCGTCGACGGCGTAGATGTCGCGCACCTTGCCGCGTCCGATCTTGGGCAGCGGCAGGTCACTGGAGAGCATGGTGGTCATCGGCAAAGCTTTCGCGGACAGGGCCTTCAGGCAAACAATCCGGCCGCGCCTGATAGGACGGCCGATAACCGGGATAGCCTATTCCGGCAGCGGAATGAACTCATGTTCCTGCGGAACCGCCGCGAAGCGGCCGGTTTTCCAGTCCTGCTTGGCCTGCTCGATCCGCTCCTTGCTGGAGGAGACGAAATTCCACCAGATGTGGCGCGGGCCCTCCAGTGCATCGCCGCCGAGAAACATCATCCGCGTCGGCTTGAGCGCCTTCACGGTGATGCGGTCGCCGGGGCGGAAGATCAGGAGTCGCGGTCCCTCATGACGCTCGTTCGCGATCTCGACCTCGCCGTCGACGACATAGATCGCACGCTCCTCATGGTCGGGGTCGAGCGGGACGCGCGCGCCTTCCGCGGCGGTGACCTCGGTGTAGAACCAGGGCGAGACCATCGACACAGGCGAGGCGATGCCGAAGGCGGAGCCCGCGATCACGCGCGCGGTGAAGTCGCGTTCGGAGATCATCGGCAAATCGCCGGCGGCATAATGCTGGAACGACGGCGCGATCTCTTCCGATCCGGCCGGCAGCGCGATCCAGCTCTGCAGGCCGAGCATCTTCTGGCCCGAGGCGCGCTGCGCATCCGGCGTGCGCTCGGAATGCGCGATGCCGCGCCCCGCCGTCATCAGGTTCATCGCGCCGGGCGCGATCTCCTGAACGTTGCCCTCGCTGTCGCGATGCATGATCGCGCCGTCGAACAGATAGGTGACGGTGGCAAGCCCGATATGCGGATGCGGCCGCACGTCCATGCCCTTGCCGGAGACGAACTGCACCGGTCCGAAATGATCGAAGAAGATGAAGGGGCCGACCATCTGCCGCCTGCCATGCGGCAGCGCGCGCCGCACCGCAAATCCGTCGCCGAGGTCGCGCGTGCGCGGGACGATGACGAGGTCGAGCGCATCACAGGACATGGGATCGCCGAGCACGGGATCGTTCGAGGGTTGCCAGCTCATGGGTGGACTCCTTCTGACTTTCTTGGGCGTGATCGTAGCAGAATTTCGCATTGCCGTCGCGACAAAGCACCTCTGTCATGCCCCGCGAAAGCGAGGCATCCAGTACGCCGCGGCCCATCGGTTCAATCACAGCCGTCTCGGAATACTGGATCGCCCGGTCAAGCCGGGCGATGACAGTTGTGGTGTGGATGGTTCTTGAAAAAATGGACGCAACGAACGATGTTCGGCCGACCGCAACCGTGATCGACCGCAGCCTGCGATGACAACAGCCGCCCTCGAGCTTGCCTTTCGCGCCGCCAGCGTCGCGCTGCTGCTGATGTTGGCGGCGTCGCTGTTACATGATTTTCGCAACGTGCTGGCTGCTCGCCTCGGCGCGGCCTTCGCGCTGAGCTCGATCGCGCATGCTGTGAGCTATTCGTTGGATGTCACGTCGCGGGTTCCGCTCTGGCATGCACCGCTGATCGCGTTGTCGACCGGCACCATCGTGGTGTTCTGGCTGTTCACGCGGTCCCTGTTCGACGACGAATTTCGCCTCCGCTGGTGGCACGGATGGGTCTGGGCGCTGGTGACGGCCTTCAGCTTTGCAGGCTGCGTCTGGATTGCACCCAGCGGCCATGTGCGGTTCTCGGTAACGGTGGTCAATCTGATCGTGCTCGGCTTCATCGCGCTTGCGGTCGGCCAGATGATCGCCTCCTGGCCGGTCGACCTGGTCGAGCGCCGCCGCCGCGTTCGTGTCTTCATTGTCTGCGCAACCGCGCTCTATGGCGGGCTGAACGCGGTGCTCCAGATCACCGTCGCCGGCCACCATGTCGGCGCGGTCGCCGAAACCATCAATGCCGGCGTGCTCGCCTGCACCGTCGCGGCGATCGTCTATGCCATGATGCGCGTTGACGGGGAGGATCTGTTTCCGGCCGCGGCGGAGCCCGCATCGCCTGACGTTTTCAGCCAGCCTGCGGCCGATGACGCCGCCGATCAAAAGCTCATCGACGCCCTGATGCGGCTGATGGGGGACGAGCGGATCTATCGTCAGGAGAACATCACCATCGGCGTGCTGGCGGGCCGGCTGAAAATTCCGGAATACCGGCTGCGCAGGTTGATCAACCAGCGACTGGGCTATCGCAACTTCAATGTGTTCCTCAACAATCACAGGATCGAGGAGGCCAAGGCCGCGCTCGCCGATCCCGCCCAGGCCGAGGTTCCCGTCATCACCATCGCGATGGATGCCGGCTTCCAGTCGCTCGGCCCGTTCAACCGCGCCTTCAAGGCGGTAACCGGGGTAACGCCGACGGAGTACCGGCGCCTCAAGGCCGATGCAGCCTGAGTTCTCCTAACCTCTCCCCGCCTGCGGGGAGAGGTCGGATCGCCCTTGCGATCCGGGTGAGGGGGTACAGGTCCGTCCACGGTCTCATCCGCGGAGAGCGGCCCCTCACCCCAACCCTCTCCCCGTAAGAACGGGGAGAGGGAGCGCAGCGCACTGTGGCGATGCGGCGATTTACGTAATTGAAATAAAAGGACAATTCCGAAATCGACTAGTCCCGATCAGTTTCGACGAGGTCGCTTTTCAAATCCGGCGAGCGCGTATCGCCCGCATCCGGCCTGCTCTCCCGCACTCGCCCCGCAGCCGGAGAAAGCCCGTGACCCGTCGCCGTAAGATCGTCCTCCTCACCACTGCCATCGCCTGCGCCGGCCTCGCGCTCGGCGCGGCACGGGCGCATCACGTGCCCAAGGTTGCCACCGGCTTCATCGCCGACATCATCTGCTCGGAGACGTTCGTCTCCGGCCTGGATCCCCAGCGTAACCTCGTCGAGACCACCGACGCGATGCCGGGCACCGGCCTCCTGACCTGGACGATGAATCTGCAGGTCGATCGCGCCCGTAAGGATGTCACGGTGTCCCTATTCGGCATCGGCCGCAGCCATGCCGTCTATCGCGAGGGACTTGGCTGCACGCTCGAGCACGGCCAGGGGCTCGTCGACGTCGCGTTGCCGCCTGACGACAAGCAGCCCGCGCTGCTCCCTGATATCGCCGGCGCAGGGATCGTACCTCCACAAAGCGAGGGCCTGGCAGCCGCGCTCGATCGCGCCTTCGCCGAGCCCGCACAGCCGCCCTATCGCCGCACTCGCGCGATCGTCGTGATGAAGTCCGGCCGCGTCATCGCCGAGCGCTACGCCGACGGTGTCGGACCGGAGACGCAGCTGCTCGGCATCTCCATGACGAAGTCGGTGATGTCCGCACTGACGGGCATTCTCGTGCGCCAGGGCAAGTTGAAGCTGGATGGGCCCGCGCCAATCGCCGCCTGGCAAAATCCTGATGATCCGCACCATGCCATCACGGTCGATCAATTGCTGCGGCACACCGCGGGCATTGCGCTCGGAAGCTCGTTGGAGGCTTCGCTCGGCTCCGCACTCGAGCCGATCAACGCCATGAAGTACGCCGAGGACGATATGACCAGCTTTGCCGAGCGCGCGCCGCTCGCGACCGCGCCGGGCACGGCGTGGAATTATCACGACGGCAATTTTCTCATTCTTGCGCATCTGATCCGCAACGCCGCGGGCGGCAAACCCGCAGATGCGTTGGCCTTCGCGCGCCGCGAATTGTTCGCGCCCCTCGGCATGAACAACGTCACGCTTCAGCTCGACAGTGCCGGCACGATCGAGGGCTCAAGCGAGATGCTGGCCTCCGCGCGCGACTGGGCGCGCTTCGGCCAGCTTTATCTCAACGACGGCGTCGCCGGCGGCAAGCGCATCCTGCCGGAGGGCTGGGTGAATTATTCCGCGGCCGCCACGCCGAACGCCTGGGTCGGCATCGGCGCCGGCTTCTGGACCAACCAGGGCGATAGCTTTGGTGCAAAGTTTCGAATCAAGCACGGCTGGCCGCGCGATGCCTTCTTCGCCAAGGGCACGATCGGGCAGTACACGATCATCATTCCCTCGGAGCGCCTCGTCATCGTGCGCCTCGGCCGCTCGCCGAACGGGCCGCCGGAAGCCGACGGCGTGTTCGATCTGATCCGGGAAGTGATTGCGGCGACGCGCGGGAACGGGAAGGTGGCGGGGGCGGATTGAGAGGAGTGGGGTGCTTTCTTCCTTCTCCCCTTGCGGGAGAAGGTGGCGCGAAGCGCCGGATGAGGGGTACGTCTCCGCAAATTCAACTGCATGAAGGTGCTCGCGGAGAGAACCCCTCACCCGTCTCGCCGCTACGCGGCGAGCCACCCTCTCCCGCAAGGGGAGAGGGAAGAGAACGCGCAGCGCGAGTCCTACCTCCCCAGCTCCGTCGCCTTGGCCACGCGATCGAACCGCTCCAGCGTCATGATCGCATCCGCAAACTTTTCTGCCCGCGCATTCAGCACGGGGCGGGCCAGCGTCAGAAACTTCTGCTGCATCGCCTGTGTGTCGGGAAACGAATTCGGCTCGCCGGAGGGATCGGCGTAGAGCCGCTCGTGCACGCCGTCGTCGGTGGTGATGCTGACGCGGGCGCCGAACGGATGGGTGCGGCCGACCTCGAGGCGGTCGTCCTGCACCACGTCGAACTTGTCGGCGAGCGCGTCGATGGCGGCGTCGCCAAGGCGGTCATAGTCGTCCCAGCCGAACGAGCCCTGGTCGAGTGCGAGCGCGCCGGTGAAGAACATCGAGAACTGACCGCCGACGATCGAGGTCGGATGCCGCTTGGTGGCGGCATCGCCGGTGAGCGTGATGCCGTTGCGATGCAGGCCGATCTCGACACGCTTGACCTGGTCGGGCGTCAGATTGTGCTCGCGCCGCATCGCGATCAGCGCATCGATCGCCGCATGGGTGTAGCGACAGCTCGGATAAGGCTTCACGCCGATCTTCATGGTCTCGTAGGTCTTGCCGAGCTCGGCGACGGCCTTGCCCGGATGCGCATCGTCGGTGTAGCCGGCGAGCAGGCCGTGCTTGCCCTCGACCGATTCGGTCGCGCCGACGAAATCGTTGCGCGCCAGCGTCGCGGCGATCACGCCGTTCATCGCGGCGGCGCCGACCTGGTAGCGCTTGTTCCAGGCGCCGTTGACCAGGAATTGCAGCGAGCCCGCGGCCTGGCTGCCGGACACGCCGAAGGCTGCGATGATCTGCTGCGCGGAGAGGCCGAACAGTTTTGCCGCCGCCGCGGCCGCGCCATAGGTGCCGGCGGTCGCGGTCGGGTGGAAGCCGCGCGCGTAGTGCGAGGTCGGATCGAGCGCGTTGCCGAGCCGGCAGCAGACCTCATAGCCCGCGACGATCGCGGTCAGCACGTCACGTCCGGACGCGCCGACCATCTCGCCGACGGCGAAGGCGGCCGGCACCACCGGCGCACTCGGATGCAGCGAGGAATCGGCATGCGTATCGTCGAAGTCGAGCGAATGTCCGAGCGCGCCGTTGAGCAGCGCCGCCACCGCTGGCGTCCAGGTCTTGGCATCGCCGAATACGGTGGACTCGCCCTTGGTGTCGAGCGCGAGCGCCTCCAGCGTCTTCAGGATCGACGGGGTCGATTCCGCCTCGTTGCGGGCGCGGATGGCACTGCCGAGGAAATCCAGCGTCAGCACCTTGGCGCGCTTCAGCACCTCCGCCGGAATATCCTGGTATTTTAGATTGAAGACATAGGCGGCGAGCGTTGCGGTTTCGTGGGCCATCGTGTTTCCTCGTTTTGGCCGGCAAGTTAGGCGGGCTGATTTCGCCTTTCAAGCGGCCTTGCGGGGGCGGGCATCAGCCATGCTTTTGCCTCGCTCAACAGGATCGGACCGGGACGTTGACGATGATACGCGCAAGAGAGCTGTTCGGCCGGATCCGGGCGCGCAGGACGCAGCTGGGGCTGGCGATCCGGGTCACCGTCGCGGCGGTAGCAGCCTACGCAATCGCCACCGCACTGCATCTGCTATTGCCGCTCTGGGCGGTGCTGACCTCGCTGATCGTGACCCAGATGAGCGTCGGCCGCTCGCTGAAGGCGACGCGCGACTACATGCTCGGCACCATCGGCGGCGCCATCTATGGCGGCGCGATCGCGATCCTGATCCCGTACTCCAGCGAAGCCGGGTTGTTGGGGCTTCTGGTGCTTTCGGTCGCCCCGCTCGCCTTCATCGCCGCAATCAATCCGAGCCTCAGCGCGGCGACGGTCACGGCCGTGATCGTGCTCCTGGTTCCGACCATGCATCACTCCGATCCCATGACCTCGGCGATCGATCGCGTCAGCGAGGTCGCGGTCGGCGCCATCACGGGGTTGCTGGTCTCGTTCCTGGTGCTGCCCTCGCGCGCGGTGCGGCAGATCCGCGCCAGCGCAGCAAAACTGCTCGAACTGATCGCCGATGCCTTCACCGAGCTGCTCGCGGGCCTGACGCGCGGCCGCGACAACGACGCGCTGCACCGGATCCAGGACGGCATCGGCACCGCCATGGTCAACCTCAACGCGATTGGCGCCGAAGCCGAACGCGAGCGCGCCGCGCGCTTGTCGAGCGGGCCGGATACCGGCCCCTTGCTGCGCACCATCCTGCGGCTGCGCCATGACGTCGTGATGATCGGCCGCGCCACCGTGGTGCCGCTGCCGGCCGACGTGCAGATGCGGCTCGCAGGCCCGCTGACGGAGGTCTCGACGGTGATCGCGCGCTTCCTGCATTCGGCCGCGGCGGCGTTGCGCGAGGGGGCCGGTGCGCCGCCGATCCATCCCGTCCACGTCGCGCTCCAGCATTACGCCGAGGCGGTCGCCGCCGTGCGCCAGGACGGCCTGATCCGCGGCCAGCCCGGCGACACCGCCGAGCGCTTCTTCGCGCTCGGCTTCTCGCTCGAGCAGATGCACCAGAATCTCTGCGATCTCGACCGCGTCGTCGGCGAATGGTCGGAAGCGTCCGCCGACAAGTCGGCTCGGGTTGCGGAATAACTAGCGCGCCGGCGCCACGATCCGCCCCATCATGCCGCGGACCACGAGCTTGTGGAACGGCATGATGAGGGTGAGATAGGTCCGGCCGAGCAGGTTATGCGTCCGCACCAGCGTGGTCGAGGTGACCTGCCGGCCCGCGGCATCGCGGGTCACGTCGACCACGAGGCGGAAGTCGAGGTGAGAATCGTCGAAGCCCGCGACCAGCCGCTCCGGCGTCTCGCTCAGCACCGGAAACAGGCCGATCAGGCCATGTGGGGCCGGCGCGCCCTCGCCTGATGTTTTCAGCCCGAATGGCGTCACCAGAATGTTGCGAAGGCGCAGCAGCACGTCGATCCAGCGCGGCCCGTGCAGCACCATCCGGATGCAGGCCTCGCGGGCATTCACCGTCGCTGCTCCGACCTCGACGCGAAACGCGTCGATGAACTGCGCGCCTGACAGCAGCGTGCCGGCGTCGACATTGGGCGTGACTTCGCGGACGGTCCCGATCATCCCGCCAGTTTGCGCGTCAGCATCCGGAAGCGCAAGATCAGCAGCCCGGCATAGACGAACGTGCCGACCGAGAACCCGATCCAGACGCCGACCGCACCGAACCCTACGTTGAAGGCCAGCAGCCAGGCGGTCGGGAAAGCCACGCACCAATAGCCGATCACCGCGAATAGCAGCGTCATCCTGGTGTCGTTGATGCCGCGCAGCGCGCCGCCCATGATGGTCTGCAGGCCGTCGGCGATGAAGAAGGTCGCGCCGACCACAAGCAGTGTCGCCGTCAGCTCGACGGTTGCCGCGCTGGCCTCGCCGCGGCCGAAGAACAGCCGGCCCAGTTCGTAGCGACCGAGGATGATCGCGACGGTCAGGGCCGAGACGAGCGCAGTTCCGAGCACGCCTGCGACGAGGCCCGCGCGCCTCACGCCGGCCGGGTCGTCGCGGCCGAAGGCGTGGCCGACGCGTACGGTGGCGGCCATGCCGATGCCGAGCGGGACCATGAACAGCACGGCCGTGACCTGGAGCGCGATCTGATGCGCGGCGAGCGCGGTGGTCGAGATCAGCCCCATCAGCAGCGCCGCCGAGGAGAACAGGCCGTACTCCATCAGTAGTGAGAACGAGATCGGCGCCCCGATCGCGATGAGCTGGCGCATCAAGGGCCAGTCGATCCGCCAGAGATGGGCGAGTGGGTGATAGTCCGCGAACGGTTTTCGCCACGCGGCAATGGCGAGCGCGGCGAGGAAGGTGCCGAGATTGACTAGCGTGGTCGCAAGCCCAGCGCCGAACAGGCCGAGCTTCGGCAGGCCGAACAGGCCATGGATCAGGGCATAGGCCAGCGCGGCATTGGCGGGGATCGCCGCAAGCGTGATCCACAGCGGCGCCTGCGGCTGGTTCACCGCGCTCATCATGCTGCGCAGCGCGATAAAGCCGAGCGCCGGCGCAATGCCCCAGGCCAGTCCGTTGAGATAACGCTGCGCCAGCGCGGCGGAATCCGGCGCCTGCCCGAGCGCGAGCAGGATCTGCTCGCCATAGAGCGGCGAGGCCATCATCGGCAGCGAGATCAGCAGCGCGACCCACAGCCCGACGCGCAAGGAGCGGCGGATCAGCTTGACGTCGCCGGCGCCAAAGGCCTGCGCCGCCAGCGGCGACACCGCCGACATCAATCCGAGCCCAAAGGTGAAGCTGACGAAATAGACCGTATGCGCCAGCGCCGCCGCGGCCACCGCGTCCTCGCCGAGCCGGCCGATCATCGCGAGATCGGTCGTGATCATCGCGATCTGCCCGAGCTGCGTCAGCATCATCGGCACGGCCAGCCGCAGCGTCTCCGCCAATTCATCGGCGAGATGGTTTTGCGGCACGCCGGCTTGCGGCTGCGGACGGGGCTGGACGGTGTCGAGCATGGCCGGTGCTTAGCATAGCCACACGTCGAAAACATGGCCCGTGTCTCTTCCCCTCTCCCCTTGCGGGAGAGGGTGGCTCGCCGCGTCGCGGCGAGACGGGTGAGGGTTCTGTCCGCTAGTTCGGTACCGCAGGGTGGGCAAGGCGCACTTGCGCCGTGCCCACCACCTATTCAATTCTGCAACAGAAGCCGTGGGCACGCTTCGCTTTGCCCACCCTTGTATTAGCCCGATCGGTTATGGTGAGGCCGTTCCGTGAGGAATGGCGCAGCCCGGGTGGCCGCCCGAGCTGGGTCGCCGTTCGATCGGATCGGTGCCCACCAAAGCCTTGAGGGCTGTCTGACGTAGCGAGATCGCGATCGGCACTTCATCGGGACCCGAATGGTTGAACGAACTTGAGGTTCGCATCACAAGGGAGGGATCGACGAAGATGGCCAAGCATACCACGATCTGTGCCGGGATCGATACCGGCAAACGGAAGCTCGATGTGGCGATCGAGGGCCGCCGCGAGCAGCTGCAGGTGAAGAACACGCCGGAAGGTCACGAGGACCTGTTGGCGTGGCTGCGACAGCATCGCGTCAAACGCATCGGCATCGAGGCGAGCGGCGGTTACGAGCAGCCTGTCGTCGCCGAACTGCGGCGCAAGCGGTTTGTGGTTGTGGTGTTTCAGCCGGCTCAGGTCCGGGCCTATGCTAAATTCCACCTGCAGCGAGCCAAGAACGACAAGATGGATGCCGCTCTTATCGCAGCTTGCACCGCAGCAGTGCGGAAGATCCATGCCGCGCCCGATCCCCGGTTGCTGCCATTTGCCGAGCAGCTGACCATGATCGATCAGATCGGTGAGGATATCGCGCGCCTGAAGAACAGGATCGAGAGCTGCCGCAATGTAGGGATCAACAAGCTCTGGCAGGAGGATATCGCTCGCCTGGAACAACGTGAGACGGCGGCACTCAAGGCCCTGGTCGCCTCGATCCGCAAGCATCCCGACCTTGCCAAGAGGCTTGCGCTGATCAACAGCGTCGACGGCATCGGGTTGCCGACCGCCGTTGCCATCCTGGTGCGCCTGCCTGAGATCGGCCGGATCACGCGGGAGCAAGCTGTCGCTCTCGCCGGCCTTGCGCCCTATGACGACGACAGCGGCGACCAGACCGGCGGTCGGCATATCGAGGGCGGACGCAAGCGGCTGCGTCGCGCCCTTTATACGGCTTCACTCGCTGCATCGTTTCGATGGAACCCGCAGCTCATCCAGCTCTACCGACGGCTAACTGCGGCCGGAAAGGAACACAAGCGCGCGCTCGTTGCCTGCGCCAGGAAGATGCTCATCTTCGCCAACACAGTGGTGGCTCGCGGCACGCCGTGGTGCGACAAACCGCCAGTGCGATCGTTCTCTGTTTCTTAGTTCGACCGCGACGTGTTTCTTCGTCCCGACCTACGGCTCCTCATGACGTCGCGCGCAGCGACCGTCAAGGATGGCCGTCGCTCGCCCTAACCTCACCTGACCTGCTGCCAGGCCACGCCTTGACGGACGCGAGTACGGCGTCATCATCGATGACGCAGGCGATCCGAAAGGGCACAAAAAACCGCCGCCACTTAATGGTTGCTACGATACTTCTTCTCCCTCGCCCCGCATGAAGGGAGAGGGAGAGTCTCCACGGGGACGGAGTGAGCCGAATTCTTCGATAGTCTCCGCATCGTCATTGCGAGCGCAGCGAAGCAATCCAGAGTATTTCCGCGGAGGGATTCTGGATTGCTTCGCTGCGCTCGCAATGACGTGTTGAGCGAACGTCGTTCTTACGGAGAGTATCTCTTGCGGAGAGTCCCCCTCACCCGCCGCGCTGCGCGCGTCGGCCTCTCCCCGCAAGCGGGGCGAGGCGAAGAAGAAAGAGCCTCAGCTCTTCCGTTCCGGCACGCGCTTGATCTTCGCGCCGAGCGCATTCAGCCGTTCTTCGATGCGCTCGTAGCCGCGCTCGATCTGATCGGCATTGTTGATGGTCGAGGTGCCCTCGGCGCAGACGGCCGCGAGCAGCATCGCCATGCCGGCGCGGATGTCCGGCGAGGTCATCGGCGCGCCGCGCAGGCGGCTGGGGCCGGCGATGATGGCGCGGTGCGGATCGCACAGCACGATGCGCGCGCCCATCGCGATCAGCTTGTCGACGAAGAACATCCGCGATTCGAACATCTTCTCGAACATCAGGATCACGCCCTCGCATTGCGTGGCGGTGACGATCGCGATCGACATCAGGTCGGCGGGGAAGGCCGGCCAGGGCTGGTCCTCCAGCTTCGGCACGTGGCCGCCGAAATCGTCCTGGATCTTCAGCGTCTGATTCGAGGGCACGATCAGGTCGTCGCCCTCGACGCGGCAGACGATGCCGAGCCGTTCGAACCCCATGCGGATCGAGCGCAGATGCTCGACGCCGGCACGGGTGATGCGAAGCGGCGAGCGTGTGACCGCGGCAAGGCCGATCAGCGAGCCGACCTCGATATGGTCGGGCTGGATCCTGTAGGTCGCACCGCCCAGCGTCGCCTGTCCATGCACGACCATGGTGTTGGTGCCGATGCCCTCGATCTTGGCGCCGAGCGCGACCAGGAAGTTGGCGAGATCCTGCACATGCGGCTCGGACGCGGCATTGCGTAAATAGGTGACGCCGTCGGCGGCGACCGCCGCGACCAGCGCGTTTTCGGTCGCGGTGACGCTCGGCTCGTCCAGGAACACGTCCGCGCCGGCAAGCTTTGGTGCGCGAAATTCGAGTCGGTCGGTCGCGGTGACCTTGGCTCCCAGCTGTTCCAGCGCCAGCACATGGGTGTCCAGCCGGCGGCGGCCGATGACGTCGCCGCCGGGCGGCGGCAGCATCACTTCGCCGCAGCGGGCGAGCAGGGGACCCGCGAGCAGGATCGAGGCGCGGATGCGCACGCACAGCTCGGGGTCGAGATCGGCGGCGCGGATGCTCTTGGCGTGGATATGCAGCCTATTGCGCTCGGTCCACTCCGCGGACGCGCCGACCGAGCGGACCAGCTCGACCAGCGTCTCGGTGTCGCGGATGCGTGGCACGTTCTCAAGCGTCACCGGATGCTCGGTGAGCAGCGCGGCCGCGATGATCGGCAGTGCCGAGTTCTTGTTGCCGGATGGCTCGATCGAGCCCGAGAGCCGGTGACCGCCCTCGACGATGTATTGGATGGGCGCCACTTGGTTCTCGCTGTCCTGTTGGGTGGGCGGGCTGTTTCGGGCGGAAACTACAGAGAATTGAGCGCCGGAGCAATTGTGCTGGGCGAGACTCAAGCCCGTCCGTCTGGAGCTTGTGGCAGGAAGCCGCCTTCAGAACAATCCGATGATATTCCCCACCACATAGAGGATCGCGATCAGGATCAGCGCGCCGATCATGAAGAACGAGATTTCGATCGCGATGGCGCCGGTGCCGAGCGTGGCGGCGACGGCGGCAAGGAGCCGTTCTTCCCTGGAGATCAGCGAGAGCACCGAGAGCAGGATGGCGAGCAGGCCGAGCGAGATCGCAGTGACTGACGCGGTTTCGCTCCAGCTTCGCCCCGCGGATTTCTCAACCTTCGGCGCCTGATACTCCAAGCCCTTCACCTTCGCGATGACGCGGTCCTTGATGCGAAGTCCGGTGTCGACGATCACCTTGTCCGCGGGCGGCGGCGGAAACACGAGCGGCACGACCCAATGCGGCAGCACCGCCGCCATGAGCGCAAGCACACCGACAATGCTGCCGATGATGCCGAGGCGGCGGGATGGCACGGTGGAACTGGTCGTTGCCGAGGCGATCATGGCGTGACACTTCCCGGCCGGAATTGGCCTTACGGGTTCATGCCACTTCGTCGCGAGGGCGGGGCGTGAGGTTCAGGGGGCTGCTCTAGCGATGGCGTTCAGTGTCGACGCGACGGTGGTCCACTCCCTCCCCCGCTCGCGGGGGAGGGTCGGGGAGAGGGTGTCTCCGCAACGGGACAATCCCCAAGAGGAGAAAGCCCTCACCCGGCGCTTTGCGCCGACCTCTCCCGCAAGCGGGAGAGGTGCAGCAAGTGCTTTGCTAGCAGATCAAACCCAAGGCCGTCCGCTCAGATATCGATCGTCGCGCTGAGCGAGTGTTCCTGGATGAAGTCGCGGCGCGGCTCGACCACGTCGCCCATCAACTTGGTGAAGATGTCGTCGGCCTCGTCGACCTCCTTGACCTTCACCTGCAGGAGCGAGCGCACCTCGGTATCGAGCGTCGTCTCCCAGAGCTGCTCGGGGTTCATCTCGCCGAGGCCTTTGTAGCGCTGCAGCGTGATGCCCTTGCGCCCGGACTCGGTGACCGCCTCGAACAGGTCGGACGGACCGTGCACCAGGTGCTCGCTGTCCTTCCGCCGCAGCTTGCCGGAGCGGGCGTAGACGTCCTGGAGTTTGGGCGCGTACTCGTCGAGCTTGCGGGCTTCGGCCGAACCGAGCAGCGCGTCGTCGATGATCGCCGCTTCCTTGACGCCGCGCACGGTGCGCTCGAACAGGAAGCCCTGGCCTTCGACGAATTGACCCACCCAGCCGCGCTCGACCTCCTCGGCCTGGCTGTCCAGCCGGGTCGCAATGTACTGCGCCGCGGCCGTGGCGTTCTCGGGATTGCCGTAGACCGACTTGTTCAGCACACCGGTGATGGCGGCCTGTTCGACCACCTTGCGGTTATAGCGGCTATGCAGGTTGCGAAGGATGCTGCGAACGACGCGGGCATCGTCGACCAGCGCGCGCAGATCGCGGCCGGACCGGTCGCCGCCGGTGCCGGGGATGTACACGCAGTCGTCGAGGCCGGCGTCGATCAGATAGTCTTCCAGCGCGCGCTCGTCCTTCAGGTACTGCTCGGACTTGCCGCGTGACACCTTATAGAGCGGCGGCTGCGCGATATAGAGATAGCCGCCGTCGATGATGTCGCGCATCTGCCGGTAGAAGAAGGTCAGCAGCAGCGTGCGGATGTGGGCGCCGTCGACGTCGGCGTCCGTCATCACGATGATCTTGTGATAGCGCAGCTTCTCGACCGAAAACTCGTCGCTGATGCCGGTGCCGAGCGCGGTGATCAGCGTGCCGATCTGTTCGCTCGACAGCATCTTGTCGGGACGGACGCGTTCGACGTTGAGGATCTTGCCGCGCAGCGGCAGCACCGCCTGGAATTCACGGTTGCGGCCCTGCTTGGCGCTGCCGCCTGCCGAGTCACCCTCGACGATGAACAGCTCCGATTTTGCCGGATCCTTTTCCTGGCAGTCGGCGAGCTTGCCGGGCAGCGAGGAGACCGAGAGCGGGCTCTTGCGGGTGAGCTCGCGCGCCTTTCGCGCGGCTTCGCGGGCGGCGGCGGCCTGGATCACCTTGCCGACGATCATCTTGGCTTCGCTCGGGTGCTCCTCGAACCAAGCCTGCAGCGCCTCGTTGAGGACGTTCTCGACCACGGGACGCACTTCCGAGGACACCAGCTTGTCCTTGGTCTGCGACGAAAACTTGGGGTCCGGCACCTTCACGGACAGGACCGCGGTGAGGCCTTCGCGGCAGTCGTCGCCGGTCAGCGCGATCTTTTCCTTCTTGGCGTTGGCCTCGGCATAGCCGTTGACCTGGCGCGTCAGCGCGCCGCGGAAGCCGGCCAGATGGGTGCCGCCATCACGCTGCGGAATGTTGTTGGTGAAGCACAGCACGTTCTCGTGGTAGCTGTCGTTCCACCACAAGGCGGCCTCGACGCCGATGCCGTTGGCTTCCGAGCGCACCATGATCGGCGCGGGCACCAGGGCCTTCTTGTTGCGGTCGAGATATTTGACGAATTCCTCGACGCCGCCGGAATAGTGCATCTCCTCGCGCTTCTCGACCGCGTGACGCATGTCAGAGAGGGCGATGTTGACGCCGGAATTGAGGAAGGCGAGCTCGCGCAGGCGATGCTCGAGCGTGGCGAAATCGTATTCGATGTTCTTGAACGTCTCGGTCGAGGCGAGGAACGTCACCTCGGTGCCGCGCCGGCCCGGCGCGTCGCCGACCACCTTCAGCGGTGCGACGGCATCGCCATGGGCGAACTCGATGTAATGTTCCTTGTCGTCGCGCCAGATCCGCAAGCCGAGCTTGCTGGAGAGCGCATTGACGACGGAGACGCCGACGCCGTGCAGGCCGCCGGAGACCTTGTAGGAGTTCTGGTCGAACTTTCCGCCGGCGTGGAGCTGGGTCATGATGACCTCGGCCGCCGAGATGCCTTCGCCCTTGTGGATGTCGACGGGAATGCCGCGGCCATCGTCACGCACCGTGACGGAATTGTCGGCATTGAGCACAACATCGACGCGCGAGGCGTGGCCCGCCAGCGCCTCGTCGATGGCGTTGTCGACGACCTCGTAGACCATGTGGTGCAGGCCCGAGCCGTCGTCGGTGTCGCCGATATACATGCCCGGACGCTTGCGGACGGCATCGAGACCCTTGAGCACGCGGATCGATTCCGCGCCGTATTCGCTCGCGATGGAGGGCTCGTTTTCGGCAGCGGGCTGCCGAGCAGGTTCTGTCATGAGAGGCCTTCGAGATGTCGCCCGAATCAGCGGCGCAGAAGGCGCTGATTTGCGGGCTATTTGTGCCATGAAAGAGGGTTGGCGCCTAGCGCAAAGTATCTTCTGGCAACCCTTTGAGCACATAGGGTTTTTGGGCCGGTTTTCAAGGCTTTTGAACGCCGATTCCGAGGCTTGCGAAAAGCGCGATTCAAGGGCCCGTTTCGGCTCTCCAAGGGCGTGGATTTTGCGGGGTCGGGAAGGGTGGTTCCGAGCCGTCTGAAATTGTTCGTTCGAGTCTGTGGTCTTTGGTTGAATCAGCGCGCCCCAGGGCTCGCTGCAACCTCTCCCGCTTGCGGGAGAGGTCGGCGCGTCCGGGCGATGCGAAGCATCGTCCCGCGCGCCGGGTGAGGGTTCTCTCCGCTTGGGGGTTCTCGATTGCGGCGACACGCTCACCCCAACCCTCTCCGCAAGCGGGAGAGGGAGCGCACCCGCCCTTGTGGCGTCTCAGTACATCTGAAGCGGCAGCACGTCTCCGCTCGGGCCCACCAGGAGACCCCAGGCCTCGCCGGCGGCAACGGTCAGGGCCTCGGTGCGGGCCGGGCGTCCGGGCAGGCGCAGCGCGTACTGGTACTTGCCGGGCGGCAGGTCGAGCATCGGGCCTTTCGGCGATTGCGGGCCGCCGGTGCCGGCCGCGATCTTCACCGTCTGCTTGTTGATCGTCAGCGAGGCCTCGTTCGCTCCCATGTTTCCGAGCATGAGCCTCGCTTGTCCCGCCTTCGGCATGACGTCGGCCTTTTCAGCGACATCCGCATTCTTCTGCGCCAGATTGACCGTGGTCTCGCCCTTGGCGCGGCCGAGCTTGAGCACGGCCGGTCCCTGCGGCGAAGTGAAGTCGATCTGAGCGCGTTCTGCGGACACGGCCGCGCCGTCGGTCTTTTCCTGCCAGCCGAGCCTGGACAGCTCCGCACGGTAGAAGGCGAGGACGTCATTGAGCGGCGCCGGAATGCTGGCTGCCAGCTCGCGGCGGAGCGGCGCCTCGCCGCCAGGTATCTTCGTGGTGGCAAACGATTTCGACGAACGCTGCGTCGGCACGGGCAGCTGGGATTCAGGATCGAGCTTGAGCGGCTCGGAGGATTTGGCCTGTACCTGCACCTCGGTGTTGGCGACAGGCTTGGCCGCTTCCGTCACCAGGCCCGATCCGTCGGCGCGGACATTCACCTTCGGCCCCATCTGCATCACGGTCATCGAGATCGACTTGCCGCCTTTCGAGAATGCCATCACCGCCATGTTGGGCTGGTTGATGACGGAGGGCTGTTCCTTCCAGCCCGAGCTCTTCAGCGTCGTACGATAGAACGTGCTGAGCGCCTTCACGCTCGACGTCGAGGAGAATTCGAGCCGGCCGTCTCCGCCTTCGAACGTCACGTCTTGCGCGGTCTCGGGCAGCGGCACCGGCGTCTTGCTGTTGGCGAGCGCATTGAGCGGTGCATCCGACAGGGAGGCGGCCTGCGTCTTGCGCCTGGCTTCATCAGCGGCGATGAGCTGCTGGGCCGCACCTAGCGCATCGCCCAGGAACCTCTCGTCGGCCTCCTTCTTCGCCCTGGCGCGGGCGGCAAGGGCGGATTCCTTCACCTGCGCCGTCAGACTGATCATGGTGAAATCGTATTTGCGGCCGAGCCGCAGCACGCCGGTTTCCTCCGCCGAGGAAATCCTGATCGCGACGTCGTCGCCGGGTGCGAGCGGCGCGGTGCCATCTTCCTGCCAGCCGCGCGCGGCGAGCTCGCGATGATAGAAGGCAAGCACGGCGGGCAGCTCGGCGATCGCGGCGGCAGACATCTCGCGCTTGTTGGAGCTTGCGCTTCCAAGGCCCCTCGCAGATTTGGTTAGCTTGGGCCGCGGCAGGCCGGCCATATCATCGTCGGCCTCGAGCACGTCGGGCAGCGCGAACGGCGCCACCCTGATCTCGACATTGGTGCGGCCATCGTCGCGCCGCGTCAGGGTCAGCATCACCGGCTTCTGCTTGTAGAACTGCGTCGTGTCGCCGTCGGGATGATCGTAGAAGACGCGCACACCATTCGGGACGGTCCCGCCGAGATCGGCATTCGGCCAGCGCGCCGCTGTCTCAGGCGTGAGCTTGCGCCATCCCATCGCCGCCATGTCCTTCGTAAAGAACTCCGAGATCGTCTCGAGCGCGCCGGGCGCGATGCAGCCGAGATAGGGCCGGGTCTCGTCAAACACCAGATCGGTCGCGCCTTCAGGGAACGGCACGTTGGAATGGATCCGGTTCGGCGTGTAGGACACGGCGGACTGATCGGGACGCCCGCGCGATTGCGTGAAGGATACGAGCAGCCCCTGCCGTCCCTTCTTGAAGCTCAGCGCGGTGCCTTTCTCATCCAGCGGATACACATAGGGCACCCAGCCGTCGGCGCTCAGCAGCTTCTTGGTGGCGTCCGACGTGGCTGCCACCGCGCTCGGCAGGGTGTAGGTCACGCGGTAGCTGTCGGCGCGCGAGGTGTCTTCCACTGCGCCGTCCAGCCGCGGCAGCGTATGGACGTCGACGATACCGTCGTCTGCCGCGCCCGCGGGACGTGAAATGCTCGCCATCGCGAGAATGCCGCAGGCAAGCAGCAGCCATCTTGCCGGGACTCGCGTCCCGCGCCGGATCATCGGCATCGTCAAAACTCCTGGATGTCGCGCGGGTCGCATGCCCTACGCCATGACAGGCTGCGGCGCCGTCGGCGCGCGGCTTCAGACGAGAAGTCGCGTCAGGAACCGGACAGGTTCAACCGGTGTGTCCGGCTAGCGCCATGGGGCGACGGCTCAATACAGCTGGAGCGGTGGCCAGGCGTCACCGTCGCGCCCGACGGTGAGCTCCCAGGCATCGCCGGCGGCGACGGTGAGGATGTTGGTGGTCGCCGGACGGTCCGGCACGCTCAGTCCGTAGGAATATCTGCCGGGCACGAGGTCCAGCGCGACGGCATTCGCGCCGGCGGGGCGCGGGATGGTCCGCTCGTTGATCTCGAGCACGGCTTCCTTCTCGCCGATGTTGCTGAACACCAGCTTCGCCTGGCCGGGTTCGGGCATGACGTTTGCTCGGGTTGCCGTCTCCGCGTTCTTCTGCACGAGATAGACCGAGGTGCCGCCGTTCTTGCGGTTGAGCTCCAGCACCGCCGGCCCGAGCGGCGAGATGAAAGCGAGCTGGACGTGGTCGGCGCTGATCACGGCGCCATCATGCTGCTCCTGCCAGCCGAGCTTTCCAAGCTCGGTGCGGTAGAAGGCGAGCACGTTGCGGAGCTCCGCGGGCACGTTGGCTTCCAGCCTGACGCGGAGCGGCGCGTCGACGCCCTGCATCAGCGTGGTGTGGATTGCTCGATAGCTGTAGCGCGTCGGTGCAGGCAGCTTGGCATCGGAGTCCAGCGTGAGCGTCGCCGGAAACAAATGCGGCAGCGAGGCGCCGGCGCTGGCCGCGAGCAGGCAGATCGCAAGCAGGACGAGGCCGCACGCAAACGCCCGCCATCGTGCCGGGGCTCGCACCCCATGCCTCACCGTCGTCATGCTCATGCTCCAAGGATATCGCGCGTGCCTGAATCCTGCGCGATCGCCGCCGCTGGCGGCTCCAAGCAGCTAGTCGCGACCGGAAACAGGCCGGTTCAATGTGACGGCCTACCTGCGGGCAGAGATTCGTCCGCTCTCGACGTCAAAGACTTCGCCGCCCGCGCCGATCTCGGCAAAGGCGGCGGGGTCCGCGCCGGTCAACCAGACCTGCGCGCCGAGCTTCTTCAGCTCGTCGAACAGCGCCGCGCGGCGGCTCGGATCGAGATGCGCGACGACCTCGTCGAGCAGCAGCAGCGGCACGATGCCGGTCATCTCGGCGACCAGCGTCGCATGCGCCAGCACGAGGCCGATCAGCAGCGCCTTTTGCTCGCCGGTCGAGGCATCGCGCGCCGGCATGCTTTTGGGCGCATAGACCACCTGGAGATCAGTGAGATGCGGGCCGTCGGTGGTGCGGCCGGCGATGGCATCGCGTGGACGGTTGTCGCGCAGGATCTGGCGGTAGCGGTCCTCGACCGAGGTCGCGGTCTCCTGGAGCAGCGCGTTCTCCATCCAGCCGTCGAGCGCGATTTTCGCAGGCGGGAAGGCGGAAGCCTGCGCGCGCGCATTCAGCATGCCGGTGAGCCTTGCTGCGGTCTGACCGCGCGTTGCGGCCACCGCGACCGCAAGCTCGGCGGTCTCGCGCTCGATCGCGTCACACCAATGGTCGTCGTAATTGCGCGTCTCGAGCAGGCGGTTGCGCGAGCGCAGGGAACGCTCCAGCGCGGAGATGCGGCTGGAATGATCACTGTCGATGGCGAGCACCAGGCGGTCGAAGAAGCGCCGCCGCTCGGAGGCCGCGCCCATGAACAGCCCGTCCATCGCAGGCGTCAGCCACACCATGCGGATGTGGTCGCCGAAGGACGCGGCCGAATTGACCGGCTCGCGGTCGATGCGGCAACGCCGGCTCACGGAAGCGTCGGGCCGCGGCGCGTCGATGCCGGTGCCGAGCGTCGCCAAGCCTAAAGCGCCCTCGACCTGCGCCGACACCGCCCAGGAGCCTTCGCCCTGGTTGTCGGCGACGTCTTCCAGCGTCGCGCGCCGCAGGCCCCGTCCCGGCGACAGGAACGAGATCGCCTCGATGCAATTGGTCTTGCCCGCCCCGTTCGGCCCGACCAGCGCCACCATGTCAGCCGCCGTCTCGAGCCCCGCCGCCCGATAATTGCGAAAATGCGTCAGCGTCAGGCGATGAATGCGGGAGGGGGTCATATCACTCTGTCATTGCCGGGCAGTGCCTTCCCTCCCCCCTTGTGGGGGAGGGTGGCGCCTCACGAAGTGAGGCGACGGGTGAGGGGTATCTTACCGCCCGGCAAGCTTTGCAAGGATGTCCTCCAAGACAGAAGCGGGCTGTTGCAGCACGTCGTTGTTCCAGTAATGGGCGATCGAGAAACCTTCCGCCGAAATTGCGGCATCCCGAGTTGCATCGCGTGGCGATTCCGCGTGCTGACTCCCGTCAATTTCGATGACAAGGTGCTTCTCGAAACAGACAAAGTCGAGAATGTAGTTCTTGAATGGCACCTGTCGGCGAAACTTGAATGTCGAGAGCCGACGATCCCTCAGCAAGCGCCACATTGCGGCTTCCGCATCCGTCGGTTCGTGTCGCATGTTCTTCGCGAATTGGCGAAGACGCTTGGCGAGTGGCCGATGGGACGGCTCCTGCGGCACGAACCCCTCACCCGACTGAATGTGTATCCGTCAGCGGAGATGCCCTCTCCCACAAGGGGAGAGGGCACAGCAATGCGCATTGCGCTTGGTTCGACGGCGGCAGCTGTAGCTTCACCCTCTCCCCTTGTGGGAGAGGGTGGCTTCGCGCAGCGAAGCCGGGTGAGGGGTTGTCTCCACACAGAAGGTGTCGAGAGGGGAAGACCATGTCCCTCACACCCGCATCGGCATCAGCACGTACAGCGCGCTCTTGTCGTCCTTGTCCTGCACCAGGGTCGGCGAGCCGGGGTCGGCGAGTCTGAGCGTGGCGACGTCGCCTTCGATCTGGGCGGCGATGTCGAGGAGGTAGCGCGAGTTGAAGCCGATATCGAGGGCGTCGGAGGCGTATTCGACCTCGAGCTCCTCGGTCGCGCTGCCGGAATCCGGATTGGTCACCGACAGCACCAGCTTGCCCGCCGACAGCGACAGTTTGACCGCCCGCCCGCGCTCGCTGGAGATGGTGGAGACGCGGTCGACCGCGTTCTCAAAATCCTTCTTGTCGACCACGAGCTCCTTGTCGTTTCCTTGCGGGATCACCCGGCCATAGTCCGGGAAGGTGCCGTCGATCAGCTTCGAGGTCAGCACCACATTGCCGATGGTGAAACGGATCTTGGCCTGCGACAGCTCGATCGTCATCTCGGCCTCGGTGTCCTCGATCAGGCGCTGCACCTCGCCGACGGTCTTGCGCGGCACGATCACGCCAGGCATGCCCTCGGCACCCTTGGGCTGCACCAGGTCGAGCTGGGCGAGGCGGTGGCCGTCGGTGGCGACGCCGCGCAGGGTCGCGGCCTTGGCCGTGCCCGCGGCGTGCAGATAGATGCCGTTGAGGTAATACCGCGTCTCTTCCGTGGAGATCGCGAACTGGGTGCGGTCGATCAGCCGCTTGACGTCCTTGGCCGCGAGCGAGAACGAGTGCGACATGTCGCCGGCCGCAAGGTCCGGGAAATCATTCTCCGGCAGGGTCTGCAGCGTGAAGCGGGAGCGGCCGGCGCGGATCGCGAGCACGGCGCGGTCGCCGTCGGCCTCCAGCACGATCTGCGACCCGTCCGGCAGCTTGCGCACGATGTCGTAGAACATGTGCGCCGGCACGGTGGTGGAGCCCGCGGTCGCGGTTTCCGCCGGCAGCGTCTCCGTCACTTCGAGGTCGAGGTCGGTCGCCTTCAGCGACAATTTCGCGCTCTCGGCGCGGACCAGCACGTTGCCGAGGATCGGAATCGTGTTGCGGCGCTCGACCACGCGGTGGACATGGCCCAGCGATTTCAGGAGTTGCGCGCGTTCGACCGTAACCTTCATTGCACTACTCGCCCGATCCCCAAGAAAACACAGTGTTGGAAAGGCCGGGCTGCGGGATGCGCGCCACGGCACCGAAGACCCCGGAAAGCCGGATCATCCAGCCGATATGATCAAAGCCGTCAGGGTCGCGCAAGGTG
Organism: Bradyrhizobium sp. CCGB12; assembly: GCF_024199845.1. Taxonomy (NCBI): domain Bacteria; kingdom Pseudomonadati; phylum Pseudomonadota; class Alphaproteobacteria; order Hyphomicrobiales; family Nitrobacteraceae; genus Bradyrhizobium; species Bradyrhizobium sp. CCGB12. Next base: position 6,928,945 of record NZ_JANADO010000001.1, on the reverse strand, counting down.
GCGCGGAAAATCATCCGTTTCAAGGGATTGCCGGGCAGTTCCCCACGATTTACAGCCCAGAACCAAGGCCTGCCGCCCGGGCGCAGGTAAACTCCCTCGCCCCGCTTGCGGGGAGAGGGTCGGGGTGAGGGGGAGTCTCCACGGGGGAGGTGAGAGCTGGACTTGCGGAGAGTCCCCCTCACCCGAATTCGATCTGCGATCGAATTCGACCTCTCCCCGCAAGCGGGGAGAGGTGAAAAGAAGAAGCTAGGCGTTTATTCCTGAAGCTGGCGCTTCAGCGACTCCACTTCCTCGGACAGCGCGGTGTCCTTGGAGACCAGGGCCTCGATCTTGCGCACGGCGTGCAGCACCGTGGTGTGATCGCGTCCGCCGAAGCGGCGGCCGATCTCCGGCAGCGAGCGCAGGGTCAGGGTCTTGGCGAGATACATCGCCACTTGGCGCGGGCGGACCACGTTGGCGGTGCGGCGCGAGGACAGGAGGTCGGAGCGGCTGACATTATACTGCCGCGCCACCACGCGCTGGATGTCCTCGATCTTGATCCGCTTGGGTTCCTGCGGCCGGACCAGGTCGCGAACCTCGCGCTCGGCCATCTCCAGTGTCACCGGCTGGTTGTTCAGCTTGGAATGCGCCAGCAGCCGGTTGATCGCGCCTTCGAGGTCGCGGCCGTTATGGGTGATGGTGCGCGCCAGATATAGCAGTACCTCCTCCGGCACGTCGAAGGTCGCGTGATGGGCGCGGGCGGCGGCGACGCGCGACTTGAGAATGCCGTGCCGCAGCTCCTCGCCGAGCGAGCCCATCTCGACCACGAGGCCGCCGGCGAGCCGCGAGCGGACGCGGTCGTCCAGGCTCTCGAGGTCGGACGGCGGACGGTCCGCCGCGATCACCACCTGGCGGCCGGCGTCGATCAGCGCGTTCAGCGTGTGACAGAACTCGGCCTGGGTCGACTTGCCCTGCAGGAACTGGAGGTCGTCGATCACGAGCACGTCGATGCCGCGCAGCGCTTCCTTGAAGGCGAGCGCCGTCTGCGTCTTCAGCGCGGCGACGAAGCCGTACATGAATTTCTCCGCCGTGAGATAGAGCACCTTGCGCTCGTTGCCGGAATTGCCGGCCCAGGTCACCGCCTGGAGCAGGTGCGTCTTGCCGAGGCCGACGCCGGCATGGATGTAGAGCGGGTTGAACATGACGGGGTCGCCGCGACGTCCTTCGGCGACCTGGCGCGCGGCCGCATGCGCCAGCGTGTTGGAGCGGCCGACGACGAAGCTCGCAAAGGTCAGTCGCGGGTCGAGCGGTGAGCCGCCGAGCGCGTCGTGATTGGCCGAGACCGGCGCGGTCGCGGTCGAGCGCAATTCCGGCGTCGGCGCGCGGCGCGCCTCGACAAGGGCGGGCGCTTCCTTCACCTGCGCGACCGGACGCACCGCCGAGCGGACCGTGAGATCGATGCGATGCACTTCCGGCATCTCGGCCTGCCAGCACGACAGCACGCGTTCGGCATAATGGGCCTGGATCCAGCTCTTCAGGAAGCGGGTCGGCACCGAGAGCCGCACGCTCTCGTCCTGCACGCCTTCGAGGTCCATGCGTGCAAACCAGCTCGTGTAAACGTCTTCGCCAACGGTCGAGCGCAGCCGACCCTTCACGCGTGACCAGCGATCCTGTTCCATTGTCATCGTCAGAAAACTTCTCTTGAGAGATAAGGTTGCGTTGTGGGCGCCATGCAGGTCCCACCAGGGCCCCTGCAATGACGCGACCTCAAGCGAGCCCATCGTCAGACATGGCTCGACCGTTCGGCGCGAACGCCGCGGGTCGGATCAGCGATGTCTAGGATGGAGAGTTCGCGAGGTCAGCGCGTACTCGACGCGTCCTCACAGGTCGGAGGCTGAACGCAAGACGGATCGGAAACGGCATCGTTGAACGATGGAGCCTGAGTCAATACCGCGTTGTATCCGTAGGACATGATACCCTCCCCGTCCTGCCGTGATCGCTCACGGCAAGGTCCTGCGTGTCTGAAAGACAACCGCTCCTGAACTGCTCCAGGCGCGGATGCCCCGCCCGTCTTACTAGTGTCCGCCCGGCTTCGCCCATCACGCCTGTCGGGGTAGCTTTACGATGTCCCTCATTTGCGCTGGGCGCGAGCGGAAAGATCCCGCTTGGAGACATTCAGACAAAGACCTACCGTTCCCATATTGCTATGGGTTTTGAACCGACAATCGCTTGCTAAAGCGTCGCCACGTGCTCACCGCCGCCGATTTGCACGCTCGCCCCGTTTCCGATACCGCGCTGGTCTCAAGATCGTGGGCGCCGCTGACGACTTAAGGAATACACTATGCCGAAAGACTCGCAACGGAATTGATTCACACTTGAGGCATCAAAAAACTTGACCTCGGTTAATGCCGCGCGTGAGTTGTTCACAGGCTCGGAAGCAAGTTTTTGGATTCGTGCACAGAATCGAAAATGCCGCGCCTCATGTGACAATTATCTGCCACCGCCAAAAATCTTTTAAAAATTCGTCACGCGCCCGACGCGCGGGCGTTTTTTCCAAACGCTTGCCATCACTATGTCGATAAGTGATTAGCGAGACATCGCTTTTTGAGTCTCGTTTGACAGGGTAACTCCACCGCGTGGCGCGTTCCGGTGAATCTACGGTGTGCAGAACTTTCGCGCGCGCGAATTCATCTTAGCCCCGCCGCACAGGGGTTTTTCGCAATGCGGTGAAAGTTTCCGCTGTTGCAAAATCACACGCGGTAAAACTACGGAACGAAGAATAGCGCAGACGATGCAAACCTTCCAAGCGAAGGATCGAGCCTGGCGTGACGCGCTTGCGTGAATATGACAGCCAACAAAAAAGCCCGGCGCGATGCCGGGCTTTTTGACGCGCTGATCGGATCGACCGATCAGATGGTGCCGCGAGATGACTTCGCGAGATTATTTGGCGAGCTTACTTGGCGAGCTTGGCGATCTGCGCGGTGAGGCGCGAGACTTTCCGGCTGGCGTTGTTCTTGTGAATGATGTTGCGCTGGGCGGCACGCATCAGGGCCGGCTCGGCATTCGCCAGCGCCTTGACGGCGGCGGCGCGATCGCCGGTCTTGATGGCTTCCTCGACGGTGCGCACGACACCACGCATCTGGGTGCGGCGCGACTTGTTGACGGCGGTGCGGCGGGCGATCTTGCGCGTCGCTTTCTTGGCGGAAGTGGTATTGGCCATGGTCTCAATGTCCTTTGCGGTACCGGTCGCGTCTTGGTCGGGTAGCGCCGGCTGCTTGACCGCTTAATCGACGCTCGGATTTAGGGTGTTCGGTTGCTGGGCCGTTCCCGGAACATGAGCGACGGCCTTGCGGCTGTCTCTGAGGCTCCAAAGAGACGTAAGCTCAAGGTGCCTGCAACTGCTCAAAGAACAGCGGCGGCAGGATTGCGCCCACCGCCAGTTGGCGCCCTTATAGAGAGGGTCTTTGGCACCGTCAACGCTTTCGGAGCTGGAAATCCGGCCTCAGATGGACCTGGATGGCGCCGTAACGCCCTGAAGAGGTTGAATTTATGCCGTCGCCCGGCTATTGGCTGGCGACGTTCCGAAAAGGTTGTCCGATCGGACGACCATGGTGGGTGAGGCATGATCCGCGGCATTTTCCGACTGATTGGGCTGTTGCTGCTCGCCGGCGGGTTCATCTTCATGGTCTATGACGGCGCCCGCTGGGTGGCCGACCAGACCCTCAAATTCACCCGGTTCGGCCAGTTCTGGAACGACATCAATCAGGCCAGCCAGACCGCGTTCCGGACCTGGGTCGAGGCCAAGGCGCCCTGGCTCTGGACCTCGGTGATCCGCCTGGTGCTGGATCAGCCGGTCTTCGCCGTGCTCGGCATTCTCGGCATCCTGCTGATGATCCTGTTCCGCCCGCGCAAGCCCTTGATCGGCTATTCCCGGGACTGAACGTCGGAGATCGCGAGCGGCGTAACAACACTGCCCCTCCGCGCGTAGACACCTATATTCCCACCTGATCGCGAGCACGCCGCCTGAACGTCTGGCTCAGGCGACGGACTGCTCGTTTCGGAGATCCATCATGCTGTTCATGCGCAAGACCACCGCATTGCCGAGCGCAACTGAGGCGCTGCCGGGCCGTGCGCAGGCCATTCCGACCGCGAGCATCCATTTCGTCAACGGCAGCAAGTTGAAGCCGCCTTATCCCGCTGGCCTTGAACAGGCCGTGTTCGGCCTCGGCTGCTTCTGGGGCGCCGAGCGGAAGTTCTGGGAGCTCGGTGACGGCATCTATACGACCGCCGTCGGCTATGCCGGCGGTCACACGCCGAACCCGACCTATGAAGAGGTCTGCTCGGGCCGCACCGCCCACACCGAAGTGGTGCTGGTCGTGTTCGATCCGAACAGGATCTCCTACGAGAGGCTCTTGAAGACGTTCTGGGAGAGCCACAACCCTACGCAGGGCATGCGCCAAGGCAACGATGTCGGCACGCAGTATCGAAGCGCGATCTACACGTTCAGTGATGCGCAGAAGAAGGCTGCCGAGGAATCGAAGGCGCTCTACCAGAAGGCACTTGCTGCAAAGCGGCTCGGTGCCATCACCACCGAGATCGCACCCGCCGGCGAATTCTATTTTGCCGAGGACTACCATCAGCAATATCTGGCGAAGAATCCCGCCGGCTATTGTGGTCTCGGCGGCACCGGCGTGTCCTGCCCGATCGGCGTCGGCGTGAGCGTGTAAGCGAAATCTTCGCCGCGACGATGTTGGTCGCGGCGCGCGCATCTTACCCTCCCCCTCCAGGGGAGGGTGCGACCGTCACCAAAACCCCCCGCAACGCTTTATTAACCATAACCGGTGCATCACTGGAGCCATCTCGTTTCGAGGGATGGGTCCGGTGCCGGTTGCACGCGCGTTTCGATGGTCGATCTCGGCAACGTTGTTGGCAGCGTCCGCCGCGCTTGCCCTTGGCGGCTGCATGCAGACCGCCGGCCCGGTCGCGATGGTGCAGCCGCGCGCCGATCTCGACTCGATGGCCTACGGCCAGCCCTACAGCGCGCCGCAGCCGGTTGTCGTTGCCGATGGTGGCGGCGCCATCGGCGCGCTGCGCAACTCCTTTGCCTCTGCGCCCGCGCCCATGCCGGTCGGCTATGCCGCGCCGATGGCGCCGGTGCGCTATGACGCTTCCTACCATCTCGATGCCGGCGACAAGCTTCGTGTCGTGGTCTACGGCCAGGAAGGTCTCACCAACAGTTATTCGATCGACGCCGGCGGCTCCATCACCATGCCGCTGATCGGCGCGGTGCCGGCGCGCGGCCGCACCACGGCGGGCCTCGCCGGCGAGATCGGCGCACGCCTGCGCAACGGCTACATCCGCGAGCCTTCGGTCGCGGTGGAGATCGAAGCCTATCGTCCGTTCTTCATCCTCGGCGAGGTCCTCGCGCCCGGCCAATATCCCTACGTGCCGAACATGACGGTCGAGAGCGCGGTCGCGATCGCCGGCGGCTTCTCGCCGCGCGCCAAGCGCGACGTCGTCACCGTCACGCACACCGAGAATGGCGGTGCCATGCGTGCCGTCGTGCCGCTCGGCACGCCGCTCGCCCCGGGCGACACCGTGTTCGTCGGCGAGCGCTGGTTCTAGCTCTCGGTCAAACTCTTTCCCCTCGTCATTCCGGGGCGCGACTTATCTCCTGAAATCCAGCCGTCCCTCCGGAAAGCACCCGTCGATCCTGGTGGCATCGATCGCGCGCCCCACCCATGGGCGTGTGATCGCCGGCGTGGTCAGGTTGATGTATTTTCCGACCAGGCGATCCGCACCCTCTCGCGCGGCATCGATCAGCCCATGGCGGCGGCCATGGTCCCAGTCGAAGCGCAGATAGATCCGCCCGTCTGCGATGCGGATTTCCGCGCGACCCTGTTTCCACTTGTCCGGCGTGTCGCCAACAATGGTCGGATCGGCGCCGCCGTTCCAGCGGCTCGCCCAGATGCCCTCGAGCGGATCGGACGGCGCAGCGATGGAGGCCCATGCCGCCGCGTTGACGTCGGCTACATCGCCGGACCACGTGGCCGTCGCGGCATAATTCCTGACCTCGGAATCCCCGGGCTCCGGCACATCCATGGTTCCGAACGGATTGCGGATGACGAGGTGCGTGATCGCTTGCTGCATGGCGAAACTCCGGCGTGAGTTGGTTCGATCAGCCAGCTCTATCGCCGGGCAGCATGATGCAGCCACCCGATTCCCGCTACGAGGGATCACTCTCTCCTCCGTCATTCCGGGATGCGCCGCAAAGCGGTGCAGGCCCGGAATCCATTCCTCCACCGGCTCTGCGGCACGATAGATTCTCAGGTGCGCAATTGCGCACCATAGTTCGCGCTACGCGGGCCCCGGAATGACAAGAGGAGAAAGGCGTTCGCTACTTCGTCAAATGCTTGGCGAAAAATTCCATGCTGCGCGGCCAGGCGATGTCGGCGCTGGCCTTGTCGTAGCTCGCCCGCTCGTCGCAATGGAAGCCGTGCTGCGCGCCCGGATAGACGAAGACCTCAACATCGGGCCGCTTGGCCTTGATGGTCTCGACGTCGGTCAGGGGAATGCCGGCGTCCTTCTCGCCGAAATGCAGCTGCGTCGGCACCTTCGGCGTCTCGTCGGCGAAGCGCACCACGGCGCCGCCGTAATTGCCGATCGCGGCCTTCAGGCCCGACAGCCGCGTCGCCGCAACGAAGGCGACGCTGCCGCCGAGGCAGAACCCGATGATGCCGACGGGGCCAACGCTCTTCACCGCATCGATTGCCGCCTGGGTGTCGCGCAGCATCGCGGCCCAATCCGGGTTGGCGACGAATTTGCGCGCCTCGGCGATCTCGTCGGGCGTATAGCCCGACTGGAAGTTCGGCGACGTCCGGTCGAAGATCGACGGCGCGATCGCGACATAGCCCTCCTTGGCGAGGCGGTCGCAGACCGAGCGGATGTGGTGATTGACCCCAAAGATCTCCTGGATCACCACCACCGCGCCCTTGGGGCTCCCACCCGGTTCGGCGCGATAGGCGCCCAGCTGGAAATTGTCGGAGGCCGTCAGTTTGATGTCCTGTCCCACGCGGGTTGTCCTTCTTGGTTGGTCGTTGATCGGGAATTCGCTCGCTCCACACACTCGTCATGCCCGGGCTTGTCCCGGGCATCCACGTCTTCGCTTCCGCGCGAGAGAACGTGGATGGCCGGGACAAGCCCGGCCATGACGATCCGGAAATGCCGGCGGGCAACACTCACTCCCACATCCAGTTCTCGCCGTAGTCCTCCTTCCATCCTGCCAGCCGTCCATGACGGAATTGCAGGAACAGGCGGTGGCGATAGGGGATCAGGCCGCTGCCGCCGATGTTGCGCAAAGCGAGGTAGATCTCGTTGCCGGGACGCCCCCGTACATATTGCAGGGGCTGCCCGAGGGCGCGTGCGGTCTGCTCGGCATCCATGCCGAAGGCGAGCGGCGTGTTGTTCGACAAGGTCGCGACGAAGGGCTGGCGCGGCGGCACGGTGCCGTACGGCTCGGCCTGCGCAGATATCGATAGCAACATCGTGCCCGCAGCCAGCATCGCCCGCTTCATCGCCTACGTCCTTGCTTGATCGCCTAGCTCGGCAAGTTCTTCAGGAAAGGCGTGACCGCGTCAACAAAAGCCTTGGGCTGATCGATGTTGACGGCGTGTCCGGCCGCGGGGATCACGACCTTTTGTGCGCCGGGGATCTTTGCGGCCATGTAGTCGGACGCCGCAAGGAACGGCGTGTCGTCGGCACCGACCACGATCAGGCTGGGTACCTTGATGTCGGGCAATAGCTCGATCACGCGCGCATCGCGCTGGGTCAGCATGCCGCGTGCCGCCAGCGCCAGTCCCCTGGCGCTGCGATGGCTGGCCGTGGCGCGCTCGCGCGTCGCTGATTTCAAGACGTCGAGGCCTTCGCGGTCGAGCCTGTCGGCGGTGGCCAGCGCACGCTCGTTCCAGGCCTCGCGCGCGTCGTCCTTCTTGAAGCCGGGACCGGTATCGACAATCAGCAGCGCGCGGGCGCGTTGCGGGAAAGCGCGATAGAACGCAAGCGACATGTAACCGCCGAGCGAGAGCCCGCCGATGATCGCGCGCTCTGCGCCGACCGCATCGAGGATCGCCGCCATGTCGCCGACGGTCAGCGCTTCGCTATAGGCCTTGGGATCGTCAGGATAATCGGACTGGCCATGGCCGCGCATGTCCCACAGGATCAGCTTGTGCTCCTGCGCAAGCGCCTCGACCTGTCCATGCCACATCGCCGAGGTCGAGGAGTAGCCGTGGGTGAGCAGCAATGGCGGTCCGTTGCCGTGGACCTCGTAGTAGATGTTGACGCCGTCGCGATTGATTTTCGGCATTGTTTCGTTTCCGCCCTTCTCTGTTTTTCTTTTGTCGAGCCGCGACGTCGGTGCACCCTCTCCCCTTGCGGGAGAGGGTGGCTTCGCGAAGCGAAGCCGGGTGAGGGGTATCTCTCCGCGCGTGAAACTGTCTGTCTAGTTCTCGGAGAGAACCCCTCATCCGGCGCTTCGCGCCACCTTCTCCCGCGAGGGGAGAAGGGACGTCTGCGGCGGCACTGAGTTCAACCACACCTCACCAACTCTAGCGCGCCAAGTTACCTCGAAGAAACCACCCGAGCACGATGACATGCATGTCCAACGCGCTCTCGATTTGTGTTCAGTCGCTGCGTCATCGCTGTTCTCGCAGCGCACAACACCGAGATGCCGAGATAGTTTCGATCGATTCCAAATTGCATTTGCCTCCGCGCGTGAACGCTATCATTCTCGCGATCAAGGCTGACGCCAGCCCGGTGGGCGTCCGCTGCACAAGTTGCCGCCGTAAGCGGCTTCATGCACCGGCAGGGGAAGACGCCTATGCCAACACTCACCATCAACGGGCGGAGTATGTCCGTGGATGCGGCGAACGACACGCCGCTTCTCTGGGCCATCCGCGAGCAGTTGCAGATGACCGGCACCAAGTTCGGCTGCGGTGCCGGGCTGTGCGGTGCCTGCACCGTGCATGTCAACGGCGAAGCCGTGCGCTCGTGCCAGACCATGGTCGGCGACGTCGCCGGCAAGAAGATCACCACCATCGAAGGGCTCTCCGCCAAGGGCGACCATCCCCTGCAGAAGGCGTGGATCGCCGAGCAGGTGCCGCAATGCGGCTACTGCCAGTCGGGGCAGATCATGCAGGCGGCCTCGCTGCTGTCGAAGAATCCCAATCCGACCAAGGACGAAGTGGTCGCGCACATGGACGGCAATCTGTGCCGTTGCATGACCTATTCGCGGATCCAGAAGGCGATCATGCGCGCGGCCACCGAGATGCGCACCGCGTCCGCCTCCGGCAACGAACGGAGGCCCACATGAACCGGCACGTGAAAAACGTTACCCCCGAGACGACGGATCTCAGCCGCCGCTCCTTCCTCGTCGGCACGGCCGCGACCGGCCTCGTGCTCGGCTATGCCGGCGTGCCCGGGATCGATTCTGCGGCTGCGGCAGCGCCGGCCAATTTCGAGCCGAGCGTCTGGTATGCGATCTCGCCCGACGGTCTCGTCACCGTGACCTGCGGCAAGGCCGACATGGGCCAGCACATCGCCTCCACCATGGCGCAGATCGTCTGCGAGGAGCTGGGTGCGAAATGGAGCGACATGCGCGTCGCGCTCGCCTCCAACGATCCCAGGTTCAACGATCCCGTGCTGGGCGCGCAGATCACCGGCGGCAGCTGGTCGACCATGATGAATTTTGACGCGATGAGCCGGGCCGGTGCGGCCGGGCGCATGGCGTTGACCGAAGGTGCGGCCGCAGCGATGGGCGTGCCGGCGTCGGAACTCGCAGTGCGCGATTCCATGATCGTGCATCCGAAATCGAAGAAGCAGATGTCGTTCGCCGAGGTCGTCAAGAGCGGCAAGGCGACCAAGACCTTCACGCCGGATGAGCTGAAGGCGATCAAGCTGAAGACGCCCGACCAATACACCATGATCGGCGTGTCGGTGCCACAGCTCGACATCCCCTCCAAGACCAACGGCACGGCCAAATACGGCATCGACGTGATGCTGCCGGGCATGGCCTATGGCGCGGTGGTCACGCCGCCGGTGCGCTTCGGCGCCACGGTGAAGTCGGTCGACGACTCCGCGGCGAAGAAGGTGCCGGGCTTCATCAAGGCCGTCACGCTCGACGACAAGACCGGAACGACGTCCGGTTGGGTCGTCGCGGTCGCCAGCACCTACGCCAATGCCAAGAAGGCGGCACAAGCGCTGAAGATCGCCTATGACGGCGGTCCGAACGCGAAGGTGTCGAGCGAGACGCTACTCGATGAAGCCAAGCGGCTTCAGAAGCTGGAGGATTCCGGACAGTTCTTCGTCAAGGATGGCGATCCCAATGCTGCCTTCGGCTCGGCCGCCAAGGTGGTGGAGGCGGAGTACACCACCAGCATCAATATCCACGCGCCGATGGAGCCGATGAACGCCACCGCGGAGTTCAAGGGCGACATCCTGCATATCTATTCCGGCAACCAGTTCGCGACGCGCTCCGGTGCGATCGCGGCAGGCGCGGCCGGGATCGATCCGAAGTTCGTGGTGATGCACCAGATGTGGCTCGGCGGCGGTTTTGGCCGCAGGCTCGATGCCGACATGATGATCCCCGCCGTGCAGGCGGCGAAGGCCATCGGCAAGCCGGTGAAGGTGATCTACACGCGCGAGAACGACATGACGATGGATTTCTCGCGTCCGCTCACCTACCAAAAAGTGAAGGCCGGCGTGGACGGCGATGGCAAGCTCGTCGCGCTCAGCCACGACGTGGTCTCGGCTTGGCCGACGGCGCGCTGGGGAATTCCTGATTTCCTCACGCCCTCGGTCGACAAGAAGGGACCTCTCGATTCCTTCACGGTGAACGGGGCGGACTTCTTCTACACCGTGCCCAACCATTATGTGCGCGCGATCAAGAACGAGCTCGCGCATAATGCGACGCCGTCCGGACAGCTCCGTTCGGTGGCGCCGGGTTGGACCTTCTGGGCGGTCGAAAGCATGATCGACGAGATCGCGGCGGCGACCGGCAAGGATCCTGCGCAGTTCCGCATCGCGCTGCTCGACGGCAAGGGCAAGAACGACGGCGGCGCGCAGCGCCTACGTAACACGCTGCTCGCTGCGATGGGCCTCTCAGGCTACGGCACCAAGCAATTGCCGAAAGGCGAGGGCATGGGCGTCGCCTGCGTCTCGTCGCAGGAACGCGCAACCGCAAGCTGGACGGCGTGTGTCGCCCATGTCGCGGTGGCGCCGTCGGGCGAAGTGATCGTGAAGAAGCTCACGGTCGCAACCGACGTCGGCACGCAGGTGCATCCCGACAACATCCGCGCCCAGGTCGAGGGTGCGGCGCTGTGGGGCCTGTCGCTGGCGATGTACGAGAAGGCGACGCTGAAGGATGGTGGCATCGAGCAGACCAATTTCGACAGCTATACGCCCTTGCGCATGAGCCAGATGCCCGAGGTCGCGGTTGCCGTGATCGCCAATGGCGAGAAGGCCACCGGCGTCGGCGAGCCCGCGGTGACGGTGGTGGCACCCGCCATCGGCAACGCCATCTTCAACGCCTCCGGCGCCCGCGTCCGGGCGCTGCCGATCACGGCCGAGGCCGTGAAGGGGGCGATGAAGGCGTAAGGCTGGCCAGGGCCGCTTGAGACGATCCGCCGGAGGGCCAGCCCTCCGGCGGATTTTTTCGTCAGAAAAGCCCAGCATTTACAGGGACATCTCTACTGTGCATGGGGTTGTTTTTCGACTTTCGACGGGAAGCGCCCCATTGGGCGAAATCCCTAGAATTGCATCCAATTCCACAGGGTTCCATTGAGCACGCCTCTTAAGGGCCGGAGAACCTGATCCGGCATAGGCTGACGCCAAATCCAGTCCCGTGCTTTGGGGAAGCCATGAACGCCTCAGCCAAACCCGCCGCCAAACGCCGGCTTCTGCTCGCCTCCGACCGGAGCGACGAGAGCAGCGAGCTCGCCAGCATCTTGAAAGCGGTCGGCGACGTCTCGACGGTGACGACCCAGGACATCCCCGAGAAGCCGTCGCGCGATCTCTCCGGGCTTGTCGTCGACATTAATTTGCGCTCGCCCGAGAGCGTGCAGCGGGTGCGCAACAAGCTGCGTAGCGATGCCTATCGTTCGATGCCGCGCCTGTTCGTGCTTGCCGATGCCCTGCATCACGGCACCATGCAGGCCTGGGCGCTGGGTGCGACCGATACGATCTCGCGGCCGCTCCAGGCGGACGCCATCCTTCAGCGCATCCGCTCGGCCTTTCCGGACACCGCCGTCTATGATGCGACCGACCGCGGCAAGACGCTCAACCGCGGCGTCGAGGCCGCGCATACCGTGCTCGCCAAGATGTTCGAGAAGCTTCCGCTCGGGGTGCCCCTGACCTTCGACGACGTCATCGCCGCCGAGAGCAAGATCCTGAAGGCGATCAAGCATTCCTCGCTGCGCGAATGGCTCACCACCGTCGGCTGCCACCATGTCGGCAGCTATCGGCACTGCCTGTTCGTCACCGGCTTCGCGGTCGCCTTCGCCCAGCATCTCGGCATGCGCGAGGACGACCAGCGCCGCCTGACCCGCGCCGCGCTGCTGCATGACGTCGGCAAGGCCTTCGTTCCCTCAGCGCTGCTCGACAAGCCCGGCAAGCTCACCGACGAGGAGATGGCCGAGGTCCGCCAGCATCCCCGCCGCGGCTATGAGGCGCTTGCCGCGCAAGGTGGCTTCCCGCCGGAGATGCTCGACGTGATCCTGCATCACCACGAATTCCTCGATGGCTCCGGCTATCCCAACGGCCTGTCGTCGAACCAGATCAGCGACATCGTGCGCCTGACGACGATCGTCGACATCTACGCCGCCCTGGTGGAGAAGCGTGCCTATCGCATGCCCTTCACCCACTCCCGCGCGTTCACGATGATGGAAGGCATGGGCGGCAAGCTCGACCAGCAGCTGCTGCAGGCGTTCCGCCCCGTGGCGCTGGGGTCGTTTTGACGCAACGTTCTCCGCTGCCGTAGGGTGGGCAAAGCGAAGTGTGCCCACCACTTCCAAGAACGTGGGCACGGCGCTGACGCGCCTTTGCCCACCCTACGGCAGCTCGCGATTTGGCGACGTCACCCCACCATCTTCCGCAGCTCCGCCTTCGCCACCTTTTCCAGCGTCGAGCGCGGCACGTCGTCGACGAGCCTGATCTCGCGCGGTACCTTGAAATCGGCAAGGCCCTTGCGGCAGGCCACCATCACGCGATCATGCAGATCGGGCGCAGCCCCCGCGCCGCCGCCCTGCGGGATGAGACGACCGGCACCTCATCCAGCATCGGGTGCGTCTTCGCCACCACGGCGGCCTCGCGCACGCCGGGAACGAGTGCGATCACTTGCTCGATCTCGGAGGCCGCGACGTTCTCGCCGCCGCCCTTCAGCATGTCCTTGGCGCGGTCGCCGAACTTGATGTAGCCGTTCGCGAGACGCTCGACGGGGTCGCCGGTGAGGAAGAAGCCGTCCGCGTCAAAGCTCTCGCGCGTCGCCTTCTCGTTGTGCAGGTACTCGGCGAACAGCGACAGGCCGGGAATGCTCTTGATCGAGAGATTGCCGGGGCCGCCGACTTCCGTCGGCCGGGGGAAGCGTATGCAGTCGCACGCGCTCTCTCCGCCGTCATTGCGAGGAGCTCTTGCGACGAAGCAATCCAGGCTGCCGTCGGTGGCAGTCTGGATTGCTTCGCTTCGCTCGCAATGACGGTGTCTGGGGCGAGCAGCGTGGCTCTCCGTGCCTCAATCCTCGTACGACGATATCTCGATCAAGCTGCCATCCGGATCCCGGCAATAGACCGAGCGCAGCGTGCCGCGGGCGCCTTGCTTGGGAACCGGGCCTTCTTCGATTGCGACACCGTGGCTGCGCAAATGCGCTACCACCTCGTCGGGAGACGAGGGGGTGAGGAAGCACAGATCTTCGCTGCCGGCGGTCTGGTGGTCTGCGGTGAACCATTCCGCCTTGTCGGCGTCGCGCGGCCGGACGTTGATCTTCTGGTTACCGAATTGTAGCGACGTCCGCGGCGCTTTGCCGCCGCCGGGGTCGAACACCTTGACTTCCATGCCGAGAATCTTGCGGTACCACTCGGCGGTCGCCGCGACATCGGCGACGTTGATCACGAGATGATCGAGAGCTTCGACCCTGAGCGGCATGCCTTATCCTTTCGTCGTGATGCGACCCCCGCACTTTGCGCCTGCGGCAAGCTTTGTTACAACCGCGCCGACGCCACTTTCAAGATATCCGGCTTTCAAGAACAACACTGGGAGAACCCTTGAGATGATCACTCGCCGTACCGCGCTGGGCCTGCTCGCCGCCAGTCCGCTTGCAGCCACCCCGCTGTCCAAGGCGCTTGCCGCCGATTATCCGGCCCGCCCGGTGAAATGGGTGGTCGGCTATCCGCCGGGCGGGGCCACCGACATCCTGGCGCGGCTGATCGGCCAGCGGCTGTCGGAGAGGCTCGGCCAGCAATTCGTGATCGAGAACAAGCCGGGCGCCGGCAATAATATCGGCACCGAATCGGTCGTTAATGCCGAGCCCGACGGCTACACGCTGCAGTTGGTCAATCCGGCCAACTACATCAACGCCTCGCTCTACGCCAATCTGAAGTTCAACTTCGTCCGCGATATCGCGCCGGTCGCCTCGTTCCAGCGCGTGCCGAACGTGATGACCGTCAACAAGGACGTGCCGGCCAAGAACGTCGCCGAGTTCATCGAATACGTGAAGGCCAATCCCGGCAAGGTCAACATGGCCTCGTCCGGCAACGGCACCTCGGTGCACCTGTCCGGCGAGATGTTCATGGCGATGACCGGCTGCAAGATGCAGCACGTGCCCTATCGCGGCGCGGCGCCCGCGATCACCGACATGCTCGGCGGCCAGGTGCAGGTGATCTTCGACAACATGCCCTCGATCATCCAGCACATCCGCTCCGGCTCGCTGCGCGCGATCGGCGTCACCACCACGGAGCGCTCGCCGCAATTGCCCGACGTGCTGCCGATCGCCGAGACCGTCAAGGGCTACGAGGCCAGCGCGCTGTTCGGCATGGGAGCGCCGAAGAACACGCCGAAGGAAATCATTGCCAAGCTCAACAACGAGATCAACACGCTGATGAAGGAGCCCGATATGACCAAGCGTCTGGTCGAGCTCGGCGGCGAGCCGCGGGTGCAAACACCCGAGGCGTTCGGCGAGGAGATCAAGGCGGAGACCGAGAAGTGGAAGAAGGTCGTCGAATTCGCCGGCCTGAAGGTCGAGTAGAGATCGTGTGAAGACCCGCGATTGGAGCCCTGCCGTTCGGCAGGGCTTTTTTCTTGCGCGCGCGATGGCGGCGTCAGCGCTTCGCGTCCGCCTGCTCCGTGCCGTTGCACGAGATCAGCATCGTATAGGCGCGGGCGTTGCCGGCGATGTCGGTGGTCTTGAGCTCGCCCTTCGGCTCCGCGGTCTGGTAGGGCACCACGGAATTGTCGAGGAAATCGCGCAGCGCGCCCGTCTTGATGGCGAAGTTGATGTTCTCGGGGAGCGCCCCTGTCGTCCTCACCACTCTCAGGGCGTCGAGTTTCGCCGAGACCACGCCGACCACCTGACCTGACATGTCGAACAACGGCCCGCCGCTATTGCCGGGTTGGACGGCTGCGCTGATCTGCAAGTGCCTGGTGTCATTGCGCAGTCCGCTGAGCGAGCTCACGATGCCGTTCGTCACCGTGAAATCCGAGGTGAGATAGCCATGAAAGGGAAAGCCGATCGCGACCACGGAATCGCCTGACTTCATCGAACGGTCGCGGATCTTCGCGACATCCTTGAAAGTCGTCGTTCCCGGTGCCTGAAGCAGAGCAAGGTCATTGGTGGAGTCCCTGGACACCACGCGCAACACCATCGCCGCCTCGCCGGTGAGGTTGCCCTTAATGTCGCCGATGCAGCCGTCGATCACGTGATTGTTCGTCACGATGTGTCCGCCCGCGCTGACCACGAAGCCGGTGCCGCTGAAGCTTCCGGTCCGTCCCGGCTTGGCGGCGGGCGTGCCTTGCTTGTCCGCCGTCGCTGCTGGCTTTGCTGCGGCCTTGGTGAAATCACCGGCCTTGCTCAGCCCGTCGGCTTTCATTCTCGTGACGCAATTGGCCAACGCCGCGATCACGGTCCCGGCCGAGGTCAGGTCGAAATTCAGGACAGTGCGCCCACTCGTTGCGACCATCAGGCTCGCCTTCTGAAACGTGCGCGTAACGTTGGCGGGCATGACAGCCGTGAGCATGTTCGACTGATTGGCCGTGGCGAACAGCCGGGCCTGTTCCTGTCCGTCGAAAATGACGTCGATTGCAGCGTTCTCGCCCTTGCTGAAGCGGTAGCTGGGGCTCGCAAAACTCAGCAGCCATGAGCCGGCAGAATTCTGGGCGACGACGAGAATGACGCCGTTGGCGTAGGGCGCAGTTGCGGCGCAATGGGAGAAGGCGCCGGTCTCATCGTTGCTGAAAGCGCCGCCGATCCAGTTGCCGATCTTGACACTGCCAAACGGCCCCGCCGCATTCGCGGCTCCGGCGAGACCCAACTGCAATAACGACGCAACGACAAATGACTTAAGCCACATACCAGCCCCCGGAAACGCTTGGATACATCTTATCCGCCGGAACATGCGTGGCGCAACCGCCAGTTGTTCGTCGAGGTCCGATCTGGCTGTCGCAACTTCGGGTCTTGCCTTTACTTTGCGGTGCTATATACTTTGCAATACAAAGTGATGGGGCGTGCAGTCCCGGAACGCTGGGGTGGAACGAAGGTTTTGGCGTTGCCAATGCGCGATCTCGACAAGGCACTGGCCGACATCGTGGCGATCCGCAGCCAGATCGCGGCCGGCACCGCCTTCCGCGGCTACGGCCCGGCGACCATGGCCGCGACGGGCGCCGTCGCGCTGGTCACCGCGATCCTGCAATTCTGGCTGCTCGGCGATCCCACGGGCGAGCCGATCGGTTTCTTCCTCGGCTGGTTCATTGCCGCTGTGCTGTCCGGCCTCGTGATCGGGATCGAGATGCGCGCGCGTTCGCGCCGTCATCATTCGGGTTTGGCCGATGCCATGATCTACCAGGCGGTCGAGCAGTTCCTGCCCGCAGGCGTTGCCGGTGTGCTGCTCGCGGTGGTGATGTGGAAGTTCGCAAGCGAGACGCTGTGGCTGCTGCCGGGCCTGTGGCAGATCCTGGTATCGCTCGGCATTTTCGCCTCGATCCGCTCGCTGCCGCGCACAGTCGCGTTCGCGGGCGCCTGGTATTTTGTTTCCGGCTTTGCAGTAGTGGTGCTCGCGAGCCGAACCCACACGCTGTCTCCATGGACCATGGGCCTTCCCTTCGTGGTGGGGCAGTCGATGATGGCGGCCATTCTGTATTTCGCGTCCGGAGACCATGATGCCGAAGACTGACAGCGCGCCCTTCTCTTACGAAGGACTAGATCGCGTGATCCACGAGAAGGCGAGGCTTGGACTCCTGACCTCGCTGATGGCGCATCCCAAGGGGCTGGCATTCGCCGACCTCAAGCAGCTCTGCGGCCTCACCGACGGCAATCTCAGCCGGCACCTTGCCGTGCTCCAGGAGGCCGGCCTCGTCGAGGTGACCAAGGGTTATGAGGGCAATCGCCCGCACACGACCTGCCGCCTGACCAAGATAGGCCGCCGCCGTTTCCTCGACTATCTGGCCGTGCTCGAACGCCTCGTGCGCGACGCCGCCAAGGCTGCCGGCCGCGAGGGGCCGCCGCTCGGACGCCTCGGCATCGTTTCGACCTGATCCCCCCTTTTTGACCGGAGACTTTGTAATGCAAAGTAACCTCGTGTCCTGCGACGACAAGCTTCACGTCGGTATCATCATGGACGGCAACGGCAGGTGGGCGACACGACGCGGCCTGTCGCGCGTGCGCGGCCACGAGGCCGGCGTCGAGGCGATCCGCCGCATCGTCGAGGCCGCGCCTAAGCAGGGCATCGGCACGCTGACGCTCTACGCCTTCTCCACCGACAATTGGCGAAGGCCGAAGGCCGAGGTTGCCGCGCTGATGACCTTGCTGCGCTTCTATCTCGCCAATGAGGTGCAGAGCCTCGTCAAGAACGGCGTGCGCCTCACCGTGATCGGTCGCCGCGACCGGCTGCCCGACGGCATCGCCACCGCCATCGCGCGCGCCGAACAGGCCACTGCCAATGGCAGCACGCTGCATTTGCGCATCGCGGTCGACTATTCCGCGCGCGACGCCATCCTCAATGCCGCCGCGAAGGCGGCGGCGCTGACAAGCCTCACGCGCGAAGCCTTCTCGCAACTCGTCACCGGCGAGGCCGGTCTTCGCGACGTCGATCTCATCATCCGCACGTCGGGCGAGAAGCGGCTGTCGGACTTCCTGCTCTGGGAAGGCGCCTATGCCGAATTGCACTTCACCGAGCGGATGTGGCCCGAATTCGATGCGGGCGCTCTCGCCGAGGCGCTCGCCGCCTTCCATGGCCGCGAACGCCGCTTCGGCGGCCTCCAGGCAATCATGCCCGAGGAGGTGCCTTCACTTTCTCGCGCATGACAGTGACGCGGAGCGGAGCAAGTCCCCGCAGCAGTCGCGCGCGCGAAGATGCTGACGCAGCGGGTCCGGGCGTCTGAGGTCTGGACCGGGTCATCGAATTCTGATGTCGTGGCGGACCCTCAACGCGGATCTCCATATGCCCTCCTTCAAGTCCATTCGTGCCCGCGCCGAGAAACGCAAGGGCGGGCCCAAGGCGCTGGAGAAATTGATGCCGGCAAAGCCGGACCTGAAGCGTCTGGCCAAGCTCGGCGACGATCGCATCCTCGCCGAAATGACAAAGCGGGTGTTCTGCGCCGGCTTTGCCTGGAGCGTGATCGAGACGAAATGGGACGGCTTTGAAGACGCCTTCCTGCATTTCCAGCCGGCCAAGCTCAGCTTCCAGCCCGAGGATTATTGGGAAAGCCTGCTGAGCGATGCGCGTATCGTACGCAACGGCGCCAAGATCATGTCGGTGCGCGACAACGCCGCTTTCGTCCAGGAGATTGCGCAGGAGCACGGCAGCTTCGGCAGGTTTCTGGCGAAATGGCCGTCATCCGACGAGATCGGCCTGCTCGATCTCCTGACCAAGCGCGGCAGCCGGTTAGGCGGAAATACCGGCCAGATGCTGCTGCGCTTCGTTGGCTGGGACGGCTTTGTGACCTCCAAGGACGTGGTGGCCTGCCTGCGCGATACAGGTCTCGACATCGCCGAAGAGGTGAAATCGAAGGGCGACCTCGCCAAGGTGCAGGCGCAGTTCAACGCCTGGGCGGAGGAGACCGGTCTGCCCTACACTTATCTGTCGCGCATCTGCGCGCTGTCGGTCGGAGAGAACCGCGGCGAGTAACGGATCACCACTGGAAATCAGGAGAACAAGAATGGCAAAAGCCTATTGGGTTGCGACCTATCGCGCGATCAAGAACCCCGACGCCATGGCGGCCTACGCCAAATTGTCGCGTCCGGCGATCGAAGCGGCTGGGGGGCGTGTGCTCGCACGCGGGGTGCCGGCTGCGGCCTTCGAGCTGGGCCAGATGGAACGCGTCGTTCTCATCGAGTTCGACAGCGTCGAGAGCGCCAGGGCCGCCTATGCGAGCCCGGCCTACCAGGCCGCTCACGACCTGCTCGGAGACGGCGCCGACCGCGACATCCGCATCGTCGAAGCCGTCGATTAGCGTGGTCGTCGGCCAGATCGTGTGCATCCTGTGGCGATCTCGTGCCGCCGGCGCGGCAGATGCGACGCGCGATCACGAAATGCATTTCTCGGGAACATTTGTGCGCAGCACTTGTTCGGGAGTTTGAGCCAGGCGCACACCGGCGCAGGGAACGTCCGCTCTGGCTCAGCTCAATGAAACCCGACGTGACAGAACGGAGCAGCTCATGAAGCTCACATCCGAACAAGTGAAGCAGACCGTCAACCAACTCGGCGCTCAGGTGCTGCCCGACGAGCATCCGGCCATGCCGCAACTCAACAGCATGTTCGGCGAACACACCTTCTTCGTCGACGAGACGGGCCTCAAGGTCCTCGAACCCACACCGTCGCTCGGCGCCGACCGCCAGAGCGGCGAAGTCGTCAGTCTCGCCGATTGGGGCGATTCCGACCTGACGCGCCTGATGGCGCACGAGCCCGAGCCGACCGGCGTGATCGTCGTGTTCGAGCATGTGAGGCATTGATCGAACCCCGAACGGGACTTTCTAAGACACGTGCGCCACGGTGAAGTGCAGGTCGCTCCCGTGGCGCGCGGCTTTGGCGTGCCTGTCACGTGGCAGTCAGCTCTGTTGTCTTGCCAACGAGCTTGGAGCCGATCGCATTATCCGCCACGGACGCTGCGTGCGTAGCGCCACATTTCTCTCCGACAGGCCGGAAACAGCGCGACGATCGCGAGCGAGACCACATAAGAAACGAAGCAGGCTGCCAAATCGGGAATCCCACCGATCGAACGTGTGAGCAGCCAGCGATGCAGCAGAGACACGGTCACGACGGAAGCGAGGGCACCGGCGAGATGAGGCCCGACGACTTTCATGAGATCTCGATGACGCACCGGGCCGCTTCGCCCAATCAGCCACCACAGGATGGGCGTGCGCACGCACTCGCTGATCGAATATGCACTGGCGACGCCGACTGGTCCGAACGGCAGTCCGCATATGAAGGCGACAATCGATGTTGCGACACTGAACAGGCCCCAGCGCATGTATTCCTTGGCGCGGCCCTGGCTAAGGAACAGCCAAGTGGCCGGACTGTTGCTGGTCTGTAGCAGACCGGCAATGCCGAGGGCGACGAAGATCGGCGCAGCTTCGCTCCATTGGCCGCCGAGCAGGGTTTCGACAAGCGTGTCGGCGGATGCGATCATGAAGGCGACGCCAGGCAACACGAGGAGGAACGCCGGCAGTACCGCGCGACGAAACGACTCCCGGTAGCGCTCGGGCTCCTTCAGCAGGCCCGACAGCGTCGGCAGCATGATCCGCACCATCGGGTTGCTGACTTGCTGAAGCGGAAACAGCAGCAGCCGGTAGGCGCGGTTATACGCGCCAAGCGAGGCTGTCCCCCAGACTTTGCCGATCAGCACCCCGTCGGTGTTGCGGGACAGGAATTCGGCAAAATTGTAGCCGGTCACACCGAGCCCGAAGTTCAGCATATCGCGTGCAGCCGTGATCGAGCCGGGCTTCGACGGCAACCATCCAGAACTCAGCCACGCGCCGCCCGCGAGCACCAGGCCCGATGCCAGGCTGCCCGCGAGGATGGCCCAATAGCTGTGATAGACCAGCGCGACCACGACCGAGGTCGCTAGTCCAGTGAGTGCGGCCGCGGATTCCAGGCCCGCCAGCGTCCAGAATCTCATCTGGCGCGTCAGCAACGACAGATGCTGGACGTCGGCGCCGCTCAGCAGCAACGTGACGCTCATGCCCGAGGTCAGTGGGGCGAGATTCGGCACGCTGTAGAACCTGGCGACAAGTGGCGATAGCGCCACCTGGGTGACCGCCAGTACCGCGCCGACGGAGAGGTTCACCCAGAACAGCGCACTCAATTCGGTCTGGGTCAATTCGTCCTTCTGTACGGTCGCGTGTCCAAGACCGAGATCCTGGAATAGCACCGCGAAGGCGAGCACCGGCGAAGCCATTGCATAAGTGCCGAAGTCGACTGGCGTCAGCAGGCGCGAGAGCAGGATCACAGATCCGGTCTGTGTCGCAACGCGCACGACCTGAGTGACGATCGCGGCGAGCGCGCCATTCCGTACCTTCCGGGACTGCTCGTCCTCGGAGAAATGCATGTTGAGTTGAGTCACGATCAGCTCCTCGAGCAGCGAACAACGAAAGCTTCAGGCGCAGTTCGAAAGCGAGACGGTGAATCAATGACAGTTTGTCTTTTCGATTTTCATGCGAGGCGCGCTTCATGCACGTGCGATCAATCGGACGCCGCTCATGCGCTGATCACCGCGCGTGAGAGACTTCGAACTTGTCGCGCGTGAGCAACGTCGCGAAACGCGGACGACTATCCGTCAGTACGTGTCATTTGAATGGCGCGAGCAAACTGCATGCGCAAAAAAATTTGCGTCGATCGCGCGCAAACGGAACGCGATGAATGCATCTTGCTCAAAACGAGGCGTCGAATTGAAATCGAGACGGGTCTGTCAGGTTCACGTCAGGCACTGCCTCGAAGATCGAGACAGAACCGCTCGCAATAGCGTCAGGCCTCGAGACTTCGTGGTTCGCGTGCAAAGTTGTCTTCGGCGGGAATCTCGATCGCGATCTGAGTTCCCGGACCCGCCTTGCTCTCAAGTCGCAAGCGCCCGTTGAGCGATGAGGTGACCAGATTGAACGCGATATGCAGTCCCAGACCAGTATTGCCCTTCTCACGACTTGTCGTGACGAACGGATCGAAGATGTGCGCCTGCAGATGGTCGGGAATTCCGACGCCTTCGTCGGCGCAGACGAGGCGGACTGATTTCGAATCCGTTTGGCTGACCGTGATGACGAACTTGCCGCCTCTCTTGTCGGGATAAGCATGCCCGGCGGTATTGAGAGCGAGATTGCTGATCACCTGCGCAAGCGCTCCGGGGTAGCTGTTGAGCTGGATTCCCGCCGGGCATTGCACGTCGACCGTCAGGCCATGATGCGACAGCAATGGTCCGAGCCTGGATATCAACTCCGACAGCCAATCGTTAAGCTCGAACGTGCGCCGGTCCTCGTCGGCTTGATGTACCGCGACCTGCCTGAAGCCATGCACCATCTCGGATGCGCGGTGCAAATTATCGAAGGTCAGGTTGAGCCCCTGCTTGAGCCTGTCAATTCCCTTCGTCAGATCGGACCGCCGGACCGACGCGCCACCCAAGACGTCGGCCATTGCCTGTAGATCCGTCTGCATGGTCGTCGAGGTCGTCAGGGCAAGGCCGAGCGGGGTGCTGACCTCGTGAGCCACGCCCGCCACCAACTGCCCGAGCGAAGCGAGCTTCTCTGCCTGTACGAGGTGCTCCTGGGTCGCGCGGAGATCGCGCAGCGATTTCTCCGAGCGCTCTTTTTCCCGTTGCAGCGCCTCGGATGTCCGGAACTGCCTTCGCGCCCGGTATTCGCGCGCAGCCACAGCATAGAGCGACAATGCGTATGCGTTCCCGACGAGAGAATGATTGATGAATCTCAGGCCCGTCGGCATCGTCAGCGCGAACGTCTCGGCGACCAGCAGCGCCACCCACGACAGCAAGCAGAAAATCGCCAGCGAGCCGATCCGCAATGGCAACATGGTCGAGACGAACAGGATGATCATCATCATGCCGGGAGCGGCAAAGGTGAAGCCCGACGGCAGAACGAGGTAGATGCTCGGCAGGATGCAGCCGGGAATGACGCAATA
Source organism: Bradyrhizobium sp. CCGB12 (assembly GCF_024199845.1). Lineage (NCBI taxonomy): Bacteria > Pseudomonadati > Pseudomonadota > Alphaproteobacteria > Hyphomicrobiales > Nitrobacteraceae > Bradyrhizobium > Bradyrhizobium sp. CCGB12. The sequence continues at coordinate 6,905,591 of NZ_JANADO010000001.1, read as the reverse complement.
GACGAGGAAAATCGTCTCGGCCCATGGCTTCATCCACCGCCGTGACAGCAGCGCGGTCAGCGGGAGCAGCACGAACAGGGCGGTGCCGCCGCGGATGGCGAGCGTGGTCGGAACGATCTCGGGGTAGAGCACCCAATCCCAGATGGTGTAACCGGCATAGGTGGCGGCACCGAGCAGCATCGCGATCTGCGTCCACCCGAGACTGCCTCGGACGTATTGGTCGACAAACCGCCGCTCCTCGATGCGGTCTTCGAAGCGCAGTCCGAGGCGTATCAATAAGGCAAGCATTCCAACATCAATCGCGAAAAATCGTGTTTTGATGTCTCTACGACAGGTTTGGACCCGCGTCGCGGATAAAGATGTCGCGTTGGCCGAGGGTTCCCTGGTTCAAATGCTCAACGTCAGCTGCGGCTCCGAGGTGTCCCCGGCCTGGAGCGAAGACAGCGAGACCCCCAGCAGCCTGACGCGCTTGGGCAGCGGCATCTCGATTTCGAGCAGGCCGCAGGCCAGCCGCTCCAGATCGTCTCGTCCCGCAACCGTCGCCGGGACAGACCGGCTGCGCGTGATGATCTCGAAGTCGGCAAACTTGATCTTCAGGGTCACGGTGCGGCCCCGGTTGCCGGTCGCCTCGCAATGCCGCCATACCTTGTCGACGAGAGGCCTGAGCTCGGCAACCAGCGCGTCGAACTCGGTGAGATCGGTCGAGAACGTGTTCTCCGCGCCGATGGATTTGCGGATGCGGTTGGCCCGGACCGGCCGTTCGTCGACGCCGCGTGATATCCAATAGTAATAGGCGCCCGACTTGCCGAAGTTCGCATTCATGAACTCCAGCGTCTGGTTGCGGATGTCGAGACCGGTGAACATGCCGAGCGCGTTCATCTTCGCAGCTGTTGCCGGACCTATTCCATGGAACTTACCGACCGGCAGCGGCTCGACGAAGGCTGGTCCCATCTCCGGCGAGATCACGAACTGACCGTTGGGCTTGCGATGATCGGAGGCGAGCTTTGCCAGAAACTTGTTGTAGGAGATGCCCGCCGACGCGTTGAGGCCCGTCTCGGCCTTGATCTTCTCTCGGATCAGCAAGGCGATGTCCCGTGCCAGCGGGATGCCTTGCAGGTTCTCCGTCACGTCGAGATAGGCCTCGTCGAGCGACAAGGGCTCGATGATCGGAGTATGCTCGGCAAAGATGTCACGGATCTGCCTGGAGACCGCCTTGTAGACCTCGAAGCGCGGTTTGACGAAGATCAGATCGGGACATTGCCGCTTCGCGGTCACGGATGGCATGGCGGAGCGAACGCCGAACTTGCGGGCCTCATAGCTGGCGGCCGCGACGACGCCGCGTTCCGCGGAGCCTCCGACCGCGACCGGCTTTCCGCGCAGCTCCGAATTGTCGCGCTGTTCCACCGACGCGTAGAAAGCATCCATGTCGATATGGATGATCTTGCGGACGGGCGAAGCATCGCCGGTCACCGTGTCGGATTCGCTCATGGAGCGATGATACGATTACGCGATGAGATGCGCGAGGTGAAGGATGTTCCCGTTGTCGGTCTTCGTCGTCGCCGTGGTAGGCCTTGGCTGGCTGATCGGCGCGACCAATCTGCCGGGAGAGTGGTATGCGGGTCTCGCCAAGCCGGGCTTCGTGCCGCCGAACTGGGCATTTCCCCTGGCGTGGACGATCCTCTACATCATGATCGCTGTTGCGGGCTGGCGGACCTTTCGCCGTGAACCAATGGGCAAAGCGATGCTGGTCTGGGCCGCGCAGCTGGCCCTCAATTTCATCTGGTCTCCGGTGATGTTCACGATGCACCAGATCGGCGCTGCGCTCGTCATCCTCATCGGTCTGTTCGTCGCGATCGTGACCTACATCGGTCTGGAGATGTCACGAGACAGGCTGGCCGCGGCATTGTTCGTGCCCTATGCAGCCTGGGTCGCGTTTGCCGGCGTGCTCAATGCGGCCATCTGGCGTTTGAATTGAGGCATTCAGTCTCGACCGCTTCAAAGAGCGATCTCAGGCTTGTGAGTGGCAAGCATGGTCATGCGACCTAATATGAGCCGGCGGAGGACAGGCCAATGCAATACAGCTCCGAACTCATTCACACGATGCGTCAAGCGCTGGAGACCGTGATGGCGAGCGTACCGGCCCATCAATCGGTCTTCGGCCTGAAAGCGGCCGTCGCCGAATGCATTCTGAAGGCCGCCGCGCACGGCCAGACGTCTTACGACGGTCTCGTGACGTCAGCCTCCGACCAGATTCAGGCGATCGTCTCGATGCTGACGTGAGTGCCGGTCTGCAAAGGGCGATAAGGCTGGCGCACCCGACACGATTCGAACGTGTGACCTTTGCCTTCGGAGGGCAACGCTCTATCCAGCTGAGCTACGGGTGCTAGTCGAGGTTTCATGTAGCCGATTGGCGAGGGGCGGGCAACCGGTTCTCGTCGCTTGCGCTCAAGCCGATTTGCGCCGGGCAGGGGCCGGAACCGCTGCGGCGTCCCGGCCGAGGGCGGCGAACTCGGCAAGCACCCTTTCGGCGCAGATGACGCGGTTGCGGCCGAGCCGTTTGGCCACATAGAGCGCCTCGTCGGCGGCGCCGAGCAGTCGATCGGGGCTGCCATCGGCGCCGCCGGGAACGTGGCTTGCGACGCCGACGCTGAGGGTGACATGGTCGCCGGCCCCCATGGCGCCGTGGGCGATCTGCAAGGCCATGACCGCGCAGCGGATCTCCTCGGCGACGGTGCAGGCGGTGTCGCAATCCATGTCCGGCAGGATCAGCGCGAATTCCTCGCCGCCATAGCGGCTCGCGAGGTCGAGCGGACGCAGGGCGTGCCGGCTGACGGCGGCGGCGACCGCACGCAGGCATTCGTCGCCGCTCTGATGGCCGTGGCGGTCGTTGAACAGCTTGAAATGGTCGACGTCGACGAACAGCAGCGTCAGCGGCTTCTGCGTCCGCTGGGCGCGGGCCCATTCGCTCATCAGCATCTGGTCGAAGGCGCGGCGGTTCGACAGGCCGGTCAGCCCGTCCTTGGTGGCGAGCTCCTTCAGCGTCATCTCGGCGCGCTTCTGGTCGGTGAGGTCGCGCAGCGTCTCCACCACCGCGATCAGGTTGCCGGCCTCGTCGTGGATCGGGCCGGCATCGATGGCGAGATAGAGTTGGCTGCCGAGCTTCGGCATCACGCACCAGTTCTCGGCGCTGAAGCCGAGGCCGTTATGGCCGCGCGCGGCATATTCCGAATAGAATTCCGGCAGCTGCTCCGGCCGGTCGAGCGCGACAAGGTCGGCAAGGCAGGGGCGCCTGGTCTCATAGAAGGCCTGCCAATGCCTGGTGGTGCCGATCACATCCGAGGCGGCGACGCCGGTCAGCCGCTCGCAGGCCCTGTTCCAGATCACGACGCGGCGCTTTGGGTCGATCACGAAGGTTGGCACCACCAGGTGCTGCATCAGCCGCACCGCGTAGGAATCCGCGACGTCGACGGTCTTCGTGGAGTTCTTGCGCGACTTCGCCATCACGCCACCGCCGCCACCGGTCCGGCACTGCCGGAGCCGAACAGCTTTCGCACCTCGCTGGCCGGCTTCGGCGCGCTGAACAGATAGCCCTGCATCTCCGTGCAGCCGAGCGCGCGCAGCATCTCGCGCTGGGCCTCGGTCTCGACGCCCTCGGCGACCGTGGTCATGCTGCTGGCGGCGGCGATGTTCACGACGGCTTGAACGATGACCGGCGCACCGCTGGTCTCCGCGATGTCGGCGACGAAGCAGCGGTCGATCTTGATCTTGTCGAACGGGAAGCGCTTGAGATAACTGAGCGAGGAGTAGCCGGTGCCGAAATCGTCGAGCGCGATGCGCACGCCGATCGCACGGAGCTGGTGCAGGATCGAGAGCGCCGCCTCGTCGTCGCGGATCAGCACGGCCTCGGTGATCTCGAGCTCGAGCCGTCGCGGGTCGAGCCCAGACGCCGCGAGCGCGCCGGCGATCCGCAAGGCCAGCGTGTCGCATTTGAGCTGTACCGGCGAGACGTTGACCGCGATGCGGACATGCGCAGGCCAGGTCGCGGCCTCGTTGCAGGCCATGCGCAGCACCCAATCGCCGAGCTCGTTGATCAGGCCGGTGTCCTCGGCGACCGGAATGAATTCCGCCGGCGACACCATGCCGCGCTCGGGATGACGCCAGCGCAGCAGCGCCTCGCAGCCGGAGACCTCGCCGGAGCGGAGATCGACCAGCGGCTGGTAGTGAATCTCGAAGCCGCCGTTGACCAGGGCCTGACGCAGATCCTGCTCCATGGTCAGGCGCGCCTTGGCGCTCGCATCCATCGCCGGTTCGAAGAAGCGGTGGGTGCGGCGTCCCTCGGCCTTGGCGCCGTACATGGCGAGGTCGGCATTCTTGATGAGCTGATCGAGATCGGAGCCGTCCTTCGGCGCCAGCGCAATCCCGATGCTCGCGTCGGTGGAGAGCTGATGGCCGAGACAATGATAGGGCTGCCGGATCGCCTCGTAGATCCGCGTCACGAACGACACAACCTCGGCAGAGGACCGGATCCCGGTCTGGATGACCGCGAATTCGTCGCCGCCAAGCCGCGCGATCAGGTCGCCCTGCGTCAGGCAGCCGCGCAGACGGCCCGCGATCGCCTTCAACAGCTCGTCGCCGACGTGATGTCCGAGCGAATCGTTGATGCCCTTGAATTCGTCGACGTCGATGTAGAGCAGCGCGAACTGCTCGCCGCCGGCGACCTTCGCCAGCTCGCGTTCAATCTGTGTGCGGAACAGCGTGCGGTTCGGCAGGTCGGTCAGCGCATCGTAATGCGCCATGTGAGCGATCTTCTCGTCGGCGCGCCGCTGCTCGGTGACGTCATCGACGACATTGATGAGGTAGCGCGGCTCGCCGGCTTCATCGCGAATGCCGATCCGGGTCGAGGTGATGTAGCGCAACCCCAAGGTCTGGCTCGGCCAGGCATGCTCGTCCTTGGACAATCCCGTGGTCGACTGCAGCGCTTTGCTGTCATCGTCGGTGACGATACTTGCGGTGTCGGCCGGGTAGATGTCGAAGGGGGTCTTGCCAACGATGTCTTCGCGCGATTGGCCGAACTGCTCCGCGGCGGTGCGGTTGATCAGCAGATATTGGCGTGTCAGGGCGTCCTTCACCGTGATCTGCGAGGGGATGTGGTCGATGATCTCGCGCAGGAAGGTGTGGTTGCGGTCCCGCTCCTGTTCCAGATTGCGACGCTCGGTGATCTCTTCGATCGTAGCGACCCATCCGCCCTGCGCGAGCGGAGTGTTGATGACCTGGAAGGCGCGGCCGTTGGGCAGCTGATGTATTCTCTTGGCGACCTTGCCTTCGGCGACGCCCCTCATCACCTCGGCGCAAAATTCCTCGACGTTGCCGCTGAACGCATTGCGCTCCTTGCGATGGTACATCGCCTCGTGGATGTGGCAGCCGGGCTTGATGACGTCGTGGGACAGGCCGAACATGTCAGCATAGCGGCGGTTGCAGGTGACGATGTATCCGGCGGCGTCGTACAGAATCAGCCCTTGCGACATATTGTTCAGCGCGGTGTCGAGCCGCAGTCGTTCGGCTTCGATCCGCTCCTGGGCCTCGCGGTTCTGCCGGTTGATCTGACGAATGATCAGATAGAGGATCAGCGCGATCACGGCGGCCGAAAGTGTCGCCGTCGTGACCATGAAGCCGGTCTGCTGCCGCCAGTCGGCCAGCGCGGCGCTGGTGGTGTTGGTCGCGACGATGACCAGCGGGAAATGCGTCAACGACGCGGCGGAGCCGAGCCGCTCCTCGCCGTCGACCGGACTCCTGACGCGCAGCGTGTGCTGACCGCCCTTGGTCAGCACCCTCTGCATCAGCGGCGCATCCTTGAAGCTCCGTCCGATCAATTCTTCGGCGTGCGGATAGCGCGCCAGCATCTTGCCTTCGCGATCGAACAGCGAGATCGCGGTGCCCTCGGCCAGCGCGACGGATGCGAAATATTGCTGGTAGCTGTCCGGATCGATCCGCCGGACCATCGCACCAAGGAAGCTGCCGTCAGCGCCGTTCAGGCGCCGTGCGACGATCGTGGTCCATTTGTCGATGATGAAGCTGCGAACAGACTCCAGGATGACCGGTTCAGCCGTCGGGTCGGATTTAAACGATTGGAAATAGGCGCGCGAGGAGACGTTGATCTTGGGCAGGGGCTGGGCCCGCGACCAGTTGATCAGGTCGCCCTCGGCATCGTAGATCGCGATGTCGCCGAGATAGGACACCGAGCTGATCTTGCTGCGCAGCATCTGGTTCATCGCAGGCGCGGACATGCGCTCGCGGAACATCGCGGCCGAGGTGATCTCCGGCAGGTTCATCTGCGCGGTCACATCGGCGGCGACGACGTCGGAGTCTTCGAACTGCTGATCAAAGTGCCGCGCAATCAGCTGCACCGTGTTTTCCAGCTCGCGCTCGCGGTTGACCAGGGTCCGCTCGCGGAATTCGCCGACGGCCATGGCGGTCACGGCGAAGATCCCCGCGACCAGCAGCACACCGCACAAGGTCAACCACAGGACGGGGCCACGCCGAATCGCCGCCGCCCTCCAGCCGTTGTTCACGGCTAGGGACATTCCGGCTGCGATGCCTGCAACGATTTGGCGCATTCCCCCTCCCTGGAGGAACAGGAATACACCACACAAATGGCCTAAACCTTAGGAAAGCCAGTTACCTGAGCATTAATCCGGTTGTGCAGGCTCACCCTCATGTCGCTTGGCGCGAATCTCGTCATGGTTGTGTCATGCGTGCCGCAACCGCTGCGGTGCATCGTTAATCGCGGCTTAATGCGAGGCGCCCGCGCTCTTGTCGCTGCCGGCCTTGCGCAGCCGTCCGACCACGCCGGTCGGGAAGAAATACACGCTGGCGATGAACAGCAGTCCAAGCCACAGCAGCCAGCGGTCGGGATGCAGCAGCCCCGGCAGCAGCGGCAGGCCGGCTTCCGACGCCGCCGTGGAGGCGACGCCCATCAGCGACTGCAAATAGTTTTGCGCGAGGATGAAGATGGTGGCGCCGATGATCGCGCCGTAGATCGTACCCATGCCGCCGATCACGACCATCAGCAGAATGTCCAGCATGATCGAGAAGCTGAGGGAGGTGTCGGGCCCAGCATAGCGCAGCCATAGCGCGTTCAAGATGCCGGCGCTCGCGGCGACCAGTGCGGCCAGGCAGTTGGCGTAGGTCAGGTGGAATACGGTGCGGAAGCCGAGCGCCTCGGCGCGGAAACGATTCTCGCGGATCGCCTGGAGCACGCGCCCGAACGGCGAGTTCACCACCCGCAGCAGGGCGAGGATCATCAGGGCGGAGACGGCGAACACCAGATAGAAAGTCAGGATGCGGCCGTTGATCTCGAAGCCGAACAGGTTCTTCGAGATCAGCACGGTGCCGGGGCGCAGCAGTTCGGGCAGCTGGAAGCTGCGCCCGTCCTCGCCGCCGGTCAGCCAGGAGAGCTGCGAGGCCAGCACCTGGAAGGCGGAAGCGACCGCGAGCGTGATCATGGCAAAGAAGATCGCGGCGACGCGCAGCGAGAACAGCCCGATCGCGAGTGCAAGCAGAGCTGCGAGCGGCAGGCCGATGACGATGCCGGTTGCGACCGCAGCCCAGTTCGGGCCCATCCCGTACAACGCGATCGCGATCGCGTAGCTGCCGATGCCGTAGAACATGGTGTGGGCGAACGAGACCGAGCCGGTGTAACCGAGCAGCAAATCGTAGGACGCAACCAGCGCGGCGAAGACGCAGATCTTGGCCGCGACGTTCAGCGCCTTGGCGCCCGGGAACAGGAACGGCGTTGCCGCCAGCGCCAGGATGATGAGGACGAGAACGAGGGTCAGGACGCGGCTGCGCGGCGGGTCGCCGGAGAGGATCATCATCGGCTGGTCACCGCATAGAGGCCGCGCGGCCGCCACATCAGAATGGCGACCATCAGCAGGATGTTGGAGACGAGGGCGAGTTTCGGCACGAGGAAGCCGCCGTAATTGGCCACCATCGCCACCAGGATCGCGCCGATGAAGCAGCCGCCGATCGACCCGAGCCCGCCGATGATGACGACGATGAAGATCAGCACGGTGAGGTCGTCGCTCATGGAGGCGTGAACCTGCTCCCGATAGAGCGCCCACATCACACCGCCGAGACCGGCGAGCGCCGATCCCGTCATGAACACGCCGAGGAACAGGCGGCGGATGCGATAGCCGAGCGCCTCCACCATCTCGCGGTTCTCGACGCCGGCGCGGATCAGAAGTCCGAGCTTGCTGCGGTTGAGCACGAGCTGGATTGCGATGAAGATGGCAAGGCCGATCAGCATCGCCAGCACGCGATATTTTGCAATCGCGACGTCGCCGAGGATGAAGGAGCCGCGCAGCGAGGTCGGCAGCGGCATCGGGATGATCTGAGGTCCCCATAGCGCATAGAGCGTCTGCTCGGCGACGATCAGGCCGCCCGTCGTCATCAGGATCTGCTTCAGATGCTGGCCGTAGACGGGCAGGATCAGCACGCGCTCGACGATCAGGCCGAGCGCGCCTGATACCGCCATCGACAGCAGCGCGGCCGGCGCCAGCACCGCGAGGTTCACCCACAGCGAATCGGCCTGAAGGGAGGCCGCGAACGGCGCCAGCACCAGGGTGGCGACATAGGCGCCGACGGCGATGAAGGCGCCGTGGCCGAAATTGAGCACGTCCATCAGGCCGAACACGAGTGTGAGTCCGGAAGCCATGATGAAGATCATCATGCCCATGGCGAGGCTCGCGGCGGTCAGCGTCAGCCAGGAAGAGGTCGAGCCGATCAGCGGGATCATGAGCAGGGCGAGCGCCACCGGCAGCAGGATTGGCGCCAGGTCGCGCTTCGGCTTCGGCAGCGGATCATTCGCGGCGAGTTCAGTCACTGGTGCGCCTCCAGGCTCAGGCCGAGCAGCCGCTCCTGCAGCGACACGTCGGCGGCGAGTGCCGCCATCTCGCCGCGGTGGACGATGGTGCCGTTGTCCATGACCAGCACGCTGTCGCCGAGCTCGCGGGCGGCGAAGAAATTCTGTTCGACCAAGAGGATGGTGGCGCCCTTGCGCTTGATCTCCTTCAGGCACTCGATCAGCGCCATCACGATGGCGGGCGCGAGGCCCTTGGTCGGCTCGTCGATCAGGAGCAGCTTGCGCGGCTCGATGATGGCACGCGCGATCGACAACATCTGTTTCTGTCCGCCCGAGAGGCTTCCGGCACGCGACAGCCAGAACCGGCGCAGCGCCGGGAAGAAGCCGAAGATCCAGTCGAGCTGGGTGTCGTCGAGCGGCCCGTCGCGCGCTGCCAGCACCAGATTCTCCTTGACCGTGAGGTCGGAGAACACGGCCATGCTCTCCGGCACATAACCGACGCCGAGCCGGGCGATGTCGGGCGTAGCGCGGCTCTCGATGCGCATCCCGGCGAGGCTGATCTCGCCATGCGAGGCCTGCCACAGACCCATGATGGTGCGCAGCGTCGTGGTCTTACCGGCGCCGTTGCGGCCGAGCAGCATCGTGGTCTGTCCTTGCGGAACGGCGAGGTCGATGCCCTGGAGAATGTGATAGCGGCCGATGTGGGTATGCACGCCGGATAGTTTGAGAAGGTCGGTCATGCTGCGCTCTCTGCCGAGTTCTTGGGCGCAACGCCGAGATAGGCTTCCTGCACGATTGGCGAAGCGATCACCTCGGCAGGCTTGCCGTCCGCAACAAGCTGGCCGTTATGCAGCACGATGATGCGGTCGGCGAGCGAGCGGACCACGTCCATCTTGTGCTCGACGAGCAGGATGATCTTGCTGCTGTCCTGCTTGAGCTGCGCGATCAGGTTGAGGACGACGGGCACCTCGTCGATGCTCATGCCGGCGGTCGGCTCGTCGAACATGAACACCTTAGGCTCCAGCGCGATCATCAAGGCAACCTCGAGCTTGCGCTGGTCGCCATGCGACAGCACCGTCGCGACCACGCCGCGGCGGCTGCCGAGCGCGACCTGGTCGAGGATGGCGTCGGCACGCGCGATCAGGTCGCGGCGCACCATCCAGGGCCGCAGCATGTCGTAATGCGTGCCGCTGGCGGCCTGCACCGCGAGGCGGACGTTCTCTTCGACGGTGAGGTTCGGAAACAGGTTTGTCAGTTGGAACGCGCGTCCGAGACCCGCACGGGTCCGCATCGGGGCGGAGTGCTGGGTGATGTCGGTGCCGTCGAACAGGATGCTGCCGCTCGAGGCGCGGAGCTGGCCCGAGATCAGATTGAAGTAAGTGGTCTTGCCGGCGCCGTTCGGCCCAACGATGGCGGTGAGCTCGCCCGGGCGGAACGTGCAGGTGACGTTGTTGACCGCCACATGGCCGCCAAAGCGGATGGTGAGGTCGCGGGTTTCGAGGGTCAGCGTCATGGGTGTCGGGCGAATGATGAGATGAGGATCTAACCGCGAGGGCACGCTGCGCTCCCTCCCCCGCTTGCGGGGGAGGGCAGGGGAGAGGGTGTTTCCGCAAGCGAGAACCCCCAAGAGGACAGAGCCCTCACCCGGATCGCATCTGACGATGCGATCCGACCTCTCCCGCAAGCGGGAGAGGTGAGCACCATCCCTACCGCTTGTTGCGGACGGGAACGTCCATGTCTTCGATCTTCAGCTCGCGCACCGGCTCGAGCACGGCCCAGGCGACGTTCGGATCGACCTTGACCTTGAAGTGATACATGCTCTGGAGCGCCTGATGGTCCTCTTTCCGGAACACCATCTTGCCCTTCGGCGTGTCGAACTCCAGCCCTTCCATCGCCGTGATCAGCTTCTCGGTGTCGGTCGACTTCGCCTTGGTGACGGCGGCGACGACGGACATCGCGGCGGCGAAGCCACCCGCGGTGAAGAAGTCCGGCGGTGAATTGAAGCGCTTCTGGTGCTCGGCGACGAACCAGTCGTTCACCGGATTCTTCGGGATCTCGTAGAAATAATAGGTCGCACCTTCCATGCCGGGCAGGCCCTTATAGGCCGCGAGCGCCGGCAGGATGTTGCCGCCGGTCGACAGCTCGATGCCGTAGCGCTTCGGGTCCATGTCCTGGAGCTTGGCCAGCGGATTTCCGGCGCCGGCCCAGATCACCCAGATCACCTTGCGGCCTGGCTTGTCCTTCAGCGCGTCGAACAGGCGCTGGCCGACTGCGGTGAAGTCGGTGGTCGAGGTCGGGGCATATTCTTCCGCGGCGAGCGTCGCGCCGGTCTTGGCGAGCGCCTCCTTGAAGGCCGCGACGCCGTCACGACCGAACGCGTAGTCCTGCGCCAGCGTTGCGACGGTAACGCCCTGCTTGCCGATCGCGACCGCGTTGGAGATCGCGTCCTGCGAGGAGTTGCGCGCAGTGCGGAAGATGTAGCGATTCCACTTCTCGCCGGTAATCTGATCCGCGACCGCGGGCTCGACGATCAGGATCTTCTTGTTCTCCTCGGCGACGGGGAGGATGGCGAGCGCCGCGGCAGACGAGGTCGTGCCGATCGCAATGTCGGCCTTGTCGTCCTGATAGGCTTCCGCGAGCGCGGCCTTCGAAAGGTCGGGCTTGCCCTGGTCGTCCTTGGTGATGATGACGATCTTGCGGCCGTCGAGCGTCATCGTACCCTTGGTGGCATATTCAAAGCCCATTTTCAGGCCGGTCTCGGTCTGCTTGGCATAGGCCTCGAGCGGACCGGTCTTGCCGTAGATCAGCGCGACCTTGAGATCGTCGGCCCGTGCGGAGGTGACCGCGGCGAGCGCGAGGATGGTTGTTGCTATGATGAGCGATCGACGCACGATGGTTCCTCCTTGAATGAACTGCCTTGGTCACAGCGATTTGCACAAGTGTGCAGACATTGCAATTCCGCCTTCCGGCAGTGTTTGCATGAGGCTGCATATGACAGTCTGTTGACGTATGCGTGCCGGATTGTCGCAAGCCGCGAGCAATTCGCGTTAACGATCTCGGCCTTGCAATCAGCCCATGCGTTTCCTCTCGCTGGCCTAGAGCAAGCTCTGCGCCAGATGCTAAGCTTTGCGCGAGAATGGCTGAAAATGCGGCAATTATCGACGAGAGCGTCAGGTGACGGCCGCTGCCCCGATGTCAGGAATCCGAGACTCCGGACACGCGCCGTCTCGAAACTCAGACGGGCGGCGATCCCGACGCGAGGCCGAACTTGGCGAGCTTCTTGTAGAAGGTCGCCCGCGAGATACGGAGCATGCGCGCGGCTTCCGCGATCTGGCCGTTGCTGGCAGCGAGCGCATGCTCGAGCGTCTTCTTCTCGAACTCGGCCTCTGCTTCGGCGTAAGGAACGACCGATCCAGTCATCGGCTGCGCCGGCGCCGGGCCTGCATCCGCGCCGACCGGCAGGATGTGGACGAAGTCGTCGCCGGTCAGCCGCCCGGAATCGCTGAGGATCAGCGCCCGCTCCAGGATGTTGCGGAGCTCGCGGACGTTGCCCGGCCAGTCGTAGCGCGCAAGCGCGGCGAGCGCGCTCGGCGTGATCTTGGCGCTGACATAGTCGCCGGATGCGCTGATGTCCTCGATCAGCCGGGCGCAGATGTCAGGGAGGTCATCGAGACACTGGCGCAGCGGCGGTAGATCGATCGAGAGCACGTTTAGACGATAATAGAGATCGGGCCGGAACACGCCGTCACTGACGCGTTTGCGCAGATCCACGTTGGTGGCGGCGACCACGCGCACGTCCACCCTGGAGATCTTGTCCGAGCCGACCGGCTCGATCTCGCGTTCCTGGAGCACGCGCAGCAGCTTGGCCTGCAATTGCAGCGGCATCTCCCCGATCTCGTCGAGGAACAGCGTGCCGCCGTCGGCGATGCGGAATTTGCCCTCGCGCCCCCTGCGGTCCGCACCGGTATAGGCCCCCGGCGCGGTGCCGAAGAACTCCGACTCGATCAGCGTGTCGGGAATCGCGGCGACGTTGACGCTGACGAACGGCCTCTCGGCGCGGGATGAGGCGTTATGGATCGCCTGCGCCAGCATCTCCTTGCCCGTTCCGGTCTCGCCGGTCAGCAGCACCGTGACGCTCTGCCGTGCGGCGCGGCTTGCCAGCTCCTTGGCTCGAGCGATGGCGGACGTCGTGCCGACGAAATCGGCGAAGGTGAAGCGTGCGGCACGGGCATTGGACAATTGCCGCCGCGCCAGCCGCAGATCGCTCTCGAGCTGGGCGACGCGGGCCAGCAGCGGCTTCAGGCTTTCGAGGTGGTCATAGAGCACGAAGCCGATCGCGCCGATCACCTCGCCGCCCTCGTCCTCGATCGGCATGCGGGTGACGACCAGCTGCTCGCCGCCGAGCTCCATGATGTCGAGCAGGATCGGCTCGCCGGTCTCGGCCACCCGCCGCATCAGGCTGTTCGGAATGACCTCCTCGATCGGCCGGCCGATCGCCTCGCTGGTCTGCTTGAGGCCGAGCGCCGTGAGATATTTTTCGTTGACGTAGACGACCCGTCCGCCGCGGTCGATCGCGATCGCACCCTCGCACAGCTTTTCCAGCCGCTCGAACAGCGTCTCCATCGCGCGCGCACGGAGATAGGCGGGATCGCTGATGGAGGCGGCGGGCATGACGTACCTCGCGGGAAGTCTGGCTGCTTCTTAGCAAAAGGGTAGCGATTGCAAAGGGGAATTGGGTTGCTTGCCGGGTCCGTCCCCCGGCGTCGTCGTGGACAAGCGTAACGAAGTGGAGCGCAGATCCAGGACCCATTACCCCGAAAGGTGGTTTGGCGAAGACTCGTGGTTACCCAGTCACGAAAAAACGCTGACCGGGGTAATGGGTCCTGGCATTCGCCAGGACAACATTGAGGTGTTGCGCGCCGCTTGTGCCCTACCGTCGATACGCGCTCGCGCGCGAATAACCCTGGCGGTTCTGCTGCGTCGGGCGGCTTGCCACGCTGGCGCGCGATTCGCTGGAGGCGGGCGTTGCGAGCTTCAGCTCCTCCAGGAAGATCGGACGGGAGAAGTAATAGCCCTGGGCGTAGCGGATCTTGGTCGCGGCCTGGAGGTAGGCGAGCTCCTCGTAGGATTCGAGGCCTTCGGCGATCACGGTCATGCCGAGCGCTTCGCTCAAGGATTCGATCGCGCGCAAGATGCCCTGGCTGCGCGGGCGCTTATGGATGTCGGTGATGAAGGAGCGGTCGATCTTGATCTCGTCGGCGGTGATGTCGGCGAGCGCCGAGAGCGAGGAATAGCCGGTGCCGAAATCGTCGATCGAGATGCCGACGCCGAGCTTGCGGAACATCGGCAGAATCTCGGCCTGAAAATGATTCTTGGCGACGAAGGCGTCTTCGGTCACCTCGATCATGAACCGCTGCGGAAAGCCGGTGTCGTCCAGCGCCTGCGCAAAGCTGCGCATGAACTCCGGGTTGCCGGCCTGCTTGGCGGCGACATTGATGCTGATGGTCGCTTCCGCGCCGAAGGTCTCGTTGATCAGGTCGATCGACTTGACGATCTCGGCGAGCACGAGATGGGTCAGCTCGTCGATCAGCCCGAGCTCGCTGGCGAGGTTGATGAACGAGCCGGGCGCCTGGATCACGCCGTCGTCGTCGCGCAGGCGCACCAGGGCCTCGATGCCCTTCACGGCCTGCGTGCGGATGTCGACCTTGGACTGGAACGCGCAGCAGAAGCGCTTCTCCAGGATGGCGAGCCGCAGCGACTGCTCGACCTTCGTCCGCGCCAGCGCCTCGCGCTCCATGCTGGCATCGAAGAAGGCGGCCGATCCCTTGCCGTCGTTCTTGATGCGATACATCGCGATGTCGGCGTTCTGGCGCAGCGTCTCGAAGCTGCGGCCGTGATCGGGGTAGAGGCTGACGCCGACCGAGGTGGAGGCGAAGACTTCCGAATTGTCGATGAAGAACGGCGCGGTCAGCCGCTCCAGCGTCGATTGCATGAATTCGGCGACTTCCTCCTGGCTCTGGATCGGCGAGAGCAGCAGCAGGAATTCGTCGCCGGAGATGCGCGAGAGCATGTCGGAATCGCGCAAGTCGCGTCCGAGCCGCTTCGACAGCTCGACCAGCAGCGCATCGCCGACGGCGTGGCCGTAATAGTCGTTGATGTGCTTGAAATTGTCGACGTCGAGAAAGGCCAGCGCGAACCGTTCGCCGTCGCGATCCTTTGCGAGGAGACCGTTGGCGCGATGCTCGATCACGCGCCGCGAGGGCAACCCGGTCAGCTCGTCGAAATAGGCCGAGCGGAACAGCTGGTCCTCGAAGTTCTTCTGCTCGGTGATGTCGGAGGACGCCGAGATCAGGAGCTCGCGTCCGGCGAGGCGGACGGGGCGATGGGTCGTGAGCAGCACCTGGCGCGCCGCGCCGTCGTGAAGGGCTTCCTCGGTGACGACGGCCTGGCCGACGCTCAGCGCCCGCCGGCAGGCTTCGCGGCGCGGCGTCAGATCGGGTGAGGGGCGGCTGCCATCGATGCCGAGCTGGGCGGCCGCGGCATCGTTAACCAGCAGAAGCTCGCCGTGCGCGTCCTGCACGGTCAGGCCGGCCGGCAGCATTCTAACGATTTCCTTGAGGAATCCGAGTTCAGCTTCGCTCGCGCCGGAATATCTGTTGTCGTTCATAGAAGTCATGAATCTTCTTGTTCAGCGCGCCTTTGCAATGGGCGCGATCTTGCTCAGTTCCCTCTTAGGTTTGGTTAAGGGGTCCGAAGAAATACGGGGGTGTTTTGGACGAAACTTGCGACGATGCGACGCGCGCCGCCGATCGTCATTAACAGAGTGTCAATGCACCCGGCGAAACCGCGAGCGGAGCGCGCGGGTCGCTGTCGCTTGGAGGGAGTCTTGTTGCGCGATCAGAGGTCGTCATGCCCGGGCTTGTCCCGGGCATCCACGTTCTTGGCTGCCGCAAACAAAGATCGTGGATAGCCGGGACAAGCCCGGCCATGACGCTGTGGAAGCTTCAGTAGCTCGACTTACCGAGTTTGCTGTTCCTCAGCCGCTCGCGGGGATACGGCATTGCATGGTGCAATGCAGGCCGGTGGCCAGATAGGAGACCTCGGCCTTGCCGTCGAAGGCCGATAGCGCCGATTTCAGCAATTTGGTGCCGAAGCCCGGCGGCGATATCTCGCCGATGCTCGGTCCCTCGGTCTCATCCCAGGTGATGGTCAGACGGTCGCCGGTGACCGTCCATGACACCTGCAACAATCCGCGCGGCGCGGAGAACGCGCCATATTTGCCCGCATTGGTGGCGAGTTCGTGAAACATCAGCGACAGCGTCACCGCGAGCTTCGGCGGCAGGAACAGCCGGTCACCATTGAGCGTGAAGCGGACGTGGCCGTAAGGCCCGAGCTCCGCGATCAGGAGATCGCGAATGTCGCAGCCCGCCTTGTCGATCTTCGAGATCAAATCGTCGGTCGTGGCCAGCGAGCGCAGCCTCGGGTCGATCCGGGCCCAGACCTGCGGCTGGTCGTGCAGCACCTGGTGCAGCACGGCGTGCACCGTCGACAACTTGTTCTTCAGCCGGTGCTGGAGCTCGTCGACCAGCAGCTTGCGATACTCTTCTTCCTCGATCAGGCGCCTGGAAATCCGGCGCTGCTCGATCAGCAGCGAGCGATAATGCTCGACGCCCCAGATGGTGAGCGCGCAGACCACCCAATAGAGTGTCAGCAGGGCAAACCGGGCGCGATCGGCAAAGGCGTCGCCGAAATTCAGGACCACGCCGAGCACGCCGCCGACCAGCGCGGTGACGATGCCGATCCGGAAGCCTCCGAAGGCGGTGGCAAAGAACACGGCGGGAAAGTAGGGCGTGAAGTAGACGTCGGGCCGCACATGCGCGAGAGCCCAGCGCGCCAGCGTCGCAATCAACAGGCAGACGACCGCGAAGGCGAGGCTCAGGCCGAGCGATGGCGGTGCCACGCCCTGCCAGCCCTTGCGGAACTCGTCGATCAGCTTCCCCATGCCCAGCCCGGTCGCGACGCCCGTTCAAAAGTCGAGCGATGGTGGCGAATGTTACGCATGTCGGAAGCGCAAGCAAAGCTTGCTATGCCACGGGCCGGCGGGAATAGTGACCGTCGCGGCGCCGTCATCTGTCAGTGTCGCCATCTGAAAATCAAATCATTCGAAAAACGGGAACATTCCATGGGCAGGCTGGACGGCAAGGTTGCGGTCATCACAGGCGCGACGAGCGGTATCGGATTGCGTACGGCGGAAGTCTTCGTTGCCGAAGGTGCCAAAATTGTGATCGCGGGTCGCCGCGCACCGGAAGGCGAGGCACTGGCGAAGCAGCTGGGGGCCGCCTGCATCTTCCGCCAGACCGACGTCACGGTGGAAGCGCAGATGCAGGCGCTGATCACGCTCGCGGTCGACAAATTCGGTCGGATCGACTGTCTCTTCAACAACGCCGGCGGGCCGGCGCAGACCGGGGGCATCGAGGGCCTCGAGGTCGATCGGTTCGACGCGGCGATGGCGACGCTGATACGCAGCGTCTTGCTCGGCATGAAGCATGCCGCGCCTATCATGAAGAAGCAGGGTTCTGGCAGCATCATTAACAATGGCAGCATCGCCGGCCGTCTGGCCGGGTTCTCGTCCTCGATGGTCTATGGCGCGGCCAAGGCGGCCGTGATCCATCTCACCAAATGCGTGGCGATGGAGCTCGGCGAGTCCAATGTGCGCGTCAACTCGATCTCGCCCGGCGCGATCGCGACCGGCATCTTCGGCAAGGCGCTGGGACTGTCGACCGACGCCGCCGAGAAGACGCCGGCGGTGATGCGCGAGGTCTACAAGACTGCGCAGCCGATCCCGCGCGCCGGTCTCCCTGACGACATCGCCCACGCCGCGGTGTTCCTGGCGAGCGACGAATCCAGCTTCATCAACGGCCACGATCTCGTCATCGACGGCGCCATGACCGGCGGCCGCAACTGGAGCCAGCAGCAGCAGGGCTATGTCGCCTTGCGCAAGGCGTTCGATCAGGGGGCGTAGCAAGCCGCGGGCGACAGAGCCGTAGGGTGGGCAAAGGCGCGCCCTTCGCGCGCCGTGCCCACCATCTTGCTCAGACGTGGAGAAGCGTGGTGGGCACGCTTCGCTTTGCCCACCCTACGAAAGCGGATTTCCGTCATTGCGAGGAGCAAAGCGACGAGGCAATCCAGGCTGTTTTCGCGGAGACGGTCTGGATTGCTTCGCTTCGCTCGCAATGACGACCGTGGCGCTAAACCGCCTTCATCCGTACCCGCAACCCGTCCCGCGGCTTCGGGATCGGCCACATCTGCCAGTCCGGCTTGTAGCCGGGCTCCAGCGACACCTCGATGTTCTGCAGGAAATGCCGCGCAAAGCATTTCGCCTGCATATAGGCGAAGTGCAGGCCGAGGCACATATGCGCGCCGCCGCCGAACGGCACAAAGGCGAAGCGATGGCGGTTGCGCTGGGCTTCCTCGGTGAAGCGCAGCGGATTGAAGCGATCCGGCTCCGGCCAGATCTCCTTCATGTGGTGCGTATAGAGCGGATTGACGCCGATCGCGGTGCCCGCGGGGATCGTAAAGCCCTTGAAGCTGAAATCGCGCATCGCGCGCCGCGGCATCGAGGGCACCGGCGGCTTGATCCGCAGCGCTTCCTTGAAGGCCATCTCCGACAGCGGCATCTTTTCGAGGTCGTCGAAGCTGCTTGGTGCGCCGGGGGCGAGCCCGAGCGCGAGCACCTCCGCGCGCAGCCTGTCCTGCCAGTCCGGATTGGCGGCGAGTTCGCCGATGAAGGAGGTCAGCGATGAGGTCAGCGTGTCGTGCGCCGCCATCATCAGGAAGCTCATATGGTCGATGATGTCCTGCTCGGAGAGCAGCGCGCCGTCCTCATGGGTGGCGCGGCAGAGCTGCGAGAACAAATCGTCGCCGCCGTGATTGCCGCGCCGGAGCGGAATCTGCTCGCGGAAATAGGCGACGATGCGCTTGCGTCCCTTCACCCCTCGCGCCATCTGGGTGCCGGGCAGGGGCCGGCGGACCGGCGCGACGGCGGCCGCGACCATGTCGACGAAGGCGCGGTTGATCTGGTCGACCTCCGGGCCGATGTCGGCGCCGAGGAACGAGGCCGCAGCGAGATCGAGCGTGAGCTGCTTCATCGCCGGGTAGAGCTGCATCTCGCCGGGCTTGGCCTTCCATTGAGCCACCCGCGCTGCGATGCCGCGGTCGAGATCGCCAAGATACGACTTCATCGGCCCGGACTTGAACGCGACCGACAGCGCCTTGCGATGCAGGCGATGCTCGTCGAAATCGAGCAGCATCAGCCCGCGCGGAAACAGCAGGCCCAGAACCTTGTTCCAGCCATGCGTCGAGGAGAACAGCTTCTGCTGGTCGAACAGCACGAGCTCGTTGGCCTCGGGCCCGAGCAGCACGACATTGGTCTCGCCGAAAAAGTGGGTGCGGTAGACCGGGCCGTATTTGGCGCCGTTTGCCTCGATATGTCCCTTGGGATCGGCCAGCACCTGAAAGGTCTTCCCGATGATCGGCCAGCCTTCGTCGCCGGGGATATGCGTCAGCTCGTTGCGCCTTGGCGGGGTGAAGCCGAGCGCAGGGGCCACATTCTGCATCGACATGACGATTGCTCCGGTTGACCGACCGAACAGCGCGCGAGCACAGAGTGGCTGCGGCCCGCGCCAGCTGACCAGGGTCAGCATAGCACAGGCCGGTACGCCTTTGTTGTGAACGTCGTTACAGGCGTAATGCCGATGGGGCCTACCGCTTCGCCGCTTCCTTCTGCAGATCCGGGGCGTTGACGGCGGGAATGGCGACGCGGCCGGGGCCGGTCACCTTCAGCGCCTCGGCGGCCTTCTCGTTCTCCATGATCTTGGCCATCACGGCCTGGCCCGCGCGCTCGAAGATCGCGCGATTCTCGATCACGAATTTTTGCGACTTGCGTAAGGAGTCGATGTAGCCGTTGATCTCCGGCACGACGTAGCGCGCCACCACGTCCCAGCTGCGGCGGGTGTTTTCCGGATTGGCCCAGTCGTGCACGAAGCCGATGATGGCGCCGACGCCGCCGGACACTTGCATCACGTTCTTGATGGTTTTGACGAGATCGTCGGGTGTGCCGATGGTGGACGCCGCCCCCTCGACGAAAGCGGTCTTGTCCACGGCCTCGTCGGGCGAGGAGAATGCGGTGAGGCCCGGCCGCTGCAGCGTGCCGACATTATATTCGTTGTGCCAGCGCATCAGCCCGGCGCCCGCTTCCTTGCGTGCCTGCTCACGGGTCTCGGCGATGTGAAAGGTCAGGAGCACGCGCCAGTCGGCGCGGCTCACCGTGGTGCCGTGTTTTTTCGCGGCGTCCTCGGCGAACTGCCATTGCTGCTGCAGCGACATCAGTCCCTGGGTCGTCATCGAGCCCAGCGAGATGATGCCGATGCCGTATTTGCCGGCCAGCGTCATGCCGGAGGGAGAGATCTGCGAGGCCACCACGAACGGCATCTCCTCCTGCAAGGGGAGAAGCTGCAACGCGGCGTCGTTCATGGTGAACCAGTCGCTCTTGGCGGTGACGCGCTCGCCGTTGAAGAGGCGGCGGATCACCCCGATCGCCTCGTCCTGGCGGTCGCGCTGCGTCATCGGATCGATGCCGAGCGTGTGCGCGTCGGACGCGAGCGCGCCCGGGCCGGAGCCGAAGATGGCGCGGCCGCCGGTCATGTGGTCGAGCTGCACCATGCGCTGGGCGACGTTGAAGGGATGGTGATAGGGCAGCGACACCACGCCGGTGCCGAGCTTGATCCGCTTGGTGCGCTCGCCCGCCGCGGCCAGGAACATCTCGGGCGAGGCGATCATCTCCCAGCCGGAGGAATGATGCTCGCCGCACCAGAATTCGTCATAACCGAGCGCGTCCAGCTGCTCGACCAGGTCGAGATCGCGCCGGAACTGGAGCATCGGATGCTCCCCGATCGGGTGATGCGGGGCAAGGAAGGCTCCGAACTTCAGGCGCGCCATGGCGGTCTCTCCGGCTTGATTTTCTGTTTGTTGAGGCGGTGAAGGCTAGTTGCTGGGACAAGCGAACGCAATCGCGCGATGTCCCGCGCGGCGGAATGCAGGCATGCGTTGAAGCTGCTTTTCCTCCCTCTCCCAGTTCTTACGGGGAGAGGGTTGGGGTGAGGGGCTGCTTCAGCAAACTCGGTGGCAGTGCGACTCGCGGAAGCTCCCCCTCACCCGGAATTCAAACTACGTTTGAATTCCGGCCTCTCCCCGCAAGCGGGGAGAGGCGAAGCAGCCGCGCTTTGAATGAAGCACGGGGATCCTACCTGCGAGGTAATCGCGGCACCGAATGCGATCTGAAATCCTGAGAACAACGAGGTTCCAGGATCATGCGCCAATGCATCAGATCGTCACACAACAAATCGATTCGTCCCGCCGCTGGTGGGTGCTTGCCATCGTCGTGGCCGCCCAGTTCATGTTCGGCGTCGACGCCTTCGTGGTCAACGTCGCCATTCCGACCATCGCGGTCGAGCTGAAGGCGACCCCGGCGCAGATCGAATCCGTGATCGCGATCTACCTGATCGCCTATGGCACGCTGGTCGTCACCGGCGGCCGCCTCGGCGACATCCACGGCACCAAGAATGTCTTCTTGGCCGGCGTGCTCGGCTTCACGGCGACCTCGCTGTGGTGCGGGCTCGCGCAGTCAGGCGTCGAGCTGATCATCGCGCGGCTGGCGCAGGGCGCGACGGCGGCGCTGATGGTGCCGCAGGTGCTGGCGACGTTGCATCTGCTGTTCACCGACGGGCAGCGCAGCCGGGCCTTTGCGATCTACGGCATCGTGCTCGGGCTTGCAGGGGCCGCGGGCTTCCTGCTCGGCGGCCTGCTGGTCACGATCGACCTTGCCGGCACCGGCTGGCGCTCGGTGTTCTTCGTCAACGTGCCCTGCGGGCTCGTGATCGCCGCTGCCGCCTGGCGCATCATGCCGTCGGTGCCGCGGCGATCAGGCACAAGGCTCGACATCAAGGGCGGCATGGTGTTGTTCGCGGGGTTGTTGTGCCTGATCGGCCCGCTGCTGTTCGGCCATGATGTCGGCTGGGCGCCGTGGCTGTGGGCAGTGATGGCGATCGGTGGCGTCATTCTCGTTGCATTCCTGAAGCTGGAGCGTGCTGTGGCCCGCGCCGGCGGCATGCCGCTGATCGATCTCACCCTGCTGACGGATGCCACCTTCCTGCGCGGCCTCGGCGCGGCGTTCTTCTTCTTTGCCGCCAATCTCTCGTTCTATCTGGTGATGACGCTGTTCATGCAACGCGGCCTCAAGATCCCGCCGCTCTCGGCCGGCATGGCCTTCATTCCGCTCGCGCTCGCCTTCGTCGTGGCATCGCGTCACAGCGGCGCGCGGGCGCTCCATCGCGGCACCAAGGTGCTGATCGAGGGCTGCGCGCTCCAGATCGCAGGTCTTGCTGCGCTCGCGCTTGTCGCCTTCTATGTCGATGCGCCGACGCCGATTGCGCTTGCGCTCACGATGATGGTCTTTGGCTACGGCCAGGGATTGGTGATGGCGCCGCTGTCGGGCGCAGTGCTGTCGAGCGTGAAGCCTGTCGCCGCAGGCTCGGCCTCCGGCATGTACGGCACGACGGCGCAGATCGGAAATGCGGCCGGAGTGGCCGCAATCGGCGCGGTGTTCTTCGCCGTCGAAGCCTTTCAATCAGCGCGCGCAGGATTTCTCGTCTCGCTTGCGCTGTTTGTGACATTAATCATGATCTGCGCCGCATTTCTGGCGTGGATGCGCCGCGCCGCTGCACGTAGTTGAGGCATTGCGGTTAATTCGTGCAGATCCCACGGAAAATCCCTGCGATTTTCGTGAACTGACAGCCCACGGTCTTTTCATTTTGCGATGCAGCAACTATCTGGTTTGGCTGAACGTTGAACGTCGCCCACCAGGAAGTTGCCGTGTCGTTAGCCAGAAATGTCGATCTGTTGAGACGTCTGCCCAAGCTGGACGGTCTGCGCTTCGCCGAGCTCGGCCGCAGCGCGGACTCATCCAGCGCGCTGCAAGAGGTCACGGACTTCGGTGACAATCCAGGGGCCTTGCGCATGTTTGCGTTCGTGCCGGCGCAGCTGCAGAAGCCGCGCGCGCTCGTCGTCGTGCTGCATGGCTGCGGCCAGACCGCGGCCGGTTATGATCTCGGCGCCGGCTGGTCGACGCTCGCAAGGCATTACGGCTTCGCGCTGCTGATGCCCGAGCAGCAGCGCATCAACAACGGCAACACCTGCTTCAACTGGTTCAATCCGGAGGACACGGCGCGGTACAGCGGCGAGGCGCGTTCGATCCGCGAGATGATCGCGCACATGGTGAAGACGCATCGCATCGATCAAAGGCGCATCTTCATCACGGGCCTGTCGGCCGGCGGCGGCATGACGTCGGTGATGCTTGCGACCTATCCCGAAATTTTTGCAGCCGGTGCGGTGATTGCCGGGCTGCCCTATGGCATTGCCTCGAACCTGCGCGAGGCGCTGGACGGCATGTTCCATTCCCCGGCGCGCCCTGCGCGCGAGCTCGGCGATCTCGTGCGCAACGCCACCAGCCATCGCGGGCCCTGGCCCAAGGTGTCGGTGTGGCACGGCAGCGCCGACCGCACCGTCAATCCCGGCAATGCCAACGAGATCGTCAAGCAATGGCTCGATTTGCACGATCTGCCTGACGTGCCGATGGCCGAGACCAGCGTCGACGGCTATCCGCGCCAGGCCTGGTGGAACAAGGACGGCGAGACGCTGGTCGAATCCTACGCCATCACCGACATGGCGCACGGCACGCCGCTCGGCCTTGCCGACAACGACCAGCGCTACGGCATGCAAGGCGCGTTCCTGATCGAGGCCGGCATCTCCTCGTCCTACCACATCGCAAAGTTCTTCGGCCTCACCGGCTGGATTCCGGATGCGGCCAAGAAAGCGGAGGCAAAGCCTGCGAAGCCGGCGCTGACGCCCGCGCCGCATCTCGCCCGCTCGATCCGCACAGCGGTCGCCGCTCAGCCGGCCGAGCCGAAACGCGAAGAGGCTCGCGGCTTCGATCTCGGCCAGATCATCACGCGCGCGCTGACCGCCGCGGGGCTGATGAAGTAGCTTACCGTCGTCCCGGCGCAGGCCGAGACGACGGCGGTGTTTGCGGCGTGCGCTCGCTTCAGCTCAGCGAAGCTGCCGTCGCGCCAATCCATTCGATCGGCGTCACCGTCACCTCGCCGCCGGCGACCTTCCGGGTCATCTCCTGATAAGCCCTGAAGAAGTCACGCGATTGCAGTGTCTTTTGTGCGGCATCGTCGCTGACGCTGGCGAGGTGGAAATAATTGCCGTCGTCGCGGCTCTTCAAGACACGATAACCGATCCGCCCTTTCAGCTCTGGATCGCCGTCGATCGCCTTGACGAAACGGCTGATCTCCTGGTGCCAGGCCTCCGTCGTGCCGTTCCTGAATTCGTACCTGATCATGAAGTGCTTCATGTGACGCTCCCTGTTCGTCTTGTGCGTCATCATCTGCCCCTTACGAACGATCCCGCAAGTATGGACAAAATTGATAGTATGGACTTTTTCGACGTGGCTCCTATCCTCGTCGCCTGCACATGGAGGAGACGTCATGGCCAAGGCAATGGCGAAGGCATCCCCGGCGCGCGCCTGCCCGGTCGCGGCTTTTCAAAAAATGATCAGCGGCAAGTACAAGCTGCGCATCGTCTGGGATCTCAAGGACGGCCCGCGCCGCTACGGCGAGATCCGGAGCGGCCTGTTGCGCGGCACGGCCGGCAGCGCCGAGATCACTCCGCGTGTGCTCAGCCGCGAATTGAAGGCGCTGACGCAAAGCGGACTGATCGACCGCAAGGATTTCGGCGAGGTGCCGCCGAAGGTCGAGTATCGCCTGACCCGCAAGGGCAAAAGCTTCGTGCCTGTCGTCGCCGCGATCCGGCAATGGGGCGAGCGTAACCTGGCCGAACCCGCGGCGCTGGCAGACGCCGCGGAATAGGCGCTCACATCTCGCCGGTGATGAACGGATTGGTCATCCGCTCCTGGCCGATGCTCGAGCCGGCGCCGTGGCCGCAGATGAAGCCGACGTCGTCGCCGAGCGGCAGCAGCTTGGTCTTGATCGAGTTGATCAGCGTGGCGTGACTGCCGCCGGGCAGATCGGTGCGGCCGACCGAGCCCGCGAACAGCACGTCGCCGACATGGGCAAACCGCAAATCCTTGTTGAAGAACACCACGCTGCCCGGCGAATGGCCGGGGCAGTGCAGGATGTCGAACTGCAAGCCGCCGATCGACACGCTGTCGCCCTCCTCGAGCCAGCGGTCCGGCGCAAAGTTACGCCCCCCGGTCATGCCGAAGCGCGCGCCGCTCTCGACCACGTTGTCGAGCAGGAATTTGTCCGCTTGATGCGGTCCTTCGATCGGCACCCTCAGCGCATCACGCAACTCGGCCGCGCCGCCGACATGGTCGATATGGCCGTGCGTCAGCCAGATCTTCTCCACGGCCACGCCGGTCTGCTTGATCGCGTCCAGGATCTTCGGCACGTCCCCGCCGGGATCGATCACGACGGCCTTCTTGGAGGGCTCGTCCCAGACGATGGTGCAGTTCTGCTCGAACAGCGTCACGGGAACGATGATCGCACCCGCCTTGGCTTTGGTGTCATTTTGCTCGGTCATGGCCTCACAATGCCGATTTTTGCCATGCCGCCAAGCAAAAGATTCGTGCCGGTCCGGGGAACGGCCGCACCCGCCGTCACACGGCCGTCCCAATTGGCTTGCCAGTTTGAACCGCGGCGTTCGTTCCGCGTTCTCTCGCGCAAGACGCAGATTTGGGTGGGTTTTCCGACATGGCTCAGGGCGGCGAGAATTGGTGGCGCGACGGCATCTTCTATCAGATCTATCCGCGCTCGTTTCAGGACTCCGACGGTGACGGCGTCGGCGATCTCGCCGGCATCCTCAGACGGCTGCCTTACGTCAAATCGCTCGGCGTCGACGCGATCTGGCTGTCGCCAATTTTCCCGTCGCCGATGGCGGATTTCGGCTACGACATCTCCGACTACACCGGCATCGAGCCGTTGTTCGGCACGATGGCGGATTTCGATGCGCTGATCGCAGCCGCGCACGACAACGGCCTGAAGCTGATCCTCGACCTCGTGCCTAACCACACCTCCGACCAGCATCCCTGGTTCGTCGAGAGCCGTTCATCGCGCGATAATCCCAGGCGCGACTGGTACATCTGGCGCGATCCGGCGCCCGATGGTGGGGTGCCCAACAACTGGCTATCCGAGTTCGGGGGCAGCGCATGGCAGTTCGACGAGACCACCGGCCAATATTATTATCACGCCTTCCTCGCCCAGCAGCCGGACCTCAACTGGCGCAATCCCGACGTCCGCGCCGCGATCTACGACGTGATGCGGTTCTGGCTGGAGAAGGGCGTCGACGGTTTTCGCGTCGACGTGATCTGGCACCTGATCAAGGACGCCGAATTCCGCGACAATCCGCCGAACCCGCACTACGTCGAAGGCCGGCCGCCGAACGAGAAGATCCTGACGCAATATTCCACCGACCAGGCGGAGGTTCACGACGTGATCGCCGAGATGCGGCGCGTCACCGACGGCTTTGGCGCCCGCGTGCTGATCGGCGAGATCTATCTGCCGCTGCATCGCCTCATGGCCTATTACGGCAACGACCTCACCGGCGCGCAGATGCCGTTCAACTTTGCGCTGCTGTCGACGTTCTGGAGCGCGCGCTCGATCGAAAAGATCATCGAGGATTACGAGAAGGCGCTGCCGCGCGGGGCGTGGCCGAACTGGGTGCTCGGCAATCACGACCGCCCGCGCGTGGCAAGCCGCGTCGGTCCCGAGCAGGCCCGCGTTGCCGCCATGCTGCTGCTGACGCTGCGCGGCACGCCGACGCTCTATTACGGCGACGAGATCGGCATGCATCAGGTGACGATTGCGCCCGAGGACGTGCGCGATCCCTTCGAGAAGAACGTGCCCGGCATCGGTGTCGGTCGGGACGGCTGCCGCACGCCGATGCAGTGGGATGCCTCCGAATTCGCAGGCTTCTCGTCGGCGCGGCCCTGGCTGCCGCTGCCGGAACATTGTGTCCGGGACAATGTCGCCAGCCTCGAAGCCGACGGCCGCTCGATCCTTGCTCTCTACAGGCGCCTGATCGCCTTGCGGAAGGCCTCGCCACCGCTGGTGGCCGGCGACTATCACCCGATCGCGGCGCAGGGCGATCTTCTGATCTATCGCCGCGAGGCCGGCGGCCGGGCGGTGGTCGTGGCGCTCAATCTCGGCCCCGATCCGATCGCCGTGACCACCAGCGTAATAAGGTTCGGCAGCGAGATTCTGCTGTCGACGTTTTTGGATCGCGAGGGTGAGAAGCTGGAAGGCGTGCTGGATCTGCGGGGGAATGAAGGCGTCATCGTCGCGTCGCCCTAGCCGTCGATTTCGCCGAGGCAACGGCGAAGCGGAAGACCGACGCTGTATCCGCGTCATTGCGAGGAGCTCTTGCGACGAAGCAATCCAGAATCTCTCCGCGGATGCACTCTGGATTGCTTCGCGGAGCCTGTCATCGGGCCGCGCTACGCGCGGACCCGGTGGCTCGCAATGACGATCGTTGAAATAGCACAGCAAACGACGGCATTTCGGCGTCACCCCGGATGCTTGTTCCCCCGCACCGTACTCTCGTCGATGTCGCTTCGCTTCAACAGGTAATCCAGCCCGCCGACGCGATACCAGCGATACCCGTACGGCTCCAGCACGACATGATGCTGGCCGCGCTTGTCGGCGTGGCTGTGGTCCTCCGCGAGCAGGTTGATGAGATGCGCGCCGGCGTCCCCGGGCAGCTTCGCCGAGAACGCGATCTCGCGCGGCGTCTCGTCCAGATTGTGCACGAACAGCACCGAATTATTGCGCCAGTCATAGCGCATGATGAACACGGCGGGATCGCGCACGGGGATGATCGCGAAATCGCCCCAGCCCACCTCGGGCACCTCCTTGCGCATGCGCACGATGCGCTCGGTCCAGTTTAGCATGGAGTTGGGATCGCGCCGCTGCTTGGCGACGTTGACGTGGTCGAACCCATAAGGTCCTTTGTCGATGACGGGGCAGGCCGGCTTGTTGCTCTTGGTGAAGCCGCCATGCGGCTCGGTCGACCATTGCATCGGCGTGCGTGCGCAGCTGCGTTCGGGCAGCACCAGATCATCGCCCATCGCGATCTCGTCGCCATAGCGGATCACGGGCGTCCCCGGCAGCGTGCACATCAGGCTGTAGGCGAGCTCGAGCCGCCGGCGGTCGCCACCCAGCATCGGTGCGAGGCGCCGCCTTATGCCGCGGTCGTAGAGCTGCATCTCCATGTCTGGTCCGAAGCGCTTGAACACGGTCTCGCGCTGCGCCTTGGTCAGGCGCCCGAGATCGAGCTCGTCGTGATTGCGCAGGAACAGGCCCCATTGCGCCGAGGCCGGCCGCGGTTTGGTTGCTTTCAGCGCCTTGGCCAGAGGGCGGGAATCGCCGGAAGCCAGCGCATAGAACAGATGCTGGTTGACGTGGAAGTTGAACATCATGTGCATGCGGTCGCCGTCATGGCCGAAATATTCCATGTCGGTTTCCGGCAGCACGTTGGCCTCCGCAAGGATGATGGCATCACCTTGCCGCCATTGCAGGAATTCGCGGAAGGCACGCAGCATGTCGTACTGCTCGACCGGCTTCTTCACCTTCGCGCCCTTGGTCGCGATCACGAAGGGCACCGCATCCATGCGGAAGCCGGAGACACCAAGCTGGATCCAGAAGCCCATGATCTTCAGGATCTCGGCCTGGACGTGCGGGTTCGAGGTGTTGAGATCGGGCTGGAAATCGTAGAAGCGGTGGAAGTACCAGGCGCCGGCCTGCTTGTCGCGCGTCCAGGTCGATTTCTGCACGCCGGGAAACACCATGCCCTTGTCGGCGCCGGCGGGCTTCTTGTCGGACCACACATACCAGTCGCGATAGGGCGAGTTCTTGTCACGCCGCGCCTCCTTGAACCAGTGATGCTCATCCGAGGTGTGGTTGACGACGAGATCGATGATGACGCGGATGCCGCGCTGCTTGCAGCCATGGGTGAACTCGACGAAGTCGCCGAGCGTGCCGTAGCGGGAATCGACGCTGTAGAAGTCGGCGACGTCGTAGCCGTCGTCGCGGCCGGGTGAGGTCTGGAACGGCATCAGCCAGATCGTGGTGATGCCGAGCCCGTGCAGATAGTCGAGCCGGCGCAACAGGCCCTTGAAGTCGCCGACGCCGTCGCCATTGGCATCCATATAGGTGCCGACGGAGAGGCAATAGATCACGCCGTTCTTGTACCAGAGATCGTCGATCATGCCGCAGCCTCGGTGGTTCCGCCGAGGAGCGGCGGCTGCGTGATAAGTGCGTGGGAGAGTTGAGGTTCCCCATAGTTGTCGTCCCGGCGAAGGCCGGGACCCATAACCACGCGAAGCAGTTTGGCGGCGTCTCGTTGTTCGGTACTCCTACCGATCGCATCGATAGATTACGCGGTATGGGTCCTGGCCTGCGCCAGGACGACACCGGGGATGGAATCGGCTATCCTCTCTCCATGGACAACACCGCTCGCAACATCGCCCTCGTGCCGCCGCCGGATCGCCGCCAGTCGGAAACGGCGCTTGCGGTCGCGCGTGGCACGGCGCGGCTGTTGCGCTCGCTCGGCTTCTCCTGCATCAGCGAATTGCCGCTGCCGTCGGGCCGGCGCGCCGATCTGGTGGCGCTGAACGAGCGTGGCGAGATCTGGATCGTCGAGATCAAATCGTCGGTCGAGGATCTGCGTGCCGATCAGAAATGGCACGAATACCGCGCCCATTGCGATCGGCTGTTCTTCGCCTTCACGCAGGACCTGCCGTGCGAGATCTTTCCTGAAGACACCGGCCTGATCGTCGCCGACGCCTATGGCGCACACATGCATTGCGAAGCGCCCGAGCACAAGCTTGCTGCCGCCACGCGCAAGCAGATGACGATACGCTTTGCGATGGCGGCGGCGCTCAGGATCAACCGCCTGGTCGATCCGCAAGGGCACGCGGATTTCTGGGAGTAGCGCCCGCCGGCATAGGTGCCGTAGGGTGGGTTAGCCGAAGGCGTAACCCACCACTTCTGTGATCGCGGATATGAAAGAGGTGGGTTACGCCGAGCAGACGCGCTTCGCGCATCTGCGGGGCTAACCCACCCTACGAGACTGTTACCTCGGCGCGCGCTTGGCCAGAATCCGCTGCAACGTGCGCCGGTGCATGTTCAGCCGCCGCGCCGTCTCCGAGACGTTGCGGTTGCACATCTCGTAGATGCGCTGGATGTGCTCCCAGCGGACGCGGTCGGCGGACATCGGGTTGGTCGGCAGCTCGGATTTCTCCGCGCTGGTCGAGAGCAGCGCGGCGACGACGTCGTCAGCGTCGGCCGGCTTCGACAGATAATCGATCGCGCCCATCTTCACCGCGGTCACGGCGGTGGCGATATTGCCGTAGCCGGTGAGCACGATCGCGCGCGCATCGGGGCGCTTCTTCTTCAGCGCCGAGACCACGTCGAGGCCGTTGCCGTCGCCGAGCCGCAAATCCACGACCGCGAAGGCCGGCGCGGACCTCCCGATCTGCGCAAGACCGTCCGAGACGGTGTCGCATGATGTCACGGCAAAGCCCCGTGTCTCCATCGCGCGCGACAGCCGCTCCAGAAACGGCTTGTCGTCCTCCACGATGAGAAGCGAGCGGTCGGTCTGTTCGTTCAGTTCGGCGATGGCGTTCAAGGTGTTGTCCTCTCTCCAGCGCATTGACATATGGCGTCGCGATCGGTCGGTGCCAAGGCGGCAAATAGTCGATCCGCCCCGTTATGCGACGCAAGGTCGCGGCCTATCCTATTGTTTCTTCGAGCGTCTCGATAGCCTCAAAACGCTGCCTGGGCCACGTGATCTGGACCACCGCGCCGTGTTCCGGAAAGGTCCGGTTGGTAAACGAGACCTTGGCGCCGGTGCGTTCGAGCAAGGTACGCGCGATGAACACGCCGAGCCCGAGGCCGCGTCGCTCGCTCCCGCCATCGTCCTGGGTGCGCCGCCGCGACAGATAGGGCTCGCCGATCCGGTTGAGGATATCGGGCGGGATGCCGGGGCCGTCGTCGGAGATCACAAGCTCGATATCGTCCTTGTTCCACCAGGCGTTCACCTCGACGGTGGTGCGGGCGAAATCGACCGCGTTCTCGACGATGTTACCGATGCCGTAGAGGATCGCCGGATTGCGCGAGCCGACCGGCTCGGCCGCGGCAGCCACCGCGATCCGTACCTTGATGTCGACGCCGAAATCGCGGTGCGGCGCCACCACCTCCTCGATCAGCTCGGACAGCTTCATGTGGTCGAACGGCGCGCCGGTGGAGGACAGCTGGGTGATCTTGCTCAGGATGTCGCGGCAGCGCTGGGTCTGCTCGCGCAGGGTTTTCAGGTCGGCGGCGATGCTTGCGTCCTTCACCGTCTTTTCGAGTTCGCGCGAGATCAGGAAGATGGTCGCGAGCGGCGTGCCGAGCTCATGCGCGGCCGCGGCCGCCAATCCGTCGAGCTGGGTCAGATGCTGCTCGCGCGTCAGCACCAGCTCCGTTGCGGCCAACGCGTCCGCGAGCTTGCGGGCCTCCTCGGTGACCTGGAAGGAGTAGAGGCTGGTGACGCCGATCGCGAGCGCGATCGAGAGCCAGACGCCGACGAGATAGATCGGCGGCAGCACCAGGGGATCGTCGGAATCCCATGGCAGCGGCAGATGGCGGAAGAACAGGATCGAGGCGCAGGCAACGGCGAGCAGGCCCAGGCCGAAGGTGAAGCGGGCCGGCAACGCCGTGGCCGAGATCAGCACGGGCGCGAGGAACAGGAACGAGAACGGGTTCTGGAGCCCGCCGGTGAAGAACAGCAGGCCAGCCAGCTCCACGATGTTCAGCGCCAGCAGTCCGGCCGCCTGCACCGGCTCCAGCCGCTGCATCGGATTGGCCGCGGTCTGGAGCGCCAGATTCAGTGCTGCCGACAGCGCGATGATACTGACACAGGGGATGATCTCGACGTTGAACTCCAACCCCTGCGCCACGATGAAGATCGCGGCGAGCTGGCCCAGCACCGCGAGCCAGCGCAGCCGCAGGATCGTGTCCAGCCGGATATGCCGCTGCGCGTGGCGAAAGTCGGACTCGGCGATTTCGGTCATATCGGCCAATGTGGCGGTGCCTTCTCGATCACAAACGCGGGGCTCGCGGAACCGTCCAGGAATTACAAGCCTTGCGCTATCGGCTGCAATAGCAGAAGAACGGCCAGCATGACCGAGAATGACAAGGCTTCAAGTCGGCCGACTGTCGCGGATAGCGGTCCTTCCGTGGCGATTGCGGTCGATCATCTCGTCAAGGTCTATAAGCAGACCCGCGCCGTCGACGACATCTCGTTTTCGCTTCCGCGCGGCAGCATCACCGGGCTCCTCGGCGGCAACGGCGCCGGCAAGACCACGACCATCGCGACGATCATGGGCCTGGTGCTCCCGACCTCCGGCCGCGTCAGGGTGCTCGGGCATCGGATGCCGGAGGAGAGCGCGTCCGTGCTGGGGCGGATGAATTTCGAGAGCCCCTATGTCGACATGCCGATGCGGCTCACGGTGCGGCAGAACCTCACCGTGTTCGGCAAGCTCTATGCGGTGAAGAACCTGGCCGGCCGCATCGCCGAGCTCGCCGACGATCTCGATCTCACCGAATTCATCGACCGCGCCAACGGCAAGCTCTCCGCCGGGCAGAAGACCCGCGTCGCGCTGGCGAAGGCGCTGATCAACCAGCCCGAGCTGCTCTTGCTGGACGAGCCGACCGCCTCGCTCGACCCTGACACCGCCGACTGGGTACGGGCACATCTGGAGCGCTATCGCAGGCGGCACAACGCCACGATCCTGCTCGCATCGCACAACATGCTCGAGGTCGAGCGGCTCTGCGACCGCGTCATCATCATGAAGCGCGGCCGCATCGAGGACGACGACACGCCCGAGGCGATCATGGCCCGCTACAACCGCACCACGCTGGAGGAGGTGTTTCTGGATGTCGCGCGCGGGAGGGTGAACGGTGCGAAGGAGGCTGCGCGATGAGCGAGCTGTCCCTCCATCGCGGCATCTCCCTCCATCGCATCGGCGCGATGATCCTGCGCTATTGGTACCTGTTGATGTCGTCGTGGCCGCGGCTGCTCGAGCTGCTCTACTGGCCGGCGTTGCAGGTCATCACCTGGGGCTTCCTCCAGCTCTACATCGCCGAGAACGCCAATTTTTTCGCGCGCGCCGGCGGCACGCTGATCGGCGCCGTCATCCTCTGGGACATCCTGTTCCGCGGCCAGCTCGGCTTCTCCATCTCGTTCCTGGAGGAGATGTGGGCGCGCAACATCGGCAATCTCATGATGAGCCCGCTCAAGCCCATCGAATTTCTGCTGTCGCTGATGATCATGAGCCTGATCCGGCTCGCGATCGGGGTCATCCCGATGACCCTGCTCGCACTATTCCTGTTTCACTTCAACGTCTATGCCCTCGGCCTGCCGCTGATCGCGTTCTTCTGCAATCTGATCTTCACGAGCTGGTCCGTCGGCATCTTCGTCTCGGGCCTCGTGCTGCGAAACGGCCTCGGCGCCGAGAGCATCGTCTGGACCCTGATGTTCGCGGTCATGCCGCTCGCCTGCGTCTACTATCCCGTCAGCGTGCTGCCCCCCTGGCTGCAATACGTCGCCTGGGCGTTGCCGCCGACTTATGCGTTCGAGGGGATGCGCGCGCTCCTGATCGAGCACACCTTCAGGACCGACCTGATGCTGGATGCGCTGGTCATTAACCTGGTGCTGCTGGTTGCATCTTTTGGGGCATTCCTGGCCCTTTTGCGTAGCGCCAGGGCTCACGGTTCGCTGCTGTCCAGCGGCGAATAAGCTCACTTTCCCGTGGATTCAGGCTGATTTAACCGCGCCG
This sequence comes from Bradyrhizobium sp. CCGB12, assembly GCF_024199845.1. Lineage (NCBI taxonomy): Bacteria > Pseudomonadati > Pseudomonadota > Alphaproteobacteria > Hyphomicrobiales > Nitrobacteraceae > Bradyrhizobium > Bradyrhizobium sp. CCGB12. The sequence continues at coordinate 6,871,776 of NZ_JANADO010000001.1, read as the reverse complement.
GGCACGTAGATGTACGGAAGCATGCATTGACGCAATATTACGCATTCGGCAGTATGTTGCGATGCGAAGAGGAAAATAACGATGCCTATTGGTGAGTTCGGCGGCGCGCCGCCCCTGGCTGCAGAAGGCAGTCCGGTCCTGACGACGCCGATGTACTGGATGTACGAGATGGCGCATGCCTCTCTCAATCCGGCGCGTGCCGTCACCGACGCAACCAAGCTTCTGTTTCAGAATCCCCTCAATCCCTGGACGCGCACCGAGGTCGGCAAGTCGGTCGCGGCGGCCTGCGAGTTGTTCGAGCGCACCACGCGCCGCTACGGCAAGCCCGAATGGGGTCTCAACGATACCGAGGTTAACGGCATCCACGTCCCGATCGAGATCCGTTCTGTCTGGGAAAAGCCGTTCTGCCGGCTGCTTTACTTCGATCGCAAGTTCACCCGTCCGCTGCGCAGCCCGCAGCCGCGCGTGCTGATCGTCGCACCGATGTCCGGCCATTATGCGACGCTGCTGCGCGGCACCGTCGAAGCCTTCCTGCCGGCGCATGAGGTCTACATCACCGATTGGGCCGATGCGCGCATGGTGCCGCTCAGCGAAGGCCGCTTCGATCTCGACGACTACATCGACTATATCATCGAGATGCTGCACGTTCTCGGCGGCAACACCCATGTCATGGCGGTGTGCCAGCCCTCCGTGCCCGTCGTCGCGGCCGTCTCGATCATGGAAGCGCGGCGCGATCCCTTCGTGCCGACGTCGATGACGCTGATGGGCGGCCCGATCGACACCCGCCGCAATCCGACCGCAGTGAACAAGCTCGCGCAGGAGCGTGGTATCGACTGGTTCCGCAACACCGTCATCACCAAGGTGCCGTTCCCGCATCCGGGCATGATGCGCGACGTCTATCCGGGCTTCCTGCAGCTCAATGGCTTCATCAGCATGAATTTCGACCGGCATATGGACGCCCACAAGCGTCTGTTTGCCAATCTGGTGAAGGGCGACGGCGATCTCGTCGACAAGCATCGCGACTTCTATGACGAATATCTCGCGGTGATGGACCTGTCGGCCGAGTATTACCTCCAGACCGTCGACACCGTGTTCGTGAAGCACGCGCTGCCGAAGGGCGAGATGACTCATCGTGGAACCCGCGTCGATCCGTCGAAGATCACACGCGTTGCGTTGATGACCGTCGAAGGCGAGAATGACGACATCTCCGGTCTCGGTCAGACCGAAGCAACGCACGCATTGTGCAGCTCGATCCCCGATCATCGCCGCGTCCATTACGTTCAAAAGGGCGTCGGACATTACGGCGTGTTCAACGGCTCGCGTTTCAAGTCGGAAATCGTGCCGCGGATTCACGACTTCATGGTCTCCGCTGCAAATCCGAGCTCGTTGCAGGCGCTCGCGGCCGAATAGAGCGTTTTCGAGCGAAGTGGCGACAGGTTCGCGTCAAGAAAACGCGTGAAAAGAGGAATCCAGAGGCGTTCCGATTCTGTCGGAACGGCTCTGAGCGCGTTTTCGGCTTTCCCGTTGAAAAGCCTGCCCCTCTCGGCTGCTCCGGCGGGGGCAAGTTCCTTCCAGATTCGTGGTATTTAGGTAGCTTTGTAGGAGTGAGTCCGTCCTCACCCTTTGGGGGTGCCTCATGCATCCAGAGGGGGCGAAAAAAACGGGTTCCAACCCCAGTCTGTAGGGTCTCCCGGACGCCAGACCCCTGTATATTGGGCAAATGATTTGTTTTTGCGCCGAGCGCTTTCCCTGGCGGCGGTTATGGCAGAATCCGGGCGAACTCCTGCCCCCCGGACTGACAGACATGGCCACTCGCGCGCTCCTCTATCGGCGGCCCCACGAACCGAAGACTCTCGTCATCACCCATGGATCGCAGTTTTTTGCGATTCGATTGCGCCGGCATCGCCGGGCGCGCCGCTACACGCTCAGAATTCATCCGAGCGATCGCGAAGCCATCCTCACCATGCCGCCGCGCGGCACGCTGGTCGAGGCCAAGGACTTTGCGCAGCGTCACGGCGCGTGGATCGCGGCGCGTCTTGGCCGCTTGCCGAAGGCTGCACCGTTCCAGCCGGGCACGGTGATACCGCTTCGCGGCGTTCCCCATCGCATCGTTCATCGCGCCGGCCAGCGTGGTACGGTGTGGACCGAGACGCGCGAGTCCGGTGAACGCATTGTTTGCGTCGCCGGTGGCCTCGATTATGTCGACCGCCGCGTCAGCGACTTCCTCAAGCGCGAAGCGCGCCGCGATCTCCAGCGCGCGGCAGAGGTCTATGCCGGCGAGCTCGGCGTCAGGGTCAAGCGCCTCTCGATCCGCGACCAGTCCAGCCGCTGGGGCTCCTGCACCTCGGCCGGCTCGCTGTCGTTCTCCTGGCGCCTGATCCTCGCGCCGCCCTTCGTGCTCGACTACCTCGCCGCCCACGAGGTCGCCCATCTCGTCGAGATGAACCACTCCGCCCGCTTCTGGCGCGTCTGCGGCAGGGTCTGTCCGTCGATGGAGCGCGCCAAGAAGTGGCTCGACACCCACGGCAACGATCTGCACCGGTATGGTGTCGAGGATTAGGCCGCGAGGCCGCGCTGTCTGCCCAGCGAATGCTGTCGTCGGCCGGCTTGACCGGGCGATTGTCCCAGAGGCGGTTATCGTTTAACCGAGAGGCCACGGCACATTGGATTCCCCGCTTTCGCGGGGAATGACAGCGGACAACGAGGCGCGTGTTCACGCACTGAAATCGGCACTCGTCCCCGCTTGCCCACGTGACGTCAGATACGACGATTGCCGTTGGGCGATGGCCTTCTGGCCCTCGGCGAGCATGGCCTGGAAGGCCGCGTCGAGTTGTTCGCGGCTGTAAGTCGTGGAGCTGCTTTCACGCGGTGTCCATTGCGATTGCGTGATCGCGGTGGGCGCCTTCTCGACGGTGCCGCCGAGCAGCCTCGCGTAGTTGTCGGCGCGCCACTGCGCGAGGTCCGGTCCACTCAGGCCGGGAGGATCCTCGAGCTTGCCGATCTCAGCGGCCGCTGCGTTGGTCATCGTCGAGGAGCCGCCATTGTACAGCGTGGCTACCACCTTGCCGCCGACCTTCACCTGCGCGTAGGTGTTTTCAGGCGTATCGTCCGAGACGAATGATTGCGTGGCGTTGGTGTCGTGAGTCCTCAGCCAGTTTGCCGCCATCAGGTCGCGCACGACCGGAACATCCGCCACCGATATGAGCTTCGCCCCTTGCAGCGGCTTCACCTGCGAGACGTCAATCCGGAGGCTGCTGATCGCCGCGTCAGGCGCCTCTGTCGCGACCGGCTGAAGACCCGATGTCACATGTGAAGTGGACGCCGATGCGGGACGCAGATGGGGCAACGCCGCGCCGGATAGATTTGAAATCATGGAACGCTCCCTGGCAATCGCTCAACCTGTGAGAGCAAATCTCGAGCCGCTGGCGGGAGCTTGAAGAGATTGGTGTTTTTGCTTTCCGGGCGTCGCCTTCCCTGGTCGATCTTGCCGCGATAGGCAGAACTTGCCGAAGCAACGGCGCGATATGCAGGTTGGCGTCGCTCGCCTTCGCGGGGAATGACGGCAGACTGGCAGCGCGCGCTTCAACCCCGCGGTGCTGTGTCCGCAAGCCGTTGATCTTGCTGTTGCCGGCTACTGTGCATGGGGTTGTTTTCGCACTTTTTGTTGCGAAGCCAGATGTCCCCAGCCGGAAACTACCGGTTTCCGCCAAAAAGCCGGTCCATCAGCCAGCCATCGAGCCCTGCCGCCGCTTCCGGCCGCACATTGGTGCGCGTGGGAGGCGGCGGGCGATAACCGCCGGCGTTCGCCGGTGCCGGTCCCGCCGGTGTCGGCGGTGAGATCTGCGAAGCCGCCTGCGCGAGGTTCGACAGGCCCCAGGTGGCTTGCGAGTTCGGTAAGTTCGCCACCGGCACGCCCTCGTGCGCCGTGCGCATGAAGCGCGTCCAGACTTCCACCGGCAGGCCGCCGCCGGTCGCCTTCTTGGTCGGCGAGTTGTCGTCATTGCCGAGCCAGACGCCGGTGACGAGGTTGGCGGTGTAGCCGATGAACCAGGCGTCCCGGTAATCCTGGCTGGTGCCGGTCTTGCCGGCCGCGGGCCAGCCGGGGATCTCCGCCTTCTTGGCGGTGCCTGATATCAGCGTCTCCCGCATCATCGTGTTCATCATGCCGACGTAGCGGGGGTCGATCACCTGGTTGCGCTCGTCCGGTTGCCGCATGTAGAGCAGCTTGCCACTGAGCGTCCTGATGCGCGTGACCACATGCGGCGTCACGGCGAGGCCGCCATTGGAAAAAGGCGCATAGGCGCCGACCAGCTCGACCACCGAGACTTCGGACGTGCCGAGTGCGATCGAGGCGTTGGGCTCGAGTTTCGAGGAGATGCCGAGCCGGTGCGCGGTGCGGACCACGTTCTTCGGCCCGACCTCGAGGCCGAGGCGGATTGCGACCGTGTTGAGCGACATCGCCAGCGCCTGCGTCAGCGTCACCGCTCCGAAATATTCGTGCGTGTAGTTCTCGGGTTTCCAGCCCTTGACCTCGATCGGTGCGTCCTGGCGGACGGTGTCGGGCGTCAGCCCCTGCTCGAGCGCGGTCAGATAGACGAACGGCTTGAACGAGGAGCCCGGCTGGCGCTTGGCGGTGACGGCGCGGTTGTATTGGCTCTCGGAATAGTTCCGCCCGCCGACCATGGCGCGCACGGCGCCGTCGGGCGTCATCGCCACCAGTGCGCCCTGGCTGACGTTGAACTTGACGCTCTTGGCCGCGAGCTCGTCGATGATGGCGGCTTCCGCCACGCTCTGGAGCTTGGGATCGATTGTGGTCTCGACCTTGATGCTTTCGTCGATCTGGCCGACCAGGTCGTCCAGAACCTCGCCGATCCAGTCGGCGACGTAGTTGACGGTGCCGGCGCCGACCGGCTTCACATTGTAGGAGGCATGGCCGATCGAGGCCTTTGCCTGCGCTTCCGCGATGAATTTTGCATCCGCCATCGCCGCGAGCACGATCTGCGCGCGCGCCTCCGCGCCTTCCGGATTGCGGTTCGGCGCAAGGCGCGACGGCGACTTGACGAGACCGGCGAGCATCGCGGCTTCGGCGATCGTCACGTTCTTGGCCGACTTGCCGAAATAGCGCTGCGCGGCGGCCTCGACGCCATAGGCGCCGGAGCCGAAATAGACGCGGTTCAGGTACAGCTCCAGGATCTCGTCCTTGGAATGCTTGCGCTCCAGCCAGATCGCGAGCTCCGCCTCCTGCAGCTTGCGCTGCATGGTGCGCTCCTGGGTCAGGAACAGGTTCTTGGCGAGCTGCTGCGTCAGCGTCGAGCCGCCCTGCGAGACGCCGCGATGGAGCACGTTGGTGACGAGGGCGCGCAGGATGCCGACCGGATCGATGCCGAAATGCGAATAGAACCGGCGATCCTCGATGGCGATGAACGCCTTCGGCAGGTAAGGCGGAAGGTCCTTCAGCGCCACATTGGCGCCGGCCATCTCGCCGCGCTGCGCCAGCATGCTGCCGTCGATGCCGACGATCTGGATCGTCGGCGGCCGCTTGGGAATCTCCAGCGACTGGATCGGCGGCAGATGGGCGCCGACATAGATCACGATGCCGATCACGGCGATCACGCCCCACAGGCCCAGCACCGCGCCCCAATAGACCAGGCGGCCGAGGCTGAACCCGCCGCGCGACTTTGAGCGCCGCTTGGTGTCGCTGCGGCCGGCTTGCGCTTTCCGCTCGCGCGGCGGCTCGTCGCCGGCAGCGTCGCCCTTGCGTTTGCCGGATGATTTTGCCGACTTCTTGGGCTTATCGTCGCCGCCGGGGATGCGGTCCGCTGCGGTGAGGCGCAGGTCGGCGAGCGCCGCGGGCAAGCCGAACAGCGGCTCCTTCCGCCCACCCTTTTTCTTTCCCCACGCCATACGCAAACGCCCGATCAGCCCGTCCCCACGCACGCTAGCTGTCGCTGTTTAAGGCCCGGTTACCCGGACGTTAACGCGCGATTAGGAGGTGCGGCATTCGCCGGCCGCAGTTCCGGTTCGCGGGCGCCGGAGCTAGGATCGTCCGCATCAGGAAAGAGGGAACTCGCATGGGCCACATCGATCCGACCAAGGAGATCTTCGCGCAATTCCGGGAGAACAACCGCCCCGGCCCGATCCACATGCTCAACCTCGTGCGCCTGCGCAAAGAGGCGGCTTATCCGGATGGTCGCAAGGCGAGCGGCGCGGAAGCCTATGCGGCCTATGGCCGCGAGAGCGGCCCGGTGTTCGAACGCCTCGGCGGCCGCATCGTCTGGCAGGGCAAATTCGAGCTGATGCTGATCGGCCCGCAGGAGGAGCGCTGGGACCATTGCTTCATCGCCGAGTATCCGAGCGTCGGAGCCTTCGTCGAGATGCTTCGCGATCCCGTCTATCGCGAAGCAGTGAAGCATCGCCAGGCCGCCGTGGAGGATTCGCGCCTGATCCGGCATGCGGTGCTGCCGATCGGGAAGAACTTTGGGGAGATACCGACCTAGGTGTCGTCATGGCCGGGCTTGACCCGGCCATCCACGCCTTCCTTTGCGGCCCCAAGAACGTGGATGCCCGGGACAAGCCCGGGCATGACGTCGTTGAGGCAGTTGTCGTCGAGAACTAACCCGCCGGCCCCGCATCCTCCAGGATCGGGCCGAACAGCTCCCAGCGCTCGCCGTTGAACTTCATCATCTGAAGCTGCTTGTTGACGCGATAGTCGGTCGCCGAGGTGTTGGCCTTGATACCCGGTAGCGCGATGTCGCCGGTAACGTCCTTCAGCGACGCCGCCTGCTTCATGACGTTCTCGCGCGTCAGGTTGTCGCCGCACTGCTGGAGCACATGCACGAGCAGCTGGGCGGTGCCATAGCCATACGTGTTGAAGCTCGAATCCTTGTCGCCGTCGGGATAATACTTCGCCATGAAGTCGAAATATTTCTTCATGCCGGGATCATCCTTCCAGGCTGGATCGAGCGGGTCCTTGCCGTAGTTGACGCTGATCACGCCCTTGGAGGCTTCCAGGCCCGCCGGCTTCATCACTGCGCCGACCGACGTGGCGTTGATGTCGACGATCTGCACCGGATGCCAGCCGAGCTCGGCAATCTTCTTGATCGCCTGCGCGGCCTGCTTCGGCGTGGTCGCGCTGAAGAACAGGTCGGCGCCGGCATCCTTGATCTTGAGGATCTGCGAATCGACGGTCGGATCGGAAACCTCGTAGGAAGCCTCGGTCACGATCATCTTGGCGGCCTTGTCGCCGAGGCCGGCCTTGATACCGTTCAGATAGTCCTTGCCGAGATCGTCGTTCTGATAGAGCACGCCGACCTTGGCGTTCGGATGCTGCTTCAAGATGTACTGGCCGTAGATGCGGCCCTCGACGAAGTAGTTCGGGTTGTATCCCATCGTCCATGGGAAGTTCTTGGGGTCCGTGAACTTCGAGGCGCCGGTTGCCGCGAACAGCTGCGGCACCTTCTTGGAATTGAGATATTTTTGCACGGCGGCGTTGGACGGCGTGCCGACGATCTGGAACGTCAGGAGCACTTCGTCGCTTTCGACCAGCTTGCGAACCTGCTCCACCGCCTTCGGCGGCGAATAGGCGTCGTCATACTGGATCAGGTTGATCTTGCGGCCGTTGACGCCGCCCTGGTCGTTGATCATCTTGAAATAGGCGGCCTGCGTCTTGCCGATTGTGGCATAGGCCGACGCCGGTCCCGAGAACGGCACGGTCTGCCCGACCTTGATCTCGGTATCGCTGGCGCCCGGATCGTATTTTTTCTGGGCATTGGCCGCGGAGACCGACAGCGCCAGGGTCAGCGCCGTGGCCGTGGCCAGATGCAATATTCCATTCCTCATTCGCAATTCCCTCAGCTTGTTATTGCCGATGGTCTGCCGGGCGCACTGTACGCCCGCCGCCATCGCTGAGGGCAAGTGTGGAGGAGGCGTTGCTGCAACGCAAGGCGGGGAGACGCCCGCAGTTCGTAGGGTGGGTTAGCCCGCGCAGCCGCAGCGCTAACCCACCCTACGAGATTGGCCGTTGGCCTAGCCCGACGGGCCGGAATCCTCGATGACCGGTCCGAACAGCTCCCAGCGTTCGCCGTTGAACTTCATCATCTGCATCTGCTTGTTGACGCGGTAGTCGTTCGGCCCGGTGTTGATCTTGATGCCGGGCAGCGCGAAGCTAGGGGTGAAGTCCTTGATGTTGGCGACCTGCTTCATCACGTTCTCACGCGACAGGTCGTCGCCGCATTGCTTCAGCACTTGCGTCAGCAGCTCGGCGACCGAATAGGCATAGGTGTTGATCGTGTTGAGCTTGTCGCCTTCGGGGAAATACTTGTCCATGAAGGCAAAGAACGCTTTCACGCCCGGATCGTCCTTCCACTGCGGATCGCTGGGCTCTTTGCCGTACTGTGTCGAGATGATGCCCTTGGAGATCTCGAGGCCGGCCGGCTTGAGCGTCGCCGAGATCGGGCTCGCATTGATGTCGAGGATATGCACGGGGTTCCAGCCGAGTTCGGCCACCTTCTTGATGGCTTGCGCCGCGAATTTCGGTGTCGAGGCATCATAGAAAAGATCGGCGCCCAGTGACTTCAGCTTGACCACCTGCGAGTCCACTGTCGGATCGGTGACCTCGTAGGAGACTTCACCGACGATCATCTTGGCGGCCTTGTCGCCGAGGCCGCTCTTGAGGCCCGCGAGATAGTCGCGGCCCATATCGTCGTTCTGGTAGAGCACGCCGATCTTGGCGTTGGGATGCTCCTTGAGAATGTATTTGGCGTAGATCCGTCCCTCGGACACGTAGTTGGGATTGTAGGCGATGGTCCAGGGATAGTTTTGGGGATCGTTGAAGCGCGCCGCGCCGGTCGAGGCCAGCAGCTGCGGTACCTTCTTGCCGTTGAGATATTTCTGCACAGCGGCGTTCGCCGCGGTGCCGATGAGCTGGAAGGTGAACAGCACCTCGTCACCTTCGACGAGCTTGCGAACCTGCTCGACCGTCTTCGGCGGCGAATAGGCGTCGTCATACTGGATCAGATTGATCTTGCGGCCGTTGATGCCGCCCTGATCATTGATCATCTTGAAGTAGGCAGCCTGGGTCTTGCCGATATTGGCATAGACGGAATAGGGGCCGGAGAACGGCACGGTTTGGCCGATCTTGATCTCGGTGTCGCTCGCACCAGTGTCGTATTTCTTCTGGGCGAGCGCTTGGTTGAAGGGGGCTTGGCCGACGGAGAACGCGAAGGCGAGCGCCGTCGTGGCAGCTAGGAAGGCTCTGCGATTGTTCATGTTGGTTGTTCCTCCTGACGGAATTTTCGGTCGACGGTCTTTTCCCGTTGATTGCAACGGTCGCCATCGCTGCCGAGGATTGTGGAGGAAGGCGCAGCGCCGCGCAAGGATCGCGGCGCTGCGCCGTAGCGTCTCAGGTCAAGAGCTAGGCCAGGAACAAGGCCACCAGCGCGACCGCAGCCGGCAGCGCCTGCACCATCAGGATGCGTGAGCTGACGGTCGCGGCGCCATAAGCACCGGCCACGATCACGCAAAGCAGGAAGAATGCCTTGATCTGGAATGCGAAGGCGGGATTGCCGTGGACGAGACCCCAGAACAGGCCGGCGGCGAGGAAGCCGTTGTAGAGGCCCTGATTGGCGGCCAGCACCTTCGTGATCTCGGCCTTATCGGGCGTGTTGCGAAACACCTTCAAGCCCAGCGGCTTGTCCCAGAGAAACATCTCCAGGATCAGGAAGAAGACGTGCAGTGCGGCGACCAGCGCCACCAGAAGATTGGCGATCAAGATCAAGTTGAGCTCCCCCAAAGCGTCAGCTTTCGGGTGGACGTTAGCACGGCTGGCGTGGCAAGTGCGATGGGCGTGTTTCGATGCAATGGTGCCGCAATGCCCGCTCGATCAACCAAGACGTCTGAACGCTTCGGTCTCGACCGCCTGGCGACGCCGATCGGGATCGCGTTGCTCGTCACCGACGCCGGGGGCCTGTTGCGCGCACTCGATTGGGAAGACTACGAGCACCGCATGCGCGAGTTGTTGCGCCTGCACTACGGCGCGGTGGATCTGAGCGCTCAGCCTGCGCCGACACAGATGCGGACAGCGCTGTCGCGGTATTTCGAAGGCGATCTCGGCCAGCTCTCGAGCATTGCATGGCGCATCGCCGGCACGCCGTTTCAGCAGAAGGTCTGGACCGCGCTTGCGCAAATCCCCGCCGGCACCACGATGAGCTACGGCGCGCTCGCCGCGAAGATCGACATGCCCAGAGCGATTCGTGCCGTCGGCCATGCCAACGGCTCCAACCCGATCAGTGTGGTGCTGCCGTGCCATCGCCTGATCGGCGCGGATGGTTCGCTGGTGAAATATGGCGGCGGGCTGGAGCGCAAGCGCTGGCTGCTGCGGCACGAGGGGGTGCAGGTTTAGACGCCGCGCCTGGTCATCGGACTCGGCGCAGATAACCGCCGGACCAATAGCTACCACCCGTGGGTACGCCACGTTCATTGAACGGACAGGGTGGTGCCGTCCGCTCGAAATCCGGATTCTGCGCCAGGAAGGCGTCGATGGCTGAATTCGGATTATTCCAGGTCCAGTCAGGCCGAGCTCCCGGCAAGCCCGTCAGCCTCGCCATCACGCCGTCCGCTATGATGATGAAGCCGCCAGGCCGGACCAGCGACGAGTAGGCCGCGAGCTCAGCAAGAACGTGCGTCTTGCTGTGGTTCGAATCCAGAAGCACCATCACGCTTTCATCGATGCCGATCTCGGCTTTCACCCGGTCTACCGTGGTGTTGGATGCTGAATCGCCCTCGATCAGCGTGATCAGATAGGCGAACTCATGAGCCTCCAGTGCCGCGCGATTGTGCGGCCGTATTTCGACGTCGACGGCAATGACCCGGCCCTTTCCAATCAGCCGGCACAGTCCGGCCAGGAAAACAGCGCTGCCACCATGCGCGACGCCGGTTTCGATGACGACATCGGGTTTGAGTTGATAGACAAGCTCCTGAAGCCGGATCAGATCCTCCGGCAATTGAATGACCGGCCGCCCGAACCAGGTGAAAGTGTAGCTGTAGCGATTGGCCCAACCCGAGCGCAGCCAGGCTTCGGACAGAACCGCGAATCCCTCGGGTGATGACAGTGCATAACGCCGTTCGCCTTCGGGATCGGCAACGCTGATCTCTGCGGCGTCGAAATCCAGCCGGATCATGATGATGCCTCCTCGCTGAGGCCTCTGCGCCAGCTAACGATGCGTGCGGCGCGCTCGTCCCAGCCGATATGCTGCGCCCAACGTTTTGCCCGCCGCAAGCAGGCGATATCCTTGATGATCATGGGGTCCGTCCAATTCCTGAGCTTGACGAGTCCCATAGCGTATTCGGTCCTTGCCGCCCAGAAGCCGCGCAAGATGCGTGGTCACGCTGCGCAGACTGCGAGGCGCGCCGGCAGGCCTCACCGCGCCGGTCGACTTGCAAGCCCGGATTTTCCGCAATATGCAGGCGCGGCCTTCGGACAGCAGCCAAATAAGCAGGTAACCGCCAATGACGAGCGATCCGCCGGAGCCTCCACCCCATCTGACCTTCTATCACAGCATCGAATTTGCCGCGGGGCGGCGCACCGCCGGTTGGCCGGTCATCGTGCCAATCGTCGAGATGATCATCGGCGCGATGAGGCGCCTGAACTTCAACGGCAAGCGCGTGCTCGATATCGGTTGTCGCGATGGTGCTCTGGCTTTCGAAGCCGAGCGCCTGGGGGCAGCCGAGGTGATCGGCATCGACAGCGATCTGCCCGCCGAAAATATCGCCTTCCTCCGTCGCGCCCTGAATTCGAAGGCTCGTTTCGAGAGGCATAATCTCTATGGATTGAAGACCGAAAGCTTCGGCCTTTTCGATATCATCCTTCTTCCCGGCGTGCTCTATCATTTGCGCTACCCGTTCTGGGGATTGCGACTGGTACGCGATCTGCTCGCCGATGGCGGCCTCTTGCTGGTCGAGACGGCGACCTTCGCCGATGCCAACACGCTTCCGTTGCTGCTCTGTCCGACCGGCGCAGATAGTCCGTATGAGCCGACCTCCTGCACCTTCTTCAACATCAAGGGCTTCACCGATACGGTACGAAGCTTTGGCTTTGCCGTCGTCGATCAACGCTCCATGATGAATCTGCCGCCACATGATCCGGCTGTGGCCGCACCTCTGCCGATCGATCGGACTGTCTTCACCTGCATCCGAGACCGTCATCTCGATGATGCGAAGGTGATGGCCTATTGGGACGGCCAGGCAGCCGGATTACCGCAATGGACTGAGCTGCCGCAGTAGCGGATGTATGACGGCGGCGGGAGGTTCACGCCGCCGGCTGAACCGCCTTGTCGCCGACCATCACATGGGTCAGCGCGCTCTTGATCGCGGCCTGGCGGGTCGGCGCGTTGATCTGTGCGCCCAGGAGATCCGTGACGTAGAAAACGTCGCGGGCGCGCTCGCCGAAGGTCGCGACATGGGCCGAGGCGATGTTGAGATTGAGTTTCGAGATCGCCGTGGTCAGCTCGTAGAGCAGGCCGGGGCGATCGAGCCCGGAGACCTCGATAACGGTGTAGCGGTCGGACCATTGGTTGTTGATGGTCACTTCCGGCTCGATCACGAAGGGCTTCGCCTTGCTGCGCACGGTGCGCCGCGCCACCACTTCGGGCAGGCGGAGCTTGCCCTCCAGCACGTCCTCGATCATCTCGCCGATGCGCGTGGCGCGCCTTCCCTCGTCCTCGTCGCGGTCGTATTCCCGGGATATCGAGATCGTGTCGAGCGCGCGGCCGTCGGTCGTGGTGTAGATCTGGGCGTCGACGATGTTGGCGCCGGCCGAGGCACAGGCGCCCGCGATGATCGACAGCAACCAGGGATGGTCGGCGGCGAAGATCGTCAGCTCGGTGACGCCGCGCACCTCGTCGAAGCCGACATTGATCGCGAGCTTGTGGCCGGCCTGCTCGCTGGAGCGGACGAAGCGGGCGTGGCGGATTTTTCGCGGCAGCTCGACCTTGAGCCAGTAGGCCGGATAGTGCCGGCCGATATAGGCATCGAGCTCGTCCTCCGGCCATTCGGCGAAGGCCATGCGGAATTCGCCGTACGCGGCTGCGAGCCGCTTGCCCCGGTCGACTTCCGAGAAGCCGCCGGTGAGCACCGGCTCGGTCTCGTAATACAGCGAGCGCAGCAGCTGCGCCTTCCAGCCGTTCCACACGCCGGGGCCGACGCCGCGGATATCGGCGGTGGTCAGGATGGTCAGGAGCTTCATCTGCTCGACCGACTGGACCACGGCGGCAAAGTTCTCGATGGTCTTGCGGTCCGACAGGTCGCGCGACTGCGCGACGGTGGACATCGTCAGATGCTCCTCGATCAGCCAGGCCACGAGCTCGGTATCGGCAGGGCTGAAGCCGAGCCGCGGGCACAGGCGCCGGGCCACCTTGGCGCCGGCGATGGAGTGATCCTCCGGCCGCCCCTTGGCGACGTCGTGCAGGAGCGTTGCGATGTAGATCACCGCGCGGTGCTCGGGCCGCGTCTTGCGCATGAGGTCGCTGGCGAGCGCGAACTCCTCGATGCCGCCGCGCTCGATGTCCTGGAGGAAGCCGATGCAGCGGATCAGGTGCTCGTCGACGGTGTAGTGATGATACATGTTGAACTGCATCATCGAGACGATCTTGCCGAAGGCGCGGATGAAATGGCCGAGCACGCCGGTCTCGTTCATCCGCCGCAGCACGGTCTCGGCGTCGTTGGAGGTCAGGATCTCCATCAACAGCCGGTTGGCCTCGGGATTCTCGCGCAGCTGCGCGTTGATCAGGTTGAGCGACCGTGTGACGCCGCGCATCGCGTCCGGATGGAAGGCGAGGTTGTTCTTCTGCGCGAGGCGGAAGATGCGGATGAGGTTGACCGGATCGTGCTTGAAGACGTCGGGCGCGGCGACATTGATGCGATTGTTGTCGACGATGAAGTCGTCACTGTCGGGGACGCGCCGCTTCACGGTGCTCGGCCGCAGCCGCGCCATCATCCGACTCAGCACCGGCGCGGGCTTGGCCTGCTGGTCCTCGAGCTTGGCGCAAAGGATGGCGGTTAGGTTGCCGACTTCCTTCGCGACCAGGAAGTAGTGCTTCATGAAGCGTTCGACGTCCTGCATGCCCGGATGCGAGGTGTAGCCGAGCCGGACCGCGATCTCGCGCTGCAGGTCGAAGGAGAGGCGTTCCTCGGCGCGATTGCAGTAGAAATGCAGATTGCAGCGCACCGACCAGAGGAAATCGGCGCAGCGGCGGAAGCTGCGATATTCCTGCGCGTCGAACACGCCGCGCTCGACCAGCTCGTCGGTGTCGCGGACGCGATAGACGTATTTGGCGATCCAGAACAGCGTGTGCAGGTCGCGCAGGGCGCCCTTGCCGTCCTTGACGTTGGGCTCGACCAGATAGCGCGACTGACCGCCGCGGCGGTGCCGCTCCTCGCGCTCGGCGAGTTTTGCGGTGACGAACTCGGACGCGGTGCCCTGCACCACCTCCTTGTCGAAGCGCTCGACCAGCTCGTCATAGAGCGGCTTGTCGCCGGTCAGGAAGCGCGTCTCCAGGATCGCGGTGCGGATGGTCATATCGCCGCGCGCCTGCCGGATCGATTCATCGACCGAGCGCGTGGCGTGGCCGACCTTAAGCCCCATGTCCCAGAGGCAATAGAGGATGGCTTCGGCGACCTGCTCGCCCCAGGCGGTCTGCTTGTAGGGCAGGATGAACAAGAGATCGATGTCTGACTCCGGGGCCATCAGGCCGCGGCCATAGCCGCCGGTCGCCACCACCGCCATGCGCTCGGCGCCGCTCGGGATCGGCGAGCGGTAGAGATGCCTCGTCGCGGCCGAATACAAGATACGGATGATCTCGTCCTGAACGTGGCACAGCCGCTCGGCGCAGCGGCGGCCGTGACGGTCCTTCAAGAGGATCGCCTGTGCCGCGGCGCGCGCCGCGATCAGCTCGGCCTTGAGCAGTTGCGCCACGGCCGTGCGGAACGCATCCTCGCGGCCCTCGTGCTTTTCAGCGAGCGCATCGACCGCGGCGGTGATCCGCACGGTGTCGAAGCGGTCATCCGTCTCTGGCTTTTGCTCGGTCGCGACGCTGTCCATGTCTCACCGGATATAAGAGGCGACAGGCGCTGTCACCCGCCATTCTCTGGCAATAGTCGTTCCATGCTGGAAAGCTGTGGCTTTGGGCAAATCTGTTCTCAGGCCACCCGTCTTCGGGGGCGGATTTTCTCGTTGACCTCCAGATATAACTCATTGAAAAACAATGAAGTTTTAAGGAGGCTGGGCATGATCAGGATTTCACGACGCATTCTGCTTGCGGGTGCAATGGCACTCGCGATGACCCCCGCGGCAAAGGCGGCGGATCCGCTCAAGGAGATCCGCATCGACTGGGCGACCTATAATCCGGTGTCGATGGTGTTGAAGCAGAAGGGCCTTCTGGAAAAGGAGTTCGCCAAGGATGGCATCACCGTCACCTGGGTGCAGTCGGCCGGCTCTAACAAGGCGCTCGAATTCCTCAATGCCGGTTCGATCGATTTCGGCTCGACCGCGGGCTCGGCGGCGCTGGTGGCCAAGATCAACGGCAACCCGATCAAGTCGATCTACGTCTATTCGCGACCCGAATGGACCGCGCTGGTGACATCAAAAGATTCCAAGATCGCTGGCGTTGCCGATCTCAAGGGCAAGCGCGTCGCGGTGACGCGTGGTACCGATCCACACATCTTCCTGGTGCGCGCGTTGCTCGGCGCCGGCCTCACCGAAAAGGACATCACCCCGGTGCTGCTGCAGCATGCCGACGGCAAGACTGCGCTGATCCGCGGCGATGTCGATGCCTGGGCCGGTCTCGATCCCATGATGGCGCAGGCCGAGGTCGAGGAGGGCGCAAAGCTGTTCTACCGCAAAGCGGACGCCAACACCTGGGGCATCCTCAATGTGCGCGAGCAGTTCTTGAAGGACTATCCGGACGCCGCCCGCCGCGTGCTCGCGGTGTATGAGGAAACGCGCAAATATTCGCTGGCGAATTACGACGAGCTGAAGAAGACCTTCATCGCGGTCACAAAACTGCCCGAGGCGGTCGTCGACAAGCAGCTCAAGGAGCGCACCGAGCTCACCCATAGCCGCATCGGCGCGCCCCAGCGCGAGTCGATCCTCGCTGCCGGCCTCGCGCTGCAGCAGGCCGGCGTCGTCGACGCCAAGGTCGACGTCAAGGCAACGCTCGATGCCCTGATCGACGACCAGGTCCCGCTGCCGACGAATTGAGGTCGGCAAGCGCGCGGCACACTCTATGCCGTCCCGGCGAAGGCCGGGACCCATAACCACCGGGAGACGTGGTTACGGGGACTCGGAGTGATCGTCTGCTCGCCAAACTACTCTCTGGGAGTATGGGTCCCGGCCTTCGCCGGGACGACAGGAGAAGGCGCGGCAATAGTAGTGTTGCATTCCCTCGCCAGACGCGCTTCCTACCGGCCATGATTTCCGACGCGCCAGTCCTGCAACATACCTCGGAACCAGCCGAAAGCACCGCCGCGCCCTCGCGGCTGTCGCGCTACGCGCGGCCGTTGCTGGGGGTGCTGCTGTCGCTCGCGCTGGCGCTTGGCTGGGAGCTGGTGGTCTGGTCCGGCTGGTCCAACGGCCGGCTGGTGCCGCCGCCCTCGCGCGTCTTTGCCACCATCACCGAGCTCGCCCGCTCCGGCGAGCTGGTACGCCACATCGCAGCGACGCTGTGGCGCGTCGGGCTCGGCTTCGCGTTCGGTGTCGTCGCGGGCACACTGCTCGGCGCCGTCTCCGGCTATTGGTCGCTGGCGCGGCGGCTGCTCGATCCGACCGTGCAGGCATTGCGCGCGATCCCTTCGCTGGCCTGGGTGCCGCTGTTCATCCTCTGGCTCGGTATTTTTGAGACGTCAAAGATTGCGCTGATCGCGGTCGGCGTGTTCTTTCCGGTCTATCTCGGCGTGATGGGTGCGATCCTCTCGGTCGATCGCAAGATCGTCGAGGTCGGCCGCACCTTCCGTCTCTCCGGCCCGGCGATGATCCGCCGCATCCTGTTGCCCGCGGTGCTGCCGGCCTATGTCGTGTCCCTGCGCGTCGGACTTGGTCTCGGCTGGATGTTCGTGGTCGCGGCGGAGCTGATCGGGGCCTCCGAGGGCCTCGGCTATCTCCTGCTCGACGGCCAGCAGCTCGGCAAGCCCGCGCAGATCCTCGCCGCCATCGTGATCTTCGCCATCCTCGGCAAGCTCACGGACTGGCTGATCGAGGTCGCGGCTGCACCATTCCTGCGCTGGCAGGACGCCTTTGGGCGCGCAAAGGGAGCCTAACGCGATGCTGGCGCTCGACCGGGTCAGCAAGACCTATCCCAACGGTGTGCAGGCGCTGGCGCGCTTCTCCGCCGAGATCCGCCAAGGCGAGATCATTGCCATCATCGGTGGCTCCGGTTGCGGCAAATCAACATTGCTGCGTGCCGTTGCAGGCCTCGATCGCGCCAGTTCCGGCACGGTGACGCTCGACGATGAGGCGATCGCCGCGCCGCATGCCAAGATCGGCATCATCTTCCAGGAGCCGCGGCTGTTGCCCTGGCTCAGCGTCGCCGACAATATCGGTTTCGGCCTTGCCGATTTGCCCGCAGCCGAGCGGCGCGAGAAGGTGGCGCGCGCGCTCGAACGCGTCGGGCTCGCTGATAAGGCACAGGCCTGGCCGCGCGAGCTCTCCGGCGGACAGGCGCAGCGCGTCGCGATCGCGCGCGCGCTGGTGCCGCAGCCCGAGGTGCTGCTGCTCGACGAGCCGTTCTCCGCGCTCGACGCCTTCACCCGCAGGGATCTCCAGGATCACCTGCTCGACCTCTGGGCCGACACGCGTCCGACCTTGATCCTCGTCACACACGACGTCGACGAGGCCGTGGTGCTGGCCGATCGGGTGCTGGTGATGCGGCCGCGGCCGGGCCGGCTGTTTGACCAGATCGAGATCAATCTGGGCCGGCCGCGCGACCGCAATTCGCCGCTGTTCGAGAATTTCAAGCGAAGCGTGCTGACGTCACTCGACCGCTCGCTCGACCGCAACGTGCCCGACCGAGACGCAACCCAGGGTCCCGGCCAGGCCATGTGGTGGTGACAATTTCTCTCTGAGCCGGTACATCGAGAGAAGATTTTTCCGGGAGAGAACAACAATGGATGCCGCCCAACTGCGCCAGATGCAGGCCCCGATCAAGGAACGCTACAAGACCGATCCCAAGACCGCGCTGATCACGTTGAAGGCCAAGGGCTCGACCGACAGCGAAGGCATCGCCTGCAAGGTCGAGACCGGCCGCGCCATCGCGATGGCCGGGCTGCATCCCGCCACCGGCGGCTCCGGCCTCGAGCTCTGCTCCGGCGACATGCTGCTGGAAGCGCTGGTCGCCTGTGCCGGCGTCACGCTGAAGTCGGTGGCGACCGCGATCGAGGTGCCGCTGAAGACCGGCAACGTCTATGCCGAGGGCGATCTCGATTTCCGCGGCACGCTCGGCGTCGATAAGGAGACCCCGGTCGGCTTCGCCGAGATACGCCTGCGCTTCGAGGTCGACACCGATGCGCCGCAGGACAAGCTCGATCTGCTGCTGAAGCTCACCGAGCGTTATTGCGTGGTCTACCAGACCATCAAGAGCGGCCCGAAGGTCTCGGTGTCGATGCAGCGGATGTGACTTTCTTAACCCTCCCCATCGAGGGAGGGGCAACAACAAAAAATGGCCCCCGAGCTTCACTTCATTCTCGTTCTTCTCCTGCGCATGGCGGTCGCGGCGGCGTTCGTCGTGTCGGCGTCGATCATCACCGAACGCGCCGGCCCGGTGATCGGCGCGCTGGTGGCGACGTTGCCGATCTCGGCCGGGCCTTCCTATGTCTTTCTCGCGCTCGACCATGACGCCGCCTTCATCGCGCAAGGCGCGCTGTCGAGCCTTCCGGTCAACGCCGCGACGATCGTCCTTGGTCTCACCTATGTCGTGCTGGCGCAGCGAAACAATCTGCTGGTGAGTGCCGGAAGCGCGGTCGCGGTGTGGATCGTGCTGGCGTCCATCATCCGCCTGTTCGGCTGGACCTTGACGGCCGGCCTCGCCGTCAACCTGGTTGCCTTCGGCATCTGCATTCCGCTGCTGGCGAAATACCGCCATGTGAAGATGCCGCTGGTGACGCGCCGCTGGTACGACATCCCATTCCGTGCCTCGCTGGTGGCAACGCTGGTCGCGATCGTGGTCTCGACCTCGGGCTGGGTCGGCCCACGCGTCTCCGGCGTCATCGCGCTCTACCCGATCGTGTTCACGAGCATCATGGTGATCCTGCATCCGCGCATCGGCGGTCCTCCGACGGCGGCCGTGCTCGCCAATTCCGCCTGGGGCCTGCTCGGCTTCGGGATGGCGATCGCGGTGCTGCACGTCGCCGTCACGCAGTTCGGCTCGGCGATCGGCTTGAGTTGCGCACTCGCCACCTGCATCGGCTGGAACCTGACGCTGTGGTGGATGGGACGACGGAAGCGGGCGGTGCATTAGCCTCGCCGCGCTTCGTAAGGCGCGGTACGCTACGCTTGAGACCTCGGCCCTGCGTCAGGATAGATAGTTACCGGGGCCGGCAGACCCGCTAAGCTGGCAACAGAGCAAGTTCGGGGCGTGTGGTGGAGGGATTGTACAAGGTCGAATATGAGATCAACGACGGCTCCGGCCGCAGCGTGCTGTATGCCCATGCCGGAAAAATGCTTGGCGGCAACACCGCCTTCGCCCACTTCGGCACCTACGAGATTGTGGACGGCGAAATCGTCGCCAGGCTCCGGACGAAGCGTCACAGCCGGTCGCTGCTGCACAGAAGGCTGGTCAGTTCCGACACCGTCACAATCAGCATTCGCGGTCGACAGCGGGGCAAGCTCTACCGCTTCGAGGGAGAAGTGGTCGAGGACGCCTCGGTGTTTCGCGCCGTGATGACGCCGCTCGGCGACGATGACGTTCCCCCGCCCGGTGCGGTCGGCGAGGGTGGCATCGTCAGCGGACTCTATTCGATCGACATCCGGATGCTGGATGGAATCGGCGGTGGCCATACCGGCGTGATGTTGCTGCGCGACGGCCGCATCCTCGGCGGCGATGCCTTCTTCTATTATCTCGGCGCCTATTCTTCGGCAAACGGTCGCTGGAAAGGCGAATTCGTCAATCAGGAACACACGCCGGCGAAGAGCGAGCATCCCTTGTTCGGTGGCTATGAGGTAGGCATCGGCTTCTCCGGCCACTGCGATGACAAGGGCGCCGAAATGGAAGCGACCGCGCTCGCCGGCAAGCGCAGCATCCGTCTCGCCGCCACCTTGAAGCTGGTCGAGCCGTTTGCCAGGGCGGGCCGCTGACGGCCAGTCCGCCGGCGAACATGGCCAAGCCGACGGCGAGGGCGCAGGCAGTGCAGGCGATGGCATGCCTCAGCTTGGCATCACTCTCTGGTCGTTGGAAGGTTCGTTGGCACTACTTCGGCAGCTTGGCCTTCAGCGCATAGAGCGCATCGAGCGCCTCGCGCGGCGACATCTCATCCGGGTGCAGCGCCCTTACGGCTTCCATCAAAAGCTCCGCTTCGCTCGGCGGCGCGGCTTCCGCGGCGGCGCGCGAGGGCACGGCGAACAGCGGCAGGTCGTCGGCAAGGGCGCGGGCGGTCTGGCCGCGGTCCTGCGCTTCCAGTTTCGCCAGCACCGATTTGGCGCGTGTGATCACGGCCGGCGGCAGGCCGGCGAGCTTCGCCACCTGAATGCCGTAGGAGCGGTCGGCCGAGCCCGGCAGCACCTCGTGCAGGAACACGACATTGCCCTGCCACTCCTTCACGCGCACGGTGGCGTTGAACATCCGCGGCAGTTTTGCGGAGAGCGCGGTCAGCTCGTGATAATGCGTCGCGAACAGCGTGCGGCAGCGATTGCTCTCGTGCAGATGCTCGATCGCGGCCCAGGCGATCGAGAGGCCGTCGAAGGTCGCGGTGCCCCGGCCGATCTCGTCGAGGATCACGAGCGCGCGCTCGCCGGCCTGGTTCAGGATCGCGGCGGTCTCGACCATTTCGACCATGAAGGTGGAGCGTCCCCGGGCGAGATCGTCGGCGGCGCCGACGCGCGAGAACAGGCGATCGACGATGCCGATGCGCGCGCGGCTCGCCGGCACAAAGCTGCCGATCTGCGCCATCAGCGCGATCAGCGCGTTCTGGCGCAGGAAGGTCGATTTGCCCGCCATGTTGGGGCCGGTCAGCAGCCAGAGCTGGCCGGATTTTTGTGCGGGCGCAGGCGAGAGATCGCAGGCATTGGCGATGAACGGCTCGCCATTGCGCTTGAGCGCCTGCTCCACGACCGGATGGCGACCGGCCTCGATCGCAAAGCCGAGGGAGGCGTCCACCTCGGGCCGCACATAGTTCTCGTCGACCGCCAGCTTGGCGAGCGATGTCGCGACGTCGAGCAGCGCAAAGCCGTGCGCGGCGGCGCGCAAGTCTTCACTGATCTCGAGCGCCTTGGCGGCGAGCTTCTCGAAGATCTCGAGCTCGAGCCCGAGCGCGCGGTCGCCGGCATTGGCGATCTTGGCCTCGATCTCGCCGAGCTCCGAGGTCGTGAAGCGCACTTGCCCCGCCAGCGTCTGGCGATGGATGAAGGTCGCGTTGAGCGGCGGCGACATCAGCTTGTCGCCGTGCTGTGCGGTAACCTCGACGAAATAGCCGAGCACGTTGTTGTGCCGGATCTTGAGGCCCTTCACGCCAGTCTGGTCCGCGTAGCGGGCCTGCATCGAAGCTACGACCAGGCGCGAGGCGTCGCGCAGGTTGCGCGCTTCGTCCAGCGCCGGCTCAAAGCCCTGTCGAACGAAGCCGCCGTCGCGCTTGATCAGCGGCAATTGCTCGTCGAGCGCACTGGCAAATTCCGCTGCGAGTTCGCGCGACGGACGCTGCAAGGCCGCCATCACCGCGGCGATCTCCTGCGGCGGCTGGTCCAGTTCGCCAAGCCGTGCCAGTGCCTGGTCGGCGGCGATGATGCCATCGCGCAAACCTGCGAGGTCACGTGGACCGCCGCGGCCGACCGAGAGCCGGGCCAGCGCCCGCGACATGTCGGGCGCGCCGCGCAGGATGCTGCGCATGTCCTCGCGCGCAGCGGAATCGGCAACGAACACGCCGACGGCGTCGAGCCGCCGCGCGATCGCCGGCGCATCCGTCAGCGGCGCCGCCAGTCGCTGCGCCAGCAGGCGCGAGCCGGCGGAGGTCACGGTGCAGTCGATGGCGTCGAGCAGCGAGCCGCGGCGCTCGCCCGCGAGCGTTCGCGTCAGCTCGAGATTGGCGCGCGTGGCCGGATCGATCGCCATGGTCGCTCCGGAGGCTTCTCGCGCGGGCGGCGACAGCGGCGGGTGCTTGCCGACCTGGGTGCGGTCGACATAGGTGACGGCGGCAGCCGCGGCAGTGGCTTCCAGCCGCGTCAGCTGCGCCAGCCCGTCCATGGTCGCGACCGCGAAATAATCGCACAGTCGCTTCTCGGCGGTGGCGCCGTCGAACACGTCGCGGGTCAGCGGCGTCACCGCCGGCAGCTCGCGCAAGGTCTGCCCGAGCTCGTTATCGCTATAGAGCGCGTCGGTGACAACAGCCTCGTTCGGATTGATCCGCGCCAGCGTTGCGGCGAGCTCGCCGCTGGAGCATTCCATCACGGTGAATTCGGCGGTGGAGATGTCGATCCAGGCGAGACCAAAGCGGTCGCCGCCGCCGGAGGCGCGGGCGCGCGCGATCGCCAGCAGATAATTGTTGGCGCGTGCGTCGAGCAGCGTGTCCTCGGTCAGCGTGCCCGGCGTGACCAGCCGCACCACGCCGCGGCGGACCACGCTCTTGTTGCCACGCGCCTTCGCCGCGGCGGGATCCTCGGTCTGCTCGCACACCGCGACTCGGTGACCGGCGCTGATGAGACGATGCAGGTAATCCTCGGAGCGCTCGACCGGCACGCCGCACATCGGGATATCCGCACCCTGATGCTTGCCGCGCTTGGTCAAGACGATGCCGAGCGTCTTCGAGGCGATCTCGGCGTCCTCGAAGAACAGCTCGTAGAAGTCACCCATCCTGTAAAACAGCAGCAGGCCCTGATGTGCCGCCTTGATCTCGAGGTACTGTTCCATCATCGGCGTGACCCGCGCGGCGGCCTCCGCCGGCGGTGCGGGCGTGGATTCAGGTTCGGGCGCTTGGATCGGTTGTTGCATTGTCATGGGCGGCGCAACCTACAAAATTTCGCCCCGTGCTCCTATCGCTTTGGCCGGAGAGGTGAGGTTTTCCACGTTGTCCGCATTGCGGCATGCGTCGGAAGCGCCCGCACCCCACGGAACACGCGCGCATCGGTCAATTGACCTGCCGCGGGCACCCTCCTAAAACTCCGCCGTCATTGAAGAATTCTGGCCGAACCGCGGCATTCAGGGAGAACAACCATGCGTGACGTCTTTATCTGCGATGCCGTGCGGACCCCGATCGGCCGCTTCGGCGGCTCGCTCGCCAAGGTGCGCGCCGACGATCTCGCCGCCGCGCCGATCAAGGCCCTGATGGCCAAGCACCCCAATCTCGATTGGGCGCAGGTGGACGAAGTGTTCTTCGGCTGCGCCAACCAGGCCGGCGAGGACAACCGCAATGTCGCACGCATGGCGCTCTTGCTCGCAGGGCTCCCGGATTCGGTTCCCGGCCAGACCCTGAACCGGCTCTGTGCCTCCGGGCTCGACGCGGTCGGTGCGGCCGGCCGTGCCATCCGCTCCGGCGAGATTGAGCTCGCGATCGCCGGCGGCGTCGAGTCGATGACCCGCGCTCCCTTCGTGATGGGCAAGGCGCAGGAAGCCTTCTCGCGCTCCGCCGAGATCTTCGACACCACCATCGGCTGGCGCTTCATCAATCCGCTGCTCAAGGCGCAGTACGGCGTCGATGCGATGCCCGAGACCGGTGAGAACGTCGCCGAGGAATTCCAGGTCTCGCGCGCCGATCAGGATGCTTTCGCAATCCGCTCGCAGCAGCGCGCGGGTGCGGCAATCGCGGCCGGCTATTTCGCCGAGGAGATCACGCCGATCACCATTCCCGGCGGCAAGGCCGGTCCCATCACCGTGGACAAGGACGAGCATCCGCGTCCCGAGACCACGCTGGAGGGCCTCGCCAAGCTGAAGCCGATCGTGCGCAATCCCGGCACGGTCACCGCCGGCAACGCCTCCGGCGTCAATGACGGCGCTGCGGCGATGATCCTGGCGTCGGAAGCCGCCGTGAAGAAGCATGGGCTGACGCCGCGCGCGCGCATTCTCGGCCTCGCCTCGGCGGGCGTGCCGCCGCGCATCATGGGCATCGGCCCGGTGCCGGCGACCCGCAAGCTGATGGAGCGGCTCGGCAAGAAGATCAGCGATTTCGACCTGATCGAGCTGAACGAAGCCTTCGCCTCGCAAGGCATCGCCTGCATGCGCCAGCTCGGCGTCGCCGATGATGCCGATTTCGTCAATCCGCATGGCGGAGCCATCGCGCTCGGCCATCCCCTCGGCATGAGCGGCGCCCGTCTCGCGCTCACCGCCGTGCATGGCATGGAAAAGCGCGGCGGCAAGCTCGCGCTGGCCACCATGTGCGTCGGCGTCGGCCAGGGCGTCGCGGTTGCGATCGAGAAGGTGAATTGAGCTCTCTCTTCTCCCTCTCCCTGCTTGCGGGGAGAGGGTTGGGGTGAGGGGGAGTCTCCGCGAGGACGGTGACAGTTGGACTCGGGGAGAGTCCCCCTCACCCGGAATTTGCTGCCGCAAATTCCGGCCTCTTCCCGCAAGCGGGGAGAGGCGAAGAGTCCGGCGGTTGGGAGGCGAGCATGATCATCGCGCGCGAGCAGGACGTCACGGCCGCGGCCTTGGCGGTGATGGAGCGGACCTCCGATCCGCGGATGCGCCAGATCATGATCTCGCTGGTCAAGCATCTGCATGGCTTCGTCCGCGACGTCCGACTGACCGAGAAGGAATTCCGCGACGCCACGGCTGTGATCGCCGAGCTCGGCAAGCTGACGACCGACACGCATAACGAAGTCGTGCTGATGGCCGGCTCGCTCGGCGTCTCGCCGCTGGTGTGCCTGCTCAACAATGGCGATCAAGGCAATACGGAGACCGATCAATCGCTGCTCGGACCGTTCTGGCGATTGAACTCGCCGCTTGTGGCGAATGGCGGATCGATTGTCCGTTCGGAAACGCCGGGCGCGCCGCTGTTCGTCAAGAGTCGTGTCGTGGACAAGGACGGCCGTCCTGTCGCGGGGGCAGAGGTTGACGTCTGGCATGCGTCGCCCGTCGGTCTCTATGAAAACCAGGACCCTGATCAGGCCGACATGAACCTGCGCGGCAAGCTGACGACCGACGCGGATGGACGCTTCGCCTTCCGTTCGGTGATGATGGTCGGCTATCCCATTCCGACCGATGGCGTGGTCGGCCGTCTGTTGAAGGCGCAGAGCCGACACCCGTATCGACCGGCGCATCTGCACGCCCTGATCTTCAAGCCCGGATTCAAGGTGCTGATCTCGCAGGTTTATGATCCCAACGATCCCCATATTGACAGCGACGTGCAGTTCGGGGTGACACGGGCACTGATCGGCAATTTCGTGCGCCACGAGTCGCCGCATCCGACCGCGTCCGATGTTGCGGCACCCTGGTATTCACTCGACCACACCTATCGGCTCGAGCCCGGCGAGGCCGTATTGCCGCGTCCGCCGATCAAATAACGCGGCGCCTGCCGGATGCAGGCCCCAAACCCGCTTCCCCAAATTAGTTATATCCTATAATGATTGGCGGAAGTGTTGACCGGCTGGAGCAAAATGGCCGGGGAGGAGTTCGCCAATGACATTCATCTATCCCGTCGACAGCAACAAGGCGCATCCGCTGCCGCTGTCGCCTGAGTACAAGAGCTCGATCAAGCGCGCGCCGAACAAGGCCTTGATCCCGATGCGCCATACGCTGTCGGAATTGACCGGCCCGGTCTACGGCCACGAGACCGTGCGCGAGGGCGATGCCGACCTCACCACCCAGCACAGTGGCGAGCCGATCGGGGAGCGCATCATCGTGCACGGCCATGTGCGCGATGAGGACGGCCGCGGCGTGCCGAACTCGCTGGTCGAGATCTGGCAGGCCAATGCCTGCGGTCGCTACGTGCACGTTCGCGACCAGCATCCCGCGCCGCTCGATCCGAATTTCACCGGCGCAGGGCGCACCGTCAGCGATGCCGCCGGCTACTACCGTTTCGTCAGCATCAAGCCCGGCGCCTATCCCTGGGGCAATCACCACAACGCCTGGCGTCCCGCGCATATCCACCTGTCGGTGTTCGGCCATTCCTTCGTCACGCGCCTCGTGACGCAGATGTATTTTCCGAACGACCCGCTGTTCCCGTTCGATCCGATCTTCAACTCGGTGCCGGACGAGAAGGCGCGGGCGCGCATGGTCTCGTCGTTCGACCTCGAGAACACCCAGCCCGAATGGGCGCTGTGCTACCGCTTTGACATCGTGCTGCGCGGCAAGAACGCCACGCCCATGGAGAACCACTAAGTGCAGGGAAGCGAGATGGACAACGGTATCACCCCATCGCAGACGGTCGGTCCGTTCTTCAAATATGGCCTGACGCCGAACGGCGAATATGCCTGGAACGACGCGTTCACCAACTCGACGCTGACGCCCGACGTTTCCGGCAACCGTATCCGCATCGAGGGCCGCGTGTTCGACGGTGACGGCGTCACCGTGCCCGATTGCATGCTGGAGATCTGGCAGGCGGATGCGCAGGGCCGTTTCGCCGATCCGCAGGACAAGCGCGCGCTGCCCAATGCCAGCTTCCGCGGCTTCGCCCGATGCGGCACCGACAAGGACGGCAATTATTCCTTCGATACCATCAAGCCGGGCGTGGTGCCCGATCCCGACGGCAAGCCGCAGGCGCCGCACATCTTGGTCGGGGTGTTTGCCCGCGGCATGCTGCGGCATCTCTATACCCGCATCTACTTCAGCGACGAGACCGGCAACACGACCGATCCCGTGCTGGCGCTGGTGCCGGCTGACCGCCGCGCCACGCTGACCGCGGTGTGCGAGGCCGGCAAGCCGGTTTATCGTCTCGATCTGCGGCTCCAGGGCGACAACGAGACGGTGTTCTTCGACGTCTGAGGCAACGCGCGCCGGGAGGCTAGGGCCCCGGCGCGCGTTTCTCATTCGGTGCATCAAACCCGGTGCTGCGCTACATCGGGCCTAGCTCGTCCACGTATGTGCGTTAGCCTCGCCGACTCAAAACCGATGGCTTGACGTCCAATTCCCGTAGTTGTGCGGAGCTCGCCCGATACAATTCCGGCGCGCAGCAATCCCGTATTTACCGTATTCGTCTAGGGTCGTTGCGGTTTCGACGCATGCCCCGGATTGTTTCATGAAAATTCGTCTGTCGCTTTCCTCCGCGATCATTGCTTTCGGCATCGTTCTGGCCATCGGTTTCACGGCCGTGGTCTCCACCAGCCTGTATGCCTTGAAAGAGCTCAAGGTCGGCGGCCCGCTCTATTCCGACATCAAGCTCGGCAACGACCTCATCGCCGACATCCTGCCGCCGCCGGAATACGTCATCGAGGCCTATCTCGAGGCCACCCTCGCCATGCGCGAGCCGGACCAGCTTGCCGCCCATGGCGAGCGCCTGGTCCAGCTCCGCAAGGATTACGACGAGCGTAAGGCATTCTGGATCGCCTCCAGCCTCTCTTCCGACCTGAAGACCGCGCTGGTGTCGAAATCCGATACCGAGGTGCAGAAATTCTGGAAGGCGTCCGACCAGCTTCTGCCGGCCCTCAAGGCCAAGGACGCGGCTGCGTCCGAGCGCGCCTATGCGCAGCTCAAGGACGCCTATACCGCGCATCGCGCCATCATCGACAGCATCGTCGAGAACGCCAACAAGCAGAATGCCGCCATAGAGAAGATGGCGGCGGACCGCGACAGCTCGATGCTCTTTATCCTGCTCGGCGTCTCCGCCGCCGTCCTCGCCTTCATTGCGGCGGGGCTGCTCGGCGTTGCGCTCGGCGTCGTGCGCCCGATCGTGCGCATGACGGACACGATGCAGAAGCTCGCGACCGGCGATCTCGCCGCCGACATTCCTTTTGCGCATCGTCAGGACGAGGTCGGCTCGATGGCGGGTGCGCTTGTGGTATTCAAGCAGGCGGCGGTCGAGAACTCCCGTCTGCGCGAGGAGCAGTTGCGGCAGGAGCAGGAGGCCGCGCTCGCCAAGCGCGGCGCCCTGCACCAGATGGCGGAGACCGTCGAGCGCGAGACCGGCCGCTCGGTCGACACCGCGAGCGCGGCGACGCATGGCGTCGAGCGCGCCGCCACCAGCCTGTCCGAGATCGCAAGCTCGCTCTCCGCACAGTCGCAGGCGGTCGCCGCGGCCTCCACCCAGGCCCTCGGCAGCTCGCAGACCGTCTCGGCCGCGGCCGAAGAACTGAGCGCCTCGATCCGCGAGATCGCGAGCCAGGTCGCGCGGACCAGCACGGTCACCAAATCTGCGGTCGCCGGCCGCGAGCAGGCACGGTCGACCATCCAGGCGCTGGCCGGTTCGGTCCGGAAAATCGCCGAGGTCTCCGACCTCATCGGCGGCATCGCCGGCCAGACCAACCTCCTGGCGCTGAACGCCACGATCGAAGCGGCGCGCGCCGGCGAGGCCGGCCGCGGCTTCGCGGTGGTTGCCGCCGAGGTGAAATCCCTGTCCGACCAGACCGCAAAGTCCACCGAGGAGATCGCGCGGCTGATTGCCGAGATCCAGACCTCGACGCAGGCCGCGGTTGATGCCGTCGAGACCATGGGAGGACACATCGTCGAGATCGACGGCGTCGCGACCTCGGTCGCCGCCGCGATGGAAGAACAGGACGCCGCCACGCGGGAGATCACGCGGTCGATCTCCGAATCGGCGTTCGCGGCGCAGGAGGTCTCGGCCAAGATCGGCAATGTCAGCCGCGACGCCGCCTCCGTGAACGAACGCGCCGCGGAGGTCAGGCAGGCGATCGCCGGCATGTCGGCCAATCTCGAACAGCTGCGGTCGGTCGTGGTCAAGACCGTACGGGATTCGACAGCGGCGGCTTGAGCGGGCGTGAGGTCAGCCGCTGGTGCGTGGGCTTGTGATCGTGCAGTATGGCGCGGGACAGGGGCATCGTGGTCATGACACCTCCACAATTGCCGGCGGTCGTTGAGCCCGCCCAACTGACGGCCGCGCTACGCAGGGGCGGCGTGCTGGACGCCGGCGCCGTGCGCGAGGTGAAGGTGCTGCATGAGCGCGACACCCTCGTGTCGCATATCATCCGCCTTGGCCTGCGCTATGTGGGGGAATCCGCCGGTGCCCCGCAATCGCTGATCCTGAAGTCCGCGCATGCTGCCTTCGCAAAGACGCTTGCGAATAGTGGTCGGCACGAGGTGGCCTTCTATACCCAGCTTGCGCCGAAGATGCCGCCGAGGCTGGTGCCGCGCTGCTTCGACGGGCATTTCGACGAGGAGACCCTCGCCTGGCACCTGCTGCTCGAAGATCTAACCGACAGCCACGAGATCGCGACCCAATGGCCGCTGCCGCCGTCGCGCGAGCAGGCGATGGCGATCGTCACGACGCTCGCGCGCTGGCATGCGGCCTGGTGGGATCATCCCGATCTCGGCGAGACCGTCGGGAGCTGGATGAGCGCTGACGACTCCGCAAAGGTGATCGAGACGTTCGCCGGTCACTACGATCGATTCGCCGATCTGCTCGGCGACCGCCTCAGCGAAGAGCGGCGCATTCTCTACCGCCGATTCATCGAGCAGTCGGGCCAGCTATTGCAGCGCTATCATTCTCACCGGGACCTCACCATTGCCCATGGCGACGCCCACATCTGGAATTTCATGCTGCCACGCGCCGGCGTCGCCGACACCGTACGCATCTTCGACTTCGACCAGTGGCGCATCAACGTGCCGACCGGTGACCTCGCTTATATGATGGCGGTGCAATGGTATCCGGAGCGCCGGCAAACCCTCGAGCGCGCGCTGCTCAACCGCTATCACGAGACGCTGATCGCGCACGGCGTCAAGGGATATACGCGCGGCGCGCTCGACCAGGACTATCGCCGGTCGGTGCTTTGGCACATCACCAAGCCGGTCTGGCAGTGGAGCGTCAATATCCCGCCGCTGATCTGGTGGAACAATCTGGAGCGGGTGATGATGGCGGTCGAGGATTTGGGGTGTGAGGAGCTGTTGGGGTAGGTAGTGCGCTGTCCGCGCGATGCAGTGTGAGGTGCGATGACGGCTCAACCTTCTCGGTGTCGTCCCGGCGAACGCCGGGACCCATAACCACGGAAAGAGGTTTGGCGAAGGCTCGGAGTTACCAGCTCGCGCTACAACCACTCCCTGGGGTAATGGGTCCTGGATCTGCGCTTCGCTTGTCCAGGACGACAGGGAGATTGCGGCTCGACTGCATCCTACTCCATCACCGCATGCTCCGGCCCGGCCGCCTGCTTGCGCAGCGTGGCCTTGGTGGAGCCGATCAGCAGGGCGAGCGGGATGGTGCAGAGGATGAAGACCATCACCAGCTGGTAGTCGTGTGCGAAGGCGATGATCTGCGCCTGCACGCTGACCATTCTGTCGGCCATGGCGCGGCCGGTGTCGGTGGACAGATTGATCATGCTGCTGACGCTGGGCATCTGGAGCGTGTGGTTGAACGGGTTGATGTGCTCGGAGAGGATCGCGTAGGTCCGCCGCGTTCCCTGCGTCAGCTCGGCGATGACGACGGAAATGCCGACCGAGCTCGCGACGTTGCGCATCAGGGTCAGCATCGCGGTGCCGTCGGTGCGCAGATCGTTCGACAGCGTCAGGAACGCCACCGTCGAGAGCGGCACGAAGACGAGGCCGAAGCCAAAGCCCTGGATGACGCTGACGGTGACGATCTCCGGCACCTGGGTCAGGTCGGTCCAGCCGGTCATCTGGAACAGCGAGCCGGCGGTCAGCGTCAGGCCCGTGATGATCAGCGTGCGCGCCTCGAAATAACGCATCATGCGGCCGAC
This sequence comes from Bradyrhizobium sp. CCGB12, assembly GCF_024199845.1. Taxonomy (NCBI): domain Bacteria; kingdom Pseudomonadati; phylum Pseudomonadota; class Alphaproteobacteria; order Hyphomicrobiales; family Nitrobacteraceae; genus Bradyrhizobium; species Bradyrhizobium sp. CCGB12. The sequence continues at coordinate 6,840,794 of NZ_JANADO010000001.1, read as the reverse complement.
CAGCATCATGGCGAAGAAGGTGCCGAAGCCGCGGCTCGCCAGCAGCAGGCCGGCGGTGATGATGGGATAGCCGATCACGTTCTGCATGTAGGGCGAGGCCAGCGCCATGGTCGAGAACAGCACGAGCCCCATCACGATCATGAACATGCAGCCGGTGACGAAGTTGCGATCCCTGAATAGAGCGAAGCGGATGAACGGCGTCGTGGTCGTGAAGGAGTGCGCAAGGAAGAAATAGAAGGCGACGGCGGAGACGATGAATTCCGCCAGGATCTCGTTGGATTCCAGCCAGCCCAGCTGCTCGCCGCGGTCGAGCGCCAGTTGAAGCGCGCCGATCGCGATCGCCAGCGCGGCGAAGCCGAACCAGTCGAATTTGAGGCTGAGATCCTTCCGGGTCTCGTCCATGAAGACGATGAGGCCGAGCACGGTGATGGCGCCGAAAGGCAGATTGACGAAGAATACCCAGTGCCAGGAATAGGTCTCGGTCAGCCAGGCTCCCAGCGAGGGCCCCATGATCGGGCCCATCATCACGCCCATGCCCCAGATCGACATCGCCTTGGCGCGTTCCTGGAGCGTGTAATAATCGAGCATGACCGACTGCGACAGCGGCACCAGGGCAGCGCCGAACACGCCCTGGAGCAGTCGGAACGCCACCATCTGGTTGATGTCCTGCGCGAGGCCGCACAATACCGACGCCATGGTGAAGCCGGCCGAGCAAATGATGAAGATGCGCTTGCGGCCGAACCGATTGGCGATCCAGCCCACCGGCGCGGTCATGATCGCGGCGGCGACGATGTAGGAGGTCAGCACCCAGTTGATCTGGTCCTGCGAGGCCGACAGCGTGCCCTGCATGTAGGGCAGGGCAACATTGGCGATGGTGGTGTCCAGCGCCTGCATGATGGTCGCGGTCATGGCGCAGATCGTCACCATGTTCCGGCGCAGGCCGGGGACCATCAGGCTGGCATTGGGGCCGGACATCGGATCAGTCCTTGTCCTGGTTCGCCGCCGCCGACAATCCGAACAGGCCCGCGAGCGAGCGCTGATGGCCGGTGTCGATGGTGGCATAGACGCTCATGCCGGCCTTCAGCTTCCGCACGTATTTGTCGTTCTCGTCGAAATAGATCCTGATCGGCACGCGCTGCACCACCTTGACGAAATTGCCGGTAGCGTTCTGCGGCGGCAGGATCGCGAATTGCGCGCCAGTGCCGGGCGAGAGCGAGCCGATCTTGCCCTTGAAGACGTGGTTCGGGAACGCGTCGACCTCGAGCGTGACAGGCTGGCCTTCGGTGACGTAGGTAAGATCGCTTTCCTTCGGGTTGGCGTCGACCCAGGGATGAGCGACGTCGATGATGGAGAACACCGGCGTGCCGGCGGTGACGAAACGGCCGAGCTGGATCTGCTCGACCTGCGTTGCCACGCCGCCCATCGAGGCGCGCACCACCGCGAGGTTGAGATTGCGCTCGGCATTCTCGAGCTTGGCCTTGGCCTCCGCATAGGCCGGGAACTTTTCCAGCGGCAGGTCGGGATCGCCGAGCAGCTGGGTCTTCGCCGTCGAGAGCTGCTGCCTGACATATTGCGCAACCGAGCCGGATGTGACCAACGCATTCGATGCATTGTCGAGATCGAGCTGCGAGCCGTAGTTGTTCTTCACCAGCGCCTGCTTGCGCTCGACGTCGCGCTGCTTCAAATCGACGCCCTGCTGGGCGAGGTTGAGCATGTCGCCGTAGATCTTGATGTTGGCGCGGAGATTGTCGTAGGTCGTCTGCGCCTGCATCAGCTGCGCCCTGGCTTCGTCCACCGCGAGGCGGAACGGCACGGGGTCGATCTCGAACAGCACGTCGCCCTGCTTGACGAGCTGGCCTTCTTTCACGACGACTTTCAGGATCTTGCCGGAGATGTCGGGCGTCACCAGCACCTTCTGCGCGCCGACATAGGCGTCGTCGGTGCCGACATAGCGACCGCCATGCAGATAGAAGGTGATGCCGCCGATGGCGACGACAACAGGCAGCACGACCAGGAGCAGGAGGCGGCGATAGCGGCGCAGGCCCGCCACCAGGCGGCGGCGCGGATCGGTGCCGGCTTTCTTGCTCGGCTTGCCGCTGTCGCTCTTTTGCTCGGGCTGGAACTTGAGAACCTGATCAGCCATAACGCTGCTCCTTACGTGCTTGCTCCGCGCCGCTGGTCTGGGTCGCGTTCCGCACGTTTTCCTTGATTGTTTCGAGCTGGGTGAGGAGACGGTGGGCATCGGCCGGGGTGATGCCGTCGAGCGCGTTGGCGGTGATTTCGGACCTGAGCCCGCTCATCCGGCCGAGCAGCTGCCGGCCGGCCTTCTTCAGGTACAGGCGCTTGACCCGGCGGTCCGAGGCGTCGCTGCGGCGCTCGATCCAGTCGTTGTCGCAGAGCTTGTCGATCAGACGCGTCAGCGTGATCGGCTGCACCTCGAGGAGCTCGGCGAGCTCCGACTGCTTCATGCCTTCGCTGCGCTCGACCTTGGCCAGCACCGCCCATTGCGCGCGGGTGATGCCGAAGCGCGAGGCTTCCTTGTCGGCGTAGACGCGCAACAGGCGGTAGAGTTCGGCGAGCGTAAACAGGAAGTTCTGGTCCACGGGCCCGCGGCTCATGAGCTTGGTCTCCAATAAGCTTGAGATATAATAAGCAAGCTTATGATTATTTCGTGGCGGATTATCGGGACGCTGTCCCGCAGCGAAAGCATGGCTGACAGCCATTCGCAGGGTCGCGCTTTGGGTTCCCTCGCCGAAATGCTAGAATACAGGCCACATGACCCTCGCAAAGCCGGCATTCCCCGCGCCTGACCACGATCACGGCCGCTGCACTGCGGATGCGCTGGCGCATGCGGAAGCGGTCTGTGAGCAGCGTGCGCAGAAATTCACGCCTATACGCCGTCAGGTGCTCGAGGCGCTGCTCTCCAGCCACCGCCCGCTCGGCGCCTATGAGGTGATCGACGAGCTCGCCAAGTCGATAGCGCGGCCGGCACCGATCACGGTCTATCGTGCCCTCGATTTCTTGATGGCCAACGGCCTCGTGCATCGCATCGAGAGCCGCAACGCCTATCTCGCCTGCGCCGCCCATGACCACGACGCGACCTCCGCGGTGGCGTTCCTGATCTGCGAGCGCTGTGGTCTGGTCGGCGAGATCCCCTCGGCATCCTTCGCCAAGGACCTCAATGCCGCCGCGCGCAGCTCAGGCTTCGCCCCCAAATTGTCCGTGGTGGAGATCACGGGCGTCTGCACCCATTGTCAGAAAGCTGCCTAAAGCAACAACGGCACAAAGCCGGTAGTCGGAAAGAGATGTCCTCACCACAAGCCAACCCGTCCGCCGGTCGCCCCCTCAGTGCCGGCGCGATCGCTCTCATGCTGATGCTGTGCCTGACCTGGGGATTCAACCAGATTGCGGTGAAGCTGGTGCTGCCGGACATCCCGCCGATGCTCCAGGCCACTATCCGCTCGATGGGCGCGCTGCCGGTGCTGTTCATCATCGGCACCCTGCGTGGCGTCAGATTCTTTGAACGCGACGGCACCTGGAAGCCCGGAATCATCGCCGGGCTGATGTTCGGCATCGAGTTCGTTCTGATCTTCCAGGGCCTGCGCTTCACCTCGGCCTCGCGGGCGGTGGTGTTCCTGTACACCGCGCCGTTCTTCGTCGCGCTCGGCTCCTACCAGGTGCTCGGCGAGCGGCTTGGCGGCACGCAATGGCTGGGGCTCGCGGTGAGCTTTGCCGGCGTCGCGCTCGCCATCGGTGTGCCGCAGCCGGATGTCGACGCCAAGGTGCTGCTCGGCGACCTCATGATCGTCGGCGGTGCGGCGCTGTGGGCGGCGACAACGCTGGTCGCCAAGGGCACGCGGCTGCGCTTCGCCGCGCCCGAGAAGGCGCTGGGCTATCAGGTCGCGATCTCGATCCCCATCCTGGGACTCGCTGCCTGGCTGTTCGGCGAATCCATCACCCATACGCCCGCGCCCCTGTCCCTCGCCCTCATGGCCTTCCAGGCGATCTGGGTGGTAGGAACCACGTTCACGCTTTGGTTCGCGCTGGTGAAGGCCTATTCGGCCAGCAAATTGTCGGCTTTTACCTTCATCACCCCTTTGTTTGGCGTGGTCGGTAGCTATTTCATCATGCACGACACCCTGAGCCTGACATTCGGGGCCGCAGCGGTCCTTGTAATTGCTGGGCTTTTCCTGGTTAACCGTCCCAGCTCAATGGCTGCGGCGCCGCGTGATGCATTGCTGAACGTCACCAAAACCTGATATTTGGACCCCATGAACAAGCTCGAAAACCCTCTAGATTCCGACATCGCAGGCCCCGCGCCCCGGCACCGGACCACCCAGGTCAAGGTCGGCAACGTCTCAGTTGGCGGCGGCGCGCCGATCGTCGTGCAGTCGATGACCAACACCGACACCGCTGATATCGACGGCACCATCGCCCAGGTCGCAGCGCTCGCGCGCGCCGGCTCCGAGATGGTCCGCATCACCGTGGACCGCGAAGAGGCCGCAGCCGCCGTTCCGCACATCCGCGACGGCCTCGCCAAGCGCGGCATCACCACGCCCTTGATCGGCGACTTCCACTATATCGGCCACAAGCTGCTCGCGGCCTATCCGGCCTGCGCCGAAGCGCTCGCCAAGTACCGCATCAATCCCGGCAATGTCGGCTTCAAGGACAAGCGCGACACCCAGTTTGCCGACATCATCGAGATCGCCAACAAGAACAACAAGCCGGTGCGCATCGGCGCCAATTGGGGTTCGCTCGACCAGGAGCTGCTGACCAAGCTGATGGACGAGAACGCCGCGTCCGCCAATCCGCGTGACGTGCGCGCAGTGACGCGCGAGGCCATGGTGCAGTCGGCGCTGCTCTCGGCGGCGCGCGCCGAAGAGCTCGGCATGCCGAAGGACCGCATCATCCTGTCAGCCAAGGTCTCGGCCGTGCAGGATCTGATCGCGGTCTACCAGGATCTCGCGTCGCGTGCCGACTACGCCATCCATCTCGGCCTGACTGAAGCCGGCATGGGCTCGAAGGGCATCGTGGCATCGTCGGCCGCGCTCGGCATCCTGCTACAGCAGGGCATCGGCGACACCATCCGTATCTCGCTGACGCCGGAGCCCGGCGGCGACCGCACCCGTGAGGTGCAGGTCGGCCAGGAGCTGTTGCAGACCATGGGCTTCCGCACCTTCGTGCCGCTGGTTGCGGCCTGCCCCGGCTGCGGCCGCACCACCTCGACGACATTCCAGGAGCTGGCCCGCTCGATCCAGGATTTCATCCGCGACGAGATGCCGACCTGGAAGACCAAATATCCCGGCGTCGAGGAGCTCAACGTCGCGGTGATGGGCTGCATCGTCAACGGCCCCGGCGAATCCAAGCACGCCAATATCGGCATCTCCTTGCCCGGCACCGGCGAAGCGCCGGCGGCGCCCGTGTTCGTCGACGGCAAGAAGTTCCGCACGCTGCGCGGCCCGACCATCTCCGCCGACTTCAAGGCGCTGGTGATCGACTATATCGAGCAGCGCTACGGTCAGGGCGCGAAAGTGCCGGTGACTGCGGCGGAGTAGGCGTCTCGTTAAGCATTGAATTCGTAGGGCGGGTTGGCGAAGCTAACCCGCCCTCATTTTTTGCGGGTCGTAGCCCGGATGGAGCGCAGAGGCTGGGCAAGTATTTGTTTGGGCGCGGCTTACGCGGCATATCGGAAAATTGGACGGATTTGGGCTCGGATTGGCGCTGGAGCGGGCCGTATCCGGGTGATGATGTCGGTGATGTCGGTGATGGCGTTGAGCAGCAAGAGTGCCAAATGCGGAAGCCGGCTTGCCAGATAGGCCATGAAGGCGTCGAGGCCGAGAATGCTGAGGACTCGGGAGAAATTGTAGCAAAGCGCCATCAGGCTCCATTCGCCACAGACTTTGTCGAAGCCGCGGACGAGGAAGTGGCGGTAGCCGGCCCGGCATTTGATGGTGCCGAAGGGGTGTTCGGCGAGTTCGGCGCGGCGGCGCATCTGGGCCTCGGCGCCCTGCATCCGCGCGCGATGCCGATCCAGCACCGCTTCATGCTCCCAGCGCTGGACGGTGCGCGTCGGGATCTTGACGGTGACACAGCGCGCGCGCAGCGGGCAGGCGTCGCAATCTGACTTGCGGCTGACATACCTGATCTCGATCCGGTTGCCGTTGGTCTTGCGACCGTCCGTGGGACGCAGCTGCTTGCCGGCGGGACAGCGATAGACATCCGCTTCGGCGTCGTAGGCGAACGCCTCATGGCTGATGCGATCCTGCGCTTCGAGCCGCGTGGTTCGCTTGGCCAGCGGAACGTAGGCGGCAATGCCGTTCTCCTCGCAGTCCTTGAGCGTATGGCCGTTGTAGTAGCCGGTATCGGCGAGAACCGTCAGCGTCTCGACGCCAAGCTCGTCCTTTGCGGCCTTGGCCATGTCGTAAAGCTGGCCGCTATCGTTGCCGTCGTTGACGACCTCGCTCGCCGCGATCAGAGCGTGCTTGTCGTCGACGCCGATCTGAACGTTATAGCCTGCCACCACCTGGCCGTTCTTCGACAACAGGCGGGCATCCGGATCGGTTCGCGACAGCTGCGTCTGCCCGCTCTCCTCCAGTCGTGCCAGATCGGCCTGCAAGCTGGCGCGCTTGGCCATCAACGCCGCCACCTCTTGTGCGAGGTCTCCGCCGCGACTGCCATCGCCTCCGCCATCCCGCCCCGCGGGTGGACGTTCCACCTCGGCGCTGTCGTTGGCCTCGAGCGTGGCACCATAGGCTTCAATATCCTGCTCGATCTCCGCCAGCCGCTTGGCGAGCTTGCGCTGCGTTTTGATGCTCGCCTTGCTGGCGTTGCCATCAAAAAACGCACCGTCGATCGCCACAACCTCTCCGCCAATCAGACCGAGTTCGCGCAGCATCAGCACAAACTCCCGGTTCACCGCCTTGAGCGTCTTCCAGTTCTCCTGGCGGAACTTGGCGATGGTGCGATAGCCCGGCACCAGGCGCTTCATCAGCCAGATCAGTTCCAGATTGCGCCGGGCTTCGCGCTCCAGGTTGCGCGACGACCGGATCCGGTTCAGGTAGCCATAAAGATAAAGCTTCAGCAGGTCGGCCGGGTCATAAGGTGGCTGTCCAGCCCCGCCGCTCGATCCGGCATGGCGGAAGCCAAGCTTCCCGAGGTCAAGCGCTGCAACAAAAGCCTCGATCACCCGAACCGGATTGTCGCCGGCCACATAATCTTCCACCCGCGCCGGCAGAAGGCTCGGCTGATCCCGCCTGACGCCGGTTTTGAAGGTACGATTCGTCATGCCGAATCCTACCTTCACTCGATGTTAGAATCTTGCCCAGTCTCGCAGCGCAATCCGGGGCCACTCGCGCGTTGACAGGCCGTTCCCGGATTGCGCTTCGCTCCATCCGGGCTACCATGCTCCCAATCAAGAATGTACCGGGAGCAACCGCCATGAGCTCGCTATCGGGCAAGCAGGGCCCGCGCTATCGCCACACGATTGACGACGGCGCGCCGTATGAAACCATCGCGATCGAAAAGCTCACCCCCATCATCGGCGCGGAAATCTCCGGCGTCGACATCGGCAAGCTCGTCGAGGGCGACAGCCGCTCCAACCGGCAGATGGACGAGATCCACCGCGCGCTGGCCGAAAACCTCGTCATCTTCTTTCGCGATCAGAGCATCACGCCACAGCAGCATCTTGCCTTCGGCCGCAAGTTCGGTGAGCTGCATTTTCATCCCGCGGCGCCGCATGAGGATGAAGACCCCGCGTTGATGAAGATCTACGCCGACAAGAACTCGCCGCGCGCGAATGGCGAGGGCTGGCATTCCGACGTGTCATGCGACCTCGAGCCGCCGATGGGCTCGATCCTCTACATCAAGCAGTGCCCGCCGCGCGGTGGCGACACGCTGTTCGCCAACATGTATGCGGCCTATGAGGCGCTGTCGGACCGCATGAAGGCCTATCTCGACGGGCTCACCGCGCTGCATGACGGCGAGCCGATCTATCGCGGGCTCTATGCCAACTACGGCGTCGCCGACAGGCCGAGCTATCCGCAGGCCGAGCACCCCGTGGTGCGCACGCATCCGGTCACGGCCAAGAAGGCGCTCTACGTCAATCGCGGCTTCACCCGCCACATCAACGGCATCCCGCGCGACGAGAGCGATGCGATGCTGGCTTATCTCTACCAGCACGCCGAGAACCCGTTGTTCCAGTGCCGCTTCCGCTGGACCGAGAACGCCATCGCGTTCTGGGACAACCGCTGCACCCAGCACCGCGCGATGTGGGACTACTGGCCGCATACGCGCTCCGGTACGCGCGTGACGGTGAAGGGCGAGAGGCCGGTGTGAGCAGGCCGTGGCGCGCCATCGCCGCTATTGCTGTTTCGTTGATCCCGTTTTTCCTTTGGTCCATTGACCAAAGCCAGGCGGTCGGGACGCGGAAGGCTGCGAGGCCGAAACCGAGGCCTTCACTGCCAGAGAAATGCGAGCCGCGAAAATTCAGGATCGTCGTGGATGTCGGGCATACCCCGGACTCCTACGGTGCGTTGAGCGCGCGCAATGATCCGGAGTTCGGCTTCAACTTGCGTCTGGCAAGACTGATCACGGCAAAGCTCAACTCCGAAGGTTTTGCCGCGGCCCGCCTGCTCGTCACGGACGGCAAGGCGAGGGCGAGCCTGTTCAAGCGTGTCAGTGCCGCGAATCACGGCCGGGCCGATCTGTTCCTGTCGGTCCATCACGATTCGGTGCCGGACAAGCTGCTCGAGAGCTGGGAATTCGACGGCGCAAACAGCTATTTCAGCGATCGCTTTTCGGGTCACTCGCTGTTCGTGTCGCGACAGAACGCGCACTTCGCCACCAGCCTGATGCTGGCGCGGATGATCGGCCGACAGTTGAAAGAGCAGGGCCTGCACTATGCCAGTCAATACACCTTGCCGGTGATGGGCCGCTATCGGCGCCAGCTGCTCGACAAGGATGTCGGCGTCTATCGCTATGACGGGCTCGTCGTGCTCTCGCGGACAAGGAGCGCCGCAGTACTGCTCGAGGCCGGCTCGATCATCAACCGCGACGAGGAGATGGAGATGAACTCGGCAGAGCGGCAGGAGGCCGTCGCAGGAGCCGTTGCGGCTGCGATGAGGCAGTTTTGCGAGAGGCGGTAGATCGCTCCGCCATTTCGCCATTTGTCATTGCGAGCGCAGCGAAGCAATCCAGAGCCCTTCCGCGGAGGCAGTCTGGATTGCTTCGCTTCGCTCGCAATGACGACGAGACGCTACAGCGGTGCCCCCCGATACTCCCGGTTCGCCAAACTGGCTTCTTCCAGATCGAGATCCCGCTCGATCCGCCGCCTGGTCTCGTCGGTGATCTGGCCGTCGCGCAGGAGGTCGTGGATGAATTTGCGTTCGGCGACGATCAGCTCGCGCGTCAGCGCGGTGCCGGCGGCGGAGACGTCGTGATGCGCGGGATCGAGCGAATCGGGGAGCTGGTTGACGCGAATCTCGTGGCGGGCGCGGAGGAGCCGCATCACCTCGTCCGACACTTCCTTCTCCTCGGTCAGCGCATCCAGAGATCTCAAGGCGGCATCGAGGGCCTGGCGGCGTGCGGCGATCTCCGCCTCGTGCTCGGCGACATGCTCGTTGCGGCCGGCCTCGGCGACGCCCAGCCAGCGCACCACTGGCGGCAGCGTCAGGCCGACGCCGATCAGCGTGATGAAGATGACGCCGAAGGCGACGAACAGGATCAGGTCGCGATAAGGGAAGGCTTCGCCGCCCGGCAACGTGAACGGCAGCGCCAGCGCCGCCGCCAGCGACACCGCGCCGCGCACCCCGGTGAAGGCGAGCGTGAATGCCCATTGCCAGGGCGGCGATGGATCGCGCTCGCGCAGCGACTTGCTGAGAATCCGCGGCAGATAGATCGCGGGGTAGAGCCAGGCGAAGCGCGCGATCACGACGATCACCAGGACCACGGCGGTGGCGATCATGATGTCCTCGAGCGGGAACGCTTTCGACTTCTCGTAGAGCGCGCGCATCTGGAAGCCGGTGAGCAGGAACAGCAGGCCCTCGATCAAATAAATGATGAGATCCCAGAAGAAGATGCCTTGCAGGCGCGTCGCCGAGGAGATCAGCAGCGGGCCGTTCCAGCTCACATAGAGACCGCAGGCGACGGTCGCGATCACGCCGGAGCCGCCGATATGCTCGGGCAGCCAGTAGGAGACGTAGGGCGTGATCAGCGACAGCGTGAGCTCGACCTGCGGATCTCCGGACCATTTGCGGAAGCGCAGCGAAAGCCAGCCGACGCCGATGCCAAAGGCGATCTCGCCGGCGATGATGAGGACGAATTCGCCGGCCGCCAGCGGCAGCGAGAAATGCCCAACCATGATAGCGGCGAGCGCAAAGCGGTAGAGGATCAGCGCGGTGGCGTCGTTGGCGAGCCCTTCGCCCTCGAGCACGACCAGGATCCGGCGCGGCATGTGCAGTCGGCGCGCGATCGCGAGCGGCGCCACCACGTCGGGCGGCGCGACGATGGCCCCCAAGAGGAAGGCAACGGTCCAGGGCAGGCCGATCAGATAGTGTGTGGCGGCCGCCACCATCGCCGCGGTGAAGATCACCGCGCCGACCGCGAGCAGCACGATCGGACGCAGATTGTTCCTGAACTCGCGCCAGCTCATCGCGACGCTCGCCGAGTAGATCAGCGGCGGCAGCACCATCAGCAGCACCAGCTCCGGCGGCAGTTCCACCGACGGCATGCCCGGCACGAAGGCGAGGCCGACGCCGGCCAGCATCAGCAGGATGGCCGGGGCGACGTTGAAGCGGCGCGCGACCAGCGCCACGCCGGCCAGCACGGCCAGCAGGATGAGAAAGGTCTGAAACTTCGCTTCCATGATGGTCTGTCTTGAACCGGAAGCGGTCGCAACGTCAATGTGCGCGGCTTACGCCAGCCGATCGCCCACCATCCGTCCGATCTGCGCGAACACCGCCGCGACCTGCGCCGCGGTCGGCGTGCCGCCTTGGACGTAGGCCGTGATCAGGATCGGCGTGTCGGGCTTCGGCCACACCACCGCGATGTCGCCCGCTGCGTCCTTGCCGTTGTTGCCGGTCTTGTCGCCGATCTTCCAGCCTGCGGGCAGGCCGCCGCGCAGCCGGTTCGCGCCGGTCTTGCAGTTCACCATCCACTCGGTGAGCTGCGTGCGCGAAGCCGGCGCCAGTGCTTCGCCCAGCACCAGCCGACGCAAGTTCCTGGCCATCGCCGCCGGCGTCGTGGTGTCGCGGGGATCCCCCGGCGGTGAGCGGTTGAGCTCGGGCTCGTTGTGGTCGAGCCGCGAGGTGGTATCGCCGATCGATCGCCAGAACGCGGTGAGCACGGCGGGACCGCCGATCCGCGCCAGCAGCAGATTGGCGCAGGTGTTGTCGCTGAGCTCGACGATGGCCTTGCACATGTCGGTGACCGACATCGCGCCGGTTGCGAGGTTTTGTTTGGCGACCGGCGCATACTCCAGGAGGTCGGCCTGGCCGTAGGAAATCATGGCCGCAAGCTGCTCCTCGCCGCGATCGACCCGCGCCAGCACACAGGCCGCGAGCGAGGCCTTGAATGTCGAGCACATCACGAACCGCTCGTCGGCGCGCCAGGCGAGCTTTGCGCCGGTGGCGAGATTTTCCGCATAGACCCCGAGCCGCCCGCCGCTCTCGCGTTCATAGGCTGCGAATTCGGGCGGCGTGTCCGAGGCAAGCACGGGAGAGGCGGCCATCCAGCATAGGGACGCGAGCAGGGAGCGGCGATCGAGAAGCATTGGGGACCTTGGGGTGGGGCGGAGGTGGAAGGGACAATGGAAACGCTATTCGCGTTGTCATTGCGAGCGAAGCGAAGCAATCCAGTCTGCTTCCGCGGAGGGATGCTGGATTGCTTCGTCGCAAGGGCTCCTCGCAATGACGTGCGGGAGAGAGTTGCGCTCGCAATGACGGAGGTTTTCGATGGAGCGTTCGAAGCTCTAGCGGCGGCGAGTGGGGAGAGGCGTCCCCCTCACTCCCTCAGATCATACCGGTACGATTTCGACACGATCTGCCAGCCGTCGGCGAGTTTCATCGCGACCAGATAGTCGGTGAAATAGCGCGGCGGCAGCTGGCATTTGACCTTGATGAAGGCGGTCTTGTCGTCGGAACGGTCGATGGTGACGATGAAATCCTCGCGTGGCTTGCCTTCGGCCTTGCCGGAGGGGCGCTTGCGCACGCGATCGAGCCAGTCCGGCACGGTCAGCACCTGCAACTCGCCCTTCTCGATCCAGCGCAGATCGGCGGAGGGATGGAAGATCGCGCCGAGCTTTTCGGCATCGCCCTCATAGAGGCCGTCAAAATAGGATTGCACGACGGCTTCGACGCTCGCACGGTTCTGGCTCATGGGTCATCCTTTTGCATGATGGCTTGACGCGAACTTAGTCGTACACAGCAAAATGCGCTATGGGTGTGTCAGCCATTTGTGCGAAGGCGTTGCCATGACCGGATCAGAAAATTCGAACGTTCGTATCCTGACCGGCGAATGCTATTGCCGCACCGTTCGCTTTGAAGTCGCCGACGAATTCTCCTATGCAATGAACTGCCACTGCTCGAACTGCCGTCGCACCACCGGCGCGGCCTTCAAGCCGTTCGCCGGCATCGCGCGGGACAAGCTTCGTATCGTCCATGGCGGGGACCAGCGGATGATTTTCGGCGACGATACCACCCATGACGCCCATTGTGCCCGGTGTGGCTCGCTGCTCTATTCCCAGGTGCGTGAAGGCAAATGGGCCCATGTCGCCATGGGAACCCTTGTCGGTACCCCCTCGATCCGGCCGAGCGCCCACATTTTCGTGGGCTCGAAGGCGTCCTGGCACGACATTACGGACGATCTGCCGCAATATCGGGAGCATGTCGGGGGTGGCTGAGGGAACCCGGTTCGCCCGCATGGGTCGGCGAACCGCGACCGCGCTGGCGCGACAAACAGAGGGGGTCGTTCGTTCTGTCGCAGTCGTCGCCTTCGTGACCTCCATCACAAGCGCCGGTGGCGGATCCTGCTAAAGCGGTCCCAAGGGCTCGAAAGGTCCTGAACCTTCGGAAGTCGTGTCATGCGCAATCTGCTCAGACTTTGTCCGCTTCTCCTCGCTCTCGCGCTGCTGCTCGGCGCCGGGCCCGCTTTTGCCGGCAAGCGCGTCGCGCTGGTGCTCGCCAACTCGGCCTATCAGCACGCGCCGTCGCTGACGAACCCCGTCAATGACGGGTCGGTGATGGCCAAGACGCTGAAGGAGGCCGGCTTCGATGTCGTCGAGTCCCGGCACGACCTGTCCGCGCTGGATACGCGGCGGATGCTGCGCGACTTCGCGGATGCGACCCGCGATGCCGACATCGCCGTGGTCTACTATGCCGGTCACGGCATCGAGGTCGAAGGCTCGAACTATCTGATTCCCGTCGACGCCAAGCTCGAGCGCGACACCGACGTGTACGACGAGGCCCTTTCGCTCGATCGCATCCTGGTCGCGGTCGAGCCCGCAAAGCAGCTCCGCCTGGTGATCCTGGATGCCTGCCGCGACAACCCGTTCGGCAAGAGGATGAAGCGCACGATTGCCTCGCGCAGCATCGGCCGGGGCCTTGCCCAGGTCGAGCCGAGCAGTCCCAACACGCTGATCGCCTATTCGGCCAAGGCCGGCTTCACGGCGCAGGACGGCGACGGCGCCAACAGCCCGTTCACGGTTGCATTGTCGAAGTATTTGACGACGCCGGGCCTCGACGTCCGCCGCGCCTTCGGCTTCGTGCGCGACGACGTGCTCAAGTCGACCGGCAACAAGCAGGAGCCGTTTGTTTATGGCTCGCTCGGCGGTGAGGATGTTCCGCTGGTGCCGGTCAAGGTGGCGGCTACAGCACCAGTGGCGCCTGTGGCGAACCCGCAGGCCGATATCCGCCGCGACTACGAGCTCGCGCTCCAGGTCGGCAACAAGGCGGCATGGGATGCCTTCCTCGCCCAGCACCCCGATGGTTTCTATGCGAGCCTTGCCAAGCTTCAGGTCGAAAAAATCGGTGCCGAGCAGGCTCATGCGGCGGCGATCGCGAAGGCAAAGCAGGCCGAGGCCGAGCGCGACCGCCTCGCCGCCCTCGGTGCACAGAAAGACGCGCAGGCCAAGGCCGCGGCCGATGCGAAAGCCGCCGAGCAGGCGCAGCTTGCCGCCCAGAAGGCGAAGGAGCAGGCGCAGCAGCAGGCGGCCGCCGCTGAGCAGCAGCGTGTCGATCTTGCCGCCGCGGCACCGGGCGCCGCGCCCGCCAGCCCGACCGCTCCGGCCGGCACCAACGTCGCTTCGTTGACTCCGGCGGCGACGCCGGCTGATCTCAGCCGTTCGGTCCAGACCGAGCTCGGCCGCGTCGGCTGCTTCTCCGGCCAGGCCGACGGCAATTGGAATACGTCCTCGCAGCGATCGTTGTCGCAGTTCAATCGCTATGCCGGCACCAAGCTCGACGTGAAGGTGGCGAGCACCGACGCGCTCGATGCGGTCAAGTCGAAGCCGTCGCGCGTCTGTCCGCTGGTCTGCGAGCACGGCTTCAAGGCCGATGGCGACAAGTGCAGCAAGATCGTCTGTCGTGACGGCTACGCGGTCAACGACGACAATGAGTGCGAGAAGCAGCGTGCTGCCAAGCCCGCAACGGCCAAGCCGACGACGGCCAAGCGCGACGAGGGCGAAGAGCGTCCCGCACGGCAGCGTCGTCAGTCCGCCGGCGCGGCGGGTAGCTATGGTGCTGCCGCGGCGGCCGGCGCGGGTCGCGCCTCGGGCGGCAGCGGTCAGATTTTTTGCAACGATCTCCTCTGCCGGCCGGTCAGGCGCGGCTGCCACCTCGTATATCGCGGTGGTGGCGGCCCTCACGTCGATGCCAATGTCGAGGTCTGCAACTGAGAAGGGCTGCTTCCCGACATTGTCCCGGCGCAGCCGGGACAATGTCGGGGATCACGTCGCAAGCGCACTGGCCGCGATGTTCACCGTCAGCGCCAGCAACGCCGTGTTGTAGATGAAGGATACGATGCCGTGCGCCGTCGCCGTGCGGCGGATGGTCTTGTCGGTGATGCCGACGTCGGAGACTTGTGCGGTCATGCCGATCACGAACGAGAAATAGACGAAATCCCAATAATCGGCGTGGACTTCCTTGTCGCCGCTCGGAAACTGAAGTCCTCCGGCCGTACCGTGCCGATAATAATCATGTGCGTAATGCAGCGCGAAGGTCGTGTGCACCGCGGCCCATGACAGCGCGATGGTGGTGATTGCGATGGTCAGCTCCAACACGCCGCGATGCGGCGTGCCGAGCTCGGAGACGATCGCCGCGATGCTGGCGAAGGCGCCGGTCGCTGTCACGAGCAGGATCACGAAGCGGCCGTCGTCCTGCATCGCGGCGGCGCGACGGATGTGCTGGTGGTCGTTGCACAGCATCATCGCATAGACCAGCATGAGATAGACCGCGATCAGCGCGTCCCACCCGAACAACAGCCGCGTCACCAGCCGGTGCGGGCCCGGCAGCAGCAGGCAGACGAGGATGCCGGCAGCGAGCGCAATGAACGTTCGCGGCCGGGCATAAAGCAGCCGCATTGGCCGCGACATCTGGCGGAAGCGGACGAGGACGGGATCTTCTTTGTCTGCAGCCATGATGCTGATGGCTTTCTCACAGTTGCCGCGGCGGCGGTCTGCTCCCTCGCCCCGCTTGCGGGGAGAGGGTTGGGGTGAGGGGGAGCTTCCGCAAGGACGGTGAGAGCTGGTTCGCGGAGGGGGGGGGGGGGGGGGGGGGGGGGGGGGGGGGGGGGGGGGGGGGGGCTTCCGCAAGGACGGTGAGAGCTGGTTCGCGGAGGCTTCCCCTCACCCGGATTGCATCTTCGATGCAATCCGACCTCTCCCCGCAAGCGGGGAGAGGTGAAGATGGATCTTCGTCAGTTCTTCCGTTCGGCGACGAACCGCGCCGCAGCCTGCAGCACGGCGGCGCGGTCGCCGAAGATCGAGACGGCGCTGTCGGCCCGCGCGAGCAGGTCGCGGACGCGCTGTTTGGCGCCGTCGATGCCGAGCTGCGTGACGAAGGTGGTCTTGCCGAGCGCGGCATCGGCGCCCGCCGGCTTGCCGAGCGCAGCCGCATCGCCTTCGACGTCGAGCAGGTCGTCGGCGATCTGGAAGGCTTCGCCGAGCGCGCGGCCGTAATCGTCGAGCGCCTGATATTCCTTCTGCGAGGCCTGGCCGAGGATCGCGCCGGCGATGCAGCCATAGCGCAGCAGCGCTCCGGTCTTCATTTGCTGAATACGCGCGACATCGATCGGTTCGTTGCCGCCAAAGCGGCCTTCGCCGGCGAGGTCGAGGATCTGGCCGCCGACCATGCCGCCGATGCCGGCGCAGCGCGCCAACGCGCGCGTCAGCAGCAGTCGCACATTGGCGTCGCGGTGGATCTCGTCGCGGGTGACGATGTCGAAGGCAAGCGTGAGCAGGCCGTCGCCGGCGAGGATCGCGGTGGCGTCATCGGTCTTCTTGTGCAGGGTGGGGCGGCCGCGGCGCAGGTCCGAATTGTCCATCGCCGGCAGATCGTCGTGGATCAGCGAGTAGCAGTGGATGCATTCGAGCGCGGCGCCCACGAGCAGCGCCGCCTCACGGGGAACGCCGAACACGGCCGCGCTCTCGACCACCAGGAACGGCCGCAGACGCTTGCCGCCGTTCAGGCTCGAATAGCGCATTGCGTCCATCAGTCGCTTGGGCCGGGCGATCTCGTCGTGCAGGATGTCGTCCGACAACAGCCGTCCGAGCAGGGCCTCGGTATCATCAGCGGTCTTGTCCAGACGTTTGGCGAAATCGGACGGGGACGTGCCGGTCATCAAGAAGGGCTCCAGAACTAAAATTCGGCCGGACAATCCTTTATGCGCCCGCCCCAGTCAATCGTTTGGAAGGCCTAAAAAGTGCTGGAAAAGACCCGAATTATCACAGACTTAATGGCCCAGCCCGTGGCCGCGTTTGATTTTTTGCGCCGGAAAGGTCGATTTGCGCATCGTTAAGATCCTTCTCCTGGTGCTCGTGGTCGCAGCTCTCGCGCCCTATGTGATCGCGCCGTTTTACCGGACCGGCCATCCGGTTTCGACGCTGATGGCCTGGCGTTGGCTCCGGGGCGCGCCGATGCAGCGGCAATGGATCGATCTGGCGGCGATGTCGCCATATCTGCCGCGATCGGTGGTGGCAGCAGAGGACGCGCATTTCTGCAAGCATCACGGCATCGATTGGGGTGCGCTGCGCGAGGCGATCGATGACGCGCAGGAGGACGGTACGCCGTTCCGGGGCGCCTCCACGATCACCCAGCAGGTCGCAAAAAACCTGTTCCTCTGGCAGGGGCGGGACTTCGTCCGCAAGGCGCTGGAATTCCCGCTGGCGCTTTGGATCGACCTCGTTCTGCCCAAGCCGCGGATCCTTGAGATTTACCTCAACATCGCCGAGCTCGGTCCACAGGGGCAATTTGGTGTCGAGGCGGCCAGCGCCTATGCCTTCGGCAAGCCGGCCGCCAGCCTATCCCCCCGGGAAGCTGCCCTTCTGGCCTCGATCCTGCCGAATCCGGTCAAACGCAGCGCCAGGACCCCGGGACCGGGCGTCCGGCGGCTGGCCGCGACCTATATGGCCAGGGGGCAGGCGAGCTCGCTTGCGACCTGCTGGCGCGAAAATCGCTGATTTCGGGCCCATTCCGGGCGTATTTTCCGGTCCAAGAGCCTAGCTTTACGGCCAGCCTTCCTCTATAAGCCCGGCCTTGATCGGCATTCAGCTCGCCTCGTATTGCGCGGGTGCTGAGCCGTCCCGTCGCGGACGATGCCCTGATGACACCAATCCCTAGAGGATATTGAAATGGCTGTTCCGAGAAGAAAAACCTCGCCGTCGCGCCGTGGCATGCGCCGCTCGGCAGACGCCATCAAGAAGCCGACCTATGTCGAAGACAAGGACTCCGGCGAGCTCCGTCGTCCGCACCATCTCGACCTCAAGACCGGCATGTACAAGGGCCGTCAGGTCCTGAAGAAGAAAGAGTCCTGAAGGCAGGATCTTTCTTCAGGCGGGATGATTGGGCCTGCCTGATTTCGGCCAACCCATGAGATAGACGGTGACGGCGGCGGAGCAAATGCTTCGCCGCCGCATTGTCCTGTCTGGACGTCTTGATCGAGAAGGCATTTTGCCGATGGTCGGTTTCCCGCTGCTTCTGATTCCGCTCGCGGTCTACAACATCATCGCCTTCCTGATGCCGACCGTGTCCTTCACGGACGTGCTGTTCAAGGTACCGATGGTGTCCGGCGAGACCTGGCCGGTCACGCTCGCCGATCTCCTGCTCGCGCTCGGGGTGGTGCTGCTGCTGCTCGAAGTGGTCAAGGGTGCGCGGCCCGGCTCGAAATTCCTGATGGATCATCTGCTGTCGCTGATCGTCTTCGGCGCCGCCGCTGCCGAATTCGTGATGTGGCCCAAGTTCGGCAACTCCACCTATTTCCTGCTGGTGCTGCTCGCGATGGCCGACTTCCTCGGCGGCATCGCCCAGCGCACGCGCCGTCGCGTCACCTATGTCGCCGAGACGACGGCCGCGCCGCCGCGCAAGACCAAGCGCCAGGCCGAAGCCGAAGCGCGGGCGGAGGACGTGGCGTCCGAGCGCAAGTTCGAGCCGGTGGTTGCGCCACAGCCGACAGCGGTGGAGCCGCCTTCACCCTCGGCGCAATCCGTCGCCGAATCCGTGCTGATGGATCATCCGGCACCGAAGCCCGTGCAGGGCGCGCCCTCGCCGGAAATTCCCTCGCCGCATCTTCAGCCGGGTAACAACGGCACGCCGCCCTCGTCGGATACGCCGTCGCGCTGATCAAGCCACCTGCCGAGTGCGCGCGCTGACGCTTCCCAGCGGGTGTTTACTGCCATAGGCGACTTGCGCATCTTCGGAAGAGGCGCGGCGGAGCCGGGTTGTCTGGGGCAACTGCTCGGCATTGGCGATCAGCTGAGTGACGAAGCTGGGATCGGGGCGCGGCAGCGGCGCCTTGTTGAGCCATTGCACAGTCGGGATCAGCGGCACCAGGGCCGTGCCCATGCTGCCTGCCGCCTCGTCCAATCGATCAGTACTCAACATCGCGATCACCGTTGATCCGGCGGATGTTGTCGCGTTTCGGGACGCGGGCGCCGGGTGCGTGTCAGTACTCGCAAGGCCTATGCCGACCGAGCCTAATTGGTTCCTGGGCGCCCTGGAAACGTGGTTTCCAAATTGTTTATGAACTTTGCCTAGGGTCGGGGGCGAATCTGGCTCTATCCTGTGCCGACTCAGGACTCTCCCCGCTGTCCCGAAACGAGGCGATTTTGACCCCTGCATTGCCGCAAGCCTCCGACATCCTGGCCGCGCTCGGTCAGGCCGTGTTCGCCTGGGACATCGCCAGCGACGTCATCGTCTGGGGTGAGCAGGTCAGCGCCGTCTTCCCCAGCATTCCCGCCGAGCGGCTCGCGACCGGGGCGGAGTTCGCCAAGCTGATCGAGCCCGCGCAGTCGCTCAGGGCGGCGGCGCTGGCGCAGACCTTCGCCGTGCATGGCGCCGACGGCACGCCCTACCGGGTCGAGTACGGCGTGCGCATGAGCGCCTCCGATCCCGTGGTCTGGGTCGAGGAGACCGGCCGCTGGTTCGCCGGGCCGGATGGTCGCCCCACGCGCGCGATCGGCTCCGTCCGCATCAACAATGAGCGCCATGCCCGCGACGAGGAGCTGACGAAGCTGGCCCGGCTCGATCCGCTGACCGGCGAGCTCAACCGCTCGCATCTGATCGCAGCGCTTGCCGAAGCGATCGAGGAGACGACCCGCTTCCGCTCGACCGCGGCCTTCATGCTGGTCGGCATCGATCACCTCGCCCGCGTCAACGACGCCTTCGGCTTCGACGTTGCCGATGCCGTGATACTCGACGTCGCCAAGCGCATTCGCGCGCGCCTGCGCGGCGGCGACGTGCTCGGGCGCTTCTCCGGCAACAAGTTCGGCCTGATCCTGAAGAACTGCACGACCGACGACATGAACGTTGCCGCCGAGCGTTTCCTTGCCGGTATCCGCGACGAGGTGGTGCCAACGAAATCAGGCCCGGTCTCGGTCACAGCGTCGATCGGCGCGGTCAGCGTGCCGCGCTATGCCCGCAACACCGACGAGGCCGTCAACCGCGCCCATGAGACGCTGGACGCGGCCAAGCGCCGCCGTGCGGGCTCGTTCGCCGCGTGGCGGCCGGATGCCGCGCGCGACGCGCAGCGCCGCGTCAACATCCGCGTCACCGACGAGATCGTCACCGCGCTGAACGAGCGCCGCATCAAGCTCGCCTATGAGCCGGTGGTCTCGGCCGCCTCGCGTGAACGTGCGTTCCACGAGTGCCTGGTGCGGATGGACCAGGGCAACGGCCAGGTGCTGCTGGCACCCGACATCGTTCCCGTCGCAGAACGGCTCGGCCTGATTCGCCTGGTCGATCACCGCGTGCTCGAACTGGTGGTCGCCGAGCTCGCGGCCGCGCCCGACATCTGCCTTAGCCTCAACATCTCGCCGGATACGACGATGGATCCGGACTGGTGGGCGGGAATCGAATCGCTGATGCAGGCCCATCCCGGCGTTGCCGAGCGGCTGATCGTCGAGATCACCGAGACGGTCGCTATCCAGGACATTGACGATGTCCGCGCCTTCGTCGGCCGGCTCAAGCATTTCGGCAGTCGCATCGCCATCGACGATTTCGGCGCCGGCTACACCTCGTTTCGCAATTTGCGCAAGCTCGGCGTGGATATCGTGAAAATCGACGGCGCCTTCGTGCAGAACGTCGCCCATTCCGCCGACGACCGCGCCTTCGTGCAGACCCTGATCGATCTCGCCCGCCGCCTCGACATCAAGACCGTTGCCGAATGGGTGCAGGACGAAGAAGCCGCTGGCATGCTGCGCGACTGGGGCTGCGACTACATCCAGGGCCGCCTGATCGGGCTTGCCTCGGCAGAGCGCCCGTGGGGCGCGTCGCCGGATCATGCGCTGCCTGCGGCGGGCTAGGGATTGCTGCTGCCTCAGCGTCATGGCCGGGCTTGACCCGGCCATCCACGCGCTACCACGATTGAGGAAGAACGTGGATGCCCGGGTCAAGCCCGGGCATGACGACTGAAACAGCGGTGAGCTAGGCCACGCAAATGCCGGGCACCGCGACCTTTTGAAACAGATGCGGGCTTGCCACGGCGGACGTGGGGTAGACCGCGATCTTCGCGCTGGGAACATGCACGCTGGAGCAAGCCGCTTCTCGTCATGCGACAATTGGTCGTTTGGAGGCGTGCCGAGATACGGAATTTTGAGCGAGCGAAGCCGCTACGCCACGCGCCGGACTGCGCTCAGCGTCTCGATGGTGCGGTCGACCTCGGCCGCCGGGCACGGCTTGCCGAAATAATAGCCCTGCACCGCGGTGCAGCCGCATTCGCGGACGAAATCGAGCTGCTGCTCGGTTTCCACACCCTCTGCCGTGGTCTCGACGCCGAGCACGGAGCCGAGGCTGGCAATGGTGCGGACGATGGCAACGCTTTCCGGGCTTTCGCCGAGGGTGCCGACGAAAGAGCGGTCGATCTTGATGCGGTCGAACGGAAACTTGCGTAGATAGCTGAGTGAGGAATAACCGACGCCGAAATCGTCGAGGCTGACGCGCACCCCTAACGCGCGGAGCTGGTGCAGGATCTCGATCGTCGCCTCGCTGTCGTCGAGCAATGCCGTTTCGGTGACCTCGAGCTCGAGCCGTTGCGGCGGTAGGCCGGCTTCCGCAAGTGCGCTCGTGACCATCGCGACGAGCCCGCGCGCGCGGAACTGCACCGGCGACAGGTTCACCGCGACGGTGACATCGGGCCAGGACACGGCGGTCGCACAGGCGCTGCGCAGCACCCATTCGCCGATCGGGACGATCAGCCCGGTCTCTTCCGCGATCGGGATGAATTCGGCCGGCGAGACGAAGCCGCGCGAGGAATGCTTCCAGCGCAGCAGCGCCTCGAAGCCGGTGAGCTCGGAATTGTCGAGTCGTACCTGCGGCTGGAACACCAGATGGAATTCACGTGCTTCCAACGCGCCGCGCAGATCGTGCTCCAGCGCGTGCCGGCTGCGCGCCTCCTCTTCCATCTCGGGCTCGAACAGCTGATAGGCGCCGCGTCCTTTGGCCTTGGCCTGGTACAGCGCGAGGTCGGCGCATTTCATCAGCTCGTCGGCATCGAGCCCGTGATCGGGCGCGATCGCGATGCCGACGGAGACACCGACATGGATCGACTGGCTTTCCAGCGGCGGTGGGTGACCGATAATCTCGACCAGGCGGCGGGCGAGCATTTCCGCCGATTGCGGCTGCGGTCCGCGCTGGAGCACGGCGAATTCGTCGCCGCCGAGGCGGGCGACGGTGTCGTGCTCGCCGACATTCTCCTTCAGCCGCGCCGCGACCCAGCGCAGCAGCCGGTCGCCGGCAGCGTGGCCGAGGCGGTCGTTGACGGTCTTGAAATTGTCGAGGTCGAAGCACAGCACGGCCATCGCGCCGCCGGCGATCGCGACCTGATTCAGCCCCTCGCCCATCTTCTCGCGGAACAGTGTGCGGTTGGGCAGGTCGGTGAGCGAGTCGTGCTGCGCCATGTGCGCGACGCGGGCCTGGGCCTTGTGGCGCTCGGTGACGTCCTCATAGGTGACGACCCAGCCGCCATGTTCCATCCGCTTGTGATTGAGCTTGATGATGCGGCCGTCGCTCAAATGTCGGTGCAGCGTATGCTCGCCTTCGCGCAGCCTCTCGACATAGTCGGCATAGAGCCGCGCGCCCGTGGTGTCCGGATGGATGCCGAGCTCGCAGCTGTGCTCCATGATCTCGCGCATCGAGACGCCCGGCTTCACGATCTCGGGCGATAGCCCGTGCATCTCGATGTAGCGGCGGTTGCAAACGATCACGCGCAGGCTCGAATCGAGCATGCACAGGCCTTGACTCATGTTGTTCAACGCAGCGTCGAAGCGCCGATACTGCTCGCTCAATTCCTCGACGGCATGTTCGCGCTCGGTGATATCCTCGTAGGTGGCGACGAAGCCACCCTCGGCCAGCGCGCAGTAGCGCACCGAGATGACGGTGTCGTCCGACATGCTTCGGCGCATCGGCGAGGAGTCGCGGCTCGCGATGCGGGCGCGGGCAGTTTCCAGGATTTGCTGTGGGGTATATTCGGAAGCGAACGCCCCGTTGGCCATCGATCGCTCGATCAGGTCGGAAAGATGCGTGCCGGGCCTGGTTTCCTCCTGCGAAAGCCGGTAGATCTTGCGGTAGGTGGTGTTGCAGACGCGAAGCCGCATATCGCTGTCGTAGAAGGCGAGGCCGTGCGCCATGTTCTCCATCGCGGCGTCGAGGATGAAGTTCTGCTGCCGCAGCGTCTCCTCGTATTGCAGCCGCTCGGTGACGTCTTCATGCACGGTCACCCAGCCGCCGTCGGGCAGGAAGCGGGAGACCGCCTGCACCATCCGTCCATCGTAGCGCATCACCAGCAGGATTTTCGCGTTCCTGGCGCGCACATCGTCCAGCCGGCTCGCGTGAAATTCGTCGCTCGACATGCCCGGCAAGTTGCCGCGCGACATCCAGTGCTCGATCACCGCACGGTGCGAGGCCCCCGGTTTCACGATTTCCGGGGCGAGGTTGTAGAGCCGGAGGAACCGTTCGTTGCAGACGACGACGCGGCTGTCGGCGTCGTACATGATGAGGCCGTGCGACATGTTGGCGAGCGCATGCTGGCTGCGCTCGGTCTGCACGCGCAATTCCGCCTCGAGCCGGGCGAGACGGCTGACGTCGTCGCAGATCGTCATCCAGCCGCCGCCAGGCAGCGGTTTCAGCTCGAGCGCCATGACGAGGCCGCTCGCGAGCCGTTGTTCGGTCCGGAACGGTTTGCCGCCTGCGATCTGAGCGATCCGCGCCGAATACAGCGCGTCGAGCTCGCTTTCCGGAAAGTTGCCGCGCATCGCGCTGTGCGCGAGCACCTCGCGATAGCTCGTCCCTACCCGCACGATGTCGGCCGACAGGTCGAAGAAGGAGAGGTAACGCTGATTGACCAGCACGATCCGGTTGTCGGCATCGTAGACGCAGACACCTTGCTCCATGTGGTCGAGCGCAAGCTGGCTCAGCGCGACCAGGGCTTCCGGGCCCTGTTCGCGGCGTGCACCAAGCTCGTTGTCGCGGGTCGACGTCATGGGGTCGGCGGGGATCTCGGCGGGCAATAGACTTAACGCAACGTATTTCAGCCGCCGATCGTAGCGAAGAGGCCGGAAAATTCCCTTAAACGTGGTAGTTTACGGAGGGTGACTGGCGATGCAGAGACGTGAACGACGCGAACGCGCGAGTGCGAAAGTAGCTGCAAGCCAGAGGTGGTCGGGAGTGCGCGACAAATCTCGGTGTCGTCCCGGCGAAGGCCGGGACCCATAATCCCAGGGAGAAGTTTGGCGAGGACTGGTTGTGAAAGGAACTTCCGGCGGGACAAGCAGCCGAGCTAACCGATAAATCCCGCGGTATGGATCCCGGCGTTCGCCGGGATGACGACGGGTGTGTGGCACGCCGTCTCGCCCTACGGCCCGTAGAGCACGAGTTCCGTATCGGTGAGGTCGGCGAGCTGCGGACGGTCCGGACCCTTGAAATATTTGCGGCCGCGGCGCTCGGTATAAATACCGACGAGGCCAGGAATCGGGCCATTGGAATCGACGGCCACCGAGATCTTGCCGAGCCGCAGCAGCAGACGGCCAATGCGGCCCGCGCAGGCGGCGTATTCAGCTGTGTTGCGGCAGTAGATCAGCTTCATCGCGGGCGGGGCGATGAAGCCGCGGCGGATGCGCACCGGTTGCAGGATGAACGGGAAGGTTCCCTTCGGGGTGCGACAGACCAGGCTGAGGCAATTGTAGCGCGCATGTCGCGTCAAGAGCTCGGTTTCCGCGTCGGAAAGCCCCTCGATCGCCTTGGCATGCTGCGAGATGACCTCGATTTTGCTCCAGCGCGGGACCCGCGCCAGCGCAGGCACCGAAAAGAAGATGCCGTGGCAATAGGCGCGGAAACCCTGCGTCTCGATGATCGGCCAGGTCCACGGCGCCGGGCTGATGTTGAGGTAGGTGACGTCCTTGTGCCGCTGCGCGATCTTGGTGAGCAGCGGAGCGTAGTTGCGATAGGCCGGATCGACAAACCAGCTCGACAAATTGCATTGGATGGCGGTCTCTTCGCCGTCCTTGCGCGCCGTGTAGATCAGCAGCAGCACGCCAACCGGCGTGCCGCCATCGTCGAGCATGTATCCGAAGCGCGGATAGCCTTCCGGCACGGACCGGAAGGCCTGCCGGCGCAGGCCCTGGATCCAGTATTCGCGTGAACGCCCGACGAAGCCGCGCGTCAGCAAGTCCGCGATCGCATCGACGTCGGACTCGGCGATTTCGCGGCATCGGACCTTGGTGTGGATCACGCTCGTCTTACCCGTGGAAATGGTCGGCCTCGTGAGTTTCGTTAACGCCAGCCCTCGCCATGGGCATCGGCCGACGCTGGCGGCTGCATGCCCATGATCTCGCGGACCTTGGCGGGCCAGGCGGAAAGATCAGTTCCATGGGTGTGGAACATGGCGACCGCGAGCCGGTCCATGCCGAAGGCGACGCAGCCGGTGTGCGCCGGTTCGCCATTGACGTCCTGGATGCCCCAGGTCGTGCCGAAATGCTCGCGGTGATAGTTGAAGCTCATGCAGGCGGTCGGCTGCTCTTCCGAGCGCAGCGGGATCAGGAGCTCGAACTTGAGCTGCTGCTGCTTCTGGCTCACCGCCTTCATCTGGCCGACACGGCCGAAGAAGGGGTCGCTGGCATAGTCGACGCGGAAGGTGAGGCCGAGGTCGCGGGCGATTGCCTGGGCACGTACCATCCAGCGCTCGCGGAAATCAGCAACATCTTCGGGCGTGCCGATGCAGACATACTCGCGCATGCGGAACGATTGCAGCCGGTCGAGATGCTTTGACGGCTCGCGGCGGAAACAGTCGGCGGCGACGTCGAAACGCAGGCCGCCTTTCGGCAAAGGTCCACGGCTTGCTGCGATCGGATAGACGGGATAGCACGCGGCCGGCGACAGCACGAGGTCGGCCGGCGAGAGCGAGCTGGTCCAGTCGCCCCCGGCATCGAATCGGCTCACTGCGGCGTTGATTTCGCGTTCGGTGCCGTGCAGGCCGCAGACGCAGCCGAGCAGGTTCGGAAAGCTCTTGAGGTAGCCGGATTTCTCGAGCTGAGCCCGGCTCATCACCGGAGGAAAGCGCATCACCTCGGTTCCGGCCTCGCGGTGGCCAGTGATCAGCGCGGCGAGCCGCTCGACGACGCCTTCATAGAGCGAGGTGCGGGCGTAGACGCCGTCCGAGCCCATAGGGTGGAACAGCTTGTCGGCGAGATGGTCGAGCGGATCGATGATCTGCGGCGCGGTCTCGGGCGAATTGGGGAGGACGGCAATGTTCATGGGTCGATGTCCTGCTATCTCAAAATTGTTCTTGTTGGTTCAGTCGCCAAGGCACCTAGTTACGTCAGCCATAAAGGCTCGAAGGCACGCCGCTCATCAGCGTCGATGTGGCAGCGTTAGCCAGGATGCGGTCGTTGTTGATCATGATCGGCGACGACAGCACGTCGCGCAGATGGCGGCCCATGGTAAATTCGCCGTCGTTCCGGTAGCCGGAAAGACCCGCGGTGCGCATGGCATGCATCACGGTCTCGACCGCGAGCTCGGAAGCCTGCACCTTTAGAAGCGTGATCGACGACTGAAAGTCGAGCGAGCCCAGCGCACGCTCGTCATGCTCGGCGCGGGCGAAAGCGTCGATGTTGGCAGCGATCAGCGCGCGCAGCTTGGCCAGCGACATCTTCGCAGCGGTGAAGTGCGCCGCGGCCGGCGGCATTTGGCCGCCGGAGCTGCGCGCCGCCTTGCGGATGAAGGCCTGCGCGCGGGTCACGGCTGCGGCGGCAATGCCGGCCCAGGCTGACGACCAGCACAGATGGGCGAACGGCGTCATGGTCTGGGCATGGATCTTGTCATAGGATTCCGGGAAGACGCGGTCGGCGGGGCAATCGACCTTCAGCTCGAAGCCGGTCGAGCAGGTGCCGCGCATGCCGAGGGTTTCCCAGCCCAGCGTCCGTTTCAGCGAATAATCGTCCTTGGCGAGCGCCAGCAGCACCTGGTCGGAGGCCGCTGCATCGGTGGCGCGGCGGGCGATGGTGACGAGGCCGTCGGCTTCGGCGCCGTAGGAGATCACGGTGGCGTCGCGCACGAGCGAAACGGTGTCGCCGGCGTGATCGACCGCGGCCGCGCTGGCGCGGATGTTGCCGCCGTTCTGGCCTTCGGTGGTCGAGGAGGCGAGCAGCCACTGGTCGCGGGCGACCCGGCGCATCATGGTTTCCATCCAGGGAATGCCGTGACCGTGCCTGACGACGCAGGCGACCTTGGTCTGGTGCATCGCGTAGATCATCGCGGTCGAAGCGCAGGCGCGCCCGAGCGTGTAGCAGATGTCGGTGACGTCGTAGATCGAGGCGCCGAAGCCGCCGAACTCGACCGGGATCATGACGCCCAGCAGCTTCTGCTCGCGTGCGACCTCGAATGCCTTGTGCGGGAAGCGGGCGTCGCGATCGACGCCGTCTGCATCGGTTGCGGCCGCTGCGGCGGTCCGGGCGGCGCGCTCGATCAGGGAGGGACCCTGTTCGAGGAAGTCTGCTTGCGATTCGTCGACAGTGAGGACTGCTTCACGCACGTTCATACTCGTCCGCCTCCGGTTTGCCGTTCGAGATCGCCGACATCATTCGCGATGTCGCTAAGCGATCCTCCGACCATCTTTGCTTATGAGACGAGGCTACGGATTTAATTCAAATTCGTCGATGAAATAGAGGGTAAACAAAGCCCAATTCCGAACGAACAGTTAAGGTCCGGTTGTTTGCATCACCGGAATTTCCACGATCGCGTTAGTGAACTGGAAGAGACCTGAATTTTAGTCAATCTGAGTCATCGTTTACTAAGAAAGGCGAAGTAATCCTCTTGCCCCATTGCGGGATCGACTGGCCGTGCCCATCGT
The DNA here is from genome assembly GCF_024199845.1 of Bradyrhizobium sp. CCGB12. Lineage (NCBI taxonomy): Bacteria > Pseudomonadati > Pseudomonadota > Alphaproteobacteria > Hyphomicrobiales > Nitrobacteraceae > Bradyrhizobium > Bradyrhizobium sp. CCGB12. Next base: position 6,812,750 of record NZ_JANADO010000001.1, on the reverse strand, counting down.
AGCGGCAGTCCGGTCCGCCTCCGATAGACAGATGGGAATTTGCCGATGCAGGCCTTCGATACCGAATTGCGTAATCGCATCATCAAGCTGGTGAAGGGCATCCTCGAACAGAACTCGCTCGTCGCGGCCATCACGCCACAGGCGAAGCTCGTCGACGCCGGCCTGACTTCGATGGACATGGTCAATCTGATGCTCGGTGTCGAAGCCGAGTTCGACTTCACCATCCCGCAATCCGAGATCACGCCGGAGAATTTCCAGTCCGTCGAGACGCTGGAGCGGATGGTCGCCACCCAGTTGCGTTTGGCGAACGCCGCTTAAACGAGGGCGCGCGGCTCCTTCCACGGCGTCGTCCCTGCGAACGCAGGGACCCATACCGCGGAATCTATCGACCTTTGACGGTCGCAGTACCGGACGACGAGTCTTCGCCCAACCACGGCCTGTGGTTATGGGTCCCTGCGTTCGCAGGGACGACACTGGAGTGCGGGCCCCACTCTCCTCACACCACCGGCATCGCCCACCACCCCCGTTTCAAATCCGCCGCAAAACTGGCATAGCTTGACCATGTCGCACGTGGCGAACGGGTGGAGCAGGCATGACGCAGGCGGTATTGGGCATCATCGGCGGCTCCGGCATCTATGATCTGCCGGGACTTGAGGGTGCGCACGAAGAGGTGATCAAGAGCCCGTGGGGCGAGCCGTCGGCGCCCGTGCGGCGCGGCACCATGGCGGGCCTGCCGATCGTGTTTCTCCCGCGGCACGACAAGGGCCATCGCCTGTCCCCCTCCGACATCAACTATCGCGCCAATATCGACGTCCTGAAGCGGGCCGGCGTCACCGATCTGATCTCGCTGTCGGCCTGCGGTTCCTTCAGGGAGGAACTGCCGCCCGGCACCTTTGTTCTCGTCGACCAGTTTGTCGATCGCACCCACAAGCGGGAGAGCTCGTTCTTCGGCAAAGGCTGCGTCGCGCACGTGTCGATGGCGCATCCGGTCTCGCCGCGGCTGCGCATTCACCTGGCGGCAGCGGCCGAGGCCGAGGGTATCGCGATCGCACGCACCGGTACCTATGTCTGCATGGAGGGGCCGCAATTCTCGACTTACGCGGAGAGCATGACCTACAAGACGCTGGGCTATTCCGTGATCGGCATGACCAACATGCCCGAGGCCAAGCTCGCGCGCGAAGCTGAGATTTGCTATGCCACCGTCGCGATGGTGACGGATTTCGATTGCTGGCATCCCGACCACGATGCGGTCACCGTGCAGGACATCATCCGTGTGCTGACCTCGAACGCCGACAAGGCGAAGGCGCTGGTGGCGCGGTTGGCGAAGGATCTCCCGCGCGAGCACGAGCCGTGTCCGATCGGCTCGGATCGTGCGCTCGACACCGCGTTGATCACGGCGCCCGAAGCGCGCGATCCGGAGCTTCTGAAGAAGCTCGACGCGGTGGCAGGGCGCATCCTGCGGGCGTGAAATGAAAGGCAGAATGCCATGAAGGTCGACGGCAAGCATTTCCGCAGCATTTGGCGCGAGCAAGACGGTTGGTCGGTCGGTGCGATCGACCAGCGCAGGCTGCCGCACGAGTTCGTCGTTGCGAAGCTGACGTCCTGCGAAGACGCGGCGGTCGCGATCCGCGACATGCTGGTGCGCGGCGCGCCGCTGATCGGCGCCACCGCGGCCTACGGCATGGCGCTCGCGATGCGCGAGGATGCCTCCGACGCCGGCCTGAAGCGTGCCTATGAGACGCTCGTCGTGGCGCGGCCGACCGCGATCAATCTGAAATGGGCGCTGGACGAGATGCGCACGGTACTCGCGCCGATCGATCCGCTGGAGCGGGCCGAGGCGGCCTATGCGCGCGCCGACGAAATCGTCGAGCAGGACGTCGAGATCAACCGCGGCATTGCCGGCAACGGCCTCAAGCTGATCGAGGCGATTGCGGCAAAGAAGCCGGGCGAGACGATCAATGTGCTCACCCATTGCAACGCCGGCTGGCTTGCAACGGTGGATTGGGGCACGGCGACGGCGCCGATCTACCTTGCGCACGAACGCGGCATCAAGATCCACGTCTGGGTCGACGAGACGCGCCCGCGCAATCAAGGCGCCTCGCTCACCGCCTGGGAACTCGGCCATCACGGCGTGCCGCACACGGTGATCCCTGACAACACCGGCGGGCACCTCATGCAGCACGGCATGGTCGATCTCGCCATCGTCGGCACTGACCGCGTCGCCGCCAATGGCGACGTCTGTAACAAGATCGGCACCTATCTGAAGGCGCTCGCCGCGCACGACAATAACGTACCGTTCTACGTCGCGCTGCCGTCGCCGACGATCGATTTCGCCGTTCATGACGGCATCCGCGACATTCCGATCGAGCAGCGCAGCGGCATCGAGGTCACCGACATGACCGGCCGTACCGCCGACGGCCGGCTGGAGACCGTGCGCATTGTGCCGGAGAACTCGCCGGTCGCGAACTATGCGTTCGATGTCACACCGGCGCGTCTCGTAACCGGCCTGATCACCGAGCGCGGTGTGCTGAAGCCCGACCGTGCCTCGCTCGCCGCCGCCTTCCCGGAGCGAATCGCCGCTGCGGCGGAGTAGCTCTCGTAGGGTGGGCAAAGGCGCGGAAGCGCCGTGCCCACCATCTGCGAGTGGTGGGCACGCTTCCGCTTTGCCCACCCTACGGCTTCGCGCCTCGCAACGATGAGTGGCTTACCCCAGCTTCAGCCCCGTCGCCGCCTCTAGCTCGGCGATCGCCTGCGCGCCGCTGGCGACCTTGATCGTGGTCATGCCCATCTCGCGCGCGGGTTTGAGATTGACGCCGAGATCGTCGAGATAAACGCAATTGTCGGGATCAACCTTCAGGGTCTCGACCATCAGCCGATAGATGCGTGGATCGGGCTTGCGCAAGCCGATCTTGGCGGACTCGATGACATGGTCGAACAGCGCCATCACCTCGGCGACGTAGAGCGTGCGCCCCGTGAGGCTGCCGATGGCGTTGGCGGGCAGGTTGTTGGTGATGCAGCCGGTCTTGAACCTGGCCTTGATGCGCTTCAACGCCTCGACCATCTCGGGACGCAGATCGCCTTGGAGCAGCGGCAGCACGTCGCGGCCGCGCACTTCCGCGCCGAGCGCGCGCGATTCGTCGGCGAACAAATGATCGAACGTGTCGATATCAACCTCGGCGCGTTCAAACTTGGCCCAGGCGTTTTCCAGATGATTGGCGGCGTTGGTGCGCCGGATGATGTCGATGGGCAGGCCGCGCTCGGTCTCGAACCGCGCGAACGCCTCGAACGGCGAGCTCGTCAACACGCCGCCAAAATCAAAGATCACAGCTTCGATCGTCAAGGTCCCGACCTCGTCAATTCCGTACGGAGATAGCTGACAAGACGGCTAGCACGCGCTATCGGCAAGGGCCAGCGCGAAGCAAACTCCGCCCCTGTCCGAATCGACTGCCAAGGCGTATTCCCATGAAGACAATCGCGACATTCGTCACGGCCGCTGCGCTGCTTGCCGCGCCCGCTCATGCCATCGTCGGTGGCGGCACGCCGCAGGCGGATGGTGTCGCGCGCGCCATCGTCACGATCGTCGGCTCGCGCGGCAATTTCTGCACCGGCAGCCTGATTGCGCCAAAGCTCGTGCTCACCGTCGCTCACTGCGTGCAGCCCGGCGCGGACTACAAGATCGTCGATCGCAGTGGCGATAGCCAGCCGCAACTGCTGAACGTGCGCACCGTCGCGATCCATCCGAACTTCAACATGCAGGCGATGCAAGCGCATCGGGCGACCGCCGACGTGGCGCTGCTGCAACTGGAAATTCCACTCAAGGGAAAATCGACGGTGCCGGTCGGTATGCCTAATATTCCAATCCGGGTCGGCAGCCGTTTTACCATCGCTGGCATCGGCGTCACCGTGCGCGGCGATGGCAAGAGCGGCGGCATCACGCGTGTCGCTGCGCTCGTCGTAACCGGCCAGCCCGGAACGTTCCAGATCCGGCTGGTCGATCCCGTAACCAACGGTGTTCGCGACGGAATCGGCGCTTGTACCGGCGATTCCGGTGGTCCCGTATTTGAGGACAAGCCGAACGGTGCCGTGCTCGTCGGCGTCGTCAGCTGGTCCACGGGGCCAAACGGCGCGGCCGGTTGCGGCGGGTTGACCGGGGTCACGCCGCTTACGCTCTACCGGGACTGGATCTTGCAGACCGCACGGAGCTGGGGTGCGGCGTTGTAGTTTGATCGCAGATTGATCTATGTCATTTTGTAGCGGAAGCGCGATGGGTGGGCATGCCCGTCGCGGAGGAAACGCGCCGTCCGGTCAAGGGCGGCCACAAAAACAAGCAAGGCATAGAAGCAACAATGAATGTCGCTGTTCGCAGTCACGCCACCACCAAGCAGGCCACTGAACATTTCGACGTGCTGATCGTCGGCGCTGGCATCTCCGGCATCGGCAGCGCCTACCACATTGAAAAGCAGCTGCCGGGCACGAGCTACGTCATCCTGGAAACGCAGGCGACGTTCGGCGGCACGTGGAGCACGCATCGCTATCCCGGCATCCGCTCGGACAGCGACCTCCACACGTTCGGCTACAGCTTCAAGCCCTGGGTCGGGCCGCCGATCGCCACCGCCGAGGAGATTCTCTCCTACATGAAAGAGGTGATTGACGACAACGATATCGCCCGCCACATCCGCTACAAGCACAAGATCAACTCCGCGAACTGGTCGAGCGAGCAAAATCTCTGGACCATCGAGGCGGTGACGACCGACACCGGAGAGCCCAAGACCTTCACTGCGAACTTCCTCTGGATGTGCCAGGGCTATTATCGCCCTTCCGAAGGCTACACGCCGGAATGGAAGGGAACCGATCGCTTCGAGGGCCGCATCGTCCATCCGCAGACCTGGCCGGATGATATCGATCTCACCGGCAAGAAGGTCGTCGTGATCGGCTCGGGCGCGACGGCGGCGACACTGGTGCCGAACATCGCCGACAAATGTGCGCACGTCACCATGCTGCAGCGTTCGCCGACCTATTTCCGCCTCGGCCGCAACGCCATCGAGATCGCGGAGGAGCTGCGCCGGCTCCAGATCGACGAAGCCTGGATTCATGAGATCGTCCGACGCAAGATCCTGTTCGAGCAGGATGCGTTCACCAAGCTTTGCGTCTCCAAGCCGGAGCAGGTGAAGAAGGACCTGATCGGCCAGATCAGCGCGGTCCTCGGTCCCGACTACGACGTCGAGACACATTTCACGCCAAAGTACCGGCCGTGGCGGCAGCGCATCGCCTTCGTGCCCGACGCCGACTTGTTCAAGGGCATCGCCAGTGGCAAGGCCTCCGTCGTCACCGACGAGATCGAGTGCTTGGTCGAGAACGGCATCCAGCTCAAATCCGGCAAGCTGTTGGAGGCCGATGTCATCGTCACCGCGACCGGCTTCAACCTCGCCGCCCTCGGCGACATCGCCTTCGAGATCGACGGCAAGCCGCTCGCCTTCGGCGACACCGTCACCTATCGCGGCATGATGTTCACGGGCGTGCCGAACCTGGTTTGGGTGTTCGGCTATTTCCGCGCCAGCTGGACGCTGCGCGTCGACCTCGTGGCCGATTTCGTCTGCCGGCTGCTCGGTCATATGAAGGGCAAGGGCGCAAAGAAGGTCGAGGTGAGCTTGCGTCCCGAAGACCACAACATGCCGATCCTGCCCTGGATCGATCCGGAGAACTTCAACCCCGGCTACATGATGCGCAACATGGACCTCTTGCCCAAGCGCGGCGACAAGCCGGAATGGCAGCACAGCCAGGATTATTGGACCGAGAAGGACGAGATTCCGAAGACGGACCTGGATGACAAAGCGTTTGTGTATGGCTAGGCGGCAGTGCCGAGCTGAGGTAACGAATGCCGCATAGCGTCGTCCCGGACGAGCTTAAGCGCAGATCCGCGATCTGTATCGCGGATCTATCGGTCCCGGCTTGATGCCTGGATGATCAGCCATTGATGTGAATGGCCGTCCATATGCGCCGATGGCTTGACGCGTCTGCGCATGCGCGGAATGGGAATAGCGCTCGGCAAAACCGTGGCGCGGTTGCAACATGGGCTGTTGAATCTGCCCAAGTTGCGGCCACGTTGGCGGATTCTCGATGTCCCGTAGTTCTACCCGCCATCCTCATGGCCTAAGTTCCACGCGGCGCCACTGGGGAGCGCCGCGGGTGAGGGGAATTGCGTGGGGGCTTGGTTGCCATCGAGAGGGCGCGGTTGCTCGCGCCGGAGCACCACGGCCATTCGCGCGGCATTCGCGGTGAGCCTCGCCTTGGGGGCGGCTGTCGTGACGACCCCCGCCGGAGCCCAGCAATACTTCAACGGATCGCAAACCACTCCGAACGGCGCCGTCAACGGCGGAGGCGGTGTCTGGGACACCACCACCACCAACTGGACGGACTTCTCCGGCTCGATCAGCACCGCTTACGATCCGTTGTCAGTCGGCACGATATTCGGCAGCGGCGGTCCGTCGACGCCGGCAACGGGCGGCACGGTGACGGTTACGCCTGGCGGCGTGCAGCTCACCAGTCTCATGGGCTTCGATCTCACCGGCGACGGTTCGATCTATACCATCCAGGGCGGTGACCTCAGGCTGGCCCCGGGCGGCACCACGTTCATCACCAACGACGTTACCGGCACCGGAGACCCCTCGGCTGCGATTGTGTCCCGCATCACCGGCAGTGGCGGCATCTCCGTGCAGGGCCCCGGCATCCTGGCGTTGCTTGGCGCGAACACGTATGCCGGCGATACGTTCATCTGCAATTGCGGCTCACTGCAGTTGGGCGATGCAACCCATACCGCCAGCATCATCGGCGTTGTCACTAACGAGGGCCTGTTCAACATCGTCAATGCCGACACGTCGGGCATCACGTCGCTTATCAACGAGTTCTCCGGTCTGACGACGTTCCGCAACGCGACCTCCGCCAGCTCGATGGTGATTACCAACAGAGGTCAGATGTATTTCGGCGATCTGGCCGGAGGCGGGACCGACACCGCGACGGCTGGCCGCGCGACCATCACCAATGATGGCGGCTTCACCGGCTTCTTCGGCCGGACCAATGCGGGCACGGCCAGTATCACCAACCAGAATGGTGGCGGCACCGCCTTCCTCGAGCAATCCTCTGCCGGCTCGGCGACGATCGTGAACGATAATCTCAGTGGAACCATATTCGGTGGGCTGGCCGGATCCGATACTGCGACCGCCGGCAATGCGACGATCATCAACGAGTCCGGCGGTTTGACCAATTTCGGCGCGTTCACCACGGCCGGCAATGCCACCATCATCACCAAGGACGGCGGCAAGACAGAGTTCTTCGACAATTCCACCGGCGGCAATGCGCGTTTCGTCACCACCGGGACAGGCATCGTCGATTTCGGGGTCAGCATCGGCCCGAACAGTGACGGTCGCATCACGGCCGGCTCGATCGAAGGCAACGGCTTCTATTACATCGGTGGCGGCAATACGCTCGTCGTCGGCGGCAACAATCGCTCGACGGAGGTCAGCGGCGTCATCGGTGACTACGACCCCTGCGGTTGCGGTCCCGCCGGTCCGGGTTCGCTGGAGAAGGTCGGCAGCGGCACGCTGGTCCTCTCCAGCACGAATGCCTACACCGGCACCACCACCGTGAACGGCGGTATCCTGCGGGTCGACGGCGACATCTCGCAATCGAGCCTGACCACCGTGAACGCGGGCGGCGCGTTGTTCGGCGCGGGAATCGTCGGCAATACCGTGATCGCCAACGGCGGCATCTATGCGCCAGGCGATGGCGGGCCGGGCTCGAGCATGTGGGTTCAAGGCGACCTCGCCTTCCAGTCCGGTGCGCTGTACCTCGTTCAAGTCGGTAGCGGAACCACCGCGAGCTTTGCCAACGTTTTCGGCAATGTCACCCTGAACGGTAATGTCGGCGTCTCGCTCTACGCGGGCAGCACCATATTGCCCCAATACACGATCATGCAGTTTTCCGGCACCGCAACCGACAATTTTGCCGCCGTTGCCGCGCCCGGTGGTCTTATCGGCACGACCACCGTGGATCCCAGCGGCACCGTCTATCTCAATTTTACGCTCGACTATGGCGCGAAATACGCCCTCAACATCAATCAGAAGAACGTCGCCACGACGCTTCAGAATTTCTTCAACGCGAATGGCTTTCTGCAAGCCGAATTCGCGGGCCTAGGCCCCAATGGCTTGACGCAGGCTTCCGGCGAGTCCGCGACGGGAACGCAGCAGACGACGTTCAACGCGATGAACCTGTTCCTCAGCCTGCTCACCGACGTCTACGGCGCGGGACGCAGCGGCACTTCAGGTGCGACTCCATATGCCGACCACGCGAGCGCAAATGCCTATGCCGCGGCTGGCAAAACCCCGCGTGACGCGTTCGCCTCGATCTACCGCAAGGCACCGGCCGCGACGTTCGAGCAGCGCTGGGATGTGTGGGCGGCTGGCTACGGCGGTTCGCAGACCACCGACGGCAATGCCGGCCTCGGCTCGAACAACACCACCAGCAGCGTCTACGGCACGGCGGTCGGTCTCGACTACCGTTTCTCGCCGTCGACCATCGCCGGTTTTGCGCTTGCCGGCGGCGGCACCAGCTTCGGCGTCAACGGCCTCGGCTGGGGCCGCTCCGATCTGTTCCAGGCCGGCGCTTTCGTGCGTCATACCGCCGGCCCCGCCTATATCACGGCGGCTCTGGCCTATGGCTGGCAGGATGTCACCATCAATCGCGTCGTCACCGCCGCCGGGTTCGACCAGCTGCGCGCCCAATTCAATGCCAACGCGTTTTCGGGCCGCGTCGAGGGTGGCTATCGCTACGCCACGCCATGGGTCGGTGTCACGCCCTATGCGGCGCTCCAGGCCACCATGTTCAGCCTTCCGGACTATTCGGAGTTTGCCGTGGCCGGCAGCAGCGTCTTCGCCCTCAACTATGCCGCCAAGGACGTGACCAGCACCCGCACCGAACTCGGCCTGCGTGCGGACAGGTCGTTTGCCGCGGCCGGCGCCTTGATGACCCTGCGCGGCCGCGTCGCCTGGGCGCATGACTACAATCCGGATCGCACCATCGGCGCGGTCTTCCAGACCCTGCCGGGATCGGCCTTCGTCGTGAACGGCGCCGCGCAGGCGCGCGATTCCGCATTGACCACGGCGGCGGTGCAGATGAACTGGATGAACGGCTGGTCTGCGTCGGCCACCTTCGAGGGCGAGTTCTCGAACGTCACTCGCTCCTATGCCGGCAAGGGTCTCGTGCGCTACGCGTGGTAGGTTCTAAAAGGGCGATGAGGTTGGGATGAATCGTCATCGCGCTTTAGATTGTTGTTTGGGAATGATCTCCGCGCAAACACGTACCGCGTTTGTCGCGAGGGAAAACCGCTACACGCTTTTCCGGATCATGCTCTAACGCCTCTGCTCCGTAGGCTTGCGCGGAGGGCGCGGCGCCACCGGCGTTCCCGCCATCTTGTTGGCGGTCTCGCTGACGTCGAGCAGCGAGCGGCGGATATCTTCGAGGTACCCCGCCGACTTCTTCTTCATGGTGTCGGCGAGCTCGTGCAGTCCCTGTATCTTCTCGAACAGCTCGTCAGCTTTGCCATCGACGAAGCGGGCACGACTCCCTCGATCTTGGTGACTGCCTTGTCGAATCCCGCGAAGGCGCTGTCGACCTTGGCCATGACGGAATCGATCTCGCCGCCCTTGCTCCTGAGGTCGGCGGTATAGGTCTCGAATGTGCGCAGGCCCTCCTTGATTGCAGGGGCGTTGCTCACGATCGTGCGGTCGACGCTGTGCAGGGTTTCCACGATGGACTCGGCGTCGCTGAGATCGGCGGTCAGTATCGGGATGCCGTCCGAATCCAGCGGCACCGGCGGCGCTGAGGGAGCGCCGCCGATCAGCGAGATCGCGGCTACGCCCGTGAGCCCCTGGAACTCGATGCCTGCGACGGTGTCCTTGCGGATCGGTGCGGTGTTGTCGAGCATCACGAGCGCCACGATCCTGCGGGGACTGTCCAATTTGATCGACAGGATCTGCCCTGCAGGCACACCGTCGAAATTGACCGGCCCGCCCCGACGCAGTCCGCTGGCCGAGCCGCCCTCGAAGACCACGCGCAACTGGCTGCGGCTCTGGATGGTGCGCCATTTCTGCACGCCGAGCAGGCCGCCGAACGCCACGGCGATCACCGCCAGCGTCGCCGTTCCGATCACAAGATTGCTCGCGCGTGCCATCAGGCGATTCTACGGCCAAAGCGGGGACGTGGGAAGAAGGCCGCGATGTTAGGGAGGGCGGGTTAGCGAAGCGTAACCCGCCCGACTTGCCGCATGCGCAAAATGGCGGATTACGCTTTGCGCATCCGTCCTACGAGCTACGCGACGTCAATGCCCGGCCGCGCGTTTTGCCGCTGCGTTGTTCAGGACGATGAGGGCATCGACGGCCACGCCGGTTTTGGTGTTGATCAGGAACGGGTTGATGTCGATCGAGGCGATCCGGTCGCCGGCATCCGCAATCAGGCTGGACAAGCCGACCAGCGCCTTCACTGCGGAGGCCTCGTGCAGGGCCGGCTTGCCGCGATAGCCGCGCATCTTGATGCCGGCCTTGGTCCGGCCGATCAGCAACCGCGCCTCGGCCTCGTCCAGCGGGGCGCCGGCGAGCGCGACGTCCTTCATCAGCTCGATGTCGATGCCGCCGGTGCCGAACAGCACGACTGGACCCATTTCGGCATCGAGCGAGGCGCCGACCACGAGCTCGAGCTCGGCCTTGACCTGCTGCGCGATCAGGATGCCGTCGAGCTTCGGCTTGCCCTTCAGCTTGCTCACCCGCGCAGTGATATCGGCGAAGGCCTTCTTGACCTCGGCGGCGCTGTTGAGGTTCAGCACCACGCCGCCGATGTCGGATTTGTGCAGGATCTCGGCGCTGACGAGTTTCGCCACGACCGGGAAACCGATCTGCTTGGCAAGCTTCGCGGCTTCCGCCGCCGTCTGCGCAATCGCCTCCTTCGAGATCGGGATGCCGTATGCCTTCAGGAGCTTCTTGGACGCGACCTCGTCGAGGGCGGCGCCGCTCGCCGATTTCAGCGTCTTTTCCAGCACGGCACGTGCGGCCGGCTTCGAGCGTGAGACGATGTCCGGCACCTCCTTGCGCAATTTCGCATAGTCAAGCAGCGACTTGATCGCGGTTACCGCGCGATCCATGCCCTGCATGACGGCCAGATGCGGCAGCGACTTGCGCAGATTCTTCGTGAACTCGGTGAAGCCGATCGACATCGCGCTGATATAGATCACGGGCTTTGAGGCCCTGCTCGCCATCTCGTTGACGATGCGCAAGTTGCGCTCGCGCAGCTCGTGCGGCGCCTTCGGCAGCTCGGCGTCGATGATGACGATGTCGATGTCGGGATCGTCGATCATCAGCTTGATCGACTTCATGTAGACGGAGGGATCGACCACGGCGGCAAAGCCGGCGTCGAGCGGGTTGCCGACGATCGAGCCCGGCCCGAGCATTTTTGCCAGCTCCGAGCCGACATGCGGGCTCAGCGGCGCAAAGTTCAGGCCCTCAGCATAGAAGGCGTCGAGCAGCATGCCGCGCTTGCCGCCGGAGAGCGTGACCGCCGCGAGTCGATCGCCCTTGGGCACGGCCGCGTGAACGAAGCACTCGGTGGTCTCGATCAACTCGTCGAGCCCGCCGACCCGAATGACGCCTTCGCGCGTTGCAATGGCATCGAAGGTCTCGATCGAGCCGGCGAGCGCGCCGGTATGCGCCATCGCCGCGGCGCGGCCACCTTCGGACGAGCCGAGCTTGAGTGCGATCACGGGCTTGCTTGCGGCGCGCGCCGCCTTGCAGGCGTCGCGGAAGGCCTTGGTGTTGCGCACGCCTTCGAGATAGACGACGATCACCTTGATGCTCGGATCCTCGGCGAAATAGCGCATCAGGTCCGGCGTTTCGAGTCCGGCCTCGTTTCCGGTGGTCACCATGTAGCCGACGCCGACACCCCGATCCTCCAGCGCCTGGCGGATCGCCATGACGATGGCGCCGGATTGGCCGGCGATCGCGACCGCCCCCTGCTCCATGGTGACGATACGGTCGTCGATGTTGGTAAAGAGCTTTTCGCCGGCGCTCAAATTGCCGAGACAGTTCGGCCCAGTGACCGCAAGTCCCGTTTCGCGCACGGCCGCTTGCAATTCGGCAGCGAGCTTCTGGCTCTCATCGTCCTGCAACTCGCTGAAGCCCGAGGTGACGATGGTGGCCGAACGTGCGCCGGCTGCGGCAGCATCGCGGATCACCTGCACGGCAGAGCGCGCCGGCACCAGCACCAGAACGTGATCGGGCTTTTCCGGCAGGCTGGCAAAGTCCTTGTAGCAAGGGACGTCCCAGATGGTGTCGCGCCTGGCGTTGACCGGATAGAGCCCGCCCTCGTAGCCGTACTTGACCAGATTATTCCAGATGCGCTCGGCGTAGTTGCCGGGCTTGTCGGTCGCGCCCACCAGCACGATGTTGTGCGGATGCAGCATGGCGTGGATGCCTTTGACGACGTCACTGGCGTCGGGCGGCGGAGACCATGGGCGCGGAGAAACCGACGCAACAGACACCTGAGCTTCCATGGCACTTCCTCACCTTTTGTTCTTGTTGCAGCGCTCGGTCGAGCACCGGTTCTGGCGGGGTTGATCGCGACGAGCTCCATGCCGCAAGGCGGAATGAGCGAGACTCCGCGACAAGGCTAGCATCACCAGACTTTTGGCGAAAGTGCGAACGATCCGGCGAAATGCTAGGAGTTCGTGACGTTCATCCTCTCGATGGTGATTATGCCGCTCCTGTCAGTCGTGGTGCCGACTCTCGATCGTCCCGATACGCTTCGCCACGCCTTGGCGACCATGGCGTGCCAGCCTGCGCATGCCGATTGCGAGTTCATCGTGCAGAACAATGGCGGCAATCCCGAGATCGCGAGGATGGTCGCAGACCTCCAGGACGAGCGTTTCAGGCATTTTGCCAGCGATACCGTTCTCACCATGACCGACAATTGGGAGACGGCACTCGGCCATGCTTCGGGCGAATACATCGCCTTCATCGGCGACGACGATGGGCTGATGCCCTATGCGTGCGCCACGGCAGCGGACATTCTTTCGGACGGCAAGATCGATCTCCTGAGCTGGCGCGCCTACAGCTACTACTGGCCAAGCTACTACCATCCGGCATTTCGCAACCGGCTGTTCGCCGAAATCGACCTTGTCTCGTCTGCAGAGCGCGTCTCGTCGCGCCGCGAACTGGCACGCATCTTCGGCTTTCAGGCTCACTATGCGCATCTGCCGATGATCTACAATTCGTTCGTCCGGCGCAATGTCATCGATCGGATGCGCACGATCGGCGGCCGCTATTTCATCGGTCTCTCGCCCGATGTGGCATCCGGCATCGCCAACGCCGCGCTGACCGACAGCTTCGTTCGCCTTTCCCGACCGCTGGGCATGGCCGGCTTTTCGCGGCACAGCACCGGTCACGCCCTGTTCTTCGAGACCACTGATCTGCTCGATACGTCGCGAGGGGCGCGCGATTTCGGCACTGTTGACGGCGATCCGCAGCTTCCCGATCTCAATGCGCTCCAGCTCTTCATCGCCAAGGACATGCTCGTCCTCAAGCGCCTGTTGCTGCCGGACGACGACGATGTGCGGCTCGACTTCAGGGCGCTCGCGCAGGCGCTGGCGACCGATATCAACAATCGGCCGCCTCTGTATGATCGGACCGTGCAGGCCATCGGCGAGCTCGCATGCACGCACGGTTTCGACGTCGCCGACATCATCATTCCGGCGCGCCTCGCGGATCGTCCGCCACCCGGCCGGAGCGTCCGCGCAGCCGGGCCGAACCGCATGCGTTACGAGCTCGATGGCTCCGCGCTTGGGCTTGGTTCGATTGCGGATGCGGTGCGCGTGATCGCGCAGTTCGTGCCGGATCAGGAGCCGTTCGATCCGGCTGCGCTGGAAGCGTCTATGTCTGCGCCGATCCTGGGCGCGGAGAAGCTCGAGTTCACGCGTGACGGCGCCGGCGTCGCGGCGCTGATCGAGGGATGGAGCGAATCGGAAGAATGGGGCACATGGTCCATTGCCAGGACCTGCGTGCTCCGCTTCGAGGTCCGTCCAATCCCGTCACGACCGGTCGAAATCGTCCTGGCCTGCCGCGCTTTCGTCTCCGACGGGAATCCGCAGCTGCAGGCCCTCTGCCGCGTCGGCGACGGGGCGCCACAGCGGCTGACGTTCTCGCTGGAGGCGTTCGCGGGCCTGCGCAGGTTGACGCTCGATCCCGCCGCGATTTCCGCCGACGGGACCGTGACCATCCGCCTGGCCCTGTCAGATCCGCGCTCGCCGGCGGATCTGGGGGTGAGCTCCGACGTGCGTCCGCTCGGCATCGGCCTCGAGCGGATCTGGCTCGATGACGATGTCCGCTCCTCTCGGGCTCGCTGATCGCGCTTGCTCAGTACCGCAGCAGGCTCAGCCTGTGGGCGTAGTGATAGGCCAGTTGCTTCGCGATATAGGGCGCGATGGCGCGTCGGATCTGCATCTGCGTCGGATCGAAGCCGAGAACGCGACGCCGCAGGAGGCCCATCTCCCTGACGCCAACTGAGTAGGTTGACGCCGTCTTCTGGGCGTCGTGAATTCGGAAGCAGGCAAGAAATCGCGGCAGGCGTGCGAACTTGAATCCGGCGGCCTGCGCCCGCAGGATGAAGTCCCAATCCATCGCATAATGGAAGCTTTCGTCGATGGGCCCGATCCTGTCCCACACGCGCCTGCGCCAGAACATCGTTTCCTGCGGGATGTAGTCGGCGTATTGCAAGGCCTTGCCGTCGTGAGGCGGCAGCACGGCGCGTCCGACCTCGAGGCCCTCTCGGTCGACGAAGACGCGATGGCCGTAGACGATGTCGACATGCGGATGCGATATGAAGTAACGGGCGACATAGGCGAGCGTCCCTGGCAGCAGCATGTCGTCGCTGTTGAGATAGGCCATGATCTCGCTGTCGACGCCGGCGAAGCCGAGATTGATGGCGCTGGACTGTCCCTTGTCGGGCTCGCTTTTCCAGCTGATGCTGTCGCCGCGGCTCTTCAGGAGATCGAACGTGCCGTCGATCGAGGCGCCGTCCTGCACGTGATAATGCAGGTTCGGATAGTTCTGGCTCACGATGCTCTCGATCGTGGCGCCGAGATATTGCGCGTGATTGTAGCTCGGTGTGACCATTGCGATCCGGGGCGCGCCCGCATCGATCGCGGGCGCCGGCGGGAAAGCCGTCAGGTTGAGAATGCGCGGCGGATATTGTTCGAAGGTCCACATCGGCGGACGCCGCCAGAGGCTGCGAAAGGACGAGCGTCTTTGTCCGGCGGCAACGAGATCCAGATTGCGTTCCAGTAGCGCGACGCGGTTTTCGAGCTGCTCCAACCGCTGTTCGAGACGCAGCCTGAACTCGTCGTCCATTTATCGTTCTGCCTGCAAATAAAGCGTAAGATGATCAATCGGCCTTTCTTATAGGGCTCCCGCCGTCAACGCCAGTTCCGCAGTCTCATCAACCGCAATTATGAGTGATCCAATGGGCTCCGGACGGGCCGATTGCGAACGGCTATTCACCGGTTGCGATCAAGGTGGCATGTAGGACGTAGCGCTCCGGGCCGGACGTCACGGCGTCGAACGGCCAACAGGTCGTGAGCACGAGTTCGAAATCCTGCGCTTTGGGATCGATGCCCGAGGCATCGAAGCGGACCACGGCAGATGAATCCGCGCGATAGCGAAAGTGTTTGCCGTCACTGCGCGTGACATCGATAACGTCGCCGATGGCAACATTCTGCAAGAAACGGAAATGTGTGTCGCGATGTCCGGCATATACAGCAATACCGCGCTCGCCGGCATCAACCGTCTGGTGGATGTGACCGGGCCCGAAGGCAAGCGCCTGACCGCTCGCGCCGTCCAGCGCGATGGCGCTGGCGCCGATCCGCTTCACCTCGATCCGCGCGACCGGCCAGGTGTCGGCCCATGACCATGGCTTGACCATTCGGCCCGTCGCGACGCTTCTGTCGAACGCGCGCTCGAGCAGCACCTGCGCGAGCCACGCCTTGGCGTGGGTGTAGGCGCCGTCGCCGAACAGGATGAGGCCGATCAGTGCCAGGAGCAGGGGAGAGATGAAGCGGGGCATTGGCATCATCGTCATTGCGAGCGAAGCGAAGCAATCCAGAGTCTTTCCGCGGGCGGCAGTCTGGATTGCTTCGCTGCGCTCGCAATGACGGTCGCCAAAAAAAGACGCGCGCGGCCTTGGGTAGGGGACGGGCAGCCGCGCGCGCTGAAGTAGAGGAGTTCGGGGGAGCTCCTCTCTCAAGCAGCGTCGGTGAGCAAGGGCCGACGCCGGTTGAACACGAACAGGATCAGGGCGAGCACGATCAGGATCAGGCCTGCGATCATCTTCAGCTCGGCCGAGGTTGCGGTCTTGGGCAGGCGGATCGCGTCGGGCGCCGTGGGTGAAGGCCGCCGCGCGGTCGGCTGGTTGCGCGCATCCGCGTGGCGTTCGCGCAACTGTGCCGGCAATGGCTGTCGCTCGCCAAAGACCTTCTCGAAATCCCAGCCGGCTGGCAGGTTGATCGGCAGTTCGGCGAGCTTGAGCGGTTCGCCTTCGGGACGGCTCGGCGTCTTGTCGACCGCGATCAGGCTGGTCAACCGTGTGACGATCTGATGGTCGAGCGCCAGCGCCAGGATCGCCTTGTCGGATTCCTCAGGCGTCATCTCGCGCAGCGTTCGCGCCACCTCGGCATCACCGATCTTGCGCCTGGCCCAGAGCTTTGACAGGCCCTTGCCTTCGGCTGCATTTTGCAGCGGCAGCGTCACCGACCATGGGTGATCGCCGACGCGGCCCTTGATCTCGAGCGCGCCCGCGAGCTTGTCGAGCTTTGCCACCAGCACCAGGGGCTCGTTGCGATAGACGTCGGGAATGATCGCCGGGGTGACGTCGGCCTTGGCCTCGGTGAACTTTGCGGTGAGGCCGGTCACGGCCGGATTTTCCAGCTTGGCGAACAGGCCACGCATGCGCTCCTCCACCTCCTCGACGGAGCCGATATGGGTGAAGGCGCCACGGCCGAGTTCGGCGGCGCGCGTCATCAGATAGGTGTTGGGCGCGGACCCGATGCCGACCATGAATACGCGCGAGCGGCCGCGCATCGCCGTGATCGTCTCGAACAATTGCTGCTCGTTGCCGATCGCACCGTCGGTCAGGAACACGACCTGGCGGACCATGCTGGCGTCGCCGAGCTTGTCGGTCAGCGCCGCGCGCATCGCCGGCACCATCTCGGTGCCGCCGCGTGCCTGCAAGGCGCTGACGAAGGAGGTCGCCTCGCCGACATGCGCGGCATCCGCCGGCACGGAGTCCGGAAACAGCACGTCCATGGTGTCGTCGAAGCGGATCACGTTGAAACGGTCGGTCGGCTGGAGGCGAGAGAGGGCGTAAGTCAGGCCGGCCTTGGCCTGGACGATCGAGGTGCCGCCCATCGAGCCGGAATTGTCGATCACGAACACGACCTCGCGCGGCAGCGGCTTCTGCGTTGCCTGCTCGACGCTGGGCGGAGTGACGAAGGCGAGCAGATAATCGGCATCGCCGACATGCTCGCGGAACAGGCCAACCGACGGCGCCTTCTCCGCAGCCGGCTTCCAGCTCAGCTCAAAATCGCGATCGGCCGCGACTGTGCCATCGGCAAGCGTGACGATGCGCGTCGCGTTGTCCGGGCCTTCGATCTTGACGTTATGGTGGTGGCTCCTGACCTCGCCGAGCGCAAAGCCGGACTTCAGCCGCACCGTGATGCTGGTCGGATTGACCGGCGCATTCTGCGTAGGATCCAGCACGGGCGGCGCGATACGGTCGCGGTCCGGAACCGGGTCCGACTTGGTCGCGCCCCAGCCCGAGCTGTCGTTACGGAAGTCGACGCTCTGCACGATCGGCGCCGGATTGTAGCGCGGTCCGACCACCAGCGGCAGGCGCAGCGAATATTCGTTGCCGGATTGATGCACCGGCTCCTGATACTCGATCTGCACCAGCACGGTTTCGCCGGGCCCGATATTGGCGACCGAGTTGGTGAAGATGTTCGGCCGTTCCTGCGCGGTAAGCGCGGCCTTGTGGCCGGCGCGACGTGCCTCTTCGTAGATCACGCGGGCCTGCTGCCGCTCCTTGATGTCGCCGACGATGATGCGGTCGCCGACCACCATCTTCAGCGTGTCCACGGCGCCGTCGCTCGCGAGCGGATAGACATAGGTCGCCTCGACCCAGTCCTTGGTTGGGTTGCGGAAGACCTGCGTGACCCGGGCGCGCAGCGTCGGACCAGACACCGTGACGTCGACGTCGATGCCGAGGCGGACTGCTTCGGTGGTGGCGCCGTCCTGCTTCAGCAGGAGAGTGCCTGAGCGGGCATCGCCCGGCTGGAGCAGGCTCGCTTGCTCCGTCGTCGCCGACCAGCCCGGCTCGAAGCTGACCAGCAGGGCGATGAAGGCGACCACCATCACCGCGATGCCCTGTGCCAGAAGGAACAGTCCGACCACGATGAGTCTGCCCAGCCAGGGGTGTTCGTTGCTGTCGACCGTGTCGTAATTGTCCATTTGGCCTGCTCCCGAAGGGTGATTGACGACGGCGAGCATCGGTCGGGAGGGGGCGATTTCGCGAGCAGAATGATCGGCAATGTTCCGCCGTGGCTGGCCCCGGGCGCGCCGCCACAGCACGGCCATGTGCGGTTTTGTGCTGATTTGTCCGCCCTGCTAGACTGGCGCTTCCAAGGCAGGGTCACGATGCAGACGCAGGACAAATTCACCGACAAGCAGCTTTCGGACGAGCAGAGCCGCGAGATTGCCGAGACCATTCGCGAGGAGCTGGCCAGGCGCCGGATCTCCCGGCAGGCGCTGGCCGAGCAGGCCAAGCTCAGCCTGTCGACGCTGGAGAAGGTGCTCGGTGGCCGGCGGCCGTTCACGCTGGCGACGACAGTCCGGCTCGAGCAGGCGCTGGGGGTGTCCTTGCGCAAAAGTGCCGTCGTCGTGGCGCCGCCGGCCACAAACGATGTCGCGCCCGACAGCCTCGGCTCCTATGCGCATCGCGCGGTGACCTGGCTCGAGGACGTCTACATCACCCTGCGCCCGTCGTTCGGCGACAAGGATGCGATCTTCGCCTACCGCACCGAGATCGTCTGGGAGCCGAAGGTCTCTTCGCTGGTCTTCCGGGAGGGCGAGCGGACGGATACCGCCTACGAGCACACCGGCGAGGTCGCGGTTCCCCACCAGTCCGGCTTCGTCTATCTCGTCATCATCAAGCACGGTCAGCATCGTGTGATCACGGTGTCGCGGCCGACCGTTGCCGGCGAGATGTACGGCATCATTTCGACGCTCCGCGCCGGCCCCGGCTCGCAGCTCACGCCGATCGCGGCGCCGATCGCCTACGTGCCGCTCAAAAACGTCCCGAAGCCGTCCTTGGGGCGTGTTGCGCCCGACGACCCCAACCATGCCTTGTATCGGAAGCATCTGCGGCGCACCGTCGAGGAGCCGTTTGCGATGTTTCTTCCGGTATAGGCTCTCACCCTGGTGGCTTGCCGATAAAAAGATAGCGGCCTCTCGGCCGCTATCTCTCGGGTACGCCCGATCGCCGCGAGCTAGCCGCCCGTTTCGGCGCTGATGATGTCGCCGAACAGCTCCCACTGGCCCTTCTTGAACCGCCACATCTTGAGCTGCTCGATCGGCGCGAAGTCGGTGGCTGAGGTGTTGATCTTGATCCCCGGAATCAGCGTGTCCGGGACGAAGTCTTTCAGGCTGGCGGCCTGCTTCATCACGTTTTCGCGGGTCAGATTGTCGCCTGACTGTTTCAGCACCTGCACCATCGTCTGGGCCGCGGCGTAGGCGTAAACCAGATTGGCGTCCGAAATGTTGGCGCCGGGCATGTATTTGTCGATGAAGGTCATGAACTTCTTCATGCCTTCGTCGTCCTTCCACTGCGGATCCGACGCGTCCTTCAGGTAGCCGGCCGACAGCACGCCTTCAGACGCTTCGAGACCGGCGGGCTTCATCACCGCGCCGATGGACACCGAGACGTCAGTCATCAGGTGCATCGGCTTCCACTCCAGCTCCGCGATCTTCTTGATGGCCTGCGCCGCGAATTTCGGAGTCGCGATGTTCACGAAGACATCGGCGCCGGTGCCCTTGAGCTTGACGATATGGGCATCGATCGACGGCTCCGAGGTCTCGTAGCTCTCTTCGGCCACGATCAGCTTCGATGCCTTGTCACCGAACACGTCCTTGATGCCGGCGAGGTAGTCCTTGCCGAAATCGTCGTTGGCATAGAAGATCGCAACCTTCGCGTCCGGCTTCTCCTTCAAAATGTATTTAGCGAAGATCTGGGCCTCGACCCGATAGCTGGGCTGGAAGCCCATGGTCCAGGGAAAGTTCTTCGGGTCGTTCCACTTGCTGGCGCCGGTGGCGAGGAACAGCTGCGGCACCTTCTTGGAATTGTGATATTTCTGCACGGCGGTCTGGGTCGGCGTGCCCAGCGCGTTGAACACCAGGAACACCTCGTCGCTCTCGATCAGTTTGCGGACCTGCTCCACGGTCTTCGGCGGCGAATAGCCGTCGTCATAGGAGATCCAGTTGATCTTGCGGCCGTTGATGCCGCCTTGGTCGTTGATCATCTTGAAATAGGCTTCCTCGGTCTTGCCGATGATGCCGTAGGCGGAAGCCGGACCGGAATAGGCCTCGACATTGCCGATCTTGATCTCGGTGTCGGTAACACCGGTGTCGTATTTCTTCTGCGCGTAGGCACCCTGGCTCGAAAGCAATGTCAGGGCGGCTGCGGCGGCGAGCAGGACGAGTTTCTTGTTTTTCATGGAAATTCCCTGGAGTTTCTTGTGGGGTGGAGCAGGCACTTCAAAAAAAGAAAAAGCACCCGCGAGGGGCGCTTCAATCAGGCGTTGGCGACTTTCTTGTCGACTTCCGAGGCCACCGAAAATTCCTTGCGCAAGGTCGGCTTGTGGATCTTGCCGGTGGCGTTGCGTGGCAGCGCATCGACGAAGTGGACCTGGCGCGGGCATTTGAAGCGCGCCAGATTAGCCGCGCAATGCGCGAAGATCTCGGCCTCGGTCAGTCGCTGACCGGGCTTGGCCGCGACGATGGCAAAGCCCACTTCGCCCCATTGCGCATCGGGAATGCCGATCACTGCGGCTTCCGCGATGGCATTGAGCTGATGCAGGACGTTCTCGACCTCGGCCGGATAGACGTTCTCGCCGCCGGAGATGTACATGTCCTTCCAGCGATCGACGATGTAGTAGAAGCCCTCCGCGTCGACGCGTGTGGCATCGCCCGTATGCAGCCAGCCGTCGGTGAAGGAGGTCTTGTTCGCTTCCGGCCTGTTCCAATAGCCCGGCGTGATGTTCGGGCCCTTGACCCAGAGCTCGCCGAGCTCGCCGACGTCGGCGTCGCTGCCGTCGGGCCGTACGATGCGCACCTCGGTATGCAGCACCGGCTTGCCGGCGGAGCCGGCCTTGCGCGCCGCATCCTCGCGGTCCAGCACCAGCACCGCGGGCGAGGTCTCGGTCATGCCGTAGCCTTGCTGAAGCGCGACACCGCGTGCCTCCCACACCTTCAGCAGCGGAACCGGCATCGGCGCGCCGCCGACACCGCCGACGATCAGCCGGCCGAGATCGGTCGTTGCGAAGGCGGGGTGTTGCGCCATGAACTGGTAGATCGCGGGCACGCCGAAGAACACGTTGATGCCTTGCGCGGGATCGTCGATCAGGCCGAGTGCCGTGCCGGGATCGAAGGCACGCATGATCATCACGGTGCCGCCGGCATGCAGCACCGGATTGGTGTAGCAGTTGAGCCCGCCGGTGTGGAACAGCGGCAGCACGGTGAGCAGCACCGAGGACGGCCCGATGCAGGCAGGACCGCCGAGATTGACGCAATTCCAGAAGGTCATGCCATGGGTGATGGTCGCGCCCTTGGGATGTCCCGTCGTGCCCGACGTGTACATGATGGTCGAGACGTCATCGAGCGTGACTTCCTCGGCGCGGTCAAGCGGCTTTGCTGCGGCGATTCCAGCCTCGTAAGATCCGCCGGCGCCGACCAGCAGGCGTGTCGCGACCCCGCAAAGCTTCGCCACGCTCAGCGCGGTCTCAGCCAGATCGGCGTCATGGATCATTACCTTTGGTGCGCAGTCGCCGGTGATGAACTGGAGCTCGGGAATGGTGAGGCGGGTATTCAGCGGCACGAAGATGGCCCCTAACCGCCCGCAGGCAAACTGTACTTCCAGCGTATCGGTTGTGTTCAGCGCCAGTACCGCGACGCGGTCGCCGCGTGAAACGTTAAGCGTGTGGCGCAGGAAGGAAGCGAGGCGCGAGACGCGGGCATCGAGCTGCGCATAGCTGAAGCGGCGCTCGCTCGCGAGGTCGATCAGCGCGACCTTGTTCGGGGTGCGGCGGCCATGATGAACGATCCAATCGTAGTAACGAACGGCCAAGACTCCTCCCTCGGCGGTCTTGCACCGCCCGCATCCTTGCTACCGTGCACCATGCCCGGCATGGCCCTGGGGCCAGCCGGAGTTTGTGCATTGCGTTTTTTGATCCGGAGTTGGCCTGCGATGGGTGAAAATCGTCTTGCGTTGAGTTGCTAGACCATGGTTCGCGCTGGAGTGGCTCGTCCGGATCAGCCACTGCGCGCAAGTGAGCCGCTGATGTTCCGGCGATGGTGGCTGAGACCAATCCGTCAATAAGGCGAGACTACGATGAAGAGCCCGTTCTATACCGCCGAGCATGAGGCCTTCCGCGACGTGATGCGTCGTTTCGTCGAGAAGGAGATCGCGCCGTTCGCCCATGAATGGGACGAGGCCGGCGAATTCCCGCGCGCGCTCTATCGCAAGGCGGCCGAGATCGGGCTGTTGGGGCTGGGATTCCCCGAGGAATATGGCGGAATCGCCGCCGATCAATTCATGAAGATCGTCGCGAGCCAGGAGCTCGCGCGGGCTGGCGCCGGCGGTATCAGCGCCAGCCTGATGAGCCACACCATCGGCTCGCCGCCGATCGCGCGGGCGGCGCGGCCCGAGGTGAGGGTGCGGGTGCTGCCGCAGGTGCTGGCGGGCGAGAAGATTTCCGCGCTTGCCATCACCGAGCCCGGCGGCGGTTCGGACGTTGCAAACCTCCGTACCCGGGCGCTGCGCGACGGGGATCACTACGTCGTGAGCGGCGAGAAGACCTTCATCACCTCGGGCATGCGCGCCGATTACTTGACCGTTGCAGTGCGCACCGGTGGCGAGGGTGCCGGCGGCGTCAGCCTGCTCCTGATCGAGGGCGACACGCCTGGCCTGTCGCGGACCAAGCTGAAGAAGATGGGCTGGTGGGCCTCCGACACCGCGACCTTGCATTTCGACGAGTGCCGCGTGCCGGCCGCAAACCTGATCGGCGAGGAGGGGCAGGGCTTCAAGATCATCATGCGGAACTTCAACAGCGAGCGCATGGGCATGGCCGCGGGCTGCACCGCCTTCGCCCGCGTCTGCCTCGACGAGGCGGTCGGCTACGCCAAGGAGCGCAAGACGTTCGGCAAGCCGCTGGCCCAGCATCAAGTGATCCGCCACAAGATCGTGGATATGGCGCAGAAGGTCGCGGCCTCGCAGGCGATGTTGGAAATGCTGGCGTGGCGGCTCGGGCAGGGCGAGAGCCCGGTCGCCGAAATCTGCATGATGAAGAACCAGGCGACGCAGACCATGGCATTCTGTGCCTCCGAGGCCGTGCAGATCTTCGGTGGCGCCGGCTTCATGCGTGGCGTCAAGGCCGAGCGCATCTACCGCGAGGTCAAGGTCAACGCCATCGGCGGCGGCACCGAGGAGATCATGAAGGATCTGGCCTCGAGGCAGATGGGGTTGTAGCCGCGTTATCCGTCATGCCTGGGCTTGTCCCGGGCATCCACGTTCTTTCTGCCGGGTCACCAAGCCGTGGATGGCTGGGACAAGCCCGGCCATGACGAGCACATCAGAGATACCGAGAGCTGAGCTGACAAATATGCTATTCACCCCCGACCACGACGACATCCGCCGGTCCTTGCAGAAATTCATCGCGGGCGAGATCAATCCTCATGTCGATGAATGGGAGAAAGCCGACATCTTCCCGGCGCATGAGCTGTTCAAGAAGATGGGCAGCCTCGGCTTCCTCGGCCTGAACAAGCCCGTGGAGTTCGGCGGCTCGGGCCTCGACTACTCCTACGCGCTGATGATGGCGGAGGAGCTGGGCGCCATCACCTGCGGCGGCGTGCCGATGGCGATCGGCGTGCAGACCGACATGGCGACACCGGCGCTGGCGCGGTTCGGCTCGGACGAGGTGCGGCGCGAGTTTCTCAGCCCCTCGATATCAGGCGATTACGTCGCCTGTATCGGCGTCTCCGAGCCCGGCGCGGGTTCCGATGTGGCCTCGATCAAGACCAATGCGCGCGCCGATGGCGACGATTACGTCATCAATGGCGGCAAGATGTGGATCACCAACGGCACCCAGGCCGACTGGATCTGCCTGCTGGCCAACACCGGCGATGGTCCCGTTCACCGCAACAAGTCGCTGATCTGCGTGCCCATGAAGTCCAAGGGCGTCACCGTCGCGCGAAAACTCGACAAGATGGGGATGCGCTCGTCGGACACCGCGCAGATCTTCTTTGACAATGTCCGCGTGCCCAAGCGCAACCGGATCGGCGAAGAGGGCAAGGGCTTTACCTACCAGATGGTCCAGTTCCAGGAGGAACGGCTCTGGGGCGCGGCGGCCTGCCTGAAGGCACACGAATACATCATCGATCAGACCATTGAGTACACCCGCAACCGCAAGGCGTTCGGGAAATCGATCCTCGACAATCAGGTCGTGCACTTCAAGCTGGCGGAGATGCAGACCGAGGTCGAGCTGCTGCGCGCGCTGATTTATCGCGCCGCCGAACAGCTGGTCGCCGGTGAGGATGTGACGAGGCTCGCGACCATGGCCAAGCTGAAGGCCGGCCGGCTCGGCCGCGAGCTCACCGACGCCTGCTTGCAATATTGGGGCGGAATGGGCTTTACCAACGAGACGCCGGTCAGCCGCGCCTATCGCGACAGCCGCCTGACTTCGATCGGCGGCGGCGCCGACGAGGTCATGCTGATGGTCCTCTGCAAGATGATGGGCACACTGCCCGGCAGCAAAGGGAATGCATCATGATCACGCTCTATCATTGCGACGCCGCGCGCTCGTTTCGTCCGCTCTGGATGCTGGAAGAGATGGGGCTAGCTTACGAATTGAAGATGCTGCCGTTCCCGCCGCGGGTCTTCGCCAAGGACTATCTTGCGCTCAATCCGCTCGGCACCATCCCCTTCCTGATCGACGGCGAAACGCGCATGACCGAGTCGTCGGGCATCTGCCACTATCTCGGCATCAAGCACGGGCCGACGCCGTTGATGGTCGGGCCGGAGGATCCTGCCTATGGCGCCTTCCTGAACTGGATGTATTTCAGCGACGCCACGCTAACCTTCCCGCAGACGCTGGTGCTCAGATACACCCAGCTAGAGCCGGAGGAGCGCCGCAATCCGCAGGTCGCCACCGACTATGCAAAATGGTTCTTGGGACGCTTGCGCGCCGTCGAGGCCGCGACGGCCAATGCCGAAACCTTGTGCGCCGGCCGCTTTACCGCCGCTGACATTGTCATCGGTTATGCACTCCGGCTCGCCGACAACATCGGCCTCGCCAAGGACTTTGGGCCAAATGTCGCAGCCTATTGGGCACGCTTGCAGCAACGTGACGGTTTCAAGCGGGCGGTTGCTGCGGAGCAAAAGGCTGGAAAAGAACAGAACGTTGCTCCGCGCGTGAGGGCCTGATCGTCGTCCTGGCGAAAGCCAGGACCCATTATCACAGGGAGTGGTTTGGCGAAGATCTGCGGTTATCAGCTTCCTGCCGCAACCGCTTCCTGGGGTGATGGGGTGGACGGCCCCCTACGGCATCAGTGTGCCAGAATGAGGTTGTCACACACTCATTCACAGGAGCCGTCCGTGGGTCAGATTATCCGCATTGGAATGGATACGTCGAAGTATATTTTCCAGCTCCATGGCGTTGACGCCTCCGAGCAGGTCGTGTTGCGCAAGCGGCTCAGCCGCAAGGCGATGCTGGAGTTTTTTGCCAAGCTGCCGCCGACGGTGGTCGTGATCGAGGCTTGCGGGGCCGCCCACCACTTGGCACGCGAGCTCGGCCGGCTGGGACACACGTTCAAGCTGATTGCGCCGCAGCTGGTGAAGCCCTACGTGCCGCGCAACAAGAACGACGGGCGCGATGCGGAAGGGCTGTGCGAGGCGGCGAGCCGGCCGCGGATGCGGTATGTGGCGGTGAAGACGGCGGAGCAGCAGGCTGCACTGATGCTGCTGGGCGTCCGCGAGCAATTGGTCGCGCGTCGCACGCAACTCTCCAACACGATCCGCGGGCATGCGGCGGAGTTCGGTCTGATCGCGGCCAAGGGGCTGGACAAGCTCGCCGCGTTCCTGGCGGCGATCAGCCAGGACGAAGGCGTGCCGGCGCTGGCCCGCGAGCTGTTTGCGATGCTGGCTCGCCAATATGACCAGGTGCAGGTCGAGCTGAAGGCGGTCGAGGCCAAGCTGCTGGCCTGGCACCGGGCCGATGCCACGAGCCGGCGATTGGCGCAGATCCCGGGGATCGGTCCGGTCACGGCGGCGGCGCTGGTGATGAAGGCGCCCGACCCACACGCCTTCCGCTCGGGGCGGCTGTTCGCAGCCTGGCTCGGCCTGACGCCCAAGGACCATTCCACTGCGGGAAAGACCCGGCTCGGCAAGATCACCCGGGCAGGTGATGAGAGGCTACGTCAGCTGCTGGTGGTCGGGGCAACCTCGGTGGTGAAGATGGCCAAAACCCGAGATCGCGGGCCTCGCTGGCTGATCGAGCTGTTGAAGCGCAAGACGCCGAAGCTGGCCGCAGTGGCGCTGGCCAACAAGATGGCTCGCATCGCCTGGAAACTGATGACCACGGGGGAAAGCTACGATAGCGCGCGGATCGATGCCCAAATGGCCGTTGCCGCGTAGTTGAGAGATTCGGCCGGCCGGCGACTTAGTCCGCCGACCGAACCGGAGCTGCAGGAGCAGAGGAGATGGTGTGATCGGTCGACCCGAGACGCGAGCAAATCCGTGGGACCCATTGGCCGAGCAAGGTCGCAGCGGTGATTGGAACTCGTGTTGCGGAAACCATCTTGGCCAGCGGCTACAAAGCTGCATCAACAGGCCGCACATATGGATGCAAGCGATCCGATCAAACCTCACAAAGCTCTTGTGCCACGGGGGCCGTCCACATATGGGTCCTGGATCTGCGCTTCGCTTGTCCAGGACGACGATGTTTGGAGTTCCGGAACTGGCACATCGCCGTCCTGGAATGCCAACGCTTTGCGCCTCATGACAGCGCTATCCCGTCGTGACAGCGCCCAAATTTCCGCTAAGGTGACCTCCGTCCGCAGCGGCCAAAGAGCCGCGCGAGGAGGATCCCAATGGAAGATAGCGGTCGCGAATCCGACCATCTGATGCTGATCACGCCGGAGCGGGTGTTTTATGCCGGCCTGCTCGGCCGGCCCCGGAAGCGGACTCCCGGCTGCTGCCATGTCTACGTCGCGGTGAAGGGCAGCCTGTATTTGACGATCGACGATGTGCTCGCCACCGGCGAGCTGTTCGTCACCCTGCCGAACCAGCGGCACTCCATCGCCAGCGACTACCGCACCGCAATCAGCGTGACCCTCGAGCCGGAGAGCATGCCGGATGGCGTGATCGAGGCTTTGGCCGAACGGCTGACCGGACCCGATCGAGCCGCCTATGCCCGAAAAATCCTCGCGGCCTATGCGCTGCTGCGCCAGCGCCGCTACGGCGACATCGCCACCGCCGAATTCGACGAGATGTGCTTTGGCGAGGCGCTGCCGCGCCGCATGCTCGACCCGCGTGTGACGCGCGCGGTCGCGCGCATCGAGCGCTTCTCCGGCGAGCCAGTGACGGCTGACACTTGCGCGGCCGAAGCCGGCCTCTCGGCCTCGCGCTTCCTGCATCTGTTCAAGGAAGAGACCGGCATCTCCTTCCGCTCCTTCCGCGCCTGGAAGCGTGCCCGGCACCTGCTGCATTTCGCCAACCAGGATCTCAACCTCGCCCACCTCGCGCAGGACATCGGCTATCCCGACAGCACCCATTTCAGCCATTCGATCCGCCGCTTCTACGGATTGAAGCCGCGCGCGATCTTCGTCGGCTCGCGCGATCTTGCGATCTATCGCAGCACCGAGACGGTGAGGCTGGCGGAGGCGAGTTAGCGCCGCTCCCGTAGGGTGGGTTAGCTCGCGGCTGCGCGAAGCGCAGTCCGCTAGCGTAACCCACCTCTTTACTTTCCGCGGCAACAGAAGTGGTGGGTTACGCCTTCGGCTAACCCACCCTACGAAGTCTCGCCCTTTTTTCAGCTTCTCCGCGCAAGAAGCCGGATGCCGCGCGTCACATGATCGCAAGCGTTGAATTCTCAACGTGCGAGACATGAGTGGCATGAGCGACAAGGCCGTCATCACCTGCGCGCTGAACGGCGTGCTCACCGACCCGAAGCAGCACAACGTGCCTGTGACGCCCGAGCAGATGGCGCGCGAGGCCAAGGCTGCGTTCGATGCCGGCGCGTCCATCATGCACATCCATCTGCGCCAGCAGGCGCCGAACAAGGGTCACCTGCCATCCTGGGAGGTCGCGGTCAGCAAGGAAATCCAGCAGGCGATTCGCGAGGCCTGCCCCGGCGTCATCATCAACCACACCTCGGGCGTATCCGGGCCGAACTATAGCGGCGCGCTCGATTGCATCCGCGAGACCAAGCCTGAGATCGCCGCCTGCAACGCCGGCTCGCTGAACTACCTGAAAGTGAAGGCCGACAACACCTGGGCCTGGCCGCCGATGATGTTCGACAACGCGGTCGAGAAGGTGAAGGACTATCTCGACGTCATGAACGCTGTCGGCACCATCCCCGAGTTCGAGTGCTTCGACGTCGGTATCGTCCGCTGCGTCGGCATGTACCACCAGGTCGGCATGTACAAGGGCCCGCTCGAATATAATTTTGTGATGGGCGTCGCTTCGGGAATGCCGTCGGACCCGGAGCTGCTGCCGATCCTGATCAAGCTGAAGCGGCCCGAAGCGCATTTTCAGGTCACCGCGATCGGCCGCGAGGAGATCTGGCCGCTGCACCAGCGCTGCGCCGAGCTCGGGGGTCACTTACGCACCGGCCTCGAGGACGCCTTCTATCTCGCCGATGGCAAGAAGGTGACGTCGAACGGCCAGCTGATCGAGGCCATCGCCGCCTGCGCCCGGCGCGCCGGCCGCGAGATCGCGAGTCCCGCCGAGGCGCGGAAGATCTTTGGGACGAATCGGTAAGGTATCGCCTCACCGTCATTGCGAGCGGAGCGAAGCAATCCAGAATCTCTCCGTAGAAGCAGTCTGGATTGCTTCGTCGCTCCGCTCCTCGCAATGACGAGCAGGATCAAGTCATGTCTGTCATCGAAAACACCATTTCCGCCGGCGGCGCCGCCTACCACGCCAACCGTGACGGCATGCTCGCGCTGATCGACCGCATGCGCGCGCTGGAAGAGCGCACGCGGGCGGCGTCGGCGGCAGCAAAGGATCGCTTCCACAAGCGCGGCCAGCTGCTGCCGCGCGAGCGCGTCGCGCTGGTGCTCGATCCCGGCGCACCTTTCATCGAGCTGTCGACGCTCGCCGGCTACATGTTCGACGTGCCGGATGCGAACAAGAGCGTGCCCGGCGGCGGCGTCATCGCCGGCATCGGCTTCGTCTCGGGCGTCCGCTGCATGGTCAGCGCCAACGATGCGGGCATCGATGCCGGCGCGCTCCAGCCCTACGGCCTCGACAAGACGCTGCGGGTGCAGGAGCTCGCGTTGGAAAACAAGCTGCCCTACGTGCAGCTCGTCGAGAGCGCCGGCGCCAATCTCTTGCGCTACCGCGTCGAGGATTTTGTCCGCGGTGGCAACATCTTTCGCAATCTCGCGCGGCTCTCGGCCGCCGGCCTGCCGGTCGTCACCGTGACGCACGGCTCGTCCACCGCGGGCGGCGCCTACCAGACCGGCCTGTCCGACTACATCGTCATGGTACGCGGTCGCACCCGCGCCTTCCTTGCCGGGCCGCCGCTGCTGAAGGCCGCCACCGGCGAGATCGCGACCGAGGAAGAGCTCGGCGGCGCCGAGATGCACACGCAGATCTCCGGCCTCGGTGACTACCTCGCCGAGGACGACCGCGATGCCTTGCGTATCGCGCGTGAGATCATGGCTGCGATGGAATGGGAACGTCCGGGCAGGGCGGCTCCGCAATTCAAGCCGCCACGCTACGACCAGGACGAGCTGCTTGGCATCATGCCGATGGATCACAAGCGCCCCGTGGACATGAAGCAGATTATCGCGCGCATCGTCGATGATTCCGATTTCACCGAGATGGCGCCGAATTACGGCCCGGCCACGATCTGCGGCCATGCCCGCATCGAGGGCCAGGCCATCGGCATCATCACCAACAATGGTCCGCTCGATCCTGCTGGCGCCAACAAGGCGACGCATTTCATCCAGGCCTGCTGCCAGACCCGCACGCCGCTGCTCTATCTGAACAACACCACCGGCTACATGGTCGGCAAATCTTACGAAGAGGCCGGCATGATCAAGCACGGCTCGAAGATGATCCAGGCGGTGACGTCGGCGACGGTGCCGCAGATCACCATCTATTGCGGCGCCTCGTTCGGTGCCGGCAATTACGGCATGTGCGGGCGCGGCTTCCATCCGCGCTTCTGCTTCTCCTGGCCCAATGCCAAGACCGCGGTGATGGGCGGCGAGCAGGCCGCCGAAACCATGGCGATCGTGACCGAGGCCGCCGCCGCGCGCCGCGGCAAGCCGATCGAGAAGGACAAGCTCGATGCCATGAAGGCTGAGATCATCGGCGTGTTCGACGGCCAGATGGACGTGTTCTCGACCAGCGCGCGCGTGCTTGACGACGGCGTGATCGACCCGCGCGACACCCGCGCGGTGCTGTCCGAGGTGCTCGCGATCTGCCGCGAGGGCGACGCGCGGACACCGCAGCGCATGCAGTTCTCGGTGGCCCGCCCATGAGGAACGGATCAGTGCAGCACCGGCCGTTCTTCAAGGTTCTGGTCGCAAATCGCGGCGAGATCGCACTGCGTGTGATGCGCAGTGCGCGGCAGCTGGGCCTTGGCGTCGTTGCGGTCTATTCGGATGCCGACCGCGACACGCTCCACGTCAAGCAGGCCGATCAGGCCGTGCGCATCGGCGAAGCCTTGCCGGCGCAATCCTATCTCAACATCCCCGCGATCATCGCCGCCGCCAAGGCGAGCGGGGCGGACGCCGTCCATCCCGGCTATGGCTTCCTCGCCGAAAACGAGGAGTTTGCGCAGGCCTGCAAGGATGCCGGCCTGGTCTTCATCGGTCCCTCGCCGCAGGCGATCGCGGCAATGGGGAACAAGGCCGGCGCCAAGGAGATCATGAAGGAGGCCGGTGTTCCCTGCGTGCCCGGCTACCAGGGTGCCGAGCAGGGTGACGAGGTCATGCTCGCGGAAGCCAGAAAGATCGGCTTCCCCGTGATGATCAAGGCTGTCGCCGGCGGCGGTGGCCGCGGCATGCGGCTCGTCACCGACGCGGGGGCATTCCCCGATGCTTTGCGCGTCGCGCGATCGGAGGCGAAGGCGGCGTTTGGCGACCCCACGGTCATCCTCGAACGCGCGATCCAGAATCCGCGCCACATCGAGATCCAGGTGTTCGGGGACAGCCACGGCAACGCCATCCATCTCGGCGAGCGCGATTGCTCGGTGCAGCGGCGACACCAGAAGCTGATTGAGGAGGCGCCGTCACCCGCGGTGACGCCGGAGTTGCGTGCCAGGATGGGCGAGGTCGCGGTATCAGCGGTGAAGGCGCTGCGCTACGAGGGCGCGGGCACGCTCGAATTCCTGCTCGATGCGAGCGGCGAATTCTACTTCATGGAGATGAACACACGTCTCCAAGTCGAGCATCCCGTCACGGAAGCCATCACCGGGCTCGACCTCGTCGAGTTGCAACTGCGCGTCGCGCGCGGTGAGCCGCTGCCGGTTAAGCAACAGGACATCAAATTCTTCGGCCATGCCATCGAGGTGCGGCTCTGCTCGGAAGATGCCGCGCAGGATTTCATGCCGCAGTCCGGCCGGATGGCGCGCTGGCAGGTGCCGGATGGCATCCGCGTCGAGCATGCGTTGCAATCGGGCTCGGAGATTCCGCCGTTCTACGATTCCATGATCGCCAAGGTGATCAGCCATGGCGTGAATCGCGAGGAGGCGCGGGGACGGCTGATCGTCGGTCTGGAGCAACTCACTGCGTTCGGTGTGACGACCAATCAGGCCTTCCTGATGTCGTGTCTGCGCCATTCCGGCTTCGCCAAGGGCGAGGCGACGACGGCCTTCATCGGCGCGCATCGCGACGAGCTGCTGGCGCCGCGGGCGGACGCCGCATTCGATACGGCGCTGGTGGGCCTGCTGCTCTACGTCACCAACCCGCGCGCGCCTGCCTGGCAAGGTGGCCGCAGCCTGTCGGCGACGTTCCCGCTCCCTGCGAAAATCGAGATCGCCGGCCACGCGCATGAGCTCGAAATCACCCGCGCGCGCGATGGCGGCTACACCGTCGCCACCGATGGCCGTCAGGCCAGCTTCGAGATCGACCGGCTCGATTCCGACGCCATCCGCTTCAGGCATGACGGCGTCATGGACAGCGCTAAATTCCTGCGCGATGGCGACCGGCTCTACATCCAGCACCGCGGCATCCCGATCGCGGTCAACGATCTCACCCTCGCCGCGCCGACAGCTGCTGCAGCCAATGGCGGTGACGGAAAGGTCCGC
This sequence comes from Bradyrhizobium sp. CCGB12, assembly GCF_024199845.1. Classification (NCBI taxonomy): domain Bacteria; kingdom Pseudomonadati; phylum Pseudomonadota; class Alphaproteobacteria; order Hyphomicrobiales; family Nitrobacteraceae; genus Bradyrhizobium; species Bradyrhizobium sp. CCGB12. The sequence goes on along the minus strand of NZ_JANADO010000001.1, from coordinate 6,779,860 downwards.
GCCGCCATGAACGGCCGCGTCGTCGCCGTGCTGGTCAAGCCGGGCGATTGCGTCACCGCCGGTCAGCCGGTGATGACGCTGGAGGCGATGAAGATGGAGCACGTCCACAAGGCCGGCATCGACGGTGTCGTGGCTGCGATCGACGTCGCCGAGGGCGAGCAGGTGACCACGGGCAGGATCGTGGCGGAAATTGGGGTTGCTTCGTCGGCCGCGTGAAGCGGCTACGAACACTTCTTGAAATACCGATAGGTGTCGGGTGCCCGCATCCAGATAAAATCCTGGGTGAGACCGCCATGGGCATTGATCCAGGACGTGATGTCCGCCGCGTAAGCGGCACGCAGCGTCGCCGTTGCGTCAGTCCGGTGCGCCAGGTGGAAGCCGAAACTTGCCTCTGGTGTCACGCAGATCCGGCTGCGGGGAATGCGACCCAGCAGAACGGTGCAGGCGGACTGGCAGGGGCCGACGATGCGGACATTCACGCCCTGGCTGGCGAGTTCAGTCCAGCGAGCGTTGTAGGCGGCGACCGATCCACCGTGATTGTCGGAGACGTCGATCGTCTCCGCGCGAGCGACGGTGCAACAGGCCAACGTGAAAAGAAGGCCGAGGAGGCCGGTGAGAGATCTGGACAGAAGCATCATCGAATCCATCCGTTGGAGCAGGCGTCGATCGGGACGCATGGACCAGCCTGACACCGAATGGATCGATCGTGTGTGTGCGATCTCACAAGCAGATTTTCCACCAAGTTTCGCTGACCTGAGCGAAAGGTCAGAATTACGAGTGATTTCAGTTACATCCTATGCAAACGCAGCGGAGCGAAATAAGCGTTGAACTTTGTTCATGTTTCGGTTACTAATATTGAACACTGTTCATTTGTAGGCCCCAAATGCGCGCCCATGATCCCGACCACGCGACCGCTGCCAGGCTCCCGTCAATGCCCCGTCGGGTCAGGTTCGGCGCGCCGCAAGCTCGCGAAAAATACCTGATCGGTGCGCTCCTCGTTCTGGCGCTGGCGGCGCTTCTGGCGCCCGCGCTGCCTGTCGCCGCCTGGCACATCCCGCATTTCGTCGACGGCCGCGCCTGGCTCGGCGTGCCCAACACCGGCGACGTGCTGAGCAATCTCGCCTTTCTCGCGATGGGCGTCTGGGGCATCGAGCGGCTGCGCGCCCGTTATGATGCGCCCGTGGGTGCAAGCTGGTTCTTCGTGGGACTGATCCTCACCTGCTTAGGCTCAGGCTTCTATCATCTGGACCCCGACGTGCCGCAACGGCTCGTCGCCGATCGTCTGGGCATGGCGGTGGCGTTCGCGGGATTTCTGGGGATCGCGGCCAGTGAGCGCATCAGCGTGCGCGCCGGCGAGGCGGTGCTGGTGCTGATGATGATTGCCGGCCTGCTCGCGGCCTGGGTGGCATCCGAAAATCTCACGCCATGGGTGGTCGTGCAGTTCGGCGGCGTGGCGGTTGCTGTGGGACTGGCGTTGACACAGCCCCGGCCTGGCGCGCTTGGCGTGCCGCTAGGCGGCGTGATCTTCTTTTATGTGCTGGCTAAGCTGTTCGAGCTGGGTGACGTGACCGTATTCGAAGCGACGGGGCACATTGTCTCGGGCCACACGCTCAAGCATCTGGCGGCCGCGATGGCGGCCTGGCCGGTGATCAGCACGCTCCGCAATCGTAGGGTGGATTAGCGAAGCGTAATCCACCTCTTTGGTCTCAGCGGCAACAAAAGTGGTGGGTTACGCCCAGCGGCCTGCGCTTTGCGCAGTCCACAAGGCTAACCCACCTACGGCATCGCGTTGCTCCGTCCCGTCCCGTCATTCAGCAGGCACGCCACTTGATGCCCGTCGCCCGCGTCCATCAACGCCGGCCGCTCCGTCCTGCACCGCTCCATTGCATACCGGCAGCGCGTGTGAAACGCGCAGCCCGAGGGCGGATTGACCGGGCTCGGCACATCGCCATCCACCAGCGGCGCGAGCTTCTTCGCCAGCGGGTTGGCGATCGGCACCGAGGCAAGTAGCGCCTGGGTATAGGGATGGCGCGGGTTGCGAAACAGCTCGTCCTTGTCAGCGATCTCGACGATGCGGCCGAGATACATCACGGCGACGCGGTGGCTGATATGGGCGACCACGGCGAGGTCGTGCGCGATGAAGAGATAGGAGAAGCCGTGCTGGCGCTGCAGGTCGATCAGGAGGTTGATCACTTGCGCCTGGATCGAGACGTCGAGTGCGGAAACCGGTTCGTCGCAAACGATCAGGCGCGGCTCCAGCGCCAGCGCCCGTGCGATGCAGATGCGTTGGCGCTGGCCGCCGGAGAATTGATGCGGGAAATTGCGCATCTGGTCCGGCCGCAATCCGACCTGCTCGAACAGTTTTGCGACGCGCGCCTCCAATTCCTTGCCGGTTGCGAGACCATGCACGGCCAGCGGCTCGCCGACGATGTCGCCTGCGGTCATACGCGGATTGAGCGAGGCGAACGGGTCCTGGAATACGATCTGCATCGAACGGCGGTGCGGACGAAGATCGGATTTGGAGAGATGGGTGATGTCCTCACCCTCGAGGCGGATCTGCCCCGAGGTCGGCTCCACCAGCCGCAACACGCTGCGCGCCACCGTCGACTTGCCGCAACCGGATTCGCCGACAAGACCTAGGGTCTCGCCGATGCCCAGCGAGAACGACACGCCATCGACCGCATGCACGGTGCCGACCTGCCGGCGCAGCACGCCGGCGCGCACGGGATAGTGCTTCTTGAGGTCGGTGACTTCGAGCAGCGCGTCGGTCATGCCACCTCCGCAATTTCCGCCGCGCGCCAGCACGCCGCGAGATGGCCGCCGCCCCAATCAGTCAGCGGCGGATATTCGGCCTCGCAGCGCTTGATCGCGAGCTTGCAGCGCGGCGCGAAAGCGCAGCCCTTGGGCAGCCGTACCAGCGACGGGACGGTGCCGGGAATTTCGTTCAGACGCGGCGGTGCGGCGACGCCGGACGCCGGCACCGCTGGGATCGAAGCCATCAATCCGCGCGTATAGGGATGCTTTGGCGATGCAAACAGCGCCTCGACGCTGGCTTCCTCGACCTTCCGGCCCGCATACATCACGATGACGCGCTGCGCGGTTTGCGCGACCACGCCGAGATCGTGCGTGATCAGCACGAGGCCGGTGCCGAGCTCCTTCTGAAGGTCGAGGCTGAGCGCCAGGATCTGCGCCTGGATGGTGACGTCGAGCGCGGTGGTCGGCTCGTCTGCGATCAGCAGTGCTGGCCGGCAGGCCAGCGCCATCGCGATCATCGCGCGCTGGCGCATGCCGCCGGAGAGCTGATGCGGATACTCGCGCGCACGTCGCGCCGGCTCGGGGATGCGCACCAGCCGCAGCATCTCGACCGCGATATTCCCGGCCTCCTTGGCCGACAAGTTCCGGTGCAGCCGCACCGCCTCGACGATCTGGTCGCCGATCCGCATCACCGGATTGAGCGATGTCATCGGTTCCTGAAAGATCATGGAGATGCGATTGCCGCGGATCGCGCGCATCCTCGCTTCATCCAGCGCCAGCAGATCGGTGCCTTCGAGTGACACGGAGCCGCCGACGATGCGACCAGGCGGATCGGGCACCAGCCGCATCAAGGACAGCGCGGTGACGCTCTTGCCGCAGCCGGATTCGCCGACGATCGCCAGCGTCTCGCCGCGCTTCACGCTGAACGAGAGATCGTCGACCGCCTTGAACAGACCGGAGTTGGTGAAGAACACCGTCTTCAGGTTCTTCACGTCGAGTATGAGATCGGATTTGTCAGCCATCAGCCGCGCTGCCGGGGATCGAGGATGTCGCGCAGGGCGTCACCGAACAGATTGGCGCCGAACACGGCGAGGCTAATGGCGATGCCGGGAAAGATCACCAGCCACGGCGCGGTGCGGACATATTCGGCGGCGGATTCCGACAGCATGCGACCCCATGACGGATAAGGCTCAGGGATGCCGAGGCCGAGGAAGGAGAGGGAAGCTTCGGTGAGGATGGTCGAGCCGAGCTGCGCGGTCGCGAGCACGATCAACGGTGCCAGCGTGTTCGGCAGCACGTGGCGCAGCGCAATGCGCATTTCGCTCATGCCGATCGATTTTGCGGCTTCCACGAAGGGCTGCTCTCGCAGCGCCAGCGTGTTGGCGCGGATGACGCGTGCAACCGTCGGGATCAGCGGAATGGCGATGGCGAGGACGACGTTCGGCAGCGACGGGCCGAGCGCGGCTGTCATCACCAGCGCGAGCACCAGCAGCGGCAGGGCCTGCAGAACGTCGGAGACGCGCTGGAACACGAGGTCGACCCAGCCGGAGAGATAGCCGGAGGTGAGGCCGACGATCACGCCGATGGTCCCGCCGAGCGCGGTCGAGCCGATGCCGACCGCCAGCGAAATCCGCGCGCCGTGGATGATGCGGCTGAACACGTCGCGGCCGAACGAGTCCGTGCCCATCCAGTGCGCCCAACTTGGACGAGCCAGCGCACGCGCGGCGTCGACCGTCAGCGGATCATAGCGCGCGATGAAGTCGGCGAAGATCGCGGTGAGCACGAACACCGTCATGATAATGAGCCCGGCCGCACCCAGCACATGCCGCTGCGCCAGGAACAGCACGCGCCGCCAGCCCCCGGTCGCATGCGCCCCGGCCCGCCTCAGTTCAACGTCAAAGTCGATCGCGGCCATAGCGCTACCTTCCCCCTCGCCCCGCTTGCGGGGAGAGGGTCGGGGTGAGGGGGGCTCTCGGCGGGGGCGGTGAGAATTGGACTCGTGGAGACTCCCCCTCACCCGAATTTACGCTTCGCGCAAATTCGACCTCTCCCCGCAGGCGGGGAGAGGTGAAGGAAAGCGCATTCGCGGGGTGAGCAAAAAGCATGCGATCAATCCGTGTACCTGATACGCGGATCGAATACCGCGTAGAGCATGTCGACGATGAAGTTCGCGCTCACCACCACCACGGCAATCAGCATCACGAGGTTCTGCACGATCGGATAATCCCGCCAGCGGATCGCCTCGACCAGGAAGCGGGCGACGCCGGGGATGTTGAACACCGTCTCGGTGACGATCAGGCCACCGATCAGGAACGCGGCCTCGATGCCGACCACGGTGATGACGGGCAGGATCGCGTTCTTCAGTGCGTGATGGTAATTGACCGCTGCGTCGGATGCGCCCTTGGCGCGGGCGGTGCGGATATAGTCCTGCCGCAGCACCTCCAGCATCGAGGAGCGGGTGATACGCATGGTCAGCGCCGCGCTGCGGAAGCCGACCGCGGCGGCCGGCACGGCGTAGGTCGCGAACGCCTCGAGCCAGGTCTGCGGATTCGGATTGAAGATCGGCATCTGCCCGAACATCGCCACCGACGCGGTGAGGATGAGCAGGCCGAGCCAGAACGAGGGCAGCGACAATCCACTGAGGCTGACGACGCGAAGCGTGTAGTCGAGCCGTGTGCCCTGCTTCACCGCACTGATGACGCCAAGCGGAATACCGATCGAGGCCGAGAACAGCAGCGCGAGACCGGCGAGCCGCGCCGTGATCGGAATCCGCGGCAAGATCTCCTGCAGCGCAGGCTTCTCCGAGACATAGGAGTAGCCGAAGTCGCCGCGCAGGAAGCCGCTGATCCAGTGCCAATATTGCACCATCAGCGGCTGGTCGATGCCGAGCTCCTTCTCCAGGTTAGCCTTGTCGGCGGGATCGACATAGCCGGCCGCGGCGAACAGGATGTCGACGATGTTGCCGGGGACGATGCGCAGCAGGAAGAAGATGACGATCGAGATCCCGAACAGGGTCACGAGCATCAGGAACAGGCGTCGCACCAGATAGGCAAACATGCATCGCCTCCTGTCGAACCCGTCAGCCGCCTGCGTCCACCGCTACTTGTCCATCCAGACGTCCTCGTACCGGTAACCATTATAGGAGCTGTTCGACATCACCGTCACGCCCTTCACATAGGGCTTCCAGCAAGTGCCGGTGCGCGCGTGGAAGATGATCGGGCGGGCGACGTCCTCCTGCAACTTCTTGTCGATGTCCCACACCAGCTTCTTGCGTTTGCCGACATCGGTCTCCTGCGACTGCGCGTCGAACAGCTTTTCGATCTCCTTGTTGCAGTAGTTGGTGTAGTTGCGTTCCGAGCCGCAGGAATAATTCTCGTAGAAGGACTGGTCGGGATCGTCGACCGCGTTGCCGGTCAGATTGAGGCCGAGCATGTAATCCTTGCGCGCGACCTTCGGGAACCAGTTCGCGGTCTCGACCACGTCGAGCTCGCCGTCGATATAGATGCTCTTGAGCTGATCGATCAGGATCACCGCGGGGTCGCGATACACGGGGATGTTGCGGGTCGAGACCTTGACGGCGAGATGCTTGTCCGGCCCATAGCCGGCCTTCTGCATCAGCTTCTTTGCCTCCTCCCGGTTGGCTTTGACGTCCGGACCATAGCCCGGGATGCTCTGCAACATGTCCTTCGGCATCGCCCAGAGGCCTGCGGGAGCGGGTTCCATCGTGCCGCCGATGTCGGCCTGGCCTTCGAACAGGATGTCGACGAAAGCCTTGCGGTCCAGAGCCATTGCCATCGCCCGGCGGACATCGGCATTGTCGAATGGCGGCGCGGTCGAATTGACGATGATGTTGGTCGAGACGTTGTTGGGCTCGACGACACAAACCGCGCTCGGATCCTGCGACTTGACGTCCTTCAGAAGCGGAATCGAGACTTCCGTCGGGAAGGTCATGTCGAACTTGCCGGCAACGAAGGCGAGGATCGCGGTCGAACGGTTCGGGATGATGGTGAACTCGATGCCGTCGAGGTAGGGCCGGCCCTTGCGCCAATAATCCGTGTTTCGCGTCAGCTTGATCGATTCATTGGCTTTGAACTCGACGAACTTGAACGGGCCGGTGCCGATCGGATGCGTGCGCATGTCGCCGGGCGACACATGGCAGGGATAGACCGGCGTATAGCCGGAGGCCAGCAGCGCCAGCAGCGACGGCTGCGGCCGCTTCAGGTTGAAGGAGACCTCGAAATCGCCGTTGGTCGAGATGTCGTTGACCTCGTTGTACCAGGCCTTGCGCGGATTTTGTCGGAACTTCTGCTGCGACTTGCCCATCAGCATGTCAAAGGTGCATTTGACGTCCGCCGAGGTGAACGGCTTGCCGTCGTGCCATTTCACGCCCTGGCGCAGCTTGAAAGTCAGCGTCTTGTTGTCGTTGACCCAGGCCCAGCTCTCGGCGAGTTCGGGCACGATAGTGTCCATGCTGTTCTGCGCCACGTCCTGCTTGTAGATGACGAGGTTGCTGAACACGGGCATGAAGGGAACGTTGAGCGAGTAGGTCGCGCCTTCATGGATCGAGGCGTTGCCGGGGCTGTCGCGGTGATACATCCGCAGGATACCGCCCTGCTTGGGCTCGCCGGCCAACGTGGCGGTTGAGGTCGTCAGCACAGATAGCGCCGCCATTGCGGCGAGCGCCCACACGCTCCGCATTCTCATCCTCCCTGGACAACGGCCTTTGCGGCCTGTTTGTCAGACGATAGCGACGCGAGTAGAGGGAGGCAACCGGTAAGGCCGCATGCCGCCTCGACAATTCGGATGACGGAAGGCCGCAGGGTTTCACACTTTCATCATGTGAGAGTGCAGGTGCGAAGGGATGTTCCCACGCCCAGCGCGGATGTTGTGCGACGCTGCGTCAACAAACTCCGCCGTCGTCCCGGCCTAGTGCGCAATTGCGCACTAGGCCGGGACGACATCGAATGTGAGGCAACGTGGGTACCAAAGCCGCACCAAAGCAGGGCTCACACGATCCGCGACGCCTTGTTCCCCCAATAGCGGTCCCTGAGCAGCCGCTTGTACAGCTTGCCGGTCGGCAGCCGCGGCAATTCCTTCTCGAAATCGACCGAGCGCGGCACCTTCTGCCGCGACAGCGATGTTCCGCAGAACGCGATCAGCTCTTCCGCGAGCGCGGGGCCTGGCACGATGCCGGGCATCGGCTGCACCACCGCCTTTACTTCCTCACCGAGGTCAGGATTGGGCACGCCGAATACTGCGGCATCGGCGACCTTGGGGTGGGTGATCAGCAAGTTCTCGCATTCCTGCGGATAGATGTTCACCCCGCCTGAGATGATCATGAAGGTTGCGCGATCGGTGAGGTAGAGGAAGCGGTCCTTGTCGACATAGCCGACGTCGCCGACCGTGCTCATGCTGCCGTCGGCAGAGCGCGCATCCCTGGTTTTCTCCGGATCGTTGAAATATTCGAACGGAGAGGCGGTCTTGAACCAGACCTGGCCCGGCGTGCCGGTCGGGCACTCGCGCATGTTCTCGTCGAGGATGTGGAGGTCGCCGAGCAGCACCTTGCCGACGGTGCCGCGATGGCCAAGCCATTCCTCGCTGTTGCAGGCGGTGAAGCCGAGGCCCTCGGTCGCGCCGTAATATTCGTGGATGATCGGTCCCCACCATTTGATGATGTCGTCCTTGACGAGGGCCGGACAGGGCGCGGCGGCGTGGATCGCGATCTCCAACGAGGACAGGTCGTAGCGGCTGCGCACCTCCTCCGGCAACTTGAGCATGCGCGAGAACATCGTCGGCACCAGCTGGGTGTGGGTGATGGCCCATTGCTCGACCAGCTGGAGGTAACGCTCGGGATCGAAACTCTCCATGATGATGACGGTGCCGCCCATGCGGATCGTGAGGTTCACGGCGGCTTGCGGCGCGGAGTGATAGAGCGGTGCCGGCGACAGATACACCATGCCTTCCCGGTAGTGCCAAAGCTTCGTCAGGAAGTCGAACAGCGGTAGATTGTGCTTTGGCGGCTCCTCCGGCAGCGGCCGCAGGATGCCCTTGGGCCTTCCGGTCGTGCCCGATGAATACAGCATGGCGGTGCCGAGCCATTCGTCGGCGACCGGCGCCGCGGGCAGGTCGGCAGTCACCTCCGCAAGGCCGACGATGCGATCGTTCTCACCGGGGCCGTCGACGACGACGCAGAGCTTGATGTCGGGACAGGCCTGGATCGCCTCTCGGGCGATGTCGAGCTTCGCAACCGACGTGATCAGGATCTTGGACTGGCTGTTGACGAGGAGATAGGCGAGTTCGCCCGGTGTCAGGAACGAGTTGATGCAGGTGTAGTAGAGGCCGGACCGCTCGCCCGCGCCGCAGGCTTCGAGGTAGCGCGCATTGTTCTCCATGAAGATCGAATAATGGTCGAGCCGCTTCAGGCCGTGCTTCCGGAACAGATGCGCGAGGCGGTTACTGCGCGCCTCCAACTCGCGATAGGTGACGCTCTCGCCCGTCGCAGCCATGATGAAGGCAGGCTGGAGCGGGCGTAGGCGGGCATGCTGACCTGGGTACATCAGTCCTCCGGCTTTGAATCATGCGGCAAGAAGCAGAATTTCGCGCACGTCGGCGGGGCCGTCGATCCTGCGCGGGTTGCGCGGGATCCAGTTCGTGCGCATCGCCTGCTCGGCGATGCCATCGAAATGCTCCGGCAACACGCGCACTTCGGCGAGGCTGCGCGGCATGCCGAGCGAGCGGATGAATGCATCGAGCACATCGGCGGCGTCACGGCCGGGGAAACCCATCGCGGCCGCGACGATCATCTGGCGTTCGGCATTGTCGCGGGCGTTCCAGCGCATCACCGCCGGCAACATGACGCAGGAGGTGTAGCCGTGCGGCACGTCGAAGGCTGCGCCAAGCACGTAGCCGATGCCGTGGCTCGCGCCCATGGGGACGCCGGCGGAAAGCGCGCCCATCGACAGCCATGTGCCGATCTGCGCGTCCATCCGGGCGTCGAGATCGGCAGGGTCGGCCTTCACCCGCGGCAGCGCATCGGCGAGCATGGCGAGGCCCTTCACCGATTGTGCGTCGGCGTAGGGGTGCGTCTCGCGCGAGCAGATCGCTTCCACGCAATGGTCGACGGCGCGGATGCCGGTGGAGAGGAACAGCCATTCCGGCGTGTGCACGGTGATCGCAGGATCGAGAATGGTCGCGCGCGGCACCGTGACCGGATGCCGCAGCATCTGCTTCACATGCGCAGCTCGGTCGGTGACACCAGCGATTGAACTGAACTCGCCGCCGGCGATCGTGGTCGGCACGCTGATCTGGCGCACGACAGGCGCGGTCAGCTCCGGTGCGACGCCCTTGTGCACACGGATGCGCTCGATGCCGTCGACGTCGTCGATGCCGTTGGCAAGGCAGAGCTGCACCGCCTTGGCGCCGTCGGTGATGGAGCCGCCACCGACGGTGACGATCAGATCGGCGTTCACTTCGCGCGCCGCTTGCGTGGCGGCGATCACCGCTTCGCGCGGCGTATGCGCCGGCATGGCGTCGAACAGTCCGGCGCAGCGGGAGCCCAGCGCCTGCCTGATCTTCGTGATCTCGTCAGTCTGCCGGTTGAGCGTGCCCGACACCATCAGGAAGGCGCGGCGCGTTCCCAGCCGGTCCATCTGCGCGACGACAGCTTCGGCTGCGGGATGGCCGAACACGACCTCCTCGATCGCGCCGTAAACGACACGTCCCTGGTGCACGCCTGTCCTCCCCGGACAATTCGTCTTGCTTTTATTGAGGAAGCCTAGCCGAGCCCGCCGTGCCCGTCATGTGCGAAGACGCTGGCCGCTTGTTCTCCCTCTCCCCGTTCTTACGAGAGAGGGTCGGGGTGAGGGGCTCCCTCGGAGGGCACAGTGACAGTTGGACTCGCGGACGCTCCCCTCACCCGGATCGCTGTCGCGATCCGGCCTCTCCCCGCACGCGGGGAGAGGCGAAGGAAGCCCGCTTCCCTCCCTGTCAACCCGCCATCCGGTCAGGGTCTCTTCCCCAGCATCGGGTCCGCCGTCGTCTTGAAGAGTTCATCATCGCAACACATCTTGTGTCGCCCGCGGGGAGGCGAGTACCCTGTTGCTTCTGCGGCTTTTATGCGAGGACCTGGGGATGAGCGGACCGAACGGAAGCGAGCAGTTTGTCAAAAGGCACGATTTCGTTCAGCACAGCGCAATCGCCGGGCTTCTCGCCGCGGCGTTCGCCCTGTCCGGCTGCGACAAGCCGGCGTCACAGGCCGCTGCTCCGCCGCCGGCGCCGGTCACCGTCGCCCAGCCCGTCAAGCGCACCGTCACGGATTGGGACGAGTTCACCGGCCGCTTCGAGGCTGTCGAGGAGGTCCAGGTCCGCCCACGCGTCGGCGGCTTCGTCAACTCGGTCGAGTTCCAGGACGGCGCCATCGTGCGTCAGGGCGATCTGCTCTACGTCATCGACCCGCGTCCGTTCGAAGCAGTCGCCACGCAGGCGGACGGGCAGCTGTCGGATGCGCGCGCCAAGGTGGAGCTTGCCAAGCGCGAGCTCGACCGTGGCCTCAACCTGGTACAGACCAGCGCGGTCTCGGAGCAGGTCGTCGATCAGCGCCGCCAGGCCTTGCAGGGCGCGCACGCCGCAGTGACGCAAGCCGAAGGTGTGCTGAAGGCTGCGCGGCTCAATATCGAATTCACGCATGTGACGGCGCCGTTGACGGGCCGCGTCAGCCGTCATCTCGTCAGCCCCGGCAATCTCGTGCAGGGCAGCGACACTGGCACCTCGACGCTGCTGACCTCGATCGTGACGCTCGACCCGATCTACGTCTATTTCGACATGGACGAGGCGACCTTCATCAAATACAGCAAGCTCTGGTTCGAAGGTCGGCGTCCCAGCTCGCGCGATACGGCAAACCCGGTGCAGATCTCGCTCGCCGGCGAGACCAAGCCGTCGCATGACGGCTCCATCAACTTCCTCGACAACCGCTTGGACGTTTCGACCGGCACGCTGCGCAGCCGTGCGGTGGTCAAGAACACCGATCTGTCGATCCTGCCCGGCCAGTTCGGCCGCGTCCGCCTGATCGGCAGTGCGCCTTATGAGGCGCTGCTGATCCCGGACGTTGCTGTCGCGACTGACCAGTCCCGCAAGATCGTGTTCGTGGTGAAGCCTGATGACACCGTCGAGGCACGTCCCGTCGTGCTCGGGCCGCTCGACGACGGCCTGCGCGTGATCCGCGAGGGGCTGAAGGCGGACGATCGCGTCATCGTCAACGGCATCCAGCGCGCCCGCGTCGGCGCCAAGGTCGCCCCGCAGACCGCGCAAGCCCCGGCCGGTGGCAAGTCATGAATCTCGGTCGTCTCTCCATCAACCAGCCCATCCTGGCGATGGTGCTGTCGATCGTGCTGCTGATCGTCGGCGCACTGGCCTATACCACGCTGCCGGTGTCCGAATATCCTCAAGTGGTGCCGCCGACCGTCGTCGTCACCACGCAATATCCCGGTGCCTCCGCGCAGACCGTGTCCGACACGGTCGCAGCTCCCATCGAGCAGGAGATCAACGGCGTCGAGGACATGCTGTATCTCTACAGCCAGGCGACCTCGAACGGCCAGCTCACCATCACCGTCACCTTCAAGCTCGGCACCGATCTCGACAAGGCCCAGGTGCTGGTGCAGAACCGCGTCGCCATCGCGCAGCCGCGGCTGCCCGAGGAGGTCCAGCGCAACGGTGTCACCACGCGCAAGAACTCGCCCGACATCCTGATGGTCGTGTTCATGCTGTCGCCGGACGACACCTTCGACCAGCTCTATATCTCCAACTATGCGCTGCTCCAGGTCCGCGATCAGCTGCTGCGCCTCGACGGCGTCGGCGACATCCAGATTTTTGGTGCGCGCGACTATTCGATGCGGCTGTGGCTCGATCCTGACCGGATCGCCAATCTCGGCCTGACCTCGACCGAAGTGTTGGCGGCGATCCGCGCGCAGAACGTGCAGATCGCGGGCGGCCAGATCGCCGAGCCGCCGATCGCGGACCGTGCCTTCCAGCCGAACCTCACTTTTACGGGCCGCCTGAAGGACCAGAAGCAGTTCGAGGACATCCTGATCAAGGCCGGCTCCGACGGCCGGATCGTGCGGCTGCGCGACGTTGCCCGCATCGAGCTCGGCGCGCTGGCCTACAGCACCAACAGCTTCCTGCTGCGAAAATCCGCGGTCGCCATGCTGGTGACGCAGCGGCCGGGATCGAACGCGCTCGCGACGGCAAAGAACATCTCCGACACCATGACGAAGCTCAAGGAGAGCTTTCCGAGGGGGCTCGACTACAATATCGGCTACAACCCGACCGAGTTCATCGCGCAGTCCGTCCACGAGCTGATCAAGACCATCTACGAGGCCATGCTGCTCGTGGTCGTCGTGGTGCTGGTATTCCTTCAGGGCTGGCGACCCGCGATCATTCCGATCATTGCGATACCGGTTTCGCTTGTCGGCACCTTCGCAGTGATGGCGGCGCTGGGTTTCTCGATCAATAATCTCACGCTGTTCGGTCTGGTGCTCGCCGTCGGCATCGTGGTCGACGACGCCATCGTGGTGGTCGAAAATGTCGAGCGGCACCTCGAGCATGGCATGAGCCGGCGCGATGCCGCGCTCAAGACGATGGAGGAGGTCGGCGGCGCGCTGGTCTCGATCGCGCTGGTGCTGTGTGCGGTGTTCGTCCCGACTGCGTTCCTGGGCGGCATTTCCGGGCAATTCTTCCAGCAATTCGCCGTCACCATTGCGGTCGCGACCGCAATCTCCTGCTTCTGCTCGCTGACGCTGTCACCGGCGCTCGCGTCGCAGATACTGGTCCCGCATGAAGAGAAGAAGCCGCCGGCCGCCTGGAATGTCATCGCGCGCGGCTGGAACGCCTTTACCGGCGTCTTCAATCGCGTGTTCGACCGTCTCGCGCATGGCTATGCCGGCCTCGCCAATTTCGTGATCCGCCACTCGGTCATGATGCTTCTGATCTATGTCGTGCTGATCGGCAGCGCGGGCTGGCTGATCGTGACGACCCCTCAGGGCTTCATTCCCGCGCAGGATCGCGGCTATGTCATCATATCCGTGCAATTGCCGGGCGCGGCCTCGCTGGCGCGCACCACCGAAATCGTGCGCGAGATCGAGCGGATCTCGTTGGATACGCCGGGCATCGTCCGCGTCGCGGCCTTTGCCGGCTTCTCCGGTGCCACGCGCACCCAGGCCGGCAATGCGGCCGCGCTCTTTCCGGTGTTCGACGAGCCCGAGGCGAGAATGAAGAAGGGATTGTCTGCGAACGCCATCACGGTCGAGCTGCGCAAGCGCCTGTCCGCGATCCAGGGTGCCTTCATCATCGTGATTCCGCCGCCGGCCGTGCCTGGCATCGGCACCGGCGGCGGCTTCACCATCCGCATCCAGGACCGTCAGGGCCGCGGGCCCGAGCTGCTCGCCGCGGCCACCGACGAGCTTGTCGCCGCAGCGCGCAAATCGCCCTTGCTGCTCGGCCCCACGGTGTTCTCGCCGTTCTCGGCCAACACGCCGCAGCTCTTCGTCGACATCGACCGCACCAAGGCGCAGAAGCTCGGCGTGCCCATCGCCAGCATCAACGACACGATCCAGACCTATTTCGGGTCGACCTATGTCAACGACTTCAACCTGTTCGGCCGCACCTACCACGTCACCGCGCAGGCCGATTTCCCCTACCGCAAGGAGCCCAGCGATCTCTCGCGCCTGCGCACGCGCAATGCCTCTGGCGACATGGTGATGCTCGGTAGCGTGGTCGAATTCAAGGACGTCTCGGGTCCCGACCGCGTCGCGCGCTACAACCTCTATGCGGCGTCCGAGCTTCAGGGTGAGCCGGCGCCGGGCACCAGCTCGACCACCGCGCTCAACACCATCAAGAAGCTTGCGGACGACACGCTGCCGAGCGGCTTCACCTTCGAATGGACCGACCTGTCCTATCAGCAGGTCACCGGCGGCAATGCCGGCCTCTACGTGTTCCCGATCTGCGTGCTGTTCGTCTACCTCGTGCTCGCCGCGCAATATGGCAGCTGGACCCTGCCGTTCGCCGTGATCCTGATTGTGCCGATGTGCCTGCTCGCGGCCACCATCGGCGTGCGCATCATGGGCCAGGACGTCAACATCCTCACCCAGATCGGCTTTGTCGTGCTTGTAGGACTAGCGGCAAAGAACGCGATTCTGATCGTCGAGTTCGCACGCGACATCGAGAACGAAGGCAAGCCGCGGTTGGAGGCCGTAATCGAGGCCTGCCGCTTGCGCCTGCGACCGATTCTAATGACGTCCTTCGCCTTCATCCTCGGCGTGCTGCCGCTGGTGATATCGAGCGGCTCCGGTTCGGAGATGCGGCAGGCCGTGGGCGTTGCCGTGTTCTTCGGCATGATCGGCGTCACCCTGTTCGGGCTCCTGTTCACGCCGATCTTCTATGTGGTGGTGCGCAACCTGGCGGAAGGGCGGCGCGATAAGAAGCCGGAGGTCGCGGCGTAATCCCTCCCCAACGTCGTCCTGGCGAAAGCCAGGACCCATTACCCCAGGGAGAAGTTGTGGGCGAACTGGTTGTGACCCCGGTCTTCGCCAAACTTCTCCCTGGGGTAATGGGTCCTGGATCTGCGCTGCGCTTGTCCAGGACGACACCATTTTTTGTGGCACGCCCTCCATACTAACGGCCTACGCCGAAATTGATGGGCACGCGCGGGGTTCTTCACTACTATCCGCGCGATTTCACAACAGAAGACTGCTGGGAGTTAGGCATATGAAATCAGCACTTTTGGCCGCCGCGGCCTCGGCCGTATTGATTGCGGCGCCGGCCGCCGCGCAGGGCGTCAAGATCGGCATCCTCAACGACCAGTCCGGCGTCTATGCCGATTACGGCGGCAAATGGTCGGTCGAGGCGGCCAGGATGGCGATCGAGGATTTCGGCGGCGAGGTGCTCGGCCATAAGATCGAGCTCGTTACCGCCGACCACCAGAACAAGCCTGATCTCGCCTCTTCGATCGCGCGGCGCTGGTACGATGTCGAGAACGTCGACATGATCACGGAGCTGACCACCTCCTCGGTCGCGCTCGCGATCCATGAGCTCTCCAAGGAAAAGAAGAAGATCGACATCGTCGTGGGTGCTGCGACCTCGCGCCTCACCGGCGACGCCTGCCAGCCCTATGGATTCCACTGGGCCTACGACACCCGCGCGCTCGGCGTCGGCACCGGCGGTGCGCTGACCAAGGCCGGCGGCGACACCTGGTTCTTCCTCACCGCCGACTACGCCTTCGGCTACGCGCTGGAAAAGGACACCAGCGAGATCGTCACCGCCACTGGCGGCAAGGTGGTCGGCTCGGTGCGCGTGCCGCTCAATTCCTCGGACTTCTCCTCCTTCCTGCTCCAGGCGCAGAGCTCGAAGGCGAAGATCGTCGGCCTCGCCAATGCCGGCCTCGACACCACCAATTCGATCAAGCAGGCGTCCGAGTTCGGCATCGTTTCGGGCGGCCAGAAGCTCGCCGGCCTGCTGATGACGCTCGCCGAAGTCAACGGCCTCGGGCTCCAGGCCGCGCAAGGCCTGGTGCTGACCGAGGGCTATTACTGGGATCGCAACGACAGGTCGCGCAATCTCGGCGAACGCTTTCTCAAACGCACCGGGCGGATGCCGAGCATGATCCACGCCGGCACCTATTCGGCGACGCTGAGCTATCTCAAGGCGGTCAAGGCTGCCGGCACCAAGGATACGGAGGCCGTCGCCAAGAAGCTGAAGGAGCTGCCGGTCGACGACGATTTCGCACAGGGCGGCAAGGTGCTCGAGAACGGCCGCATGGTCCACGACATGTATCTGTTCGAGGTCAAGAAGCCCTCGGAATCGAAGAAGCCCTGGGACTATTACAAGCTGCTCGCCACCGTCCCGGGCGACAAGGCGTTCTTCACCGCCAAGGAAAGCGGCTGCCCGCTGACGAAGTGAGGCGGAAGGGACACAGCGAGCGCCACACTCTCGCTGTCGTCTCGGACAAGCGCAGCCCTTGGCAACGCGTAGCGTTGTCGAGGGCGGAGCGCCGATCCGGGATCCATAGCCACAGGCAGGTGTGGTTACGGGGACTCGGAGTTATCAGCTCGCGCCACTACTTCTCCCTGTGGTTATGGTTCCCGGATCGGCGCGCGCCTGAGGGCGCGCTTGTCCGGGACGACGGCTCGGATTGAGGCGGGACCTTCCCTCACACCATCCGCAACACCACCGCGCCCAGCGCCCCCGCCCACAGCGCGGTCGCGGCGAGCGCCTGGATTGCGAAGCCCGGGCTGCGCTTTGCCGCCGCCTTGGAATAGCCGATGAAATAGACGATGCGGCCGATGATCCAGACCGCGCCGATGCCGGCTGCGATGGCGTCACTGATGTAGATCGCGAACAGCCACAGCGCCGGCAGGAAGATCGGCATCCACTCCAGCGTATTCATCTGGATGCGGAAGGCGCGGTCGAAATCCGGATGGCCCGACATCGCCGGCACCTTGACGCCGGACTTGTCGCGTGACCGCGCGACGTTGATGCAGGTGGAGAAATAAAATGCGATCGCCAGCAGCGTGACGAGGGCGGTGAGATGATACATCGCTCGCTTCCTTGAAGAGACCGCGCTTCAATAGCCGGTCAGCTCGAGATAGCCAACGCCGTCATGCGTGCCGGCAAAGCTGATCGGCCCTTCCCAATAGGCGAAGCCGGTCCCCATCCAGGCCCTGGGATTGAGCGGCTTGCAAGCAATCGAGAACGACCGCGACGGAATTGCGATCTGCCATTCCACAGGCAGCTTGCGCCCCGCAACTTCGGCGGTCGCCCTCGGAATCATCTGGATATCGCTGCCCGCAATCATCTGCGTGTCGCCGGCGGCGCTGATCCAGTTGCCGAACGGATAATCCCTGCCGTCCTTCTGCCGCAGCCGGTACAGCATCAGCTTGTCGCCGGACGCAAGATGCAGCGACAGCCAGTCCCAGCCAGTCTGGTCGGCATCGAGCGGCTGGCTGCTCCATTCGCGGTCCATCCAGGCCTGGCCCAAGACATCGACACGCTCGTTGTCGATGGTGAGCGTGCCGCGCGCGCGGTAGAACGGCTGGCTGTAGTAGTAGGACGCCTGCCCGCGCTCAGACTTGCGGCTGTAGCCGCGATCTCCCTGCAACACCACCGGACGATCGGCTTCCAGCGTCAACGCATAGCTGAAGCCGATGCCGGAGGCCTTCAGCGTCAGCGGCGCCAGCGTGCGATCGTCGGTGCGCTCGAGACCTTTCATCTCCCAATCGTCGATCCAGGCCTCGAACGGCTTGGCCGTCACGCCGGCCTGGCCGACGCCGCCGCGTGAAAACGTTTCGTTGAAACTGTGAGTGTCAGCGCGCGTCACCGCCGCATGTCCCATCCACACCTGCTGATTGGCCCAGCCTTCGCCTTGGGGGCCCGGCTGCGTCGCCTGGCGGAACAGCGTCCATTGCAGGCCGCACGCCGCGCCGCTGTCGTCGACGAGATTTGCCGTGAGATACCACCACTCGATACGAAATTCCGGATGCGGCCCGTGATCGTTAGGAAAGGTGAAGACCTTTCCCGGCGTCACCTTGGCAAAGCCGTCGGCGGTCTCGCCGAGCCCGGCATAGCCCTGCGCGCTTGCGCGGCGCGCAAGGGCGAGCGCGGCGATGGAGGCGGCGACGGCGCGCCGCGAGATCCTGTCAGCGCTCATTGGCAAACACCTTGACGAGGCTCGCCGGCTGCATCCGCGCCAGCCGGATCATCGGCAGCAATGCGGCAATCAGCGAGGCGAGCAGCGCGACCGCAACCAGCTCGACCAGCTGCAGCGGAAACATATGGAACGGCAGCCGCCAGCCGAACGCCTTCACGTTGACGATTGCAATCAGGCACCACGCCACCAGCAGGCCGAGCGGCACGGCCAGCAGCGCCGTGAACAGCGCGACCGACAGCGTCTTGGTCAATTCGATCGCAGCAAGGCGCGGTCGGGTGAGCCCGACCGCCCACAGCGGTGCGAGTTGCGGCAGGCGAGAGTTCGCCAGCGTCAGCAGGCTTGTGAGCAGCGCGATGCCGGCGACGCCTAGCGTAAACGTATTCAGTGCGGATGTGACCGCAAAGGTGCGGTTGAAGATGCGGATCGATTCCGCCTTCACCGTCGCCTGGTCGGCGACACTGCGGTCGTCGAGCGAGAATTGCTTCTGCAAGGACGCGATCAGGCGGGGGATGTTGTCCTTTGCGACGATCAGGCCGATCCGCGTCTGCGGCGTCTGCGGAAACTGCCGGATCAGCGCCGCGACATTGACCGCAAGCTGCCCCTTGGGATTGCCGTAGTCGGCATAGATGCCGACGATGTCGAGCTCCCAGGTTCCGCCCGGTGCGGGCACCTCCACGACGTCGCCGACGCGGACGTTGAGCCGGCGGCTCAGCTGCTCGCTGATGAAGGCGGCATTGCCCGGCACGAGCTGCGTCCAGGCGCGCGGCGCGGCTTCCAGCAGAGGCCAGCGCTCGCGATAGAGTGCGTGATCGGGCAGGCCGAGCAATTCCACCGGCTGGCCCTGAATCTGCGCCTCCGCACGTCCGCCCGAAAGGATGGCCTGAACATCGCCGCGCTCCTTCAGCCAATTCCGGATCGCAACGGCTTGCGCGTTGTCGGACGCGCTGACGTAGACGTCGGCGGCCAGCCGCCCGTTGAGCCAGCCGACGAAGGTCCGACTGAATGTCTCCACCATGGTGGACACTCCGACATTGACGGCAAGTGCGAGCAGCAGCGCCATCAGCGCCAGTGACAGTCCGGAAAGTTGTTGCCGGCTGTCGGCCCAGAACCACAGCGCCAGTGGGCCTCGCGCGAAGCGCTGGCCTGCGAGCAGGATGATTTCGAGCAATGCCGGCAGGATCAGCGCCGCGCCGAGCATCAGCGCCGCGAGCACGCCAAAACCTGCGATCAGCGATTGCCCGTAGTGAAGCAGCAGCAGCGCGGCCGCGAACACCACGCACGCGGCAGCACTTTGCAGGATCAGCCAGCGGCGCTGCCGCTGCTGCCAGGCGCGCGGCTGCGCGGTCGCCAGCACCGGCATCCTGATTGCCTTGATCAGGCTGGTTGCCGCCGCGACCAGCGCGCCGGCAACGCTGATGCCGATCCCGGCCAGCCACCATTCAGGTCGCAGCGCAAGTTGCCCCGGGATCTGCGCACCATAGAGCCCGCGGAGCGACGCCGCGACGTCGGGCAATAGCGCAGCGGCGATGAAATAGCCGCAGACGAGCCCGATCAGGCCGGCGACCAGCGCCAGTGCCACGAGCTCGATCACCAGCACCGTGTTGACGAGGCGCGCCGAGGCGCCGCAGGCCCGCAACGTTCGCAGCATCGGCAGCCGCTGCTCGAAGGCGAGGCCGACGGCCGAGTTGACGATGAAGAGACCGACGAAGAACGACAGCAGGCCGAAGGCGGTGAGGTTGAGATGGAAACTGTCGGTGAGACGCTCCAGCTCTGTCTCTGCATTCGGTTCGACCCGCTGCAGCCGGTCGCCGACGACACTTTGAAGCGGCACGGGCTTGCCCTTGGGATTGCCAATCAGGAGTCGCGACACCTGATCCGGCTTGTTGAGGAGCTTCTGTGCCACGCCGATGTCGACCACGAGCACGTCGGGCACGAGCTGCGGCTGCACGCGCAGCGGCGGCAGTTTTGCGCCATTGCTGATCGCCGGCGCCGCGCCTTCCGGCTCCTGCAAGTCGGCCAGCGTCTCCCGCGCCACCAGCGTCTGGCCCGGCGGCGCGACGAAGCTGCCGAGATCCGCAGCACCAAGGCGCGGCGCGTTGCCGACATCGGCCGGCAGGGTCACCGGCTCGATGCCGAGCAGCCGCACCGAGCGTCCATTGATCTGGACCCGGCCTTCCAGCACCGGCGAGACCGGCCAGCCGGCACGCCTCAGCTTGACGAACAGCTCTTGGGAAAAGGTCGCCGCATCAGGCGCCACCAGCATCGCGGTGCGCACGCCGCCAAAGGTCGCCGCGGCGCGGTCATAGGCGCTGCGGGCCTGCTGGTTGATCGCCTGCACGCCGCTCCACAGCGCGGTCGCTGCGATCAGCCCGATCAGCAGCGTTGCGAACTGCATCTTGTGGCGCCGCCAATGGCTGAGCAGTACGGCGAGGATCCAGAGCGCGCGCCTCATGCGATGCGCCCCGCATGCAAGGTGAGATGGCGGTCGAGCGTGCCGGCGAGATGCAGGCTGTGCGTCACCATCAGGAAGCCGCAGCCCGTGCGCGCGACGAGATCGCGCGTCAGTGCCAGCACGTCCTCGGCGGTAACCTCGTCCAGATTGCCGGTCGGCTCGTCCGCCAGCAGCAGCGAGGGCTTTGTCGCCAGCGCCCGGCCGATCGCGACGCGCTGCTGCTGCCCGCCTGATAGCTGCTCGGGATAGCGCTTGAGCAGGCTGCCAAGTCCGAGCCGTTCGATCAGCTCCTTCGACCAGGCCGCATCGTGCCGGCCCGCGATCCGCGCCTGGAAGGCGAGATTGTCTGCGACCGACAGGCTCGGGATCAGGTTGTATTGCTGAAAAACCAGACCGATCCGATCGCGCCGCAGGCTGGCGCGTCCCGCGTCCGACAATTTGGTGACCTCGATGTCCGCCAGCCGGATCGTGCCGCCATCGGCGGCATCGAGCCCGGCGATCAGGTGCAGCAGCGTGCTCTTGCCGCTGCCGGACTCGCCGGTCAGCGCGACCCGCTCGCCGTCCCTAAGGTCGAGATCGACGCCGCGCAACACGTGGACCGGCTCGCCGGCAGAGACGAAGGTCTTGGAGAGATTTTTGATGCTCAGCACGATGATTGGCGCCGGACGGAATTAACGGAATTGCTGCGTAGCACACTTGCTGCGGAAATGCCGGGTTGCGTTGGTCTCGAACCCGTTGTTAGCTCCCAAGACGGCCAAATCAAAAAAGTGCCGAAAAGACATACGGGGAGAAGCATGAGCGCTGAGGGAACGCCAGAGATGGCGGGCAAGACGACCGGGACGCCAAAGGGCGCATGGACCATCACTTTTCTCCTCTTTCTCTTCATGGTCGTGAACTTCGCCGACAAGATCGTCGTCGGTCTCGCCGGCGTGCCGATCATGACCGACATGAAGCTCAGCGCCGAGCAATTCGGCCTGCTCGGCTCCTCGTTCTTCTTCCTGTTCTCGATCTCGGCCATCGTGGTCGGCTTCATCGTCAACAAGGTGCCGACGCGCTGGGTGCTGCTGACGCTGGCGGTGATCTGGGCACTCGCGCAGTTTCCCATGGTCGGCACCGTTTCTTTCACCACGCTGTTGATCTGCCGCATCGTGCTTGGCGCCGGCGAAGGCCCGGCCTTCTCGGTCGCCGCGCACGCGATCTACAAATGGTTTCCCGATGAGAAGCGCACGCTGCCGACCGCGATCCTGTCGCAGGGCTCAGCCTTCGGCGTCATCCTCGCCGTGCCCGCGCTGAACTGGGTCATCGTGAATCATTCCTGGCACTATGCTTTCGGCGCGCTCGGCGTCGTCGGCCTGATCTGGGTCTGTGCCTGGCTCGCGCTCGGCAAGGAAGGGCCGCTGGAGGACACGCAGGTCCTGGCCGCGACCGAGCCGAAGATCCCCTATCTGCAGCTTCTCACCTCGCGGACCTTCATCGGCTGCGTCGCCGCGACCTTCGGCGCCTATTGGGCGCTGTCGCTCGGGCTGACCTGGTTCACGCCGTTCATCGTCAAGGGGCTCGGCTTCTCGCAGAGCCAGGCCGGCTTCATCTCGATCCTGCCCTGGGTGTTCGGCGCCACCATCGTCATTCTCACCGGCTGGATCTCGCAGGTGATGATGGCACGCGGCTACAACACCCGCGTGGCTCGCGGCGTGCTGGGCTCGGTGCCGCTGGTGATCGGCGGGCTGATCCTGGCGATGATGCCGCATGTTCAGGGCGCGGGCCTTCAGATCGCGCTGCTTGTGGTCGGTTCGGGCCTGTGCGGCGCGATCTATGTCGTGTGCCCGCCCATGCTCGGCGAGTTCACGCCGAGCTCGCAGCGCGGCGCGATCCTCGCGATCTATGGCGCGCTCTACACGCTCTCGGGCATCATCGCACCCGCCGTGATGGGCACCGTGATCCAGCGCGCCGGCAGCACGCTCGACGGCTACATGACCGGCTTCACCATCAACGCGGCGGTGATGGTCGGCTCCGGCCTGCTCGGCCTGCTTCTGCTCTGGCCAAACACCGAGCGCGCCAGGCTGACCGGCGGTGCCGCCCCGCAGGCGGCGCCGCTGAAGAGCGCGGTGTCGTCGACGTAAGGGGCGGCGCTGGCCGCTCCAACCACAACTGTCGTCCCGGCCTAGTGCGCAATTGCGCACGAAGGCCGGGACCCATAACCACAGGGAGTGGTTTGGGGCGAAGCTGGTAACTCCGAGTCTTCGTAAAACGATTGCTGCGGCGTATGGGTCCCGGCTTTCGCCGGGACGACACTGAAAGTGAGGCGCGGACTATGCCGCCTCACATGCATCCCACAGCGCTAGACTAGTTCGCCAATCCCTGCGCACCGCGAATCAACTTCCCTGGCCGCTTTCCCGTCGCCTCGCCCTGCCGCCGCGTCACCACGCCGGACACGATCGTGGCCTCATAGCCGTCGACGTCCTGCAACAGCCGCCGTCCGCCCACGGGCAGATCGTAATGCACCTTCGGCGGATGCAGGTGCAGCCGGTCATAATCGATCACGTTGACGTCGGCCTTGTAGCCGGGCGCAATGAGCCCGCGATCGGTGAGGCCGACCGAGAGCGCGGTCTTGCGCGACTGCGCCGCGACCACGAACGGGATCGTGAGCTTCTCGCCGCGCCTGCGGTCCCGCGTCCAGTGCGTCAGCAGATAGGTCGGGAAGCTGGCATCGCAGATGATGCCGCAATGCGCGCCGCCATCGGAAAGGCCGGGCACCGATTGCGGATCGATCAGCATCTCGCGCGTCGCATCGAGATTGCCGTCGGAATAGTTGAGGAAGGGCACGTAGAGCATGCCGCGGCCCTCATCCGACAGCATGGCATCGTAGGCGAGCTCTTCCGGTTGGCGGCCCTGCCTGCGCGCCTGCGGTCCCAGCGCATTCTCCGGCGGCTGCTCGTAATCCGGGGGATCGCCGAGCAAAAACATCTTGTCGTAGTTCGGACGGAAGAACAGCGGGTCGTCGGTCGCGGTCGCCGTCTCGCTCAGGATCGCCTTGCGCACCTCGTTCTGATGCAGCCGCGCGAGGCGCTCCTGCAGCGGCAGATGCGCGATCGCCTTGTAGCTCGGATGGGTCTGGAACGGATTGCGCGACAGCTCGAGCCCGAGCAGCAGGCCGACCGGGCGCGCAGCGATCTGCGCGGTGATGGAGAGGCCGCGCCGTGCGGCCGCATTGATCTCATCGAGCGTCTGGCGCCAGCGCTGCGGCGACTTGTCGTTCTGGGTGATCGAGAACGAGATCGGGCACTTCGTCGCGTCCGCCACCCGCAGCATCATCGGCAGATCCTCGTGGATGGTCGACAGATCCAGCACGAATTGCAGCACGCTGCGGCCCTCGCGATGCATCGCGCCGGCAATCGCGGTGAGCTCGTCCTCGCCGGCCTTCAGTGTCGGCGTGAAATCGCCGGTCGAGGTGCGATGATTGAGCGTGCGCGAGGTCGAGAAGCCGAGCGCGCCGGAGCGCACCGCCTCGCCTGCGAGCTTCGCCATCGCCGCGTTGTCCTCAGCGGTCGAGGGATCGCGGCGGGCGCCGCGCTCGCCCATGACATAGACGCGCAGCGCGGCATGTGGCAGTTGCGCGCCGACATCGATGTCGAAATCGCGCTTCGACAGCCAATCCATGTAATCCGGAAAGCTCTCCCAGGCCCAGGGAATGCCGGCGCTCAGGACCGGCTCGGGAATGTCCTCGACGCCTTCCATCAGCTGGATCAGACGGGTGTGATCGGCCGGCTTGCATGGCGCAAAGCCGACGCCGCAATTGCCCATGATAGCCGTGGTGACGCCGTTCTGCGAGGACGGCGTCATGTCCTGGCTCCAGGTGACCTGCCCGTCATAATGGGTGTGAACGTCGACGAAGCCCGGCGTGACCAACTTTCCGCGCGCGTCGATCTCTTCGCGGCCTGTGCCTGCAACCTTCCCGACCTCGCTGATCCCACCGCCGGTGATGGCGACGTCGGCCTCGAACAATTCGCCGCCGCGCCCGTCCGCAACGGTGCCGCCACGGATGACGAGATCAGGGGTGCTCATGGTGTTTCTTCCATCTTGTTGTTGTTCGTTGTTTGCGCAGTTCTCTCTCCTTGTCGTCCCGGACAAGCGCGCTCTCAGGCGCGCGCAGATCCGGGACCCATACCCACCGAATTGGATTTGGCGAAGACTCGCAGTGAACAGTCTCGCGCCACAACTCCTCCCTGGGGTAATGGGTCCTGGCTTTCGCCAGGACGACAGTTGAACCTGTAGCTACGCCTTGGCCGGCTTCCGCTCCGTGAACGGCGACAGCATCACCGTCGCCACCATGAAGATCACGGACGCGCCGAACACCCAGTGCGGCGCGCTTTGATCCATGATCCAGCCAAACAGCAGCGGTGAGACGATGCCGCCGAGATTGAAACCGGTGGAGACGATGCCGAAGGCGCGCCCCGCAGCGCCGGGCGGCGCCGCGTTGCGGACCAGCATGTCGCGTGAGGGTGCGATCACGCCTGAGAGGAAGCCTGCGGCCGACATCGCGGCGGTCAGAGCCCAGCCGGGCAGCGTGACCAGTGCAATCAGCAGCACGATCGCAGCATTCGCGGCGAAGCAGGCCGCGGCGACCTGGCCGTGACGCTCGGTCCGGTCGGCGAGGAAGCCGCCTGCGAGCACGCCGATGGCGCTGGCGCCAAGGAACGCCGTCAGCGCGACATTGGCGGCGGAGTAAGAGGCGCCGTAGCCGCTCATCAGCGCCACCACGCCGAAATTATTGATGCCGGCGACCGACAGGCTCAGCAGCATGAACAGCGCAGTCAGCAGGATCAGCGCCGGCGTGATGACGGCCTGCTTTGGCGCGTTCTCGCTGCCGGGTTTCTTTTTATGCGCTCCGGCGTCGGGAATATTCATGGCGATCAGCAGCAGCGCCACCGCGACACCGATGGCGCCCGAAGCGATCAGCGCGCCGGTGCCGCCGGACAATGTGACGAGCGCAGCCACGACCGCCGGTGCGACGGCGCCGCCGAGAAAGCCGGCAAAGGTATGGATCGAGAAGGCGCGGCCCATCCGCGCCTCGTCCATGTGCTCGGCCAGGATCGCGTAATCGGCGGGATGATAGACGCTGTTGGCGAGGCCGAGCAGGACGGCGCAGGCGATCAGCGAGGCGTAGCTGAGATGCAGGCCGAGCAGGATCAGCGCGAAGCCGCCGAGCGCAAGCCCTGCCAATAGAATGCGCCGCGCGCCAAAATGGTCGACGAGATAGCCGGTCGGCGCCTGGGTCAATCCGGACACCACCGCAAACACGGTGAGCGCGAAGCCGAGCTCGATATAGCCGACGCCGAGCTGGCTCTTGAGGAACGGGAACAGCATCGGCAGCACCAGCAGATGGAAATGGCTGACCCAATGCGCGATCGAGATTCCCGTCAGCGTGCGCAGCGCACTGTCCGCCTTGCCTTGCTGCGGTGCGGCGAGAACGTCGACCATTGCAGTTCCGTTGTGCCTCCCAAGAGAGGCGCAAACTATCGGGCAGAGCGGTTATTTGTCCATGAACGCAGGCGCATGGCAGGTAGCGCGGGCGGGGGCGCGGGGGGCTGTGAGGGGGCACCATGCCTCCGCATCGTCGTCCCGAGAGAGCGAGCGCGGTGCATCCTCATCGTCGTCCTGGCCTAGTGCGCAATTGCGCACGGGAGCCAGGACCCATTACCCCAGGGAGGAGTTTGGCAGAGGATCGTCGTCCGGTACTGCGACCGCACACAATCGAGAAATCACGCGGTGGTCCTAGCTTTCGCCAGGACGATGGCGGAGGATGGGGCGCTAGTGCATCGTCAAACTCAATCCGCTCCCCCTCACAACGGCTCGTCATCCGGACCGTAGCGGTCGCGCTTCGGCGTCGCGATGTCGCCGTCTTCGTAATCGTCGTCACTGTCGAGCGGAGGCGGGGGCTTTTTCGCCTTGTCGCCCGCCGATTTGTTGTCCGCAACCTTGTGCGGTTCATTCGGCTTGCAAGTCTTGGCCATCGCTGTTCTCGGATGCTGATGCTGCATCCGTCCTACCCGAAATATATGGGTGGCTCCTGATCTATCTCAAGAATGGCGACGAGGCCGTTCAGTGCAGCACCGGCCCGCCCGCCTTCTTCCAGGCGTCGATGCCGCCGGCGATATGGGCGGTGTTGGAGAGGCCGGCCGCCTTGGCGGCGGCAACTGCCATCGCTGAGCGTTCGCCGAAGGCGCAGAAGAACACGACGCGGCGGCCGGTGGCGGCCGCGACCTCTCGCAGCATGCCGCCGGGCTTGAGGCTTTCCTCCACGGATTGATAGGGCGTGTGCAGCGCGCCTTCGAGCATGCCGTGCTTGAGGCGCTCGTTGCTCTCGCGCAGATCGACCAGCAGGATGTCGGGCCGGCCGAGGATGCGGATCGCTTCGATCGCGCTGAGCGCGCGGCCCTCTTTCTCGAGCTCCTCCTGATGTAGGCCGACATGCATGTTGGCGGGGACCGCCACATCCATCATCTTGGGATTGGGCAGCTTCAGGTTGGCCATCAGCTCGATATATTCGTCGACCGAGCGCACCTGGAGCCGCGGATTGTAGCGCTTCTCCTCGCCGATGGTGGAGACGGTGTCGCCCTTGTAGTCATGCGCCGGGAATACCATCGTCTCGTCCGGCAGCTTGAGCAGGCGGTTGAAAATCGATTCGTACTGCGCGCGCGATGAACCGTTCTGGAAATCGGTGCGGCCGGTGCCGCGGATCAGCAGCGTATCACCGGTGAAGACGCGGTCGCCCATGAGATAGGAATAGGAATCGTCGGTATGGCCGGGCGTGTACATCACGTCGAGCGACAGGCCCTCGATCGTCACCTTGTCGCCGTCCGCCACCCGCATGGCGACGACGTCGGCCTTGGTCTGGTCGCCCATCACGGTCATGCAATGGGTGCGGTCGCGCAGCTCGCCGAGACCGGTGACGTGATCGGCATGCAGATGGGTGTCGACAGCCTTGACCAGCTTGAGGTCGAGCTCGCGCAGTAATTGGCAGTAGCGCTCGACCTTTTCCAGGACGGGATCGAGAATCAGCGCCTCGCCGCCGGGGCGGCTCGCAAGCAGATAGCTGTAAGTGCCCGAAACGCTGTCGAAGAGCTGACGGAAGATCATGGCGGGAACCCGGTGTGAACTGGTTCCCAAGATTCTACTACGCCGATGGTCAAAAGGAGAAGTAATTCACTGCTCGGATGATCAAATTTAGAAGATTTTTATTGCGCGTGATGGAGCTGGGGGCAGTTGTGGGGGCTACCATAACCCCAGGGAGGACTTTCGCGCGGTATGGGTCCCTTGCGTTCGCAGGGACGACAGGGGAGTGTGCGGCGGCAGCGCCCCTACGGCCGCACCACCGTGTAGCCGTTCTCCGCCAGGAACAGGATCTGCCCCACCCCGACCTGCACCGGCGTTGCTCCGGGAATGAAGTCCGGCCGCTTGCCGGTCTCGCGCTCGATCGTGTCGACGGTGTTGAGGCAGATGTCGAAGCGCACGCCCTGTGCGATCAGGCTCTCGACCTGCTTGCGGCGCTCGCTGCTGGACAGCAAGAGGTCGATGCCGGGACCGAACGCCACCACCTCGATCGCGATCTTGTCGGGGTCGTAAGCCTTCAGCAGGTTGTTGGCGACGCTGAGCACCAGCGCCTGCTTCTTCGCATCGCCGTCGGAGAGCTGGAGCACGACCTTGTGCTCCGCGAACGGCTTGTCCTGGAGCGGCACCTGCTGCGCAATAGCTGGCGGGATCGCCATCCAGGCGAGCAGGGCCAGCAGCATCGCGGATAAGATGTGCGAGCGCATCATCCCTGTCCTGCAATGCCTGGATTGCCATCGACGCCTTTCAGCGTGACGCCGGCGCCGAGCCGCTCCTGAAACATGCGGCCCGAGCGCAGATATTTGCCGACCACGTCCCACACCGGCGCGCCCCGCTGGCTGTTGACCGACGCCCAGCCCGCGACCTTGTAGCGGTGGCTGGCGCCGAGCGCCTTGCCGCTATTGAGCTTCAGCTCGGAAATGCGATGGCCGATCGCGGCGTCCGGCGTGCAGGTGTAGCTGAGGCCGCCGGCGCGCACCATGTCGCCACCCTGCTGATAATAGGGATCGGCGTTGAAGAGGTTGTCGCAGATGTCTTCCAGCACGTCCTTGATCTCTGCGCCGGTCATCTCCTGCACGTAGGTCTCGGGATAGGTGATCGCCGTCTCCGCGAGCACATCCTCCATGGTCAGCGCCTGGCCTGACAGCGTGGTGACCCCCCAGCGGAAGCCCGGCGACAGCGCGATCTCGGCATCGAGCTCGGTGCGCAGCGCCGTGCAGATCAGCTCGTCGACGGGACCGGAAAAATTGCCGCGGCGATAGAGCAGGCGATCGGGTGTTGCGATCTTCTCCGACCAGTCGGTGACGTGCGGCGCACGCAGCCGGCCGATCAGCTCGGCCATTGCAGGGTCGGGCTTCAGCAGCTCGGAAAAGACCGGCAGCAGATGATATCTGACGTCGTTGACCTTGCCCTTGCCGATGGCGAGATCGAGCACGGCCAGAAATTTTCCGTTGGAGCCGGCATTGGTGACGAGCGTGGTACCACCGGCGTTCTTCACGGCAATCGGCTGCGGCACGGCGTCATGGGTGTGGCCGCCGAGGATGACGTCGATGCCGGTGACGCGGCTTGCGAGCTTGAGATCGACATCCATGCCGTTGTGCGAGAGCAGGATGACGGCGTCGACCTTGTCGGCGCTCCGCAGGACATCGACATGTTTCTGCAGCTCGTCCTCGCGAATGCCAAAAGTCCAGTCCGGCGTGAACCGCTTGGGATGCGCGATCGGCACGTAGGGGAAAGCCTGGCCGACGATCGCGATGCGGTGCCCGCCGAGTTCCTTGATGACGGACGGTTTGAACACGCGCCCGCTGGCCTTGTCGAAGGCGGGCGCGTCGTTGAACGCGGCTTCCTCGGTCAGGAAGACGTTCTGCGCCAGAAACTCGCCCTTGAAGCGCTCGAGATTGTCGCGCAGCGGCTGTTCGCCATAGGTGAATTCCCAATGGCCGGTCATCGCCTCGATGCCGAGCAGATTGGCGACCTCGACCATGTCGCGGCCCTGCATGACGTTGGCAAGCCCCGTGCCCTGCCAGAGATCGCCGCCGTCGACGAGCAGCGAATGCTTCTCGCCGACGTCGCTGCGCAAGCGGTCGACCAGCGTCTTCAGGTGGGCGAAGCCACCGAGCTTGCCGAAGCGGCCCGCGGATTTCTCGAACTCGACGCAGGTGAAGGCATAGGCATCCGCGCTGTCGGACCGGATGCCGAAGTGCTCCAGGAAGGCCCGCCCGACCAGATGCGGCGGCCGTCCCGCCATCTCACCGATGCCGATATTGACGCTGGGCTCGCGGAAATAAACCGGATTGAGCTGCGCATGCGTGTCGGTGATGTGCAGGATGCGCGCATTGCCGAAGCGCTCGATGTCATAGATGCTCGCGGTGTCGGCACCGCGCGCGAGCCGCGGCAGACCGAGAGACGCCGCGGCAAGGCCTGCGTTCTTCAGGAAATCGCGGCGGCGGATGGCCATCTCAAATTCTCCGCGCGCTCAACGCTATCGACCGTTCCACGAGCATGATCCGGACCCGAAGGGCCGCGTTAGCGCAAAGTGTGGTGCGGCTTTCCGACAAGATCGTGCTCAAAGAATGGTCTGGAACGCGATGTTCCGCGCGTCAGCCCATTCTAGCGGATTTCCATCGCCTTCCAGGCCTCTTTTTCAGAATTTGCCTGGAAGATCGACGCCTTCGCCAAGGCCTCGGCCTCCTTCGCCGCGGCAAATGCGCGGTCGAAATCGCCGCCATCGGCCGCTTTCTTCGCCGCGGCCAGCGTCGAGACGGTCGTGGTCCATTGGTGGCGCAGGCTGGCCGCCTCCTTGGAGGCGGCTTCCGCGGCGGCATAGGCCGCCTTGTAGTCTGCTTCGGTCGCCGCGCGCGCCGTTGGCACGAGGCTGAGAGCGAGCAGCATGGCGAGAGGGAGTGTCCGCTTCATGGCCTTGCTCCCGGACCCGAGATCGGCAGGCCGTTGGCGACATAGGACAGGAAATACTCGACGTCGCGATATTCGTCCGACTGCGGCTCCAGCGGAACCGCGCGGGTCTGGCTGTTGCAGGTGACGAAGCGGCGGCTGGTCGTGCCCATGCCGCTCCATTCGGACCGGTAGATCGGCATCGCATTGACGATGCCGAGCGCCGGCGCCAGGATCTCGGCGCGGATGCGCTCGCCCGGGCTTTGCACATGGCAGCTCGCGCAGGAGAAATTCATCTGGCCGCGGCGGGTGTAGAAATAGCGCTTGCCGTTCTCGAACGCCGCGAGCGCGCGGGGATCGTCGGGGATCTTGATGTCCATCGGCTTGCCGCGCGAGGTGAAGGCCATGTAGGCCATCAGCGAAGCCATCTCGTCCTTCACATAGGAGTAGGGCGCCTCGCCATTGGCCTCTCGGCAGCGGTTGAGCGCGAGCTCCAGCGTGACGACCTTGCCTTCCTTCTCGTCGAAGTACGGATAGTTCTGGCGGACGCCGATGCCGCCGTTCGGAAAGCAGTCGGCATAGGTCTTGCCGTTCTTGAACGGCGTCGAAAACATCTCCTTGCCGGCGTCGAGCGCAAACTCGTAAGGCGGGAATTCCTCCTTTTCCTGCCACTGCCGCTTCATGTCCTCGTTCATGGAATAAGGACCGTTGACGAAATCCTCGTGCTTCACGTTCGGAAACTTCTGGAAGAAGAAGTTCTGGAACGCCTTGGCGTCAGTGACGGGATCGACCTTGTCGGCCGCAATGACATGCGGCGAGGTGAGGGCGAATGCGACGAGCGCCGCGCTCACCGAGCCGAGCAGGAGGGAGAGGCGAGTCTTCATCACGCGATCTTCGCGGTGGTCGTGTCCGACGCACCCTTGTTGTCGATCCAGGAGATCTTGAGATCGTCGCCCTTCTTGGCGCCCTTGAAGCTGAATTTGACATAGGGGTCCTTGGAGACCGCCGTGCCCCAATCGGCGACGAAGACGTCCTTGCCGTTACACTCGAACTTCAGCTCCTGGATGAAGTGCGCAGGGATCAGCTCGCCCTTGGAATCCTTCATCAGGCCGGTATCCATGGGGTGCTGGATCAGCGCCTGCACCTCGGTGATGTCGCCATTGGATGTTGCGCGCACGCGAATGCTTGATGCCATCGGACCGATCCTCCTAGCCGCCGCAGCCGCCGACGGTGACTTTCACTTCCTTGGTCGCGCTGTAGAGCTTGCCGTCGGCCTCGACGATGGCGACCAATTTGGTGGTCTTGGCCATCTTCAGCCGGTTGGCGACGCCCGGAATCGTGCCCTCGGCGATCTTGTAGGACGCTGCGAGCGCGAACGGGTTCTCGGCCACGAAGAACGAGATCGAGGTCACCTTGTCGAGCGTCGTCGTCACCGAGACCGGCACCACGCCGCCGTTCTCGGCGATCTCCGGCGCATCGAGCTTGACCTTGTCGGAGGGCTCGGCGGTTTTGCCATAGAGCGCCTTGATCGCGTCGACCTCACTCTTCTGCTTGAACGCCTCTTCCGGATATTTGTCGTTCGCCGCCGCGCGCGCCGGGCCGGCCGCGAACGGCAGGTTGCCAAGGCCGATCAGCGCGACGGAGGCCGCGCCCTGAAGGATCAGGCGCCGCGTCGGGTGAGGGCCGGTGGTCGTAGTCATCGGAAATCTCCTGGCGTGCCGGCCGTTACAGCGTTTGCAGGAAATCAACGATCGCGCTGATCTCCTGTTCGGTCAAAATCCGGTTCCGGCCGAACGGCGGCATCATGGTCTGCGGATTGCGCTTGGTCTCGTCGAAGATGATCGCGGCCAGCTCGTTGCGGTCGGGATATCTGGCCTTGATGTCCTTCAGTTCCGGCCCGATCGTTCCCGGCAGGTCGCCGCCCGCAATGACGTGGCAGGTCAGGCAATTGCCCTTGCCGCGGTCGAAAGCGAGCTTCCGGCCGTCGGTCACGGCGGACTGTGCCCGCGCCGGGCTGGCGAGGCCGGCGGCGATGGCCAGCAGGAGGAACAGGACGGGCGTCCGGGACAAGGCGTTCAAGGCGTCATTCCGAGGCGTTATGGCGATGGTCACGATCGCGAAATTGAGGCGTTCCAAAGCATAAAGGGCATCGCCTGACAATCGAGACTATGCACGGGGCAAAATGGAGTTAATATCTTCCGCATTGCAACTCATGAGCTTATTTGTTCGGGTGATTTGGCCCCAAGAAGAAAGGCAATGGGCGCGGGCCGGCTGTTTCCAGGGCGTTTGAGCGCCCATTCTGTTTTCAACGCGTTCTCGTTTTTTCAAGGGGACCTCACTTGGCTGAATATGTCGTCGAATTTGGCAGGGACGGCGGACGGGTCGAGCCCGATGGGCGGCTCGATGCGCCGGCATTCCATCGCAACTACGAGCCGATCTGGGAGGCGCTGGAAAAACATCTTGTTGGCGCGACCGGGGATGTGGTCGAGCTCGGCAGTGGAACCGGGCAGCATGTGGTTCATTTTGCCCGTCACACGCCCGGCCTGATTTGGTGGCCGAGCGACCTCAACCAGCGCCATCTGAGGAGCATCGAGGCCTGGCGCCTCCATGCGGGCTTGCCCAATGTTCGCAGCCCCCTCCGGATCGATCTGACCGATCCCGACTGGTGTCCGGAGATGCGAAGCGGGCAGGGGCCTACGAGCCTCGCCGCCGTGTTCTGTGCCAACGTCATTCACATCGCGCCATGGAACGTGGCCGAAGGCCTGTTCGCAGGCGCCGGCCGCTATTTGCGTGCTGACGGCAAGCTGTTCCTCTACGGCCCGTTCAAGCGCGGCGGCAAGCACACTGCGCTCAGCAACGCCGTGTTCGACACGTCATTGCGCGAAGGCAATCCGGACTGGGGCGTGCGTGACATCGGCGACGTCGAGGCGCTGGCGCAAGGCGCAGACCTTCGGTTGGTCGATATGATCGACATGCCCGCGAACAATCTGACGCTGGTGTTTTCGCGCTAAGCCGCGATGGCGGTGCGCTCCCTCCCCCGCCTGCGGGGGCGGGCTGGGGAGAGGGTGTATCCGCACTCGAGAACCCCCAAGAGGAGAAAGCCCTCACCCGCCGCGCTCTTCGAGCGCGTCGGCCTCTCCCGCAAGCGGGAGAGGCAAGAACCGCTGGTGGCCAGCACCTTGTCAAGACACCTCACGCTTCGCCATCCCTCCACCCGATCCTGTCCTTCAGGAACCGGAAGCCCAGCACCTCGAAGCCGGCGCGCTCCTTGTTGTCCTTGCCGTAGCCGTGGCCGCCAGCCGCCGGCTCGTAGAACCAGGCCTCATAGCCCATCGCCTGGAGCTTTGCGGCCATCTTGCGCGCGTGGCCGGGATGAACGCGGTCGTCGCGCCGCGTGGTGGCGATCAGGATCGGCGGATAGGACTGGCCATCCCTGACATTGTGGTAGGCCGAGTAGGTCTTCAGCCATTCCCATTCCTCGGGCTTGTCGGGGTCGCCATATTCCGCCATCCAGCTCGCGCCCGCGAGCAGTTTTGTGTAGCGGCGCATGTCGATCAGCGGGATGGTGCAGAACAGCGCGCCGAACCGCTCGGGATATCGCACCAGCATATTGGTGATCAGGATGCCGCCGTTCGATCCACCCTGTGCGGCAATGCGTTTTGCGCTCGTCACGCCGCGGCGGACGAGATCGGCCGCGACCGCGGCGAAATCGTCGTGCGACAGCTTCTTGCCGGCGAGCCGGCCGGCATCGTGCCAGCGCGTGCCGAACTCGCCGCCGCCGCGCAAATTGGCCTGCACCGTCGTGCCGCCGCGCTCCAGCCACAGCTTGCCGAGCGAGGAATTGTAATACGGCTTCACCGAATGGGCGAAGCCGCCATAGGCGCTCATGTAGACCGGCGCGTCGCCGGTCTCGCCGGCAGGGCCGGTCTGGACATAGGGAATGCGCTCGCCGTCAACAGAGACCGCCTCATGCTGCGTCACCACGAGGCCGTCAGCGGTGAATGTCTTTGGCGCCTGCTTCAGCACGGTCGGGCTTGCGACGCCTCGTTCGATCAACAGGAGCGACGGCGGTGTGAGCGGATCCTGTACATTGGCAAGCAGATCGCCGTTGCTTCCGGACTCGTGGTGATCGAGGCGCCAGACGTCGACCACGCCGATATCGGGGAGCCCCCGCAACGTCTCGCGCGTCCAGCCGGCCTGCGACGGCGTGCAGATTTCATGGATCGGCCGGAGCTCGTCGAGGATCGGAAGCACCAGCTTGCCAGCCGTCCAGAACAGGCCTTGCAGCGCGCGCCGCGGGCCCGGCTCGAACAACACGGTGAAATCGCGCGCGCCTGCGAGGAACGCCGAGAGCGAGATGCCGAGCACGCTGTCCGCCTCGAAACTTCGTCCCGCAACGGTCCATGGCTGTCTCAGCTTCATCGCGAACCAGTCGCCGTGCGCCTGCATCCAGACGTCGGTCGGCAGATCGAGTTTCGTGAGCGCGCCGGCCGCGTCGCGAAGCCAGATCGCGAAATTGAAGAAGTCGAGCTGATCGACGATCCAGGCGCGCGGTGCCGCGCCGGTGTCATCGACGCCGCAATAGACCCGCATCCGGTCGGGTGTAGTCTCGAAGATCACCTGCGCCTGCTCGACCGGCTCGCCCCGTCGCCACAGGCGGATCGTTCTTGCATAACCGGATGTTGTCGCCATGTCCGCGCCATAGGCGCTGGAGAGCATCAGCGTATCCGCATCCAGCCAGTCGACGCTGCCCTTGGCTTCCGGCAGGACAAAGCCATCTGCGATAAAGCTCTTCGTGCCGATGTCGAACTCGCGCATGGTCGCGGCATCGCTGCCGCCGCGCGACAGACTCAAGATGACGCGCTGATGGGCCGGGCTCGAGCCGATCCAGCTCAGGAGCCAGTCCTCGCCCTCGTCGGCCGCGAGTTGGTCGATGTCGAGTACGGTCTCCCAGGTCGGCGCGGGCTTGCGAAACTCCTCCAGCGTGGTTCGCCGCCACAGTCCGCGCGGATTGTTGGCGTCCTTCCAGAGATTGTAGAGATGCTCGTCGCGCCGGCCGACATAGGGAATGTTGTCGGGACGGTCGTAGATCGCCGCGAGGATGTCGCGGTCGTGCTCGAAGGCTTTCCCGCCGAACGCCGTGAGTGTCAGTTGATTCTGCCGCTCGACGAAATCGAGTGCCTGCGTGCCTTCGATCTCTTCCAGCCAGAGCCAGGGATCGTCGTCGGGAGCGCTGAGCGTAGGCCTGTCGTCGACGGTCATGAGCGAAACTCCGGGAAGATCGCGGCGGATAGGATTTGATCGAGCGCAAGCCGTCAAGCGTGCGGCCCGCTATCATCCGCCCGATTGCGTCAGAGACATGGCCCGCGTCCGTTTGCGCCGGTTGTCCGCCCTCCAGCGCCCCTCCATAGTGCCGGGAATCAACAGAGCTCCTTGAGCCCCCTGGGGCGGAAATATCAATGCTGGACGTGACTTCCACCGCCGAAATCGCCGACGACGCGCGCGTGCGTGCCAATGTGGTGCGCCTTGCCGCCGCGCAGGCGCTGACCGGCGCCAATTCGGCGGTGATCTTCGCCACCGGCTCGATCGTCGGCGCGACGCTCGCACCGGATATGTCGCTCGCAACCGTGCCGCTGTCGATGTATGTGCTGGGGCTCGCCGCCGGCACCTTGCCGACCGGCGCGATCTCGCGCCGCTTCGGTCGCCGTGCCGGCTTCGTCATCGGCACGGGCCTCGGCGCGCTCACCGGTCTGCTGGGCTCGTTCGCGATCCTGCACGCCTCGTTCGCGCTGTTCTGCATCGCGACCTTCCTCGGCGGTCTCTACGGCGCGGTGGCGCAATCCTATCGCTTCGCCGCCGCCGACGGCGCCAGCGCGGCCTACCGGCCCAAGGCGGTGTCCTGGGTGATGGCGGGCGGCGTGTTCGCCGGCGTGCTCGGTCCGCAGCTCGTGCAATGGACCATGGACGTCTGGCAGCCCCATCTGTTCGCCTTCAGCTTCCTGGTGCAGGCTGCCGTGGCGCTGGTCGCGATGGGCATCGTCGCCGGCGTCGACATGCCTAAGCCCGCACCGGCCGATCTGCATGGCGGACGGCCGCTGCTCGACATCGTGACCCAGCCGCGCTTCATCGCGGCCGCCTTGTGCGGCGTCATCTCCTATCCCATGATGAATTTGGTGATGACCTCGGCGCCGCTCGCCATGAAGATGTGCGGGCTCAGTGTGTCCGATTCCAATTTCGGCATTCAATGGCACATCGTCGCCATGTACGGACCGAGCTTCTTCACGGGTGCGCTGATCGCGCGCTTCGGTGCCCCGAAGGTGGTCGCGGCCGGCCTGCTGCTGGAGGCAGGCGCCGCCGGCATCGGTCTTTCCGGGATCACTGCGATGCATTTCTGGGCGACGCTGATCGTGCTCGGTGTCGGGTGGAATTTCTCCTTCATCGGCGCCTCCGCGCTGGTGCTCGAGACGCACCGTCCGCAGGAGCGCAATAAGGTCCAGGCCTTCAACGATTTCCTGGTGTTCGGCATGATGGCGATCGGCTCGTTCTCCTCCGGCCAGCTGCTCGCCAGTTACGGCTGGTCCGCGGTGAACATGGTGGTGTTCCCGCCTGTCGTGCTCGGCCTTGCCGTGCTTTCGCTGGCGTCCTGGGCGCGCCGCCGCAAGGCGCGTCTGGACGCGGTGATGGGCGAGTTCCCGGATGCGATCTGAGTTGGCAGGAGGCTGTCAGCAACGTTGATACTTCGATCCCGGTCGAAGTGATTTTCGGAAGGGCAATTGTTACATGATGCTCGTCATGAATCGGCTCATCAGGCCATCAACGTCCTTCAATTTTTGCCGTCATTCCGGGGCACCCGAAGGGTGAACCCGGAATCTCGAGATTCCGGGTTCGATGCTTCGCATCGCCCCGGAATGACGGTGAGGAGCAAACAAATGCTCGACAATCCCCGGCCTGCTTCTCCAATCGACGAAGCCTCCCTCCGCTACGAAGGCTGGCGCATCGTCGCCGTCTGCTTCCTGCTCGCCACCTTCGGCTGGGGGCTCGGCTTCTACGGCCAGAGCGTCTATGTCGCCGAGCTCCAGCGCGCGCGGGGCTGGCCGGCCTCGCTGATCTCCGCTGGCACCACGTTCTTCTATCTGTTCGGCGCGTTGCTCGTCGTCTTCGTCGGCGAAGCCGTCCGCAAATACGGCCCGCGCATCTGTCTGATAGCCGGCACGCTGGCGATGGCATCCGCCGCAGTCGCGATCGGCGCGGTCCGCGAGCCCTGGCAGCTTTATCTCGCCAATGCCGTGCTCGCCTTCGGCTGGGCCGGCACCAGTCTTGCCATGATCACCAACACGATCAGCCTGTGGTTCGACCACAAGCGCGGCATGGCGATCAGCCTCGCGCTGAATGGCGCCAGTTTCGGCGGCATCGTCGGCGTGCCGCTGCTGGTCATGATGATCAGCCATATCGGCTTCGGAAACGCGATGTTCGCGACATCAGCCGCGATGCTGGTGCTGCTAGTCCCCGTGATCCTGCTCGTCGTCGGCCGGCCGCCCGATCTTCACGGCTGGCACGCGGCAGCGAAGCCGAAGCCGCAATCGTCGACGCAGATCCGCAGCTGGGCGCTGCGCGACGTCGGTTTCCTCACGGTGACCATTGCCTTCGCGCTGGTGCTGTTCGCGCAGGTCGGCTTCATCGTGCACCTGATCTCGTTCCTCGATCCCGTGATCGGCCGCGAGCGCGCGGCCGTGGCGGTTGCGGTGCTGACGGCGATGGCGGTGGTCGGTCGCGTGCTGTTCTCGCTGGTGATCGACCGCCTCAATCAGCGGCTCGCCTCGGCGCTGTCGTTCCTCAGCCAGGCCGCGGCGCTATGCGTCGTCATCAATCTGCACAACGATTACGTGCTGATCGCGGCCTGTGCAGTGTTCGGCTTCTCGGTCGGTAACCTCATCACGCTGCCGTCGCTGATCGTGCAGCAGGAATTCGATTCCGCCTTGTTCGGCGTGCTGATCAGCCTCAACACCGCGATCAACCAGGTGACCTATGCGTTCGGCCCCGGCGTCGTCGGTTTCCTGCGCGATTGGTCCGGCGGGTACGCGCTGCCGTTTTATCTCTGCATTGCGTTGGAGGTGATGGCGGCCGCGCTGATCATGGTGCGCGGCGCGCCAAAAACGAAGCTCCCGTAGGGTGGGCAAAGGCGCAAAGCGCCGTGCCCACCATCTATCGACACCTCTCGCAAGAATTGGTGGGCACGCTTCGCTTTGCCCACCCTACGGCACTTGCGCAAGGGGGCGACATCGCCTCGACACACTCCGTCATTGCGAGGAGCTCTTGCGACGAAGCAATCCAGGCTGTCTCTGCGGAACGATTCTGGATTGCTTCGCTGCGCTCGCAATGACGCGGCGAGAGCGGCGCCTACGCCTCCCGCTGCTTCAACAACGCCTCAACATCCAGCCGCCTGGTGAACATCGCCAGCTTCCCGTCCGGCCCGAACGGCCATTGCTCCCGCGGCTTGTCCCAATACAGCTCCACGCCGTTCTCATCCGGGTCGCGCAAATACAGGGCTTCGCTGACGCCGTGATCGCTGGCGCCATCAAGCGCAATGCCGGCCGTGAGCACGCGATGCAGCGCATCCGCCAGCGCCGGCCGCGTCGGATAGAGGATCGCGGTGTGAAAGAGGCCCGTGGTGCCCGGCGGCGGCGGTGAGCCGCCCTTGCTTTCCCAGGTGTTGAGCCCGATGTGATGATGATAGCCGCCGGCCGAGATGAAGGCCGCGCCAGAGCCCATCCGCTGCATCAGCTCGAAGCCGAGCACGCCGCAATAGAAGCCGAGAGCCTGATCGAGATCGGCGACCTTGAGGTGGACGTGGCCGATCCGGGTGCCGGCGGCGACGGCTGGGCTTTGCGACATGTGGCTGCTCCGTTGGTCAACTCCACATAAGGCCGGTCTCGGGACAGTGCTATTGCCGATCCCGAAACCCATCGTTTCCGGATCGGAAACTAGGCGAGCTCCCGCACCTCGCCCTCGGGCAGCTCGAACTCGAACGTGTTCAGCGTCATCGATACCATCGTGTAGTACCCGCACAGCCCGATCACTTCGACGACGCCGCGCTCGCCGAGCAGCTTGACCGCCTCGTCATAGAGCCCCTTCTCGACGCCCTGGCCTTCGTGCAGCGATTTCGCTACGTCGTAGATCATCTTTCCCCTGGGGTCGTCGAACTCGGGCGTACGGCGGTCGCGGATCGCGTCGATGATGTCAGGCTTCATGCCGCCGGCAAGCGCGAGGCGCTTATGCGCATACCATTCGTAATGCGCGGTCCAGTGCCGCGCCGTCACCAGGATC
Organism: Bradyrhizobium sp. CCGB12; assembly: GCF_024199845.1. Lineage (NCBI taxonomy): Bacteria > Pseudomonadati > Pseudomonadota > Alphaproteobacteria > Hyphomicrobiales > Nitrobacteraceae > Bradyrhizobium > Bradyrhizobium sp. CCGB12. Next base: position 6,739,637 of record NZ_JANADO010000001.1, on the reverse strand, counting down.
GCGATCTCAGAAAGCTTGGCCGGGAAGATCGTGTCGTAACGCAGCACTTCACCGAGCCGCGTGGCGTGACGGGCCATGTCGGGGCTGTTGAGCCAGGCCATCATCGGCGCCGGCGGCTTGCCGCGCTTGCCGGCAATCGACTCGTCATAGGTCTGCCGTTGGCTCTCGTTCATTTCGCCAGGCGAAAGAAGTTTCAGGCGCATTGTCGTTTCCTCTTTGTTTTCAAGCACCGCCGTGCCGGCGACTATAGCCGATGCGCGACATGGAAGTGGTTGAATTCCACGATGCGATGGCCCAGAGTCGCGCCCAACAAGTCGATTTTGATTGATGGAAACGACCATGAGCGACTCCAAGTCCACAGATTCTGAAACCGCCGATCTCGACACATTCCGTGGCGAGACGCGCGCCTGGCTGGAGGCCAATTGCCCGCCGGAAATGCGCAAGCCCGCGACGTCCGATGCCGACGTGTTCTGGGGCGGACGTAATACAAAGCTCTCGTCCGAGCCGCAGCGCATCTGGTTCGAGCGCATGCGCGACAAGGGATGGACCGTGCCGGACTGGCCAAAGGAGTATGGCGGCGGCGGCTTGAGCGCGGCCGAGCACAAGGTGCTGCGCGCCGAAATGGCAAAAATGGGCGCGCGCCCGCCGCTGTCGAGTTTTGGCATCTGGATGCTCGGGCCGGCGCTGCTGAAATACGGCAACGAGGCCCAGAAGAAGGAGCACCTGCCGAAGATCGCCGCGGGCCTGATCCGCTGGTGCCAGGGTTACTCCGAGCCGAACGCCGGCTCCGATCTTGCCTCACTCCAGACTCGGGCCGAGGGCGATGGCGATGATTTCATCATCACGGGATCGAAGATCTGGACGTCCTACGCCAACTACGCCGACTGGATCTTTTGCCTCGTGCGCACCGATCCGGCTGCGAAGAAGCATGACGGCATCAGCTTCATCCTGTTCGACATGGCTTCCAAGGGCGTCTCGACCAAGCCGATCCTGCTGATCTCCGGCTATTCGCCGTTCTGCGAGACCTTCTTCGACGGCGTCCGCGTGCCGAAGTCGCATGTGGTCGGCACCGTCAATCGCGGCTGGGACGTCGCGAAATACCTGCTCCAGCATGAGCGCGCGATGATATCAGGCATGGGAGAGCGCGGCGTCGGCCGTCCGCTCGGCCAGATCGCCGCCGATTCCGTCGGCACCGATGCGCAGGGGCGGCTCGATGATTCCATGCTGCGTGCCGAGATCGCCGGCTTCGACGTCGACGAAGCCGCGCTCGCGGCCTGCGCCGAGCGTGCGGTCGATCTCGCCAAGGCAGGGCAGGCGCACCCGGCGTTCTCGTCGGCGATGAAATATTACGGCACCGAGCTCAACAAGCGCCGCTACGAGATCCTGATGTCGGCCGGCGGTATCGATGCACTGGAATGGGAGAGCGAGCGCTCCAAGCAAGGCGCCCGCCCGCGCGCCTGGCTGCGCACAAAGGCGAACTCGATCGAGGGCGGCACGTCCGAGGTCATGCTCGGCATCGTCGCCAAGCGCATCCTGGATCTGCCGGGGGCGTGAGCACGCTCTCACCACACGTCATTCCGGGGCGCGCAACGCGCGAACCCGGAATCCATTCAGCCACCAACTCTGCGGCCTGATGGATTCCGGGCCTGGCCCTTCGGGCCATCCCGGAATGACGGACCAAAAATAGATTTCGAACCGGAAGCATGCACATGGCTCTCGTCCTCACCGAAGAACAATCGATGCTCCGCGATAGCGCGCGCGGGCTGATCAGCGACAAGGCGCCGGTGTCGCACCTGCGCCACTTGCGCGATAGCAAGGATCCCGCCGGCTTCTCCAAGGAACTGTGGCACGCCTTCGCCGAGATGGGCTTTGCCGGTCTCCTCGTGCCGGAGGAGTTCGGCGGCAGCGGTCTGGGCTTCATGGAGGCCGGCGTCGTCATGGAGGAGATCGGCCGCACCCTGATGCCCTCGCCCTTCCTCGCCACCAGCGTGGTCGCGGCCTCGGCGCTGAACCGCGGCGGCAATGCCGCGCAGAAATCGGATTATCTGCCGAAGATTTCCAACGGCTCGTTGCTCGCGACGCTCGCGGTCGACGAGGGCGCAAAGCATCGGCCGCTCCAGACCAGCCTGCGGGCCGTGCGCGCCGGCAACGGCTTCAAGCTCTCCGGCGCCAAGGCGCTGGTGGTCGACGGGCACGTCGCCGACCTCCTGATCGTCGCCGCGCGGACCGCGGGTTCGGCCGGCGAGCGCGAGGGCTTGACGCTGTTCCTGGTGAACCCGGCGGCGAAGGGCGTCGCGGTCGAGCGCACCATCATGGTCGATGCGCACAACGCGGCGCGGATCGAATTTGCCAATGTCGAGGTCAATGCCGACAGCGTGCTCGGCGAGGTCGATCAGGGCGCCACGCTGCTCGACGGCGTGCTCGATATCGGCCGCGGCGCGGTCGCCGCCGAAATGGTGGGCCTGAGCGACGAAGTGTTCAACCGCACCGTCGAGTACCTGAAGAGCCGCAAGCAGTTCGGCAAGCTGATCGGCGAATTCCAGGCGCTGCAGCACCGCGCCGCCGAGCTCTATGTCGACATCGAGATCACCCGCGCCGCCACGATGAAGGCACTCCAGGCGCTGGGCGCCGACGTCGCCAAGGCCGCATCAGCCGTCGCAGTCGCAAAAGCCCGCGCCTGCACCACCGCCACGCGCGCGGTGCAGGAGGGCGTGCAGATGCACGGCGGCATGGGCATGACCGACCAGTTCGACATCGGCTTCTTCATGAAGCGCGCAAGGGTGTGCGAGGAGCTGTTCGGCGATGCGAACTACCACACCGAGCAGCTGGCGCGGGCGCGGGGGTATTGAGGCCAACGGCGAGAGAGGGCGCGTAGCCCGGATGAGCGAAGCGACATCCGGGAATGCCACAAGCAGTGGCCCCGCATGTCACTTCGCTCATGCGGGCTACGATGTCGAGTGCGTCGTGAGCACCTGCTCTCGCCCCGTCATTGCGAGCGCAGCGAAGCAATCCAGACTGTCACCGCGGAGGGATTCTGGATTGCTTCGCTACGCTCGCAATGACCAAGACTTACCGCATCGGCGGTGCGTACTGCACGCCGCCGGCATTCCACAGCTGGTTCATGCCGCGCGGGATCTTCAGCTTGGACTTCTCGCCGATGTTGCGGTCGTACATCTCGCCGTAATTGCCGACGTGGCGGATGATGCGCGCGGCCCAGTCCTTGGTGAGGCCGAGCTGCTCGCCGTAATTGCCCTCGGTGCCGACGAGGCGCATCACTTCCGGCTTCTTCGATTTCAGCGCCTCGTCGATGTTCTCCGAAGTGACGCCGAGCTCTTCCGCGTTGATCATGGCGTAGAGCGTCCACTTCACGATCATCATCCAGTCGTCGTCGCGCTGGCGCACGACGGGCGCGAGCGGCTCCTTGGAGATCATGTCCGGAAGGATCATCTGGTCGCCGGGCTTCGACAGGTTCAGCCTGAGCGCGTAGAGCTGGGAGACGTCGGCAGAGAGGGTGTCGCACTTGCCGGTGTCGTAGGCCTTCACCACGTCGTCCAGCTTGTCGAACTTCACCTCTTCATACTTCATATTGTTGGCACGGAAATAGTCGGCGACGTTCAGCGCCGTCGTGGTGCCAGCCTGCACGCAGACCTTGCTGCCGGTCAGGTCGAGCGATGTCTCCTTGTTGCGCGAGCGCGGCAGCATGAAGCCTGCGCCGTCGTAATAGGCGACCGCCGGGAAATAGAGGTCGTAGTCGAGCTCGCGCGCCATGCTCCAGGTCGAGTTGCGCGAGAGGATGTCCACTTTCCGGCTCTGTAACTCCTTGAAGCGCTCGCCCGCATCGAGCGGAACGAACTTCGCCTTGCCCGGGTCGTTGAAGATCGCCGACGCCACCGCGCGGCAGAAATCGACGTCGAAGCCGGTCCAGTTGCCCTTGTCGTCGGGGATCGAGAAGCCCGGCAGGCCTCTGTTGACGCCGCACAGCACCTCGCCGCGGCGAACCGTGCGCTTCAGGGTGCGGGTGTCATAGAATTCATAGATGATGGCCAGAACAGCGACCAGCACGGCGACCGCGAGCCCGATCAGCAGGCCGCCTCGGAAAGTGCGCATCATGTTGCTCTCTCGAAAATCGGGAAAAGGAATCTGGGGGAGGGCGCAGAGCATGATCCGGAGGATCATGCTCAAAAGCGATAGCGTTAGAGTTCGGGTTTCTGGCGGATGACCACCTTGGTGCCAACAGGGACGCGATCGTAGAGATCGGCGACGTCATTGTTGACGAGACGGAAGCAACCCGAGGACACTTTGGTGCCGATCGTGTCGGGGCGGTTGGTGCCGTGGATGCGGTAGACGGTGGTGCCGAGATACATGGCGCGGGCGCCGAGCGGATTGCCGGGGCCGCCGGCCATGAAGCGCGGCAGATAGGGCTGGCGCTGGATCATCTCCGCCGGCGGCGTCCAGTCCGGCCATTCCTTCTTGTTGGTGATGGTCACCAGCCCCTGCCACTGGAAACCGTCGCGGCCGACGCCGATGCCGTAGCGGATCGCGCGCCCGCCAGGCTGCACCAGATAGAGGTGCCGTTCGGCGGTCGACACGATGATCGTGCCCGGCGGTTCAGTGGTGCGGAAGTAGACCACTTGCTTCTGCCATTCCGGATCGAGCTGGTAGCCGTCATCGGCGATCAGGCCCGGCTCGTCGCCGCGGTCAGGCTGCTGGGCGAAGGCTTGCGGCGTGGACAGGATCAGGCCAATCGCAGCCACGAACGTCCCGGTCAGGCGACGAAAATCCGTCATGTAAAGCTCTCCCCGCTGCCACAGCGCAAATCATTCAGAAGCATCAAACCTGAGGGGCAAGTTCATGGCAAGTTAATGGCGCGCCACCCTGGTATGTCACGAGAATGCTTTGGTTTTTTGACGGGGCGCCGCATGCCACAAACGGCGGATGGCGCGAAAAGCACAGCGGCTGCCGCATGGTCGGTGCGCTCCCTCCCCCGCCTGCGGGGGAGGGTCGGGGAGAGGGCTGTCTCGATGGGCGAGGACTCCCAAGAGGAGAAAACCCTCACCCGGCGCTCCGCGCCGACCTCTCCCGCAAGCGGGAGAGGCACAGACCGAACCCGCGGAAACATCGACTGCGACGATCGGCACCGGATGCAGCTAGACCTTATTGCTCTCCGGCTTGCTCTCCGGCGCGATCCCCAGCCGCCGCACGATCTCGGTCGCGACGGCGCGGGCCTCGAGCCGCGACCCGATGCGGGGGCTGCGAAACCGCCGCCGGGAGTGCAACCGGATCACGACGATGCAGTGCTCGTCCTCGGACCGGCCGCGGCGCTCGACCGTGATCGTCTTGACGTCGCGTCCTTCGATATGGTCGGCGCGCGGCGTGCCGTCGCCCCACAGGCGTTCGACGCGAATATCGCCCTGCCGGATGATCCAGAAGGCGCCGGTGACGAGATTGGCGTATCGGTGCACGGCGAACGCGGCGATCGCACCAACCGGCAGTAGCGCGATGTCGACCGGCCCGGGCGTCAGGCCGCGCCAGAGCTTGTAGGCGTAGGGAACGGCGCAGATTGCGACTGCGATCAGCGCAACGATGCGGATGTCGCGCGTGGGAAACGGTTCGAGGGGCTCGCCGAGACGCATCTCGGGATTGCTGGCATCGACCGGATTGGAGGGGGCCTCGACATTGGGAACGCCGAATTGCGTGGCGATCCGGGCCACGGTGTCGCGCACATGCGTGACGTCGGAGATCGGCGGGGAGGTCAGGCGTTCCCCGGAGGCCAGCGTGAACGCCAGCTGGAAACGGGCTTTCACCCTCTTGCTGCCGGGAACCTGCAATCCGCTGATGTCCTCCTTGGGGACGACCCGCGTGCGCAGCTTTCCGAATGGGCTTTGCTTTCCGATCAGGATCTCATTCGGTGTGATGATCCACACCACCGCCGGCGCCAGCATGATGCCGACGACGAACCCCGCCCCCACGAGGAGCGCCGCCACCGAGATGATGATTTCCAATGTATCGCGCGTGAACAGGCCCGGCGTGAAGCACAGCGCAACCGCGGCCGCACAGCCGGCCATGATCAGCCGCTGCGCGATCGAGGAGCCTTCACGAAGGCGGATGTCGGTGCTGCTGGTCGTGTCGTCCATTGCGGGCGGCTGATTCCGTCGCTGGCGAAACTCCACGGACGGGTCCGTGGAGTCAAGCAACAAGGACGACAGATGAGGCCGGCCGCGTGATGTTGGCGCGGCGTCAGCTGTTCATGTTGAGGAGCCGCGCCACCGTGCGGTCGATCTGGTCGTAGCTGCCTTCGCCTTCGTGCTGGAACACGATCTTGCCGGTCTGGTCGATGATGTATTGCGCCGGCCAATATCGGTTGCGGTAGGCGTTCCAGGTCTTGGAATCATTGTCCTGCGCCACCGGATAGGTGATGCCGTGGCGTTTCAGCGCGGCCTGCACGTTGGATGCGGAACGCTCGAACGGGAATTCCGGCGTGTGCACGCCGACCACGACGAGACCCCGGTCCTTGTACTTGGCATAGAGGTCGGTGACGTGCGGCAGCGTGTTGACGCAGTTGACGCAGCCATAGGTCCAGAAATCGACCAGCACGACCTTGCCGCGGAGGTCGGCCATGCTCAGCGGCTTCGAGTTGAACCAGGTGTTGATGCCGGTGAAATCGGGCGCGGTCTCCTGGCTCGCGGCAGCAACGCGGACCGGTGCCGCGCGAGACACCTCGTCGCAGATTCCGGGGATGACGGCGCCGGTGACGGTGAAGCCGATCAGTGCGGCGGCCACGGTGAGCAGTTTGAAAGTCATGGAAGCGTCCTCCGGTGAGATGAAGCGATGATTACAGGCCGATCTGGCCGGTGGGATAGAATCCGGTGAGCCACGCCACGATCAGCGTGTCGTATTGGAAGTAGGCGGCGACCGCGAAGGCGATCACGACGACACCAAAACCCTGCTGCAGCCGCGGCGAGATCCGCGCGAGGCTGCGCACGTGCGTGGTCGCGGCCTGTCCGCCATAGGCGATCGCCAGCATCGGGATCGCCGCGCCGATCGCATAGGCGATCAGCAGCGTGCCGGCCCAGGCCAGGTTGTTCGAGGTAGCAACCAGAGTCAGGATCGAGCCGAGCACCGGGCCGGCGCAGGGTGTCCAGACCAGGCCCAGCGTGGTGCCGAGGATGAGCCCGCCGAGCGGGCCCTCGCGCTGCGTGGCGCTGGAATTGCCGAGATCGAGCCAACCATTGAGCCGGATTGACAGCCATTCGAACGGCGTTGGCCACAACATCAACAGGCCGAAGCCGAGCAGCAGGATCGAGGCGGCCTCGCGCAGCACGTTCGGATCGAAATCGAACAGCCGCGTGATCGCACTCAGCAGCAGCGCGGTCGCCGAGAACGAGACGATGAAGCCGAGCGCGATCATCGCGGGCCGCAAGTGCCCCGCGCGCCCGATCGAGGCGCCAAGCAGGATCGGCAACATCGGCAGCGTGCATGGCGCGGCGATGGTGAGGATGCCGGCAAGGACGGCGAAGAAGAGTTCGAGCATTTGCGCACTCGTGGATGGGATCACGAGGGCTGTTCGCGGTGAGCCTGCGGGTCGTTACGCGGCGTCACGCGTTCGTGACGGGAGGGCCGCCCAAATACAAAACGGCCCGGCGGGGGGGCATCCCGTCCGGGTCGTTGGAGGTCCTTGGGAGGTTTAAGCAAAACCGTATGCGAGCTTTATAGGAGGGAAGTTTTTCCGCCTGATGTTGTGCTTTGTTTCAATTGTTTCGTCGGCGGTAACGCTTCCGTGTCCGAGGATAGGGCCCGGGCCGTGGTCCTATCCCATTGAATTCATTGAATTTAGGCGGCGAAACGATCGACGCCGGCGCCCTTAAGCAAATCGGCCAGTTGCTTGCGGGCGTAGAACATCCGCGTCTTCACCGTGCTCTGGGGGATGCCGATGATCTGCCCGACCTCCTCCACCGATTTCTCGTGATAGTAGACCAGGTTGATGATCTCGCGATGGGCCGGCGACAGCTTCTGCACGCAGGCGCGCAGGATGGCGCTGGTGTCGTTGCGATCGAGCGAGGTCTCCGGCGTGTCGCAATCATCGGGGATCTGGCGAACGTCTTCCTGGTCGATGTCTTCGAAGCGCCGCTGGCGCATCGCGGTCAGGGCCTTGAAGCGGGCGATCGAGAGCAGCCAGGTCGAGACCTGCGAGCGGCCCTGGAACTGGCCGGCGGTCCGCCACACGTCCAGGAACACCTGGCTGACGAGATCTTCCGCCGTGGTGGCGTCGCGCACGATGCGCAGGATGAAACGATAAACCCGCACATTGTGCCGGCAGTAGAGGATGTGCATGGCCGTCCGATTGCCGTCGGCGATGCTTTCGAGGAGCATGTCGTCCGAAGTCGCCTGAGCGGCAATGATGCTCTGGCTGGCCTGGGCGTTGATGGCGATGACGTTCGGCATGGACTTAGCTCCCCGTAGCGCCGCAACCGAGCGGCGTTTCCTTGGATCAAAGTGTTAATGAGCGAACGTTTCGGGACGTCTGCACGAAAAGCGGAAAATGGTTTCGTGCGCCGCCAAATTGTTTCGTCGAAACGGCCACGACGAAACATTCGGGGAGAAAAGGCGTGGAATTTCAATGTACGGAAAATACGGGAGGAGGGATTTGACCGCACGCCGAGCAGCCGGGAACGTTTTTCGGAGTTTGGCGTTCGCGGCCGCCAAAACGCTCTCCTGTCGTCCCGGGGCGAAGCACCGATTCAGACGTTGCTGGCGGATGACGTCGACGCAGCTTGCTCCGTCATTGCGAGCGAAGCGAAGCAATCCAGAGTTTTGCCCCGGAGGGATTCTGGATTGCTTCGCTTCGCTCGCAATGACGATGTGGAGGCGGCGGTGCCGCCCTTACGCCTTCTCGCCCGCGGGTGAGAACAGGTAGCCGCCGCCGCGGATGGTGCGGATTACGGCGGGCTTGGCCGGATCGGGCTCGATCTTGCGGCGGATGCGCATGATGCGCAGGTCCACCGCGCGGTCGAAGGCTTCGGCGTCACGCGCATTGGCGAGCTCCAGCAGGCGCTCGCGCGATAGCACGCGCTTCGGATTGGCCGCGAACACTTTTAGCAGCCCGAACTCCGATGCGGTCAGCGGATGCTCGTTGCCCTCGTCGTCGCGCAAGGCCTGCGCTTCGAGATCGAGCCATTTGGTGCCGAAGCGCACCAATTGGTCCTTTTCGGATTTCGCAGCAGCAGCGTCCGGTGCGGCAGCCTTGGCCGGCACGCTCCGCCGCAGCACCGAACGGATGCGCGCCATCAATTCGCGCAGCTCGCACGGCTTTGCCACGTAATCGTCGGCACCGAGCTCGAGCCCGACGACGCGGTCGATCGGGCTCGCGGTCGCCGTCAGCATGATTACGGGCACGTTGATGCGGCTCTTGAGGTCGCGGATGATCGAGAGGCCGTCTTCCTCGGGCATGTTGAGATCGAGCACGACGAGGTCGGGCATGCCGCCGTCGATCGCGGCGCGTAAGGACTTGCCGCCGTCGCACAGCGTCACGGTGAAGCCGTGCATCTTGAGGTAATCCCCGACCATCTCCCGGGCCGGGGCCTCGTCGTCGACGATCATGATGTGCTGGCTTTGGGTCATGTCACTCAGATCTCGGTACTGAAATCACGGCACTTCGGTCGCGGGCAGGGTGATGGTGAAGGTCGAGCCCTTGCCGGGGCCGTCGCTGTCGGCAGTCACCTCGCCGCCATGCATGTCGATGATACGCTTGACGATGGACAACCCAAGCCCCGTCGAGCTCTCGCCTGCAGTCGGCTTTGCGGAGAGCCGCTGGAACCGGCCGAACAGGCGGCCGAGATCCTCCGGCGACAGGCCGGCGCCCTCGTCGCTGACGCGGACGACGGTGTCGCGGCCCTCATGGGTCACGGCGACGCCGATCTTGCCGCCGATCGGCGAGTACTTGATCGCGTTGCTGATGAGGTTGTCGATCGCCTCGCGGATGCGGTCGGTGTCGCACATGGTGACGATGTTCGGCGGCGCGGTGACGCTGATCGTCTGCTGCTTGTTGACGGCGAGCGGCTGATTGGCGTCGGCGACCTCCTTGGCCAGGACGGCGACGTCGACCGGCTCGCGACGGATGGTGATGTCGAAGGCATCGGCCATCGCGTCCGAGATCAGATGATCGACCATCGTGGTCAGCCGCTTGGTGGCGTCGCGGATGTGGTCGACCTGGGCGACGACGCCGTTTTCCGAGGCACCGGTCGAGATCAGCTCTTTCAGCATCTCGGTACGGCCGAGGATGACGCCGAGCGGGTTCTTCAGGTCGTGCGCGACGGTGCCGAGAATCTCGTTCTTGAAGCCGTTGGCGCGCTGCAGCCGCAGCCATTGCGCCGACAGGCGGCGATTGGCCTGCATCAGCGCGCGGGTGCGCTGGGCGACGCGGTCTTCCAGCTGCGTGTTGGCATCCTGGAGCTGCTGATAGAGGATGACGTTGTCGAAGGCGATCGAGAGCCGGCTGGAGAAGATCTCGACCAGCGAGCGGTCGGTCTCGGACAGCTCGCGCTCGGCCTGGAGCAGCACCACCACCTCGCGGCCGCTTCCGGTGCGCAAATAAATCACGCTGCGGTGGTCGGCGAATTCGTTCTTGCGGCGCTGGAAGGCGGCTTCCACCATCTCGCGCAGATCGGGGTCGAGCGCTTTCGACGTGGTGGTGCCGATGAAGCGGCTGTAGCAGCCGCTGCCGGCGAGCACCGAAAGCTCGGGGTCGATGCCGCCGCCATTGTCGCGCAAGACCAGGATACCGGCGCAATCGACGTTGAGCAGCGAGGCGAGCTGGGTCAGCACGCCCTCGGCGAGCCGCTGCATCGACTTGAAGTCGTACAGCGTCGAGGCCGCGTCGATGATGATCTCCAGGCCGCGCCGCGTCTGCACCATGCGCTCGAGCTGCTGATAGGAGCGCAGCGCCGCGGTCAACGAGGTGAACAGCTTGTCGGCGGTGAGCTCGGTCTTGGCCTTGTAGTCGTTGATGTCGTACTGCACGATCACGCGCCGCTCGGGCGCCTGGCCGGGCTGGCCGGTGCGCAGGATGATACGCACGGTCTCGTTCTTGATCTCGTTTCGGATGAACTCGACGAGCTCGAGGCCGGCGACGTCGGTCTCCATGATGACGTCGAGCAGCACGGCGGCGATGTCGCCGTGCTCGACCATCAGCTTGCGACCTTCCGCCGCGGAATAGGCCGACAGGATCTCCAGGCTCTGGCCGTTCAAGCTGTAATCCGAGAGCGCAAAACGCGTGCCGTCATGCACGGCCGGATCGTCGTCGATGACGGCGATCTTCCATTTCCGGGCGTTGGCGTCCTCCGACGCGGCACCGGTGTCGTCGATCAGGTGGAGGACATCGTCCTGTTCGGCCATTGAGAAGTCCCGTCACTTTCTGTGCTTTGTGCGCCCTTGGCGATGCGGGGCATGATAATGCGAAAAGTCGTGCCTTGTCCCAGCTTGGATTCCAGCATCATGCGGCCGCCGAGCTGCTGGGTCACGAGGTTATAGACGATATGCAGGCCAAGTCCCGTGCCGCCTTCATTGCGCCGGGTGGTAAAGAAAGGGTCAAAGGCCTGGCGCTGCACGTCGGGGGTCATGCCGGCCCCGTCATCGGCGAAGCTGATCTCGATGTCGTCGGCCCCGCGCGGCCGTGCCGAGATCGCGATCGTGCCGGCGCGGCCGTCGGCGAAGGCGTGGTTGGCGGCGTTCAGGAACAGGTTGGTCAGGATCTGGCCGTAGGAGCCGGGATAGCCGTCGAGCAGGAGCCCCTCGGGTACGTCGACCTGAAGCGTGATCGGCGAGCGCTTCAGCACCGGGCGCAGGCTGGCGATGATCTGGTCGGTGGCTTCGCTGAGCGAGAACTGCCGCCGCTCGGCATGGGAGCGGTCGACCGCGACCTGCTTGAACGACTGGATCAGCTCGCCGGCGCGCTGGAGGTTGGCGACGAGCTGCTGCGAGGCGTCGCGCGAGGCCTGCACGAATTCCTCCAGCTGCGAGCGGCGTAAGGCCCCATCGCCCTTGAGCTGGGCCTCGAAGATCTCGCTGCGCCGGGCAAAGCTCGAGGCGACGGTCAGGCTGATACCGATCGGGTTGTTGACCTCGTGCGCAACGCCGGCAACCAGGCCGCCAAGTGCGGCAAGCCGTTCGGCGTCGATCAGATTCTGCTGTGCGGTGTTGAGCTCGAGCAGCGCGCTCTCGGCTTTTTCCTTGGAGGCGCGCAGCTCGTCCTCGGTCTCGCGCTTGGCGATCGCGTTCTCGCGGAATACCTCGACCGCGCGTGCCATCGCCCCGACCTCGTCGCGTGCCTTGGTGCCCTGCACCTCGCGGTCGAGATCACCGAGCGTGATCGCGCGCATCGCCGTCATGATCTGCTGCAGCGGCAGGCGGATCGACAGCGCGATCAGCACGCCGGCGCTGAGGATGATGCCGAGGAAGATCACCGCAATGGAGAGGACACGGCGGGATATGTCGGCCAGCGTGCGGTCGAAGGTTTCCTGCGCTTTCTGCTCGCGCTTTCGCATCTTGGTCGAGAGATCGTCGATGGCGCCGATCGCCTCGGCCTGGCTGGCGTCGATGGTGTTGCGCAACAGCTCGGTGCGGCTCATCAGCTGCTCGGAGAGCTTTGCAAAGCCCTCGCGCAGCGCGGTGGTGCGGGCCCCGAGCCGCTGCAGCGCCATGCGCTGGAGGTCGTTGTCGGCGAGATCGATCATCACGGGAATGGTCTTCTCGATCGTCTCGGTGTTGCGGCGCGCGTCGTCGGCGGCGCCCGCTGACTGCGACAGATAATAGGAATTGGCCGCGACCAGCATCGCGGTGAAGGCCTCGCGGGATTTTCCCAGCGACGGCCAGATCAGCGCGTCGCGATGGCCGGTGGCGCCTTCGATGATGGAATACAGCCCCGCCATGTCCCTGGCCGGCCCCTGCACCTGCTCCTCATAGGTCTTGGCGATGGTGGCCTGCACGCCGCGCAGCTCGCCAAAGCCGTTGAGGAAGCGGTCGGTTGTGCGTTCGAGCTCCTCGACCGAGCCTGACAGCATCGGATCCTTGGTGGCGCGGTTGGTGAGCGTGCCCAGCACCGCCTCGCGCAGCAGCAGGATCTCGGCGAACAGATCCGGGCTCGGCTGGTTGATGTAGCGGTGGATCAGATTCTGCAGCCGCCCGGTCTCGCTTTCGAGTAGCGCCAGGATCCGGTCGGATTCTCGCACCTGGCGCACGTCGTCCCAGGCCGAGCCCAGGACCTGCGCGCCGTTCCAGATCATCGCCACCAGCACCACCACCACGGCGGAGTTCAGCGCCGCGATCGACAGGATGCGCCAGCGGATCGGCACCGCCCGCAGCACGCCGACGAGTCGCGCGCGCAGTCGCCCAACCGGGCCGGCCGGCCCGTCGGTGTGCTCGCTATGTCCGGGCGCGGGCAAGGGGGCTCACTCCACCTTGCGAATGCGTTCGATCAGCGCGGCGGCGGCCGGATCGCGTGCGGCCTTGGCATAGATCGGAGCCATCGCTTCCTCGAACGACTTGTGGTCGATGTCCTTGACGATGGTGACGCCCGCGTCCTGGGCCTTGCGCTGCGACTGCTCCTCGAGGTCGCGCCATTTCTCGCGCATGAAGCGGCTGGAGCGCTGCGCGGCCTCCCTGAAGATCGTCTGCTCCTCCGCCGAGAGGCTTTTCCAGGCCTTAAGCGAGATCACCAGCACTTCCGGGCTCATCGTGTGCTCGGTGAGCGTGTAATGGCCGGCATGTTTGTAATGGTCTGTCGTCACGAAGGATGGCCAGTTGTTTTCGGCGCCGTCGATCAGATGGTTGGCGAGCCCGGTGAGCACCTGCCCGTAAGGCAGCTCCACCGGTTCGGCGCCGAGCGAACGCATCATCTGGCTCATCAACTCCGACTGCTGCACCCGGATCCGCAATCCCTTGAGATCGGCGACGGTCTTCACGGGACGGACGCCGTTGTAGATCGAGCGCGCGCCGGAATCGTAGAAGGCGAGCCCGACGAAGCCATAGGGCTGGAAACTATTCAGGATCTCGCTGCCGATCGGCCCGTCCAGCACCTTCTGCATGTGCTCGATGGACCGAAACAGGAACGGCATGGCGAGCACGTTCATCGCCGGGACGAAATTGCCGATCAGCGCCACGTTGGTCCGGTTGAGGTCGATGGCGCCGGCCCGGGTCTGCTCGATGGTCTCCTTTTCCTCACCAAGCTGGCGAGAGTGGAAAACCTTTATTTCGTGCCGGCCGCCGGTGCGCTCGGCGATCAGGGCGCCCATGTAGCGCAGCGCCTGGACGGTCGGATAGTCCTCGGTCTGGGTGTCGGCGGCGCGAAATTCGCGTGCGACGGCGCCCGTCGTACAGACGGCAAGCAGAAGCGCGACGAAGATCACCCCGGACCGCGAGAATTCGGCACGGCTCAGCACTGGCACACTCAACCCCTCAGTGGTGGAGTCTATGGCGGAAGGAAAAGGTTCAACGCAATCTAGCAAATGGTTAAGGGAAGGCCACCCCGCGCCGCGCCCGGGGGCCGATTGTGCGGCGCGGCCGGCGCGCATTCCCGGTTGAAACCGCAAATGCCGCGCCTTAAGCAGGGGGACGCCGTTTGGCGCGCCAGGTGGGAAGAGCCATCGTGATGTCAACATTGCGCCTTTTGCCGGTCCTTGCCGCCGTCGCGGCCCTCACCTTCATCTCGAAGGCGCAGGCAGCAACCGAGATCGCCTGGTGGCACGCCATGTCCGGCGAGCTCGGCCGGCAGCTCGACAAGCTCGCCGCCGACTTCAACGCCTCGCAATCCGACTACCGCATCGTGCCTGCTTACAAGGGCAACTACACCGAGACGGTGACGGCGGCGATCTTCGCCTTCCGCTCGCGCAGCCAGCCGGCGATCGTCCAGGTCAACGAGGTCGCCACCGCCACCATGACCGCGGCCAAGGGCGCGATCTATCCGGTGTTCAGCCTGATGCGGGACCAGGGCGAACCATTCTCGCTGGGCGATTACCTTCCCGCCGTGTCCGGCTACTACACCGATGCGGCCGGCAATCTGTTGTCGTTCCCGTTCAACTCCTCGACGCCGATCCTCTATTACAACAAGACCATGTTCCGCGATGCGGGCCTCGATCCGGAGACGCCGCCGAAGACCTGGCCGGAATTGGGCGCCGCCGCAAAGCGCCTGCGCGAGCGTGGCGCCGCCTGCGGCTTCACCACGTCCTGGCCGTCCTGGATCCATGTCGAGAATTTCTCCGCCTTCCACAATCTGCCGCTGGCGACGCGGGCGAACGGCTTTGCCGGGCTGGATGCGGAATTGACCATCAACAACCCGTCTCTCGTGCACCACATCGCAGCGCTCAGGGAGTGGCAGAAGACCAAGCTGTTCGACTATAGCGGCCGCGGGCAGTCGGCCGAACCGCGCTTCCAGAAAGGCGAATGCGGCATCTTCATCGGCTCCTCGGCGACGCGCGCCGACATCAAGGCGAATTCGAAATTCGAGATCGGCTACGGCATCATGCCGTACTGGCCCGACGTGAAGGGCGCGCCGCAGAATTCGATCATCGGCGGAGCCACGCTCTGGGTGCTGCGCGACCGGCCGCGCGAGGAATACAAGGGCGTGGCGCGGTTCTTCGCCTATCTGTCGCAGCCCGGCGTTCAGGCTGCCTGGCATCAGAACACCGGGTACCTGCCGATCACCCGCGCCGCCTTCGAGCTGACGCGCGCGCAGGGATTCTACGAACGCAATCCGGGCTCGGCGATCTCGTTCGAGGAGATCACGCTCAATCCGCCGACTGAGAATTCGAAGGGCATCCGGCTCGGCTCTTTCGTGCTGATCCGCGGTGCGATCGAGGACGAGCTGGAGCAGGCCTTTTCCGGCCAGAAGAGCGCGCAAGACGCGCTCGATTCCGCCGTCGAGCGCGGCAACAAGCTGCTGCGCCAGTTCGAGCGCGCCAGCCCGGACCGGTAGTATGCCGCGATCGGATATCACTGCAGCCGCAACCGCGGTGCGCTCCCTCCCCCGCTTGCGGGGGAGGGTTGGGGAGAGGGTGTCTCCGCAACGGGACAATCCCCTAGAGGAGAGAACCCTCACCCGCGCCTTCGGCGCGACCTCTCCCGCAAGCGGGAGAGGTGCACCGTCTTCTTGACGCGGACCGGAACAATCAAAAGCACGCGAATGACCATCGCTCCATCGCAAACATTGCCGGCTTGCGCTGACGCGGCAAGCTTTCGCGCCTTTCGTTCCGCTTCCCCGCAATGGCTTCCTATCGCACTCGACATCGCGCGCAGCCATGGTCTCGATATCAGCTCGCCGCAGGTGTTTTCGACCGGCACCAATCTCGTCGTCGGCCTCGGTGAAAAGCTGATCCTGAAGATCTTCCCGCCGCTGCTGCGCGCGCAATTCATCTCCGAGCGCGGGTCGCTGACGCAGCTTGCCGGCCGGCTTCATCTGCCGATCCCCGAGATCGTCGCAGAAGGGACGCGCGACGGCTGGCCCTATCTCGTCATGACACGCCTTGCCGGCACGCTCGGCTCGGAAGTCTGGCCGCAATTGGCGGAAGCGCAGAAGGAGCGCGTCCTGCGCCAGATTGGCGAGACCATCGCCGCCGTGCAGCGCGCGCCACTCGGAGCGCTCGCGCAGATCGAGCCGCGCTGGGACGACTTCATGCGTCAGCAGATGCTGGGTTGCCGGGCCAGGCACACGCGTCTTGGCCTTGCGCCAAAATTCCTCGCCGGCCTCGACGACCTCCTGCGCGACGCCGCAAAGCTCATTCCGATGGATGCGCCGCCGGTGATCCTGATCGGCGAATACATTCCGGAGAACTTTCTGCTCGCCTGCGATGACGGCCAATGGTCGCTCGCCGGCCTGTTCGACTTCGGCGACGTCCTGGCGGGATGGCGCGATTACGACCTGCTCGGCCCCAGCGCCTTCATGGCGGCGGGCCGGCCGGGCAGGGTGCGCAGCCTGCTCGCGGGCTTTGGTTATGCAAAGCTCGATTTCGCGCTCAAGCGCCGCCTGATGGCCCTGATGCTGCTGCACCGCGCCAGCGACCTCAACAGCCACATCTGGATCGAGGGCTGGCAGGAGAAGGCGGCGGATCTGGTCGCGCTGCAGGAGCTGATCTGGCCGGGGTGAGCGCTCCATCGAACCCGTCATTGCGAGCGCAGCGAAGCTATCCGGACTGTCTCCGCGGAGAGATGCCGGATTGCTTCGCCGCGCTCGCAATGACCGGATATCCGGCGGATATTCTCCAATGAAATCAATCCCATTCTACTGTGCATGGGGTTGTTTTCGCACTTTTTGAAGGGACTTCGGACTGCCGCACAATCTGCTCGACCGTTTCCCGCACCAGTTCGTCTCGCATGATTTGAATGTGATGCGCTTGCGGTGCGATCGTGTCATTGTGATGCGGACGGGATGGATCGTCGAGCAGGTGCTCCGCGAACTCAAGGACGACGACACCAAGGAGCTGCTGACGGCGATCCCGCATCCGCCGTTGGCAGATACACTGAAAGTGCACTGATTGTTTGAGAGCGTGATGGCCGAACCCCTGGACGACTATATCGACGCCGTATCGCAAGCGCTGGCGCTGCCGGTCGAGGAGGCCTGGAGGCCCGCGGTGCGAGCCAACCTCGAAGTCTCGCTGCGGCTTGCCCGTCTCGTCGACGAATTCGCGCTGCCGGATGAGACCGAGCCGGCGCCGATCTTCACGGCCTGACGTCGTCATGACCACCAAGCCAGAGATGAATGCTGCCGACATCGCGAAAGCGGTGGCCGGTGGTCAATTGTCGGCGCTCGCTGCCACCGAAGCCGCGCTCGCGCGCATCACGCAGCACGACGGCGTCCTCAATTCCTTCACCGACGTCACCGCCGATCGCGCCCGTGCGAAAGCGCGCGCGATCGATGCCGACATCGCGGCGGGAAAGGAGGCGGGCCCGCTCGCCGGCGTGCCCTTCGCGGTGAAGAACCTCTTTGATGTTGCGGGCCTCCCGACGCGCGCCGGCTCGAAGATCAATCGCGACCTCGCTCCTGCCAAGCGCGATGCCACGCTGATCGAGCGCATGGAAGCGGCTGGCGCGGTTCTGGTCGGCGCACTCAACATGGGCGAATACGCCTATGACTTCACCGGCGAGAACGTCCATGACGGCCCCTCGCGCAATCCGCATGATACGACGCGGATGACCGGCGGCTCCTCCGGCGGTTCGGGCAGCGCCGTCGGCGGCGCGCTGGTGCCGATCGCGCTTGGATCGGACACCAATGGCTCGATCCGCGTGCCGTCGTCCTTCTGCGGCATCTTCGGATTGAAGCCGACCTATGGCCGGCTGTCGCGGGCGCGCTCGTTCCCGTTCGTGGCAAGCCTCGATCATCTCGGCCCGTTCGCGCGCTCCGTCACTGATCTCGCGCTCGCCTATGACGCGATGCAGGGGCCGGATGCCGACGATGGCGCTTGCACGACGCGCGGGCTGGAGCCGACGCTGCCGTTGCTCGCCAATCCGGTTTCGGACCTGCGCATCGCGATCGCCGGCGGACACTTCCAGAAGAACGTGTTTCCGGAAGCCGTCGAGGCCGTCAGTCGCGTCGCCAAGGCGCTTGGTACGACGCAAGTGGTCGACATCCCCGAGGCTTCGCGCGCCCGCGCCGCCGCTTACGTCATCACCACCACCGAAGGCGCTTCGCTGCATCTCGATCGTCTGCGCAAGCGTCCGAACGATTTCGATCCGGCCGTGCGCGACCGGCTGATTGCCGGCGCCATGGTGCCGGCGCCGCTGGTCGACCGCGCGCAAAAGTTCCGCCGCTGGTATCGTGCGCAGCTCGCCGAGATCTTCAAATCCGTCGACGTGCTGCTCGCGCCGGCAACGCCTTGCACCGCGCCGAGGCTGGGACAGGTGAACTTCACTCTCGACGGTCTCGAGCTGCCGGTGCGCGCCAATATCGGCATCCACACCCAGCCGATCTCGTTCGTCGGCCTGCCGGTGGTCGCGGTGCCGGTGCCGCTCGAGCCACTGCCGATCGGCGTGCAGATCATTTGCGCGCCCTGGCGTGAGGACATCGCGCTGCGCGTCGCGTACGCATTGGAACAGATGGGCGTTGTGTCGGCGCCGTCCCCAAGAGGATTCTG
This sequence comes from Bradyrhizobium sp. CCGB12, assembly GCF_024199845.1. NCBI lineage: Bacteria > Pseudomonadati > Pseudomonadota > Alphaproteobacteria > Hyphomicrobiales > Nitrobacteraceae > Bradyrhizobium > Bradyrhizobium sp. CCGB12. Next base: position 6,720,522 of record NZ_JANADO010000001.1, on the reverse strand, counting down.
AGATGGAGATCGATCTCCCCGACGTGATCGCGGAAGTCAAAGCCGCGTTCGAGCGCTATGAGCAGGCCCTCGTCATCAACGACGTCGCCGTGCTCGGCGAGCTCTTCCGCAACGACCCCCGCACGCTGCGCTACGGCATCGGCGAGAACCTCTATGGCTATGAGGCGATCTCCGGCTTCCGCGCTGCGCGCTCGCCGGTCGGCCTGAACCGTCGCACCGCAAAGACCGTCATATCCAGCTTTGGCCGCGACACGGCCGTGGCCTCCACCCTGTTCTATCGCGACACCGCTCCCGGCAAGGTCGGCCGGCAGATGCAAACCTGGATTCGCTTCCCGGAGGGCTGGCGCGTCGTCGCCGCCCATGTCAGCATCATCGACGAGTCGAAAGAGACCTGACCGTATGACGCTTGACGATCTTCCGCCCGGGACGCTGCCGGCCGAGTCGGTGGTGCCACGGGTCGACCGGGCGCAACCCAGCCTGCACAAGATCACGCGCGCCGAGGAGCTGCGGCTTCAACTTGCCGACGAGATCGTGCGCGGAACCCTGGCGCCCGGCGCGCCGCTGGACGAAACCGACATCGCACGGCGCTTCAGCGTCTCACGCACCCCGGTGCGCGAGGCGCTGCGCCAGCTGGTGGCGAGCGGCCTCGTCGAGGCGCGCGCCCATCGCGGCGCGGTGGTGGCGCAGCCCTCGATCGAGCGGCTGACCAGCATGTTCGAGGCAATGGCCGAGCTCGAGGCATTGTGTGCCGGGCTTGCCGCCGAACGCATGTCCGCCGCGGAGCGCAATGGCTTAGAGGCCATTCACGAAGAGCTTCGCGTGCTGAGCCATGCCGGCAATCCCGAACGCTTCCACGAGGTCAACGAGCGCTTCCACAACGCGATCTATGCGGGTTCTCAGAACGGCTACATCGCCGAGATCACGCTGGCCACGCGCGTCCGTGTGCAGCCGTTTCGCCGCGCCCAGTTCCGCAATCTCGGGCGCCTCGCCAAGTCGCAGGCCGAACACGACCGCGTCGTCGTCGCCATCATGCGCGGCGACAAGCACGGCGCGGCAGCGGCGATGCGCGCGCATATCGAGCTGGTGCGTGGGGAGTACGAGATTTACGCTGTGTCGGTGTAGGGCGGCACACGCGGTGCCGTAGGGTGGGTTAGCCGAAGGCGTAACCCACCACTGTTCATATCCGCAGAAGCAGAAGAGGTGGGTTACGCTGCGCTAACCCACCCTACGGAGTTCACCCCGTCGCACCTTCCGCAATAAACTTCCGCCAGCCCCCATACGCAGTGATATCTCGCGCTTCGCCCAGCACTTCCGGCTCCACGAGAAATCCCTTCACGCTGCGCCCGTCGGCAAGCCGCACCGTGCCGATCGCCATCGGCGCAGGGATCGCGTTGACGAACTTGCCGAAGGCGGACGACGACAGCGACCAGATCTCCAGCTCGATCGCGGCGCCCTTGCCGGCTTCGACGCGCAGCATGCCCGGCTTCGGCGGCGTGGTCTTGAGTGCATAGAGCTTGTAGTCCGGCGCGGTTCTTGTCGCCTCGATCAGGCGCCCGTTCAGTGCCGTCAATTCGCCGTTCAGCACCATGCCGGAGAGATGCGCGCCGACCACGGCGATCGGAATCTCGTCGCCGCCGTTTGCAGGCAGCGGCGCGAGCGGGGCCTGTGCCACGCCTTTTGCACCCAGGCTCAGCTTCGTATCGGCATGGAATGCGCGGCCAATGCTGGCGAGCCGCGCGTCGCTTCCTGCAGGGGCGAGCAGCGTGATGCCGAACGGAATGCCGTCGGTGCGCATCGAAGCCGGCACCGCGAGGCCGCAGAGATCGAGCAGGTTCACGAAATTGGTGTAGGTGCCGAGCCGGCTGTTGAGCTCGATCGGATTGGCGAGCACCTGCGCGGTGGTGTAGGCCGTCGGCGCCGTCGGCAGAACCAGCGCGTCGATATTCGCAAACGTGCGCTCGGCGATCTTGCGCAGGCCCTGCAGGCGGTAGAGCGCCGAGAAGGTTTCCGCAGCGGTCAGCCGCGCGCCGGCCGCGGTGATCTCGCGCGTCACCGGATGGATCGCATCGGGTGCCGAGGCGAGCAGATTCTTGATCACGAGATAGCGCTCGGCGACCCAGGGCCCTTCATAGAGCAGCCGAGCCGTCTCGTAGAACGGCTCGAGATCGAATTCGACCAGATCAGCCCCAAGCGCGGTCCAGCGCTTCAGCGCATCGGCATAGGCGTTTTCCGATTTCTTGTCGCCGAAGAAGATCAACTGCCCGTTGCGGGGCACACCGAGGCGCAGATTTGCCGGGAACGGCGTGAGCGGCTGAAGCGGCCGGTCGCGCGAGAACGGATCGGCATGGTCGGGCCCTGCCAGCACGGAGAGCGCGAGGGCGGCATCGTCCACCGTCAAGGCGAAGACCGAGATGCAGTCGAGCGTGCGACAGGCCGGCACCAGGCCCGCGGTCGAGATCATGCCGAGGCTCGGCTTCAGGCCGACGATGTTGTTCAGCATCGCCGGCACCCGGCCGCTGCCGGCGGTGTCCGTTCCCAGTGACAGCGGCACCAGCCCTGCGCCGACAGCCGTCGCCGATCCCGAACTGGAGCCGCCGGGAATGAGATCGTCGCGGATCGCGTTCCTGGGAACGCCGTAGGGCGAGCGCACGCCGACGAGACCGGTCGCGAACTGGTCGAGATTGGTCTTGCCGACGATGATGGCGCCTGCGGCGCGCAGGCGCGCCACGGCGGTGGAATCATGCGCCGGCGTGTAGGAGAAGGCCGGGCACGCCGCGGTGGTCGGAAATCCCAGCGCGTCGATATTGTCCTTCACCGCAATAGGCACGCCGTAGAGTGGCAGGCTGGCGGCATCCGCGCGTGCGGCAAGTCTCTCGGCTTCCGCGATCGCATCCTTCTCGTCGCGCAGGGTGATGAAGATGGCGGGATCGTCGTGGTCGCGGATGCGCTGATAGGTGCGTGCGACCGTTTGCGCCGGCATCAGCGTGCCCGCGCGATGTGCGGCCACAATCGCGGCGATCGTTTCAGGCTGCTCAGCCCCCATGGCGACAAAACTCCGGCATCGTGTCCTTACCCGGCTTGAAGCAAGCGATGTGCCATTGTGTACAGGATCGGCGCGGGCTGATTGCTCCGAATATTATCGTAAGATCAGATGTTTGGGGAGAGATCGAGGACGAGCGCGACCCCCTGGTTACGCGCGCTTGCTTAAATTGTGGGCAGTTGGCGTCAGGTGAAGTCGGCGAGGATCCGGAGCAGCGCTTCCCGGTTCTCTCTGCCGATCTTCGCCTCGACATGCCGCTCGTGCTCGGCTGCGAGGCGCTTGAACCTGGCCAGCGCCGTCGCGCCCTGCGCGGTGAGATGCAGCGCGTGCGAGCGTCGGTCCGTCCTCGACTTGATCCGCTTCAAATATTTGCGCTGTTCGAGGCTGTCGAGCAGATGCACCAGCCGGGCACGCTCGATGCCGAGGCGCTTGGCCACCGCCATCTGAGACAGGCCCGGATTGGCGCCGATCACCGTCAGCACCGAATATTGCGTCGGCCGGATGTCGACCTCGCCCAGCGTCTTGATGAAATCCTGGAAGATCCAGATCTGGAAGCGCCGCACCGCGTAGCCGGCGTGCCCGACCAGGGCGTCGAGGCCGATTTCATCTGCGTCGTTCCGCTGCGCCGCGCCGTTGCCGGCTCGTTTGCGCGGGGAGGTCTGGGCTGCGCTGGTCGTCACATCGTGTCTCCTGCGCCCGACCTTAGCGCCTTGACGGGCGGGGCGGAAGATTGTTGTTGACGACAACAATTGTCGTGCCCAACATTATGACCGAAGCAGCCCGGAACGAGGCTGCGGCCAATCCGGGTTTCAGGCGAGGAGGAAATCATGACAACCGCTTCACGCGGTGACGTTGCTGGCCTGTTCGCAACGCCAAGGACCGTCGCAGAGCATCGCGACGACGGCAGCATCGTGCTGCGCTCGCCCGAGCCATTACGAGAGGGGGCGCGCTGCATCGGCGACTGGCTGGAGCAATGGGCGCGCCAGACGCCCGACACGATCTTCCTTGCCGAGCGCGACGGCGCCGATACGCCTTGGGCCATCATGACCTACGCGGGTGCCCTGCGTCGGGTTCGCGCGGCGGCGTCCTGGATCCTGGCGCAGAAGCTCAGCGCCGAACGCCCCGTCGTCATCCTCTCCGACAATAGCATCGATCACGCGCTGCTCGCGCTGGCCGCCCAGCATGTCGGCGTTCCCTCTGCTGCGATCTCGCCGGCCTATTCGCTGATGTCGAAGGATTTCGACAAGCTCAAGGGTATGATATCGCTGCTTCAGCCGGGGGCGATCTATGTTTCTGCGACGAAGCCGTTTGCCGCGGCGCTCGCCGCGATCAAGCCGCTGCACAAAGCGCAGATTGTCAGCGGCAAGGCCGGCGATGCCGATGCGCTTGCTTTCCGTGATGTCTCGGCAACGCCTGAAACGTGTGAGGTCGCAAAAGCCTTCGCCGCGGTGACGCCGGACACGATCGCAAAATTCCTGTTCACCTCTGGCTCGACCGGCACGCCGAAGGCGGTCATCAACACCCAGCGCATGCTGACCTCGAGCCAGCAGGCCAAGGCACAGACCTGGACGTTTCTCGAACCCGGCCGCGGCGATCTCGTGATCCTCGATTGGCTGCCCTGGAGCCACACCTTCGGCGCCAACCATAATTTCAATCTCGTGCTGCGCAACGGCGGCGCGCTCTATATCGACGGCGGCAAGCCTGCTCCGGGCCTGTTTGCGACCTCGCTCGCCAATCTGAAAAGCGTGATGCCGACGGTCTATTTCAACGTGCCGCGCGGCTTCGACATGCTGATCGCGGCCCTGCGGGGCGACGAGGATCTGCGCCGCCGCTTCTTCGACGAGGTGAAATTCGCCTTCTATGCCGGCGCCGCGCTACCGCAAAATCTCTGGGACGCGTTGGAGCAGCTTTCTGTCGAGACCGTAGGCCGTGCGTTGCCGATGGTCTCGGCCTGGGGCTCGACCGAGACTTCGCCGCTGGCAAGCGACTGCCATTTTCTCGCCGAGCGCTCCGGCAATATCGGCGTGCCGATTCCCGGCACGGAGTTGAAGCTCGTCCCCTCCGGCGACAAGCTGGAGGTGCGCGTGCGCGGGCCCAACGTCACTCCGGGCTATTGGAAGGCGCCCGACCTGACCAAGCAGGCCTTCGACGAGGAGGGCTTTTACCTCATCGGCGATGCCGTGAAGCTTGCCGATCCGGACAGGCCGGAGCGCGGCCTGTTCTTCGATGGCCGCGTCGCGGAGGACTTCAAGCTCAATTCCGGCACCTGGGTCAGCGTCGGCACGCTGCGCGTCGCCGGCATCGCCGCGCTGGCGCCGCTCGCACAGGACATCGTCGTCGCCGGTCATGGCGGCGATGACGTTCGCTTCCTCGTGTTTCCGAACATCGCGGCATGCCGCGCCCATGCCGGGCTCCCTGAGACCACGGCTTTGAGCGACGTGCTGGCGCATGACAAGGTCAGGTCGGCGATCGCGCAAGGGCTGGTGAAACTCAAGCAGCAGAGCGGCAACTCCTCCGGCCATGCCACGCGCGCGCTGTTGCTCGCCGAGCCGGCCTCCGTTGACGGTGGCGAGATCACCGACAAGGGCTACATCAACCAGCGCGCCGTGCTGACCCGGCGTGCCGATGCCCTGGCGCGGCTGAATGACGAGGCGTCGGGTGAGTGGATCGGCGTTTAGGCGTGCGCTGAGCAAGACGGCGCTTGGTGATTGAGGCGCGCTCGCTCCACGGCGTCATTGCGAGGAGCCCTTGCGACGAAGCAATCCAGAGTCCCTCTGCGGAAAGATTCTGGATGCTTCGCTGCGCTCGCAATGACGGGGATGGATCAGGGCTCCCAAACTAGGCCAGCCAACCTGTCGCAATATGCTGCCAATTCTTTTGTTGCCTAAGCAACTAATTTGTGCGAACCGTTCCAGACAAGGACGACGGCGGGGGAACCGCTGCGTCTGATCTGGAGGAAACAATGCGCGGCAAAACTGGTGCCGTCGGCAAGCGCTCGCGCATCACCGGGAATGACAACAGATGGCGCCCTGCGCGCGATTTGTCAGGGCTCAGTGCCGCCGGTCACCGCGCCGAGATTTTCGTGCAGCCGGCGCAAGAGGTCGATCAGCACCTCGCGCTCGTCCTTGCTGAGGCAGGACAACAGGCGCCGCTCGCGCTCGAGCGCGGCGATGATCACCTTGTCATGGGTGGTGCGCCCCTTCGCCGTGAGCGAGATCGAATGGGTGCGGCCGTCATTCGGATCGGTACGGATCGACACCAGCCCGCGCTTCTCGAGTCCGGCCAGCGTCCGGCTCACCGGCCCCTTGTCGAAGCCGATGACGTGGCAGATGCGCGAGGCGGGAATGCCGGGCTCGATCGCCAGCAGCGACATGATCCGCCATTCCGTGACGTTGACGCCGAATTGCCGCTGATAGAACGCGGTCGCGCTGTTCGAGAGCTTGTTGGCGATGAAGGTGACGAACGCCGGGACGTAACGATCGAGATCGAGCGTTGGTCCTACATCGGCGGGCGCAGGTTTAGGGCGGGATCTGGTCGAAGGCGCAGGCATGTCGGGCTTCTGGCTCGCGGTGGGCGCTGTGACCTAAGGGCATGCGCCGCCCTTTCACAAGATCAAAATGAGGGAGGTCTTCCATGACCGCATCCGGCTCCCCTGAATCAACTGGCGCCGCGTCCGTCCCGCATCTCGACGTCGACCCCTTCGCGATGAGTTTTTTTGCCGACCCCTATCCCACGCATGAGCTGCTGCGGGAGGCCGGGCCGGTGGTCTATCTCGACAAGTGGAATGTCTACGGCGTGGCCCGCTATGCCGAGGTTCATGCCGTGCTGAACGATCCCGCGACCTTCTGCTCCAGCCGGGGCGTCGGCCTCTCCGACTTCAAGAAGGAGACGCCGTGGCGGCCGCCGAGCCTGATCCTTGAAGCCGATCCGCCCGCGCACACCCGCACCCGCGCCGTGCTGTCAAAGGTGCTGTCGCCGACCGTGATGAAGCAGGTACGTGATCGCTTTGCCGCCGCAGCCGAGGCGCGGGTCGATGCGCTCTTGGAGAAGCGCAGCTTCGATGCGATCGCGGATCTCGCCGAGGCCTATCCGCTCTCGATCTTTCCGGACGCGCTCGGGCTGAAGGCGGAAGGCCGCGAGCATCTGATTCCCTATGCGAGCGTGGTGTTCAACGCGTTCGGTCCGCCTAATCAGTTGCGCCAGGAGGCGATCGAACGCTCGGCGCCGCACCAGGCCTATGTCGCCGAGCAGTGCCAGCGTGACAATCTGGCTCCCGGCGGATTCGGCGCGTGCATCCACGCCCGTGTCGACGAGGGCGAGATCACGGCGACGGAAGCGCCGCTGCTGGTGCGCTCGCTGTTGTCGGCCGGTCTCGACACCACCGTCAACGGCATCGGGGCCGCGGTCTACTGCCTTGCGCGCTTCCCGGATCAATGGGAGCGCCTGCGCGAGGATCTCTCGCTCGCGCGCGGCGCCTTCGAGGAAGCCGTGCGCTTCGAAAGCCCGGTGCAGACCTTCTTCCGCACCACCACGCGGGATGTCGAGCTCTCCGGCGCTGAGATCGGCGAGGGCGAGAAGGTGCTGATGTTCCTTGCTGCTGCCAACCGCGATCCGCGGCGCTGGGACAAGCCCGACAGCTACGACATCACTCGCCGCACCTCCGGCCATGTCGGCTTCGGCTCCGGCATCCACATGTGCGTCGGCCAGCTCGTCGCCCGCCTCGAAGGCGAGGTGATGCTGACGGCGCTGGCGCGGCGCATCGCCAAGATCGAGATCACTGGCGAGCCCAAGCGCCGCTTCAACAACACACTGCGTGGGCTCGACAGCCTGCCTGTCACCATCACCCCGGCCTGACGAGGAGTCCTGATGCCCGCCATCACCTTCATCCATCCCGACGGCAAGTCCGACCGCGTCGAGACCGGCGATGGCGAGAGCGCCATGCAGGCTGCGACCCGTCACGGCCTCGACGGCATTCTGGCCGAATGCGGCGGCAACGCCATGTGTGCGACCTGCCACGTCTATGTCGACGACAGCTGGCTCGCGCGCCTGCCTGACATGGCGGAGGACGAGGACGCGCTGCTCGACGGCACCGCGAGCGAGCGGCTGTCGAACAGCCGGCTGTCGTGCCAGATCCAGGTCACGCCCGCGCTCGACGGGCTCGTGCTGCGACTGCCAGAGCGGCAAGTCTGAAGCGGCGAGTCTGACGTCTGAACCGCACCGGCAACGATCGGTGTACCAACGCATCCAACAGGGGAGGGAACGATGAAACATCTGAAGTGGACGCTCGCACTGGCCGCGAGCCTGATGTCCGGCGCGGTGAGCGCCGAGATATCCGACAACGTCGTACGCGTCGGCGTGCTCAACGATATCTCCGGCATCTTCCAGGACACCAACGGCATGGGCTCGGTGGAAGCCGCGCGCATGGCAGCGGAGGACTTCAACAGCGGCGGCAAGGGCGTCAAGGTCGAGATCGTCTATGCTGACCACCAGAACAAGGCCGATGTCGGCAACGCCATCGCGCGCAAATGGCTCGACGTCGAGGGCGTCGACGCCATCGTCGACGTCCCGAACTCGGCGGTCGGCCTGTCCATCAACTCACTGCTGCGCGACAGCCGCATGACGTTCCTGGCGTCCTCGACCGCAAGCTCCGATCTCACCGGCAAGGCGTGCTCGCCCAACACCATCCAATGGGTCAACGACGCCTGGGCAACCGGCAACACCACGGCAGCCGCGATGATGTCGCGCGGCGGCAAGGACTGGTATTTCCTCACGGTCGACTATGCGCTCGGCAAGGGCATCGAGGCCGAGGCGCAGAAATACATCGAAGGACACGGCGGCAAGGTGCTGGGCTCGTCCAAGCATCCGCTCGGCACTTCCGATTTCGCGTCCTTCCTGTTGCAGGCGCAGAGCTCGAAGGCGCAGGTGATCGGGCTCGCCAATGCGGGCGGCGACACCATCAACGCCGTGAAGCAGGCCGCCGAGTTCGGCATCCAGCAGAGCGGCCAGAAGCTCGTCGCCTTCCTGCTCTTCATCAACGACGTCCACGGCATGGGCATCAAGGTCGCGCAAGGGCTCCAGCTCATGGAAGCCTTCTACTGGGACATGAACGACGACACCCGCGCGTTTGCAAAGCGCTTTGCTGCGCGTCCCGGCATGAACGGCAAGATGCCGAGCGGCAATCAGGCCGGCGTCTATGCTTCCACGCTGGCTTATCTCAACGCCGTCGCCGCCACCGGCAGCGACAATGCCAAGAACGTCGTGCCCGAGATGAAGAAGTTCAAAGGCAAGGATAGGCTGTTCGGCGACACCGCGATCCGCCAGGACGGCCGCGTCGTGCACCCGATGTATCTGTTCGAGGTCAAGAAGCCGGAAGAGTCAAAATATCCGTATGACTATTACAAGCTGGTCTCGACGATTCCGGCCGATCAGGCGTTCCGCCCGTTGGCGGAGGGCGGGTGTGAGTTGGTGAAGTAGCGGAGGCGTCTCATCCCTTGTGTCCCCAGGGAAGAGAGCTCGCAAGGCGCGAAATGGCTTCACCTCGCCCCGCTTACGGGGAGAGGTCGGATCGCATCGTGCGATGCGATCCGCGTGAGGGGCCTCGGCGGGGCCGTCTCTCACCCTGGGGAACTAGCCGCTCATCCCCTTATCATGCGAACAAGAAGTCCTGGGCGGAGAGCGCGACCTGGCTATGGACGACGAGGTCATTGCCGGCACTGAACGTGATCGTCGTTTCCTGGGTTGTTGGATCGAAGGCCGAGATGTCGAGCTGACTGAAATTCACGATACCCAGCGCCGAGACATCGATCCTGTCGGTTCCCAGGTCTGATCCTGCACCACTGACGCCCTGACCAAAATCCTCGATCGTGTCGTGCCCATTGCTGAAGTTGAACGCGAAGTTGTCGTTTCCGCCTTTGGCATTGCCAAGCATAGTCTGGGCATCGCCCCACATGTCATCGTTTCCCGTGCCGCTGATCAGCGTGTCGTTCCCGCCGCAAGCGTTGCCGGACATCGTTTGGGCATCGCCGATGAGCGTGATGGGGCCTACCTGCTGAGCCGGGCTGGTTACGCTGAGAATGTCGTCGCCGCCATGGGTGTTGTCCGACATGGTTTGAGCGTCGCCTACGAGCGTGCTGGTTCCGAACAATTGCGACGCAATCAGCAGCTTGTCGTTGCCACCGTGGGCGTTGCCCGACATGCTCAAGCCGTCGCCATAGGCCAGAACGGGTCCATCGGGAGTGCCCGTCAAGGTGTCATCGCCCCCAATGGCATGACCGCCTAGCTCACCACCCGCGTCGCCGTAGAAGGTTGTTTCGTTTTCGGTCCCTGCATTGAAGGTGTCATTGCCGCCATGGGCGTAACCGGACAAGTTTCCGCCGGCATCGCCGTAGAACGTCACAAATCCTTGTCCGGCTGTGTCGGTGACCATGTCGTTGCCGCCAACGGCACGATCGCTCATGTTGCCGCCGGCGTCCCCGTAGATGGTGAAGTTGTTCTGAATGCCTGCGAGCTTGAACGTATCATCTCCTCCCGCCGCTTTCCCGGACATGTCCTTACCGGCGTCGCCATAGAGCGTGAAATTGCCACCCGCATGGATGCCAATATCGAAACTATCATCGCCACCGTGAGCAAAACCAAAAATGCTCCCACCGGCATCACCATACATCGTCACCGGCTCGCCGCCGAGCAAAGCTCCGGGACCGGGAAATGGAAACGAGAATGTGTCGTGACCACCGACCGAATGGCCGGACATGTCGCCGCCAGCGTCGCCATACATGCTTATACTGAAGGGAAGGGTAGTGATGGTGACACTGAGCGTGTCGTCACCGCCGTGAGCGTAGTCGGATATGTTCCCGCCGGCATCCCCATACATGGCAAGATTGATGGGCGTCGAACCTGGAGCAATCGACGCGTTCAGCGAGTCATCGCCTCCGAGCGCATATCCGGCGATGTTGCCGCCGGCATCGCCGTACAAGTTCGCGGAGCCGTGTGTTGTCAGCGTATCGTTCCCTCCGACGGCGTGATCGAGCAGACTTTTTCCAGCATCGCCGTAAGCCACGTCGATTCCACCTGGTAAGGTCCGATCGCTGCCTTCGAACGTATCGTTGCCTCCAACTGAACGATCGGACATGCTTCCGCCGGCGTCGCCGTAGAATGTACCCGCTCCAATTCCGGTCTTCGTGAAGGTGTCATTCCCGCCTTTGGCGAAATCGAACATGTTTGCGCCGGCGTCGCCGTAGAAGATGTTCAGGTCTGCCGAAGTAAAGTCGCTCGCGTCATTGAAAGCATCATTGCCGCCCCTGGCGCGATCGGACATGCTTCCGCCGGCGTCGCCGTAGACAAAATTGAAAACATTGGAGCCGCTCACGGTGAAACTGTCGTTACCGCCGGCGGCGCGACCGGACATATTGCGTCCGGCGTCGCCATAGAAGAAATTGTTGCTCTCAAAACCGCTCGTCACGAAGGTGTCGTCGCCGCCACGGGCGGAATTGGAGAGGCTTCCGCCAGCATCGCCATAGAACCGCAAATCCGTGTTGGGGCCCGCCTGGCCGTTGAACTCGTCGTTGGCGCCGACAGCTTGATCGGATATGTTTTTCCCGGCGTCGCCGTACGCAGCGATTTTGTTGGCGCCACCAGCGGTGAAAGTAAACTTGTCAACGCCTCCACGGGCGCGATCGGACAGGTTTTCGCCGGCGTCGCCATAGGTGTTCACCGTTATTCCCGGGTCGAGTGTGGCGGGTAGCTGAACGTTCAGCGTATCGTTGCCCGCTGCTGCGTCGTCGGAGATGTTCGCTCCCGCATCCCCGAAGAGGTTGAGCGTGACAGGATCCAGGTTCGTGGTTGTAATCTGCGCCGTAAGCGCATCATCGCCGCCGGTTGCGTGGTCGGTGATATTCCTGCCGGCATCGCCAAAGAGACTTCCAGAGCCGAATGTCGTAAGCGTGTCATTCCCGCCAGCCGCATGATCGCGCACGTCTTTGCCGGCATCGCCAAAAAGCATGTTGGAAGGGTCCGGCCCGATAAGGGTTTGGTCTCCGCCATGTTGCTTCTTGATGAGAGAGCCGCTGGTGTCACCGAACAGGATAGCCATGTGGTTTCTCCACTTCTTTGCAATGGACGATCCGAAATGAGAGGTGCATCAAGTAAGGGTTACAATGTTTCGTTGATCAATTTAAATCACTTTTTAATAATTTAATGCGCGATTTAAATATATATCTCAATACCTCCGCTGATCCCGATTGCCAAAAACCCCCTTAATGCTGTGGGAATAACCAGTTCCGTCACTGCTCCGGCTGGAGCCACGGACAGCCATTCACCGTCCTTGGTGAAGCGTGGAGTAGCACCGTGCTGAGTAATCTTCGAACCAAGATGGAAAGGTAAGAGGGCAGAGCCGCCCATTGCGCCAAGGAAGTCTAAGAGGCGAGCGACGAGCGCATTCGTGCATTGTATGATGAGCTCGCGCTACTACAGCCCGCTCGTGGCGGACTCCCGGCAAGTCATCGAAAAGTGCAAGGCTGCATAATTGGCGGCTGCGATCCGTGCCGTCGCCGGTACTCTCAGATGCGGCGGCAGTGAGGAAAACTACCCCACCACCTTGCTGCTGCCCTGCGTGATCAGCCGCGCAGCCCGCTGGTCGCGGGCATAGATCCAGAGCCAGCTCAGTGCGACGCTGAGCCGGTGGCGCAGGCCGATCAGGAAGTAGATGTGCGCGATGCCCCAGATCCACCACGCGATGGCGCCGCGCAGCTTGACCTTGCCGAAATCGATCACGGCGAGGCGCTTGCCGATCTGCGCGAGGCTGCCGGCGTGCTTGTAGCGAAACGCGCCCTTGGTCTCTCCACGTAGTCGCGCCCTTATGGTCTCGGCGACATGCTTTCCCTGCTGCTTCGCGGCTGGCGCGATGCCGGGCACCGGCTTGCCTTCCCAGGCGTTGATGTTGATGGTGTCGCCGATCGCGAAGATTTCGGGGTGGCCGGGGATGGTGAGATCAGTCTCCACCTGCACGCGGCCGGCGCGATCGGCCGGCGCGTCGAGCCATTCGGCGGCCGGCGAGGCGCGCACGCCCGCGGCCCAGATTCGTGTCTTTGCCTCGAGCAGCTTGCCGCCGAACACCACGCCCTCGCGATTGATCTCGGTGACGGGCTGCCCCAGCACGACTTCGACGCCGATCTTTTCCAGCGACGCCTGCGCATAGGCCGAGAGATCATCTGCGAATCCCGCGAGCACGCGCGGGCCTGCCTCGATCAGCACAACGCGCGCTTTGGTCGTGTCGATGTTGCGGAAATCGCCGGGCAAGGTGTGGTGCGCCATCTCGGCGATGGTGCCGGCGAGCTCGACGCCGGTCGGGCCGGCGCCGACGATGACGAAGGTCAGCCGCGCTGCGCGCCTGGCCGGATCGGTCTCGCGCTCGGCGCGCTCGAACGCCACCAGAATGTGGCGGCGCAGCGTAGTCGCGTCCTCCAGCGTCTTCAGGCCCGGCGCCCATGCCTCCCATTCGTCGTGGCCGAAATAGGCGTGCCGCGCGCCCGTGGCGAGCACGAGCGTGTCGTAAGGCACCTCGCTGCCGTCGTCGATCAGCACGCAGCGCCTTGCCGCATCGACGCCGTTCACCGTCGCAAACAGCGTCGTCACCTCGCGCCGGTCGCGCATGAGATGGCGGACCGGCCAGGCGATCTCGCTGGTCGCCAGTGAGGCGGTCGCGACCTGGTACAGCAGCGGCTGGAACAGATGATGATTGCGGCGATCGATCAGCGTGATCTCGACCGGCGCGCCTGCGAGCCGGTAGGTCGTCTCCAGCCCGCCAAAGCCGGCCCCGACGATGACGACGCGATGCGGTGTCGTGGTCATGATGCGCCCTCGAATCTCGCTGCTCTTCCTCTTCATTTAAGTGCGGATTGGGCGCCGCGGTCCAATAGCCGTCATCAATCGGGGAATAGGCAGAATGTATCGATATCCCGCGAAAAAGCGCCGCAGCATTGGCCGAAGTAAGTAGAATTATATTTCTTGCCATCCCCGATTAGGGCGAAATATGGTGCAGGGACGGGCGCTGAGCCATTGGCGGCTCGACAGATTTTGCGTTCAATAGAGACAGGCCCGGGGCGGCGATCACCCCGTTTCCGGGACCGATAATAAGGAGGGGAGTGGTTATGAGGACGGCATTCTGGCTGGCGGGCGCAGCGGCGCTGGTGCTGGCAGGTCCGGCATCCGCCGGCGACACCATCAAGATTGGCTTCGTTTCGACCTTCAGCGGCCCGACCGCCGTGATCGGCAACGACATGCGCAATTCCTTCGAGCTCGCGCTCGATCATCTCGGCCGCAAGATGGACGGCAAGCCGGTCGAGGTCATCTACGAGGACGACGGCCAGAAGCCTGATGTCGGCAAGCAGAAGACCGAGAAACTGGTGCAGTCCGACAAGGTCGATTTCATCGTCGGCTATATCTGGTCGAACGTGCTCCTGGCCTCGCTCAAGACCGCGGTGGATTCGCAGACCTTCCTGATCTCGGCCAATGCCGGTCCGTCGCAGCTCGCGGGCGAGCTGTGCTCGCCTTACGTGTTCTCGACCTCCTGGCAGAACGACCAGACGCCGCAGGCCATGGGCCTCTACATGAACCAGAAGGGCGTCAAGAGCGTGTTCCTGATCGGGCCGAACTACGCGGCCGGCAAGGACATGCTCGCGGGCCTGAAGAGCACCTTCAAGGGCGAGGTCAAGGGCGAGGAATACACGGTCTGGCCGAGCCAGCTCGACTTCTCGGCCGAGCTCTCCAAGGCGCGCGCCTCCGGCGCCGAGTCGATCTTCGTGTTCTACCCCGGCGCTGCCGGCGTGCAGTTCCTCAATCAATATGCCCAGGCCGGCCTGAAGAGCACGATGCCGCTCTACACCGCCTTCACGGTCGACGAGCTGTCGCTGCCGCTCCAGAAGGAGAACGCGCTCGGCGTGCCCGGCGCGCAGGAATGGGTCAACGATCTCCCCAACGAGCAGAACAAGCGCTTCGTCGCCGACTACCGCAAGAAGTACACTGGTCTGCGTCCGACCTATTACGGCGCGCAATCTTATGACGCAGCCCAGCTGATCAACAGCGCGGTCGTCGCGGTGAAGGGCGACACCAGCAAGAAGGACGCGATGAAGGCCGAGATGGAGAAGGCCAACTTCAAGTCGCTGCGCGGCGCGTTCAAGTTCGGCAACAACCACATCCCGGTGCAGAGCTTCTATCTCCAGGACGTGGTCAAGGATTCCGAAGGCCAGCTCGCACTGAAGACCGTCGCCACCATCGTCGAGAACGACCAGGATCGTTTCCACGACAAGTGCAAGATGAAGTGAGGTCTCGCTTCTCCCTCTTCCCGCTTGCGGGGAGAGCGTTGGGATGAGGGGGAGTCTCCGCGAATCGGGAGCAACGCTCTCTCAACACGTCATTGCGAGCGCAGCGAAGCAATCCAGAATCCCTCCGCGGAAAGACTCTGGATTGCTTCGCTGCGCTCGCAATGACGATGTGGTGAGGGGGGCGAGCTCCACTTCTTCCTTCCCCGCGGAGAGCCCCTCGCCCGGATTGCATCTTCGATGCATCCGAGCTCTTCCCGCAGGCCGGGAGAGGCGAAGGTCGGCGCCGCCGTCCAGCGCTGCGACCGATTTATGACGGCTTTCGTTCAAGCCGCCTGCGCACGGTCGCGCGGCGGTCCGATTTCAGACTCAAATCCGCCCGCGACTCACTCGAACCTGCCTGCATAAGGCCGGGGGCATGTCCTTGGGGGACTTGCCAATGACTGATAAAGATTTGCCGCACTGCAAGACGCGGAAAATGAATTCGACTGCGGACGACGTTATGTCCGGTGATGCTCTCGAACGTCTGTCGCCACAGCTTCTGGAAGAGTTCGACGACGATGAATCGCCGTCGAACGAAGTCATGCGGTTGCTCGAGGAGAATGCGCGGCTTCGGGCGCTCGCAGTCGAGCTCTCGAACCTGCTCGGCAATCTGCCTGATGGCGAGTGGCGTGCTGCGTTGACGTCAGCGGACGCGATCCGCTCCATTCGCCGAAAGGCCGCGACATAGCCGTTGCAGCGGGGGCGGCGCGACGGCCCCCGCACCCGCTTCACATCCGCGGCACGCTCGCGGGCCGCACTTCGCGGGCTTGCGCCGCGAGCCTGATGCCGGCATTGGCGGCGCCAAAGCCCTGATAGCTTCTCCGCTCGACGATCTCGAAGAAGAAGCGCTCGTCGAAGATGTGGGTGTAGACCTGAAAGAACTCGCCGTCACCCTCGCGGTCGTAGAGGATGTGGTTGGCGCGCAGCTGCGCCATCAGCTCGGGCGCAAGGTCGTATTTGGCTTCGATGTCGTCGTAGTAATTGTCGGGGATGTCCAGGAAATCCGCGCCGCGCTTGCGCATCTGCGCGACCGTCGCAAAGATGTCCCGGCAGGCGAACGCGACATGCTGCACGCCCGAGCCGAAGAATTCCGAGATGAAGCGCGCCGGCAGGGTGCGGTTGGCGGAGGAGCCGTTGAGCACGAAGCGCAGGCTCTGGTCGGCGTTGATGATGGCCTGGCTCTGCACGAGGCCTCTGGGATCGGCGATCTCCATCTGCGGCAAACGCTTGAGGTCGAGAATGCCGGTGTAGAACAGCAGCCAGGACAGCATCTCGTCATAGGGCATCGACTGCGCGATGTGATCGACCGCGAGCAGGGCATCCGCGGCGGCGTCGCTCGCAACGGGCTCGAAATCCGTGTCCCAGTTCTTGCCGGCCTGATCCAGGAAATAGAGCAGGCTGCCGCCGACGCCGTGGATCGCCGGAATCTCCAGTTCGCCCGGCCCGACCGGCTGGTAGAACGTGCGCGCCTTCAGCGCCTCGGCGCGCTGCATGGCAAGGCCCGCATTGTCGACATCGAGCGCGATCGCGCAGACGCCAGGGCCGTGCGTGACGTAGTGCGAATGAGCAAAGCCGTCGGTCTCGCAATTGATCACGAGCTCCACCTTGCCTTGCGACCAGCGCTCCACCGCCTTGCTGCGGTGCTTGCCGCTTCTGCGGAAGCCGAGCTGCGCGAACAGGCGGGCCAGCTCGCCGGCCTTGGTCTCGTTGACGGCGAACTCGATGAAGCCGGTACCGTGGCTCCTGGCCATGGGCGCCAGTGGCTCGCGGACGAGCTTTGGCCAATCCGGCGCGAGCTGGTCTTCCAGCAGGATCAGCGAGCGCAGGCCGTCCACCGCGGTCTGCGCGGCGGAGCCGGCGCGGAACTGGTCGTTGAAGATCTCGAGCGACAGCGGCCCGGCATAGCCGGTTGCTGCGATCGCAGCCATGAACTCGCCGACCGGCAGGTCGCCCTGGCCGGGGAAGGAGCGGAAGTGCCGGCTCCATGACAAGATGTCGAGTTCGAGCTTTGGCGCGTCCGCAAGCTGGACCAGAAAGATCTTGTCAGCGGGGATCGAGGCCATTGCACGGGTCGGAAAGCCGGGCGCCAGCGCGTGAAAGCTGTCGAGGATGACGCCGATCGCGGGATGATCGGCGCGGCGCACGATCTCCCAGGCATCGCGGTAGTCGTTGACATGGCGGCCCCAGGCCAGCGCCTCGTAGCCGACGCGCAAGCCGCGTTTCGCGGCGCGCTCGCCGAGCTCGCGAAAATCATCGGCGGCGCGATCGATGCCGCCGAGCGAAGCGGGCGAGACGTTGGAGCAGATCAGCAGGAGATCGGTGCCGAGCTCCTGCATCAAATCGAACTTCCGCTCCGCGCGGGCAAAATTGCGCGCGCGCTGCGGCTCCGGCATGCCCTCGAAATCGCGAAACGGCTGGAACGCGCAGATCCCGAGATTGAGATCCTTGCAGAGCCTTGCGATGTCGCGCGGGCCTGCGCCGAACGACAGCAAATCGTTCTCGAAGATCTCGACCGCGTCGAAGCCGGCGGCGGCGATGGCGCGGAGCTTTTCGTCGAGGGCGCCTGAGAGGGAGACGGTGGCGATCGAGCGTTTGTTCATGCAGCCTGCTCCATGATTCTGGCCGGCGATACTTTTTGGCCCGTGCGTGCGGCCTCGCTGACGGCCTCGACGACGGCGAGCGTGCCCATCGCGTCCTCGACCGAGATCAACGGCTGCTCGCGGCCGGCGATCACGGCGAGGAAATGCCGGAGCTGCTCGACGAGTGGATCGTATCCAGCGAGTTCGACGGGCCTGCGCGACAGCGGGGCGTGCCAGCCCGGATTTTGGGGATAGGACCACAGCTCCATGGTCGGGACCGAGAGGGAGCCGTTCGTTCCCGCGAAGACGTAGCAGGGCTGATCCTGCCTGGGATAGACCGCGTTCTCGCCCGCGGTCAGCTCCCAGCTCCACGGCGCCGGCGTCGCATCGGAGACCGTCACCGTTCCCAGCGCGCCATTTGCAAAGCGCAGCAGCAGCGCGGCAGTGTCCTCGACCGGGAAGCCGCGCACCTTGTTCGAGGTCAGCGCCTGAACTTCGACGATCTCGCCGCAGACGAAGCGGAGATTGTCGATGTCGTGGATGAGGTTGATCAGCAGCGGCCCGCCGCCGTGCTCGCGCCGCCAGGCGACCTCGAAATAATCGTCGGGCTTCTTCAGGAGCCACAGCCCGACCACGGCGGTGAGCTGGCCGAGTTTGCCTCTCGCCACGGTCTCACGTGCGGTCTTGATGATCGGATTGTGTCGGCGGTGGTGGCCGACCAGCATCGGCACGCCGGTGCGTCTCACAGCCGCGCACAAGCGTTGCGCGGTGGCAACCGTCTCGGTCACGGGCTTCTCGATCAAAGCCGGCACGCCGGCTTCGGCGCAGTCGAGTGCCATCGGCAGGTGCAGCGTGTTGGGCGAGGCAATGACGAGGCCGTCAGGCTTCTCCTCTGCCAGCAAGGCGCGATGGTCCGCGTAGCAGCGCACGTTGCGCGCCAGCGCATACTCTTTCGCGGCGGGCGAGGGGTCCGCGATGCCGGCGAGCACGCAATCCCTGGAGGACTCGATCAATTCAATGTGGCGGCGGCCGATCAGACCGGCCCCGGCCACGGCGATGCGCATTTGCGCGCTCATGCCGCGCTCTCCTCCATGGCGCCGCC
Organism: Bradyrhizobium sp. CCGB12; assembly: GCF_024199845.1. Classification (NCBI taxonomy): domain Bacteria; kingdom Pseudomonadati; phylum Pseudomonadota; class Alphaproteobacteria; order Hyphomicrobiales; family Nitrobacteraceae; genus Bradyrhizobium; species Bradyrhizobium sp. CCGB12. The sequence continues at coordinate 6,701,445 of NZ_JANADO010000001.1, read as the reverse complement.
CAGGAACAATTGCCCGATGCGGGGATCGTTGAGAATGCGCTTGGCGTCATCGACCATGCGGGTCTGGCCGAGCTCGAGCACGATGCCGATGTCTGAGATTTCCAGCGCCGAGCGTGCGTTCTGCTCGATCATCAGGATCGTGACGCCGCGGTCGCGCAAGCTCTTGAGGATGTCGAAGGTCTGCTGCACCATCAGGGGCGACAGTCCGATCGAGGGCTCGTCGACCAGCACCAGCTTCGGTTCGAGCAGCAGCGAGCGGGCGATCTCGAGCTGCTTCTGCTCACCGCCCGAAAGCGTGGAGGCCTGCTGCGCCGACTTGCGGCGCAATGCCGGGAACAGGTCGAGCGCGGCCTCGATCCGCTTGGGCAGGTCGATACCTTTGTTCGCCGAAACGCCGCCGAGCTCGATGTTATGGCGCACGGACAGCTCGGGGAAGATGTTGCGGCCCTGCGGCACGTAGCAGATGCCGGCATTGAGCAGCGCGCGCTGGCTCAAATTGGTGACGTCGCGGCCGGCAAAGCTGATCTTGCCTTCGCGCAGCCTGAGCAGGCCGAAAATGGCCTTGAACACGGTGGACTTGCCGGCGCCGTTCGGGCCGATGATGGTGGTGATGGTTGCCTGCGGCACGGCGAACGTCGTGCCGTTCAGGATCGTCATCTTGCCGTAGCCGCCGACGAGATTGTAAACCGAGAGGATCGGGTCGCTCATGGTCCGCTCCTTCAATGACCCAGATAGGCTTCGATCACGGCGGGGTTCTTGCGGACCTCGTCCGGCCGGCCCATCGCCAGCACCTTGCCCTCCGCCATCACCATCACGCGCGAGCACAGTGACATCACGAATTCCATGTTGTGCTCGATCACGACGAAAGTGGCGTTCTTCTCGCGGTTGATCGCGACGAGGCGGTCCTTGAGGTCGGCCAGCATCGACGGGTTGACGCCGCCGGCGGGCTCGTCGAGCAGCACCAGGCGCGGGCCGCCCATGAAGGCCATGGCGGCATCGAGCAGCTTCTGCTGGCCGTAGGAGAGTCCGCCGGCCGGTTCGTCGGCGAGATGGTCGAGCTTGAAGAAGCCGATCATCTGGTTGGCGGCCTCGGTCAGCCCGGCATCGGAGCGGCCGACCAGGCGCGAGGCCATGTTGCCCTGGTGCTCCTGTCCGGCGAGGATCAGGTTCTCGCGCACCGAAAGCTTCGGGAACACCTGCAGGAGCTGGAAGGTGCGGCTGACCCCGAGCTTGTTGAGCTCCGCGGGTCGCAATCCCGTGACCAGCTTGCCGTCGAGCTTGACCTCGCCGCCTGATGGCGTGAGCTGGCCGAGGATGCAGTTGAACAGGGTCGACTTGCCGCAGCCGTTCGGTCCGATCAGGCCGAGGATCTCGCCCTCGCGCACGTCGAAGGAAACGCCGTCGACGGCGCTGATGCCGCCAAAATTCTTCTTGATACCGGTGACTTCGAGAACCGCACTCATTGCGCCGTTTCCAGGCGGGATTTTGCGACGGCGCGCAGTGCGGACGCCGCCTTGGTGCGGCGTTCGGCGAGATAGCGATCGAGGATTCCCAGAATGCCGGTCGGTGACCAGATCAGGAGCAGCATCACCGCGACCGCGTAGAGCATCAGATAATACCCTTCCGTGAAGCGCAGCCATTCCGGCAGCAGCACCGCGATCATCGCGCCCAGGAACGGGCCGAAAAAGAAGCCGGCGCCGCCGACGATCACCATCATCAGGAGGTCGAGCGAGAGCGACAGGTTGAACGGCACGGGATCGATATATTGCGTCAGCGGCGCGTAGAGCGCGCCGGCGACGCCGCCGAGCGCGGAGCCGATCGCGAAGGCCATCAGCGTGTAGCGCCGTGTGTCGACGCCGAGCGACTGCGCGCGCAAGGGATTTTCGCGCAACGCCATGAAGGCGCGGCCCCAGGGCGAGCGGATCAGCCACCATACCGCCAGCGACACGATCGCGAGCGTGCCGAGGCAGACATAGTAGAAGGGCAACGGCTTGTTGGTCGCGATGCCGAAGACGTGCGGGCGCGGGATGTTGGAGATGCCGTAGATGCCGCCGGTAAGCCAGCTCTCGTTGCGGAACACCAGGAAGGCGAGGGTGGAGAAGGCGAGCGTGACGAAGGCGAGGTAGTGGTGCTGCACGCGCAGCGCGGGATAGCCGAGCACCCAGCCGACCGCGAAGCTCAAGGCGATCGCGACCAGGATCGCCGCCGGCAGCGGCCAGCCATGCGTGGTCATGATCGCGGCGGCATAGGCGCCGATACCAACGAACGCGCCCTGGGCCAGCGAGACCTGGCCGGCATAGCCGAGCGTGAGGTTGAGCCCCATGGCAGCGATGCTCATCACCGCCCATTGGCTCAGGATGAACAGGCCATAGCGGTTGAAGTTCATGGGGATGACGATCAGGCCGGCGATGACGATCAGGCCGAGCGCGATCTTCAGGGGTTTGCCAAAGCGGATCATACCGTGCGCTCCTCGGCGCGGCCGAGCAAGCCCTGCGGCCGGAACAGGATGACGGCGATCAGGAAGATCATCGGCACGGCAGCGCGATACTGCGTCGAGACATAGGCGGCCGCGAGATTGTCGAGCACGCCGATCAGGAGACCGCCGGCGATCGCGCCGCGCACCTGGTTGAAGCCGCCGACGATCGCCGCGATGAAGGCGGCCTGGCCCAGCACCTCGCCGGAGGAGAACTTTGCGAGATAGATCGGCGTGATCAGCAGCGAGGCCAGCGCGACCAGGAAGGCGTTGATCAGGAAGGTCAGCAGGATCATGCGTTCGACCGGCACGCCGATGATGCGCGCCACCGTCGGATTCTGGGCAGCCGCCTGCATCTGGTGGCCGAGCGAGGTGCGGTTGAGCAGCGTGGTCAGGCCAAGGACGGCGAGGATGGCGACGACGAGCACGCCGATGCTTTGCAGCGATACCGCATGGCCGAGAATGGAGATGTCGCCGGTCGGCACGATCGAGGGGAAGGGCGATGCTTCGGCGCTGAAGAACTGTTTGACGGCTTCCTTGAGGCCGATCGCGAGCGCCATCGTCGCGATCGCGAGCGGCAGCACGCCATGGCGCATCATTGGATCCACCAGCAGCAGCTTGAAGGCGAGGCCGAGCAGGATCATCGACAACAGGATGCCAAGGATGATCGCGAGCCAGAACGGCGCCCCGACATGCATTGCCGCGAGCATCAGGAACGCCGGCAGCATCACGAACTCGCCTTGCGCGAAATTGATGGTCTGCGAGGTCTGCCACAGCAGCGTGAATCCGACCGCGACCAGCGCATAGATCGCGCCGGTGGCGAGCCCCGCGACCAGAAGATCGAACAGATTGGACATTTTCCCCTCTCGTGTCCCTAGCGCTCGCTCTATCGTCCTCCTCGCCCCGTTCTTACGGGGAGAGGGCGGGGTGAGGGGCTCTTTTCACGGGCTCATCTCTCACCGTCTTCGCAGAAGCACCCCTCACCCCGACCCTCTCCCCGCGAAGAGCGGGGCGAGGGAGCGAGAGATCCCTCCCCGCATCCGCCTTCGCTAAAGCTTCGGCGAGACAGGCGCGGGGAGAGGTGAAGAGCTTCACTTCACCTTGGGCAGCACCTGCTTCACTACCTGCTTGCCCTCGACCACCTCGACCAGGAAGCTCTGGCGGTCGATGTCGCCGGTATCGCTGAAGGTGACGTCCATCAGGATGCCCGGCTCGTCCGCGGCCTTGATGGTGAGGCCGTGCAGCGTGTCGGCAAACTTCTTGGGGTCGACCTTGCCCATCTTCTCGGTGGTCGCCTTCACCATGTAGACCGCGAGATAGCCCTTCAGGCCGTTATGATCAGGCACGTAATTGTACTTCTTGGAAAACTTCTCGCGGAACGCCTTGATCAGGTCGACCGGCGCGTCGGTGGTAAGGCCGACATGGCCGCGCGCGCCGTTGGCGGCGTCGCCGGCCAGCTCGATCACCTTCTGGCCGATCAGCGTGGTCTCGCCCATCAGCGGCGCGGTGACGCCCTGGCGCTTCAGCTCCTTGAGGATGCGCGCGCTCTCTTCTTCATTGAGATAGACGAACACGGCGTCGGGATTGGCTGCCTTGATCTTGCCGACGTCGGCGGCGAAATCGGCCTGGCCCGCTTCGGTCGAGAGATCGGCGACCACCTTGGAGCCGAGCCGGTCGAGCTCCTTGACCATAACGTCGCGCCCGCCGCGGCCGAAGTCGTTGTTGACCCAGACCACCGCAACCGTCTTCGCCTTCATCTCGTCGTGGATGTACTTTGCGACCTTCGGCATCGATGACTGCTGTCCGAACGAGGTGCGGAACAGGAACTTGTTGCCTCCTTGCGTCAGTTCGGCGGCCTCGCCACCCATGATCTGCGCGATGCCGGCTTCGGCCGCGAGCGGGGCCGTGACCTTCACTGAGCCGGAATAGCCGGGCCCGAGCAGCACGTAGGGTTCGGCGTCGAGCGCCTTCTGCACCTGCGCGCGGGCGACGCCGGGGTTGGACTGCGAGTCGGCGTGGGTGACTTCCAGCTTGCGGCCGAGCACGCCGCCCTTGGCATTGATCTCCTCGATTGCGAGATCGATGCCGTTCTTCCAGTTGGTACCGACAGTGGCGCCGCCGCCCGAGAGCTCGGCGACGTCGGCGAGCTTGATCGCCTGGGCAAAGGCGCTCGTTGCCGTCATGGCGGTGAGCAGCGCGCCCACGAGTAGCGTTGATTTCATCGTCCTCTCCTCCCGTTTCAAATTCTGTAAGCGGCCTTGTGTCCGGCCGCTTCGTCTCATGCTGCCTGATAGGCGGCACTGCGTGCAGCCATCACGGCATCAAAGGCCTCTCCCATGACTTCGGTCGATGGAGCAAGGCCGGTGAACAGTTCGAAGGCGTCGGCGGCCTGGTAGATCGCGAGCTCGCGGCCGGTCATGATCCGGGCGCCTTTCTCTCGCGCTGCGGCAAGCAGCGGCGTGATCAGCGGCGAATAGACGGCGTCGGCGACCCACAGGTCTGCCCCGAGCAGTACCGTCGGCACTGGCGTGTCCCGGTTCGGCAGCATACCGACCGGGGTGCCGTTGACGAGGCCGGTCGCACCATCGAGTGCATCCTCGACGCTTCCGGCCACCCGCGCGCCACCATGCCGCGCCAACAGCGTGGCGAGTTTTTCGGCGCGTGCCGGCTCGCTGTCGAAGATTCGGAGGTCCGTCACCTTCAGGCTCGCCAGCGCAAAGGCGATCGCCTTGCCGACGCCGCCGGTGCCGATCACGGCCACCGCATTTCCGGAAGAGGCCAGCAGCGGCGCGACGGCGCGGGCAAAGCCTGTCGTGTCGGTGTTGTGGCCGATCAGGCGGCCGTCCTTGACGACGACGGTGTTGACCGCGGCCATGGTTGCTGCAGCCGGTGCCAGCTCGTCGAGCAGCGGGACCACCGCCTCCTTGTAGGGAAAGGTAACGTTTACGCCGGCAAAGCCGAGCCGTCGCACGCCTTCGAGCATCATGGCAAGTCCGGCCGCATCGGCGCCGGCGACCTCGATGAGCTGGTAGTGGCCGCGCAGACCAAGTGCCTCGGCGGCGGCCTCATGCATGGCGGGGGACGCCGAATGCGCGATCGGGGCGCCGATCAGGCCCGTGAGAAGCTTCTTGCTGGCAGCGTATCCGCGCTTCGACATGGTTCGCTATCGTCTCATTGGGAGTGTTCGGTCCCGGCCAATAGCGGGGAAATCCGCGCAATTCCAGCTATGACGATAGCCTTTCCCCCGCCTAACACAATTACCCTTTTATCGGGCAAACCTAACATAATGTTATTTCTTCCGCCCGCGTCCCGGGACGGCCTTGCCGTTGCCGCGGGACGGCTCGACCGCGCGCATCTCGGTGCGCAGGGACTCGATGAAATATTCGACGTGGAGCGACAGCGGCGCGCCGCGCTTCACGGCGATGTAGGTATCGAACCGCGTCGGCTCGGTGATCTTGAGCAGCTCGATCCCGGGATAGCCGCCATGGGCCACCGTGAACTGGTCGATGATGGCGATGCCGAGCCCCGCCTTCACCAGCGCGCAGACCGTAGTGCCGAAGCGCGCGCGGATGGTGATGTTGTAGTCAAGCCGGTTGCGCGCAAAGATCTCGGCCATGATCCGGCCGTAGGGATCGTTGGGATCGATGCCGATCAGCGGATAACGGGTGATCTCGGTGGCCGAGACCTGCTTGCGGCCGGCGAGCGCGTGGCCCGGCGGCACGATGCAATAGAGCTCGCCCGAGGCAAGCGGCATGAAGTCCAGCCCGGAATGCTCCAGCCGGTAGCTCATCGCCACGCACTCGCCGCGGCCGAGCATCAGGTAGTCGATGGCTTCCTCGAGCTTGAGGATGTTGATGTCGATGCCGAGATCCGGATAGCGGCGGCGGACGCGCTCGATCGCGCGCGGCACCATGACCTGCGAGATGCTCGGCACCGAGCCGATGCGCAGCTCCGACAAGCCGCCCCGGCCGATCTTGGAGATGAGCTCGGAGAGGTCGTCGACCTTCTTGTAGACGCCATTGATCTGCTCGAAGATGTTCTCGGCTTCCGGCGTCGGGAAATAGCGGCCGTTCTGGCGCTGGAAGAAGCGGATGCCGAGCGAGCGCTCGGTATATTTGACCAGGCGGCTGATGCCGGGCGCCGAGACGTTGAGCAGCTTCGCCGCGCCGCCAATGGTGCCCGTCACCATCACGGCACGGATCACTTCAACCTGGCGCAGCGTCATCATGTCCTGGGCATCCGAAAGAGGATCTGGCGGCGATCATCTCACGACAGCGGTGCCGTCATCCAGCGGCAAGTGTCCGAGGTAACATGGACGCTGTCTTCCCCTCTCCCACAAGGGGAAGGAAGCTCAGTTTCGCTGTCAGATCGTGTCGACCAAAATCAGCGCGTTCAAATGGAATGGCGGCATCGTCGCGCGATCTGCATCGGCGTCGATTGCTGCAAGCGCTAGCTGGCCGGGCCCTCGGGCAAGAGGCTGTTCACCGACTCCGCGCGCTCGCTTTGCAACACCTCGCGCGCGAACTCGATGATCTTCTGCTTGTTTGCCGTTTGGCGGACGGCGAAAAACACGCGGTTCAATTCCAGGCCGAGCACGCTGTTGAGGGCGATGTCCTCATCTTTCATCGTGGTTTTCCCGCTGCGGACGTGTTCAGGTGTAACTTGACGTCACTTCCTCCACAAGTAGATTAAATCTTCGGAGCAGACGGAACACCGGCAAACTACGGGAGCAGCGAATTGAGGCAGCCCCCAAACCCGTGCTATACGGGAGAGCGAGGTTCAGGAAACGTACCGATGTCCGCCGCAGATGCCGTTGATTATGGCCGGGAGGCGCTCGACTTCATCGAAGGACTCGGAGCCTACACCAAGGTTCCGGACGCCATGGACGCGCTTGCAACCGCGTTCGGCCGGTACGGCTTCGAACATATCATCGTCACGGGCCTGCCGAATCCTGATCAGCGCTTTTCCCAGATGGTGCTCGCCAAAAAGTGGCCGGCGGAGTGGTTCAGCCTCTATACCGAAAAGAGCTACGACCGTGTCGATCCGGTGATCCGCAAATGCCGGCAGACGGTGAACCCATTCGAATGGTCTGAAGCGCCTTACGATCCGGAGTCGGAACCGGGCGCGGTGGAGGTGATGCGGCGCGCCGCCGATTTCCGCATGTCGCGCGGCTTCGTCGTGCCGATCCACGGCTTGACCGGCTATGAGGCCGGCGTCTCGCTCGGTGGCGTCCACCTCGACCTCAATGCGCGCAGCAAGCCGGCGCTTCACCTGATCGGGATGTACGGCTTCGATCATATTCGCCGTCTGCTCGATCCGGCGCCGCATCCGTCGACGCGCCTCACTCCGCGCGAGCGGGAGGTGATCGCCTGGGCCTCGCAAGGCAAGTCCGCGTGGGAGATCGGCGAAATCCTGCACATCACGCAACGCACCGCGGAAGAGCATCTTGCAACTGCCGCGCGCAAGCTCGGCGCTGTCAACCGGACGCATGCGGTCGCGATCGCGATCCGCCACAGAATCATCAATCCCTGAAAACTTCGCCTACTGGGAAATTTCCCAATAGTCGGCTTTGCCGTTTTCGCTGAGGCTCCCCCTCTTTTCGAGCCAAGGGGGAGTTCATGATTCATGTGATTTCTGCCGACAATCGGCACCTCTACGAGGACGTCCTCGAACAGCATTTTCGGCTCCGTCACGAGATCTTTGTCGAGGAGCGGAAATGGGAGGCGCTACGCAAGCCCGACGGCCGCGAGATCGACATTTACGACAATGAGGATGCGGTCTACCTGCTGGCTCTCGAAAATCGCAGAGTCCTTGGTGGATCCCGCCTGTATCCGACCACGAAGCCGACGATGACGAGCGAGATTTTCCCGCATCTCGCCGCGGTGCGCGGTTGCCCCTCGGACGCGCTGGTCTGGGAGTGGTCGCGTTTCTTCGTGTCGCGCGAGCGCCGCGACGGCGCGTTCAATCTGCAATTGATGGCGGCCGCGCAGGAGTTCTGTCTCGACCAGGGCATCGAGCGGCTCTGTCTGGTCATGGAGACCTGGTGGTTGCCACGTTTCCACGACATCGGATTCGTCGTGACGCCGCTGGGATTGCCGGCGCTGGTGGAAAATTCCTGGACCATGGCGGCAACGATCGAGGTCCGCCAGGAGTCGCTGGATGTCGTGCGTGACCGTATCGGAATGACGAGCGTCGTTCAGCAGGACGGTCCGCGGATCGATTGCATTGCCCGTGCCAACCTCCGCGGCCTCCCCGCCGCGCAACGAAAGAGCGCCTGAGATGTCGAACATGATGCGGGACAGCCAGATCATGGCGCAAACCAAGGACGAGAATCTCGGCTACATGTCCGACATGGCGCTCGAACTGGCGCAGATGGCGGAAGACACCGGGTTGGCGACGCTGGCCTATCTGTTCCGGATGGCTGCGCTGGAGGCCTCGACCGCCAACAGCGTGCTCGCCGATCCGGATGATCTTCCCCGGCAGATGACGTCGCACTAGACGCTCACACGCCAACGAAAGTTGCACCCTCCCTCGGTCATCCGGGGGAGGGTATTCTTTTGGGTGCGACAGGACGCCCCATGCTCCGCGGCTGCCTTCTTGCTTCGCGGGGCTGGCCGCATGCGCTGAGATGCAACAAAGTGCATGTTTGGCGTAGAATCGCTCTTGCCTCGGAACGATACTGCCATTACCCATTTTTCCGCCTTGAACAGGCAGGGGGAGCTCTTTCACTGATGGCGACTGTGTTCGAACATCGGCGCGACGCTGCGTGCGCCTGAAAGAGTCTTGATGCTGCTCGTCGTCGAACAGTTCTTGAACGGATTGCAGTTCGGCCTGCTGCTGTTCCTGCTCGCTGCCGGCCTGACACTGGTGTTCGGGATCATGGATCTCGTCAACCTCGCGCACGGCTCGCTCTACATGATGGGCGCCTATTTTGCCGCGACCTTCGCGGCGTGGACCGGCAGCTTCCTGCTCGGTGCGCTGATGGCGCTTGGCGCCACGCTGGTGCTCGGCATCGTGCTCGAGGTCTCGGCACTGCGGCATCTCTACGGCCGCGACCATCTCGACCACGTGCTCGCGACGTTCGGCCTGATCCTGTTCTTCAATGAAGCGGTACGTCTGATCTGGGGCCCGGCAGGCCTTGCGCTGCCGCTGCCGGCCTGGCTTACGGTGCCGGTGCCGATCCTGCCCGGCATCCACTATCCCGCCTATCGCCTCGCCATCATCGCTGTGGCGCTGCTGGTCGCGCTCCTGCTCTATCTCGGCGTGATGCGCACCCGCATCGGCATGCTGATCCGGGCTGGCGCCTCCAACCGCGAGATGATCGGCGCGCTCGGCATCAACATCAAGCTGCTCTACACCCTGGTGTTCGGCCTCGGTGCCGCACTTGCGGGCCTCGCCGGGCTGATGCAGGCGCCGATCCTCACCGTGCAGATCGGCATGGGCGAGAACATTTTGATCCTCGCCTTCGTCATCATCGTGATCGGCGGCATCGGCTCGATCCGCGGTGCGTTCCTTGCCGCGATCTTCGTCGGCATGATCGATACGCTCGGCCGCGCCTTCCTGCCGAACCTGCTGCGGCAGGTGCTGAGCGGCGCCGCCGCCTCTACCGCCGCGCCAGCGCTGTCCTCCATGCTGATCTACCTCCTCATGGCGATCGTGCTGGTGGTGCGGCCGGAGGGGCTGTTTCCGGCCAATCGTCGATGAAGGCTTTCACCCTGAGCAAGGCCGTCACGGCCCTGATGCTGGCGGGCCTCGTGCTGCTGCCGCTCTATTCGCATGCGTCCGGCAACATCTTCATCCTGACGCTGTTCACCCGCATCATCATCCTGGCGCTGGCGGCTGCGAGCCTCAACCTCATCATGGGTTTTGGCGGCATGATGAGTTTTGGTCACGCCGCCTATCTCGGCATCGGCGGATACGCCGTGGGTATGCTAGCGCAAGAGGGTGTGGGCTCCGGGTTCATTCAGTTTCCAGTCGCACTCGCAGCCTCCGCCATCTATGCGCTCGTGATCGGCGCGCTCAGCTTGCGCACCCGCGGCGTCTATTTCATCATGATCACGCTGGCCTTTGCGCAGATGGCCTATTACGTCGCCTCGGGCCTCGCGCGCTACGGCGGTGACGACGGCCTCACCGTCTACAAGCGCAGCGACTTTTCCGGGCTGATCAACCTGTCGAACCGCACGCAGTTCTATTATCTCTGCCTCGCCTGCCTGTTCGCCGTCATCTTCCTGATCTGGCGCATCGTCAATTCGCGCTTCGGGCTCGTCGTGCAGGGCCTGCGTTCCAACGAGCAGCGCATGCAGGCGATCGGCTTCCCCGCCAAGCGCTACCAGCTGGTCTGCTTCGTCATATCGGGCACCATGTGCGGCCTTGCCGGCGCGCTGCTCGCCAACAACACCGATTTCGTCAGCCCGGCCGTGATGTACTGGACCCGCTCCGGCGATCTCATGGTGATGGTGATCCTGGGCGGCATGGGCACGCTGTTCGGCCCGATCATGGGCGCGGTGGTATTCCTGCTGCTGGAAGAGTTCCTGTCGCAGATCACGGAATATTGGGCGCTGATCATGGGCCCGCTGTTGCTGCTCATCGTCCTGTTCGGCCGCGGCGGCATCATGGGTGCGCTCGGGAGGGCTGGCCGTGGCTGAACCCTTGCTCCGCGTCGAGAAGCTGGTGCGCCGCTTCGGCGGCATCATCGCGACCGACAACGTCTCGCTGGACGTCGCCAGCGGCGAGCTGCATGCCATCATCGGCCCGAACGGCGCCGGCAAGACCACGCTGATCAGCCAGCTCACCGGGCATCTCGAACCGCATTCCGGCAGCGTCTCGCTGGCCGGGCGCGACATCACCTATCTGCCGGCCTATCGCCGTTGCGCGCTGGGCCTGGCCCGTTCGTTCCAGATCACCTCGCTGCTGCTCGATTTCACCGCCGCTGACAATGTGGCGCTGGCGGCGCAAGCGCATGCCGGTACCTCGTTCCGCTTCTTCGCCGATGCGCGCAAGGAGAAGGGCCTGCGCGATGCCGCCCATGCCGCGCTCGATCGCGTCGGCCTGTCGCATCGCGCCGACGTCGTGGTGTCCAGGCTCAGCCATGGCGAGCGGCGCCAGATCGAGCTTGCGGTGGCGCTCGCGAGCAAGCCGAAGCTGTTGCTGCTCGACGAGCCGATGGCCGGCCTCGGGGTCACCGAATCCCAGCGCATGGTGAAGCTGCTCCAGGAGCTGCGGAAAGAAGTGTCGATCGTGCTGGTCGAGCACGACATGCCGGCGGTGTTCGCACTCGCCGACCGCATCTCGGTGCTGGTCTATGGCCGTGTCATCGCCTCCGGCGATCCGGCCGCGATCCGGGCGAACGAAGACGTCAAGCGCGCCTATCTCGGCGATCAGCATGTGGTGACGCATCATGGCTGACACGCTGCTCGACGTCGACGGCATCGAAACCTGCTACGGCCTGTCCCAGGTATTGTTCGGCCTGTCGCTGGCGATCAAGCCGGGCGAGATGGTCTCCCTGATGGGCCGCAACGGCATGGGCAAGACCACCACCATCCGCTCCATCATGGGACTGACGCCGGCGCGGGCAGGCGCGATCCGCTTCGCGGGCGCCGAGGTGCGACAGCTTCCGTCCTACAGAATTGCAAAACTCGGTGTCGGCCTCGTTCCTGAGGGGCGCCAGATCTTCCCGAACCTCACCGTGCGCGAAAACCTGGTCGCGGCCGCGGCCGATCGTTTCGGCAGCTCCAATCCCTGGACGCTGGCCGCGATCTACGTGCTGTTTCCGCGCCTCGCCGAGCGCGCCGCCAACATGGGCAATCAGCTCTCCGGCGGCGAGCAGCAGATGCTCGCCATCGGCCGCGCGCTGATGACCAACCCGAAGCTGCTGATCCTGGATGAAGCGACCGAGGGCCTCGCGCCCCTGATCCGCGAAGAGATCTGGAACTGTCTGTCGCTGCTCAAGAGCCGGGGACAGTCGATCCTGGTCGTCGACAAGAACGTCGATCATCTCGCCCGCATCTGCGACCGCCATTACATCATCGAGCGCGGCAAGACGGTGTGGAGCGGCACCTCCGACCAATTGATGGCGGAGCCGGATCTCCAGCACAAATATCTGGGAATCTGACGCGTCCCCTGATCGATCGTCTGCGCCGATCTGCCGCACGCGCTGGCCCGGATCGAACAAACGTCAGTTTCGAAGCTCTCCAAACTGCGCGCAGAGATCTTGAGCGCGCCGTCGCCATCGGTCAAAGAAGCCGCGGTATAAGCGGATGCGATGCGGGACTTTTACAATCAAATTGTCGGATGGCCTGGAGACGAGATCGGTTCCGCAGAGCGAGGCGCTTCAACGGCCGCGCAATGGCTGGATTTCCCGGGCTGCGTGTTTGTCAGAGGCGGGTTTCGAGCCGACGCCGACGAGCCCGCGATCGTAGCGCCGGGCCTGTTCATCTCCGTGGCGTTCGGCGACGGCGCGAGCCGCGGCACTCTGACGCGTGCGCCCGGCGGCGAAAGGCAGATGACGGCAATTGCTGTGCGTGAGGCCGTCGCCACGGGACGCTCGGTCCAGTGTGACAAGCGTCCTGCGATAGGCTTGGCACTCCCCCAGGCCTCCATCGATCGGCTTGGGCTTGGCGACGAGTTTCGGGCGCTGTTCAAGAACGATGAGGCCGGTGCGGCCGTCGTCTCTCTCGCTGCGTCTCCGCGCGTGCAGGCCGTCGCGGCGGAAATGTTCTCGCCGCCGGTCGCCGGAAACGCGGCGCAATTGTTGCTGTCGGCGCATGCCGCCGAGATCGTTGTCCACGCATTGTTCAGCGAGAGCGGCCGGATTGAGGTCGATCCGGCAGCCGATCTTCAGCGGATGCGCTTGCAATCGGTCAAGGAGCAGATGGACGCCGATCTTGCTTACCCCTGGAGCATCGACGAACTGGCGCGGAACGCAGGGCTGAGCCGGCGGTCCTTCAATCAGAAATTCCAGATGGCGTATGGCGAGAGCGCGATCGACTATTTGCGGGCCCGGCGGCTCGATGCCGCACGTGACCTTCTGATTCATCAACGGTTGTCAGTCACCGAGGCGGCCTTTCGGGTCGGCTACGCCCATCCGGCCAATTTCGCGACGGCCTTTCGCAGGCACTTCGGCTATTCGCCCCGCCGCTGTCAGTAGCGGCGAGAGGATTGCGCGCCTGCCGAAATGTTTCGCGATGTGTCTGCGTCGTTCGCGATGAAGTCTCCGTCCGCAATCTTGAAAGGCTCCACCTGGAATCAAAGACGATTTGCGCAGCCGCAAAGGCGGTGCGCGCCCCGATCTGATTACTCCCGGGTTTGCTTGAAGACGGAACTCGGGGAAGGTGATGCGGCGCGACGACGGACAGACGTTCGGTTGGGAACGGGTGGTGAAGGCGGGACTGGGCGTGGCTGGCCTGGGGGTGGTGCTGCATGCAACACCATCGCTCGCACAGGTCTCCGGGACCAATTCGGGATCGACGGCGGGGACATTGCCTCCCGTCACAGTGGAGGCACCGAAGCAGGCGCGCCCGCGTGCCCAGTCTGCCCAGCGCAATTCCCAATCGCAGCGCGGCCGCGTCGCGGCGCAGCGCAATGCCGCATCCGGGCAAGCCAGAAATCCGGACGCGCGCGAGGTAGGTGCCGGCCGCGGTATTTTGCCGAGCGAGAACAGCTATGTTGCGAACAGCAGTTCCGCCGGCACCAAGACCAACACACCGCTGCTCGAGACGCCGCAGTCGATCTCGGTCGTGACGCGCAAGGAGCTCAACGATCGCGCCGTGCAGACGCTGACCGAAGCGGTCGGCTATGAACCCGGCGTCCGCATCGATGCGTCCGGCTACGATCCGCGCTTCGACGCCATCTCGATCCGTGGCTTCGACATCACCTACAATGGCATCTATCTCGACGGCTTGCGCCTCGTCGGTGCCGGTCTCAGCGTGTTCAAGACCGAGCCTTATGGGGTCGACAGCATCACCGTGGTCCGCGGGCCGAGCTCGGCCCTCTATGGCCTCGGCTCGCCCGGCGGACTGATCGACCTCCAGAGCAAGCTGCCGACCAGCCAGCCGTTTCACGAAGTGCAGACGGTGTTCGGCGATCGTGAACGCGCCCAGGGCAATTTCGATCTGTCCGGCCCGGTCGATGCCAACGGTCAGTTTTCGTACCGGCTGACCGGCGTGATGCGCGACGCGAACGTGTTCGTGCCCGGCGGCAAGGACAACAGGACCTACATCGCGCCCGCCGTCACCTGGAAGCCGGATCAATCGACGACGCTGACGATTCTCGGCTCCTATCAAAAGTCGAAGACGCCCGGGTCGATGTTCACTTATTCCACGGGCACCGGCACCACCACGGACATCTACACGGGCAGCCCGTCCTACAACTCGCTCGACCAGGAGCAGGGACGTGTTGGCTATTTGTTCGAGCACGCGTTCAACAACGCCGTGACTGTTCGCCAGAAGTTCCGCTATGTCGATGTCGACGCGGTCACCCGCTATGTCGGCTTTCTCGGCGCTCCCGTGGGCAATGTCGTCTCGCGCTACACCGGCTTAGTTCACGACACGTTGCAATCGGCCATCATGGACAACCAGGTCGAGGCCAAGCTGTCGACCGGGCCCGTGCAGCACACGCTCCTGGTCGGCACCGACTACACCGCGTCGAAGTTCAACGACAGGCAGGGTTTTGGCTTCGGCGTCTCCGATCTCAGCCTGGCCGCGCCGGTCTACGCGCCGGAATCCATTCCCGATCCTGCGATCTCGTCCTCGACGGCGCAGCGGCAAACCCAGTCCGGCATCTATGCCCAGGACCAGGCCAGGCTCGACCACTGGATCCTGACACTGAGCGGCCGCAGCGATTGGGTCCGCACCACCGGTGAGGATCTGTTCGCGTTGACGCGGCAGCAGCAGTCCGATCAGGCCTATAGCGGCCGAGCCGGGCTGACCTACGTGTTCGATTCCGGCGTAGCGCCCTATGTCGCCTATTCGACCTCGTTCTTTCCCAATCTCGGCGTCGATCCCTCGGGCACCTTCTTCAAGCCGACCACCGGCAAGCAGACCGAGGTCGGCGTGAAGTATCAGCCGCTGGGGACGAGGAGCTTCATCACCGCGGCGGTCTTCGACCTGACCCAGGATGGCGGTCTGGTCACGACGGGCACGGGTGTGACGGTCCAGCGCGGCGAGATCCAAAGCCGCGGCTTCGAATTGCAGGGGCTTGCGAGCCTCGGCGGCGGTTTCGACATCACCGCGTCCTACACCTATCTCGACATGGTGACGAAGCAGGCCGCGGACAGCACGACGATCGGCAAGTTTCCGTCCGGCAATCCGCCGCACACCGCGACGCTGTGGGGCAATTACGCCCTCCCGCTGGCCGGCCCGTTCGCAGGCCTCAGCGTCGGCACCGGCGTGCGCTATATGTCCTCGAACTATGGCGATGACGCCAACACGTTCAAGAACAGCTCGGTAACCCTGGTCGACGCGGCGCTGAAATATGATTTCAGCCAGGCGGCGAAGGAGCTGAAGGGCCTCACGTTCCAGGTCAATGCCAAGAACCTGTTCAATCTGCACTACACGACGTGCCAGGTCGGATATTGCTACCGCGGCGCACCGCTGACCGTCATCGCCACGCTCGGCTATCGCTGGTGAAGGCTTGGCGAGCCGATCACCAATAGATCCCGTGGCGGTGCAACTCGCGGACCACGCGGGCCTCGAGCGACGGCGCGCGGCGCTTCGGCTTGGTCGTGGCCTGGGTCGGCGCGGTTGAGGCGGCTGTCGCTGTCGTAGCGGTTGGCGTAGCTGCGGCGGACGGAGCCGAAGTCGTCGTCGTTGCCGTTTGCGTGGTCGCAGGCTGTGCCGCTGCCGGCGACTGCACCGCTTGTGGCGTGCCTGTCGTTGGTGTGGCTGGCTGGTCGTTCGCCGCTTGATTTGCGGTGCTCGCCGCAAGGCTCAGGCTACGCGAGCCACCGGCATCGGCTTGGGTCGCAAGCACTGACATAACGGCGATCAGGATGAGTTTGCGCACGGCCATCCCCGTTATCCGGTCAATCCGTCTTACCTAAATCGCACCCACCGGCCGCTAACGCGCCAGCCGATGCCCGCCAATCTCGATCAGGGTCGTCCGGCAGGACAAGCGATAGATCAGGCTGAACAATTGATCCCACATGATCGAACTCCACTGTTGATCATGGGGCGCCAGCCTAGACCCCGCGTCTTTCCGGCGGTTTTCGTGGCGCGTGGAAAACGGCTTCGTCCGACGGCAGCGAGATGTCGTCGGAACAGGGAGGACGAAGCCGCTTCACGCCGGCGTGAGACCTATCTCCATCAAAACACTTCGAAATATTCGCGGTGCTCCCAGTCGGTCACCTCGGCGAGGAAGCGGTCGATCTCGGCATTCTTGATGTGGGTGTAGTAGTCGACGAACTCAGGCCCGAGCTTCTCGCGGAAGAACGGATCGTCCTTCAGCGCGCCGACGGCGTCGCGCAGCGATTTCGGCAACAGCGGCGCCTTGGCCTCGTAAGGGGTATCGGCCGACGGACCCGGATCGAGCTTGCGGTCGACGCCGTCGAGGCCCGAAAGAATCTGCGAGGCCATGTAGAGATAGGGGTTGGCGGCGGGCTCACCGATCCGGTTCTCCAAGCGCGTTGCGGCATCGCCGGCCGCGCCGAGCACGCGGATCATCACGCCGCGATTGTCGCGGCCCCAGATCGCGCGGTCCGGCGCCAGCGAATAGGAGCGGTAGCGCTTGTAGCCGTTGATGGTCGGGGTGGTGAACACAGTCGACGCACGGGCGTGGTCGAGCAGGCCGGCGAGGTATGAACGGCCGAACGCGCTGAGCGGCTCGCCGCCGTCTTTCGCCATGAACAGATTGTCGCCGCCCGCGCGCGAGACGATCGACTGGTGCAGATGCCAGCCGCTCGCGAATACGTTCGGCAGCTTTGGCCGGCACATGAAGGTGGCGTGATAGCCGTGGCGGCGCGCGATCTGCTTCACGGCTGAGCGGAACAGCACCATGTTGTCGGCAGGCTCGAGGCCCTTCTTCGGAGCGAAGGTGAACTCGCACTGGCTCGGCCCGAACTCGACCTCGACCGAGCGCAAGGGCAGCCCAAGCGCGACGATGTCGCGCCGCAAGATCTCCAGCACCGGCTCCATCTGATCGAACCGCTGCTCGGTAAGATATTGATAGCCGTGGCTGAGCAGGCTCACCGAGGGCGGCGTGCCGGGCTGGCCGGCGTCCTCGGGCCGCATGTGCGCGTCGTCGAGCTTGAAGATGTGGAATTCAACCTCGAGGCCCGCGACGAAATCGTGGCCGCGGCCTACGAGATCATCGAGAACCTTGCGATAAAGCCCACGGGTGGCGAACGGAACGGCGCGGCCGTCGCCAAAATAGAGATCGCACAGCACCCAGCCCGTGGTGGGTGCCCACGGTAGCACGCGAAACGTGCTGGGATCGGCGACCATCAGCACGTCGGCCGCGCCCTCCATCTCCTTCATGCCGAAGCCGCCGCCCGATGTGAACACCGGGAACACCGTGCGGTGCGAGGTGTCCTTGGCCAGCATGGTGGTGGTGATGGAGCAGCCGCTCTCCAGCGAGGCGATCGCTTCCGAGGCGATGATGGTCTTGCCGCGCAAGATGCCGTGCTGGTCGGGGAAGGCGAGGCGGATGACCTCGAGGTTCTTTTCCTCGGCGACACGGCGCATGCGCGTCGCCGCACCCTTCTGTTCATCCGACCACAGCGCATGACGCGCGACGAAAGTCACTTTGGCTGCTCCTCAATCACCGCTGCTCGACGTGTGCAAAACACCTGCCACATCCTCCGTCATTGCGAGGAGCGTAGCGACGAAGCAATCCAGAGTCTTTCCGGAAAAGCAGTCTGGATTGCTTCGCTGCGCTCGCAATGACGGTGGAGAGAGTTTCATCCTCACTCCGCCGCCGTCAGCCGATGCACGTTTTCGGCAATGTCCTTCGGCACCGGAGCCGTCCACGGCGCGCCGCGGCGGCGCTTGACGTCGATTTCCATCCAGTAGGTCTCCCAGCCCCGGGTCGGCCCGATGCCGTCCATGGTCGCCGGACCCTGGATGCTGCGCGCATTGGCTTCGTCCAGAAACAGCATCGGCCTCTCGCCGCCCGAGACCTTCTCGATCTCCTGCCGGAGCAGGCGGCGATATTGCACGATCGCCTTGTCGCTCGAACCGAGATGCTCCTTGGTGCGGTCCTGGATCGCGCCCATGGATTCCACCGCCCACTGGTCGTGGACGTTGATGTCGGTGCCCATGCCGGTATAGGTCGCGGTCTGCTGCTCGTGCGGATCGAAACCGTAATCGTTGCTGCGATTCTTGCGCGAGACGTAGTCGGGCAGCTCGTAGAGCTCGAGGCGCTGCGTGCGCATCTTCTGCTTGTCGACCGCGTTCGCGTAGCTGGTGAAGATCGCGTACCAGTAGCAGTTTTCGTCATCAACCGGCACGTGCCACTGCGTGATCGTCATCTCCGTGCTCATGGGGATGACGAAGCCGTGCGGGAAGAGCTGGTTGGTGACACGCACATGGGTGCGCTCCTCGTCAATCTCGCGCAGCGCGATCAGCCTGAGTCCATATTCGGTGTGCTCGACATTGATGATCGGGCGGTCGTACTCGCGCAGGATTTTTGTCATCGGCAGGTCCGAGCCAGCCGAGGCGCCGCGGAATTGCTTGCCGTAGGCGGTGGAGGTGTCCTCGTCCTCGAAGAAACGATGCAGATAGGAAGCGTGCGCCGGATCGATGCCGACCTCCAGCGCCTGCAGCCAGTTGCAGGCCATGTGGCCCTTGAACGCAAAGGTATGCGTGCCGGGCGCGACGAAGCAGTCGAGCTCCGGGAATGCCGGCGGCTCACCCTCGCCGGGATAGGCCCAGAGGATGCCGCTCTTTTCCACCACGGGATAGGAGCGCTGGCGGATGTTCTGGCAGAGCTTTGAATCCTTCGGCTCGGCCGGCGTCTCGATGCACTGGCCGGTGGCGTCGAACAGCCAGCCATGGAAGGCGCAGCGCAGGCCGCCATGTTCGAGCCGGCCGAAGGCGAGATCGGCGCCGCGATGCGCGCAATGACGATCGATCAGGCCGTAGCGCCCTAGCTCGTCGCGGAACAGGACCAGATTCTCGCCGAGCAGCTTGACGGGGCGGATCGGCCGCGCGCCCTCGAGCTCGTCAACCAAAGCCGCCGGTTGCCAGTAGCTCCGCATCAGCTTGCCGCAAGGGTCCTTGGGGCCGGTGCGGGTGATCAGGTCGTTCTGCTCCTGGCTCATCATGGCGGTTGCGTCCTTCTTGATGAGGATCGTTGTCTATCGGCGAAGCACATTCTTCTTCGCCTCTCCCCGGGTGCGGGGAGAGGCCGGAGCGCATCGCAAGATGCGATCCGGGTGAGGGGGATTCTCCGCGAGGGCAGTTATCACCGTCCCTGTGGAGACTCCCCCTCACCCCACCCTCTCCCCGCAAGCGGGGCGAGGGAGCGTGAGAGCGTGCTCAGCTAACCGAAACTATCCAAAGCGTGTGTTCGCCTATTGAACGAATGGGCGAATTATGACATGCCTTGAAGCGGCAGCAAGCACTATTTTGCAGGATTGTCCCGAGATCATGCCCAAGCTGAAGCGAAGCGAGAGCGACGAGCGCGCGACGGATTTCGTCGAGAGCCTCGACCGCGGCCTGCGCCTGCTCCAGTGCTTCGGCGCCACCGCCGGCCCGATGACGCTGAGCGATCTCGCCCGGGCCGCCGATCTGCCGCGCGCCACCGCGCGGCGCATGCTGTTCACGCTCCAGCGCGGCGGCTACGTCAGCGGCGACGGCAAGCTGTTCTCGCTGACGCCGCACGTGTTGACGCTTGCGGCGTCCTATTTGCGCTCGAGTCAGCTCGTCGCCGTGCTTCAGCCCGTGCTCGATCGCGTCGCGACCGCGGCAAACGAAATCTCCTCGCTCGCCGTGCTCGACGGCGATGATGTCGTGTTCGTCGCACGCAGCAGTCCGGCGCGGATGTTCTCCGGCGGCCTCGAGATCGGCTATCGTCTCCCGGCCTTCTGCACCTCGGTCGGCCGCGCCATGCTCGGCCAGTTCGACGATGCCGAGCTCGCCGCGCGGCTGAACGCGATGACGCGCGAGGCGTTGACGCCGCAGACGGTGACGGACACGAAGGCGCTGCTCGCGCGCATCGCTTCCGATCGCGCGCAAGCCTATTCACTGGTCGATCGCGAAGCCGAGCCGCATTTCCGCTCGATCTCGGTTCCCGTGCAGCGTTACGATAATGTGATCGTCGCCGCCGTCAACATGGGCGCCCACGTCGATCGCGTGACGGAACGGGAATTGATCGATCGTTTTCTGCCGTTGCTGCGCGCCGGCGCAGACTCCGTGCGCTCGCAATTGCTGTGAGCTGCGACCCGCGCGCACAGGTCGCGGTGCGCACCCGTGCTCGCTGTGTCAAAAGGCAAAAATGCCGCATGACACACCTCTCATCGCCACCATCGTCGTTGGACTTGGATTAGCCTTCGTACTTGGAACAATTGCGCAGCGGTTTCGCGTGCCGCCGCTGGTCGGTTATCTTCTCGCCGGCGTTGCGGTCGGCCCGTTTACGCCAGGCTTCGTTGCCGACCAGGCGCTTGCCACCGAGCTCTCGGAACTCGGTATCATCCTGCTGATGTTCGGCGTAGGCCTGCACTTCTCGCTGCAGGATCTGCTCAGCGTCCGCAACATCGCCGTGCCCGGCGCCGTCGTGCAGATCGCGGTAGCGACATTGATGGGGCTCGGCCTTGCGCTGCTGATGGGCTGGAGTGTCAGCGCCGGCCTCGTGTTTGGTCTCGCCCTGTCGGTCGCGAGCACTGTCGTCCTGCTTCGCGCACTGCAGGAGCGGCGTCTGATGGAAACCGACCGCGGCCGCATCGCTGTCGGCTGGCTCATCGTCGAGGACCTCGCCATGGTGCTCGTGCTGGTGCTGTTTCCAGCAATCGCAAGCCTTCAGGGTGCCGTCGCCGATGGCACGCCTGCTTTCGGACCGTTAGCTTCGCAGCTGGGCCTTGGGCTTGCCGGCGTCGTGATGTTGACCATCGTCAAGATCGTCTTGTTCATCGGCCTGATGCTCGTGGTCGGGCGCCGGGTGATCCCCTGGATTCTGCACTACATTGCGCATACCGGTTCGCGCGAATTGTTCCGGCTTGCCGTGCTCGCAATTGCGCTGTGCATCGCGTTCGGAGCGACAAAGCTGTTCGACGTCTCGCTGGCGCTCGGCGCGTTCTTCGCCGGCATGATGCTGCGGGAATCGCCGCTCAGCGCGCGGGCCGCGCAGGAATCGCTGCCGCTGCGCGATGCCTTCGCCGTGCTGTTCTTCGTCTCGGTCGGCATGATGTTCGATCCGATGAGTGTGGTCGGCGAGCCCTGGCCGCTGCTCGCCACGCTCGCGATCATCATGCTCGGCAAATCGCTCGCCGCCTTCCTGATCGTGGTGCTGTTCCGGCATCCGGTCGCGACCGCGCTGACGATCTCGGCGAGCCTGTCGCAGATCGGCGAGTTCTCCTTCATCCTCGCCGAGCTCGGCGTCGCCTCGCAGATTCTGCCGAGGGACGGCCGCGACCTGATCATGGCCGGCGCGATCCTGTCCATCATGCTCAATCCGCTGATGTTTGCGGCCGTCACCTGGCTCGCGCCGCTGCTCGATCCGCGCCGGGACAACCCGCAAGCCACCGCCGTGCCCGAGCCGATCCGCAGCACCGACCTGACCGACCATACGATCCTGATCGGCTATGGCCGGGTCGGCGCGCTTGTTGGCGAGGCCTTGAAGCAACGGCGATGGCCGTTTCTCGTCGCGGAGGTCGGGGAGAGCGCGCTCAAGAAGCTGAAGCAGGGCGGCATCGAGACCGTCATGGGCAACGCTGCGCAACCCGAAATCCTCGGCGCCACCAATCCATCAGGTGCACGGCATCTCGTGATTGCGATCCCCGAGGCGTTCGAGGCGGGGCAGATCGTGCAGCAGGCGCGCGCCGCCAATCCTGATATCCGCATCATCGCGCGGGCGCATGCGGATGCCGAGGTCGATCACTTGAAGGGGCTCGGGGCGGATATCGTCATCATGGGCGAGCGGGAAATCGCGCGCGGCATGATCGAGGAGTTGGAGAGGAGATATCCGGATGCTGCCCAAACTCCCGGTACGCTCGCGGTCGGTTCGGTCGTTTGACGTGATCACGCCTGCGGGACGGATCTACCGGTTTCCGCCGCCGACCTTGTTGCAGCGGCTGCTGCGGTGGGGGCTCGCACATGCGGAAACGGTGGCGATCTCGGCGGCAATCCTGGCCTTGATCTATGTTGCGGGCTTTACCGCCGAGGCCTTGGATCGGTCGATGTTTGACGCATGCAACGATCGGGTCGGGCAGCCCGTTGGAATGTCGTAACCCGGGCAAGCGAACCGATACCCGCGAAAGTGTCGCAAGACACCGGATGTCGCTTCGCTCATCCGGGCTGCAGGCCTATAATCCGCTCAGACAAGTCCAAGGGAGCACGCCATGCAACACACCATGGTTCCCAGTGACCGCGTTGAGCACGTCGCCGTCTATGGTTGCGACGGCAGCAAGCTCGGCACGATCGAGCGATTGATGCTCGACAAGGTGAGCGGAACCGTCGCCTACGCCGTCATCAAGACCGGGCGGCTGCTCGGCACCCATCACCACTACCCCGTGCAGTGGAGCGCGCTGAAATATGATCCGGGACGTCAGGCCTTCCAGGTCGAACTGACGCCGGAACAATTGAGCAGCGGCCCCTGCGAAGTCGATGGCGATGAATTCGACTGGGGCGACCGCTCGCGGCCGTACCAGCATCCGAATTACTGGTCGATTTGATTGGCTCGATCCGGGCTGCGGTCACTGCCTGTTGCGCATCCAGTCGGCGAGGCCGGACAGCGCCTTGTCGAGATCCTGCCGCGCGGCGCTATCTGCCACGGTCTCCTCCAGCGCGCCGCGCATGCAGATCATCCAGGCGTCGCGCTCGGCATCGCCGATGGCAAAGCCGATGTGTCGCTGTCGCAGCCGCGGATGGCCCTTCTCGACGGAGTAAAGCCGCGGGCCGCCGGTCCATTCGGTGAGATAGCGCTTCAGCACGTCCCTGATCAGGCCGAGATCGTCTGCGTGCATCGCGCGGATGATTTTCGCCTCTGGCAGGGTGTCCATGCGCTCGTAGAAGCGATCGACCAGCCGGTCGATCGTGGCGCTGCCGCCGATCCGTTCGAACATGGAGATTGCGACGTCGCTATCGGTCATCTCTACAGCGCTACGCTGCGCAGCCCGAAGCTGCGCGCCTCGTTCTGCAGCACCGGTCGCACCGCATCGATCAGCCGCGCGGCGGCCGCATCGACGGACAGGCCCGCGGTATCCACCACGGCTGTCGCGCGCGAATAGAGCGGCTCGCGGCTGAGCAGGATGTTGCGCAGCTCCGCCATCGCGGAGCGGTCGTCGGCCATCGGGCGAAGGTCGCCCTGGCGGCGCACGCGCGCCATATGCTCCTCGGGTTCGGCCTTCAGCCAGATCGTGTAGAACGAGGTCAGAATCTGGTCGAAAGTCAGCGGCTCCGAGACGATGCCGCCGCCGGTCGCCAGCACCATCAGCTCGTTGCGCGCGAGCAGCTGCTGCAATGCCGCCTGCTCCATGCGGCGAAAGCCTTCCTGGCCGTAGAGCGCGATGATCTCGGCGACCGAGAGGCCGTTCTGCTGCTCGACCTCCTTGTTGAGCTCGACGAAGCTCCAGCCGACCTTCTTTGCCAGCATCCGGCCGAGGGTGGATTTGCCGGCGCCGCGGAGGCCGATCAGGGCGATGCCGCAGAACGGTGCGCGTCGCGGCGCGGTTGCGCTGCCGCCGGCGAGCAGGTCCTTGGCCTGCGCGATCTGCGCCGGCGTCGCCTTGCGCAAGAGATCGCGAAACATCTGCCAGTCCGGCGTCGGATCGGCCGAGGGCAGCAGATCTTCCAGATGCGCGCCCATCGCGTCGGAGACGCGGCGGAGCAGCACGATCGAGACATTGCCCTTGCCGCTCTCGAGCTGCGCGATGTAGCGCTCCGAGATTCCTGATACCTTGGCGAGCACTTTGCGCGACATGCCACGCAGCGCGCGCATGGTGCGCACGCGCTGGCCGAGCTGTTCGAGGAATTGGGATTCGGCGTCGGGACTGTCGGTCATGAGGCTTCTTTAGCGGATGCCAGTAAGGAGGTCCTGCGGCGCGTTTTAATGAAACATAGTGCCTGATGGCATTGACAGCAAGCCGCTGCAGTGTCTTTCTATGAATTATAATTCTAAATTCGGGGAGACGTCCGTGAGCGAGGGATCCTACAATGCGGTGACCTGGCTGCTCGACCGTAACGTCGAGGAGGGGCGCGCCAACAAGCTCGTCTTCGACGACACCGTCTCGCGGCTCACCTATGGCGAGCTCGCGCGCGAGACGCGGCGCGCCGCCAACATGCTGCGCCGGCTCGGCGTCCGCCGCGAGGAGCGCGTGGCGATGATCATGCTGGATACGGTCGATTTCCCGATCGTTTTCCTGGGTGCGATCCGCGCCGGCATCGTGCCGGTGCCGCTCAACACGCTGCTGACGGCCGACCAGTATGCCTACATCCTCGCCGATTGCCGCGCGCGCGTGCTGTTCGTGTCCGAGGCGCTGTACCCCGTCATCAAGGATGTCGTCGGCCGCATGCCCGATCTCGAGCATGTCGTGGTGTCCGGGGCCAAGCAGAATGGCCACAAGCAGCTCACTGAGGAGATTGCCGGTGAGAGCGATCAGTTCGCCACCGCCGCGACGCATCCCGATGAGCCGGCGTTCTGGCTCTATTCGTCGGGCTCGACCGGCATGCCCAAGGGCGTGCGCCATCTACATTCGAACTTGCAGTCGACGGCTGATACTTATGCGAAGCAGGTGCTCGGCATCCGCGAGAGCGACGTCTGCCTGTCCGCGGCAAAACTGTTCTTCGCCTATGGTCTCGGCAACGCGCTGACCTTCCCGATGTCGGTCGGCGCCACCGTGGTCCTCAACAGCGAGCGTCCGACGCCGGCGCGGATGTTCGACCTGATGAACAGGTTCAACCCGTCGATCTTCTACGGCGTGCCGACGCTGTTCGCGGCGATGCTCAACGACGAGACGATGAAGGCCGAGCGCGGTGGCAAGGCGCTGCGCATCTGCACCTCCGCCGGCGAGGCGCTGCCGGAATCTGTCGGCAACAGCTGGAAGGCACGCTTCGGCGTCGACATTCTCGATGGCGTCGGCTCGACCGAGCTCTTGCACATCTTCCTGTCGAACGCGCCCGGCGACATCAAGTATGGCTCGTCCGGCAAGCCGGTGCCGGGCTATGCGGTGCGGCTCGTCAACGAGGTCGGCCAGGACGTCGCCGACGGAGAGGTCGGCGAGCTGCTGGTCGATGCGCCCTCCGCCGGCGAGGGCTACTGGAATCAGCGCCACAAGAGCCGCCGCACGTTTGAGGGACCGTGGACCCGGACCGGCGACAAATACGTTCGCGACGGGGAGGGCCGCTACACGTTCTGCGGCCGCGCCGACGACATGTTCAAGGTGTCCGGCATCTGGGTCTCGCCCTTCGAGGTCGAGAGCGCGCTGATCACGCACCCGGCGGTGCTGGAGGCTGCCGTCGTGCCCGAAGCGGATCCGGAAGGGTTGCTGAAGCCAAAAGCCTTTGTCGTGCTGCGGCCCGGCGCCAAGACAAGCGACCTGCAGGAGATGTTGAAGGAGCACGTCAAGCAGAAGATCGGCCCTTGGAAATATCCGCGCTGGATCGACGTGGTGGACTCGCTGCCGAAGACCGCGACGGGAAAGATCCAGCGGTTCAAATTGCGCGAAGGGGCGAATTGAGCGCAACTGTACGGCATATGACTGACGCCATGGCGGCAAGCTCCGGTGCGCTCCTCCCCCCTTGTGGGGGAGGGCGGGGGAGAGGGGTAGCCCAGCAAACGGTCTGTATTATCGCGCGCCAGATATTCTTCGTCACACCGGGAGTCTCCGTGTGGCACCCCTCTCCCTAGCCCTCTCCCACAAGGGGGGAGGGAACGACTGAGCCAGCGGACGCATCTCGTTCCAACTGCGCGATCGAAGAAGAGTGACAGCATGACCAACCTCACCCCCACCGGCTTCCTCAGCATCGGCAACGCCAGCCTCGAATACAAATGGCTCGCGCCGTTAAATCCGGACGCGCCCACTATCGTCATGCTGCATGAAGGCCTCGGTTCGGTCGGGCAGTGGGGCGATTTTCCGGAGAAGCTTCGAGAGGCGACCGGCGCCGGCATCTTCGTTTATTCGCGCGCGGGCTATGGCCAATCGAGCAGGGTGACGTTGCCGCGTCCGCTCGACTACATGCAGCGCGAGGCGCTGGACGTCCTGCCCAGCCTGCTCGACGCCATTGGCTTCAAGCGCGGCCTCCTGCTCGGCCATTCCGACGGCGCCTCGATCGCGACGATTTATGCCGGCGCGCATCAGGATTATCGGCTAAGCGGCCTCGTGCTGATTGCGCCGCATTTCATCGTCGAGGACGTCTCGGTCCAGTCCATCGCAGCGATCAAGACCGCCTTCGAGACCACCGACCTCAAGGCAAAGCTCGCGCGCTGGCACCAGGATGTCGACAACGCCTTCTACGGCTGGAACGGCGCCTGGCTCGATCCGAAATTCCGTGACTGGGACATCTCCGAATCCCTCGCCTATATCCGCGTTCCCATCCTGGTCGTGCAGGGCGAGGATGATCAATATGGGACACTGCGTCAGGTCGAAATTGCGCAGGAAGAATGTTATTGTCCGGTAGATTTTAAAGTCATTTCAGGCGCGGGGCATTCCCCGCATCGTGAAGCGCCGGGGGCGACGCTTGACGCTATTGAGCAATTTGCAAGAGCGGCCCTGCGCGACGATCAGGGACTTCAGGGACGCGCCGCATGATGTTGCGGAGGCGCACCTTCAATGAGTGTGCCTTCGAACGCGAGCGGGCCGCTGCCGTGGCCGCAATGGGCCTATGTGCCGGGCGAGCCCGGTGCAGCGGACGCCGATTACCAGACGCTGGACCTGGCCAAGACGCTGGTGCCTTCGGCGTTCCGCGGCTATGTGCCGGCGCGCCATCCGGCGCTGCGCTACGGACTTACGCTCAACGACCGCGGCTTTTTCTGGGAAGCGCAGGAGGTGCTGGAGGCGGTGTGGGCCGCAGCACCGCAAGGTGGCCGCGAGCGCATTCTGCTGCGCGCCTGCATCCATATCGCCAATGCCAATTTGCGGCTGCGGATGCAGCGGCCGCGCTCGGCCGTACGCCTGTTCGGGGATGCGCTCGGCGAACTGCGGGCGCTGAACTCGCGCAAGGCGGCTGCGGCCGGCGACGGCTTCGTCGAAACCTTCCCTGTCCCGGCCCTGATCGCGCTGTTGCAAGCCAAGCTCGGCCGTCCAGAGCTCTCCAAGGCTGACTGGATCGGGCTCGGGGCTATCGTGCGGTCGTAAACGTACTCATGAAACAAAGTGCATGTGACGGCCGTTAAGGACTAGACGCGTTCAAAAAGATGCATTATTGTGCATCTAACGCTACGGCGGCAATGTAAAACCAAGCTCAGGGGATGACCCATGGCCGGGGAAGATCGGCGCCTCGCAGGCGGCGCGACATTCATCGATTTCCAGACCGAACCGTCCCGCTACAAGCACTGGAAGCTTGCGGTCGAAGGCAACGTCGCGACGTTGACCATGGACGTCGACGAGAACGGCGGCCTGTTCGAGGGCTATCTTCTCAAGCTCAACTCCTACGATCTCGGCGTCGACATCGAACTGGCCGACGTGGTCCAGCGGCTGCGCTTCGAGCATCCGGAGGTGAAGGTCGTGGTGATGCGCTCTGCCAAGAACCGCGTGTTCTGCGCCGGCGCCAACATCCGCATGCTCGCGGGCTCGACGCATGCTCACAAGGTCAATTTCTGCAAATTCACCAACGAGACCCGCAACGGCATGGAAGACTCCTCGGAGAATTCCGGCCAGCGCTTCATCACTGTCGTGAACGGCTCCGCCGCCGGCGGCGGCTATGAGCTGGCGCTCGCGACCGACCACATCATCCTCGCCGATGACGGCTCGTCCGCCGTGGCACTGCCCGAAGTGCCGCTGCTCGCGGTGCTGCCGGGCACCGGCGGGCTGACCCGCGTCGTCGACAAGCGCAAGGTGCGCCGCGACCACGCCGATTTCTTCTGCACCATCGAGGAGGGCGTGAAGGGCAAGCGCGCCGTGCAGTGGCGCCTCGTCGACGAGATCGCGCCGAACTCGAAGCTGGAGGCCAAGATCGCCGAACGCGCCAAGGAGTTCGCGGCCGCCTCGTCGCGCAAGGGCAGCGGCAAGGGCGTTGCACTGAGCCCACTCAGGCGCATGATCGACGAAAACAGCATCCGTTACGGCTTCGTCACGGTCGACATCGATCGCACGGCGCGCATCGCCACCATCTCGATCAAGGCACCGGAGGCGGCACCGCCGGCCGACATCGACGGCATGATGGCGCAGGGCGCCGCGTTCTGGCCGCTCCAGGTTGCGCGCGAGCTCGATGACGCCATCCTGCACCTGCGCATCAACGAGCTCGAGATCGCGATGTTGGTGTTCAAGAGCCATGGTGACCGCGCCCATGTGCTCGGCAGCGACGCCTTCCTGGAAGCCAACAAGGCGCACTGGCTGGTCAACGAAATCCGCCACTACTGGAAGCGCGTGCTCAAGCGCATCGACGTCACCTCGCGCACGCTGGTGACGCTGGTCGAGCCCGGCTCGTGCTTTGCCGGCACGCTCGCCGAGCTCGTGTTCGCCGCCGACCGCTCCTACATGCTGATCGGCACGCGTCAGGGCGACAACCGTCCGCCGCCGTCGATCGAACTGTCCGCGATGAATTTCGGCTCCTATCCGATGAGCCACGGCCTGACGCGGCTGGAATCGCGCTTTCAGGCCGATCCATCGGACGTGGAGCGCGCGGAGGCGACGCTGGGCACGACGCTCGACGCCGAACAGGCGGAAGAGCTCGGCCTCGTCACTTTCGCGCTCGACGACATCGACTGGGACGACGAGGTCCGGGTCTTCCTCGAGGAGCGCGCCAGCTTCTCGCCCGACAGCCTCACCGGCATGGAAGCCAGCCTGCGCTTCGTCGGCCCGGAGACGATGGAGTCGAAGATCTTCGCGCGCCTGACGGCGTGGCAGAACTGGATCTTCCAGCGCCCGAACGCGGTCGGCGAGGAAGGCGCGCTGCGCCGCTACGGCAGCGGGCAGAAGCCGAAATTCGATATGACGCGGGTGTAGCGAGTAGGGAGTGGCGAATAGCGAATAGGGATTTCCATTCGCTACTCGCCATTCGCCATTCGCAGGAAACGATCAGGTTCAACGCGGGAGAGCTCCCAATGAATATGAACATCATGAACGTCGACTACTCGACCAAGATTCCGAACAACGTGAACCTCGCCGAGGACCGCCAGGTGCTCAAAGCGCTGGAGGGCTGGCATCCCGGCTACATGGACTGGTGGAGCGACATGGGCCCTGAGGGCTTCCAGGAGTCGCTGGTCTATTTGCGCACCGCTTACTCGGTCGATCCGCGCGGCTGGGCCAAGTTCGACTATGTCCGCATGCCCGACTATCGCTGGGGCATTTTGCTGGCGCCGCAGGAAGAGAACCGCGTCGTGCCGTTCGGCGAGCATTATGGCGAGCCGGCCTGGCAGGAAGTGCCGGGCGAGTATCGCGCCATGCTGCGCCGCCTGATCGTGATCCAGGGCGACACCGAGCCGGCCTCGGTCGAGCAGCAGCGCCATCTCGGCAAGACCGCGCCCTCGCTCTACGACATGCGCAACCTGTTCCAGGTCAATGTCGAGGAAGGCCGTCATCTCTGGGCGATGGTCTACCTGCTCCAGAAGTACTTTGGTCGCGACGGCCGCGAGGAAGCCGACGATCTCCTGCGTCGCCGCTCGGGCGATGCCGATGCGCCGCGCATGCTGGGCGCGTTCAACGAGGCGACGCCGGACTGGCTGTCCTTCTTCATGTTCACCTATTTCACCGACCGCGATGGCAAGATGCAGCTGCACTCGCTCGCGCAGTCGGGCTTCGATCCCTTGTCGCGCACCTGCCGCTTCATGCTGACGGAAGAAGCGCACCACATGTTCGTCGGCGAGACCGGCATCACTCGCGTCGTGCAGCGGACCTGCGACGCGATGAAGGAAGCCGGCATCACCGATCCCTCCGATATCGCCAAGGTCCGTGCGCTCGGGGTGATCGACCTGCCGACCATCCAGAAGAAGCTGAACCTGCACTATACGCTGTCTCTTGATCTCTTCGGCTCGGAGGTCTCGACCAACGCGGCCAACGCCTTCAACACCGGCATCAAGGGCCGCTATCACGAGACCCAGATCGAGGACGATCATCAACTCAAGAACGCCACCTATCCGGTGCTCAAGTTCATCAACGGCGAGATCAAGCTGGTCGACGAGCCCGCGCTGACCGCGCTCAACATGCGTCTGCGCGACGATTACAGCCAGGATTGCGTCAAGGGCATGCTGCGCTGGAACAAGGTGATCTCGACTGCGGGCTACGACTACAAGCTGACCTTGCCTAATGTCGCGTTCCATCGCCACATCGGCGAGTTCAAGGACATCCATGCCACGCCCGACGGCATTTTGATCGACGAGGCCACCTGGGCGAAGCGCAAGGACGAATGGCTGCCGTCCGCGAGCGACGGCGACTTCATCGCCTCCCTGATGCAGCCTGTCACCGAAACCGGCAAGTTCGCCTCTTGGATCTCGCCGCCGAAGGTCGGCATCGACAACAAGCCCGGCGATTTCGAGTATGTGAAGATCGAGTCGTAGGGGTTGCTCGCGAGACGCGACGCCCCCGCCAAATACTCACCTGTCGTCCCGGCGAAGGCCGGGACCCATAACCACAGGGAGCAGTTTGGCGAAGATAAGCTGTTCGGTACTCATACCGATCACCGTCGATAGAGTCCGCGGTCTGGGTCCCGGCTTTCGCCGGGACGACGCTGGTGTTCCGCGTGGCTGCCCTATCGCCCCGCGGTCTTACCCCGCAATCTCCAGCCCCGCATTCGCGTACACCACGCCGCCGTCGACGGCGATGGTGTTGCCGACCACGTAATCGCCCGCGCGCGAGGCGAGATAGATCGCCACGCCAGCCATGTCCTCGTCGGTTCCGATCCGCCGCGCCGGGATGCGCTTTGCGACCTCGTCCGCGTGGTCGCGCGCGGCCCGGTTCATGTCGGACTTGAAGGCGCCCGGCGCGATCGCGGTGACGTTGATGTTGTCCTTGATCAGCTTCGTCGCCATGCGCCGCGTCAGATGGATCACGGCGGCCTTGCTGGCGGCGTAGGAATAGGTCTCGCTCGGATTGACGAAGATGCCGTCGACCGAGGCGATGTTGATCACCTTCGCCGGCCGTTCTGCGCTTGCCGCCGCGCGCAGCGGCTTTGCCAGCGCCTTGGTCAGGAAGAACAGCGACTTGACGTTGAGGTCCATCACCTTGTCCCAGCCGCTCTCGGGGAATTCGTCGAACTCCGCGCCCCAGGCCGCGCCGGCATTGTTGACGAGGATGTCGAGCTTCGGCTCCAGCTTGATGATTTCGCCGGCGAGCCTGTCGCAGCCTTCGACGGTCGAGATGTCGATCGGTAGTGCGATGCAGTCGCCGTCATATTGCGCGGTGAGTTCCTTGGCGGTCGCCTCGCACGGGCCGGCCTTGCGCGCGGTGATGTAGACCTTTGCCGCGCCTTGCGCCAGGAAACCGGCTGCGATCATCTTGCCGATGCCGCGCGAGCCGCCAGTCACGACCGCGATGCGGCCTTTGAGTGAGAACAGATCGTTGAACATGGTGCCTCCCTTGGTTGCCGCTGGTTTTGAGCGGGGCCGGGAGGGGAGTCAATCTCTGCCGTCGTCCTGGCGAAAGCCAGGACCCATATGTGGACGGCCCCCGTGGCACAAGAGCTTTGTGAGGTTTGATCGGATCGCTTGCATCCATATGTGCGGCCTGTTGATGCAGCTTTGTAGCCGCTGGCCAAGATGGTTTCCGCAACACGAGTTCCAATCACCGCTGCGACCTTGCTCGGCCAATGGGTCCCACGGATTTGCTCGCGTCTCGGGTCGACCGATCACACCATCTCCTCTGCTCCTGCAGCTCCGGTTCGGTCGGCGGACTAAGTCGCCGGCCGGCCGAATCTCTCAACTACGCGGCAACGGCCATTTGGGCATCGATCCGCGCGCTATCGTAGCTTTCCCCCGTGGTCATCAGTTTCCAGGCGATGCGAGCCATCTTGTTGGCCAGCGCCACTGCGGCCAGCTTCGGCGTCTTGCGCTTCAACAGCTCGATCAGCCAGCGAGGCCCGCGATCTCGGGTTTTGGCCATCTTCACCACCGAGGTTGCCCCGACCACCAGCAGCTGACGTAGCCTCTCATCACCTGCCCGGGTGATCTTGCCGAGCCGGGTCTTTCCCGCAGTGGAATGGTCCTTG
Source organism: Bradyrhizobium sp. CCGB12 (assembly GCF_024199845.1). Lineage (NCBI taxonomy): Bacteria > Pseudomonadati > Pseudomonadota > Alphaproteobacteria > Hyphomicrobiales > Nitrobacteraceae > Bradyrhizobium > Bradyrhizobium sp. CCGB12. Next base: position 6,668,526 of record NZ_JANADO010000001.1, on the reverse strand, counting down.
GGCGTCAGGCCGAGCCAGGCTGCGAACAGCCGCCCCGAGCGGAAGGCGTGTGGGTCGGGCGCCTTCATCACCAGCGCCGCCGCCGTGACCGGACCGATCCCCGGGATCTGCGCCAATCGCCGGCTCGTGGCATCGGCCCGGTGCCAGGCCAGCAGCTTGGCCTCGACCGCCTTCAGCTCGACCTGCACCTGGTCATATTGGCGAGCCAGCATCGCAAACAGCTCGCGGGCCAGCGCCGGCACGCCTTCGTCCTGGCTGATCGCCGCCAGGAACGCGGCGAGCTTGTCCAGCCCCTTGGCCGCGATCAGACCGAACTCCGCCGCATGCCCGCGGATCGTGTTGGAGAGTTGCGTGCGACGCGCGACCAATTGCTCGCGGACGCCCAGCAGCATCAGTGCAGCCTGCTGCTCCGCCGTCTTCACCGCCACATACCGCATCCGCGGCCGGCTCGCCGCCTCGCACAGCCCTTCCGCATCGCGCCCGTCGTTCTTGTTGCGCGGCACGTAGGGCTTCACCAGCTGCGGCGCAATCAGCTTGAACGTGTGTCCCAGCCGGCCGAGCTCGCGTGCCAAGTGGTGGGCGGCCCCGCAAGCCTCGATCACGACCACCGTCGGCGGCAGCTTGGCAAAAAACTCCAGCATCGCCTTGCGGCTGAGCCGCTTGCGCAACACGACCTGCTCGGAGGCGTCAACGCCATGGAGCTGGAAAATATACTTCGACGTATCCATTCCAATGCGGATAATCTGACCCACGGACGGCTCCTGTGAATGAGTGTGTGACAACCTCATTCTGGCACACTGATGCCGTAGGGGGCCGTCCACCCCATCACCCCAGGAAGCGGTCGTTGAAATGAGCTGTGGCCCGCGCGCTTCGCAAAATGGAAGGCGGTGGTAATGGGTCCTGGCTTTCGCCAGGACGACTGCGGAGTTTGTGCCGATAGTGGAGGACCACAGCGGAGCTTGGGGATCAGGCCGCCGCGATGCGGCGAAAACCGTTCCACATCGCGGTCGCCGCGCCCGAGGTCAGGACCGGCAGAATCCGTGCGTCCTGATAGTTGCCGTTGAGCGAGACACGCGGCAGCGCGGTCATGTGGCCGGCATTCTCGGCGAACAGCATGCCGGGCCGTGTGGTCACTGCGGTCTTGAACCCGGCTGCCGCCGCGAGCGCGAATTCGCGATCGCCCGCCGCTTCACGGTCGCCATAGGGATAGGCGAAATGCAGCACGGGGCGTTCCAGCGCCTGCTCGATCCGGACGCGGCTCGCCGCCATTTCCTGCGTGGCGATCTCTTCGGCCTGTTTGGCGAGATTGCAATGGCTGATGGAATGGGCGCCGATCGTGACCAGGGGATCGGCGGCCAGTGTCTTCACCTCGTCCCAGGACAGGCAGAGGCTGCGGCACAGCGCTTCCATGTCGACGCCGTAAGTCGTGCAGAGGGCTTCGATCTCGCGCTTCAGGTCGTGCTCGCCCGGCAGCGCACGCAGCCAGTCGTGCAGGCGCTCGAACGCCGCCCGCTTGGCAGCGGGCGTCGTCGTATCGAGCCGCAGCGCGGAGTGGCCGATTTTCACGTCGATCTGCTCGGTCTTGGCGATCACCGCTTCCAGTGCGATCCACCACAGACGTCCGGTGCCCTCGGCAAAATCGCTCGCGACATAGACGGCCAAAGGCGCGTCAAATTCGCGCAGAACCGGCAGCGCATAGTCCAGATTGTCGCGATAGCCGTCGTCGAGGGTGAAGGCGGCGAAGCGCCGGTCGAACCGGCCCTGCGCCAGCCGCTCATGCAGCTCGTCCATGCTGACGATGTCGATGTCGCGCGATCGCAAATGGCACAGCGTCGCGCGCAGGAAATCCGGGGTGACTTCGAGATGCCGGTTCGGCTGGAACGCAGCCTCGCGGGCCGGCCGCACGTGATGCAGCATGAAAATGGCGCCGACGCCGGACAGCAATGGGCGCAACAGGTGGTGCGCCCCGCTGAAATAGAGCGCTTCCAGCCCGGCGCGGATGACGTTGTTGCGGAGTTGTTTCATTGCAGGCTGGCCGACCCCCGGGCATTCCACCCACAACTTACGGAAGGACCCTTGAAGAAAAAGTTATTCCAGTTGTCCACGTAGGGCCTCCAGAAGGGCACTATTTCCGGTTTGACAGCCCGCCAAGGGTTTGTTTTGTCTCCGGTTCCAGAGTTCGGGTCGTCGAATGCAGAAGCTTTTCAGGTGGGCCAGCAAATGGTGGCCGGGGCTGATCCCCCTGGCCGTCATGTGGGGATTTGCGGCCTGGAATAACACCTTGCCGGTCGAGGCGGATCTGTCGGCCCGAAGCTCGGCGGCGCTTAAGGATACCGTCCTGGACAAGACCCGGATCGCGGTCGATGGCCGCGATGTCAGTCTTGCCGCGGACGCCTTCTCCGAGGAGGGGCGCCGCGACGCCGTGGCGGCCGTCGAAACCGTCCCCGGGGTGCGGCTGGTCGACGACCGGACCCGCCTTGTTCCCGAGGCCAAGCCCTTCGTCTGGAACGCCGAACGTGACGTGGTGCGGGTGACCCTGTCGGGCTCCGCGCCGCTGCCCTCGATGCGGGCGCGGCTGATCGAGGCGGCGCGCAAGGAAGTCGCCGGTGTCGAGGTGGCCGATCAGATGGGTCTGGCACGCGGTGCGCCGCCACGGTTCGAGGTCGCCGCGATGTTGCTGCTCGACCAGATCAGCAAGCTCAAGGACGGCAAGATTACGATCACGGACACCAAGGTCAATCTGTCGGGCATGGCGCGCGAGCTCGGCGGCCGTGAGGCGATTGCCGCCGCATTGAAGAACCTGCCCGAGGGCTTTTCGATTGCTGCCAACGACGTCAAGGCGCCGCCCTACATCTTCCAGGCCTACAAGGATCCGGTGGCCGCGACGGTGACGCTGACCGGCTACGTGCCGGACAACACCGTCCACGCGGCGATCGCCACCAGCGCCTCGCGAAAGTTCTTCAACGAGAAGGTCGTCGACAATCTCAAGGCCAGCATCGGCGCACCCGGCTCGTTCAACACCGCCGTGGTCGCAGCGCTCGGCGCGCTGTCGCGACTGTCTACCGGCACGCTCGTGGTCTCGGATCGCGAGGTGAAGCTGTCGGGTGATGCGCTCTACGAGGGTGCCGCCAACGACATCCGCGCAGGCCTTGGCAAGGACTTTCCGAAGAACTGGCAATACAAGCCGGAAATCACGGTGAAGCCCGCGGCCGGCCCCGTCGACGGCACCGTGTGCCAGCAGCTGTTCTCGGACCTCCTCGCCAAGGGCAAGATCCGCTTTGCAGCCAAGCGCGCGGACATCGATCCGGATTCCGCGGGCATTCTCGATCATCTGATCGAGACGGCGTTGCGCTGCCCCACAATCAATATCGAGGTCGCCGGGCATACCGATGCCGACGGCGAGGACTCCTTCAACCAGGCTCTCTCGGAGAAGCGCGCGCAGGCGGTGATCGATTATCTGGTCAAGTCCGGCCTGCCCGCCAGCCGGTTCACTGCGGTCGGCCACGGCAGCACGCAGCCCCTCGCCGGCAACGACACGGACGAGGGCAAGGCGCAGAACCGCCGCATCGAATTTCTGGTGAGGTGACGATGCCCTATCTCGTCTCGTTCCATATGGGTTGGCTGATCGGCTCGCTGTTGCTGGGCTTTTGCATGGGCTGGATCTCGGTAGTCCAGCGCGGCAACGGCACCTCCAAGGTGACCGCGCGGTGGCTCGCCGCGCTTGCCGCCGGTCTGGTCGCAGCTTCGTTCGCGCATGTGGTCCCTGGCCGTTTCGGCTATTGGCTCGACCTCGGCCTGATCATGTTCGCCTGCTATCTCGTCGGCTGCACCATCGGCGCGTGGCTGCGCGACCGGGTGGTGTCGCGGACCGCGCCGCCGGCCGCCCTGTGATGTTGCCGTGCACCCTCGCGCGAGGGGACTGGGGTGCGCGTCGCCGCGGCCTTTCGGCGCATCAGAAATCCGTGACCCCGCCGCTGCAATGATCCCTCTTTCAACAGGCGGGCGTGCCCCATAGATTGATGTCGGCTTAAGCCGTCACGGAACATTGTGCCGTCGAAATCATCAAAACTTCATGGCGTCTGCGCAGGATTGAAGGAGATTCGGGTCAAGCCTTGCCGCCGAAAGTGCCAAACCGTGCATCAGGAGCCCGCGACCCTGCCTAAAATATTGAAGGCACGTGTTTTTGTTCGAATTGGCGAATTCCACTTCGCCCGAAAACGCGCTAGTGGAGGGGCAGGGTGCATGCGCGATGCCGGAGCCGGCGGCGAGGGTTCGTTGAGTGCCTGTGTGTCGTCCGCCTGTCTGCCGGCCACCCTGGCCGCTGAAGCGTTGTTCGAGGTCTAGATGCTGGAAGCCATACGCAGGGCGACGTCGTTTCTGCGCCAGAAGCAAATCCTGCATAAGCTTGGAGTTGTGACCAGCATCGCGGTCATCGGCATCGCTTGCTATGTGCTCTACCACATGCTGCGCGGCATCGATCGCAACGAGGTGATCGAGGCGATCAAGAGCACCGAGCCGAGCCAGATTGCTATGGCGGCCCTATTCGTCGCTGCGGGCTATTTCACCCTGACCTTCTACGACCTTTTCGCCACGCGCGCGATCGGCCACGCCCACGTGCCCTACCGGATTAACGCGCTCGCCGCCTTCACCAGCTATTCGATCGGTCACAATGTCGGCGCCAGCGTCTTCACCGGCGGCGCGGTGCGCTATCGCATCTACTCGGCCTATGGGCTGAACGCGATCGACGTCGCCAAGATCTGCTTCCTCGCCGGCCTGACCTTCTGGCTCGGCAATGCCGCCGTGCTCGGCCTTGGCATCGCCTACCATCCGGAGGCCGCCGCCTCGATCGACCAGCTGCCGGCCTGGCTGAACCGGACGCTGGCGATGATGATCATCGTGGGGCTGGTCGCCTATGTGGTCTGGGTCTGGACCCAGCCGCGGGTGGTGGGACGCGGGCCCTGGACCGTGGTGCTGCCGGGCGGGCCGCTGACGCTGCTCCAGATCGCGATCGGCATCGTCGATCTCGGTTTCTGCGCGCTCGCCATGTACGTGCTGGTCCCGGACGAGCCCAATCTCGGCTTCGTCGTGGTCGCGGTGATCTTCGTCTCGGCGACCCTGCTCGGCTTTGCCAGCCATTCGCCCGGAGGTCTTGGTGTGTTCGACGCCGCCATGCTGGTTGGCCTCTGGCAGATGGACCGGGAGGAGCTTCTGGGCGGAATGCTGCTGTTCCGCGTCCTCTATTATCTGTCCCCCTTTGTCATATCTGTAATCTTGCTGACGCTTCGCGAAGTTATAATCGGCGCACGTTCGAAGCGCCTGCAGCAGGCGGCGCTCAAGCTAGACCCCGGCCCGGCGCGTGAGGCCGCCTATGTGAGAGAGCGCAGCGACAGCGGCGCCTGACCAGCGCAAGCCCCAAGGAGAAGCCCTCCCCGATGGCGATCGACGCCCCATCTTCTCCCAACACCCAGCCCTGGTCCGATCGGCTGCGGCACTCGACCATCATCCTGATCGCTGCGGCGCTGGCGCTGTCGGTGCTCGTCTCGCTGGGCGAGCTGTCGGCGCTGCCCGCCGCCATCGTGTTCCTCTGCATTGCGGCGGCGGCGCTGATCCCCTGGCGCCTGCACGATGCCGCCGCATCGCGCGACGACGTCAGGCGCATCAACAACCCGGTCGAGAGTGCGGCGGTGGCCGCCGTCGTCGCCGGCATGCCCGATCCCGCGGTGCTGCTCGACCGCGCCGGTCGCGTCATCCACCTCAACGCCGCTGCCGCTCAGCTCGCGCCGGCGCTGCGCAGGAACGAGCTCGCCCAGTTCGCGCTGCGCTCGCCGGAGATCATCACGGCGCTGCGCGAGGCGATCGCGACCACCGAACCGCGGCGCGCGACCTATCTCGACCACGTTCCGGTCGATCGCTGGCTGGAGCTCATGATCACGCCGGTGCCGGTGCCGACCACCTTCGGCGGCGCCGACAAATGCATGCTGATGACCTTCCACGACCAGACGCCGCTGCGTCGCGTCGAGGAGATGCGGGCCGATTTCGTCGCCAATGCCAGCCACGAGCTGCGCACGCCGCTCGCCGCCCTGTCGGGCTTCATCGACACGCTCCAGGGCCAGGCCAAGGACGATCCAAAGGCGCGCGAGCGCTTCCTCGGCATCATGCACAACCAGGCCACCCGCATGGCGCGCCTGATCGACGATTTGCTGTCGCTGTCGCGGGTCGAGCTATCGGCCCATGTCCGGCCGGACACCCTGGTCGACCTCTTGCCGATCATCCTCCAGGTCGCCGACGGGCTCGAGCCGCTGGCGCGGGAACGCCAGGTCGATGTCGAGACTCATCTGCCGGATGCCCCGGTGATGATCGCGGGCGACCGCGAGGAGCTGCTCCGCCTGTTCGAGAACCTGATCGAGAACGCGCTCAAATATGGCGCCTCGGGCGGTCGCGTCATCGTGTCGCTGACCCCAAGCACGGCCACTGATGGAGCTCAGGAAATTCGGGTCATGGTTCGCGATTTCGGCCCCGGCATCGCGCCCGAGCACCTGCCCCGGCTGACTGAACGCTTCTACCGGGTCGACGTCGGCGACAGCCGCTCGCAGGGCGGGACAGGACTCGGATTATCGCTGGTGAAACATATTCTTAACCGTCATCGCGGCCGGCTTCTGATCGAAAGCGTGCCCCGGCAGGGTGCCACTTTCACGGCCTGTTTTCCCCAGGCCAAGACTCCGGCTCTCACCTGAAAATCAAGCGATTTTAATCGCTTGAGGGTGTCATCCAGCTGTCACGAAACCTTCGTAAAAGCACAGCCGACCGCTCCTAAAGGGGGCGGCGCGGGGAGCGCGATCGGGCGCGGATGGCGCTTCGCTCCCCTGTATGGAGACCAGCATGAATTTCCTCAAAACTATCGTCGCTGCTGGCTTGGTCGCCGCATCGACGACTGCGGCCTTTGCGGCCGACATCACGGGAGCCGGCGCGACGTTCCCGTTCCCGATCTATTCGAAGTGGGCTGACGCCTACAAGAAGGAGACCGGCAACGGCCTGAACTACCAGTCGATCGGTTCCGGCGGCGGCATCAAGCAGATCCAGGCCAAGACCGTGACCTTCGGCGCCAGCGACGCGCCGCTCAAGGCCGAGCAGCTCGAGAAGGACGGCCTCGTCCAGTGGCCGATGGTGATGGGCGCGATCGTCCCCGTGGTCAACCTCGAGGGTGTGAAGCCGGGCGAGCTGGTGTTCGACGGCGAGACGCTGGCCAATATCTATCTCGGCAAGATCACCAAGTGGGACGATGCCGCGATCAAGAAGCTCAATCCGAACGTGAAGCTGCCGTCGGACGCCATCACCGTGGTCCGCCGCTCGGACGGTTCGGGCACCACCTTCAACTTCACCAACTACCTCTCCAAGGCCAGCGCGGACTGGAAGAGCAAGATCGGCGAGGGCACCGCGGTCGAGTGGCCGGTCGGCGTCGGCGCCAAGGGCAACGAAGGCGTGTCGGGCAACATCAGCCAGACCAAGAACTCGATCGGCTATGTCGAGTACGCCTATGCCAAGCAGAACAAGCTGACCTACACCGGTCTCGTCAACAAGGCCGGCAAGCCCGTGCAGCCGACCGTCGAGGCCTTCCAGGCGGCCGCCGCCAACGCCGACTGGTCCAAGGCTCCCGGCTACTACGTCATCCTGACCGACCAGCCCGGCGACAAGTCCTGGCCGATCACGGCGGCGACCTTCATCCTCATGCACAAGTCCGCCACTGACAAGGCGGCCTCGCAGGAAGCCATCAAGTTCTTCCGCTGGGCCTTCAAGAACGGCGGCAAGATGGCCGAGGAGCTCGACTACATCCCGATGCCCGACAGCGTCGTCCAGCAGGTGGAGAAGACCTGGGCTGCCGAGATCAAGAGCTGAGCGCTCGCTCTCGCGTCCCGGACACGGCGCAGCCTGAAGTGCTGCGCCGCTGAGCCGAGCCCACAAGAACCAAGCCCCGGATGGGCGAGCGCCGCATCCGGGGCACGGGGCCAAAAACAAGCGTATACATAAACGGGTACAGGGGATCGGCGTGGCAGAGATGGCCGTTCAGAGCGATGTAATCGACGACGCCGGACCGTATGATCGTGCCAAGGCTTTGAGCGCGTTCAAGCTCGGCGACGTCACCTTCTACTGGATCACGCGGCTTTCCGCGATCTCGGTGCTGCTGATCCTCGGCGGCATCATCATCTCGCTGGTCGTCGGTGCTTTCCCGGCGATGAAGGAATACGGCCTGTCGTTCCTGTGGACGCAGCGCTGGGCGCCGTCGGCCGATCCGCCCGTGCTCGGCGCGCTCGGACCGATCTACGGCACGCTGGTGACCTCGTTCATCGCGATGGCGATCGCCATTCCGGTCGGTCTTGGCATCGCCATCTTCCTCACTGAGCTCTGTCCGCAATGGGCGCGCCGCCCGATCGGCATGGCCATCGAGCTGCTCGCCGGCATTCCCTCGATCATCTACGGCATGTGGGGCTTCTTCGTGTTGGGCCCGTTCCTCGCCAACACCTTCCAGCCTTTCATGATCAAGATCTTCGACGGCGTTCCCGTGCTGGGCGCGATCTTCGCAGGTCCCCCGTCCTATCTCAGCCTGTTCAACGCCGCGCTGATCCTCGCCATCATGGTGCTGCCCTTCATCACCTCGATCTCGGTCGACGTGTTCAAGACGGTGCCGCCGGTGCTGAAGGAAGCCGCCTACGGCGTCGGCTGCACCACCTGGGAAGTCGTCCGCAGCGTGGTGATCCCCTACACCCGCGTCGGCGTGATCGGCGGCGTCATGCTGGCGCTGGGCCGAGCGCTCGGCGAGACCATGGCGGTGACCTTCATCATCGGCAACTCGTTCCGTATCTCCTCGTCGATCTTCGCACCGGGCACCACGATCTCGGCGGCGATCGCATCGGAGTTCGCCGAAAGCGACGGGTTGCACCAGTCCGGCCTGATCCTGCTCGGCCTGCTGTTGTTCGTGCTCACGTTCTTCGTGCTCGCGGCCGCGCGGCTGATGCTGCTGCGACTCGAAAAGAAGGCGGGAAAGTAACATGAACCCGATTTATGCACGCCGCCGCCGCGTGGATGTCGTCATCCGCGCGCTCTGCCTGGCTGCCGCCGCCTTCGGCGTCACCTGGCTCGCGCTGATCCTGCTGACGCTGCTCTACAACGGTCTGGCCGGGCTCAACCTCCAGGTCTTCACCGAAAATACCCCGCCGCCCGGCTCGAACGAGGGCGGCCTGCTCAACGCCATCGTCGGCTCGCTGATCATGACCGTGCTTGGCGTCGGCATCGGCGCGCCCCTCGGCATGTTCGCCGGCACCTATCTCGCCGAGTACGGCCGCAACGACAAGCTGACCTCGGTGATCCGCTTCATCAACGACATCCTGCTCTCGGCGCCCTCGATCATCATCGGCCTGTTCATCTACGGCGCGGTCGTGGTGCCGATGCGCGGCTTCTCGGCGATCGCAGGTGCGCTCGCGCTCGCCGTGATCGTCATCCCGGTGGTGCTGCGCACGACCGAGGACATGCTGCTGCTGGTGCCGAATGCGCTGCGCGAGGCGGCCTCCGCGCTCGGTCTGCCGCGCTCGCTGGTGATCAAGCGCATCGCCTATCGCGCTGCGCGCTCCGGCCTCATCACTGGCGTGATGCTGGCGACCGCCCGCGTCGCCGGCGAGACCGCGCCGCTGCTGTTCACCGCGCTCTCGAACCAGTTCTTCAGCCTCGGCCTGAACAAGACGATGGCGAACCTGCCGGTGACCATCAACAATTTCGTGCAGAGCCCTTACGCCTACTGGAAGCAGCTCGCCTGGAGCGGTGCCCTGCTGATCACTTTGACCGTACTTGCCTTGAATATTGGCGCGCGCATCCTTAGCGCCGAGAGGACCGCAAAATGAGCGATATGTCTATTTCCGTCAGTACGCCCGTTCAGCCCGGCTCGCATCCGCTGCCGGAGGCGCCGGCCAAGGTGACGGTGCGCAACCTCAACTTCTATTACGGCGAGCACCACGCGCTGAAGAACATCAACCTGACGCTTGGCACCAACCGCGTCACGGCGTTCATCGGCCCGTCGGGCTGCGGCAAGTCGACCCTGCTGCGCATTTTCAACCGGATGTACGACCTCTATCCGGGGCAGCGCGCCGTGGGACAGTTGATGTTGGATCAGACCAACATCCTCGACCCCAGGCTGGACCTCAACCTGCTGCGCGCCCGCGTCGGCATGGTGTTCCAGAAGCCGACGCCGTTCCCGATGACGATCTACGAGAACATCGCGTTCGGCATCCGCCTCTACGAGAAGATCTCGAAGTCCGAGATGGACGACCGCGTCGAGAAGGCGCTGCGCGGCGGCGCGCTGTGGAACGAGGTCAAGGACAAGCTCAACGCCTCCGGCCTGTCGCTCTCCGGCGGCCAGCAGCAGCGCCTCTGCATCGCCCGCACGGTTGCGGTGCGTCCTGAGGTGATCCTGTTCGACGAGCCCTGCTCGGCGCTCGACCCGATCTCGACCGCCAAGGTCGAGGAGCTGATCCAGGAGCTGTCCGAGAACTACACGATCGCGATCGTCACCCATAACATGCAGCAGGCGGCGCGCGTCTCCGACAAGACCGCCTTCATGTATCTCGGCGAGCTGATCGAGTTCGACGACACCAGCAAGATCTTCACGTCGCCGAGCGATCGGCGCACGCAGGACTACATCACCGGCCGGTTCGGCTGAGGAGACGGGACATGGGTACTGAACATACCGCTAAGGCCTTCGACACCGACCTCCAGGAGCTCACTCGCCTGGTCGCCGAGATGGGCGGCATTGCCGAGCGCATGATCGTCGACTCCGTCGACGCGCTGATCCGCCGCGACGTTGCGCTCGGTCAGCGCGTCGTCACCATCGACGCCGAGCTCGACGCGCTCCAGAAGCGCATCGAGGAGCGCGCCGTGCTCACCATCGCCCGCCGCCAGCCGATGGCGGTGGATCTGCGCGAAATCGTCGGCGCCATGCGCGTCGCCACCGATCTCGAGCGTATCGGCGACCTCGCCAAGAACATGGGCAAGCGCGTCGCAGCGCTGGAGACGGACTTCCATCCGCTGAAACTGTTCCGCGGCCTGGAGCACATGACCGACCTCGTGGAGCAGCAGGTCAAGTCGGTGCTGGATGCCTATGCCGCGCACGACCTACCGGCGGCGATGGCAGTCTGGAAGGGCGACGAGGAAGTCGACGCCATCTGCACCTCGCTGTTCCGCGAGCTCCTCACCTACATGATGGAGGATCCGCGCAATATCTCGTTCTGCATCCACCTGATGTTCTGCGCCAAGAACATCGAACGGATCGGCGACCACGCCACCAACATCGCCGAGACCGTGTTCTACATGATCGAGGGGCAGGCGATCACCGACAAGCGGCCGAAGGGCGACATGACGACCTTCGCCACGACGGTCCCGAATACCTGATTACGTAAGGAGCGACGACCACATGGGCGCACGCATTATGGTGGTTGAAGACGAGGAAGCTCTCACCGAGCTTCTTCGTTACAACCTCGAAGGCGACGGCTATGACGTGGAGACGGTGATGCGCGGCGACGATGCCGACACCCGCCTCAAGGAACACATCCCCGATCTGATCGTGCTCGACTGGATGCTGCCGGGACTGTCCGGCATCGAGCTGTGCCGGCGGCTGCGCACCCGTCCCGAGACCAAGCAGCTTCCGATCATCATGCTCACCGCGCGCGGCGAGGAGAGCGAGCGGGTGCGGGGTCTTGCGACCGGTGCCGACGACTACATCGTCAAGCCGTTCTCGGTGCCGGAGCTGTTGGCGCGCGTGAAGGGTCTGTTGCGGCGCGCAAGCCCGGAGCGGCTTGCCACCGTGCTCGCCTATGGCGACATCGAGCTCGACCGCGACAAGCGCCGCGTGGCGCGCTCGGGCCGGCCGATTGATCTCGGCCCGACCGAATATCGCCTGCTGGAGTTCTTCCTGGAGCATCCCGGCCGCGTGTTCTCACGCGAGCAGCTGCTCGACAGCGTCTGGGGTCGCGACATCTACATCGACGAGCGTACCGTCGACGTCCATATCGGCCGCCTGCGCAAGCTGCTCAATCTCGGCCGCGAGCAGGACCCGATCCGCACGGTCCGTGGCGCAGGGTACGCGCTGGATGATCGCTTTGCGAAGGCGGAGCAGACGTAAGCTCTTTTGGCGATCTGTCGTCGTCACGCACTCAGGTGTCGTCCCGGACAAGCGTAAGCGCAGATCCGGGACCCATAGCCACAGGGAGTAGTTTGGCGAAGACTCGGAGTGACCACTTCGCGCGACAATTGCGCCCTGTGGCTATGGGTCCCGGATCTACGCGCGCTTGAGGCGCGCTTGTCCGGGACGACACCGAATGTGCGGAGCCGTCATCGCGTGACGGCTGCCGTCTTGATCTCAGAAAATTCTCACCGCGTGCTCGGCTTGGCCGGTGCACGCCGGCGATCCGCGGCCGGCTGATAGGCGACGCGCGAGTGCTGGGCGCAGTAGGGCAGGCCGGACAGCGCCTTGCCGCCGCAGAAGAAGAAATCCGGGCTCGAGGGATCGCCGACCGGCCAGTGGCAGGTCGCCTCGTTCAGCTCCAGCAGCGACAGCCGCTGGCTCATCGGCACCACGTTGTCGTAGGTGACCGGCTCGGCCTCCACCTCGACCTCGAAGGCCTGCGCGAGCGCGGTGTTGCCGCGCGAGATCGGGCGGGTCACTCGCATCATGTGCTGCGCCGGACGCGCCTTGCGCGGCCGGGGCGCGGCCGAGGAAGGACTTTTGGCGCGGCCGGACAGGCCGAGCCTGTGCACTTTGCCGATCACGGCATTGCGGGTCACATTGCCGAGCTCGGCCGCGATCTGGCTGGCCGAAAGTCCGGCCTCCCAGAGCTTTTTCAGCTGCTCGACGCGATCGTCGGACCAGGTCAAAACCGTCATTGCACCCTTTCCCTCGCTGCCGGCCAGCCATCCTGGGGCCTCACAACGAATGCCTAAGCCTTGAAAAACCCGTGCCGCCAGAATCCCTTAAGGCTCGCCGGGCGCGTGACTGACGCCCGAACGTTTACGCCGGTACATAAGGACTCTTGGGATCAGAACCGCTGCACGAGATGTCGTATCTGACAGGCCAAACGCTACAATATGGCGTGACTCCCGCGCAAGAGTCCGCCGACTCGCTTCCACATGTTCCGTGGTGAAAACCCCGCAAAATCGGCACCGCAAGACTACGGATTCAGCGTTTCGCGAGGCTTTTCGGGCGGCATTGACACCCGTCTTGCCAGGCATAAGATAGTGACGCGTGCCGCCCTTAAAAGGCGGCACGTTTCGTTTTCCGGACCGGTCAATGGTGCGCTGCGTAAGGCACGCCAGGCAGGTCTCAACATCCAAGTGCAACATCCAAGTGATGGTCATGACCAACAGCGCCGCGCCGCATCTGCTTCCCGTTTTCGCCAGGACCGACCTTGGTTTCGAGCGCGGCGAAGGCTGCTGGCTGATCGCGACCAATGGCGATCGCTACCTCGACTTCACGTCGGGCGTTGCGGTGAATGCGCTCGGCCATGCCCATCCCGCGCTGGTCAAGGCACTGCAGGAGCAGGCAACGAAGCTCTGGCACATGTCCAACCTGTTCCAGAGCCCCGATGGCGAGAAGCTCGCGGCCCGTCTCTGCAATGAGAGCTTTGCCGACTTCGTGTTCTTCTGCAATTCCGGCGCCGAAGCGCTGGAGGGTGTGATCAAGCTGGTCCGCCATCATCACTTCTCCAAGGGGCATCCGGAACGTTATCGGATCATCACCTTCGAAGGCGCCTTCCACGGCCGCACGCTGGCGACGTTGGCTGCGACGGGATCGGCAAAATATCTCGAGGGCTTCGGTCCGCCGATGGACGGCTTCGACCAGGTCCCGCATGGCGACATCGAAGCCGTGAAGAAGGCGATCGGTCCGCAGACCGCCGGCATCCTGATCGAGCCGATCCAGGGCGAGGGCGGCGTGCGTTCGTCAACGCCCGCTTTCCTCAAGGCGCTGCGTCAGCTCTGCGACGAGAAGGGCTTGCTGCTCGCGTTCGACGAGGTGCAGACCGGCATGGGCCGCACCGGCGATCTCTTCGCCCACAGGCGCACCGGCGTCACACCCGACGCGATGTCGCTGGCAAAGGCGCTCGGCGGCGGCTTCCCGATCGGCGCGGTGCTGGCGACCGCGGAGGCGGCTTCCGGCATGGGGCCCGGCTCGCACGGCTCGACCTTCGGCGGCAATCCGCTCGCGATCTCCGCTGCGAACGCCGTGCTCGACGTCATGCTCAAGCCCGGCTTCTTCGACCACGTGCAGAAGATGTCGCTGCTGCTCAAGCAGAAGCTCGCCTCCGTGATCGATCGCCATCCCGATGTCGTCAGCGAAGTTCGCGGCGAGGGTCTCCTGATCGGCATCAAGGCTGTCGTGCCTTCGGGGGATCTCGTTGCCGCCTTGCGCAACGAAAAACTGCTCACCGTCGGCGCCGGCGACAATGTCGTGCGCTTCCTGCCGCCTCTGATCGTCACCGAAGCGGAGATCGAGGACAGTGTCGAGCGGCTCGAGCGTGCCTGCTCCGCGCTGTCGGCCGGCCAGAGCAAGCGGACGGCCAGCTGATGAGCAAGTCGCCAAAGCACTTCCTCGATATCAACGAGCTCCCGCTGTCGGAGCTCAAGCGCATGCTCGCCGCATCCTCCGCCATGAAGGCGAAGCAGAAGGCGCAGCAGCCGGTCAGGCCGCTCGAAGGCAAGACGCTGGCGATGATCTTCGAGCGCCCCTCGACGCGGACACGGGTGTCGTTCGACGTCGCCATGCGCCAGCTCGGTGGCGAGCCCATCATGCTCACCGGTGCCGAGATGCAGCTTGGTCGCGGCGAGACCATCGCCGACACCGCACGCGTGCTGTCGCGCTATGTCGACGCCATCATGATCCGCATCCTCAATCACGAGGCGCTGCTGGAGCTTGCGGCCCATGCGACCGTGCCCGTCATCAACGGCCTGACGCGCCGTTCGCACCCTTGCCAGGTGATGGCCGACCTCATGACCTACGAGGAACATCGCGGCCCGATCGAAGGCAAGACGGTGGCCTGGACCGGCGACGACAACAACGTGCTGGCGTCGTGGGCCCACGCCGCCGAGCGCTTCAAGTTCCAGCTCAACGTCGCAACGCCCCCGGAGCTCGCACCGAAGAAGGTGATGCGCGACTGGATCAAGGCGACGAATGCGCCGATCGTGCTCGGTACGGATCCCGAGGCCGCCGTGAAGGGCGCCGATTGCGTCGTCACCGACACCTGGGTGTCGATGGGCGACAAGGAAGGTGAACATCGCCACAACGTGCTCAAGCCCTACCAGGTCAATTCCAAGCTGATGTCGCTGGCCAAGCCCGACGCGCTGTTCATGCATTGCCTGCCGGCCCATCGCGGCGAAGAGGTCACCGATGAGGTGATCGACGGCCCGCAATCGGTCGTGTTCGACGAGGCCGAAAATCGCCTGCACGCGCAAAAGGGCATTCTGGCCTGGTGCTTTGACGCGGTGAAGTAGGGCGGCGTAGTCGCATAAAATCGGATCGTCGTCCTGGCGAAGGCCAGGACCCATTACCACCGGCTTTGGTTTGGCGACGATTGGTCATTGCCAGCTCGCGCCACAACTTCTCCCTGGGGCAATGGGTCCTGGCTTTCGCCAGGACGACACTGAGTTTGTTGTATCGTATGTGATCAAATCAGCATCCGGAACACGCCGGCTCACGCCCCCTTCCATTCCCGCTCTCCGACACCAGATAACGCCCATGGTTTCCCAATCCCCTGACATGAAAACCGGGCCTGAAGGCCCGGTTCGCGCACCATCAGCGGTTCCGATCGATGACGCCGTGCTGCCCTACGAGGTCGACGCGCTCGACGTGCGCGGCCGCCTGGTGCGGCTCGGTCCGGCACTCGATGAGATCCTCACCAAGCACGATTATCCCGCCCCCGTCGGCAAGCTGCTCGGCGAGGCCATCGTGCTGTCGACGCTGCTCGGCTCGGCGCTGAAATTCGAGGGCCGCTTCATCCTTCAGGCCCAGACCGACGGTCCGGTGTCGTTCCTGGTCGTCGACTACATGGCGCCGGATCGCCTGCGTGCCTACGCCCGTTACGATGCCGCGCGTCTCGGCGATGCCAAGGATTCGGGCATGCATTCCGGCGCGCTGCTCGGCCGCGGCCATCTCGCCATGACCATCGACCAGGGCCCCGACATGAGCCGTTACCAAGGCCTGGTCGCGCTCGACGGCGGCGGTCTGGAAGAGGCCGCCCACGAATATTTCCTGCGCTCCGAGCAGATCCCGACCCGCGTGCGCCTTGCGGTCGGCGAGGAATGGCGCTCGAGCGACGGCGGCAAGCATCGCTGGCGCGCCGGCGGCATGCTGATGCAGTTTCTGCCGAAAGCGCCCGAGCGCGCGCGGCAGGCCGATCTGCATCCTGGCGATGCGCCCGAAGGCACCGAGGTGCACAGCATCACCGAGGACGACGCCTGGGTCGAGGCGCGTTCGCTGATCGAGACCGTCGAGGACGTCGAGCTGATCGATCCCGAGCTCTCCGGCGAGCGGCTGCTTTTCCGCCTGTTTCACGAGCGCGGCGTGCGCGTGTTCACTCCGCTGTCGCTGAGGGCGCAATGCTCCTGCTCGCGCGATGCGGTCGCCTCCATGCTCAAGAGCTTCTCGTCCGACGATCGCGCCGCGATGGTCAAGGACGACAAGGTCGTCGTGACCTGTGAGTTCTGCAGCTCGGTCTATCAGTTTACGCCGGATGAGGCGGGCGTGGAGAACGCGTAAGCCTATCGTCCGTCATTGCGAGCGCAGCGAAGCAATCCAGGGTCTTTCCGCAGAGGGATTCTGCATTGCTTCGCTGCGCTCGCAATGACGATGTGGAAGCAGCATGCCATATACGCAGACATCGTAGGGTGGGCAAAGCGCAGCGTGCCCACCATCCTCGCACCGCGATTGAAATGGTGGGCACGGCGCGTTGCGCCTTTGCCCACCCTATGGCGGCCCGCCTGCCCTAATTCAACACCCGCTTGTTATCGGGGCTGTCGAGCGAGAACGTCGGCACGTCGATCTCGAAACGTTCGCCGCTTTCGTTGACCATCTGGTAGCGGCCGGTCATGAAGCCGGAAGCGGTCGTGAGCGGCACGCCCGAGGTGTATTCGAAACGCTCGCCGGGGGCCAGGATCGGCTGCTCGCCGACGACGCCCTCGCCCTTCACCTCCTGTTGGCGGCCGGTGGCGTCGGTGATGATCCAGTGCCGCGTCTTCAACTGCACGGTCTCGTCGCCCGAATTGGTGATGACGATGGTGTAGGACCAGAAATAGCGGGAGCGATCGGCCGACGACTGCTCCGGAACAAAGTTCGGCTCGACGGTCACTTCGATCTGGCGGGTCACGGCGCGATACATGGCGGCCATCATAACGAAAAGCGGGCCGGGAACCAAACGCCGCGCTGGGCGGCTTTCGTGACATCGTCCCGCCCGAATTGGATCGGAAGTACGCCCAATGTGATCCGGTGCGCTTTGCGAGACAACGGCCGGACCTGTACACTCCTTGATGCGTCGCGAGTGAGATGAGGGTTTCTGGCCCCGATGACCATTGCCGACCAAGTGACGGGATCGACGATCGCGGGGAACGCGGGCGTAAGGCCGCGAGCGGCTGCGCCGGCCATCACACTGCCGGCCATCGGCGAGCGTGAGCTCCGGCTCGATCTGTTCCGCGGGTTGGCGCTGTGGCTGATCTTCATCGACCACCTGCCAACCAGCCTGCTGACCTGGTTCACCATCCGCAATTACGGCTTCAGCGATGCCACCGAGATCTTCATCTTCATCTCCGGCTACACCGCCGCCTTCGTCTACGGCCGTGCGATGCTGGAAAGCGGCGTCGTCATCGCCACCGCGCGCATCCTGCGGCGCGTCTGGCAGATCTACGTCGCCCACGTCTTCCTGTTCACGATCTTCCTCGCCGAGATCTCCTATGTGGCGACCAGCTTCGAGAACCCGCTCTACACCGAAGAGATGGGCATCATGGATTTCCTCAAGCAGCCCGACGTCACCATCGTGCAGGCGCTGCTGCTGCGCTTCCGTCCCGTCAACATGGACGTGCTGCCGCTCTACATCGTGCTGATGCTGGCGCTGCCGCTGATCCTGTGGTCGATGAAATGGCGTCCCGACGTGACGCTCGGCCTCTCGGTGGTGCTCTACGCGGTGACCTGGGAGTACGACCTCTACTTCTCCGCCTACCCGAACGGCTTCTGGGCGTTCAATCCCCTGGCCTGGCAATTGCTCTTCGTCTTCGGTGCGTGGTGTGCGCTCGGCGGCGCGCGGCGCATGTCGCGCATCCTGGCGTCACCTGTGACGATGTGGATATCGATCGCCTATCTCGCGGCTGCGTTCTATGTGACGCTGACCTGGTATGTGCCGCAACTCGGCCACCTGATGCCGAAGCGCATCGAGCAATGGATGTATCCGATCGACAAGACCGATCTCGACGTGCTGCGTTTCACGCACTTCCTGGCGCTGGCCGCGCTCACCGTGCGTTTCCTGCCGCGGGACTGGCCGGGCCTGAAATCGCGCTGGCTGCGGCCGCTGATCCTATGCGGCCAGCACTCCCTCGAGATCTTCTGTCTCGGCGTCTTCCTGGCCTTCGCCGGCCATTTCATCCTGGCTGAAGTCTCCGGCGGCGCAGCCATGCATGCGTTGATTAGCCTCTCTGGAATCCTGATCATGTGGGGGGTGGCCTGGGTAATTTCGTGGTACAAGCGCGTAGCTGACAAGAGCGGTGCGAAAACCAAAAACGCCGTCGGCAACGCCGATCTGGCGGGAGGGGGCTGATGAAGGCGAAGGTTCTCCTGAGCCTGATCCTGCTATGCGGTGGCCTCGCCGCGCCCACGGCGCGCGCGGGCGATGCTGCGCCTGCTGCCCCGGCCGGGCCCCCCGCGTGCGAATTGCCGTCCTATCTGCTCACCAGCGAAAGCCAGCTTCCCAAGGTCGCGGACGCCGTCAAGGCCGGCAAGCCGCTCGATATTCTGGTCATCGGCAGCCGCTCGACCACGATTCCATCCTCGGAGAGCAGCTCATATCCGGCGCGCATGGAGGCGATCCTCAAGGACAAGCTGCCACCCTCGGAGGCGGTGCACGTCTCCGTAGAAATACAGAGCAAGAAAACGGCAGAGGAGACCGCAGCCACCTTCGTTAAGCTGATGGAAGCAAAAACGCCTACTTTGGTCATCTGGCAGACCGGGACCGTGGATGCTATCCGAGCCATCGATCCCGACGATTTTCGCGGCGCAGTGACCGAAGGGGTTATTGCGTTGCAAAAGGCAGGGGCCGACGTCGTCTTGATGAATTTGCAGTACAGCCCGCGTACCGAAACCATGATCTCGGTGCCGCCATACCTCGACAATCTGCGGGTGGTGGCGCAGGAGCATGACATCCCGCTGTTCGACCGTTTCGCGATCATGCGGCAATGGAATGATCAGGGCCAGTTCGACCTGTTCAATCCGTCCCGCGGCACTGAGCTGGCGAAACAGGTCCATGATTGCCTTGGCCGGGCGTTGGCACAGTTCGTGATCGACGCAGCCCATCTGGAGCCGGCCCAGCAGCAAAATTGAGGTCTAGCGTTAATGAGTTCTCTCCGCCCTTTTTGTTTGAAACCATGGCTGGCTGCGCCCGCGGCGGCGGCGCTGCTGTTGCTGGCGCCCGCTTCGCCGTCTCGCGCGCAGACGCAAGCCGCACAGGCGACGCCCGCGCAACCGGCTGATCCCGCCTCCGCACCGCGGCCCCAAACCACCGTCGCCGCGACGTCCCCCGAACATCGCGGCATCACGGCGCGCGCCATCGACAAGGTGAAGGAGGTCGCAAAGTCCGCCGGCGACATCTTCAGCCGCGTGCCCTGCCTGCCGTCGAAGGGCGGCGCGAAGGCGATGGGCTCGCTACCGCATGTCGCAAGCAAGCTCGTCGCCGGCCAGCCCGTCGTCATTGTCGCGTTCGGCTCGTCGTCGACCGCGGGATTCGGTGCGAGCTCGCCGGAGTTCAACTATCCGAACCGTCTCGCTGCACAGCTGCGCAAGCATTATCCGACCGCCGACATCACCGTCGTCAATGCCGGCGTCGGCGGCGAAGATGCGCCGGAGATGATGAAGCGCCTTCAGACGCAGGTGATCGACGTACATCCGGATCTCGTGATCTGGCAGGTCGGCACCAACGCTGTGCTACGCAACCTCGATCCCGGCGAGACGGCAAAACTGGTCGAGGACGGCATCGGCCGCATCCAGGCTGCGGGCGGCGCCGACATCGTGCTGGTCGATCCGCAATATTCGCCGGCCGTCAACCAGCGCGGAGAGAGCGCCGGCAAGATGGTGAAGCTGCTCGGCAAGGTCGCCGAGCTCCGTCACGTCGGCATCTTCCCGCGCTTCGAGGTGATGCGCGACTGGCACGAGACGCAGTCAATCCCGGTCGAGAGCTTCGTCATCGCCGACGGCCTGCACATGAACGACTGGGGCTATGCCTGCTTCGCCCAGCTGCTCGGCGACGACATCATCCGCTCGGTCGGCCAGATCAAACTGGGTGTGAATGTGCCGGCCGATGTGAGGACGTATCGGCCGATGTAGTGCTTACTGCTTACCCCCCTGGAGGGGGAGGGTCGATCGCGCGAAGCGCGAGCGGGGTGGGGTGATCTCTCCACTCGGGCAGTGCCGTAGGGTGGGCAAAGGCGCAAAGCGCCGTGCCCACCATCCATCGGCATCGAGATCGCAAATGGTGGGCACGCTTCGCTTTGCCCACCCTACGAGACCTCAATCGCCTCACGCCTTCTCCAGCGCCGCGGTCAGATCCTCGATCAGGTCATCGGCGTGCTCGAGCCCTGTCGAGAAGCGAATGAACCCCTCGCTGATGCCGAGCGCGGCGCGGTCTTCCGGCTTCAGCCGCTGGTGCGTCGTGGTGGCCGGATGCGTGACGAGGCTCTTGGCGTCGCCGAGATTGTTCGAGATCTTCGCCAGCTTCAATTCGTTGAGCACGCGGAACGCCGCCTGCTTGCCGCCCTTGACCTCGAAGCCGACCAGGGTCGAGCCGCCGCGCATCTGCTTCTTCACCAGAGCTGCCTGCGGATGATCGGCGCGGCCGGGATAGACCAGCCGCGAGACCTTCGGATGGCACGCCAGCACCTCGGCGATACGCGCGGCGGTATCGGTCTGCGCGCGCACGCGCACGCCCAGCGTCTCCAGGCCTTTGAGCAGGACCCAGGCGTTGAACGGGGAGATCGAAGGACCGGTCTGGCGCATGAAATTGTGGATGTGCTCGGCGATGAAGGCTTCCGAGGACAGGATGATGCCGCCGAGACACCGGCCCTGGCCGTCGATGTGCTTGGTCGCGGAATAGACCACGACGTCGGCCCCTAACGCGAGCGGGCTCTGCCAGATCGGCGTTGCGAACACGTTGTCGACGACGAGCCGCGCGCCGCCCTTGTGCGCGATCTCGGCGATGCCGGGAATGTCGAGCACATCGAGCGTCGGGTTGGTCGGGCTCTCCAGGAAGAACGTCTTGGTGTTCGGCCGCAAGGCCCGCTGCCACTGGTCGAGATCGAGCCCGTCGACCAGCGTGGTCTCGATGCCGTAGCGCGGCAGCAGATCCTGAACGACGTAGAGGCACGAGCCGAACAGCGCCCGCGACGCCACCACGTGATCGCCGGCCTTGAGCGGCGCCAGGATCGCGGTCGTCACCGCCGCCATGCCTGTTGCCGCCGAGCGGGCGGCTTCTGCGCCCTCGAGTTCGATCATGCGGCGCTCGAACATCGCGATGGTGGGGTTGGAGTAGCGCGAATAGATGAAGCCGGGGTCCTCGCCCTTGAACCGCGCCTCGCATTCCTCGGCGCTGTTGTAGACGTAGCCTTGGGTCAGGAACAGCGCCTCCGACGTCTCGCCATATTGCGAGCGCAGGGTGCCGGAATGGACCAGGCGGGTTTCGGGGCGGTAGTTGGCGGTCGACTTCGACATAGGTACCTCCGACATGACCGTCTCGTCGAAAACGGTCACAAAAAAACCGGCCTGGATATCTCCACGGGCCGGGATCACAGAGGTCCCCGGCCTGTTTAGCGACTTATTTAACGTGGCTGCAAGCCGGCCGGCTCAAATCACCACGGGATAAGTGATGCTCATATTCCGCAATGGCCTTTCCGTCAAGGCGTCCATCGGATAGCCGTAAAAGGCTCGTATTTCCCGCATGTCGGGATGCGTTTGACCCCTGATGAGGACCCCCGGTTGAGTTTCACGGTCGCTGCCGACGCCAATGGTATCCTGCCCGACCGCATGATCGCGGCGATGGCGGAGGCGGGCCTCATCCTGCCTGAATACGACTTCGTCGAAAGCCAGATCCAGCCGGCGAGCCTCGATCTGCGCCTCGGCGACATCGCCTATCGCGTCCGTGCCAGCTTCCTGCCGGGCCCGGGTGCCACGGTTGCCGAGCGCATCGACGAGTTGAAGCTGCATGAGTTCAGCCTCGCCGACGGCGCGGTGCTGGAGACCAACTGCGTCTACATCGTGCCGCTGCTGGAAAGCCTCGCGCTGCCGCCGGAGATCGTCGCGGCCGCGAACCCCAAGAGCTCGACCGGCCGTCTCGACGTCTTCACCCGCGTGATCGCCGACGGCACCCGCCGCTTCGACATGATCGGCGCCGGCTATCACGGCCCGCTCTATGCCGAGATCAGCCCGAAGACGTTCCCGGTGCTGGTGCGCGAAGGCTCGCGCCTGTCGCAGGTGCGCTTCCGCACCGGTGATGCCATCCTCAATGCCGACGAACTCGATGGCTTGCATGCCGCCGAGCGCCTCGTCGATATCGACGATGCCGACCTGTCCGGTGGCGTCGCCGTCTCCGTCGATCTCTCCGGCGAGAAAGCGAACGGCTTCGTCGGCTATCGCGCCAAGCGCCACACCGGCGTCGTCGACGTCGATCGTCGCTCCGGCTATGCGGTGGAGGATTTCTGGGAGCCCATCTCTGCCCGCCCCGACGGCAGCCTGATCCTCGATCCCGGCGAGTTCTACATCCTCGCCTCGAAAGAGGCGGTGCAGGTGCCGCCCGACTATGCCGCAGAGATGGTGCCGTTCGATCCCCTGGTCGGTGAATTCCGCGTGCACTATGCCGGATTCTTCGATCCCGGCTTCGGCTATGCCGGCGCCGGCGGGCAAGGCGCGCGCGCCGTGCTGGAGGTACGCTCGCGCGAGGTGCCGTTCATCCTCGAGCACGGCCAGATCGTCGGCCGCCTCGTCTACGAGAAGATGCTCGCGCGTCCCGACGCGATGTACGGCCAGCGCATCGGCTCCAACTACCAGGCCCAGGGCCTCAAACTATCGAAGCATTTTCGGGTGTAGCCCGATCATGTAGCCCGGATGGAGCGCAAGCGTAATCCGGGAGTTCTCTCGCTTGTGGCACCCATCCCGGATTGCGCTGCGCTCCATCCGGGCTACATTCCGGCGAGGTGACGAGATGACCGACGCACTCGACGCCCACATCATCGAAGACGTCGCGGACGCGCTGATCTATTCCGATCGCTCCGGCACGATCATGCGCTGGAATCGTGCGTCGACCGCGCTGTTCGGTTTCGCCGCCGATGAAGCGCTCGGCCAGAATCTCGACCTGATCATTCCCGAGCATCTGCGGCCCGCGCACTGGAAGGGCTTCGAGGCCGCGCTCGCCAGCGGTACGATGAAGCTTGCGGGTCGGCCGACAC
The DNA here is from genome assembly GCF_024199845.1 of Bradyrhizobium sp. CCGB12. NCBI lineage: Bacteria > Pseudomonadati > Pseudomonadota > Alphaproteobacteria > Hyphomicrobiales > Nitrobacteraceae > Bradyrhizobium > Bradyrhizobium sp. CCGB12. The sequence continues at coordinate 6,644,805 of NZ_JANADO010000001.1, read as the reverse complement.
TGACGCGCGCGCTGCACAAGAGCGGGCGCAAGCTCTACATCGAGATGACCTTCGCGCTGGTGCGTGATGCCGCTGGCGCGGTGCAGGGATCGGTGGCGATGGCGCGCGACGTCACCGAACGCGTCGAGCGCGAGCGCGCGGCCAAGGCTTCACATAATTAAGTCTTCACATAATTAAGGCTTCACCTAACTAAGGCTTGGCAAAATTCGTGATGCGGAATTGACGGGCCGTCGTGCAGGGCGGTCTGCATCTGCGTCAGGTTGCCTGTCACCGGGCGCAGTGACACACTCGATCAAAATAACGATCGGGAGCGAACATGACCGCCGCATCGGATCTCGCGCAGGAAGCCCAATGGAAGCGCTGGCGCGCGGTCGCCGATCTCTATCACGCCTATTTCACCGGTCTCATCCTCACCGTCGTCACGCGGCGTGGCACCGCGGATGCCGCCGAGTTCGTCTTCCGCGTGTTCCGCCGCCAGCAGCAGGAGCGCTTCCTGCTGGGGCTCGAAAAGCTCGGCCTCGATCATCTGCCGCCGGCGGTGGCCGCTGCGCAGTATCACTATCTCTCCAACTGGATCGGCGGCGTGCACGTCGAATACATGTATGAGAGCGACACCAAGGCCTGGATTCGCTATCCGCCGCCGCGCTGGATCTGGAAGGGCACCGCGATCTGCGGGGTGCCCGGCGAGGTCAGCTGCGCAATGCTGCGCGGCTGGCACGCCAACAACGGCGTCGCCCTCGGCGATCTGCGCCTGGGTTTCGTCTGCACCAAGCAGAGCGTCGACGGCCAGGATGGCCTCGAAGGCTACTACCACCAATACGAACACCCGCTCGAGCTCGATCAGCGTTTGGTGTTCGCGCGTCACCTCGAGGCGCCGCTGTTCGACGCGAAGACCGCGCCGGCGCTGCCGGTCGCGAGCTGGCCGAAGCAGCGGCTCGAAAAAGCCTATCGCAACTACGCGATGGAATATGTCCGCACCGCCGCGCCCGTCATGGTGCAGCTGTTCGGTCCGGAAGACGCCGGCTATCTCCTGCGCCTCACCGGCAAGCTGATCGGCATGCAATATTTCGACGAGGTCGCAGCCGCACTTGCGATGAGCCGCGGCGGCGCGGCCGAATTCGCAGCGTTCCTCGGCGCGCTGTTCGCCGCCCAGGATGATGCTGTCGAGACGGTGCAATCGGAGGGCACGTTCGAACTACGCCAGCAGAGCTGGAAGCTGATGGATGACGTCGCCGACCATCATCCGGCCTGCGCTAGCGTGCTGGAAGGGCTGTTCGAAGGGCTGGCCGCGGGATGTGGCCGGCATATTGGCGTGCGCATGCGCACCGCCAAGGGCGGCCGCCCGCCGCTGGTCTGGACGATCGGGTAATTCCACTCGTTGAGATCCGCTGCCGCAGGGCACGCCTGCAGCCAGCGCAGGAGAAATCGCGACGCGGCGTGCTAACAAGCCTCTTGCCGCGCCTTCCGCGCGAAGAATTGTTTGGTACACCAAGTGATTGCCGCGCCGCGAATGGCGCTCGTGCCCCGGAGAGGACATGTCCGACATCGCCGAAATTCCGGTCGATGAACAAGAGCGTCCGTTGCCGCCGCCCCCGCGCCCCGTCAGGAGCGCGCTGACCGACGGCCCGATCCTGCGCACGCTGCTCTCCCTCGCCTGGCCCAACGTCCTCGCGCTGACGGCGGGCACCTGCACGGTAATCGCCGAGACCTCCTATATCGGCCGGCTCGGCGTCGAGGCGCTGGCCGCGATGGCGCTGGTGTTTCCGACAGTGATCCTGACCATGACGATGTCCGGCGGCGCCATGGGCGGTGCGGTGGCCTCCGCGATCGCGCGTGCGCTCGGCGCAGGCGATCGCGAGCGCGCCGGCACGCTCGCCGCGCATGCACTCCTGATCGGTATCACCTTCGGCCTCGTCTTTATGTTTGGCATGCTGATTTACGGGCCAACGGTGCTGGAGATGCTCGGCGGCCGCGGCGATGTGCTGACGCATGCGATCGCCTACACTCAGGTGTTTTTCGGCGGCGCGGTGCTACCCTGGCTGCTCAACACCATGGCTGGTGTCCTGCGTGGCACCGGCAACATGAAGCTGCCGTCGTTCCTGATTCTCAATTCGGCGGCCTGGCAGATCGTGCTCGGCGGCACGCTGGGTCTCGGACTCGGGCCGGTGCCGCAATTCGGCATGCGCGGCGTCGCGGCCGGCGCGCTGATCGCCTATTGCATGAACATCGCCATCATGAGCTGGTATCTGTTTTCGGGCCGCGCGCGCGTGGTGCCGAAGCTGCGAGGCTTGCGTATCCAATGGGCGATGTTCTTCGACATCCTGAAGGTCGGAGCCATCGCCTGCTTCTCGCCGCTGCAATCGGTGCTGACGATCTCGATCTTCACCCACATGCTGGCGAAGTTTGGCACTGCGATCCTCGCCGGCTACGGCATCGGCGCGCGGCTGGAATTCCTGCTGACCTCGATCGCGTTCTCGTTCGGCATCGCCTCGGTGCCGATGGTCGGCATGGCCATTGGCGCCGGCCGCATCGCGCGCGCCCGGCGCATCGCCTGGATCGCAGGGGCGAGCGCCTTCATGGCGGTCGGCGCGCCGGCGTGCCTCGTCGCGATCTTCCCCGATATCTGGGTCAACATCTTCACCGACAGCGCCACGGTGCGCGCGACCAGCCACCAATATCTGTCGACGGTCGCGCCGTTCTACGCCTTCATCGGCCTTGCCTCGACGATGTACTTTTCCTCGCAAGGCGCTGCCAAGGTGATCGGGCCTGTGCTGGCGCAGACCGCGCGGCTGATCTACATCGCAGCTATCGGCTGGTGGCTGTCGACCCACGACGCCACCGCGCAGAGCTTCTTCTGGCTCGCCGCAAGCTCGATGGTTGTGCTCGGTCTGCTGTCTTGCTCCAGCGTGGTGCTGACCCGCTGGGGACCGCGCGAGACGAAACCTGCGATCAGGCCGGCTCTTTCGGCGGCTGACTAGCGGCGCTTGTGGCGGCGATGGCCACCACCGCCGCCGACATTGGCAAGCCGCATCAGCTGCGGGATCATCGCCATCATGTCGCCGCCTCCGGAGCCGCCGAGCATGCCCATGATGTCGCCGCCGCCCACGCCGCCGATCCCAGCTGGCATGTAGCCGCCGCCCATCGGGGTGTAGCCGCCATAGTTCGGCGCACCGAAGCCGCCGAGATTGCCGCCGGACAGGCCACCAAGGCCGCCGCCGCCGTTCTCCATCATGCGACTCATCATCGGGCCCATGGTCTGCATCAGCATGGCGAAGCGGCGCTTGCCCATCTTCGCCTTCATCATCTCCAGCATCGGCGCCATCTGGGTCATCATGTCCTCGCCGGCGGCACCGCCGCCGCCGAGGAACTGCGCCTTTGCCGGCGTGCTCGCGACGGAAAACAACAGCAGCACGGTGGCCGCCTGGCAGATCACCTTGTCCGCACCTCTCATGGCATGCTCCTCGCGTGCGTGGCTCCGCCGGGAGAGCGGAGCCAACCGGACGCACGTCGCCTTGGTTAGGGCTGGCGAGGGCGGAGCTCTGTGAGAAAGCTCACATAGGATGATCAGGCCGCCGCAGGCGGAAACGCCCGGTGCAAGGCGATCACGGCTTCGCCGGTCTGCTCCTGCACATAAGACGCAAGCTCGTTCGGCAACATGTCGATGGTCCAGACCAGGCGGCACCGGGCCTCACCGTCGGCAATCACCTGCACCGAAGCGCTGTAATGCATCAGTCGCTCGTTGTTGATGGCGTAGACGAGACGCTGGCGCGCATCGTCGCAATCGACCAGCACCTCGCGCGCCACCGAGCCGTTGGCGAAGGTGACGATGCGTGCATCGCCATCGCGCGTGCAGGCGGTGACGAAGCCCGGCACCAGCCGCTGATGCAGCGCGCCGAAATCGCGCACCGCATCCCAGACGTCGCGCGCGGGGACGGGGAGGGGAATGTCATTGTGGATGGAAGCCATAATGGTGTCCTTGATTACGTTAGGTGTTGGCCAAAAAATCCGTCGTTGCGAGCGCTAGCAAAGCAATCCAGCGATGTCTCCACGGAGACAGTCTGGATTGCTTCGTCGCACCTGCGCAAAATTGCTGCGCAATTTTGTCGCGCTCCTCGCAATGACGGAGCAAGCGGCAAATGCTTAGCTGCAAACCGCCTCGACATTGTTGCCATCGGGATCGATCAAAAACGCCGAATAATAGGTCGGGCTGTAATCCTTGCGCGGACCGGCGCCGCCATTGTCGCGACCGCCGCTCTTCAGGCCCGCACTGTGGAATGCCTTCACCGCGTCATGATCCCCAGCGCGGAAGGCGATGTGGACGCCGTCGGCCTTCCGCCCCTTGTTGAGATGCAGCCAGAGCGCCGGCTCGCCCTTCGGGCCGAAGCCGGCATAGCCGTCGCCGCTCGAGCACAGGACATGGCCGAGTGGCGCCAGCACAGCGCTGTAGAAGCGCGTGGCGGCGTCGAGGTCGGCAACGCGAAGTCCGATGTGGTCGTACATGTCAGTCTCCATTTGCGAAGCGCGCCGCAACTGGCGCGCGCCGGAGCCGAAGCTAGTCGAGGCGAGGTCGGACGCTCTTGGAAAATCTTGCGCTTGGTGCGGACGGTCGGTTGGCGGGACTAGACCGGGTATCGCCACTTCAAGGCGCGACGCAGCAGCAGGATGGCGATGATCAGGATGCCCGCGAGCGGCCAGAACGGCCACGGAATCGGCCCCTCGTGCCCGAGATGGGCCATGTAGAGGACGAGGCCCAGCAACGTCATCGTGAGGGCCGCAGCCGACCAGTACAGCGGCGAGCGCAGCACACCGGTTGCGGCATGCTCGGCGGCATGTTCGCGAGCTCGCCTCGTGATCCAGTAGAGGAACGCGCAAACGCCGATCGCGAGAATCCATGCCATGGGACTGCCCGGCTAACTCGCCAGCGTCTCCGCCTGCCACCGGATCACCCGCTTCAGGTGATAGACCTGGAACCACATGTTGGTTCCGATCACGCTGACCGTTGCGACGATCAACGCCGTGAGCTTCTGCGGTTCATGAAGGGCGAGGATGAGCAGGAACACGGAAAGCGCCGCCGTGACGGCGAAGCTGGACCAGAGCCCAATGAGGCGCGGTGCAAACCAGGTTGGCTGCCCATCGGGCCCCCATTGCATTGGAATCCTGGGCGAGCTGATTTGGCGGCCGTAATAGACGGCACAGCCAGCGATGAACGCGAGGCCTACGGCAAGCGCGATCAGCGTAGCCGCAATCACGTTATCTGAGGAACTGTCCATCTGCCGGCTCGTCGCACTGAAAGGCGCTGATTCGCTCTTCGGTTGTAGTAGCGCGCGATGTGCCGCGAGCGCCAGTGCTTCGCGCCTGTCTGGTCAACAGACTGTTACCCTGCGATGTGCCCGGCCTGTCTCAGTTGAGGACGAGGCGTTCCCCGAAAATGTTGCGTTCCCCCTTCGAGGCCTGGCGGAACTTGGTCGGCGACACGCCCGCGGCGCGGTGGAAGGTGCGAACGAAGTTGGAGAGATCGCCAAAGCCGACGTCATAGGCGATGTCGGTGACCGCGATGTCCTCATCCGTGAGCAGTCGCGCGGCGTGCCGCAGCCGCGAGCGCACCAGATATTGATGCGGGGTGACGCCGAGCACGCTCGAGAACAGTCGCAGGAAATGGAAAGGGCTAAGGCCCACCTGCCGCGCGGCTTGTTCCAGGTCGACTTCGCCGTGCGAATTGTCGTCGATCCACAGCGCAGCTTCGACCGCGCGCCGACGGTCGCGCGTGGTCGGCGGTGTCTGCTTGCGGGGCTTGCCCGAGGCGACGTCGACAAAACGACCAGCCAGGATGTGACCGATTTCGTCGAGGCCGAGATCGCTATTGCCATCTGCCGCCGTCTGGGCGAGCTCGCCGAGCACCATCAGCTCGGGCAGCGGCGGCGTTGCGCCGACCTGCCAGACCTCGCGACGTCCGCCGAGGGCGTCGACCAGATCCTCACCGAGGAAAAAGGACAGGCAGACGTCGCCGGACACGTGCTCATGCGTGCAGGTGTATTCCTCGCCGGGGGCACCGACCAGCATCGAGCCCGCCACCAATTCGAAGAAGCCGGCGCGGCAATGACAGCCAAAACTGCCCGAACGGACATAGGCGATGGAATGGCCGGCGCGGCACTCCGCAAACGGCGTATCGTCCGGCCCCGCATCGCAGCGAAACTCGGAGACGGTCATCGAACGTGTCGTCAGCAGCGTGGTTGCGTCCATGCCGCGTATCTAGGTAGGCGCGCGGGGCGGGGCAACGGGCAGCAGCACCTCGAACAGCGTCTTGCTGGCGATCGGATGGGCGCCCTCGAGCGCCAGTAGCCGCCGCTTGGAGATCACGCCGCCATAGGGCGAGAGCCGGTCGGTGTAATTGCCGGCCTCCAGCACCCGGTGGCAGGGCACGATCAGCATGTAGGGATTTTTGGCGATCGCCTGCGCCACCGAATGCGCGGCGCCGGAGGCACCCAATGCTTTCGCGATCTCGTGGTACGTTCGTGTCTCTCCGCGCGGGATCGTGCAGGTGTACTCGTAGACGCGCCGGCTGAAGCCGGGCACGCCGCCGGCGTCGAGGCTGACCTCGGAAAAATCGGGATCGTTGCCTTGCAGCAGGCCTCTGATGCCCTCGATCGCAAGCTCTGCATTTTCGGACGGGCGCTGCTCGCGCGCCTCGGGATGGATTGCGAAAATGCGGCGGCGGGTGTCGATCTCCCGCGCCTCCGGCAATTGCACGGAAACCACGCCGGTGCTGCTCCAGATGATGCCGCAGCGGCCGATGGCCGTGTCAAATATCGCGTAAGCACGCCCCACCATGCACACGCCCCACTCAGTGCACGCTTCTCCCCAGACCCGAGATCATAACACCGCCACAATCCGACGCACCCAAAATCTTGCTGGAAAGTTGAGAAGCATGTGGCGTGCGGCGCCAAAGCGCTTGGCGGAACGCGCCGTCTCGGCTAATCAGGATGAGCGCAAGCTGCGCATCCGCGGGCGTAGTTCAATGGTAGAACGGCAGCTTCCCAAGCTGCATACGAGGGTTCGATTCCCTTCGCCCGCTCCAACGTTTGCAATAGTTCAAGCGAACGTGAATTACGTTGCGAAGCAATTTTGTCGGTTTGCCGCGCGGGTTGACAAAACCAGTGGTTGAATGTCGATTTCGGCAAACGGTGACCTGCTCGTCGATCAACAAAACTGCACTAGCTGGGTTTCAGCGAGCTTCTCGAACTGGCGAGGAAAATCTCTTCATCGATAGGTTTGGAGGCGATTATGACGGATCGATCGTTCGTTATCGTGCAAATTTCGGACCTCCATCTCGACGGGAACGGCACATACTCAGGAGCGGTCGACGTCTTAGTTTCGACCATACGCGAGAAGATGCAACGATTCGAAGGCGCGTCGGATCGTATCCTATTGATTACAGGCGACTTGGTAGACAGCCCCTCGGCTAGCACCTTCAAAGAGGCGAAGGGTGCGATCGAAAAATTTCGAGCAACGGGGACGTTCACTGACATTCGGGCAATCGCGGGCAATCACGACGTAAAGAGAATGGGCCTCGTGTTCAAGAACGACGCAATATATCAGGAGCTTTCTCTCCCTCGCCATTCAGAGAATAAATACTACCCGAACTCGGGATTGGACTTGGTCCTTCTAGACTCAAATGGAGCAAGCTTTGCTGCGAAGGGCGAGATTCAGCAAGCTACATACGATGCAATTGTCGCAAATTCTCATAACCTTGCGCTTGGCCTAAAAGATAGCATTCCACAAAGAGCGGGCCAAGAGTTCGCGGTCATGCGCGTCTTAGCCCTTCATCACCATCCGTTGCCGCAGGCGGCGGGAGAAGGGAAGACAGTCTTCGGAATACCTGACGAGCCCCTCATGTATCTCGTGAGCCCTGCCACATTTTTAGCAGCAGCAATTTCTCTCGAATGCAGCCTTATCCTTCACGGGCATCGTCACGTTCAAGGTCTCACCCGCTATTCGATCCCGCGTCATCTCTCTGCTAGAGCTGCAGAAGCCGATGAATTCTGGCAAGACCTTTACGTCCTCTCTTGTCCATCTTCGACAGGACATGGCGGAGATGATGCCGGCTTTAACATCATTCATTTGAATTCCGCTTTCAGGAATCGTCGCGCCCAGTACACTTTAGAAATTACCAGGTTCAATCGCTCTAAGAATGCCGGTGTATTTAGTGCAGTTGATATCGGCCAGCCGAATGGCGTCATTAAGTTGCCGATTGGCCGGGACATCTATCGCGATCCCGCGTTTCAGGTCGCAGTTGAAATGTCTGCTAATACAGAAATGAAAAGGGCCGAGGCAATAAACTACGCACGCAAGTTACTTATTCGTCGCGCTTTCTATGGCAGCACCGAATCCAGTTGGGCGCATGGCCTCTATACGTTCCTGGTAACGTATCACGTTTGGGAAGATCTTCTGAACAAGTTCACAAACGCCGGCTTCGCGCGTGACCTCGATTCCTTCCAAAAGATAAGAATGCGCCTTCAGGAGCTGATCTCTATTTCCAGTGAAGTATTGGGAATAACAGGGCCTGAACTCGATAATTTGCGTTCCAAGCCCCTGATAAACCATGACCGGATTATTGACGACCTTCCTCAAAACCCAGCTCCTGGCGTTGATGTGACCACAGCACAGAAGCGCCGACGCGCGGCTATCCAGGCAATAAACGCGAAAATGAAAGAGTTGGGAGTAGACCTTGGCTTGGGTGCCAAGGCACCCGAGGATGTGCAGGCCTGAATCGGGCGAGGCGCAAGCCAAGGCAATTTTAGCTTTCATATATGGAATCCTCGTCCGTTGGTCCGATGCACTATCGGACGGACAAACGGACGAGGAGCCGGTGCGGTTTGCGGACGCGGCATGAAGATGAAGCCGAAGAGCGCCGGGCGCTATTGCTTCCCAAGCTGCATACGAGGGTTCAATTCCCTTCGCCTGCTCCAAGCCTTCCGATTGATACTTTCATCCCGATTGATATGGAAGACGTCAGCGCGCATTCGCGCGGTGCATAAGTTTCCAATATATTAGCCCCTGTCTTTCGGCACGCACCGTTCGCTCGGCTAAGCTGCTCTCGCTCCGGCGGCTTGCGGTCCGCGTCGCCGGGCAACGCTCGGATGAAGGCCAGGACCAGCACGGATGGACCAGCAAAAACTCGACCGCGCGATCGGTCGGCGCCTGAAGACGCTGCGGACGCAGGCGGGCATCACGTTGAACGAACTCGCGGTGCGGTCCGGCGTCAGCCGGGCCATGATCGGGCGGGTGGAGCGGGCACAGAGCAGCGCGACGGCTGCGCTGCTCGGAAAGCTTTGCGCGGCACTCGACGTGTCGCTCAGCGATGTCGTCGCGCTGGCCGAGAAACCGCCGGAGCGGCTGGTGCGGCTCGCCGACCAGCCGCACTGGCGTGATCCCGACAGCGGCTACCGGCGGCGTCATGCCTCGCCGCCGGATGCGGCAAGCGGCATCGAGATCATCGTCGTCGACCTGCCGGCTGGCGCCCGCGTCTCCTATAGCCCCTGGGGCCGCAACGCCTTCACCCAGCAGCTTCTGATGCTGGAGGGCGCGATCGCCGTGCATATCGATGCCAAGGCGGTGCGGCTGCGCGAGGGCGATTGTCTGGATTTCGACGTGATGCGCGCAGTGATCTTCGAGAACGAGACCCGGCAGGATGCGCGCTACATCATCATCACGCGGCGCGGCGCCTCCTACGGGAAGATGTGATGCTGCCGATTTCCATGAACGTGACCCGACAAGTTGAAACGAGACCCTGATGATGCAGATCCGCACCGGCGACACCCATGATCCCCGCGTCATCGCGCTGCTCGATCATCACGTCACGGCGGCGCGGGCGCAGACCGCGCCGGGCAGCGCCCATGCGCTCGATCTCGCCGGCCTTCGCGCGCCTGATATCGCGTTCTGGACCGGCTGGGACGGCGAGACGCTGGTCGCCACCGGCGCGCTGAAGATGCTCTCGGCCGGCCACGGCGAGGTGAAGTCGATGCACACGCTTCAGACCACGCGCCGGCGCGGCTTCGGCGGCCAGATGCTCCGCCACATCATCACGGAAGCCCGCGCGCGCGGCATCGGGCGGCTCAGCCTCGAGACCGGCTCGTGGGACTATTTCAAGCCGGCGCTTGCGCTCTACCAGGCGCACGGCTTCATCCTCTGCGGTCCGTTTGAGGGCTATGTCGAGGATCCCAACAGCCTGTTCTTGACGCTCGACCTGAGCTGCTGAGGCAAGCGCCGTCCAACCCCTCCGTTTGGAAATGCCGTCACGCCGCTCAAAATGAGTTGCGTACCTCAAAACACCTCTGCTAGCCTTCGGCCATGGCCGAGACGCTCACCCCGACTGCTCTGACGCTGAAGGACATCGCCCGCGAGGCCGGCGTCAGTCTCGCGACGGTCGACCGCGTCCTGCACAACCGGCCGGGCGTCCGGCCGGACACGGTCCGGCGGGTCAAGGCGGCGATCGAGCGCAATGCGTTCCAGCCGCACGTCGCCGCGGCAGAACTCGCACGCGGCCGCGCCCGCCGCTTCGCCTTCGTGATGCCGTCGGGCTCGAATCCGTTCATGCAGCAAATCGAGGCCTATCTTGGCGAAATGTCGGCCTGGCTGTCGGCGCGCCGCCTCAGCGTCGAGATGGTCGCAACCGACGTGTTCGACCCCTCCTCGCTCGCGGCCTCGCTCGAGGCGCTGTCGGGCGATTATGACGGCGTCGCCGTGGTGGCGCTGGATCATCCCGGCGTCCGCGCCGCCATCAACGATCTCGTCGATGCCGGAACCAAGGTGGTGACGCTGGTCTCGGACGTACCGTCCTCGCGCAGGCATCATTATGTCGGCATCGACAACATCGCTGCGGGCCGCACCGCCGGCGCCCTGGTCGGGCGGCTGGTCGGCCAGAGATCCGGCAAGGTTGCGATCGTCGCGGGCTCGCAGGGCCTGCGCGACCATGCCGAGCGCATCTTCGGCTTCAACCAGGTGATGGCGACGGAATTCCCCGGTCTCGGCGTGTTGCCGGTGCTGGAAGGGCGCGATGAGGACGACCGTTCGGAGCAACTGCTGGCGCGGCTATTCGGCCGACATGCGGACATTGTCGGCCTTTATAACGTCGGTGCCGGCACGCAAGGCGTGGCCAACGCATTGGGCGACAGGGCCGCGGGCGATGCTGGCCGCGACAAGCAGGTGATCTTCGTCGGGCACGACGTCACCGCGCTGACGCGGCGGCTGCTGTTGCAGGGTGCGATGGATGCGGCAATCTCGCAGAATCCCGGCCACGAAGCGCGTGCCGCCGTGCGCGTGCTGCTTGCGCTCGCCCGCGGCGAGCCGATCTTGCGCGAACAGGAGAAGATCAGGATCGACATCGTGATGCGGGACAATCTGCCTTAGCGGCAGCAGGATTGCGAAACGGCCATTGCGGAGAAGGCGACTTTAAGCTCGCCCGCCGCAATAGGCGAAAGGGAGGACGAGTTGTATCTCGGAATTGACATCGGCACGTCCGGTGTGAAAGCGGTGCTCGTGAGTGACGCCGGCGCGATTGTCGCGACGGCCGCGCGCGAGCTTGCGTCGTCACATCCCGCGCCGCTGTGGTCCGAGCAGGATCCGGATTCCTGGGTCGGTGGCGCGATCGGCGCGGTCGACGATCTCGCCGCCCGCCATCCGCGCGAGGTCGCGCAGGTCGCCGGCATCGGGCTGTCAGGCCAGATGCATGGCGCGACGCTGCTTGGCGAGGATGGACGGCCGTTGCGACCGGCCATTCTCTGGAACGATGGCCGCTCGCAGGCCGAATGCAGCGTGCTGGAGCGGCGCTGCCCGTCGTTGCACGCGATCGCCGGCAATCTCGCCATGCCTGGCTTCACTGCGCCAAAACTGCTCTGGGTCGCGCGGCACGAGCCAAAAATCTTCGACCGCGTCGCAAAGGTGCTGCTGCCCAAGGCCTACGTCCGCTATCGCCTTACCGGCGAAATGGTCGAGGATATGTCGGATGCGGCCGGTACGCTGTGGCTGGATGTGGGCCTGCGCCGCTGGTCGGCCCTGCTGCTGCATGCCACCGGGCTCGATCTGCATCACATGCCGCGCCTCGTCGAGGGCAGCGAGGTGAGTGCGGTGCTGGCGCCGGAATACGCGCAGCGCTGGGGTATGACTGGAAATGTCGTGGTCGCGGGTGGCGCCGGCGACAATGCGGCGAGCGCGATCGGGCTCGGCGCCATCGCACCCGGCGCTGCCTTCCTGTCGCTGGGAACGTCCGGCGTCGTGTTCCGCGTCACCGATCGGTTCGCACCGGCGCCGGCTCAGGCCGTGCATGCGTTTTGCCACGCGCTGCCCGGCCTCTGGCACCAGATGGGCGTGATGCTGTCGGCGGCGGCCTCGCTGGCCTGGCTGTCCGGTGTGATGGAGACGCCGGCCGCAGCGCTCCTGGCTCCGCTCGGTGAACGCGTCGACGGGCCGAGCCCCGTCAAATTCCTGCCCTATCTCGACGGCGAGCGCACGCCGCACAACGATGCCGCCGCCAGCGGCGCCTTCGTCGGCTTGCGCGGTGCGACCGGGCGCGGACAGATCGTCCAGGCCGTGCTCGAAGGCGTCGCCTTCGCCGTGCGCGACAATCTGGCGGCGCTGAGCGCGGCAGGCGGCTCGATCGCTGAACTCGATCTCGTCGGCGGCGGCTCGCGCTCGCCGCTATGGGCGCAAATCTGCGCCGACGTGCTCGGCATTCCCGTCCACCGCATCGAGGAAGGCGAGGTGGGAGCCGCCCTCGGCGCCTCCAGGCTCGGCCGGCTCGCCGTAACAGGTGAGGATCCCGTGCAGGTTTGCACCCGTCCGCGGCGGCTCGCGAGCTTCACGCCCCGCGCGTCCGTCACCGCGGCCTATGACGAGGCCTATCGTCGCTGGCGCGCGCTCTATCCCGCATTGAAGGAGACTGCTTAAGTGAACGCGTCAGGAAAATTCTTCGATGCAAGCGCACCTGTCGCCTTTGCCGGCAAGGATGCGGACAGCACGTCCGCCTTCCGCTGGTACGACAAGGACCGCATCGTGCATGGCCGCCGGCTGGAGGACCATTTGCGTTTTGCAGTCTGCTACTGGCATTCCTTCTGTTGGCCCGGCGGCGATCCCTTCGGCGGCGAAACGTTCCTGCGGCCCTGGCACCACGGCACCGATGCGATGGCGCAGGCGCGCGCCAAGGCCGACATTGCGTTCGAGCTGTTCCGCCTGCTCGACGTGCCGTTCTTCACCTTCCACGATGTCGATGCGGCGCCGGAGGGCGCCTCGCTCGGCGCGTCCGTCGCTAACCTCAACGCGATCGCCGATCTGTTCGAGGCCAAGATGGCCGCGAGCAAGGTCCGCCTGCTCTGGGGCACCGCCAATTTGTTCACGCATCGCCGCTACATGGCGGGTGCCGCGACCAATCCGGATCCTGAGATCTTCACCTATGCCGCCGGCCAGGTCCGCGCCGCGCTCGAGGTGACGCATCGGCTCGGCGGGCAGAACTACGTGCTGTGGGGCGGCCGCGAAGGCTACGAGACGCTGCTCAACACCGATCTCAAGCGCGAGCTCGACCAGCTCGGCCGCTTCGTCTCGCTCGTCGTCGAGCATAAGCACAAAATAGGCTTCAAGGGCCCGATCCTGATCGAGCCCAAGCCGAAGGAGCCGACCAAGCATCAATATGATTTCGACGTCGCCACCTGTTACGGCTTCCTCGCGCGCTACGATCTTCTCAATGACGTCAAGCTCAACATCGAGCAGAACCATGCCATCCTCGCCGGCCACTCGTTCCACCACGAGGTCGCGCTCGCGGAGGCGCTCGGCGTGTTCGGCTCGCTCGATATCAACCGCGGCGACGATCTGCTCGGTTGGGACACCGACCAGTTTGCGATGAACGTGCCGGAGCTCGCTTTGGTGTTTCACGAGATCCTGAACCGCGGCGGCTTCACCACGGGCGGGCTCAATTTCGATGCCAAGATCCGCCGCCAGTCGATCGATCCTGACGATCTGATTCATGCCCATGTCGGCTCGATGGATGCCTGCGCGCGTGCCTTCCTCGCCGCCGCAGACATGCTGGATGCCGGCGCTCTCGCGGCGCCGCTTGCGAGGCGCTATGAGGGATGGGCAGGACCCGAGGGCCGCGCCATTCTCGGCGGCCAGCGTTCGCTCGCCGATCTCGCCGACCGTGCACTCAATCCCGGCTTCGACCCGCAGCCGCGCTCGGGTCGGCAGGAATATCTGGAATCCCTGGTCAACCGCTATGTGTGAGGAAGTCCGCTGATGGCAAATGCTGACGCGACCCCGGTCCTCGAACTGACCGGCATCGGCAAGGAGTTCGGCGCGATCCGCGCGCTCCACGACGTCGACATGCAGGTCTTCCCGGGCGAAGTGGTCGGCCTGATGGGCGACAACGGCGCGGGCAAGTCGACGCTGGTCAAGATCATCGCCGGCAATTTCCGCCCCAGTCATGGCGAGATGCGTTTTGCCGGCAGCGCGGTCCATTTCAACCGCCCGGTCGATGCTCGCGCCGTCGGCATCGAGGTCGTCTACCAGGACCTTGCGCTCGCGGACAACTTGTCGGCAGCGGCCAACGTCTTCCTCGGCCGCGAGCTGAAGCGCAAATTCGGCCCGCTCGCGCTGCTCGACCACAAGGCGATGGCCGCGCGTGCGCTGGAGCTGTTCGGCGAACTCCGTTCGGAGACGCGCCCCGATGATCTCGTCAAGCAGATGTCGGGCGGCCAGCGCCAGGCGGTGGCGATCGCGCGCACGCGGCTCTCCAACGCGCGGCTGGTGATGATGGACGAGCCGACCGCCGCGATCTCGGTCCGCCAGGTCGAGCAGGTGCTCGGTCTGATCCATCGGCTGAAAGAGCAGGGCGTCGCCGTCATGCTGATCTCGCACCGCATGCCCGACGTCTTCGCCGTGTGCGACCGCGTCATCGTCATGCGCCGTGGCGAAAAGCGCGCCGACAAGGCGATCGGCCAGACCAGCCCAGAGGAAATCACCGCCCTCATCACCGGCGCGAAGGAGGCGGCGTGATGGCCATGCCCTTGGAATCCCCGATCACCTTCTCGAATGTCGGCAAGATCAGATGGTGGCAGCGCGGCATCTTCGCCTCCCAGACCGGCTATGTCCTGCTCGCGCTGGCGGTGCTGCTGGTGATCATGCATTTCGCCAGCCCGTACTTCTTCACCGAAGGCAACATGCAGAACGTGGCGAAGAATTTCTCCTTCATCGCCATCGCCACCCTCGGCGTCACCTTCGTGATCATCACCGGCGGCATCGATCTGTCGGTCGGCTCGATGATGTGCTTCTCGGCCATGATCACCTCGATGGTGATGACCGAGCTGTCGACGCCCGGCTCGCCCGCAGGCTCGCTGTTCGTGCACATGGCGGCCGACGGCAAGACTGTGCTGGCCAATGTGCCGGGGCTGATCCTGCTGGTCTCGATCCTCGCCGGCCTCGGCGTCGCGCTGCTCGCCGGCCTCGTCAACGGCTTCTGCATCGCCGTGCTCGGCCTGTCGCCCTTCGTGACCACGCTCGGCATGCTCTCGATCGTGCGCGGGCTCGGCTATGTCGTCTCCAACGGTCGCGGCAGTTTCCCGGGCGGGCCGGATGCCGATTACTTCTACGCGCTCACCTCCGGTGACGTGCTCGGCGTCCCCATGCCCTTCATCTATCTCGTGATCCTCGCGCTGGCGATGGCCGTGGTGCTGCATCACTCCTCGTTCGGCCGCCACGTCTTCGCGCTCGGCGGCAACGAGAAGGCGGCTGAACTCACCGGTATTCCGGTCGTGCGTGTCAAGATCGAGGTCTATGTGATCTGTGCGCTCGCCGCGGGGCTCCAGGGCATCATCATCTCCGGCTGGCTCGGATCGGCGCCCGCCAACATGGCGACGTCCTACGAACTCAACGTGATCGCGGCGGCCGTCATCGGCGGCGCCAATCTCGCCGGCGGCATCGGCGGTCCGCTCGGGGCCATCGTCGGCTGCGTGCTGCTGGAAGTGATCCGCAACGGGCTCGTGCTGGCGCAGGTCAGTTCCTACTGGCAGCAAACGCTGGTGGGCGTGATCATCATCCTGGCCGTGCTGGTCGACCGCGTGCGCTCGCGGATGACCTGAATCGACGTCGTCTCGGGAAGGCAAAAAAGATGTCGCCTGTCCGCTTCCCGGACGTTTCTCAAGAGGATGGGCGCCAGAGAAGGTGGAGGAGACAATGAGGAAACTTCTTCTTGCCGGCATCGCTGTTGCGATGATGGCAACGCCGGCGTTCGCCGCGAACTACCGCTTCGTGATCGTGCCCAAGGCGATGAACAATCCGTTCTTCGACTTCGCGCGCGACGGCTGCCTGAAGCGTGCCAAGGAGCTCGGCAACATCGAGTGCATCTACAAGGGGCCGGTAGAGCATGAGCCGGCGACGCAGGCGCAGATCATCCAGGATTTCGTCACCCAGAAGGTCGACGGTCTCGCCATCTCGGTCGCCGACGTTGCGGCCATGACCAAGTCGATCGAGGCGGCAACCGCCGCCGGCATCCCCGTCATCACCTTTGACGCAGATGCACCGGGCTCCAAGCGCATCGCTTATATTGGCACCAACAACAAGGAATTCGGCGTCGCGCTCGGCAAGGAATTGCTGAAGATGCGGCCCGACGGCGGCAAATACGCCATGGTCTCGGGCGGTCCCGGCGCCAAGAACCTCGCCGAGCGAGTCGACGGCGTCCGTGAGGCGCTGAAGGGCTCGAAATGGACCGAGGTCGCGGGTTCCCCGACCTTCTGTAACGACGATCCCGCGCTCGCAATCCAGCAAATGACGGATATGCGCACCGCAACGCCGGATCTCGCCGCCATTGTCCCCATCGGCGGCTGGCCAATGTTCGCCCCTGAGGGCTTCAAGGCCTTTGCCAGCAGGAACAAGAAGGAGATCGATTCCGGAAAGTTCACGCTGGTCGTCGCCGATACGCTGAAGATGCAGCTCGAGCTCCTGCGCGACGGCTATGCCAATGCGCTGGTCGGCCAGCGTCCGTTCGAGATGGGCGAGAAGGCGATGGACACGCTGCTCGCCATCAAGAAGGGTGAGAAGGTGCCGGAGATCGTCTACACCGGCCTCGATCTCGTGACCAAGGACAACGTTGCGCAGATGTTGAAGTAGGAGCGCAACCAGCCCCGCGTTCCTGTGTGCCTTCCCCGCTTGCGGTTTCCGCGAGCGGGGGAGATGATTTGGACTGTTGGAAGAAGACTGCTGGAAGGCAATGGGAATGAAACGCTCGCGGCTCGGCTCTCTCGACGTCACCTCACTCGGCCTCGGTTCCGCTCCGCTCGGCGGATTGTTCACCCCCGTCAGCGATACCGATGCGGAGGCGACAATCGCACGCGCCTGGTCCCTCGGAATCCGCTTCTTCGATACCGCGCCGCTCTACGGCTTTGGTCTCGCCGAACGGCGGCTCGGCGCGTTCCTGCGGCAACAACCGCGCGAGTCCTACGTCATCTCGACCAAGGTCGGGCGTCTCTTGCGCGCGCCGGATGGAGCGGCCGCCGAGGATGAGCACTACAAGGGCACGCCGCGCGAGCGGCCGGTGTTCGATTTCAGCCATGACGGCGTGATGCGGTCGATGGAGGAAAGCCTCGCCAGGCTCGGGCTCGATCGTGTCGACGTCCTGCTCGTGCATGATCCCGACGATCACTATGACGATGCCGTCGCTGGCGCCTTCCGCGCGCTGCAGCGCCTGCGCGAGGATGGTACGGTCAAGGCGATCGGTGCCGGTATGAACCAGTCGGAAATGCCGCTGCGTTTTGCCGAGGCCGTACCGGTCGACTGCTTCCTGCTCGCCGGCCGGTACACGCTGCTCGACCAGGGTGCGCTGGATGCGCTGTTTCCGGTCTGCCAGACCAGGAACATCGGCATCCTGCTCGGCGGCATCTACAACAGCGGCATCCTGGCCAATCCGCACAGCGGCGCGAAGTTCAACTATCAGGAGGCCGATGCGGCACTGATCGCGCGTGCGCTCGAGCTCGATGCGCTCTGCCGCAAGCACGGCACGGAGCTGAAGGCTGCAGCGCTCCAGTTCTGCATGGCGCATCCGGCGGTGACAGTCGCGGTGATGGGCGCGCGCAATGCCGCGGAGATTTCCGACAACATCGCGATGTCGGAGAAGGCGGTGCCGCAAGTCTTCTGGCAGGAGCTGCGCGGGAAAAATCTCGTCGATGCCCGGGCGCCGCTGCCAGGCGGAGCGTAGGCCATTGATCATCGACGGCCATCAACATTTCTGGGACCCCGCGCGCGCCGACTATCCCTGGATGGAGGCGCCCGAGCTCGCGCCGATACGCCGCGCGTTCGGGCCCGCCGATCTTGCGCCATTGTTGAAGGCAAACGGCATCGACGCGAGCATCGTGGTGCAGTGCCGCTCCGCGCTGGAGGAGACCGGGGAATTTTTGCGGATTGCGCATGCGACGCCATCAGTGATCGGTGTCGTCGGTTGGGTTGATCTGACCGACGCCTCGCTCGGTGACACGCTGGACCGGCTTCGCGCATTGCCGGGCGGCGACAAGCTGGTCGGCATCCGCCACCAGGTCCATGACGAGGCCGATCCCGATTGGCTGCTGCGCGAGGACGTCCAGCGCGGCCTTACCGCCGTGTTCGCGCACGATCTCGCCTACGATTTCCTCGTCCGTAGTCGCGAGCTGCCGTCGGCCATCGCAACCGCGCAGGCCTTCCCCCAAGCGCGCTTCGTGCTCGATCACGCCGCCAAGCCGCCGATTGCCGATGGCGGCAGCGAATGGTCCGATCGCATCGCAGCACTCGCCGCTTGCGGCAATGTCTGGTGCAAGATTTCGGGCCTGGCGACGGAAGCGGTTTGGAACGATTGGGATGCGGAGCGGCTGCTCCCCTTCGTCGAGCATGCCGCGAATTGCTTTGGCGAGGATCGCCTGATCTTCGGCTCGGACTGGCCGGTGTGCCTGCTTGCGGGCAGCTACGGCGAGATCAAGGGCGCGCTGGAGGCGTGTCTGGCGAGACTTGGGCCCGGTGTGCGGGAGAAGGCGTTCGGTGTGAATGCGAAGGCTGCGTATCGGCTGGCAACTGCAAGCTAAGCGCTGGTCTCTCGCTTTACCCTCCCCTGGAGGGGGAGGGTCGATCGCGCGTAGCGCGAGCGGGGTGGGGTGATCTCTCCACGCGGGCAGTGTTGGATGTGGAGAGACCTTCACCCCACCCCGCTACGCATTTCGCTCCGCTGCATGCGTAACGACCCTCCCCCTCCAGGGGAGGGTAAGAGAGACCTCACGCGCCCGCGGGCACCTGGTCCAGAAATCCCGTCACGCTCCTGATGCGCCCATCCTTCAGCACGGCGAAATCAGTGCCCTTGATCGGGCTGTCGACGCCGTCAGGGCCAAGCCCCCAGCTGAAGCGGACATGGTCGCCATAGCCGTTGGGCTCGCCGATCAGCTTGAACTTGAAATCGGGAAAGCGCTGCTGCACGCCTGCGATCAGCGCGTCGATACCATCAGGGCCGTCGCCCTTCATCAGCGGATCGACATAGCTTGCATCCGCCGTCCAGGTTTCGCTCAGCAGCTCGCGGCGGCGGCTGGTCGTGCGCTCGTTCCAGAGATCGATATAGCAAAGGGCGATGGCGGTATGGTCGGTCATGTCAGTCTCCTTCGATGAAGCCGTGTGCGGCTGACCGTGATCATCGAAGGTTTGCGCGCCCATATCGATTACCTCGGAGGTCATCGATATGTGCACAGAGAAAAGCGCGATGATGGCCTCATCGCGCTTCATTCGCATTGTTTGCGAAAATTACTTCGCCGCGGTCACCATGATCTCGACGGTGTATTGCGGCGCCGCCAGCTTGGCCTCGACGGTGGCGCGGGCCGGCGTGTTGCCCGGCGAAACCCAGGCGTCCCACACCGCGTTCATCTCGCCGAACGTCTTCATGTCGGTGATGTAGATCGTGGCCGAGAGCAGCTTCGACTTGTCGGTGCCGGCCTTGGCGAGGTGACCGTCGATGGTCGCCAGGATGTCCTGGGTCTGCTTCGTCACGCTTTCGCCGGCTGCCTTGTTGGCGACGACACCGGCGAGATAGACGGTGTTGCCGTGCACGACGACCTGGCTCATGCGCGGGCCGGTTTCGAAACGCTGAATGCTCATTTGGGATCTCCTGGTGGATGGCGGCCCTGTCTAGCCCAGCGACCCGCGCTCTGCCACCCCAGGCGCGCATGCGTTGCCAGGCACGCATGCGTTGCCGAATGCGCATGCGGCACCTACGGAAACTGCTTGAAGAACGTCCAGATCGTCTCGGCGCCGTCGATGTCTCCGTTCTGCGGGCCGAGCAGGCGTGCCGCGATTTTCGGGAAGCGGGCATCCGGAGAGAATCCGGGCATGCGGTGGCCGCCATGGTTGATGCGATAGAGCACGACGTCGTGCCCGGTCGGACAGCGCGAACTGATCCGCGTGACCGTGGACTGCTCTGCCGGCGCCCTGTCGGGCATGTCGCTCGCGCCCGCGTCGTCAATCTCGCAGCCGTTGAGCTTGCGCCAGAATGTCAGCGTCTCCTCGGTCGACCAGAACCCGTCTGCGGCAAAATAACTCGATCCGCGTCCGCCCTCGTAAGGCACCAGCGGGTCGGCCGTGCCGTTCATGAGCAGCATCGGCAGTGGCCGCGAGGGATGGCACGTGACGGCCGCCTCCTCAGTGAGGTTCATGATCACGCTGGCGCCCGCCGCAAACAGATCGGCGCGCGCGCAAACCAGCGTCATCGCCATGGCACCGCCGTTGGAGACGCCGGTGACGTAGACGCGCTTCGGATCGGCCGTGCCGTCGGCCACCAGCTTCTCGATGAGCTTTGTGATGAAAGCGACGTCGTCGGTTCCAGGGGGTGGACCACGGAGCGCGGGGCCCGCCTTTGTCCTCGCATCGGCCCAGGCATGGTTGAGGCCATCGGGAAACACCACGGCAAAACCTTCACGCTTGGCGACCTGTGGCCACGCCGTGCGCGCGACCATGTCGGCGCCGCGCTGGGTTTTGCCATGGAGCGCGACCACGAGCGGCACAAGCCGCTTCGCCGGCAGCTGCACGGTGTAGGAACGCTTCACGCCGTTGACGTCGATCGTATCGGCGGATGCCGCGGAGGCGGCGGTCAATGCCGCAACAAGCGCCCCGATCTGCAACCACCGCCGCATGATCTAGCCCACCGCCTTCGCCGCGGCGCGGCCGGCATTGCGGCCCGAGAACAGGCAGCCGCCGAGGAATGTGCCTTCCAGCGAGCGGTAGCCGTGCACGCCGCCGCCGCCAAAGCCGGCGGCCTCGCCGACTGCATAGAGGCCGGGGATGACGCTGCCTTCCTCGCCGAACACGCGGGAGTCGAGGTCGGTCTCGAAGCCGCCCAGCGTCTTGCGGGTGAGGATGTTAAGCTTCACCGCGATCAGCGGTCCATGTGCGGGATCCAGGATCCTGTGCGGCGAGGCGGTGCGGATCAGCTTGTCGCCGATATAGCGGCGCGCATTGTGGATGTTCATCACCTGCGCGTCCTTGACGTAGGGATTGGCGATCTCGCGGTCGCGCGCTTCGATCTGCATCTTGATGTGCTCGGGCCTCAGAAGATCGCTGCCGGCGAGCTTGTTCATGGCGGCAACGAGCTCATCGAGCTTGTCGCGCACGATGAAGTCGACACCATGGCTTTTGAACGCCTCCACCGGCGCCGGGGCACCCTTGTTGGTGGCGCGGCGCAAGGTCATGCGCCAGCTCTTGCCGGTGAGGTCGGGGTTCTGCTCCGAGCCCGACAGCGCAAACTCCTTCTTGATGATGCTCTGGGTCAGGATGAACCATGAATAATCATAGCCGGTGGACATGATGTATTGGAGCTGGCCGAGCGTGTCGGAGCCCGGGAACAGCGGCGCCGGCAGCCGCGTGCCCGTGGCGTCGAACCACATCGAGGACGGGCCGGGCAGGATGCGGATGCCGTGGCGCGGCCAGATCGGTGACCAGTTCTGGATGCCCTCGACGTAATGCCACATGCGGTCGCGGTTGATCAGCCGTGCGCCCGCCTTCTCGGTGATGCCGATCATGCGGCCGTCGACATGCTCGGGCACGCCCGAGATCATGAATTTCGGGGGATCACCGAGCCGCTTCGGCCAGTTCTGCCGCACCAGCTCATGATTGCCGCCGATGCCGCCGGAGGCGACGATCACCGCCTGCGCCTTCAGCGCAAACTCGCCGACGACGTTGCGCGACGAGCTCTTGCCCCGCTCGACGTCGTCGGGGGCGAGAACGGCGCCGCTGACGCCATCCACGGTGCCGTTGGTGATGGAGAGCGCATCGACGCGATGGCGGAACCTGAAGGTGAGCCGGCCGCTTCGGACGGCTTCGCGCGCGCGGCGCTCGAACGGCTCGACGATACCAGGGCCGGTGCCCCAGGTGACATGGAAGCGCGGCACCGAATTGCCGTGACCCATCGCGTCATAGCCGCCGCGCTCGGCCCAACCCACCACGGGAAAGATGCGATGCCCCATCGCGCGCAGCCAGTCGCGCTTCTCGCCGGCCGCGAACGCCACATAGGCCTCGGCCCATTGCCGCGGCCAGAAATCCTCGTCGCGATCGAAGCCGGCGGTACCAATCCAGTCCTGGAGCGCGAGCTCGCAGGAGTCCTTGATGCCGAGCCGGCGCTGCTCCGGCGAATCGACCAGGAACAATCCGCCGAACGACCAGAACGCCTGGCCGCCGAGCGACTGCTCCCCCTCCTGATCGACCACGATCACGCGCTTGCCCGCGTCCGCGATCTCGGTTGCGGCCACCAGGCCGGATAGCCCCGCGCCGACGACGATGACGTCCGCCTGCTCCGTCATGAGTTCCCCCCTGTAGTTGTCCGGATTGAAGCCAGCGGTTGTTGCTGAGATCAAGGGTGGAACGCGTAAGAGTCCGTTAACTTGTTCCAGTTTGGGACCGAAGCGGACTTGGTGCAGCGCCGACGCAACACTGGATTTGAATTTGTTTTGAGCAAGCTGGCGCGCCTAGACAAAACCACTGTTACGACGGACGCTAGCCACGCATCACGAACCTGACACGCAGATTCGAAATCGACTGGGGCGGGGGGACAATGAGGTTTCTGACTGGGGTGCTTGCGACGGTTCTGCTGATCGCTTGCATGGGGGCTTCTCAGGCGGTGGTCCGGATCGCGGACGACCGCGGCGGTCGGATCGGGACCTATGTCGACAAATATCAGGACCTGCGGCAATCGGGTGATACCGTCATCATCGACGGCCTCTGCGCTTCGGCCTGTACCATCGTCCTCGGTGCCATTCCGCGTGACCGCATCTGTGTGACCTCGCACGCGACGCTTGGGTTCCATGCCGCGTGGGACTTCGGCAGCAACGGCCGCGCCATCACCAACCCCGAAGCGACCCAGATGCTCTATGCGATGTATCCGTCGCAGGTGAAGCGCTGGATCTCCCAGCGCGGCGGCCTCACCCCGCATATGCTCTTCCTGAGGGGCAAGCAGCTCCAGGCCATGTACAAGCCATGCTACCTGGACGCGCAGGCTTCGACCAGCAGGCCCTTGCGCCGCGCTCTTCCGCCTCCGGAACAGCTGGAATCCGCCCGGGGCCAGCTGGTTCGCTAATCCCATCGGCACGATTTGACATTGGCCCGCCGGTGCTTGCCCGCCGGTGGGCCAACGCCTATCTGAGAGGCAGGGAACCGGGGCCTTCGCTCTGGTCGTTGCCATGGCTCAACCACTGCACCCAGCCCACCCGGTACAGGACAATTCGCCCACTGCCGGCCGGATGCCGTCCGTGCTGCTGTGGATGGGCGCAGGCCTTGGCGCGCTCGTCGTGGTCGCCGCCCTTGCGCTCTGGTTCCATTATGGCACCCAGGTGTTCTTCGAAATGATCAGGACCGGCTTCGCCGCCTGCTTCTGATCCCGACAGGAAATGTTTCGCCAATGAGCTCCATGGCCCGTCCACTGGTGATCGCAACCGCCTTCGCCGCAAGCCTCGTCGTCGGGTTGCTGATCATGTTCTGGGCCATGGGCGGGGTGAACAAGGTGGCGCAGCCGGCCGCGATCGGCGGCCCGTTCCAGCTCACCGACCAGAACGGCAAGGCCGTCACCGACAAGACACTGAAGGGCAAGCCGACCCTGATCTTCTTCGGCTACACCCATTGCCCCGACGTCTGCCCGACCTCGCTGTTCGAGATCTCGGAGGTGCTGCGCGCGATGGGCAAGGATGCCGACAAGGTCAATGCCATCTTCATCTCGGTCGATCCCGAGCGCGACACGCCGGCGACGATGAAGGACTATCTGTCGAGCTTCGATCCGCACCTCGAGGGCCTGTCCGGCGATCCCGCCGAGACCGCCAAGGTTATCACCTCCTACCGTGTCTACGCCAAGAAGGTCCCGACCAAGGACGGCGACTACACCATGGACCATACGGCACTGATCTATCTGATGGATCGCGACGGGAGGTTCGTCTCGCCGTTCAATTTGAAGCGGACTCCGGAGGAGGCGGCCGCTGATTTGAAGAAGTATCTCTGAGAGGGGGCTGGATCGAGCGGCGAACTCCGCTGCACCTCTCCCGCTGGCGGGAGAGGTCGCGCCGAAGGCGCGGGTGAGGGCTCCATCCTCTGGGGGAGTCTTCGTCGTTGAGGCACTCCCCGACCCTCCCCGCGAGCGGGGGAGGGAGCGCACCGTCCCCTTGGCCGCAATCGGCACTCGCGTTCCCGGCGGGATGGTCTATAAGGCCCTCCGATCTCAACGAAATTCGTTCATTTCGGCCGATGGCTCCGTCGCGACAGGTAAAATCGCCCAAAACCGTGCGCCGGGTCCTGCTTGGGCTGGCGGCTGCCGTCTGCCTGCTCGCAGGGCTAGCCACGGCGAACGCGCAGGCCCCCGCCAAGCGGCCGCCCGAGGCGCCCCAGGCCACGCCGCAAACTGCCCCTCAAGCCGCCCCGCAGGCCGTGCCCGGCTTCTGGGACCCGCGGCGGCGGCCGGAGCGCCCGGACCTGTCGCGCCTGACCGTGATCCGTTTCCTGACCGAGACCGACTATCCGCCGTTCAACTTCACCGGCGCCGACGGCAATCCGGCCGGCTTCAACGTCGACCTCGCACGCAGCCTGTGCGAGGAGATCAAGGTGACCTGCACGGTGCAGATGCGCCGCTTCGAGACGCTGGTCGACGCGCTCACCTCGAACCGGGGCGATGCCATCATCGCCTCGATGGCGGTGAGCCCGCAGCTGCGCGCCCGCGTCGATTTCACCGATCCTTATTACCGGGTGCCGGCGCGCTTCGTCTCGCGCAAGGATGCGGTGATGCCGGAGATCCGCCCCGAATATCTCGAAGGCAAGAAGGTCGGCGTCGTCGCGGGCTCCGCGCATGAGGCATATCTCAAGGCGATGTTCACCGACGCCGAGCTGCACGCCTATCCCAATGACGACGCACTTCGCACGGCGCTTCGCAAGGGCGAGGTCGATTTCATCTTCGGCGACGCCATCTCGCTCGCGTTCTGGATCAACGGTACCGATTCCGGCGATTGCTGCGCCTTCTCCGGTGGTCCCTTCGTCGAGAGCCGCTTCTTCGGCGAGGGCGTCGGCATTGCCGTGCGCAAGGGCAACGACGTGCTGCGCCAGGCGCTGAATTGGGCCCTGTTCCGCGTCTGGGAAAAAGGCCGCTACACCGATCTGTGGCTGCGCTATTTCTCGGTGAGCCCGTTCTAGCTGCGTCGCTGCTTCCCCCGCTGTCATTGCGAGGAGCCCTTGCGACGAAGCAATCCAGACTGTTTCTGCGGAAAGACTCTGGATTGCTTCGCGGAGCCTGTCAGCGGGCCGCGCTTCGCGCGGACCCGTTGGCTCGCAATGACGACGGAGGCGGCTGCTTCGCTCCACAAAATTGCATTCTGCCCGGAAATCGCTATTTTCCGCGGCCCGGAGGCCCCTTGATGTCCGTTACCGATCCGAACATGACCCCGAGCGATCTTCGTGCGCTCGCCGAACAATCCAACGCCTGGCCGTTCGAGCAGGCGAAGGCCATTGTCGCGCGGCTGAAGAAAAGCCCGAAGGACGAGGTGCTGTTCGAGACCGGCTACGGTCCCTCCGGCCTGCCGCATATCGGCACGTTCGGCGAGGTCGCGCGCACCTCGATGGTGCGGCATGCCTTCCGGGTGCTGACCGAGGACAAGATCAAGACGCGGCTACTCGCGTTCTCCGACGACATGGACGGGTTTCGGAAGGTGCCCGACAACGTCCCCAACAAGGACATGCTGGCCGCTCATATCGGCAAGCCGCTGACGCGGGTGCCGGATCCGTTCTCCAACGAATATCCGTCGTTCGGCGCGCACAACAACGCGCGCTTGCGCGCGTTTCTGGATCATTTCGGCTTCGATTACGAGTTCGCGAGCTCGACCGACTATTACACGTCCGGCCGCTTCGACGCGACGCTGCTCAAGATGCTGGCCGCCTACGACAAGATCATGGCGATCATCCTGCCGACGCTCGGCCCCGATCGCCGTGCGACCTATTCGCCGTTCCTCCCCATCAGCAAGACCACGGGTGTCGTGCTGCAAGTGCCGATGATCCGCCGCGACGTCGCGGCCGGCACAGTGACCTATGTCGATCCTGATACAAACCAGGAAGTCGAGACGCCCGTGACCGGGGGCAACGTCAAGTGCCAATGGAAGGCCGACTGGGCGATGCGCTGGGTCGCGCTCGGCGTCGACTACGAGATGGCCGGCAAGGACCTGATCGATTCGGTCAAGCTGTCCGGCGCGATCGCCAGGGCGCTCGGCGCCACGCCGCCCGAAGGCTTCAATTACGAGCTCTTCCTCGACGAGAAGGGCCAAAAGATCTCGAAGTCGAAGGGCAACGGCCTGACCATCGATGAATGGCTGCGCTACGCCTCGCCGGAATCGCTGTCGCTGTTCATGTACCGCGAGCCGAAAGCGGCCAAGCGGCTGTATTTCGACGTCATCCCGCGCAATGTCGACGATTATCAGCAGTTCATCGATGGCTTTGCCAGGCAGGACGACAAGCAGCAGCTCGGCAATCCGGTCTGGCATATCCACAACGGCCATCCGCCGAAGGGCGACATGCCCGTCACCTTCCAGCTTCTGCTCACGCTGGTGTCGTCGTCGAACGCGGAGAATGCCGAGACGCTGTGGGGTTTCATCGGCCGCTACCGCCCCGGCGTGAGCCCGCAGACGCATCCCAAGCTCGATGCCATGGTCGGCTATGCCATCAACTACTACCGCGATTTCGTCGCGCCGACGAAGCAATTCCGCGAGCCCATTGAGGCCGAACGCGCCGCGCTGCAGGATCTGCGCGATGCGCTGTCGCAGCTGGCGCCGGACGCCTCTGCCGAGGACATCCAGAACGTCGTCTATGAGATCGGACGCCGCGAGCCGTTCCTCGACCAGGTCAAGAAGGGCAAGGATGGCCGTCCCGGCGTCACGCTCGACTGGTTCAACATGCTCTACCAGGTGCTGCTCGGCCAGGAGAAGGGCCCGCGTTTTGGCTCCTTCGTCGCGGTGTATGGCGTGCAGAACGCGGTGAACATGATTGACGGCGCGCTGGCGCGGAGCGCGTGAGGGGCGCCTGGTGAACGCGTAGCCTGTCTTCCCAAAGTCGTCCTGGCGAAAGCCAGGACCCATAGCCACCGTCAGATGTGATTATGGGGACTGGAGGTGACCAACTCGCGCTACGATTCCCTCTTGGGGTGATGGGTCCTGGCTTTCGCCAGGACGACAGCGAGTTTGCCTCACTGGCTTGCCCAGACGATCCGCGCCATCCAGGCAACGTCGTTCACCGCGATCGTCCGTGCCGCCTGCGACGCATCGAGCGGCTGCAAGTCCAGCGCCTTGGCCGTGCGGCGCTTCAGCGTCGCGATCGTCACCTCGTCCGTCCTCGTCTTCACCACCACGCGATCGCCCTTGCGGATCGGCGTGCTGGGCGAGACCAGGATGATGTCGCCGTCGCGATAGGCAGGCTGGAGCGCATCGCCGGAAATCTCCAGCGCAAAGGCGTGGCCGTCCTCGGCGGTGGGAAGCGCGATTTCGCTCCAGCCCTTGCCGGCCGGAAAACCGGATTCGTCGAAAGCTGTGCTCGTGCCGGCGAGCGCAAAGCCGAGCAGCGGTACCGAGCGGCCGTCGGCGGCGTCTTCGTCGATCAGCCTTGCAAAGCTGTCGATCGAGGCGCCGGCCGCCGCCAGCGCCTTCGCGATCGATTCGGTCGAGGGCCAGCGCTCGCGGCCGTCCGAGGTGACGCGCTTCGACCTGTTGAAGGTGGTGGGATCGAGCCCGGCGCGCTTGGCAAGGCCGGACGGCGACAGGCCGGCGCGCGCCGCCAGCCGATCCAGCGCGACCCAGATCTGGTCGTGAGTCAGCATCCTCTGCGCTTTGGCCTGCTTGACCATGCAAGGTCCCAGCCCGTCGCAACTCAGGAAAACTATCCTCAAATCAACCGGTTTTCCGTTTTTCGCGCAAGAGGCGACTGCCAAGGCATTTTCAAGCGCAGTGGATACCGGTTCGCTCCCAGGAAAAGCGTCAAAAACAAGAATTTGAGCCCCGTTCCGATTTCATCGGAACGGAATGGGGTCTAACTCTTGAGTTCGGAGGAGGCCGCCTTTACGGTCGCGCCCGGGTTTTGAGGACCCGCACGAGACGAAAAAACCCAAAAGACTCAAAGAGCAAACAGGACTGCGTAAGCGGTGGTCAAGATCTACAAAATCTGTCCGGCATCGGCATGGCGTGAGGCGGAACGGCAGGGTGTCTACCTCGGCAGCGCCGACGATGCGCGCGACGGCTTCATCCATTTCTCGACTGCCGCCCAGGTTCCCGAGACCTTGCGCAAGCACTATTTCGGGCAGCGCGCGCTGTTCCTGGTCGAGGTCGACGGCGATGCGCTCGGCAGCGAGCTGCGCTGGGAACGCTCGCGCAACGACGAGCTGTTTCCGCATCTCTATGGCGAGCTCGATCTCGGCGCGGTGCTCTCGGTGGTGAACCTCAACATGCGCTCCGACGGCAGCCACGACGTTCCGGAGCTTGCCCCGTGATCCGCGCTTTCGACGCCTTTTCGCTGCCGGTGCTGCGCTGGCTCGACCCGGAGGATGCGCATCGTCTGGCGATCCAGGGCCTGCGCTTCCTGCCGCCGGTCAAGCCGCGCACTGATGATCCCAAGCTCGCGGTGCGCGCCTTCGGGCTCAACTTCCCGAATCCCATCGGCATGGCCGCGGGCTTCGACAAGAGCGCCGAGGTGCCGGATGCGCTGCTGCGGCTCGGCTTCGGCTTCGTCGAGATCGGCTCGGTCACGCCGAAGCCGCAAGGCGGCAATCCGCGGCCGCGACTGTTCCGGCTCGAGCGCGACGAGGCCGTCATCAACCGCATGGGCTTCAACAATGACGGCGCGGAAGTTGCGCTGCGCCGGCTCGCCGCGCGCGCGCAGCATGGCGGCATCGTCGGCGTCAATGTCGGCGCCAACAAGGATTCGCCCGATCGCGTCGCCGATTACGTCAAACTGATCGAGACCTTTGCGCCGGTCGCGAGCTATTTCACCGTCAATGTCTCCTCGCCGAACACACCCGGCCTGCGCAATCTCCAGGAAGGTGCGCTGCTCGACGATCTCCTCGCACACGTGATCGACGCGCGCGAGCGTGTCAGGCAGAAGGCCGGCGACACGCCGGTGCTGCTCAAGATCGCGCCCGACCTCAGCCTCGCGCAGCTCGACGACGTCGTGCAGGTGGCGCGCTCGCGCCGGGTCGACGGCATGATCGTGTCGAACACGACCATCGCGCGGCCGAGCACGCTACGCGAGGGGATGCGGGCCAAGGAGCAGGGCGGTCTGTCCGGGCGGCCGTTGTTCCGCCTGTCGACGCGCATGGTCGCGGAGACCTATGTGCGTGTCGAGGGCGCATTCCCGCTGATCGGCGTCGGCGGCGTCGACTCCGGCGGGGCCGCGCTGACGAAGATCCGTGCCGGTGCCAGCCTGATCCAGCTCTATTCGTCGCTGGTCTACAAGGGCCTCGGTCTCGTCGACGAGATCAAGCGCGACCTGACCTCGACGCTACTCCGCACCGGACGGGATTCACTCTCCGAGATCGTCGGCGCGGACGCAGCGACGCTCACGGCGGAAGATTGGCCGGGGATGTAGCTCTTCGCCTCTCCCCGCGTGCGGGGAGAGGCCGGAATGCGCGCGTAGCGCGGATTCCGGGTGAGGGGGACTCTCCGCGAGTCCAACTCTCACCGTCCTTGCGGAGACTCCCCCTCACCCCGACCCTCTCCCCGCAAGCGGGGCGAGGGAGAAGAAAACGTCGCCCTGTATAGCGTCGGATATCTTGCGCCCTGCAAGCCACCGCGCGCGATATAGAACGCGATCAGCGCGCACCACAGCCCGGCATTGCCGAACGACTGTAGCGCCCACCAGACGCCGAAAAAGATCGCGAGTGACACCAGCATCAGATTGCGCATCTCGCGCGCCCAGGTGGCGCCGACATAGATGCCGTCGAAGCCGAAGGCGAATACGCCCGGGATGGGCGCGAGCACGATGAACGGCAGGAACTCGCGCGCGGCGCGGCGGACGTCCTCGCTCGCGGTCATGAAACTGATGATGTTTGGCCCAAACAGTGCGAACAGCGCCGCGACAAACAAGGCGAAGCCGAGGCCCCATGTGAGCACCAGCCGGGTCGAATTCGCAAAGCCCGTAGCGTCTCGCGCGCCAAAGCTGCGGCCGCAGAGCTGCTGGGCCGCGTTGGCGAGGCCGTCGAGGAAAAAGGCGCTGACCAGCAGGAAGTTGTTGAGGACGGAATTCGCGGCCAGCGTGACATCGCCGGCCCGCGCGCCCTTGGCGGTGAAGAACAGGAACACGGCGATCAGCGCCGCGGTGCGGATCATGATGTCGGAATTCACCGCCAGCAGATGCATCAGCTTGGCGCGGTCGAACAGGCGGGCGCGGGGAACGGCGAAGCCGCCGGCCGCATAGCGTCGGCAGACGATGACACCGAGCACGAAGCCCGTCGTCTCCGACAGCAGCGCGGCGATCGCCGCGCCGGCAATGCCGGCGTCGTAGACCAGCACCAGCAAGATCGTCGCCGCCATGTTGATGAGGTTGATGACGACCTGGAGCCCAAGCGCGGGGTTGGCGCGGGCTTGCCCGACCAGCCAGCCGAGCACGACGTAATTGGCGAACGCGAATGGCGATGACCAGATCCGAATCATGAAATAGGTTTTCGCAGCGCGCGTCACGCCGTCGCTGCCGCCCATCAGGTCGAACAGCGCCGAGGTCAGCGGCAGTTGCAGCGCAATCAGCGCGGCGCCGATCAGGCCGGCGACGATGAAGCCGCGCACCAGGATCGCGGTCTGCTCGCGCGCCTCGCCGGCGCCAAGCGCCTGCGCGGTGAAGGCGAGCGTGCTCATGCGCAGGAAGCCGAACAGCCAGAACAGACAATCGAAGATGACGGACGCCATCGCGACGCCGCCGAGCAGGGCGGCATCGTCGAGCCGCCCGATCGCGGTGGTCGAGACCACGCCGATCAGCGGCGTGGTGAGGTTCGCGACCATCGCAGGGCCGGCGATGGCGAACACCTGGCGGGAGCCGATCCTGGGATGAACGGGCGCGTGCATGTCAGAACACGAGCACCATGCCGTCTTCGGCGGCGAGGTGCGCGATGTCATCCAGGCGCGACAGCATGTCGTCGCTCATATGGGTGAGGACGAGGCGTCTTGCGCCGATGGCTGGCAAATGCTGTTCCAAGGTCTTCAGGCTGAGGTGGTTCTTGACCACCTTCTCGTACATATAGGCTTCCGCAATGAAAAGGTCTGCGCCATGCGCCAGCGGAATGAGCGTCTCCGTCCATTCGGTATCGGCGCTGTAGGCGAGCGTGCGGCCCTCGGCCTCGACGCGATAGGCGAGGAATGGCCCGCCGGATTCGCCGTGCACGACCGGGTAGGGCGTCACGGTCACCGCACCGAAGGTTTGGCGTTGCCCGGGCGCGAGCTCGACGACGTTGAGCTCAAAGCGTTGCTTGGACTTCGAGGAGTGCTCGAACAGCGCTTCCATGACCTGCACCAATCGCGTCTCGATGCCTTGCGGGCCCGCGATCGTCAGCGGCCGCGTCCGCCGCGAGAATTGCGCGTCGAGCAGGACAAACGGCAGTCCGCAAAATGGTCGCCGTGGAAATGGGTGATGAGAATGAGATCGATGTCGTTGCGGTCGATCTCGAGCCGCTTCAGCGCCGGCAAAGCCGACGCGGCGCAATCGATCAGGAAATTTGCCACGCGCCCCGAGACGTGGAAGCAGGTGTTGAGCCTGCCGCCGGAGCCGAAGGCATCGCCGCAGCCGACAAAGCGCAATTGCATCGGCTGCGGGCTCCCCATTATTTCCCGGACTTAGCGGCGCGGCGCGCCGAACACGCGCGAGAGCAGCCAGATCGGGATCACGATGACCGCGCCGAGCAGGAAGTAGCGCCACAGCCAGTTCACGGCATCGAAGCCGAGATCCCACAGCCGCTGGAACAAGAGGCGGATGCTGTAGATGATGTTCCAGGGATCGAAGCCGATCGCCGCCAGCACGACGCCGACCAGGATCGAGAGCAGGACCAGGCGAAACGCAACCGCCAGCGGCGAGCCGCCGAGAAAGCGGTTCAGGCCATCGCTGCGGCCGGCCGGCAAATCTCTGACGTCGTGGGCCATCTCAGAAGCTCCTTGGGCGGATTCGACCGCATTATAGGGCACGGCGAGGCACATGGGGAACCCGCAACCGAGCGTCAATCGGGTTACGGGAGTTTAATTCGGGCAAGCGTGAGCCGCGGGCTGGGTGCAACCTCTCCCGCTTGCGGGAGAGGTCGCGCCGAAGGCGCGGGTGAGGGCTCTCGCCTCTGGGGAAATCCCAATGCGGAGACACCCTCTCCCCAACCCTCTCCCGCCAGCGGGAGAGGGAGCGGACTGCCGTTGCGGCGGCATCGTTGCCTCACACCTCAATCTCCGCCGCGTCCGCTTTCAGCATCTTTTCCAGCGTTTCCAGCCTGTCCGCCTCTCGCGGCGGCTTGTCCCAGCGCAAGCGGCTGATGCGGGGAAAGCGCATGGCGACGCCGGATTTGTGCCGCGGCGAGCGCTGCAGCCCCTCAAACGCGACCTCCAGCACCAGCCCCTTGTCCGGCTCGTGCACGACATGGCGGACAGGGCCGAATTTTTCGGTGGTGTTGCGGCGGACGAAGCGGTCGATCTGCAGCAGCTCCTCGTCGGTGAAGCCGAAATAGGCCTTTCCGACCGGCACCAGCTCGTCGCCACCATCGCCGCCGGTCCAGACGCCGAAGGTGTAGTCGGAGTAATAGGACGATCGCTTGCCGTGGCCGCGTTGCGCATACATCAGCACGGCATCGACGATGTGCGGATCGCGCTTCCACTTCCACCATTGTCCCTTCGGCCGTCCCGGCAAATATGGCGCATCGCGCCGCTTCAGCATCACGCCCTCGACGGCGTCGGCGTCCTCGCCTGCGCCGGCACTCTTGGGATCGGCACGCGCGGCGGTGAGCGCCTCCCAGCTTGCGAAGGGGACGGTCGGCGACAGGTCGATGCGGGGATCGCCGAGCTTTGCGACGAAGGTCTCCAACCGTGCACGCCGCTCCGCGAATGGCAGCTCGCGCAGATCGTTCTCGTCATCGCCGAGCAGATCGTAGGCGCGCAAGTGAATTGGAAACTCCTTGATCAGCTTCGGCGAGACGACCTTGCGGTTCAGCCGCTGTTGCAGGACGTTGAAGCTCTGCACGCGTCCCTCGCGCAGGATCAGAAGCTCGCCGTCGATCGCGCCGGGCAAGCGCAGCGACGGCGCGAGATCCGGGAAGCTGCCCGTGATGTCCTCCCCGGTGCGCGAATAGAGCCGCGCCGTGATGTGCCCGCGGTCGTCGCGCCCCGCCACCGCCTGCACGCGGATGCCGTCCCATTTCCATTCGGCGATGTAGTCGGCGGGATCGAGTGCAGCGAAATCCGTGTCCTCGATCGCATGCGCGAGCATCACGGGCCGGAACGGCGCGGGATCGCGATTGACCGGCTTCTCGCCGCGGCCTTCCAGCCAGGCGAACAGGTCGAGATAGGGCGGCGCGAGCCCCGGCCAGATCAGCTCGACCTCATGCGGGTCCTTGTCGCCGAGCGCCGCTGCCGCGGTTTTTGCCAGGCGCGCAGAGATGCCGATACGAAGCGCGCCGGTGACGAGCTTGAGCAGCGCCCAGCGCCCGGTCTCATCGAGCTCGTCGAGCCAGCGCTCGAGCTGCTTTGGCAGCTCGGTCTTGCCGAGCGTACGCAGCGTGGTGACGACCTCGGTCAGCGTCGGAGGCGGCGGGTTGTTGTGGGCGGCCAACGGCGCCTTCGGCCACATCAGCGCCACCGTCTCCGAGAGGTCGCCGACGTAATCGTAACTCAATCCGAACAGCACCTCGTCCGTGCGCGCCGCGATGAGGTCGCGGATCAGCGCGGGCTTGGCATGCTTGAAGCTGAGCGCGCCGGTGAGCGCCGCCAGCGCATAGCCGCGGTCGGGATCGCCGACCTCGCGGAAATAGCCGGTGATCAGCCGCAGCTTGTTGTTGCGGCCGGGCTCGTAGGCGAGGCGGTCCAAGAGTTCGGCGAAGCGGTTCATGCTTCGGCCTCGTCTTGAATTGGCGTCTCGCTCTCCTCCTCGTCGCCATAGCCGACGAGATCGAGCGGCTGCGCCTTCAAGCCTTTGCTTCGGCACCAATGCACCAGCGCGTCTTCCTGGCCGTGGGTGACCCAGATTTCGCCGGCGCCGGTCGCCGCGATGGTCGCGGTGAGGCCATCCCAATCGGCGTGGTCGGAAATCACCAGCGGCAGTTCGATGCCGCGCTGCCGCGCGCGGGCGCGCACGCGCATCCACCCCGACGCAAAGGCGGTGACGGGATCGGGAAAGCGCCGTGTCCAGAGGTCGGATGTCGCCGACGGCGGCGCCAGCGTGATGGTGCCGGCGAGCGCCGCCTTCTTCACGCCCTTCGCCGGTCTGAGCTCGCCGAGCTCGATGCCGCGGCTCTGATAGTAATGCGTGATCGTCTCCATCGCGCCATGGAGGTAGATCGGCGCGCTGTAGCCGGCCTGGCGTAGCAGCGCGATCACGCGTTGCGCCTTGCCGAGCGAATAGGCGCCGACCAGATGGGCGCGCTCCGGAAACAGCGCGACCGAGGCGAGCAGCTTCTTCACCTCGTCCGCGGCATCGCCATGCCGGAATACCGGCAGGCCGAACGTCGCCTCTGTGATGAAGACGTCGCACGGTACCAGCTCGAACGGCGTGCAGGTCGGGTCGGGTGCGTCCTTGTAGTCGCCGGAGGCAACGATGCAGGTGTCCTTGCAGGTCACAGCGATCTGCGCCGAGCCCAGCACGTGACCGGCCGGGTGAAATTTGACGGTGACGTCGCCGAGCCGGATTTCCTCGCCATAGCCGATCGCTTGCGTCGAGCCGGCAAAATTCTCGCCATAGCGCAGCCGCATCATGTCGAGCGTTTCCTGGGTCGCCAGCACCGCACCATGACCGGCGCGGGCGTGATCGGAATGGCCGTGGGTGATCACGGCGCGCTCGACCGGCCGAATAGGATCGATATGGAAGCCGCCGGGCTTGCAGCACAGGCCGGCAGCAGCTGGCAGCAGGATGTCTTGGGGACGCATCTTCGTCATATAGGGAGCAGACACCCCAAGTTCACCCGTCATGCGCGGGCTTGACCCGCGCATCCATCCTTCTAAAGAGTTCCTTTTTTGATGGATTGCCGGATCAAGCCCGGCAATGACAATCGGTTCCTCCAATGCCGCTCCGCCTGTTTCTGACCTCCGGCGATCTCATGGCCGACCGCCGTTTCGAGTTCGCGCGCGACCTCCAGCTCAAGGGTGATCTGCCCGCCGCCGCGGACCTGATCGAGCAGGCGATCGAGCTCGCGCCTGATTTCACCTCGGCCTGGTTCACGCTCGGCGAGATCCGTCAGCAGCTCGGTGAGCGCAACAAGGCGATCGCGGCGTTTCGAGAAGCGCGCCGGTCCGATCCCGAGGATCAGCACGGCGCCGGCCTGCATCTGATGCGGCTTGGCGACGCCGAGATGGCGGAGATGCCCAAGGCCTATGTGCAGGCCCTGTTCGACCAGTACGCGCCGCGGTTCGAGCACGCGCTGATCAACGATCTCGGCTATCGCGCGCCCGCGCTGATCTTCAAGGCGGTGCTGGCCGCGCGCGTCGCCGCGAAGAAGCCAGCCTTCTTCAAGCGCACCATCGATCTCGGTTGCGGCACCGGGCTTGCGGCCGCGGCCTTTGCCAAGCAGGTCGATTACTTCATTGGTATCGACCTGTCGCCCGGCATGATCAAGGAGGCGCGCGCCACCGAGTTTTATGCCGAGCTCGAAGTCGCCGACATGATCGAGGGCCTGCGCACCAAGGCTGATGCCAGCGCGAACCTCGTCGTTGCCGCGGATGCGTTCGTCTATCTTTCCGATCTCGCGCCGGTGCTGAACGAAGCAATGCGCGTGCTCGCGCCCAGTGGCGTGCTCGCCTTCACGCTGGAGACGCATGACGGCAACGGCATCGTGCTCGGCGAAGGCCTGCGCTATGCCCATTCGGCGGAATATGTGCGCAGCGCCATCGCGAAGGCCGGGCTGAAGCTTCTCACGCTGGAGCCGGCCTCGCCCCGCAACGAGAACAATGAGCCGGTGCGCGGCCTCGTCGTCGTCGCCGAGAAAACTTGAGTCTAGGCGCTAGTCGCCTTGCGATTTGAGCGTCATTGCGTCGCAAAGCCGCGACTTCCCACTTGCGAGCCGAGCTGCGATGTCAGCACAATGCCCGCGCTAGGGAGAAACAAAAATGACGAAGAATCCATCACGGCGCGATTTCAGCGCCGGCGCGCTCGCCACCATCGCTGCATCCACCTTGCCGGCGCCTTACGTCTGGGCCGCGGAGAAGAAATATGATGCGGGCGCCAGCGACACCGAGATCAAGATCGGGCAGACCGTGCCGCATTCCGGTCCCGGCTCGCTCTACGGCGTGCTCGGCCGCGTCGGCGAAGCTTATTTCCAGATGCTGAACGAGAAGGGCGGCATCAACGGGCGCAAGATCAAGTTCCTCACCATGGACGATGCCTACAGCGCGCCGAAATGCGTCGAGGCGACGCGGCGCCTGGTCGAGCAGGAGGAAGTGCTTGCGCTCTACGGCTCGCTCGGCACCGCGCCGCAGACCGCCGTACACAAATACCTGAACTCCAAGGGCGTGCCGCAGCTCCTGCTCAACACCGGCGCGTCGAAGTGGAACAACCCGAAGGAGTTCAAATGGACGATGGCGGGCCTGCCGCTCTATCCGACCGAGGCGCGCATCCTGGCGCGCCACGTCGTTGCCGTGAAGCCGAACGCCAAGATCGGCATCCTCTACCAGAACGACGATTTCGGCCGCGACTTCCTGGGTCCCTTCAAGAAGGTGCTGGCCGACGCCGGCGGCACCGCGAAGGTGATCATGGAGCAGACCTATGATCTGACCGAGCCGACCGTCGATTCCCAGCTCATCAACCTCTCGAAGTCGGGCGCCGACGTCTTCTACAACATCTCGACCGGCAAGGCGTCGTCGCAGTCGATCCGGAAAGTGGCCGAGCTCGGCTGGAAGCCGCTGCAATTGCTGTCGGCGGGCTCGACCGGCCGCTCCATCCTCTCCGCCGCGGGCCTGGAGAATGCCGCCGGCATCGTCGCCATCCGCTACAACAAGGAAGTCGGCCTGCCCAAATGGGAGAAGGATCCCGATGTGATGGCGTTCGAGGAGCTGCGTAAGAAATACACGCCGGCGATCGATCCCGACAATACCATCGCCTTCGCCGGCTACGGCCAGGCCGTGACCATGGGCGAGATCCTGCGCCGTTGCGGCGACGAGCTCACCCGCGCCAACGTGCTGAAGCAGGCCTCGAACCTCAACGGCTTCCACTCGCCCTATTTCCTCGACGGCGTCACCTACAGCTACACGCCCGAGGACTACACGCCGATGAAGACGCTGTTCATCTCCACCTTCACCGGCAAGGATTGGGACATCTCCGACAAGCCGATGTCGGAGTAGGGAGACTTTCCTCCCTTCTCCCCGTGTGGGAGAAGGTGGCGCGAAGCGCCGGATGAGGGGTATCTTTCCGCAGTCTCGAAAGAGAATGGTTCGTGGCGCGATACCCCTCACCCGTCTCGCCGCTGCGCGGCGATCCACCCTCTCCCACAAGGGGGAGAGGGGAAGGCGGTGCCCCGCTCTTGAAATCCCGCCCACCCCTCGACGAACCCGACCTCACGGCTTACCTGTCATGCCGTGCCGCCCCGCATCCGCAAGACCCCGGCCGAGCCCGCCGCACTGCTGCCCGACCGCTTCAATGCGTGGTTCGCGGCGCGCGGCTGGTTGCCACGCGCGCATCAATTGGCGCTGTTGGAGAAGGCGCGCGAGGACGCTAGCGCGCTCTTGATCGCGCCGACCGGCGCCGGCAAGACTTTGGCGGGATTTCTGCCGACACTGGTGGAGCTCTCGTCTGATCGAGAGAAGGCCAGCGCGAAGCAGAGCCTCGTCTCCACCGGCCACAGCCTGCAGCGCACCGGCGGCCTGCACACGCTCTACATCTCGCCGCTCAAGGCGCTCGCCGTCGACATCGCGCGCAACCTCGAGCGTCCCATCGCCGAGATGGCGCTGCCGATCAAGGTCGAGACCCGCACCGGCGACACGCCGGTGTCGCGCCGCCAGCGCCAGCGGCGCTATCCGCCGGATGTCCTGCTGAC
Organism: Bradyrhizobium sp. CCGB12; assembly: GCF_024199845.1. Taxonomy (NCBI): domain Bacteria; kingdom Pseudomonadati; phylum Pseudomonadota; class Alphaproteobacteria; order Hyphomicrobiales; family Nitrobacteraceae; genus Bradyrhizobium; species Bradyrhizobium sp. CCGB12. The sequence continues at coordinate 6,606,083 of NZ_JANADO010000001.1, read as the reverse complement.
CACGCCGGAGCAGCTCGCGCTGCTGCTGTCCTCCGACGACGCGCCGTTCCTGTTCTCATCGCTCAAGCGCATCGTGCTCGACGAGCTGCACGCGCTGGTGACGTCCAAGCGCGGCGATCTGCTCTCGCTTGGTCTGGCGCGGCTGTGGAGGCTGGCGCCGCAGCTGCGCGCGATCGGCCTGTCGGCGACGGTCGCCGAGCCGGATCAGCTCGCGCGCGTCCTGGTGCCGCAAACCGACGGTAAGGAAGCTGCCGCCGACATCGTCGTCGCCGGCGGCGCGGCGCCGCCTGAGGTCGAGATGCTGGATACAAGCGAGCGGCTGCCCTGGGCTGGCCACAGCGCGCGCCATGCGCTCCCCGAGATCTACGAGCTGATCAAGGCGAACAAGACCACGCTGGTCTTCGTCAACACCCGCAGCCAGGCCGAGATGCTGTTCCAGAATCTCTGGAGCATGAACGACGACGGCCTTGCCATCGCGCTGCATCACGGCTCGCTCGACGTCGCCCAACGCCGCAAGGTCGAGGACGCCATGTCGGCGGGACGCCTGCGCGGTGTAGTCTGTACCTCCTCGCTCGACCTCGGTGTCGACTGGGGCGATGTCGATCTCGTCGTCAATATCGGCGCGCCAAAAGGCTCCTCGCGCCTGATGCAGCGCATCGGCCGCGCCAATCATCGCCTCGACGAGGCCTCGCGCGCGGTGCTGGTGCCGGCCAACCGCTTCGAGGTGCTGGAGTGCCGCGTCGCCATCGATGCCATCGCCGAAAATGCGCAGGACACGCCGCCGCTTCGCACCGGCGCGCTCGACGTGCTCGCGCAGCACGTGCTCGGCTGCGCCTGCGGCGAGCCGTTCCTCTCCGATGACCTCTACCGCGAGGTCCGCACCGCCGCGCCTTACGCAAATCTGTCGCGCCAGGATTTCGACGACGTCGTCGATTTCGTCGCCACCGGCGGCTACGCGCTGAAGACCTATGAGCGCTTCGCCCGCATCAAGCAGGACAAGGAGGGCCGCTGGCGCGTCGCCAATCCAAAGGTGCGGCAGAGCTACCGCATGAATGTCGGCACCATCGTCGAGGACGACATGCTGAAGGTGCGTCTGGTGCGCTCCCGCGGCGGCGGTGCAGGAAAAGCAGGCGGCTCGACGGGCGTGATCGCGCGCGGCGGCAGGCTGCTCGGCGAGATCGAGGAAGCCTTCATCGAGGGCTTGAGCCCGGGCGATACCTTCGTGTTCTCAGGCGAGGTGGTGCGCTACGAGGCTCTGGTCGAGGACCAGGTCTATGTCTCGCGCGCGCATGACAAGGACCCGAAGGTGCCGTCCTACATGGGTGGCAAGTTCCCGCTCTCGACCTATCTTGCCGAGCGCGTGCGCCGGCTGCTCGATGACGGCCGCGCATGGGGTGGCCTGCCGGAGCAGGTGCGCGACTGGCTGTCGCTGCAAAAGGACGTCTCGCGCGTGCCCGCGGTGCGCGAGCTCCTGGTCGAAAGCTTTCCGCGCGCCAACAAGCATTATCTCGTCTGCTATCCCTTCGAGGGGCGCCTTGCGCATCAGACCCTCGGCATGCTGCTGACGCGCCGGTTGGAGCGCGCCCGCGCGCGGCCGCTCGGCTTCGTCGCCAATGAATATGCCGTGGCGATCTGGGGGCTCGGCGATCTCTCCTTCATGATCCGCGACGGTCGGATCGACCTCAACGCGCTGTTTGATCCTGACATGCTCGGCGACGACCTCGAAGCCTGGCTCGCGGAATCCGCCTTGATGAAACGCACCTTCCGCAATTGCGCGATCATCTCCGGCCTGATCGCGCGCCGCCACACCGGCGAAGAGAAGAGCCGCCGCCAGGTGCTGTTCTCGACCGATCTCGTCTACGACGTCCTGCGCAAGCACCAGGCCGATCACGTCCTCTTGCGCGCCGCGCGCGCCGATGCCGCCACCGGCCTGCTCGATCTGCGCCGTCTCAGCGACATGCTGATGCGCATCCAGGGCCGCATCACGCACCGGGAACTCGACCACGTCTCCCCGCTCGCCGTCCCCGTGATGCTGGAAATCGGCCGCGAGTCAGTTTATGGCGAAGCTGCAGACGAGCTGTTGGCCGAGGCCGCCGACGAGCTGGTCAAGGAAGCGATGTCGTAGACGGCGAGAATGTATTTTCGGGGCGCAGCTCAATCCACATCGTCATGCCCGGGCTTGTCCCGGGCATCCACGTCTTTCTTGCGATGCCAAGAACGTGGATGGCCGGGCATAGGCGAGCGGAAGCGACGCCGTTCTTCGAACGGCTACGCCCGGCCATGACGCAGCATGTTGCGCTATCGATTACATCAACGGGCGGACTGGATGTCGCTGGCATCGCACTCCACGCCGATCTCTCCGGCGCGCTGTTCTGGGAAGAGCAGCGCCTGCTCGTCGTCTCCGATCTGCATCTGGAGAAGGGTTCCAGCTTCGCCACGCGCGGCGTGCTGCTGCCGCCTTACGACACGCTGGCGACGCTCAGCCGCCTTGCTGCTGTCATCTCCCGCCATGATCCACGGATCGTCATCGCGCTCGGCGACAGCTTTCACGATCGCACCGCCCATGAACGCCTGTCCGCAGAGGATCGCGACGCTGTCGCCGCGCTCCAGTCGGGCCGCGACTGGATCTGGATATCAGGCAATCACGATCCCATGCTGCCGCGCGACCTCGGCGGCACCGTCGCTGACGAAGTTGCGATCGGCCCGATCACCTTCCGCCATGAGCCGACCGGCGCGCACGGCGAGATCGCCGGGCATTTGCATCCCAAGGCCCGCGTCTCCGCGCGTGGCCGCTCGATGGAGCGCCGCTGCTTTGCCAGTGACGGGATGCGCGCCGTGATGCCCGCCTTCGGCGCCTATGCCGGCGGCCTCAGCATCCGCGACGCGGCGTTTGCAAAAATCTTTCCGGCCAACGGCTTTGTCGCCCATCTGCTCGGCGACCGCCGCGTCCATGCGATTGCAGCGTCGCGGTGTTATTGAAGCGGGCGTTTCGTAGGGTGGGTTAGCGGAGCGTTCGTGCGAAGCACGGTACGCTCCGCGTAACCCACCACTGTCTTTCTCCGCGGATGCAAAAGTGGCGGGTTACGCCGAGCGGCTGGCGCTTCGCGCAGCCGCACGGCTAACCCACCCTACGCATCCCATCACGCTGCCTTCGCCTGCACATCGTCGCAAAACTCGGCGAGCCGCTCCGCAAGCCGCAGCGTCGCGGGGCTGGCGCCGGGGGACGCCATCAATGCGACCTCCGTGCGGTTGATCGGCGCGAAGCCGTCCTTGGCGGTCAGGACGCGGTGGTCGGACTGGATGGCCATCTCCGACAGGATGCTCAGCCCCATGCCGGCGGCGACCGCGGCCTGGATGCCGGAAAGACTGGATGACGTGTAGGCGGTGTGCCAGGCGCGGCCCGCGCTTTCCAGCGCGTGGATGGCGCCGGCGCGATAGATGCAGCCGAGCGGAAAGCCGATCAGCGGCACGGACGCCACGCCAACGTCGATCGGATGACTCTTGCTGGTGACCCAGTGCACCCGCTCGGGCCACACCGCGATGGCGTCCTTCGCGCCGGCCTCGCGCTTGTAGAGCGCAAGGTCGAGCTCGCCGCGTTCGAGATCACGGGCCAGATGCTTGCTCTGGTCGGCGCGCACGTCGAGCCGCAGGCGCGGATGCGAGCGCGAGAATGCGCCCAGCAGCTTTGTCAGCCGGTAGGCCGCAAAATCCTCGGGAATGCCGAGCCGGATCGCGCCTTCGCCGCCCGGCTGGCGCAGCACGTCGCGCGCCTCCTCGGCGAGCGAGAGCAGCCGCCGCGCATAGGACAAGAGCCGCTCGCCGGCCTCCGTGGGGCGCACGTCCTTGCCGTCGCGATGCAGCAGCACCTGGCCGACATCCTCCTCCAGCCGCTTGATCTGCTGGCTGACGGTCGATTGCGTGCGGTGGACACGCTCGCCGGCACGGGTGAAGCCGCCGGCCTCGACCACCGAGACGAAGCTGCGCAGCAGCTCGAGATCGAGCATATCAGCCTCCATTCAAAAATCCACTGATCGGAAGTTAATCATTTAATTTCCAAATGACAAGCCGCCTCCCTAGATCGAGGGCTCCAGGAGAATGCCCTCATGTCGCTCGCCCCTTCGATTTCGGTTCCCCGCAGCCGCTTCAATACGCTGCCGCTTGCCATCGGCCTGTTCTGCCTGCTCTGGAGCTACGCCTTCGTCGCCGGCAAGATCGGCGTCACCCATTGTCCGCCGCTGATCCTGCTCGCCGCGCGCTTCTCGCTGGCCGGTATTTTGATCTTGGGCGCAACGCTGATCCGCGGCGATGGCTGGTCGCTGTCCTGGCGCGATGTCGCGATCTTCGCCGTGCTCGGCATCGCCAACAACGCGTTTTATCTCGGGCTCGGCTATACCGGCCTGCAATCGGTCTCCGCCGGCCTCGGCGGCCTGATCGTCTCGGCCAATCCGGTGTTCACGGCGGCGCTCGCCGCGCTTCTGCTCGGCGAAGGCATGACCTGGCGCAAGGCGAGCGGCCTCCTGCTCGGAATCATCGGCGTGACCGCGATCGTGTGGCATCGCCTGTCGGTCGGCACCGACAGCCTGCACGGCATCGTCTTCACGCTGGCCTCGCTCGCCTCGATCGTTGCCGGCACCATCCTGTTCAAGCTGCTCGCGCCCAAGGGGTCCTTGTGGATCGGCAACGGCGTGCAAAACCTCGCCGCCGGCATCGTGCTGACGCCGGTCGCGTTCACCTTCGCCGATGTCCATGCGATCGACTATACGCCGGGCCTGATCGGCGCCTTCGCCTTCCTCGTGCTCGGCGGCTCGATCCTCGCCTACTGGCTCTGGTTTCATCTCCTGAAAGTGTGTGGCGCCACCGCCGCCAGCGCCTATCATTTCCTGATGCCGCCGCTCGGCATGCTGTTCGCGTTCCTCGTCCTCGGCGAGCATGTCGAGGCCCGCGATCTGCTCGGCATCATTCCGGTCGCGCTCGGCATCTACCTGGTGACGCGCCCTGCAAAGCCCGTCTCCTAACAGGAGTTCACCATGCCCGTTTCCATCACGCTGATCGGCGGCCCCACCGCACTGATCGAGATCGACGGCTTTCGCCTGCTCACCGACCCGACCTTCGATGCGCCCGGCGCCTATCAGCTGCCGCATGTGAAGCTGGAGAAGACGATCGGCCCTGCCGTGAAGCCCGACGCGATCGGCCCGGTCGATGCGGTGCTGCTCAGCCACGACCAGCACTCCGACAATCTCGACAATTCCGGCCGCGAATATCTCTTCAAGGTCAAGCGCGTGCTGACGACCGAGGCGGGCGCGAAGCGCCTCGGCGGTCATGTCGAGGGCCTCGCGCCCTGGAGCATCGCGCATCTCCGGGACGGCGACGGCAATTCGCTGACGATCACCGCGACGCCCGCGCGCCACGGCCCGGCCGGCATCGAGCCGCTGTCGGGCGACGTCATCGGCTTCGTGGTGTCGTCGAGCCGGAAGGACACGCGTCCGGTCTATATCAGCGGCGACACCACCTGGTTCGACGGGGTCGCCGAAGTCGCGCGCCGTTTCAAATGCGGCGTGGTGCTGCCCTTCGCGGGCGCGGCGCAGACGCGCGGGCCGTTCCATCTCACCATGGACACCAACGACACCATCGAGACCGCGCGCGCCTTCCCCGACGCGATGATCGTGCCGGTTCATACCGAAGGCTGGGCGCATTTCCGCCAGAACGGCGAGGATCTGCGCAAGACCTTCGACGTGCTCGGTTTCGGCACACGGCTGCGCCTGCTGGAGCCGGGCGTGCCGACGGTGGTCGAGGCGCCGTGATTGCGCCACCCGTCATTGCGAGGAGCCCTTGCGACGAAGCAATCCAGACAATTTCCGCGGAGGCAGTCTGGATTGCTTCGCTGCGCTCGCAATGACGGCAAACGCAGCTAATCCTTCCGGAACACGATCGACGCCATCCATCCCGACATCAGCGCCATCGCCACCGTGGCGAGGCCGTAGAGAAGGCCGTGCTGGCGCGCGCTGGTGGCGACGAACTGCTCGAATCCGATCTTGACGATCTCGAACGCGGTCTCGGTCTTGCCGATGAATGCACCGTTCGCAAACAGCTTGATCTCGACCTCATAGGTCCCGATCGGCACCTCGCCCGGCAACGGAATGCCGGTGCGGAACAGCGTCGGCGTCAGGAACGTCACCGCGCTCGCATCCTCGCGATAGAGCCCGCGCTCGGTGCGCAGGCGGATGAAGGCGGAGCGGAATGCATCGTTCGGCACCACGTCGGCATAGTCGCCGCTGACCCGCTGGGTCAGCCGCACGTTGTTGAGCCCGATCTGCTGTCGCCGCGCGATCTCGGGCGAGGTGATGACGTCGAAGGGACGGTTGGCGAACAGCGCCAGATAGCTCGGCACCTCCAGGAATTGCCGGTAGTCGGTGTTGATCCAGATGCCGAAGGTGCGTTCCTTGCGCCGCGTCACCATGTCGGCGCGCGGCCCCATCACGGTGACCACGAGATCGTAGTTCGTGCGGTCGGCCGGCGTGGACGCATCCTTCTCGACCGAGCCGAACAGCACCAGCTCCTCGCCGGCATAGTTCGGAGTCACCGTGACGCGGTGGTTGGAGACCGACACGATCAGCCGCTCGGCACGCGCAGCGCCGCTGAACAGCAGAACGAGACATGCCATGAGCAGCGCGCGCATCATCCGCTCACTCCCAGCTCACGGATGGTGAAGAGATCTTCCGGGCGGATCACGAGCTCGATCGCGAAGCGGACGCCGACCGAGAGGATCAACAGGCCCAGCAGCAGTCGCAGCTGCTCGCCGCGGATCTTCTGGCCGGCACGGGCACCGAATTGCGCGCCGGTGACGCCGCCGACCATCAGGATCAGCGCCAGCACGGCGTCGACGAGGTGATTGGTCACCGCGTGCAGCATGGTCGCGAACAGCATCGTGACCAGGGTCAGCACCATCGAGGTGCCGATCACGGTCGAGGTCGGCACCCGCAGCAGATAGATCATGATCGGGACCAGGATGAAGCCGCCACCGATGCCCATGATGGCGCCGATGAAGCCGATCACGATGCCAACGGCCACCACGGGAATCACCGACAGGTAGATCTTCGAGCGCTTGAACCGCATCTTCAGCGGCAGCCCGTAGATCCAGCTGTGGGTGCGGCGCGGCGGCACCGCGCCGCGCCGGGTCCGCATCAGGGCGCGCAGGCCTTCGGAGAACATCAGGCTGCCGACGGTGGTGAGCAGCACGACGTAAGAGAGCGCGATCATCAGATCGAGCTGGCCGAGCGCACGGAGCTGGGTGAAGGTCCAAACCCCCAGCGCCGTGCCGGTCACGCCGCCGCAGAGCAGGACGCTTGCAAGCGCTGGATCGATCGCGCGCCGCCGCCAATAAGTAATTGCGCCGGAAAACGAGGAGGCCGCGATGTGGCTCGCGACGGAGGCGACCGCGACCGCCGGCGTGATGCCGATGAAGATCAGAAGCGGCGTCATCAGGAAGCCGCCGCCGATCCCGAACATGCCGGACACGAAGCCGACCGCGGCGCCCATCGCCAGCACCAGGAAGACGTTGACCGGAAGATCGGCGATCGGAAGGTAGAGCTGCATTGAACCACGCGCCGGCGAGACGGATCGATTGCCGTGTCCCTCAATAGCGGAATTCACCGCAGGGAGGGACCGGGAATTTGGAGCGTGGTGAATGGGCGTGACCAGGCGCCACGAGAAAGCACACGTGGTTGTCACATCGACGGTGCGCTCCCTCCCCCGCTTGCGGGGGAGGGTTGGGGAGAGGGTATCTCCGCAGTGAGATTCCCCAAGAGGACAGAACCCTCACCCGGCGCGCGGGACGATGCTTCGCATCGCCCGGGACGCGCCGACCTCTCCCGCAAGCGGGAGAGGTGCACTGAGCCCGCGGCTCGTTCTGTCTACCTAAACCTATTTGCTCTCAATGCGCCGCCGAGGCCGACCTCTTGGTCGCGACCGGTTTCGGCGCCGGCTTCGCGCTCGCCTGCGGCGCGCCGTCCCAGCCGCCAGCGGGCGTTGCGACATTGACGGCGTCGTCGGGCTGCGGCTCGGCGCTGAAAGTCTGGATCGCGAGCTTGGCGGCGGCGAGCGATTGCGGGTCGAGACGTTTTGCGACGTCGTCGCGCTTGCCGGACGAATCCGCATCGCCTTGAGCGGCTGCGAGGCTGAACCATTTGTAGGATTCGGCCAGGTTCTGCTCGACGCCGATGCCGCGGGCATAGAGGATGCCGAGGTTGAACTGGCTGTCGGCGACGCCGCGGTCGGCGGCCTTGCGGAACCACTGCGCCGCGCTCTTGTAATTGGCGCCGCGGCCACCGCCATCGGCATCGAGCACCGCGAGATTATGCATCGCCTTGGCATTGCCGCGCTCGGCAGCCTGCGTGTAGTAGCGGCGGGCGATGTCGGCATCCCTCTTCACGCCAAGGCCCTTTTCGTAGAGCGTGCCGAGACGGAAGGTCGCGGGCACCACGCCGGCCTGTGCCGCGCGATCGTACCATTTGACGGCTTCGTCGTAGTTTGTGGCGACGCCCTTGCCCTCGGCAAAGCGCAGGCCGATCTCGTAGGCCGCGGTGGCATCGCCCTTCATCGCAGCGCTGCGCAAGGCGGGGCCGCCGATGGCGTCAGGCAGCTTCTCGCTCGGCGGCACCTGGATGAGGCCGAGCTTGGCGCGGCTTGTGCCGGACAGCGCGCCGGTGACGTCGCTGGAGACAGGCGGGGCCGCGGCAGGCGCCGGCGGGATTTCGACCGAGGCCGAATTGCCCGGATTGGCGGCGGGCGCCGGCGCGGCATTGTTCTGGGATTGCCGTCCAATCGGCGTCGGCGAGGTCATCGACGGTGTGACCTGCTCGGGCGTGGCGGGCTTGGTCTCGACGGGGGGCGGCGGGGCCAGCGGTGTGGGCTGGCTCGAGGTATTTTCCATCGCCTGCGGCGCCGGCGGCGGGCTGCCGCCTTCGAGCAGGTTCATCGCCATCTTGAAGGTGCCGAGCACGATCACGACCACGCTCGCGCCGACCAGCAGCGAGCGGATCTTCGAGGTGATGGTCGAACCGCCGTCCTGGGCCTTGTCCTTGCCGCGACTCGCCGCCTTGGCGCCGCGGCCGGCTTTCTCCGGCGGCTGTGCGGCGGCGGCCTGGGCTGCGCGGCGCGCGGCCGCGATGAAGCTCGATGACGACACCGGCTCCTTCGGCGCAGCAGGAATCTCGCTGATCGCGCTCTCGGAGGCGGCAATGCGCTCCGACGGCGTGGCGACGCGTCCGCCCGGCCGTGTGCCCGGCTCGAGCGGATGATCCGGCGGCAATTCCGGCGCCAGCGCTGCGCGCGCGGGTGCGGTGTGCGGCTCCAGGATTTCGCTGATCGCACGCGGCGGCAAGGGTGGTGCGGCTTGCGGTGCCGCCGGCACCGGCGGCGGCGCGATGGGGGCGGCGGCGTGGAATTCGCGCGGCGCGGCGACGAAGGCGGCCTGCGCGGCGGCGGGATTGGGCAGCTCAGGCTTCGGGTCGTATTTCGGCTGCTGCGGTTGCGGCCGCGGCTCGCGCGCCATCGGCGCGGGCTCCATCGGAGCCGCCATCGCCATCGGCATCGGCTGCGAGGCCGGTGGCGCCGTGCGCACCGCGCGCAGATCGCCCTCGATCATCGAGAGGCGATCGACGACGTGGCCGAGCGCGCTGTGAACGGCGTCGAGCGAATCCTGGGTGCTGCGGTTGGTCTCGGCCTGGCTGAAGCGGATGTCGGAGAGCTCGCGCTTGACGAGATCGACCATGCCGGAATCCGGCGGCGGTGCGGAGCTGCGGCTCTCCGCGAGGGCCGAATAGGTCGCCTGCTGGCGCTCCAGGTGCCTGAGGATGTCGTGCAGGCCATCCTCGACGCGGCTCAAATTGCCGTTGCGCGGATCGGCGGCGGCCTCGATCCGTTCCAGCAGATAGGAGACGCGCTGCTCGAGATGCGCGAAGGTCGAGGCCGAGTCGTTGCCGACCTGCATGCGGTCGAAGCGGTCCGACAGCGCGCGGATCGCAGCTTCCAGATGCTCGGTGCTCTCGGCCGGCTGAGGCCGCTCGCGCGTTTCCAGCGCGGCGGTGAGCGCTGCGATGCGCTGCTCCAGCACCGCAAAACTGTCGCCGTGGCCGGAGGCGCGGGTGATCTGGTCGACCTTGGACGACAGCAGCTGCACGTCTTCGGAGAGACGTGCCAGCGCTTCGTTGGAGGCGACGTTGGAGACGATGGCGCGCAGCGCGGAGATCGCGCCTTCGAGCTGCTGCACGGTCGAGGGATCGTCATTGGCGCGCAGGATCAAATCGAGCTTGGCGCCGAGATTGCGGATCGCCTCGTCGTAGCCGGTGAGCTGCTCCGCCGGCGTCAACGTGCGCAGCACCTGCTTGATGTCGGACAGCGCGTGTTCGATGCCGGACAGGACCTGGCCGTCGGTGCCGTTGGATCGGGTCTCGTCGATACGACGATGCAGCGAGCGGATCTCGTTCTCGATCAATTCGATCGCGCGCCGCGGCATCGCCTCGGTGATGGCGTGCCGGATCTCGGCAAGCTCGCTGCGGAAGGCGGTGATCGCCTGCTCGGTATTGTCGGGCCGCTGGAGCGACTCGATCTGGCTCGTGATCTTGAGCAGATGGCGCTCGAGCGACGAGAAATCCGGCTGTGGCGGGGGCGGTGCGTAGGCGGGGGCGGGTGGCGCCGCCATCGGCGCAATCGACGGCGCGGCGCGCGGCGGCATCTGTCTGGGCGTAAAGCCGTCGAGCTCGCTCTGTCGCGCGGTGATCTCGGCGACCGCGACGTCGAACGAAGCTGGGCTCAGGGGTGGTGAGCTGCGATAGACCTGGGCGGCCGCGCGCTCGACCGCATCGGCCTGGCGCTGGCGCGCCTCGACCGGTGACGATGCCGGCCGCGGCGCCTGAGGCTGCTGCGGTTTCGAGATTTGCGACAGTCGTGCATCGAGCCGCGAGATCGCATCGTTCAGCTGACGCGCGACGCCCTGCTCGCGCGAGACGTCCTGTCGCGAAGCGTCCTGACGCTGCGCGGGCTTTGAAATCCGTTCGATCTGCTGAGTGATCGCGTCGAGCCGCTGATGGATGTCCGCAACTTCTCGGCTTTCCTGGCTCGGTGCTTGCGGCATGTGGTGCGGACGCTGGTCGTAAGGCGCGCGAAAGTTCGGCTGAGCGGTCTCGCCGAGCGTGGAGTTCAGCCAATCGTTGAGCGACATGCCGGCTCTGCGCGCAGCAGCTTCGGCCCGCTCCCGGACGGATGGATCGATGCCGTCAACACTCCACGATACGCGCGAATTCATGACTCTGTCCGGTTCCGACTTCGGCGCCCCACCCGGCACCTCCAGCCTCCCCACGCGTGCCGGTTGCAATCACAACCGAATTTGGCGCGGGTCGTCTGCCTCGAAAACCGACTTTTTCCTGTTACGGTAAATAACGGGTTAAGGAACGCGCCGCCGGTGTCTTAAAGTTGGGCGGGCATGCCAGCCCCGGAACAGGTGCGCTCCCTCCCCCGCGTGCGGGGGAGGGTTGGGGAGAGGGTGCTTCCGCAAAGAAACAATCTCCTAGAGGACAAAGCCCTCACCCGGCGCTTCGCGCCGACCTCTCCCGCAAGCGGGAGAGGTGACCAGCACCACCGATTGTCATCTACCCCTTGCCCTCGCGCTTGCCATCCTCCAGCGGCACCACCGTGGCCTTGCCGCTCATCGCCGACAGTGCCGCCAGGGTCTCCTCGCAGAAGTCGGCCACCATCTGCTCGTGCCGGGCGCCGAGGCGGAGCAGGAGGAGGTTACCGAGATCGAGCCGGCCTTCCGCGGTGCCGTCCGGAAAACGCTTCTTCAGGATGCGCTCGTAATTGGCGTGGCGGTCGCGATGGTGCTCCAGGCGGGCCATCAGGTCGGTGCGCAGCGGCTCGATGTCGATGCTGTCCAGTGCATGAAGGCGAACCAGGAGGTCGTCCTTGGTCGAGGCTGGCGTGCTTGGCCGCGCGGCCCAGTGCCGCAGCGCTGTTCTGCCCTCGGGGGTGAGCGTATAAACCAGCTTGTTGGGCTTGCCTGATTGCACGACCTCGCGACCCTGGATGTAGCCGCGGTCGCGCAGCCTGGAGAGCTCGCGGTAGATCTGCTGGTGGTCGGCCTTCCAGAAGAAGCCGATCGAGGAATCGAACGTCTTGGCGAGCTCGTAGCCCGTCATCGGACGTTCCGTCAGGCATGCGAGGATTGCGTCGCCCAGCGCCATGACCGGCCCTCCTGTCTCACATCCAACCTGCTTGACTTTATGCGCATCGGCGCATATGCGTCAATGTGCATATGAGGCGGCTTGCAAGCGGGTCCAAGACCCGACTGAAAAATCCAGCGGAATCAACCTTCTCGCTACTGTGCATGGGGTTGTTTTCGCACTCTTTGCCCTTGCCCTGGGAGGGACCTGAGAATGACCGGCCTCGATTCCTGGTACGCCTACATGAAGTCTCACGACGGCGCCGCGCTCTGGGACCTCCTGCACCCCGATGCCGTGTTCGAAAGTCCCGTCGTCCACACGCCGCAGCGCGGGCGCGACATCACCTTCAAGTACCTCTCCAGCGCCGAGAAGGTGCTCGGCGGTCCTGGCTTCAGCTATGTCGGTGAATGGCGCAGCGACAACGGGGCTGTGCTCGAATTCAAGAACGTCATCGACGGCATCGAGATCAACGGCGTCGACATCATCAGCTTCGACGGCGAGGGACGCATCACGCATTTCAAGGTGATGGTGCGGCCGCTCAAGGCGATCAACATGCTGCACCGCTTGATGGCGGAGCAGCTTGCAGCCGCACAATCATAACCCCAACATCACCCTTCAAGCCCCATGCCGGGAGAACGCCATGCCGATCTATAAAGCCCCCGTCGAAGACGTGAACTTCCTGCTCAACGACGTCTTCCAGATCGACCGTTACGACAATCTGGCGGGCTTCTCCGATGCCTCGAGCGACGTGCGCGAAGCGATCCTTGGCGAAGCCGCCAAGCTCGCCGAAGAGGTGCTGCAGCCGCTCAATCGTGTGGGCGATCTCGAAGGCTGCAAGCGCACTGAGGACGGCAGCGTCACCACGCCGAAGGGTTTCAAGGACGCCTTCAAGCAAGTGGCAGAGGGCGGTTGGCTCGGTCTGTCGGCACCGACCGAGTTCGGCGGCCAGGGCCTGCCGGTGACGCTGAGCCAGGCGGTCAACGAATTCCAGATCTCCGCCAACATGGCGTTCTCGATGTATGGCGGCCTCACCATGGGCGCGACCGCGGCGCTGCTGGTGCACGGCACGCCGGAGCAGAAGCAGACCTACGTGCCGAAGATGGTGGCCGGCGAATGGACCGGCACCATGAACCTGACCGAGCCGCATTGCGGCACCGACCTCGGCATGCTCCGCACCAAGGCGGTGCGTCAGGCCGACGGCAGCTTCAAGATCACGGGCACCAAGATCTTCATCTCGGCCGGCGAGCATGACCTCGCCCCCAACATCATCCACCTCGTGCTCGCGCGCATCGAGGGTGCGCCCGCCGGCATCAAGGGCGTCTCGCTGTTCGTGGTGCCGAAGTTCCTGGTCAATGCCGACAGTTCGGTGGGCGCGCGCAACGGCGTCGTCTGCGGCTCGATCGAGCACAAGATGGGCATCCACGGCAATTCCACCTGCGTGATGAACTACGACAACGCCACCGGCTGGCTGATCGGCGAAGAGAACAAGGGCATGCAGGGCATGTTCGTGATGATGAACGAGGCCAGGCTCGGCGTCGCCGTGCAAGGTCTCGCGCAGTCCGAAGTCGCCTATCAGAACGCCGTCGCCTATGCCCGCGAGCGCATCCAGGGCCGCGCGCTCACCGGCGCCAAGGCGCCGGACAAGCAAGCTGACCCCATCATCGTGCATCCCGACGTGCGCCGCACGCTGCTCTCGATCCGCGCCTTCAATGAAGCCGCGCGCGCCTTCGTGATGTGGACCGCGCTGAAGAGCGATGTCGCCCATCGCTCCGAAGACCCGAAGGATCGCCAGGCCGCCGACGACCACATGGGCCTGATGACGCCGGTGCTGAAGGGTTTTCTCACCGATTACGGCTTCGCCAATGCGGTGCAGGCGCAGCAGATGTATGGCGGTCACGGCTACATCGCCGAGCAGGGCATGGAACAGTTCGTGCGCGATGCCCGCATCGCCATGATCTATGAAGGTGCCAACGGCATCCAGGCGCTCGACCTCGTCGGCCGCAAGCTGCCGCGCGACGGCGGCCGGGCCATCATGGCCTTCTTCGGCGAGGTCATGGCCTTTGCCAAGGAGAACGGCGGCGACGAGGCGCTCAAGCCCTTCATCGCCCCGCTCTCGGCGTCGCTTGGCCATCTCCAGCAGGCCACGACGTGGCTGATGCAGAATGCGATGGCAAAGCCCGACAATGCGGGCGCTGCCGCAACCGATTACCTGCATCTCTTCGGCTTCGTCGCGCTCGGCTACATGTGGGCGAAGATGGCGAAGGTGACCAATGCCAAGATTGCCGAGAGCGGGGCGACGCCCTATCTCTCGACCAAGCTCGTCACCGGCCGCTTCTTCATGGAGCGGATGCTGCCGGAGACCGCGGCCAATCTCGCGCGCATCCAGGCCGGCTGCGCCACCATCATGGAACTGCCGGCGGAAGCGTTCTGAGCCTGCTTCCGCTGCCGGCTCCCAATCGTATCTGAACATCACATCAGGAGGGCGTCATGCCTGAGGCATTCATCTACGACCACGTTCGCACCCCGCGCGGCCGCGGCAAGGCGGACGGCGCGCTGCACGAAGTCACGGCGCTCGCGCTCGCGACCGTGCCGTTGAAGGCGCTGAAGGATCGCAATAACTTGCCTGAGGATTCCGTCGACGACGTCGTGCTCGGCGTGGTCGATCCGGTCGGTGAAGCCGGCTCCGACATCGCGCGCTTTGCCGCGCTGAAGGCCGGTCTCGGCGAAGCCGTGCCCGGCGTGCAGATCAGCCGCTTCTGCGCCTCCGGCCTCGATGCCGTGAACTTTGCCGCAGCTCAGGTGATGAGCGGCCAGCATGAGCTCGTCATCGGCGGCGGCGCCGAATCGATGAGCCGCGTCGGTATCGGCGCCTCCGGCGGAGCCTGGCCGATGGATCCTTCGATGGCGGTGCCGGCCTATTTCATGCCGCAGGGCGTGTCGGCCGATCTGATCGCGACCAAATACGGCTTCTCCCGCGACGACGTCGATGCTTATGCGGTGCAGAGCCAGCAACGCGCCGGCAAGGCCTGGGACGAAGGCCGCTTCAACAAGTCGGTCGTGCCGGTGAAGGACATCAACGGCCTCACCATCCTCGCCAAGGACGAGCACATGCGTCCCACGACGACGATGCAGTCGCTGGCGCAGTTGCAGCCGTCGTTCACGATGATGGCGCAGATGGGCGGTTTCGACGGCGTCGCCGTGCAGTCGCACCCCGAGATCGAGCGCGTCAATTACGTGCACCACGCCGGCAACTCCTCCGGCATCGTCGACGGCGCCGGTGCCGTGCTGCTCGGCAGCAAGGAAGCGGGCGCGAAGTATGGCCTGAAGCCGCGCGCAAAAATCCGTGCGTTTGCCAATGTCGGCTCGGAGCCGGCGATGATGCTGACCGGTCCGGTCGACGTCACCGAAAAGCTGTTCGCACGTTCCGGCATGAAGAAGTCGGACATCGACCTGTTCGAGCTCAACGAGGCCTTCGCCTCGGTCGTGCTGCGCTACATCCAGGCCTTCGACATCGACAACGCCAAGATCAACGTCAACGGCGGCGCCATCGCGCTCGGCCATCCGCTCGGTGCGACCGGCGCGATGATCCTCGGCACCGTGCTCGATGAGCTCGAGCGCACCAACAAGTCCACCGCCCTGGTCACGCTGTGCATCGGCGGCGGCATGGGCACCGCGACCATCATCGAGCGGGTGTAACGAGCTGCCGTAGGGTGGGCAAAGCGAAACGTGCCCACCACTGATATCTCCGCGAGTGATGGTGGGCACGGCGCAAGAGCGCCTTTGCCCACCCTACGAGATCACCATCAACCGCCGCGCCTGCGATCGGCTGCGGCACCGAGGAGCAACCAACATGTCGTACAAGAACTTCAAGGTTGAGACCGATTCCGACGGCATCGCGCTCGTCACGTGGGACATCCCGGGCCGTTCGATGAACGTGCTCGACGAAACCTCGACCAGCGAGCTCGACGCGATCGTCAAGGCGACCACGGCTGACGCCGCGGTGAAGGGCGTCGTCATCACCTCCGCGAAAGAGGCGTTCTGCGCCGGTGCCGACCTCTCCATGCTCGAAGGCATGAACCAGGCTTACGCGAAGGTTCTCAAAGAGCAGGGCGAGACCGCCGCCAACCAGATGCTGTTCGACCAGAGCCGCCGCTTCTCGCAGGTGCTGCGCTCGATCGAAACCTCGGGCAAGCCGTGGGCGGCTGCGATCAACGGCCTCGCGCTCGGCGGCGGTTTCGAGATCACGCTGTGCTGCCACTATCGCGTCGCAGCCGAGAACCCCAAGACCCGCCTCGGTCTGCCCGAGGTCAAGGTCGGCCTGTTCCCCGGCGCCGGCGGCACGCAGCGCGTGCCACGCCTGGTGCCGCCGCAGGACGCCATGACGATCCTGCTCAAGGGTGATCCTGTTACGGTGGAGAAGGCCAAGGCGCTGAACCTGATCCACGCCATCGTTCCCGCCGCCGACCTCGTCAAGGCCGCGAAGGATTGGATCAAGGGCGGCGGTAAGGCGGTCGCGCCCTGGGACGAGAAGGGTTTCAAGCTCCCCGGCGGCCCGGTGTTCTCCAAGGCCGGCATGATGATGTTCCCCGCCGGCAACGCGATCTATCGCCGCGAGACCTACGACAACTACCCGGCCGCGCGCGCGATCATGAGCTGTGTCTATGAAGGCCTGCAGCTGCCGATCGACGCCGCGCTGCGTGTCGAGTCGCGCTACTTCACCTCGGTGCTGCGCTCGAAGGAAGCGGCTGCGATGATCCGCAGCCTGTTCCTGTCGATGCAGGAGCTCAACAAGGGCGCGCGCCGTCCGAAGGACGTAGCCCCGACCAAGGTGAAGAAGATCGCCGTGATCGGCGCCGGCTTCATGGGCGCCAGCGTCGGCTACGTCTCCGCCCGCGCCGGCCTCGACGTCGTCCTGATCGATCGCGACCAAGAAAGCGCCGACAAGGGCAAGGCGCATGCGCAGAAGGTGATCGAGGAGCAGATCAAGAAGGGCCGCGCCAAGCCTGGTGATGCCGAAGCCCTGCTCGCGCGCATCACGCCGACCGCGGACTATTCCGCGCTGAGAGACGTCGACCTCGTCATCGAGGCCGTGTTCGAGGACCGCAAGGTCAAGGCGGAGACCTTCGCCAAGGCGCAGCAATATCTCAAGCCCGACGTGATCTTCGCCTCCAACACCTCGACGCTGCCGATCACCTCGCTGGCCGAGAGCTTCAAGGACCAGGGCAAGTTCGTCGGCATCCACTTCTTCTCGCCGGTCGAGAAGATGATGCTGGTCGAGATCATCCTCGGCAAGAACACCGGCGATCTCGCGTTGGCGACCGCACTCGATTACGTCCGGCAGATCGGCAAGACGCCGATCGTGGTCAACGACTCCCGCGGCTTCTTCGCCAACCGCTGCGTCGGCCGCTACGTCGCCGAAGGCAACGAGATGTTCCTCGAAGGCGTGCCGCCGGCGATGATCGAGAACTGCGCCAAGATGGCCGGCATGCCTGTCGGCCCGCTCTCGCTCTCGGACGAAGTCGCGCTCGACCTCGGCCTCAAGATCATGAAGGCGACCGAAGCCGATCTCGGCCCCAACGCCATCAATCCCGATCAGAAGAAGCTGATGGTGGAAATGGTCGAGAACCAGGGTCGCCTGGGCCGCAAGAACAGCAAGGGCTTCTACGACTATCCTGAGAAGGGCAAGGGCCAGAAGAGCCTGTGGCCGGGTCTCTCCGCGCTCCAGCCGAAGCAGCTCGATCCTGATACGCTCGACGTCGAGGAGCTGAAGCAGCGCTTCCTGGTGGTGCAGGCGGTGGAAGCCGCGCGCACGGTGGAGGACCATGTCATCACCGATCCGCGCGAGGCGGATGTCGGCTCGATCCTCGGCTTCGGCTTCGCGCCGTTCACCGGCGGCACGCTGTCCTACATCGACTTCATGGGCACGAAGACGTTCGTCGAGCTCTGCCACAAGCTGGAGGCAAAGTACGGCTCGCGCTTCACGCCGCCGAAGCTGCTCGAAGAGATGGCCGCCAAGGGCGAGACCTTCTACGGCCGCTTCGCGCCGAAGAAGGCGGCGGCTTAAGGCGCGCTCGTAGCTCGTAGCCCGGATGAAGCGCAGCGCAATCCGGGAAAGTCTTTCAGCTCGCGAGAGCCCCCGGATTGCGCTTTGCTCCATCCGGGCTACGAAGAAATAAAAGAGGCCGGATCATCGATCCGGCCTTTTTATTTGCCGTTGCCGAACGGCGAGAACGCGCGGCCCGACACCGCATCGTCGGCGAGACTGGCTTTCCAGGTGCCTTCGTCGCCGCGGCCGATGCGGACCTCGAAGCGCCAGCCTTTCTGGTTGGTGAAGGCGATGTCCGTTCCGCTCTTCCCTTTGGCGTAGCTGCACGGATATTCGGTCGGGCGGTCCGGAAAGACGATCTTCCCTTCCTTGCTCTCGAACACGGTCGAGGTGATCTGTGGATGGATCATGAAGATGCAATCGCGCTGCGGCGCGGCCGGTGTCGACAAGCCAAGCATCGCGAGCGGCGCGCCGGCGGCGGCGGTCATGAGGACGATCATGTTCATGAGGCAACTGTCTCCGGGGGCTGTTCCTTCGACGGCGTCGCCGATCGAATGGTTCAGCATGAAAAAGGCCGGATCGTCGATCCGGCCTTTCGCCTGTTGCAGCATGCGAGCGTTTACTTCGCCTGGGCCAGCCCTTCCTTCTTCAGCGCTTCCTGCACCTGGGGCCGCGCCGCGACGCGGGCCTTGTAGGCGGCAAGGTTCGGCATCGCCGAGAGGTCGAACTTCATCCGGTCGCCCCAGGTCAACATCGTGAAGAGATAACCGTCGGCGACCGTGAACTGCTTGCCCATGAGATAGTCCCGGCCGGCGAGCTGGCTGTCGATGTATTTCAGCTTGCCCATCACGCGGTCCCTAAAGAAGGCCTTGGCCTCGTCGTTCAGCGCCGGCGCGAACAGCGGGCCGAAGCTCTTGTGCACCTCCGAGGTGAGGAAGTTGAGCCATTCGAGCAGCTTGTAGCGCTCGGAACTGCCGTGGGCCGGGGCCAGCGCCTTGCTTGATGCCTGATCGGCGATCATCTGGACAATCACGGGACCTTCGGTCACGATCTCACCACTGTCGAGGCCCAGCGCAGGGACCTGGCCCTTGGGGTTCAGCTTCAGATAATCCTCACCATTTTCGAGCTTCTTGGCCCGGATATCGACCTTGACCAGCTCATAGGGCAGGCCGGCTTCCAGGAGCGCGATGTGGGGGGACAGCGAGCAGGCACCGGGCGAATAGTACAGTTTCATGGAATTTCCTCCTCTTGACGCTTGGCTCGTGCGAAAGAACGACTACATGCATCTGCTTGAAATAGTCAAGATTGATGCAGCTGCATCAAATGAGGTAAGAGACGGGCGACGAGCTTGAGCGGGACCATGAAACGCAAACCATCGACCGAGGCAACTTCCGCCTGGATCCGCCTGATGCGGGTGCAGAGCCGCGTGCTCGATTGCGTCGAGCAGGACCTGAAGAAGGCCGGCTTCCCGCCGCTCGCCTGGTATGACGCGCTGCTCGAACTGTCCCGCGCCCCCTCGGGCGAGCTGCGGCCGGTGGAGCTCGAACGCCAGATGCTGATCCCGCAATACTCGACCTCGCGCCTGATCGACCGTCTGGTCGACGAAGGCCTCGCCTCGCGGCGCGAATGCAAGATCGACAAGCGTGGCCAGTTCGTCGAGATCACGGAAGCCGGCCGCGAGTTGCAGAAGCGGATGTGGGGCGCCTATTCCGCCGCAATCGAGAAATATGTCGGTTCGAAACTGTCGGATGCCGACGCCGTCAAGCTCAGCGCTCTGCTCGATCGGTTGGGCTGTTCGTGCGGCGAGATGAAATTGCCGCCCGTCGCCAACGTCAACGAAAGCACACCGTCGCGATGATCGCGCGGCAAACCAGCACGTCCGCGCGCCCGGCGGGTTCGCGGACCTTCCCCGTCACCCACGCGCGTTCGGTCGAAGCGCTTTTGATTAGAGTTTGATATGGCGCGAGACCAGATCGATATGACGCCACTGCAATCGCGCGACGAACTCGTCGCGTGGTTCGAGGCCGGCTGCAAGGACCCGTCCGAATTCCGCATGGGCACCGAGCACGAGAAGACGCCGTTCACGCTCGAAGGCCACCGTCCGGTGCCGTACGAGGGTGTGCGCGGCATCGGCGCGTTGCTCGAGGGCATGAAGCTCCTGCTGGGCTGGGAGCCGATCATGGAGCAGGGCAACATCATCGGCCTCTACGACGTCACCGGCGGCGGTGCGATCTCGCTCGAGCCCGGCGGACAGTTCGAACTCTCCGGCGCGCCGGTCGAGAACGTGCACCAGACCCAGAGCGAGTTGATGGCGCACCTAGCGCAGGTGCGCGAGATCGCAACCCCGCTCGGCATCGGCTTCCTCGGGCTCGGCATGACGCCGTCCTGGTCGCGCGCGGACATCCCGGTGATGCCCAAGGGCCGCTACAAGATCATGACCAATTACATGCCGAAGGTCGGTCAATACGGCCTCGACATGATGTATCGGACCTGCACGGTACAGACCAATCTCGACTTCTCCTCGGAAGCCGACATGGTCAAGAAGCTGCGCGTTTCGCTCGCACTCCAGCCGGTCGCGACCGCTCTATTCGCCAATTCGCCGTTCACCGAGGGCAAGTCGAACGGCTTTCTCTCCTTCCGCTCCGAGATCTGGCGCGACACCGACAATGCGCGTTCGGGCATGATGCCGTGGGCGTTCGAGGACGGCATGGGGTTCGAGCGCTATGTCGACTATGCGCTCGACGTGCCCATGTATTTCGTCAAGCGCGGCGAGCATTATATCGACGTGTCGGGTTCCTCGTTCCGCGCCTTCTTCGACGGCCGCAACAACAACCTTCCCGGCGAGCGGCCGACGCTGTCGGACTGGGCCAACCATCTCTCCACGATCTTCCCGGAGGTCCGACTCAAGCGCTATCTCGAGATGCGCGGCTCCGACGGTGGCCCCTGGGGCCGGTTGCCGGCGCTATCGGCGTTCTGGGTCGGGCTGCTCTATGACGATGTTTCGCTCGACGCCGCATGGGAGATCGTCAAGCACTGGAGCGCGCATGAACGTCAGGCCCTGCGCGACGACGTGCCGCGCTTCGGCTTCAAGTCGCGGATCAAGGATCGCTATCTCTTCGAGATCGCCAAGGAATGCCTCGTTCTGGCACATGCCGGCCTGCGCCGGCGCGGCCGGATCGACCAGCTCGGCCGCGACGAGACCCGGCATCTGGAGCCGCTCGATCGCATCATCGATTCCGGCCGGACGCCGGCCGAGGAGATGCTGGACAAGTTTAATGGTCCCTGGAAGGGTTCGGTGGAACCGGCCTACGCGGAATACGCTTTCTAGTCCCATGGGCTAACGACCGGGCATTGAGCCGTTCATCGCCCGTACAGGTTTGCGGCGATCAAATGATCGGCTGAAAAAACCTGAGCGTCGTCAATAACTCGAAAGCTGTTCCAATGGGGAAGGGCCGCCTGTCCGGGGGCGTCATCGCAAGCGTCGTGGCATGCGCCGCGCTGCTTTCGCTCGCGCTTGCGAGCGTGCCGACGCAGGCCCAGACGGCGTTCGATCGTCCGGGCGGCGATTATTTCAATACGCCGGTCGCGTCAGGCGATCCCGAGGATTGTGCGCTGCTCTGCGAGCGTGACCGCCGCTGCCGTTCCTGGAGCTTCAACTATCCCGATGTCGAAGGCGGCTCGGCCGTGTGCTGGCTCAAGAACACGGTGCCGGCGCGGGTGCCGGGCAGTTGCTGCATCTCTGGTGTGCGCGGCGCCGGCGTGATCGAGCCGCGCATCGAGGGCGTGGAATCGTCGATCGATCGCCCGGGCGGGGACCTGCGCAATTTCGAGCTCAAGGTCGGCGAAGGCGAAGAGGCCTGCAAGGCCGCGTGCACCGCCGACAACAAATGCCGCGCTTTCACCTATGCCCGTCCCGGCTATACCGGCCGGGAGGCGCGCTGCTTTCTGAAGAAGGAAATCAAGCCGCCGCGGCGGAAAGCGGGATTTACGTCGGGCGTGGTGCGGTAGGCGCCGCCATCATTGCGAGCTTAGCGAAGCAATCCGGAATCCCTCCGCGGAACCAGCCTGGATTGCTTCGATGCGCTCGCAATGACGAGGAGGATGGAGCGGCACCTCACTCCGCCGCAACCACCGTAAGCTCCGGCCACAGTGCCTTCCATCGCGCGGCCTTCGCTTCGTAATTGGCGACGGAAAAATTCAGCTCCCGATTCGGCCGCACGATCAATCGCGCGACGTCGTCGAAGCCGTGCGGTGCGTAGATGTCGAAACCCTCGCCCGCGCGTCTCACCCCGATTTGCGTATTCTCTGTGAGGAAGCGGTCGATGCCGTCGGTCGAGCGCATCAACGGCGGATAGGGCAGGCCATGCTTGTCGGGGTACCACAGATGCACGCGCGCCTGGTTGCGGATCTCGACATTGGCGCCGAGATGCGCGAGCCGCGCATGCACGTCCCGGATCACCGCGTCCTCCGCCTCCCATGATGTATCAGGATCGAAATAGAAAATGTCATAGTCGGAAATGCCATGGTCGATCGCGCGCCTGGTGATCACGTTCCACACCGTCTGCACCAGGCACCCCGCTACCAGCCACGCATCCGGCAGCGCCAGACGATGGAGCTGCTCGATGATCGCAACATTGACCGGATTCTTGAGCGCAAGTGCGAGGAAGCGATCGCGATCCATCGCGGCCGTGACCTACAGGCTGGCGTCGAACGCCGCACGTGCCGCCTTCGAAGCGAGGCCGCGCCAGCGCCGCCGCAGAAGAGGCTCGACGATTGCGCGTTTCGCTTTGGACAGCCGGATCAGCACGATCGGATAGTCGGCGTAATGATCGGTGAAATAGAAGATCTTGGGCTGGCTCTCGACCAGCATCGCGCGCTCGTCGATCGGGACATCGGGCATCACCATGCTGTCGCCGTCTTCCTTGAGGCGCGTCAGCATCTTCTTGCGCACTTTCAGTGCGGGCGTGCCGTAGGAGGTGCCGTCCTCGACCTCCGGCCACGTCAGGGCAAATTTTCTGACGTCGTCGAAGGTCATTTGATCAAGACCTCGGGGATCGGTTCAATGCACGGCGGTGAAGAACCGCGCCAGCCTGAAGCCGGACAGCCAGGTCCACACCGGTTGGCCGCGGATACCGAGATCCCAGGAGCCGAGCACGGCATCCGCGCGGCCGACCAGATTGTCGATCGGCAACAGGCCCACACCGCCGGAGCGCAGCGGCACGCGGCTATCGGCGGAGTTGTCGCGGTTGTCGCCAAGCACGAAGAGATGGCCAGGCGGCACCGTCACTTCCGGCGTGTTGTCGAGCGGGCCGTTCTCGCGCATCTTGAAGATCAGGTGCGAGACGCCATTCGGCAGCGTCTCGACATAGCGATAGGCGGGCTCGCTGCCGCCATTGTCGTCCTCGGCAGCGCCGACGCCGTCGGGCTTGAGCTCGGCGGGGCGGTCATTGATGAAGAGCTGGCCCTGCCGCATCTGGATGCGGTCGCCGGGCAGACCCACGACGCGCTTGACCCAGGCCTGCGAGCGATCACCGGGCCAGCGGAACACGACGACGTCGCCGAGCTTCGGCGTCTCCGCGAAGACGCGGCCGGTCTCCGGGAGGTTGATCTGGATCGGCAGCGACGAGGTGCCGTAGCCATAGGGGAATTTCGAGGCGAGCAGCGCATCGCCGATCAGGAGCGTCGGCTCCATCGAGCCCGACGGCACGTAGAACGGTTCGGCGAGTGCGCCCTTGGCAATGAACACGGCGGCGACGATGCCGGCGAGCTGCATCAGCTGCCCGCCCCAGCCGCTGCTCTTCCGCTTGGTGGTGACCGTTGCCTTTTCTTCCACGCTCATGCGCCCGTTCCACCCACTGTAATGCGCTCCATCAAAAGCGACGGCTGACCGACGCCGACAGGCACGCCCTGGCCGTTCTTGCCGCAGGTGCCGATGCCGGTGTCGAGCGCGAGGTCGTTGCCGATCATGCGGATGCGATGCAAATCGGTCGGGCCGTTGCCGATCAGCATGGCGCCCTTCAAGGGCGCGCCCAGCTTGCCGTTCTCGATCTTGTAGGCCTCGGTGCATTGGAACACGTATTTGCCCGAGGTGATGTCGACCTGGCCGCCGCCGAAATTCGCGGCGAAGACGCCGTTCTTCACGGAAGCGAGGATCTCGGCCGGATCGCGGTCGCCCGCGAGCATGTAGGTGTTGGTCATGCGCGGCAT
This sequence comes from Bradyrhizobium sp. CCGB12, assembly GCF_024199845.1. NCBI lineage: Bacteria > Pseudomonadati > Pseudomonadota > Alphaproteobacteria > Hyphomicrobiales > Nitrobacteraceae > Bradyrhizobium > Bradyrhizobium sp. CCGB12. The sequence continues at coordinate 6,581,615 of NZ_JANADO010000001.1, read as the reverse complement.
CGGCACATGCGCATAGCCCTGGCGGCGGCCGTTGCCGGTCGGCTTCATGTTCATCAGGCGCGCGTTCTGACGATCCTGCATGTAGCCGACCAGGATGCCGTCCTCGATCAGCACGGTGCGGTTGGTCGGCGTGCCCTCGTCGTCGATCGAGAGCGAGCCACGGCGTGAGGCGATGGTGCCGTCGTCGACCACGGTGACGCCTTTGGCCGCGACCTGTTGGCCCATCAGGCCCGCGAATGCGGAGGTCTTCTTGCGGTTGAAGTCGCCTTCGAGGCCATGGCCGACCGCTTCATGCAGCATCACGCCGGGCCAGCCGGCCCCTAACACCACGTCCATCTCGCCGGCCGGAGCCGGAATCGACTCCAGATTGACGAGCGCCTCGCGCAGCGCGCCGTCGGCGGCTTCGCGCCAGGACCTGCTCTCGATGAATTCGGCATAGCCGGCGCGGCCGCCATAGCCCTTGCTGCCGCTCTCCTGGCGGTCGCCCTGGCCGGCGACGACGGAGATATTGACGCGCACGAGCGGGCGGATGTCGCGATAGCTCTCGCCGTCGGGCCGCAGGATCTCGACCACCTGCCAGGTCGCACCCAGGCTGACGCTGACCTGCCGCACCCGCGGATCCCTGTCGCGCAAGTAGGCGTCGATCTCGGCGAGCAGCTTGACCTTGGTCTCGAAGCCCGGCGCATCCAACGGATTGTCGTCGCCATAGAGCCGCACATTGGTGCGCGGGGGCGGCGCGGCAAAGCTGCCGGAATAGCCTCCGCGTACCGCCGCGACGGCATCCGCGGCGCGAATCAGCGCCGGCAACGAGACGTCGGAGGAATGCGCATAGCCGACCGCATCGTCCTTGACGGCGCGCAGGCCAAAGCCCTGCGAGGTGTCATAGGTCGCCTGCTTCAGCCGCCCATTGTCGAACATCAGCGCTTCGGTCTGGCTGTATTCCAGGAACAATTCGCCGTCGTCGGCACCGGCGAGCCCGCGCGCGACCTCGTTGCGAACCTGGTCGCGATCGAGATTGGCACGGTCGAGCAGGGAGGTTGTGGCAGGGTTGGTCATGCGTCCGTCCATTAGCCGGGGATGTGGGGCAAGATAATGGTTTCGGACCGGTTCCGCGAGGGCGCCAAGCCTCACATTACGGAAACAATAGGATCGCTGCCGCGGTTGTTCAGCCGCCCTACGGCAGCTTGTCGTAGCCCTCGCCGAGCCCGTTCAGGCTGAGCGGGAAGCCGATGCCTTCTTCCGGCGTCTCGAAGATGATGAAGGTCGCCGTCTTGGCGCTGCGGAGCTGGCCGAGCAGCTTGTCGTCCATGACCACTTCCGCCACGCAGCCGTTAGGCAGGCAGCGGACAAAACCGGCGCGGCCGACGTCCTGGTTATCGAGCTTGAGCCCGAGGCCGGACGGCAAGAGCACGCCGAGCGGAGCGACCACCCGCATCAGGCGGCTCTTCTGGTCGGCGGTCTTGAGCACGATCACGGTAAGGCCGGCATTGGAGCGGTCTTCGGCCACCACGCTCTGGATCAGGGCGCATTGCTCGGTCTGGGCGCCCGGCGGGGTGTCACAGCGGATCTGCCAGTCGCCATGGACGGAGCGCACCGCGCCCTGCGCATGGGCAAGGCCGGGCAGGGCCAGGAAGGCGACCGCCGCCAGCAGGATGGCCAGCATCGTGAAGCCGCCGGCCTGCCTTGCCATGCATCTCGAAAGCCCCATCGGGTCGGTCCCTCTGCTCGCCTGGATTGCTCGCGCCTGGCGGACTCATACGGGAATGACGGCGTCTTGAAGGCGATTCCCAAGCAAATTCCGCGCCGCCGCGCGCCACCATCGCCGGCACGAATCAGGTTCCTGCGCGGCTGACTGCCAGTGCCTACCGCGGGCAATTCCGCTGTCAAGCCGCAGCATGCCGGGGAACGGTATTTTTGTTTGATGTTACTAGGAAATATCTTGCGGGTGACGTCAGACAGATGAGGCCCAAGACTGCATTGCGATAGATCAAGAATTATGGTTTGAGAGGCTTGATTTCGGCGTTCTAGCGATCTGGCCCCAATTCCTCTTAGAGGTATTCTTGCGCGGCGGTTTGTCAGACGGGCGGATCGAATAAGCGTTTCCCGGAAACAGGGGAGCGCACGTGGGGTGACTTCGTAAGGGGAGCGCGAACGGCATGAGGATGTCGATGGGCCGGATGGGCCGGCAGTTGCTGGGATTGGCCGTGGCGGGTCTGACGCTGGCGACGGGCGGTGTGGCATTCGCCGAGCTCGGGCAACCGGCGCCGTGGGAGTGGACGCTCCAGCAATCCGGCTCGCCGGTGATGGACAACATCGTCTGGTTCCACAACTTCCTGTTCGTGCTGATCACCCTGATCACGCTGTTCGTCCTGGCGCTGCTCGTGATCGTGGTCGTCAAGTTCAATGCGAGGGCCAATCCGGTGCCGTCGCGGACCACCCACAACACGCTGATCGAGGTGGCCTGGACGCTCGTTCCGGTGCTGATCCTGGTCGGCATCTCGGTGCCGTCGTTCCGCCTGCTGTTCCTCGAGCTCGACATTCCGAAGGCGGATATCACCATCAAGGCGACGGGCAAGCAGTGGTATTGGTCCTATGCCTATCCCGACAACGGCAAGTTCGAGTTCGACTCGCTGATGGCCCAGGACAAGCAGCCCCGCCTGCTCGGCGTCGACAATGAGATGGTCGTGCCGGTCAACAAGGTGATTCGCGTTCAGGTTACCGGCGCCGATGTCATCCACGCCTTCGCGATGCCGGCTTTCGGCGTCAAGATCGACGCCATTCCGGGCCGGCTGAACGAGACCTGGTTCAAGGCCACCAAGACCGGCATGTATTACGGCCAGTGTTCGGAACTGTGCGGCAAGGATCATGCCTTCATGCCGATCGCGATCCGCGTGGTCGACGACCAGGAGTTCGCCTCCTGGGTCGAGACGGCGAAGAAGAAATATGCGAGCGGCGGCACCAGCACTTTCGCCTCCGCGGCCGGCCCGACGCAGTAAGCGCCGGGTCAAGGCTCGAGGGACTGAAAGCGACAGAAAGGGCGGGACCTCCAAAGGGTCCGAACGGGACGCAAGGCAGGATTTGAAAATGGCAACGAGCGCAGCGGCACACGGCGATCACGCGCAAGACCACGGACATGACGAGCATGCCCATCCGACCGGATGGCGGCGCTACGTCTATTCGACCAACCACAAGGACATCGGCACGATGTACCTGATCTTCGCGGTCATCGCAGGCGTCATCGGCGCCGCGATGTCGATCGCGATCCGGGCCGAGCTGATGTATCCGGGCGTGCAGATCTTTCACGAGACGCACACCTATAACGTGTTCGTGACCTCTCACGGCCTGATCATGATCTTCTTCATGGTCATGCCCGCGATGATCGGCGGGTTCGGCAACTGGTTCGTGCCGCTGATGATCGGCGCGCCTGACATGGCGTTCCCGCGCATGAACAACATCTCGTTCTGGCTGCTGCCGGCCTCCTTCGCGCTGCTCCTGATGTCGACCTTCGTCGAAGGCGAGCCGGGTGCCAACGGCGTCGGCGCCGGCTGGACCATGTATGTGCCGCTGTCGAGCTCCGGTCATCCGGGCCCAGCCGTCGACTTCGCGATCCTGTCGCTGCATCTGGCGGGCGCCTCGTCGATCCTCGGCGCCATCAACTTCATCACCACGATCTTCAACATGCGCGCACCGGGCATGACGCTGCACAAGATGCCGCTGTTCGTGTGGTCGATCCTGGTGACTGTGTTCCTGCTGCTGTTGTCGCTGCCGGTGCTCGCCGGTGCGATCACCATGCTGCTGACCGACCGCAATTTCCACACGACGTTCTTCGCGCCTGACGGCGGCGGCGACCCCGTGCTGTTCCAGCACCTGTTCTGGTTCTTCGGTCACCCCGAGGTGTACATCCTGATTCTGCCCGGCTTCGGCATGGTCAGCCAGATCGTCTCGACCTTCTCGCGCAAGCCCGTGTTCGGCTATCTCGGCATGGCCTACGCCATGGTCGCGATCGGCGGCATCGGCTTCGTGGTGTGGGCGCACCACATGTATACGGTCGGCATGTCCTCGGCGACGCAGGCCTATTTCGTCGCTGCCACGATGGTCATCGCAGTTCCGACCGGCGTGAAGATCTTCTCCTGGATCGCCACGATGTGGGGCGGCTCGATCGAATTCAGGGCGCCGATGATCTGGGCCGTTGGCTTCATCTTCCTGTTCACGGTCGGTGGCGTCACCGGCGTCGTGCTGGCAAACGCCGGCGTCGACCGCGTGCTCCAGGAGACCTACTACGTCGTTGCGCACTTCCACTACGTGCTGTCGCTCGGCGCCGTGTTCGCAATCTTCGCCGGCTGGTATTACTGGTTCCCGAAGATGTCGGGCTACATGTACAATGAGACGCTGGCCAAGGCTCACTTCTGGGTCACCTTCATCGGCGTCAACCTGGTGTTCTTCCCGCAGCACTTCCTCGGCCTGTCGGGCATGCCGCGCCGCTACGTCGACTATCCCGACGCGTTCGCGGGCTGGAACCTGATCTCCTCGGTCGGCTCCTACATCTCCGGCTTCGGCGTCTTGATCTTCCTCTACTGCGTGATCGACGCTTTCATGAAGAAGGTGCCGGCGGGCGACAATCCGTGGGGTGCGGGCGCAACCACGCTGGAGTGGACGCTGCCCTCGCCGCCGCCCTTCCACCAGTTCGAAGTGCTGCCCCGCGTGCAGTAAGCCATCGTCCGCGGCGCCCGTGACGGGCGCCGCGGCTCTATCACGAAGCGAGTTGAATTAAGTGTCAGTCCTCGACCACAACGCCATCGACATCAATCCCCGCATCTCCGAAGCGGAGGTCGGCGATTACATCGCGCTGCTCAAGCCGCGGGTGATGTCGCTGGTGATCTTCACCGCGCTGGTCGGGATGGCGATGGCGCCCGGAAATTTCCACTGGGTGCTGGCGATCACCTCGCTGCTCTGCATCGCCGTCGGCGCCGGCGCCTCCGGCGCGCTCAACATGGCGCTCGAAGGCGACATCGACGCGAAGATGTCGCGCACGGCGAATCGCCCGATCCCACGCGGCCGCATCACCCGCCCTGAAGCCATGACGTTCGGCATGACGCTGGCCTTCTTCTCGGTGATGACGCTCGGCATTCTCGTCAACTGGATCGCGGGCGCGCTGCTCGCCTTCACCATCTTCTTCTACGTCGTGATCTACACGATGTGGCTGAAGCGCTGGACCGCGCAGAACATCGTGATCGGCGGCGCCGCCGGCGCGCTGCCGCCCGTGGTGGCCTGGGCCGCGGTGACGGGAACGGTCGACGTCGAGCCACTGCTGCTGTTCGCCATCATCTTCTTCTGGACGCCGCCGCACTTCTGGGCGCTGGCGCTGTTCCGCTCCGACGACTATGCGCGCGCCGGCATTCCAATGCTGCCCAACGTCGCCGGTCCCGACGCGACCCGGCTTCAGATCCTGCTCTACACCATCGTGCTGATCGCGGTCGCCGCCGCCCCTTGGGCGCTCGGCTATTTCGACGCGGTCTACGGCATCGTCTCGCTGATCCTCGGCGCCGGCATGCTGGTGCTCGCCGTCAACGTCTATGTGCGCCGCGAGCGAAGCCAGTCGCTGCGCGCGACCCGCAAGCTGTTTGCCTTCTCCATCCTTTATCTGTTCGCGCTGTTTGCGACCTTGCTGGCCGAGGTCGTGTTCCGGGCGCTTGCTCCGATGGCATGGGGCGCATGAGGCAGGGATGGCCGACAAACCCGAGCCAGATGGAATCGTCCTCACCGAGGCGCAGAAGAGGAGCCGTCGTCAGCGCTCCATTGCCATTGCTTTGGCGCTCGGCGTGCTCGTGGTGCTGTTTTTCGCCGTCACCATGGTCAAGGGACCGGCAGTTCTAGTGCGGCCGATGTAGGGAAGATGGATCACGAGCCGACCATATCGCGGGATCAGAGCCGGACGGCCAGCAAGGGCCGGATCGGTGGTCTCGGCCGCGACGCGCTGGTCGCCTCGATCTGCGGCGGCGTGGTGGCGCTGATGGTCGGCGCCTCCTACGCGGCGGTGCCGTTCTACAACTGGTTCTGCCGCGCCACCGGCTTCAATGGCACGACCCAGGTCGCGACCTCCGCGCCGGCCACCGGCCCGATCGCGCGGAAGATTTCGGTGCGTTTCGATTCCAACGTCGCGCCGGGCCTGCCCTGGAAATTCGAGCCCGAGCAGAATGAGATCGAGGTCAATATCGGTCAGGTCACGACCATCTACTACACCGTGACCAACCAGGCCGCGCGCACGACCGCGGGCCAGGCCGCCTATAACGTCGCGCCGCTGACGGTCGGGTCGTACTTCCAGAAGATCAACTGCTTCTGCTTCACCGAGCAGACCATGGCGCCCGGCGAGAAGCGGGAGATGCCGGTCGTGTTCTACGTCGATCCGTCGATCGCCGACGACCATGAGAATGACGGGCTGAACACGATCACGCTGTCCTACACGTTCTATCCGGTGAAGGATCCCGTGGTGAAGCCGCTGGCATCGGGCGAGGACGACAAACGCAAAGGGAATCTCTGATCGCCGGGCTCGTGCTCAGGGGATTGGACGCAAGGGGATAAGTGCCTGATAGGCACGGGATTGAGGAGAGAGACCGCAATGGCAACGGCGCACACCAAGCATCACGACTACCATCTGGTCGATCCCTCTCCCTGGCCGGCGGTCGGATCCGTCTCCGCCTTCATCATGGCGGTCGGTGCGATCACCTGGATGCACCACATGTTCTCGGCTGCGCCGATCGTGTTTGGCGTCGGCACCGTGGGCGTGCTCTACACCATGGCGAGCTGGTGGGGCGACGTGATCAAGGAAGCCCAGTACAAGGGCGACCACACCCGCGTCGTGCAGCTGCATCACCGCTACGGCATGATCCTGTTCATCGCCTCAGAGGTGATGTTCTTCGTGGCCTGGTTCTGGGCCTATTTCAACGCGGCGCTGTTCCCGGCCGACGCCGTCCACGCCACCCGCGACGCGGTGTTCGGCTGTGGCCTCGGCACCCAGGCCGGCGCCTGCGCCGTTCCCGGCACCTGGCCGCCGAAGGGCATCGAAACCTTCGATCCCTGGCACCTGCCGCTTCTGAACACGCTGATTCTGCTCACCTCCGGCACCACGGTGACCTGGGCGCATCATGCGCTGCTCGAGAACGATCGCCAGGGCCTGAAATACGGCCTGATCCTCACCGTCGTGCTGGGTGCGCTCTTCACCTGCGTGCAGGCCTATGAGTACAGCCACGCAGCGTTCTCGTTCGGCGGCAACGTCTATGGCGCGACCTTCTTCATGGCGACCGGCTTCCATGGCTTCCACGTGCTGGTCGGCACCATCTTCCTGCTGGTCTGCCTGTTCCGCGCCTATGCCGGTCACTTCACGCCGACGCAGCATCTCGGCTTCGAGTTCGCCGCCTGGTACTGGCACTTCGTCGACGTGGTCTGGCTGTTCCTGTTCCTCTGCATTTATGTCTGGGGACACGGCGCCGAGACCATGGCCCACGGCGCACACTGAGCCCGCGAGGCAGATGATCAGAAAGGGCGGCCGCAGGGCCGCCCTTTCGCTTTCCGGCCGCCGGAAGCTTCGGCGGAAACTGTGCTAGAGTTTGCCATCATGAACGACACCGCCGGCCCATCCGAGTCCGAAACGACGGTCCTGCAAAGCGCACTGCGCGGGCTTGCCTGCAAATGTCCGCGCTGCGGCGAGGGCAAGCTCTATGCGGGCTTCCTGACGCTCGCGCCGCGCTGCGACCGCTGCGGTCTCGACTATGCTTTCATCGATACCGGCGACGGCCCGGCGATCTTCATCATCATGCTGGCCGGTGCGATCGTCGTCGGCTGCGCGCTGGTCGTCGAGGTCAAGTATCAGCCGCCGTTCTGGCTGCATGCGGTGCTCTGGCTGCCGCTGATCCTCGCCACCACGTTGTTGCCGCTGCGCGCGATGAAGTCGCTGCTGATCGCGCTGCAGTTCCACCACAAGGCGGCGCCGGGCCGGCTCATCGACCGCGCGAAATGAACGGGATTGTGCGCAAGCCTCGCGTGGCCGGCTTCGCGCTGTTCACGCTGCTCCTGATGGCTGTTTGCCTCGCACTCGGCGTCTGGCAATTGCAGCGCCGGACGGCCAAGCACGAGCTGATCGCGGCCCTCACCGAACGGCTTGCGACGTCGCCGGTCGCGCTGCCGGCGCCTGCGCAATGGGCCGCGCTCAATCCTGCCCGCGACGAGTTCCGCCGCGTCAGCTTCACCGCAATCTATGCAGCCTTGCCCGATGCGATGGTCTATTCCTCCGGCTCGGCCGTGCGCAAGGACGCCTCCGGCCCCGGCACCTGGGCATTCCTGCCGGCGCGGCTTCCGAGCGGTGAGATGGTCGTGATCGATGCGGGCTTCGTCGAGAACACGATGCAGGATCGCAGCGTCGAGGATCGTGCGGTGAGGAAGCTCGTCACAGGACAGCCTGTCGTGCTCACCGGCTATCTGCGCTTTCCCGAGGCCCCAGGCTGGCTGACGCCGGCGGAGAACCGCGACAAACGGCTTTGGTTCGTGCGCGATCATCCGGGAATCGCAAGCGCGCTCGGCTGGGGCGCGGTTGCGCCGTTCTATCTCGATCTCGAGCAGCCGGTGCCCGAGAACGGCATTCCGCGTCCCGGTCCGCTCGACGTGCATCTCAAGGACGATCACCTGCAATACGCCATCACCTGGTTCGCGCTCGCAGGTGCCGTGTTGATCGCCTTCGCCGTGTGGGTGAGGGGGCGACGCACGGCCTGAATTTTCCGTAGGTTCCGGGGAGGAGCCCGGGATCGTCCGGGGTTTATTATTCAGCACATATTCACGAGTGTGGGCCTAAGCCGCGCCAGAGATATCCGCGGCAAACAGGATGTTGGCGTGAGCGATATTGATCAGATGGGAATCGTCGTCGACTGGGTGGACGCCTGCCGGAAGGGCGACCTTGCGATGCTGCTCGACCTGTACGCCGACAACGCCGAGATCGAATGCACCTGTAACGGCAAGCGTCGCTATCACGGCCGCAGCGAGCTCGAAGCCTATTGGCAGCCGCAGCTCAGCGCCTTCTCCTCGGCGGGCTTCGGGATGGAGGAGATCCATCCCGCGCCCCACGGTGTCGATCTCGAATACTCCATCGCTGGTGCGCTGCGCATTCGTGCTTCGTTTCGCTTCAGCGCCGAAGGCAAGATTCGCAGCACGCTGTGCGAGCCGGCGCGTCAGAACGCGCATGACGGCTGCGTGTGCTAAAGCATGATCCGGAAAAGTGCGAAGCGGTTTTCCGAAAAGATCATGCTCAAACAATAACCTAAAGCGCGATGACGGTTCATCCGAATCTCATCGTGCTTTAGCGGAAAGCCGGCTGGTCTCGCATCGTCTCGACCGGCAAGCGGCAGCGTACATGGGTTCGTTCGTCCGCGCGCAGCAGTGACAGCGATCCGCTGAGCGCGCGCACGCGCTCATGCATGCCGGTCAGGCCCCGGCCGAAGACGTTGCCCTCGGGAAAGCCGCCGCCGTCGTCGGATATCTCGATGACGAGGGTGTCTTCGAGGACCATGGCCTGTACATGAGCATTGCTGGCCTCGGCATGACGCAGCACGTTGGTCAGCGCCTCCTGGATCACGCGATAGACGGTCTGGGCCAGCGGTCCTTCGATCCCGTTGAGACCGGGATCGATCGTGGCAGTCAGGTCGACATGCGGTGCCTGCTTGCGAAAATTCCGGAGCAGCGTCTGCACGCTGGTCTCCAACCCCAATTCCTCGATATAGAGCGGCCGCAGCCGGTCGAGGATACGGCGGTTGGTCTGCTGGAGCGCCTCGACCGATTGCAGGACGTTTTCCGCCGAATTGCCGAGATTTCCCATGGCAGGCGCAGTCTCGATCAGGGCGATCGTCCCGGCGCGGATGCTGAACAGAAGCGGGCCGAGTTCGTCGTGCAATTCGCGGGCGAGATCACGCCGCTCGTCGTCCTGGAGCCATACCAGGCGGTGCAACAGGTCGCGATTGTCCTGACTCAATTGCGCCAGCGTCGCCGCCAGGGCGTTGGCCTCTTCGCAGCTCTGCCGGATCTCCGGCGGTCCTGCTACCGGGATCGGCGTCGCGTAGTCGCCGCACCGCATCCGCGTGAGACCTTCGCCGAGATTTTGCAGAGGGCGCAGGGCCGACCCCGCGAAAACATAGGCAATGGTGCTCGTGAGCACCATCAGCAAAGCGACCAGGCTCGTCAGCGCGAGAAAGCCGATCCACTTCTCGAACAGGTCGGCCGACAGGTCCGGCAGGAACAAGATATCGCCGACCCGCCTGCCGTCGATCATCACCGGGGACGCCGTATCCATGTCGGGGATGATAAGCAGGTCGATGAACCATTGCGGTACGCCATGCAAGTTGCGCAGGCCGTCCTTCGGAGAGGGCGCAGGACCCTCTTCTACGGCCCGGAATTGGATATCTGAGGCGTTCCCCAGAGAATGGACAAAGTCATCGAGTGTCCGTCGTGGATTGTCAGAGGTGCGCAGCGTGTTGTTGAGCGCGGCAGCCACTGCCCGGGTCGAGCGGCGCCCCGGCTCGCTTTCGTCGGCGAGCTGGCCGGTTGCGAAAGTCTGGAGCAGTATGCCGCCCATGATGAGCGCGGCGAAGAAGCTCGCGCCCAGCGGGAGAAAGAGTTGGGTTCTGAACGAGAGTCGTTGCCACATTAGGTCAATTCTAACGTGCTTTGGTGGAATTCACTCTTTCCATTTGTTCCCGGCGGTCTATGAGTCGAAAAACAAGAGAGCGTGCGATGCAAGATACCGCCAAGCCGGCGACCAAGGTCCTGATCGTCGACGACCATCCCGTGGTGCTGTCCGGTTGCCGCACCCTGTTCGCGTCCGACCATTCGATCCGTATCGACGAGGCGACCGATGCCAAATCCGGGCATCGCGCCTATGTCAGCAAGCGGCCCGACGTCACCGTGATCGACATCAGCCTGCCCGATGTCTCCGGCTTCGAGCTGATGCGACGCATCCGCAAGGATGATCCGGACGCCAAGATCATCATGTTCAGCATGAACGATGATCCGGCCTTCGTGGTGCGGGCGGTCGAGCTCGGGGCGCAGGGCTATGTCTCCAAAGGCGACGATCCCAGGATCCTGCTGAAAGCGGTGCGCAAGGTGGTCGCGGGCGACAATTTCATCTCGCCGCAGCTTGCGGAAGCCGTGACGTTTTCCGGCGCGGCGATCAAGGCCAATCCGGCCTCGCAGATGACGCCGCGGGAGCTCGAGATTCTCCGCCTGCTCGGGCGCGGCGACAAGATCGTCGAGGTCGCCGAGGCGCTCGGCATCTCCTACAAGACCGTGGCGAACACCACGTCCTTGCTCAAGCAGAAGTTAGGGGCCAAGAACCACTCCGACCTGATCCGGATCGCAGTGGAAATCGGGATGAGCTGACCTCCGCCAACGACCGAACCGGCTGCTCCAGGATGCAGCGGTTCGGTCGACGGATCGGCGTCGCCATCGGCCGGGCAATGCATGGACGATGGCTGACACCATCCGCCGACCCAATCGGCCGCCACGGCATTCGTTCCTCGGGCGGGCCATAGTTTCGGGAAAAAGTGGCAGCATGAAGCAAGTCAGTGCCCGTAGCCGCAGGTGAAGGCGTTCGGCACTTCGGGAAAATCAGGAACATCTGTCGCTGCTTGCCGTTTTGGCTCTTGACGATCTGACGACAGCTGACGAAAAGCTTGCGCGAACAAGTCTTGGCGGGTCGGGGGACCCCGGACGAGGCAAACCGGTCTGCACACAACGACAGGCCTTCCAAGAGAAGGGCTGCGGCGATGCCGCAGCCCTTTTTCATTGGGCAAGGTGGGGACCGGAACCGGTTTCCCGATGGCGCAAAACACTTTATGGTGGCCCAAAGCCTCTAGCTTGTAACAACTAATTTCGTAAAATCAAAGGCTTAACGGGCGAGCTGAGGCTTGGTCGGCCTTTGGAGGGCAGTTTGACTCGTTATATCTCGACCCGGGGCGAGGCCCCCGAACTCGGCTTCTGTGACGTGATGCTGACCGGGCTCGCCCGCGACGGCGGCCTGTACGTGCCTGCCACCTGGCCGCAGCTTTCGGCCGAGACCATCGCCGGCTTCTTCGGCCGGCCCTATTGGGAGGTCGCGGTCGACGTGATTCGTCCCTTCGCCGGCGGGGAGATTTCGGACGCCGAACTCGGTCGTATGGCCAACGAGGCCTATGCCACCTTCCGCCATCCCGCGGTGGTGCCGCTGCGCCAGATGTCGCCGCACCAGTTCGTGCTGGAGCTGTTCCATGGCCCGACGCTCGCCTTCAAGGACGTGGCGATGCAGCTGATCTCGCGGCTGATGGACCATGTGCTTGCCAAGCGCGGCCAGCGCACCACCATCGTGGTCGCGACATCAGGCGATACCGGCGGCGCCGCAGTCGAAGCTTTCGCGGGGCTTGAGAATGTCGACCTCATCGTGCTGTTCCCGCACAAGCGCATCTCCGAGGTCCAGCAGCGGATGATGACGACGACGGGGGCTGCCAATGTGCACGCGCTCGCCGTCGAAGGCACCTTCGACGATTGCCAGGCGCTCGTGAAGGGGATGTTCAACAATCATCGCTTTCGCGATGCGACCTCGCTCTCCGGCGTCAACTCGATCAACTGGGCACGCATCGTCGCCCAGGTGGTCTATTACTTCACGTCGGCCGTTGCCGTCGGCGCGCCGGCGCGTGCGGTGGATTTCGTCGTGCCGACCGGCAATTTCGGCGACATCTTCGCCGGTTACGTCGCCAAGCGCATGGGGCTGCCGGTGCGCACCTTGCGTATCGCCGCCAACGTCAACGACATCCTTGCCCGCACGCTCAAGACCGGCATCTACGAGGTGCGCGAGGTGCACGCCACGGCGTCGCCGTCGATGGACATCCAGATCTCCTCGAATTTCGAGCGGCTGCTGTTCGAGGCCGGCCGGCGCGACGCGGCGGGCGTGCGCCGCCTGATGGATTCGCTGAAGCAGTCCGGACGCTTCGTGTTGCCCGATGCGACGCTGGCTGCGATCCGCGAGGAGTTTGATGCAGGGCGCGCCGACGAGATCGAAACCGCGGCTGCGATCCGCGCCGCCTGGCGCGAGGCAGGCGAACTGGTAGATCCCCATACCGCCGTGGCGCTCGCGGTCGCTGACCGCGATACCACCGACACGACGGTGCCGAGCATCGTGCTCTCCACGGCCCATCCCGCCAAATTCCCCGACGCAATCGAGGCGGCCTGCGGCCAGCGGCCGCAATTGCCTGCCTGGCTTGACGGATTGATGACCAAATCCGAACACATGAAGGTGATGAAGAACGATCAGGCGGAGGTCGAGCGGTTCGTGCTGTCGGTCAGCCGCGCCGCAAAGCAGGGAGTTGCCGGATGAGCGTTGAGATTTCCAAGCTTGCCTCCGGCCTGACCGTCGTCACCGACAAGATGCCCCATCTCGAGACCGCGGCGCTCGGCGTCTGGGCCGGCGTCGGGGGACGCGACGAGAAGCCGAACGAGCACGGCATCTCGCACCTGCTGGAACACATGGCGTTCAAGGGGACGACCAAGCGCTCCTCGCGCGAGATCGTGGAGGAGATCGAAGCGGTCGGCGGCGACCTCAATGCTGGCACCTCGACCGAGACGACCTCCTACTACGCACGGGTGCTGAAGGCCGACGTGCCGCTCGCGCTCGACGTGCTCGCCGACATCCTTGCCAATCCTGCCTTCGAGCCGGACGAGCTGGAGCGCGAGAAGAACGTCATCGTGCAGGAGATTGGGGCTGCGCAGGACACACCCGACGACGTCGTGTTCGAGCATCTCAACGAGCTCTGCTATCCCGACCAGCCGATGGGGCGTTCGCTGCTCGGCACTGCCAAGACGCTGCGCGGCTTCAACCGCGACATGCTTCGCGGCTATCTGTCGACGCATTATCGCGGGCCCGACATGGTGGTGGCCGCCGCCGGCGCCGTCGACCACAGCCAAGTGGTCGCCGAAGTCGAGCAGCGCTTCGCGAGCTTCGAGGCGACGCCGGGACCCAAGCCGCAATCCGCGCAGTTCGGCAAGGGCGGCGCCAAGGTGGTCCACCGTGAGCTCGAGCAGGCGCATCTGACGCTGGCGCTGGAAGGCGTGCCGCAGAACGACCTGTCGCTGTTCTCGCTCCAGGTCTTCACCAACATTCTCGGCGGGGGAATGTCGTCGCGGCTGTTCCAGGAGGTGCGCGAAAAGCGCGGCCTCTGCTACTCCATCTACAGCTTCCACGCCCCCTATACCGACACCGGCTTCTTCGGGCTCTACACCGGCACCGATCCGGCCGATGCGCCGGAGATGATGGAGGTCGTGGTCGACATCATGAATGATTCGGTGGAGACGCTGACCGAGGCCGAGATCGCGCGGGCCAAGGCGCAGATGAAGGCGGGCCTGTTGATGGCGCTGGAGAGCTGCTCGTCCCGCGCCGAGCAGCTCGCCCGGCATGTACTCGCCTATGGCCGGCCGCAGACGGTGCAGGAGCTGGTGGCCCGGATCGATGCTGTCAGCGTCGAATCGACCCGGGATGCGGCGCGTGCGCTGCTTTCGCGTAGCCGCCCTGCGGTGGTTGCATTGGGTAGCGGCAGGGGTCTGGACACGGCGGTGTCTTTTGCGGAAGGATTGACCCGGGCGCGCGCCAAGGCGCGGCTGCATTAGGAGCCGCCGCGCAAGGGGCACCCGCGCCGGGAAGCATCACCATGGCCCTCTTTCGCCTGCCATCCAGTGGACCCGCCGCCCTCGCGCCGCGCGGCAACGGGCTGCTGCTGCGCGCCCCGCAGATGTCGGACTTCCTGCAATGGGCTCACTTGCGCGAAAGCAGCCGCGACTACCTCACCCCCTGGGAGCCGATCTGGCCGTCGGACGACCTCACCCGGTCCGGCTTCCGCCGCCGCCTGCGCCGCTACTCCGAGGATATCGCCGCGGACCGTTCCTATCCGTTTCTGATCTTTCGCGAGCTCGACGGCGCCATGGTTGGCGGCATCACGCTGGCCAATGTCCGACGCGGCATCGTGCAGGCCGGCACCATCGGCTACTGGATTGGACAGCCTCACGCCCATCGCGGCTATATGACGGCTGGGCTGCGGGTGCTGCTGCCGACGCTGTTCGGCGAGCTGAACCTGCACCGCGTCGAGGCCGCCTGTATTCCCACCAATGCGCCGTCGATCCGGGTGCTGGAAAAGTGCGGTTTCTCCCGCGAGGGGCTGGCGCGCCGCTATCTCTGCATCAACGGGGTCTGGCAGGACCACCTGCTATTCGGCCTGCTGCATGAGGATTTCCGCGGCTGAGCCGCCACCCCTGCGGCCAAAGTCTTGATCGCCCCGCCTCATTTACTGCCCTATTGCTTGCCTCGTTGCTTGCCTTGGGTTCGCCGATTTTGGCGATATAACGGCGCGGGCCGGCCTGCGATCGGCCGGAATGCTGGAATGGAGTATAGGTGTCGATGGTGAAGGAGCTTCGGTCATCGCGGAATGCGTTGCGGCGCGCGACGGTGGTCGCGTTGACGTTGTCGGTTGCGCTCGCGTTCGTCTCGCCGGTGGCGGCCCAGTCCTTCAGCGACCGCTTCAAGAGCCTGTTCGGCGGCCAGTCCGACGAGCCGGCCCAGCCCAAGCCGGCGCCTGCGCCCGGCCAGCCGACTGACGACGACCTCGATTGCCCGCAGGTCACCGTGCGCGCTGGAGCGTCCACCTATGCGGTTGGCGCCAACGGCAAGCCGGCCGTCGGCAATGATGTCCGCTTCCAGGCCTCGATCACCAAGATGGCCCGTGAATGCGTCCGGAACGGCGGCGATATCGCTGCCCGGATTGGCATCCAGGGTCGCGTCATCGCCGGTCCCGCCGGAGCGCCTGCTACGGTCGAGGTTCCCTTGCGTGTTGCCGTGGTGCAGGGCGGCGTCGGCGAGAAGGTGATTGTTTCGAAGGCCTACCGGACCACGGTCGGAATGACCGAGGGCGGCAGCGTGCCCTTCACCTTCGTCGCCGAGGATCTGGCCTATCCCGTCCCCTCGGCCGCAGTCGCCGACACCTACATCTTCTATGTCGGCTTCGACCCGCAGGCGCTCTCGCCCGAGCCGAAGGGGCGGAGAAAGAAGTAGGCAAAGTCGCGCGACAAGCTCAACGGATCACTACCCGCCTTCTACGCGCTTGCGCCCTGGGGTGGACAATCCAATATTCCGAGACAGCGAGGCTAAAGCAGCCCCGCCTTCGCGGGTATGACACCAGACTTGTGGCTACAGATCGGCCAATCAAAAAGCCGGCGCTCACGCGCCGGCTTTTTGATTGGTGAAGGCAGAATGCTCAGTTCAGCTTCTGCCTGACTTCGCTGATGCCCTTGGCGAGCAGGTCGTCGGCGACCTGGCCCTTGACCGACTGCGACAGGATCGTCGAGGCGGCCTGAACGGCGGCTTCGGCGGCCGCGGCGCGCACATCGGCCAGCGCCTGAGCCTCGGCGAGCGCGATCTTGCTCTCCGCGGTCTTGGTGCGGCGGGCGACGAAGTCTTCCATCTTCGCCTTGGCGTCGGCTGCGATGCGCTCGGCTTCGGCCTTGGCGTTGGCGATGATGTCGGCGGCCTCGCGCTCGGCGGTGGCACTACGCGCCTTGTAGTCGGCGAGCACCTTGGCCGCCTCCTGCTTGAGGCGCGTTGCGTCGTCGAGCTCGGCCTTGATGCGGGCGGCGCGATGATCGAGTGCCGTCATCGCCGTCTTGAAGATCCCGAGATAGCCGAACACGACCATCAGGATCACGAAGGCGACGGCGACCCAAAATTCAGGTTCGAAGAACATCTCGACTAACCCTTCAAGGACGCATCGACCGCGGCATTGACTGACGCAGCGTCGGGAACGACGCCGGTGAGCTGCTGCACGATCTGGCCTGCCGCATCGGCCGCGATGCCGCGGACGTTGCTCATGGCGGCGGCGCGGGTCGAGGCGATGGTCTTCTCCGCCCCGGCGAGCTTGGCCGCCAGCTGTTCTTCCAGCGCCTTGCGCTCGGCGTCCGCCTGCGCATTCGCCTTGTCGCGGGATTCGTTGCCGATCGCCTGTGCCCGCGTGCGCGCCGAAGCGAGCTCGCTTTCATAGGCCTTCAGCGCCGCGTCGGACTGGTCCTTCAGCTTCTGCGCTTCGGCGAGGTCGCCCTCGATTTTGTTCTGGCGCGCCTCGATCGCACCGCCGATGCGCGGCAGAGCGAGCTTGGACACGATCACGTAAAGCAGGACGAAGAAGATCGCGAGCGACACCAGCTGTGAAGCAAAGCTGCTGCTCTCGAACGGCGGGAAACCGCCACCGTGGTGACCACCGTCAGCCTCGGTGTGAGCGCCCGCCGCCGGACCTTTTGCGCCGCCATGACTCTCAGCCATGGAGTTCTCCTGTTGCTGTCACGCGCGCCGTCCCAGGGGCTGGAACGGCGCGAAAAACGTCGTTCTCAGAGCGGAACGAACAGCAGCAGCAGCGCGATCAGCAGCGAGAAGATGCCGAGCGCTTCGGTCACGGCGAAGCCGAAGATCAGGTTGCCGAACTGGCCCTGAGCGGCCGACGGGTTGCGGACAGCTGCGGCGAGGTAGTTGCCGAAGATCACGCCCACGCCGACGCCCGCACCGCCCATGCCGATGCACGCGATGCCCGCGCCGATAAGTTTTGCTGCTGCCGGATCCATTTTAGACTCCTTGGAAGAAAGATTGCGTTGTGGGTGGAAATTCCCCGGACCGCTCAGTGTCCCGGATGAATGGCGTCGTTGAGGTAGATGCAGGTCAGGATCGCGAACACGTAGGCCTGGAGGAACGCGACCAGGAGCTCGAGCGAAGTCAGCGCGACGGTGAGCGCCAGCGGCAGCACGCCGCCGATCCAGCCGACGGCGCCGAGCGAAAAGCCGAGCATGGCGACGAAGCCTGCGAACACCTTCAGCGCGATGTGGCCGGCCAGCATGTTGGCGAAGAGACGGACGCTGTGGGAGACCGGCCGCAGGAAGAACGACAGGATCTCGATGAACATGACCAGCGGCAGGATGTAGATGGGGACGCCGTGGGGAACGAAAATCTTGAAGAATTTCAGGCCGTTCTTGTAGATGCCGTAGATCAGGACGGTAAAGAACACCAGAAGCGCGAGCGCCGCGGTGACGATCAGATGGCTCGACACCGTGAAGGTGTAGGGGATGATGCCGACCAGGTTCGAGACGCAGATGAACATGAACAGCGAGAAGATCAGCGGGAAGAACTTCATGCCTTCCGCGCCGGCCGTCGAACGGATGGTCGAGGCGACGAATTCGTAGGAGATCTCAGCGACAGACTGGAGCCGCCCGGGAACCAGCTGTGTGCTGCTGGCGAGCATCAGGATCGAGATGATCGCGACTGCCACCAGCATGTAGAGCGACGAATTGGTGAAGGCGATCGTATGATTGCCGATATGGCCCAGGGTGAAGAGAGGCTCGATGTTGAACTGGTGGATCGGGTCGATTTTCATCAGCGCGGCATCTCTTGGTCTGCCGGGCTATGCCGGCGGGTCTCGGTCTGCCGGCCGGGCCGGCCCGCACCGGCGAAGCCGGCGCGACAATTCCTCTCCTGTGCGGATCGGCTTACGAACCACCGCGCCTGTTTTGACCCGCGCCCGCCGACCTCACCACATTCACCACGCCGGCGACGAAGCCCAGCAGCGTGAACACGATAAACCCGAAAGGCGACGTCGACAGCAAGCGGTCGAACCCCCAGCCAATCCCCGCTCCGACAATGACGCCGGCGATCAACTCCGAGGATAACCGGAAACCAAGCGCCATCGCCGAGGCTCTGGCCGCTCCGTCTCCACCGTCACCTGCGGGTTGCTCGGTCTTGATCCGGCGGTCGCGAAATTCGGACAACCTCTGATCAAGACTTCCGAGCCGTTCGGAAAGCGCAGCTTCCTCGGACGATTTATCGCGATCCCCATTCTCGCCGTGTCCCGTGCCCTGTGTCATGCAACGAAGACCCGAAACGCCGCGGCTGAATGGAAATTACGCCCGCCACCCTCAAAAGCCGCGCGGACCATACTGATGGCCTATAATCAAGTCAAGCCAAGTCACGATTGCGTCGCTTTCTCTTATGTATCTGATTTGCTTGATGATATTGGCGCGCGCGGCAGCGCTGCACACAGCGTGACGCCGCACCGCAGCAGCTGTCCGCATGATCGGCAGATGCAACCGCCATTTCGCCGCGCTGCCGGGATCAAACGAACCATTGCCGTCGTTGATATCGGTGGTGCGTTTTGGGCGGCGGATCGCCGCGGCGGGGTGTAGAATTGCGAAAGTGCCACACCTGCGCGTCGTGGCGGAGAGCGCGATGAGACCTGTGACGTCATCCACAACATCATGGCTTGCGGCAGGAACGTTCGCCGCGGTGATGGTCGGCTGCGGCGGCGTTGCCGCGCAGTCCGCGCCCGACAGCGAAAACGGCCGTTACAGCATGACGCCCATCACCGAGGGCGTGCTGCGGCTCGACACCCGCACCGGGACCCTGTCGACCTGCTCCAAGAACGGCGCCGGCTGGGCCTGCTACGCCGTGCCCGACGAACGCTCCGCGCTCGATGCCGAGATCGGCCGGCTTCAGGCCGAAGTCGAGAAGCTGAAGGGCCAGCTCGCGGCGGGGCCGACGGTGTCGGGCAAGATCGACGAGCCGCTGCCGAAATCCGATCCGCTCAAGAAGGCGGAGCCGCAAGCACGAGAACCCAAGGTCGCCGAGGGTGAGCGCAAAATCGAGATTCCGCTGCCGAGCGACCAGGATGTCGACCGCGTGATGTCGTTCCTGGAAAAGGCCTGGCGCCGGCTGATCGAGATGGCCAACCGCGTGCAGAAGGACGTGTCGGGGAAGATTTAGTGCGTAGCGAGATGCCGTAGGGTGGGCAAAGGCGTTCTTGCGCCGTGCCCACCATGTTTGATCCGTTGTGTGAATTGGTGGGCACGCTTCGCTTTGCCCACCCTACGGCTACGGCGACTATCGGAGTTGAGAGACTATTGATGACATCAGGCAAATCCGTCACGCGCTCGGCGCCATCGTCAGTGCAAGCCACCACCATCGCATCGTCGCTGCTGACGGTGCAGACGCCGGGGCGCGGCTTCACCGATCTCACCAGCGAGGCCGCGAAATTCCTCAATGAGGCCCACGCGCGTGACGGCGCGCTGACGCTGTTCATCCGCCACACCTCGGCCTCGCTGACGATCCAGGAGAACGCCGACCCTTCCGTCCTCGTCGATCTCAGCACGGCGCTGTCCCGGCTCGCGCCCGAAAATGCGCCCTGGACTCACGACACCGAGGGGCCCGACGACATGCCCGGGCACGTCAAGACGATGCTGACGCAGACCTCGCTCCAGGTCCCGGTTCTGAACGGCAGGCTCGCGCTTGGCACCTGGCAGGCGGTCTATCTCATCGAGCATCGTGCTCGCCCGCACCGCCGCGAGATCGTGCTGCAATTCATCGGCAGCGATCAATAGTCCCACAAAACAAAACCGGCCGCGGAGACCGCGGCCGGTTCGTATCGGTTGAGATCGGTGCTGCCGATCAGATCGCCTTGATGTCGACGTCCTTGGTCTCCGGCAGGAACAGGAAGCCGATCACGACGGTGATCGCCGCGAAGATGACCGGATACCAGAGGCCTGCGTAGATATCGCCGGTCGAAGCCACGATGGCGAAGGCCGTCGCCGGCAGCAGGCCGCCGAACCAGCCGTTACCGATGTGGTAGGGCAGCGACATCGAGGTGTAACGGATGCGGGTCGGGAACAATTCGACCAGCATCGCGGCGATCGGGCCGTAGACCATGGTGACGAAGAGCACCAGGACGAACAGCAGTCCGATCACCGCGGCGACCTGCGGGCGGAAGATGTCGAACGGATGCGACATCTTCACGATACCGGCGTCGCCGGCCTTCGGATAGCCAGCTGCCTGCACGGCGGCGAGGATCGCCGGGTTGCTATCCTTGGCGTTCGTGTAGGGAACTTCCTTGCCGTTGACCATCACCTTCACGCCGGAGCCGGCCGCACCTGGGATCGTCGAGTACTTGACCGACGACTGCGACAGGAAGGCGCGTGCGGTGTCGCAAGGCGAGGTGAAGACGCGGGTACCGACCGGGTTGAACAGATCGCCGCAGCCCGCGGGATCGGCCACCACCTCGACCTTGGTCTGCTCGATGGCCTTTTCCAGCGCCGGGTTGGCGTTGGTGGTGATCATCTTGAAGATCGGGAAGAAGGTGAGTGCCGCGATCAGGCAGCCGCCGAGGATGATCGGCTTGCGGCCGATCTTGTCGGACAGCATGCCGAACACGATGAAGAAGCCGGTGCCGAGCAGCAGCGACCAGGCGATCAGGAGGTTGGCGGTATAGCCGTCGACCTTCAGGATCGATTGCAGGAAGAACAGCGCGTAGAACTGGCCGGTGTACCAGACCACGCCCTGGCCCATCACGCCGCCGAGCAGGGCGAGCAGCACGAGCTTGCCGTTCTGCCAGTTGCCGAAGGCTTCCGTCAGCGGCGCCTTCGAGCCCTTCCCCTCTTCCTTCATCTTCTGGAAGATCGGCGACTCATTGAGGCGGAGACGGATCCAGACCGAGATGCCGAGCAGCAGCACCGAGACCAGGAACGGGATGCGCCAGCCCCAGGCCGCGAAATCGGCTTCGCCGGTCGCGGTGCGGGTGAACAGGATCACCAGCAGCGACAGGAACAGGCCGAGCGTCGCCGTGGTCTGGATGAAGGAGGTGTAGAAGCCGCGCCTGCCGTTCGGCGCATGCTCCGCGACGTAGGTCGCCGCACCGCCATATTCGCCGCCGAGCGCCAGGCCCTGGGCGAGGCGCAGTGCGATCAGGATGATCGGAGCCGCGATGCCGATGGTCGCCGCGCTGGGCAGCAGGCCGACGATGAAGGTCGACAGGCCCATGATCAGGATGGTGACGAGGAAGGTGTATTTGCGGCCGACGATGTCGCCGACGCGGCCGAACACGATCGCGCCGAACGGACGCACCAGGAAGCCCGCAGCGAACGCCAGCAGCGCGAAGATGTCGCGGGTGGCGGGCGGATAGGCCGAGAAGAACTGCGCGCCGATGATGCCGGCCAGCGAGCCGTAGAGATAGAAGTCGTACCACTCGAAGACGGTACCGAGCGAGGAGGCGAGAATGACGAACCGTTCGTCCTTCGTCATTCCTCCCGCGCTCGTCTGAGACACAGCCACTGTCGACATGTTGAGTCGCTCCCCGAAATGCGTTTCCTCGCGCCCCAGATGTCCGGACGTGCCGGATCAACCCAGGTCCTGGCTGCAAGGTAACATCGGCGTGAAACCCGCCCCAATACGACTTTCGGCCTTGCGCACTGACGCGCGGCTGACAATGCGGTATCAGGAGCCAGCACAGGGGCTCGACGGCTTCCCGATTAACCCCTTTGCAGCAAAGGGATAATGTGCACTTGCATGCCACGGCCGCTCAGGGAAGAATTGGCCCGCCGCGGCATCAGTCCGCCGGCTCGGCGCGAACAACAGCAAGAGAACGATGAACGCTCCCTCCACCCATCTCGTCATTGCCGATGACCACCCCCTGTTCCGCGACGCGCTGCGGCAGGCGGTGGCGGGCGTCCTGATCTCGGCCAGGATCGACGAGGCCGGATCGTTCGAGGATCTGACCAAGCTGCTGGAACAGACCTCCGACGTCGATCTGGTCCTGCTCGACCTTTCGATGCCCGGGATCTCCGGCTTTTCGGGCCTGATCTATCTGCGGGCGCAATATCCGGCGATTCCGGTCGTGATCGTCTCGGCTTCCGACGACAGCGCCACGATCCGCCGCTCGCTCGATTTCGGCGCCTCCGGCTTCATCCCGAAGCGTTTCGGCGTCGAGACGCTGCGCGACGCCATCCTCAAGGTGATGGAAGGCGACGTCTGGGTTCCCGCCGACACCGATCTGTCGGCCGCCGCCGACCCCGACACGACTCGCCTGCGCGACCGCTTGGTGACGCTGACGCCGCAACAGGTCCGGGTCCTGATGATGCTGTCGGAGGGGCTCCTCAACAAGCAGATCGCCTACGAGCTCGGCGTCTCCGAGGCCACCATCAAGGCGCACGTCTCGGCCATCCTGCAAAAGCTCGGCGTCGAGAGCCGCACCCAGGCCGTGATTGCCGCCGCAAAGATCGCCGGCGGCCAGTGGAAGCAGGGCACGCCGACGGGCTGAGAGAGGCGCTACAGCGTCGTCAGAAGCGCGCTGGCCGCCCCGATATCCGCTGTTTCGGAGCCTTCGGCAAAACCCTCGAGGGACGATTGGAGCAATCGTTTCGCCTCTTCGCGCCGCCCGCGTTCGGCAAATAGTCCGGCGAGATCGATCGCGGCCCGCAGCTCCCAGGCTCTGGCGCCTTGGCGACGGCTCAATTCCAGGGACTGCACGAAATGAACTTCCGCCTGCTCGGCCCCGGGCTGCGGCAGCGACAGGAGGACCCGGCCCTTCATCCGCAGCAGCTCCGGCATGTAGAGATGATCGCCGCCTTGTTCGACGAGGTGGATCGCATCGTCGATCAGGCGTGCGCTCTGCTCGGTCTGTCCGAGTGCCAATAAGCCTTGGACCATCGCGATGTTGAAGGTCGTGGTGAGCAGCTCGTAGCCGGCGTCGTGGAGCTCGCGCAGACAGGACTTGATCGTCTCGACGCCATCAGCGGCATCTCCACGCCGGATTGCCAGCTCGCCTTTGACGCCGCGGCCGACCGCGAGGTACGGGCCCATCGAGCGCGATTGGGCATGTGCGATGAAACGGTCGATGTTTTCTTCCGCGCCGTCGAGGTCTCCGTTCCAGAGATCGATCGAGACAGCCCAGATCAGCGCGATGCAGAGCGTGATCGGATGATCCATCTGTGCGGCTTCGGTGACCGTCTGCCGCACCAGTTGCTGCGCATGCGCGGGCCGGCCCTGCAACCAGAGCTCGCGTGCGAGCGAAATGCCGGCCCGGTTGCGATGATCGAAGCCGTAGACCGTGCTGATCCGTTCCGTGCCGGGCCCCTGCCAGGCGGCCTCCAGCATCGTCATCGCGTCGCGATGCTCGCCGGCCAGATGCAGCGAGACGCCCAGAAGCGAATGGGCGAGGGCGATCGAGGCGGCATCGCCGAGCGCCTCGGCGACGGTCAGGCTCTGCCGGGCATAACCGAGGGCGGCGTCGAACTCTCCCATCCGCTCGTGGAAGATATGCATGCGGCCGAGCAGCTGAAGCTGGTTGATCTCGTCGCCGCGCGCCTCGGCGATCGCAAGGCTCCGGCTCAAGGCGGCGCGCGCCGCTTCGCTGCCGCCTCGCGTGAACATCAAGGTGAGGCCGAGGGCAGCCTGGATGTGCATTTCCTCGGCGCTGCCGCGCGAGGATGGATCGATCGCAAGCAGCGCCCGTTCCGACCAGCGCCGGCATTCGATCAGGAGCGACATCGCGAGGAAGATCGGTGCCGCCGCAGCGGCGAGCGCGATACCGATACTGATATTACCGTCGCTGCCGAAGCACCAATCGAGCGCGGCGCGCACGTTGTGAAGTGCGGAGAATTGGATCGCCCGTTCGTCGGCGCTCGGCACCGTGGCCCATGTCGAGCCGGCCTGCGCCAGCCATTGCCGGTAGTAGGTGGCGTGGCGGGCGGCGAGGGACGCTTCGTTCGGCTCGATCTCGAGCAAATAGGCGCGCGTGGTGTCGAGCAGTCGGTAGCGCATCATGGCGCCGATCGGACGCGGCGCGACCATGGACTTGGCGACGAGGCTGTCGATGGCGTCGAACAGGTGGGAGCGATCGACGCGCTCGTCCGGGACGACCTCGAGCGCGGCATCGATGGTGAAGTGACCCGCGAACACCGCAAGCCGGCGCAGCACCAGGCGCTCGGTATCGGACAGCAGCCCGTAGCTCCAGTCCAGCGTCGCCTGCAGCGTCTTCTGTCGTGGCGGCGCGGTGCGCTGTCCCTGCCAGAGCAGGTTGAGGCGCTCGTCGAGCAGGGTGGCCGTCTGCTCCAGGCCGTAGGCTTCGACCCGGCCGGCGGCGAGCTCGATCGCCAGGGCCATGCCGTCGAGCTTGCGGCAGATTCTTGCGATGATCGCGGCATTGGCATCGTCGAGCGCGAACTGCGCGCCGCTGGCCGTGGCCCGTTCGAGGAAGAGTTGAAGTGCGGGATAAGTCTGCGCCGCAGCAGCGGTTAGTCCGGACTCGTCCGGGGGAATGGCGAGCGGCGCTAATCGATAGACCTGCTCGCCCTCGACGCGCAGGGCTTCGCGGCTCGTGGCCAGGATGTGGACATGCGGCGCGGCTTGGAAGATCTCCGCGGCCAGCGGCGCCACGGCGGCGATGACGTGTTCGCAATTGTCGAGGATCAGCAGCATCCTCTTGTCCCTGACATGCGCGAGCAGCGCGGGCAGGGGATCGTCGGTCTGCGCCGGCAAGCCCAGCATCAGCAGGATCGAGGTGATCACGAGATCGGGATCGCTGAGCGCGGCAAGATCGACGAAGTGCGCGGCATCGGCGAAAATCTCGAGCAGGTCGTGAGCGATCGCGACCGCAACGGCGGTCTTGCCGACGCCGCCTGGGCCGGCGATCGTGACGAAGCGCGATGTGACGAGCTTGTCCGAGACGGCGGCGATGACATCGTCGCGCCCGACCATCCGTTGCAGTCGGTTCGGCAGCTTCACGGGCGACAGGTCCATCCGCGGTGCGGCGCGCCGCTGTGACGAAATGTCCGACTGGGAGATCGGCGCCACGAAGCAATAGCCGCGGCCGGACAGCGTGGTGATGTAGCGTGCGCCGTCCCTGCCGTCGCCGAGCGCCTTGCGAAGGGCTGCGATGTGAAAGCGCAAGCTGGCTTCTTCAACGGTCAGGCCCGGCCATACCAGCGCCATCAGATCCCACTTGCTGACGACGGCGTTCGGCCGAGACATCAGCGCGATCAGAATGTCGAAGGCTTTTGCGCCCAGCGTCAGTGCGACACCGTCGCGCGTCACCAGCCTTTCATGCGGCGTCACGGTGAATGGTCCGAACGTTAGGGTTCCTGCCGCAAACCCGGCCGGTTCAGTCATCACGAAATCCTGATCCTCTCGAAATGATCCGATAGCCAGACGCGTGCGATCCGGCAAGGCGCCTGCCTGCATCGGCCTCAGACCGTGGATGCAGGCCTTGTGAGGCGCGCGAGGTGAGGCCTCACAACTTCTCACAACTCCAAACGGGTGTCCTGCGGCAGCCGCTGCTAGTCAGTTGCGCAACGGCAAGGAGACCTTCATGACACAAGCGGCAAAGCTGCTCTACACAGCGAAGACACACACCAGCGGCGGTCGACATGACGGCATGTCGCGCAGTTCTGACGGTCGCCTCGACGTCAAATTGTCGCCGCCGGGCGCTGCAGGCATCGGCACCAATCCCGAGCAATTGTTCGCTGCCGGCTGGTCGGCGTGCTTCGAAGGCGCCATGGAGATCGCGGCGCGCAAGCGGAAGGTCGACCTTCCCAGGAAAAGCGCGATCGATGCGGAGATCGATCTCCTGCTCGACGACGGCGCTTACTCGCTGAGGGCGCGCCTCAATGTCAGCCTGCCGGGTCTCGACCCTGAGATCGCGCGCGGCATCGTCGATGAAGCGCATCAGACCTGCCCCTACTCCAAGGCCGTCCGCGGCAATATCGACGTCACGGTCGCGCTGATCTGACGCACCATCACCAAGCATCGAAAGGCAGCACCATCATGAAGCAGATCATCGACCAGCACCGCCGCCAGTTTTTCGGCGTCGCCGCGGGAACCCTCGCTCTTGGCCTCGGCGTGATCGACCTCGCCAACGCCGAGACGAATGCGCCGCGATCCTCCGCAACGAATGCGTCCTTCGGCGCGATCAAGCAGATCGATGCCGGCGTTCTCGATGTCGGCTATGCAGAGGCAGGCCCCTCGAACGGTCCCGTGGCGATCCTGCTGCACGGCTGGCCCTACGACATTCACGCCTTCGTCGATGTCGCGCCGATCCTGGCAAAGGCCGGCTATCGCGTGATTATCCCTTACCTGCGCGGCTATGGCACGACGCATTTCCTCTCCAGTGAGACGCCGCGAAACGGCGAGCCTGCGGCGATGGCCGCCGACATCATCGCGCTGATGGACAGGCTCGATATCAAGAAGGCTGTTGTCGCCGGCTTCGACTGGGGCGCGCGCACGGCCGACATCATCGCCGCGCTATGGCCGGATCGCTGCCGGGCACTTGTCTCGGTCAGCGGCTATCTGATCTCCAGCCAGGCCGCGGGCAACGCACCGCTGCCGCCGCAGGCCGAGCTGCAATGGTGGTATCAATTCTATTTCGCGACCGAGCGCGGCCGCGCCGGATACGAGAAGTACACGCACGATTTCGCCAGGCTGATCTGGAAGCTCGCCTCGCCGCAATGGAAGTTCGACGACGCCACCTTCAATCGAAGCGCAGCGGCGCTCGACAACAAGGACCATGTCGCGATCACGATCCACAATTACCGTTGGCGACTCGGGCTCGCCCAGGGCGAGGCGAAGTACGAGCATCTCGAAAAGAAGCTCGCGGCAGCTCCCGTCATCGAGGTGCCGACGATCACGATGGAAGGCGACGCCAACGGCGCGCCGCATCCGGACCCGAGCGCCTATGCCAAGAAATTCTCCGGCCGGTACGATTTCCGGCTCATCACCGGCGGCATCGGCCACAATCTGCCGCAGGAAGCACCAGAGGCCTTTGCCAAGGCTGTCATCGACGCCGACCGCGCCTGAGCCTCCGTCAGCACCTCGGTCCAGCCAGGCTGGACCGAGCATTGCCCGTTGATCCCAGCTTGATGAAACGTCATGACGCCAACCGAACCTCAGAAGAAAAGATCTCCCTACGCCACGATGATCGTGCTGACCGTCGTCCTCCTCGTCGTGCTCCTGACCTGCGTGCCGTATCTCGTCACGATCGCCTCCGCGGAGGGGCCGGCGGAACAGAGCGGGGCGGACGCCTCGCCGATCTTCGGCGTCACGATTCCGCCGGGCTACAAGCAGTGGGAGCTGATCGCGCCGGCCGAAGAGGCGGCGCCGCTCGATGAGCTTCGCGCCGTGGTCGGCAACCAGACTGCGATCGATGCCTATCAGGACGGAAAGCTTCCGTTTCCGGACGGCACTATTCTGGTCAAGCGCGCCTGGAAGCGGAAACAATCCCCCGAATTTGCGTCCGCGACGATTCCCGGCGCCGCCACCACGGTCCAGGTGATGGTGAAAGATGCCAAAAAATATGCCGCCACCGGCGGCTGGGGATTTGGTCGTTTCATCAACGGCAAGCCGGTGGACGAGGCCCAGCATCGCACCTGCTTCGCGTGCCATGAAGCGCGGGCCAAGGGCCGCGATTACGTCTTCACGCGGCTGGCCCCCTGAACGGCCGAGAGACGATCATGTCCAGGACCTGGTTCATCAGCGGCAGCTCTCGCGGGCTCGGCCGGGCCATCGTGGAAGCCGCACTCACGGCGGGAGATCGCGTGCTGGCTTCGGCCCGCGACCCCAAGCCGCTCGAATCGTTGCTCGCGCGCTTCGGCGAGAGGCTTCGGCTTGCAACGCTCGACGTGACCGACGAGGCGGCAGCGCAAGCAGCCGTCGGCTTCGCCGTGGCGACGTTTGGCGGGGTCGATGTGGTCGTGAACAACGCCGGCTACGGCGATCTCGGATCTGTCGAGGACACGCGCCTGGACTCGTTCCGTCGGCAGATCGAAGTCAACCTGATCGGCACCATCATCGTCACCAAGGCGGCGATCCCCGTGATGCGTCGGCAGCGCCGTGGGCACATCGTCCAAGTCTCATCCGTCGGCGGGCGCATTGGTGCTCCGGCCCGCGCCGCCTATTCGGCCGCGAAATGGGGCATCGAGGGCTTTTCGGAATCCCTGGCGCGCGAGATGGCGTTGATCGGCGTGAACGTGACGCTCGTCGAGCCCGGCGGCTTCCGCACCGGCTTTGCCCAGGCCGCGCATGCGACCTGCGAGGGACGGCCGGAGTACGACGCGGTCGTTGGCGCTGCCGTCAGGATGCAGCGCGATTACGATGGCCGCCAGCCCGGCGACCCCGCCAAGGCTGCAGCCGTCGTGTTGAAGCTGGTCGGCATGGCTCATCCACCTCTGCGCATCGCCCTCGGCAGCGACGCCGTGAACGCCATCGCCGCGACGGACAGGCTTCGTCTCGAGGAATTGGAAACGTGGCGCGCGCTCAGCGTATCGACCGATTATTGACCCGCGCGTCTCACTCCGCCGCCACCATCTGCTGCGTGCGCCACTGGCCGAGCAGGGCGCGGAGCGAAGCCGGCTTCACCGGCTTGTTGAGCACCGCGACCTTCTCATCCCGCGCAGCCATTTGCACGGCGGGGCTGCGGTCGGCGGTGATCAGGATCGCGGGAATGCCGTCGCCGAAGCGGCGGCGGATGTCGCGGATGGCTGCGATGCCGTTGCCGCGGTCGAGGTGATAGTCGACGAGCAGGCCGGTGACGCCTCGTCCGGCGGTCTCGATCGCGGCGATCGCGCCTTCGGGATCGGCAACCGCGATCACCTCGGCGCCCCAGGCCTTCAACAGCGTGCGCATGCCGTCGAGGATCGCCGCATCGTTTTCGATGCACACGATCAGCGCGCCCGAGATCGGCGTGCGCGCCAGCGGCGTCGCGCTGGTCACGGCGGCGGTGTGGGTGATCGCCTTCGCCGTTGGCACCGTCACGGAGAACATCGAGCCGCCGCTCACATTGCCGTCGATGGCGATGCCGTGCTTGAGCACGCGCGCCAGCCGCTCGACGATCGAGAGCCCCAGGCCGAGGCCGCGTGCGATGCGCGCGCCCTGTTCCAGACGGTGGAACTCCTTGAAGATCTCGCCGCGCTTGACCGGCGGGATACCGACGCCGGTGTCGTAGACGCAGATCTTCAGCGACGGGCCTTGGCGGCGGCAGCCGACCAGAACGCGGCCGCGCGGGGTGTACTTGATCGCATTGGAGATCAGGTTCTGGAGCAGTCGCCGCAGCAGCAGGCGGTCCGATTCGACCGGGAGCGAGCAGGGCACGAAGGCAAGCTCCAGGCCCTTGGCGCGCGCAATCGGCGCGAACTCGATCTCCAGCGAGCGCATCAGATCGGCCATCTTGAAGCTCGAGGTCGAGGTCGTCATCGCGCCGGCGTCGAGCCTGGAGATGTCGAGCAGCGCGCCGAGGATCTCCTCGATTGCCTGGAGCGACTCGTCGATGTTCTCGACCAGCCGGGTCTCCTCACCATTGTGCTGGCGCTCGACAAGGCTGGTGACGTAGAGGCGCGCCGCGTTCAACGGCTGGAGAATGTCGTGGCTGGCGGCGGCGAGGAAGCGCGTCTTGGAGATGCTGGCATCCTCCGCGGTGCTCTTGGCCAGCGCCAGCTCCGAATTCAGCCGCGTCAGTTCTTCGGTGCGGTCGCGGACGCGCTTTTCGAGCGTCGCATTGGCGCGCTCCAGTGCTTCCGCCGCCTCGAACGTGGGCGTGACGTCGGTGAAGGTGATGACGAAGCCGCCACCGGGCATGTGATTGGTGAGCACCTCGATCACCATGTGGCGATCCGGCAGGCGTTCGAGATAGGGCTCGCTGTCGGTGGTGTAGGCGGCCAGCCGTCGCTCCAGCATGGCCTCGCGCTCGACCGGGTCGTCCGGATCGCCCACGCCGATGAACTCCAGGATTTCGCGAAGCGGCGTGCCGAACTGGATGAAATGCGGGGGAACGTTGAGGAGATCGCCGAACTGCCGGTTGGAGCAGATCAGTTGCAGGTCGGCATCGAAGACCGCGATGCCCTGACGCACGTGGTTGAGCGCGGTCTGAAGGATCTCGCGGTTGAAGTGCAGCGCTGCATGGGAATCGTCGAGCAGTTTCAGCGCGGCCTTCGCCGAGACCGTCCGCTTGCGCAGCAGCAGCGACATCACGAGCCGCGAAGACGCCGCGCCGATCGAGGAGGCGATCAGGTGCTCGGCGTGCTGCAACAGCTCGAAATCGGCGGGCGCCCCGGATTCGAGCCGCACATTGCGCCGCGCCGAGAAGGCCTCGAACGAATGGCGAGCGCGGTCGGGCCCGAGATATTGCGCCACCGTGGTCTGGATGTCCTGCACGGTGACGGTGGTGCGCCAGCGGCGGAAGCTCGGGGAGATCGGCGCGAGCGTGTTGGGGACAAACAGATCGGCCTGTACCAGCTCGATCGAAGACGGCCGGCGTGCCAGCGAGAGGAGCACATAGGTGAGGATGTTGAGCGACAGCGACCAGATGACACCATGCATCAGCGGCGGCAGGTCGGCGCCGAACAGTGCCTGTGGCCGCAGCGCCTCGATTCCGAACGGTCCATGCTGGAGCAGCAGGATTCCCGTGGTCGAGCCGTCCATGAAGCTCGGGATGAACAGCGTGTAGAGCCACACCATGAAGCCGACCAACATCCCGCCGATTGCGCCGCGCGCCGTCGCCCGCCGCCACAGCAGCCCGCCGAAGAAGCTTGGTGCAAGCTGGGCGATGGCGGCAAACGACAACAGGCCGATCGCTGCGAGCTGGGTGTTGCCGAGTGCGCGGTAGTAGAAATATGCCATCACCATGATGGAGAAGATCGCAAGCCGCCGCGAGCGCAGCAGGAAATCGCTGAAATCGGCGCCGCCGGTGCGTCCCTCCGGCCGTCGTTGCAGCACCAGGGGCACCACGAGGTCGTTCGAGACCATGATGGAGAGCGCGACGCATTCGACGATCACCATCGCGGTCGCCGCCGACAGGCCGCCGACGAAGACGGCGACGCTGAGCAGATCCGCGCCGCCCTCGATCGGCAGGGCCAGCACGTACATGTCGGGGTCGGCCGCGCCGAACGGGAAGCTGATGAGACCGGCGAGCGCGATCGGGATCACGAACAGGTTGATGGCGACGAGATAGAGCGGGAACAGCCAGCGCGCGCGGCCGACCTCGGCGTCGGAGGAATTTTCCACGACGCTGACGTGGAATTGGCGCGGCAGCAGCATGATCGCGCACAGCGACAGCAGCGTCATGGTCAGGAAGTTGCCGATCGACGGCGAGTAGTTGATGGTGCGCACGGCCTCCGGCGTCTTCATGGCCCGCTCGATCAATTCGTGCGGCGAGAACATCCAGAAGGTGACGAAGATGCCGGCAGCGAGGAAGGCGACCAGCTTGATGATGGACTCGGTCGCAACCGCGAGCATCAGGCCGTGCTGATGCTCTGTGGCGTCGGTCTGGCGGGTGCCGAACAGCACGGCGAAGGCCGCCATCGCCAGCGTCACCATCAGCGCCATGTCGCCGAGGATCGGGATATGGGAGAACGCCTGGTCTTCGCTCAGGATCGTTCCGAGCGAGGAGGCCACCGCCTTGAGCTGGAGCGCGATGTAGGGCACCGAGCCGATGATGGCGATCAGCGCCACGGTGGCTGCCACGGCCTGGCTCTTGCCGTAGCGCGCGCCGATGAAGTCGGCGATCGAGGTGATGTTGTGGGCTTTGGCCAGCTGGATCACGCGCCGGAGCACGCCGGCGCCGAGCCCGATCATCAGGATCGGGCCGACATAGATCGCCAGGAAGTCGGTCGAGGTGCGGGTGGCGAAGCCCACCGAGCCGAAGAAGGTCCAGGAGGTGCAGTAGATCGCCAGCGACAGCGGGTAGATCAGCCCGGAGGCGCGGCGTGGCCCGGCCTGCGAGCGGCGGTCGCCGTGGCTCGCCACCAGGAACAGAAAGCCGATGTAGCCGAAGGCGGCGGCGATCACGCCCCAGTCGTGCAGCATGGCGCGCGTGTGTCTCCCTGGGCGCGCTGGCCGCGCCCGATCTCATTTTCCCAGCAAATCTAGCGCGTTGAGCGGTCGCAAGCGACAGCGAAATGCTGCGTTGGGGGCGGGAACTGGGGTTGTCGTTAAGGGGCGGGGCGAGTTGCCCGCTCTCCCTCGCCCCGCTTGCGGGGAGAGGGTGGGGTGAGGGGGGCTCTCCGCGGGGACGGTGGCAGTTAGACTCGCGGAGAGTCCCCCTCACCCGGATCGCATCTGGCGATGCGATCCTGCCTCTCCCCGCAAGCGGGGAGAGGCGAAAGAGAAGCCTACTCCGCTGCCAGCGATTTCTGACGCAGCGGCAGGCCGAGGCGATCCCACACTTGCACCAGGGCCTCGGCGAGCGCATCGATCAGGCCGTCGTCGTGATAGGGCGACGGCGTGATACGCAGGCGTTCGGTGCCCTTGGCGACGGTCGGATAGTTGATCGGCTGAATATAGATGCCGTGCTGTTCGAGCAGGAGATCGGAGGCCTGCTTGCACTTTTCGGGGTCGCCGACGAACAGCGGCACGATGTGGGTGTCGCTCGACATCACCGGGAGGCCTGCGGCATTGAGGATCGCCTTGACGCGGGCGGCGCGGTCCTGGTGGCGTTCACGCTCCCAATTCGAGGTCTTCAGATGCTTGATCGCGGCGGTCGCGGCCGAGCAGATCGCCGGCGGGAGCGCGGTGGTGAAGATGAAGCCCGGCGCGTAGGAGCGCACGGCGTCGATGATCTGCCCATTGGCGGCGATGTAGCCGCCGAGGCAGCCGAACGCCTTGGCCAGCGTGCCTTCGAGGATGTCGATGCGATGCATGACGCCGTCACGCTCGGCAACGCCGCCGCCGCGCGGGCCGTACATGCCGACCGCATGAACCTCGTCGACATAGGTCATCGCGCCATATTTCTCGGCGAGATCGCAGATTTTGGCCAGCGGGGCGACGTCGCCGTCCATGGAATAAAGGCTCTCGCAGGCGATCAGCTTGGGCCGGTTCGAACCAGCTGCTTTCAACAGCTCTTCAAGATGGGCCAGGTCGTTGTGGCGGAATACGACCCGCTCGCAGCCGGACTGCCGGATGCCCTCGATCATCGAATTGTGGTTGAGCTCGTCCGACAGGATCAGGCAGTTCGGAATGAGCTTGGCGATGGTGGCGATGCCCGTCTGGTTCGAGACATAACCCGACGTAAACAGCAGCGCGGCTTCCTTGCCGTGGAGATCGGCGAGTTCGGCCTCGAGCTGGACCAGAGGATGATGCGTGCCGGCGATGTTGCGGGTGCCGCCGGCGCCGGTGCCGACCCGGGTGGCGGTCTCGACCATGGCGCCGACCACCTTCGGGTGCTGGCCCATGCCGAGATAATCGTTCGAGCACCAGATCACGACGTCCCGCTTGCCCTTGGGCGAGTGCCAGACCGCATGGGGAAACCGGCCGGCGGTGCGCTCGAGGTCGGCGAACACGCGGTAGCGCCGCTCGGTGTGAAGGCGGTCGAGGGCGGAATCGAAGAACTGGTTGTAATCCATCGGCAAAACCTGCAGCGGAACCTGGCCCAAGGCGGCCGGTCAATTTTTAGAGCCTTTCCAGCTCCGATGTCCATGCGCCCTCGCACATTTGAGGCAAGGCGAGCGTGCCAATTGATAACGCCGGCCCGGCGGCGATTGTTGATTTGTATCAAGCGCCTAGCACGGGCCTGCCGGCCACGACCGGAATTGCCGGGGAGGCGGGAGCTGCCGTGGACATTTTGTCCATGGTGCGGCTCCCTCCATGATTGCGGCGCTGGTCGCGCCGAGACCATAGCCTCGCGGCGCTGCACGCGATTGGGCGCTTACGTCGTCCTGAACCGGAGCACGCCGTCCTGCGTCTCCGCCGTCAACCGGCCCTCGACGATCATGTAGTTGACGTGGGCGACGAGCTCGCCGGCGGCAAAGCCCATCTGGTGCTCGTCCAGCACATGCTTGTTGAAGACAACAGGCACCAGGGCGCGCGAGGTCTGCGGCACCTCGCGGCAGGCTTCCGCGATCAGGCGGCAGCGCTCCTCGTGGTGGTCGGCGAGCTGCTTGATGCGGGTCTTGAGCCCGTAGAACGGCACGCCGTGGCCGGGCAGCACCAGCAAATCATAGGGCAGGGTGGTGGTGAGGCTGGCGAGCGAGGCGAGATATTCGCCGAGTGAGTTCTGGTCGGGCTCGACCGCCCACACGCTGACATTGGGCGAGATCTTGCTCAGCACCTGGTCGGCGGAGAGGAACAGCTTGTCGTCGGCGCAATACAGCATCACCTGGTCGAGCGCGTGTCCGCCGCCGGTGATCACCTTGAAGCGTCGCGTGCCGATCACGACCTCGTCGCCATGCGAGATGCGGCGGTAGGACGGCGGCAGCACCGAGACGCGCTTGAGATAATCCTGGCCGCGGCCGAGCAGCTTTTCGGTCAACGACTCGTCCATGCCATGGCGGCGGAAGAACAGCCGCTGCGCCTCGCGCCGCTCTTCGGTCCCGCGGTTCTGGTGATAGACCGATTGCAGATATTCGACCTGCGACATCACCAGCGGGCAGTTGAACCGCTCGACGATCCACCCGGCGAGACCGACATGATCGGGATGCGAGTGGGTGACGATCAGGCGCGTGATGTTGACGCCCTTCAGCGGCCCCTCGAACAGTTTGGTCCAGGCCTCGATGGTCTCCTCGTTGCCGAAGCCGGCATCGATCATCGCATAGCCGTCGCCATCGGCGAGCAGGTAGATGTTGACGTGGTTGAGGCGGAACGGCAGCTTCAGCCGCGCCCACAGCACGCCGGGCCTGATCTCCACGACCTCGTCGGGGCCGGGATGCTGTTCCCAGGGATAGCGCAGAGCCTCGGCCGAGGAGTGCGCGGTGTCGGTTTTCGAGTTCATGCTACCGGCTTAGCCCCACTGACTGCGGTGCGCCAGCCGAAAAAGGATGTGGGGCCCGGCCGCATAGCGGTCATTCGGGCAGTTTTCCGTGGCCCGGATATCGCCTTGCTCCTCGCCGGCCGCGCTTCGGACGGACCGCTCACATGAAGCCAGGATTGCGAGGCAGATAGCGGCTCCAGTCGCCGAATTCACCGGCAGAGACGAGCACCATCGGGAACGTGATGCGCATGCCGTGCCCGGCGGCCGCATCCAACGCAGCCGCATTGGTACCAGGCAGAAAAGCTGAGACATCAGCCGCGCCGCTCTCTTCGGCAAGCTTGAGCGCTGTTGCAAAACCAGCGCCCATGTTGCCGGGCCGCGCGACCGCTAAGGGGCCGACGTGTCCACCTGAATGGACATAGGCATAACCGACGCAGTCATCGCCATCATAAAACAGGACGCCGCGGTTATTGGCATCGCTGAGCAGAAACTGGTGATGCTTCGCCCGGGAAAAGCCCAGGGCACTCATATCGATCTCCGCCAATCGTTCGCGGTCAAGCTCCGTATTCCTGATATCCATGCAGCGCAAATGATCCGCCTCGCCGCGACGATTGTTCAGCGAGTCCCGAGCGGCCTTGAAAAAATAGATCGGCAGGCGGGGGTAAAGCCCGTGGCGGATATAGAGTCCTTGCGAGACCGTGTTGAAGGTAAAGGTGATGAGGGCCCGGTTGACGGCACCCACCTTGCCGGCCTGCTCGAAGGTGCGTCGCAGGAGCGCGTCGCCGATCCCACGTCCCTGCTGGTCGGGAGAGACGAACAGTTCGGCGAGAAACCAGAAATCGTCGCAGACCCAGCTGAACGCAAAGCCGACGAGATCACCATCGGCCTCGGCCACCCAAAGGCCGTCCGGATCATCCTTCAGCGAGAACAGCTGGAAATCGGCGGGGCGCAAGCTTGCCATCGGGCCGAAGCCGTGCCGCACGGTGAGGTCGTTGATGCTGCGCACGACGAGTGCTTCGGCGGCCTGCAATTCATCTGCACGCGCAGGTCGAAAGGTAATTTGCATGACGCATCTTCCCGCTGCAAGGCAGGAAAGCATATCATCGCGACCGGCTTGAACAAGCTCAAGCCGGTCGCGCGCTAGCGCGTCGCCGAAAGCTGCTTACGCCGCCCGCATGTTGTTGAGAAACGCGTCGATCTCCACACGCAGCATGTCGGCCTCGCGGCGCAGTGCATCGGAGGCGCCGAGCACCTCGGAGGCGGCGGCGCCGGCCTCGGCGGACGCTGTGGAGACGCCGACGATGTTGCTGGAGACCTCGCTGGTGCCGCCGGCGGCATGCTGGATGTTGCGGGCGATCTCGCGGGTGGCGGCGCCCTGTTGCTCGACCGCAGCCGCAATCGTCGTGGTGACGTCGTTGATCTCGCCGATGATCCGGCCAATGCCCTGGATGGCGCCGACCGCCGAGGTCGTGATGTCCTGCATGCTGGCGATCTGGGTGCGGATCTCCTCGGTCGCCTTGGCGGTCTGGCTCGCGAGGCTCTTCACCTCGGAGGCGACCACTGCGAAACCGCGGCCGGCTTCGCCTGCGCGTGCCGCCTCGATGGTGGCGTTGAGCGCGAGCAGGTTGGTCTGCGAGGCGATGGTCTGGATCAGGTCGACGACGACGCTGATGCGGCTCGCGCTGTCGGCGAGGCCCTGCACCGTCGTATCGGTGGCGCCGGCCTCGTCGACCGCCTTCCTGGCGATCTCCGCCGAGGTCACCACCTGGCGGCTGATCTCGGCGATCGAGGACGACAATTGCTCGGTGCCGGCCGACACGGTCTGCACGTTGACCGAGGTTTCCTCCGCGGCGGAGGCGACCGCGTTCACCAGCGCGTTGGACTCGTCCGCGGTGCTCGACATGCTCTGTGCCGTCGATTGCATCGAATTGGCCGATTGCGCGAGATTGTCGAGCGCGCTGCGCACCGTGCCCTCGAACTCGGCGATCTTCGCCTCCATGCGCGCGGCACGCTCGGCTTTGGCGATGCGATCCTTGTCCTGCTCGCCGGCGAGCGCCCGGGCTTCGATCATGCTGTCGCGGAACACGGTCAGCGTGTCGGTCATCGCACCGATCTCGTCATTGTGCTTCGCGCGTGCGATCTCGGTCTCGAGGTCGCCGGCCGACAGCAATTGCATCGCGCGCTGGAGCCCGCCGATGCGGCGCAGGATGTTGCGGCCGACATAGAGCCAGACGAACAGCGCCGAGCCGACCAGCATCAGCGCGCCCAGCGCCAGCATCGCGGTCGTCGCGAGCGAAATCTCGTGCCGCGCCTGGAAGGTCGATGCGTTGGTTTCCTTCTGCACGCCGTCGACGAGCTGCTGCACGCTGATGCCGAGGCCGACATTGAGCTTGCGGGTCTCGTCCAGGATGGTCTGGCCGTAGTCAATGGCGTCGAGCTCCTTCTGGCGAATTTTGAACACGCCGGTCTTGCCCTCGCCGAACGCGAACAGCTTTTGCACGGTGTCGCGCACCGCCTGCATCGAGGCCATGCTCGGCAGGTCCTCGAGGTTCGACTTGACGCGATCGCGCGTCGCCTTGAACTCCTTCTCGATCGCCTCCCGCGTGTCGCTGTTGTTGGCCGAGAGGGCCGCCATCATGTCGGCCGCCATCAGATTGCCGTTGGTGGAGATCGTCGCGACCTGGGAGACGGTGCGGGCGGCTTCGGTGGCATCGTCGGCGGAAACTTCCGCGGCGCCGAGAATCGCGTTCAGACGCGTCTGCGCATCCAGCATCGCCGGGCCGGCCGCGCCGACGAAGGCGAGCTGGACCTTGCGCAGCGCTTCATACTGCTTGTCGTGCAGCGCCCCGGTCTCGAGCCGCTCGCGCGCGGCCGAAACCAGGCTCTGGGTCGCCTCGTCGATGCTCTTGACGGTGTCGCGCAAGGCGGCCGCGACCTGCTTGTCGGCGCCGAGCTCGATGATCTCGCCGAGCTTGGCCATGGCGAGCTGCTGGATCTCTTTCACCTTCTTGGTGCGCTCGTTCAGCGCCTCTTCGGAAGGTGATGCGAGGAGGCCGGGGCCCTGCGCCGCGAGCGTTGCGCTTTGCGAAGCGAGCTGAAGGCTTGCAGAGAGGCGTGGAATGTCGCGGCCGCTCAGATCCATCATGGTGCTGCCGAGATGGTTGAATACGAAGCCGGCGCCAGCCGCGATCACGAGGCCCATGCCGGCGATCACCGCGAAGGCCGTGAACAGGCTGCCGCGCACGCCCCATTTCGGCAAATTGAGACGCGGCTTGAACCGGCCGAGACTGAAACGCATCGCCATCGAAATTCCCCCACCCTCTTGCTTCTGCTTGTGGGCCGGGAGTATCGGGCGCGCCGGTTAAAAAATCGCAATTCGTGCAATCGCTTGTGTGTGGCTCCGCAGGGCGAAAAAACAGGGGCCGGCAACAATGCCGGCCCCTCACCTTGATAATCTTTTGCTAACAGATCAGTAGCGCGCGACGGCCGGGCTTGCCCAGTTGAAGCGGTAATTGAGGCCCGCCTTGACGGTGTGGTCGTCGGTGGTGAAGTTGCCGGTGCCGACCAGCGGGCCAGCGACGAAGTGCGCGTCGCCGAAATTGTAGTACTGGTACTCGGCCTTGGCCGACCAGTTCGGGGCGAACATGTATTCGAGGCCGGCGCCGACGGTGTAGCCGTTGCGGTGATCGCCATCGATGATGAAGCCGGTCGGCACGCCGCCGATCGTGACCTTCTCGTTGTTGTCCGAATAGGCGTAGCCGCCCTTCACGTAGAGGAGGCCCGGACCCCAGGTGTAGCCGACGCGGCCGGTGATCGAGCCGAGGCCACGCTGGTCGTTGGTGTAGGCCACGCCGCCCGGGAATACCGCGCCGACGCTGCCGGAAAGCCAGGAATATTGGCCTTCGACGCCGACCACGAAGTTCGGGTTGAGCTGCCAGTCCGCGCCGACCTGCACACCGCCAAGGAAGCGGCCGTTGCCGTTGTTGCCGGTGGAGAGGCCGTTGAAATTGTTGTCGCTGGAGAAAGCGCCGCCGAGATGGGCGCCGAGATAGAAGCCCGTCCAGTTGTAGATCGGCGCGGCGTAGGCCGGCGCGGGCGCCTTGTAATAGTTGCGGTTACCGAGATCGGCGCCGACGGCCGGCGCAGCGGCGCCCACCACGAGCAGCGCAACGGTCGCAAACAGAATCTTCTTCATCATCTTTAACTCCAACACGTAATTTCCCCGGCAGGCGCGCTTTCCGCGCTGTCGTTGGTTTTGCAGATAGCTCGCTTTTGACGAAAATGCTGTCACATGCATGGCACAACGGCGGCCAAGGTAACTTATTGGGCTGTAAATGATTTTCGTGCTTAATGGCGGCTTAAGAAGTGGTGAAGGAAGGCTTAACTTCGCGCATCAAAGGTAACTTCCGCGCGCCTCTTGTTAACCAAGACGCCGGCGCGCCTCATCGCGCATCTGCTCGCGAAAGGCGGCACGCCTTGCCGGCCGGTCTTCCTCGCGCACGTCGTGACGATCGAAGATGTCGAACTTCTCGAGGATCGGATAGCGCTCGCTCGCCATCGCGAGCACGCGCAGCACCTTGGTTGCCGATGGCGTCGGGCCGCTGACCTCCCAGCGCCGGATGGTGTCGGCGCCGCCCTTCTCCGGCAATCCGCACAGCCTGGCCATGTCGGCCGCGGTGAGCTTGCGCTCGAGCGCCTCGGAGAGATCGTTGCGGAGTTGCTTCAGTTCGGCGCCGGTCATGTTAATTGCGTCCAGGGAAGTCGCTGAAGGCCATGCACTAGCGCTGATTCGGGTCCATCCGAAGGCGGCGGGTGCGCGCCCCGCGCTCCGGCACTTTCGTCCGCGCACGGAGTTATGAAGGAGAACCCCTGGAAATTTGCCGATGAATGAACACTTGGCATACCGGGGTGTGCATCTGGCGAAAGGATCAGCCATGAAAACCCTTAAACTCGCCGTTGCCGCGCTCATCACGACCGGACTGCTGGCTGCGCCTTTCGCGGCTGAAGCGAAGAAGGCCCGGTCGAGCCGGCATCACAGCACCGGCGTGATGGCGCCGACCTATAGTGGTGCCGGAGCGCCGGCGGCACAGCCCAGGGCGTCCTATGGTTCGTCCGGACAGACGGTCGGCACGGTCACGGCGCCGTCGGTCGGATCGTATAATTGGCCCTCGGTCGGCGTGACCAATTCGACCCCGACCTGGAGCAACACCACCAGATAGACCGATGCGGATCAGTGTGCGCCGCTCGCCATATCGGAGAGTAAGTAGAGCGCGACCAGCAATGTCCCGACCGACAGCATCGTCGTGATCGAGACCGTGGCCGCGACCAGCTTCTCCTCGACCTTGTGCTCGTGGGCGAGGACATAAACGGTCTTCGCCGTCGGTACGGCCGCGCAGACGACCGCCGCGACGGTGTAGAGAGGGTTGAGGCCCAAGACCACACTGAGCCCGTAGACGATCAGGGGCATGACCACCAGTTTCACCGCCGCGAGCCCGAACGACGCCGTCATGTTTGAGCGCAGGCCCGAGACGGACAGGCCGAGGCCGATGGCAAACAGCGCACAGGGCGTGAGCGCGGCCGCGATCATGTTCAGATAGGCTGCGACCGGCACCGGAATCGGCAGGCCCATGATCGCCCACACGAGACCGATGAGGGTCGACAGCACCATCGGATTGAGCAGGATCTGCTTCGCCAGGCCAGTGGATTGCGCAGGCCCGCGCGCCTCCCGTTCCAACAGGATGACCGTGATCGGAAACATCACTCCGGCCACGAACACCGTCGCTACAGCTGCGGGCAGGACGGCGGGCTGGCCGTAGATCGCGTGGAGGATCGGCAGCGCGACGAAGCCGGTGTTGGTCATCGCCGCCGCCATCCCATGGATGGTGCTGCTGGCGAGATCGCGTTTGCCACCCGTGCGGACCGCCAGGAACACCAGCGCGAAGCAGATCAGTGAACCGCCGCCGAATGCGAGCAGGAAGCGCCATTCCAGCAGATTGCGCGCCGGCTCCTGCGCGATGGTGACGACCAGCAGCGCCGGCATGGCGACGTTGTAGGCGAAATGCACCAGCGCGTCGGCAAGCGAGCGGGAGAGATAGCCTGATACACCGGCGAGCCAGCCGGTGACGATGATCGCGAATACGGGAAGAACGAGGCTGGCGACCTCCATCCGGCTTCCCCCTCTGCCAAACGGCGACAAGGGCAGGTTACTCCGGCGATGAATTGTCGTCACCGTGTGATTTGCTTCAACCGATGCTCGCCCGGCAGGTCCTTGTCAATCGCACAGCCGTCCTGGGCGGGCGGTCAAATCGCCAGGGAGGAGTGATCGTCCTCGCTAGATGCCCCTGCCGGCTTGCTTCCCGATCACGCAGCGCCATGCAGCCAGGCGCTCCGCCGGATGCTGATTCATCCAGTCGGCGAGCTGCGGTGCGCCCATCAGGCAGGATTGCACCGAGATCTCGGCAAAGTCGGAGGTCGTCACGATCTGCTCGTGACAATTGGTCGGAGAGGCGAGGCTACAGAGCACGGCGATGATCTTGATCATGCAAGGTTACCCCCGTCGCCGCCGACGAACGCGCGGCCGACCGCTGCCTTGTCTTGTCTCTCGCTCGCCGGGTCAGCCGGCGGGAAAATGCTGTCGTAGATTGCGCGTGCCTCCTGGATGAGGCGCGCACGCTCGCGCTCGGATCTCGAGACAAATCGAATAACTTCGCCCATGTTGGCTCCGAATGTCAGTTGGCAAACCTGTCATGAGATGACATCGATCATTCCATTCGCATGTATGACGCCGTTTCGGCTTTGAAACGACGCAGCCGTTCACGTCGGCACAAAAGCGCGTGAGGCGCTCCGGCGGTCGGACGTCCCGGTTGTTCTCTCGCGTGAATTGTGAAGCCGTGCACCGCCTCATGGTGCGCGAGGACCGGTGCCAGCTTACCCCTTGCTGCCGTCAGCAAGGACAGTCTCGCCAAGCAAATGCCGCTCCATCGAATATGTTTCTCGTTATGCCGCGTGCAAGTTTTGGAACGATCTCGAATTCGGGTGGCGCACGCCTTCGCTCAT
Organism: Bradyrhizobium sp. CCGB12; assembly: GCF_024199845.1. NCBI lineage: Bacteria > Pseudomonadati > Pseudomonadota > Alphaproteobacteria > Hyphomicrobiales > Nitrobacteraceae > Bradyrhizobium > Bradyrhizobium sp. CCGB12. The sequence goes on along the minus strand of NZ_JANADO010000001.1, from coordinate 6,538,983 downwards.
GTCGCCGACGCACGCTCCTTCCGCCCGGGCACCGCCGCGAGCAGCTCGCGCGCATAGGCATGCTCGGGCGCGGCGAAGAGCTGCGCGGTCGGCTTCAACTCGACGATGGCACCGCACAGCATCACCGCGATGCGATCGCAGATCTGGGCTGCGACACGCAGATCGTGGGTGATGAACAGCATCGACAGCCCGAGGCTCGCGCGCAAAGCGACGGCCAGCTTGTCCCTGTCCCCATCCGATATCGAGGCTCACATAGTCTTATTCGACGCCGCAAGATGAAAGCCTCGCACAAAAAATGTACATCGCGTCCTGTTTTCACTTGATTCCTTGTCTTGCCACGGAGACAAGTCGGCCATGGACAATGCCACACGCTCCGAACGATCCCGCAACGCCGCGCTCGAAGCGGCCATCGCGATCATCGCGCGCGACGGGCCTGGCCGGTTGACGCTGGACGCGATCGCGCGCGAGAGTGGGCTCAGCAAGGGCGGCGTGATGCATCAGTTCCGCACCAAGGAAGCGGTGCTGAAGGCGTTGCTCGACCGGCAGATGGCGCATTTCGAGGAGTTCTCGAACCGCTATCAGGCGAAGGTGAGCGCCACATCCGCAAATCCCGAGCTTGCGACCCAGCTCGCGACGGTGCGCGAAGCGGCCACTGCGCCGAATTCGGCGGCGTTGGCGCTGGTCGCGGCCATGGTCGAGAATCCGCAGCTGATGTCGCTGCCGCGCGACCGCGAGATGAAGCGGGTTGCGGCGATCAAGGCCGAGGCTGCCGATCCGGATCTGGCGTTGTTGCGCTGGGCGGCGGCGAGGGGGCTGCTGCTGAGCGGCCTGTTCGGCATGTCTCCGCTCAGCAAGGCGGAGCATGATCGGCTGTTCGCGCGTCTGCTCGACGATAAGCAGTGGACTGGCCTCGAACAGCCGGCTGAGCCGCGCTCTGCAAAATCCGGCGCGGCGAAGGCTGCGACCCCGCGCAATCATCGTTAACGAACTCCAACCGGACGCTGCCCAAAACCGCGCCGGCGGCCGAATGTGTCAGGTCCTCATTTTCGTACTTTACAAACCAACTAGTCGGTTTTATAAATGGAAGCACTGAGGCGGCCCAAGGCATCTGACATGGCCCCGGACGGTGCCTTGGGCTGGCGATGGTGAAGGCCGCAGCCGCGTCTGGTCCCTGAACGCGGCTGCGGTTGCCACTGCCTCACCTAACGCCGCAAGAGGAGTCTGGAATGGATCGCTCGATCGCACTGCGCGGTCTGGGAACACTGATGCTGTGCACGGCCATGGCCGGCTGCGCCTCGGTGGCACCCGCGCCCTATTCGGAGATGGCGTCCTCGGCTTACATGGCCCCCGACCAGTCGGACGCTTCCGGCCGCGTACCCTACCGCTATTCCACACAGGTCGACTGGCGTGCCTATAACAGAGTGATCCTCGAACCCGTCGTGGTCTATCGCGGCCGGGATCACCAGTTCGGCGACATGTCCAACAAGGACAAGGCGACGCTCGCCGCCTACATGCAGACCTGCTTCGCCGAGCGGCTGCGCGGCCGTTTCACGCTCGTGCGTGAGCGCGGGCCGAACACGCTGCGGATCAGGCTGACGCTCACCGGCGCTGTCACCAACACCCCGGTGCTCGGCACGCTCTCGCGCTTCGACCTCGCCGGCGCGGTCTACAACGGCGTGCAGGCCGCGCGCGACGGCGAGGGGACCATGACCGGTTCGGTCATCTACGGCGTCGAGATATTCGATGCATCGACCTCGCGCCTGCTCTCGGCCTACGTCACCAAGCAATATCCTGGCGCCTACGACATCAAGGCCAGCGTCGGCGCGCTCACGGCCGCCACTGCCGGTCTCGACAAGGGCGCGGACGCGCTGATCGCGCAACTGAACTGACGCCGCGACCCAACCAACGAAAGGTGCTGCTGATGAATTTTCTCCTTCGCTTCGTGGTGCGCGTCGCGATCACGATCGTGATGATGGCGCTTGGCGGCCGCGCCGGCGCCGCGCCGCCCGATCCCAGCGGCACATGGCTGGTCGAAGACGGCCGTGCCCGTATCCGACTCGAGCGTTGCGGAGCCGCGCGCGATCGCATCTGCGGTTTCATCGTCTGGATGAAGGAGCCGGCCGACAAGCGCGGCCAGCCCTATCGCGACAAGGAAAATCCCGACCCCGACAAGCGCGCCCGCGCGCTGCTCGGCCACCAGCTCATCATGGGCTTGCAGGCGATGCCAGATGGACGGTTTGCCGGCGACATCTATAATGCCGAGGACGGCAAGTTCTACTCGGTCTCGCTGTGGCGCGAACCCGCCGACCGTCTCAAGCTCAAGGGCTGCCTGATCAAGTTCTTGTGCCAGACCCAGACCTGGCAGCAGACCCTCGACGTCCTGCCCGGCCAGCTCGTCGGCCTGACCGGCGACCTCAACGGCCCGCGCGCCGACAAGGAATGGGCGCAGGTGCCGGCCCCGAAGCCGATGCAGGCGAAGGCGAAGTAGGGGCCCGACGCCGTGGTCGCCTTCCCGGTCGACGATAGGGCGGACGCTGCTTCCACAATTTCGTCATTGCGAGCGAAGCGAAGCAATCCAGAATCTTTCAGCGGTGAAACTCTGGATTGCTTCGTCGCTTCGCTCCTCGCAATGACGACGTGGGAGGTAGTCGAGGCCAAAAGTCTAGTCCGACTGTTCTGCGTGTTTACGCCAGTGCGAGTGTCTCTTACCTTCCCCTGGAGGGGGAGGTAAGAGCAGCGCCGCGTCTTACCTCAACCCCGCCCGCCGGAATCCTTCCAGATAGTGCTCGCGGTCGGCGTCATTGGCCCATGGCAGTTGCGTCGCGATCCAGTGCAGCGAGATACCGGGCTGGGTGCGCCGGAGCTCACTCAGCGCCATCTCCGCGAGCATCCCGTCACCGGTCATGCCGGCGGAGACTGCGAGCACGCGGTAGGCGCCGGTGAGGTCGCCGCGGTGGCGGATCGCCTCGCGCGCGAGCGCGATGGCCTCGTCATAGTGCCGTTCGGTGAAGCGCGCATAGCCGGCGATGCCGTGGTAGATCGCCAGCGAAGGATCGCGCGGCGAGAGCCGGATCGCCCTCTGCGCCGCCGCGAACGACTCCTGCGACCGTCCGGCATAGGACAGCGCCAGCGCGTAATAGCCCTGGGCGAGCGAGAAGTTCGGATTGAGCGCGAGCGCCCGCTCGAACTCGGACAGTGCGTCGGCCAGCCTGCGTGTCGAGAAGCAGACGGTGCCGAGCGCAGCATGCGCCCAGGCATCCTCATGGTCGCAGCGCACGGCCGCGAGCGCGGCAGCTTCCGCGACAGGCGCCACTGCGGCAAGCTCGGCCCAGCCGAGATGCACACCGAACATGTGGTTTGCCGCCAGCACCGACAGCGCCTGACCATAATTCGGGTCGATCCCGATCGCGCGCTCTAGCAATACGCGGGCGGCCTCGTGATCCTGCCGCGTCACGCGCCAGTAATGCGACAGAGCCCGCATCAGCAGGTCCCATGCATCGAGACTCGACGGCGGCTTGCGATCGGCGCGGAAATTTTCCGCTGCATGGATCTGCGGCTCGATCGCCGCGGCGATGGCGTTGGTGATCTCGTCCTGCACGGCGAAGACGTCGATCAGCTCACGATCATAGCGTTCGGCCCAGAGGTGACTGCCTGACGCAGCGTCGTTGAGCTGCGCGGTGATGCGCACCCGGTTGCCCGCCTTGCGAACGCTGCCTTCGACGATGTAGCGGACGCCGAGTTCCTCGGCGATCTGCCTGGTGTGGACCGCGCGTCCCTTGTAAGTGAAGGACGAATTGCGGGCGATCACCATGAACCAGCGCTGTTTCGACAGCGCGGTGAGGATGTCCTCGCTGATTCCGTCGCCGAAATAATCCTGTTCGTGATCGCCGCTCATATTCTCGAACGCGAGCACGGCAATCCCCGGACGTTCCGCCGCGGTGCGCAAGGGCACAAGCTGGGTATCGGCCGGCGCGGGCGAAGCTGCCACTTCTTCCAGGACGTCGCCGACGAAGCGAAAACCCTTGCGCGGAATGGTCTTGATCAGCCGCTGGGTGGCACCGTCGTCGCCGATCGCCTTGCGTGCAGCGTTGATCCGGCTGTTCAGGGCGGAATCGGAGACGATGCGGTCGCTCCAGATCTGGCTGATCAGGTCATCCTTACTGACCACTCGCGTGCGTTGCACGACCAGATAGAGCAATAGATCGAACACCTGCGGCTGCAAGGGGACGGCGACCCCGGCGCAGGTGAGCTCCCGCAGGTCGCTGTCGAGCACGTTGTTTTCAAAACGAAATCGCACGTTTGTGTCGTCTCAAGCAAAAATCAAAGTCGTCTCAGGCGAAAATCAACCGTCCGCGAAAGTCTTGGACCGTCCGATCCGGCATGGTGCAGCGACCAATGAAGTGCCGACATTTTGGCACAACGGAGCTGTTTATGACCCAAATTGATCACCAGGTTCATTCGATCGGCCCGGAGATTGCGGGCTCACGCATTTTCAAATTCATCGCCTTTCTGTACGGAATTGCGGCTTATCTCGTGTTTTTCGTCACGATCCTCTATGCCATCGGCTTCGTGATGGGGCTGGTGGTGCCGAAGACCATCGACACCGGGGCCGACACGCCGACGGCTGAAGCCGTCATCATCAATCTGCTCCTGATGACGCTGTTTGCTCTTCAACACAGTGTGATGGCGCGCCAGCAGTTCAAGGCATGGTGGACGCAGTTCGTCCCCAAGCCGGTCGAGCGCAGCACCTACGTGCTGCTTGCGAGCCTGTCATTGCTTCTCCTGTTCTGGCAGTGGCGTCCGCTGCCCGCGATCATATGGAATGTCGAGAATCCGGATCTTGCCGTGACGCTGGTCACGGTGGCCTTCGCTGGCTGGGTGCTTGTGTTCACCTCGACCTTCATCATCAATCATTTCGAGTTGTTCGGCCTGCATCAGGTGACGAACCATCTCGTCGGCAGGGAAGCGCCGCCACCGCGTTTCAAGACGCCGCTGCTCTACAAATTCGTCCGCCATCCGATCTATCTCGGCTTCATCATCGCATTCTGGGCGGCGCCGGTCATGACCGCGGGCCATCTGCTGTTCGCCGCCGTGACCACGCTCTACATCTTCGTCGGAATCGCGCTCGAGGAGCACGACCTCGTCGAACTCTTCGGCGACGAGTACCGGCAGTACAAACAACGGGTGTCAATGCTTATTCCCTGGCGCAGATCAGCATAGTCTTCGCCTAGCGCCGCGCGTCCACCGAAAGGAGGACGCGCAGGCGTCCGACGCCTGATATCGATCCCTCATCAACGGAGAGACCAATGAAACATGTCGGAAACTGCTTCTGTGGCGCGGTCACGGTCGAGGTCACGGGCGCGCCGGAGGCAATGGGTTATTGCCACTGCAGCTCCTGCCGCTCGTGGTCGGGTGGGCCGGTGAATGCGTTCAGCCTGTGGAAGCCGGAAGCCGTGCGTATCACCGAAGGCGCCCAGAATGTCGAGACCTTCGCCAAGACGCCGCTCAGCGAGCGCAAGTTCTGCAAGAAATGCGGCGGTCATCTCATGACCAACCACCCGCCACTCGGCCTGGTGGACGTCTTCACCGCCACCATCCCCACGCTCGCATTTTCGCCCGGCGTCCACGTCAACTACGCCGAGACGGTGCTGCCGATGCGCGACGGCCTGCCCAAGCTGAAGGATTTTCCAGCCGAGTTCGGCGGCAGCGGCGAGATGATGCAGGAGTAGGCGTTGCTCTTCCTTCTCTCCTTGCGAGAGACGGTGCACCGTCAACGTGGGGCGCCTACCGCATCCCCGCACGCCGAAACCCTTCCAGATAATGCTCGCGATCTTCCGCACGCTGCATCGGCAGCTCGCGCGTGAGCCAGGCGAGCGAGAGGCCCGGCTGGGCGCGATGCAGGCCTTGCAGCGCGGTTGCCGCGAGCTGAGCATCACCCGACATTCCGGCGGCAGCCGTCAGCACGCGATGCGCCCCGACAAAATCGGCGCGCTGCCGCATCGATTCCCGTGCCAGCTGGATCGACTCTTCATAATTGCGCCCGATGAACTGCGCATAGGCCGCAACTCCGCAATAGATCGCCGCGAGCGGATCGCGCGGACTGAGGCGCAGCGCACGGCGCGCGGCGGCATCGCCCTCCTGCCATCGTCCCGCGTAGCAGAGCGTCACGCCGTAGAAGGCGTGCGCCATCGCGAAATTCGGATTGAGCCTCAAGGCCAGCTCGAACTCGGCCAGCGCGTCGTCGAAGCGGCGGCGGAACAGATAAGTGTAGGCGAGGCCGTGATGAGCCCAGGCGTCCTCGCGATCGGCTTCCACCGCAGCCAGTGCCGCGCGTTCGGCGACCGGCACCGTCGTGGCCATGTCGGCCCAGCCCATATGCGCGCCAAAAATATGACTGGTTGCGAGCAGGCCCAGCGCCTTGCCATAGGCCGGGTCGATTGTGGTCGCCTTTTCCAACAGGCTTTGCGCGGCCGCATTGTCCTCGCGTGTGATGCGCCAGTAATGCGACAGCGCGCGCATCACGAGATCCCAGGCATCGAGGCTGCCCGGCGGCTTTTGCTGGGCGCGAAAGCTTTCGGCGGCATAAAGCTGCGGCTCGATCGCAGCGACGATCGCCTCGGTGATCTCGTCCTGCACGGCGAAGATGTCGGCGAGCTCGCGGTCGTAGCGTTCGGCCCAGAGATGGCTGCCGGTCGAGACGTCGTTGAGCTGGGCCGAGATGCGCAGGCGATCGCCGCTCCGCCGCACGCTGCCTTCGACCACGTAGCGTACGCCGAGCTCGCGCGCGACCTCGTGAATGTGCACGGCGCGGCCCTTGTAGACAAAGGACGAGTTGCGCGCGACGACGAAGAACCAGCGCAGCTTCGACAGTGCGGTGATGATGTCCTCGCTGATGCCGTCGGAGAAATAATCCTGCTCGCGGTCGCCGCTCATATTGGTGAAGGGCAGCACGGCGATCGCGGGCCGGTCGGGCAACGCGAGCGGCGCCTGCGCAGTGCGGCCGGGTTCTGGCGCGGCCGCGCCGCGCATCGCCTCGACGTCGCCGACGAAGCGAAAGCCCTTGCGCGCAATGGTGCGGATCAGCGCCTGGTTCGCGCCATTGTCGCCGATCGCCTTGCGCGCCGCGTTGATCCGGCTGGTCAGGGTGGATTCGGAGACGCTGCGCCCGTGCCAGATCTTGTCGATCAGCTCATCCTTGCTGACCACCCTGTCACGGTTCTCCATGAGATGCACGACCAGGTCAAAAACCTGCGGTTCCACGGCAACGGGAACCTGCTCGCGGCTCAGCTCGCGCAGGTCGGTATCTAGGAGATGGTCCCGGAACATAAATTGCACGTCGAAAACTCAGTCCTCACAACGACATCAGGGAATGTTGAAAACAAAATCGATTTCGACTTGAAGTCTGTGAGTCCGCCGACGGGCCGACACGGTTCACCACGATTGCGTGATGGCAGTCATGCTGGTTGCGGGGAGGCATGCAGCCGGAACCAGAACATGGCGGTGCCGGTCAGATTGTCGCGGGGGCAGGTGCTGAACCTGATATTGCCTTTGGCACAATTCATCACCGTCACCCCGAGGCTCAGCGCGCGCTGCTTCGCATCGCACGCGTCGCGCCTGGGGGATCACCTGGGGGATGACGGGGTGAACAGCACTGCAGCCCGCATGTCGCAGCCCTCAGGCGGGCTGCGAGGTCAGGGGCACTACGGGCAGGAATGGCGCCGGCCGTCGTTGCCGAGATAGGTGCCCGTGTTCGGATTGTAGGACTTGTAGCGTTGCATGCAGTACTGCACGTCGCCTTCCGGCGGCGGTCCATAGGCGACGGGCGGTGGCGGGTAGCCCGGTCCGTCATAATAGGGCGAGCCGTAATAGTAGGGCGCCGCGACGGCGCCACCGATCAGCGCACCGGCTGCGAGCCCACCGACGAACGCACCGCCGCCCCAGCCCCAGCCGCGACGTCCGTACCAGCGCACTTGTTCGACCTGACCTTGGTCGGCGTGTGTCATCGCCAGCGGTTGTCCGATCGGTGCGGACGACGCCGTTGTCAGTGTTGCCGTCGACAGGCCTGCTAGCAGACAAGCTCCAGCAACGAAGCGAAACGATTTCAACATTGTGGTCTCCTCGCCATGCGGCGGCTCTCGTGCCGCACGTCAGTGATAGTGCAACGGGAGAAGCGTGCTGAATTAAAGTTTGGACAGGAATGGGATTCGCGCTTCGTCGCAAGAGCTCCTCGCGATGACGGTGCCGAGACAGCGCGCGACATCGCTCCAACGTCGTACGGGCTTCTCAGGGCGACACCGGGAATATGTGACGAACGATGAATGTCCATTGCCGAACCCCGCGACCCGCGTAAGCTGCCCTCCACAAAACACACCAACGACGAAGAAATGCCCATGCCCGCTTTTCCCGCTTCGACCACCGTGCTCGACTCCATGCTTTTCCGCGACGCCTTCGGCACGCCCGAGATGCGGGAGGTGTTCTCCGATGTCGCGCTGGTGGCGCGCTACGCTGAGGTCGAGGTTGCGCTGGCGAGGGCGGAGGCCAGATGCGGCGTGATCCCGCAAGACGCCGCCGACCAGATCGCGGCACGGACGAATGTTGCCGCGCTCGACTTCGATCTGTTGCGGCAGGAGACCGACATCGTCGGCTATCCGATCCTTCCCCTGGTGCATCAGATGGTGAAGCAATGCGGCGAGGCCGGCCGCTATGTGCATTGGGGAGCGACCACACAGGACATCATGGACACCGCGGTGGTCCTGCAACTCCGCGCCGCGCTCGGGATCGTCGAGCGCGACATCGCAGAGCTGCGCAAGATCCTCGCCGACCTGTCGCGGCGCTATCGCGGCACGCCGATGGCGGGTCGCACCCATCTCCAGCAGGCGCTGCCGGTGACGTTTGGCTACAAGACCGCGATCTGGCTCGCGATGTTCGACCGCCATGCCGAACGTCTGGCACAATTGAAGCCACGGGTCCTGGTCGGCCAGTTTGCCGGCGCCGCCGGCACGCTGGCCTCGCTCGGGGACAAGGGGTTCGAGGTGCAGGAAGCGCTATGCGCCGAACTGAAGCTCGGCGTTCCCGTCTTGACCTGGCACGTCGCGCGCGACGGCTTTGCCGAGGCCGTGAACTTTCTGGCGCTCGTCACCGGTTCGCTCGGCAAGATCGCGCTCGACATCATGATCATGGCCTCGACCGAATTCGCTGAAGTCTACGAACCCTTCGTCAAGGGCCGCGGCGCCTCCTCGACCATGCCGCAGAAGCGCAACCCGATCTCCTCCGAACTGATGCTCGCGGCGTCGAAGGCGGTGCGCCAGCATGCAGGCCTGATGCTGGATGCGATGGTGCAGGATTTCGAGCGTGCCACCGGTCCCTGGCACGCCGAATGGATCGCGATCCCCGAAAGCTTCGTGCTGACCGCCGGCGCGCTGCACCAGGCAAAGTTTGCGCTCGCGGGCCTCATCGTGGACGAGGCGAAGATGAACGACAATCTCGCCATCAGCCGCGGCCTGATCGTGGCAGAAGCGGTCATGATGGGGCTCGCCCCGCAGATCGGGCGGCAGGAGGCGCATGATGTGGTCTATGACGCCTGCCGGCTCGCCAATGACAAAGGCTTGACGCTGGCGGATGCGCTCTCATCCGATTCCCGGGTCTCGAGCCGCATCGACCGCGCCACAATCGAGGCGCTCACCTCACCAAAAAATTACCTCGGCCTTGCGCCCGCCATGGTCGACCGGGTGCTGAAATCGGCAACGCGTTGAAAACCAAGTTGCGTGAAACTGCGTATCTTCTCGGTGTCGCAAGGTGCTCGCGTACTTGCGCCTCGCGATGCTAGGCTTAGATTGAACGAGAGACTTCGGCAGAGGGCCCGGCATGACTGATCACCGCAATTCCGCTACTCCCATCGATCCCGCGAAACTCGACCGGCTGGCTGAGGTGGCGGTGAAGGTGGGCCTGGGCTTGCGGCCGGGACAGGATCTTCTTCTGACGGCGCCGGCGATCGCGCTGCCGCTGGTGCGGCGGATCGCCGTCCACGCCTACAAGGCCGGCGCCGGCATCGTGACGCCGATCCTGTCGGACGAGGAGATGACGCTGGCGCGCTACCGCCACGGTCACGACGACAGTTTCGATCGTGCTGCCGGCTGGCTGTATGAGGGCATGGCCAAGGCATTCTCGGACAACACCGCACGGCTCGCCATCGTCGGCGACAATCCGATGCTGCTGTCCGGAGAGGATCCCTCCAAGGTGGCGCGCGCCAGCAAGGCCAACTCCATGGCCTACCAGCCGGCGCTGGAAAAAATCGTCAATTTCGACACCAACTGGAACATCATCGCCTATCCAAGCCCGTCCTGGGCCAAGCAGGTCTTTCCTGACGATCCCGAGGACGTCGCGATTGGCAAGCTCGCGGATGCGATCTTCGCGGCGTCCAGGGTTAACCGTGAGGACGCGATGGGAAATTGGGCGAGCCACAATGCGGTGCTGCGCGAGCGCACCAACTGGCTCAACGGCCAGCGTTTTCGCGCGTTGCAATACTCGGGGCCGGGCACCGACCTCACCATCGGCCTTGCCGACGGCCACGAATGGGAGGGCGGCGCCTCGCTCTCCAAGAACGGCATCAGCTGCAACGCCAACATTCCGACCGAAGAGGTCTTCACCACGCCGCATTGCCGCCGCGTCTACGGCCACGTCGTGAGCTCGAAGCCGCTGTCCTACCAGGGGACCCTGATCGACAACATCGCGGTGCGATTCGAGGACGGCAAGATCGTCGACGCAAAAGCCTCGCGCGGCGCGGAGGTGCTGAGCAAGGTGCTCGACACCGACGAGGGTGCGCGTCGCCTCGGCGAGGTGGCGCTGGTGCCGCATTCCTCGCCGATCTCGCAGAGCGGGCTGTTGTTCTACAACACGCTGTTCGACGAGAACGCCGCCTCGCACATCGCGCTCGGCCAGTGCTACTCGAAATGCTTCGTCAACGGCGCGCAGCTCACCCCGCAGCAGATCGCCGCGCAAGGCGGCAACCAGAGCCTGATCCATATCGACTGGATGATCGGCTCGGCCGAGACCGATATCGACGGCATTCTCGCCGACGGCAGCAAGGTGCCGGTGTTTCGCAAGGGCGAGTGGGCGAAGTAAAACGTGTTGCGGCCCATCCTTCGAGACGCCCGCCGCTGGCGGGCTTCTCAAGGATGAGGTCTCGTTTCGCGGAGAGATAGCAGACCCTCATGGTGAGGAGCGTCGCCTCATGGCGCGTCTCGAACCGTGAAGGCCAAGCATATTCGTCTCTTCAACGCCTTTCAGGCCGCCGCGTTGCGCAGCATCGGGTTGCTGTCTACGCTGAAGCGGTTGAACAGCGTCGTGAACGGGCTTCCGTCGGTGGCCCGCACGATAGCCTCGGAGGCAGCCACCGCTTCGCAGAGCGCGCCAATCGGATCGTCCGCATCGGGCAGGCCGAGCGCGCCGCGGATTTCCTCGCGGGCCTCGTTGATCTCGTCCTCGTCGTCGAGTGTCGCTTCCAGCGCATCCGCGGCGCGCCGCATCTCCTGGAGATCGCCACCGGCGGAGAATTTGAGGATGTCGAGCCAGTAGGGGCGGGCGACAATGAGCTGAACGAACGCTTCGAAATTCTCCGCGATCATGCCGGCGCGCCCCTCTGATGACACGTAGAGCACATTCTGCGACGGCAGCAGCACGAACGCGCCGCCGGAACCGTCGCTACCGATCTGCCTGGGGTTTTCGACGCCGTCGATGGTGAACCAGGGCTCCTCATCCGGCGTGAACGAGACATCGAGGCTGCCCAGCCAGGCGACGACCTCGCTGTTGGCTGTCAGGACCTCAGGCGTGAGGGGCATTGGCATGGCTCCTTCCATGGTCACTTTCGCGCATTTTGTCGCACCCCGGAAAAGATGGGTTCATGGGCGCGAATTCGCAGCGGAATCGCGACGTTAGCTGCTTCGCACCTGCAACTTACGGCTGATTGTCGGTGCCCGCGTAAGGAAGAATTAAAAGCCGGTCACTAGCGTTGCGGACATCATTGGAAACAGTCCGGGCTTCGACCCGGCCAAACCTTATTTTATTCCCTGAGGAAACAGATGTCGCGCGCAATGATTGAAATCGGCAGTTGCAATGTGGATCTGGAGCTGCGGCCGATCGAGCCGTCCTGGATCATCGAGGGTAACCCGGTATCGCGTTCGCACGTCCTGTCCACCAGCGCCGACGGCACGGCCCAGACCATCATCTGGGCTTGCACCGAAGGGCGCTTCAACTGGTACTACGATATCGACGAGACGATCATGATCATGGAAGGATCGATCGTGCTCGAGAGCGACGGCATGCCGCCGAAGCGCTATGGTCCCGGCGATGTCATTTTCTTCCGTGACGGCGCCCATGCCAAATGGCATGTCGAAGGGCACGTCAAGAAGATCGCCTTTTGCCGCAAGACCAATCCCGTGGTGATCGGATTCCTGATCCGCGTGGTCAACAAGCTCAAGAAGATGTTCGCCGCTAGCGGCGAGCGTCGTCCGGCCTCGCTGATGGGCGCCGGCTAGAGCTCGATCAGTAAAATTTCAAGGACGCTTCCCAGCGGCCACGACGGAAAAGGGACCGGGATCAACATCCCGGCCCCTTTTTTCGTCACGACGGCAGCTCGAGCCGATAGAAATCGGTCGCCGTTTGTGAGAACAGCGCCGTCTTCTCGGTCTCGCTTAGGGGAGACGCGATGCGCTTGAAGGCATTGAAAATCACCTGGTAGCTGCACTGGCCCTTGTCCGGCGGGAAGTTGCTCTCGAACATCGCGCGTTGGGGGCCGAATGCCTCGATGCAGGTTTCGATATAAGGCCGCCAGGCCGCGGCAAGCTCCTCCGATGACGGCGGTCTCGCGCGCAAATGGAAGTCGTAGCCGAGCAGGCACATGGCGAGCCCGCCGAGCTTCACGACCACGTTCTCGCATTTCGCGATCTCGCGGATCGAGGCGCGCCATTGCGGAAACACCTCCTCGCGCCGTCCCGCAAAGCGGCCGACGCCAGCGGGGCCGCCGCAATGGTCGAGCACGATCCTGGTGTCGGGGAAGGCGCGGGCCAGTTCGGTCAGCTCGTCAATCTGCGGATGGAACAGCCAGGCGTCGAAGCTGAGGTTCAGCGGCGCGAGGCAGGCAAAACCCTTGCGGAAGGTCGGATCCCGCAACAATTCCTTCGGCCTGTTCGCATACATGCCGGCGACGACAGGGTCCTGGTCCCAGGCCGAGGAATGCCTGATGCCGCGGAAGCGGCCGTTGCCGGCCGCGATCTCTGCTTCGAGCACCGGCTTGGCCGCGTCGCCCAACAGCAGATTGGCGTGGCTGACGATGCCGGCACAGATCGCCGCCTTGCCATAAGCACCGCTCGCGCTCATCGCGGCAACGCCATTGGCGAACTCGACTTCGCCGACGGGTCGGAACGCCTCCGGGCCATGCGTGCGATACATCGCGCGGCAATCGACATAAACGGTCGCAATGACATCGTGGCCGGTCGCGATATCGGCCGCCATCTCCTCGATGAGATAGCGGTGCCCGCGATTCCAGAGATGATGATGGGGATCGACGATCGGCCGCAAGGGATCGATGATCTCCTCCTGATGCAGCGCGAGCCAGTCCTCGCGCGGCTCGACAAACAGCCCGCTCGTGTTGGCGGGCAACCCGCTTGCAGCCATCGGCGTTCGCTCCCTCGATGTTTTTGTGCCGGGAGCCTAGCACCCCATCTCGTCACGCAGCAGCGCGCGGCATGCAACCGCCCCCGTCATCGCGAGCACAGCGGCGCCGTCAGCACGTAGGAGGTGCGCTCCCTCTCCCGCTTGCGGGGGAGGGGTGGGGTGGGGGTGTCTCCGCGCCGGGATTGTTTGAGGTTTACGGAGAATGTCCCCAAGAGGAGAGAGCCCTCACCCGGCGCTTCGCGCCGACCTCTCCCGCAAGCGGGAGAGGTTGCAGCGAGCCTGTGGTTCGATCGGTGCGCTCAAAAATGCGACGAGCGGCTTAAGCTTTGCGGCGCTTGGCTCTCACATCGACTATCAACCGCCAGTCCGCCGACGCGGCAGGCTTGACCTCCCCGAGCCAATGGAAGGAATTGCCGGTGATCTCCGTAAAGCTCCAGCGCGTCAGCTCGCCGGCGTCGGTTGTGCCTTCCTGCACGATGTCATCGCCTCGCGACCGGCCGATCTGCTGGCGGAACACGCTGCGGCCGGGGTCGAACCAGGAAATCCGCCACGCGGCAATGGTCGGGTCATAGACACGCAGCGTCGTGCCGTACCAATTGCCGGCGATCGGAAAGGCCGGCGCGCCCGCGGGCCGGGGTATGATCCAGACATCCTGCACGGCACGTCCCTCGAGCACCCAGCCAAAATGGATTTTGCCGGGCGCGGTGTGTTCCGTTCCATCGGGCCCATGGGCGGTGATTTCGGCGTCCCAGTCGCCGACGAAGCGGCCGTAAAGCTGGAGCGCCGCCGCATGCTCGGGGTTCGGTCCGTCCGCGTGCAACAATTTCGCAAAGTCGGCCATGGCGATCTCCTGTTGTGGGGAGAACATCACGGACGGGCGGCGGCCGACTTGGAGAAAATTGCGCGTCAGACCCCGTCGAGGATGATCACGGTCGGCTTCGACGGCAGCGCATCTCGCGACATCCGGAACGAGCGCTCGGTGCGGTGGTCGATCTCGAACTGCTGGCCGATCCGGCGCATGAAATCGTCGAGCGGGGTGGCGAAGCGGTGCATCGGCAGCACCACCGAGGCGCGTAGCCGCTTGGTGATCTCGGAGATGCCCTCCAGCGACATGGTGTAGGTACCGTCGATCGGCACCATCACGATGTCGAGCCGGCCGATCTGGGCGAAATGGCTGTCATCGAGCTTGTGGTGGAGATGGCCGAGATGGCCGATGCAGAGGCCAGCAACCTCGAAGATGAAGATCGAATTGCCGTCACGGATCATGTCGGTGCCGGCATCGTCGCCGAAATAGCGGCGGATGTCGGTCGTGACGTTGCGGACGAAGGTATCGCCGATGCGCTCCGAGACGATGGCCGGCTTGCCGTCCTCGCTCCAGCCATGAAGCACATGGGGAATGCGCTTGTTCGGGAACAGGGTGTAGTGGGTGCTGTGGGCCCGGTTCATGGTGACAACGTCGGGGAGCCGCCCGACCTGGTAGGCGCCGCTATAGTCCGTGGCGATGCGCAGGCCGCCGGGCGTGTCGATGAAATAGGTGGAGTGGCCGGCATAGGTGATCTCGACCTCGGCCGAGCCAGCGGCCTGCCGGAATGCGACCGGCATCGCGCGGGGCGCCGCGTTGGCCATCGCCAGGCATTCGCTGCGCTGAGGTGGCTGCTGGGCGAGGGCAGGTGCGAGGAATACGCCGAACAGCGCCAGAGCCGCCGAAACCAGTCGCCACATGCATCCGTTCCCGATGACTTCGGGGGAAAGTCTAGCGTGCTATGCGGCGTGTCGCCAATGGGCAGCGATCAACAGCGCGTCAGTGTCGCACCTCTCGCGCGCGTCTTATTCGCGCCTTGGGCTGAACTTCCAGGTGATGGCGACGAGGCCGGCTGTGATCAGGCCGCTGATGAGGCCGGCGATCGGCAGGGCGAGCAGCAACGCGGCGGTGGCCGCCCAGCCGATCGAGGAGAAGGCCTCGGCAAAGGTCGCGAGCCGCGAGGAGGTCTGGCGGCGGCGGAATTGGCTGCGCCGGGCCTGCACCCGGAACCAGAGCTGGATTGCGGTGGCCGAGGCCGCGCTGACGATGATCGCGCCGCCGCTGATGGCCGCCTGGATTGGCGAGGCGACGGCCAGCGCTGCGACCAGCGGACAGAAGATCGCGGCGATCGCGATCAGCACCACCTCGATCTTGGCGCGGATGACGCCGGACGGCATCAGCGGCGCGGTGGCAACGAGGTCGGGGGCGTCCTCGCCCGAGATGGTCAGCCAGGCAAGGCCGCCGGCGAGCTGTCCGGCCGCCATCACGATGACAGGCGTGATCAACGTCAGCGCCGCGGAGTTGTCGGCAAAATTGCGCCAGAGCAGCAGCGCGGGCGGCACCAGATACAGAAGCTGCATCAGGGTCTGCGAGACCAGCCAGGGATCGCGCCACAGGAGCACGAATTCCTTGCGCCGCAGCGCCTGCTGTCGCGATCCGCCGCGGAAGGGGCGCTCCCTCGCGCGCACGCGGCCCGATGTGCCATACGCGGCCGCATCGATGGCAGTGTCGGCGAAGCGGCCCGAAAAGATCGCCATGACGCTTCCGAGCAGCATCAGCCCGAGCGCCAGAAGCAGCAACAGTGCCTCGCTGTCGCCCATGGTCGCCCGCGCAGGCCACCACCAGATGCTGTCGACGTCGGGCGCGTAGTCGGCGAGGCTGCCCGAGGTCAGGATGGTGAAGCGCGACAGCGTGCCGTAGGACATGATCGCGGCGACCTGGAGCGCGATCACGAAGCCCGCGCCGATGATCGCGGCGACGATCTGGGCGATGAGACGCGTCCGCGCCGGGCCGATCAGCCGGAACAGCAGGATGGTGATGGCGATCGAGATCGCAGCGGCCGACAGACCCATCGCGATCACGACGCCGAACGCGCTAAGCCAGCGCGCCCCGCCGCCGATCACCAGCACGTCGATGAAGGGCGTCGAAAACAGCAACGCGATCATCGTGACGGTGAGCGCGATCGCGGCGATGCGGACCGAGAACAGATTGGCCAGCCTCGCCGGCGAGGACATCATGAGGTCGAGATCGGCGCGTGCGTAAAACACCCGCGTCACCGATTCGATCGCCTGCGACAGCATCAAGGTCCAGGCCAGAAAGATCGTCGCCGAGATCACGATCAGCGAGGATTTGTCGAGCGGCAGTTGCAGCTCCGCGAAGCGGCCGATCACGGCCCAGGCCGGCAGGTGCAGGAGTGCGGCGAAGAAGAGCAGGCCGATCACGGCAGCGCGCGCGCGTTTGCGCCGGCCGCCGGTCATCATCGCGAACCATTCGCGCCAGGCGAGCCGGAGCTCGTGGCGGGCGAACCAGGACAGCGCGGTCGCCGAGCTCATGCGGCGTCCGGAAGTGTCACCAGCGCGATGAAGAGATCCTCGAGGCTGGTATCGGAATGGCCGTTCTGCCGGCGCAGCTCGTCGAGCGTGCCTTGGGCGACCAGATGGCCCGACGCGATCACGCCGATGCGGTCGGCCATGCGTTCGGCGACCTCGAGAATATGCGTGGTCATGATGACCGTGCAGCCCGCTCGGACGCGCTCGCTGAGGAGGCCCTTCACATGGCGGGCGGAGACGGCATCGAGGCCCGTCAGCGGCTCGTCGAGAATGATGAGGCGGGGATCGTGCACCAGCGCGCCGGCCAGCGCCACCTTCTGGCGCATTCCCTTGGAAAAGCCCTCGCAGCGTTCGTGCCGGTGCGGCTCGAGCCCGAGCGAGGTGAGAAGCTCCTGCGCGACCGGCTCCGAGGTTGATGGCGCGATGCCCCAGAGGCCGGCGACGAATTCGAGATATTCGAGCGGTGTCAGCTTGTCATAGATCATCGGCTCATCGGACACCCACGCCATCACCTGCTTGGCGGCAACTGGGTTGTGGAGCGCATCGATGCCGAAGATCGAGACCGCACCGGTATCGGGCCGCAACAGGCCGGCAACCATGCGCAGCGTGGTGGTCTTGCCGGCGCCGTTGGGGCCGACCAGCGCGTAGAATTCGCCGGCGCGAATGGTGAGATCGAGGCCATCGACCGCCAAGCGGTCAAAACGCTTCGTTAACCCTCGGACTTCCAGCGCCGACTTGTCCGGCTTCATGACGGCCACCATCCGGTTTTGCATCGCTCGCGACCATGCCCCCAAGATGTTTCGGCACCGTGAATCTACGGCCTACAAATTCCGCCATCCGGTTTCGACTAAAGGCAAGTCACCGTTTGTTGACAGCGCTTTGCGGTTCAGGCTGAATTGGCGACGGGACAAATGGTGCTAACGCAGCGAAACGACTGCGTAGCGACTGGACACAAGATGCGACGAGGCGGTCAACAAGAACCGTCGGTTGCATCGGGAGGATGCGCGGCGATGCTGGATTTCGTTCAGCAGCTGGTCAGCGGTGTTGCGCTCGGCTGCGTCTACGGCCTGATCGCGCTCGGCTTCGTGCTCGTCTACAAGGCCACCGAGGTCGTCAATTTCGCCCAGGGCGATTTGATGATGCTCGGCGGCTTCTTCGCATTCACCTTCATCGGCATGATGGGCCTGAACTACTGGATCGGCTTTGCCGGTGCAGTGGCGGCCATGGCGCTGTTCGGCATGCTGGCGGAGCGCGTGGTGGTGCGGCCGATCCTCGGCTATCCGCAATTCTCCATCATCATGGCGACGATCGGCCTCGGCTATTTCCTGCGCTCGATCGCCGGCATGATCTGGGGCACCGATGATCTGAAGATCGAGACGCCGTTCAGCGCGGGCGTGCTGCGCATGGGCGCGCTGGTGCTCGCCTACGACAAGCTCTCGGTGATCGCAGCGACCGTGATCCTGTGCACGCTGCTGTGGCTGTTCTTCAACAAGACCACGCTCGGCACGGCGATGCGCGCCAGCTCCGAGAACATGCTCGCGGCCTATTACATGGGCATTCCGGTCAAGCGCGTGGTGTCGATCGTCTGGGCGATCAGCGCGGCGGTGGCGACCTGCGCCGGCGTGCTGCTGGCGCCGATCACCTTCATCCATTCCAATGTCGGTCTCGTCCTCGGCCTGAAGGCGTTTCCCGCCGCCGTGCTCGGCGGCTTCGGCTCGATCCCGGGTGCAGTCGTCGGCGGCGTGCTGATCGGCGTGATCGAGAGCATGGCCGGCTTCTACCTGCCGGAGGGCTGGAAGGACGTCGCGCCCTACCTCGTGCTGCTGACCGTGCTGCTCCTGAAGCCTGAAGGCCTGTTCGGCCACCACGTCCGCAAGAAGGTCTGAACGCCATGCGCTTCCTGTTCAAGACCGACTATGAAGACGACATCAAGCTGTTTCCGCATTCGGGCTACCTCGTCTCCTATGGCATCCTGCTCGCGCTGCTGCTAATCGCGCCCTACGTGCTCTCCAGCTATCTGATGAGCCAGCTCGTCTTCGTCTGCATCTATGCGACCGTCGGTGTGGCGCTTCTGATTCTGACCGGCTTCACCGGCCAGGCCTCGCTTGGGCACGCCGCGTTCCTCGCGATCGGGGCCTACACCGCGGCCTATTTGCAGAAATACAACGTGCCGTTCCCGGTCTACTTCCTCGCCGCCGGGGCCCTGACCGGCATCGTCGGCGCGTTGGTCGGCTTTCCCGCCCTGCGCCTCACCGGCATCTACCTCGTCATCGCCACCATCTCGTTCGCCTTGATCGTCGAAGAGATCCTGGCGCGCTGGGAGAGCGTGACCCACGGCAACGAGGGCATGCGGGTCAAGACGCTGTCCCTGCTCGGCGTCGCGGTGCCGCGCGACAGCCCGACTTTCTATTATCTGTGCCTTGCCGTGCTGGTGCTGACGATCGTCGGGACGCTGAATTTGCTGCGCTCGCCCACGGGTCGCGCCTTCGTCGCGATCCGCGACAGCGAGACGGCGGCGCGCAGCATGGGCGTCAACGTCGCGCTCTACAAGGTGAAGTCGTTCGCGATCTCGGCGGCGATCACCGGCTTTGCCGGCGTCCTGTTCGCGCACAAGCTCTCCTTCATCTCGCCGGAGATGTTCACGCTGCAGCTCTCGATCGAGTTCATCATCGTGATCCTGATTGGCGGCACCTTCAGCCTGCACGGCGCGGTGCTGGGCGCGATCTTCATCGTCATGATCGATCCGTTCCTGACCTATTTGAAGGACGACATGCCCGGCATCATCGCCGGCATCGCGGCGACATTCGGAGCGGGTACGGCGACTGCGGCCAACATCCAGTCCAAGGTCGCGGCCTTCGCCTCGCTCAACGGGCTGAAGGGCGCGATCTATGGTATCATCATCGTGCTGTTCGTGCTGTTCGAGCCGCTCGGGCTCTACGGCCGCTGGTTGAAGATCAAGCTCTTCTTCCAGCTGTTCCCGCTCTACAAGCGCGCCACCTTCAAGCGGCAGAAGATCTACGTGAAGTCGGAGCGCAACCGATGAGCTATTTTCGCGCCGAGAACCTGTCGCTGCACTTCGGCGGCCTCAAGGCCGTCGATGCGGTCTCGTTCGCGGTCGAGAAGGGCGAGATCCTGTCGATCATCGGTCCCAACGGCGCCGGCAAGAGCTCGATCTTCAACCTGATCTCGCGGATCTACCGGCCCACTTCGGGCCGCATCTTCTTCGAGGACCGGGACATCACCGAGCAGCCGCCCTACGACATCGCCAAGCTCGGCATCGCCCGCACCTTCCAGAACATCGAGCTGTTCGAGAACGCGACCGTGCTGTCGAATCTCCTGGTCGGCCGCCACCGCCATTCCACCACGCAGCTCTGGCAGGAGCTGCTGTTCCTGCCGAGCGTGCGCGCCAACGAGAAGGTGCACCGCCGCCGGGTCGAGCAGGTCATCGAATTCCTCGATCTCGAACCTTATCGCGACAAGCTCATCTCCGGCCTTCCCTACGGCGTGCGCAAGGTGATCGAGCTGGCGCGCGCGCTGTGCTCGGAGCCGAAGCTGATCTTGCTCGACGAGCCGTCCTCCGGCCTCAATGTCGAGGAGACCGACGACATGTCCTTCTGGATCCGCGACTTGAAGAACGAGCTCGGCGTCACCGTGCTGATGGTCGAGCACGACATGTCGCTGGTCAATCGCGTTTCCGACCGCGTCATCGCGCTGAACTATGGCCGAGTGCTGGCGATGGGCTCACCGGCCGAGGTGCAGCAGCACCCCGATGTCGTCGCTGCGTATCTGGGAGCCTGAGGCGATGGATGCGACCGCGACCCCCGAAACCATCCTGAAGCTCTCGAACGTCGAGAGCTATTACGGGCCGATCATGGCGATCCGCGGCATCTCGCTCGAGGTGCCCCGCGGCCGCATCGTCACGCTGCTCGGGGCCAATGGCGCCGGCAAGACCACGGTGCTGAAGACGATTTCGGGCATCCTCGATCCGCAGAAGGGCGCGATCGAGTTCATGGGCAAGCCGATCCAGCGCATGGAAGCCGACAGGATCGTGAGGCTCGGCCTCAGTCACGTGCCGGAGGGGCGCGAGGTCTTCCCGTTCCTCTCGGTGCGCGAGAACCTGATGATGGGCGCCTATCCGCGCCGGGACCGCGACGGCGTCGCGGAGGATCTGGAGCGCGTCTACGGCTATTTCCCGCGCCTGAAGGAGCGCATCAACCAGCCCGCCGGCCAGCTCTCCGGCGGCGAGCAGCAGATGCTGGCGATCGGCCGCGCGTTGATGAACCGGCCGACGCTGCTGCTGCTCGACGAGCCTTCGCTCGGCCTGTCGCCGCTGCTGGTGAAGGAGATCTTCACCATCATCCGACGCGTCAACGAGGAGCAGGGCATGTCGATCCTGCTGGTCGAGCAGAACGCCAAGGTGGCGCTGGAGACGGCGCATTACGGCTATGTCCTGGAGATCGGCCGGATCGTGATGAACGACACCTGCGACCGCTTGATGCATTCCCAGGACATCCAGGAATTCTACCTTGGCGCCAAGGAAGCGGGCGCGCGCGGCGAGCGGCGCTGGAAAAAGAAGAAGACGTGGCGGTGAGGAAGAGCTGGCAGTAAGATGAGATTGCCCATCCGCAAAATAGACCGCCGGCAAGGCAGGCAGCGGAGGCAGGCGACAAGGAGGAGAGGCGCATGGCCCGACCGGCGGTGCTGACGGTCGCTGATACGATCGCGAAGAGCTTTCTGTGCGCCGCCGAGACGCGGGGCGACAGGCCGGCGATCCGCGAGAAGAAATTCGGCATCTGGCAGCCGACGAGCTGGCGCCAATGGCTGGAGATCTCCAAGGAGGTCGCCTATGCGCTTCGCGCGATCGGCTTCATGCCCGGCGACGTCTCCTCGATCATCGCCAATGCCGTTCCCGAGTGGGTCCATGCCGACATGGGGATCCTCTGCGCCGGCGGCGTCGCCTCGGGCATCTACCCGACCGATGCATCGTCCCAGGTCGAGTATCTCGTCAACGATTCCGGCACGAAAGTGATCTTCGTCGAGGACGAGGAGCAGCTCGACAAGGTCCTCGCCTGCCGCGCCCGCTGTCCCGGCTTGCGTAAGATCATCGTGTTCGACATGGAGGGCCTCAGCGGCTTCTCCGACGACATGGTGATGTCGCTCGACGAGTTCCGCGCGCTCGGCCGCAACCACATGGTCGGCCGTGAGGCGTTGTGGCAGGAGATGATCGACAGTCGCAGCGCCGGCGACCTCGCGATCCTCGTCTACACGTCCGGCACGACGGGACCGCCCAAAGGCGCGATGCATGCCAACCGCAGCGTGACGCATCAGATGCGGCACGCCAACGACTTCATCCCGGCGCAGGAGGACGATGAGAGGCTGCTCTTCCTGCCGCTCTGCCATGTCGCCGAACGCATTGGCGGCTACTACATCTCGGTCGCGCTCGGCTCGGTGATGAACTTTGCCGAAAGCCCGGAGACCGTACCGGACAATTTGCGCGAGGTGCAGCCGACCGTCTTCCTCGCAGTGCCGCGCATCTGGGAAAAATTTTATTCCGCCATCACCATCGCGCTGAAGGATGCAACGCCGCTCCAGCAATGGGTCTATCGCCGCGCCATCGACATCGGCTACCGTATGGTCGATTGCCGGCTCGAGGGCAAGACGCCGCCGCTGTCGCTGCGCATCGCCAACCGTCTCGCCTATCGCATCGCGTTCCGCAACATCCGCCGCATGATCGGGCTCGACCGCTGCCGCATCGCCTTCACTGGCGCGGCGCCGATCGCGCCGGAGTTGATCCGCTGGTATCTGGCGCTCGGCATCGACATGCACGAGCTCTATGGCCAGACCGAGAATTGCGGGGTCGCGACCATGATGCCGGCAGAGCGGATCAAGCTCGGCTCGGTCGGCACGGCCGTACCCTGGGGCGAGGTCGCGCTGTCGCCCGACGGCGAGATCCTGATCAAGGGCGACTTCCTGTTCATGGGCTATCTGAACCTGCCGGAAAAGACCGCCGAGACCATCGATTCTCGCGGCTGGCTGCACACCGGCGACGTTGGGACCATCGACAATGAAGGCTTCGTCCGGATCACCGACCGCATGAAGGACATCATCATCACCTCCGGCGGCAAGAACATCACGCCGTCCGAGATCGAGAACCAGCTCAAATTCTCGCCCTACATCTCGGACGCCGTCGTGATCGGCGACAAGCGGCCGTACCTCACCTGCCTCGTGATGATCGACCAGGAGAATGTCGAGAAGTTCGCGCAGGACCACGACATCCCTTTCACCAACTATGCCAGCCTGTGCCGGGCGGTGGAGATCCAGGATCTGATCTGGCGCGAGATCGAGCAGGTCAACGGCAATTTCGCCCGCGTCGAGAGCATCAAGCGCTTCTATCTGATCGAGCGCCAGCTGACGCCTGAGGACGAGGAGCTGACGCCGACCATGAAGCTGAAGCGCGGTTTCGTGAACAAGCGCTACGCCGCCGAGATCGAGGCGATGTACCGCGAGCGTGCCGTGGCTTGAGCATGATCCGGAGGATCATGCTCAAGAGAGATGGATTTGAGAAAACGGCGAAGGCTTGAGAGGCCCGATCCTTCGCTCAACACGGGCCACTGAAGGAGGAGACTGCAATGTCGAAATCGCTGAAGGCGCTGGGCCTGGCGGTGAGCGCCCTTGCGCTGACCTGTCTGCCGGCCGCCGCTCAAACCAAGGTCACCAATGAAGGCATCTCGGCAGGCGAGATCGTCATCGGCACCCACCAGGACCTGTCGGGTCCGATCAAGGGCTGGGGCGTGCCGGTCTCCAACGGCATGAAGATGGCGGTCGAGGAGGTCAACGCGGCGGGCGGGATCCAGGGCCGCAAGATCAAGCTGGTGGTCGAGGATAGCGGCTACGATCCGAAGAAGGCTGTGCTGGCTTCGCAAAAGCTGATCGAGCGCGACAAGATTTTCGCGATGGTGGGACCAATGGGATCGCCGACCGTGCTCGCTGCGCAGGATATCCTGCTCGACGCCGGCGTGCTTCAGCTCTTCCCGCTGACGGCGGCCGAGTTCACCTTCAAGTTCGATGCGGCCAAGCCGCAGGAGCGGCTGAAGTTCAACAACCTCCTGCCCTATGTCGAGAGCACGCGCGCAGCGCTCAAATACATGATTGAGGCAAAGAATTTCAAGAAGCCGTGCATCATGCATCAGGACGACGAGTACGGAAAAAACGTGCTCGATGGTTTTAATCAGCAGCTCGCCGCCATGAAGGTGCAGCCGGCCTCGATCACGAGCTACAAGCGCGGCGCCTCCGACTTCTCGGCGCAGGTCGCCAAGATGAAGTCCGACGGCTGCGACCTCGTCGTGCTCGGCGCGGTCCTCCGTGAGCCCATCGGCACCATGACCGAGGCCAAGAAGCTCGGCTGGGAGGTCACCTTCCTCGGTGCCACGCCCGTCAACGTGCTCGAAGTGCCGGCGCTCGGCAAGGACGTGGTGGAAGGCTTGTATGCC
Organism: Bradyrhizobium sp. CCGB12; assembly: GCF_024199845.1. NCBI lineage: Bacteria > Pseudomonadati > Pseudomonadota > Alphaproteobacteria > Hyphomicrobiales > Nitrobacteraceae > Bradyrhizobium > Bradyrhizobium sp. CCGB12. Next base: position 6,514,471 of record NZ_JANADO010000001.1, on the reverse strand, counting down.
GCTTCGAACTTCGAAATTCCCTACGAAGACACCGCGAAGGGAAAGGTGAAGGACTGGCTCGTCAACTACAAGAAGATGTTCAACGCCGACGCCAACACCCAGGCGATCATCGGCTACAATGCGGTGATGACGTTCGCGCATTATGCCAACAAGGCTGGCAAGGATCTCACTGGCCAGAAGATGCTCGACGCGCTGGAGTCCGGCGACAAGTTCCAGGATATCTTCAGTTCGCCGCCGACCGTGTTCTCGAAGACCAACCATCTCGCCACCACTGTCACCCAGGTGCAGCAGGTGAAGAACGGTCGCTGGGTCCTGGTGAAGGACAATCTGATGTTTTGATCTCTTGCTTTCACCCTCCCCTGGAGGGGGAGGGTCGATCGCGCGAAGCGCGAGCGGGGTGGGGTGATCTATCAACACGGGCACCATTCGTTGCCGAGAGACCTTCACCCCACCCCGTCTCACACCTCGCTGCGCTCAATGTGAGCCGACCCTCCCCCTCCAGGGGAGGGTAAGAGTTCACGATCCCCCGCCCGCGGTGCCCGAGTTCACCGGGGCCAGTTCGTCTTCGCGGCAGCGCCAGCCATCGGCGGCCTTCACGAACGCAAAAGTCCGCTGGATCCGCAGGCGACGCGTGACGTTGAAGGCTTCCGCGGAACGCTCCTTGTTGCCGGCTCCCGGCTGCGGGCGACCCGTCCTGGCGTCCCAGCAGGTGCCGGTACAGGTGGATGCGACCTTGCTGCACATGGTGAAGGGCGCCAGCACGGCCATCTCGATCTCGCCCGTGACCTGCGCCTCCTGGTCGGTCACCTGGCTGTCGAGCGCGTAGACGCGGTTGATGCGGAGGAAGTTGCCGCAGGAATTGGCCGCATGGATTCGCGCGGCGCAGAAGTCGACCGCGTCGGTGTCGGGCGAGCGGGCTGCGACCTGCCGGCCGAACACCTTCTTGGGATCGCCTTTGGCCGCGCGAATCTCATCGGTCCTGCGCTTCAAATCCTCGGCGAGACAGTCTTCCGCGGGCTCCAGTTCCTGGAGCGGCACGTTCTCCTTGCCGACCAGATTGCATTTGCGATCCCGCTCTCGGGTCCACCTTCCATATTCGGCGAAGGCAAAGCGTGCGGCGGTCGGGTCCAGCTTGCCGATCAGGCCGCGCACCTGGCCATTGAGCTCGGTTTCGGCAAGCGCCAGCGACGGGTCCGCGCAGATCAGCGCGCCCGCCGCGGTGTTGGCCGCCAGACAATCGAAATCCGGATCGCGCACGATCGCAGCGCGCTCCTCGGTCACCTTGAGCAGGCAGGCCTTCACCCGGTCGAAATCGTCGGTGCGGATCGCCGTCTGGCCGACGATGCCGCAGCTGAGGTTGCGCTGGCGACTCCAGATCGCGTTCTCCTCGATCGCGGGCAGGCGATCGGGCAGGCGGGCGAGTCGCCCCTCAATCGCCGTGTTCAGCTGCTCGGCGGCGGCGGCAAGCTCGGCATCACCGCAAAACAATTGGTTGCCGGGGTCGCGAATCTGCTGGCAATTGTTCTTGGTGAACAGCGGCAGCCTGTCGGCGATGGAGCGGTCGGATTGCGCGAAGCCCGGTGCCGCCGGCAACGCCAGCAGCGCAAGCACAGACAGCACGATGAACCGCATTCCGGTCGCCCCCGCAAAGCCGTGGCCATGCTAGCGCCCTGGATCGCGCGGCGAAATGGGTTTGTGGCGCGAAGGTTTAAATGAGGACCGTAGCCCGGATGGAGCGGAGCCTAATCCGGGACTCGTGCAACAGGCGACAGCGGCCCCGGATTTCGCTGCGCTCCATCCGGGCTACAAGAAGATCAACGCGCCTCGGCGGTCGCCATCGAGGCCCGCACCGGTTCGTCGACATACTTCATCACGGCCGACTGGTAGAGCACGAACAGCGGTTGGTAGATTCGTGCAGCGTCGTCCTCGACCATCGCCATGCGGCGATTGTCGAGCATGAGCCAGTGGCCGTCGAGCCGTGCAGCGGCCACCGCATGCGCTCTGCCGGCTCTGACGTCGCGCACCACGACGATGCGGAGGTCTTCAGCGGCAACACCGGCGAGCCGCAGTGCGGCGAGCTTGGCGACGGCATAGTCTTCGCAATCGCCGGCGCCGCGCTGGAAGGCCGCGAGCGGCGCGCTCCAGACGTCGTCGGTGCCGTCATCGGCGGCCCGGATGGCGAGGTTGATGGCGCGGTTGGTTTCGCCGAGCCGCGCACGGCCGTCGCGACCGCGGGCCTGGTCGACGATGGCGAGCAGCTTCAGGGCCGCAGGCGATGCGCAATTGTCCCGGTCGCCGTCGCACAGCGCGAGCTGCACCATGTCGTCGTCGAGCCTGTCCTTCAACGCGAGCCATTTCTGCCGCAGGCTGCCGGCGGAGATGGCGAAGGCGAACACGCCGAACGGTTCGGCGGATTTGCGCACGAGGACGCCGGCGCCCGGCGACAGCAGCGTGCCGGCGCGAAGCTCGGCGGCCGATCCGAACAGGATCAATCCGCACATGACAAGGATTGCGCGCCAGGCGCGCGAGCGAGCAGCGGTCTCCATCTGACATCCCCTTCCCAGGCTTCGCGAGATCCCCCGATCTCGACGTGCCGGGCTTTGTTGCTTTCGCGGAGATAGTGCGAGACTGGCCGTTTTGTTCTGCTTAACGCGCCCGGCAGGGGTTCCAAAACCGGGGAACAGGCTGAAACGGGCCTGCCCACATTGCGTAAAATTTTACGAATCAGGGGCTAGGTCTGCGCGCCGCCTGCCCGCGAAATGGAAGCAATTGCAGGTCCTGGTTGTGTGGCCGCCAATTTCGCGCCCTATGGCTAACGGCCCCGCTATTTCCCGGGTTCTGTTAGTTAGGTCACAGATTTGGCTCCGTATTTGCCCCAGTGTGGAGCGGGGCACTACGAAGAAAAGATGACACAAGTATTCGTTGTCAGATTTATACGATGCAATACATGGGGGTACTGAAAATGGACGCGGATAAGCATAATTATGCTTTTAGATATTTTGAGAATCCTCCCGTTTCCTCTATGGAAGCGCAGTCCGATAGCGCCCCCAGCCGTTCGGTGACGCGAAATCACACAAGCAATAGATGGTTTCGCTAAGGACTCGGTAATGCTATGCAAGCTTAGGCGCTCGATACTTCTTTAGATTTTAACCCTTTTTACGGTGCCCGGTTGAATTACGCTGGCAAATTTGACGCCGCGATGTCTTTGGACGGCCTGGGTTCCCGCTCGCCCACCGATGTCCATGTCGATTCATTTTTTGCCAAGCCCTTTATTGCAAAAGGGCATGGTCACTTGCCTGATGGCGCGTTCGTTGTTCCCGACCCCAACCTGATCTTCAACGGCGAGTTCAAGCGCGCGGGCCTCGACCTCGTACTGTCCCATGAGGGGCATGAGTTTGTCGTTCACGATTATTTCAGGGGCGACAAGCGCGCGGCGATCGCCTCGCCCGACGGTGCCCATCTCACCGGCGACATCGTCAACGCACTCACCGGCCATGTCCAGGTTGCGCAGGCCGCGCCCGGCGCCGCTGCGGCCCAGGTCATCGGCCACGTCACCAAGCTCGTGGGCAGCGCGACCGCGATTCGCAACGGCGTCTCGGTCATCCTGAACAATGGCGACAATGTCGAGAAGGGCGATGTGGTCTCGACCGGCGCCGATTCGACGCTGGGCATCACCTTCATCGACGGCACCGTGTTCGGCCTGTCCTCCAATGCGCGGATGGTGCTGAACGAGATGGTCTACGACCCCAACGGCTCCAGCAACTCCTCGCTGCTGAGCCTGGTCGCCGGCACCATCACGTTCGTCGCCGGCGAGACCGCCAAGCACGGCGACATGAAGATCGACACGCCCGTCGCCACCATGGGCATCCGCGGCACGGCGGTGCTGACCCAGATCAACTTCGTCGTTCCCGCCGGCGGCGGCGACCCGCAGCCGCAGGCGAGCTTCCAGGTGCTGGTCGAGCCGAACGGCACGACGGGCTCCTACATCCTGTTCGACAAGGTCACGCTGCTGCCGATCGCGACGGTCAACCAGGCCGGCCAGATGATCCAGATCAGCGGCGGCAACGTCCAGATCACCAATGGACTGCTGTCGCCGGACGTGCAGAAGCTGATCACGGACGTGTTCACGCTGAAGTTCACCGACAACAACACCAACACCAAGCTGACCACGAACTTCACCGACACGATCACGCCGATCAGCCAGGACGTGGTGTTCAAGTCCGGGTCGGGCCCCGCCGCGATCGCGACGTTCGTCAACTTCAATCCGCGGGGAGAGGTCGGCCCCGGCATCTCCACGCCGACGGCATTCCGTATTCCCGGCCAGCCGCTGGCACAAAGCCTCGATCTCGGCGGCAATGTAAAGACGGCGTTCTCGCTGACCGAGCGCGCGGACACCACCGGCGATACCACGCCCGACACGGTCTCCGGCCGGATCACCTTCGTCGATCAAAACCTCGGCGACCGTCCGTCGGTATCGGTGAGCCTCGCCGAGGCGCCGAACTACGTCTACAAGAACGCCGGCCAGCAGGACGTCACCGGCTCTCTCTCCGCGCTCCAGAAGCAGGACATCGCGGCGACGCAGATCCAGATCGGCGTCGTCGCCGATGGCGCCAACAACAACAACGGCTCGGCGGTCTGGACCTACACGATTCCAGACCACGTCTTCGACTTCCTCGCGGCGGGCGAAACGCTGACGCTGACCTACATGGTCCGCGTCGATACCAATTTCGTGGTGAATCCCGAGTCCAAACTCATCCCGATCACCATCACGATCACGGGCACCAACGACAAGCCCACTGTCGCGACGTCGGGCGGCACCGTCATCGAGAAGGTCGGGACCGGCAACGAGGCCCTGGACACGATCACGGGCACGGTCACCTTCACCGACGTCGATCTGACGGATCGGCCGATCGTGAGCGCGGCGCTCTCGCCCACTCAGCCGTTCAAATATCTCGATGCCGAAGGTAACGATATCACCGCGACGTTGACGCCGGAACAACGCGCCGCCATCGCCGCCGTCGAGGCGCCGCTCACCGTGGTGCAGGGCGCGGGAAACAGCAATAACGGTTCGGCCACCTGGACCTACAGCGTCGCCGACCATCTCTTCGATTTCCTCGCCGAAGGCGAGAAGCTGACCCTCAATTATGTGGTGCAGGTCGATGACGGGCACGGCGGCGTGGTCAGCACACCGATCTCCGTGTCCATCAACGGCGCCGACGTCAATGTCGAGGGCACCAACGACGTGCCGACGATCGTCGAAGACTCGACCACGCCGACCGGCGCGGTGCAGGAGGATACGGCGGCGACCTTGCTGGCCGACGGCACCGTCGCCTTCAACGATCCCGATCTCACGGACGTGCACACTGCGAGCTTCGCCCTGAAGTCGACGCTTTCGAGCGCACATCTGCCCGGCTTCAACAACGGCACCTCGCATATCGGCACTTTCGCGCTTGCGGCGGTGAGCGAGAGTCCCGGCGTCAGCTCGCGAGGATCGGTAGGTTGGACCTTCACCGTCGCCGATAACGATCCGGTGCTCCAGTCGCTGGCCAAGGGTCAGACCATCACGCAGGTCTATACCGTGACCGTCGACGATCACCATGGGGGGACCGTCACCCAGGACGTCACGGTCACCATCACCGGCACCAACGATGCGCCGACGATCACGAGCAGCGCCGCGGCGGCAACGGGCAAAGTCGCCGAGGACACCGGTCTGACGCTGTCGGTCGCAGGCACGCTGGCGATCCAGGATCTCGATCTGATCGACACCCACACCGCGCAGGCCGCGTTCAAATCGTCGACCTCGAGCGCGCATCTGCCGGGTTTCGACGACGACACGCCGCTCGGCACGTTCACGATCGACTCGGCGGTGGCCGAGTTCAACACCGACACCGACAACAGCGCGACGCTGGGCTGGCACTTCAGCCTCGACAATTGCAATCCGGTGCTGCAATCGCTGGCGCAGGGCCAGTCCATCACCCAGGTCTACACCGTCACCTTCACCGACGACCACGGCGCGCAGGTCTCGCAGGACGTCACCGTCACGATCGACGGCGCCAATGACGCGCCGACGATCACCAGCGATGCAGCGGACGCCGCCGGGGCGGTGACCGAAGATACAGGCGCAACGCTGTCGATCGACGGCACGCTGGCGATCCAGGATGTCGACCTGATCGACACCCACACCGCGCAGGCCGTGTTCAAGTCGTCGACGTCGAGCGCTGATCTGCCGGGCTTCGACGACCACACGCCGCTCGGCACCTTCACGATCGATTCGGCGGTGGCCGAGCTCAGCACCGACACCGACAACAGCGCGACGCTGGGCTGGCACTTCAGCCTCGACAATTCCAATGCGGTTCTGCAATCGCTGGCGCAGGGCCAGACCATCACCCAGGTCTATACCGTCACCTTCACCGACGATCACGGCGCGCAGGTCTCGCAGGACGTCACCGTCACGATCAACGGCGCCAATGACGCGCCGACGCTTGCCGATGCAACGCTGGCGTCCGTCGCCGGCAATGACACTGATCCGGACGGCGCGACGATCGGCAGCCTCTTCGCGGGCAAGTTCAGCGATATCGACGCCGGCTCGAGCCTGAAGGCGATTGTCGTGACGTCGGATACGGCGGCGGCCAGCCAGGGCGTCTGGCAGTACGAGCTCGCCGGCACGCATCAATGGGTCGATGTCGGTTCGGTTGGCGACACGCATGGGCTGGTGCTGAGCCCGGATACGCTGATCCGGTTTGTGCCGGCCGACGGATTCACGGGCACGCCGGACGCACTTGGCGTCCATGCGCTCGACGATACCTACGCCGGCGCCATCACGACCGACGCGTCGACGCCGGCGACGATCGATCTCACGGCCACGGGCACCGGCGGCACGACGCCGGTGTCGCACGACCTCACCAACATCGGGACGAGCGTGACGGCGGCGCCCGCCGTTGGCCCGGTCATCGACACCGAGCACTTCCAGATCGAGCATGTCCGCGAGAACAGCACCGACATTATCTACGATCTCGTGGTCACTGACACCGATGCCGGTGCCGCGACCGATGACTTCACCGTCACGGTGTCGACGGCGCATCCGAATCTCAGCCGGGTCGACTTCCATCCGGCGTCCGGCTCGCTCGACGCCATCAACACGGGCTTCGAGACCGGCATCACCTACAATCCGACCGGAGCCAGCACCGATCAGTACCCCACGCCGCCGGAGGCCGACCAGATCACGCTGACGGTGACGGACAAGACCACGGGTCTGTTCGATACCGTCCACTTCATCTTCAACGAGACCGGCGACACCAGCCAGGGCATCATCCTGGAAGGCACCGCCGGCAAGGACGTCATCTTCGCGGCCGATACCAACGACACGCTGACCGGCGGTGGCGCCAAGGATCAGTTCGTGTTTGCACCGGGCGCGATCGGGTATGACGATGCCGGGCACCTCGTGACCGATTTCTCGCACACCATCACCGACTTCACGGTGGGCCTGGACAAGATCGATCTGCGCCAGTTCTCGGATGTCAACTCCATCGACAGTCTCCACATCGTCCAGCAGCAGGGCTCCGGCGACACGCTGGTCACGTGGCAGCAGCAGGTCATGCAGCCGGAGGGCGCCCCGGTTACGGAGACCGAGTCGCTGCTGCTGAGGAACGTGATCGCGGCGAATCTCAAGGCCAGCGATTTCATCTTCCACATCACCTGATCTCCGCCCGGGGGTCTCCCGTCGGCTCGCGGTTCGACCGCGGCAAAAAATCCATGCTCCTCCATCGCCAGGGGAATAGCCAATTGCCGGTGGACGTTCCATGATCGGCGCGCACGGCGTGATGTAGGTCAGGAAGCCCGACCCGAATGAAGCGTCTGAAAATCCTGCGGCGGTGGTTTGCGCGCAAGTTCGGCTTTGCGCGGCTGATGTGCCTTGCGCTGCTGGTCCTGTTTGCAGGCGCTCGTCTCTGGGATCCGCCGCCGATCCAGGAATTGCGGCTGCGCACCTTCGACATGTTCCAGTTGATCGATCCCAGGCACAAGGCGGCGCGGCCGGTCGTCATCGTCGACATCGACGACAAGAGCCTCGCCAAGCTCGGGCAATGGCCGTGGCCGCGGACGCGGATTGCCGATTTGATCCAAAACCTCACCAACAACGGCGCGGCGGCGATCGGCTTCGACGTGGTGTTCTCGGAGGCCGACCGGCTCAATCCGGATCTGGTCGCGAGCCAGATGCGCGATCTCGACGACGCCACCCGCGCCAAGCTGCGCGAGCTGCCGACCAACGACCAGATCCTCGCCGAGGCGATCAAGCGCTCGCGCGTGGTGCTGGGCGAGACCGGGCAGCGGGCGATCTCGTCCGAGCTCGACAAGTCGCTGCCCCTCACCGGCGTCGCGACCGTCGGCGAAGAGAACGCCGAGCGCTTTTTGTTCGAATTTCCGGGCCTGCTCCGCAACGTGCCGGTGATCGAGAAGGTCGCCGCCGGCCGCGGCCTGTTCACGATCAAGACCGAGCGCGACGGACTGATCCGCCGGGTGCCGATGATCATGCGCGCCCAGGGCAACATCATGCCCTCGCTCAGCCTGGAAATCTTGCGCGTCGTCACGGGCACGCCGACGCTGCTGGTCCGGACCGACAAGACCGGCGTGCGGGCTATCAGGCTCAAGGGCGTCGAGATTCCGACCGACAGAAACGGTCAGCTCTGGGTGCACTATGCCCGGCAGGATCCCTCGATCTACGTCTCGGCCGCCGACGTGCTCGACAACACCGTGTCGCCGAACAGGATCACTGGCAAGCTGGTGCTGGTTGGCACCTCCGCGGTCGGGCTCAATGATATTAAGACCACCCCGGTGTCCTCGACCATGCCGGGAGTCGAGATCCATGCCCAGGTGCTGGAGAGCATCCTGAGCGGTGCGGTGATCTCGCAGCCGAACTATGCGCTCGGCGTCGAATTGCTCGCCGCGCTCGTCATCGGCCTGCTCGTCATCATCTTCACGCCGAATTTCGGGCCCGTGCGACTGGTGCTCGCGGGGGCGACCTTCGCCGCCATCCTGGTCGGGGTGTCCTGGTTCTTCTACGCGCAGTACCGCTACCTCATCGACTTCACCTACCCGCTGCTTTCGACCACCGCGATCTACCTGACGCTGATCTTCGCCAGCTTCGTGCGCGAGCAGCGCCAGCGCGTGCAGATCCGCGGGCAGTTCGCGCAATACATGTCGCCGGTGCTGGTCGAGCAACTCGTGCAGTCGCCGGAAAAGCTCGTGCTCGGCGGCGAGGAGCGCGAGATGACGATCATGTTCTCCGACGTGCGCGGCTTCACCACGATCTCGGAGAGCTACAAGCACGATCCGCAAGGGTTGATCGCGCTGATGAACCGCTTCCTGACGCCGCTGACCGACGTGATCATCGAGCGCAAGGGCTATATCGACAAGTACATGGGTGACGCCATCATGGCGTTCTGGAATGCGCCGCTCGACGATGCCGAGCACGAGGTCAACGCCTGCGAAGCGGCGATCCAGATGCTGGAGCAGATCGATACGGTCAACAAGGAGCGCCAGCAGGAAGCCGCCGAAGGCGGCCACGTCTACATTCCGCTCAATGTCGGCATCGGCCTCAACACCGGCATCGGCGTGGTCGGCAACATGGGCTCCGACCTGAAGAAGAACTACTCGGTGCTCGGCGACAGCGTGAACCTGGCCTCGCGCCTGGAAGGGCAGACCAAGGAGTACGGCTTCCCGATCATCGTGGGCTCCAGGACCGCGCTCGCCGCCAAGGACAAGTTCGCGATCCTCGAGCTCGACTTCATCATGGTCAAAGGCAAGACCGAGCCGGAGGTGATCTACGCCATCGCCGGCCGCGAGGACGTGATGCATTCGGGCGCCTTCCAGCGCCTGCGCAACATCACCATCGAAATGCTCGGCTGCTACCGCGGCCGCAACTGGCAGGGCGCACTGGACGCCATCGAGCGCGGCCGCCGCAGCGAGGACGCCGACACGCTGGAGAAGCTGTTCAGGCTTTATGAAGCGCGGATCAGGGATTTCCAGCTCAACCCGCCGGCGGAGGGATGGACCGGGGCATATGCGCTGCTGACGAAGTAAGGGCGGGCGGGGTCAGTGGGCGTTGCCGGCGCCACAAATCGCTGTCGTCCCCGGACAAGTGCAGCGAAGCGGAGCGCCGATCCGGGACCCACCAATCCGATCGATCCGCCCTCGGGCTGCCGCTTCCATATCCGCTGCTCGTTTGCGGGGCCGCTCTGCGCAAATGCGACACCAAAGCTCACCGCGCTGGATAATATGGGCCATGAGGCCGCGTGCTACATGGCTATGCCGCGTTCAGGCGTTCAGGCCATAGCCGTGCGCCCAGGGGAGAAATCGCATGACGAGACCGACACCGAAAGAGATCAAGCCGATCGCGCTAGTTGCCGGCGTTCCCGTGGATGACGAGATCGCGACGCGCATCTCCAATTCCATCGGGCCCGCCTTCGAAGGCTTTGCCGCTATCGCCGGCACACTGCCGTTCGACCTCGAGCCTGCACTCTATCCTGTCGCGCAGACGCAGAAGGTGTCGAAATGAGCTCCGAGCCCGCCTTGATGACGCTCACCGAGGTCGCACGCGCGATCGCGATGAAGCAGCTGTCCTCGCAAGAGGTGACGCGCGCGCTGCTGCAGCGTATCACGCAGTGGCAGCCGCATCTCAACGCCTTCATGTCAATTGAGGCGGAGCAGGCGCTGAAGGCGGCCGACGCCGCCGACGCGGAACTCGCCAAGGGCAACGCCCGCGGCCCGCTGCATGGCGTGCCGCTCGCCCACAAGGACATGTATTACGACGCGGGCCATGTCGCGACCTGCGGCTCGCTGATCCGCCGCGATTTCGTGCCGACCGTGACGTCCACCGCCTTGCAGCGGCTGAAGGATGCCGGCCAGGTCCGTCTCGGCACGCTGCATCTCGCCGAATTCGCCTACGGCCCGACCGGACACAACGCCCATTACGGTCCGGTGCGCAATCCCTGGAATGTGGCCCACATCACCGGCGGCTCGTCCTCCGGCTCCGGTTCGGCGGTTGCCGCGCGTTTGACTTATGCGGCGCTCGGCTCGGACACCGGCGGCTCGATCCGCATGCCCGCGCATTTCTGCGGCGTCACGGGATTGAAGACCACCGTCGGCCGCGTCAGCCGCGCCGGCGCGATGCCGCTGTCGCAATCGCTCGACACCGTCGGCCCGCTCGCCCGCACCGCCGAGGATTGTGCGCTGCTCCTGGCGCTGATGGCCGGCGCGGATCCCGCAGATTCGACCTGCAGCCACGAGCCGCTGTCGGACTATGTCGCCGCGGCCAAGGGCTCGCTGAAGGGCCTCAAGATCGGCGTGCCCACGTCCTTCTATGTCGACGATCTCGACAGCGAGGTCGCGCGCGTGCTGGACGAGACCATCGCGGTGCTCAAGCGCGAAGGCGCCGACATCGTCAAGGTCGAGCTGCCGGACCAGCGGCAATTGTCGTCGGCGAGCCAGCTGGTGCTCGCGGCTGAAGCCGCCGCCTTCCACAAGCGCTGGATGATCGAACGTCCGCAGGACTATGGCTCGCAGGTCTTGATGCGGCTTCAGAACGGGCTCGCCGTTCCCGCCATCACCTATCTGGAGGCGATGCGCTGGCGCGGGCCGGCGCTCGCCGCGCACAACGCGGCGACGGCCAACGTCGATGCGGTGATCGCACCAGCATCTCCGGTGCCGGCGCCGACGATCGAGGAGAGCGATGTCGGTGGTGGTCCGAATGCGCCGGCGCTGTTGCAGCGGCTGACGCTGTTCACCCGCCCGGTGAATTTCCTCGGCCTGCCGTCGCTCACCGTGCCCTCAGGCTTCACCAAAACCGGCCTGCCGGTCGGCATGCAGCTGATCGGTCGCTCCTTCGACGAAGCGACTTTGTTGACCATCGGCGCCGCGTTCCAGCGCGTCACCGACTATCACGATCGATTGCCGAAACTGCCGTCATGACGAAACTCGTCGAGATCGCACGCAGAGATTCCTCCAGGCCGACATATAGTTGTCACGGTCCACCGCGCGCCCTCGCTGGACCCGTCCTACTGTGCATGGGGTTGTTTCGACATCTTTTCCGAGCCGAGGCAGTCGGTCACGGCTCCTCACAGCATTCACACCCCATTCATCCCCATTCCGGTTCCATGCGGTTGTTCACGCCAGAGGGACCTCATTAATGTACATTTCGAACGAAGGCCTGCTCGTCATCCTGTTCGTCGGCCTGGTCGCCGGCTGGCTCGCCGGAAAGATCGTACGGGGCGCTGGGTTCGGGATCATCGGCGATATCGTGATTGGCATCGCCGGCGCGCTGGTGGCTAGCCTCCTGTTTCCGAAACTCGGCATCCGCCTCGGCACCGGCCTCGTCTCCGAAATCGTCTATTCCGCCATCGGCGCGGTCATTCTGCTTCTGGTGGTGCGGCTGGTGCGTGGTGGGGGCAGGTTCTAGCGCCGGCGTTGAGGCGGGCCGGAACTTTCAGCCTCTCCCTTCCCCCGGAAGCGGCTGAAAGCCTGCAAGAAAAAGCCGCAAGCCTGTGAAATTCCGGACTTGCGCGGAAGGCTATCAGGGGTAGATGTGGCCCGTCAGGGCTCCGGATTAACTTGACTGTGTTGGACGGCTGGAAAACAGATGTTAATCCGAGGCGAGTACCCCTGAATCGCCTTTGAAATCAGGGGCTTTGCCCCGTCGCCCGAAAGAGATCAGACTGATGGCAGCCATCCCAGGCGTCCGCCGTTCGGAGCTCGGTGACGCCTTGCGCGCTTGTCGCACCGCGTTCATCGGCGTCGGCTTGATGAGCTGCATGATCAACCTGCTCTATCTGACCGGGTCGATCTTCATGCTGGAGGTCTATGACCGGGTGCTGCCGAGCCGCAGCATCCCGACCCTGGTCGGCCTGATCATCCTCGCCAGCTTCCTCTACATGGCGCAGGGCGTGCTCGACATGATCCGCAATCGCATCCTGGGGCGGATCGGTACCTCGCTCGACGAGGCCCTCAACAAGCGCGTGTTCGATACCATCGTTCGCCTGCCGCTGCTGGTCGGTAGCCGCAACGAGGGCCTCCAGCCGTTGCGCGACCTTGACAATGTCCGCTCCTTCCTCGGCGGCATGGGCCCGAGCGCGTTCTTCGACCTGCCCTGGCTGCCGCTCTATCTCGCCATCTGCTTCGCCTTCCATGTCATGATCGGCGTCACCGCGCTGATCGGCGCCATCATCCTGGTCGGCCTGACGCTGGTCACCGAATTCATGTCCCGCCAACCGGCGCGTGAGGCGATGGGACTTGCCGCCCAGCGCAACGATCTCGCCCAGGCCAGCCGCCGCAACGCCGAGGTCATGGTGTCCATGGGCATGGCCGGCCGGATGAACCAGCGCTGGAGCGAGGCCAACGAAAAATATCTTGCCGGCAATCAGCGGGCGAGCGACGTCGCCGGCGGTCTCGGCGCTGTCGCAAAGGTGCTGCGCATGATGCTGCAGTCGGCCGTGCTCGCGGTCGGCGCCTATCTCGTCATCCACCAGGAGGCGACCGCAGGCATCATCATCGCCGGCTCGATCCTCTCCGCCCGCGCGCTCGCACCGGTCGATCTCGCCATCGCGCATTGGAAGTCCTTTGTCGCAGCGCGTCAGAGCTGGCAGCGCCTCACGCGCCTGCTGGAACAGATGCCGGCGCAGGCGATGCCGACCCAGTTGCAGGCGCCCACCAGCCGGCTCTCGGTCGAAGGCGTCGCCATGGTGCCGCCCGGCGACCAGCGCCTCATCGTCCAGGACATCACCTTCGCGCTCGCCGCCGGCAATGGCCTCGGCGTGATCGGGCCGAGCGGTTCCGGCAAGTCCTCGCTGATCCGCGCGCTGGTCGGCGTCTGGCAGCCGGTGCGCGGCAAGGTGCGGCTCGACGGCGCGGCGCTCGACCAATGGTCATCCGACCTGCTCGGCCGCCACATCGGCTATTTGCCGCAGGACGTCGAGCTGTTCGGCGGCACCATCGCGCAGAACATCAGCCGCTTCGATCCCGAGGCGACGTCCGACGGAATCATCGCCGCGGCCAAGGAGGCCGGCGTGCATGAGATGATCATCAAGATGCGCGAGGGCTATAACACGCAGGTCGGCGAGCAGGGCGCGGCGCTCTCCGCAGGCCAGGCGCAGCGCGTGGCGCTGGCCCGCGCACTCTACGGCAATCCGTTCCTGGTCGTGCTCGACGAGCCCAATTCCAATCTCGACACCGAAGGCGACGAGGCGCTGACCCGCGCCATCCGCGGCGCGCGTGAGCGCGGTGCCATCGTCGTCGTAGTGGCGCATCGGCCGATCGGGGTCGAGGCGGTCGACCAGATTCTGGTGCTGCGCGAAGGCCGCATGCAGGCCTTCGGGCCGAAGGAGCAGGTGCTCGCCCAGGTGCTCCAGCCGCGCGTGACCCCGCCGGCCCCGATCAAGATCGTCAGTGAAGGCGGAGTGCCCAAGCCATGAGGCCGCGAAGCGCAGGGCTTCTTCTCCCTCGCCCCGCTTGCGGGGAGAGGGGCGGGGTGAGGGGGGCTCTCCACGTGGGAGGTGAGAGTTGGACTCGCGGAGAGTCCCCCTCACCCGAATTCGCGCTTTGCGCAAATTCGACCTCTCCCCGCAAGCGGGGCGAGGTGAAAGAAAGCGCCGTGGGAGACAAGCCATGAGCACGTTGGCGATCGGCGGCCCGAAGCCTGCCGTGAAGAAGAACGTACGCGATTCGATCAAGTTTCACCTGATGCTCGGGCTCGGGATTGTGCTGGTCTTGGTCGTCGGCCTCGGCGGCTGGGCCTCCACGGTGCTGATTTCGGGAGCGCTGATCGCGCCGGGCCAGATCGTGGTCGAATCCAACGTCAAGAAGGTGCAGCATCCGACCGGCGGCGTGGTCGGCGAGGTGCGCGCCCGCGACGGCGACCTAGTCAAGGCCGGCGACATCGTGGTGCGGCTCGACGACACCGTCACCAGGGCCAACCTCGCTATCGTCACGAAGAATCTCGACGCCGCGCAGGCGCGTGCGGCGCGATTGCAGGCCGAGCAGCGCGGGGTCGACAAGCTCGAATTTCCGCAAACGCTCCTGGAGCGCGCCAGCGATCCTGACGTCAAGCTTCTGCTTTCCGCCGAAGGCAAGCTGTTCGACGTCCGCGTCAACGGCCGTACCGGGCAGAAGGCGCAGCTGCGCGAGCGCATCACGCAGCTCAACGAGGAAATCGCGGGTCTCAGCGCCCAGGAGAAGGCGAAGGATCAGGAGATCGCGTTGGTGCAGAACGAGCTCACCGGTGTGCGCGACCTCTACGACAAGCGCCTGGTGCAGATCTCGCGCCTGACCCAGCTCGAGCGCGATTCGGCACGTCTCAACGGCGAGCGCGCGCAGTACATCGCCTCGCGCGCCCAGGCCAAGGGCAAGATCACCGAGACCGAGCTCCAGATCATCCAGGTCGACAAGGACGTGGTGAGCGAGGTCTCCAAGGATCTACGCGAGACCAACGACAAGATCGGCGAGCTGATCGAGCGCAAGGTCGCCGCCGAAGACCAGCTTCGCCGCGTCGACATCCGCGCGCCGCAGGCCGGCATGGTGCTGCAATCGACGGTGCACACGGTCGGCGGCGTCGTCACCGCCGGCGACACATTGATGCTGATCGTGCCGCAGGCCGACGACCTCCAGGTCGAGGCTAAGGTCAATCCGGTCGACATCGACAAGCTGCAGATCGGCCAGAAGACGCTGTTGCGCCTGTCTGCCTTCAACCAGCGCACCACGCCCGAGCTCAACGGCGTCGTCAGCCGCGTATCGCCGGACGTCACCACCGACCAGCGCACCGGCCAGAGCTATTACACCATCCGCGTCTCGATGCCGCCCGAAGAGGTCGCCCGGCTCGGCGACGTCAAGATGATCCCCGGCATGCCGGTGGAAGCCTTCGTCCAGACCGGCGACCGCACCATGCTGTCCTATCTGATGAAGCCGCTGCACGACCAGCTGATGCGCGCCTTCCGGGAGAAGTGACGCGCGAAAAGCGCGTCGTCGCGGAGTGCGCCTGGCGACTATCTGGGATTGGATCGGCAGGCTCGATCTCGTAGGGTGGGCAAACGCGCAACGCGCCGTGCCCACCGCGTTTCGTGCGATGGTCAAGATGGTGGGCACGCTCCGCTTTGCCCACCCTACGGCACCTCCTTCTTGCTATAGTTCGACTCAAGCCATAGCAACCCGGCGGTCGAACCATGCACTCCCCTCCCTCCATCGCCACCGAATCCTTCACCGACGCCGGCCTTGCCGTCGCCCGCCTCGAGGAGATCTACGAGCGCAACACGAAGTTCCTGCGCGACCGGTTCGAGGCTTATGTCAACGGCGAAGCGATCACCACGCGGGTGCGGGCCTATTACCCCTTTGTCCGCGTCACCACCGCGACGCATGCGCGGCTGGATTCGCGCCTGTCCTATGGCTTCGTTGCCGGGCCCGGCGTGCACGAGACCAGCGTGACGCGGCCGGATCTCTTCCGGACCTATCTCACCGAGCAGATCGGCCTCTTGATCCAGAATCACGGCGTGCCCGTAGAGATCGGCGAGTCCGCCGAGCCGATCCCGATCCACTTCGCCTATCGCCGCGATATCAACATCGAGGCCGCGATCACCACCAGCGAGAACTCGCCCGTCACGCGAGCGATGCGCGACGCATTCGACGTGCCCGATCTCGCGACGATGGACGATTCGATCGCCGACGGCACGTTCGAGCTCCAGCCCGGCGCACCCGAGCCGCTGTCCCTGTTCCGGGCCACCCGCGTCGATTACTCGCTGCGCAGGCTCTACCACTACACGGGCACGGACCCCGAATATTTCCAGAACTTCGTGATCTTCACCAACTACCAGTTCTATGTCGACGCCTTTGCGCAGCTTTGTCAGCAGCGGCTTCAGTCCCGCGAGGCCGGCCTCGAATCCTTCATCGCACCCGGCAACGTCGTCACGCGCGCCGGCGGCGTGATGACGGGTGTTGCGCCCGTGCGTGCGCCGCAGATGCCGGCCTTCCATCTGGTCGAGCCCGGCTATCGCGGCATCACCCTGATCAACATCGGCACCGGCCCGTCGAACGCACGCAACGTCACCGATCACGTCGCGGTGCTGCGTCCGCACGCCTGGCTGATGCTTGGCCATTGCGCGGGCCTGCGCAACACGCAGCGGCTCGGCGATTACGTGCTTGCTCATGGCTATGTGCGCGAGGATCACGTGCTCGATCGCGAGCTGCCGCTGTGGGTGCCGATCCCGGCGCTGGCCGAGATGCAGGTCGCGCTCGAGGAGGCGGTCGAGGACGTCACGGGGCTCGAAGGTTTCGAGCTGAAGCGACTGATGCGCACCGGAACGGTGGCGAGCGTCGACAATCGCAACTGGGAGATCTCAGGGCCGGCGGTGATCCGCCGCATGTCGCAATCGCGCGCTGTCGCGCTCGATATGGAATCGGCTGCAATCGCCGCCAACGGCTACCGCTTCCGCGTCCCCTACGGCACGCTGCTCTGCGTCTCCGACAAGCCACTGCATGGCGAGATCAAGCTCGCCGGCATGGCCAGCGAGTTCTACCGCCGCCGCGTCGGCCAGCACCTCGAGATCGGCCTGAAGGCGCTGGAGCGGCTCAAGCAGCAGGAATCGGAGCGGCTGCATTCGCGCAAGCTGAGAAGCTTTGCCGAAGTGGCATTCCAGTAAGGACAACAGAACTGTCGTACGAACGCTGACGACTCCGTGAGCGCAGTGTCCCGGAATATTCCCGCCGAGGCAGGGGTTATCACGTCGTCCGGGGCCGCTTGAATAGGACAGGAGACAGACATGATCACCACGATGATCAGACTCGTCACGCTGGGGACGTTTGCGGCGCTGCTGGCTTCCCCTGTGTACTCAGCGGGCGGAGGTGGCGGCGGAGGAGGAGGTGGTGGAAATGGTGGCAGCGACCCCTTTGGTAGTACCTATTCAGCTCCTCCCAGGGCTACTCAACCGGTCTATCCAAAGCGTTCCGGAACAAAGTCCGGCCAAAAGGCGAAGAAGCCGAACAACCAGTCCAGCATCGGCGATCCCGCTTTCGCAGCCGGCTACCGCGTGGCCTATGACACCATCTACGAGCGCAACGACTATGCCGCCGCGATCGCGCAGTTGAAGTCGCTCGGCCATGACGATCATCCGAACGTCGCCAACCTCATCGGCTACTCCTATCGCAAGCTCGGCGACTACGAGCAGTCGCAGGTCTGGTACGAGCGCGCCTTGCGGGTAGATCCGAACCACGTGCTGACCTGGCAATATTATGGACTGTGGCAACTCGAGCGGGGCAACCGCGAGCAAGCGCTCTATCACCTCGGCCGGATCGCATCCATTTGCGGGACGGACTGCGAGGAATATCGATCGCTGGCCGCGGCACTGGACAAGCCGACCGGCACGGCGCTGGTCTACTGACGTCGGAGCGTGGCCGACTTGTAGGCGCGCGAGCGTCGCATGACCGCCATGTCCCAGGCGCGGATGGTGACAAGGCGTCAGATTTTCAGCATTGTTCCGGTCGGGGGCGCGAACGGGACAATGGGATGCCGCTGACGCGCGACAAGATCATCGGCCATGACCTCGAACGGCTGGCCTTTCGCTTCACCATGCTGAACGACGGCGAGGTCGTGCAGTGTCAGATCAGCGACGCCGCCATGGACGAGCTCGCGGGTATGCAGGGCACCGAAAGCAGCGCACGCCAGGCGCAGTTCCTGTCGCTGCGCGAGACCATCGAGCGGATCGCGTCGGACCTTTACGACGATGCGCCGCGGTTCCAGGGTTATGTGGTGCGAATCTTCATGAGGCATTTGGAGAGGTAGGCCGCACACATACGTCGTCCTGGCCTTCGCCAAGACGACACCCGAGATGGGGTGCCGCCGTTCACTCCTCCAGCTTCCTCAGCAACAATTTCAGCGCGGTCGCCGCGAACACCTGCATGTTGCCGAACCGGTCGCCGCTCGCCGTCTCCAGCGTCGTCACCTCTGTAGCCGGCCCTGCGACTGCCATGCAGCTATGGCCGGCGGCATCGCCGTAGCGATTACCGGTGGGGCCGGCTGCACCGGTCTCAGACAGGCCCCAGTCGGAGCCGAAGCGGTGGCGCATCTGTTCGGCGAGGAGTTTTGCGTAGGGCTCAGAGGAGGAGCGAAGCCTTTCATTCCCTCATCTGAAATATCCATCAGCACGCGCCGGGCATCGCGGGTGTAGACCACCGCGCCGCCGAGGAAATAGGCCGAGGCGCCGGGCACCGCGAGCAGGCTGACCGAAATCAAACCGCCGGCCGAGGACTCGGCCACAGCAATGGTCTGTTTGCGCGCGATCAGTTTGGCCGCAACCTGTTCCGCAATGCCGACGAGCTCTTTCATCCCTAAACCCTCATTCCTTCGCAACCGAGCTCAGCCTTCCTAGCATATGACAGGAGCCTTGGCCGAGTTGCAGGCGGCGGGCAGGCCTGCTTGAATGGCCGGATGCAAGGCCGCCGCGAAGCGCGGCCCAAGACAACACGAGGAAAGCCGAAGGAGACGTGATGGCGTCCCTGATCGCCGGTGCCGTCGATTGCGACGTGCATCCGGCCGTGCCGCATCTGACCAGCCTGTTGCCGTACCTGAACGACTATTGGCGCGATCAGGTGACGACGCGCGGCATGGTCGACCTCGTCTCGCAATCCTATCCGCAGAACTCGCCGATCGTGTCGCGCCCCGATTGGCGCCCGGAAAACGGCAAACCGGGCGAAAGTCTGGAGGACATGCAGCGCCATGTGCTCGATCCTTTCCAGCTCAAGCTAGCCATCTGCAATCCTCTTTATGGCGTGCAGATGGTATTCTCCGAGGACATGCAGGCGGCCTTCTGCCGCGCGCTGAACGATTGGCTCGTCAAGGAGTGGCTCGATCGCGATCCGCGGCTGCGAGGGTCGATCGTGATTCCCACGCAAAGCATCGAGAAGGCCGTCGCCGAGATCGAGCGCTGCGCGCAGGATCGGCGCTTCGTGCAGGTGCTGATGCTGGTCATGGGCGACACGCCGCTCGGCAAGCGCGCGCTGTGGCCTATCTACGAGGTTGCGGAACGTCTGGAACTTCCGATCGGCATCCACGCCGGTTCCGCCTATCACAATCCGCCGACCGCCGTGGGGTGGGGTTCCTATCACATCGAGGATTATGTCGGTCAGGCCCAGGCGTTCCAGACTCAGCTCACCAGCCTGATCGTCGAGGGCGTGTTCGCCAAATATCCGCGGCTGAAAATGGTGATGCTGGAATCCGGCGTCTCCTGGATCTCCCCTTATCTCTGGCGCCTGCACAAGTTCTGGCGCGGCGTGCGGATGGAGACGCCTTGGGTCGATCGCGCGCCGCTGGACATTGTGCGCAGCAACATCCGCTTCTCGTTACAGCCTTTTGATGCGCCGCCGGATGAGGCGACATTAAATCGCCTGTTTGATCATATGCAGTCCGACGAATTAGTCCTATTCTCCACGGACTATCCGCACTGGCAGTTCGACGGCCAGGACGCGCTGCCCGAAGGTCTGTCCCCCGATCTCGTGCGCAAGATCATGATCGACAATCCGCATGCAACCTATCCCCGCCTGACTTAGCCCGCTGCCAAAGGAGGCAAGGCGATGAATGTCCAATTCCGCGAGAGCTCCGAAGCTGCTTCCCCACTGACTGCGAAAACCGCGATCGCGGATTGCGACATCCATCCGGCCCGCGCCACCCGGACCGAGCTCTACCCTTACCTCGCCAAACGCTGGCAGCATCACCTCGAAATCTACGGCGTCCATGCCTATCAGGGCATGGTGGAAGGCCCGCCCTATCCTAAGGCCCAGCCCAACGCCTCGCGCCGTGATGCCTATCCGCCGGAGGGCGGCCCGCAGGGCTCCTCGCTTCCCTTCATGCAGAAACAGCTGCTCGATCCCAACAACGTGCAGCTCGGGGTGCTCAATCCGCTCAATACCGGGCAGGGCATCCGCAATCACGAGCTCTCGGCCGCCTTGTGCTCGGCGATCAACGACTGGCAGATCGACAAATGGACCAGCAAGGACAAGCGGCTGAAGGCGTCGATCGTCGTCGGCAATGAGGATGGGCTGTCGGCCGCCGCGGAAATCCGCGAGCGTGCCGGCGACAAGAACTTCGTCCAGGTGCTGCTGCTCAGCCGCAATGTCGAGCCGCTCGGCCAGCGCCGTTATTGGCCGATCTACCAGGCCGCGGAAGAAGCGGGCCTTCCCGTCGGCGTGCACGCCTTCGGCTTTGGCGGCAATCCGATCACGCCCTCGGGCTGGCCGTCCTATTACATCGAGGAGATGGTGGGGCACTCGCAGTGCCAGCAGTCGGCGCTGGCGAGCCTTGTGCTGGAAGGCGTGTTCGAGCGGTTCCCGAAGCTGAAGATGGTGATGATCGAGGCTGGCTTCGGCTGGGCGCCGTCGCTGGCGTGGCGGCTCGACAAGGCCTGGCAGCGCCTGCGCAGCGAGGTGCCGCATGTGAAGCGGCCACCGTCCGAATATATCCGCGAGCAGGTGTGGTGGACGACGCAGCCGATGGAGGACCCGGAGCGGCGCGAAGACCTGTTCGACGTCATCAACTGGATCGGCTGGGACCGGCTCCTGTTCGCGACCGACTATCCGCATTGGGACTATGACGAGCCCTCGCGCGTGTTGCCGGCAGGTGTCAGCGAGACCAATCGCGAGGCGTTCTATCTCGGCAATGCCAAGAAGCTCTACGGACTGGCTTGATGGCGCGTCATGTGATCGCCGCGGTCGACGAGCTTCCGCCGGGGACGCGAAAATTCCTGGAGATCGACGGACGGCCGATCGCCGTCTTCAACATCAAGGGTGAATATTTCGGCCTGATGAACCGCTGCCCGCATCAGGGCGCGGCGCTGTGCGAGGGGCCGCTGATCGGGCTCGCGCAATCCAGGGATCCCGGCGAGATCGAGTACACCAAGCTCGGCGAGATCATCCGATGCCCCTGGCACGGCTGGGAGTTCGATATCCGCACCGGCCAGTCCTATTGCGACCCCCGCCGCTTCCGCGTGAAGGCCTATCCCGCCCATGTCGAGCCGGGCGCCAGCGTGGTGAAGGGGCCGTACGTCGCCGAGACCATTCCGGTCAGGATCGAGAGCGACTACGTGGTGGTGGAGCTGTAGTCTCGCCCCGCGGACGGTGCGCTCCCTCGCCCCGTTCTTACGGGGAGAGGTGAAGGCCCATCAGTGCCCCGCGACCGGCTCCGGCACGGCATCATAGGCCGGCACCACCTTGCCGCCGCCGCGATACACCGTCGAGGCCGCGATGATGCCGAGCAGGGCTGCGAACATCAGCCAGAACCCGGGCGAGGCCTTGTCGCCGGTCCGCTCGATCAGCCAGGTCGAGGCGAGCGGCGTGAAGGTGCCGAACAGCGCGGCGGCGAGCGCGAACGCGAGCGAGAAGCAGGTGGTGCGCACATGCGCCGGCACGATCTCGACGAGCGCGCCGAGCATGGTGCCACTGTAGACGCCGAAATAGAACGAGAACATCATCTCGACCGCGAGCAGCTTGCCGAAGGTCGGCGCCGCCACCAGCCAATGCAGTGCCGGATAGGCGGTGACGAGGGCGAGGCCGGCGATGGCGAGCAGCACCGGCTTGCGGCCGATGCGATCTGACAGCGCGCCGCCGACCGGATTCCAGATGAAGTTGCTCACCGCGACCAGCAGGGTCACGAGCAGCGCGTCCTGCGTCGACAGTTTCAGCACGGTCTTGCCGAAGGTCGGCGTGTAGACGGTGACGAAATAGAACGTCGTCGTGGTCAGGATCGCGATCATCATGCCGAGGATGACGATGCGCCAGTTGGCGAGCGCGGAGGCGAACACCTCGCTGGCCGTCGGGTGACTTTTCATCGCGAGGAAGGCCGGCGTCTCCTCGAGCGTCCGCCGCAGGAGGAAGATCAGCGGAATGATCAGGCATCCCACGAAGAAGGGAATGCGCCAGCCCCAGGCGGCCACGGTGTCGGCCGGCATCACCTCGGAGAGGATGAAGCCGAGGATCGAGGCCACGAAGATCGCGACCTGCTGGCTCGACGACTGGAACGAGGTGTAGAAGCCGCGATTGCCGGGCGTTGCGATTTCCGCAAGGTAAACCGACACGCCGCCGAGCTCGACACCCGCCGAGAAACCTTGCAGCAGCCGGCCGATCAGGACGATGACCGGTGCCGCGATGCCGATGGTCGCGTAGCTCGGGCAGAACGCGATGACGACGGTGCCGAAAGCCATGATGCCGAGCGTCACGATCAGGCCCTGGCGGCGGCCGATGCGGTCGATGTAGGCACCCAGCACGATTGCGCCCACGGGGCGCATCAAGGCGCCGAGCCAGAACACACCAAAGGTGTTGAGCAGCGAGGCGGTCTCGTTGGTGGAGGGGAAGAACGCCTTGCCGATCGCGGCGGCATAGAAGCCGAACAGGAAGAAATCGAACTGCTCGAGGAAATTGCCTGACGTCGCGCGCAGGATTGCGCCGATGCGCGACTTGATCGCGGGTGGATTGGTTGATGCGGCTGATCCCGCCATGGCGTTCTCCCCTTGGAAAGGCGTGGCCGGCCGGAACTCGTTTTCACGGCAAGGCGACAGATTGATGCTGCGACAATCTGTCCTATCCCTTCCCGCGCGAGGCGGGGCGAGTCAACCGATTTTGCCGGGGAAGCTGATGATTTTTCAGGCTTTATTTTGCGTTGCAACGATCATCCAGTCCCGGAAAGCGACCAATTTTGGCGCCTCGCGGCGACCTTCCGGCGAGACCAGGTAGAAGCCGGCATCCGCCGGCAGCGCGATCTTGAAGGGCACCACGAGGCGGCCCTTGGCAATGTCGTCCTGGACGTAGGACGTCCGCCCCATCGCAACCCCGATGCCGTCGATCGCGGCCTGGATGGTCATGAAGATCATGTCGAAGGTGATGCCGGGCTGCCTTGCGATATCCGAGGGAAGGCCGGCCGCCGTCAGCCACAGCCGCCAATCGTCGCTGTTGGCGTTGGAGGTGTGCAGCAGCGGATGGTTTCTCAGATCCTCCGGCCGGCGTAGCGGCTTGTCGCCGCGCAACAGTGAAGGGCTGCACACCGGAAACAGCTCGTCCGCCATCAGCCAGTCGGCACGCAGGCCCGGCCACTGGCCGCGGCCGTAGCGGACCGCGGCATCGACGTCGTCGCGCTGGAAATCCACCAGGCTCGTCGATGTCGTGATGCGGACATCGATGCCGGGATGCTGCTCCTGGAAATCGGCGAGCCGCGGCAGCAGCCATTTTGCGGCGAGCGAAGCCAGCGTTGAGACCGTCAGCACCTTGTCGTCGTCCTTGCGCAGCAGGCGATCGGTGGCGAGCCGGAGGTCGTTGAAGGCGGCGCGGACGCCGGGGAGGTAGTCACGCGCTTCCGGCGTCAGCGCCAGCGCGCGGTTCTGCCGGACGAACAGGCGGATGCCGAGCTCCTCCTCGAGCCTTCGGATCTGATGGCTGATCGCGGTTTGGGTCACGTTCAATTCAGTCGCCGCCAGCGTGAAGCTGAGATGGCGCGCGGCGGCCTCGAACGCCCGCAATCCGTTCAGGGAGGGCAATCTGGCAGTCATTTGGCAGCAGGATACATGACGTTATTTCATGCGAAAAGGTACAAATTGTCGTTTGTCGCGTCGCAATAGGAAGCACATATTAGCGAACAAGTTAGCTCCAGGAGCTGAAGATGTCTACTTTGACCCAGAATTCGATGACAAATCATCATGCGCCAGGTCTGCTCCACCAGATCGGCGATACCCTCCACATCTGGCATGAGCGCTACCGCAACAGGCGCGAGCTCTCCAACTGGACCGCCCGGGATCTCCAGGACGTCGGGTTGTCGTGGAGTGACATTGCCTATGAGGCCGACAAACCCTTCTGGCGGGCCTGATAGGCCGCCAGGCCGGCGCCGCCTGACTGTGGGGGCGCCGGCGGTCCCTCTTTCCGTGGCATGTGTCATGAGCACCCTTCGCCTCGAAGACCTCGCGCAATATTCGGATACGCTGCGCACCCGGCAGGGTGAGCCCGTCACCGTCCGCTTCGTCGCGCCGCGCGACACCGACGAGCTCCAGCACTATTTCCGCTCGCTCTCGACCCGCTCCCGCTACAACCGCTTCTTCGGCGCGATCAGCGAGTTGCCAAAGGGGCTGCTGCACGAGTTCCTCGAGGTCGGTGAGCGCGAGCGCTTCACGGTCGCTGCGACCATGATGGTCGACGGCTTCGAGACCATCGTGGCGGAAATGCGCTATGCGCTCCATGCGGAAACCGCGACGGTCGAGTTTGGGCTGTCGGTCGATGACCGCTGGCACGGCCATGGCATCGCGACCGCGCTGCTCAAGAACCTGGAATGCCGCGCCGCCGCGCTGGGCGCCGAGCACATTTTCGGCGACACGCTGCGCTCCAACGAAACCATGATCTCGCTCGCGCGCAAATCCGGCTTCGCCTTCGTCAATCATCCCGACGATTGGAAGCTGGTGCGCTTCGACAAGGAGATCACGGTTGCACCGAAAGACATTCCCTGTGCGAGTTGGCGGCTCGCCGCGCTTTCCCGTCAGGCCGACAGCCCCTCAGCCTCGGCCTGACACCACTGCAAGCCCGGCCTGGCCAAGCCAGCGCCGGGCATTTTTTTGCGAAGAACGCCGTCAATCGCGCCTAGTGGCGGACATAACCGTGCAGGTCTTATTCCTCTGCAATCCGAATATCTCGGTCGCTCAGAGCGGACAGTATCGCTTCGACGTCTTCAGGTTCCATTTTGGGTGGGATCAACTCGTTCAGTTGATCAAAAGTAATATATCCTGTCATCTCCGCCATGATCACGGCCTTCCGCACGACCTCAGACCAGTTCATTCAGTCCTCCTGAAGATAGAGTCCCTACTAAATGGAATGATTAGCCTGTTCAGGCTGGAGAGCTGCTACTTCCCTGTGAACACTGCCTTGCGCTTCTCGATGAAGGCCTGCACGGCCTCCTTGTGATCGGCGGTGGTGGTGAGACGGATCAGCCGTTCGGCCTCGTGGTCGCGGGCGGTTTCGAAGTCGAACAGCACGGCTTCGTCGAGATTGTCCTTCATGTAGCGCAGCGCGAGGCGCGGGCCTTCGGCGAGCGACTTTGCCAGCGCGAAGGCCTCAGTCTGTAATTTGTCATCCGGCACGACGCGGTTGACCAAGCCGATGGCCTCGCACCTGACAGCATCGATGCGATCGCCGGTGAACATCAATTCGCGCGCCCGCGCGGTGCCGACCAGCCGGGTCAGCAGCCATGCGATGCCGTAATCACCGCTGAGCGCGATGCGGGCATAGCCGGTGGCGACAAAGGCCGATTGCGCGGCGATGCGGATGTCGCAGGCCATGGCGATGGCAAGCCCCGCGCCGACCGCGGGGCCGGGCAGAGCAGCGATGGTCGGCTTGCGCAACGACACCAGCGCGCCTGTCAGCAGCCGCTGCCGCTCCTGGAGATCGGCGACCTTGTCGTCGAAGGACATTTCGAGCTTCTTCGGGTCGCGATGCGCGCCCATGCCCTTGACGTTGCCGCCGGCGCAGAACGCTTCGCCCGCGCCGGTGAGCAGCAGCGCGCCGACGCCGGGATTCTCGCCGCAGCTCCGGATCATGGTCCGCAGCGCCGGTGTCAGCGCATCCGACAGCGAGTTGCGTGCCTCAGGCCGGTTCAGCGTGATGACGGCAACGCGGTTGCGGATGACGCAGAGGAGTTCGTTCGTGCCGGTATCGATGCTGGTTTCCGTGGTCATGTCGCTCCCTCTCGATCGTCATTGCGAGGAGCGAAGCGACGAAGCAATCCAGTCTGTTTCCGCCGAGACATCTCTGGATTGCTTCGCCTCGCTCGCAATGACGGTTGTTGTTGCCTTATCGCCTCAAAATGTCTCCACCCAGGGCCGCAGCTCCAGCTCCCAGCTCCAGGCGCTGCGCGGCTGCTGCAAAACGCTCCAATAGCTCTGCGCGATCGCGTCGGGGTCGAGCATCGAATCCGGCTTGTCTGCAGGCTCGGTCCGCGCCGCGCTCTTGATACCGCCGTCGATGACGAAATGCGCGACATGGATGCCCTGCGGCGACAATTCGCGCGCCAGGCTCTGCGCCAGCCCGCGCAGCGCGAACTTGCCCATCGCGAACGAGGCCGACTGCGCATAGCCCTTGACGCTGGCGGAGGCGCCGGTGAACAGGATCGCGCCGTGCTTGTTCGGCAGCATGCGCTTGGCCGCCTGCTGCGCCACCAGGAAGCCGCCATAGGCGCTGACCGCAATCGCCTGCGCAACATCGGCCGGGACGAGATCGACGAATGGTCCGCGCGTGCGGCCGCTGGCATTGTAGACGACGATGTCGGGCGTGCCGATCTCGCGCTCGACGAGGCCAAACAGCCGCTCGACCTCCTCTGGCTCGGTGGCGTTGCAGGCATAGGCTTTCGCGCCGGTCTCGGTGCAGAGTGCGCCGACCTTTTCGATCTTGCGCGCGGCAAGGGCGACGCGGATGTTCTGGGCGGCAAACAGCCGCGCCAGCGACGCGCTCAATCCTTCGCCGGCGCCGACGATGAGCGCGATCTTGTATTTTGGGTGTTCCATGGCGTGATCTCTCGGAAACGGGGAGCCGTTGATCTATGCATGGTCCGCGCGAACAACCAGCCGGGGCGTTCACAATTCCGCAGAGCGAATTGCTCCCTCGCGGCGATCATGCCGCCCTGACGATTTGCCGCTTTATGCACGTCCGCCTCTGGAGCATGATCGACATCATCCCAAGCGGCAAGCGCCAAAACAAGCGTTAAGAATTGCCGTCGGGCGGAATCGAAGAGGACGATCATGCACAAGCCGGTCCCAGCGGAGCCAGAAAATGCCGCGGCCGAGCCGTCCGGCCTGCTGGCACCTGACACGTCAGGCATGAATTTCTACCGCGCCGATCCGGCGCTGACGGACCTCCTGCGCATCCATCTGCCGGATACGCTGTTCCGTCACATCGAGCCGCATCTCGACCGTCTAGGCGAACTCGCCGGCGGCCCGCTCGACGAATGCGCACGGCTTGCCGATCGGCACACGCCCATTCTGCACCAGCGCGACAAGTTCGGCCGCGACGTGCAGTGGATCGAATACCATCCGGCCTATCGCGAACTGGAGAAGGCCGCGTTCGGCGAGTTCGGCATCCATGCGCTCTCGCTCCGCAAGGGCATCATGGGCTGGCCGGACAAATATCCTGTCGTGGCCAAGCACGCCTTCACTTTCCTGTTCAACCAGACCGAATTCGGCATGGGTTGTCCGATCAACGTCACCGACGGCTGCGCAAAACTGCTGGCGAATTTCGGCAGCGACGCATTGAAGGCCAAATATCTCGACGGTCTGACGCAGACGGACATGAGCAAGCTGACCCAGGGCGGCCAGTTCATGACCGAGAAGGAGGGCGGCTCCGACGTCGGCACGCTGACGACGCGCGCTGTGCAGGAGGAGGGGCATTGGCGCCTCTACGGCGAGAAATGGTTCTGCTCGAATGCGGACGCCAAGGTCGTGATGCTGCTGGCGCGCCCTGAAGGTGCCGGCCCCGGCACGCGCGGGGTCGGCCTGTTCCTGATGCCGCGCTTCCTCGACGATGGTTCCCAGAACCACTACCGGATCGTGCGTCTCAAGGACAAGCTGGGCACGCGCTCGATGGCCTCGGGCGAGATCAAGTTCGAAGGCGCGATCGCCTATGCCGTCGGCAAGCTCGACCGTGGCTTCGTGCAGATGGCCGAGATGGTGAACTCGTCGCGGCTTTCCAACGGCGTCAAGTCCACCGCGCTGATGCGCCGCGCCTATCACGATGCGATGACGGTCGCGAAGAGCCGCGTGGTGTTCGGAAGTCGCATCATCGACCTGCCGCTCGGCCGTCGGCAGATGCTGAAGATCATGCTGCCGGTCGAGCAGGCGCTGTCGATGAGCTTCCTCACCGCCGATGCGCTCGACCGCGCCGAAGCCGGCAGCCAGGACGCGGCGGCACTGCTGCGCATCCTCACCCCGACGCTGAAATTCCGCGCCACGCGCGATGCGCGGAAGGTGTGCGGCGATGCGCTCGAGATGCGCGGCGGCATCGGCTATATCGAGGAATTCGCCACCGCCCGCCTGCTGCGCGATGCCCATCTCGGCTCGGTCTGGGAAGGCACCGGCAACATCGTGGCGATCGACGCGCTCAGGCGCGCGGTCGGCCGCCACGGCGCCGAGTCCGCGCTCGCGGCCGATCTGCATGCCCGGCTCGACGACAGCGCCTCCGTGCCGCAGGCCTGGCGCGACAATCTGCGCGGCCTCACCGATCGTGCGGTCGGCTTTGCGCGCGAGGTCGCAGGCAAGGCCGACAACGAGGCCGATGCGCGGCGCGCCACCAGCCTGCTCTATCACGTCGCAGGCGCGGTTGCGCTCGCCTGGGAAGCGCACCGCATCCACGAGATGCGCGGCGATGCGCGCCGGCTGCTGCTGTCGCGTCTCGTGATCGACCATCGTGTCCTGCCGAGCGATCCGTTCCGGCTGACGGAAAATGCCGTGCAGACGAAGATCGCCGCGCTGCTGCTCGGCGATCGCGCAGGCAGCATGAGCGAGGTTGGCGAACTGGTTCTGGCAGCGTAGGCTGCACTCGACGATCAAACAAGAACACGCCAGGGAGTGCTCGATGAAGGCCGCCGTCCTCTATGAAGCCAACCAGCCGCTCGTCATCGAGGATGTCAGCCTGCCGAAGCCGGGCCCGCGCGAGGTCCTGATCCGCACCGCGGTTGCCGGCCTCTGCCATTCCGACCTGCACTTCATGGAAGGGCTCTATCCGCATCCGCTGCCCGCTGTGCTTGGGCACGAATCCGCCGGCGTGGTCGAGCAGGTCGGCTCCGACGTCACTTACGTCAAGCCGGGCGATCATGTCGTCACTTGCCTCTCGGTGTTTTGCGGCACCTGCGACAACTGCACCACGGGCCGCACCGTGCTCTGCACCGATACCACGGTCAAAATGCTGCCGGGCGCCTCCAACCGGATGCAGTGGTCGAAGCCGGAGAAGCTGCATCAGTTTCTCAACCTCTCGTCCTTTGCCGAGCAGATGCTGGTGCACGAGAACGCGATCGTCAAAATCCGGAAAGAAATGCCGCTCGATCTCGCCGCGCTGATCGGCTGCGGTGTCATCACCGGTTACGGTGCAGTGGTGAATACGGCCAAGGTAACGGCCGGCGAGACCGTGGCGGTGATCGGCTGCGGCGGCGTCGGCATGGCCGCGATCAACGGCGCGCAGATCGCCGGCGCCGGCCGCATCATCGCCATCGACACCAATCCGGCAAAGCTCCAGCTCGCGACCAAGCTGGGGGCGACGGATATCATCAATCCCGCCGACGGCGACGTCGTGAAGCAGGTGCGCGACCTCACCAATGGCGGCGTACATCATTCCTTCGAGGTGCTCGGCCGCAAGGAGACCGCGGAGCAGGCGTTCGGGATGCTGGCGTCCGGAGGCACCGCCACCATCGTCGGCATGATCCCGTTCGGCCAGAAGATCGAGCTGCACGGCTTCGATTTCCTGCGCGAGCGCAAGATCCAGGGCTCCTCGATGGGCTCCAACCATTTCCGCGTGGACATGCCACGCCTGGTGGATTTCTACCTGCGCGGCCGGCTGCACCTGGAGGACTGGATCTCGGCCAAGCTGAAGCTGTCGGAGATCAACGAGGGCTTTGCCAACATGAAGGCCGGCAAGACGCTGCGCAGCGTGATCGTGTTCGATAGCTGACGGAAGGCGTAGCCCGGATGGAGCGCAGCGCAATCCGGGATCTTCGTTGCGGATCGGCTGCCCCGGATTTCGCTGCGCTCCATCCGGGCTACATGCCGCCTCACCGCGACACGTGCGCGGACACCGCGAGCCACTTGCCGTTTTTCTTCGCCCAGCAATCGGTGTAGCGCCCCGTGGCCTGCTGACCGTCCGCCGTGGTGTAGCTGGTCGCCGCGTGGATGATGGCGAAGTCGCCCATGATGCGGATGATGACGTCGTGCGCATGTAAATTGCGGATCGCGATCGGCCGCGCCGTCTGCTCCAGGAAGGCGGCGCGGTCCACCAGCGTCTTGTCGGGATTGGAGCAGTAGAACTCCGGCGCCAGGATCTGGTCGAAACGCTTGACGTCGCAGGTCTGCACCGAGGCGACATAGTCGCGGTTGAGCGCGGTGAGTTGTTCGAGGTCTTGGCTCATGGCGTTCCGCTCTCTTTTGGAGATCGTAGTTGGTTTACTCCGTCATTGCGAGGAGCCCATGCGACGAAGCAATCCAGAATCTTTCCGCGGTGACAGTCTGGATTGCTTCGCTGCGCTCGCAATGACGAGGCGATACTAGTCGTCAAACGTCTTCGGCGGCACGAATCCGCCGAGCTCGCGCTCGATCAGCTCGGCGAGCTTCAGCGGCGTGCGGTCCTCGAGGAAGGGGCCGATGATCTGCACGCCGACCGGCAGGCCGTCCTTCGACAGGCCGAGCGGGATGGCCGTTGCCGGCAGGCCCGTCAGCGTGGCGATGCCGGGCCAGGCGAGCTGGTCCGGATAGACAAAGTCCTTGCCGTCGATATTGATCCGCCGCGCCTCCTGCTGCGGCGAATGATCATGCGGATAGGCCGCCGTCGGCATGATCGGGCAGATCACCGCGTCGAATGTTCGGAACAATTGCCGCCATTGCGCGCGCAGCCCGCCGCGGGCGCCCTCGTCGAACACCCAGGCCTGATGCGAGCAGGTCATGCCGCGCAGCCGCTCGGCCGCAAGGCTCTTGTCGTCGGGCGAGAGCTGCGCCGTCCCGGCACGCGCGCCGGCGAGAATGTCCGGCGGAAGGAACGCGCCGAGAAAGCTCATCAGCATGCGCATGTAGAGACGCGAGGCTTCCCTGAAATCCGGAAACAGCGGGCTCTCTCGCGCGACGTTCGTGCCGAGGCCCGACAATCGTGCCGCCAGCTTTTCGATCGCACTGCGAATGTCGGCATTCGCAGGCAGCAACGGGTGGCTGTCGATCACCAGCACGCGGAAATCTTTGAGCGCGTTGTGCCGCGCCTCCGGCAGCGCGAGCTTGTATCCGATGCCGAGATCCAACGGATCGGGGCCCGCCATCACCTCGAGGAGCAGCGGCAGATCGGCCGCGCTCCGCGCCATCGGACCGATCACCGCCATGTCGCGCTCCATCGGGATGGCCGGAAATGGCGGTGGCGTATGGCCGCGCGTTGGGCAGAGATTGTAGGTCGGCTTGTGGGCATAGACCCCGCAATGGAAGGCGGGCACCCGCAGCGAGCCGCCGATGTCGGAGCCGAGCGAGAGCGGTCCGTAGCCGGCCGCGAGCGCCGCAGACGAGCCGCCCGATGAGCCGCCGGGCGTGCGGCCGAGATCGAACGGATTGTTCGTCGTGCCGTAGATCTCGTTGTAGCTCTGCCAATCTGCCAGTCCTTCGGGCACGTTGGTCTTGCCGAGGATCACGCCGCCGGCGTTCTTCACCCGGGTGATTGCGAGCGCATCCTCCGCCGGCTTGAAATCCTTCTGCGGCGTCCAGCCCCAGGTCGTGGGCAGGCCGGCGACGTTGAAGGATTCCTTCACCGTCAGGGGAAGGCCGAGCAGCGGCTTTCTTTCGCCGCGCGCCAGCGCCGCGTCCGCCTCGCGCGCTGCAACGAGCGCGCGATCGAAATCGCGCACGCAGATCGCGTTGATCTTGCCGTCGTGCCGTCCGATGCGGTCGATCGCGTCCTGGGCGAGCTCGACCGCGGAGACCTTCTTCGTGCTCAATGCCGCGGACAGCTCGACGGCGCTCTTGAAACTCCATTGCGATTTGGCCACGGCACTTCTCCTGTTCTTATCGTCGGAGGATGATGCGCAGTTTGCCCGAATCTCGCAACGGCTGTTTGATGGCGATTGATGTGCGGGCGCGATCGCGACGCGATAACCTTCCGCCGTCGTCCCGGCGTAGGCCGGGACCCATATGTGGACGGCCCCCGTGGCACAAGAGCTTTGTGAGGTTTGATCGGATCGCTTGCATCCATATGTGCGGCCTGTTGATGCAGCTTTGTAGCCGCTGGCCAAGATGGTTTCCGCAACACGAGTTCCAATCACCGCTGCGACCTTGCTCGGCCAATGGGTCCCACGGATTTGCTCGCGTCTCGGGTCGACCGATCACACCATCTCCTCTGCTCCTGCAGCTCCGGTTCGGTCGGCGGACTAAGTCGCCGGCCGGCCGAATCTCTCAACTACGCGGCAACGGCCATTTGGGCATCGATCCGCGCGCTATCGTAGCTTTCCCCCGTGGTCATCAGTTTCCAGGCGATGCGAGCCATCTTGTTGGCCAGCGCCACTGCGGCCAGCTTCGGCGTCTTGCGCTTCAACAGCTCGATCAGCCAGCGAGGCCCGCGATCTCGGGTTTTGGCCATCTTCACCACCGAGGTTGCCCCGACCACCAGCAGCTGACGTAGCCTCTCATCACCTGCCCGGGTGATCTTGCCGAGCCGGGTCTTTCCCGCAGTGGAATGGTCCTTGGGCGTCAGGCCGAGCCAGGCTGCGAACAGCCGCCCCGAGCGGAAGGCGTGTGGGTCGGGCGCCTTCATCACCAGCGCCGCCGCCGTGACCGGACCGATCCCCGGGATCTGCGCCAATCGCCGGCTCGTGGCATCGGCCCGGTGCCAGGCCAGCAGCTTGGCCTCGACCGCCTTCAGCTCGACCTGCACCTGGTCATATTGGCGAGCCAGCATCGCAAACAGCTCGCGGGCCAGCGCCGGCACGCCTTCGTCCTGGCTGATCGCCGCCAGGAACGCGGCGAGCTTGTCCAGCCCCTTGGCCGCGATCAGACCGAACTCCGCCGCATGCCCGCGGATCGTGTTGGAGAGTTGCGTGCGACGCGCGACCAATTGCTCGCGGACGCCCAGCAGCATCAGTGCAGCCTGCTGCTCCGCCGTCTTCACCGCCACATACCGCATCCGCGGCCGGCTCGCCGCCTCGCACAGCCCTTCCGCATCGCGCCCGTCGTTCTTGTTGCGCGGCACGTAGGGCTTCACCAGCTGCGGCGCAATCAGCTTGAACGTGTGTCCCAGCCGGCCGAGCTCGCGTGCCAAGTGGTGGGCGGCCCCGCAAGCCTCGATCACGACCACCGTCGGCGGCAGCTTGGCAAAAAACTCCAGCATCGCCTTGCGGCTGAGCCGCTTGCGCAACACGACCTGCTCGGAGGCGTCAACGCCATGGAGCTGGAAAATATACTTCGACGTATCCATTCCAATGCGGATAATCTGACCCACGGACGGCTCCTGTGAATGAGTGTGTGACAACCTCATTCTGGCACACTGATGCCGTAGGGGGCCGTCCACCCCATCACCGCGTGATCTATCGAGGGCGCGTGGTGCAAGTTGCCGCCGCTCATTAACCGAAAATCTCCGCCAAATTTCTCCCTGTGGTTATGGGTCCCGGCCTTCGCCGGGACGACAGCAGAGGCCTACGCTGCCCCGATCACGATCCCCACCGCCAGCACGATGGCGCCTCCGAGCACGATCTGGAACACGGCCTGCAGGAACGGCGTGTCCATGTAGCGCGAGCGGATGAAGGCGATCGCCCAGAGTTCGAAGAACACGACGACGCAGGCGATCGCGGTCGCGATCCAGAATGCGTTGGCCCAGCTGTCGGGCACGAGATAGGGCGCGGTGTGGCCGAGGCCGCCAAGCGTCGTCATCGCGCCGCAGGTGAGGCCGCGCAACCAGGGCGATCCGCGCCCCGTGAGCGAGCCGTCGTCGGACAGCGCTTCCGCAAAGCCCATGCTGATGCCGGCGCCGATGGAGGCGGCAAGGCCCACCAGAAAGGTCTGCCAGTTCTGGTGGGTGGCGAAGGCGGCGGCGAACAGCGGCGCCAGCGTCGAGACCGATCCGTCCATCAGGCCGGCGAGGCCCGGCTGCACATATTGCAGCACGAACATGCGCCGCCGCGTCCGGTCTTCCTCGGCGCGGACGTCCGGCTTCAGGATCTCATCGGTGAGCGCGACGGCGCGATGCTCATGATGCTTCTCTTCCTCGGCGAGATCACCGAGCAGGCGGCGCACGCCGACGTCCTCGGCCTGCTCGGCGGCGCGCGCGTAGAAGCGCTCGGCCTCGAGCTCCATGGTCTCGACCTCTTTGCGGATCGTGTCGAGCGGCAGGTTCTTGGTCAGCCAGATCGGACGACGGCGCAGAAAGCCTTTGACATCCTCGCGGCGGATCGGCGGCAGATGCGCACCGAAACGCGCCTCATAGAGCTGGAGCAGGCGGTGCCGGTGGCCGCGTTCCTCCTCGGCCATCTCCTCGAAGATTTTTGCCGTGTCCGGATAACGCTCGCGCAAGTCCTCGGCGAAGGACATGTAGATGCGGCTGTCCTCCTCCTCGGAGGAGATCGCGACCGCAAGCACCTCGCGCTCGGTCAGATCGGCAAAATTCTTCACGACGGCTCTGATCATTAGTTTAGAATTATTCTAAACTATATAGGGCGTCGCGGTTCCCCGGTCAAATCAGCAGGTGCGGGCCTTGGCGAGGAAGTCCAGCAGCAGCCGGCTGACGTCCGCCGGCCGCTCCTGCTGCACCCAATGGCCGGCGCCGTCGACGAGATGGCAGCCGAGCATCTTCGTGCAGCCGCGTCCCTGCATCGCCTCGAACACGCCGGGGCGCTGATAGGTGCCCCAATCCTGCTTGCCCGAGATGAAGCAGGAGGGCACGTCGATGCTGCGGCCCGCGAACAGCTGCATCTCGTTGTTGAGCATGCCCGTCGTGCCGTAGCGATACCATTGCAAGCCGCCCTGGAAGCCGGTGCGGCCATACTCGGCGCTGTAATAGGCAAGGTCGCTGTCCGGCAGCCATTTGTTGGCGGCGATTGCGGCGGGCGATGGCATCTCCTTTGCCACCGTCTCGGCCATGGTCTCGCCGGCATCCATCACGTAGTAGGTCGGCAGCTTTGCGAGCTCGCCCGCCGACCACGATTTGAGCGGACAAGGCTTGTTGTCGATCCAGTCCGCGCTCTTGTGGTGGTAATAGGCGCGCAGGAAATCATGCAGGCCCTGCGGCGCTTGCTGCATGTCGGCATTGGCCGCGCGCGTCGAATAGTACCATTGATAATGTTTGCGCGGACGCGGCAGCGCGGCGAGCTCGCGATGCACGGGGTCTTCGACTGCAGGTTTTGCCGGCCCGTCGACCGTGTCGAAGGGGAGCACCGGCGCTCCGCCAAACGGCGTACTCATCAGCGTCACCGAGCGAAACACATCGGGCCGGATCAGCGCGCACCACGCCGCGACCGGGCTGCCGAAATCATGTCCGGCTAGGTCCACCTGCTTGTAACCAAACGCCGACACCAGGGCGAGCGCATCGCGGACGAGGTTGAGAAGCGAGAAGGGCGTGAGATCGCCGTCGTATTCGGCGGTCCATCCCGAGGTGCGGCCGTAGCCGCGCTGGTCCGGCGCGATCACGTGATAGCCGGCAGCAGCGAGTGTTGGCATCACCTTGCGCCAGGAGAAGGCGAGCTCGGGAAAGCCGTGCAGCAGGAGGATGCACGGGCGCCCCTTGGTCTCGAAGCCGGCCTCCAGCACATGCACGCGCAAACCGTTGATGCCGTCGACGTAGCGCGAGCGAATGCCGGCGGGCAGGGGGATGTCGGGGAGATCGGTCATTGTTGGTTTCCTCCTTACCCTCCCCTGGAGGGGGAGGGTCGATCGCGCGATGCGCGAGCGGGGTGGGGTGATCTTTCCACACGGGCAGTGTTCAACGAGGAGAGACCGTCACCCCACCTCGGCTCGCATTCCGCTTCGCTGCATGCGAACCGATCCTCCCCCTTCAGGGGAGGATGGGAGTTCGCGGCCCGAGCCGTGTCTCACTCACACCGCCGCGCAAACGAACCCGCTGCCCTTGCGCTTGATCTTCCCCACCGAGGGCGAGGGGAAATGCGCCGTGCAGCACAGCGTGTCGGTGTCGCAATAACGCTCCAGAAAGCTGCGGCGTGTTTTTGCCGCCGTGGCCTGATCGACGTCGAATTTCATCGACAGCTCGGGATAGAGCGCCTGCAACGGCGAGTGGATGAGGTCGCCGGCGAACACCGCGTCGTCCTTGCCGCGTCCGAACGTGAAGGCAGAATGGCCCGGCGTGTGGCCCGGCGTCGGCAGGATGCGAACGTGATCGCCGATCTCATGATCATTGCCGACGAGCTCGTGCCTGTTAGCCTCGACCACCGGCAGCACGCTGTCGGCGAAGGGCGGCACTTCCGCCTTCGCGTTCTGCTCGGACCAGTAGTCGAACTCCTGCTTGGCGAAGACATAGCGCGCCTTGGGGAAGGTCGGCACCCAGCGGCCGTTCTCCAGCCGCGTGTTCCAGCCGACGTGATCGACATGCAGATGCGTGCACATCACGAAGTCGATGTCGTCCACCGAGACGCCGGCGGCGGCAAGACCGCGCATATAGGTATCGTCGGTCTTCATGTGCCATTTCGGCCGCTGCGGCCGCGGCTTGTCATTGCCGATGCAGCTGTCGATCAGGATGGTGTGATGCGGCGTCTTCACAACGTAGGACTGGAAGCACAGGATCAGCGTGTCCTGCTCGTCCAGTGCCTTGGCCTGCCGCATCCAGGCCCGGTTTTCGTCTAGCACCTCGGCGGTCAGTCCGGGAATGAACTCCAGCGCCGGGAAGAACGGAGCTTCCTGCTCGATGACGCGATGGATGGTGAGATCGCCGACCGAGTATTTGAGGCTCATGAGAACTCCTGCGATTTACAGCATGATCCGGACCCGAAGGGCCGCGCTAGCGCGGCTTTTCCTCGCGACAAACGCGGAACGCGTTTGCGCGGAGATCATGCTCAAACTAGGCAGCAGGCGGCACCGAGATCTTCACCGAGGGCCGCTCCAGCATCTTCTGGTGGAAGGCGTCGAGCTTCGGATAGGCCTTGCGCCAGCCGCAATCGGCGAAGCGGAAGTCGGCATAGCCGAGCACGCAAACGAGGCCGATCTGCGAGATGTCGAACGGGCCGTTCAGCACCTCAGGCATGTTCTCGAAGCGCGCCATGCCGGTCCAGGCCCTGTTCCAATGGTCGTCCGACCAGGCCTGCCATTGCAGGCCCTGCGGCCGCACCATCTTCTCGTAGCGGCACAGCAGCATGGAATCGAGCATGCCGTTGATCAGCGAGTGGTTGGTCTTGGCCTTCCAGCGCCGCGGACCGTAACCCGGGATCAGGCTGCCGCCGGCCATCTCGTTGAGGTATTCGACGATGACGTAGGAGTCCAAGATGACGTCGCCGTCATTGGTGATCAGCACCGGCAGCTTCTTCAGCGGCGTGATGCGCGAATAGTCCTCGTTGGCCGTGCCCGGCGCGACGGTTGCGGGCGTCAGCTCGATCTTGTCGATCAGCCCAAGCTCGATCGCGGCGATGCGCACCTTGCGGGCAAAGGGCGAGGCGGGGGAGAAGGTGAGTTTCATCGGAAATGTCCTGCGGTCGATCTTGTGCGAACGGCGTCTCCACCGTCATGGCCGGGCTTGACCCGGCCATCCACGCGCTTCCGCGAGGCTAGACTGACGTGGATGCCCGGGACAAGCCCGGGCATGACGACGGTGGTGTAGTCGGGCGTGTCCGAGCTTACGCCGCGATGATCTCCTGGCGTTGCTCGCCGAGACCCTCGATGCCGAGCGCGACGACGTCGCCGACATTGAGGAAGGTCGGCGGCTTCATGCCGAGGCCGACGCCAGGCGGGGTGCCGGTGGTGATGATGTCGCCGGGCAGCAGCGTCATGAACTGCGAGACATAGGAGACGCACTTGGCCATCGAGAAGATCATGGTCTTGGTCGAGCCGGTCTGGCGGCGCTGGCCGTTGACGTCGAGCCACATCGACAGGTCCTGCACGTCCTTGATCTCGTCCTTGGTGGCGAGCCACGGCCCGACCGGGCCGAACGTGTCGTGCGACTTGCCCTTGGTCCACTGGCCCAGGCGCTCGGTCTGGAAGTGGCGCTCGGAGACGTCGTTGCAGACGCAATAGCCGGCGACGTAGTTCAACGCATCGGCTTCCGAGACATATTTGGCGCGGGTGCCGATGATCGCGGCGATCTCGACCTCCCAGTCGAGCTTGGTCGAGCCGCGCGGCTTCTCGACCGCGTCGTTCGGGCCGGACAGCGAGGTGTTCGCCTTCATGAAGATGATCGGCTCGGTCGGGATCGCAGCGCCGGTTTCCTTGGCGTGGTCGCTGTAATTGAGGCCGATGGCGACGAATTTCGAAATGCCGGTGACCGGGGCGCCGAAGCGCGGCTTGCCGGAAACGGCGGGCAGCGAGGCGGGGTCAAGGCCTGCCAGCTTCTTCAGGGATTCCGGCGAATAGGCGTCGCCAGTGAGGTCCTTCAGATGCGCCGACAGGTCGCGCAATTGGCCGGATTTGTCGATCAGGCCGGGCTTTTCCGCACCCTTCTCGCCATAACGAACAAGCTTCATTCTCGTTTCTCCCTTGGGATGGACTGATCGGTTAATAGCTTCATGGAACAGGGCGGCGGGAAATTCAACCGCCTATGGCGCGGCGCATTGCAGCCCTTCCCTCGT
The DNA here is from genome assembly GCF_024199845.1 of Bradyrhizobium sp. CCGB12. Classification (NCBI taxonomy): domain Bacteria; kingdom Pseudomonadati; phylum Pseudomonadota; class Alphaproteobacteria; order Hyphomicrobiales; family Nitrobacteraceae; genus Bradyrhizobium; species Bradyrhizobium sp. CCGB12. Next base: position 6,474,987 of record NZ_JANADO010000001.1, on the reverse strand, counting down.
AGGGTGGGTTAGCACGCGGCTGCGCGAAGCGCAGTCCGAGCGTAACCCGCCTCTTCTGCTTCTGTGGAAACCGCCGGTGGCGGGTTACGCCTTCGGCTAACCCACCCTACGACAGCGTCATTGCATCGCCACAAACCGGAACGCATCCCCGTCTCGCCTGATATGTCCGGCCGAAAAATGACCGCCGATCACCAGCGTCGGCGTGTCGGCGAAACGCGAGAACACCTTGTGCCGGCTTGCCGCCGATTGAGCCGGGTCGGAATCGACGACCGAGCACCAGTCGAGATGCGCCATCTGGCAGGGATGATGGGCGACGTCGCCGGTCAGAAGTGCCTGCTCGCCATCGGATTCGATCAGGACGCTCATATGCCCCGGGCTGTGACCTGGGGTCGGGATCATCTTGATCTCCGCGCAGAGCCGGTGATCGCTCGGGATCAGCTCGACCTGGCCGGCATCGACCACCGGCCTCACGGAATCGTCGAACACCGCGACCTTGTCCGGCTCGGCCGTATAATCGCGCCAGTACTCATATTCGGTCTTTCCGAATACATAGCGCGCCTTCGGGAAGGTCGGCACCCATCGGCCGTCGACCAGCTTCGTATTCCAGCCGACATGATCGACATGAAGATGCGTGCACAGCACGGTGTCGATGCTGTCAGAGGGAAAACCCGCCGCAATCATGGTCTCCAGGAACGGCGTGCTGCGGTTGTTCCAGGTCGGGACGCCGCGGCCCTGCTTGTCGTTGCCAAGGCCGGTGTCGACCACGATCCGGCGCGAAGGCGTCTCCACCACCAGCGAATGGATCGACATTTTCAGTCGGCCTTCTTCGGTGGCGAAATGCGGGATCAGCCAGGGCAGCTTCCGGATCTCGTCATTGGTCGCTGCCGGCAGGATGAAGCGGGTCGAGCCGACCGTCTCCATTTCGACGAATTTCGTGATCTTGACCTTGCCGAGCGCCCACTGCATCCGGCGTTTCCCCCGTGTTCTTGCTCTTGTGTTGGAACATGCGCATTTCCGCCATCAAGCGCAATGGATCATCTGAGGTGATGTGGCGTTATCGCGGGGAACCGGACACAAGCCGAAGAGGAAGCCATGCCAGAGCTTGCGATTTCCGCGGAGAAGGTCGCCTTCATCATCGAGAAGGCACGCTCATTCGACGTCAAGGAGGCGGCTTCCGATCCGGATTCCGGCTCGAACCCGAGCGATGACGATGCGGTCGACGTCCTCGAGGACGACGGCTCCGATCCGGTCGTCCACGAGCTCGGCAGCTTCATGATCGCGTTGAACGAGGACGAGCAGATCGATCTCGTTGCGCTGACCTGGCTCGGCCGCGGCGACGGCACGATCGATGATTGGGAGGATCTGCGCGCCCGGGCCGTGGAGGCGAGGGGGGAGTATCAAAGCCCGCGCCGTGAAACGGTGCACTATCTGCTCGGCGAACCCATGCTGGGCGATCTGCTGGCGGACGGGCTCGATGAATTCGGCATCGACTGGACCACTGAGCGTCTCACCGCCGATTCCTCCGATCCCAGCGAACGGGACGAGGACGAAGCGACGAAGCAGCGGTGATGATCTTACCTCGCCCCGCGTGCGGGGAGAGGTCGGCGCGAAGCGCCGGGTGAGGAGGAGTCTCAGCGAATCCAACTCTCACCGTGCTTGCGGAGAGAGCCCCTCACCCCAGCCCTCTCCCCGTAAGAACGGGGAGAGGAAGAGGGTCTCTTACAGCGTGCCGGGGAACGCCCCGCCATCCAGCAAGATGTTCTGCCCGGTGATGAAGCCGGCCTTGGCGCCGCACAGGAAGGCGCAGGCATAGCCGAACTCGTCGGGCTGGCCGAAGCGCCCGGCCGGGTTGAGCTTGGCGCGTTCGGTCAGGATCTGCTCCGCCGTGACGCCGCGCTTGTCGGCCTCGGCCTTCGCGGTGCCGGTCAGACGATCCGTCTCGAACGGGCCCGGCAACAGGCCATTGATGGTGACGTTGTTGATCACGGTCTTGCGCGACAGGCCGGCGATGAAGCCGGTGAGGCCGGCGCGTGCGCCGTTGGAGAGGCCGAGGATGTCGATCGGCGCCTTCACTGCGGCCGAGGTGATGTTGACGATGCGGCCGAACTTGCGCGCCATCATGCCGTCCACCGTCGACTTGATCAGCTCGATCGGGGTGAGCATGTTGGCGTCGATCGCCTTGATCCAGTCGTCGCGGGTCCAGTTGCGGAAATCGCCGGGCGGCGGGCCGCCGGCATTGTTGATCAGGATGTCGGGATCGGGGCAGGCCTTCAGCACCGCCTCGCGGCCCGCCGGCGTGGTGATGTCGCCGACGATCTCGGTGACCGTCACGCCGGGATAGGCCTTTCGGATTTCGTCGGCCGTCTTCTTCAGGGCCTCGGCGCCGCGTGCGGTCAGCGTGACGTGAACGCCGGCCTCCGCCAGCGAGATGGCGCAGGCGCGTCCGAGGCCCTTGCTGGATGCGCAGACGATGGCGCGGCGACCTTTGATCCCAAGATCCACTGTTTCACTCCCGTAATGTCAGGCAGGTTTTGGATGCGGCCACTTTAGCCAACATCGGTGCCGCTGATAAGGGATGGGCCCGCGTCAAAATGCATGCGCGTCGGCGCGGCGATGCAAATCCGCCTGATCAGATGCGGCGCTCTTGCTTGAGGCGGTCGATCGCGGCCGCGGCTTCCGGCGGCAGCGACTTGAATCCCATCTGTCCCATCGTCGAGAACAGCGGCCGCAGATGCGAGCCGGCGAGAAAGGGCGGCTGGTGGTTGGCCGGCACGATCTGGTCGAACACCAGCACCAGCGTGGTGGCGACGAGGCCAACCCTGATGGCACCAAGCGCGGCGCCGCCGAGCCGATCTCCGATGCCGGCCTCGCCGATGGTGTCGTTCAGTGCGATGCGGCCGATATGCCCGAGCAGCATGCCGACCACCACGAAGATGGCGAAGAACCAGATCCAGTTCTGGAGCAGCGGCGAATTCGGATTGGCTGCGATCTGTGGCGCGATCAGCGGCATCAGCCCCACCGCCATTGGCGCGGCGAGGAGATAGGCGAGGATGGTCATGGCGCTGCGGAGCAGGCCGGTCCTGAAACCGAGGCCGACGGCGATGGCGAGTGCCGAATAGACCGCGAGATCGAAACTGTTCATGAGCACGAGCCACTTCAGGGGAACATTTGCGCGCTGGAACGAATGAACGCCGAACCGATCATTCCGGTTTCAGGTCGCTAAAATCGTCTGTATTTTTGGCTCCAGAAGCTCAGGGAAATCACCATGTCAGACCTATTCGACGTCAGTAAAGAAACCATCCTTGTGACAGGCGCGAGCCAGGGGCTGGGGCGGCAATTTGCCCGGGTGCTGGCGGCCCATGGTGCATCCGTCGCGCTCGCGGCGCGGCAGGTCGACAAGCTGAAGAGCCTGGAAGAAGAGATCCGCGGCAAGGGCGGCCGCGCCGCCGCCGTCACGCTCGACGTCACCGAAACCGCTTCGATCGCTGGGGCGGTCGATGCCGCGGAAGCCGCGCTCGGCCCCGTCACGGTGCTGATCAACAATGCCGGAATCGCCATCGAGAAGCTCGCGACCGAGCAGACCGAGGCTGACTGGGACGCCGTGATCGGCGCCAATCTCAAGGGCGCCTATTTCCTCGCGACGGAAGTGGCGCGACGCATGATCGCGCGCAAGCGGTCAGGTAATATCGTCAACATCGCCTCCGTGCTCGGCACCGGCGTGCTCAAGGCGGTCTCGCCTTACGCGATCTCCAAGGCCGGCATCCTCCAGGCGACGAGGGCGATGGCGCTGGAGCTTGCGGGCCAGGACATCCGCATCAACGCGCTTGCGCCCGGCTATATCGACACCGAGATGAATCACGCTTTCTGGTCGACGCCCGCAGGCGAGCGCCTGGCCAAGCGCATCCCGCAGCGCCGTGTCGGCGCCGAGTCCGATCTCGACGGCGCAATCCTGCTGCTGGCGTCGAATGCGTCGCGGTACATGACGGGGGGCGTGGTGACGGTGGATGGCGGCTTCTTGCTGAATTGAGTAGGGCTGTATTGTTTGGGAAGGCGCCATTTACCCCGGCATCGTCCCGGCGAAGGCCGGGACCCATAACCACGAAACGTAATTTGGCGAAGACTCGGAGTTATCAGCTCGCTCCACATCCTCTCTCTGGGGTTATGGGTCCCGGCCTTCGCCGGGACGACAGCGGAGGATGACGCGGCAGCGCCGTCTAACTCGCCCGCATTTCCCCCCTGATCATGTCCGCCGCCTTTTCCCCGATCATGATGGTCGGCGCATTGGTGTTGCCGCCGATCAGTGTCGGCATGATCGAGGCGTCGACGACGCGCAGGCCCTCCATGCCATGCACCTTCAAGGTCGGATCGACCACGGCAAGCGCATCCGTGCCCATCTTGCAGGTGCCGACGGGATGATAGACCGTGTCGACGCGTTCGCGCAGCACGCTGCGGATGTCGTCGTCGCTGCGCACGTTGGCGGTGAACATATCCCGGGTCTGAAGCGCGCGCAGCGCCGGCGTCTCCATCAGGCGGCGCGTGGTCTTGAAGCCCGCGACCATGGTCTCGAGATCGTCGTCCTCGCCGAGGAAATTCGGGTCGATCAGCGGCGCCTGCATCGCGTCGCCGCTTGCGAGCGCGACGCTGCCGCGGCTCTTCGGGCGGAGCAGGCAGACGTGGCAGGAAAAGCCGGTGCCGCCATGGCGCTTGCGGCCGTGGTCGTCGACCATGGCCATGCCGAAATGCAGCTGGATGTCGGGGATGTCGAGATCGGGCCGTGTCTTCAGGAAGCCGCCGCATTCGGCGAAGTTGGAGGTAAGGGGGCCGCGGCGCTCGCGCCGATATTGCAGGATGGCGCGGATCAGCCGCGGCGTGCCCTTGAGCGAGATGCCGGCGAAATAGGGACTGTCGGACATGTAGCCGAAGATGAAGTCGGGATGGTCCTGGAGATTCCGTCCGACGCCCGGCAGATGATGCACGCTTGCAATGCCGTGCGTGCGAAGCGCCGCGGCATCGCCAATGCCCGACAGCATCAGGAGCTGCGGCGACTGGAATGCGCCGGCAGCCAGGATCACCTCGCGCCGCGCGTGAAGCCGCTTCACCTCCTTGCCCTGACGATATTCGACGCCCACCGCGCGCCGGCCCTCGAACAGGATACGCATCGCATGCGCTTGCGTCTCGACGCGCAAATTCGCCCGCTTGCCCATGTGTGGATGGACATAGGCGCGCGCCGCGCTCCAGCGCTCGCCGTTCTTCTGCGTCACCTGGTAGATGCCGAGGCCTTCATGGTCTTCAGTGTTGAAATCCTCGCGGATGCCGAACTGCGCTTCCTGCGCCGCCTGCAAAAAGATCTGCTGCACCGGATTGCCGGAGCGAAGCTTGTTTACCGCGAGCGGTCCGCCCTTGCCGTGATATTCGCCGTCGAAATCGGCATTGTTCTCGGACCGCTTGAAATAGGGCAACACGTCGGCGTAGGACCAGCCGGCATTGCCGAGAAAAGCCCAGTGATCGTAGTCGGCGCGGTGGCCACGGATATAGACCATGGCGTTGATCGCGGATGAGCCGCCGAGACCCTTGCCGCGCGGCTGATAGCCGATGCGGCCGTTCAGCCCCTTCTGCGGCACGGTGTTGAAGGCCCAGTTGTTGACGTTGCCGGCGACCATCAGCACCAGCGCGCCCGGTGTGGTCACGACCCAATTGTCGCAAACGCCGCCGGCATCGAGCAGTGCGACGGATGTCCCCGCATCCTCCGACAGTCGCCCCGCCACCGTGCAGCCGCCGGAGCCCGCGCCCACGACGATGAAATCGAATGTGTCAGTCACTGATGTCCCCCTGGCATTTTTCTTGTCGTCATTGCGAGCGCAGCGAAGCAATCCAGCATCCCTCCGCGGTGGCAGCCTGGATTGCTTCGCTGCGCTCGCAACGACGGCGTTAGTCGCCCCCTACGACATGAACCGCATCAACTTCTCCAGCCGCGCGATCTTGCCGCCATAGGGCGGGTAGAGATCGGCGAGGCGGTTGAACTTGGAGCGATAGAACACCGGCTTCAGCTTGCTGAACGTCCGAAAACCCCATTCGCCGTGATAGGCGCCGGTGCCGGAGGCGCCGACGCCGCCCATCGGCTGGTTGATTTGCGTGAAGTGGAACAGGCAGTCGTTGATCGTGACGCCGCCGGAGATGGTGCGCGACAGCACCTCGTCGCGCGCGGTGCGGTCCTTGCCGAACCAGTACAGCGCCAGCGGCCGGTCGCGGGCATTGACGAAGGCGATCGCCTCCGACAGTTGGCGATAGCCGAGCACCGGCAGCACGGGCCCAAAAATCTCCTCCTGCATCACCGTCATCGCCTCGGTCGCACCGGCGATCAGCGTCGGCGGGAATTTGCGGTGTGCCTTCCAGTTGGGATCGTCAGGCTTTGCCGGTTGCAGGATTTTTGCGCCGCGCCGGGCCGCATCCGCGACCAGGCCTTCTAGCCGCGCATAGTGTCGGTCGGAGATGACGGAGGTGTAGTCCTTGTTGGCGGGATCGGTGCCGAACATGCGCCGCATCTGCGCGCGCACCTTCTCGGCAAAGGATTGCACCACATGCTCCGGCACCAGCACATAGTCCGGCGCGATGCAGGTCTGTCCCGCATTGAGCAGCTTTCCGTAGGCGATGCGCTCGGCCGCCTCGTCGAGATCGGCCGAGGCGTCGATGATCGCGGGCGATTTTCCGCCGAGCTCGAGCGTAACAGGCGTGAGATTACGCCCTGCGGCTTCTGCGACCAGCCGCCCGACCCGCGTCGAGCCGGTGAAGACGAGATGATCGAACGGCAGGCTCGCAAAACCCTTGGCGACCTCGTCCTCGACACCGGCGACAAGTAGCTCTGTTGCATCGAATCTCTGCGCGACCGTCTCCTTCAGCAGCGCCGAGAAATGGGGGACCAACTCGCTCGGCTTGATGATGACGCGGTTGCCGGCGGCGATGGCGCCGATCGCGGGCGCGAGCGTGAGCTGGAGCGGATAATTCCAGGGCGCGATGATGCCGACGACGCCGAGCGGCTGCGGCATCAAGCGGTTGCGCGCGGGCAGGAATTGCAGCGCGGTGGCGACGCGCTGCGGCGCCATCCAGCTCTTCAGGTGCTTGGTGGCATGCCGGATCTCCGAGAACAGCAGCATGGTTTCGGCGATGGTGGTCTCGACCGCCGAGCGATGGCCGAAATCGGCCGAGATCGCCTGTCGGAAGCGCTCCTCGTTGTCGGCGACCACGGCGCGCAGCCGCGCCAGCCGGTCGAGCCGCTGGGCGCAATCAGGCGCCGGCTCGGCCCGCGACCGCGCGACCATGGCATGTAAGGCGTCCTCGAGGGCCCGCAGCGGGGTGCTGGTCAGGGATTGGTCCAAAGTGTGATCCAAGGCGTGGTCCAACGCACGGTCCAAGGTACGGTCCATGGCGGTCCTCCCTAAATGGGGGCAGCCCCCCTGATTTTGTTGCGGCCAAGCTGGCTCTTTGTGGAACTTCTGGCAAGTGCATGCCAAACGGTCCTGAAATCGGTCCAGCCGCCTGTCATAAAGTCGAAAAAAACGTTCCCGCGGCCCTTTCCAAAGGCGGCCCGCCTTGATACATACGCCCCGCACCCGACGGGCTTTGCCCCGGGTTTGCCTTCCAAGGAAGCCTTTGGGACGGATGAAGCAAGCCACGCGAACAGCGCGGCCCTCAATCCACCGTCCCCGGCCTTTTGGCAAAGGCAAAGCAAGTGTTTAACGCGGGGTGGAGCAGCCCGGTAGCTCGTCAGGCTCATAACCTGAAGGTCATAGGTTCAAATCCTATCCCCGCAACCAAATTTGGATTTTACCGGATCCGATACGAAAATGGCCCGCGAGAAGCGGGCCATTTTTGTTTTGGGGGACGCCGACCGTCTCAGATCAGGACGAGTCTTCGGTCAGTGCGGCCCACTCCGGCAGCTTGACGGTGCGTCGGCGAACCGGCCGAAGCTGGCCGGTCGGGAAAAGCCTCGTGGCAACCGCGACGTCTGCTCGCGCTCGACGTTTGATCATGCGCAACGAAGTGCACCGTCACCGAAATCAGACAGCGCTTCGCGGTTCTGACCCGGCCGCGCCGGACTGGAAGGACGCCAGATATTCGTGGATCGACTTATCAGGGATCGCCTTGCGCGCAACCAGGTGGTGAACGCAGTTCGCAGCAAGGTCGAAAGAGCCGTAGCAATGATGAGCAATCATTGCGAGGTGTTTCAGTTGGTCGACCGTCATGTCGGCTGGCCGCATGAAGTTTCGCACATAGACGATGTCCGCCTCCAGCAACTGGTTCATGGCCGCATAGGGGTTTGACGGATCGCTCAAGGGCGCGATCATGCGCCGATTGATCGCTGCAAAGGCGTGGGGAACGAATCCCTGCTTGCGCAATTCGACATCGATATCGCCGAATGTCGGCTGGTCCTTGTAGAGGCAGAGAAACGAGACCTCGGTCTGGATGACGACCGCCTGCTTCAGCTTTCGCCGCCCGCTTCCGAACACGGCCAGCTCGGAGCCCTGAACGTCGATTTTCAGGAAATCCAGATCCTGGATTTCGGCGATATCGTCGAGCCTGTGGGTCTGGACCGGATGTTCACTGACCACGCTGCCCCATTCGGCGAATTTCGCGAAATGCGACAGCGCATTCTGATCCGGGAGCAGCAGGCTTGTCATTCCCGGCATTCGACAGAGACGCAGCTTTGCCTTGTGCCCGTTTCCGACGACGTAGTGATAGTAGCTCTCCAGGTCGCTCTTGCGGGCATTGAGGGCGGCGAGCGCCTCGTCCTGCGGTTCAAACCCAACGACGGTGCAAAGTCTTCGTTGCAGCATCGCCTTGTAGGGCGGCTCACCATCAATCGGATTGGCCCCGACATCGACCACCGAGGTCAGCCGCGCCGGCTGGATGAGATCGTTCAGAAGGTCCGGTTCGTTGGTGCTCATGTGACCGCCGCGGCGTGTTGTTCTTCGGGCCGATCGGACGGTGATGCAATGAGGACTCTCAGAACTCAGGCGTCGAAAGGCATAGGTTTGACAGCAGTGTCCGTTGTCTCTTGCGCTAGATATAGCAGATTGCAATGCGGGACCAATGGCTTCCTTTGGACAATGCCGCTAGAGGCGATCAGTCGGCAGCAATGCGCCCGCGCGGCTGTCGCGTGCGGGCGCCGATGACCTTCTTGAACGAAGCGCAATGCCCTTTGAGGATCAGCCCCTGTGCGGGCAGACCATCGTCAGATGGAGCAGCGTCGGCTTGTCCGAGCCCTTCTTGTACTCCCACTCCAGCCGGATCTCGTGCCGGTGGGCATAGGCATCGCTCGGCGCGTGGACGATGATGTTGGTCTTCATCGGGATTGGCGGTTCGGAGTTGAAACATTTCCGGACGCAAGCATCGAGCAGGTCGCATCGTGTCAGGGGAATGACGCCCGGCTCGTCTCTGGACAGCGGGACCGTGTTGGGCTGAGTGCTGAGATCGAGACGAGCACGGCCCTTCTCCTTGTGCCAGTACTTGGCGCTGCCCTCAGGCCAGTTCGAGGCCGGTGTCAGAATCAGGTGGTACTGGCCGTATTCCAGGGTCGGCAGGTCGATGTCCTCCGATGCCTTGAGCTTGGCCACGCTTTTTTTCATGTTCGCCAGAGGGTAGTAGTTGCGGTTCATCAACTCTCTGAACTGCTTGCCGTTGTAGGTCTTAGTGCCCATCGCCCCATTCCTGTTGTGACTGCGCCGCTCCGAAAAATAACCATTGCCGCCCCAGCGGTGCCCTGGCGCAGCGAAACCTCATGCTTCATGACTGATCGACCATGGCTAAGTATCATCGTGGGCTGTGCTTCGTCCAGCAAGCCGGCAGAGTCGCATCGCTCGGAGAGCTCATTGCGAAGACGTCTTCGACTGCTACTCTGTTCGCCCGCTGGGGATGGTCTGCCGTCTTCCTGAGACATTGAAGGCACTCGGATGCACTGTTTGACGTGTCAGTCGACGATCGATCCGGATGATGGTCGATGTCCGAAATGCGGTGCCGCCGTAAACCGGCAAGCAGACCCGGAGAGCGAGCGCCGGTTCGTCACCATTCTTCGCGCCGATGTGATCGATTCGACGGGCCTGGTCGCCGAGCTCGAGCCGGAAGAGGCCGTCTCGCGGCTTGAACCAGCACTTGCCGCCATGCGGGGCGCGGTGCGCCAGTTCGGTGGCATCGTCAGCAAGGAGCTAGGGGACGGGCTCGCCGCTGTATTCGGTGCGCCGATCGCCGACGACAATCACGCTCCGCTCGCCTGCCACGCGGCGATAGAGCTGGTCCGGCGCGTCGTAGGTCTGGGGGACCCCGGACTTCAGGTCCGGGTTGGCCTCCACTCGGGCCATGTCGTGGCCTACATGGTCGCCAGCGAATTTTCCAAGGTCTACGAGATCGGCGGGGCCGCCCAGCATCTGGCCGCCCGGCTGGAGTCGGCGGCGGAGGCGAATCAGATCTACGTTTCCGAGGCCTGCCAGAAGCTTGCAGAGGGGCACGTTCGTTTCGACTTTCTTGGTCGCAAGGCGCTGCGCGGGTTCAATGAGCCGCTTCCTGTTTACCGGCTTCTGGGCGCCAGCGATCTTTCCAGCTGGCGGGTTCGGCGCGCGCGCAGCGTCTCCCGGTTTGTCGATCGCACGACGGAGCGGGCGCTGCTGTGGCGCGCTGCGGAAAGAGTTGCCGCAAGCCGGCAAACGGTTCTGCTGATGGGCGACGCCGGCATTGGAAAGTCTCGCCTTGCCCACGAGTTTGTGCAGGACCTCCGGGCCGGCGGCTGGCGGCTGATCGACACGGAGTGCAGCCCGAATCTGCAGGGCGCGCCCTACAGCGCGCTCAAGCGCCTGTTGCTGTCGGTCCTTGATGCAGCTGCGCGGGATCAGACCAGAACGGACGATCCCAGAGATGCGTTGCCGCTAGTGCAGCAGCTGGCTATCGCCGCGGTCCTGGACCGGCCGGTTTCCGATCCGCAATGGGACGAATTGGAGCCTCACGCGCGCGGTCGCGCGATTTCGGATGCCAGCTGCGCGATCGTCGAGAGCGTCGCCCGTCGCCAGCGCACGGTCCTTTTGATCGAGGACCTGCACTGGGTCGACCGGGCCAGCGATAGCGTTATTGCCACCCTCTCGGCGCTGCAATGCCCCGATCTGCTCGTGTTGCTGACGACGCGGCCCAACGGAACGCCGGTGTGGATCGCGCGATGCCACGCGGAAATCGTGGCGATGCAGCCTCTCGATGACGAATCGGGACGGGCCATGCTCGCGGAGATGCTTGGTCCCTCCACGACGAATGCGGACCTGAAGAATCGCATCATCTCGCATACGGCCAATATCCCGTTGTTCATCGAGGAAGTCTGCCGCAGCCTAAAGGACAGCGGCACGCTTCGCGGCCAATGGGGAGACCTTTCCCTCGCGCGTTCCGTTGACGAGCTCGGTATCCCCAGCAGCATTCAGGGCGTGATCGCGGCGCGGCTGGATCGCGTGTCACGGCAAGAGCGGTCGCTTCTCCAGATTGCCGCCGCAATTGGACGTCGGGCGAGCCAAGTCATGCTGCGGAGAGTGGCAGCACTCCCGGAGGAGGACTTGCAGAGGTGCCTGGCCGCGCTTGATCGAGCCGAGTTGCTTGTCAGGATCGACAGCGAGTTGGAGGACTCATTCGAGTTTCGGCACGAAATGGTCCGGCAGGTGACCTATGATTCGATGGTCGAAAAAGCGCGCGAAGCGATACATGCCGGCATTCTCGCGGCTCTGGAGACCGATGAGGCATGGGCCGATGGTGCGGACACCCTCTGCTATCACGCCACGCGGGCAAAGGATTGGCAGAAGGCGTTTCACCACGGCAGGGGTGCTGCGCGAAAATGCCTAGCGCGGTCAGCGTTTGCCGATGCCGCCAACTATTTCGTGATCGCGATGAATTCTCTGGACAAGACGGATCTGACGCGTTCGCGGGAGGCAAGTGCCATCGACCTCCGGCTGGAGGCACGCCTGGCGTTCATGGCATCCGGTCAGGTGTCCGATTGGCTGGATCACGGAAAGGAGGCCGAGCGGCGCGCCAACGCGATCGACGATATCGAGCGTAAGGTCGCCGCGATGACGGTCTCGGCTGCCGCCCAAAACTTCTACGGTACGCCTGTCGAAGCGGTTGCGATCAGCGAGGACGTTATCGTCCTTGCCAAGGAATGGGGCAATGTGGGGTGGCTGAATGCCGCCGAATATGGGCTCGGACAAGCGTATTTTCTTGCCGGGCGTTATCAAGAGGCCGAGCGGGCCTTTGCGCGAGTCCGTACCCAATTGCAGGGGCCGGATGCCTGTCCGCCGATCGGCACGCCCCCGAAATACACACTTCTGCTCTGCTGCATGATGAAGAGCTTCACCCACATCGTGATGGGCGAGTTCGACGTCGCCGAGCAGCTCCAGCAACAGGCGGCTGCGATCGCGGAGGAGACGGGCCGCCCCTACGACCGCGTCGCCGCCGCCTATAGCGGCGGCTGGCTCGAGCTCGGCCGCAACGAGCCGGCGGCGGCTGCCGCCGTTCTCGAAGCCGGTTTTGTCCTCGCGCAGAAGCACGGCATCCGCCTGTTCGTGCCGGTGCTGGCCTGCCATCTCGGCATCGCCTATCTGGAGCAGGGCCTGTTCGACCGGGCGCGGGGCATGCTGACGGAAGCGCGGGAGGAGGCGAAGGCGGTCGGCTATACCTCGGCGGTGCTGCGCAGCTCGATCTATTTGGCGCTCGCCACCCACCATCTCGGCGACATCAGGGCCGCGCGGAACATGCTGCGCGAGGCACGCAACACGGCGCGGCAGCAGGGGTTTTCGGGCCTCGAGGCCGAAGCCCTGTTCGGCGAAGCCATGGTGACGCCGCCCTCCGACGCCGACAGCAAGGCGGCCATTCGCGCGGCCCTGCGTGCCAGCATCGCGATCGCCTCCGAGAGCGGCGCCCGGCCGCTTCAGCACAAGGCCGAGGCGATGCTGAACGAGATGCTGGCGAGAGGCGGCGAACTCACCTGACCGCGTCCCACATGGTCGTGCGATCGTTCCGCCGGGCCGCTTTTCTTGCCCGACGCGACGTTTGGATTTCGTAGGCAGATCAGTGATTTACGAGATCGCCTCTACTGTGCATGGGGTTGTTTTCGCCATTCTTGATGGGGCAGGCCGCTGCCGTGCTAATGAATCGCGGCATACATGATCCTCTCCTCCGTCGCGTCGAGCGCAGAGAATTCCTCCACGACCTTGCCCTGACGCGAGACCAGGATGCGGTCGGAGAGCGCCATGATCTCCGGCAGATAGGACGAGATGACCACGACCGCCTTGCCCTCGTCGGCGAGCTGGTTGATCAGCTCGTGGATTTCCACGATGGCACCGACGTCGACGCCCCGGGTCGGCTCGTCGAAGATGATCAGGTCCGGCTCCTGCACCAGCGACTTGGCAATCACGACCTTCTGCTGATTGCCGCCGGAAAGCTCGACCACCTTGGCCTGGTCGCCGATGGCGCGCACCCTGAGTTTCTCGATCCAGCTCTTTCCCACCGTATCGGTCTCCCGCCGCGACAGCAGCATGCGTCCTCTCGGAAACTTCGACAGCAGGCCGAGATAGATGTTGCGCGCGATCGAGGACGTCTCAAAGAAGCCCTCGACCTTGCGGTCCTCGGTGACATAGGCAATGCCGGCCTTCACCGCCGGCGCCGGCACCCGGTAGCGTACCGGCTTGTCGTGCAGCAGAATCTCGCCGCCGTGGAAGAAGTCGCGCTTGAGCACGCCGGAGACGATCTTGAACGTCTCGGTGCGGCCCGCGCCGACGAGGCCGAACACGCCGGTGATCTGTCCCGCGAAGACCGACAGCGAATTGTTCTTCACCATCGGCGCCATCTTCAGATTCTGGACCGTGAGTACGCGCGCGCCGGCCGGCCGCACGGTGCCCTTCCGCGCGCCGTAGAGCGTGTTGGAGAGGTCGCGCCCGACCATGGCCTGCACGATGGCGGCACGGTCGAATTTGGCCGCGTCGTCCGTCACGACGTGCTTGCCGTCGCGCAGCACCGTGATGCGGTCGGCCAGCAACAGGGCCTCCTCCAGGGCGTGCGAGATGAAGACGATCGAGACGCCGCGCTTCCTGAGATCGCGGACCAGGTCGAAGAAGTACTTCTTCTCCTCCGGCGTCAGCGATGCGGTCGGCTCATCGAAGATGATCACCTTGGCGCGGTGCAGGACCGCGCGCGCGATCTCGACCATCTGCTTCTTGGCCGCGCCGAGGCCGCTTACGGTGGCGGTCGGCGTGACGTCGAAATTGAGCGATTGCAGAAACTGCTGCGCGGCGATGTAGATGCCGCGCAGGCGGTTGTAGAACTTCTCCTGCCCGAGAAATAGATTCTGTGCCACCGTCATGGTCGGCACCAGGCTGTTCTCCTGGAACACCATGGCGATGCCGAGGTTGCGCGCCTCAAGCGGCGTTCTTGGTGCGACGTCGGCGCCGTCGATTGTCATGGTGCCCGAGGTCAGCGTCACCACGCCCGCCATCACCTTGGTCAGGGTGGACTTGCCCGCACCGTTCTCGCCGACCAGCGCGTGGATTTCACCGCGGCGGAGGTCGAAGTCGACCCCGTCGATGGCGGGCACGCCGGCGTAGAGCTTTGTCGCCTTGCGTAGCGAGAGCATGACGTCGCTCATGAGCAAAACTCCTCGGCAAGGCCATCGAGTGGCAGTCGCAGTACGCGGCCAGGTCCTTTCGCGATCAGAATGAGATCGCGGCCCATCTCGATCGCCGCAACGACGCCGTGATTGACGCCGTCGACCCGGCTGTGCAGCGAATAAAGCGGCTGGCCTTCGGCGTTCAGGCGAATGACGAGGCCGTAGGAGCGCGGCGGCGCCCACGGCTTGATCACGCCCATGGTCTTGATGTGCGCGCCCTGCATCGGCTCCTTGAACGAGAAGCCCGACCGCAGGCGCGGTGCGACCCAGTAAGCGGGATCAATCTCGGCCATCATGCGGCGGCGGTAAGCCGGCTCGCGCAGCACGAATTCGATCAGCTGGGTGCGCGCGGTGAAGGCGGTGAGCCAGTAACCGCCGCCGGAAGCCTTCGACAGCCGTGACGGATAGACCGGCAGGTGACCGAGCACGGCCCGCGGCGATGTGCCCGGCGCCTCCAGCATGAGACGATGGCGCCAGCTCTCGCTGACCAGCACGCCATTGCCATGTGCGCAGGCACCGAAGGCATGGCCGAGTCCTTGGGCCAGAATTGTCACGCTCTTGCTGGCGGGATCGAGCCTGAACACCCGGCCGCTCCGGTTGAGCTCCATCAGGTCGCGCGCCCAGTCGTCGACGCCGCAGGTCGCCGAGCCGTCCGTTGCGATGAGCGTGTTGTCACTCGCCAGCGCCAGTGCGTTGACTGCATTGAAGGCAGCATCCGCGAATGTCACGTTGGGCTGCTCGGCAGAGGGGTCTGCGTAAAGACGCACCTCGCGTCCTCCGAGCGCCACGGCAAGGCCGCCGCCGGGGAGGGCACACAGCGCCGAGATCGGCCGCGCGAAGCTGCGGACTTCCGACGCCGCGCTGCCGTCGAGACGCATCAGCCGCTGTCCGTCCGCGATGAAGAGATTGCTTCCATCGGTGGCGAGGTCTTCGGGAGCCTCGCATGTCAGCAAGGTCTCGGCGGATTCCAGCTTCTGGTTGGGCTTCAAAGCGCCGTCGAAGGACGGCACGGTGATGGTAGCGTCGCCGCGGCCGAGAAATCGGTTGGCGAATTCCCTGACGGCTGCGATCACGACTGCTTCCCCCACCGCTTGTCATACTGGACGAAGTTCGGATCGGCGTTGTCGAGCTTGTAGCGGCCGATCCGGTTGTTGAGGATGCCGCCGAGATAGAGATAGCCGCGATGCTCGCGCATCGAGGTGATCATCGGATGGTTCTCGCCGTGCAGGTCCCAGAACGATTCGAGGATCCTGCCCTGCTCGTTGAATTTGACCACGCAGCCGGTGTTGATGTTGGGGAACAGCCATTCGTCCACGGGCACGCGCTTGCCCATGCGGCGCCGGAAGCCCGGCATCTTCCAGGCAAGGTCGAGCGAGGGGCTGCGCATGCCGACCAGCGCCAGCCAGTAATTACCGTCCGAAGCGAGATTGATGTTGTCGGGGTAGCCCGGCAGATTGTCCATGACGATCTCGACCTTGCCCTTCTTCGGTCCCGCGAAATAGTAGCGCTTGATCGAGCAGCCGAAGGTTTCGGCGAACAGGATCGACTGGCCGTCGCTGGCGACGCAGATGCCGTTCGGGAATTTGAGGCCGCGCAGCTCCGTGCGCGTCACGCCGGTCTTGGTGTCGTAGGAGATGATACGGCCGTTGCCGCGCGCCTCGAGGCCGTCGATCGGCCACTCGTCCATCTCGTAACGCACGGTGGCTTCCGAAAAGAAGATCAGGCCGTCGTCGGTGATGTCGAGATCGTCGGCGAGCCGGAGGCGGCTGTCGTCGTTGACCGAGCGCATGCTGCGATTGGTCTCGTCGGTCGCCTTTTCGACCGTGCCGTCGGGCTTGATCCGGTAGAGCCCCATGCCGCCGATGCAGACGTAGAGATTGTCCCGCCGGTCGAAGGCCATGCCGAGCGGCTGGCCGCCGATATGGGCGAAGACCTCCATCTTCTGATAGTCGGGCGCCAGGAAGCGCATGATGTCGCCATGGCGCGAGCCGGCATAGAGGTTGTCGTGGCGATCGAGGATGACATCCTCCGGCGCCTCGATGCGGCCGAGGCCGATCGCCTCGACATTGCGCAGCTTGTCGTTCTGCTCGAACGGGCCGCCTTGTCCGATCTCGGTCGGCGGAGGCGGCGGCAACGAATGGTAGGTCGGCGCGACGTAGACCTTGCTGATGATGCGCGTCCGGTTCTTCTGCCAGCGGATATCGACCATGGCAGCGACGAGCAGGATGCCGGCGAGCGCCATCCGGTTGACGCCGCCGCGCGCGTTCATGGTGGTCAGGCCGTTGGTGATCAGCAGCACGATCAGCACGCCGACCGCCGATTTGGCGACCGAGCCCTTGCCGCCGCCGAGTGTGATGCCGCCGAGCACGGTCGCCGTCAGCACGATCACTTCGAGCCCGACGCCGATATCGCCGCCGACGGTGCCGAGGCGGGATGCGAAGAACAGCGCACCGATGCTGGTTAGCACGCCGCTGGCGACGTAGCAGAGTGCGATCGTACGGCGAACGGGAATGCCCGAGTTGTACGCCGAACGGCGCGAGCCGCCGATCGCGGTGATATGCCAGCCCGGGCGGAGCCGCGTCATGAAGATGTGACCGAAGATGGCGATGACGATGTAGACAAGCGCCACGGTCGGAATGCCGAACACGCTGCCGCCACCGATGAAATCCCAGGACGGGATGTCGGGGAAGGCCGACGCGATCGCGTTGGAGTAACGCTGGATCAGCAGATCATAGGCCGAGCGGTAGATGATCAGGGTGATCAGCGTGGTGATGAAAGCGCGCAGCCTCAAGTATCCGATCAGCACGCCGTTGACGGCGCCGAGCAGGGCACCGCAGAGCAGCGTCGCCGCCACCACCGCCGGCACCGGCCAGCCCAGCACGTCCAGGCAATAGAGCGCACAGAAGTCCGTCAGCGCGAAGATCGAGCCGACGGACAGATCGATGCCGCCGACGATGACGACCAGCGCCAGCCCGAGCGCGATGAAGCCGATCTCTCCGGCCTGGCGCGCGGTGTCGGCAAGACTGGCCGGCGACAGGAAGTTGTCGATGGACCGGCTGAGCGCGAGGCCGACGATCAAAAGAAGAATGACCGGAATGGCTGTCTCGGTCCATCGCTTGGACAGGATTTCGCCGAGGAGATGGTCAGGCCAGTAGCGGTAACGCAGGCTTGTGAGTGTGTCGCGCATCGGCATCCAGCAGGGCGTGGAGAATGTTCGGGAGCGAGATCCCCGGGCTGAATGTCCCGGGGATCGAGAGCGTCAGCGCAAAGCTATTTCTTGAGGTCGCTGAGGTTCCAGCAGGCCATCTGGCTGTCGGCGTTCTCCTTGGTGATCGGAATCAGCGTGGTGTATTCCGAGCCCTTGACGGAACCGGGCTTCACGCCGGACGACAGCAGCCACTTGATCGTGCCGGCCATCTGCGCGGCCTGGGTCGGTACGTCGTAGCTCATGTTGAGATCGAACGCGCCGGACTTGACCAGCTCGCAGGCGCCCTTGCGCTCGCCGCCGCCCGAAGTTGCCACGAACACCTTGCCGGTGAGGCCTGCTTCCTTGACGGCCGCCGCGGTGCCGATGTCCATGCCGTCCCAGAACCCGACGATGCCGCAGAGATCGGGATTCTGCTTCAGCACCGTCTGCGTGATCGCCTTGGCCTTGGCGGCGTCCCAATCGGCGGCCTGGCTCGACACCACCTTGATTTCGGGATGCTTGGCCAGAACGTTCTCGACGCCCTTGAGCGTATAGGCGCTCGCTGCCGCCGACAGCGCGCCCTGGATGATCGCGATCTTGTTCGACTTGCCCTCGCAGGCCTTCACCACGCCTTCGGTCTGGCGCTCGCCGATCTCGACCCAGTTGGCGCCGACGAAGGCGGAGCTACGATAGGCCGAGCCCATGTTGATCTGGATGACGTAGATGCCTTCGTTCTCTGCGCGCTGCAGCAGCTTTGCGTAGGTCTGCACGTCAGGGTTATGGACCACGATCACCGCCGGCTTCTCGGAGATCAGCGACGTCACGGCCTGCGCGCCGGCGTTGGTGTTCCAGTTGGCATCGCGGATCACGAACTTGACGCCGAACGGCTCGAGCTCCTTCTTCAGGCCGGCATACCAGCCCTCGGTGAGGTCGAAGTTCATGGCGACGGGAACGTAAGCCACGGTCTTGCCGGCCAGCGCTTCCTTGAACGGCTTCTGGAACGGCTCGTCGAGGCCCTGCTGGGCGAGAGCCGGTGCGGTCATGGCCGCAAGACCCAGTGCGGCAACGAGTGCCTTGGTCGGGGTGCCGAAATGCTTCATTGCTTCCTCCTTCGTTGTGGTTGTCGTTGTAATCGGTAGTTCAGATGTCGCCCTGCTGTGCCGTTTCTTCGTTGCGCGGATTCAGGAAGGAATCCGTGATGACGGCGAGCAGCAGCACCACGCCCTTGATGAGGTTCTGCCCGGCGTAGGAGATATCCATGATGGTCATGCCGTTGAGCATCGTGCCGATCACGAGCGTGCCGATCACGACGTTCAGCACGCCGCCGCGGCCGCCTGAGAGGCCGATGCCGCCGAGCACGACGACCAGGATGACATCGTAGATCAGCGTCGAGTTGAAGATGCGGGTCGGCATCGAGTTGACCGATGCCGCCATCACGAGGCCCGCGAAGCAGCCGATCAGTGCAGTGATCACATATTGCAGGACGATGATCGGGCGCGATGGAATGCCGGTGACGCGCGCAGCGAAAGGGTTGTCGCCGATCGCGTAGATGTAGGCACCCCAGCGCGTCCTTCGCAGCAGGAACGCGACGACGATGCATGCGATCGCGAACATCACGATCGATGTGGGGATGCCGAGGATCGTTCCCTGCCCGAGCTTCTCGAAGCCGTCCATGCCGGGGCTCCATTGCACGACGTCGAGCTGGAACAAGGCGGCCTGCCCGAGGCCGGCGAGGAGGAGGCCGGTGGCGAGCGTGGCGAACAGCGAGGGGACTTCGGCATAGGCGATCAGCCAGCCATTGACGAGGCCGAAGGCGATCGTGAGCAGCAAGGCGGTCAGCAGCGAGGCCGGCATCGAGTGACCGTTCTGCACCATTTGCAGGACCAGCCCCGGCGGGACCGCGAGCGCCGCGATCAGCGAGATGTCGATGCCGCGCCCGATCACGACGATGGCCATCGCAAGACCGAGGATGCCGAGCACGGAGACGTTCTGCAGCAGCGTCAGCATGTTTTCCGGCGTGAGAAAGCCGCGCAGGAAAATCGAAAACACCAGGAACAGCAGGGCGAAGACGGCGAAGACGATTTCCTGCTGATTGAACCGAATGCGCTTCATCCCAGTCTTGCCTTTCTGCGACGTCGACCTCTGCGGGGCCGTTATGACGATCGGGTCGTGATGCGATATGTCTGCGGGAGCGGTGTCAAGCTCTCGGTGAGTGCCTTGACCCGATCCTGATCGTTAGAATCGATCGAGATGTGGACAAGCGTGTTCAGCCTGGCGTCCTTCTCGACGACGATGTCTGCCATGGTGTCCGGTCCGAAGATGCGGTCGATCTCGGTCCTGACCTTCTCCTGGACTGCGAGGTCGCGCAGCGTGGGCTTGAAGATCTTGCCGACCGCGGTAACCGGAAGCGCTTCGAGCAGCACGACGCGCTTCGGTTTTGCAGGCGGCTCGTTGACATTGCGTTCGAGATGCTCGCGCAGCTGTGCGAGGTCGATGGTCTGTCCCGGCGACGGTACCACGAAGAGAATGGGCACCTCGCCGGCATAAGCGTCGGGCATGCCGACGGCCGAGCTCATCTGGACGCCGGGGAAGGCGTTGGCGACGTCCTCGATCGCGGCGGGGTCGATGTTGTGACCGCCGCGGACGATGAGGTCCTTCTCGCGACCGGTCAGCACCAGGCGCTGATCTGCCGTGAGGTAGCCGACATCGCCGGTGACGATCCAGTGATCGTCGGTGAGCACGCCCTTGTTGTGCTGGGGATCGAGATAACCGGGAAACACCTGCGGTCCTCGGGCGAGCACGAGACCGCTGGTGAGCGGCGGGCATTCCGTCCTCAGGCCGACATCGTCGAGCGCGACGATTCTCGTCTGCGCAAACGGCGCCCGGAAGCCGACGCTGCCTTGCACGGGTGTTCCGCGGCCCGGATTGAAGGCGATCGCCGCCGCGGTCTCCGTCATGCCGTAGGTCTCGAACAGCGTGATCCCGGTTCGCGCCTGAAACCTCTCGCTGACCGCCTTCGGCGCCACGGCCCCACCGGTGAGCGCCATGCGAACCGAGCTGATGTCGGAGGAGCCGATCGGCACTTCCGCAAGCGCGGCAATCGACGTCGGCACGCCGCTGACGATGGTCGCGCGAAATCGCTCGACCGTGTGCCAATAGTCGCGGATGGCATCGGGACTTCGGAGGCTGTAGGGCGAGGGAATGATTACATGGCCGCCGGCTGCGAGGATCGACAGGCCGAGCGTCATCGTGCCGCCGACGTGAAACAGCGGAAAGCCGTTCACGGCTGCATCCAGCTCATCCAGTCCGTGGACCTGCGCAAAGCTCCAGGCTGCATGGATCTGGTTGCCATGCGTCAGCCGAACCAGCTTCGGCCGTCCGGTGGTCCCGCCGGTGTGGAACAGGGCGCAAATCGCCTCGCGATCCGCCGAAGGCTCGAAGTCCAGCGTATCGCGCGCTCCCGCGATCGCCTCGTCGAAGTTTAGAAACCCTTTAGGCAGGATGCCGCTCGTACCGATCACAAAAATGGACTTCAGCGACGGGACGCGCTTTGCGACATTGGCCGCCTTGGCCCAGATCGCGCGATCGGCCGCTTCGGCAGGGATGACCAGCACGGTTGCGTTCTGCGCCTCGAGCAGGTCGACGATCGCGTCCTCGTTGAGGAGATAGTTGATCGAGCTGGCAACGCCCGCGACCTGCGCGCCGAGTAGCGCCGGAAACAGCGGCCGCAGGATGGGGCAGAGGAACGCGGCGGTGCCGCCGCTCGTGCCAATCCCGTGCAACCTGAACAGATTGGCCGCACGCGTGATTTCCGCGAGCAGTTGCGGATGCGTCAGCGTCACGTCGCCCGGTTCGCGCGAGCCCTTGGTCAAGACCGTCAGCGCAGGCCGGTCGGGATGCAGGCGTGCAGTGGCGTCGAAGAGATCGAGCAGATTGCGGGCGGGGACGAGGGAGTCGTAAGGCCGCTGCTCCAGCGCCTCGATGTCGGCGATGGTTTGAACCGGCTGCGTGAACCGTATCGTGATCGGTGACATGGCGCTGCTCACGAGCATCGCCATTCAGGCGGCACGACAAGCTGTGCAGCAGTTGGTTGGACCTGACGCAAGCGAACGTTTCCCGCCTATTTTGTGGGCTGCTTTTTGGTCTTCATAGGCCACATGCCGAAACGCGGCTTGCTCCGGAGCGCAAAGCTTTTGCTTCTCCGCGCAAACAGTCTTGCGCGTAGGCGGCGGGCATCTACAATCCCGATGCTCGGCCAGCTTGTGCGATGCACAAACGACGTTCATCTTGGCTGCGCAACGGATGGGCGCACGATGAACCTGGTCTTCTCGACGGACGAGCTGGAGCCGTCCAAGCGCTACGCGGCATGGCAAGGCGCCATCTGCGATGTGTACGTTCATGTCGACGTGAAAGCCGAGCAGCGATCCGACTATCAAGGTTTCATCCGCGAGGCGCGGTTCGGCGCCGTCACGATGACGGACGTGCTGCTTTCGGAGCAGCGCATCTCGCGCCGCGAGCGGCACATCGCAAAGCTCGACAAGGATTGCTACTATGTCGAATTTGTCCAGCAGGGCCGGATCAATGTTCTCCAGGCCGGGCAGACCCTGCTGTCGAACCCCGGCTTCAGCACGATCTTTTCGGCCTCCGAGGCCTATGATCTCGAATGTCTCGGCAGGGTACGATCGCTCTACCTCGAAATCTCGCGCAAGGAGTTCGCGACGCGCTTCAGCGACGGCCGTCTGCCTGTCATCACGACGATGGCGACGAGCCGCGGCCTTGGCCGGATTGCCGCCGAGTTCTGTGCGACGCTTGCCGCGGAAGGGGCGCCGCTGGACGAGACCGTGAGAACCCGGCTCGGCGGTGAGCTGATGGACGTGCTGGCGCTCGCACTCGACATGGGCGACCGCGACGAATTCTCGGAGGAGGCGAGCGCGCAGCAGGCCCGCCTGCGCTCGGTCAAGGCCTGGATCGAAGCTCACCTCACCGATGCAGACCTGTCGCTGGAAAAGATCGCGAAGAGCAATGGCGTGTCGCTCCGGCATCTGCACTACCTCTTCCGGCTCACCGATGTGTCGGTGTCCGAATGGATCTTGGATCGCCGGCTGCAGCGCTGCTACGACGTGCTGACCCGTCCTGAGCTGCGGTCGCTATCGATCACGGAAGTGGCGTACCAGTTGGGTTTCAGCAGTTCGTCGTATTTCAGCACGGTTTTCCGCAAGAAGTTCGGCCACAGCCCATCGGACCTGCGGCGGCGCTAGTGGACCTGCACCGCGCCAGCGCGATGCAGGTCCGTCGTCGTCGGCGTCACTTCACCAGCGGGCAGCCGCCATCCTTCAGCGGCCGGAACGCCTGATCGGCCGGCACTTCGGCGAGCAGCTTGTAATAGTCCCACGGAGCCTTGGACTCTTCGGGCTTCTTCACCTGGAACAGGTACATGCTGTGCACCATGCGGCCGTCCTCGCGCAGCACGCCGTTGTCGGTGAAGGCGTCGCGCACCGGCAGCTCGCGCATCTTGGCCATCACGGTCTTGGTGTCACGGGTGCCGGCGGCCTGCACGGCCTTGAGGTAGTGCAGCGTCGCGCTGTAGGTCGCGGCCTGGTTCATCGTCGGCATGCGCTTGACGCGCTCCAGGAAGCGCTTGCCGAAAGCGCGGGTCTTGTCGTTGAGATCCCAGTAATAGGCCTCCGTGATGATCAGCCCCTGCGCAAGCTTGAGGCCCAGGCTGTGCACGTCGGAGATGAACATCACGATCGCAGCCAGGTTCTGGCCGCCGGCAACGATCCCGAACTCGCCGGCCTGCTTGATCGCATTGATGGTGTCGCCGCCGCCGTTGGCGAGCCCGATGATCTTGGCCTTGGAGGCCTGGGCCTGGAGCAGAAATGACGAGAAGTCCGCCGTGTTGAGCGGATGCTTGACGCTGCCGAGCACCTTGCCGCCCGCCGCCTTCACCACGTCACCGGTGTCGCGCTCGACCGAATGGCCGAACACGTAGTCGGCGGTGAGGAAGAACCAGGTGTCGCCGCCGTTCTTGACGATGGCGCTGCCGACCGTGTGCGCGTTGGCGTAGGTGTCGTAGGTCCAATGCGCGGTGTAGGGCGAGCAGGATTTTCCGGTGATGTCGGAGCTGGCCGCATCCGTCACGATCATGATCTTCTCGTACTGCTTCGACAGCTCCATCACCGCGAGCGCGGTCGCCGAGGTCGGCAGGTCGATGATCATGTCGACGCCCTCGGTCTCCCACCATTTGCGGGCGATGGTGGAGGCGACGTCCGGCTTGTTGAGCACGTCGGCCGCGACCATGTCGATCGGCTTGCCGAACATCTGCCCGCCAAAATCCTCGATCGCCATTTTGGTGGCCTCGACATTCCCCTGGCCGCCGATGTCGGAATAGACCGAGGAGAAGTCGGAGAGCACCCCGATCTTGAGCGGTGCCTGCTGGGCGAAGGTGGGAGAGATCAGGGCAGCCGACAGCAAGCCGGCCGCAGACACGAGTGCTGCGATAGGTCTCATGGATACGTTTCCTCTTGTATGGGACTATCCTGTCCCTTTGTCCGACAAAGTTAGAGCCGGGTTACTGCGGAGTCAATTTGCTGCGGATGCAGCTTCGTTGACGTAGTTTGACGCACCTATGTCCAAGAACTATAGTTTGTCGGACAATCGACATTGGAGGCCATCTTGCCTGTCGCGCCGCTGTTTCGTCCGATCGATGTCGCGCCGGCCTACCAGAAGGTCGCCGACGCCATCGAACGCGAGATCGTCAATGGCCGGATCAAGCCTGGCGATCCCATCGGCACCGAGCACGAGCTTGTCCGCCAGTTCGGCGTCAACCGCTCAACCATTCGCGAGGGGATCCGTGTGTTGGAGGAGGGCGGGCTGATCCGGCGCGATTCCTCGCGCCGCCTGCACGCCTGCCTGCCGCGCTACAGCAACCTGACCAGCCGCCTCAGCCGCGCGCTGGTGCTGCATGAGGTCACCTTCCGCGAACTCTACGAGGCCTCGATGACGCTGGAGGTCGCGAGCATCGAAGGCGCGGTGGAGCGGGCGAGCGAAGAGAACTTCGCCGAGCTCGCCGACAATCTCGCGCGCAGCGAGGCCGTGGTCGGCGATCCCGCGATGCTCGCCGAATG
Organism: Bradyrhizobium sp. CCGB12; assembly: GCF_024199845.1. Classification (NCBI taxonomy): domain Bacteria; kingdom Pseudomonadati; phylum Pseudomonadota; class Alphaproteobacteria; order Hyphomicrobiales; family Nitrobacteraceae; genus Bradyrhizobium; species Bradyrhizobium sp. CCGB12. The sequence continues at coordinate 6,449,996 of NZ_JANADO010000001.1, read as the reverse complement.
CGATGCCGAATTCCACGTGCTCGTCGCAAAAGCCTCGCAGAACCGCGTGCTCCAGCTCGCGCGCGAGCCGGCGGCGCAATTGTTCTATCCGACCACCGAGATGATCGTGACCGGCGTCGCCGAGGGTGGCCCGCGCCTCGTCGCCGCGCACCGCCATCTGATCGACGCGATCCGCCGCCGCGACCGCGAGGCCGGCGTGCTGTGGACGCGCAGGCACTTGCAGGATTGGCGCCGCGGTTTTGAGAAGATCGCCTCGCTCGATCGGTCGGTCGAGCACATGTACATGGAGCATGCGCAGGCGGCGCGGCGCAGGTAGGGCCAAAAACAAGACGCAAGATTTCAAACAAGAAATCCGGACAATAAAGACATCATACGGAGGAAACACATGACCGGCGACACCGCAGCCACCATCTCGAAAGCGCGCGAGCATTCCATCGGTGATCTCCTGCGCCGCTCCGCGGGGCGCGAGCCGAACAAGCTCGCGGTGAGCTGCGGCGATGTGAGCTGGAGCTTTGCCGAGATGGACGCGATCTGCAACCGGCTCGGCCGCGGCCTGCTGGGCCTCGGCGTCAAGAAGGGCGATCGCATCGCGGTGCTCTCGCGCAACTCGCACGCCTTCGCGGCGCTGCGCTTCGCATTGGCGCGGATCGGTGCGGTGCTGGTGCCGATCAACTTCATGCTCAATCCGGACGAGATCAACTTCATCCTGAAGAGTTCTGGCGCGAAGCTGCTGGCGACGGGACCGGATTTCGTCGAGCCGGCGCGCGCGGCCAGCGCCAAGGATTGCGCGATCGAGAAGATGATCTGGCTGCCGGGTGAGGATCCGGCCGCGGCACCTCCGGGCCTCACCACCTTCGACGATCTCCTCAGCCCCGACGGCTCGTTCCTGGAGGCATCCGTCGACAGCCGAGATCTCGCGCAGATCGTCTACACAAGCGGCACGGAATCGCTGCCCAAGGGCGCGATGCTGACCCATGAAGCCGTGATGTGGCAGTATGTCAGCTGCATCATCGACGGCGGCATGAGCGTGGAGGACAGATTCCTGCATGCGCTGCCGCTCTATCACTGCGCCCAGTTAGATGTGTTCCTCGGGCCGCAAATCTATCTCGGAGCCTCCGGCGTCATCACGGGCAAGCCGACCGCCGACAACATCCTGGCGCTGATCCAAGCTCACAGGATCACCTCGTTCTTCGCGCCGCCGACGATCTGGATCGCGATGCTGCGCTCGCCGAACTTCGACAAGACCGACCTGTCGACCTTGCAGAAGGGCTATTACGGCGCCTCGATCATGCCGGTGGAGGTGCTGCTCGAGCTCCAGCGCCGCCTGCCCGCCGTAAAATTCTGGAATTTCTACGGCCAGACCGAGATTGCGCCGCTCGCGACCGTGCTGCGACCAGAGGACCAGCTGCGCAAGGCCGGCTCGGCCGGCAAGCCGGTGCTCAACGTCGAGACCCGGGTGGTCAACACTGCGATGGAGGACGTCAGGGTGGGCGAAGTCGGCGAGATCGTGCACCGCTCGCCGCATCTCTTGTCCGGCTATTACAACGATCCCGTGAAGACCGCGGCGGCGTTTTCGGGCGGCTGGTTTCACTCCGGCGATCTCGCCACTGTCGACGACGAGGGGCACATCACCGTGGTTGACCGCGTCAAGGACATGATCAAGACCGGCGGCGAGAACGTCGCGAGCCGGGAGGTCGAGGAGATGGTCTACCGCATCCCCGCCGTCTCCGAGGTTGCCGTCGTCAGCCTGCCCGATCCGCGCTGGATCGAGGCGGTAACCGCGATCGTCGTGGTCAAGAGCGGCGAGAAGCTGGACGAAGAGTCGGTCATCAAGCATTGCGCCGGCCAGATGGCACATTTCAAGGTGCCCAAGCGCGTCATCTTCGTTGATAGCCTGCCGAAGAACCCGAGCGGCAAGCTGCTCAAGCGAGAGCTGCGCCAGCGCTTCGTCGGCGGCGAGACGCTCGACAAGGCGATCCAGAAGAATTTTGGCACCTGAGACGGAGCGGTCGCCATGAAAGCCTGGCAGATTGCGCGCGACTGGTCGATTGAGGGAATGGAGCTCGCCGATCTGCCTGAGCCGTCGCCCGGCCCGGGCCAGGTCGCGGTGCGGATGCGGGCGGCGTCGCTGAACTATCGCGACCTGCTGACGGTGCAGGGCAAGGGCGGCATCTCCCGATTGCCGCTGATCCCGTTCTCGGACGGGGCGGGTGAGGTGATTGCAGTCGGCGACGGCGTGACTCGCATCGCAGTCGGCGATCGCGTCTGCCCGATGTTCTTCCAGTCCTGGATCGACGGCAAGATCTCGGCGACCAGCCGCCGCTACGCACTCGGCGGTACGCGGCCGGGCGTGCTGCAGGAGGTGATGGTGCTCGACGCCGAGGGTGTCAGCCGAATCCCCTCGCACCTATCCTTTCAGCAAGCGGCGACGCTGCCCTGCGCCGGACTTACGGCTTGGCGCGCACTGTTCGAAGAAGCTCATGTGCAGCCTGGTGATACCGTGCTGGTGCAAGGCACCGGCGGCGTGTCAATCTTCGCGCTGCAGTTTGCAAAGCTCGCAGGCGCGAGCGTGATCGTGACCTCTTCAAGCGACGAAAAGCTGGAACGCGCCAGGGTGCTCGGCGCCGACCACACCATCAACTATCGTTCGGTGCCGGAATGGGGCAAGGCCGCAGCGGAGTGGAGCGGTGCCGGCGTCGATCACGTCGTCGAAGTCGGCGGCAAGGACACCTTCGGGCAATCGCTTGAAGCGGCGCGCGTCGGAGGGACCATTCTCGTGATCGGCGTGCTCACGGGCTTCTCACAGCAGATCGCGATTCCGAGCCTGTTCGCCAAGAATTTGCACGTCATCGGCCTCTCTGTCGGCAGCCGACGCATGTTCGAGGGCATGACGACCGCGATGGGCCGCAATGGCACGAAACCGGTGATCGACCGCGTGTTTGGCTTCGATGCCGTGCCGGATGCATTGCGGTTGATGCAGCAGGGCGGTCACTTCGGCAAGATCGTGGTCGAATTCCCCTAGCCGGCGTCGCCGGCCAGCTTCCTGACGTCGTCTGGCGTCTGCCCGAAGCGACGGCGAAACACGCGATGGAAGTAGGATACGTCGTGGAATCCCGCGAGATGCGCGATCTCGATGATCTTGCGCGTGCGCATGGCGGGATTTCGAAGCAGCCGCTCGGCGCGCAGCAACCGCTGCTCCAGCACGAAGCCGCTATAGGTGATGCCGGCCTTCTCGAACAGCAGCTGGATGGTGCGCGCGCTGATCCTGTGCGCGGCCGCCAGATCGGACAGTGACAATCCAGGGCTGCCCAGCTGCGCCAGAATGTCTGATTTCAGTGTTTCGAAACGCGCCGCCGCAAGGCCGCGCATTCGGGCTTCTTCGGCGACATCGCCGCGTGCCCCAATCATCAGCACGGAGAGGTCGAACAGGTGCTGCGAGACTGCGTCGAGCTCCGCGGGTGCGAGCTTGTCGGCATGCGCATGCGCGAGGTCATAGTACCGCAGGAACATCGACGTGATCGCATTGGCGCCGGGGATTGACTGCGCAATGAGGTCCTCGGCATTCGGACAAGCGCGCAGCAGCGCCTTGCGCGGCAGCAGCGCGGTCTGGAAATTGCCGTACTCCATTTGCGTGATTTGGGCGCCCTTGATCGAGGGATCGCCGATCGTGATGTCGCCGGCGGCGACCTCCAGCGGGCGCTTGCCCATGGCCCCGCGCAACGCCGAATTGGGTGACATCGTGATGACCAATTCGTCGTTCGTCCCCAATGACACGAAAGACATCGGCGAGCCGAACGAGGCCGACAGCCTGATGCGGGGAAGAATGGCCGGTGCAATGGTCCGGTGGACGCGGCCTTCTCCGATCGGCACGAAATCGACATTCGCCACCTGACGACAAAATTGCTCGCGCCATCTTTCGTAGGCCGGACCGTTCGGGTCGCCATCGAATGAGAGTTGGGGCTGCGACATCAGTGGAGCGGGAATCGTTTGTTGGCGGGCACTTGGAGGTTGCATCCTTGCCGTCAGGCCAAGGTACCGGCAACCAGAAAACCCCGAGATTGCACGAAAAGCCACTCGCAACTGCGCGCTGAGCCAGTGACCAGGTGCCGCAGCCAGGTGTGCCCGGATCGCAACAGGCGATACGCGATTTGCCGGCTTTCGCGTCAGTCCATCCAGCGCTTCGCTGCTCCCCACGAACCGGGGCCGCACTCCCGCCTATTGTCCCGCTCGCAATGACTGGGCGATTGGAAGGGAATTGACTCGATGACACGTCTAGCGAGGGGACTGCTGCCTGTTCTTCTGGCGCTTGGCTGTGGTGTGGTTTCCGCCACGGCTGCGACAGCCGACGAGATCGCTCCGGTGGTCAGCTGGACCGGCTTCTATGCGGGCGTTCACGCCGGTTACGGCACCGGCGATGGCAATGCTGCGTCGGTCGATCCCGGCGCACTTCTGGCACTGTTTCCCGGTGTGAACAATCTGACCTCGACAGCGTCTACGCCGTTCACACTCGGTGTCGGTCAGTCCGGTGGGCTGGGCGGATTGCAGGCCGGCTACAATTGGCAGGCCGGCCATCTGGTCGCTGGTGTCGAAGCCGACGTCAGCGTCTCCGGGATTGGCGGGCGGGCATCGGGCTCTTATACGCTGCGACCCGTTTTCCTCGTCGGCGATTTCGACAATTACACCGGCACGGTGACGGTGACCCAGGACATCGATTATCTCGGCACGCTGCGCGGTCGCCTGGGTTACGCCAGCACCAATTGGCTGCTTTATGCGACCGGCGGTCTTGCCTGGGCGCATGTCAAGGCAAGCCTCGACAGCAGCCATGCGCGTCTGACCAACAATCTGCTGATCGCGGGCTTTCCCGGAGCGTTGGATGGTCACGCTTCGGCAAGCGGCATCAATCTCGGATATGCGGTCGGTGGCGGCGGAGAATGGTCGTTCGCGCCGCGCTGGTCGCTCAAGGCAGAGTATTTGTATCTCAACCTTGGGCGCCAGCTCTCCTTATCCATTCCCGGGACCAGCCTGCCGGCCAGCGACATCGAGCTTCATACGTTTCGGATTGGTCTGAATCGGCAGTTTGCGCCGTGACGTCGGCGCGGCGGCCGGTCTCAATACTTCTTCACCGCCGCCCCGAAAGCCAGCCAGAGCGCCATAGAGGCGAGCCCGAAGCCGCCGAGCAGCAGGAAGGTCGGGCCGTAACCGATCCATTGCGCGATCCAGCCGCCGAGCGCGGGACTGAGGCTGGCGCCGACGCCCTGCACCGTGATGACGGCGCCCTGGCCGAGATTGATGCGGCCGGTGCCGTTGAGCGAGCGGGCCACCATGCCGGGGACCGCAACCGTCTGGAGGCCGGTGCCGATGCCGTCGAGCACCTGCATCGGCACGACGCCCCACCATCCCGTGACGAAGAAGGCAAGCACGCCGCGGATGGGCAGGAACATGAAGGATACCAGGATTATCGGCCAGTAGTTGCGCTTGCTCGCCGCCTTCATCGCGATCAGCGAGGTCACGATCATCACACCCTGCGCGATCACCACGGTGGTCGCGACGAAGCTCGGGCCGTTGGCCTGTCCCTCGGCCACCGCTGCAAGGCCGTAGAGCGGCACGATGGCGGCGTTGCCGAGATGGAATAGTGCGAGCGCCAGCGCCAGGACCAGCAGCGCCCGGTGCTTGACCAGGATCGTGAGCGCATCCGGCGCGCTGTCGGGATCATCCTCCTTGCAGCCGCGGGCGGCGCGGTCGTCGATCGCCTTGGCGGGGATCATCATCACGCAGGCGATCGCGATGGCGCCGAACACGGCCGCCAGCACGAACACGGCGAAATAGCCGAACCTGTAGCCGAGATAGCCCGACAGCGCGGCGCCCACCATGTTGCCGGCGTGATTGTACGCCTGGTTGCGGCCGTTGAGTGCATTGAAGCCCTTCTGCTTGGCGATGCCGAGCGTGATGCCCGTGACCGCCGGCACGATTGCGGCGCTCGCCAGCGACTGCGCAACTTGCGAGAACGTCACCGCCCAGAAGTTTTGCGAGATCAGGATGATCGCGGAGGCAAGGACGACGCAGATGCCGGGAATGACGACCCATAGCCGCTTGTTGCGGCTGGAATCGATGAAGCCGCCGATCGGCGTCGTGACCAGCATGCCCGCGACATTGCCGATCGTCATCGCGGTGCCGATCAGGCCGGTCGCCCAGCCGCGCTCCTGGAGGAAGACGCCGATGAACGGTCCGATGCCCGACTGCATGTCGGCCATGAAGAAGTTGAGCGCAAACAGGGGCCAGATACGAGACGTTGAAGGGCGCGATGTCATCGAGACGCTGAACTTGATGCTGCCGATCGGGTGGGATCTCGCATGAGGCGGAGACTGCGGGCCCGTGTGTGCCCGAGGTGGACCAGAACCTAACCTGCGCTGACCGGCATGGTTCCGACCGCACTTGCGATTGCAGGACCGCGATCTCATTTCATCTGTGCGACGGTCTCATTCTATGGATTTCGGCCATGCCCCTCTGGACCTGCGAAACCTGCGGCGCGCAATTCCCGGTCAGCGAGAAACCGCCCACATCGTGTCCGATCTGCGAGGACGAACGGCAGTTCGTGAACTGGAAGGGCCAAGCCTTCCTCACGCGGGACGCGCTGGCGGAACGTCATCACATGACTTGGCGCGACGATCTCGGCCTGACCGGCCTTTCGCTCGAGCCGAGCTTTGCCATCGGCCAGCGCGCGCTGCTGGTCCCGCTGGCGGATGGTTGCGTGATGTGGGACTGCGTGCCGCTGGCGACGCCGGAGGCGATCGCGCATGTACGTTCACTCGGCGGACTGAAGGCGGTCGCGATCTCGCATCCGCACTATTATGGCGCGTTGGCCGATTGGAGCGATGCCTTCGGCGGCATTCCGGTCTTTCTACATGCCGATGACCGCCAGTGGGTGACGCGTCCGCATCCATCGATCGTGCACTGGACCGGCGAGAGCCATCGTATCTCCGACGACGTGCTACTCCTGCGTACCGGCGGCCATTTCGCGGGCGCCACCGTGCTGCATTGGTCGCGCGGTGCCGACGGCTGGGGCGCGCTGCTCACCGGGGATATCGCGCAGGTGGCGATGGACCGCCGGTTCGTCAGCTTCATGTATTCCTACCCCAACTACATGCCGCTCAACGCCGCCGCGGTGCGGCGGATCGCTGCTGCAGTCGAGCCGCTCGCCTTCGATCGCATCTACGGTGCCTGGTGGGGCCGCAACATTGCCGCGGGCGCCAAGGCTGCGTTTGCGGCCTCGGTGGAGCGCTACATCGCAGCCATTGCCTGATGTGCGTCGGCCAGAATCCCGTTGCCCCTTCCAAATAAATGTACTACTAGTACAGTTATTGGCGCGCAACGGGGCATTTGTCGGTCCGGCACGATCGATGCATCTTTGTTGCGGCGGGCGCATGCTGCGGCCGCGTGAGCTGGAGTTGGACGCATGACCGGGCAGCGCGACTACGAGATCTTCGAGGCCGGTGACGTCACGCTGCAATCGGGCTCCGTCTTTCCCGCGATGAAGCTTGCCTACAAGACCTACGGCACGCTCAGCTCGGCGAAAGACAACGCCATCCTCTATCCGACCTCGTTCAGCGCGCAGCATTTCGACACCGAATGGCTGATCGGGCCCGACGGCGTGCTCGACCCAACGCGCTACTTCATCATCATCCCGAACCTGTTCGGCAACGGCCTGTCCTCCTCGCCGTCAAATTCGGGCGTGCCATTCCCGCAAGTCAGCTATCACGACGCCATTGCGATCCAGCATCGGCTGCTCACCGAACGCTTCGGCATCACAAAACTCGCGCTGGTCTATGGCTGGTCGATGGGCGGCATGCAGACCTATCACTGGGCCGCGCTGCATCCCGACATGGTCGCGCGTGCCGCTGTGGTTTGCGGCAGTGCGCGCTGCGCGCCCTATAATCACGTCTTCCTTGAAAGCGTGAAGGCCGCGCTCACTGGCGACCCCGCCTTCCGCGACGGCCGCTTCGTCGAAAAGCCTGTTGCCGGCTACCGCGCCATGGGCCGCGTCTATGCCGGCTGGGCGATGTCGCACGGCTTCTATCGCGACGAGCTCTGGCGCGAGGCGGGCTTCACGTCCCTCGAGGATTATCTTGTCGGCGTCTGGGATTCGACCTTTGCCCGCCGCGACGCCAACGATCTCCTGGCGCAGGCCGGCATCTGGCAGCGCGGCGACATCAGCGCATGCGCGGCGTTCGGCGGTGATCTCGATCGCGCGCTCGCCGCGATCAAGGCGCATATGCTGCTGATGCCGGGCGCGACCGACCGCTATTTCGACGCTCGCGACAACGAAGGCGAGCTTCCCAAGCTGGTCAATGCGAAGTCCGCCGTGCTGCATCCGATCCCGTCTCTGCATGGCCATCGCGCCGGCAATCCCGTTAACAATCCGCGCGATCAGGCCTTCATCAGGGACGAGATCGCGGCGCTTCTCAGCAAGTAGAGCAGGCCTCAGGTCATGACTGACGCGACCGTTTCAGATCCCGGCCATCGATTGAAGCCGCTGAGTCCGGTCATGCTGCGCGAATTGTCTGTGCGCTCCAACGTCAGGGGGGCCGCGCAGAGCCTTGGCCATTACGGCGCGATCGTGCTGATGGGCACGCTGATCTGGATCGTTAGCTCGCGCCATGGCGTGCTCTGGGCGCTGCCGCTGATGGCGACACAGGGCTATCTCGTCGCTTTTCTGTTCATGGCGGTGCACGAGACCGCGCACAAGACCGCGTTCAAAAGCCGCAGCCTCAATCTCACTGTAGGCTATCTCTCGGCCTTCATCATCGGATTGCCTTATGAATATTACTGCCTGTTTCACTGGGACCATCACCGCTACACCCAGGATCCTCAGAAGGACCCGGAGCTGATCGTCGGCGTGAAGCCGACCTCCGACACCCAGCTCGCGATCGCCTATAGCGGCTTGCTCCAGGTCGCCGGCCGTCTCCGGCTGATGCTCGGCCATGCCGTCACCGGCAGGGTCATCGTACCCTGGATCCCCGAGACCAAGCGCGCCATCATCGTGGGAGAGGCGCGCGCCTATGTCGCGCTCTATGCGCTCCTCTTCGCGCTATCGCTATGGTTCGCCTCAGCGCTGCTGCTCTGGATCTGGATCGTCCCGCTCGTCATCGGGCAGTTCTTCCTGCGGCCCTACCTCTACGCCGAGCATACCGGCTGCGACCGCACCCGTAGCGCCTTCCAGAACACCCGCACCACCTATACCGGCGCGATCGTCAAATGGTTTGCGTGGAACATGCCCTACCATGTCGAGCATCACGCCTATCCCACGATCCCCTTCCATGCGCTGCCCAAGCTCAACGAGCTTGTCGATGGCGAGATCGTCCATCGCGGCCACGGCTACCTCAGAACCACGCGCGAGACCTGGGCCTGGTTTCGCCGGCAGCGGCAGGGCGGCTAGCTCAACGCAAAACTCCGGCCGCGGTGCGACCGGAGCTTTGTCGATTGTGCGAGTATCAGTAGTACGCGCAGACATTCACGACGCGGACGCGCATGCCGTGACGAGTGCGGACGAGGCGCTCCTGGTAGCAGTTGCTGACGCCGGTGTTGAGGTAGACGCCGCCAATGCCGAAGCCGGGACCCCAGCCATGACCCCAGTGGTGATGATGGAAGCCGCCGGCCGAAGCGGCGGTGGGGGCGAGCGCGGCAGCGCCGAGCGAACCGGCAGCGATCAGACCAAGTGCAAGCTTACGAAACATCTTCATTCTCCATGTGGCGCTGGGCCATTGTTGTGTCCCTGCATCTCGGTCGGGTCGAAGCGGGAATGCGTTCACGGCGTCGGCTGAGAATCGTGTTTCAGGATTGTTTCGTGGGCTGCGGCAAAATGTGCCGACGTCAAGCTTTCCTAGCCGCCGCGCGATAGCGTGCGGCCATCGCCTGCGCCAGCTCGGCCATCTTGTCGCGGAGATCGGCGGGCTCCAGCACTTCGGCCTCGGGGCCCAGTCGCAACAATTCGGCCGCGGCATGCCACGACGTCTTGCCGACCGGCACTCTCGCGAGGCGCCAGCCATCCGCGTCGACGGTTTCGTCAAGCCGCGTGCGCGCCTTGACGAAAGGCTGGCTCAGCGCATCGAGCAGCTTGACGCCGAACGGCGAGAGCCGGACGAGCGCGACATTGGGATGCATCTCGGCTTCGAGACGAAGCGTCGCATCCCGCCAATAGCCGGCGAGATCGAAATCGGCGGGACGATCGAAACCATCGTCCATCGCCGTGCAATCGAGTACCCGCGCGACGCGATAGGTGCGCACGCTGCCGTCGACTTGCCCTGCGAGATACCAGCTGCCGCCCTTCAACACGAGGCCGAGCGGGGCGACGCGGCGCTGCTTTTCCGCGCGCCAGCTCTGGTAGCGGATCTTGATTAGCGTCCCGCGCAAAGCCGCGCCGGCGATGGTGCGCAGATGTTTTGGCTGTTCGGCCTCGCCGAACCAGCCCGGCGCGTCCAGGTGAAAGCATTCCTGCATCCGCCCGGCGTCCTCGCGCAGATTCGCAGGCAGCGCCGCCATCAGCTTGTTCTGTGCGGCGAGCATCGCGGCGTCGAGCCCGAGCGCCGCGGCGGGGCCCGGCAATCCCGCCAGGAACAGCGCGCCCGCCTCGCTCTGCGACAGGCCGTTCAGCCGCACGCGGTAGCCGTCGAGCAGGCGATAGCCGCCCTCCGCGCCGCGATCGGCATAGACGGGCACGCCTGACGCCGCGAGCGCGTCGATGTCGCGATAGATCGTGCGCACCGAGACCTCGCAGGCTTCCGCAAGCTCGGGGGCGGTGACTTGCCCCCTGGCCTGGAGGGTGGTGAGGATCGACAGCATCCGGCTCGCGCGCATGATCCCTTAAACCATACCTGACACAGGATGTCAGGTATGGTCCGCTACAAGCTGCGCCATCGCCAAAGGCCAGATGGGAGACCCGCCATGACCGATCCGAACCGCGTCACGCTGTATTATTCGCCGCAAAGCCGCGCCACCGGCACGCGGGTGCTGCTGGAGGAGCTTGGCGCGCCCTATGATCTCCATGTCCTCAACATGAAGGCGGGCGAGCAGCGCAAGCCCGCCTACCTCGCCATCAATCCGCTCGGCAAGGTGCCGGCGATTCGTCACGGCGAGGCGCTGGTGACCGAGCAGGTCGCGATCACGATCTATCTCGCCGACCTCTTCCCGCAGGCGGGGCTGACGCCGGCCCTGAACGATCCGCTGCGCGGCCCATATTTGCGCTGGATCGCCTATTACGGCGCATCGTTCGAGCCTGCGCTGATCGACAAGTTCATGCAGCGCGAGCCGGCGCCGATCACGCAGTCGCCCTATGCCGATTACGACACCATGCTGGGCGCCCTCGAGGCGCAGCTGTCGACGGGGCCGTATCTGCTCGGCGAGCGCATGACGGCGGCAGACGTGTTGTGGGGCGTCGCGTTCAGCTGGACCATGATGTTCGGCATCGTTCCGAAGAAGGACGTCTTCGTCCGCTATGCCGAGCGCATGACCTCGCGGCCCGCGTTCCGGAGCATCAATGCGGCGGATGATGAGATGGCCGCGCAGCATGCCAAGATGGTTGGTGGTTGAATGATCCAGGTTTGCCGATGACGAAGCCAATGCACACGACCAACTGCTTCAACACCTTCATCCGAGTTGCTGAAGACTGTCCCGCGCGTACTGGCGAGGAGCCGCCGCTGCGCGCGGGAAAGCCGACGGTGGCGTGCCTCCAATATGGGATGATCGCCAAGGCGCCCTACAAATACACGTCCGACGACGTGATCTTCGCGACGTCTGCGCCGGGGCGCGAACTCGATGTGAAGGCGACGAAAGCGGAGAAGCAAGCAGTCCGTGACGCGTTCTTCTCCCGGGGGCAGGCGTGCATGAGAGCATCGACGCTGGGCAAGCGCTTCGGCTGGGGCGTTCATGCCGACAGTGAGGGCCGGATCGCGATTTACGCCGTCGACAGCAAGCGCTACCAGGCGCTCGTCCGCGATCCCATGCTCACGCAGGTGCGCGCGATGCGGTCGAAGCGGGCGTGATCAGAATTTTGGCGGCCGCTTCTCCGCGAACGCTTTGATGCCTTCCTTGATCTCGTCGCCGCGCATGCTGTCGCGGTGGCGCTGGTCGGCAGCTCGCTCGTCGAGCTCGCCGCGGGCGAATTCGTTGATCGCGCGCTTCATGCCGCGCATCGCCTGCGGCGCGTTGCCGGCGAGGACGCCAGCGAGCTTGTCGACTTCTTCATCGAGGGTCTCTTCCGGCACCATCGCGGTGAGATAGCCGATCCGCAGCATCTCCGGCGCGCTGATCCTCGACGCCGTGAGGAACAGCTTCTTCGCGTTGTCGACGCCGAGCCGGGTCACGTAACGCTTGATGCCGCTCGTGTAGTAATGCAGGCCCAGCCGCGCCGCCGGCATGAACATCTCGGCGGTGTCGACGCCGATGCGGAAGTCGCAGGCCAGCGCGAGGTCGGTCGAGCCGCCATAGACGCCGCCGTTGAGCCGGCAGATCGTCGGCACGCCGAGATCCTCGAGCCGGTTGACGACCACCTCGAACGCCGAGCCTGCGCTCTGCTGCTCATGGGCGCTGACGGCGCGCTCCGCCACTGAATTGAGATCGTAGCCCGCGGAGAAGGCGCGCCCGGTGCCGGTCAGCACCAGCACGTGAATGGCGGGATCGGCCTCGATCCGGTCGAACAGTTTGACCAGTTCGCCGAGATCCTCCGCCTGGAGCCGGTTGAGATGCTTTGGCCTGTTGAGGCGGATGGTGGCGCGCGCGCCGGTGATTTCGAGCACGGGGCCAGAGGCTGCGTCGGCTGTGTCCGACATTCTTGTCTCCATTACTTGTTTTCGAGCGCGCGGCGTTTGGCTTCCGCGTCGATGGTCTCGGCGAGATCGGGGTGCCGCGCCATCAGCACGCGGAAATCGACGAGGTCGAGCACCAGCAGCCGCGACACTTTCGTGGTCGAGACATTGGCGCCGCGCAAATTGTTGCCGAGCAGCGCCATCTCGCCGAAGAAGGCGCCCTCGCCGAGCTGCACCTTCTTGCCGGGCAGGTCGACCTCGACCTCGCCGGCGGCAATGAAATACATGCAGTCGCCCTGCGCGCCCTTGCGGATGATCATGGTGCGCGCCGGCAGCTCCATGGTGCGCAGCATGTGGGTGACGTCAGCAATGGCCGCGGGTCCCAGCGCCGCGAAGAACGGCACCCTGCTCACGGATTCCCAGGTCTTGAGGAAATTGTCGCGCCGGGTCTCGGCCGCAAAGCCGGTGGCCAGGATGCCGGTCCAGAGGCCGAACACCCCGAGGCCGGAGATCATCACCAGCGCCGCCACCATGCGGCCGAGCGGCGTGACCGGCACGACGTCGCCATAGCCCGTCGTCGTCAGTGTGACGACGGCCCACCACAGCGCCGCGGGGACGCTGCCGAACGTCTGCGGCTGCACGTCCCGCTCCAGGAAATATTCGGCGACGGACGCGAGGAAGACCACCATCAGGAAGATCACGAGCACGCTGACCAGCGGTCCTGATTCCAGCACCAGCACGCGGCGAAGCTGCCGCAAGCCCGGAATGCCCGGCACCACCTTCAGCACCCAGAGCACGCTGAGCAGCCACGCCGTCTTCGGCTCGACGCCGAAAACCAGCGCGACCGGCACCGCCAGCGCACCGACCGCGTCGACGATGCCGGCAGAAGAGGACATGTAGAGCGAAAGCCGCCCCTGGCGCGACATGTGGCGCAGCCGGACCAGCCATTCGAACACGAAATAGACGAGGCAGGCCCACAGCAGCATATCGACCCAGCGGTGCGCCACCTCATAGGCCGGGTTGACCGTCAGCAGCACCATGCTGAGCAATCCGACGCCGACTGCCACATAGGCCGCCTTGGTCATGTTGCGGCCGGCCGTGGCGGCCGCGAACTGGGCCAGAGCGGAGATCAGCGGGTTGGACATGAGGAAGGGTGGCTCAGTTTGGCTCGTGCGGTCCCAGCTGGACCTTGGCGCCAAAGTGCCTGCCCTGGCCGGGGCCGTCAACGACGGGCTCGGGCCGCAGCAAATGAGGAGATTTGTGGCGAAGGGCGGCGGCCCAAGCCGCTACCTGAAATGTGGCGGCTCGTCGTAGCCGCGGCGACTGCTGAAGAACAGCAGCACCATCAGGCCGACGCCGACAACAATGGAGAATCCCGCGCCCAGCGCCAGCGCCACATAACCCTCTGTCGGGATCGGCTCGCCCTCGACCGCCATTGCGGAATAGGCGAAATAGCCGGCCGCCGCCAGGATTCCGAGAAGGATGATGATGAGGAGTATACGCATGCCGCGTTCTCCGGGTTGTATCTGGAAACCAACGGTTGCGAGTGAAGCGGGTTCCCGGGTTCCGATGGCCGATCGACCGCCAGCATGTCCGTCAACCCGGCCCGAGGGGCATCAAATCAGCGGATCAGGCGCTCTGCGCTGTCTTGACCACCACGACATTGCTGTCGTCGTGCTGGGGCGGGCCGGTATCGCGGGCGGCCTTTTCGCTCTCGCCGGCATGACGTTTCAGATAATCGCGGCGCATGCCGATCTCGTCGCGGACGAATTCGTAGCCGAGCTTGAAGGTGTCGAGCCCGTCGGTACTGATCGTGCCGTCTCGCAAGCCAATAACGGCCCCGCGTAAAATGCCTTCCAGCTCGTCCTGGAGGCATTCGAGCTGATCCAGCGAATGGGCGTGCTCGATCCGCTCGCCGACGTCGAGGATGGCGGTGGAGAGCTCGCTGGCCTTCTCCGGCGCGATCCTTGTGATCTTGGCGTAGATCGCGGCGAAGATCGAGCCGATGACGCTGAGCGCGGCGGCGCCCAGATACATCAGGTCGCTATACTTATCCATGAACGACTTGGTGTCGTCGTTGATGTAGTCGGCGGCGCCTCGATGCGCGACCACGAAGGCGTCCTTCTCGACCGAGGCCGGCTCAATCCTGGTGGCAAAGCCGTTGTCGAGCCCGAGTGCGGCTTTGTTCTCGTAGACGATGCGCGCGAGCTCGCCTGCTGTGGACGGGGACATCCTGGATTGCGCGACCAGCAGCCATTCGAGCCCGATCGTGTCGAGATCGTCGTCGGGAATTTGCGGGGACGTCGACACCGTGCCCGCCGTCAGCGTCTCGTCGGAAATGCCGGGGAATTTACGCGCCAGGGTCTTGGCTTCGTCGATCGCGTTCAGCGTGAAGCCCCCGCGTTTGGCGACTTGCTCATAAGACTTGTCGCGCACCGCCTTCGAGGCGTGGACGATGGCGATCACCGCGCTGAAGCCGTTTGCCGGGGCAAACAGCTTGTCGAGCGTTGCGCCCTGCGGCGCCAGCTGGATCTTCGCGGCCTCGGGGCCGTCGGGGATGTCGAGGATGCTGCGGACGAAGGCGAGCGAGGATTCGTTCTCGGCGATGACCGCGACCTTCTTCTTCTTCAGCTCGGCGAGCGACTTGATCTTCTTGTTGCCGGGACCTAGCAGGAGCACGAGATCGTGCTCGAGGATCGCGAGCGCGCGTGCCCGCAGCGGGACCTTGGCGTCCGTGCGCAGCACGGCGAGGTCGGCCTGCTTGCGGTCGAACTGCGCGATCGCCTTGGCGTTGTCCGCGTTGTTGACGATCTTGATCCGGAAGCGCGAGGCGTTGTTTTTCAGGAGAGCGGCGAACTTGGCCGCGAACAGCGCCTCGTCGCTGTTGGGGCCGCCGACGGCAAAGGTCAGCGTTTCCGAATTGTGCACCAGCGTGCGGCCGGCCCAGACAGTGGCGAGCGACAGCAGCAGGGTCAGCACGATGTAGAGAAAGACCTGCTGCTGATTGGTCTTGATCACCTTGGGGCGCCGCGGCGGCGGCTCGGTCAGTGATGCGGTGGGGCCTTCAGTACTCATGGCAGCACTCTGGCCTTATTCTTTGGGTGGCGCCGCGTGGATGGGAAGCGCAGCGGGCGCCCTGAAATTCGTAAACATCTGAAAAAAAGAACGATATTCTCTGCCATCAATGATAGCGCGAAGGCAGCGGAATGCAAATTTCGAGCCGGAGGTAACCTTACTCTACGCCGCCGCGGCGATTGGTCATCCTATCACCAGTTAGCCACAGTTGGCGATTTTCCGGTTCCCCCGGCTGCATTCCTCCGCGGGAGATGTCATAAATCGCGTATCCCGGCGATTTGACCGGTCCAAGAAGAAGCTGCGCTGAACGCTCCAATTTTTCTTGTCACGTCAATGAGGGCGTCAGCTTTGTCGTTTCCACCCATGGCATCGGCGGTTCCGGTTGAAGCGCTCATTGGCTGGATGCTGCTGCTCACCTTCAAGCACATCATCGCCGATTTCGTCCTCCAGACCGCCTGGATGGCGCACGGCAAGGACCAGAAGCACGGCTGGGCGCTGCCGCTTCTGGTGCACTGCCTCATTCACCTTGCGGTTGCGCTGCCGCTGATCCTGATCGTGGCGCCGAGATTCTGGTTCGTGGCGTTCATCGACTTCGTGATCCACATCACGATCGACCGCGCCAAGGGGTTCGTCTCGGCCAATTTTGGTGTCGACCTCGCGCATCCCTGGTTCTGGACCCTGATCGGCGTCGACCAGGCGCTGCACCATCTCACCGGCTTCGGCCTCTCCATCTTCATGGCGGCGAACTGAGGCCGGCGGCCCTTCGGGGTGCTCGGCTTCATGGTTCGAGACGCGCCCTAAGGCGGCGCTCCTCACCATGAGGGTCCGGGATTTCGCCGCGAACTAAGGCCCTCATCCTGAGGGCCGCCGAAGGCGGGGGTCTCGAAGGATGGCCTCTGGGAAGCTCCCGCCGAGCCCTCCGATTCGCTGCCGGCGCGCAAGGACCCCGGGTGACTACCGGGCAGGGTGGTTAACCTTTCGTTAGAGAATTGCGCTGCATCTTCCCCACACGAGGGAGAACTGCAATGTTTTCAAGCCGCGATTCCTTTGAAAGCGATTTCTGCCCGGTCCGCGACGAGCTCCTTGGCGAGATGTACCGCGCCAGCGAGAGTGGCCTGCCGAGGTTGGTTGAGAGTGTTTCCCCTGACGCGCGCGCCAGGCTGGCGCTGTTCTGCTATCGCCGCAGCCATCTGCATTCGCTGGCGGTCGCGATCGCGGCGAGCTGTAGCGAGCGCGATCTGATCGAGAATGGTGGCCGCGTCGGCTCGACGCTCTACGCCCTGTCGCGCGCAGGAACGGCAAAATCCTCGCCGTCGCTGCCGGGCGGCCGCAAGCCGATCACGCTGTCGACCAAGCCGCTCTCGGTGCTGGCACCGCTGGACGACGAGATCGACGACGAGATCAGCGAGGCCATTCCGGCCTAAACGATAGCTAGAGCTGGCAGCCCGAACTTCCGCCGCGCCATCGCGCATTCGGCGTCACCGGGCATGCAGGTGCGGCATACTTCCGGCCGCACCGCATAGATGCCGCACGCGGTCTCCTTGCCGATCTCTCCACGCAACGCCGAGCAGCGATCGCCCTCGCAGCGCATGCCGGATTGACGCGCGTTGACGAGCACCTCCGGGATCGCCGCAAGCTCTTCGTCGCTCTCGATCGAGAAGCGCGGCCAGTTCGCCGAATAGCCACAGCAGGCGCCGCAACTCTGGCAACAGCTCGTGAGATCGATGGGGGAGCTCTCTTCCATCCTCGTCACGTGTCCTTCGGCGGGCCCCAGACGAGGCTCTGCCGCCATCTTGCGCGCAGCACGTCGCGCCGCTCCGGATACTTATCGTCGAGGTAGGTCGCCTCCACCACGCGGTCGGTACGGAAGCTGCGGAAGTCGCTGCGCAGCTCGCACCAGGCGGCGAGGAGACGCACGGCTTCGAGATAGCCGACCGAGATCGGCCAGATCATGCGCTCGCTGGGGCGGCCCTGCTCGTCGCGATAGCGGAGCATGATCTTCTTGCCTTCGTGGATCTGGGTGCGCGTGCGCGCCATGTCCAGCCGGTCCGGCTCGCTGTTCCAGCTTGGCCGCGCCCGGCTCGCCGGCTCCAGCACGAAGGGACGCAGGCGCTCGGGGACGGTGTCGGCGATCTTGGCCATCAGGTCTTCGGCAGCGCGCGCCAGTGCGGAGTCGGCGTGGCCCGCGACCCATTGCGCGCCCAACACCGCCGCCTCGATCTCGTCAGGCGTCAGCATGAGTGGTGGCAGGTCAAAACCCTTTTCCAGGATGTAGCCCATGCCCGCTTCGCCGCGGATCGGGACACGCTGGCCGATCAGGGTTGCGATGTCGCGATAGATGGTGCGCTTCGAGGTCTCGAGCTCGGCCGCGATCGCGTCCGCCGTCAGCGGCTTACGCGTGCGCCTCAGCACCTGGATGATCTGAAACAGCCGGTCGGCGCGTCTCATGACGGGTCTCTTGTCGGTGATCTTTTCAAAAGGGGGCGCGCGGCTGCTGACAGGATGTTGGCAGCAGGGGAGTTTTATACCGGGACATCACATCGACTGAAGAGGATTTGTCCATGATCATTCCAACCCATTTCGGCCCGGGCGTTCCGATGTGGCGCGCCCAGATGTGGCAGGCCTGGGCGTTCAGCCGCCTCATTTCGCTCGATCTCATGGCCGCCGACCTCCGCTTTGCGCTGGCGCGCGTTGTGACGCGCTCGCTGATCCAGGCCGCGGACGCGCTGGTCCGTCATGTCATGGGCCGCGCCTGGCGAGGGGCCCGCTTAGCAGAAGATATCACGGCTGCTGCCACCATGGTGGCAGCAGCCGGTCGCTAGGTTCCGTCAGCTTTCGACAGGTTCAGGAGAGGTTTCATGATTACGCTCTACGGCTTTGGCACCGGCTTCGGCCTGCCGGAAATCAGCCCCTTCGTCACCAAGACCGAGGTGCAGCTCAAGATGGCGGGACTGCCTTACCGGAAGGAGCGCGCGATGCCGCCCGCTTCCCCCAAGGGGCAGCTGCCGTTCATCGACGATGGCGGCGAGGCCGTGGCCGATTCCACCTTCATCCGCGCCCATATCGAACGCCGCTACGGCTTCGATTTCGACGCCGGCCTGTCGCTGGCCGAGCGCGCGCAGGCTTGGGCGTTCGAGCGGATGATCGAGCATCATGTCTATTGGGCGCTGGTCGGCGCGCGCTGGGTCGATCCGGTCAATTTCGCCAAGGGCCCGTCGCATTTCTTCGACGGCGCGCCTGAGCACAACCGCGAGAAGTTGCGCGAGGATGCGCAATTCCGCGTCGCCGAGAATTATCTGCTCTCCGGGCTCGGGCGCCACGCGCCCGATGACGACGTCGATCTTGCGGTGCGCTCGCTGTTCGCACTCTCGGTGCAGCTCGGCGACAAGTCCTATCTGATGGGTAACAAGCCGTGCGGCGTCGATGCCACCGCCTTCGGCGCACTCGCCGGCATCCTGACGCCGTTCTTCGAATCGCCCTTGCGCCAGCGCGCCGAGGGATTTCCGAACCTCACCGCCTATGTCGATCGCATGATGGACAATTACTATCCGGAGTTCGCCTGGATCCCGCTGCGGCAGGCGGCGTAGCAATCGGCCTCGCCACGAGCTCGTGCACCTCTCCCGCTTGCGGGAGAGGTCGACACGCTCGCAGAGCGTGGCGGGTGAGAGCTCTCTCCTCTGGGGGATTTTTTCGTATGCTTCAGCCGGTCCCGTTGCGGAGACACCCTCTCCCCAGCCCTCTCCCGCAGGCGGGAGAGGGGGCGCAGCGACACCGGGGTGGCAGCTCGTTCTTGCAGCCAAAAACAAAAGAGCCGGCCCATCGGGCCGGCTCTCGTCGTCTCGAAATTTTCGCTACGCCTACTTCACCAGCGAGTACTTGCCGTTCTTCACCGTGAGCAGGATGCGCGAGCGCTCGTCGAGGCCGTAGCGGTCCTTTTCGGTGAAGTTGTAGACGCCCTGGCTCGCCGCAAGCTCCTTCTCCGTCAGTAGCGCCTGGCGGATCGCTTCGCGGAATTCCGGCGTGCCGGGTTTTGCCGTCTTCAGCGCGGTCGGGATGATGCGCTTGAGGATCTCAAAGGCGTCGTAGGAATGGCCGGCGAACTGGCTGCGGCTGTTCGGGCCGTACTTTGCCTCATACGCGGCGTTGAGCGCGAGACCCGGCTTCTTGGTGGCGGCTTCGTCCGGCTGGTCCTCGGGGTCCATCACGGGGCCGGAGGCCATCAGCACGCCCTCGGCGGCTTTGCCGGCGATGCGGATGAAGTCCATGCTGGCCGCGCCATGGGTCTGGTAGATCAGGCCCTGATAGCCGCGCTCGCGCAGCTCGGTCTGCGGCAGCGCGGCCGCGGTGCCGGAGGCGCCGACCAGGATCGCATCGGGATTGGCGGCGACGAGCTTCAGCACCTGTCCGGTCACCGAGGTGTCGGGGCGGGCGAAGCGCTCCTCGTCGACGATGGTCATGCCCATCGGCACGGCCTGCGCCTTCAGATCGTTGAACCAGAGGTCGCCGTAGGAATCGGAATAGCCGATATAGCCGAGGGTCTTCACGCCCTTGGACTTCATGTGGTCGTACAGCACCTTGCCCACGATCGGGATCGGCTGCGGCATCGCCACCGACCACTTCATGCGTTCCGGGGTGATCGGGAAGGGCGCCAGGCCGAAATGCGGAATGCCGGCCTCGTTGGCGACGTTGGAGACCGCGATCGTCGGCGGCGTCAACGCCGAGCCCATGATGATGTCGGCCTTGGACTCGGTCACGAAGCGGCGGGCGTTGGTGGTGGCGGTGGTGGGATCGCCGCCGTCGTCGAGCACGATCACCTTCAGTGGCACGCCGCCGATTTCCTTCGGCACGAATTCCAGCGCGTTGCGCTCGGGAATGCCGAGGGCCGCGCCCGGACCGGTCGTGGTGGTGGTGATGCCGATGGTGATCTCGCTGGTCTGGGCCAGCGCAGGCAATGCCGGCAGCGCCAGCGCGGCCGCTGTGATGGCGGCGGTCAGGTAAAAGCGTTTCATCTATTCCTCCCTTGACGTGTTTCCTTGAAAGCAGAAATCGGGGGGTAATTCAGCCCCCTCTTTTGGTGATGCGGCGATTTAGCTCCGGACCTAACTCCCCGTGAATTTGGCGGCCATTTCCGCCGGAAACGGTGCCGATTTCAGCTTGTCGGGGTTGTCTGGATCGCGGCCGACCAGGACGCGGGTCTCGAACCCCTCGATCGCCAGCGCCTCGCCCTTGAAGACGTTGTGCTTCACCTCGAAGCTCGAGCGCTTGATGCTCTCGATGCTGGTTTCGATGGTGATCCAGTCGCCATAGGTCGAGGGGATGTAGAACTTGGCCCGCGTGTCGACCATGGGAATCCCCACCAGGCCGTATTTGCGGACCAGGTCCTGCTTGGAAAACCCGGCGACCTCGAACAGGGTCGACGTCGAATCGTCGAACATCGCGAAATAGCGCGGGTAGTAGACGATGTTGGCGGGGTCGCAGTCGCCCCACTGGATCTGGACGTCGCGCCGGTTCACGAACATGCGTCGCGCCTTGCTCTGCTGATCTTACTTCGGCGCCATGCGCAGCGAGCCGTCAAGGCGCACCACTTCGCCGTTCAGGTACGGATTCTCGACCATGTGCAGCGCGAGCGCGGCGAATTCGTCGGCGTTGCCGAGCCGGCGTGGGAAGGGGATCGCGGCGGCGAGCGAGTCCTGGGCTTCCTGCGGCAGGTTGGCGAGCAGCGGCGTCAGGAACAGGCCGGGCGCGATCGTCAGCACGCGGACGCCGAACTGCGCCAGCTCGCGTGCGATCGGCAAGGTCATGCCGACGATGCCGCCCTTCGAGGCCGAATAGGCCGACTGCCCGATCTGGCCGTCATAGGCGGCAACGGAGGCGGTGTTGATGATGACGCCGCGCTCGCCGGTCGCCTGCGGCTCGAGCTTGGACATCTCGGCGGCGGCGAGGCGCAGCATGTTGAAGGTGCCGATCAGGTTGACCTTGATCACCTTGTCGAAATCGGCGAGCGCCATCGGGCCGTCGCGGCCGACGACGCGCTTGGCAACGCCGATGCCGGCACAATTGACCAGCACGCGCGGCGCGCCAACAGCCTTGGTCGCCTGTGCAATCGCGGCCTCAGCCGAGGCGGCATCGGACACGTCGCAGGTCACGGCAACGCCCTTGATCTCGGCCGCAACGGTTTCCGCAAGCTTGGCATTGAGGTCGCACACCGCGACTTTTGCGCCCTGCGCCGCCAGCTTTCGCGCGGTTGCCGCGCCGAGCCCCGATGCACCGCCGGTGACGATGGCTGCCTGATCCTTCAACAACATGGCGTTCTCCTGTAGCGATGGTTTCTTACGCGACCGATATCACACGGTCCGATGGATTGGCAGCGTAGAGCTCTTCGATCAGCTCGCCGCGATGCTCGAGCACCGCGCGCTGATTGATCGAGCCCTTGTCGGTGACTTCGCCCTTGTCGATCGAGAGCGGCGTATCCAGCAGGATCGCGCGCGTGACCCGCGTCGAGGAACCGGTGGCTTGGCTGAGGAAGCCCGTCAGCCGCTCACGGAACGCCTCGCGCACCAGTCGGTCGCGGGCGGTGACGGTGAGGTTGTCGGCCGGCAGTGTCGGGTTGATCAGCCGGCAGCCGTCGAGATCGAGCAGCACGATCGCGGAGATCTCGTCGCGGTTGATGCCGGCGATGACGACGTCGCGCACCAGCGGTGCGCAGGCCGCAACGAAGCGCGCGCGCAAGGGGCCGACGCTGACCCAGGTGCCGCTGGCGAGCTTGAAATCCTCGCTGACGCGGCCGTCGAAATCGAAGCCGGCGTTCAGATCGTCGGGGTCGGCCGGCTTGAGCGCGTCGCCCATCTTGTAAAAACCCTCCTCGTCGAAGGATTTTGCGGTGATGTCCGCCTGGCGCCAGTAGCCGGGCATCACGTTTGGGCCTTTGGCGCGCACCTCCATCTTGCCGTTGTTCGGCACCAGTTTTGCGTCATTGCCCGAAACGGGCAGGCCGACATGGCCCGAGCGACTGGTGCGCGGATTGACCGACATGAAGAACGGCGCGGTCTCGGTCGCGCCGAGACCGGTCAGCATCGGCACCCGATAGCCCTTTTCCTTTACTGCGAGCTCGTCGAGGCTGTCCCAGACGAACGGCGACAGCGCCGCACCCGAGAAGAACATCGCATGCAGCCGGTCGAAGAACTTTGCGCGCAGGCCCTGGTCGTCGCGCAGATAGGGCAGCAGCGATTCGTAGCCCTTGGGCACGTTGAAATAGACCGTCGGCGAAATCTCCTGGAGATTGCGCACGGTCTCCTCGATGCCGCCGGGCATCGGCTTGCCGGCGTCCAGATACATCGAGCCGCCATTGTAGAGCGTCAGCCCGATATTGTGGTTGCCGCCAAAGGTGTGATTCCAGGGCAGCCAGTCGATGATCACAGGCGGCTCGTCCTTGAGGAAGGCAAGCGTCTCGCGCAGCATCACCTGGTTGGCGCAGATCATGCGCTGGGTGTTGATGACGGCCTTGGGATTGCCGGTCGAGCCCGAGGTCAGCAGAAATTTTGCGATGGTGTCGGGGCCGATCTGTTCGTGCACCGCGTCGAGGTCGCCCCGGATCGGTGTCGCCATGAGGTCGGCGAGCAAGGTGACGTCGCGGCCCGGCACCTGGCCATAGGACGCGGCGATCTCGGTGCCGAGCGAGACGTTGGCGGCCAGTGCATCGGCGAACCTGTCGCCATCCTCCGCGAAGACGAGGCCGGGCGTCAGCAGCTTCATCAGGTAAGAGAGCTTGCCGTAATCCTTCGACACCAGTGAATAGGCCGGCGACACCGGGCAGAACGGGATGCCGGCATAGTACGCGCCGAAGGCGAGCAAGGCGTGGTCGATCGAATTGCCGGAGAGGATGACGACCGGCCGCTCTGCCGACAGGCCGCGCGCAATCAGGCTTGAAGCAATGTGCCGGCTCGCGGTGAGAAGCTCGGCGTAGGTGATCTTGCGCCAGCCGCGGCCGCCCTCGCGCTCGGCCATGAAGACGCGGTCGGGCGTCGTGTTCGCCCAATGATGCAGGCGGTCGGTGATGCGGACGGGATAGTCGCCGAGCGGCTGCTTTGGCCGCAGGTAGATCGTGCCATCGTCGCGGCGTTCGATGTCGACGACGGGATCGCCGAACGAGATGGGCCGCAGCGGGAAAGTGCTCGCGCCGCGTTCCATGCTGGAAGAGGACGGCTGCGCGCTCATGACTTCGGCTTCACCTTTGCGGTCTTGTGTTCGAGGAATTCGCGGATCCTGCGCTTGGCTTCCTTGTCGCTCTGCGCGACCGTCGCCATCAGCGATTCCATCAGCAGGCCGGTCTGCGGATTGGCCTCCGCGATCATCGGCAGCGCCTGAAGCACGGCGAAATTCGTCAGCGGCGCGTTGGCGGCGACCTTGGTGGCGAGCTCCAGCGCCTTGCCGAGGCCGTTGCCGGCTTCCGTCACATATTGCGCAAAGCCGTAGGAGGCGCCTTCGGTCGCGCTATAGACGCGGCCGGTCAGCATCATGTCCATCATCCTGGCGACGCCGATCAGCCGCGGCAGCCGCACCGAGCCGCCGCCGCCGACGAAGATGCCGCGCTGGCCCTCCGGGAGCGCGAAATAGGTCGAGGGCTCGGCGACGCGAATATGCGCAGCGCAGGCAAGTTCGAGGCCGCCGCCGATCACGGCGCCCTTGAGCGCAGCGATGACGGGCACGCGGCTGTACTGGATGCGGTCGAACACCCGGTGCCACATCTGGGAATGGAGAAGGCCGCCGGTCGCGTCATGTTCGGTCAATTCCGACAGGTCGAGACCACTGGAGAAATGGTCGCCGATCCCGTGGATGACGACCGCGCCGATGTCCTCGGGCAGGGATGCAAAACACTCGCCGATTTCCAGGATGATGCCGTCATTGAGCGCATTGCGCTTGGCCGGCCGGTTAAGACCCACGGTCAGAACCCGGTCCGCCCGCTCGATCCTCAAAAGCCCGGAGGCGCCCGCGTTGGGGGTCTCGGCGTTTCCCTGTGTCATTTGCGTCCTTGTCAGAATAGTTATGTTGTATAACGATTTTGGCGGGAGTCAAGGCGGGGAGCCCTCCCAGGCGGCAGGGCGGCTGCGCTCGCCTCGGCTCCCCGAGGAACGGGAGTAACCGCTCGCTGTCATCAGCCCATCGCGACCTGGTCGTCCTTGGCTCCGTGCTCGCGTCGGTCGAGCCACATCGTGCCGAGCGCGAACGCCAGCCACCCGAAATTGTAGGCAAAGCCCATGATCAGGATGACCCAGCCGGGAATCGGTCCGACCGCAGCGCGATCGATAAGTTCCGTCAAGGTGACCGCGGGCGTAGGATGGATTGCAATCTTGCCGTAATAGGCGGTCGCCTGGATGGCGAGGATCCAAACGTAGTTCCGACGCAACCGCCGTCCCGCAGCGCGGACAAGCGAGATGTGGTGGCGGGGTGCCGTGTAGTCGCGCGCCAGGATAGCCTTCCAACTGTCGTCGTGCGCTTCACCGGTGAAAATTGGCGCATAGAAATTCTTCTCCAGCCAACGAGCCCGGGCACGCCAGACATTGAAATAGCGATAACGCCGCGCTTCCATCCCGAGGAAAACGGCAAGGAGCAGTCCGACAAGTACGAGTGGCAGAGGCGAAGCCTCCGGGCTCGAAAAGGTCGTCGACAGCGCGATGCCCATCGTGACGATCGACCAATTGGTCGTGTTGTCGAGCCGCGTTCGCCAGATCGTCGAGCGATAGACCTCGCCGCGGTAGAGATGAGCGATGGCGCCCATTTCGGCGGAATCGAAGGCATGTTGGGAGCTTGGTTCGCTGGAAGCCATAAGAGACATGGTGGGACTCCCGTGGTCTACACAACTTTGTGCAGATCACATCCTGAACCAGGTCCGTCCCCGGGCAAAGACAGAATCCTCACATCACCTGGTGCACGTCGATCACCACGCGGTCCGCATGCCTCGCGGCTGACCCCACGAAGATGTGGTCCATCAGCCAGCGATACTTTTCATGCCCGGTCTCGAATTTCGGCACGGTGCGGAAATAGATCAGCTTCGGATCGACAGCCTCGCCGCGCTTGAGCTTCTGCAGCAGCTCGACCGGGCCGAAGCGCATGCCCTTGTTCTCCACATAGACGGTCGCGCCATCGTCGGTCTCGAAGGCGTATCTGGCTTCGAGATCGATCAGCTCGTTGGGGCGGATGGTCTGGAAATCGGCGCCGAAGGGAAGCA
Source organism: Bradyrhizobium sp. CCGB12 (assembly GCF_024199845.1). Taxonomy (NCBI): domain Bacteria; kingdom Pseudomonadati; phylum Pseudomonadota; class Alphaproteobacteria; order Hyphomicrobiales; family Nitrobacteraceae; genus Bradyrhizobium; species Bradyrhizobium sp. CCGB12. Next base: position 6,423,899 of record NZ_JANADO010000001.1, on the reverse strand, counting down.
CCTTGCCGGTGACCGCGCCCGTCACCTCGCCGCCGATGATCGGAATGATGCGGCGGACGCCAATCCCGGTCTCGCCGGCGGTAACGACGTCGCCGATATGAGCGGTGATGGTGAAGACGTATTTGGTTTCGAGCGTGGGGGTCATCAGTCACCTCTAATGTATCGCAGTGCGCCGCTGCCCTTCCTTCTCCCCTTGTGGGAGAAGGTGGCGCGAAGCGCCGGATGAGGGGTCTCTCTCCACCAGCAAGCTCGTGGAGAGAGACCCCTCACCCGGCTCGCCGCTATCGCGGCGAGCCACCCTCTCCCACAAGGGGAGAGGGGAAGCGACCGCACCGCGCAGCATTCAATCGTATCACGGCTAGTGCGCCATCATCCGCGTCGGCAGCCAGGTCGCCAGCAGCGGGAAGGCGATCAGGATCAAGAGCCGCACGAGATCGGTCGCCACGAACGGAATGACGCCCTTGAAGATGGTGGAGAAGGAGACGTCCTTCACCACGCTCTTGATGACGAAGACGTTCATGCCGACCGGCGGATGGATCAGGCCGAGCTCGACGGTCATCACGATGATGACGCCGAACCAGATCGGGTCGAAGCCGAGATGCATGATCACGGGGAAGATGATCGGCACGGTCAGGATGATCATCGCCATGGCGTCCATCAGGCAGCCGAGCACGAGATACATCACCATGATCAGCGCCAGCACGCCATAGGGACCGAGGCCGAGCCCGGTCAGGAGTTCCGTGACCTTCTGCGGCGTCTGCGTCACCGTCAGGAAATAGCCGAAGATCAGGGCGCCGATCAGCACGGTGAACACCGCGGCCGCCGTGCGCGTTGCCTGAAGCAGCGAGGCCAGCACCTTCTCGCGGTCGAGCCGGCCCGTCAGCACGCCGATGATGAAGGCGCCGGTGGCGCCGACGCCGCCGGCTTCCGTCGGCGTGAAGCGCGGCAGGAAGGGCAGGCCGTAGAGCCCGCCGATGACGAAGACGAACAGCAGCACCGGCGCCCAGATGTCCTTCAGCCCGGCAATGCGCTCGCGCCACGGCAGCACCTTGCCCTTGGGCAGGAAATCGGGGCGGAAATAGCCGATCAGGCCGATCGTGATCATGTACATGGTCATCGCCAAAAGGCCCGGAATGATGCCGGCGATGAAGAGTTTTCCGATGTCCTGCTCGGTGATGATGCCATAGACCGCGAGCACGGTGGAGGGCGGCAGCATGGCGCCGAGCGTGCCGCCGGCGGCGATCACGCCGGTGGCAAAGGATTGCGGATAGCCGAAGCGGCGCATCTCGGGATAGGCGACGGCGGAGAAGGTCGCGGCGGTCGCGACCGAGGAGCCGCAGATCGCGGCAAAGCCGCCGCAGGCGCCGACGGTGGCGATGCCGAGCCCGCCGCGCAGATGGCCGACAAAGCCGTTGGCGGCGCGGAACAGCTCGCGGCTCATGCCGCTATTGCTGACGAAGGCGCCCATCAGCAGGAACATCGGGATGACGCCGAACGTGTAGTCGGTGACCGTGCGCATCGAGGTCTGCCCGACCAGCTTCAGCGCCGCCGTCCCATTGACGAGATAGGCGAAGCCGGAGACGCCGACGAGGCCCATGGCCATGCCGACGGGGACGCGCAGCAGCATCAGGACGAAGAGGGAAACAAAGCCGAGTACGGCGACGGCATCGGTGCTCATGATTACTCGGTCGCCTTCAGCTTGGGGTCATGCATCTCTTCGGGATGGAAGATCAGCCGGTAGGTGCGGATCGCGATCAGCAGCACGGCCGAGACGTCGCCGATCCAGGCGATCGCGAAGAACGGCCAGGTCGGCATGTGCATGTCGAAGGTCTGGACGTTGTCGTTGTAGGTGCCGCGCACCTTGTCGAACAGCGTCCAGGTCTGCACGGTGACGACGAACAGCAGCACCAAAGTTGCGAACACGTCGATCCAGCGCTGGTAGCGCGGTCCGACATTGCCCCAGACGAGGTCGACCGTGATGTGGGTGCCGCGATAGGAGGTCGCCGCGATGCCCCAGAAAATCAGGATGCCGAGCAGCATGCGGCCGATGTCGAAACTGTCGGGGATCGAATAGTTCAGCGTGTTGCGGAGCAGCACCGACAGGAAAATGTCGAGCGCGACGATGCCGACGAAGCCGGCCGCGATCCATTCGATCGCATCGATGAAGCGGTCCATCCAGCCGCGCTTTGTGGGAAGTGTCTCGTCCTGTGATGTCATTCTCGCTCTCGATCCTGCGTCGGTCCTTCGCCTCTCCCCGCCTGCGGGGAGAGGCCGGAATGCGCGCGTAAGCGCGGATTCCGGGTGAGGGGGACTCTCCGCGAGTCCGACTGTCACCGTCCCCGCGGAGACTCCCCCTCACCCCAACCCTCTCCCCGCAAGCGGGGAGAGGGGGAGGAAGCGTCGTGCGCTCCTAACGGCGCACTTGCAGAAGAATGGCGGCGAGACGTCTCCCGCCGCCACATCCATTCCAACGAAGGGCTACTCCGCCAGCGCGTTGTATTTCTTCAGCGACGCCTTCAAATCCGCGAGCGCGGCGTCGGGATCGGCGCCGGCTTTCTTGGCGCCGTCGGACCAGGTCTTGACCAGCGGCTCGGCGGCCTTCTTCCAGGCGGCGGTCTGCTCGGCCGTCAGCTTGTAGACCTCGTGATTGGATTCCGCCTTCACCTTGTCGATGCCGGCGTCCTCGAACTTGCCCCAGTGCTCGCCGACGACGCCCGCCATCTCGACCGTGCAGTTCTTGTCGATCGCGGCCTTCTGCTTGTCGGACATCGCGTTGTACTTGTCCTTGTTGATCACGAACACGAAGGTCGTGGTGTAGAGCGGCGCCTCCATGTCGTACTTGGTCACCTTGTCGATGCCGAACAGCACCAGGGAGCCCCAGGGGAAGGTGACGCCGTCGGCCACGCCGCGCTCGATGATGTCGCGGACTTCGGGCGCGGAGGACTGCACGTTGGTACCGCCGAGCGAGGTGACGAAGTTCGCCATGGTGGCGTGGGCGGGACGGATCTTCAGGCCCTTCACGTCCTCGGGCACCACGATCTTCTTGGTGCGGGAGTGGAAGGAGGAGGGCGAGTGGACGAAGGCGAGGCAGTATTTGACGTCCTTCATCTCCTTCTCGGCATATTTGCGGTACCAGGCGTCGAGCCCCATCGAGCCGCCCTTGGCGTCCGAGATCAGGAACGGCAGCTCGCCGGCGCCGATGATCGGGAAACGGCCGGGCTGGTAGCCGGGATTGACGTAGGTGACGTCGGCGATGCCGTCGCGCGCCATGTCGTAATGGTCGAAGGCCTTGCCGAGCTGCTGGGCCGGAAACACCTTACCCGTGATGGTGCCGCCGGAATCCTTGTTCACCGCGGCCACCCAGTCTTCCAGCGACTTTTGCAACGGGTGTGAAGCCGGCACCCAGTGCGAGACCTTCAGATCGACGGTCTTGTCCTGCGCGAACGCAGGCGTCACGCTTGCTGCCAGCAGCAACGCCAGACAGGCTTTCCTCATCACGCGTCTCTCCCTGTTTTCGACGGCGGGCTTCGATGGCCCGGTCTCGTTAATTAACATGTTATCTAATTGGCCGGCGTGTTCAAGCCAGAACTGGCGCGCGTCTTGTCGCGTCATCTACGTCAGCCATGTTGCATGGATTTGTCGCTGCTCGGACGACGACCGCTCCCCTTTTGCCCAACCGTTATATGATATAATTATCGTCTGCGGGCCGGCGCGACAAGCGGGCCGCGACGAAAGCCTACAGGATCGGGAGGAGCAAGTATTGCGGACAAAAGTCGCAATCATCGGGGCCGGGCCGGCCGGATTGTTGCTTGGGCAACTGCTGCACGCATACGGCATCGACAATGTCATCCTGGAGCGGCAGAGCCCGGACTACGTGCTCGGCCGCATCCGCGCCGGCCTGCTGGAGGAGGGAACCGTCGCGCTGCTCGACCAGATCGGCGCCGGCGCGCGGGCCCATGCCGAAGGCTTGGTGCATGACGGCATCGAGCTCGCCTTCTCCGGCCGCCGTCACCGCATCGACATGAAGGGGGCGACCGGCAAGACGGTGATGATCTACGGTCAGACCGAGGTCACGCTCGACCTGATGAATGCGCGCAACTCCGCCGGTCTTGTCTCGGTCTACGAGGCCAAGGACGTGCAGCCGCATGATTTTGACGGCAGTCACCCGCGCGTAACTTATGTCAAGGACGGCGTCACCCATACGCTCGATTGCGATTTCATCGCCGGCTGCGATGGCTTCCATGGCGTCAGCCGCGCCAGCGTTCCGGCCACAGCGATCGAGGAGTTCGAGCGGGTCTATCCGTTCGGCTGGCTCGGCATTTTGTCCGATACACCGCCGGTCAGCCACGAGTTGATCTATTCCAACCACGCGCGCGGCTTTGCGCTCTGCACAATGCGCTCGACCAGGCGCAGCCGCTACTATGTGCAGTGCGCGCTCGACGACCATGTCGACCAATGGCCGGACGACCGCTTCTGGGACGAATTGAAGCGCCGGCTCGACCAAGAGGCGGCCGACAGTCTCGTCACGGGGCCCTCGATCGAAAAGAGCATCGCACCGCTACGCAGCTTCGTCGCCGAGCCGATGCGCTTCGGCCGGATGTTCCTGTGCGGCGATGCCGCGCACATCGTGCCGCCGACCGGCGCCAAGGGGCTGAACCTGGCTGCCAGCGACGCGCATTATTTGTCGAGCGCGCTGCGCGAGTTCTACGACGAAAAATCCAGCGCCGGGGTCGACGCCTATTCCGCCAGGGCGCTGGCACGGGTCTGGAAAGCCGTGCGCTTCTCCTGGTGGATGACCTCGATGCTGCACAAATTCCCCGACACCGGCACCATCGGCGCCCGCATCCAGCTCGCCGAGCTCGACTATGTCACGCAGTCGCAGGCCGCGATGACGTCGCTGTCGGAGAATTATGTGGGGCTGCCGTTTTAGGGCACGCCGCTGCCACATACTCCGTCATTGCGAGCGTAGCGAAGCAATCCAGACTGCCTCCGCAGAAAGATTCTGGATTGCTTCGTCGCATCAGCGCAAAATTGCTACGCAATTTTGTCGCGAGCTCCTCGCAATGACGGGAGTGCCCGTTTCAAACGCCCGCGCAAATCCCGTTTAAAACTTTGTAGGCGGTGAAACCGTCATCCACATCGCGTTCAATGCCGGCAACTCACCAGCGAGGCGCGAGACACCCATGACCTCCACCGACATCCCCGACGGCTTCGAACCGCTGTTCCGCAAGAGCCCTCTTACCGAACCCTGGGAGCCGCTTTACTCCAAGACGACCGACAAGGCCATGATCATCGGCCTGCGGCTGGCAAGGCCGCACACCAACGGCCGCGGCCTGATCCATGGCGGCCTCATCACGGCGCTCGCCGACAATGCCATGGGCTACAGCTGCGCGCTGTCGACGAACTGGACCACCTCGTTCGTGACGGTCTCGCTCTCGGTCGATTTCGTCGGCTCCGCCGAGATCGGCCAGTGGTGTTCGATCGAGAGCGATGTGATCAAGACCGGCAAGACGATCTGCTTCGCCCAGTGCCTGGTGTGGGCCGATGGCGTCGTGATCGCGCGCGCGAGTGGGACGTTTCGCGTGGTGCCGAAGAAGGGGTGACGCTCTCTCGTGCCCCGGACGCAGTGCAACGCTTCTTCAGCGGTGCGCTGCAGAGCCGAGATACGTGAGTAGGCCGCCATGTCGCCCCTTGCTCCGTCATTGCGAGCCAACGGGTCCGCGCGAAGCGCGGCCCGATGACAGGCTCCGCGAAGCAATCCAGACTGCCTTCGCGGAAAGATTCTGGATTGCTTCGCTGCGCCCGCAATGACGATGTGAGGATAGCGGTGCGGCACACCTCGCTGTTGTGCCCCCGGATGCAACGCTTCGCGCCGCGTCCGGGACACGAGTTACCCAAACCTCCACTCCGTGGTCTCCACCACGAGATCGATGAACGCGCGCACCTTGGCCGAGAGCAGGCGCGAGGTCGGGTAGACAATGTGGATCGGCAGCGCCGGCTGCTCATATTCTGCGAGCACGATTTTCAGTCGCCCGCGCTTCAGTCCCTCGGCGGCCTGATAGGCCAGCACGCGTGTCACGCCGCCGCCGGCCTCGGCATATTGCAGGGCGGCGTCGGCGCTGTTGCTGGTGAAGCGCGGGCTCGGCGACACATCGACGTCGCGGCCGTCCTGCACGAAGCGCCAGCTTGCGGATGCGCCGAACGCGATGGTCTGATGCGCGAGCAACGCTTCCGGCGTCTTGGGTTCGCCGTGACGCTTGAGATAGCCGGGTGCGGCCACCACGATCCGCCGCATCTCGCCGACCTGGCGCGCGACCAGCGAGGAATCGGCGAGATGGCCGATTCGTACCGCGGCATCGACGGCGTCCTCGACGAGGTTCACCAGATGATCCGTCAGTCGCAATTCGCAGGCGACCTCGGGATGACGCTTGAGATAGGCGGTCATGACCGGCCCGACATGCAGACGGCCGAAGCCGACCGGCGCCGACACCACGAGGCGCCCGCTCGGCCGGTTGCGCTCCTGCCGCGCCGAGCCGTCGGCTTCCTCGACATCAGCGAGGATTCGCCGCGCGCGCTCCAGATAGCGCGTGCCGACATCGGTCAGCGTCACCTGCCGCGTGGTCCGCTGCAACAGTCGCGCGCCGAGATGCTCTTCCAGCGCCGCGATCAGCCGCGTCACGGCCGAAGGTGACAGGCGCAGCTTGCGCGCCGCCGGCGCAAAGCCGCGCAGATCGGCGACGGTGACGAAGACGTGCATGGCTTCGAGCCGGTCCATGCCATTATTGCATATACTGCAACGATGAAGTGTCAAGTGGCGAGATTGTTTTAGCATCCGGCAGGCCCATCTTGGGGAGTGAAAGACGTAGGAATGCGCCGGAATTTCAGGAGACGTTCCGATGACGACAGCAGCCGATACCTATGCCAGCGACGTCGCCTTCTCGCCGGCGGTGAAGTCGATTCAGGCGCGCAAGGGCTCGCGCGAGGCCTATGCCCGCAGCGAGCAGCGCGGCTGGCGCACCGAGGTCGACGACAACCTCGCGACCTTCCTTGGTGATGCCAATAGCTTCTATTTCGCGACCGCTTCGGGGGACGGCCAGCCCTACATCCAGCACCGCGGTGGGCCAAAAGGTTTTCTCAAGGTGCTGGACAAGCAGACGCTCGCCTTCGCCGACTATGCCGGCAACCAGCAGTTCATCACCCAGGGCAACCTCTCGGAGAATGCCAGGGCCTATATCTTCGTAATGGACTACGCCCATCGCCGCCGGGTGAAGATCTGGGGCGAGGCGCGCGTGGTCGAGGACGACGAGGCGCTGACGACGTCGCTGATGCCCAGGGGATATCGTGCCCGCCCCGAGCAGGTGATCCTGTTCAAGATCGCGGCGTGGGACACCAACTGCCCGCAGCACATTCCGCAGAAGTTCGACGCGGCGGATGTGGCGGCTGCGCTTGCGGAGAGGGATGCGAAGATCGCAGAGCTCGAGGCGGAGGTTGCGGCGCTGAAGGGGGAGAAGGCGAGAGGAGCGTCATAACGCGCCGCTGGCGCTCGTCTTCTCCCAAAAGACAGAAGAAACCCTCAACGCCGAGCTCTCTTGAATTCGACAAGGCTGAAAGGGCCGATGCCGGTGATGCCCGTGAAAATGAAGCCTGCCGGAATAACAAGCCTGCGATACTCGGAGTACGTGCGCTCGCGTCCGCCGGGGCCGCGCAGCATGTTGAGGTCGCTCATGACGCAGGAGCGGTGCTCGGGATCCGTCGTAGCGAGCTCGGGCAAGATCCTCTCGATGACAATCAGCGTTCCGCCGGGCGCCAGCGCGTCCCGGCAGTTGCGCAGAATGAGGGCGCAGCGGTTGTCGTCCCAATTGTGAAGGATGCTCTTCATCAGGATGGTGTCGACGCCGCCGGGAATCTTCTCGAAGAAACTGCCGGCGACGAACCTGCAGCGGGAGGCGAGACCAAGCCGATCGAAATGTGCGTGCGCGTCCGCCTCGCATCGCGCAAGATCGAAGGTGATGCCCTCGAGATGCGAGACGCGCTGGAGCACGCCGCCGATCAATTCGCCGATGCCGCCGCCGACATCCATCACGACGCGTGCGGCCGCAAAATCATGGGCCGCCACGATCTTTGGAACCATGGTCCGCGTGAGATTGACCATCGCGGCGTTGAACCGGCGCGTCCATTCAGTCGCCTGGCCTGTCGCGGCATACCGGTCTGCACCGTCGCCGCGCAGCTGCGTCGCGGTTCTTCCGGTACGAACCGAATCCACCAGTCCGCTCCAGGATTGCGCGAGCATCTCGCCCTCGAAGAGAACCCAGTCCTTGAAGGATGGCTCGGCCGCCGCGTCGAGCTGCCGGCCGAGCTCGGTCATGGCGAACCGGTCGCCGTCAACCTGCTTGCAGAGCCCAAGCGTTGCTATGCCGATAAGCAGTCTGCGCAGCGCACCTTCATCGGCGGACACGAGCCGGGCGAGTTCGGCCACCGGCTTCTCGTCATCACCGATAGCCTCGGCGAGATCGAGCTTCGCTGCAGCATAGATCACCGCGGTGATGCGATGGGATTGCACGAGATCGTGCACGGATGCTGGCCAGCTCATATGTTTCCCTCTGTCTGTTCAGTCGGTGGGAACGAACCCCGTTTCCTGCACGATCGCCTTCCACCGGTGGGATTCGGATGCGATCAACTGGGCGAAATCTCCCATGGCGATTGCGTGCGGATCGACGGCCAGCTTTTCCATGCCGGCCTTGACCTCGTTGGTGGACTGCGCCGCCTGGATCGCGGCATTGAGCTTGGCGACGATCGAGGGCGGCGTCTTCGCTGGAACGAAGAAGCCCAGCCATGTGAGATCCTCGAGCGCCGGGTATCCCGCTTCCCTCACCGTCGGCACTGCCGGAACGAACTGGCAGCGGCGGGGCCCGGTTGTGGCCAGCGCACGGAGATCGCCGGATTGAACCAGTCCAAGCGAGCTGCCGATCGGCATCAGGGCGGCCGCGATCACGCCCTTGGTCAGATCGTGAATCGCTCCAACACCCTGATAGGGTACGTGAAGAAATTCGATACCGGCGCTTCGTCCCAGCATCATGCCGAGAAAATGCAGCGTGGTTCCGACGCCGGGCGTGCCATAGGTGGCGAGCTGCGGATTGGCCCGACACCAGACGACAAAGTCGGCAACCGTCCTGACCTCAGCGGGTACCTTCGGTCCTACGGTCAGAAAGGCAGGGGCCGACGCTACCGCCGACACCGGTGTGAAATCGCGTGGCTGGTATCTCAGCGTCTTGTAGATGTGCGGGAACAATACCATGAAGCCGAGCGGCCCGAACAACATGACCGATCCGTCGGCGTTGGCGCTCTTCACCGCCTCTACCGCGATACGCCCTGCTGCTCCGGGCCGGCTCTCGACCACGATGGTCGACGCATAGTCGCCCATCTGTTCAGCCAGGAGCCGCGCCAGCGCGTCGAGCAGCCCCGGCGCGGTGGTCGTCAGGATGTGCGCGGTTCTTGCGAGCGGCTGCGCGAGCATCGGCGGCACGCCAGATGTAGCGCAGATCGCGAGACCGGCCGACGCGGTCAATATGTCGCGGCGCGTGATCATGAGCTGTCTCCCTGCGCGGCCCAGCGCTTTCGCGCGCGTTCTACCCCTGGTTTATCATGCCCGGGGGCCAACAGGCTTGGTCGCCAGCTTACTTTTTCCTTAGCGGCGGCTTATTCTCCGGTCGGCGGATTTCAACGATCGACCGCGCGTGCGGGGAAGTGACTTGCGCTATATCTTTGACGATTATTCACTCGATACCGAGCGACGCGAGCTATGCCGCGGGGCGGGGGTCGTTTCCATCGCGCCGCAGGTGTTCGATCTCATCGCCTATCTGATCTGCAATCGCGAGCGCGTCATCACCAAGGAAAATCTCGTTGACGTCATCTGGCAGGGCCGGGCCATCTCGGACGTCGCCCTGACCACGTGCCTCAACGCGGCGCGGAAGGCAATCGGCGACTCCGGAGACGAGCAGCGCCTCATCAAGACGTTTCCGCGCAAGGGTGTTCGTTTCATCGCGTTGGTGTGCGAGGCGCCGGCGACGATCAACGTCAGTGGCTCATCCGGGCTCATGTCAGGTAAGCCGTCGCTTGTCGTTCTGCCCTTTGCCAATCTGAGCCCGGACCCCGCGCAAGATTATTTCGTCGATGGCGTGACCGAGAGCCTGACGACCGATCTATCTCGGCTGGCCGGCGTCTTCGTGATCGGCCGCAACACGGCCTTCGCTTACAGGGGACGGCATGTCGATCTGAAGCAGGTCGGGCGCGAACTCGGCGTTCGCTACGTGCTCGAGGGCTCGGTGCAGCGGGTCGAAACCAGGATGCGCATCAACGCCCAGCTCATCGATGCCGAAACCGGCAACCATGTATGGGCAGAACGTTTCGACAAGCAGATCGCCGACCTCTTCGACATGCAGGACGAGATTGGCGCCCGTCTTGCCAATCAACTCGGAACGGAGCTCGTCACGGCGGAGGCACGGCGTGCCGCGCGGGCGCCGCATCCGGATTCGATGGACCTGTATTTTCAGGGCATGGCCTATCTCAATCGCGGAACGGACCCGGCAAGCCTGTCGCAGGCGCGCCCGTTCTTCGAACAGGCCCTTCGCCTGGACGCCGGGAATATCGAGGCCATGGTTGGCATGGCCGATGTCGATACAATGCGGTCAACGTCCATGCTGATCGACCGCAGAGAACCTCTGCGGTTGGTCGAGACTTTCTTGGTCGGGATCATTGCTCGCACGCCCAGTCACGCGCGGGCCCATTGCCTGATGGGTGTCGTCCAGATTTTCACAAAACGGGCCGTCGAGGGCATTGCCGAATGCGAGCGAGCGTTGACGCTGGATCGGAACCTGGCCACCGCCCATGCCTGGATTGGACTTGGGAAGTGTAATCTCGGTCGCGCAGAGGAGACCGAAGGTCACATCGCGGAAGCGTTCCGACTCTCTCCCCGCGATCAGAAGGCCTCCTCCTGGTTGAATACGGCGGGCGTCGCGCAATCATATCTCGGGGCCGACGAAGCTGCCGTTCAGTGGTTCAGGCGGTCAATCGAGACCAATCGGAATATTGCGCCGTTCGTCCACTTCTTTCTCGCTGCAGCGTTCGCCCATCTCGGTCGCATCGAAGACGCACGGACATCGGTGCGGGCGGGGCTCGCTCTCGACCCGAATTTCAGCGTGGCTCAATTTCACCAGAGTTCGCCGACGGATCATCCAACGTGCCTCATGCAGCGAGAACGGATCGCCGACGGTTTGCGCAAGGCAGGACTTCCCCGGGAATGAAGCTTTTGCTCGCTTGCCCTCCCCTGGAGGGGAGAGTAAGCGAATCAGATCACACTCTCACCTTCGTGCTGGAAGCCGAGATAGCTCGCCGCCACGCGCTCGTTCGCCGCGATGTCGCTGGCCTTGCCGCTGAGCACGAACTCGCCGAGCTCCATCACATAGGCCTGGTCCGCGATCTTCAGCGCGGCCTGTGCGTTTTGCTCGACCAGTAGCACGGAGACGCCGCTGGCGCGCAGCTCGGTGACGATGCGGAAGATGTCGGCGACGATGATCGGGGCGAGGCCGAGGCTCGGCTCATCCAGCATCAGGAGCTTCGGCTCGCCCATCAGCGCGCGGCCCATCGCGAGCATCTGCTGCTCGCCGCCGGAGAGCGTGCCGGCGAGCTGCTTGCGACGCTCCTTCAGCCGCGGGAACAGCGTGTAGACCCGCTCCATCGAGGATTTCGCCTTGCTTCGCTCGATCCGGAAGGCGCCCAGCTCGAGATTGTCCTCGACGTTCATGGTCACGAACAATTCGCGGTGCTCGGGAACGAGGCCGAGGCCCATCGCGACGCGGTCCTCGATGTCGAGTCGGGCGAGATCCTGGCCGGCGAAGGTGACGCGGCCCTTCAGCGGCAGAATGCCCATGATGGCCGAAAGCAGCGTGGTCTTGCCGGCGCCGTTGGCGCCGACGATGGTGACAATCTGGTTGGCCCCGACCTCGAGCGAGACCGAACGCACGGCCTCGACCTTGCCGTAGGCGACATGCGCGTCGGTGACGGACAACAGCGCGCTCATGCCGCCACTCCGAGATAGGCCTTGATGACTTCGGGATTGGTCTTGATCGTGGCGGGGGTGCCCTCCGCGATCTTGGTGCCGAAATCGAGCACCACGATGCGGTCGGCGAGGTTCATGACGAAGCCCATGTCGTGCTCGACCAGCAGCACGCTCATGCCGCCGTCGCGCAACTCGCGCAGCAGCGCCGCCAGCTGCTGCTTTTCCATGTGGCGCAGGCCCGCGGCCGGCTCGTCGAGCAACAGTAGCATCGGATCGACGCAGAGCGCGCGGGCGATCTCGACGATGCGCTGCTGGCCGAGCGAAAGGCTGCCTGCGAGCTGGTGCATCTGCTCGGCAAGTCCGACGCGCTCGATCTGGCGCGCGGCTTCCGCGAGCAGCTTGGCCTCGTCAGCGCGGTCGAGCCGCAGCATCGAGGAGATCGGCCCCGAATGGCCGCGCAGATGCGCGCCGATCGCGACGTTCTCCAGCACGGTCATATCAGGCACCAGCTTGACGTGCTGGAAGGTGCGGGAGATGCCGAGCTTGACGATCTCCTGCGGCGGCGCTTTGTCGACCTTCTTGCCGAGCACCGAGATCGAGCCTGAAGTCGCCGACAGCACACCGGTGATCAGGTTGAACGTCGTGCTCTTGCCGGCGCCGTTCGGGCCGATCAGCGCGACGATCTCGCGGGCCTGGACGTCGAAAGAGACGTTGTTGACCGCGACCACGCCGCCGAACTGCTTTCGTGCCTTGTCGACCTGAAGCAGGATGCTGGCCTCGCCGGGCGCGCGGGGGCGATGCTCCAGCTTCAGCGAGGTGTCCGGCTTCCTTCCACCGGTGCGCTCCGGCAGGAACGACATCAGCCACGGCCAGAGGCCGCCGGGCGCGAGTTGCAGCAGCGCCACCAGCATGATGCCGAACACGATGGTCTCGACCTGGCCGGAGCCGGGCAGGATCAGCGGCAGATAGCTCTGCAGCACCTCTTTCAGGATCACGACGATGGCTGCGCCCAGCACGCCGCCCCAGACATAGCCGGCGCCGCCGACCACCGCGATGAAGAGATATTCGATGCCCATATGCGCGCCGAACGGCGTCGGGTTCACCGCGCGCTGCAGATGGGCGTAGAGCCAGCCGGAGAGGCCGGCGAGCACGGCGGCATGGATGAACACCAGCAGCTTTGCGCGCGGCGTGTGCACGCCGAACGCCTCGGCCGCGACGTGCCCGCGGCGCAGCGCGCGGATGGCGCGGCCCGTGCGGGAGTCCAGCAGGTTCATCGTGAGCAGGGCCGACAGGATCACGGCGACCCAGATCGCGTAGTAGATCGAGCCGGGCGAGAGCATCTTGAACGTGCCGATCGACAGCGGCGGGATTGCCGAGATGCCGTCGTTTCTCCCTAAGAATTCCAGCTTGCTGAAGAGGTAGAACAGCCCTAACCCCCAGGCGAGCGTGCCGAGCGGCAGATAGTGGCCGGACAGGCGGACCGTGATCAGGCCGAGCAGCACCGCCAGCGATCCGCTGACGACGAGCGACAACGGCAGCGTCAGCCACGGCGACAGGCCGTAGGCCGTCGACAGCACCGCGGTGGTATAGGCGCCGAAGCCGACGAAGGCTGCCTGCCCGAAGGAGGTCAGGCCGCCGACGCCGGTGAGCAGCACGAGGCCCATGGCGACGAGGGCGGCAAGGCCGATATTGTCGAGCAGCACGATCCAGAACGGAGGCATGCCCGGGACGAACGGGATCGCCGCCATGACGAGCGCGAAGACGAGGATGGGAAGCCGGCTCTGCATCTTGGCGTCAGTCCTTCTCTTCCTCGACCGCGGGCGCGGCGAGCGAGCGCAGCAGCAGCACGGGGATCAGCAGCATGAAGACGATCACCTCCTTGTAGTTGGAGGCATAGAAGGACGAGAACGCCTCGACGATGCCGACGACCAGTGCTGCGACGGCGGTGAGGGGATAGCTGACGAGGCCGCCGATGATCGCGGCGACAAAGCCCTTCAGGCCGATCAGGAAGCCCGAGTCGTAATAGAGCGTCGTGATCGGCACGATCAGGATACCCGACAGCGCGCCGATCACGGACGCCAGCAGGAAGGCGATCTGCCCTGACAGTGTGGTGCGGATGCCGGCCAGCCGCGCCCCTAACCGGTTTACGGCGGTCGCGCGCAGCGCCTTGCCGTAGAGCGTCAGCCCGAAGAACAGCCAGAGGGCGACGATGAAGGCGATGGTGATGGCGTAGACGGTGATGCTCTGGCCGGTGAAGCGCAGCGCGCCGGCGGTAAAGGCGCCGGACAGCACGGCCGGTCCGCGCTGGCCTTCGGCACCGAAGAACAGCAGGCCAAGTCCCTGCAGCGCGAGATGGACGCCCACCGATGCGATCAGCAGCACCAGCACGGAGGTGTGCGCCAGCGGCTGGAACGCGATGCGGTAGAGATACAGACCGATCATCGCCACGATCACCAGCGACAGCGCGATGCAGATGGCAACCGGCGGCTTCTGCGCGGCGAAGTACAGGGTCAGCGCCAGCACGATGGCCGGCAGCACGATGTTGGTGACGAAGCTGCGCAGGATCAGCCGCCCGTGCAGCGCCTTGCGCGCCACGAACAGGTCGAAGGCGAAGGCGCCGACACCGAGGGCAAGCGCCAGCTTTGCCGTGCCCGGCATCTGGCCCGCGGCCAGAGAGGCATAGGTCAGCGCGCCATAGGTGACGAATTCGCCCTGGGGAATGAGGATGACCCGGGTGACGGCGAACACCAGCACCAGCGCAAGGCCGAGCAGCGCATAGATCGCGCCATTGGTGATGCCGTCCTGCACCAGGAACAGCATGATGGTGGTATTCAAGACCGGACGCTCCCCCTAAAAGATCAGGGACCGGTCCTCCCGATTGCGGTGGACGGTCCGCTCACAGCCATTGAAAAACGCTGACGATATTTGATATGGTCCATAACAATTATCAAATATAACTTCAAGGGCGGGCAAACGACCCGCCCCGAATTTAGCGGGAATACGAGCACGAGGCGATGACCGTTTCCAAAACCGCTGAAAAGTCCTCTGAAAAGCCGGCCGACCTGGCCAAGGGCCGCAAGGACGCGGCTGACCCCCAGCCTGAGGCGCTCCAGCTCGGCGAACTCTCCGAACAGCTCGGCTATGTGCTGAAGCGGGCGCAGCTCAAGGTATTCGAGAACTTCCTGCGCTGCATGGCCTCGCTCCAGCTCACGCCGGCACAATTTTCCGTGCTGCTGCTGGTCGAGAAAAATCCGGGGCGTAACCAGACCGAGATCGCCTCGACGCTCGGCATCCTCAGGCCGAATTTCGTGGCGATGCTCGACAATCTCGAGAGCCGCGACCTTTGCGCGCGGATCCGCTCCACCAACGACCGCCGCTCGCACATCCTGGTGCTGACCGACAAGGGCAAGGCGGTGCTGGCCCGCGCCAAGAAGCTCGTCGCCACCAAGCACGAGGCGCGGCTGAACGATCTGCTCGGCCAGGCCAACCGCGAAGCCCTGCTCGCGATGCTGTCGAAGATCGCCAACGAGTTTTGAGCGGGACGGCTGTCACCGCCCGTCATTGCGAGCGCAGCGAAGCAATCCAGAGTGTCTCCGCGGAGGGATTCTGGATTGCTTCCGCTGCGCTCGCAATGACGTTGGAGGAACGGGCGCCCCTCAATCCACCAAGATCACGCGAATATCGTTCACGTTCGTCAGTGTCGGACCGGGCTGTAGCAGATCGCCGGTGGCCTCGAAGAACGTGGTCGCATCGTTGTTGTCGAGATAGGCCTGCGGCGCGAGGCCCTGCGCCTTCATCTTGGCGAACGTCGCCGCGTCGATCAGCGCGCCGGCGGGGTCGGTGGGGTGGCCGGCGCCGCCGTCGGCACCGTCAGTGTCGCCGGCGAGCGCCGAAATATTTGGCGTGTCCTTCAACAGGTCCGCGAGCGCGAGCGCATATTCCTGGTTCGGCCCGCCGCGCCCGTTTCCGCGCACGGTGACGGTGAGCTCTCCGCCGGAGAGGATCGCGACGCGCTTGCCTTGCGCGCGTGCTTGAAGCGCGAGCCTCGCATGATCGGCGGCGACCTCACGCGCCTCGCCTTCGAGATCGGCGCCGAGGTCGATGGTCTCGTAGCCGGACTCGCGCGCGAGCTTCACCGCGGCGTCGAGCGACTGCTTGGGCCGCGCGATCAGCTCGAAATGCGCGCGCGCAAAGGCCGCGTCACCCGGCTTGCAGCTCTCGTTGGCGGCATCGTCAAGCGCGCGGCGTACCGCATCGTCGATGTCGAGCTTGTACTTCGCCACGATCGCGCGCGCATCCGCAAGCGTCGTCGGATCCGGCACGGTGGGGCCGGAGGCGATCGCGGAGGGATCGTCATGCGGCACGTCGGAGATCGCGAGCGTCACGATCTCGGCGGCATGTTTTCCGGCGCGCGCGAGACGGCCGCCCTTGATCCGCGACAGGTGCTTGCGCACGACGTTCATCTCGCCGATCGGCGCGCCCGAGCGGAGCAGCGCCTTGTTGACCGCCTGCTTCTGCGCGAAGCTGATGCCGTCCACCGGCGCGATCCAGTTCGCCGAGCCGCCGCCGGTGAGCAGCACCAGCAGCAGATCGTCAGGGCCGGCCTCGCCGGCGAGTGCGAGCGTGTCGGCTGCGCCCTTGAGGCCGGCTTCGTCAGGCACGGGATGGCCGGCCTCGACCACGCGGATGCGGCGCGTCGGCACGCCGTAGCCGTGACGCGTGGTGGCGATGCCGACGAGGCGCTCCGGCGCGATCCTCAATGTGTCGAGATAGTGCCGCTCCGCGGCCGCCGCCATCGCGCCCGCGCCCTTGCCGGCGGCGAGGCAGATCACGCGTCCTCTTGGTGCGGGGCGCAAATGCGGCGCCAGCACGACGTTGGGATGGGCGGCGGCAACGGCGGCGTCGTAGAGCGCGCGGAGCAGGGGACGGCGGTCGGTCATGACGATGGCCTTCGGGGGACTAAAGCTGTGGCGGCGAAATCGCCTTCCATCTGCCTACCGCATCACGCGCGAAAGCGTAAGCAGGCTTTGCCACCATTCGATTGTGCAATCGCGTGATCACGATCGGGACGCAAGAAAAAAGCCCCCTGCGATCATCTCGCAGGGGGCTTGACGTCGTCGCGGGTGAGGCGGCTAGCCGCCCACGTCGGCGCTGATTACGTCGCCGAACAGCTCCCATTTCTCGCCCTTGAACTTCTCCAGCTGGAGCTGGCTGATCGGCGCAAAGTCGGTCGCGGAGGTGTTGATCTGGACGCCCGGCAGCAGCACCTCGGTGCGGAAGTTCTTCAGGCTCGCGGCCTGCTTTATGACGTTCTCACGCGTGAGATTGTCACCGCATTGCTTGAGGACCTGGACGAGGGTCTGCGCGACGCCGTAGCCGACGATCGTGCCCTTGTCGAGCTTGTCGCCCTCGGGAAAGTACTTGTTCATGAAGGCCAGGAACTCCTTCATGCCGGGATCGTTCGCCCACGCCGGATCCGCGGCGTCCTTGAGATAATCGGCGGAGATAATGTCCTGGCCGTTCTCGAAGCCGGCCGGCTTCATCACGCTGCCGACGTTGGCGGAGACGTTGTTGAGGAAGTGCAGCGGCTTCCAGCCGATCTCGGCGTTCTTCTTGATCGCCTGCGCTGCGAATTTCGGCGTCGTGATGTTCATGAACACGTCGGCGCCGGTTGACTTCATCTTGACGATGTGGCTGTCGATGGTCGGCTCGGAGGTCTCGTAGCTTTCCTCGATCACGATCATCGAGGCAGCCTTCGCCCCTAGGCCGTCCTTCAGGCCCTTGAGATAGTCCTTGCCGTAATCGTCGTTCTGGAAGAGCACGGCGATCTTGGCGTCCGGCTTGTTCTTGAGCAGCCACTTCGCGTAGATCTGCGTCTCGCTCTGGTAGTTGGGCTGCCAGCCCATCGTCCACGGGAAGTTCTGCGGATCGTTCCACTTGGTGGCGCCGGTGGCGACGAACAGCTGCGGCACCTTCTTCGAGTTCATGTATTTCTGAATCGCCGAGTTCGGCGGCGTGCCGAGCGAGTTGAAGACGAACAGCACCTCGTCGCTCTCGACCAGCTTGCGCGCCTGCTCCACCGTCTTCGGCGGCGAATAGGCGTCGTCGTAGCTGATGAAGTTGATCTTGCGGCCGTTGATGCCGCCCTCTTCGTTGATCTTCTTGAAATAGGCGGCCTCGGTCCGCCCGATGATGCCGTAGGCGGAGGCCGGTCCGCTGTAGGGCATGATGTTGCCGATCTTGATCTCGGTGTCGGTCGCGCCGGTATCGTATTTCTTCTGGGCCGATGCAGTGGATGTCGTGGCCGCAAAGAGCGCGAGCGCCAGTGATGCAACCGCAAGCTTGCCGGTGACAGCGGGCATTCCAATCTCCCTATTTTTTTTGGTGTGTGTGCGTTCCTTTTCTTGGCTTGATTGTTTTTTGGTGACGCTGCCGCAATTCAATACGATTTGGCCGGCGCCTTCAACAAAAAGCCCCTGCGGCGGCGTCGCAGGGGCTGCGTCTTTAGTAGTCAAGGACGGGATGTCCTCGTGTGCGACTGCGAGAAGGCGCAGCTGTCTTGAGTTGCCTAACAGAAGGCCGGCGATTTTGGGTTGTGCGACTTCAGTGGCTGAGCTGGCTCGAGATGATGTCGCCGAACAGCTCCCATTTCCGGCCCTTGAAACGCATCATCTGGAGCTGCTCGATCGGGGCGAAATCGTCCGGCGCAGTGTTGACCTTGATCCCGGGCAGCAGCGTATCGGGTTCGAAATCCTTCAGGCTTGCGGCCTGCTTCATGACGTTCTCGCGGGTGAGATCGTCGCCGCACATTTCCAGCACCTTGACCATGGTCTGCGCGGCGGCATAGCCGAACACGACGCCGGCATCGAGCTTGTTCGCCTTTGGCGCGTACTGCGCGAGGAAATTGTAGAACTTCTTCATGCCGTCATCGGCGTTCCACTGCGGGTCGGAGCCGTCCTTGGTGTAGCTCGCCGACAGGATGCCTTGCGAGATCTCCAAGCCCGCCGGCTCGATCACGCCGCCAACCGAGGTCGAGACGTTGGAGATGATCTGCATCGGATGCCAATTGATCTCCGCCGCCTTCTTGATCCCCTGCGCCGCGAATTTCGGGCTGGTGATGCTGATGAAGACGTCAGCGCCCGTGGCTTTCAGCTTCACGACATGCTCGTCGATCGCCGGCTCGGACGTGTCGTAGGGTTCTTCCAGCACGATCATCGAGGCCTTGGGCCCCAGGCCGTCCTTCAGTCCTTTAAGGTAGTCCTTGCCGAAATCGTCGTTCTGGTAGAGCACGCCGATCTTCGCGTCCGGTTTCTCCTTCATGATGTATTTGGCGTAGATGCGCGCCTCGCTGACGTAGCTCGGCTGCCAACCCATGGTCCAGGGATATTGCTTGGGATCGTTCCACTTGGAGGCGCCGCTCGCCACGAACAATTGCGGCACCTTCTTCTCGTTCATGTATTTGCGGATGGCGCCGTTGGTGGAGGTGCCGAGCGAGCCGAAGATCAAGAGCACGCCGTCGCTCTCGACCAGCTTGCGCGCCTGCTCCACCGTCTTCGGCGGCGAGTAGGCGTCGTCATAGGAGATGAACTTGATCTTGCGGCCGTTGATGCCGCCCTCGGCATTGATCTTGTTGAAATAGGCTTCCTCGGTCCTGCCGATTGCGGCATAGGCGGAGGCGGGGCCGCTATAGGGCATGATGTTGCCGATCTTGATCTCGGTGTCGGTCGCGCCGGTATCGTATTCCTTTTGCGCCAGCGCCCCGCCGCTCATCGCAGTGCACAACGCGAGCGCGGCCGAGAGGACCGCAACCTGAAAGCGAACGGCAGTCATTGTTCTCCTACCCCGAGGTGGATCGGCGCCGCATTGAACAAGATTGACGCTTGGCGTCAACAAAAAGCCCCCGCGGTCGCCCGCGGGGGCATTTCGACTTTTAGCTATTGCGTCAGCGGATCACTCGGAGGTGACGTCGCCGCTGATGATCTCGCCGAACAGTTCCCACTTCTCGCCCTTGAACCGCTGCATCTGGAGCTGGGCGATCGGGGCGAAATCGGTGGCGCTGGTGTTGAGCTTGACGCCGGGCAGCATAGTATCTGGCACGAAGTCCTTCAACGACGCCGCCTGCTTCATGATGTTGGCGCGGGTCAGATCGTCGCCGCACATTTCCAGCACCTTGGCCAGGGTCGACGCGGCGCCATAGCCATAGACCATGCTGGTGTCGGACTTGTCGGCGCCCGGCATGTACTTGTCGACGAACTCGTTCCACTTCTTCATGCCGGGGTCGTTGGCCCACTGCGGGTCCGTCGAGTCCTTGGCATAGGCCGCCGACAGCACGCCCTGCGCGTTCTCGAAGCCGGCCGGCTTCATCACGCTGCCGACGGAGATCGACACGTTGGTGAGAATCTGGAGCGGCTTCCAGCTCAGCTCGGCGGTCTTCTTGATGGTCTGGGCCGCGAACTTCGGCGTGGCGTAGATCAGCAGCACGTCGGGATTGGCGGCCTTGATCTTGACGATGTGGCCGTCGATCGACGGCTCGGACACCTCGTAGCTCTCCTCCATGATAATCATGGACGAGGCCTTGGCGCCGAGGCCGTCCTTGGTGCCCTTGAGGTAGTCTTTGCCGAAGTCGTCGTTCTGGTACAGGATCGCGATCTTGGCGTCCGGCTTCTCCTTCATCAGCCATTTCGCGTAGATCTGCGCTTCGCTCTGGTAGGAGGGCTGCCAGCCTATGGTCCAGGGGAAGTTCTTCGGATCGTTCCACTTGGTGGCGCCGGTGGCGACGAAGAGTTGCGGGATCTTCTTGGCGTTGAGGTATTTCTGGATCGCGGTGTTCGAGGGCGTGCCGAGCGGATTGAAGACGGCCAGCACCTCGTCGCTTTCGACGAGCTTGCGGACCTGCTCGACCGCCTTGGGCGGCGAATAGCCGTCGTCATAGGTGACGAAATTGATCTTGCGGCCGTTGATGCCGCCCTTGTCGTTGATCATCTTGAGATAGGCTTCCTCGGTCTTGCCTATGATGCCATAGGCCGACGCCGGACCGCTGTACGGCATGATGTTGCCGATCTTGATCTCGGTATCGGACGCGCCGGTGTCGTATTTCTTTTGGGCGAGTGCAGCGCCGGAGGTGAGGGTAATGGCCGCCGTTGCCGTGACCAGCGCGGCGGCTCGCAGTGTTCTTCCGAAAATCAATTGGGTCTCCTTCTTCAATGAACGCCTTGATGAGAGTCTTCAGTTTTTTCTGAGCTTGCCGGCGAGTTGCTGGCCCAGGATTGCGATCTGCCTTGCGCCGTGCGGCACGAGGTAGATGACGAGGAACAGGAGCACGCCGAACACAGCGCCGGAGAGGCCCTTGGAGACGCTTTCCGCGATGTTCGGCACGAAGATGATGAAGGCTGCGCCGACGAACGAGCCGGGCAGCCAGCCGACGCCGCCAACGACCATGCCGAGGAACAGCGAGATCGCGAGGTTGATCGTGAAGCTGTCCGGCGCCACGAACTGCACCGCGATCGCACCCAAGGCACCGGCGATGCCGGTGACGGCGGCGGACACGCCGAACGCCAGCGTCTTGTAGAGCGCGACGTTGACGCCCATCGAGGACGCTGCGATCTCGTTGTCACGGATCGCCATGAAGGCGCGCCCCGAGCGGGAGCGCAGCAGGTTCACCGAGAAGACGTAGATCGCGAGCGTGACCGCAAGCGTGAAGTAGTAGAGCCACATGTCCTGCGACATCGGCAGCCCGAACGGCGCATCCGGCTTGGTCACCACGAGCCCCTGCACGCCGCCGGTCCAGTGCTCGAGGAAATTGAGCTTCAAGAGCTGCGGCATAGCGGTGGCGAGCGCAAAGGTCGCAAGCGCCAGGTAGACGCCCGACAGCCGCAGCGCCGGCTGGCCGAACAGGAAGCCGAAGCCGAAGCAGACCACGCCGGCGACCGGCAGCGTCAGCGCATAATTGATGTTGAGATGCTCCATCAGGACCGCCGCCGTATAGGCGCCGACGGCGTAAAACGCGCTCTGGCCGAGCGAGAACTGCCCGCTGCCGCCCGTGAGGATGTTGAGCGCCAGCACGGCAAGCCCGTAGATCAGGAGCATCGTCATCTGGAAGATGATGAAGTTCTTGACGAAAATCGGGGTAATGAGCAGCGCCGCAACCACCAACAGCGAGGTGGTCGTGCTCAGCGTCATGGCCCGCTTCGGAACGGCTTCGACCGCCTCGTGGCCTTCGGCAACGACTTCTTCTGCTGCGCTCATGATCAAACTCGCTTGACGATGTGCCGGCCGAACAGGCCAGCGGGTTTGACGACCAGGACGGAGATGATCAGCGCGAGCGCGATCGGGAGTTTCAGCTCGTTGCCGACGCCGGGAATGTAGGTGCCGACGAGGTTTTCGAAGATGCCCATCAGGAAGCCGCCGACCACGGCGCCGAACGGGCTCGACAGACCGCCCAGCACCGCCGCAGCAAAGCCATAGAGCAGGACGCCGACCATCATGTTGGGCTCCAGGAACACGACCGGCGCGATCAGCATGCCGGCAATCGCGCCGATGGCAGAAGCCATGCCCCAGCCGAGCGCGATCATCCAGGAGGTATTGATACCGACGAGCCGCGCAGATTCAGGTAGCGAGGCGGCTGCCCGCATTGCGAGCCCGATCCGCGTGTACTGAAAGAAGAAGAAGAGCGCGACCAGGAGCAGCAGGGTGACGCCGATCATGCCGGCCTGGTGGGTCGAGATCAGCTGACTGCCAAGGAACGGCGAGGAGCCGAACGGCGTCGGATACTGCTTGATGGTGAAGTCCCAGATCAGACCGGCCGAGGAGTTGATGATCGCGAACAGCGCGATGAAGCCGGCGACGTTGGTCAAAATCGGCGCCTTGGCAAGCGGCTTGAACAGGATGCGCTCGATGGCGATGCCGCCTGCGAATGCGAAAGCCAACGTAAGGAAGAATGCGCCCCAATAGGGCACGCCCCATTGCATCAGCTGCCAGGAGATGAAGGTCGAGAACATCGCCATCTCGCCTTGCGCGAAGTTGAGATGGTCGATGGCCTGGTAGATCATGACCACGGCGAGCGCCATGCAGGCGTAGATCGCGCCCGTGGCGATGCCGGCCAGGACCTGGTTGGTGAACAGCTCCATTGTCCCGGCTCCCTCAGTAACCCAGATAGGATTTGCGGATTTCTTCGTTGTTCGCGATGTCCTTGGCGTCGCCCGACATCACGATGCGGCCGGTTTCGATCACATAGGCTTTGTCGGCGAGCTCCAGCGCGAGCTGCGCATTCTGCTCGACCACCAGGATCGACACCTTGTCCTCGCGGTTGATCTTGCCGAGGATCCCGAACAGGTCGCGCACCACCAGCGGCGCAAGGCCGAAGGACGGCTCGTCGAGCAGCATCAGTCGCGGCCGCAGCATCAGGGCGCGGGCGACCGCGAGCATCTGCTGCTCGCCGCCGGAGAGCGTGCCGGCCTGCTGCGTGTGGCGTTGCTTCAAGACCGGGAAATGCGCATACATGCGCTCGATGTCGGAGACGATGCCGGCGCTGTCCTTGCGGGTGATGGCGCCGAGCTGGAGGTTCTCCTCTACCGTCATGGTGGTGAAGGTGCCGCGGCCCTGCGGCACATGGGCGATGCCGAACCGCACGATGTTCTCGGTCGAGCGGTTGTTCAGCGGCTTGCCGTCGAACTCGATCTCGCCGGTCGAGCGCACCATGTTGCAGATCGCGCGCAGCGTCGTGGTCTTGCCGGCGCCGTTGGCCCCGAGCAGCGTCGTCAGCGAGCCCTCGTTGAGCGAGAAGGACAGGCCGTGGAGCGCCTGGACCTGGCCGTAATAGGCGCGCAGGTCCTTGACGTTGAGCAGCGTCGTCATTGGTCCTTGCTCCCGAGATAGGCCTTGATGACGTCGGGATCGGCCTGCACCTGGGCGGGCGTGCCTTCCGCGAGCTTCTTGCCGAAATTCAGCGCGACGACGTGGTCGGCGATCGACATCACGAGGCCCATGTGATGCTCGACCAGGAGCACGGTCATATGGCGCTCGTCACGGATCTTGCGGATGAGGTCGCCGAGCACATGGACTTCCTCATGGTTGAGGCCGCCGGCGGGTTCGTCGAGCAGCAGGATCTTCGGGTCGGCCGCCAGCGCACGCGCCAGCTCGACCCGCTTCTGCGTACCGAACGGTAGGCCGGACACAACGGTATGGGCGACGTCCTCGAGGTTGAGATAGGCGAGGATCTCGTGAACCTTCTTGTTGACGGCGCTCTCGCTGCGCCGGACCCAGGCAAGCTTCAGGGAGTCGCTGATGATGTCGCTGGAGGTCTTCGAATGGGCGCCGACCCGGACGTTGTCCATCACCGAAAGGTTGGGAAACAGCGCCACGTTCTGGAAGGTGCGGCCGATGCCGATCTCGGCGATCCGGTGCGGCGGCCGCGACAGGATGCTTACGCCTTCCATCAGGATGTCGCCGGACGACGGCTGATAGAGCCGCGAGAGGCAGTTGAAGAGCGTGGTCTTGCCGGCGCCGTTGGGGCCGATCAACCCGAGGATGGCTCCCTTGTGCATGTCGAACGACACGCCATTCAGCGCGATGATGCCGCCGAACACGACGCTGACGTCGCGAACCGCGAGCAGGGGCGATGTCCCCTGTGCGAGCTGTGCCTGCGTCATCTCGTCTCGCCCACGTGATTCAGTGGGCGAAGGGGCGATGCGAACCGCTCCCGGTGATGACAAAGGCTATCTGATCCCCTCGGCCACACGTGCAACTCTTCCTCCTGATTTCAGCTTTTTGCTGACTTCTTTTTTGGAATGCGGCATCAGACCCCCGAGTGCCGCTTCGATGTTCCTTACCATCGTGAGCAGACGCGGTCCAATGTCGTTGATCAAACGCTCTTCCGTGAAACGGAATGCGGGCGCGCCGCAATTGAATGCGTAGGGTCCGGTTCCGTCGTTGAGCTTGAGCGCGACGCCGGCGGCGCCGATGTCGTCGTGCCAGTCGCCGACGGAGATCGCAAAGCCGTATTTCGCCACGGTCTCGCCGGAACGTTCCAGTCCATCGCGCATCTTCGGCCAGCGGCTGCCGTAATGCTCGCGCAGCAGACGCGAGAGCTCTGCGCGATCGTCGGCGTCGAGCGCCCAGAAATAGGCGCGACCCATCGCGCTGGTTGCAATCGGCACGCGCGAGCCGACGTCAAGTTGAACTCCGACCGTCTCGGTGCCGCGGCTCTGCCCGAAATAGATCATGCTGTGACGGTCGCGGCCGCCGACGGCGACGGCGCCGCCGGTCGCGCGCATCACATCCTCGCGGAACGGCTCGGACAAATGCCGAACACCGAGATTGGCGAGCGCAGCGTAGCCGAGCGACATTGCGGCGGGCGTGAGCTGGTACTTCTCGAAGCGGGGAACCGGCGTCAGATAGCCGAGCTTGGTCAGCGTATAGGTCAGCCGCGACACGGTCGGCTTGGGCAGATTTGTCCGCGCCGCGATCTCTTGATTGCCGAGGAGGCCGTCATTGGGTTGGAATGCGCGCAATACGTCCAGTCCGCGGGAGAGCGCGACGACGAAATTCCGATCGGTCGCAGTCTTCTTTCCTGTACGCTTCATCCCAGATCTGCTTCTTGCGCGGAGTCGTTGACAACGTCCGTGCTTCAAAATAACCCTGCCGTCAAGATGCGGAATTAAATTCCGCACCGCGAAATCGAACAAAAGTAAATCCCCACCAAGGAGGGACACCGTGAGCGAAGTGGTCAAGCTTGAGCGTCATGATGAGGTCGGCATCGTCACGGTCAACAGTCCTCCGGTCAATGCGCTGAGTGCCGCAGTCCGCGGCGGCATCTTCGAGTGCATCAAGGCCGCGGTCGCCGATCCCGCCATCAAGGGCATCGTGCTGACCTGCGCCGGCCGCACCTTCATTGCAGGTGCAGACATCACCGAATTCGGCAAGCCGCCGAAGCCGCCCGCCCTCAATGACGTCCTGTCCGAAATCGAGAATTCGCCGAAGCCGGTCGTTGCCGCGATCCACGGCACCGCGCTCGGCGGCGGTCTCGAGGTCGCGCTGGCCTGTCATTTCCGCGTCGCCGTGAAAGAGGCCAAGCTCGGCCTGCCCGAAGTCAAGCTCGGCCTGCTGCCGGGCGCCGGCGGCACCCAGCGTCTGCCGCGTGCGGTCGGGCCCGAGCTCGCGGTCAAGATGATCGTCGGCGGTGATCCCATCGGTGCGGCTGAAGCGCTCAAGAACGGCCTGATCGAGGAGATCGTCGAAGGCCCGGCCTCCGGGGGCGAAGCCTTCGTGCGCAAGCTGCTGGCTGAGAAGCGTCCGCTGCGGCGCCTGCGCGACGACGATTCCAAGATCGCGGCGGCCAAGGCCGATCGCTCGATCTTCACCAATGCGGTCGCTGCCATGACCAAGAAGGCGCGCGGCCTGGAAGCGCCGTTCGCCGCTGCCGACGCCGTCGGCTATGCCATCGACCTGCCGTTCGACGAAGGCCTGAAGAAGGAGCGCGAAGGGTTCCTCAAGCTCGTCGCCAGCGACCAGTCCAAGGCGCAGCGCTATGCCTTCTTCGCCGAGCGCGAAGCCGCCAAGATCGCGGGCGTCCCCGAAGGCACCAAGTCGCGGCCCGTGAACCGCGTCGCTATCCTCGGCGCCGGCACCATGGGCGGCGGCATCGCGATGTCCTTTGCCAATGCCGGCGTTCCCGTCACCCTGATCGAGACCGGTGAGGAGCAGCTCAAGCGCGGCATGGGCATCATGCAGAAGAACTGGGAAGCGACTGCGGCGCGCGGCGGTATCCCGGCCGATGCACCGGCCAAGCGCATGGCGCTGATCAACGGCGTCGTCGGCATCGAGAATGTCGGCGATGCCGACCTCGTCATTGAAGCCGTGTTCGAGACCATGGCAGTGAAGAAGGAAGTATTCGGCAAGCTCGACCAGTACGTCAAGCCTGGCGCGGTGCTTGCCTCCAACACCTCGTATCTCAACATTGACGAGATCGCGAAGTCGACCAAGCGTCCGCAGGACGTGCTCGGCATGCACTTCTTCTCGCCGGCCAACGTCATGAAGCTGTGCGAGATCGTGCGCGCCGACAAGACCGCGCCGGATGCGCTGGTGACTGCGGTGACTATCGCGCGAAAAATCGCCAAGGTGCCGGCCGTGGTCGGCGTCTGCGACGGCTTTGTCGGCAACCGCATGCTGGCCCAGCGCGGCAAGCAGTCGGAAAAGCTGTTGTTCGAAGGCGCGCTGCCGCAGCAGGTCGACGCGGTCGTAACCAAATTTGGCATGCCGATGGGGCCGTTCGCGATGGGCGACCTTGCCGGCCTCGACATCGGCTGGCGCTCGCGCAAGGACCGCGGCATCAAGTCGGAGATCGCGGACGCGCTCTGCGAAGCCGGCCGCTTCGGCCAGAAGACCGGCAAGGGCTACTACAAGTATGAGGCAGGTTCGCGCGCGCCGCTGCCCGATCCGGAGGTCGAGAAGCTGATCGACGAGACGCTGCTGCGTCTGGGGCGCAAGAAGCGCGTCGTCAGCGACGAGGAGATCCTCGAACGCATGATGTATCCGATGATCAATGAGGGCGCGAAGATCCTCGAAGAGGGCATCGCCGCGCGCCCCTCGGATATCGACGTGGTCTGGCTCTACGGCTATGGCTGGCCGATCTACCGCGGCGGCCCGATGTTCTGGGCCGACAGCGTCGGCCTCAAGCACATCGCCGATCGCCTGGCCTTCTACGCCAGGGAGACCAACGATCCGAGCCTCGAGCCCGCCCCGCTGCTGAAGAAGCTCGCGGCGGAGGGCAAGACCTTCGCCTCGCTGGCCGCGGCGTCGAAAGCGGCGTGATGGTTGCTGCCGCTCTGGGCGTCATTCCGGGATGGCCCGAAGGGCCAGACCCGGAATCCATTTCGCCTCTGAGTGTGCTGCCTGATGGATTCCGGGCTCGCGACGTTGTCGCGCCCCGGAATGACGACTGATTGTGGTGCAGAGAATGACCCATCCCGGCCAACAGTTTTACCCCGAGGGCGTGCGTTGGGACGACCCGATCGCCCAGGGCTCGCTGCCTGATCTCCTGTCGAATGCTGCGGCGAATTACGGCCCGCGCACCGCGCTGGAATTCCGCGACCATCCGGTCACCTACACCGAGCTCGCCGCGATGGCCGAGCGTGCCGCTGCGGCATTCCTTCGGGCCGGCTGCGGCAAGAATTCCTCCGTCGCGCTGTTCCTCGGCAACACGCCGGACCACCCCGTCAATTTCTTCGGCGTGCTGAAGGCAGGCAGCCGCGTTGCGCATCTGTCGCCGCTCGATGGCGAGATCGCGCTGACGCACAAGGTCTCCGACTCAGGCTCGCGCCTGCTCGTCACCTCGAACCTCCAGGCGCTGCTGCCGACCGCGCTGAAATTCCTGGAGAAGGGACTGATCGATCGCCTCGTCGTCTGCGAGGACGACGATTGGGGCAAGGTCGGCACGCCGCAGGCGGCGATCCCCGACGATCCCCGCATCGTCACCTTCAAGACCTTCGTCGAGGGCGCGACCGCGCCGGCGGAATGGCCGAACGTGGCGGCGGACGATGTCGCGCTGCTGCAATATACCGGCGGCACCACCGGCCTGCCCAAGGGCGCCATGCTAACACACGGCAATCTCACTTCGGCGGTGTCGATCTACGACGTCTGGGGCAAGCCGTCGCGGGCCGCGCGCGGCGACGTGATCGAACGCGTGATCTGCGTGCTGCCGCTGTTCCACATCTATGCGCTCACCGTCGTGCTGTTATCCGCGCTCAGCCGCGGCAATCTGATCTCGCTGCACCAGCGCTTCGACGTCGAAGCCGTGATGCGCGACATCGAGGTCAAGCGCGCGACCTATTTCCCGGGCGTGCCGACGATGTGGATCGCGATCGCGGCGCTGCCTGATCTCGACAAGCGCGACTTCTCCTCGCTCGCCACCATCGGCTCAGGCGGCGCGCCGCTGCCGGTGGAGGTCGCGAATTTCTTCGAGCGCAAGGTCGGCAAGAAGCTGCGCAGCGGTTGGGGCATGACCGAGACCTGCTCGCCCGGCACCGGCCATCCGCCAACGGGCCCCGACAAGCCCGGCTCGATCGGCCTGATGCTGCCCGGCATCGAGCTCGACGTCGTCGCGCTCGACGATCCCACCAAGGTGCTGCCGCCGGACGAAGTCGGCGAGATCCGCATCAAGGGCCCGAACGTCACCAAGGGCTACTGGAACAAGCCGGAAGGATCCGCGGATGCCTTCGTCGACGGCCGCTTCCTCACCGGCGACATCGGCTACATGGATACGGACGGCTATTTCTTCCTGGTCGACCGCAAGAAGGACATGATCATCTCCGGCGGCTTCAACGTCTATCCGCAGATGATCGAGCAGGCGATCTACACCATTCCGGGCGTGCACGAGGTGATCGTGCTCGGCATTCCCGACCAGTACCGCGGCGAGGCCGCAAAGGCCTTCATCAAGCTCAGGGCCGACGCAAAGCCGTTCTCGCTCGACGAGCTGCGCACGCAGCTCGCCGGCAAGCTCGGCAAGCACGAATTGCCGGCCGCGGTCGAATTCGTCGACGATCTGCCGCGCACGCCGGTCGGAAAGCTGTCGCGCCACGAGTTGCGCCAGCAGCAGAAACCGTCACAATCCACTACAACCGCATCAGGAGGTCGCTCTTGACCGACGCCGTCATCGTTTCCACCGCCCGCACCCCGATCGGCAAGGCCTATCGCGGCATGCTCAACGCCACCGAGGGCGCGACCCTGCTCGGCCACGCCATCGGCGAGGCCGTCGCCCGCGCCAAGGTCGATCCCAAGGAGATCGAGGACGTCGTGATGGGCGCAGCGCTGCAGCAGGGCGCGACCGGCGGCAACATCGCGCGGAAGGCGCTGCTCCGCGCCGGCCTGCCCGTCACCGTCGCCGGCACCACCATCGACCGCCAATGCGCCTCGGGCCTGCAGGCGATCGCGCTGGCCGCGCGATCGGTGATCTTCGACGGTGTCGAGATCGCGGTCGGCGGCGGCGGCGAGTCGATCTCGCTGGTGCAGAACGACAAGATGAACGGCTTCCATGCCCAGGACCCGGCGCTGCTCAAGATCAAGGGCGAGGTCTACATGCCCATGATCGACACGGCCGAGGTCGTCGCCAAGCGCTACGGCATCTCCCGCGAGAAGCAGGACGAATATTCGCTGGAGAGCCAGCGCCGCACCGCCGCCGCGCAGCAGGGCGGCAAGTTTAGGGATGAGCTCGCGCCCATCACCACCACGATGGCGGTCACCGACAAGGCGACCGGTGCCGTGTCGATGAAGGAGGTGACGCTGTCGCAGGACGAAGGTCCGCGCCCCGAAACCACCGCTGAAGGCCTCGCCGGCCTCAAGCCGGTGCGCGGCGAAGGTTTTTCGATCACCGCCGGCAATGCCAGCCAGCTCTCGGACGGCGCCAGCGCCTCCGTCATCATGAGCGACAAGGAAGCCGCCAAGCGCGGCCTTGCGCCGCTCGGCATCTTCCGCGGCTTCGTCTCCGCCGGCTGCGAGCCGGACGAGATGGGCATCGGCCCGGTCTTTGCCGTGCCGCGCCTGCTCAAGCGCCATGGCCTCACCGTCGACGACATCGGGCTCTGGGAGCTCAACGAAGCCTTCGCGGTGCAGGTGCTGTATTGCCGCGACAAGCTCGGCATCGACCCCGAGAAGATCAACGTCAACGGCGGCGCGATCTCGGTCGGCCATCCCTACGGCATGTCCGGCGCGCGCCTGACCGGCCACGCTTTGATCGAGGGACGCCGCCGCAAGGCGAAGTACGCGGTCGTCACCATGTGCGTCGGCGGCGGCATGGGCGCGGCGGGACTTTTTGAGGTGTTGCAGTAATTTTCTGTCGTCCCGGCCTAGTGCGCAATTGCGCACGGGAGCCGGGACCCATACTCCGCAGCAGGAGTGTGGAACGTAAATCGTAGTGGTGGCCTTCGCAAAACGAAGGCCAGTGGTTATGGGTCCCGGCTCCCGTGCGCTTTGCGCACTAGGCCGGGACGACGATAAGAAGCTCACAGGAGGATCCGATGGATCTCGCATTCACGAAAGAAGAGCAGGCGTTTCGCGAGGAAGTGCGGTCATTCTTCCGCGACAACGTGCCGCCGGATACGCGGCGCAAGATGGTCGAGGGCCGCCACCTCTCGAAGGACGAGATGGTGACGTGGTGGCGCATCCTCAACAAGAAGGGCTGGGGCGTCAGCCACTGGCCGACGCAGTATGGCGGAACGGGCTGGACCAGCGTGCAGCACTACATCTTCAATGAGGAGCTGCAGTCCTATCCGGCGCCGCAACCGCTCGCCTTCGGCGTCAGCATGGTCGGCCCGGTCATCTACACCTTCGGCAACGAGGAGCAGAAGAAGCAGTATCTGCCGCGCATCGCCAATGTCGACGATTGGTGGTGCCAGGGCTTCTCCGAGCCCGGCTCCGGCTCCGACCTCGCCTCGCTCAAGACCAAGGCCGAGCGCAAGGGCGACAAGTGGATCATCAACGGCCAGAAGACCTGGACCACGCTCGCCCAGCACGCCGATATGATCTTCTGCCTCTGCCGCACCGACAACAACGCTAAGAAGCAGATGGGCATCTCTTTCATCGTCTTTTCGATGAAGTCGAAGGGCGTCACCGTGCGCCCGATCCAGACCATCGACGGCGGCGTCGAGGTCAACGAAGTCTTCTTCGACGACGTCGAGGTGCCCGTCGAGAATTTGATCGGCGAGGAGAACAAGGGCTGGGATTACGCGAAATTCCTGCTCGGCAATGAGCGCACGGGCATCGCCCGCGTCGGCGTCTCCAAGGAGCGGCTCCGCCGCATCAGGGATCTCGCCTCCAAGGTGGAGTCCGGCGGCAAGCCGATCATCCAGGATCCCGCCTTCCGCGAGAAGCTGGCGGCCTGCGAGATCGAGTTGAAGGCGCTCGAGCTCACGCAGCTCCGTGTCGTCGCCGACGAAGGCAAACACGGCAAGGGCAAGCCGAACCCGGCGTCCTCGGTGCTGAAGATCAAGGGCTCCGAGATCCAGCAGACCACCACCGAGCTGTTGATGGAAGTGATCGGCCCGTTCGCCGCGCCCTACGATATGCACGGCGACGACGGCTCCAACGAAGCCATGGACTGGACCGCCCAGATCGCGCCGAGCTACTTCAACAACCGCAAGGTCTCGATCTACGGCGGCTCCAACGAGATCCAGCGCAACATCATCGCCAAGGCGGTGCTGGGGCTCTAACCGTCGTCATTCCGGGGCGCGCATCAGCGCGAACCCGGAATCTCGCGCCACAACCTCTGGATTCCGGGTCCCCGCGCTGTCGCGCGTGTCCCGGAATGACGAAGCAAAAATTCCGGGTACGAGGAACGAAAGAAATGGATTTTGACCTGAACGAGGAGCAGCGGCTTCTCAAGGAAAGCATCGACGGCCTGCTGACCGATTCCTACGATTTCGAGCAGCGCAAGAAGTACATGAAGGAGAAGGGCGGCTGGAGCAAAGCGGTCTGGCTCAAGCTCGCCGAGCAGGGCCTGCTCGGCCTGCCGTTCAGCGAGGCCGATGGCGGCTTCGGCGGCGGCGGGGTCGAGACCATGATCGTGATGGAAGCGCTCGGCAAGGCGCTGGTGCTCGAGCCATATCTGGCGACGGTCGTGATCGGCGGCGGCTTCCTGCGCCATGCCGGCACCGACGCGCAGAAGGCCGCGCACCTGCCCGGCATCATCGACGGCAGCAAGACCCTGGCCTTCGCCCAGCTCGAGAAGAACTCGCGCTACGATCTGTTCGACGTCACCATGACCGCGAAGAAGAAGGGCGACGGCTGGGTCATCGACGGCGAAAAGTTCGTCGTGCTCAACGGCGAGAACGCCGACACGCTCGTCGTCACCGCGCGCACCAAGGGCGACCGCCGCGATCATGGCGGCATCGGCGTGTTCCTGGTGCCGGCCAACGCCAAGGGCGTCGGCAAGAAGGGCTATCCGACCCAGGACGGACTGCACGCCGCCGACATCACCTTCACCGGCGTCGAGATCGGCCCGGATGCCGTGCTCGGCAACCCCGAGGATTCGCTCGCGCTGATCGAGCGCGTGGTCGACGAGGCCCGCGTCGCGCTCTGCGCCGAGGCGGTCGGCCTGATGGACGAATCGCTCAAGACCACGGTCGAGTACATCAAGACCCGAAAACAGTTCGGCGTCGCGATTGGCTCGTTCCAGTCGCTGCAGCACCGCGCCTCCGACATGTTCGTCGCGGCCGAGCAGGCGAGATCGATGTCGATGTTCGCGACCATGGCCGGTGATTTCGAGGACGCCACGGGGCGCTCCAACGCCATCGCCGCGGCCAAGGTGCAGATCGGCAAGTCGCTGAAATTCGTCGGCCAGCAGTCGATCCAGCTCCATGGCGGCATCGGCATGACCATGGAGGCGAAGATCGGCCACTACTTCAAGCGCCTCACCATGATCGAGAACTCGTTCGGCGACACCGACTACCACCAGCGCCGCGTCGCCGATGCGGGCGGGTTGATCTAACGGCTGTCATCCCGGGGCATCGCGAAATGAACCCGGGATCTCGCCACATCGTCATTGCGAGGAGCCCTTGCGACGAAGCAATCCAGACTTTCTCCGCGGAAAGATTCTGGATTGCTTCGCTGCGCTCGCAATGACGGAGGTCGCATCGAGGCAACAACAATGAAAAACACCCCGTTCGACCTCACCGCCAGGGTGGCCGTCGTCACGGGCTTCAGCCGCCGCACCGCGACCACGCCGCTCCGCCGCATCGGCGAACCCGACGAGATCGCCGTCGCCTACCTCGCCTCCGACGCCTCGAGCTTCATGACCGGCCAGACCATCGTCATCGACGGCGGCGTCACCACGGCGGCGGTGTAGTCGCTGCGTCCCTCACTATGGACGGCGCGCATTGTCTCGCGCGGCCAGGACGCTTTCGATGGCGCGCACGACGATCAGGGCCGATCGTTCATCGAGATGCACGCCGTCCTGCCAGCGCAGTTCGCCCAAGGGCGGATCGATCGGCAGCCAAAGCCCGCGATCCGGGAAGGCTTCGTTGACAATCTGCTTCGTCATCCGAATCAGACGTGAGCCCTCGATCTCCGGTGCGAACGGAACGTGGATGAGGAAGACGCGGGTGCCGCGCCGTTGCAGATCGCCGATGAGTTGCCGGATGCGGACCACATTCGCGCGTGCCGGCGCGGTGGGGTCGCCTTCGTTCATCTGCTCCAGCGCGCGGTCGAGATAGACCTTGTTATCGAAGGTAGCAGGCGGTTGGCTGAGCAGGCGATCGTGCTCGGCGCGCGCCCGGGCGGCATCGGGGGCCGCGTGATTCCAGGTCTCATATGCCGCGACCGCCGTTCGCACCGGGCGCAGCAGCAGCACGTCCGCGCGCGCGCCGCCGGAGAATTTCTCGGTCAGCGCGCTGTCGGCCTCGCGCGAAAGGATGTTCGTCTCGATCAGGACGACCTTGGGCAGGCTTGCCTGCCCTGCGACGATCTCGAGCCCGGTCACCGGCGAGCCGCCGGCCAGTGCCAGGTTGCGGACGCGGGGAAGCGAGAAATACTCCTCCTTCAGACGCCACGTCACCGAGCTGCCGACCAGCACGATATCAGGCGTGGGCTCCCGCACATAGCGGTTGAGGGTGACGAGGCTGCCGTCGCGGGTGGTGACGGCCGGTTGCTGTAGGGCCGCGCCGAAGCGTGCGGTGGCGAGGCCGCAGGCGAGCAGCAGCGCCGCCGCGACAACAGCGCATTTGATCAGCCATGAAAACCTTGCATCCTGCCGCATGTCAGAACTGGAAGTAGATGAAGGCGCTGTCGGGCCCGGCTTCGAGATAAGCAAGCGCCGCCAGCGCACCGTAGAGATACGGCTCCCATCGCCGCAACCGGCCTTCGATGAGCGCGCCGATGCCGAGATGCTGGATGATCACCGGCAAGGCGTAGAGCAAAGCGAGGTTGGTGAACAGTTTTGGCGGATTAGGCGCGTCCGTCGCGATGAACATTCCCTTGAGGTAGCCGAGCGCGTGGTCGAAGTTCGGCAGCTTGAAGAAGATCCAGAGCATCGTGAC
Source organism: Bradyrhizobium sp. CCGB12 (assembly GCF_024199845.1). Lineage (NCBI taxonomy): Bacteria > Pseudomonadati > Pseudomonadota > Alphaproteobacteria > Hyphomicrobiales > Nitrobacteraceae > Bradyrhizobium > Bradyrhizobium sp. CCGB12. The sequence goes on along the minus strand of NZ_JANADO010000001.1, from coordinate 6,388,823 downwards.
GCAGAAGAACACGAAGCCCATCCGGATCACCCGCACCGCGGGACTTCCATCGCCCAGAAGTTTCAGGAAAGGCCGCTCGATGACCAGCAGCAGCCCGTGCGCCATGCCCCACAGCGCGTAGCTCAGGCTCGCGCCATGCCAGAGCCCGCCGAGCGTCATCACGATCATCAGGTTGAGATAGGTTCGCACCCGTCCATGCCGGTTGCCGCCGAGAGGAATGTACAGATAGGTCCTGAGCCAGCTCGACAACGAAATGTGCCAGCGCGTCCAGAACTCCGAGAACGATGTCGAGATATAGGGCAGGTTGAAGTTCACGGGCAGGCGATAGCCGAACAAGAGGCCGAGGCCGAGCGCGATCGCGGAGTAGCCGAAGAAGTCGGCGTAGATCTGGTAGCTGTAGAGGAATACGAGTAGCCAGCGGTCCTGCGTGCGCAGCGTCTCGTAGAGCGGAAAGTCCATATAGGACGTCATCTCGTTGAGATTGTTCGCCACATACAGCTTGAAGAAATAGCCGACGAGAATCCATTTCGCGGCCTCGACGAAGGCGACGTCACCGATCCGCTTGGGAACGATCTGTGGCATGAACTGGGCCGCGCGCGTGATCGGTCCGGACACCAGCTGCGGGAAGAAGATGATGTAGAGGAACACCTCGCTCAGGCGTGCCGGGCGTTTCTCGCGCGTCAGGTCGACCAGCAGGCTGATGTTGTGGAACACGAAGAACGAGATGCCGATCGGCAGCGGCAGCCGCAGCAGGAAATCGACCGGCGCGACGCCGGTCAGATGGGTCGCGGCAGCATCGACGAACAGGAACTTGTACTTGAAGAACGCCAGCAGGCCGAGGTTGAAGACGATGCCGGCCGGCATCCAGACCCTTCGGTTCTCGAACGCGAGCACCAGGCAGACATGGGTTCCAAGCACCGCGACCAGCAGCAGCGGCAGCAGCTCGGGCTGGCCGAAGCCGTAGAAGAACACGCTCGCGGCGACGAGCAGTTGCACCTGGAAGCGGCGTAGGGGCGGCAGGTAATAGGCGCCGAACACGACCGCGACGAAGACGCCAAACTGAAAAGAGGTGAAAGTCATGCCGCCCCGTTTTACCCGGTCCGGCGTGTACCATCTTTGCGGAAGCGGTCCTAGTCTTGCGCGGGGGGCTGCTTCTTACCCTCTCCCCTTGTGGGAGAGGGTGGCTCGCCGCGTAGCGGCGGGGCGGGTGAGGGGTTCTCACCACATGTGACGCTCTCGCAGTATCTCTCGCCGATAGAACCCCTCATCCGGCGCTTCGCGCCACCTTCTCCCACAAGGGGAGAAGGGAGGCCATCGGCGCCCTATCATCCAACCTTGACCTTCCGCCTCCAATCCGCTCCCTTTGGCGCGACACAATGATCCCCTCGGGGACAACGCCAGGAAAACACCAAGGTAAGCCGCCATGTCTTTCGTCCTCGCCATCGACCAGGGCACCACCTCCTCGCGCGCGATCGTGTTTCGCGGCGATATTTCCATTGCGGCGAAGGCGCAGCAGGAGTTTCCGCAGCATTTCCCGGCCTCGGGCTGGGTCGAGCACGAGCCGGAGGATATCTGGACCTCGACCGTGATGGTCTGCCGCGACGCGATCGAGCAGGCCGGCATCACCGCCAAGGACATCGCCGCGATCGGCATCACCAATCAGCGCGAGACCACCGTGGTGTGGGATCGCGCCACCGGGCAGGCCGTGCACCGCGCCATCGTCTGGCAGGACCGCCGCACTGCCGACATCTGCGCAAAACTGAAAGCCGATGGCCGCGAGCCCGTGATCTCTGAGAAGACCGGCCTGATCATCGATCCCTATTTCTCCGGCACCAAGGTCGCCTGGATCCTCGACCACGTCCCCGGCGCGCGGGCGCGCGCCGCACGCGGCGAATTGATGTTCGGCACCATCGACTGCTACCTGCTCTGGCGCCTCACCGGCGGCAACGTGCACGCCACCGACGCCACCAACGCCTCGCGCACGCTGCTGTTCAACATCCACCGAGGGGAGTGGGACGACGAGCTCTTGGAGATCATCGGCGTGCCGCGCTCGATGCTGCCCGAGGTGAAGGACTCCTCCGCGCGCTTCGGCGAGAGCACGCCCGACCTGTTCGGCGGCCCCATCGTCATCTCCGGCATCGCCGGCGACCAGCAGGCCGCCACCATCGGCCAGGCCTGCTTCCGCCCGGGCATGATGAAGTCGACCTACGGCACCGGCTGCTTTGCCCTGCTCAACACCGGCACCACGCCTGTGGTATCGAAAAACAAGCTGCTCACCACCGTCGCCTATCAGCTCGCGGGTAAGCGCACCTACGCGCTGGAAGGCTCGATCTTCGTCGCAGGCTCCGCGGTGCAATGGCTGCGCGACGGCCTCGGCATCATCAAGCACGCCGCCGAAACCGGACCTCTCGCCGACCAGTCGGACTCCATGCAGAGCGTCTATCTCGTCCCCGCCTTCGTCGGCATGGGCGCGCCCTACTGGAATCCGCGCGTGCGCGGCGCCCTGTTCGGCCTCACCCGCAACACCGGCCCGGCCGAGCTTGCGCATGCCGCACTCGAAAGCGTCTGCTACCAGACCTTCGACCTCTGGGCAGCGATGCGCGCGGACTGGCCGAGCTCGGAAACCGCCAGCGTCGTGCTCCGCGTCGACGGCGGCATGACCGCATCCGACTGGACCATGCAGCGCCTCGCCGACCTCCTCGATGCCCCTGTCGATCGCCCCGTGATCCAGGAGACGACCGCGCTCGGCGCCGCCTATCTCGCCGGGCTCCAGGCCGGCGTCTATCCCGAGCCGACAAAGTTCGCCGACAACTGGCGCCTCGAGCACCGCTTCAAGCCGAACATGAGCCAGGCCACGCGCGAGCGGAAGCTCGCGGGATGGGCAAGGGCGGTGAAGGGCGTGCTGGCGAGCGACGAGGGGGAGGGGTAGCGGCGAACTTCGTAGCCCGGATGGAGCGAAGCGCAATCCGGGACCGCTGTCTCCCCACCCGTCATTGCGAGGAGCCCTTGCGACGAAGCAATCCAGTCTGTCTCCAGGAAAGATCCTGGATTGCTTCGCTACGCTCGCAATGACGGGGTTAAAGTCTCGCATGAAAACGGAATAACGAAGAATGATCCTCCCCGACGGCTATTCCGACGTGCCCTCCGGCAAGATCGCTGCCGTCGTCACGCATCTGGAGATGACCGCACCTCCGGCGCGCCGCGACGATCCGCCCGGAGCGTGGTCCCTGCGCGAGGTCGATGCCCCCGTGCTTCATTGGTATCGCGACCTCCACCGCCGCGTCGGCGAGGAGTGGCTGTGGTTCTCGCGCGCGCGCATGAACGACGCGGAGCTCGCCGCGATCATCCACGCACCGGGGGTAGAGGTCTACGCGCTGGTCGTGGACGGTCGCGATGAAGGCCTGCTGGAGCTGGACTTTCGCGAGGCGGGCCAGTGCGAGCTGGTCTATTTCGGTGTCACCGCACCCTTGATCGGGACTGGCGCCGCCCGCTTCCTGATGAACCGCGCGCTGGACCTCGCATGGTCGCGCGACTTGCGCCGCGTCTGGGTGCACACCTGCACCTTCGATCATCCCTCCGCCGTCGCGTTCTACCAGCGCTCCGGCTTCCGCCCCTTCCGCCGCCAGGTCGAGATCGCCGATGATCCGCGCCTCGACGGCACGGCGCCGCGCGATGCGGCGAGGCATGTGCCGATCATTGAATAGTGCGCGGCTGTCTCCCCACCGTCATTGCGAGCGCAGCGACGCAATCCAAGCCGGCTCCGCTGAAAGACTCTGGATTGCTTCGCTGCGCTCGCAATGACGGAGTGTGAGCGCCGCCGTCCTTCTTCGAATCGGGATATCAATGTGCGGCGGCGTTGCGTCGTAGCCCGGATGGAGCGCAGCGTAATCCGGGACAGCGTCCCGGCCTTCCGCTCCGCTCATGCAGGCCACGACCTCAAGACACCTCCTGCTTCCCCCGCGCCAGCGAAAACCCGCGCTGCATCGCGTTGAAGCACGTCAGTCCCGTCTGCTCCGACCGGCAGGTAAATCCCGCGCGCTGCCAGACATCGCCATAGGCGAGCACCGGCAGCGAGGCGTCCATTACCGTGTCGCCGGCGCAGATGCGCCCAGCGGTGCCCTTCGCGCTCATCTTGAAGGCGTGGCCATAATCGAGCTCGCAATCGGCGGGGCGGCGCGGTCGGGTCTCCATGTTCATGATGTCGCAGCGGAGCATGCCTTTGTCATTGGCTTGGCCGTTATCGGCATAGAACTGGCAGGCGATGTTCTTCGACGGTGTCAAAAAGCCGATCGGGCGGTCCTGGGCTTGAACCGAGGTGGCTGCGACGAAGAGCGCGAGAAGACAAGAATACAGATGCAGCATGGGTGCTATTAGCTCCGATCTGTCATGCCCGGACTTGATCCGGGCATCCATCGCTTTCTAATCTGAGGAAAGATGGATTGCCGGGTCAAGCCCGGCAATGACGTGAGGTGCACCATGTTCCTGATCGGCCAATACGATTCCCCCTTCGTCCGCCGCGTCGCGATCGCGCTGCGGCTCTACGGGCTCGCCTTCGAGCACCGGCCGTGGTCGACCTTCGGCGATGCCGACAAGATCGCGCCCTATAATCCGCTGCGCCGGGTGCCGACGCTGGTGCTCGACGACGGCGAAGCGCTGATCGAGAGCATGATCATCCTGGACTATCTCGACGACCTCGTCGGTGAGGGCAAGGCAATGCTGCCGCGTAGCGGCGCCGAGCGCCGCAAGCACTTGCGCATCTGTGCGCTCGCCTCCGGCCTCGGCGACAAGGCGGTCAGCCTGCTCTATGAGCGGGTGCTGCGGAAGGAGCAACTCGCGCTATGGGTCGAGCGTTGCCAGGCGCAGATTGCAGACGTGCTCGAAGCCGAGCGTGCCAAGGTGACGACACCGTACTGGCTGGGTGACCGCATCGGCCATGCCGACGTCGCGGTCGCCTGCGTCGTCCGCTTCACCCAGGAAGCGCATCTGCAGCTGTTCGAGCCGTCGCGCTATCCGGCGCTTTCAGCGCATGCCGATCGCTGCGAGGCCCTGGCGCCGTTTAGGGAGATCGTGCAGCCACTGGCGCCGCCGAAAGGGTGAAAGTTGTGTAGCCCGGATGGAGCGGAGCGAAATCCGCGACAGTGTCCCCGCATTCCGCTGCGCTCTATGCGAGCTACGATCCCGATCTTATTTCCGCGTGCACGGCTTGATCTCACCCGCCGCGGATCTCAACACGATCGGATTTGGCGACAGTCTTATGCCGAAGAACAGTTGCGAGCCGGACACCTTGTCGTCCGCCCCCTCGTGTGCGTCCAGGTCAAGCTTGGCTGCGATCTCGGATGTCAGCTTGGCCCGCTCTTCCATCGAAACCTTGTTTTGATATTTGATCTCGTAGACGACATCGGCCTCCAGCACGGATCGCGTCTGGCACACGACGCCGCCACTGGAGATATTCAGGGTGACCGCATCCTCGCATTCGTTCTTCAGCAATGCGTTCCGGGTCGACATCAGCGACTCGTCGGAAATCAGCAGGATGTTGGCGTTCTCGAGCTTGAGGTGAATCGAATCGACCTGCTGCATGCCCGCGACCGCGGACAGCTTGTCCCTGACCTGGGCGGACACGTCGAGATTCTTCTCGAGCGACTGCTTCAGGTCCCGATCCACGGTCGGTGACTTCTGGATCTTGCCGGTCAGGAGCATGGGATCGATGTCGCAGGTCGGATGCAATTCCAGCCGGCCGTTGCTCAGATATTCGATCGTGTTGATGGTGCCGGGACCGCCGAACGTGCTCGGCGGCACCACCTCGAAATATCCGGTCTCCGAGAGAATGGCCGTGATCGTCTGCTTCTTTCGCGGAAACCCGGCCCAGGCTGCGATCATCACCAGCCCGATCGCGACGAAGACCCCGCTACAAAGCCAAAGCCATTTGCGGCTTGCTACTTTCCCGGACAGCACAGCTGATTTCGTTCGCCGCATGGCACGTAGCCTTTCGGACAATCCGCCGCGGCAATCGTAGGCAGCACGACAAGAGTGATCGCAGCGACGAACAGTGCAATGACCTGTTTCATATGTTCGATCCCAAGCAAACCACCGGTTTGAAGGTAGTACGCCGAGAGAATATCGGATCCAGGTTGAGTGACAAGTGATCCAGTTCACAGGCGGCGAATTCCCGCGAGGCGCAAGCCGGTGATGCGAGCCGTGCGGTTTTCACGATGGTTGCACGCACACAGCTTCTCCAATGTCGTCCTGGCGTTCGCCAGGACGACACCGAGGGTGGTACGCGTTCCGGAATGACGGCGATGAGCGAGGGGGGGCGGGCGCGGCAGGGCGACGATGGAATAATACAGGTGTTTTGCCCGACGGAGCAAGCCTGTTTCGGATAGACAGAAATTGGTCAAGCTTTTCAACCCCATCGCTACTGTGCATGGGGTTGTTTTCACTTTTTTAGTTTTGGAGCGTAGGCGCGCCTAGCCCGCGCCCGCACGCTTCTTCTGCCAGACGAGGTGCACCGCACAGGTGCAGCCCGGAGGATGCGAGGCGAGGTCCTTCGACATCTCGTCGTTCGCGGGCGTTGCTGCGAAGGCCTTGTCCTCTTGCGACGGGATGTAGTTCAGCACCGGCGCGAGCCAGCGCTCGGTCTCCGCCACGCTCATGCCCTTGCGTGCCGCGTAGTCCTCGACCTGGTCGCGCTCGATCTTGCCGACGCCGAAATAATAGCTTTCGGGGTTCGCGAAATAGAGCCCCGATACGGACGAGCCCGGCCACATCGCGAAGCTCTCGGTCAGCTTCACGCCGGCGGTCGCTTCCGCATCGAGCAGCTCGAACAACGTCGCCTTCTCGGTGTGATCGGGCTGCGCAGGATAGCCGGGTGCCGGGCGGATGCCCTGATACTTTTCGAGGATCAGCTCCTGGTTGGAGAGCGCCTCGTCCGGTGCATAGGCCCAGAACTCGCGGCGGACGCGAGCATGCATGCGCTCGGCGAAGGCCTCGGCGAGGCGGTCCGCCAGCGCCTTGCAAAGGATCGAGGAGTAGTCGTCATTCGCCATTTTGAAGCGGTCAGCGACCGCATCCTCGCCGATCCCGGCGGTAACGACGAAGCCGCCGACATAGTCGGGCACGCCCGTGCCGGCAGGCGCGACGAAGTCGGCAAGCGCCGCGTTGAAACGGCCCTCGCGCTTCTCGAGCTGCTGGCGCAGCGTGTGCAGCGTCGCGATGCTCCTGGTCCGGCTCTCGTCGGCATAGAGCACGATGTCGTCGCCTTGCGCGTTGGCCGGCCAGAAGCCGATCGTCGCACGTGCCCGGAACCATTTCTCCCTCACGATGGTGTCGAGCATCTTGCGCGCATCGTCATAGAGCGAGCGCGCGACCTCGCCCACCTTGGCGTCGTCGAGAATGGCGGGGAAGCGGCCGGCGAGCTCCCAGGTCTGGAAGAACGGCGTCCAGTCGATATAGGGTACGAGCTCGGCGAGGTCGTATTCATCGAAGCTGCGGATGCCGAGGAAGGTCGGCTTCACCGGCTTGTTCGCGGCAAAGTCGACCGGCACGCGGTTGGCACGGGCGGCCGACAGCTTCAGCCGCTTCTTGTCGGCCTGCGCGCGCAGATGCGCCTCCGAGATTTTTGCGTATTCGGCGCGGACTTCGGCGGCGTAAGCGTCACGTTTCTCCGGCGAGAGCAGCGAGGAGGCAACGCCGACGGCGCGGCTGGCGTCGTTGACGTGCACGACGGGACCGGCGCGATAGCTCGGGTCGATCTTCACCGCGGTGTGCACGCGGCTGGTCGTGGCGCCGCCGATCAGGAGCGGCAGCTTCAGGCCTTGACGCTGCAATTCGCCGGCAAAGAATGCCATCTCGTCGAGCGAGGGCGTGATCAGGCCGGAGAGACCAACGATGTCGGCTTTCTCCACCTTCACGGTCTCGACGATCTTGGCCGCCGGGACCATCACGCCGAGATCGATGACCTCGTAATTGTTGCACTGGAGCACAATGCCGACGATGTTCTTGCCGATGTCGTGGACGTCGCCCTTCACGGTCGCGAGCACGATCTTGCCGGCGGACGAGGAGCCCTCGTTGCCGATGCCATTGGCAAGGTTGCGTGCCTTCTCTTCTTCCATGAACGGCATCAGCCAGGCGACCGCCTGCTTCATCACGCGGGCGGACTTCACGACCTGCGGCAGGAACATCTTGCCGTCGCCGAAGAGGTCGCCGACCACGTTCATGCCGGCCATCAGCGGGCCCTCGATCACGTCGAGCGGGCGCGAGGAGTTCTTGCGGGCCTCTTCGGTGTCCTGCTCGATGAACTCGGTGATCCCGTGCACCAGCGAATGCGACAGCCGCTTCTCCACCGGCCATTCGCGCCAGGCGAGATCGGCTTCCTTGCTCTCCGTCTTCTTGCCGCGGAATTTTTCGGCCAGCGCCAGCAGGCGTTCGGATGCACTGGGATCGCGGTTGAGGACGACGTCCTCGCAGGTCTGGCGCAGCTCGGGGTCGATGTCGTCATAGACGATCATCTGTCCGGCATTGACGATGCCCATGTCCATGCCGGCCTTGATGGCGTGATACAGGAACACCGAGTGCATGGCCTCGCGCACCGGTTCGTTGCCGCGGAAAGAGAACGACAGATTGGAGACGCCGCCCGAGATGTGCGCGCCCGGCAGGTTCTGGCGAATCCAGCGCGTCGCCTCGATGAAGTCGACCCCGTAATTGTTGTGCTCCTCGATGCCGGTGGCGATCGCAAAGATGTTCGGATCGAAGATGATGTCTTCCGGCGGGAAGCCGACCTTGTTCACCAGGATGTCGTAGGCGCGCTTGCAGATCTCAGTCTTGCGCGCGAACGTATCGGCCTGGCCGACCTCGTCGAACGCCATCACCACGACGGCCGCGCCGTGACGGCGGGCGATCTTCGCCTCGTGAATGAACTTCTCCTCGCCTTCCTTCATCGAGATCGAGTTCACCACCGGCTTGCCCTGCACGCATTTCAGGCCGGCCTCGATCACTGAGAATTTCGAGGAATCGACCATGACGGGCACGCGCGCGATGTCGGGCTCAGCGGCGACGAGGTTGAGGAAGGTCACCATCGCCGCTTCGGAGTCGAGCAGGCCCTCGTCCATGTTGACGTCGATGATCTGCGCGCCGTTCTCGACCTGGTCGCGCGCGACCTGGAGCGCGGCGGTGTAGTCGCCGGCGGTGATCAGCTTGCGGAATTTCGCAGAGCCCGTGACGTTGGTGCGCTCGCCGACATTGACGAAGGGAATGGCATCCGTCAGCACGAACGGCTCGAGGCCGGAGAGCCGCAGGCGCGGTTCGATCTCTGGCACGATGCGCGGCTTGTGCGGGGCCACGGCGGCAGCGATCGCCGCGATATGGTCCGGCGTGGTGCCGCAGCAGCCGCCGACGATGTTGACGAGACCGTCGCGTGCGAACTCGCCGATCAGGCGGGCCGTGTAGTCCGGCGTTTCGTCGTACTGGCCGAATTCGTTGGGCAGGCCGGCATTGGGATAGGCGCAAACGAGCGTATCCGCGACGCGGCCGATATCGGCGATATGCGCACGCAGATCCTCGGCGCCGAGCGCGCAGTTGAAGCCGATGGTGACGGGCTTGGCATGCCGCACCGAATTCCAGAAGGCTTCCGGCATCTGGCCGGAGAGCAGGCGGCCGGATTTGTCGGTGATGGTGCCCGACACCATCACGGGCACGTCGATGCCGCGCTCTTCGGTGATCTCGGCGATTGCGTAGAGCGCCGCCTTGGCGTTCAGCGTGTCGAAGATGGTCTCGACCAGCAGCAGGTCGACGCCGCCGTCGAGCATGCCGTTGATCTGCTCGCCATAGGATTTGCGCAAATCGTCGAAGGTGACGGCGCGGTAGCCGGGATTGGAAACGTCGGGCGAGATCGAGGCGGTGCGGTTGGTGGGTCCGATGGCACCCGCAACGAAGCGCGGCTTGCCGTCTTCGGCTTCGACGCGCCTTGCGGCATTGCCGGCGAGGCGGGCGCCTTCGCGCGCCATCTCGTAGACGATGTCGGTGAGGTCGTAATCGGCCTGCGCGATCGAGGTTGTGGAGAAGGTGTTGGTCGCGACGATGTCGGCGCCGGCGCGCAAATACGCGGCGTGGATGTCCTCGATCGCCTGCGGCTGGGTCAGGATCAGGAGGTCGTTGTTGCCGCGCAGATCGCGATGAAAATTCTTGAAACGCTCGCCGCGGAAGGCGGCTTCGTCGAACTGGAGATTCTGGATCATCGTGCCCATGGCGCCGTCGAGCACGAGGATGCGTTCGCGCGCGGCATTGAGCAGGGCAGTTCGTTTGGGAGAGGTGGGCACGGTCATGTTGTCTTAAGCCGCCTTCTGCGCGCTCTTGGCGCGAATGCCGAGCAAATGGCTGATCGCGAACACGAGATCGGCGCGGTTCATGGTGTAGAAGTGGAAGGTGTCGACGCCGTGCTTGGCCAGCTTCTGCACCTGGCCGGCCGCGACGGTCGCGGCCACCAGCTTGCGGGTCTCGGCGTCGTCATCGAGGCCCTCGAACTTCGCGGCGAACCAGTCCGGCACCGAGGTGCCGGCACGGGTGACGAAATTGCGGGCCTGCTTGAAATTGTGCATGGGCATGATGCCCGGCACGATCGGGATGTTGATGCCGCGGGCGCGGACGCGGTCGAGATAGCGGAAGTAGAGATCGTTATCGAAGAACACCTGCGTGATCGCGCGCGTCGCGCCGGCGTCGACCTTGGCCTTCAGCGTGTCGATGTCGGCGTCGAAGTCGCGCGCTTCCGGGTGCTTCTCGGGATAGGCGGAGACCGACACCTCGATATCGCCATGCCGCTTCTTGATCCCCGCGACGAGGTCGGCGGAGCTCTGGTAGCCGTCGGGATGGCTGGAATAGGGCGTGCCGATGCCGCCAACGGGATCGCCGCGCAGGCCGACGATGTGGCGGACGCCGACCTCGTGATAGCGGTCGACGATCTCGTCGATCTCGCCGCGCGAGGCGCCGACGCAGGTCAGGTGCGCCGCCGGCAGCAGCGCGGTCTCCTTGAGGATGCGGGCGATGGTCGAATGCGTGCGCTCGCGGGTCGAACCGCCGGCGCCGTAGGTCACCGAGACGAATTTGGGGTCGAGCGGGGCGAGCCGGTTGATGGTGTCCCAGAGATTCCGCTCCATCTCTTCGGTCTTGGGCGGAAAGAACTCGAAAGAGATCGCAGGCCGCTTCAGGTGCCCGTCGGCCGTCGCTGGAGTCGTCACGTCAGTCATGGCACCACTCACTCCAATTTCAGGCGGCGGCCGGTCTACCTTGGGAGGGCCTAAGATAGGGCAAAGACTATCTGGCCGACAGCCCATTGCAGATGGGAAATTGCCCATCCTGTCCTAACAATAGTGAATTTGAGCAGAAAGTGAGCTCTGGGTGGGAAGTCTATCGAAGAGTGTAATATACTGAAAAGTATCTATATTTTTTGATATGATTCTCTTCTAGCATCTATTCCGCAGGGTGGGCAGGCATGATTCGAATTTTAGGCATGATGACTGTCCCACTCGGTCGTCCTAGGTTGTTCGCCGGTCCGTACACGTCAGGCCTGCGCAGCCTGCCATTGCCGCCGCACGGCTCTCCATTACGTTAGCGCGCCATGATCCCGCTCTCAGTCCTCGACCTCTCGGTCGTCACCACGGGTACCAAGCCCGCCGCGGCACTGCGCAACAGCATTGATCTGGCGCGCCACGTCGACGGCCTCGGCTATGTCCGCTACTGGCTCGCCGAGCATCACAACCTCGCGTCCGTCGCGAGCCCCGCGCCCGATGTGATGATCGGGCAGATCGCGGCGGTGACGAAGCGCATCCGGGTCGGCTCCGGCGGCGTGATGCTGCCCAATCACGCGCCGCTGGTGGTGGCCGAGCGCTTCAAGATGCTGGAGGCGCTATTTCCCGGCCGCATCGACCTTGGTCTCGGCCGCGCCCCCGGCACCGACGGCGCCACCGCCTACGCGCTGCGCAGCCGGCTCGATCGTCGCGAAGGCGACGATTTCCTGGAGCGGCTGCACGAATTGATCTTGTGGGAGACCCGCGAATTCCCCTCGGGCCATCCCTACCACAACGTCGTTGCCATGCCCGACGACACCAGGCTGCCGCCGATCTGGCTGCTCGGCTCGAGCGACTATTCCTCAGAGCTCGCCGCGCAGGTCGGCATGGGCTTCGCCTTCGCTCATCATTTCGCCTCCCACGATGCGATCGATGCGATGGTGCATTACCGTAACCGCTTCCAGCCCTCGGCCTGGCGCGAAAGGCCGCATGCGATCCTCGCGGTCGCGGCCATCGCGGCCGACACCGACGAGGAGGCCGAAAGGCTCGCCAGCTCCTTCGACCTCAACCGCCTTCGCCGCGACCGCGGTCAATATCTGCCGCTGCCGAGCGTCGAGGAAGCGCTGGCCTATCCCTATACGGATTCCGAACGTGTCTCGATCCTCCGCAACCGCTCGCGCCTGTTCGTCGGCAGCCCGGCAACCGTGCAGAAGAAGCTTCAGCCGCTGATCTATGCGAGCAAACCGGACGAGCTGATGGTGATCACCGCCGTGTATGACCACGAGGCGCGGAAGAAGTCCTACTCGCTGCTGGCGCAGGCGTTCGGGCTTAGAGTGGCGGCGTAGCGCACCCTCCCCCTCCAGGGCAGGGCAATCGCATATGGGCGATTTCGCCTGTAGCCATCCTTCGAGACGCCCGCCGCTGGCGGGCCCTCAGGATGAGGATTGAGTGCGCGGCTGCAGTTTTCAGCGAGCACCGCTGCTGCTTAGAGCCTTTCATTGCTTAATTGAATCGGAGGGGATTCCGGTTTTTGGCGGATTGTGATTCAAGATGCTGACTGGATTGGAGGCCAGCATCGCATGACCCGACCTCTTTCCCTGGATCTTCGCGAGCGTGTGGTGGCTGCGGTTTTGGCGGGCGAGAGCTGCCGGTCTGTGGCGGAACGGTTTGGTGTTGCGGTCTCGTCGGTTGTGAAGTGGTCACAGCGGCAGCGGGCGACCGGCTCGGTTGTGCCTGGCAAGATGGGCGGTCACCGCAAGCCTGTGCTCGATCCGCACCGCGCCTTCATCGTCGAGCGGATCACTCAAACGCCGCACCTGACGCTGCATGGTCTGAAGGCGGAACTGGCAGCCCGTGGGGTCAAGGTCTCACACAACGCGGTCTGGCTGTTCCTGCGCCGGGAAGGGCTGCGGTTCAAAAAAAACACTGTTCGCCCTCGAACAGGCTCGCGCCGACGTCTCGCGTAGGCGCCAGCGTTGGCGATCCTGGCAGGCCGGACTTGATCCGGGCCGGCTCGTCTTCATCGATGAGACCTGGATCAAGACCAACATGGCCCCTTTGCGGGGCTGGGGCCCCAAAGGGGCACGCCTGCGCGGCTTCGCCCCACACGGTCACTGGCGTACCCTCACATTCCTCGGCGCGCTCCGCCATGACCAACTCACGGCACCCTGCGTCTTCGACGGCCCGATCAACGGCGAATGCTTCCGCGCTTATGTGAAGCACCTTCTCCTGCCAACCCTGCGCGAAGGCGACATCGTCATTCTCGACAATCTCGGAAGCCACAAGTCCAAAGCTGTCAGGCAGATGATCCAGGCTGCTGGCGCCAGGCTCTGGTACCTGCCGCCATACTCGCCCGACCTCAACCCGATCGAACAGGCCTTCTCCAAGATCAAACACTGGATGCGGCAAGCTCAGAAGCGCACCATCGAGGACACTTGGCGCCACATCGGTCACCTCGTCCACGACATCCAGCCTCGCGAATGCGCCAACTACTTCGCCAACGCCGGTTACGCTTCAGTCAAAATGTGAAACGCTCTAGCCTCATCCTGAGGAGACCGCGAAGCGGTCGTCTCGAAGGACGAGGCGCGCGATCAGGCCGCGCAAAATGCCATATGCGATTGCCCTAACCCTCCAGGGGAGGGTTGCAAATCAATCCTGTGTCTCGCTGAACGTCGCCCGGAACGGATGGCCGGGATACACGCCGACGATGCGGAATTCGCGCGAGAAGAATTTCAGCTCCTCGATTGCGAAGGCGAGACCTTTGTCATCGGGGTGGCCGTCGACATCGGCATAAAACTGCGTGGCGAAGAAATTGCCGTCGACCATGTAGCTCTCGAGCTTGGTCATGTTGACGCCGTTGGTGGCAAAGCCGCCCAGCGCCTTGTAGAGCGCGGCGGGCAGATTGCGCACTCGGAAGACGAACGTCGTGACCAGCGGGCTCGTGCCTTGATTTGCCCATTTCGGCTCGCGCGCCAGCACCACGAAGCGCGTGGTGTTGTGGGCCTCGTCCTCGATGTCCTCCGCAAGGATGTCGAGGCCGTAGATCTTTGCGGCCAGGCGCGAGGCGATCGCGGCGACGGACTTGTCGTTGCGCTCGGAGATGTCGCGGGCGCTGCCGGCGGTGTCGGCATGCACGATCGGCTTGATGCCAAGCTTGCGGATGATGCGCCGGCACTGGCCGAGCGCATGCACATGGCTCTCCACGCTCTTGATGTCCTCGAGCCTGGTGCCCTTCACCGCCATCAGCTGATGCCGGACCGGCAGAAACCATTCGCCGACGATGAAGAGGCCGGAGGCCGGCAGAAGGTGATGGATGTCGGCGACGCGGCCCGCGACCGAATTCTCGATCGGGATCATGCCGAGACCGGCCTCGCCCGACGAGATCGCCGACAGCGCGTCCTCGAAGGTGGCGCAGGGCATCGGCTCGGCGTCGGGATAGGCCTCGACGATGGCGATATGGGAATTGGCTCCGGGCTCGCCCTGGAATGCGATCTTCATCTTGCTCATGGTGGGCCTTGTAACAGCGGCTCAGGATTTGGAAAGGATGCTGCGTGCGGTTTCGAGATCGGGCGGCGTGTCGACGCCGCGGGGCACGCTGTCGACGATCATGATGTCGATGCGCATGCCGGCTTCCACCGCTCGGAGCTGCTCCAGGCTCTCCTGACGTTCCAGAGGCGAAGGCGGCAGCGCCACGAACCGGTCCAGCGCCGCGCGGCGGTAGGCATAAAGGCCGATGTGATGGTAACGCGGTCCGTTGCCATAGGGAGCCGTGGCGCGGGTGAAATAAAGTGCCCGCAGCCGCCGCGGCCCGATCGGCGAGCCAATGGCCTTCACGACGCTTGGGGCGAGGTCCTCCTCCTCGGTGTGGATCTGCGAGGCCAGAGTCACGATGTCGACGGCGGGGTCGTCGAAGGGCGGCAGCACCTCGCGGATGGTCTGCGGCGTGATCGTCGGAAAATCGCCCTGGAGATTGATCACGATCTCGACCCTGCCTTCCGGGTCGAGCTTCTGCATGGCCTCGTGGATGCGGTCCGAGCCGGACGGGTGGTCGGAGCGGGTCATCACGGCCTCGCCGCCATGGGCGGTCACCACGGATGCGATCTCGTCCGTATCGGTTGCGACCGCGACCCGGCCGATTGCAGCGGCCTCCGCGCGACGCAGCACATGCACGATCATTGGCAGGCCCGCGATATCGGCGAGCGGCTTGCCGGGCAGGCGGGTGGCGGCCATGCGGGCCGGGATCAGCACCAGGATGCGGGGATCGATCATTGGGTTCAAAGGTCTGGGGTCAAGGGCCTGGAAACGGGGCGTTTTCCGCGCCGAGAAATGGAGTGGGGACGGGCCGAAAACGGGGTCGCTTATACGGGTTGCCAGACCCCGGGCAAACCGATATCTCAATGGCAAAACTCGGGGAAACAATAAGGAACGTTTTGATTCTCCCGAGGCTCGTCCTGGCGGCCGCCCGGCCGCCGTTTTCCTTCTTGCGGTGGGGCCTGGCCGGAAATGGACTCTTTCGAACTCAACAAGATTCTCGGTGCCGTGCTCGGCACATGTCTCTTTCTGCTGGTGACGAGCTTCACCGCCCAGGCTCTGTTCTCGCCCAAAATGCCGGAAAAGCCGGGCTTCGAGATCGCGGTGAAGGAAGATGCCGGTCACGGCAAGGAAGGCGCCGCTGCGGCCGCACCGTCCGAGCCGATCGAGAAGCTGCTCCAGACCGCCTCCGTCGAGAAGGGTGCGGCGGCCGCCAAGAAGTGCGGCGCCTGTCATACCTTCGAGAAGGGCGGCCCGAATCGAGTCGGCCCGAACCTCTATGGCGTCGTCGGCGAGCCGAAGGGCCAAGGCCGTGGTGGCTTCAACTTCTCGGCCGCGATGAAGGGCAAGGGTGGCGACTGGACGTTCGACGACCTCAACAAGTTCATCGCCAATCCGAAGGGCTTCGTTCCCGGCACGGCCATGGGCTTCGCCGGTATTCCCAAGGACTCCGAGCGTGCCGACGTCATCGCCTATCTGAACTCGCTGTCGGAGCATCCTCAGCCGCTACCGACGGCGTCGAAGTAAGGCCTCAATGCCTCCTCTTGGATTGTGCGGCCAGGCTGAAAAGCCTGGCCGTTTCCCTATCCGGGCCTCGCGGTGTCGTTATCGGGGCGTTTGGCCGCATCCGATGGACCACCTGGGCTTCCAAGATGAGGAAAAAGCAACGATGTTCCGCCGAAACCTCGCCTATATTGGGAACTTAAAGGAGTAGCCTCCTTCAAGACAGGGATGTTGATTTGGCCATTACCCGACGCGATCTCCTGCTCACCGGCACTGCGGCCGCAGCGCTTCCCGCCCTCGGTTCCTCCCTTGGTTCCCCAGGCGGCGTTTCCCTCATCGGCGCGGCGCGCGCGCAATCCGCGACCGAGCTGCCCTGGCGCCATGCGCTGTCGCTGTTCGGGGACATCAAGTACCCCGCCGATTTCAAGCGCTTCGACTACGTCAATCCAGAAGCGCCCAAGGGCGGCGTTGCCCGCCTGATCTCGATCGGCACCTTCGACAATTTCAATCTCGCGGTCTCCGGCATCAAGGGCTCCCTCGCTCCGGCCGCGGCGATGATCTACGAAACGCTGATGACGCGGGCGCTGGACGAGGTGGCGACCGAGTACGGCGAGCTAGCCGAGGCTGCACAGCATCCGGATGATTTTTCCTGGGTGATCTATCGCTTGCGCAAGGAAGCCCGCTGGCATGACGGCAAGCCGGTGACGCCCGAGGACGTCATCTTCTCGCTGGAGACGTTCAAACAGCAGAGTCCGATGTACGCGTCCTACTATCGCCACGTGACCAAGGCGGAGAAGGTCGGCGAGCGCGAGGTCAAGTTCAGCTTTGACGGACCGGGCAACCGCGAATTACCGACCATCGTCGGTGAACTGACCGTGCTGCCGAAACATTGGTGGGAAGGCACCGATGCGCAAGGCCGCAAGCGCGACGTCGGCGTGACCACGCTGGAGATCCCGCTCGGTTCAGGGCCGTACCGGATCAAGGAGTTCGTGGCGGGGCGTTCGGTCAAGCTCGAGCGGGTGAAGGATCACTGGGGTGCCAGTCTCCCGAGCCAGATCGGCACCAACAATTTCGACGAGCTGCGCTTCGAGTTCTTCCGCGACAACATCGTGGCGCTGGAAGCCTTCAAGGCCGACCAGGCCGACTGGATCGCGGAAAACTCCGCCAAGCAGTGGGCAACGGCCTACGACTTCCCCGCGGTCGCGGAGAAGCGGGTGATCAAGGAAGAATTTCCAATCAACGATTCAGGCCGCATGCAGGCCTTCGTGGTCAACAACAGGCGTCCCCAGTTCAAGGACGCGCGGGTGCGGCGCGCCTTCAACTATGCTTTCGACTTCGAGGAGATGAACAAGCAGCTCTTCTTCGGTCAGTACAAGCGCATCAACAGCTATTTCGAAGGCACGGAACTCGCCGCGACCGGTCTGCCCGAGGGGGAGGAATTGCAGATCCTCGAAACCGTAAAGGACAAGGTGCCGCCGGAAGTCTTCACCACGCCTTACCAGAATCCAGTCGGCGGCACTTCTGAAGCGGTCCGCGCCAATCTGCGCGAAGCGGCAAAGCTACTGAAAGAGGCTGGTTTCGAAGTGCGTGACCACAAGCTGGTGGACGCCTCGGGCAAGGTCCTGACGGTCGAAATCCTGGTGCAAGATCCCTCGTCCGAGCGCATAGCGCTGTTCTACAAGCCGTCACTGGAGCGGATCGGCGTCAATGCGTCGGTTCGCACGGTCGATGATGCCCAGTACCAAAACCGGCTACGCAGCTTCGACTTCGACATGATCATCGACCAGTGGGGCGAATCGCTGTCGCCGGGCAACGAGCAGCGTGAGTATTGGAGCTCGCAGACGGCCGACGTGCCCGGCGCGCGCAACACCATCGGCATCAAGAACCCTGCCGTGGATGCCTTGATCGAGAAGGTGATCTTCGCGAAGAATCGCGCCGGCCTCGTCGCTGCGACGCGCGCGCTCGATCGCGTGCTGCTCTGGAATTTCTACGTGGTGCCTCAGTTCACCTATTCGTTCTCGCGTTATGCCCGGTGGGACCGCTTCAGTCATGCCGAACCGATGGCGAAATACGGCCGGTCCGGGCTGCCGACGTTGTGGTGGTACGACGCGGAAAAGGCCGCGCGCATCGGAAAACGCTCTTGAGGAAGCGATTGCGCATGGCGCAGCTTTCACGCCGGCATTTGCTGGCTCTGGGTGCCGGCGGCGCGCTCAGCGCCGCCTGGCTGCGTGGCGTCGCGGCGTCCGAGACGCCCACTGAGGCCCACGGCATCTCGGCGTTCGGCGATCTCAAATATCCCGCCGACTTCCACCATTTCGACTACGTCAACCTCGATGCCCCGAAGGGGGGAACATTCTCCCTTATTCCGTCAACGAAGGGCTACAACCAGTCCTTCCAGACCTTCAACTCGCTCAATGCCTTCATCCTCAAGGGTGAGGGCGCGCAAGGCATGGATCTGACCTTCGTCGCGCTGATGGCGCATGCCGCCGACGAGCCCGATGCCATGTATGGCTTCGCCGCGAAGTCGGTGCAGATCTCGTCCGACAAGCTCAGCTATCGCTTCACGATGCGGCCTGAGGCCCGGTTTCATGACGGCTCGAAACTGACCGCGCATGACGTCGCGTTCTCGATCAACGTGCTGAAGCAGAAGGGCCATCCGCTGGTCCAGATCCAGATGCGCGACGTCAAGGGCGCCGAAGCGCTCGACGAGGCCACCGTGGTCGTGACCTTCGCCGAGAAGCGGGCTCGAGACGTGCCGCTCTATGTCGCGGGTCTGCCGATCTTCTCGAAGGCCTATTACGCCAACCGTCCGTTCGACGAAACCACGACCGAGACGCCGCTGGGCTCCGGCCCCTACAAGGTCGGTAGGTTCGAGATCAATCGCTTCATCGAGTTCGAACGGGTCAAGAACTGGTGGGCTGCGGACCTGCCGGTCTGCCGCGGCAGCAACAATTTCGATGTGATCCGCTACGAATTCTACCGCGACCGCGACGTCGCTTTCGAAGGCTTTACCGGGAAGAACTATCTGTATCGAGAGGAGTTCACCGCGCGTATCTGGGCCACGCGTTACGACTTCCCGGCGATCAAGGACGGCCGCGTCAAGCGTGAAGAGGTGCCGGATCAGACGCCGTCGGGCGGCCAGGGCTGGTTCATCAACACGCGGCGCGACAAGTTCAAAAACCCGAAGGTACGCGAGGCGCTGAACTGTGCCTTCGACTTCGAATGGACCAACAAGACCATCATGTACGGCGCCTATGCGCGCACACGATCGCCGTTCCAGAATTCGGACCTCGTCGCAGAGGGCCTGCCTTCGCCCGAGGAGTTGAAGCTGCTGGAGCCCTTCCGCGGCCAAGTGCCCGACGACGTGTTCGGCGAGCCGTTCGTGCCGCCGGTGTCGGACGGTTCCGGTCAGGATCGCGCGCTCTTGCGCAGGGCACAGCAATTGCTGCAGGAGGCGCAGCTTCCAGTCAAGGACGGCAAACGGCTGCTGCCGAGCGGCGAGGTCTTCGCTGTCGAGTTCCTGACCGACGAAGCCTCGTTCCAGCCGCACCACGCCTCGTTCCTCAAGAATTTGAACGTGCTGGGCATCGAGGCGAACCTGCGTCTCATCGACGCCGTGCAATATCGTGCGCGACTTGAGTCCTTCGATTTCGATTTTGCAATACAGCGCCTCACGATGTCGGCGACGCCCGGGGATAGCTTGCGAACCTATTTCACCTCGCATGCTGCGGCGACCAAGGGGTCTTACAATTATGCCGGTGCCGCCAGTCCTGCGCTCGACGCTCTGGTCGAGAAGGCCATGGCAGCGGAAACGCGCAATGAGCTGACGGTCGTGTGCCGCGCTCTCGACCGTGTCTTCCGCGCCGGGCGCTACTGGGTGCCGCAATGGTACAATACCAGCCACCGGCTGGCCTATTGGGACCAGTTCGCGCATCCCGCAAACCTGCCGCGTTACGCGATCTCCGACTATGCGAGCGGCGTGGGCGAACGGACCTTGTGGTGGTACGACCGTGCCAAGGCCGCCAAGCTCGAGCAGGCGAGATAATCATGAGCGCCTATATCGCCCGTCGCATCCTCTTGATGATCCCGACGCTGCTGGGGATCCTCTTCGTGTCATTCGTCGTCGTGCAGTTCGCGCCGGGCGGGCCGGTCGAGCGCGTCATCGCGCAGCTCTCGGGCGCCGACACCGGTGGCAGCTCGCGCATCTCGGGCGGTGGCGACTTTGCGCAGCGTGCGCCGGGGCAGCTTGGGGCCGGCGGCGATGCCATCAACTCGAAATATCGCGGCGCGCAGGGGCTCGATCCTGATTTCATCAAGAAGCTCGAGGTGCAGTTCGGCTTCGACAAGCCGGCGCCGGAACGCTTCGCGCTGATGGTTTGGAATTTTGCCCGCTTCGATTTCGGCAAGAGCTACTTCCGCGACGTCAGCGTCATCCAGCTGATCAAGGAGAAGCTGCCGGTCTCGATTTCGCTCGGAATCTGGCTGACGCTGATCACCTATCTGATCTCGATCCCGCTCGGCATCCGCAAGGCGGTCAAGGACGGCACGCGCTTCGACACCTGGACATCGACCGTTCTCGTGCTTGGCTACGCCATTCCCGGCTTTCTGTTCGCAATCCTCCTCATCATCCTGTTTGCCGGCGGCTCCTTCTTCAACTGGTTCCCGCTGCGCGGGCTGACCTCGGACGGCTGGTCGCAGTTTCCCTGGTACTGGAAGATCATCGATTATTTCTGGCACCTGACGCTGCCGCTGATCGCCATGGGGTTAGGGGCGTTCACCACCATGACGTTCCTGACCAAAAACTCGTTCCTGGACGAGATCCGCAAGCAATACGTCATGACCGCACGTGCCAAGGGCTGCAGCGAGGGCCGGGTGCTTTACGGCCATGTCTTCCGCAATGCGATGTTGATCGTGATCGCCGGTTTTCCCGGTACCTTCATCCACGCCTTCTTCTCGGGCTCGCTGCTGATCGAGACCATCTTCTCGCTGGACGGGCTGGGGCTGCTCAGTTTCGAGAGCGTGCTCAACCGCGACTATCCCGTGGTGTTCGGCACGCTCTACATCTTTTCGTTGGTCGGCCTCGTGATCAACCTGATCTCCGACCTGACCTATATGTGGATCGACCCCCGGATCGATTTCGAGGCGCGGGAGGTCTGATGACGGTTACGGCGCCGACGCCGATCGAGACCACGACCCAATCTCCGCTGGGTGAGGTCGTTCCGATCACGCGCAAGTCGTTCGCCCCTTCGCCGCTCAACAGGCGGCGATGGCAGAACTTCAAGGCGAATCGCCGCGGCTATTGGTCGTTCTGGATATTCATCGCGCTGTTCGTGGTCTCTCTGTTCGCCGAGCTGATCGCCAACGACCGGCCTTTCCTGATCAAATTCGACGGCCGTCTCTATTGGCCCGCCTTCGTGACCTATTCGGAAACCACCTTCGGCGGAGACTTCGAAACCGCGGCCGACTATCGCGACCCCTATTTGCAGAAGCTCATCAAGGACAAGGGCGGCAGCATCGTCTGGCCGCTGATCCGCTACTCCTACGACACCCACAATCTCGACCTGCCGACACCGGCGCCGTCGCCGCCGACGTGGATGCTGACCGAAGCGCAATGCAAGCCGGTGGTGGAGAAGAAGGGGCTGAAGAGCTGCCGCGACCTCGAATATAACTGGCTCGGTACCGACGATCAGGGGCGCGACGTGGTCGCGCGGCTGATCTACGGCTTCCGTATCTCGGTGCTGTTCGGCCTCTGCCTCACCATCGTCTCATCCGTCATCGGCATCGCGGCGGGGGCTGTGCAGGGCTATTTTGGAGGTCGGGTCGATCTCATCTTCCAGCGATTCATCGAGATATGGACAGCGATTCCCTCGCTCTACCTTCTCCTGATCCTGTCCTCGGTCCTCGTGCCCGGATTCTTCGTGCTGCTCGGCATCCTGTTGCTGTTCTCATGGGTCTCGCTGGTCGGACTGGTGCGGGCCGAGTTCCTGCGCGGGCGCAACTTCGAATACATTCAGGCGGCGCGGGCGCTCGGCGTCTCCAATCAGGTCATCATGTTCCGCCACCTGCTGCCGAACGCCATGGTCGCGACCATGACATTCCTGCCCTTCATCGTCTCAAGTTCGGTGATGACGCTGACGGCGCTCGATTTCCTGGGCTTCGGCCTTCCACCGGGATCGCCCTCGCTCGGCGAATTGCTGTCCCAGGCGAAAGCCAACGTGCAAGCGCCCTGGCTCGGTTTCTCCGGCTTCTTCTCGGTCGCGATCATGCTGTCGCTCTTGATCTTCATCGGCGAAGCCGTGCGCGACGCCTTCGATCCGCGCAAGACGTTCAGGTAAGCCGATGGACGCGATTAATCAGCCCCTGCTTGCCGTGCGCGACCTCTCGGTGGCCTTCCACCAGGGCGGCGCCACCACGCTCGCGGTCGACAAGGTCTCGTTCCAGATCAAGCGCGGCGAATGTGTCGCGCTGGTCGGCGAGTCCGGCTCCGGAAAATCGGTCAGCGCGCTCTCGATCCTGAAGCTATTGCCCTATCCGAACGCCTCGCATCCCTCGGGCAGCATCCGCTTCAAGGGGCAGGAGCTGATCGACCAGTCCGAGCAGCAGATGCGGGAGGTTCGCGGCAGCGACATCTCGATCATCTTCCAGGAGCCGATGACCTCGCTCAACCCGCTGCACACGATCGAGGCGCAGATCGGCGAGATCATCCAGCTGCACAACCCGACCAGCAATGCCGAGGCGCGAAGGCGGACGCTGGAATTGCTGTCCCAGGTCGGCATCCCCGAGCCCGAAACGCGGCTGAAGAGCTATCCGCACCAGCTCTCCGGCGGCCAGCGCCAGCGTGTGATGATCGCGATGGCGCTCGCCAACGAGCCGGACCTCTTGATCGCGGACGAGCCGACCACGGCGCTCGACGTCACCGTGCAGGCGCAGATCCTGGCGCTGCTCGCCGAGATCCGTTCGCGGCTCGGCATGAGCCTGCTTTTCATCACCCACGATCTCGGCATCGTGCGCCGCATCGCCGATACCGTCTGCGTCATGAAGGGCGGCGTGATCGTCGAGCAGGGGCCGGTCGAGCAGGTCTTCAAGTCCCCGAGACATCCCTACACGCGCGACCTGCTCGCGGCGGAGCCGAAGCCCGATCCCGCGCCGCCGCAGCCGGATGCGCCTTTGGTGATGTCGGCCAATGAACTGAAAGTCTGGTTTCCGATCAAGCGCGGCTTGATGCGCAAGACCGTCGGTCACATCAAGGCGGTCGACGGCGTCAGCGTCGCCGTGCGCAAGGGCGAGACGCTCGGCGTCGTCGGCGAGTCCGGCTCGGGCAAGACCACGCTGGGTCTCGCACTGCTGCGGCTGATCTCCTCGAACGGGCGCATCGTGTTCTTAGGGCACGACATCCAGGGTCTGCGCTTCAAGGAGATGCGGCCCTACCGGCGCGACATGCAGATCGTGTTCCAGGACCCGTTCGGCTCGCTCTCACCGCGCATGTCGGTCGCCGACATCATCGCCGAAGGCCTCTCCGTGCATCAGCCGAAGCTGTCACGCGAGGAGCGCGAGGCGCGGGTCGTCAAGGCGCTCGAGGACGTCGGGCTGAAGGCGGACACCCGTCATCGCTATCCGCATGAATTCTCCGGCGGCCAGCGCCAGCGCATCAGCATCGCGCGCGCGGTGGTGCTGGAGCCGGATTTCGTCGTGCTGGACGAGCCGACCAGCGCGCTCGACATGCTGATCCAGGCGCAGATGGTCGACCTGCTGCGTGATCTGCAACGCAGGCGCGATCTCACCTACATGTTCATCTCGCACGATTTGCGCGTCGTCGCCTCGCTGGCCAGCCACCTGATCGTCATGCGCGGTGGCAAGGTGGTCGAGGAAGGCCAGGCCGCCGAGCTGTTCAAGAACCCGAAGACGGACTACACGCGCGCGCTGTTCGCGGCCGCGTTCCGGCTGGAGACGGCCGGGAATGGATCGGTGGCGACTTAGCGTCGCTCATTGCGGACCCGCGAGGCGCACAAGTCACTCTCGGAAAAACAGCGGCCCAATCCGTCATTCGACAGCGGCATCCCGCGCGTGCCGTTCACGTTCAGAGGCACGCGGTTCACTGGAATCTCTTCCGGCGTAACGCACGCCGCGCGGCGAATCGCCGAAGCGAGCTCGGAACAAACGATTGAAATGCGAAACATCCGAGAAGCCGACTTCCAGGGCAATATCGGAAATTCGCTGCGCGTTGACGCGCGCCTCGGTCAGCAGCTTGAGCGCAAGCTGGAGGCGCAGCTCATTCACGTGCCCGGTAAACGATGAGCCTGACGACGCCATCAGGCGCTGTAGATAGCGAGGCGAGATGCCTTGGCGACGAGCGACGGCCTCGACCCGAAGTCCCGGGTCCTGAAAGTGTGTCGCGATGTAATCGAGTACGGCGCTGTGGCGCGCGGCGACGACGGCACTCGCGTCGCTATCGCCCAAGGGGGCGCACTCGCCGACCGCGAGAGCCGTGAGATCATAGATGTGAGCTACGACCGCATCACGCAGCTTGGGCGCGGCCAGAGCGCCCTCCTTGAATGCCGACTTGAGATAAGCCATGAGAAGACGGAGCGCTTCGGTCCGCTGGGGAATCAGCCGCATCGCCAGGCTTTCGATGTCCGCCACGCGCTGCGCAAGCGCGTCGCGCGGCACCGCCAGGCCGAACAGCAGTCCGTCGACGTAGGTGACAGTGGCGGGCTCCGAATGCAGAATCGCGAGTGCGTCGCCGCCGCAAAGCTCAATCTCCCGGCCACGCTGCGACAGCTGACTTCTGTTGGGTGAGCAGACGATGAGCCCGATCGAGTCATCGCCATCGGCAAGACTCGCCTTCAAGCGCTGGAAACGCATGGGCGAGCCTTTCAGCGCGAGCGTGCGCAAACCCCGGCTCGCCCGCAGGGTTGCGTCGGCGTGAAACGGAGCACTCGATAGGGGCTCGATGTCGGCGTGGACTATCCCGCGCACAAAGCTCTCGCGCCATAGCGGAAGTCGCATCCGCTCCGGAAGCTCGCGCGTCGAGAATCGATGCGATACAAAATCGGCTGCGTCCGTAGACATGAGGGACCTCCAGCCTTGATAAAACGTCGGGTTGAAACGCTGCGTCGACGCTGTCGGTACTCGCGTTTTGCAATTCGCGCACCAGCCGTCTTCGTAAGGTACGCAGAACTCCAAGAACTTACATTCCTTGTTTGCTAGTCTCATTCACCTGTGATCGATGCTGATGTGAACTGGCTCACGTGGTGCCCAAAAAATTAGCCCAATAATGATTGCGAAATTCGCGGTGAGAAAATCTCCTTTAAGAGGAGACTATCGTGATAGGTCTATTTCTAATTGCCGCCATTCGCTTCGGTTTGAACGTCCCTGGCGGAGTGAAAGCGCAATCCAGCCTTACGACGTCATTCGCCATTGGTCGAACTCAACGACCCGCGGTGCAGACTGTTCTGCAGCATTGGGTGTTCTCTGATACCGATTTCGTGTCAGGCTTCGTCGTCAGAGTTTGTCGGACACAAATGATCTCTGGCGCCGTTCGTCTTACCGCCGGTTGAAATGGCCGAGATTTATCGCGGGGGGCAGCGGTGATGATCAAGCGAGGGTTCGATCATGTTCACCATAGTAGACATACTTTACCGGGAGTACTGCCGCGCCCGTCTCGCCGAAATGCGAAAGCAGCTTTTGATACCGGCTACCGGCTGCCGGCGGCGAGATCGTGGACGCGCCATGGGAGAGCGGTGATCCCTGCGATGCCGACGATCAGAGTGGCGGCTGGACGACGAAAGAACCCC
This sequence comes from Bradyrhizobium sp. CCGB12, assembly GCF_024199845.1. Classification (NCBI taxonomy): domain Bacteria; kingdom Pseudomonadati; phylum Pseudomonadota; class Alphaproteobacteria; order Hyphomicrobiales; family Nitrobacteraceae; genus Bradyrhizobium; species Bradyrhizobium sp. CCGB12. The sequence goes on along the minus strand of NZ_JANADO010000001.1, from coordinate 6,362,722 downwards.
AGCCATCGGGCAGTTGGAGCGCGTAATCGCATCGTTCGGTCGAAGACTCGCTCGGCCGCCCAAGCTCCGGAGCATCCGAGCGTCTCATTGACCTATCCGATGAGGGCGTCCGCAGACGCCAGGTAGGTCAGCAGATGCATGATAGAGTTCACACCTCAAAGCGGTTGATCGGCGAAACCCCGCCGGAGTTGCGGGCCGATGGCCGCGACCTGCGCATCGATGTTTGTCGGGGGATCGCGCTGTGGTGGATCTTTCTTGACCATGTTCCAAACAACATCGGAAGCTGGCTGACACCGCGCAGCTACGGCTTCTGCGATGCTGCCGAGATATTCATGTTCATCTCGGGCGTGACCTGTGCGCTGGCCTACGGCAGGGCACAGCAGCGGGAGGGCTGGAGCGGTACGATCGGCCGTTCGCTGCGACGGGGATGGGACATCTACGCCGCGTTTCTGCTGCTCACGCTTGCCTGCGCCGTCCTCGTCTACGTCGCGGGGAGCGATGATCTTGCCGACGAGAGCAATACGCGAATCCTCCTCGAGGATCCGGGGCCGACGCTGGCGCACGCTGCAATCCTCCAATACCGCCCCGTCAATACCGACGTCTTGCCAGTTTTCGTGATGTTTCACGTGTTATTCGCGCCACTGCTGTGGCTGATGCTGCGAGCACCAAACGTAACGCTTGGAGTCTCCTTCTTGCTCTATGCACTCGTGCATGCATTCGGATGGAGTGTTCCAGCCTGGCCCAACGGCGTCTGGTTCTTCAATCCGCTGGCTTGGCAGCTTCTCTTCGTGCTGGGTGCGTGGTGCGTCATCTCGGGAGAAACAATCCGACCCTGGGTGATGTCGCGCACGGTGCTTGCTCTTGCTGCTTTCTATTTGGCTTTCAGCTTGGTTCTTGCACTGAGTTGGGGCATCAAGCCGCCGGTTCCGCAATCCTTGACGGCTCTGCTGTTTCCGCAGGACAAGTCCAACCTTAGTCCGTTGCGGTTGCTGCATTTTCTGGCCCTTGCAATCTTGGTGTTGCGACTCATTCCAAGAAATTGGCGCGGACTATCGACGCCGGTGCTGCACTGCGCGAAGTGTTGCGGTGAGAATTCGCTGCCGATCTATTGTCTCGGCGTGCTCCTGGCGCTTGCCGGCCACCTTGCGCTGCTCGACATCTCCGGGGGGCTTGCGATGCAGATCGTGCTCAGCATTGCCGGGATACTGATGATGATTCTCGTCGCGAGGCTGCTGAATACGATCAACAACAAGCTGGCGACCGCTCCCACTGGCGCTCCCGATCGAGAAGGTCGGGCCGGCATTCCCAAGATGTTGGGCGGGTGAAACCTTTTCGCCCAAGACTTCGCCCAAGACCGGCGTGCGACCATCTCGGCCGCGCCTTCCGAGAGGAAAGCCGGCGCGACGCATTCATGATCAGTCGCGTCGATTTACGCGGCGCGCTCCTTGTCTGATCGTTCCTCGACCGTGGTCGCTGTTTCTTCCAATTTCTTGTCGTAATTGCCCGCGAGCTTCTCAATGCTATCGGCCCACATCCTCAGCATTGAGGCCTGAAAGTGGATCATCGGCTTCAAGGCGTTCATGCCGATGGCTGTCGCTGCGGCGATGCGCCGTTGCGGGTCGCCCGCGAGATGGTTCGTAGTCGTGGTCTTGTCTGCCATGGTGTTCCTCCTTCGCTCCGGTGTTATGGCCTAAAGTCACCTCCTTGGGTTGCGTATTGCGTGCTTCTAAACACTCGGCCAAAACTTGATCTGCCGCAAGTCGCGCACATTGGTCGTCATGCAGTTCATCCAGCTTTTTCAAGTAGGCGACTGCGGCTATTTGCAAGAGATCGAAATCCTCTTCGCCGGTATTGCGAAGATTGGCGATGTAGCGGTAGAGGGCGGAACGCCTGTTGTCGTTCTCGCTGATGCCGCTGTGGAGCAGCAAGTGGTTTCGCCAAGCGAACGCACACGCACCTTCTCTGGCCTGAGAACTCATGGGCACCTCCCAAAGGCAAAGAAAGACTGACACCGCGTTTCGTTCCGCAGATCCCCTCAGATGTAACGTTGTTCCGTAGCTGCGCCGCGAGGTGTCTATTTGCCCGGGTGAGAGTGGCCTTTCGAGTGCGGATTGCGGCGGGACCGTGCGTAGAAAATGAGGGGTTCCGTTACGTCAGCAATCGCGTCCGAAACCTGTTCGGATACCGAGAACTGGGGCCACGTTTACGGTCCGCTCGATACACGTCCTACAGCCGCTTGGTCGCGGCGACGTCGCTCCCCGCCGCCTTGATTCGTGCGATCGCCGGCTCGATCGGCTCGATCACCGTCGCCATGTGATGGGCATTGGCGTGAACCATGGTGCTGGCGTCGCGGACGATGGCGACATGGCCCTTCCAGAAGATCAGATCGCCGCGTTGCAGTTTGCTTCGCTCATGCGACTCCAACGCGCGACCGAGGCCGGCCTGCTGCATGTCGCTGTCGCGCGGGCAGCCGATGCCTGCTGATGTCAGCGAGACCTGCACCAGGCCCGAGCAGTCGATGCCAAAACTGCTCTTGCCGCCCCAGAGATAGGGCGTGCCGACGAAGCGCTCGGCCACAGTGACGAAATCCGGCTCGTGATGATCGAGCGGAGCGAGATGGGCCCTCGGCAAGAACGTTCCTTCGCGCGTCACCGCGAAGGTGCCGTCCTCGCGCACGATTGTGAGCTTTGATCCCAATACCAGCGTATCGGACGGCGGCAGCTTGATCGAGGGGCCGGGGAATGCAAACGTCCGGAGTGCACTGACGGTGTGGGTCGGCGTCGCCGCGGGGTGCGCCAGGGCTGCGTCGGGAAGCCAGCCGACATAGCCGTCGCCATTGAGCTGGCCCCAGGCCCAGCCTTCGCCGTTGCGATCGTAGATGGTGACGCGCTCGCCGCGCAGCGCCTCCGTCATCAGCATCGCGTTTTGGGATGGCTGCTCGCGCACCGGCGCGATCGCCTCGATCACCTCGGATTCCTCGCCGGTGACGAAGCGATCCGCCTCGACCTTGCCTTCGAGATATTTCGCGGCGAGGTCGCCCCGCGCCGGCGTCAGCCTTGGATCGTATCTTGGGTCATGCATAGCGTTCGCTCAGCAATGTGTAGAGCGCGCGTGCGGCCTGGCATTCGCCGCCTTCGGGCCGTGCCGGCTTCGCCGACGGCGTCCAGCCATAGATGTCGACATGCAGCCAACTCCTGGCGTGCTCGACGAAGCGCTGCAGGAACAGCGCGCAGGTGATCGAGCCGGCGAAGCCGCCGGACGGCGCGTTGGTGATGGTGGCGGTCTTGGAGTCCAGCCAGGCATCGTAAGGCGGCCACAGCGGCATGCGCCACAACGGATCGTTCTCCTTCACCGCGCAGCGCGCGACGTCGGCGGCGAGCGTCTCATCATTGGTGTAAAAGGGCGGTAAATCCGGCCCCAGCGCGACGCGGGCCGCGCCGGTCAGCGTGCCCAGATCGATCAGCAGATCCGGTTTCTCCTCGTCGGCGAGCGCCAGCGCATCGGCAAGCACGAGGCGGCCCTCGGCGTCGGTATTGCCGATCTCGACCGTGATGCCCTTGCGTGAGGTGAAGATGTCGAGCGGGCGGAAGGCATTGCCGGCGACCGCGTTTTCTACGGCCGGAATCAGCACGCGCAGCCGCACCTTCAGCTTCGCATCCATCACCATGCGCGCGAGCGCCAGCACGTTGGCGGCGCCGCCCATGTCCTTCTTCATGATCAGCATGCCGCTCGACGGCTTGAGGTCGAGCCCGCCGGTGTCGAAGCAAACGCCCTTGCCAACCAGTGTCACCTTCGGATGCGAAGGATCGCCCCAGCCGATGTCGATCAGCCGTGGCGCGCGGTCCGAGGCCATGCCGACGGCATGGATCAGCGGAAAATTCGTCTTCAGATCCTCGCCGATGGTGCAGGCGAAACTTGCGCCGAACTCGGCGGCGAGCGCCTGCGCGGCCGCGGCAAGCTCCTCCGGTCCCATGTCGTTGGCCGGTGTGTTGATGAGATCGCGCGCCAGCATCGCCGCGTCTGCCATGCGATCGATGTCAGTCGGATCGACGCCTTCAGGCGGCACCAGCCGGACGTCGGGCCTGTCGGCCTTGCGGTAGCGGGCGAAACGGTAGCTGCCGAGCGCGAAGGCCAGCGCTGCGAGACGTGCATCGTGGGGCGCATTGGCAAAGCGATAGGTGCCCGGCGGCAGCAGCCCGGGCAAGGCGCCCGGGCGGAACAGGTCGCGCGATCTGGCGCCCTCGTCCTCGAGGCCGAACAGCACCTGCGCAATCGCGCCGTCCGGCGCGGGCAGCGCGAGGTAGCCGCCGGGCTTGGCGGCAAAGGCGCTCGCGGTGGCGAACTGGCGTTGCGTCGGCTGCAGCGTCTCGGCGACCCGATCCCAGCTCGATTTGGTAACGAAGGTGATCGGGATGGCGGTCGGCGACGTCTCGAAGACAGAAGGCATTGGCGGGTCCGGATCGTCAGATCAAGAAGGTCGTTCGAACGGACGAGACTTCGCAGAGTTTCGCCGCCGCTGCAATCGGCTTTGCCGTCACCGCTCGCTGGGCTGCTACTCGCAGCATGGGGGCCATGCTAGGTTTCGGGGACGGCCGCCAGGGTGTGGGATCGCCGGCGACCGACGACGAAGCCTGCCGGGAGGAATTGCGATGGAAGTTGTGTGGAGCGTGGTCACATTCGTCGGCCAGGCCATCGAGGTGATTTTTGGCTATGTCGAACATCATCATTGGATCTTCGCCTTCCTTGCCGGCGGCTACGTTTTCTATCTCCACGACCGCTCCGTGCACGCGCGGTTCGATGCCCTGGACAAGCGCGTCGATGAAATCCGCAAGCGGCTCGCCATCGAATATTGATCGGACGGGACGAAACGCTGCACATTTTCCAGAGCATGCATTTTAACTGCCGTTCACGAGAGCGCGGCCGCAGGACTTTACTAGCGCCGCGGTTGCTGTCGGTGAGCTGCTCGGCCTCGATCTCGGCCTCGATCTCGGCCTTGGCGGCGAAGCGCCTCCGCATCTTGCCATCATGAGGGGCAGGCAGGCTGACGTTAACCGCCCGTTAGGGTTAACAGTCTATTGCTGGCGTGTTCGGCTCGATCAATCGGCTCGAGAGTCAAGGCGTCATGCGTCAACGGTTCAGTCTTGCCCGGCTTCTTGCGTCCACCTCGCTGGTCGCGGCAGTGGCTATCGGCCTCGGCGGCTGCACGGGCATGTCGAAGCTCTCCGACGTCACGGGCTCGATCGGGCCGCGCGCGGAAGCCGCTCCCACCGATCCCGCGCGCGCCGCCGAAGTCTATGGCGAGCGCTATCGTGCCAACCCCAGGGATGCCGACGCTGCGCTCGCCTATGGCCAGGCCCTGCGCGCCAATGGTCAGCGTGCCCAGGCCGCCGCCGTGCTCGAGCAGGCGACCATCGCCAATCCCGGTAACAAGACGCTGCTCGCCCAGTACGGCCGCGCGCTCGCCGACAACGGCAACTTCCAACAGGCTTTCGACGTGCTGTCGAAGGCGCATTCGCCCGACAATCCGGACTGGCGCCTGCTCTCGGTGCAGGGCACCGCGCTCGACCAGATGGGCCGCCACGACGAGGCGCGCTCCTATTATGCGAGCGCTCTGAAGATCGCGCCCGGTGATCCCGGCGTGCTTTCCAATCTCGGCCTGTCCTACATGTTGACGAGGAACCTGCCCAAGGCCGAAGAGGCGCTGCGGCAGGCTTACGCCTCACCGCGCGCGAGCGCCCGGGTGCGGCAGAATCTCGCTCTGGTCGTCGGTCTGCAAGGCCGCTTCGCCGAGGCCGAGACCATCGTAAAGGCGGACCTGCCGCCGGACCAGGCCGCAGCCAACGTCGCCTATCTCAAGGACATGCTGAACCGCAACGACGCCCCGCGCGGCGCAGCGAAGCGGACCCCGGTGGCCTCGCTCAGCCAGTCCGACTGATCGGACTGATCTCTGCCATTTGATGTCGCCGGCGGACCGCGCGACCTCTCGCGTCAGTGCAACTCGGTGATCTTGATGCCGGTCGGTCCGAGAATGACGACGAACAGCACCGGCAGGAAGAACAGGATCATCGGCACCGTCAACTTCGGCGGCAGCGCAGCGGCCTTCTTCTCGGCCTCATTCATGCGCATGTCGCGGTTTTCCTGCGCCATGACGCGCAGGGAATGCCCGAGCGGCGTGCCGTATCGCTCCGCCTGCTGAAGCGCGAGACAGACCGATTTGACGCCCTCGAGCCCGGTGCGTCGCGCCAGGTTCTCATAGGCCATCTTCCGGTCCTGCAAGTAGGATAGTTCGGCCGTGGTCAGCGCGAATTCCTCCGACAGCGCAATCGATTGGCCGACGATCTCGGTAGCGACCTTCCGGAACGCCATTTCGACCGACATGCCGGATTCGATGCAGATCAGCAGCAGGTCGAGCGCGTCGGGAAAGGCGCGCTTGATCGAGAGCTGGCGCTTGGAGATCGCGTTCTTGAGGAACAGCATCGGCGCCTGGAGGCCGAGATAGGCCGCGCCGACGCAGATGCCGATCTTGATCGGCATCGACTGCTGCATGTGCGCGATCAGGAAGACGTAGATGGCGCTACCGATGAAGAGCCCGATGGGAGCGACCATGCGAGCAAACAGGAACGTGACGTAGGGAGCCTGGCCGCGGTAGCCCGCCATGATGAGCTTGTCGCGGGCGGCTTCCTGCGCGAGCCATTTGGTGAGGTTGAAATCTTCGACGACCTTGGAGACGAGCTGCTTCGGCGTCTGGCGCAGCGAGACCTTTTCGTTCTTGTTGAGGCGCTCGCGCTCGCGCTGCCGGAGGCGTTCACGCTCGCTCGCCACCGCCTTCATGCGCTTGGAGAGTCCCTCGCCGGCAAACAGCGGCATCACCAGCGTATAGACGGTGGCGCTGGCGGCAACGGCCGCCAGCAGCATGGTCATGAAGCGGACGTCATGTAGCTTCGAAACGAGAAACTCGACCATACGGCACCGTCAGAAATCGAAGTTGATCATCTTCTTCATCACCATGATGCCGATCGACATCCAGACGACGCAGCCGACCAGCATGAGCTGGCCGGTGGGGTGGGTCCAAAGCAGCGAGATATAGTGCGGCGTCGTGAGATAGACGAGGAACATCACGATCGGCGGCAGCGAGCCGATGATGCCGGCCGAAGCCTTTGCCTCCATCGACATCGCCTGAATCTTCTCCTTCATCTTCTTGCGGTCGCGCAGCACCTTGGAGAGGTTGCCGAGCGCTTCGGAGAGGTTGCCGCCCGACTTCTGCTGGATCGAGATCACGATGCCGAAGAAATTCGCTTCCGGCAGCGGCATGCGCTCATAGAGCCGCGTACAGGCCTCTCCGAGCGGCATGCCGATCGCCTGGGTTTCGATGATCTGGAGGAATTCGCTGCGCAGCGGCTCCGGGGAATCGGCGGCGACGACCTTGATCGACTCGAACAGCGGCAGGCCCGCCTTGATGCCGCGGACGATCACGTCGACCGCATCGGGCAGCGCCGCCAGGAACTTGGTCTCGCGACGCTTCTTGAGGAAACCCAATGCCCAGCGCGGCAGGCCGAAGCCGCCGGCAAAAGCGAGGCCTGTGGCGCCCAGCAAACCGCCTCCGACGAACATCGCAGCCGCGAACAGCACGCCCGCCACGACGGCGGACACGATCCAGAATTTCTGCGGGGTCCAGTCGAGCCCTGCCTGCGAGATGCGGACGCTGAGCGGAACGCTCCTCTCCTGCTGACGCCGCGCTTCGAGATCCTTGAGCGAAGTCTCGACCTGCTCACGGCGTGATCGTTGGCTCTTCTCGGTCTGCTTGGCCGCGGGCGCGTCGGCACGCGCGACCGAGGCGCGGCGGCTTTCGGCCTTCCGCTCTCCGGACAGGAGGGGATAGAGGAAGACCCATGCGATGCCGCCGACGGCGGCGGTGGCGAGAAAGGCGAGGGCGAGGACCTGCATGTTCATGGCGACCTGCTCAATTTGCCGGCGCCACTTCTGCGGCGTCGAGCGCGGCGGCAAGCCGCTTCTCCTCGCCGTAGTAGCGGGCGCGTTCCCAGAACTTCGGGCGGCCGATGCCGGTCGAGCGGTGCCGGCCGATGATCTTGCCGTTGGCGTCTTCGCCGATCAGGTCGTAGAGGAAGATGTCCTGGGTGATGATGGTGTCGCCTTCCATGCCCATCACTTCTGTGACGTGGGTGATGCGGCGCGAGCCGTCGCGCAGGCGCGCGGCCTGGACGATGACGTCGATCGAGGCGCAGATCATCTCGCGGATGGTGCGCGAAGGCAGCGAAAAGCCGCCCATGGTGATCATGGATTCACAGCGGGACAGCGCCTCGCGCGGATTGTTGGCGTGGAGCGTGCCCATCGAGCCGTCATGGCCGGTGTTCATGGCCTGAAGCAGGTCGAACGCCTCGGGTCCACGGACTTCGCCGACGATGATGCGTTCGGGCCGCATGCGCAGGCAGTTGCGTACCAGCTCGCGCATGGTGACCTGGCCCTCGCCCTCGATGTTGGGCGGGCGGGTTTCGAGCCGCACCACGTGAGGCTGCTGGAGTTGGAGCTCGGCGGCGTCCTCGCAGGTGATGACCCGCTCGTCGTGCTCGATGTAGTTGGTCAGACAGTTGAGCAGCGTCGTCTTGCCCGAGCCGGTACCGCCGGAGATCAGCACGTTGCAGCGGACCCGGCCGATGATCTGGAGGATCTCGGCGCCTTCCGGCGAGATCGCGCCGAACTTGACGAGCTGATCGAGCGTCAGCTTGTCCTTCTTGAATTTTCGGATGGTGAGGGCGGGACCGTCGATCGCGAGCGGCGGCACGATGGCGTTGACGCGGGATCCGTCGGCGAGGCGCGCGTCGCAGATCGGTGAGGATTCGTCGACGCGGCGTCCGACCTGGCTGACGATGCGCTGACAGATATTGAGGAGCTGCTGGTTGTCGCGAAAACGGATGCCGGTGCGCTGGATCTTGCCGCCGACTTCGATGAAGACGGTGCCGGCGCCGTTCACCATGATGTCCGCGATGTCGTCGCGCGCGAGCAGAGGCTCCAGCGGGCCGTAGCCGAGCACGTCGTTGCAGATGTCGTCGAGCAGCTCCTCCTGCTCGGCGATCGACATCACGATGTTCTTGATCGCGATGATCTCGTTGACGATGTCGCGGATTTCCTCGCGGGCGGACTCGGAATCGAGCTTGGCGAGCTGGGCGAGGTCGATGGCCTCGATCAGCGCGCCGAAGATGGTCGCCTTGACCTCGTAATAATTGTCCGAGCGCCGGCTCTCCATGGCGGGAGGCGGCGGCGCGGCCTTGGCAGGGGCAAGCGGCGGCGAGGCGATGGCCGGTGGGGGCGGGGCGCGCGACACCGTCGGCGCCGGAGCCTGGGAAGACTCGAGCGACACGGCGCCGGGCTTGGGAGCCCGAAGGTCGGTGTCTGTTCCGCTACGCTTACCGAACACTTAACAACTCCATGCGGCGGCCTATTTTCCCCGCAACTTCTCAATCAGGGGTGAAAACAAGGACGACTTTTGTTTCTTCGTCTCGCTGCGGCCGGTCAGGCGCTGGGCGATCTGAAGGAACATCTCGATCGACTTATGATTGGCCGAGATCTCCGCGATCATCTGGCCGTTGTTGGCTGCCGAGCCGAAGATCTGCGGCTCGAACGGGATCGAGGCGACCGGCTGGCTCTCGATCGCCTTGGCGAATTCCGCGGCAGCGATCTCGGGCCGTTTCGGGACGCCGACCTGGTTCAGGCAGTAGAGCGGCGGGCGGTCGTTGGGGCGCGAGGCCTTCAACAGATCGACCAGGTTCTTGGTATTGCGCAGATTGGCGAGGTCGGGCGCGGCCACGATCAGGATGTCGTCCGCTCCGATCAAGGCGCGCTTGGTCCAGCCCGACCATTGGTGCGGGATGTCGAGCACGATGCAGGGCATTGTGGAGCGTAGCGTGTCGAACACGGCATCGAAGGCGTCGGAGCCGAAGTCATAGACCCGGTCGAGCGTCGCAGGGGCCGCCAGCAGGCTGAGATGGTCGGTGCATTTCGACAGCAGGCGGTCGATGAAAGCCGTGTCGACGCGATCCGGTGAGAACACGGCGTCGGCAATGCCCTGCGGTGGGTCCTGGTTGTAGTCGAGGCCGGCGGTACCGAAGGCGAGGTCGAGATCGGCGACGACCGCATCCATCGCAAGGTCGCGGGCGATCGCCCAGGCGACGTTGTGGGAGATGGTGGAAGCGCCGACGCCGCCCTTGGCGCCGACCACGGCAATGATGCGGCCGACCGCCTTGGCTTCGGGGGCCGAGAACAGGTTGCAGATCGAGCGCACGACGTCGATCGCGCCGACCGGCGCGAGCACGTAGTCGCTGACACCGCGGCGCACCAGTTCGCGGTAGAGCATGACGTCGTTGATGCGGCCGATCACGACCACGCGGGTGCCGGCGTCGCAGACGGTGGCGAGCTGGTCGAGCCCGCCCAGGAGGTCGTTGCGGCCGTCGCTCTCGAGCACGATCACGTTCGGGGTCGGGGCCGAGCGATAGGCTTCGATCGCCGCCGCCATGCCGCCCATCTGGATCTTCAGATGGGCCTTGCCGAGACGGCGATCCTCGCCGGCCGACTGCACCGCGGCGGCGGTCTCCACGGTCTCGCAGAACGCCTGCACCGAGACACGCGGCGAGGGTGCAATATGCTCCTCGACCGGCGGGGGCGGGGTCTCCGGCTCTTCTTGAGGTTGGCGGGCGTAGCTGATCATTTGCCGGTGTCGCTGAGTTTGGCCTTGTCGGCTTCGGGATAGGTGGTCGCCGTCGTCGTTCCCTTGCGATACTTCTCCATGGCCGTGGTCCGACGCGCCATGTAGGGCGGCGTTTCAGGTCTGGGCTGCTCAAGATCGCTGGGGTTGTCGACCATCGCCGCAAGGTTGCGCTGATAGGCGCAGCCGTAATTGTAATAGTCCTTGTTCTCGAACCAGCTCCTGTTCTTCAAGGAGGGGCCGATGTCGTCAGGCCACAGGCCGCAGGGACCCGCGACCGCGGCTATCTTGGAGTAAGTGAGCCGGATCGGCGGCAGGAAGCGCTTGTCTTCCGGCTGGTAGGGGCGAGCGATGACACCGCGCGGCGGAACGCCTGCCGCCGCCAGCATCGCCTGGATCTCACGCATGGTGTCCGCAACCGGACGCGCGTTTGGCGTGCCGGATGGCACGTCGATACGGATGGCGCCGGTGCCTTCGCGCAGCCAGGCCGATGCGACGCCCATCACGTCGGCGCGCTGGGCGGGGGTCAGGCCGCCGCGCGCGTGACCGACGAAGACGACGATCGAGCGATTCTGCTCCTCGATCGCGATCGGATGGCGCTGCTTGTAGTCGTCGGGAATGGAGGCGGTGACCGCTTCGTCGTGCTGGCAGCCGCCGAGGGCGAGCGCCAGGCCGACGAGCGCGCCACCGAGGCGGATGGCGCGTTTGCGAAGCTGGGGTGGTCTTTTGATCATCGTGAAGTCCCCGTTCCGCTTCAGTCGGTGATGAAGCCGTAGGTGCCGCGGTAGTTTCTGGCCGGTTCGGTCCGGCCGGGCACGCCGTAGATGCGGTTGATGTTGCCGATCAGTTCGGCCTGCGGATCGGCAGGCGCGGCGAAGCCGTCATCCGGCCGCGACAGATCCTTTTGCGCGACCGCGCGAACGACATAGGGCGTCACGATCACGACCAGCTCGGTCGCGTTGTTGACGAAGTCGCGGCTGCGGAACAGCGTACCGAGGATCGGAAGCTGCATCAGTCCCGGCAAACCGCTGACCGCCTGCTTGGTCTGCTGCTGGATCAGGCCGGCCATCGCCATCGCGCCGCCCGAGGGAATTTCCAGCGAGGTCTCGGCGCGGCGGGTCCTGATCGAGGGCACCGTCAGCGAGTTCACCGACGTCGAGCTCACGGCCTGGGACAGCGTGATCGCATTCTCGTTCGACAGCTCCGAGACTTCCGTCATCACGCGCAGGCTGATCTTGCCTTCGCTCAGCACCACCGGCGTGAAGTTGAGCGAGATGCCGAATTTCTTGAAGCTGATCTGGGTGGTACAGACGTGCGTGACGGGATCGCACGCGTAGCCTGCCGGCACCGGGAACTCGCCGCCGGCGATGAAGGTCGCGGACTCGCCGGAGATCGCGGTCAGGTTCGGCTCGGCCAGCGTACGGATCACGCCCGCGGTCTCCATCGCCCGCAGAGTGGCCTGCACGGACGGTGTTGCGCCGAACTTCGTGGTCAGGTTGTTGCCGTCGACCAGGTTGCGGCCAAGGGCCGTGAAGGGGTTGGAGTTGGTGAAGCTCACCACGGAGGTGCCGTAGTTCAGGTTCGCGGTGAGGTCGATGCCGAGCTGCTTGACGATGTTGCGCTGGACCTCGGCCACCGTCACCTTGAGCATGACCTGGTCGCGGCCGCGAACCACGATCGAGTTCACCACCTTGTCGGCGCCGCCGGCTAGGCGCGCGGCGAGATCGTTTGCCTGCTGCGCTTCCAACGGATTTGCTGCCGTGCCGGTCAGGACGATGCCGTCGCCGAGGCCGTCGATCTGGATGTCGGAATTGGGCAGGATCTGCTTCAGCGCGGCGCGCACGCCGTTGAGGTCGCGCTTGACCGCGATGTCGTAGGCCGCAATCTGCTGGCCGGCGGAATCGAAGAACACGATGTTGGTCTGGCCGACCGTGGCGCCGATGATGTAGGCGCGTTGCGCCGAGCGGACCACCGCATTGGCGATCTTGGGGTCGGCCACCAGCACGTCCTTGATGTCGCGCGGCAGGTCGATCACGATGGACTTGCCGACCCCGAGCGACAGGAAACGCGCGTTCATCTGGCCGTCAGCCGCGGCCTGTGCCATGGGACGGTAGTCGGCAGCGACCACGGGGGTCAGCACCGGGTTGAGCGCCAGCGCGAGGGCGGCCGAAAACGACAGGGCGCGGACCATAGAGGTTCGCATCATTGCTGCATTCGCCCTGTACTTTATATCGACTGTCTTCATCGTGCTTTCGCCGTCTGACTTGGAATGCCGTAGCGAATGATCGAAACGCCGTCGCGCTTCTGCGCGGACTCGTCGAGCGTGATCTCGCTCATCTTGACGTCGGCTATGCTGCGCAGTGCCAGCGACAGCGTTCCGGCCTGGCGGGCCGATGAAAGCGCCTGAGTCTGCGCGGCATTGAGTTCCAGGGTCACGGTCTTGCCGACCACCGTGTTCTGGCCGTCCTTCTCCTTCGGCGCCTGGTCGATCGCGAGGACGCGGATGTTGGCCAGGATGATCTCGGAGGTGACGATGTCGGGAGCGCCGGTGCTCTGGTCCGGATTCTTGAGGCGGCGCGTGAGGATCACATCGACACGGTCATTGGGCAGGATGAAGCCGCCCGCGCCGGTCTCCGGCGAGATTTCGGTCGAGATCGCCCGCATGCCGGTCGGCAGGATTGCCGCCATGAAGCCTGAGCCCTCGGCCTTGACCAGCTTCTGGTCGCGGATCGGCTCGCCCTGGATGAAGGGCGCGCGCGCGATCGAGCCGGCCACCTGTGTCGCTCCCTCGGGACGCTCATTGCGGCGAATGAAGGTGGCGCTGGCGGTCGCCGCCGGCCAGGTCTGCCATTGCACGTCTTCCGGCTTGACGGTCTGGCCAAGGCCGATGTCGTTCTTGGCCACGAGGACGTCGACGGTCGGAAGCTGCGCGACCGGAGCGGGAGGCGGCGCGGAATTGTCAGAGCCGCTCGCCAGGTACGCGGCGACGCCGCCGGCGCAGATGGCGACCGCCAGGACGACAATGCGTGCCCTATTCATACGCTTCACTTTCCAACAAAACGCCGCGACGCTGACGCCGCCGTAATCGGCAGTTGACCAGCTATTCGTCAAAGCATGGTTAATGAGGCGTATCTAAATCGCCTTAACGCCGGGTTTACCCGGTGCGTTCAGCGCAGTGCGAGGTGAGCGAGGTCGATCGCCTTCACCCATTCGGTCTCCGGGTAGACCATCAGCGCGCTCAGTGCGAGCGCGATGCCGTAGGGAATGCCGCTCTCCTTGGCGTGCAGCCGTGCGAGCCAGGCCTGGCCCGCCAGCCCGTAGGGCAGCGGCCATTGCCGGAACTGGAGCAGGAGCAGCGTCAGCGCCCCGCCGAACAGCGAGGCGTAGAGCAGGAAGTTCATCAGATGTGCAAAGCCGAACCAGAGTGCGACCGAGGCCGCGACCTTGGCATCGCCGCCGCCCACCCAGCCCATCGCAAAGCAGGCGAAGGCCGCGACCAGCAGAAGTGCGCCGGCTCCGACATGGCTCAGCATCTCGTAAGGTGCCATGCCACCGGCGAGCGCGAGGGCGAAGAAGCCCGCGACCAGCGCCAGCGACACGCGGTTCGAGATCGTCATCGTGAAGAGATCGCTCGCAGCCGCGAACGCAATGAGGGCCGGGAAGAGCAGAAGGCGCGCAAGGTCGAGGATCATGGGCTGCGTCTTGAGGCCTGGTTGTTCGCGGAAGCTGGCGGCGGCGATGCTAGCCGGCAGTTGCTAAACAAACCGACAACGGCGGCCGGGCGGCGAGGCTGGACCCGCGGAAAGCCTGCTCACCAGAGGCTGGCAATGCGCACGGCGAGCACGACCGTCGCAACCAGCAGCGCAAGGCAGACCCAATAGGCCGGCGAGCCGGCATGCGCCGCCTCCGCCTCGTTCGCCGCGACCACGGCCTCGGTTCTGTACTCGCGCAACGCCACTGGAACTCGCCGTCTTCAGAAAAACAAAGGCCCCGGAGGTCCGGGGCTTTTGCGGTCGCTCGTCGGTTGCTTACTTCAGCGAAGTGCTGATCGAGCCGAACTTGGTGTTCAGCGAGCTGCCGAGATTGTTGACGACGGTGATGATGGCCAGCGCGATGCCGGCGGCGATCAGGCCGTATTCGATGGCGGTGGCGCCGGATTCATCCTTCGCGAAACGCGCAATCAGGTTCTTCATGAACAAACTCCGTCTGGTGGGATCGCCTCGTTCGGCGCTGTCTTTGACGCAATGAGCATGAGATCCGAGCTCTTTCGGTAGAGTTAATTCGATCGCGCAAACCCGCTCGAGTCACGATGCTTTTGGCCAGAGTGAATTTCGCCTTAAGGCGGCAGTCGAAATTCGGTCTGGATCCGAATGCAGCGCACGCGCGCTGCCGGCTTCACCCTCCCTTAAATTTCGCGGAGTAGGCCTAGGAGACCATCAATTCGGAAGTGAGGCGACGATGTCGAGCCTGCCCATGCAAGTCGCCCTGATGCTCGGCGAGACCATCCAAAAGATGGTCCCCGTCACCCTCGCGCTCGCGGCAGTCTTCACGGTGCTCGAGCATTTCTGGGCCTGCAATCCCGGCGCGCCGTGGTGGCGCAAGCGCGAGATCCTCACCGACATCTGCTACTGGTTCTTCGTTCCGGTGTTTGCCCGCACCATGCGGATCGGATTGCTGATCGTCGGTGCCGGCGCCGTCTTCAACATTCACGATGCCGACGAGCTCATCGCCTTCTACGACAATGGCCATGGCCCGCTGGCACAGCTGCCGTTGTGGCTGCAGGCCGTGCTGTTCCTGGTGCTGTCCGATTTCATGCTGTACTGGCTGCACCGGCTTTTCCACGACGGCGGTTTCTGGAAGTACCACGCCATCCATCATTCGTCGGAGGAAATCGGCTGGATTTCCGCGGCGCGCTTCCACCCGGTCAATCTCATGCTCGGGACGATTGGCGTTGACGTCGTGCTGCTGATGGCCGGTATCTCCCCGAACGTCATGATCTGGGTCGGGCCGTTCACCACCTTCCACTCGGCCTTCGTGCACGCCAATCTGAACTGGACCTTCGGGCCATTCAGATACGTGCTGGCGACGCCGGTGTTCCACCGCTGGCACCACACCTCGCTCGAAGAGGGCGGCGACACCAATTTTGCCGGGACGTTCCCGATCTGGGACGTGCTGTTCGGCACCTTCCGTATGCCGGAGGGCAGACTGCCGCAGGACTACGGCAAGGACGAAGCGACAATGCCGAAGGAAATCGGCGGCCAGCTCGCCTATCCGTTCCGCCGCTAGGACATTGGTTCGCAGCGTCAACGGTCTTCGAGGGCCACAAAGTGCCAGTCCCTTCAAACAATAGCCGGCGAGTTTGCGGAACGTTCACGAATTAAGGGCAGGTTAGCCGGGTCGGGCACCGGCTCCGCTGTTGATCTGGTCGTTTCTGCCGGTTTGTGACGTCCCGGGGGTAAGTGTAATGCGTAAAGAGTTGCTGCGCCGTCATGCGCGCGTCGGCCTTCTGGTTGCGGCTGCGGTGCTGGCCTCGCCTGGTGCCGGCCTTGCCGAGCCCACCGCCGATACCATCGCCGTCAATGTCGACCAGGCCAAGCTGGTCCGGCTCCCCGGCAAGGTCGCGACCATCGTGGTCGGCAATCCCCTGATCGCGGACGTCACGCTGCAGCCCGGCGGCATGCTCGTCGTGACCGGGAAGGGCTATGGTGCGACCAATTTCATCGCGCTCGATCGGGGCGGCGAGATCCTGGTCGACCGCCAGATCCAGGTCGAAGGTCCGAGCGACCGGCTCGTCACCGTCTATCGCGGGATCGAGCGCGAGTCCTACAGCTGCATGCCGATTTGCCAGCGTCGTCTGACGCTCGGCGACAGCGACAACTTCTTCAACCACACGATGAGCCAGGCAGGTTCGCTGAGCAACAATGCCAGCGGGGCTGCAGGTGGCGGCGCCAAGACAAATTAGCCAAGACAAACTAGCCAAGACATCCTAGCAGGATCGACCGGCCGCGCGATCACGCCGAGCGACGTCGCCTATACCCGTCCGCGCCAGTCCACCTGCGTCTATTACAGCCCGGCCACGGCCTGCACGACCTACTGAGCCCAGCCGCTTGCTTCGGACATGAAAAAGGCCGTGCGCTGCGCACGGCCTTTTTGACTCATTGGCTCGCTCGAGCCGGTCCGGGCGATGGGCCCGGCGGCTTCAGCCGGCGGCGCGGAGGTTGTCTGCTGCCGACTTGCCGGAGCGGCGGTCGGCCACGATCTCGTAGGAGATCTTCTGGCCTTCGCGCAGCGAGCCGAGGCCCGCGCGCTCAACGGCGCTGATGTGAACGAACACGTCCTGGCCGCCATCGTCGGGCTGGATGAAGCCGAAGCCCTTGGTCGCGTTAAACCACTTCACGGTTCCCATGCTCATGGGGTAGTCCCTTCTCAGATCACACAATGTAAGAGCCCGCTTGCGCAGGCAGGTTAGATCGAATTTTTGGAAGGGTCGTCAGCGTGTCTGAACCGGCTGTACCGGTGGATGCTAATGTCGTCCGGCCGAAAATCGATTAATTCATTTTATTGGAAATGGGCCCTCAAAACAATCCTGAGGTGCACGATTTTTTGATCCGCCGTGATGCCCACGGCGGATCAGCATGCAGATCAGAATTTTACTTCGGCGCTCGCGCGCCGAGAGCCGCCTAGCGGCGGCGGAACTGGCCGCCGCGTTGTCCGGGCCGCGGAGGTCCACCCGCCGTGCTGGGACGTTCGTCCTTGTGGCGGAAAATCAGCCGGCCCTTCTCGAGGTCATAGGGCGACATCTCCACCGTCACGCGGTCACCCGCGAGCGTCTTGATGCGGTTCTTCTTCATCTTGCCGGCAGTGTAGGCAACGATCTCGTGTCCGGCGTCGAGCTGCACGCGGTAGCGTGCGTCGGGGAGGATTTCGGTGACCAGTCCTTCGAACTGGATCAGCTCTTCCTTAGCCATGAATTTCTCCAGGTCGTGGACGGCTAGTGCGAATAGGGTTTGCGGTTCGGTTGGCCGTTCGGCCGACTCTCACGGCGCAAAAAGGCAACGCCTTGTATCCCATCAGGTCCCCCGGCGCCATGCGCGGAACGCTGGTCCGGACGGTCGGTCGGCGAAGAATGCACCTTACCACCGGAGCGGCGGCGACGAGAACCCTTCGAGGCGTTGCCGGGCCTTCCGTCCACATGCCGCGCATCGCCATGCCGGCCTTCACCGGGGCGTCCGTCGGCTTGTTTGCCATGCTTGCCGGCGCTGTGGTGACGGCCGTCCGAATGCCGTTCGTCGGCACGCCGTCCGTCACCGTGCCGGGCGCCCTGCGGACGCTGGGCCGGGCGGCCCTGTCGCTGCTGCTGCGGGGGCGGGCCCGCATCGCGGCGGCCGGCGTCGGTGCGGAGATCTTCGCGCGGCAGCGCCACCTTGATCAATCGCTCGATGTCGCGGAGATAGCTGAGTTCCTCGCCGCCTGCGACCAGCGAGATCGCGGTGCCGTCGGCGCCGGCGCGCGCGGTGCGGCCGATGCGGTGCACATAGGTCTCTGGCACGTTGGGCAGGTCGAAATTGATGACGTGGCTGATGCCGTCGACGTCGATGCCGCGGGCGGCGATGTCGGTGGCAACCAGGGTGCGGATTTCACCGGAGCGGAACTGGGCGAGCGTGCGCTCGCGATGGTTCTGCGACTTGTTGCCGTGGATGGCGCTGGCGGCGATGCCGGCCTTCTCAAGTGTCTTCACGACCTTGTCGGCACCGTGCTTGGTACGGGTGAACACCAGCGCCCGGTTGATCGGCTCGTCCTTCAGGAGCTTGGTCAGGAAGGCGGGCTTGGCCGAGAAATCGACCTGGATGATGCGCTGGTTGATCCGCTCGGCGGTCGAGGAGACCGGGGTCACCGCGACGCGGGCGGGGTCGCGCAGCATCGAATCCGCGAGCTCGGCGATGTCCTTCGGCATGGTGGCCGAGAAGAACAGCGTCTGCCGCTTGATCGGCAGCTTGGCGACGATTTTGCGGATGTCGTTGATGAAGCCCATGTCGAGCATGCGGTCGGCCTCGTCGAGCACAAGGAATTCGACGCTCGAGAGCTTCAGCCCGTTGCTCTGCACGAGGTCGAGCAGGCGGCCGGGCGTGGCGACCAGAACCTCAACGCCCTGCATCAGCGAGCGGACCTGGCGGCCCATCGGCACGCCGCCGATGGCGAGTGTCGAGGACAGGCGGATGTGGCGGCCATAGGCATTGAAGCTGTCGAGGATCTGACCGGACAGCTCGCGGGTGGGCGACAGCACCAGGACGCGGGCGGTCTTGGGCTGGGGCTTGATGCGGCTCTCGAGCAGGCGATGCAGGATCGGCAGCGCGAAGGACGCGGTCTTGCCGGTGCCGGTCTGGGCGATGCCGACGACGTCGCGGCCTGTCAGCGCCAGCGGGATGGTCTGGGCCTGGATCGGGGTGGGGGTGACGTAATTCTCTTCGCGAAGAGCGCGTGCGATGGGTTCGGCGAGGCCGAAGTCCTGAAACGAAGTCAAAAGAGGGTTCTTTCCATGTCAAAAGCGGGCGCCCGGCGCATAAGGCGCGGCGCGCGCAAAAGGGTGTCGAGAAGACACCTGCGTGCTTGGGGTGTCGGATGGCTTGGGAGATATGGGGCAAGCCAGAGGCCCGTAGGGGCTTAAGAACACGCGGCTCGCTACGACCCCTTGATTCGCAAGAGGTCTCAGCCACTCATATGGAACATTGCCGGGGCGCTTTCAAGGCAAGCGTGCCTCAAACGGCAGTTGCAGTGCAGAAATAGTTATGCCGGAAATTTAGCCAGAATCGGCGTGATGCACATAAAATAGACTGCCTGCCGCTTTCGCATCCATTTCCTTTGCTCAGGTTTTAGGCGGATGAACTGCGGCGAAACTTGGAATCGCGTCAATTTTACAAGTTAAATCAATGGCTTGATCGATGATCAGTCCATGGCATGGTTCTTGCGAATCCGTTAATCGCAGGCGGCCGTGGGGCCGTTTCGCAGCGTTTTCACGTCTGCGTCAGGGAGATGATACACTCATGCTTAGCAAATCTACTCGCGATAGAGCGGCGTCATTTAGCCGCCGCGGCGTGCTCGCCGCGACCGCCGGACTGATGTTCGGTCTGGCTTCATTGACCGGCGCCAAGGCTGCGGACGACACCATCAAGGTCGGCGTGCTTCACTCCCTGTCGGGCACCATGGCCATCAGCGAAACCACGCTGAAGGACACCATCCTCTTCCTGATCGACGAGCAGAACAAGAAGGGCGGCGTGCTCGGCAAGAAGCTCGAGGCCGTCGTCGTCGACCCCGCTTCGAACTGGCCGCTGTTCGCCGAGAAGGCGCGCGAGCTGATCACCAAGGACAAGGTCTCGGTCGTGTTCGGCTGCTGGACCTCGGTGTCGCGCAAGTCGGTGCTCCCGGTCTTCAAGGAGCTGAACAACATCCTGTTCTACCCCGTGCAGTACGAGGGCGAGGAGAGCGAGCGCAACGTGTTCTACACGGGTGCTGCGCCGAACCAGCAGGCGATCCCCGCCGTCGACTATCTGATGAAGGAAGAGAAGGTGAAGCGCTGGGTGCTCGCGGGCACCGACTACGTCTATCCGCGCACCACCAACAAGATCCTGGAAGCCTATCTGAAGTCCAAGGGTGTCGCCCAGGAAGACATCATGATCAACTACACGCCGTTCGGTCATTCCGACTGGCAGACGATCGTGGCCGACATCAAGAAGTTCGGCTCGGCCGGCAAGAAGACCGCGGTGGTCTCGACCATCAACGGCGACGCCAACGTTCCCTTCTACAAGGAGCTCGGCAACCAGGGCATCAAGGCCAAGGACATCCCGGTGGTCGCGTTCTCGGTGGGTGAGGAAGAGCTCGCCGGCATCGATACCAAGCCGCTGGTCGGTCATCTCGCCGCCTGGAACTACTTCGAGTCGATCAAGACCAAGGACGGCTCGAACGAGAAGTTCATCAAGGACTGGCAGGCCTACACCAAGAATCCGAAGCGCGTGACCAACGACCCGATGGAAGCGCATGTGATCGGCTTCAACATGTGGGTTAAGGCGGTCGAGAAGGTGAAGTCGACCGATCCGGACAAGGTGATCGATGCGCTCCCCGGCATCGAGGCGCCGAACCTGACCGGCGGCGTGTCGAAGATGCTGCCGAACCACCACATCACCAAGCCGGTGTTCATCGGCGAGATCAAGGGCAACGGCCAGTTCGACGTGGTCTGGAAGACCCCGGGCCTCGTCGCGGGCGATGCCTGGTCGAAGGAGCTCGACGGTTCCAAGGACCTGATCGGCGACTGGGTCGGCAAGAAGTGCGGCAACTTCAACACCAAGACCGACAAGTGCCTCGGTTCGGGCTCCTGACCCCGATCTGACGCTCCATTGCACGATCGGAGAGGGCGGCGATCCCGCCGCCTTCTCCACCCATTTCTGCCGGGATCAATCACAGTGCCAGCCCATTTGTCCGCCCGTCTCCGTTCGTTTGTCCTCTCGTTGTTCCTGATCGCGTTCGCGCTGCCGGCTTTCGCCGGTCCGTTCGAGGATGCGGTCGCCAAGTTCGCCAATGACGATTTTTCCGATACGGAAGAGGCGATCGGCGCGGTTGCGGGCAGCGGCAATCCCCTGGCCTTCCCGATCATCAGCGCGCTCCAGGACGGCCGTCTCATGGCTGACCTCGATAGCAAGAAGGTTTATGTCATCGGCGCTGACGGCAAGTCGATCGATGCTGCGACCGGACAGCCCGTGGCCAGCGTTCCCGACAGCGCCAGCGCGGTCCGCCTCAACAACCGCCTGCGTCGCAGCGTGGACGCCGCGCTCGGCAGCCTAACTCTCCAATCGCCCGATCTGTCGACGCGCCTCCAGGCCGCGCAGTCAGTCTTCAAGTCGCATGAGGAGACCGCGCTCGAGGCGGTCGATGCCGCGCTCACCAAGGAAAGCAACAGATCCGTCAAGTCCGCGCTCGGCGAGGCCCGCGCGGCGATCCTGCTGTTCAAGTCGGACGCAACCGAGGTCGAGAAGCTGGAGGCGGTCGCCACGCTCAAGGCGCGCGGCGATCAGGAGGCGCTGGCGCTGCTCACCGGCATGGGCGACCAGCCGGCCTCGGTGACCAAGGCGGCCGCGAGCGCGATCAGCTCGATCCAGAGCTCGCTTGCGGTCTGGTCCACCGTGCAGAATGCCTGGTACGGCCTCTCGCTCGGCTCGGTGTTGCTGCTCGCCGCGATCGGGCTCGCCATCACCTTCGGCGTGATGGGCGTCATCAACATGGCCCATGGCGAGATGGTGATGATCGGGGCCTACACCACCTTCGTGGTGCAGGAGGTGATACGCACCCGCTATCCCGGCCTGTTCGACTATTCGCTCCTGATTGCCGTGCCGCTCGCCTTCCTCGTCGCCGGCGCCATCGGCGTGCTGATCGAGCGCAGCATCATCCGCTTCCTCTACGGCCGTCCGCTGGAGACGCTGCTCGCGACCTGGGGCCTGTCGCTGGTGTTGCAACAGGCGGTGCGCACCATGTTCGGCCCGACCAACCGCGAGGTCGGCAACCCCTCCTGGATGAGCGGCGCCTTCGAGCTCGGCCAGATCACCATCACCTACAACCGGCTCTGGATTCTCTGCTTCACGCTCGCATTGTTCGCGATCCTGCTCGCAATGCTGCGCTACACCGCGCTGGGCCTCGAGATGCGTGCGGTGACGCAGAACCGCCGCATGGCAGCCTCGATGGGCATCGCCACTTCGCGCGTCGATGCGCTGACCTTCGGACTCGGTTCGGGCATTGCCGGCATCGCCGGCGTCGCGCTGTCGCAGATCGACAATGTCAGCCCCAATCTCGGCCAGAGCTACATCATCGACAGCTTCATGGTCGTGGTGTTCGGCGGTGTGGGCAACCTTTGGGGCACTCTCGTTGGCGCCTTTACGCTCGGCATCGCCAACAAGTTCCTGGAGCCGGTCGCCGGCGCCGTGCTCGGCAAGATCGCCATCCTGGTTCTCATCATCCTGTTCATTCAAAAGCGGCCGCGCGGCCTGTTCGCGCTCAAGGGCCGTGCGGTGGAAGCATGACCCCTCACATGCTGACGCGATCGCTGGACCGCGGCGCGACGATCTTCCTTGCCGTCGTCGCGGCCTGCGGCATCCTCATCCCGCTCTCCAATCTGCTGTTGCCCGCGGGTTCGTTCCTGCAAGTGCCGACCTATCTCGTCGCGCTCTGGGGCAAATATGTCTGCTACGCCATCCTGGCGCTTTCGATCGATTTGATCTGGGGCTATTGCGGCATCCTCTCGCTCGGTCACGGCGCGTTCTTCGCGCTCGGCGGCTACGCCATGGGCATGTACCTGATGCGGCAGATCGGCACCCGCGGCGTCTACGGCAATCCGATCCTGCCCGACTTCATGGTGTTCCTGAACTATTCGAAGCTGCCCTGGTACTGGTACGGCTTCGACATGTTCTGGTTCGCGGCCCTGATGGTGCTGGTCGTGCCGGGGCTGCTCGCGTTCTGCTTCGGCTGGCTCGCCTTCCGCTCCCGCGTCACCGGCGTGTACCTGTCGATCATCACGCAGGCGATGACCTATGCCCTGCTGCTCGCCTTCTTCCGTAACGATTTTGGCTTTGGCGGCAACAACGGCCTGACCGATTTCAAGGACATTTTGGGCTTCAACGTCCAGGCGGAAGGAACCCGCGCGGCGCTGTTCGCGCTAAGTTGCCTGGCGCTGATCGCGAGCTTCCTGATCTGCCGCTCCGTGGTGTCCTCCAAGCTCGGCAAGGTGCTGATCGCGATCCGCGACGCGGAATCGCGCAGCCGGTTCCTCGGTTACCGCGTCGAATCCTACAAGCTGTTCGTGTTCACGCTGTCGGCGTGCATGGCCGGCGTCGCGGGCGCGCTCTACGTGCCGCAGGTCGGCATCATCAACCCATCCGAATTCGCGCCGGGAAATTCGATCGAGGCCGTGATCTGGGTCGCGGTCGGCGGCCGCGGCACGCTGGTCGGCGCCGCGCTCGGCGCTGTCGTGGTCAACTACGCCAAGACGTTCTTCACCTCGGGCATGCTCGCGCCGTACTGGCTGTTCATGCTCGGCGCACTGTTCATCCTGGTGACGCTGCTACTGCCGAAGGGAATCGTCGGCACTTTCAATGCCTGGTGGGATCAGTCGAAGGAAAAGCGCGCCGCGACCTCAGTGAGCGCCGCGGCCGAAGACGGCATCACCGAACCGAAGATGGCGGAGTAGCGGTCATGAACGTCATGGATACCCGCGCGACGTCCGCAATGCTCTATCTCGACGGCGTGCACGTCTCGTTCGACGGCTTCCACGCCATCAACAACCTGTCGCTGACGCTCGAGCCCGGCGAGATGCGCGCCATCATCGGCCCGAACGGCGCCGGCAAGACCACGATGATGGATATCATCACCGGCAAGACCAAGCCGGACGATGGCACCGTGCTGTTCGACGGCGTCACTGATCTGACGCGACTCGACGAAACCCGCATCGCCGAGCTCGGCATCGGCCGCAAATTCCAGAAGCCGACCGTGTTCGAGAGCCAGACCGTGCAGGACAACCTCCTGCTCGCGCTCAATGTCGATCACTCGGTCCGCGGCACGCTGTTCTGGCGCGGCAGCAAGGCGGAGTCTGAGCGCATCGACAAGGTGCTGGAGACGATCCGCCTCACCGACGCTCGCAACCGTCTTGCCGGCAGCCTCAGCCACGGCCAGAAGCAGTGGCTCGAGATCGGCATGCTGCTGGCGCAGGACCCAAAACTGCTGCTTGTGGATGAGCCCGTCGCAGGGATGACCGACGTCGAGACGCATCTCACCGCCGAGCTGCTGAAAGAGATCAACAAGACCCACACCGTGATGGTGGTCGAACACGACATGACGTTCGTGCGCGAGCTCGGCGTCAAGGTCACCTGCCTGCACGAAGGCACCGTGCTTGCGGAGGGCACTATCGACCAGGTCTCGTCCAACGAGCGGGTCATTGAAGTGTATTTGGGTAGATAGCTGGGAAGCGCGAACGGCGAATAGAGAGTAGCGAATAGGGAAAGGTGACTCTGTCATCTCCATTCGCTACTCGCCACTCGCTACTCGCCAAGAGGCACCGAAGATGCTGGATGTGAAAGATATCAATCTCTACTATGGTGCTGCCCAAGCGCTGCGCGGCGTCTCGATCGCCGCCGAGCCCGGCAAGGTCACCTGCGTGCTCGGGCGCAACGGCGTCGGCAAGACCTCGCTGCTCCGCGCCATGGTCGGCCAATATCCGATCTCCTCGGGCGCGATCGTGCTCGACGGCAACGACATCACCGGCCTGAAGCCCTACGAGCGGGCGCGCAAGGGCATCGGCTTCGTGCCGCAGGGCCGCGAGATATTTCCGTTGCTGACGGTCGAGGAGAACCTCAAGACCGGCTTCGGCCCCCTCAAGCGCGAGGACAGGCATATTCCGGACGACGTGTTCTCGCTGTTTCCGGTGCTGCAATCCATGCTGGGTCGTCGCGGCGGCGACCTCTCCGGCGGCCAGCAGCAGCAGCTCGCGATCGGGCGCGCACTGGTGATGCGGCCGAAGCTGCTCCTGCTCGACGAGCCGACCGAGGGCATCCAGCCCTCGATTATCAAGGACATCGGTCGGGCCATCTCTTACCTGCGCAACCTCGGTAACATCGCCATCGTGCTGGTCGAACAATATCTCGACTTTGCCTGTGAACTCGGCGACAGTTTTGCCGTGATGGATCGCGGCGCGGTGAAGTTCACCTGCGACCGTTCCAATCTCGACCCGAGCGAAATCAGCCGCCAGATGGCGCTGTAGGCCATTCTGCCGCGACCGGCTGGGGAGGCGGATGCGCAGCGACGTTTCAGCGATATCTTCGGTGTTCGAAGCCAACCGCGCCCGCGGCGCGGTGCGCTTCGACGTCCACGCGCGCGACGGCGTGACGCGGCGCGGGGCCTTGCACGAGTCGGGCTCCTTGCGCGTACGCTTTCCCTCGCCCGAAGGCGATGGGCTCTCCGGCGTGTTCGTCAACACGGCAGGCGGCGTTGCCGGCGGAGACAATTTCGATATCGAGATCGCAGCGGGCGAGCGCTCGCGCCTGACATTGACCACGGCGGCGGCCGAGAAGGTCTATCGCGCGCCCGGGGCGGCGGCGCAGCTCGGGATTGCCCTAGAGGTCGCCGCGGGCGCGCATCTGTCCTGGCTGCCTCAGGAGACGATCCTGTTCGATCGCGCCCGGGTTCACCGCCGCTTCGACATCGCGCTCGACGAGACGGCCTCGCTCCTGCTTTGTGAGATCGTCGTGTTCGGCCGCACCGCCATGGGCGAGCGAATGAAGCAATGCGAGTTCGTCGACCGCTGGCGGCTGCGGCGTGGCGGCAGGCTGGTGTTCGCCGAGACCGTCAGGCTGGACGGCAATATCGCCGCCAAGCTCGCGCGATCCGCGGTGGCCAAGGATGGCGCTGCGATTGGCACGGCCCTGATCGTGCCCGGTGACGAGACCCTGGTCGAGCGCGTTCGCGAGGCCTCGGAATCGTTCGCCGGCGAGGTCGGGATATCAGCCTGGAATGGCTTTGCAATGGCACGGTTCTGTGCCCAAGATGCGGCGCGCTTGCGCGCCGACATGATGGCGGTGCTGGCGCGGACCGGTGCGGCCCTGCCGCGGCTCTGGTTGAATTGACCGGTTGAATTGACGTGTTGAACGGAAGAGATGTCGCATGAACCTGTCTCCCCGCGAAAAGGACAAGCTTCTGATCTCGATGGCGGCGATCGTGGCCCGCCGCCGGCTGGATCGCGGCGTCAAGCTCAACCATCCCGAGGCCATCGCGATCATCTCCGATTTCATCCTCGAGGGCGCGCGCGACGGCCGCACCGTCGCCGAGCTGATGCAATCCGGCGCGCAGGTGCTCACCCGCGACCAGGTGATGCCGGGCATTCCCGAGATGATCCACGACATCCAGGTCGAGGCAACCTTTCCTGATGGCACCAAGCTCGTCACCGTGCACGAGCCGATCAGGTAGCTCGTCATTCCGGGGCGCCCGACGGGCGAACCCGGAATCCAGAGATTTTATTTCGAGATTCCGGGTTCTCGCTGCGCGAGCCCCGGAATGACAGGAGAGCAGTATGATCCCCGGCGAACTCTTCATCCAGGACGGCGAGATCGAGCTCAATGCCGGCCGCAAGACCGTGACGCTGACGGTGGCCAACACCGGCGATCGCCCGATCCAGGTCGGCTCGCACTACCATTTCTTCGAGACCAATCCGGCCTTGAAGTTCGATCGCAGACGCGCCCGCGGCATGCGGCTCGACATCGCCGCCGGCACCGCCGTCCGCTTCGAACCCGGCCAGACCCGCGACGTCCAGCTCGTCGCCTTGGCGGGCAAGAAGACCATCTACGGTTTCCGTGGCGACGTCATGGGGAAGCTGTGAGCACAGGAACGAGCATGGCCCGGCACGGTTGAGGCGAAAACGGAGGTTTTGCCATGCCCTCACCCGTCCGTCTCATCTCCGAAGCTGCCGAACTCGCCGCGCTCCGCCATAACGGCATGGCGCGCAAGGGGCGAGGCCAGGAGCCCTATATCAATCATCTCGCCGAGGTCGCGAGCCTGCTCGCGACCGCGACCGATGGTGCCGACGCCGAGCTCATTGCGGCCGGCTGGCTGCACGATACGATCGAGGACACCGACACCACGCGCGAGGAGCTGGCGCAGAGGTTTTCCGCGCGCGTCGCTGCCCTCGTCGCCGAGTGCACCGATGACATGAGCCTGCCCAAGGCCGAGCGGCGGCGCCGGCAGGTGATGGACGCACCGAAAAAATCCGCGGGCGCGAAGCTGATCAAGATCGCCGACAAGATCAGCAATACAGCGGCGCGCATTCAAACCGATCCGACTGCCGAGGAGCGCGACGATCTCGCCGATTACATCGGATGGGCGACGCAGGTCGTTGCGGGCTGCCGCGGCGGCAATGCGTGGCTCGACGAGAAATTCGATGATGCCGTGAAAGCAGCGAAGGCCTTGCTGTGACCGACCAGAAATTCAAACGCAAACGGGGCTTGTGATGTCCGTCAAGATGAAGCGTTCCGTCTATGCCGCCATGTTCGGCCCGACCACCGGCGACAGGGTGCGGCTCGCCGACACCGACCTGATCATCGAGGTCGAGAAGGATTTCACCACCTATGGCGAGGAGGTGAAGTTCGGCGGTGGCAAGGTGATCCGCGACGGCATGGGGCAGTCGCAGGTCACCAACAAGCAGGGCGCGGCCGACACCGTCATCACCAATGCGCTGATCGTCGACCATTGGGGCATCGTGAAGGCCGACGTCGCCATCAAGGACGGGATGATTTCCGCGATCGGCAAGGCTGGCAATCCCGACATCCAGCCGGGCGTCACCATCATCATCGGCCCCGGCACCGACGTGATCGCGGGTGAAGGCAAGATCCTCACCGCCGGCGGATTCGACAGCCACATCCACTTCATCTGCCCGCAGCAGATCGAGCATGCGCTGATGAGCGGCGTCACCTCCATGTTAGGGGGCGGCACCGGTCCCTCGCACGGCACCTTCGCCACCACCTGCACGCCGGGGCCGTGGCACATGGGGCGGATGATCCAGTCGTTCGATGCCTTCCCCGTCAATCTCGGCATCTCCGGCAAGGGCAACGCATCGCGCCCGGCCGCGCTGGTCGAGATGATCAAGGGCGGCGCCTGCGCGCTGAAGCTGCACGAGGACTGGGGCACCACGCCGGCCGCGATCGACAACTGCCTGTCGGTGGCCGACGATCACGACGTCCAGGTCATGCTGCATTCCGACACGCTGAACGAGTCCGGCTTCGTCGAGGACACGATCAAGGCGTTCAAGGGCCGCACCATCCACGCCTTCCACACCGAAGGCGCCGGCGGCGGTCACGCCCCTGACATCGTCAAGGTCGCCGGCCTGAAGAACGTGCTGCCGTCCTCGACCAATCCGACGCGCCCCTTCACGCGCAACACCATCGACGAGCATCTCGACATGCTGATGGTGTGCCACCACCTCGATCCCTCGATCGCCGAAGACCTCGCGTTCGCCGAGAGCCGCATCCGCAAGGAGACCATCGCAGCCGAAGACATCCTGCACGACCTCGGCGCGCTCTCGATGATGTCCTCGGATTCCCAGGCCATGGGCCGGCTCGGCGAGGTCATCATCCGGACCTGGCAGACCGCCGACAAGATGAAGAAGCAGCGCGGGCAGCTAGCCCAGGACAAGGGCAAGGACAACGACAATTTCCGCGTCAAGCGCTATATCGCCAAATACACCATCAATCCTGCGATCGCCCATGGCGTGTCGAAGCTGATCGGCTCGGTGGAGAAGGGCAAGCTGGCCGATCTCGTGCTGTGGTCGCCGGCCTTCTTTGGCGTCAAGCCGGACTGTATCGTCAAGGGCGGCACCATCGTTGCCGCGCCCATGGGCGATCCCAACGCCTCGATCCCGACGCCGCAGCCGGTCCACTACCAGCCAATGTTCGGTGCGTTCGGCAAGGCGCGCACGGCGTCCTCCGTCGTCTTCACCTCGAAGGCCGCGGTCACCGGAGGTCTGGCGCGAAAACTCGGCATCGAGAAGAAGCTCTATGCCGTCCAGAACACCCGCGGCAAGATCTCGAAGAAGAGCATGGTCCACAACGACGCCACGCCCAATATCGAGGTCGACCCGGAGACCTATGAGGTGCGCGCCGACGGCGAGCTGCTCACCTGCGCCCCCGCCGAGGTGTTACCGATGGCGCAGCGATATTTCATGTACTGAAAATAGCGCCTCAACGCATGTCTCAGGCGCGGGTCGGGGCCGGCTTTTCCGGTTTTGCGTTCGATCCCGCCTGGTCTAATGTCCGGCCCGGTATCGTACCTTTAGAAGAAAAGCCGGGAGGATTTCTCGTGATCTACGTCGTTGCCACCTTGACCATCAAGCCCGAGACGCGCGCCGAATTCATTGCAGCCGCCACCGCCTGCATCAAGGAGACCCGAAAGGAGCCCGGCAACATCGCCTATGATCTGCATGAGAGCGTCACCGATCCCAGCAAGATGGTGTTCGTCGAGCAGTGGGAGAACGCCGAGGCGCTGGTGCCGCATCGTGCCATGGAGCATATGAAGACGTTCGGCCGCGTCGCGGTGAAGTGTTTTACGGCGCCGCCGAAGATCGAGGTGATCACGCCCGAGAAGGTCGAGACACGGTAACAGGGGAAACGCATGATCCGGGCGACGCAGGTCAAGGGGCAGCACCGCTTTACGGAAGCGCCGGTGGATACGGTCGTGCTCGATTTCGACGATCGGCACCGCCGCCGCATGGCGATGACGGGCACGCGGGGGCTCGAATTCCTGCTCGACCTGGAAAACGCCGTCGCGCTCCGCGGCGGCGATGCGCTGGTGCTGGAGGACGGCCGGCTCGTCGAGGTGGTGGCGGCGCCCGAACCGCTGCTGGAGATCCGCGGTCGCGATCCGCACCATCTCATCCGCGTCGGCTGGCATCTCGGTAACCGCCACCTACCGACGCAGATCATGGCCAAAGCCTTGCGCATCCGCCGCGACCACGTCATCGAGGCCATGGTGAAGGGCCTCGGCGCGCGCGTCATCGAGATCGAGGCGCCGTTCGATCCCGAGGGCGGCGCCTATGCCGATGCCGGCCACGCGCATGGACACGACGACCATGCGCATCACGATCACGGCCATCATCATGATCACGGCCATCACGACCACAATGATCATCACGGCCACGATCACCACCATCATGGCCATGCCGTGCATGACCATGGTCACGATCACCACCATCACCACGACGAGCATTGCGACCATCCCGACCATCACCATGGCCACAAGCATGCTCATGACCACAAATGAGCCGGTCCGTGCCGGTGATCTCGCGGAGCGCGAGGCGGCGGCGCTGTACCGGTTGATGACGTGGTTGTCGCCGGCGTTCCCTGTCGGCGGTTTCTCCTATTCCAGCGGCATCGAATGGGCGGTCGAGGCAGGCGACATCACGGATACCGCCACGCTGGCCGACTGGCTCGACGCAATGCTCGGCGACGGCTCTGGCTTTTGCGACGCGACGTTCCTGGTCCATGCCTATCGCGCCGCCGAAGCGGACCAGACCGCCGCTTTGAACGATATTGCCGAGCTCGCGGCGGCCTTCGTTGCGTCGCGCGAACGACAGCTGGAGACGACATCGCAAGGCCGCGCCTTCATCGACATCGCCCGCGCCGCATGGGATGCCGACGGGCTGGATGCCATGGTTGCCGCATGCCGCACGCCACTGGTCTATCCGGTCGCCGTCGGCGTGGTCGCCGCGATGCATGGTGTGCCGCTGGCGCCCACACTACACGCTTTCCTGCATGCGCTGGTCTCGAACTGGATTTCCGCGGCCAGCCGTCTCATTCCGCTCGGCCAGACCGACGGCCAGCGCGTGCTGGTGAGGCTGGAAGCCGCCGTCGCCGCAACCGCCAATCGTGCGCTGAATGCGACATTGGACGATCTCGGCAGCGCGACGTTCCGCGCCGATCTCGCCAGCCTGCGGCACGAGACGCAATATACGCGGTTGTTTCGGTCGTGAGCGTGCTGCACCACACTCAGCCGTCGTCCTGGCGAAAGCCAGGACCCATAACCACAACTGCCTGTGGTCATGCGCGGCTGTGGCCCCGGCTTTCCGCGACAACGAACATTGATGGTTATGGGTCCTCGCTTCCGCCAGGACGACGATAGGAAAGAAGCTATGGCTACGTCTCACGGCCCCTTGCGTGTCGGTGTCGGCGGTCCGGTCGGATCGGGCAAGACCGCGCTGATGGACCTGCTCTGCAAGACCATGCGCGAGCGTTACGACATCGCCGCGATCACCAATGACATCTACACCAAATGGGATGCGGAATTCCTGGTGCGGTCGGGCTCGCTGACGTCGGATCGCATTGCCGGCGTCGAGACCGGCGGCTGCCCGCACACCGCGATCCGCGAGGATGCCTCGATGAACCTCGCTGCGGTCGCGGATATGCGTGCGAAATTTCCCGGCCTCGACCTCGTGCTGATCGAGTCCGGTGGCGACAATCTGGCCGCCACTTTTTCCCCGGAGCTGGCCGATCTCACCATCTATGTGATCGACGTCGCCGCCGGCGACAAGATCCCGTCCAAGGGCGGCCCGGGCATCACCCGGTCAGACCTTCTTGTCATCAACAAGATCGACCTGGCCCCCCATGTCGGCGCTTCCCTGGAAAAGATGGAGACGGATGCCAAGCGCATGCGCGGCGAGCGGCCCTTCGTCATGACCAACCTGAAGAAGAGCCAGGGGCTGGACCGCATCGTTGGCTTCATCGAGGCCAAAGGCGGGCTGAAACGGGCGGGTTAACCGTCGGACGCGACGACTTAGCGCAGGTGCTTTTCGCCGTTAACACTTGGGGCAGGGCTCGACCTGCGGAACAAATTTCAGACACGGCGATTAACTACCTCCGGTGCCCGGGGCAAATCCATC
Source organism: Bradyrhizobium sp. CCGB12 (assembly GCF_024199845.1). Lineage (NCBI taxonomy): Bacteria > Pseudomonadati > Pseudomonadota > Alphaproteobacteria > Hyphomicrobiales > Nitrobacteraceae > Bradyrhizobium > Bradyrhizobium sp. CCGB12. Next base: position 6,330,557 of record NZ_JANADO010000001.1, on the reverse strand, counting down.
CCGGCCGGACCATCGGCCGAACGGATTAAGCTTTCCAGGCGACCCAAGTTGCGTACTGATGCCTCCTCCTCCATTATCTCCGCCACCGGGGTTCACCCTGTTTCGGCACATGGCCGTTCGAGCGGCGTTCATATGCTCCTTGTTTATTGCCGACCTCCCGCTATCGCCTGAGTAGTCGCGTGGTCCGGCTGGGTTTCATCATCGGCTTCATCGCTCTGCTCGGAGCCTTGCTCTCGGGGCTGGCGGCCTATCGCGTCCACGATCAGGAGCTGGCGCTGGACCGGATTGCGCTGGCGCGTGCGATCGACGTTCACGCAAGCCTGGTTCAGGACCGGCTCACCGAGCGGGAGTTGCTGGCGCGGGTTGCCTCCGGCCTGTTCCGCACGCCGTCTGTGATCAAGCCGAACATGCTGGAGCCGCTGCGCTCGGCCATCTACGCCTTCAAGACCGATTTCGTGGTGGCCGGGTGGGTCGCCCGGTTGAAACCGAACGAGCTCGCGGCGGCGCAGGCCGCCATTGCCGGCGCAGGCTTCCCGAACTCTCAGATTCGCGGCTTTGACGACAAGCCGATCAATCCCGCCGACGTCACCCAGCCGATCGACGTGCTGATGGATCTCGAGCCGCGCAGCAACGAGACCAAGGCACTGCCAGGCCGCAGCTACGACCGGGATCCCGTTCGCAGCGCCATGCTGACGCGTGCCCGGGTCGAGAAGCGGTCGATCGCCTCAGACCCGATTCCGCTGATCAGCGGCAACGGACCGATCGGCGTCATCGTGGCCGCGCCCGTCATTCCCGAGGGGGCAACGGAGCCGGCCGGGTTCGTCACGTTCTCCTACGAGCTTGCCTCGCTGATGCTGACCAATGACGACATGTCGTTGTTCTCGGTCGCGCTCAGGGATCCGCGCAAGGATGGTGGCGAACTCGTCGCCAACGACCAGGGCGTGGTCTCGACGCGGATGGCGGTGACGGACGGACCGGCTCCGTCGGCGACGCGCACGGTGAGCTTCGGTGGCCGTGATTGGCAGCTCAGCTATTACGCGAAAACCAACTCGGCGCGTCGTGCCGAGCAGACTGCCATCATCGTCGCGGCGATCGGCTTTGCGATTACAGCAATGGTGTGCGGCCTGTTCGGCTATGTCGCCTACAACAATCTGCGGCTCAGCCGGGAAATCCAGGTGAGAATCGGCTTCGAGCGCCGGCTGACCGCCGTCATCGATGAGCTCAACCACCGGGTCAAGAACATCCTGGCGGTGATCCAGTCGATCGTAACTCGCACGCTGCGCCATGGCTCGGACATGGACGTCGCGCGCGAGCTCCTGATCGGCCGCATCCACGCCATGTCCAACGTGGTCTCGCTGCTCAGCGAGAGCCAGTGGCAGGGGGTCAAGCTGAAGGGCCTGTTCGAGGCGCGCGCGATTCCGCATGCCGATCGCATCGCCGTCGCCGGTCCCGACATCGCGGTCAGCGCGCGGGCGGCGCAGAGCCTGTCGTTGCTGTTCTTCGAGCTCGCCTCGCATTCCGACGAAGGCCTGTCGCTGGTCGGCAAGCATCCGCACATCACCGCCAACTGGTCGGTAACGGGCGAGGAGGGTGACGAGGTCTTCCATTTCCGCTGGGAGGAGTTCAATACCAGCGAGGCGACGCGCCGTCCCGATTCCGATTTCGGCCTGATCCTGCTCGACCGCGTCGCGCCCGAGGCGCTCGGCGGCACCGCCAAGCGCTACTTCACCGACGTTTCCTATGTCTACGAGCTGACTGCGCCGATGGAGACGGTGGTCGACATGACCGAGCGCGATCGTACCGAGAAGTTTTCGAAGCCGGTGCGGTAGGCGGGACCTCAGCCCCGCGGCCGCAACACCAGGTCGACCAGATTGCGCGCATAGGCCGGCGTGATCGGCGCGATGCCGAAGACGTAGCGATAGAACAGGCCGCCGTAGATCGCGTCGTAGAGATCCTCGGGGAGCCCCTCGGCCAGGATGCTGCCGTCGTTCTGGCCCGCGGCAATCATCTCCACCAGCGCGTCGCGGCGGAACTGCAGATAGCGGGCGTAGAACAGCTCGGCGGAGCCGGTCTTCGAAATGCATTCGGAGATCACTGCGAGCTGCACCTTGCCGAACTCGCCCTGGAGCGCCTCGGCATAGGCCGCGGCATGGCGGCGTGCGCGCGCCGCGGGCGTGCCGGAGCTCTCCGGGGGCAGCGGCAGCATCTGCGCGGCGTGGTGGAGAAAGGCGTCGATCAAGAGCGCCTCGCGGGATGGCCACCATTTGTAGATCGTCATCTTGGAGACGTCGGAGTGGCGCGCGACGGCGTCGATGGTGGTGGAGGCAAGGCCGGTGGCAGCCATCAGCGCATAGGCGCTTTCCAGGATGGCGTTGGTGGTCTCGATCGACCGCGGCCGGCCGCGCCGGGGCGCGCTGTGGACCTCATCACCCCTGCCTTTCGCCATCGCCACGCCTGGTCTCCTCGCGCAACCCGCTCCGCTTCGCATAGCGCAGCCGCGGCAGCGGGCCTAGGGGAATCGGAAGGTGCGCCCTGCTAGGCCTGTTGCCGCAGGGCGGCGGGCAGGTCCTGCCATTTCGACCAGGCGATGTAATAGGCGACGGCGGTCATCGCGGCGAAGCCGGCGAGGCTCACTGCGATCTGCATCGCCACCAGATTGGGCCCGGTGATCAGGATGAGATGGCCGGCAAAGGACAGGAACACGCCGACGCAGAACACGGCGAGCCATTCCTCTCCGCATCTGATGACCGCCTGAAGCGGTTTCAATCGCAGGCCGGGATGATCGGCCGGAATGAGATGGGTCGCGAGGAAGGCCAGCGCGAGGAAGTGAAGCACGCGATAAGGCGCGAGGTTTTCCTTGTCGGTCGGTGAGATGCCGTCGAGGATCAGGTTCGGCAGATAGGCGGACAGCGCCGGCGAATGGCGCATCAAGGTGACGGCCATTGCGAAGACGAGATAGGTCCCTGCGAGGATCCGCAGCCAGGGCATACCGCGCAGCGCCCGCCCGGGGGCGCCTGTCACGGCGAACCAGCCGCCCAACACCATCAGCATCTGCCAGCACAGCGGATTGAAGGTCCACTCCTGGTCCGGATAGACGCGGAAATTCCAGTCGAACCAACGGGCGGCAAGATACAGCGCGACCGACGCCGCAAGCGTCACGTTCGGCCACCGCAACAGGCCCCACAGCGCAAGCGGAAAGAACGCCATCAGCGGGATCATCAGTTGCAGCAGGTCGAGGTTCAGCGGCTCCTCCTGGAGCACCAGGCCGCGGACCAGGATCCGCAGCGGGTGATCGAGAATCCCCGAGATGTTGTATTCGTGGATGATCTCCGGCGCCATCGATTGCGAGGCGACGTAGGCGATGGTGTCGATATAGATCACGAACAGCACGACATAGGCAGCGTAGAGCCGCCAGACGCGACGAAAGATGCGCGTTGCCGCGACGAGGTAGCCGCGCTCCAGCGCCATCCGGCCGTGGATGATGGCGACGCCATAGCCCACCACGAACACGAACAGGTCGGCGGCGCCGCTGAAGCCGAAATTTCGTAGCGTCAGCAGGTTGACGACATTGTTCGGGATGTGGTCGACGAAAACCGACCAGTTGGCGATGCCGAGCGTCAAATACAGCCTGGCGTCGGGTTGGAATGCGGAGAGGTTCGCCTTGACGGACGGTTTCATCACGGAAAAGACTTTTGGAATCAGGGGCGACGCTTTTAGCGGTAACCGCCTGCCCGTCCGAGTAGCGTTTGCGTGATGGCGGGGGACATCCGCGCCGTGTGGCGCAAAGTTGCGTCTTGCCGCCCTGTCGAATTCCGACAGATGCGTATGTGGGAGTTACGACGAAATATTCTGACTCGCTCTCTTTAACCAGCTCTCGTGGTCACTCGGCCGGCTCGGCCGAAGTCTCGTCGGGAACGCCGGCGCGGCTCGCCATGATTCCGAGTGCGACGCCGCCGATCGCCAGGATCGGCAACAGCCGCTTGATACCGATGGCGCGGACAATCTGGAGGCCCGTGGCGAGCAACATGGGGTCCGCGAGCATGCTTTGCGCCGCCGACTTCGCGGCACGCTCGGCTGCGATCTGGGCGCGCTTCTGCACCTGGCGCTTGTAGCCCCAATAGGCGCCGGCGGCAGTGAGCGTCAGCAGGAAGAAGATGCCGGCGCCGGCAAGGCACGCCTGAACCGGACCATATTTCTCCAGCACCGAGATGAAGGCGGCCGCACAGAGGAAGCATGTCGTCACGAACAGCGCGAATGCGGCGCTTGCGGCCAGCGAGGTCAGCCGGACCGTCGTGCCGGTGGACGCACTGATCCCGTCGATGATGCGCTGAAACATGGCCTTGCTCCTCAAGTCCCCAACAAGCCCGGTCGTCACACGCCGGCTTCGGCGGCGCGACGGCGCCGCCGTCTCAAACATCAGTTCCTTGACCTTACCGGCGCCAGGCGACGCCGATCAGGAAGCCGATCCCGAGCGCCAGCCCGACCGTCGCGAGGGGCCGCTGAGTGATCGCGTCTTCCAGCGTCTCCTCGATCGAGCCGTAGGCGTCTTGCGCGGCACCCATCATCGCGTTGCCGCGCTCGGACATGTCGTCGATCGCGGTATCCATGTTCTCGCGCGCCTGGCGATAGCCGCGCCGAGCCTGCTTGCTGGTGGAATTGGCGAAGGTATTGAGCGCATCGGTGATCTGGTCGGTGAGGGCGGCGATATCGCTTTTCACGGCTGCTACATCCTTCTCGAGGCGTTCTCTCGTGGCTTTGTCGGTCGAATCTCTCATCCCGGCTTCGGCATTGGGCGTGGACATCAGGAGCTCCGAATTGTTGACCGTTGAGATAGCCGGAGAACGTTTCGTCGTCGGGGAAGTTCCGTTTGTGGAAACCGCTTCACTCCTGCGGCAGCTGCGGCGAATTCACCGGCAGCAGATGCTCCTTCAGGATCAGCGCGACGATCAGGAGCGGCGACGACAGGAACGCGCCCATCGGGCCCCACATCCAGGTCCAGAATGCGAGGGCCAACAACACGGCGAGTGCATTCAGCGCCAGGCGGCGGCCGATGATGGTCGGCGTGACGAAGTGACCCTCCAGGAAAGTGATGCCGCCGAACGCGAGCGCGGCGGCCAGGCCCCCGCCGATGGTCGGGAAGGCGACGAGCCCCACCACGACCAGGACGGCAAACATCGCGACCGGCCCGATGATCGGGATGAAGTTGAGGGTTGCCGCAAGCGCCCCCAGGCCGGCCGGATTGGGCATGCCGGTGATCGCACAAATGACGCCGGTGGCAACGCCGACGCCGACATTGATGAGGGTGACAGTCAGGAGGTAATTGCCGAGATGAACCTCGATCTCGTTGAGAATTCGAAGCGTGCGCAGACGCGCGTCACGATCGCTGAATGTCATGATCATGGCCCGCCGCAGGTCGCGCCAGCTTGCGATGAACAGGATGAGGGTGACGAAGAACAGCAGGAATTCGGTGAAGGTCGGTGACAGGAATTCCAGCGTCGGCTGCACCCATTCGACCTTCGGCATCTGAATGCTGGGGAATCCTTCCGAGCCGCCGAGCATGGTTTGCAGCTCGCGCCACAGCGCCAGCGGCCGGTCGAAGACGTGCAACTTGTCTTTCAACTGCGCACCGAGCTCCGGCAGGCGCGTGCCCCACTCCATCGCCGGCGAGGCGATCAGCGCCACGACGAAGGCGACCACCGCGGTCCCGGCGATCACGATCAGGACGGCACCGAGCCCGCGCGGCACCTTGCATCGCTCGAGGAAGCTCGCCGCCGGCGACAGCATGGTGCCGGTGACGAAGGCCATCACCACGGGCAGGAAGAACGCCTTCCCGACGTAGAGCACGGTGACGATCGCAATCAGCAGCAGGCCCGCGAGTGCGAAGGCGACAAACTCGGTGCGGCGGATGACCGGCGGCAGCTCGCTATGGCTGTCGGGAAGCGGTTCACCTTCGCTGTTGCCGGGAATCAGACGTTCGCTGGGAAGAACGCGCACAATATCTCTCCCGCACGGAAGCTGCGATCCGCGTGCCCCATTGACGCTTCTACAACACGGGAGCGGAAGGAGGGTTCCATCGCGGCTTCGTGAAGAGGTGCTCGCTTGACTGTGACGTCGCTGCCGCAGGCTGCGGTGGAACTTGGCTAGGTCCGGTGGCGTTTGTTGAAGGCAGCATCACCCAGATGCACATCCAATGGGGCAGCACATGACAAGGTTCTCTCTCGTCCGCCGCTTCTCGCCGCGCGCCGTCACCGCGCTTGCCTGTGCGACCGTTCTGCTCGCGGTACCCTGTGGTGGCGCGAGCGCGCAAACGTTCGGTTTCGCGCCGATGCAGCCGCAGGCCTATCCGCAAGACCAGGGTTATGCCCAAGGCTACCCACAAAGCTACCCACGACCCTACTCACAAGGCGACGTCAACGAGGCGCCGCAAACTGCCGACGAGGACGCCCAGCTGCCCGACCGTCTGCGCAAGCAGATCGTCAGTTTCGACCGGAGCGAGCCGGCCGGTACCATCGTGATCGATACCAACAACACCTATCTCTACTACGTGCTCGGCCAGGGGCGCGCCATCCGCTACGGCGTCGGCGTCGGTCGCGAGGGCTTCACCTGGTCGGGCGTGCAGAACGTCAGCCGCAAGGCGGAGTGGCCGGATTGGCATCCGCCGGCCGAGATGATCGCGCGCCAGCCCTATCTGCCGCGCTTCGTCGCCGGCGGTCCCGGCAATCCGCTCGGCGCGCGTGCGATGTATCTCGGCTCGAGCGAGTACCGCATCCACGGCACCAACGATCCCAGCACCATCGGCAAGTTCGTCTCGTCCGGCTGCATCCGCATGACCAACGAGGACGTCATCGACCTGTTCGGCCGCGTCAATGTCGGCGCCAAGGTCGTGGTGCTGCCGAAGAACGCGCCTCTGATGGCCAAGGGCGGTGATCCCGCGCGCAAGCGGCCGGCCGTGACGACGCTGCCCTCGGGCCGGCAGGCGCTGAACATAGCGGCGTCGTCGGTGAACTAGCGCATGATCCCGGAAGGTCTCTCCGAAAGATCATGCAACGCGCTTTTAAGAGTTGAATGAGGTCACATGAGTAAACGCTTGATCGGCAAGCTGGCTGGCAGTGCGGCGGCCTTGGCTACCGTCACCTCTCTCGGCCTCGCGCTGACGCCGTCGGCGCATGCGCAGGACTTCTTCTCGGCGCTGTTCGGCGCGTTCGGAGCGCGGCCTCCGCAGATCCGGACGCCGTTCCCGAACGATGACATGCGGCGCTACGACGTGCCGCGCCAGCGCGCCGCCTATGGCGGCGGCACCGCCTATTGCGTGCGCGGATGCGACGGCCGCTATTTCCCGGCGCAGGGAAGCGATGCCGAAAGCAAGGCGCAATCGTGCAAGAGCTTCTGCCCGGCGTCCGAAACCTCGCTGGTCTATGGCAGCAATATCGACGACGCCACGACTGAGCACGGAAAGTCCTATTCCGACCTGCCGAACGCCTTCCGTTATCGCAACGAGATCGTCGCGGGCTGTACCTGCAACGGCAAGGATCCGGCCGGGCTCGCCCAGGTCAAGGTCGAGGACGACCCCACCTTGCGCAAGGGCGACATCGTCGCGGGTGCTGACGGCCTCGTGGTCGCCAACCGCAATGCCAACGACCGCCGCGGCATCGCGATGAATTTTTCGCCGCTGCCGGAATCCGTCCGCGCCAAATTCCGCCGCGTGCCGGTGGTGGCAAAGGAGTAGAGGCTCGGGCGTTGGCTGAGTTGCCGCGCTTGGCTTTCTATCCAGTCCGCCGGCTTACGCCGCGCGGATCTTCCCCAGGAAGTCGCTGACCTGCTGACCGAGCTGGCGGCTCTGCGTCTCGAGCGTCTCCGAAGCCTGCTTGACGTTCTCCGCGGCGCCGGCGGCGGTGTCGGCATCGGCCTTCACGCCAGTGATGTTATCCGAGACGTTCTTGGTGCCCTGCGCCGCATATTGGGTGCTGCGGGTGATCTCCTGGGTCGCCGCACCCTGCTCCTGCACGGCGGCGGCAATCGCGGTCGCGACCTCGTTCACCTCGCCGATGATGCCGCCGATGGCCTGGATGGCGTTGATGGCATCGCCCGCGACCTTCTGGATATCGGCGATCTGCTCGGAGATTTCCTCGGTCGCCTTCGCGGTCTGGCTCGCCAGCGACTTCACCTCGGATGCGACGACGGCAAAGCCGCGGCCGGCTTCGCCGGCGCGCGCCGCCTCGATCGTGGCATTGAGCGCGAGCAGGTTGGTCTGCGCCGCGATGGTGTTGATCAGGCCGACGACCTCGCCGATGCGGCCCGCGGATTGCGCCAGCCCCTGCACGGTGCTGTCGGTTTCGCGCGCCTGGTTGACGGCGCGGCTGGCGATGCCAGCGGCATGCGCGGCCTGCTGGCTGATGTCGTTGATCGAGGCGGAGAGCTCCTCGGCGGCAGCGGCCACGCTGTCGACGCTCATGGAGGCGTCATTGGAGGCCTTGCCGGCCAGCTGGACGCGGTCGTTGGTCTGGCGCGACACAGCGGAGAGGTCGCCCGAGGTCTTGCGCATCTCGCCGGACGCCTCGCTCAGTTCGCCGAGCGTCTTGCGCACCGCGCCTTCGAACTCGCCGACATGGGCCTCCACCGCCCGCTGACGCGCGGCTGCGCCGACATTGCGTTCGCGCTCGTGCGCCTCGATGTTGAGCTTCTCGGTGGCCTGCTGCTTGAAGGTTTCCAGCGCGCCGGCAAGCGCGCCGATCTCGTCCTGACGGTCGAGATAGCCGCTGTCGACGGCAAGGTCGCCGCCGGCGACCTTGAGCATCGCGTCGCGGATGGTGTTGAGCGGATGGATGACACGCCGGTTGACCAGCACGACAGCGCCGACGGTAAGACCGATCGCGAGCGCCAGGAGGGCGAGCTGCACGATCAGCGCGCGCTGCGCGGCGCCGCGTTGCTCCAGCGTATGGGCCTTGGCGGCCTCGAGCGCGGCTTCCGCCACCGCGACGGCGCTTGCCAGGCGTCCGACCGTGACCGGGGTCCACTGATTGGCGGTCATCTCGGCCTTTTCGCCCTTGGCCAGCGTGCCCGCGAGGCGGTCGCGCAGGGCGAGATATTGCGGATCGAAATAGGCGGTCTTGACCGTTGCCATGGCCGAGACGAGCGCGGGCGGCAATTGCATGCCCGAGGTCGACAATTCCAGCGCCTTCCACATCGCGGCCGTGCCGCCGACATACTGGATATAAGACTGGTGGGCCTCGGGCGTGATCTTGCCGGCGGCTAGACCGGTCGAGACGACCAGCGACGCTTCGCCGGCGGTGTTGCGCAATAGCCAGGCGTTCTGCTTGATCGACAGCAGCTGGTCGATCACGGCGTCCTGATGGTTGACGGTGGCGGCCAGGACGTTCGAGAGCTTGTCGAGCGTTTCGAGCAGACCCTGGGTCGTTTCCATGTACTCCTTCGGCAAGCCGGCGCGGCGCTGCTCCTTGGGCTTGGCCACGTCCTCCCAGAACTGCTTCTGCTCCTCGCTCAGCAATTTGTGGAGCCGCGCGAGCTCCGGCACCAGCGTGCCGGACTGCGGAAAGTCCATGGTTGGCAACAGCTCCAGCGCCCGCGCCATCGCGGGCATCTCGGCGTCCCGGATAGCACGCAGATATTTCTCGATCTCGGCGTCCATCGGCGCGGTCGCGTTCAGCAGCCGGTTGGTGGTGGAGCGATCGGTGCGCAGATTGTGCATCGCTTTGAACAGATCGGCAGATGCGTCCGCGATCCGCGAGATCCGGCTCGCGGTCCTCAGGCGATCCCAGGATTCGTAGGCGGTGAGCGAGAGTGCGATCACCACGCAGACCGACGTGATCGCGATCACCGCCTTCAGGAGCGCGGATACGGTCAGACGATTCAGCATCGAAGTCCCCCAGGTCCAATTTCAAGGTCGCAAAAAAACGCCCCGGTAACGTCGAAAACAGAGGGGCGGTCGCATCCGGCAATCGCAGTCCTGTGCCGTTCGCGGCACGGGCGGTTTCGGCATCTGAAAGGAAAAGGGTAAAATTTTAGGCAGTCGGGCCGATCGTAGAAGTACGTAAGTATCAGAAGTTGTATTGGGTTTCCCGAGTGGAACCGGCGCGGACGACGGGCGTTAGGATACCGTTAGCAATTGCCTGAAGGGGGCCTCGCGATGCTGGTCGGCGTACTCGTCACCTTTCTCGTCATCATTCTCGTGCTTTATCTCATCAACATGCTTCCGATGGACGGCCGCGCCAAGCAGATCGCGCGCGTGATCGTCATCATCATCGGTATCGTGTCGCTGTTGAAATATCTCGCGGTATTCTAGCGAAGGTATCGTGGCCCGGATGAGCGCAGCGAAATCCGGGGTGCCGCAACAAAGGTCCCGGATATCGTCGCGCTCATCCGGGCTACAGATTTCCATACAAAAAAGCCCCGGGCTGAGCCGGGGCTTTTGCTGCTGCCTCAGTGCAGCCCCTTGAGCCAGTCGTCGACGTCCTGACGCACCTGGTCCTTGGCCTTGCCGTAGCGTTCCTGGAGCCGCCCCTCGAGCTGCTCGCGACGACCCTCGATCAATTGGAGGTCATCGTCGGTGAGCTTGCCCCATTTCTCCTTGGCCGATCCCTTGAACTGCTTCCAGTTTCCTTCGATCCGATTCCAGTCCATGACCATCTCCCATTGGTTGATGGCCCGACAACGCGAGCCGTGCGCTGCCGTTCCTCAGCACGCCGCGACGTTTCGCCCAACAAAAAAGCCCCGGCGCTGGCCGGGGCTTTTGACATTCCCGTGACTTCGCTTAGCCGGCCGCTTTCGCCTCGCGGCGGCGCGCGGTGAGGATGTATTCGGTGTAACCGTTCGGCTGCTCGCGTCCCTTGAAGATCAGGTCGCAGGCCGCCTTGAAGGCGACGCCGTCGAAGGCGGGCGCCATCGGCTTGTAGATGGGATCGCCCGCATTCTGCTTGTCGACGACCACGGCCATGCGCTTGAGCGATTCCATCACCTGCGCCTCGGTGATCACGCCCTGATGCAGCCAGTTGGCGAGATGCTGGCTGGAGATGCGCAAGGTCGCGCGGTCCTCCATCAGGCCGACATCGTGGATATCTGGCACCTTGGAGCAGCCGACGCCCTGGTCGATCCAGCGCACGACATAGCCGAGGATGCCCTGGCAGTTGTTATCGATCTCCTGCTTGACGTCATCAGGGGCCCAGTTCGACTTCGACACCGGAATGGTGAGGATGTCGGAAAGCTTTGCGCGCGGACCGCCCTTGGTGAGTTCCTCCTGGCGCGCGATAACGTTGACCTGGTGGTAGTGCAGCGCGTGCAGGGTCGCGGCCGTCGGCGAGGGCACCCAGGCAGTGGTGGCGCCGGCCTGCGGATGCGCGAGCTTCTGCGCCAGCATGTCCGCCATCTTGTCGGGCGCGGCCCACATGCCCTTGCCGATCTGGGCGTGGCCGGGCAGGCCGTCGATCAGGCCCATGTCGACGTTCCAGTCCTCATAGGCCTTGATCCAGGCCTGCGCCTTCATCTCGTTCTTGCGGATCATCGGGCCCGCTTCCATCGAGGTGTGGATCTCGTCGCCGGTGCGGTCGAGGAAGCCGGTGTTGATGAACATGATGCGCTTGGAGGCGCGCTGGATGCAGGCCTTGAGGTTGACGGTCGTACGCCGTTCCTCGTCCATGATGCCGACCTTCAGCGTGTTCTCGGGCAGGCCCAGCATCTTCTCGACGCGATCGAAAATCTCGCAGGTCAGCGACACCTCGTCCGGGCCGTGCATCTTCGGCTTGACGATATAGGCCGATCCCGTGCGGCTGTTCTTGACCTTGGAGTTGCCTTTGAGATCGTGAATGGCGAGCAGGCCCGAGACGGCGGCATCCAGCAGGCCCTCCGGAATTTCCTCGCCCTTCTCGTCCAGCACGGCGTCGGTGAACATGTGGTGACCGCAATTGCGCATCAGGAGCAGGCTGCGGCCGTGCAGCTTGACCTCGCCCTTGCCATCAGGCGTCTTGTAGCTGCGGTCGGCATTGAGCGAGCGCGTCAGCGTCTTGCCGCCCTTCTCGAAATCGGCCGACAGCGTGCCGTTCATCAGGCCGAGCGTGTTGCGATAGACCAGCACCTTGTCCTCGGCATCGACGGCGGCGACCGAGTCCTCCATGTCGAGGATGGTGGAGACCGCGGACTCCATGATCATGTCGGCGACGCCGGCCGGATCGTCCTTGCCGATCGCACTGCTGCGGTCGATCTTGACTTCGACATGCAGGCCGTTGTTGACGAGCAGCACCGCGCTCGGCGCGGCCGCATCGCCCTGGAAACCCGCGAACTGCGCGGCGTTCTTGAGCGCGGTGGCGTTGCCGCTCTTGAGTTTCACCGCGAGCTGGCCCGCGACGACGCTGTAGGCGGTGACGTCGGTGTGGCTGCCGGTTGCCAGCGGCGCGGCGGCATCGAGGAACGCCTTTGCTTTCGCGATCACCTTGTCGCCACGCGCCTTGTTGTAGCCCTTGCCGGTCTCGGCAGCGTCGTGCGGGATCGCGTCGGTGCCATAGAAGGCATCGTAGAGCGAGCCCCAGCGCGCGTTCGCCGCATTCAGCGCATAGCGTGCGTTGGTGAGGGGCACGACGAGCTGCGGGCCGCAGATCTTGCCGATTTCCTGGTCGACATTGGCGGTCTCGACCTTCTGCGTCGCCGGCTCAGGAACGAGATAGCCGATCTCCTTCAGGAAGGCGGTATAGGCATTGAGGTCGAACGCCTTGCCCTTGCCCGCACGGTGCCAGTCGTCGATCTTGCCCTGCAGCGTGTCGCGAAACGCGAGCAGCGCGCGGTTCTTTGGCCCCAACTCCCGGACGATGGCGGCAAGCCCGGCCCAGAACGCATCCGGCGCGATGCCCGTTTTCGGGGCCGCTTCCTTGGCGATGAAATCGAACAAGACGGGAGCGATCTTCAATCCGTGGGCGTCGACGCGTTTCATGATGGGCTTTCTTGTTGGAAATGGCTGTTTTTGGCTGCTTTTGACCCGACAGCAGCAAAATGCGCCCATAGGGGGCGGCTTTCGGGGCCCTATTAGCCCCAAAATCGGGGCGGTGAGAAGACCCCCAAAGGTCTGTCAAAATGTCAAGACGAGGTGAAAGAGTAGGTATTCGGAATACGCCCTGCAAAGGCAATGGGCACGACCTCTCCCCGACGTCGTCCTGGCGAAAGCCAGGATCCATTATCCCAGGGAGGAGTTTGGCGACGACTTGTAGTCAGTCCGGTACTTCGACCGAGCCTAAAGCATAGATCGCGCGGTATGGGTCCTGGCTTTCGCCAGGACGGCACCGTTGATGTGGTGCGGAGCGTGCCACCTAAGTGGGGGCGCGCCCTAAATATTCGCGGCGAGATCCACGACTTCGTCGAACAGCACGCCTGATGTCTTCAGCATCTGCTCGATCTCGTCGGCTGCTTCGGCGACCGTCCGTGTCGAGGTGTCGATCACGAGCTCGGCGGCCTGCGGCGCTTCGTAGTCGTTGCCGATGCCGGTGAACGAGGCGAGCGTGCCGGCTCTGGCCTTCTTGTAGTGGCCCTTGGGGTCGCGCTCCTCGCACACGTCTGCAGGTGTCGCGACATGAATCTCGCGGAATGCGGTGTCGGCGATGCGGCGCGCGGCGGCGCGGTCATCGCGTGCGGGCGAGACAGCCGCGACGATGGCGATGTGGCCATTGCGGGCGAGATGCGTCGCGACTTCGGCAAGGCGGCGGATATTCTCGCTGCGGTCAGTGGTGGAGAAGCCGAGATCGCCGTTGAGCCCAGCGCGCAGCGTGTCGCCGTCGAGCAGGATTGGCGAGCTACCATTGGTGAACAGCCGCCGCTCCAGCGCCTTGGCCAGCGTCGACTTGCCGGAGGCGGGCAGGCCGGTGAGCCAGACCACAGCACCGTTGTGGCGGTAGCGGGCGGAGCGCTCATCCGGCCGCAGCGCCGATTCCACCGGCACGATGTCGACCGGCACGGCGCGCTGGCCGGCGTCGACCGACAGCACCAGGCCGCCGCCGGCGATGCGTCCGGACACCTCGATCACGAGGCGGCCAGTGCGCGGATTTTCCGTGTAGGGATCGGCAGCTATCGGGTTCGACAGAGAAATGTCGATCTCGCCGACATGGTTGCGGCCAATCGCCTTGTTCTCGGTGCTCGACAATTCGCCGGGATCGACCGCCTTCTCGATCGCGACCACAGTGGCGCGGCTTTCTTTCGGCCCGCAGCGCACCAGGAGCTGGTCGCCCTTGGCGAGCGGCTTGTCGTGCAGCCAGAAAATCCGCGCGCGCAGCCGCCGCGTCTCGCGCGGTGCGCTGCCGGCATGCGCGATGATGTCGCCGCGCTCGATGAACAATTCGCGGTCGAGCGTGATGCCGACCGAGCGGCCGGCGCCCTGCCGTCCCGCGACCGGCGTCATCGGCCAGCTTTCGACCGTCTTGATCTTCGCGATCTTGCCGGCTGGCATGATCACGACCTCGTCGCCGGCAATGAGACTACCGGATTCGATGCGGCCCGCCACGATGCGGCGGTCGTCGAACTTGTAGATCGCCTGCACCGGCAGCCGCAGCGCCAGGGCTTCGAGCGGCCGCGCCGGTTCGAGCCGGTCGAGCGCCTCGACCACCGTCGGTCCCTTGTACCAGGAGATGCGGTCGGTGCGTGCGGCGACGCCATCGCCGTCACGCGCGGAAATCGGGATCACCGCCGTCGGCGTCACGCCGAGGCCGCTCAGATGCGCCGTGATCTCGTCGCTGATCTCCTTGAATCGCTCGGCGCCGAAATCGACGCGATCCATCTTGTTGACGACAACAGCGACCTGCTTCACGCCGAGCAGGTGCAGCAGATAGCCGTGCCGCCTGGTCTGGTCGCGCACGCCCTCGAGCGCATCGATGATCAGCACCGCGCCGTCGGCCTGCGAGGCTCCGGTGATCATGTTGCGCAGGAATTCGGCGTGGCCGGGCGCGTCGATCAGCACGATGTCGCGCGAATTGGTGCGGAAGCGGATCTGCGTGGTGTCGATGGTGATGCCCTGGTCGCGCTCGGTCTGGAGCGCGTCGAGCAGGAACGACCATTCGAACGGCATGCCGCGCCGCGCGCTGACGGCTTTCAGCATTTCGAGCTTGCCATCGGGCAGGCTGCCGGTCTCGTGCAGGAGGCGGCCGACCAGCGTCGACTTGCCGTGATCGACGTGGCCGACGATGACGATGCGCACCTGAGGACGCGTGGTGCCGTTCGGGGTGGCGGGCGAGGCAGGCGTGACGATCATGTTCATGGCCGCATTGCGTCCTTGTCAGAGATAGCCGGCGACGCGGAGGCGCTCGAAAGCGTCCTCGGTCTCGTGGTCGAGCGCGCGTCCGGCGCGCTCCGGCACCTTGGTCTGTTCGAGCTCGATCAGGATCTCGTCGATGCTCGATGCGGTCGAAGCGACCGGATTGGTGATGTCCTGATCACCCAGCGAGCGATAGCGCTTGCCGTTCTGCGACAGATAAAGCGGGATGATCGGGATGTTCTCGCGCTTGGTGTAGGCCCAGATGTCGGCCTCGGTCCAATGCAGGATCGGATGGATGCGCAGATGCGCGCCTTGCGGCGGCGAGGCGTTGAAATGATCCCAGAACTCCGGCGGTTGGTCGCGCACGTCCCAATTGCCTTCGAGGCCGCGCGGCGAGAACACGCGCTCCTTGGCGCGCGTCGCTTCCTCGTCGCGGCGGATGCCGGCGATCAGGCCGTCAAAGCCGTATTTGGCGAGCGCCATCTTGAGACCTTCGGTCTTGCGCGCGGCGGAACGCGCGGCCGGCGGCAGCGTCGGGTCGACGGCATCGATCGGCGGGCAGGGCTCGACGCGCAGGTCGAGATCCCATTCTTTTCCGTAGTGATCGCGGAAGCGATACATCTCCGGAAACTTCTTGCCGGTGTCGACATGAAGGGCGGGGAACGGCATCTTGCCGAAGAAGGCTTTCCGCGCCAGCCAGATCATGACGTTGGAGTCCTTGCCGAGCGACCACAGCAGGGCAATCTTCTTCAGCCGGGCGAACGCCTCGCGGAAGATGTAGATGCTCTGTGCCTCGAGCTGGTCGAGATGGTCCATGCTTGGGGCAAGCTCGGCAGAAAATTCTTGCGCGCGCACGCGATCGGCCAGCGCCGGGCTGCTCAGTCCGTCAGCAGCGGAATCGTCCTTGAGAAGATGCATCTCTGCCACTTTGCGTTTGGAGGCGAAAATTCTATAGTTGCGGTGCAGAAGAGAAGAAAAAATTTTCTCTTTGCGCGCTCGAAACGACACATATATAGAAAATAATTCCAGTCAACCCCGATTGTGGGGAAGCGAGTATCACATGCGGTTCTTGCCGGTGTTTCTCGATCTGAAGGCCGGTCCGGTGGTCCTCATCGGCGCGGGCGAGCTGTTGCGCGCCAAGCTGCGCGTGCTCGCGGCGGCCGGCGCGCGCGTCCGCGTGCATGCGATCGACGGCAATCAGGATCTGAGCCTCGGCTCCGAGGACGCAGCGCGTATCGAAATCGCGACCGGCGATCCGCTCATTGCCGATCTCTCGGGCGTCATCGCTGTGGTCTGCGCGGGCGCGGGTGATGTCGGTGTGGCGATGTCGGTGCGCGCCAAGGCGCTCGG
Source organism: Bradyrhizobium sp. CCGB12 (assembly GCF_024199845.1). Classification (NCBI taxonomy): domain Bacteria; kingdom Pseudomonadati; phylum Pseudomonadota; class Alphaproteobacteria; order Hyphomicrobiales; family Nitrobacteraceae; genus Bradyrhizobium; species Bradyrhizobium sp. CCGB12. The sequence goes on along the minus strand of NZ_JANADO010000001.1, from coordinate 6,313,969 downwards.
CCTGCCCGTCAACGTCATGGACGATCTCGAACATTCCAGCTTCATCTTCCCGGCGATCGTCGATCGCGGCGACGTGGTGGTCGCGGTCGGCACCGGCGGCTCCTCGCCGGTGGTGGCGCGGCGCGTGCGCGAGAAGATCGAGGCGCTGCTGCCGGCCCGCATCGGCGAGCTCGCCGAATTCATCGGCGGCTTCCGCAAATCCATCAACGCGCGCATCGCCGAGTTTCCGCTGCGCCGCCGCTTCTGGGAGCGTGTCATCGACGGCCCGATCGGCGCGTCCGTGCTCGCTGGCCGCAAAAGCGAGGCGGTCGCTGCGCTCGAGGCGATTTCCGATCCATCCGGATTCGCGCGCGCGGACAAGCCGGAGGGCTCGGTCGCGCTGGTCGGTGCCGGCCCCGGCGATCCCGATCTCCTCACCATCAAGGCGCTGCGCGCCTTACAGGATGCCGACATCGTCTTCCATGACGAGCTGGTCTCGCCCGAAATTCTCGACCGCATCCGCCGCGACACCACGCGCGTTGCCGTCGGCCGCCGCGTCGGCAAGCCCGGCATCGGGCAGGACGCCATCAACAAGCGCATGATCGAGGCCGCGCAATCGGGCCAGCGCGTGGTGCGGCTGAAGGGCGGCGACCCCTTCGTGTTCGGCCGCGGCGGTGAAGAGGTTGAAGCGCTCCGCGCGGCGGGCATCGCCTATTCGATCATTCCCGGCATCACCGCCGGCCTCGGCGGCGCCGCCGATTTCGAGGTCCCGCTCACCTATCGTCATGAAGCGACCCGCATCACCTTCCTCACCGCGCACAAGGCGCGCGATGCGGAGGTCGTGGACTGGTCGACGCTGACCGACACCAGGATGACCGTCGTGGTCTACATGGGCATGACCGCCGCGCCCGCTATCCGCGCCGGCCTGTTCGCTGTCGGCCGTTCGCCGGAAACGCCGGTCGGCGTGTTCGCCCGCGTCACGCGTCCCGATGCGCAAGGCGCGATCGGCACGCTGCGCGATCTGCCCGAGCTGGTGCGGCGGACCCAAGGCGGTCCCGCCATCCTCATCATCGGCGAGGTGGTCCGGCATGCCGGTTCGCTTCGCCGCGAAACGACCAAGAAAAACCCAGCTCAAATCATCTCTGACCTCCTGGATGCAGCCGAATGACCTCCCCGCTCGAACAGAAGAAGATCAAAATCGCCGGCCCCTCGGTCGTGACCGCCAACCGCACCTGGGATGGCATTGTGGTTTACCGCACCGCCGCCAAGAGCTGGTCCGCGGACCTCTCGGAAGCCGCGATCGTGCGCAACTCGGACGAGGCCAAAGCGTTGCTTGCAGAGTCCGTCGCCGATGACGTCGGCGCGATCGGTCCCTATATCGCCCCGGTGCAGGTCGGCGCCGACGGCAAGATCGAACCCGGCAATCTGCGCGAACAGATCCGCCGCACCGGTGTGACCATCGGACAGCCGGCCCAGGTTTAAGGCGCTTTCTTATGTATGCTTACGACGAAATCGACCGCACGCTCGTCAACGAGCGCGTCTCGGAGTTCCGCGACCAGGTGAAGCGCCGCCTCTCCGGTGAGCTCACCGAGGACGAGTTCAAGATCCTGCGGCTGCAGAACGGCGTCTACCTGCAACTGCATGCCTACATGTTCCGCGTCGCGATCCCCTATGGCACGCTGGCGACGAACCAGCTGCGGGCGTTCGCCCATGTCGCGCGCAAATATGACCGCGGCTATGGCCATTTCACCACGCGGCAGAACATCCAGTTCAACTGGATCAAGCTTGCCGAGCTGCCGGATGCGCTGGCTGATCTTGCCGAGGTCGGCATCCATGCGATGCAGACCTCCGGCAACAACATGCGCAACGTCACTTCGGACCAGTGGGCCGGTGTCGCGCCCGGCGAAATCGAGGATCCCCGCATCTGGTCCGAGCTGATCCGCCAGCACACCACGCTGCATCCGGAGTTCTCGTTCCTGCCGCGCAAGTTCAAGATTGCGATCACCGCATCGGACCACGACCGGGCCGCGATCAAGATCCACGACATCGGCCTGAAGCTGATCAAGAACGAAAGGGACGAGACCGGCTTCGAAGTGCTGGTCGGCGGCGGTCTCGGCCGCACCCCGTTCATCGCCAAGACCATCAAGCACTTCGTGCATGGCCGCGATATCCTGAGCTACATCGAGGCGATCCTGCGCGTCTACAACCAGTACGGCCGCCGCGACAACATCTACAAGGCGCGCATCAAGATCCTGGTGCACGAGCTCGGCATCGAGAAGTTCTCCCGCGAGGTCGAGGAGGAGTGGCAGCACATCCGCAACTCCTCGCTCCAGATCGACGACGAGGTGATCGAGGACATCCGCTCGCGCTTCACTTATCCCGCCTACGAGAAGCTGCCGCACATGCCGGACGAGCTGCGGCAGGCCGCGGCCGATCCTGACTTCGAGACGTGGCGCAAGAACTCGGTGGCCCCGCACAAGGTGCAGGGCTACTCCATCGTCACGATCTCGCTGAAGCCGACCGGCGGGCCTCCGGGCGATGCCACGGCCGAGCAGATGGACGCGCTGGCCGATCTCGCCGACAAATATTCCTTCGGCGAGATTCGTGTCGGCCACGAACAGAACCTGGCGCTCCCGCACGTCGCCAAGCGCGATCTGCCGGCGCTGTGGAAGGCGCTCGACAAGCTTGGCCTCGCCACGCCGAACGTCAATCTGATTACCGACATCATCGCCTGCCCGGGGCTCGACTATTGCTCGCTGGCGAATGCGCGCTCGATCCCGATTGCGCAGGAGCTGACGCGGCGCTTTGCCAATCACGAGCTCGCCAACCTGATTGGCCGTCTCCACATCAACATCTCCGGCTGCATCAACGCCTGCGGCCATCACCATGTCGGCCATATCGGCATTCTCGGCGTCGAGAAGAACGGCGAGGAGGTCTACCAGATCACCATCGGCGGCCGAGCCGACGAGAACGCCGCGCTCGGCAATCTGATCGGCCCCGGCGTGAAGTTCGACGAGGTCGCCGACGTCGTCGAGGACATCGTTGAAGCCTATCTGGCGCTACGTGAGCGGCCCGAAGAGCTGTTCATGGACACTGTGAAGCGTCTCGGCGTCGAACCCTTCAAGGAGCGCGTCTATGCCACTCGTTAACGGCGGAAAGATCGCCGACGACAGCTTCGTCAAGCTGGCCGTCGACACGCCGCTGCCCGAGGGCGGCGACATCCTGGTGCCGGCCGAACGTTTCCTCGGTGACGCCCAAGGCTTGCTCAAACGCGCCGGCAAGATCGGTGTGATCTGGCCGAACAACCGCGACATCGCCGAGCTGGTGCCGTATCTCGGCAAGCTCGCGACGGTCGCACTGGTGTTCCCGACCTTCCGCGACGGCCGCGCCTACAGCCAGGCCCGCCTTCTGCGCGAGCGCTACAATTATCGTGGCGATTTGCGTGCCACCGGCCAGGTGCTGCGCGACCAGTTCGTGTTCATGCTGCGCGCCGGCTTCGATGCCTTCGAGGTCAAGAAGCAGGCGGACGCGGAAGCCTTCATGCAGACCGCCAAGCGCTATTCGGTGTTCTACCAGCCGACCGGCGACGGCCGGATCACGGCGCTGCACCGGCGCATGCAGTTGCGCCATTCCGAAGGTGTCGGCACGTGAACGCGATCGCGCCTCAGGTTTCGCCTGTTTCTGCGTTGCCCCCGGCGGACGAGCTCGATCGCGCCTTGCGCGATGCCTCGCCCGCGGAGATCATCGCCGCGGCGCTGAAGACGGTCGGGCGCGACAAGCTCGCGCTGGTGTCGTCCTTCGGCACGGAATCGGCGACGCTGCTCAAGGTGATGGCGGACGTCGATCCGGCGATCCCGGTGGTCTTCCTCGACACCGGCTGGTTGTTCGAGGAGACGCTCGCCTATCGCGATACCTTGATCGCGACGCTGGGCCTCAAGGACGTCCGTTCGATCAAGCCCGCGGAAGAGACGCTGTCGCGCGACGATCCCGACCGCGACCTCTGGTTCTCCGATCCCGACGCCTGCTGCCGCATCCGCAAGGTGGAACCGCTGGCGCGTGCGCTCAAGCCGTTCTCGGCCTGGCTCAACGGTCGCAAGCGTTTCCAGGGCAATGCGCGCACCGATATTCCCGTTGTCGAGGCCGACGGTGCGCGGTTGAAGTTCAATCCCTTCGCTAACGTCTCGCGCGAGGAGCTCGAGGCGATTTTCGTCCGCGCCAAATTGCCGCGTCATCCTCTCGTCGCCTCCGGTTTCCTGTCGGTTGGGTGTATGCCTTGCACCAGCAGAACGACCGAGGATGAGGATTCTCGCGCCGGTCGTTGGCGTGGCCGCGCCAAGACAGAATGCGGCATTCACACGATGAAGGTTTCGTAGCACGCTTGCGCTGCCACGCTGCGAACAAGAAAATCCGGTTCCGTTGACTTAAGAGCGTTTCGACCCGAGTTATGCCTGCACGCCTTCGATGACATCGACGTCAGCGAAGTGAATGGAGATGGACATGATCCGCCGTATCGTTCCGCTCGCTGCAGGACTTTTCGCAACGGGAATCTTAGCAAGCTCAGCGCTTGCCGCTGACATCAATCTCTTGAACGTGTCGTACGATCCGACCCGTGAGCTCTATGTCGAGTTCAACAAGGCGTTTGCGAACGCCTATCAGAAGGAGACCGGCAAGAGCGTCGAGATCAAGCAGTCGCATGGCGGCAGCGGTTCGCAGGCGCGCGCGGTGATCGACGGATTGCAGGCCGATGTGGTGACGCTCGCGCTCGCCTATGACATCGACGCCATCGCCGGCAAGGGCCTCACCACAGTCGATTGGCAGAAGCGCCTGCCGCAGAATTCGTCGCCCTATACCTCGACCATCGTGTTTCTCGTCCGCAAGGGCAACCCCAAGTCCATCAAGGACTGGGACGATTTGATCAAGCCGGGCGTTGCCGTGATCACGCCGAATCCGAAGACATCGGGCGGCGCGCGCTGGAATTATCTGGCGGCCTGGGGTTTTGCGCAGAAGAAGTACGGCTCCGCCGACAAGGCCAAGGAATTCATCGGAAAGCTCTTCCAGCAGGTGCCGGTGCTCGACACCGGTGCGCGCGGCGCCACCGTGACCTTCGTGGAGCGCGGCGTCGGCGACGTGCTGCTCGCCTGGGAGAACGAGGCCTCTCTCGCCCTGAAGGAGTTCGGCCCGGAGAAATTCCAAATCGTCGCGCCGCCGTTGTCGATCCTCGCCGAGCCGCCGGTCACGATCGTCGACAAGGTTGCCGACAAAAAGGGCACCCGCAACGCCGCTGATGCCTACCTCCAGTATTGGTATACCAAAGAAGGTCAGGAAATCGCCGCGCGCAATTTCTACCGTCCGCGCGACGCCGAGATTGCCAAGAAGTACGAAAATTCCTTCGCCAAGGTCGAGCTGTTCACGATCGACGACGTTTTCGGCGGCTGGACCAAGGCGCAGAAGGAACATTTTGCCGACGGCGGCGTCTTTGATCAGATCTACAAGAACTGATCGGGCGCTGTCGGAGGGGCGTTAGCAGGGGGCCTGGTGAGCGCATTCGCAGCACGACGCCGGACATTGCCGGGCTTCGGTCTCACGATGGGACTGACGCTGACCTGGCTGTCCGTCATCATCCTGATTCCGCTCGCCGGCCTGTTCCTGAAATCGCTCGAGCTCAGTCCCGAGCAGTTCTGGAACATCCTGTCCAGTCGCCGCACCCTGAATGCCCTGCGGGTGTCCTTTGGCCTCGCCTTTGCGGCGGCCTGCGTCAATCTGGTGATGGGAAGCATCATTGTCTGGGCGCTGGTGCGCTATCGCTTTCCCGGCCGGCGGTTGTTCGATGCCATCGTCGACGTGCCCTTCGCGCTACCCACCGCGGTCGCCGGCGTCGCGCTGACCGCGTTGTTCGCGGAGAAGGGCTGGCTGGGCGCGCCGCTTGCGGCGCTCGGCATCAAGGTGGCGTTTACGCCGGTCGGCATTTTCGTCGCCATGATCTTCATCGGCATCCCCTTCGTGGTGCGCACCGTGCAGCCGGTGCTCCAGGATCTCGACCCCGAGATCGAGGAGGCCGCGGGAAGCCTGGGTGCCAGCCGCTGGCAGACCATCATCCGCGTGATCCTGCCCTCGCTGGCGCCCGCGCTCCTCACCGGGCTCGCGCTCGCCTTCGCGCGTGCGGTCGGCGAGTACGGCTCGGTGATCTTCATCGCCGGCAATCTGCCCAACGTCTCCGAGATCGCGCCGCTTCTGATCGTGATCCGGCTGTCCGAATTCCGCTACGCCGACGCGACCGCCATCGCGGTGGTCATGCTCGTCGTCTCCTTCGTCATCATCTTCGCCGTCAACCGGCTCCAGCGCTGGGCGCGGAGCCGGATTCCGGAGCGCTGAGGGGCGGGCCATGACGATGCAGATCGCAGACTCCGTTTCCCTGGCATCACCCGATGCGCGCGCTCGCGCGCATGCGGCCGCCGCGCGCGACACTCTTCGCACCGAGCCAAGGGCGGTGCGCATCACCATCATCGCGCTAGCGATGATCTTCCTCACCGTCTTCGTCGTGCTGCCGCTGGTGGTGGTGTTCGCCCAGGCGTTCTCGAAGGGAATCCCCGCCTATCTCGCCGCGCTGGCCGAGCCGGAGGCGCTGGCTGCGATCAAGCTGACGCTGCTGGTCGCCGCGATTTCAGTGAGCCTCAATCTCGTCTTTGGGCTCGTCGCCGCCTGGGCGATTGCAAAATTCGACTTCAAGGGCAAGACCTTCCTGATTACGCTGATCGACCTGCCGTTCTCGGTCAGCCCCGTGATCTCGGGCCTCGTGTTCGTGCTGCTGTTCGGCGCGCAGGGCTTTTTCGGGAGCTGGCTGCGCGATCACGACATCCAGATCCTGTTCGCAGTGCCCGGTATCGCGCTCGCCACCACCTTCGTGACCTTCCCCTTCGTGGCGCGCGCGCTGATCTCCCTGATGCAGGAGCAGGGCACGCAGGAGGAGGAAGCCGCGGTCTCGCTCGGCGCCTCGGGTCTGCAAACCTTCTTCCGCGTCACGCTGCCCAACATCAAATGGGGCGTGCTCTACGGCGTCCTGCTCTGCAACGCCCGCGCGATGGGCGAGTTCGGCGCGGTCTCCGTCGTCTCCGGCCACATCCGCGGCGAGACCAACACCATGCCGCTCCTGGTCGAGATCCTCTACAACGAATACCAGTTCGTCGCCGCCTTCGCGATCGCCTCGCTGCTGGCGATGCTGGCGCTGATCACGCTGATCGCAAAGACCGTTCTCGAACGCCACCTCGACGAAGGACAAGAGCCCCGTGACCATTGAAGTCAGGAATCTCGTCAAGAAGTTCGGCAGTTTCGCAGCCCTCGACGGCGTCGACCTCAAGGTCAATGACGGCGAGCTGCTGGCGTTGCTTGGCCCCTCCGGCTCCGGCAAGACCACCTTGCTGCGCATCATCGCCGGCCTCGACTGGCCCGACTCGGGCGACGTCTCCTTCAATGGTGAGGATGCGCTGGCGCAGGGCGCGCGCGAACGGAACGTCGGCTTCGTGTTCCAGCACTACGCGCTGTTCCGCCACATGACCGTATTCGAGAACGTCGCCTTCGGCCTGCGCGTGCAGCCGCGCGCGGTTCGCAAGGACGAAGCGACCATTCGTGCGCGGGTGAAAGAGCTGCTCGATCTCGTGCAGCTCGACTGGCTCGCCGACCGCTATCCGAGCCAGCTCTCCGGCGGCCAGCGCCAGCGCATCGCGCTCGCCCGCGCGCTCGCGATCGAGCCGCGCATCCTCCTGCTCGACGAGCCCTTCGGCGCGCTCGACGCCAAGGTGCGCAAGGAGTTGCGGAAGTGGCTGCGCTCGCTGCATCACGAGATCAACGTCACCTCGATCTTCGTCACCCACGACCAGGAGGAGGCGCTCGAAGTCGCCAACCGCGTCGTGGTGATGGACAAGGGCCGGATCGAGCAGATCGGCTCGCCCGATGACGTCTATGAAAGCCCGGCCACCGCCTTCGTCCACGGCTTCATCGGCGAGTCCATCGAGTTACCGGTCCAGATCGCTGATGGTGTGGTCCGCCTCGGCGACCAGGCGCTCCGGCTCGCGGCGGACGGGCTTGCGCCTGGCGCGTCAAAACTGTTCGTGCGACGGCACGACATGCTGGTCGGCCCGCCCGGCAGCGGCGCCTTCGAGGGCGCCGTGCAGCATGTCCGCAATTTCGGTCCCGTGCAGCGCGCCGAGGTTGCGCTGTCAGGCGGCGAGACCATCGAGATCGACGCCCCCCGCGACCGGGAACTGCGCGCCGGCGACACGATCGGGCTCGAACCCCGCCGCTACCGGATCTTTGCGGGCTAGAGGCCCGTCATTCCGGGACGCGCGTTAGCGCGAACCCCGGAACGACGGCTCAGATTTTCCTCAAAATTCACCTTTCAGCCACGGTTGGTATGCAACAACGGCCCCTCATTGGGGGCTCGATTCATGCGCGCTGCGGCCGCGATATCCATCACTTTGCTTCTGGCCGGCTGCGCGGGTGGTGAAGCGCCGGTCCAGCAGCCGTCGATGTACGTCGACATGGCGGTCCCCGGCGCCAAGCTCGATGCGCAGGCGGCTGCCGTGATGATCTCGCAATACCGCCAGAACAACGCCCTCGGCACCGTCGTGATCGATCCCGACCTGATGCGGCTCGCCGAATCCCAGTCCCAGGCCATGGCGGCCGCCAACAAGATGGACCATGACGTCCGCGCGCCGCTCGCCAAGCGTCTCGCCGCCGGCGGCTATCCCGCGACGGTGGCGGTCGAGAACGTCTCGGCCGGCTATCATACGCTGGCGGAAGCGTTTTCCGGCTGGCGCGACTCGCCTCCGCACCGCGCCAACATGCTCAAGGGCGGTGTCACAAAACTGGGCATCGCGGCGGGTTATGCTCCCGGCACCAAATACAAGGTGTTCTGGACCATGATCCTGGCCTCGACGGACCCTCGATAAGCCAGACTTGATCCCGGGATGCATTGACGCCGTGGCAGACTGTCGCCACGGGGCTCGCCTTTTGCTATTCATTGTTCCCTCATGACAGATCATCGTCCGGACACCGCCAGCATCCCCGCGAATGCGCAACGCGTCCTGGTCCTGCAGGGCGGTGGCGCGCTTGGATCGTACCAGGCCGGTGCCTTCCAGGCGCTGTGCGGCTACGGCTTCGAGCCGGAGTGGGTCGCCGGCATCTCGATCGGCGCCATCAACGCCGCCATCATCGCCGGCAATGAGGGCCATACCCGCGTCAAGCGGCTGAAGGAATTCTGGGAGATGGTCTCGGCGCCGGTGCCGTGGAAGCCGGTCGGCAAGAGCGATCGCAGCCGCGAGCTTTTCAACTCGACGAGCGCGGCGTTGATCGCGACCTTCGGCGTGCCGGGCTTCTTCGTGCCGCGCGTGCCGCCCGCGCCGCTGTGGCCGCCGGGTCACCCCGAGGCGGAAAGCTATTACGATACTGCGCCGCTGAAGAAGACGCTGGAGCGTCTCGTCGATTTCGACCGCATCAACGATGTGAAGACGCGCCTGTCGATCGGCGCGGTCGGCGTCACCTCCGGCAACTTCAAATATTTCGACAATTACGAGTTCAAGAGGCTCGGCAAGAAGATAGGCCCCGAGCACATCATGGCCTCCGGCGCGTTGCCACCGGGCTTTCCGTCCGTCGTGATCGACGGCGAGCATTATTGGGACGGCGGCATCGCCTCCAACACGCCGCTCGACTTCGTGCTCGATGCCGAGCTCGCCCGTGACATGCTGATCTTCCAGGTCGACCTGTTTTCCGCCCGCGGCGATCTGCCGACTTCGCTGCTCGAGGCCGCTGAGCGCGAGAAGGACATCCGCTATTCCAGCCGCACGCGGATGAACACCGACAAGAACAAGCAGATCCACAATGCTCGCCGGGCGGTGCGCGACCTGATCTCGAAATTGCCGGATTATCTGAAGAACGATCCGTCCGTCGAATTCCTTTCCAAGGCGGCGCGCGAAAGCACCGTCACCGTGGTTCACCTGATCTATCGCAGCAAGAACTACGAATCCTCGTCCAAGGACTACGACTTCTCGCATGTTGCGATGGTCGAGCATTGGGAAGCCGGCGTGCGCGACGTGCATCTGTCGATGCGCCACAAGGACTGGCTCGAGCAGCCGCAGTCCGGCGAGACCATGGTGACCTACGATCTCACGGGGGACGTCACCGCGCCCCCGCCAAAAAGGAGCGAATAACATGGGTAGTCTGTCAGGCAAGAACGCCGTCGTGACCGGTTCGACCAGCGGCATCGGCCTCGCTTATGCGCGCGCCTTCGCAGCAGCCGGCGCCAATGTGGTCATCAATGGCTTCGGCTCGCCCGAGGACATCGAGAAGGAACGCGCCAAGATCGAGTCCGACTTCAAGGTCAAGGCAATCTACTCGCCCGCCGATATGACCAAGCCCGCCGAGATCGCCGGGATGATAGCGCTCGGCGAGAAGACGTTCGGCTCGGTCGACGTCCTCGTCAACAATGCCGGCATCCAGTTCGTCTCGCCGATCGAGGAGTTCCCGGTCGAGAAGTGGGACCAGATCATCGCGATCAATCTGTCTTCGGCCTTCCATGCCATCCGTGCTGCCGTCCCCGGCATGAAGAAGAAGGGCTGGGGCCGCATCATCAACACGGCATCGGCACACTCGCTGGTCGCCTCACCGTTCAAGTCGGCTTACGTCTCGGCCAAGCACGGCATCGCCGGCCTGACCAAGACCGTGGCGCTGGAAGTTGCGACCCACAAGATCACCTGCAACTGCATCAGCCCCGGCTATGTCTGGACGCCGCTGGTGGAGAAGCAGATCCCCGACACGATGAAGGCGCGCAACCTGACGCGCGAGCAGGTCATCAACGACGTGCTGCTCGATGCGCAGCCGACCAAGGAGTTCGTCACCTCCGAGCAGGTCGCCGCGCTCGCCCTGTTCCTATGCAGCGACGATGCCGCGCAGATCACCGGCACCAATCTCTCGATCGACGGCGGCTGGACCGCGGAGTAGGCACGGCGATGCCGTAGGGTGGGCAAAGGCGCTCCAGCGCCGTGCCCACCATACTTCGGCTATTGAAGAGAAATGGTGGGCACGCTGTCGCTTTGCCCACCCTACGATTCCGTCGTCCGGTCGGGCCTCAATGGCCCCAGGCCAGCGCCGTCACGAACGCGGACGACAGGTGCAATTCCGCGAACATGATCTTGCCGGCGACCACGAACAGCACGCAGGCCAGCGTCAGGCGCAGCACCGTCTCCGGCACGCGCGTCGCGCTGAAGCTGCCGACGATGATGCCGGGCAGTGAGCCCAGCAGCAGCACGCCCATCAGCGCCCAGTCGACGTCACCGAGCGCCCAGTGTCCGATGCCGGCAACCAGCGTCAGCGGCACCGCATGGGCGATGTCGGAGCCGACGATGGTCACCATCGGCAGGCGCGGATAGAGCAGCAGCAGCACGGTGACGCCGACCGCGCCGGCGCCGACGGACGAGATCGAGACCAGCACGCCGAGCACCGCACCGGTGATCACGGTCGCAATCGCGGTGGTGCGATCGTCGACATCTTCCAGCCTGCTGCGGTAGCGCTCCATGATCGACTTGCGGAAGATCAGCGACGTCGCGGTCAGCAGCAGCGCGAAGCACAACACCAGATTGACCAGGCTGCGTTCGGAATCGCTCTTGAGATCGAGCTTCCACAGCACCAGCAGTGTCACCGCGCTCGCAGGAATGCTGCCGCAGGCGAGCCGCAGCACCGCCGGCCAGTGCACGCTGCGTGACCAGCCATGCACCACGCTGCCGCCGGTCTTGGTGGCGGCGGCATAGAGCAGGTCGGTGCCGACCGCTGTGGAGGGATGTACGCCGAACAGCAGGATCAAGAGCGGCGTCATCAGCGAACCGCCGCCCACGCCGGTCATCCCGACAAGCAGGCCGACGCCGAATCCAGAGGCGACGTAAAGTGGATCGAACATGTGCGGGGAATCTTAGGTTGATCTCGTCGGTTACGCAATATGACGTAGAATAAGGTTCCCCTAGGGCGCAACAGTTTGGGTGCAATAAGAAAAATCTTGCTTCAGGTTGAGAAGAGGGAGGCGTTTTGCCTCGTACCTGTCCGTGCTCCGACAGAGCCGTTCCCCGAGAAGCCGCAGGCTCGGCAGGGCGTAGCGCCTATTTGCCAAACGCCAGCACGTGCAGGCCAAGCCGCTGCCGCACGATCCAGAACAAGAGCACCGTCTCGAAGCTGAGCGAGATCGAGGTCGCGGCGGCGGCGCCGTGGCCGCCGAAGCGCGGGACCAGCGCGATGCAGAGCACGACGTTCATTACAAAGGCCAGCGCATAGGCCAGCGCGCAGATCTTCTGCTGGCCGAGCATGTTGAGCAGCCGCTCGACCGGGCCGATCGCAGAGCGCACCACGAGGCCAATCGCTGCGACGAACATGATGTCGTAGCCGACCACAAATTGCGGCCCGAACAGCCAGAGCAGCGGCTTGCCGAGCGCCAGCAGCACGATGGTCGCCGCCAGCGACGGCCAGAACGTCCAGCTGATGGCGTGCGCGACATAGGCCGACAGCCGCGCCTTGTCGCCGCTTGCGTTGTATTCGGCGAAGCGATGCGCCGTCGTCGCCGACATCGCGTAGTGGATGAAGGAGACCAGCGCCAGCGTCTTCACCACCGCAAAATAGACTCCGACCTCGTCGGAGGGACGGAACTGCTGCAGCACCAACACGTCGGTGTAGGACAGCAGCAGGTAGAAGCTCTCGACCAGCAGGATCGGCAGCGAGACGGCGAGCCACCCGCCGACATCATAGGCCTTGGGGCCCGGTTCGATGTGGTCGGCGAGCTTGCGGTTCAGCACCACCATCTGCCCGGTCATCGCGATCCATACCGCACCTAGGCTCGCGATCATCGCAGCGACCGCGCCGAGATGATAGCCGAGCAGGAACGCGCAGGCCGTGATGCCGATGATCAGCGCCTGGCGGATGATGAATTGCGGCATCAGGCCGAGCCGCATCCAGTCATGCGAGCGCGCGATGCCGTCCTGGGTGTTGGCGACGACGAAGGCCGGCAGCGTCATGCAACCGATATAGAGCGGCAGCACCTCGGCCGGATCGATCCAGGGCGAGAGCAGCTTGACGATGCCGGCAAGGCCGAGCGACACCAGCGCGGAAACAGCAAAGGTCAGCCAGCGGCTGCCGGAGAGAAAGCCGCGCAGCAGCGCATGCTCGCCGCCGGCGCGATACTCCGGAATGATCTTTTGCGCGGACGCTGAGATGCCGAAATCCATCATGCTGCCGAGCAGTAGCACCCAGGTCCAGACATAGACATAGATGCCGTAGTCGGACGTGCCCATCCAGCGCGCGAGCAGCACCTGCGAGACATAGGCGAGCCCGGCACTGATGACGCGGATGATGAAGATGGTGCCGGCCAGCCGCCGCGTCAGCGACTCCTCGCTCGAGCCGCCTGTCAGCTTAGCCCGCAGCCGCGCGATCAGCCCGGCCGGTCCGGGCGTTGCGGGTTGTGCATCCATCACGGCCAATTCGAGATCCCCGGGCATCCCGCACGCTGCGGCAGCCTCCGGCCTAGCAACCATTCGTTAAGATTCGGTTGGGTGGGTGTGCGGCTGCAACCAACGTCGTCCTGGCGAAAGCCAGGACCCATTACCCGAGGGAGCCGTCGTCGCGCGTGCTGGCAACCACGAGCCTTCGCCAAACCACGCCCTGGGGTCATGAGTCCTGGATGAGCGCTCGCAATGCTCGATTGTCCGGGACGACGGCTGGGTTGGGAAGAAGCTACTCCAAATTCGTGTTGAACTCGTACGACTTCTCCGGTCCCACCAGCGTGAACTTCAGCGCCGCGCCGCCAGGCTTGGCGCCCGGCGGCAATCCGTCAAGCTCGAAGGAAAATCGTTTCACCCCAGGCGGGCCATGCTGGACCGGCGCCGGAATCGGCAGCGCCCAATCGGGCGTCGGACCTTCCACGAACAAATTGACGTTGCGGCTATCCGGCGTCACCACATCGACCACCACATTCTTGGGCCCCTCGCGCCTGACGTCGCGGATGGTCAGCGGATTGGGATCGCCGATATTGGCCGGCTTCGGCACCGTGTCGAGTGCAGCGCGCAAGTTCGCGTCCTCGGTCGAGGCGACGCTGTTGAGGCCGAGCTCGGCGCTCGCCTCGACGGGTATGCAGAGCTTCTCGCACACGGCGTAGTTGATCTCGGCGCGCAAGGTCACCGGCTTGTCGGCGGCCTTGGCGACGATGCGCAAGGGCAGCACGATCTGGTCGCGATAGCCGATCGAATGGCCACCCGCGCCGTCGTCGAACTTCAGCGGCGCCGGCCACATGATGGTCACAGCCTCGACGTTGTCGGACTTCGAGAAGTCGAACCGCGGCGGAACGCCGGAGTCGCCCGGCGAACGCCAGTAGGTCTTCCAGCCGGGCTGGAGCTGGAAGGCGATACCGCCGAGCAGGACAGCGCCGCTGCGCGACCCCGCGACCAGCCGCACCGCGGAATGTCCGTCACGCTGCCACGGCGAAGCGTCGTCGGCACGGGCTGCGATCGTCAGCGACGACGCGAGCAGGATTGTCGCGACGCCAATCGCCGCACGCAGGGGAACTATGCTGGACATGGCACGTCTTTACAGGGTCGACCCGGGGCAAACCATTGAATTGCTTGTGATGGATGCGCCTGAATCAAGTCTCTGCAAGCCTTGATTTGACAGCGGCCGGGCCCGACATCAGGATAGGAATTGAAACCGGAGTGCTTCACCATGGCTCCTGCAGGCAAAAGGACGGGCGACAGCACCCGCAGCGCAAGCCCCGCGCTCCCCAATTCGGCCGGTTATCTCGACGGCCGGCTCTTGATTGCAATGCCCGTGATGGGCGATCCCCGTTTCGAGCGCTCGGTGATCTATCTCTGCGCCCATTCGGCCGAAGGCGCCATGGGCATCATCGTCAACCATCCGGCCGGCAGCATCGACTTCCCCGAGCTGTTGCAGCAGCTCGGCATCATCAAGAAGGGCGAGCACATCAAGCTGCCCGGGAACGCCGAGAGCATGAAGGTGCTGCAAGGCGGTCCCGTCGACACCGGCCGCGGCTTCGTGCTGCATTCCAGCGACTTCTACATCGAGAAGGCGACACTGCGGATCGATGACGGGGTCTGCCTCACCGCGACCGTCGACATCCTGCGCGCGATCGCCAACGGCTCCGGCCCCAAGCACGCCATCCTCGCACTCGGCTATGCCGGCTGGGCGCCGGGCCAGCTCGAGACCGAGATCCAGAGCAACGGCTGGCTGCATTGTGACGCGGATGCTGACCTGATCTTCGGTGATGACGTCGACGACAAATACAACCGCGCTTTGCAGAAGATCGGCATCGATCCCGGCATGCTCTCCAACGAGGCCGGACACGCGTAGCCATATCCTCCGCTGTCGCAAAACTCCCGCTGTCGTTCCGCCCTCGGCCGTCGTCCTGGCGAAAGCCAGGACCCATTACCCCAAGGGGTGGTTTGAGGCAGGCTGGTAACAGCAAATCCTCGTCAAATTGCGCTCAGTGGTAACGGGTCCTGGATCGGCGCTCGCTTTGCTCGCTTGTTCAGGACGACGAGGAGGATTGAGTCCACCTTGCCCGGGACGATAGCGGTGAACGACCCTACTCGGCCGCCTGCTGCTGCACCGTCGGTTCGGTCCCCGCCACCGTTGCGCGACGCATGTCGCGGGGCTGGGACTGGTCGTAGCGGCGGACGCGGTGCATGGTCTGGCGGTTGTCCCACATCACGAGATCATGCAGCTTCCATTTGTGGACGTAGACAAACTCTCCTTGCGTCGCGTGCTCGTTGAGATCGCGCAGCAGCAAGCGCCCCTCTGGCACGCTCATGCCCACGATCTTGCCGGCATGCGATGAGAGATACAGCGACTTGCGGCGATGCACGGGGTGCGTCCGCACCAGCCGTTGCAGCACCGGCTTGAACATCTCCTTCTCCTCGTCGGTGTATTCGATGAAGCCGAGCGATCCCCGCGAATACATCAGCGAGTGCTCGCAGACGAAATCCTCGATCTCCGCCTTGGTTTCGTTGTCGAGCGCGTCATAGGCGGCGCGCATGTCGGCGAATTCGGTGTTGCCGCCCTTCGGATTGACCACGCGAGCGGACAGCAGCGAGAATTTCGCCGGGATGGGGCGGAACGAACTGTCGGAGTGCCACAGGCAATTGCCGAGGTTGAACAGATTGGCGCGGCTGTCCCTGGCGAGCGGCTTGCCGTCCTTGCCGAGGTTTGAGACGTCGTTCAGGCCCGAGGTGAGGCGGTATTCATCGGCCTTGGTGATGTTGCCGCCGCGCGCTTCCTCGCGTTGGCCGAAACTCAGCGCGAACGCCATCTGCTGCTCGTCGGTGATGTCCTGGTCGTGGAAGACCAGCACCGCGTATTTGTCCATAGCGGCTTCGACCTCGCGCGCCTCATCTGCCGTGAGGGGCTTGCGCAAATCGAGGCCGGACACCTCACCGACAAAATGCTTCTGAAGCTGCCGGATAGCGATCGTCATGGCGTTTCTCCCGCGGGTCGCGAGCGGTTGGTCCCGCTCTGTCAGCGAAAAAGCTACTCCCGCGCCGGCCGATGTCAACGCTCGGCGCGCATGGCAGCCCGTAGCCCGGATGGAGCGAAGCGTAATCCGGGAATCGCGCCGCGGGTGGAATAGTCCCGGATTGCGCTGCGAGGCTGGGCAAGTATTTGTTTGGGCGCGGCTTACGCGGCATATCGGAAAATTGGACGGATTTGGGCTCGGATTGGCGCTGGAGCGGGCCGTATCCGGGTGATGATGTCGGTGATGTCGGTGATGGCGTTGAGCAGCAAGAGTGCCAAATGCGGAAGCCGGCTTGCCAGATAGGCCATGAAGGCGTCGAGGCCGAGAATGCTGAGGACTCGGGAGAAATTGTAGCAAAGCGCCATCAGGCTCCATTCGCCACAGACTTTGTCGAAGCCGCGGACGAGGAAGTGGCGGTAGCCGGCCCGGCATTTGATGGTGCCGAAGGGGTGTTCGGCGAGTTCGGCGCGGCGGCGCATCTGGGCCTCGGCGCCCTGCATCCGCGCGCGATGCCGATCCAGCACCGCTTCATGCTCCCAGCGCTGGACGGTGCGCGTCGGGATCTTGACGGTGACACAGCGCGCGCGCAGCGGGCAGGCGTCGCAATCTGACTTGCGGCTGACATACCTGATCTCGATCCGGTTGCCGTTGGTCTTGCGACCGTCCGTGGGACGCAGCTGCTTGCCGGCGGGACAGCGATAGACATCCGCTTCGGCGTCGTAGGCGAACGCCTCATGGCTGATGCGATCCTGCGCTTCGAGCCGCGTGGTTCGCTTGGCCAGCGGAACGTAGGCGGCAATGCCGTTCTCCTCGCAGTCCTTGAGCGTATGGCCGTTGTAGTAGCCGGTATCGGCGAGAACCGTCAGCGTCTCGACGCCAAGCTCGTCCTTTGCGGCCTTGGCCATGTCGTAAAGCTGGCCGCTATCGTTGCCGTCGTTGACGACCTCGCTCGCCGCGATCAGAGCGTGCTTGTCGTCGACGCCGATCTGAACGTTATAGCCTGCCACCACCTGGCCGTTCTTCGACAACAGGCGGGCATCCGGATCGGTTCGCGACAGCTGCGTCTGCCCGCTCTCCTCCAGTCGTGCCAGATCGGCCTGCAAGCTGGCGCGCTTGGCCATCAACGCCGCCACCTCTTGTGCGAGGTCTCCGCCGCGACTGCCATCGCCTCCGCCATCCCGCCCCGCGGGTGGACGTTCCACCTCGGCGCTGTCGTTGGCCTCGAGCGTGGCACCATAGGCTTCAATATCCTGCTCGATCTCCGCCAGCCGCTTGGCGAGCTTGCGCTGCGTTTTGATGCTCGCCTTGCTGGCGTTGCCATCAAAAAACGCACCGTCGATCGCCACAACCTCTCCGCCAATCAGACCGAGTTCGCGCAGCATCAGCACAAACTCCCGGTTCACCGCCTTGAGCGTCTTCCAGTTCTCCTGGCGGAACTTGGCGATGGTGCGATAGCCCGGCACCAGGCGCTTCATCAGCCAGATCAGTTCCAGATTGCGCCGGGCTTCGCGCTCCAGGTTGCGCGACGACCGGATCCGGTTCAGGTAGCCATAAAGATAAAGCTTCAGCAGGTCGGCCGGGTCATAAGGTGGCTGTCCAGCCCCGCCGCTCGATCCGGCATGGCGGAAGCCAAGCTTCCCGAGGTCAAGCGCTGCAACAAAAGCCTCGATCACCCGAACCGGATTGTCGCCGGCCACATAATCTTCCACCCGCGCCGGCAGAAGGCTCGGCTGATCCCGCCTGACGCCGGTTTTGAAGGTACGATTCGTCATGCCGAATCCTACCTTCACTCGATGTTAGAATCTTGCCCAGTCTCTGCGCTCCATCCGGGCTACGTCCCTTTGATGGCTCTCACGCGTTCCGCGCCATCAGGCCGCCGTCGACCGGGATCACCGCGCCGGTGAGGAAAGAGGCGGCCGGCAGGCACAGGCTCAGCGTCATATGCGCGACCTCCTCCGGATCGCCGTAGCGGCCGAGCGCGGTGCGGCGCTTGGCGTAGATGGTCTTGTGCTCTTCGGGAATGCGATCGGTGATCGCCGTGCGGATCGGCCCCGGACAGATGCAGTTGACGGTGATGCCCTCGCGGCCGAGCTCCACCGCCAGCGAGCGGGTGAGGCTGGCAACGCCGCCCTTCGCTGCCGAATAGGGACTGTGCAACGCGGTGGCGCCGAGCGCTTCGGTCGAGGCGATGTTGACGATGCGCGGGCTCTTCGATTGGCGCAAGTGAGGAAGCGCGGCGCGGATGATGCGGGGGTGCGCCGTCAGCATCACCGCGAGACCCCTGGCCCATGCGTCCTCATAAGCCTCATCGTCGATCGCGACACGCACGGAGATGCCGGCATTGTTGACGACGATGTCGAGCCCGCCGAAATGCGCGGCGACCTCGCCGACGACGCGCTTGATCGCGCCGGCATCGGCGACGTCGAGCTTCCATGCTTTCGCTGATCCGCCGCTCGCCGCAACCTCCTTGGCAACCGCATGCGCATCGTGCTCGTCGAAATCCGTGACGGCAACGTTCGCGCCTTCGGTGGCGAACACGCGCGCAGTGGCACGTCCCATGCCGCTGGCGGCGCCGGTGACGAGGACGGTCAGGCCCTTCACCGACCGGCTGAGCCCCTTGAATTCGGACATGCTGTTTCCTCGCGCCCTGCTTGTTGTTGTTATGATTGACAAGGCTGGCATCGATCCGCAGACAGGTCAAACAAGCAGAACAAAAAGGGGAGGCCGCGATGGCAAACGAGCTCGATTTCTCAGGCAAGGAGGTGCTGGTGGTCGGCGGTTCCAGCGGTATCGGCAACGGCATCGCGCAGGCCTTTCGCGCGAGGGGCGCGCACGTCGCGGTGTGCGGCACACGCGCTCGGCCCGCGGACTATTCGATCGAGGAAGGCTCCGACCTCACGGGTCTCGCCTATGCGCAGCTCGACGTCAGCAATGCCGGCGCGATCGAGGCGTTCAAGCCGTCCTTTGCGCGGCTCGACATCCTGGTGCTGGCGCAGGGCGCGGTGATCTATCGCCGCGGCGAATTCGAGATGGCGGGTTTCCGCAAGGTCGTGGAGGTCAATTTGATGAGCCTGATGGCCTGCGCCGCGCGGTTTCATTCCATGTTGCGGGATGCGAAGGGCTCGCTGATCATGGTGTCCTCGACCGCCGCCTATCATTCCACCATGGGCAATCCTGCCTACAACGCCTCGAAGACCGGCGCGGTCGGGTTGACCCGTACGCTGGGCGAGGCCTGGGCCGAGGACGGCATCCGCGTCAACGGCATCGCACCCGGGCTCGTCGACACCAAGATGACGAAGGTGACGACCGACAATCCCAAGCGGCTCGAAGGCGCGCTTGCGCGCATCCCGCTGCGGCGATTGGGCACGCCGGCCGACATGGCGGGCGCGGCGCTGTTCCTGGCTTCGCCGCTGTCGTCCTACATCGTCGGCCAGACGCTGGTCGTCGATGGCGGTCTCATTCTGTAGCCCGGATCTCGCTGGCGACACTTTCGCAGAGACTTGGAACTGCGCCGCGCCTGATCGGTTACTTGGGCTGACCCCCGAGGAGGAGCATCATGGATACGGATCGGATTGTTGGATCGGCCAAGGAATATGCCGGACGCGCGGAAGGCGCGATCGGAGACATGGCAGGTGATGCGAAGACGCAGGCATCGGGCAAGGCGCGGGAAGCCGCGGGCACGGTGCAGAATCTCTACGGCCAGGCCAAGGATGCCGTGCGCGACGCCACGGACACCGCGACCGGCTACGCCAAGGACGCCTATGAGAACAGCGGCGAGACTTTCCGCGATGGGACGCAGGCGCTGTCGAAGAAAGTGCAGGACAATCCGCTCGGCTCATTGCTGATCGCTGGCGGCATCGGGTTTGCGCTCGCGCTTCTGATGTCGCGTCCCGCCCGCCGTCCGCCGCCGCGCTGGCGCTATTGAAGCTGAGTAACTTGCCGCGTCATTCCGGGGCGCCGCGTCTACGCGGCGAACCCGGAATGCAGATGGTACGGCGCGAGATTCCGGGGCCGCGCGAAGCGCGCCCCCGGAATGACATTCTCAAATCAATAGAGATCAATTACCGGATCACTTCCGCCGATCGCCCGACGTTACCTGGCGGACGCGGGATCGCGGGGTTCTGCGCTGGGTTGCGCGGCCCTGGCGCCGGCGCCAGTTGGCGTGGCGGCGGTGGCTGCGGCGAGCCGAAGCCGAAGAAATCCCGGAACGACGGCTGGGCCTGTGCCGGCTGCTGCTGTTGCATCGGCGGCTGCGTCGGCGGCTTCTTGGGCGCGAGCTTTGGCGGAGCGATCGCGGCGGCCGCACCCGGTGAGCCCTGAGCCGCGTTGCCGTCAGGCGTCGTTGCCGCCATCGGCGCATCGCCCTTGGCCTGTTCGCGGCCGACCTCGCGGCGCGGCCAGGCATAGTCGTCGGCACGGCCGGCGGGGGCCGCCAGCGGCTCGCCTTTCACCATCGTCTTCGCAGCGAGCGCATCGACGACGGCGGGACGCGATCCCGGCCCGCCCAGCAATTGATCGGTCGCGATCGAGGCTGCAACCAGCGGCACGATCGGGCCGGCCAGCGGCCGCGGCGCCGGCTTGCCGGGCTCGGCGCTGGTGTCGGGCGTCGCCGGTTCGCTCGGCAAGGCGATCGGGCCGGAGCGTCCCGCAAGCAGGCGCGTGATCTCGCGCTCGACATAATGGGCGAGCTTGCGCGCGCCGGGCTTTGTGAAATAGACGCCGTCAGAGCTGCGGAGCTGGCGGATCTGGCCTTCGAAGTCCGGGCCCTTCTGGAGGAAGCGGCCTGCTTCGTCGACAAAACCATCCCAGACGTCGACATAGGTGATGCCGGCCTTGGCCGCGCCTTCGCGATAGAGCGAATCCAGGAACAGCATGTCCGCCGTGCCCTTCTGCCCGCGGATGGCGGGAAGACCGACCCAGACCACCGGCACGCCCTTGGCCTTGAGGATGTTGGCCAGCTCCTCGAACTTCTTGCCGTAGAGCTCGATCCAGCGCTCGTCGCGGAATTCGTAGAGGCCGTTCGGATTGCGCGCGGTCTTTTCCGGCGCGGCCGCCGGCGTGTCGGCGTTGTCGGCATCATCCTGCGGCAGGTCGGCATCCGCCGGCTTGTCGTCCGGCTTGGCGGCGCTGTCGGTGCCGGGTTTCGTCTCGCCGGGCTTTGCCGGTGGTTTGGCGCGCGCGCCCTTGTCGTTCTTCTTGTCCTTGTCCTTATCCGTGGCCTTGTCCGCGACAGGCTCGCGGATCGCGGCGCGGTCGTTGAGGCCGAGCATGACGACGATGACGTCAGGCTTCTCGGTTTCGAGGATTCCCTTGGCCGCGGCCGCCCAATCCGAGGGCTCACCCTTCGGCTGGTACCTGATCAGGCCGGACGCGGTCCGGTGCTTGCGGATCACGCCCATGTCGGGCTGCTCGCTGTAGGCGTCCTCCAGGCCGTAGGCGAGCCAGTCGGCCATGGCGTCGCCGATCACCAGCACGTTCTTCTCAGCAATCGTGTCGCGTTTCGCCGGCGCCGGCGCGCGCGAAAAATCCTGGCGCGGCGCCTGCGGCTGTTGCTGCTGGAATGGTGCGAAGAAGTCGCCGCCGAACCAGCCGCCACCACCTCCGCCTCGTTGTGGCGGTGGGGCCGAGCGCTGCGGCGGGCCGCCGAAGCCCGGGAAGTTGAAGAACTGCGCCGAGGCGGGGCCCGCGACCGACACCAGTAAAGCAAGCGCCGTCCCCAGCGCGATCAGCGGGCCGGTCTCGGTCAGCGCCTTGAACAGGGACTTCTTCGACATGCGATCTCGGGCACGCGCAATTGGGATCGGAGTAGTTCAACATAATAACGGAATCAGGCGCCAAACGGGCAAGTTCCGTTGCAGATTCTTGTCCCATACACCGGGGAACAGCCGCCCCCGTCAAGGCTGCCTGCGAAAATCCCCGTTCAGGGTTACTTTCGGCGCGATTTTACCGCCCGCGCAGCCGATCCAGCACGTCGGAGGAGGCAAATCCGTCGGCGGGCACCCCGATCGAGGCCTGGAAGTTGCGCAGGGCCTCCCGGGTCTGGCCGCCGAACTGGCCGTCCGGGGTGCCCTTGTAGAAGCCGCGTTGGGCCAGCAGTTGCTGGAGCTCCAGCCGCTCGGTGCGCGCCAGCTCGCGCTCCTGCCGCGGCCAGGGCTGCACGAAGGGCGCCCCGCCGCGCAGGCGGTCGGCGAAATGACCGATCGCCAGCGCATAGGCCTCGGCCGGGTTGTACTTCATGATGACGCGGTAGTTCTGGAGCATCAGGAAGCCCGGCCCCTGCGCGCCGGCCGGCGCAAGCAGATAGGCCTTCTCCGCCGGGTGAGGGAAGGGCTGGCCCGCCGCCCGCTTCAGCCCGAGTTTCTCCCATTGCGCGATTGTCATCGCCTTGGCGCGGTCGGCCATCATGTAGTTGAAGCCCTGCGGCACCACCACCTCATAGCCCCAGCTCTGCCCGGCCTGCCAGCCATCCTTCTTCAGATTGTTGGCCGTCGACGCGATCAGATCGGTCGGATTGTCGACGACGTCGCGCCGTCCGTCGCCGTCGCCGTCGACGGCAAAGCGCTTGAACGCGGTCGGCATGAACTGGGTCGGGCCGAAGGCGCCGGCCCAGGAGCCGCGCATCTGTTCGGGCCGGAGATCGCCGCGGTTGAGGATCTCCAGCGCGGACAGGAATTCATCCTTGAAATAGGCCTGGCGGCGGCCGATGCAGGCGAGTGTCGCGGTCGATTGCAGCACGCTGCGGTCGCCCATCTGCGTCGAGTAGTTGGACTCGATGCCCCAGATCGAGGCGATGATGTAGCGGTCGACGCCGGTGGCCCTTTCGGTGGCGTCGAACTGCGCCTTGTATCTGGCGAGGACCTCGCGGCCCTTGGCGAGACGGTTGTCGTTCACGAGGATGTCGAGATAGTCCCATATCGACTTGGTGAACTCCGGCTGCGAATCCATGAGGTCCATGATGCGCAGGTCGGGTGAGAGCCCGGCGGTGAAGCGCTCGAAATTCTCCTGGGTGATGTTGCGACGTGCGGCATCGGGCCACATCGCGGCGACGCAATTGCCAAAATTGCCTGCGGACTCCCGGATCGCCGCGGCGGTCATCAGCGGATGGCCGGAGGCGCCGTCCTCACCGCTCCAAGGCTGCGCGCCGCCGGGGCCGGGCGCGGCTTGCGAGGGCGCGGGACTGGGGCCGGAGAAGATGCCGCCGAACAGGTTGGAGAGCCCGTTCTGCGCCTGCGCGTGCGCGCTGACAGGCAGCAGCAAGACGGCGGCAATCATCGCTCCGCCGGCCACGGATCCAGCCCGTTTTGTCAGCCTTGCCACTGATTGCATCATATCACCCGTCGGCTTCAAAAATCCGCCATCAGGAGGCCTAGTAGGCGTTGCCATTAGCTTAACAAAGGTGAAATTTTGGTGACGGCCTTTTTCTTAACTCTGTCGGGGCGAGGCCCCACATCCGCCTTTGTTGGCGGCTGCAAACAGGTTAGCAAGTCACCATTGCTCCGTTCACGTCCTCAGGTATTCGATCGATCCCATGAAAATTCGCAAAGCCGTATTCCCCGTCGCTGGCCTCGGCACCCGCGTCCTGCCTGCCACCAAGGCGATGCCGAAGGAAATGCTGACCATCGTCGACAAGCCACTGATCCAGTACGTCTATGACGAGGCACGGGAAGCCGGCATCGAGCACTTCATCTTCGTCACCGGCCGTAACAAGAACGTCATCGAGGATCATTTCGACCGGATGTTCGAGCTCGACTCGACGCTGGCGACGCGCGGCAAGAAGGCCGAGCAGGAGATCCTGGCGCAGAACCAGCCCGAAGCCGGCGCCGTCAGCTTCACCCGCCAGCAGGCGCCGCTCGGCCTCGGTCACGCGGTCTGGTGCGCGCGCGACATCGTCGGCAACGAGCCGTTCGCAGTCGTGCTGCCCGACGAGCTCGTGCTCAACACGCCGGGCTGCCTGAAGCAGATGATTGAGATGGCATCGTCGCTCGGCGACAAATCCAATCTGGTCGCGGTCGAGGCGGTGCCCGACCATCTCACCCATCAATACGGCATCTGCGGCGTCGGCAAGCGCACCGGCAAGATGTTCGAGGTCGACGGCATGGTCGAGAAGCCGGCCAAGGGCACCGCGCCCTCCAACCTCTCGATCACCGGCCGCTACATCCTGCAGCCGGAGATCTTCAAGATCCTCGAGACGCAGGAGCGCGGCGCCGGCGGCGAGATCCAGCTCACCGACGCCATGATCGGCCTCGCCAGGTCGCAGAAATTCTATGGCGTCGAGTTCGAGGGCGAGCGCCACGATTGCGGCTCCAAGCCCGGCTTCCTGCGCGCCAACATCGCCTACGGCCTGAAGCGTCCCGAGCTGCGCGACGGGCTGATCGCGGAGATGAAGAAGTATCTGGGACAGTAGTTATCTTACGTCGTCCTGGACAAGCGAAGCACCGATCCAGGACCCATTGCCCCAGGGAGGAGTGGGGGTCCGAGCCGACAACTGCGAGTCTTCGCCAAACGACCTCTGGGGTAATGGATCCGGGCTTTCGCCAGGACGACACTGAGTTTGAGGCTTGCTGCTCGCCTCCAACGACGACAGTGTTCCTCACGCCACCAGCGACAGCTGCGGCAGGCTCGCGATCACCGACTGGTTGCGGCCGCCGGCTTTGGCGGCGTAGAGCGCCTTGTCGGCGGCGGCGACCAGCACGGCCCAGTCCATGCCCGCGGCGGGAACGAGGCTGGCGACGCCGCAGGAGACCGTCGATGCCGACCCGTCGTCGGACCAGCCCTGCACCTTGACGCGGATCGTCTCGGCGACCTTGAAGGCGTCGCTTGCCGAAATGTTCGGCAGCAGCACCGCGAACTCCTCGCCGCCGTAGCGGGCAACGCAGTCGCCGGCCCGGGTCACCGAATCCGAAATGCAGATGGCGATGCCGACCAGCAGCTGGTCGCCGGCCTGATGGCCGAACGTGTCGTTGTAGGCCTTGAAGTGATCGGCATCGATCATCAGGAGCGCGACCGGCGCTTTCAGCCGCATCGCGCGCCGCCATTCGACGTCGATGACGGAATCGAACTTGCGGCGGTTCCTCAAGCCGGTGAGCGCGTCCGTCGTCGCCATCTCCTCGAGCTTGCGCTCGGCTTCGGCGCGCCGGCCGATCTCGCGCGCGAGCACCAGCGTCGAGGCCAGCATGAACAGGATGAGTGCGAGCACTACGGCGCCGATGCGATAGGCTTCTCTCTGCCACAGCTCGAATACGGCGTTCAGCGGCTTGCCTGCCACCACGAACATCGGGCCGGTGCCTGTGCTGCGCACGTAGAGGCGCGGGGTCGGGTCCACCGGACCCTGGCCGGCGTAGGATCCGCCGACCTGGAGATTGTCGGCCTTCCAGCTCCGGCGGTCGGCCAGGTTCTTGCCGATGACGTCGAGATCGAACGGCCGCCGCATCATGATGGTGCGGTCGCGCTTGAGCACGGTGATGGTGTCGTCGGGATCGAGGTTCAGCCGCTCGAACAATTCGTGGAAATAGCTGAAGCGGATCGAGCCGGTGACGACGCCCATGAAGCCACCGTCCGCGTCGCTGATGCGCCGGCTCAGCACGATGGAATAGGCGCCGCGAAACAGCATGGGACGGCTGATGAAGAGTCCGACCCCGGGATTGTCGCGGTGAACCCTGAAGTAATCCTCATCGCTCCGGTCCTCCGGCAGGGGATCGAGCGTGGAGGCGTCGATGGTCAGCCGGCCCTCGGCGTCGAACACCTGGATGGCGCCGAAATGCCTGGCGGTCGTCGCATGATCGAACAGGATCAGGTGGCGGATCGGTTTGGAAACCGTCCCGAGCTCGGGCAGCAGCATGTTGCTGGCGACCGCCTTCAGCGCCAGATCGTAGATCTCGATGTTGCGGCTGATGTCGGACTCGATGGACGTCGCCAGATTCTCCAGCGTCTGGCGGGCGAGCGCCTCCTCGCCGCGGCGCATGTCGAGCATCACGTTGACGCAAATGGCGGAGAAGCCGATCACCGTCACCACGGACGAGATGATCAGCAGCCTCGCCGAAATCCGCCACGGCCGGCGGGCCGTGACTTCGCGCCATCCAGACAGCATCGCTCGCTCCTGATCTTACTGGATGCGCCCGAAAGCTTGCGTAGTGTTTAAGGCGGGACGGCGCTGCCGCAATGAGTTAAGAAACGGTTTATGTGGTGCACGGTTTTGGGCAGCCTCATGTGAGCGGGACGAGAGGACGATTGTGAACGACTACCACGCGTTGCGCGACTATCTGATGCGGCATAAGCAGGACGAGTTCGTGCTGAGCTTCGAGCAGATCGAGGAGATCATCGGCGCGGCCCTGCCGCGCGCGGCGCATCGTGCCTCCTGGTGGGACAGCCTGCGCAGCCCCGACATCCAGATGCCGCAACGCGAAGCCTGCCTTGCCGCCGGCTTCGTGGCGACGCGGATGCCGGATGGCCAGAGCGTGCGGTTCAGGAAGAAGAAATCCCAGCGCAGGTGAGATAGCGGATGCCTCTGCGCTGGTTGAGGGCCATTTTGGGCGCGGCCCTGATCGGATCAGGCGTGCTGTTCGCGCTCGCCTTCGAGGCCCGCTACTGGCGCTGGCGCGACTGCTTCAACGAACTCGGCCGCTGCTACGATCCGGTCTCGCAGGACGTCTATCTCGAGCAGGCCGGAATGGTCTGGGGCGGTCTCGCCGCGATCTCGCTGCTGGCGGGGTTTTGTTTGGTTGCCGGGCTGCGACGGAAGCCAGATTAGGTCAACTGGGCGCGGTGCGCCGCAAGCGCGAGAAGGGGGCCGTCAGCCACGCGTAGAACCACGGCCTTCATTGGCGATTATGGGGCCAGCGATCGTCAGCGGCATGTGCTCGTATCAGGCATCTGGTCGTCTGCCGGTCGCAGGCGCGAACACATGTGTTCTGGCGCCCCCGAACGTCACCGGCCCCGCCGGTGTAGTCGGCACATGTGCCGATGCAATTTGCTCCTCGATCCTCGCATCGTGCGAGCGTCACTGCTTCGGCCGATGAAGCGAGGAACACGCCGGTGCCGATGAGGGTAATCGCGTAGAACAGGTGCCGGGTCATTCGTTTCTCCCGAGAAAGACGCGCGTGGTCCGCTCATTCCGAGAACGACAGCGGCGAGCCTGGTGAGCTCGATGACGACGCCGTTCCGGATCAAATGCCGCTTGCCATCTTTGGGAGCGGTCGAGAAGGGCCCATTGATCTGGATCAAGCCCGGCATCAGCGGCCGGTGTGGCACTCCGCTCGCTTCGCGCACGGACCTTCAAAAGGTGGAGGGGGAAAGTGCCTAACTCGCCGCTTCCAGCCGTACTTCCGTCAGCAGGCGCATCGCGGCATCGGCGTCCATCGGCTCGCCGAAGGCAAAGCCTTGCGCGTATTCGCAGCCCATCTGGTAGAGCTCGACCGCATCGGAATCGGTCTCGGCGCCTTCGGCCACGACGTCCATGCCGAGGTCGTGCGCGAGCGCGATGATCGACTTCAGGATCACCGGGCGGGTGCCGCGGTTGGTGGTGCGCACGAACGACTGGTCGATCTTGATGGTATCGAACGGGAAGCGCTGCAGATAGGCGAGCGAGGAATGGCCGGTGCCGAAATCGTCGAGCGAGAGCCCGGTGCCGAGCTCGCGGATCCGCGTCAGCATCTGCGCCGCGTGCTCCGGATTCTCCATCACCAGCGATTCCGTCAATTCCAGCTTCAGCGTGCCGCGGGCGACCGAGGAGCGCGACAGCACGGTGCGGATGTCGTGGATCAGGTCGTGGCGCAGCAATTGCCGTGACGACACGTTGACGGAGGCGAAGATCGGATCGCGCGAGCGCATCGCACGCTGCCACACCGAGAGCTGCTTTGCGGTCTGGTCGAGCACGAACATGCCGAGGTCGATGATCAGGCCGGTCTCTTCCGCAATGGTGATGAACTCCGACGGCGCCATGCGTCCGAGCTTCGGATGATCCCAGCGAGCCAGGGCCTCGAAGCCGGCGATCGAGCGATCCTCCAGCCGCACGATCGGCTGATACAGGATCGTGATCTCCTGCCGCTCGATGGCGCGGCGCAATTCGCTCTCCAGCGTCAGGCGGTCGGTCTTCCGCGCGCGCATCGCCGGCTTGTAGACGTCGATGCGGTCGCCGCCGATGCGCTTGGAGTGATACATCGCAAGCTCGGCGTCCTTGATGATCTCGTCCGTGAGCTGAACTTGCGGATCGGAAAGCGCGAGGCCGATCGAGGCGGTCAGGAAGATTTCGCGGTCGTTGAAGGCGATCGGCGCGCGGATGGTCTTGCGGATGGTCTCGGCGAAGGCGGTGATGCGGGCCGGGTCCTGCTCCGACAGCAGGATCAGGCCGAACTGGTCGCCGGCGAGCCGCGCCAGCGTGTCCTGCGGCTTGAGGATGCGGGTGAGGCGGCGGGCGAGCGTCAGCAGGATGGAATCGCCGACCGCGATGCCGACGGAATCGTTGACCTGCTTGAAGCGGTCGAGGTCGATCACCATCAGCGTGGGCCGCAGCGTCGGCATGCTCTTGGCGAAATGCGCGACCGCGCCCAGCCGGTCCATGAACAGTTTGCGGTTGGGCAGGCCGGTGAGATTGTCATGCACGGAATCGTGCAGCAGGCGTTCTTCCGCGTTGCGCAGCTCGGTGACGTCGGTGAGGGTGCCGACCACGCGCGAGACCTCGCCGTCGGAGCCGACCACCGGGCGCGCCTTGAGTGCGAACCACATGAAGTGACCGTCCGGCGTGCGCAGGCGGAAATCCTGCACCAGGCGGCCGCGGCGCTGGTCGAGCACGCTGTCGAGCGCGGCGCGGAAACGGTCCTGGTCGAGCGGATGCAGCACCTCGAGCCAGGAGGCGGCCGGGCCTTCCAGCGTGCCGCGCTTGAGGCCGAGCAGGGCCTCGGTCTCCGGGCTGGTGAAGACCTTGTCGGCGGACACGTCCCAGTCCCAGATCAGATCGCCCGAGCCGGCCAGCGCCAGCGCGCGCCGCTCGATGTCGGAGACGACGCCGGTGCTGGCGCTACCGCCGGCAAAGGCGTGCTGCATCACCGTGAAACCGATCAGCATCACGATCAGCACGAGGCCGCCGAGCAGCGCAGGGCCGACGATGTCGTTGGTGACGGAGCCCGCGACCGTCATGCCGGCCGCGACCACCCAGACCACCAGCAGG
This sequence comes from Bradyrhizobium sp. CCGB12, assembly GCF_024199845.1. Classification (NCBI taxonomy): domain Bacteria; kingdom Pseudomonadati; phylum Pseudomonadota; class Alphaproteobacteria; order Hyphomicrobiales; family Nitrobacteraceae; genus Bradyrhizobium; species Bradyrhizobium sp. CCGB12. The sequence goes on along the minus strand of NZ_JANADO010000001.1, from coordinate 6,284,279 downwards.
AACCAGGTCGGGATCAGCAGCACCGCGCGGTCGAAGCCGTGGGTGGAGAGATAGACGATCAGCGCAAAGCCGGCAAAGGCGATCAGCACCAGCGACATGCGGGCGATGCCGGAGGCGACGGCCGGATCGAACAGCGCCAGAGCAACCAGGGCCCCGAGGAAGAGCAGCCAGAGCACCGTGATGTGCGAATAGCGCACATGCCATCGACTGAGGTTGAGATAGGCGAACAGGAACACCAACAACGTCGCCGCCAGGATCGCTTCACCCGCCGCGCGCCAGATGCGCTCGGCGTTGTTCGACATGTCGAGCACCTTGCCCCAGAAGCCGAAATCGACGCCGATATAGACCAGCACCGCCCAGGCCAGCGCCGCGGCGGCCGGGAACATGATGCTTCCCTTCACCACGAACAGGATGGTCAGCACCAGCGCGAGCAAGCCGGAGATGCCGATCACGATGCCCTGATAGAGCGTGAACGAGTTGACCTTGTCCTTGTAGGCTTCCGGCTCCCACAGATAGAGCTGCGGCAGCTTGTCGGTGCGCAGCTCCGCGACGAAGGTGACGACGGCGCCGGGATCGAGCGTGATGCGGAACACGTCGGCCGTTGCGCTCTCCTGGCGCTCCGGACGGTCGCCGATCGACGGGGTGATGGTCGCGATGCGCGACAGGCCGAGGTCGGGCCAGAGCAGGCCCGACGAGACGATGCGGTAATGCGGGGCGACGATCAGGCGGTCGAGCTGATCGTCGGTATTGTTGGCGAGCGCGAACACCACCCAGTTCTGGCCGCCTTCACGGGCGCGCACCTCGATGCGGCGGACGATGCCGTCGGTGCCGGGCGCGGTGGAGACCTGGATGCGGTCGGCGTCGCTGCGCTGATGCTCGAGCACACCGGTGAGGTCGATCGCGGGCGCGTCACTGCGAACGCTGACAGCGTCGAGCGCGCGTGCAGGGGACGCGGCAACGAGCATCATGAGGCCCAGCGCGATGGGCGCGAGGCACCTGAGCAGACGCAAGGTCAGTTCTCCGCGTTCGACGCAAACTTCGAGTGCAAGACGATTCTAGGAGGCGATTTCACAACCGAACGGAATTGGTTCGGTGCGCCGCGATAGATGCCACGAAAGCGAGGAAAATCAAAGGGTTTCCGCCTTGGTGGCTGGGCCAGCGGCCTATACCTCCAACACAATTTTGCCAATATGTGCGCTCGTCTCCATGCGCCGGTGCGCGTCGGATGCCTTTTCCAGCGGGAAACTGCTGTCCATCAGCGGCTTGACGCGGCCTTCGCGCAGAAGCGGCATCACTTTCGCCTCGATCGCGGCCACCATCGCCGCCTTGTCCGCATTACTACGGGGGCGCAGCGTCGAGCCGGTATGGGTCAAGCGCTTCACCATCACCTTGGCGATGTTGACGTTGACCTTGGGGCCGTTGAGGGTCGCGATCTGCACGATGCGGCCGTCCACAGCGGCGGCGTCATAGTTGCGGTCGACATAGTCGCCGGCGACCATGTCGAGGATCAGATTGGCGCCGACCTTGTCGGTCTCTTCCTTGACCACGGCGACGAAGTCTTCGCTCTTGTAGTTGATGGCGCGGTCGGCGCCCAATTTGAGGCAGGCATCGATCTTGTCCTGCGATCCCACGGTGACGATCACCTTTGCGCCGAACGCTTTCGCAAGCTGGATCGCCATGGTGCCGATGCCGGAGGAGCCGCCATGGATCAGCAGCGTCTCGCCGGCCTTGAGACCGCCGCGCTCGAACACGTTGTGCCAGACCGTCATCAGGGTTTCCGGCAGCGCGCCGGCTTCCTTGATCGACAGCGACGGCGGCACGTTCATGGCCTGGGCGTCCTGGGCGATGCAGTATTGCGCATAGCCGCCGCCGGCGACGAGCGACATCACCTTGTCACCGATCTTGTGCCGCTTGGCATTGCTGCCGACGGCGACCACTTCGCCCGCAATCTCAAGGCCGGGCAAGTCGCTGGCGCCGGGCGGCGGCGGATAGGCGCCGGAGCGCTGCGCGACGTCGGGTCGGTTGACGCCCGCGGCCTCGACCTTGACCAGGATCTCGTCGGGACCGGGCTGCGGCACGGTGCGTTGTTCCGGCACCAGCACCTCCGGTCCGCCAGGCTTGGAGATGGCGACCACGGTCATTTGCGCGGGCAGCTTGTCCATGATGTGTCCTTGAGCAAAGGTGCGGGAGAAACGAGGCCATTGCTTAGCCAGCGCGGTCCACGCTGGCAACCGCTCAAGCCCGTTTGGTCTACACGAACGCAGGAGGTAACGACGATGCCGACGGAAGACGACGACCGCCCGCGCAAGAAGATCAGCCATGACATCGGACAGGATCTCTCACTCTTGTCGGTGGAGGAGCTGACCGAGCGCGTCACCCTGCTCAAGACCGAGATCGCAAGGCTGGAAGAAGCCGCCACCAAGAAGCGCGCCTCGCGCGATGCGGCGAACAGCTTTTTCAAGTCGTAGTCGATGACGCTGGATTGAAGCCGGGCGCATGTACGGTCCTCATCCTGAGGCGACCGCGCAGCGGTCGTCTCGAAGGATGGCCGCGGGCGAGAGCGGGGCCTGCATGGTTCGAGACGCGCGCAAGGAGCGCGCTCCTCACCATGAGGAGTAAGTCTTTTGCCCCCCAGCACCGAGTTTGTTCCACGCCCCACTCGGCCACTGACCGACATAGCTAACGAACTCTCAAAAAATTAGCTCGTTTACGGTCGGTTAAGCTTTCGGGTTTATGACTGGAACTGTCCTCGTTTGGACACCGAGTGGCTCCTGTCCACTCTGTTTGACGCCTCCCTGTTATCAACTTTCAAAGCCGCCGGTCTCCGGCGGCTCTTTTTTGCGTCTCGTTGCGGTTGAATTCCGAGGAATGACCCGCGGAAACCATATCCGCGCTTGTCACTGGACTCCGCGCTCCCAGCGCGCAATGATTTGTTCATCATAAGCCGGCGCCAAGCCGGACAGTTAAACAGTTGCGTAAGGGGCGTTAACCATGGAACGTTTGCAGGTCGAAGGCGCTCTCGTTCAGCTCAGCGAGCGATTCACCAATTCTGCGGCGTTCGGCGTCCTGTTCCGTGAGGGCATGGACCTCGTCGAAGAGACCGCGGCCTATCTCGACGGCGCCGGCCGCACCGAAGCCAAGGCGCTCGACCGCGCCGTCAGCCTGACTTATGCGACCGAGAGCATGCGTCTCACCACGCGCCTGATGCAGCTCGCTTCGTGGCTGCTGCTGCACCGCGCGGTGAAGGAAGGCGAGATGACGCTGAGCCAGGCCAACCGCGAGAAGACCAAGGTCAAGCTCACCGCCGCCGATCCCGGCCCCGCCGACACCGTCGAGAAGCTGCCGTCGCAGTTGCAGGACCTGATCCACCGCTCGATGAGCCTTCAGACCCGCGTGCGCCGCCTCGACACCACGATCCACACCCCGCCCGCCGAGCACGTCGCAATCGGCAATCCGCTGGTGCCGCACCTCAACGCGCTGAAAGCGGCGTTCGAGCGGTAAGGTCGATCCTCCCGTCATTGCTGTGCAAGTTCACTAATTCGCTGATCGAATCCGTTCCCAGCGTGGAGGATCCGATGCGCGACAACAGCTTCGACCGGACGATTGAGCGGAATTATCTTCAGAAGTGGCGGTTCCTGATCGCCGAGTATGAGGAGGTGAAGGCCGGGCGGTCGGCGACGTTCCGCCGGGTGGGAGACTTCTACAAGCACCACGGCACCTGCTCGCAGACCTTCCGGAAGTACTACAACCGCTACCTGCGGAGCGGCGCGGAGGCTGACCTGTTGCCGCAACGCCGCGGACCGAAGTGGCGCGAGCGCCGCGAGCCGCAAGGCATCGAGGCGGAGATCGTTGCTTGCCGAACGCGCGGCATGAACCGGTACGAGGTCCACGCTGCCTTGCGCGAACGGCGAGATACGGTACCGTCGCTCTCGACCATCTACCGGGTCTTCAAACGCAATCAGCTCAACCGCCGCACCCCGACGATGCGCGAGGAGAAACGTCGTATTATCAAGGACAAGATCGGCGAGCTCGGCCATGTCGACCTGCACCAGCTGTCCCGCGACATGTTCCTGGCGCCCCCCTCAAGCCCCGCCTTTATCGTCAGCCTGGTCGACAGTTGCTCGCGCCTGGCCTGGGCCGAGGTGCTGACTTCAAAAAAGGCCCTGCCGGTCATGTTTAAGACCTTGAAGATGATCAACACGCTCAACGTCACCTATGGGATCCAGTTTGCCGAGATCCTGTCCGACAACGGCGCGGAGTTCGCATCCCGCAACACGCCTGAAGAGCATCCCTTCGAGGCCATGCTGATCGAGCTCGGCATCAAGCATCGCTACACCAGACCCTACCGGCCGCAGACCAACGGCAAGGTCGAACGCTTCTGGCGAACCCTGGACGACGACGTCATCGAAGGCGCAACCTTCGATAACCTAGACCACTTCGCCAACGAGCTGTTCGAGTACGTGATCTACTACAATAACTTCAGGCCCCATCAGGCCCTCGGCGGCAAGACACCGAAGGAATTTGCCGAGGCCCAGACCTAAACCATTCGATCAGCGAATTAGTGAACTTGCACAATTGCGAGCGAAGCGAAGCAATCCAGAAGGTCTCCGCAGAGGCAGTCTGGATTGCTTCGTCGCAAGTGCTCCTCGCAATGACGAGAGCCCAAAAACAAAAACGCCCCTGGTCTCCCAGGGGCGTTTTTCGTCACAGCCTTGCGGCCGGATCAATCCTTTTTGAGAAAGCCCGAAAACTTCTTCTGGAAGCGCGAAACGCGGCCGCCGCGGTCCATGATCTGGGCGTTGCCGCCGGTCCAGGCCGGATGCGACTTCGGGTCGATGTCGAGGTTCAGCTTGTCGCCTTCCTTGCCCCAGGTGGAGCGGGTCTGATACTCGGTTCCATCAGTCATGACGACGGTAATTGTATGATAGTTCGGGTGAATTTCGGCTTTCATGGCAATTCCTCGGCGCCCCGGCGCCTTCTGGGTGGCTAGCGAATGACGGATTTGGCCGGCTCTATACCTCACGAAACCTCGCAAAACAAGCCATTCCGGCTGGGTGAACCGGGCTTGCCCCCTCAGGGACATCCCGGATTTGCCACTGCCGTTGCGCCGGCCTATTGGGAGCGAACGAATGCAATGGGTCGGATCTCATGAGCGCAGTGGAACGGGTTGATGACCGGTATGTCGATCCGCCTGAAATGAACTCCGCGGACACCCCGTCGATCGAGGCCGAGCTGATCGAGCAGCCGGCCAAGGGCCGCGCCAAGCTGCGGCCGCTGCTTGCGCTCCTCCCCTATGTCAGCCGCTATCGTGGCCGGGCGGCGCTGGCCTTCGTCGCGCTCACGATCGCGGCACTGACCACGCTGCTGGTGCCGGTCGCGGTGCGCAGGATGATCGATTTCGGCCTGACGCCCGAGGGCATCCAGCTGATCAACAGCTACTTCTCGGTGATGCTCGCGGTCGTGGCCGTGCTCGCGCTGGCGAGCGCCGCGCGCTACTACCTCGTGATGACGATCGGCGAGCGCATCGTCGCCGATCTCAGGCGTGACGTCTTCGGGCATCTGTTGTCGCTCTCGCCGGCCTTCTTCGATTCCGCGCGCAGCGGCGAGCTGATCTCGCGGCTCACCGCCGACACCACCCAGATCAAATCCGCCGTCGGCGCCTCGGTCTCGATCGCGCTGCGCAATCTCATGATGTTCCTCGGCGCCGCCGCGATGATGGTGATCACCAGCCCGAAATTGTCGGGCTTCGTGCTGCTGGCCATCCCCCTGATCGTGCTGCCGCTGGTCGCGTTCGGACGCTGGGTGCGGCGTCTGTCGCGCAACGCGCAGGACACGCTCGCCGACGCCTCTGCCTATGCAGGCGAGCTGGTCGGCGCGATCCGCACCGTGCAGGCCTATACCAGCGAGCAGTTCGCCGAGAAGCGCTTCGGCAGCGATGTCGAGCAGGCCTATGAGGCGGCGCGCACTTCGACGCAGGCCCGTGCGGTGCTCACGGCCATCATCATCTTCATCGTGTTCGCAAGCGTGGTCGCGATCCTCTGGATCGGCTCGCATGACGTGCTCATCGGCGCGATCACGCCGGGCCGGCTCGGCCAGTTCGTGCTTTACGCGGTGTTCGCCGCCGCGGGCCTCGGTCAGCTCAGCGAGGTCTGGGGCGAGGTTTCGGCGGCTTCCGGCGCGGCCGAGCGCCTGTTCGAGATCCTGCATGTGACGTCCGAGATCGCCGCGCCCGCGTCACCGCGCGCGCTGCCGGCGCCGGCGCGCGGCGAGGTCGGCTTCGATCGGGTCAGCTTCGCCTATCCGGCGCGGCGCGACGTCAACGTGCTCGATGCCGTCTCCTTCACGGTGCGCCCCGGCGAGAAGGTCGCGATCGTCGGCCCCTCCGGCGCCGGCAAGAGCACGATCTTTCATCTGCTGCTGCGCTTCTACGATCCGCGCAGCGGGACGGTCGCGCTCGATGGCGTGCCGGTCAGATCCGCTGACCCGCGCGATGTCCGCTCCCGCATTGCGCTGGTGTCGCAGGAGTCGAACGTGTTCGCGGCGAGCGCCCGCGAGAACATCCGCTTCGGCCGGCCGGATGCGACCGATGCCGAGGTCGAGCGCGCGGCCGAGCTCGCGCATGCCGCCGAATTCATCCGCCGCCTGCCCGAGGGCTTCGAGACGGCGCTCGGCGAGCGCGGCGTGACGCTCTCCGGCGGCCAGCGCCAGCGCATCGCCATCGCCCGCGCCATCCTGCGCGATGCGCCGCTGCTGTTGCTCGATGAAGCCACCTCTGCGCTCGATGCCGAAAGCGAGACGCTGGTGCAGACCGCGCTGGAAGAGCTGATGCGCCATCGCACCACGCTGGTGATCGCACATCGCCTCGCCACCGTGCTGTCCTGCGACCGCATCCTGGTGATGGATCAGGGCAGGATCGTCGAGCAGGGCACGCATGCCGAGCTCGTGGCGGTGAACGGGCTGTATGCGAGGCTGGCGCGGCTGCAGTTCGAGGGGGCGTGAGGGGCCTCACGCCCGCCACATCATCTTCAGCACCGGCCGCCCCGAGGTCGGGTTCACATCGTCGCCGGCATGGGCAAAGCCGTTGCGCTCGTAGAAGCGGATGGCGCGGGCGTTGTCCTTGTTGACGAGCAGCGTGACGCCTGATGGCGACAGCCGCTTGGCCTCGTTCACCAGCAGCCTTGCGGCGTCCGAGCCCCAATGGGCGGGATCGACCACGAGCTGGTCGAGATAACCGTCACCGTCGATGGTGACGAAGCCGGTGAGGGCGCCATCCTGTTCGGCGACGATGATGGACGCCTTCGGCACCAGATCCCTCAGCCAGCGCTCGCGCCACCATTCCAGCCGCGCGGCAAAGTCGATCTGCGGGTAGGCCTGCTGCCAGGTGCGATGCCAGAGGTCGATCGCGGCAGCCTCGTCCTCGGCGCGGTAGGGGCGGAGGTGGAGGGCGCTCACTACCGCTCCGTCAGCTTCAGCTCGATGCGGCGGTTGCGCTTGTAGGCTTCCTCGGTGTTGCCGGGATCGAGCGGCTGGAATTCGCCGAAGCCGGCGGCGACCAGCCGCTGGGCCGGCACGCCCAGCGAGATCAGGTACTGCACCACCGAGATGGAGCGGGCGGCGGACAGGTCCCAGTTCGACTTGAAGTTCGGGCCATTGACCGGGCGCAAATCGGTGTGACCGTCGACGCGCAGCACCCAGGGAATTTCGTTCGGGATCTTCTTGTCGAGCTCGATCAGCGCGGTCGCCAAAGTGTCGAGCTCGGCGCGACCCTCGGGCAGCAAGGTCGCCTGTCCGGTGTCGAAGAACACTTCGGACTGGAACACGAAGCGGTCGCCGACGATGCGGATGTCGGGGCGGTTGCCGAGGATGGCGCGCAGGCGGCCGAAGAACTCCGAGCGGTAGCGCGACAATTCCTGCACCCGCTGCGCCAATGCGACGTTCAGGCGAGACCCCAGATCGGCGATGCGGTTCTGCGATTCCTTGTCGCGCTTCTCGGAGGCATCGAGCGCCTCTTCCAGCGCGGCGAGTTGCCGGCGCAGCGCGCTGATCTGCTGGTTCAGCACCTCGATCTGCGCCAGCGCCCGTGCCGAGACCGCTTTCTCCGAATCCAGCGCCTTGCCGAGCTCGGAGGTCTTGCCTTGCGCGTCGTTGCCTGCGGCGGCAAGCCCGTCATAGAGGCCCTTGATGCGGTCGCGCTCGGTCTCGGCCGAAGCGAGGCCCGCTTTCAATTGCGAGACCTGGTCGTCGAGCGTCAGCTTGCCGAGCTTCTCCAGCGACAAGAGCTCGTTGAGCTGCGCGATCTTGGCGTTGAGCTGCTCCAGCGCCTTGTCCTTGCCGGTGACCTCCTGCGACAGGAAGAACTGAACGACCAGGAACACGGACAGCAGGAACACGATCGACAGCACAAGCGTCGACAGCGCGTCGACGAAGCCGGGCCAGTAGTTGAAGGCGCCGTCGCTGCGGCGGGCGCGGGCAAGAGCCATGATCGCCTCTCCGTATTAGCTGCTCAACTCTTCTCGGGCTGGCGCGCAATCCGCTCCAGCAGGCGCCGGATCTCGCGGTTCTGCTCGCCCTGGCCGTCGGCCCATTCGCGGATCATCTGCTGCTCGGTCCGCATGTGCGAGACCAGCGCCTGAATGGCTTCGGCAAGACTCGCCATCGCCGCGGTGGTGCCGCGGCTGCCGCTGCCTTCCTCGAGCACGGAGCGCAGCCGCTCGACCGCCGCCTGAAGCTCGCCGCTGGCAACGCCGCCGCCACCACCACCGGCCGCGACCGCAACCTCGCCGCTGCCATATTCGCGCACGGTGGTGGCGAGCCAGTCCTCCAGGTCGGTGTAGAAGCGGTTCTGCGCCTGGCTCGATTGCAGGTCGAGGAAGCCGAGGATCAGCGAGCCGGCGAGGCCGAACAGCGAGCTGGAGAACGAGATGCCCATGCCGCCGAGCGGGGCGGCGAGGCCCTCCTTGAGCGTGTCGAACAGCGCGCCGGAATCGCCGCCGACCTTGAGCCCGTCGATCACCTTGCCGACCGAGCCGACCGTCTCGATCAGGCCCCAGAAGGTGCCGAGCAGGCCGAGGAAGACCAACAGGCCGGTCATGTAGCGCGAGATGTCGCGGGCCTCGTCCAGGCGGGTTGCGATCGAATCGAGCAGGTGCCGCATCGTGGTCTGGGTGATCGTCATCCGCCCGGAGCGCTCGCCGCCGAGGATCGCCGCCATCGGTGCCAACAGCTTCGGGTGCCGCGCCGGCGCCAGGCCGGGATCGGCAATGCGGAAATTATTGACCCAGGAGACCTCGGGATAGAGCCGGATCACCTGGCGGAAGGCCAGCACGATGCCGATGAACAGGACCGCCCCGATCAGGGCGTTGAGCCCGGGATTGGCGAAGAAGGCCTGGATGATCTGCTTGTAGAGCACCACGCCCACCAGCGCGCACAGCACCAGGAATACCAGCATCCGCACCAGGAAGACGCTGGGCGAGGACAGTTTGGTATACTCGATATCCATGGGGGAGCGGGGCGAAGTGCCTGGCTTCATGGCCGGAATCATCCATTACGAAAGCTTGCTTGCGGGCGCACTATGGCACAGCGCCAGCCCAAAAAAAGCGCCGGATGCGCCGATTTCGGCAAGTGCCTGGGGAACCCGGACCGGAATCAGCGCTTTGATAGGCAAGGTGTCTGCAAAAGCTCGCCATTCGGGGGCCGCATGAGCGTTGTTTCCGCGATCATCGGGACTGCCGAACGCGTGCCGTTGCCGGACGTGGTGATCCGGGCCGCGATCCAGCGCCTGTGCTCGCGCTCGGTAACGCGCCTGTCCACGCTGGGGGCGGCCGACGATGCCGCCTTCGCCGGGCGGATGATGCTGCGGCCGATCGCCGAGGACGCTGCCGGCACCAGGCATGACGAGGTGCCCGCTTCGTTCTTCGCGCAGGTGCTCGGTCCCAACCTCAGATATTCGTGCTGTTTCTACAAGACCGATGCGACCACCTTGCAGGAGGCGGAGGAGGAGGCGCTGCGCCAGACCGTCGAGCATGCCGGTCTCGCCGACGGGCAGACCATCCTCGAGCTCGGCTGCGGCTGGGGCTCGCTGTCGCTGTGGATGGCGCGGCAGTTTCCGCACGCGAAGGTGACGGCGGTATCGGCCTCGCAGGCGCAGCGCGCTCATATCGAGGAAGAGGCGCGGCGGCGCGGGCTCTTGAACCTGCGTGTCGTCACCGCCGACATGAACGTGTTCGCGCCCGAGGGCCAGTTCGACCGCATCGTCTCGGTGGAAACGTTCGAGCACATGATGAACTGGCGCAAGCTGATGACGCGCCTGCGCGCCTGGCTCGCACCCGAGGGGCGCTTCTTCATGCATGTGGTCTCGCATCGCTCCGGCTCCCATCTGTTCGACCGGGCCAATCGCGACGACTGGATCGCGCAGCACGTTTTCACGGGCGGATTGATGCCGAGCCATCATCTCGTCAGGCAATTCGACGACATCTTCGCAATCGAGAAGGAATGGTGCTGGAGCGGCACGCACTACCAACACACCGCGAACGACTGGCTTGCGAACTTCGATGCGCATCGCGACGCCATCGAGGCGTCCTTGCGCAAGGTCCATGGCGAGGAGACCGCGCTTTGGATGCGGCGCTGGCGCTGGTTCCTCCTCGCGACCTCGGGCCTGTTCGGCTATGCCGATGGAACCGAATGGGGCGTCAGCCACTACAGGATGAAGGCTGCCGAGTAATTGCGATCTTCTGTCGCAGCACGCCGCGATGGAACCCGACTCACAATCGAGTGAGTCCACAAAAACCCTCAATATTCAACGCGATAAGTCGTGTGACATTGAGCCGCCCGCGCCATGTGTTGCATAGCAGCAGGTGCATTCTATTTTGACGACGTGACTCGCGTGCAAAACGGCCCAGAACGGGCCACGCGCGGAGCGTGATCAGTTTCAACAACCTCGGGGCACCCCACTTCATGTCAGGACTTCGTGCGCGATCGGCATGCGTTGCAATGATGCTCGCGGCCTTAGCGCCGCTGTTGGCCGGCTGCGACGAGTCCAGCTCCGCCGTATCCACCGCTCCGCCGACCGCCCCCGACGTCAGCATCGTGATCGTCAAGCCGCAATCGCGCGCCGTGGTGCGGGAACTGCCGGGCCGCATCGCGCCGACGCGCGTCTCCGACGTGCGGCCGCGTGTCTCCGGCATCGTGGTCGAGCGCTTGTTCCGCCAGGGTAGCGAGGTGAAGGCGGGCGATCCGCTCTACCGCATCGATCCGCGTCCGTTCGAGGTCGAGGTGTTGGCCAACGAGGCCGCGGTCGCCAAGGCCGAGGCCGCCCTCATGCAGGCCAAGCAGCAGGCGCACCGCATTGCCACCCTCACCAAGGATCGGGTAGCTCCGGAAGCCGAGAACGAAAAAGCGATCGCGGCCGAGCGGCAGGCGCATGCCGAGGTCGAAGGCCGCAAGGCGGAACTCGCGCGTGCAAAGCTCAATCTCGACTATGCGACCGTGCGGGCGCCGATCGACGGCGTCGTCGGTGCGGCTCTCGTCAGCGAGGGCGCGCTCGTGGTGCAGAACGAGACCAATCTGGCCAGCATCCAGCAGCTCGATCCGATCTATGCCGATTTCACCCAGTCGGTGACCGAACTCAACCAACTCCGCCGCGCTTTCGAAACCGGCGATCTCGAGCGGATCGCGGCCGACGCCGCCAAGGTGCGCCTCGTGCTCGACGACAACACCACCTATGCACTCGACGGCAAGCTGCTGTTCTCCGATGCCAAGGTCGATGCCTACACCGGACAGGTGACGCTGCGCGGCGAGTTCCCCAATCCCAAGCGTGAGCTCCTGCCGGGCATGTATGTCCGCGTCCGCATCGACCAGGGGCTCGATTCCGACGCGATCGCGCTGCCGCAGCAGGCGATCCAGCGCAATGGCGGCGGCGGCAGCGAAGTGTTCGTCGTCAAGGACGACAACCACATCGCCGTGCAGGCGGTGCGCACCGGCTCGGTGCAGGACGGGCTCTGGTTCATCACCGAAGGCCTGAAGGCCGGTGACAAGGTCGTGGTCGAAGGCTTCCAGAGGTTCGCCGCCGGCGACAAGGTCAAACCGCAATCCTGGTCGGAAGCGGATGCGACCGCGGATAACCGGCACGCCCAGAAGCTCACGCGGTAACGCGCCATGCCGAGTTTCTTCATCGACAGGCCGATCTTCGCCTGGGTGGTCGCGCTATTCATCTGCTTGATCGGTGCGATTTCGGTACCTCTGCTGCCGATCGCGCAATATCCGATCATCGCGCCGCCCTCGATCTCGGTCTCGACCAGCTATCCCGGCGCCTCGCCGGAAAACCTCTACAACAGCGTCACGCGGCTGATCGAGGAGGAGCTCAACGGCGCCTCCGGTATCCTCAATTTCGAATCGACCAGCGATTCGCTCGGCCAGGTCGAGATCATCGCCAATTTCCAGCCGGGCACTGATACCAGCGCCGCCTCAGTCGAGGTGCAGAACCGCATCAAGCGCGTCGAGGCGCGCCTGCCGCGCGCGGTGATGCAGCAGGGCATCCTGATCGAGGAAGCCTCCAGTGCGGTGCTTCAGATCATCACGCTGAACTCGACCGATGGCAGCCTCGACGAGGTCGGCCTCGGCGACTTCATGATCCGCAACGTGCTGGGCGAGATTCGCCGCATTCCCGGCGTCGGCCGCGCCACGCTCTATTCGACCGAGCGCAGCTTGCGCGTCTGGGTCGATCCGGCCAAGCTGGTCGGCTATGGGCTGACTGCCGACGACGTCAACAAGGCCATCTCCGCGCAGAATGCGCAGGTCGCCTCCGGCAGCATCGGCGCCGAGCCGTCGACGTCGAGCCAGCGCACCTCGGCGCTGGTGCTGGTCAAGGGCCAGCTCTCGTCCCCGGACGAGTTCGGTGCCATCATCCTGCGCGCCAACGCCGACGGTTCGACCGTGCGCCTGCGCGACGTCGCGCGCATCGAGGTCGGCGGCCTCAGCTACCAGTTCAACACCCGCCTCGACGGCAAGCCGACCGCCGGCCTTTCGGTGCTGATGTCGCCGACCGGCAATGCGCTGGCGACCGCGAGCGCGGTCGAGGAGAAGATGAAGGAGCTGTCGCGCTTCTTCCCGGCCAACATCAGCTATGAGATTCCCTACAACATCACGCCCGTGGTCGAGGCCTCGATCAAGAAGGTGCTGTCGACCCTCGTCGAGGCCGTGGTGCTGGTGTTCGTGGTGATGTTCCTGTTCCTCCAGAACATCCGCTACACCATCATTCCGACCATCGTGGTGCCGGTGGCGCTGCTCGGAGCCTGTTCCGCGCTGCTGCTCGCCGGCTACTCCATCAACATGCTCTCGATGTTCGCCATGGTGCTCGCGGTCGGCATCCTCGTCGACGACGCCATCGTCGTGGTCGAGAACGTCGAGCGCATCATGGCCGAGGAAGGCCTGCCGCCGAAGGAAGCGACGCGCAAGGCGATGTCGCAGATCACCGGCGCCATCATCGGCATCACCCTGGTGTTGATGGCGGTGTTCGTGCCGATGGCGTTCTTCCCCGGCTCGGTCGGCATCATTTACCGCCAGTTCTCGGTGACCATGGTCGCCGCGATCGGCTTCTCGGCCTTCCTCGCGCTATCGCTGACGCCGGCGCTGTGTGCGACCCTGCTCAAGCCCGTCGCGGCCGGTCACGGTCACGCGAAGCGGGGCGTGTTCGGCTGGTTCAACCGCATGCTCGAAGGCGGCAAGGAAGGCTATTCGCGCACCGTCGGCTTCTCGCTGAAGCGCACCGGCCGCCTGATGCTGGTCTATGTCGCATTGCTGGTCGGTCTGTCCTGGGCGTTCGTCAACCTGCCCGGCGGCTTCCTGCCCGTCGACGACCAGGGCTTCGTCACCACCGACGTGCAGACGCCGTCGGACTCGTCCTATGCCCGCACCGAGGCGGTGATCGAGAAGGTGGAGAAATATCTGGCCCAACGGCCGGGCGTCGACAACGTCACCTTCCTCACCGGCTTCAGCTTCTCCGGCCAGGGCATGAACACCGCGCAGGCCTTCATCACGCTGAAGGACTGGTCGGAGCGCGGGCCGAAGGATTCCGCCGCGGCGATCGTCAACGACATCAACCGCGATTTGTCGTCTTCCATTCGCGATGCAAAGATCTCGGCGCTCCAGCCGCCGCCGATCGACAATCTCGGCAATTCCTCGGGCTTCTCGTTCCGCCTCCAGGACCGCGGCCAGAAGGGCTATGCGGCGCTGATGAGCGCCGCCGACCAGTTGATCGCGGAGGCCAATGCCAGCGCCGTGCTCCAGAAGGTCTATATCGAAGGCCTGCCCGAGGCCGGCGTGGTCAATCTCGTGATCGACCGCGAGAAGGCCGGCGCCTTCGGCGTCACCTTCGAGGACATCAACAACACGATCTCGACCAATCTCGGCTCGAATTACATCAACGACTTCCCGAACCGCGGCCGCATGCAGCGCGTCGTGGTGCAGGCCGATGCCCGCGACCGCATGCGGACCGAGGACATTCTCAACTACAACGTCAAGAACAGTCGCGGCCAGCTGGTGCCGTTCTCGTCCTTTGCGACCGTAGAATGGGCGCGCGGGCCGACGCAGATCGCCGGCTTCAACTATTATCCGGCGGTGCGCATCTCCGGTGAAGCGAAGCCTGGCTTCACCTCGGGCGATGCGATCGCCGAGATGGAGCGGCTTGCCGGCCGGTTGCCGCGCGGCTTCGGCTATGAATGGACCGGGCAGTCGCTCCAGGAGAAGCTCTCGGGCTCGCAGGCGCCGTTCCTGCTGGCACTGTCGGTGTTCGTGGTGTTCCTGTGCCTCGCCGCACTCTATGAAAGCTGGACCATTCCGCTCGCGGTGCTGCTCACCGTGCCGCTTGGCATCGTCGGCGCGGTTGTCGCAGCGACGCTGCGGAGCCTGCCCAACGACGTCTACTTCACCGTCGGCCTGATCACCATCATCGGCCTCGCGGCAAAGGACGCGATCCTGATCATCGAGTTCGCGAAAGATCTGCGCAAGGAGGGCAAGCCGCTGGTGGAAGCCACCATCGAGGCCTGCCGCCTGCGCTTCCGCCCGATCCTGATGACCGGCCTCGCCTTCATCTGCGGCGTGCTGCCGATGGCCATCGCCCACGGCGCCGGCGGCGCCAGCCAGCAAGCGCTTGGCTCGATCGTGATGGGCGGCATGATCGCGGTGGTGATCCTCGCGCTCTTGATGGTGCCGGTGTTCTTCGTCTCGGTGCAACGCGTGCTGGGCGGGGATCGGGAGCCAGCGGCGGCGAAGGAGAGCGAGCCGTACGGGCCGCCGGCGCAGGTGAAGCCCTAACCGTCCCTCGCGAAGCTTACGACAGCTTCACAAAACTCATCGCTCTCCGATGGAACCAGATCCCGGCGAGGCTGTTTGCACGCCGGGTTAGGGGTTCCACGGAGAAATCGTAGAAATGCTGAAGAATATCCTTTCCGCTGCCGTTGTCGGCACCGGAGTGCTGATGATGTCGACCTTCACCGCATCGGCGGCGATTGTGTGTCAGGGCCACACCTGCTGGCACACGCATGAGGCCTACGACTTTCCTCACGAAGCGGGGGTCGTCGTTCACGAAGACAATTGGCACTGGGGCCCGCGCGAGAAGTTTGCGTTCCGCGAGCACGAAGGCCGCGGCTACTGGCGCGGCCGCAAATGGGTGGCTTGGTAGGCCCCGTAGAACGGCATGATATCGGAGGCCGCGGTCAAGCGGCCTCCATTCGTCGATTTGAGAAGTGGTCAGGTGGCGGCAGCGGCGACGATTCGCGAGGAGCGAAGCGAGAGAGGCTCGTCTACTTCCGCAAAATCTTCGCCAGTTCTCCGTGCACGAACTCGTTGCCGCACAGCACATGCCCCGTCGCCAGCGCGTCGCCCGGGGTGGCGATGTCGCTCACGGTACCGCCTGCTTCCTTCACCATGATCATTCCGGCGGCGATATCCCAGGATTGCAGATCGCGCTCCCAATAACCGTCGAGGCGGCCGGCGGCGACGAAGGCGAGGTCGAGCGAGGCGGCGCCGAAGCGGCGCAGGCCCGCGACGCGGTCCTGGATCGCCGTCATCTCGCGGCGGAATTCCTCGTGATCGCCGCGGCCGATATGGGGCAGGCCGCAGGCCACCACGCACTCGTTGAGCTGGCGGCGGCCGGCCACGCGCAGGCGCTGGTCGTTGAGAAAGGCGCCCTTGCCGCGCTCGGCGATGTAGAGCTCGTCATTGGCGGGGTTGTAGATCACGCCGGCGATCACCGTGCCCTCGCGGACGAGGCCGATCGAGATCGCGAATTGCGGGATGCCGTGCAGGAAATTGGTGGTGCCGTCGAGCGGGTCGACGATCCAGGTGTGGCTCTTGTCGGTGCCTTCGCGGGTACCGCCTTCCTCGCCGATGAAGCCGTAGCCGGGCCGGGCCTTGGCGAGGTCCTGGTAGAGGATCTCCTCGGCGCGCTTGTCGGCGAGCGAGACGAAATTCGCCGGCCCCTTCAGCGAGACTTGGAGATGCTCGATCTCTCCGAGATCGCGCTTGAGGCTGCGGCCGGCGCGGCGCGCCGCCTTGACCATGACGTTGATAGTGGCGGAATACAGCATGAGCTTTCGGTCTTGATATCGGGGGAATGGCGCGAAATGCCGCCTGTTTGAAGGATGGGGTGCCCTGCGAGGGCGCTTACGTCAAGTCATTGGGTCAAGTCATTTGGTCCCGAGCCACTTCTTGGCCGCGGCCTCTGCCTTGGCCCGGTCCTCGGCCGGCAGATCGGACAATTGCTTGTCGAGGTCCGGATCGCCCTTGCCGGCGGTCTTGGCCACCAAGTGCCATTTGAAGCCCTCGACCTTGTCCACTGATGTGCCCATGCCGTTGATCAGCACCCAGGCCAGGCGGTTCTGCGCGATCGCGCTGCCCTGGCGGGAGGCCTTGCGGAGCAATGCGACAGCCGCCGGCTGGTTCTTCGGCGTCCCGGTGCCGTTGAACAGGGCGATGGCGTATTCGACCTCGGCGTCGACATTGTCGGTCAGCGAAGCGGCCTGAAGCAGACGCACCGCCCTTTCGGGGTCCTTCGGCACACCGGTGCCTTCCTTGTAGAAGGTCGCGAGCGCGTATTGCGCTTCGGGCAGGCCGGCGTCGGCGGCCTGGCGCAACAGCTCGGCGGAACGCTTGACGTCCTGTGGCAGGGTATGGCCGTCGAGATAGAGCAGGGCGAGGTTATAGGCCGCCTTGGGCTCGCCGAGCTTGGCGGCGGACGCCATCAGCTTGACCGCCTCGCCCTTGTCGACCGGACCGCCGCGGCCGGCGATGCGCATCATGGCGAGCGCGAACATCGCCGCGCGGTCGCCGGCGTCCGCAGCGCGCTTGTACCATTCGGCGGCCTTGGGGTAGTCGCGGCGGATGCCCATGGCGTTGGAATAGAGCTCGCCGAGCATGGTCATCGCCTTGGGATCGCCGGCTTGTGCGCGGGCGGTGGCGAGCTCGAACGCCGTCTTGTACTGGCCGCGCTGATAGGCGCCGAACACCAGATCGACGTTGGAATTGTCGGTCGGCGGTGCCGGGATCACGGTTGCCGCCGGGGCCGGCTTGGAGGAGGGGGCCGGCTTCGGCGAGGCCGAAGGCTTCGGCGCCGGTGCGGCCTCCTTCTTCTTGGTGAGCGCGTGCGGCTTGGGCTTCGGTTTCTCAGGCGCCGCGCTCGGCGTTGCCGCCGGCGGGGTGATCTGGAGCTGCGCGACCGCGGGCACTGTGAGCAGTAGCGTGGCCAGAATGGTGATGCACGGGAGCTTCATGTCGGGCGCTAGCCGTGCTCCTGACTCGCAGGATCCTGGCTCGCCGTCGCCGTCGCATGGGCCTTCTTGATTGCAGCATCTATCTCGATCAAGGCGGCCCTGGGCCCGCGCGGATCGGTCCAGATGAACTCGCCGACCAGCACGAAGTCGGCGCCGCTGGCGGCGAAATCGTGGGCCTCTTCGAGCGAAATGGCAAAGCCGACGCAGGGCGGTTCGAACAGCTCGGCCCACCAGTCCAGCCGCTCGGCGATCGCCTGCGACGACGGACGTTGACCGTTGGCGACCGGCTCGCCGAACAGTACATAGTCGGCGCCGATCTCGCCAGCATCCATGGAATGGTGTCGCGTCGTCAGCCCGCCGACGCCGGCGATGCGATCGGGCTTGAGCGATGGCAGCGCCTCTTTCAGCGCGGCGATGCCGGGGAGGTGCGCGCCGTCGGCGCCGCCACGTGCGACGAGCTCGGGATGGCCGTCGACGAGCAGCGCGGCACCCGCCTTCTGCACCGGCGGCGCCAGGGCCTTGATGCGCGAGATCATCGTGCGCTGATCGGTCTCCTTCAGCCGCAGCAGCACCGCCGCGACATCAGCAGAGGCAAGCAGGGCCGGCAGCTCGGCGACGAGCGAACCGGGATCATCGACGACAGGCGTCGCAAGATAAAGGCGCGGCGCCGGGCGCGGCGGAGGCGGTTTGTTCGACAAGATCTAGGCTGCCTTCTTTTCCAGGCTGGTTTGCCATTCGCCCTTGGACGCCAGTCCGTTCATCTGCGCGCGATGGCTGAAGGCGCGCTGTCCGGCCGCGACGTTCTCGGCCTTGCCGGACCAGGCCTTCTGCGGCGCGGCCTGGAGCGCGCGGCCATAGGAGAAGGTCAGGCCCCAGGGTAGCGGGCCGAGCTTGTGCATGGCGTTGAGATGCGCGGTCGCCTCCTCGTCGGACTGGCCGCCGGAGAGGAAGGCGATGCCGGGCACGGCCGCGGGCACGCAGGCCTTCAGCAGCCGGATCGTCTTCTCCGCGACTTCCTCGACGGGCGCCTGCCTTGCGCACTTCTTGCCAGAGATCGCCATGTTCGGCTTCAGCACCATGCCTTCGAGAGCGACGCGCTGCACGCGCAGCTCCTGAAATGTCTTGTTGAGCACGCGGCTCGTCACCTCATAGCAGCGGTCGATGTCGTGGTCGCCGTCCATCAGCACTTCCGGCTCGACGATCGGCACGATCTGTGCTGCCTGGCACAGCGCGGCATAGCGCGCCAGCGCATGGGCGTTGACGCTGATCGCCGTCATCGAGGGAATGCCGCTGCCGATGTCGATCACCGCGCGCCATTTGGCGAAGCGCGCACCGCGCTCGTAATATTTCTTCAGCCGCTCGGCGAGCTTGTCGAGCCCGGCGGTGACGAGTTCGCCCGGGCACATCGGCAAGGCTTGGGTACCCTCGTCGACCTTGATGCCGGGAATGGCGCCGCTCTGTTCGATCAGCTTCACCAGCGGCGTGCCGTCCTTGGCATCCTGCCAGATCGTCTCGTCATAGAGGATCACGCCGGAGATGTACTGGCTCATGGCTTCCTGGGAGCGGAACAGCATCTCGCGATAGTCGCGGCGGTTCGCTTCGGTCGATTCCACGCCGATCGCGTCGAAGCGCTTCTTGATGGTGCCGGAGGATTCGTCGGCGGCAAGGATGCCCTTGCCTGATACGACCATGGCGGTCGCGATCCTGTTGAGCTCAGTCAGATTCATCGAGGGGTCCTCCCAAAACGATGCTGCCCTTGCCCGTGAAAATAGACCGTTCTCGGGCAATTGCCGAGTTAACGTTCGTCGCAGGGTAAAGGGGGGAGGTCAGTTGGGACGAAAAGGAGCGGGCTGGGCGACCCTCCACCTCGCCCCGCTTGCGGGGAGAGGTCGGTCGCGAAGCGACCGGGTGAGGGGGTACAGGTCTATCAGCGGGGCGCAACTCGCGGAGAGAGCCCCTCACCCCGCCCTCTCCCCGCAAGAGCGGGGCGAGAGAGCGTTCGCGCGGCTTACGCGACCTTCGGATCGAGCTCGCCCTTGGCGTAGCGCTTGGCCATCTCGGCGGTGGTCAGCACCTTCTTGACCTTCGAGGCCTGGCCGGCGGTGTTGAACTCCTGGAGCCGCTGCTTGCACAGCTTGGTCATCGCTTCCATCGCCGGCTTCAAATATTTGCGCGGATCGAACTCTTCCGGATTGTCCTTGAGCACTTTCCGGATCTGGCCGGTCATCGCCATGCGGTTGTCGGTGTCGATGTTGATCTTGCGCACGCCGTTCTTGATGCCGCGCTGGATCTCGGCCACCGGCACGCCCCAGGTCGGCTTCATCTTGCCACCATAGGCGTTGATGATGTCCTGGAGGTCCTGCGGCACCGACGAGGAGCCGTGCATGACGAGATGCGTATTCGGGAGCTTGCGGTGGATCTCCTCGATCACCTTCATGGCGAGGATGTCGCCGTCGGGCTTGCGGGTAAATTTGTAAGCACCGTGAGAAGTCCCCATCGCGATCGCGAGCGCGTCGACCTTGGTCTCCTGGACGAACTTCACGGCCTCGTCCGGATTGGTCAGGAGTTGGTCGTGGCTAAGCTTGCCTTCGGCGCCGTGGCCGTCTTCCTTGTCGCCCATGCCCGTCTCGAGCGAGCCGAGCACGCCGAGCTCGCCCTCGACCGAGATGCCGCCGAGATGAGCCATGTCGGTCACGGTCTTGGTGACGCCGACATTGTAGCCCCAGTCGCCAGGAGTTTTGCCGTCGGCCTTGAGCGAGCCGTCCATCATCACCGAGGTGAAGCCGGCCTGGATCGCGGTCATGCAGGTCGCCGGTTCGTTGCCGTGATCGAGATGCACGCAGACCGGGATATGCGGATAGATTTCCGTCACCGCATCCATCATGTGCTTGAGCATGACGTCGTTGGCGTAGGAGCGCGCGCCGCGCGAGGCCTGGATGATGACGGGCGCGTCGACCTGGTTGGCCGCGTCCATGATCGCCAGCGCCTGCTCCATATTGTTGATGTTGAAGGCCGGTACGCCGTAATCGTTCTCAGCCGCATGGTCGAGCAATTGACGCAACGTGATCCGAGCCATGTGTCTTGTTCTCCAATTTGGGCCTGCAAGGCCGCTAAATGTTGGCCGACTTGAGCTTACTTGACGCGCAGCACATCGACGCCGGGCAGGGGCTTGCCTTCCATCCATTCAAGGAACGCGCCACCGGCAGTCGAGACATAGGTGAAACTGCCGGCGACGCCGGCCTGGTTGAGCGCCGCGACGGTGTCGCCGCCGCCGGCGATCGAGATCAGCTTCTTCGCCTTGGTGCGCTCCGCGGCGTGCCTGGCGGCCGCGACCGTGCCGCGGTCGAACGGCTGCATCTCGAAGGCCCCGAGCGGTCCGTTCCAGACCAGCGTTGCCGCATCGTCGATCGCGGCGTGGACGCGTGCGATCGATTGCGGGCCGACGTCGAGGATCATGCCGTCGGCCGGGATCGCATCGAGCCCATAGGCATGCGACGGCGCGTTGGCGGCGAAATGATAGGCGACGGTGGCGTCCACGGGGAGGATGATCGCGCAGTTGGCGGCTTCCGCCTTTTCCATGATGCGCAGCGCGGTGGCAGCGAGATCCTTCTCCGCCAGCGACTTGCCGACCGCGACGCCTTGCGCGTGCAGGAAGGTGTTGGCCATGCCGCCACCGATCACGAGCGCGTCGACCTTGCTCACGAGGTTTTCGAGCAGGTCGATCTTGGTCGAGACTTTTGCGCCGCCGATGATCGCAATGACCGGCTTGGTCGGCGAGCCCAGCGCCTTCTCCAGCGCGTCGAGCTCGGCCTGCATGGTGCGGCCGGCATAGGCCGGCAGCTTGTGACCGAGGCCTTCGGTCGAGGCATGGGCGCGATGTGCGGCCGAGAACGCGTCGTTGACCCAGATGTCGCCGAGTTTTGCGAGCTCGGCGACGAAGGCTGGATCGTTCTTCTCTTCCTCTTTGTGAAAGCGGGTGTTTTCCAGGCAGAGGATGTCGCCATCCTTCAAGCCGGCGACGGCCTTGGCCGCGGGCTCGCCGATGCAATCGTCGGCGAAGGCGACGGCCTTCTTCACGACCTTCGACAACGCTTCCGCGACGGGCTTGAGCGATTCCTTGGCATCGCGTCCCTTCGGCCGGCCGAAATGCGCGAGCAGGATGACCTTGCCGCCCTTGTCGGAGATTTCGCTGATGGTCGGTGCGACGCGCTCGAGCCGGGTGGCGTCCGTGACGCGCCCGTTGTCCATGGGGACGTTGAGGTCGACGCGCAGCAGTACGCGCTTGCCCTTCACGTCGACGTCGTCGAGGGTGCGGAACTTAGCCATGTCCTGATCACTCGTTAGCTGGCGACGCTACGGCGCGTCGCGCTCGGGTGGATTGCCCTCCTGCCTGGTCGTCAGCTTGCTGCCCTGGCGAAATCCGTACGCGATCAACGCGATCAACAAGATGACGCCAGGGATGCCGATCCAGGCAGGAAGCATGACGCTCCCCTTAGATCACCTTCGCGATCGCGACGGCGGTGTCCGCCATGCGGTTCGAGAAGCCCCACTCGTTGTCGTACCAGGACATCACGCGCACCAGCGTGCCGTTCTGCACCTTGGTCTGGTCCTCGTGGAAGGTCGAGGAGTGCGGGTCGTGGTTGAAGTCGATCGAGACGTTCGGTGCCGTGGTGTAGCCGAGGATGCCCTTGAGCTGCTGCTCGGAGGCGCGCTTCATCGCGGCGTTGACCTCCTTAACATCGGTGGCGCGCTTGGCGACGATCTTGAGGTCGACCACCGAGACGTTCGGCGTCGGCACGCGGATCGCGACGCCGTCGAGCTTGCCCTTCAGCTCCGGCAGCACGAGGCCGATCGCCTTGGCGGCGCCGGTCGAGGTCGGGATCATCGACATCGCAGCCGCACGGCCGCGGTAGAGATCCTTGTGCAGCGTGTCCAGCGTCGGCTGGTCGCCAGTATAGGCGTGGATCGTGGTCATGAAGCCGGTCTCGATGCCGACGAGATCGTTCAGCACCTTGGCGACCGGCGCGAGGCAGTTCGTTGTGCAGGACCCGTTGGAGATGACCAGGTGATCCTTGGTCAGCGTGTCGTGGTTGACGCCGTAGACGATGGTGGCATCGGCGCCGTCGGCGGGCGCGGAGACCAGCACGCGCTTGGCGCCGGCGGTCAGATGCGCTGAGGCCTTGTCCTTCGAGGTGAAGATGCCGGTGCACTCCAGCGCGACATCGACGCCGAGATCCTTCCAGGGCAGCTTCGCGGGATCGCGCTCGGCCGTCACCTTGATCTTGTTGGCGCCGAGGCTGATCGAGTCGCCATCGACGGTGACAGTGCCGGGGAAGCGGCCATGAACCGAGTCGAAGCGGAGCAGATGGGCGTTGGTCTCGACCGGACCGAGATCGTTGATGCCGACGACCTCGATGTCCTTGCGGCCTGACTCGGCGATCGCCCGCAGGACGTTGCGGCCAATGCGACCAAAACCGTTAATTCCGACGCGGACTGCCATGTTTCGTCTCCTTCAATGACCGTTGTCATCCCGCACAACGCGCTGTACGCGCCTGCGAGGGTTTTTTAGGGGCGGGCGCCCGGTTCGGCCGGGCGGTGCTTGATCATATGAGAGATTAGGTAGTCCTTTTTTCGGGCAAGCTCAACTCTCAGGAAACGCGCTTCAGCACAGCGTTAACCGCGGCCTCGGCGGTAATGCCGAAATGCTTGTAAAGCTCCTTGGCAGGTCCGCTTTCGCCGAAGGAATGCATGCCGACAAATTCGCCATCCCGGCCGATCACGGCATCCCAGCCCCAGCGCACGGCGGCCTCGATCGCAATCTTGACCGGCGCGTTGCCGATGATTGCGGCGCGTTTCGCCTCTGGTTGCGCTAACAACAGCTCGAGCGAGGGAACAGAGACGACCCGTGACGGGATGCCGCGCTCGGCGAGCTGCTTCTGGGCGGCGACCGCGATCTCAACCTCGGAGCCTGACGCGAACAACGTTGCCTTGGCTTCGCCTTGAGCTGCGACCAGCTCGTAGGCGCCGGCCGCGCAGGGATTGTCGTTCGGCGCGTTGGTCCGCAGCTGCGGCAGGTTCTGGCGCGTCAGCGCCAGCACCGTCGGACCGTCGATGCGATTGAGCGCGAGCTCCCAGCACTCGGCGACCTCGATGGAATCGCAGGGGCGGAACACGCGCATGTTGGGAATGGCGCGAAGCGCGGCGAGATGCTCGACCGGCTGATGGGTCGGACCGTCTTCGCCAAGGCCGATGGAATCATGGGTCATCACATAGACGACGCCGGCGCCCATCAAAGCGGCAAGGCGCATCGCCGGACGTGCGTAGTCGGTGAACACCAGGAAGGTCGCACCGTTCGGTGCGAAGCCGCCGTGCAGGAAGATGCCGTTCATCGCGGCGGCCATGCCGTGCTCGCGGATGCCGTAATGGATGAAGCGACCCTTCGGCGTCTTGGCCGAGAAGGCGGTCGCCGACTTCGCCTTGTTGTTGTTGGAGCCGGTGAGATCGGCCGAGCCGGCCAGGAACTCCATCGGCATCGCGGCCGCAATCGCCTCGATCGCGGCTTCTGACGATTTGCGGGTCGCCGCTGTCAGCGGCTTTTCGAGCAGCTCCTTCTTGTGCGCCCGCAGTGCCTTCGCCAGCGAGGCCGGACGTTCATGGCGCAGGCGGCGTTCGAACTCGGCGCGCTTGCGGCTGCCGAGCTCGCCAAGGCGTGCTTCCCATTCCTGGCGTGCCGCCGCGCCGCGGCTACCGGCCGCGCGCCACGCCTTCAGCACGTCGTCGGCGACCGCGAACGGTTCGAGTGCGATGCCGAGATTTTCCTTGGCGGCCTTGAGCTCGTCGGCGCCGAGCGCCTCGCCATGCGCCTTCGCGGTGCCGGCCTTGTGCGGCGCGCCGAAGCCGATGGTGGTGCGGCAGGCGATCAGCGTCGGCTTGTTGGACTTTTGCGCGCGCGTGATCGCGGCGGCGATCGCGGCCTGGTCCTGGCCGTCGATCTTCTCGGCGGCCCAGCCCGCGGACTTGAAGCGCTTCACCTGGTCGACGGAATCGGAGATCGAGGTCGGGCCGTCGATCGAGATGCCGTTGTCGTCGTAGAGCACGATCAGCTTGTTGAGCTTCCAGTGCCCGGCCATCGCGATCGCTTCCTGCGACACGCCCTCCATCAGGTCGCCGTCGGAGGCCAGCACATAGGTGTGGTGATCGACGATCTTCTTGCCGAATTCGGCGGCCAGCATCTTCTCGGCGAGCGCCATGCCGACCGCGGTCGAGATGCCCTGGCCGAGCGGGCCGGTGGTGGTCTCGATGCCCTTGGTGCGGAAATTCTCGGGGTGTCCGGGGGTGAGCGAGTCGACCTGGCGGAACTGCTTGATCTGATCCAGCGTCATCTCGGAATTGCCGGTCAGGTACAGCAGCGAATAGAGCAGCATCGAGCCGTGGCCGGCCGAGAGCACGAAGCGGTCGCGATCCGGCCAGCTAGGCGCGGCGGCATCGAATTTCAGGAATTGTGTGAACAGCACCGTGGCGATGTCGGCGGCGCCCATGGGCAGGCCGGGATGGCCCGACTTCGCCTTCTCGACAGCGTCCATCGAGAGGCCGCGGATCGCGTTGGCCATACGGGAGTGATCGACCTGCGTCATGTCTGAAATCCGTCTGAAATGAGGCGCTTGGCGGCGAACGCCCGCGCGGGAGGAGCCTGGCGGCCACTGAAGGTCGGGGCTGGGATAGCACCTCGGTTCCGGGAGTCCAAGGCAATCAAACGCCGGTTTGGCCGTAAAAGTTGCCTGTGTGGAGATCGGTTTTCCGCCGGGATCGCGCCCGGGAGGAACTGGCCGATCGGCACGACCTCCACTCGATCTATCGGTGCATAGTTTGGCGGCGGCGTTGCGCTTGGCTAGCTTGCCACGTAAATTTCTGCTTCTAACCGCTTGCCGAACCGAGTCTTTTACCGGCCGGCAAGCCCCAGGAATAAGGCCACTGGGCAAAGGCCAAAGGTTCCGCCGCTGACTGCATGAACGATCGCGTGTCCAACAGCTCTGCCATGACGGAGTCATCCGCCGTCGAGATCGAGATTGCGACCCGCAGGCTCACGGCGGCGCTCGATGCGCTCGAAAGCGCGGTCGAGCGGCGGCGCGACGCGGATCGCGACGAGAACGAGCTCGCGACGCGGATTCAGGCGCTCGGCGCGGACCGCTCGCGCCTTGCCGACGAGCTCGACGGCGCGCTGGTGAAGGCGCGCAAGCTCGAGCGCACCAATCGCGAGATCTCCGACCGGCTGGATTCCGCAATCGTCACGATACGCTCGGTGCTCGATACCGGAGAGGACGGATGAGCCACATCAACGTCACCATCAACGGCCGGCAATACCGCATGGCCTGCGAGGAGGGCCAGGAGGTGCGGCTGCTCAAGCTCGCCGAAAGCCTGGAGACTCGCATCCAGTCGCTGCGCGGAAAATTCGGCGAGATCGGCGATGCCCGTCTCACCGTGATGGCGGCGTTGACCGTCTGCGACGAGCTGGTCGACGTGGGCAACCGCGTCCGCACCATGGAGCAGGAGTTGATCGAGCTCAGGGACTTCCGCAACGCCGCCGTCGAGCGCGCCCGGATGACGCAGACCGCGGTGGTGAATGCGCTGAACGCCGCCGCCGAACGCATCGAGAAGTCGACCCAGGTCCTGAACCGCACCGTCGGCAACGGGATCGCGATCGGCTGATCGTCTCCCTCCCCCGCTTGCGGGGAGGGTCGGGGAGAGGGTGTCTCGGCAACGGGACAATCCCCCAGAGGAGAAAGCCCTCACCCGCGCCTTCGGCGCGACCTCTCCCGCAAGCGGGAGAGGTGAGTAACCACAAGCCGGGCTGGTGATTCGTCAATATCGTTGTTACATTGCACGGGCGAGGCTGCGACGTGCGTCCGGAGCCATATATCCCCGGGGCCTTATCGATCCTTTAGGGAACTGTCCCTGGCCGGGCCCGTGGGCCCGGACATATGGTGCCCACCTACTTTCGTAGGGAACTCCGGGATCGAGTGCTTCAACGGCGTACGCGGCTTCGCACTTGCGTCTGCTTGGTTTGTGCCTGTCGAAACGATTGCGGCCAGTTCAGGAGATGTCGTGTCCCGGCTTGACCGGGGCATCCAGTACGCCGCGGCCTTTGTGTGAATCACCACTGCCTCTGGAATACTGGATCACCCGCCCCAGTGCGCAAGGGCGCACAAGGCGAGTGATGATGTGGGGGACCAAAGCGCATGTCCACTTCGAAAGCCGAACTCCGTGCCAGGGCCCTCGCCAAGCGCGACGCGCTGAGCGAGAAGAAGCGCGCCACCGCCGCCACCAAGCTCGCCAAGCGCGGCTTGCCGTTCAAGCTCCTGCCCGGGAGCATCGTCTCCGGCTATTCGCCGATCCGCAGCGAGATCGATCCGATGCCGCTGTTGCGCAAGCTCGCTGAAGAGGGCGCAAGGCTGGCGCTGCCTTGCGTCACCGCGCGCGGCCAGTCGCTGATCTTCCGTCTCTTTCATCCGAACGATCGCCTTATGCTCGGCCCGCTCGGCATTCCCGAGCCGTCGCCGGCAGCAAGCGAGGTGATCCCCGACATCATGCTGACGCCGCTCGCCGCCTTCGACCGTCTCGGCCATCGCATCGGCTATGGTGCAGGGCATTACGATTTCACCTTCGCGCATTTGCGCAAAGCCAAGCAGATCGTCGGCATCGGGCTTGCTTTTGCCGCGCAGGAGATCGAGGCGGTTCCGGCACTATCGCACGACGTCGCGCTGGATTATGTGCTAACGGAATCGGACGTGTTCGATTTCCGGAGTTCTGAAGTTGCGCATTCTCTTCGTGGGTGATGTCGTCGGCCGTGCGGGGCGCAACGCCATCGCCGAATATCTGCCCGGCATGGTCAAGGACTGGTCGCTCGATTTGGTCGTCGTCAACGGCGAGAATTCCGCCGGCGGCTTCGGCATCACGGAGGCGATCTATCAGGAGTTTCTCGATGCCGGCGCCGATGCGGTGACGCTCGGCAATCACTCCTGGGACCAGCGCGAGGCGCTGGTGTTCATCGAGCGCGCCGAACGCCTGGTGCGTCCGGCGAACTATCCGCGCGGCACGCCCGGCCGCGGCGCAGCCCTGGTCGAGACCAAGAACGGCAGGCACGCCCTGGTCGTCAACGCGTTGGGGCGCGTCTTCATGACCCCGTTCGACGATCCCTTTGCCGCGCTGGAGCGTGAGCTCGGTGCCTGTCCGCTCGGTGTTGCCGCCGATGCCATCGTCGTCGACTTCCATTGCGAGGCAACCAGCGAGAAGCAGGGCATCGGTTTCTTCTGCGACGGCCGCGCCAGCCTCGTCGTCGGCACCCACACGCATGTGCCGACCGCCGACCACCAGATCCTCGCCGGCGGCACTGCCTACATGACCGATGCCGGCATGACCGGCGACTACGATTCCATCATTGGCATGCAGAAGGAGGAGCCGCTGCGGCGGTTCACGTCGGGAATCCCGTCGGGCCGTTTCGAGCCGGCCGCGGGGACGGCGACGCTGAGCGCCGTCGCCGTGGAGACGGATGACGCGACGGGCCTCGCGCTGCGGATCGCGCCGGTGCGCGTCGGCGGCCGGCTGGAGCCGGCGACGCCGAAATTCTGGTTGAGCTGAATTCTCGCGGCATTCACGGTGCACCCTCGCCCCTTGTGGGAGAGGGTGGCTCGCCGCGAAGCGGCGAGACGGGTGAGGGGTCTCTCTCCGCGAGTTCGCATCGTGCAAGTGGACAGAGACCCCTCATCCGGCGCTTCGCGCCACCTTCTCCCGCAAGGGGAGAAGGAGGGGCAGCGTCGCCCGTTTCGACCGCCGTCTCCCTCACGCCGCCGCCAGGACGGCCTGCCAGAGATCGAGTACTTCCGCACGTGCGATGCCGCGTGTGATGAACACGATGCGCGAGCGGCGATCGCCGTCGGGCCAGCCACCAAGCGCAACAGGCGGATGGAAGACGTGGTGCACGCCGTGGATCACGATCGGCGTTGGCTCGTCACGGAGATTGAGAATTCCCTTCACCCGCAGCAGGTCCTCTCCGCGCGCGCTGCGCAGATGCGCAAGCCAGCGCGTCACGGCCATCCAGTCGAGCGGCTCGTCGAACGCCAGCATGAAGCTGGCGATCGACGCATCGTGATCATGATGGCCATGGTCATGGTGCGCGTGATGATCGTGATGCGAATGACCGGCGTCCGCATGTGGTTCCGCGAAGGCCCGCTCGTTGAGCCAGCGCTCAACGTCTATCCTTTTCAGCTCGGGATCGATCAGGCCGGCGCCGAATAGCTGCGCAGGATCGATCTCGCCGTGACTGACGCTTTCGATCCTGGCGCCGGGATTGAGCCGCCGCAGGCGCAGCTCCAGCGCCGCGATATCCTCGACCAGATCGCTTTTGGTGATCAACAGCCGGTCGGCCAACGCCACCTGTTTCACCGCCTCATATTGCCGATCGAGCTGACGCGGCGCGTTGACCGCATCGACCGTGGTCACGACCGTGTCGAGCCGCAGGAAGTGCGAGACGAGAGGATTGTTGAGCAAGAGCTGCACGATCGGCGCGGGGTCGGCGAGACCGGTGGTCTCGACCAGGATACGGCGGAACGGCGGAATCTCGCCGCGGTCTCGCTTCACCAGAAGGCTTCGCAACGTCTCCTCGAGGTCGCTGCGGATGGTGCAGCAGATGCAGCCGCTGGCGAGCACGGCGACCTCGCCATCGACGCGCTCGACCAGGAGATGATCGAGACTGATCTCGCCGTACTCGTTGATGATGACGGCGCTGTCCTTCATGCCGTCGTGGCGCAGCAGGCGATTGAGCAATGTCGTCTTGCCGCTGCCGAGAAAGCCGGTGATCAGCGAGACCGGAAGTCGCTGCGCGGATTTGTCGCTTTCAAACAGGCTCATTGGAAGCTCTCGCACCAACGGTCGTCGCTGGACAACAGCTTAGCGGAGGAGGAGGGTGACGGAAACAATTTTAGAGTCCGGATTTTTTCCGGACCACAACCTGGGAGGGTGCAATGTCTAGTGAGATCAACGACGTAGATCATGACAGCAGCGGCGCCACGACCGACCGCCGGACCTTGCTCCGCACCGCGGGCATCGCCGGCGTCGCCGGCGCGGCGCTCGCCGGCTCGATGCACGGCAAGTTCTCGCTGGCGCCCATCAGCCAAGCCCAGGCCCAGACTGCCACCTCCATGCCCAAGAATGTCGACAAGCCATGGTGGCCCTCGAAATGGGGCAAGGATGACGAGTCCGGCGCATCCAACCACATCACCCCGGCGAAGGTCCTCGACGCCGCGAAATGGATCAAGGACGGCAAGATCTACAAGATCGGTCGGGTCTACGAGGCCGCGATGCCGCTGTTCGGCGCGCGTGTGTTCGCGCTGCGCATTCCCGGCAGCCCGACCGGTGGCCCGTTCGGCGACAACAAGCTCGTCTATCACGACGAATTTCTCGCTACCGAGATCGCGCAGACCGGCACGCAGTTCGACGGCCTCGGCCACATCGGCATCCAGATGGGCAAGGACGGCGACAAAAGCGAGATGCGATTCTACAACGGCTTCACAGCCGCAGAGATCAGCGACGCCTACGGGCTCAAGAAGCTCGGCGTCGAAAAGCTCAAGCCGATCTTCACCCGCGCGCATCTGATCGACATGGTCGCCCTGAAGGGCGGCATGATGGACGCCGGCCAGGAGATCACCTCGGCCGATATCAAGGCGGCGCTGGCGAAGCAGAACATCCCCGAGAGCGACATCAAGCCTGGCGACGCGATCATGTTTCATACCGGCTGGGGCTCGCTCTGGATGAAAAACAATGATCGTTTCAATAGCGGCGAGCCGGGCATCGGCCTCGACGCGGCCAAATGGATCGTCGAAAAGGATCTCGCGCTCACCGGCGCGGACAACTGGGCGGTCGAGGTGGTGCCCAATCCCGACAAGACGCTCGCCTTCGTGGTCCATGCCGAGCTGCAGACCAAGCACGGCATCCACAACCATGAGAACCTGATCTTCGACGAGCTGATCGCCGACAAGAAGTATCAGTTCGTCTATTGCTTCTCCCCGGCTCCGATCAAGGGCGCTACGGGAAGCAACGGCTGCCCGATCGCGATTACGTAACGATGCGCGTCCGCGTGGGCGAGGGAAGCCCACGCCGAGGTGTTGGGCTAGCTCCACAGCATGGTGTCGTCCCGGCGAAAGCCGGGACCACCAATCTCGTCTTACACTTACTCCGCCGTCTGCTCCCTTAACTCCGCCACATCCTTCGCCGTCAGCTTCGAGCCCTTGGTGCCGAACCGCGCCGTGACGTAGTTCGCCACCGCCGCGATCTCGTCGTCGGTGTACGCCTTGCCGAATGCCGGCATCGACAGCGCACCATCGGGCGTATGGCGCCTGGTGCCTGACAGCACGATCTGCGCGACGTTGGTGGCGGCGGGGTCGTTGACGGCCCAGGTGCCGGTCAGCGTCGCCATCGGCGAGACCGGACTCTCGCCGCTCCAGCCGTGGCAGCTGGCGCAAGCGCTGGCGAATACCTTCTTGCCGCGTGCGTCCGCCGTCACGCCCTGCTTGTGCGAGGCCGGTGCTGCGGGCGCCGTGGTGGCCGGCAGGTCGGGCGAAGGCTGCGGCGGCACGCTGCGCAAATAGGTGACGATGGCGCGGATATCTTCGGGGGCGAACTGGCTGAAACTGTTGTCGACGGCTTCCCCCATCGGACCCGAGGCCGAGCCGTGGCCCGGCGCATGGCCGAGCGACAGATACGAGATCAAATCCTCGTCGCGCCAATTGCCAAGGCCGGTCGCTTTGTCCGAGGAGATGTTGAACGCTCGCCACCCGGCGGTGACGGCTCCTGCGAACTTCCTGCGGTTGTCCAGCGCAAAGCCGAGATTGCGCGGCGTGTGGCACTCGCCGCAATGCGCCAAGGCTTCCGCAAGATACGCGCCTCTGTTCCATTCCGGGCTCTTCGACGGATCTGGCGTAAAGCGCGTGTCAGGATTGAACACGGCCGACCAGAACATCATCGCCCAACGCTGGTTGAACGGGAACGACAGCGTGTTGTCATGAGCTTTCGCGCGCACCGCCGGCAGGCTGAACAGATAGGCCTTCACCGCCAGCACGTCCTCGTCGGTCATGAAGGTGTAGGACGTGTATGGCATCGCCGGATAGAGGCGGGCGCCATCGCGGCGCTTGCCGTGCTGGACCGCGTTGAGGAAATCCTGGTCGCTGTAATTGCCGATGCCGGTGTCCTTGTCCGGCGTGATGTTGGTCGAATAGAGCGTGCCGAACGGCAGCTTGAAGCCGAGCCCGCCGGAATACTCTTTCTCACCGGGCTTGGTGTGGCAGACCATGCAGTCGGCGGCCTTGGCGAGATACTCGCCACGCTCGACGATGCCAGCCTTCTCCAGCTTGGCGGGGACGCCGGTGGGCTTGCCGGCGCGGTAGTCCGCCAGCGCCACCTTCGTGCCGCCGGCGAAGTCGAGCGGGCCGGGCCCGCGGATGATGAAGACGCCGATCCCGACCGCGACGATGGCGATCACAATGATGCTTGCGAGGATACGCATCTTGCCGCTCATGCCTTCTTCCCCACAGCCAGCAGTCTTCGATCGATCGGCAGGCGCCGCAGCGCGACGCCGGTTGCGGCGTAGATCGCGTTACGCAGGGCAGGCGGCCCGGCGTTGACGCCGGCCTCGCCGATGCCGCCGGGCGCCTCGCCGCTCCTAACCACGATCACCTCGATCTTCGGCGTCTCGTTGATGCGCATCATGCGGTAGTCGTGGAAGTTCGACTGCTGCACGCGGCCCTTGTCGATGGTGATCTCGCCATAGAGCGCGGCCGTGAGGCCGAAGATCAGTCCGCCCTCGATCTGCGCCTTCACCGTATCGGGATTGACCGCGATGCCGGTGTCGACCACCGAGGTGATGCGACGGAGCGCGATCTCGCCGACATCGTCGATCTCGGCCTCGACCACGGTCGCGATGAAGCTCGCGAATGACGGTTGTACGCAGACGCCGCGGCCGACGCGCGGCGGCAGCTTTTGGCCCCAGCCGGACTTTTCCGCGGCGAGGTCGAGCACGGCGAGCATGCGCGGATTTTTCGTGAGCATGGAACGGCGGAATTCGACCGGATCCTTGCCGGCCTTGCGTGCGAGCTCATCCATCGCACATTCGACCGCGAACACGTTGTTGTTCGGGCCGACGCCGCGCCAGAATCCCGTCGGCACCGACAGCGGCTCGGCGCGGACATATTCGACATGGAAGTTGGCGAAATCGTAGGGCGCATCGACCGCGGCGTCGACCGCGTCGATGTCGATGCCCTTCTGGAACGCCGGCGGCAGCCAGCGCGCCAGCACGGCGGAGCCGGCGACCTTGTACTTCCAGCCCGCGACCTTGCCGTCGACCAGCGATGCCGTGATCTGGTCGCGATAGACCGGGCGGTAGACGTCGTGCTGGATGTCCTCCTCGCGGGTCCAGATCACCTTGACGGGATAGTCGACCTGCTTGGCGATCTTCACCGCGGCGACCACCATGTCCGGCTCGAGCTTGCGGCCGAAGCCGCCGCCGAGCAGATGCTGGTTGACGATCACCTTGTCGACGGGAAGGCCGGCCGCCTTCGCCGCCTCGGACTGAACGCGCGTCATGATCTGCGTGCCGGTCCAGATCTCGCAGGCATCCGGCCTGACGTGGACAGTGGCGTTGATCGGCTCCATCGAGGCATGCGCGAGGAACGGCAGCTCGTAGGCGGCTTCGAACCTGTCGCCGCTGGCGAGCGCCTTGGCGATGTCGCCGTCCGATTTCGCGACGGCCCCATCCTTCTCGCTGGCCTTGCGCAGATCGTCCCAAATGTCCTTGTTGGAGATCCCAGCGTTCGGCCCCTCGTTCCACTCGATCTTGAGCGCTTCGAGACCTTTCTTCGCCGCCCACATGTGATCGCCGATCACGGCGACCGCGTCGTCGAGCACGACGATCTTGCGCACGCCGGCGACCTTCGTCGCGGCACTGTCGTCGACCTTGCCGACCTTGCCGCCGAACACCGGACAATTGGCGATCGCCGCGATCTTCATGCCGGGCAGGATCGCGTCGATGCCGTAGAGCGCCTTGCCGTTGACCTTGTCAGGCGTATCGAGCCGCTTCAGCGGCTGGCCGATGAGGACGAAGTCCTTGGGATCCTTGATGGCGACGTCCTTGGGCGGCGTCTGGGCCTGCGCGGCGAGCGCCAGCTCG
The DNA here is from genome assembly GCF_024199845.1 of Bradyrhizobium sp. CCGB12. Lineage (NCBI taxonomy): Bacteria > Pseudomonadati > Pseudomonadota > Alphaproteobacteria > Hyphomicrobiales > Nitrobacteraceae > Bradyrhizobium > Bradyrhizobium sp. CCGB12. Next base: position 6,250,301 of record NZ_JANADO010000001.1, on the reverse strand, counting down.
CCGTAGCCGAGCTTGCGGCCGCTTGCGGCATGCGCGACCTCTCCTTTGGACGCCGTGCAGCTTGCGGGCTCAACGCCCCACTGGCTGGCCGCGGCCTGCACCAGCATCGCGCGCGCGGTGGCACCGGCCTTGCGCAGCGGCAGCCACCATGCGCGGATCGAGTTGGAATTGCCGGTGACTTGCAGGCCGAAGGTCGGATTGCCGTAAAGCTTGTCATTCGGCGGCGCATGCTGCACCTCGACCTTGCTCCAGTCGGCATCCAGCTCTTCGGCGATCACGGCCGAGATCGAGGTGTAGGTGCCCTGGCCCATCTCCACCTGCGGCATCATCAGGACGGTGCGGCCGGTCTCGTCGATGCGGATGAAGGCGTTGGGCGCGAACTTGCCGTCGGTCACGTCGCGCTGCACGGGCTCGTTGGCGGCGGCGCGCAGCGGCAGATGAAAGGCGAGCAGGAAGCCGGTGGCGAGGCCGCCGGTCAGAAGCGCGCGGCGGGAGACGCTGTTGTGTGCAGTCATGGCGGACCTCACGACTGCTTGCCGTTGGCGGCCTGCTTGATGGCCTCGCGGATGCGGACATAGGTGCCGCAGCGGCAGATGTTGCCGGCCATCGCAGCATCGATGTCGGAATCGTCAGGGTTGGGCGTGGCCGCCAGCAGTGCGGCGGCGGACATGATCTGCCCGGACTGGCAATAGCCGCACTGGATCACTTCGGCGTCGAGCCAGGCCTTCTGCACCTTCGCGCCCGCAGGCGTGCTGCCAACGTGCTCGATGGTGGTGACGGCACGGTTCTCGACCGCGCTCACCGGCAGCACGCAGGAGCGCACCGCCTTGCCGTCGACATGCACGGTGCACGCACCGCATTGCGCGATGCCGCAGCCGAACTTGGTGCCGGTCATGCCGAGGATGTCGCGCAGCACCCACAGCAGCGGCATTTCAGGTGGCGCGTCGAAGGATTTCGTTTCGCCGTTGATGGTGAGAACAGTCGCCATATGCATCCCCTCTGCTCGCTGAATCGCTTGCGGGCGATCTAGTCGGCGAATTCGCGCGCGACAATAATCATACCGATGCAAAACGATGAAGCGTCGATAAATCCGGCGATGCATATTTGCGCTGCCGACGCGTCAGGCCATGACGTTCACGAATTTGTGCGGCGATCGCTGCAGCGATTCTGGGCTAATTGATATGATAAGCGTCATTTTTTGACGTTTTTTCATCGCGCGCGCCCTCGACAGCCGCAGATGATCGTGTGAATCGGCAAAGCCGTGCGATGACGAAATGCGTGCGATTAGAAAAAAATCGACGGCGGTCGCGCGCCGCAGGGATCGGTCGCAATGGTCGCTGCGCCGGATCTGCGACGCAATAGCCAAGGTGTTCGTCGATGGCACTGCTTATTGTCCGGCCGGGGGAGGTCGGAAGGGCTGGCGTCGCGATTTCGGAATATTGGCAGTATGCCCCTGTTTTGCCCGACGGGTCAACCGTAGAGCGCGGCGATCTGCGCCGGCACTCGGATCACCTCTCCTGCCGGGAGAGGTCATCCGCGGCCCGGGCTGATTGCATCGCGCGTGGGCGCTTGATGATGCATGCGCCCAAGCCATTGATTCCGCACGCCCCGGCTACTGTGCATGGGGTTGTTTTCGAGCTTTTTGTTTTTGGGGATGCCGGAACGCCGTCGCGTGCCGGCCGTCAGCTCTGGCGGAAGCCCATCCGGAAGGCGCCCCAATGCTTGCCGCGGATCACGATCGGCGAGGACAGATCCTTCATCAGCACGAACTGCCCGCCGCCCATGTCGCGGCGGTAGGTCTGGAGCAGGAACGGCTTGGTGTTGGCCGCGACCTTCTTCACCGCGCGATCGGTGAACAGGCGGCGGTTGCGGCAATTGGCGTTATTCCAGACCGGGTCCTTGCCCTGGGGCAGGCGGTAGTTCGGATTGTGCGTCGGCAGATAGCCGCCCTTGGTCCAGGCGACGCAGAACACGATGCGGGGATCGGATTTCTGGATCGGGTCCTGGATCGCGGGCAGCACGCGGTCGGTGAACTCGACGTAGTTGGTGAGGTACTGTTTCGGATCGGTGCCGGCAATTTCGCGGTATTTCTCGTCCATGAGCTGCTCGAGCGTGACGTCGCCGCGATCGATCGCGGCTTCGAACTCGGCAGAGATTCGCCTCGCGGTCTCGACGACGACGCGGACCAGCGGTGCATCCGACGTCTCTACGCCGCTGTCGGCGATCAGCGCGATCAGGCCTTCGGAGGTGTCGAGCAGCTTTGTCACCCGCTGATCGGCGCTCCTGAGATCGCGCGAGGACAGATCGACGCCCTTGGCGAGCTCGTTGAGCTCGCTGATCACGGTGTCGCAATGTCCGAGGTTGGACGTCGCCGCGCGCGTGACGCTGTCGATCTCCGCCTCCACGGAGGCAAAACCCTGCTGGACGCGCGAGATGATGCTGGAGATCTGCTGGGCGCCTTCGCCGGCGGTCTTGGCGCGCTGCGAGGCGTCGCTGCTTTCGCCGATCAGGCCTTCGATCTGGCCGTCGAGGTCGCGCACGGTGTCGGCGATCTGATGCGTGGCCTGGCGGGTCGCTTCCGCGAGGTTCTTCACCTCGCTCGCGACCACGGCGAAGCCGCGACCGGCATTGCCGGCACGCGCCGCCTCGATCGTTGCGTTCAGCGCGAGCAGGTTGGTCTGTTTCGCGATCGCCTCGATCGAGCCGGACACCTTTGCGACCTGCGCCAGCGCCGAGCCGACGGCGCTCAATCGCGCCTCGATGCGCTCCACTGCGGCGACGAGCTCGGAGATGTGGCTGACCGCGGTATCGACCGCGCTGCGCGACTGCGCGATCTCGCCGACCGCGGCGGACGTGGTCGTTTGCACCGCCTGCGATGCATTGGCGATGTCGTGGTTGGCCGAGACCATCGTCTCGGCGGTCTTCTGGAGGTGGTGGAACCGTTCCGACTGGTTCGCGACACGGTTTGCGACCTCCTGGACATTGCCGGCGATGTCGGCGAGTTCCACGCCGAGGCCGCCAATGCGATCGGCGAGCTGGTCGATCAGCCGTTCGGCGAGCGTCCGGTTGGAGCCGGTGTCCATGACGGCAAGTTGTGCGACGGACATGTTCGATGAGTCCTCCAGTCAGAGCCGTTCGCCGGCTCGCGGCGGCATTCCCATTCCAATTTCGACCTTAAAGGATGATTCGCCGCCGCCGTCTTGCCTGAGCGTGCACGAGGGCGCGATTCACTTAGTTCTTTGGTTGGAGCACGGTCTTGTCGAAAGACACCGCGCAATTTCCTGGAGCATGTTCTAGAGCTTGTAAGCGGTGCGGAATCCACCCCAGTGCCGGCCCTGCACGCGGATGGGGACGTCGATCTCCCGCATCATCACGGTGTTGCCGTTGCCCATGTCCCGCGCATAGCTCTGGACCAGATACGAGCGCAGGTTGTGCGCGGCCGCCAACCCCGCCGGATCGTTGAATATCCGCCGGTTGCGGCTGTTGGCCGTGTTCCAGGCGACATCGCCCGCCCGCTGCGCATGCGAATAGATATTGTTGTGCACCGGCAGGAAGCCGTTGCGGTCGACCATGGCGCAGAACGCCATACGCGGCTCCTTCGCCAGAAAGGCTTCCTGAAACGGCGGCAGTGCGCGGTCGGCCCAATCCAGATATCTGGTGCGGTATTGCTGCGGGTTGGTGCCCGCAATCTCCACATAATCGGTGTCGAAGAGTGCGTCGATGCTGACGTCGCCGCGCGCAACCGCCTGCTCGAAGATCCGGGTCAGCGCGCCTCCGGCTTCCATGGCACGGGTCACGAGCTCCGTGTTCTCCTCATGGATCGACCACAGCCTGTCTTCGATCTTCTCGCGGAGCTCGGCGTCGGCACCAACGAATTGCGCGCGAGCGCCGGTCTTGGACTGCTCGACGACGCGCAGGCGGCAGGCGCCGACATGTTCGAGCGTGCCTTCGATCATCGATTGCGGTGCAAGCCGGCCGGCATCCGTGCCGCCGATCAGCACGCCATCCATCGCGATTTCATAGACCGGCAGCACGCCGCGCGCGGTTTTGAACTTGAGATGGCAGGGCAGGCGTTCGGTCTTGCGGCGGTCGTCATGCTCGCTCTGGCGGAGCAGCACGGCGCAGCGCGATTTCAGCTTTTGCGCGAAGGTGGTGACGGCCTTGCCGGCACTGGCGACGTTCTCGCCATGGGTCTCGGCCGCCTTGGTCGCGGCATCGATCTCGGCTGCGCTCTCGCCGACCGAGATGATGAACTCCGACGCGCTCGCGGCATTGCCGGAGACTTCGCTGGTGGTGGCTTTCTGCTCGGCGACCGCACCGTTGACGGTTTCGAACACCGGGCGGATCGCCTCGATCGCCTGCGAGATGCGATGCACAGCATCGGCCGAGCCGACCGCGTCGCGCTGCAGCGCGTCGATCTTCCGTGTGATCTCTTCGGTTGCTCCTTGCGTCTGCACCGCGAGGGCCTTGACCTCGGTGGCGACGACCGCAAAACCCTTTCCCGCAGCGCCGGCACGCGCGGCCTCGATGGTCGAGTTGAGCGCGAGCAGCGTCGTCTGCCGCGCGATCTGGGCGATCAGATTGACGACGTTGCCGATGGCGGCGGAGGATTCGCGCAAGCGATCGACGTTGGCGCGGGCTTCCTGCGCCGCGGCGCTGGCCTCGTCGGCGAGCTTGCCGGCTTCGCGGACCTGCGCCCCGATGCCTTGGGCGGACTGGGTGAACTTGTCGGCGGCATGGGCGAAGGTTGAGGTGGTCGATTGCGCGGCATTGGTGCGGCCGGTCAGGGCGTCGGTGCGGTCGCGAATGGCAGCAAGGGTTGCGGCGGTCGCCTCGGCGCCGCCGGCCACGGAATTGGCGGCGCGCTCGAGCTGGCGAATCATCGCGCCCAGCTCGAGTTCCAGCAATTCCAGGATTTCCCTGGCGGAATCGCCTTCGGCGGCCGGGGCGGGCTCGGAATTGGCCACCGGCTGCGTCGCCTGCGGAGCTTCCGCGGGCGAAGCCATGTCAGGTAGACGCTTCCGAAATAGTCCGAACGCCATCACGTCTCTCTTGTCGTGGAACGCGCGGACGCTATTTTCGCAGGCCGGAATGAAATCAGGGTTAACGATGCCCGACCTCTAGGCAGGCGTCCTCAGGGTGGCTACCTCTACGGTGCTACCTTAAAGCGCCAGAGCCCCTTTGATTCCGGTGGGTTGGCGGCTTATAAGGCCGCGCTTCCCACCCCATCGGCGGACGATTCCAAAGACCATTCAAGAGACCACGCATGGCCGGACATTCCCAATTCAAGAACATCATGCACCGCAAGGGGCGGCAGGATGCGCAGAAGTCGAAGCTGTTCGGCAAGCTGGCGCGGGAAATCACCGTCGCGGCCAAGCTCGGCACGCCTGACCCCGCCATGAACCCGCGCCTGCGCGCCGCCGTGATCGCCGCGCGCCAGGAGAACATGCCGAAGGACAATATCGAGCGCGCCATCAAGAAGGCGCTCGGCAGCGACGGCGAGAACTATGACGAGATCCGCTACGAGGGTTACGGCCCCGGTGGCGTCGCCGTCATCGTCGAGGCGCTGACCGACAACCGTAACCGTGCCGCCTCGGACATCCGCTCGTTCTTCACCAAGTCCGGCGGAAATCTCGGCGAAACCGGCTCGGTGTCCTTCATGTTCGACCGCACCGGCATCATCGAATACGACCGCAGCGTCGCCTCCGACGATGCGGTGCTGGATGCCGCGATCGAGGCCGGCGCCGACGACGTCGTGTCCGGCGAAGGCAGCCACGAGATCTACGCCTCGACCGAAGGCTATCGCGACGTCGCCAAGGCGCTGGAAGCCAAGTTTGGCGAGCCACGCAAGGCCGCGCTGATCTGGAAGCCGCAGAACACCGTCGCGGTGGACGACGAGACCGGCGAGAAGCTGCTCAAGTTGATGGACCTGCTCAACGAGCACGACGACGTCCAGAACGTCTATGCCAATTTCGAGGTGTCCGACGCGCTGGTCGCGAAGATGAGCGGGTAGGGCCGCTCGGACGGTGTGCTCCCTCGCCCCGCTCTTGCGGGGAGAGGGTTGGGGTGAGGGGCTGTTTCCGCGGGCGCGGTGACAGACGGACTCGCGGAGAGTCCCCCTCACCCGGAAGCCGCGCTTTGCGCGCATTCCGGCCTCTCCCCGCAGGCGGGGAGAGGCGAAGAGCACTTCCCCTGTTACTTCCGTTCTGTTTCTGTTTCCCTCTGTCCGGCCAGCCGCTATCACTGGCCCATGACTGCGCTTCCGATTCGTGGCCCCGTTCGCATCATCGGCATCGACCCCGGCCTGCGCCGTACCGGCTGGGGCGTGATCGAGGCCGAGGGCAATCGTTTGATCTATGTCGCCTGCGGCTCGGTGGAACCGCCGGACGATCTGCCGCTGGCGAGCCGGCTGCTCGCGATCCATGAGGGGCTCGCGTCCGTCCTCTCCAGCCACCAGCCGATGGAAGCTGCGGTCGAGCAGACGTTTGTGAACAAGGATGGCGTCGCGACGCTGAAGCTCGGCCAGGCCCGCGGCGTCGCCATGCTGGCGCCCGCAATGTTCGGCATCTCTGTCGCCGAATACGCGCCGAACCAGGTCAAGAAGACCGTGGTCGGTGCCGGTCACGCCGACAAGCAACAGATTGCGATGATGCTGAAGATATTGCTGCCCAAGGCCGAGCCGCCGTCAGCCGATGCCGCCGACGCGCTCGCCATCGCCATCACCCACGCCCATCACCGTCAGAGCGCCGCGCTCAGACTGAAGGTGGTGGGACTATGAGCTTACGCCGCGTATCACTGCCGTCATGCCCGGCCTTGTGCCGGGCATCCACGTTCTTTCTTGCTGATCGCGAAGTCGTGGATGGCCGGGACAAGCCCGGCCATGACGAAAGAGAAGTGCCTGCCGCGACCGAGGTCTCGAGATGATCGGCAAGCTCAAGGGCCTGATCGATTCCTACGGCGAGGATTTCGTCATCCTCGACGTCGGCGGCGTCGGCTACCAGGTGCATTGCTCCTCGCGCACCTTGCAGCATCTGCCGTCGCCCGGTGAAGCCGCCGTGCTGTCGATCGAGACCTATGTCCGCGAGGACCAGATCAAGCTGTTCGGCTTCCGCACCGATCAGGAGCGCGAATGGTTTCGACTGCTCCAGACCGTGCAGGGCGTCGGAGCCAAGGTCGCGCTCGCCGTGCTCGGCACGCTGTCGCCGGCCGATCTCGCCAACGCCATCGCGCTGCGCGACAAGGCCGCGGTAGCGCGCACGCCCGGCGTCGGCCCCAAGGTCGCCGAACGCATCGTCACCGAGCTGAAGGACAAGGCGCCGGCCTTCGCCAATGTCGACCCGGCCGTCGTGCACCTCGCCGGCGCCGTCGACGACCAGCGCGCGCCGCGGCCCGTCGCGGATGCGATCTCCGCGCTGGTCAATCTCGGCTACGGCCAGCCGCAGGCCGCCGCGGCGATCGCATCGGCCTCGCGCAGCGCGGGTGAAGGCGCCGAGACGGCGCAGCTCATTCGGCTCGGCTTGAAGGAGCTCGCGAAGTGAAGGCGTCAATGATCAATCTCGTAGGGTGGGCAAAGCGGAGCGTGCCCACCATCTGTAGAGCGAGCGGTAGCATGGTGGGCACGGCGCGAAGAGCGCCTTTGCCCACCCTACGATCTGAGGGAGTTCGCTGAGTGAGCGATCCCAAGGCCAACCGCATGGTGTCGCCCGAGCGCCGCAGCGACGATGTCGGCGACACCGCGCTGCGTCCGCAATCGCTGTCCGATTTCGTCGGCCAGGCGCAGGCGCGCAAGAACCTCTCGATCTTCATCGAGGCGGCGCGCAAGCGCGGCGAGGCGCTGGATCATGTACTGTTCGTCGGCCCGCCCGGCCTCGGCAAGACCACGCTGGCGCAGATCGTGGCCAAGGAGCTCGGCGTCGGTTTTCGCGCCACGTCTGGTCCAGTCATCGCCAAGGCCGGCGATCTCGCTGCGCTGCTGACCAATCTCGAAGAGCGCGACGTGCTTTTCATCGACGAGATCCATCGCCTCAGCCCGGCGGTGGAAGAGGTGCTCTATCCCGCGATGGAGGATTTTCAGCTCGACCTCATCATCGGCGAGGGCCCGGCGGCGCGGTCAGTGAAGATCGAGCTGTCGAAATTCACGCTGGTCGGCGCCACCACGCGCGCAGGCCTGCTCACCAATCCCCTGCGCGACCGCTTCGGCATTCCGGTCCGGCTGAATTTCTACACGATCGAGGAATTGGAGAGCATCGTCAGCCGCGGCGCGCGCGTGCTCAATGTCGGCATGAGCGCTGACGGCGCCAACGAGATCGCGCGTCGCGCCCGCGGCACGCCGCGCATCGCCGGCCGCCTGCTGCGCCGTGTCCGGGATTTCGCATCGGCGGCCGATGCCGACAAGATCGACCGCAAGATCGCCGACCACGCGCTGAGCGCGCTCGAGGTCGACGCCGCAGGTCTCGACGCCATGGACCGCCGCTACCTCACGACCATTGCGCTCAACTATGGCGGCGGCCCGGTCGGCGTCGAGACCATGGCAGCTGCCTTGTCAGAGCCGCGCGATGCGATCGAAGACATCATAGAGCCCTATCTGATCCAGTGCGGCTATCTCCAGCGCACCCCGCGCGGCCGCCTGCTGACGTCGCACGCCTTCCGCCATCTCGGCATCGCCGAGCCTTCGCGCGATGCGGCGGCACAGTTCGGCCTGTTCGGTACCGACGAGGCCGAGGACGACTGACTGCCGCAACCGGTGAACCCAGCGGTTCAATCCCATCACTAATCCGAACGCGCGGCGGACGGCATCGCCGCTGACGCACACGGACTGGAGCGGGAAGAATGAGGCTGACGGACGACACTGGAGTGCTCGAGGTCATCGCGGCCGCGCCGCAGCTGCGCACGCCTGATGAGACCGAGGCGTTCCTGGATCCGATGCCGCTCAGCGAGCTGGCGTCGATGTGGTGCGTGCTTCAACGCGTCAGCCGGCGCGACCAGGTCGGCAGCATCAGGGCCTTGATACTCTATTTCGATCATCTGCCGCATCGCCGGCCGCAAGAAGCGCTCGATCTCGTGCTGGAGGTGCTCAAGACCGAGGCCGACAAGCCGACGGTGATGCAGCTCAATGACAAGTTCCTGCTGGCGCTGCTCTATGCGCACGGTGAAGAGGTGATCGCGCGCATCGAGCACGAGGCCGGGCACAATGACCGGCTGCGCTGGCTGCTTGGCGGCGTGCATGTCGCTGCCGACGATCCCTTGATGTCGCGTCTTGCAGAGTTCGCCGACGGCGAAGCCTGGCATGCCGACCATCTGGCGCGGCGCACGCCGCGCGAGCCGCTCGATTGCGCCAACATGTCGACCGGCGCGCTGGCCCGCGCCTGGGTCGAGCAATATTCCAGGTCCGAACGCGACCAGGACGACAATCTGTTCGCGATCATGGAGTTCGAGCGCGACCTGCGCGAGGACGATCCCGATGGAATGATCGACCTCATCCTGGAAATCCTGAAGATCGAAGCCAATCCGGTGCTGCTGTCGCTGCTGGCCGCGGGTCCCCTCGAAGACGTAATCAGCGCCGGGACGATCGACCGCATCGAGCGCGAGGCGCGTGTCAATGAACGTTTTCGCGATCTGCTCGGCGGTGTCTGGTACTACCGCGCGCCCGACGACGTGAAAACGCGGCTGGATGCCTTGATTGGCGAGAGCCGCTGGTAACCTTTGTGCAGGCGTCTGCACGAGGATGCAGACGGTCTGCACGAGCCTACCCCAATTCCGCTTCAATCGGATCGCATCGAGAAGCGGCATCAGAACCGGGTTTCCATGATCTCGCGCCGTCATCTCATCCGTTCCGTCGGCGGCCTGTCCGCCCTCGGCGTCTCGACCGCCGCCTATGGCGTTGCTGTCGAGCCGGTGCTGCGGCTTCGCGTCACCCGCTATCATCCGACGCCGCGGCAGTGGCCGGCGGATCTTCCGCTGAAGATCGCCGTCATCGCCGACATCCATGCCTGCGATCCCTGGATGCCGCTGGACCGGATCGAGGCCATCGTCGCCCGCACCAACGCGCTGAACGCCGACCTCATCGTGCTGCTCGGCGACTATGTCGCCGGTCTGCATCAGATCACACGCATCATTCCGTCGAGCGAATGGGCCAGAGTGTTGGGCGGCCTCAAGGCGCCGCTGGGCGTCCATGCCGTCATGGGCAACCACGATTATTGGGACGACAAGACCGTGCAGCGGGCCGGGCAGGGGCCGACCACCGCGCATCGTGCGCTGGAAGCGGCCGGCATTCCCGTCTACGAGAACGACGTCGTGCGCCTCACCAAGGACGGCCGCCCGTTCTGGCTCGCGGGTCTCGGCGATCAGCTCGCCTTCCTGCCGGCGCGCCGGTTTCGGAGCATGGTGCGCTTCGGCGCCGACGATCTCAGCGCGACCCTCGCCAAGGTCACGGACGACGCGCCGATCATCCTGCTCGCGCATGAGCCCAACATCGCGCCGCGCGTGCCCGCGCGTGTTGCGCTGCAGCTGTCCGGCCACACCCATGGTGGCCAGGTCCGCCTGCTCGGCTGGTCGCCGGCAGTTCCGCCGCAGCACGGCATCCGGCTCGCCTATGGTCATGTCCGGCTGAAATGCAACGTCATCATCTCCGGCGGCCTGGGCTGCAGCGTCATGCCGGTTCGTTTCGGCGTGCCGCCCGAGATCGTCGAGGTGACACTGGGCAGGACGGGACCAATTGTGTCCCAGAGCGTTTTCGAGCGAAGTGGGCACCGGTTCGCGTAAAGAAAACGCGACAAGCAAAAAGCCTGCGTGCTTGCGCGACCGCCTGTTTTTGCGCAAAACGGGCCGGTGACCGACAAGCGAAGAGGCTCGCGACGTGACTGCGCATCTCGACGGCGACATCCGCGACGGCCGCCACCACATGCAGGTCCGCGTCTATTACGAGGACACGGATTTCTCGGGGATCGTCTATCACGCCAATTATCTGCGCTACATGGAGCGCGGACGGACCAATCATCTGCGGCTGATGGGCGCCGAGCAGCAGGTGCTGTTCGAGCAGGTCGAGACCGAAGGCGCCGGCTTCGCCTTCGTCGTGCGCTCGATGCATCTGGACTTCCTCAAGCCCGCGCGAATGGACGACGTGCTCGATGTCGTGACCTGGCCGATCGCGGTGAAGGGCGCCTCCATCATGCTGGCGCAGGAGGTGCGGCGCGGTGACGACGTGCTGGTGAAGGCCGAGGTGCGCGTCGCCTTCATCAGCGGCGGCCGTGCCCAGCCGATCCCGAAATCGATCCGGACCTTGATGAAAGCCGATCTGATTTCGTGATCGCCCGATAAGTGATCGCCTGATTTGTAATGGCCTATCGACTCCGGCAATTGCAGCGATAGATTGCGGCCCCAACCAATCGATGAGGCCCCGATGTCGCGCCCGCCGCTTCCCCCCTTCACGAGAGAAACTGCCGCGCAAAAGGCACGCATGGCCGAGGACGCCTGGAACTCGCGCGATCCGGTGAAGGTGTCGCTCGCCTATACCGAGGACAGCCGCTGGCGCAATCGTTCGGAGGTCTTCCTGGGCCGTGAGGCCATCGTCGCGTTCCTCACCCGCAAATGGGAGAAGGAGCACGACTATCGCCTGATCAAGGACCTCTGGGCCTTCGACGGCAACCGCATCGCGGTGCGCTTCCAGTACGAATGGCACGATGCCGGCGGCCAGTGGTATCGCTCCTACGGCAACGAGCAGTGGGAGTTCGACGAGTACGGCTTGATGAAGCGGCGCGAGGCCTCGATCAACGACATCGCGATCGCTGAGAAGGATCGCCGGTTTCATTGGCCTGCGCCTGGGCCGCGGCCGGCGGATGTGGTGGGGCTGGGGACTGATCCGTTCTGAGGCTTGCGAGATGGTGCGGAATGCACGCTGCACCCTCTCCCCTTGCGGGAGAGGGTGGCTCGTCGCGTAGCGACGAGACGGGTGAGGGGTATCTCTCGGCGAGTAGCTCTCACAATTGAGTTCGCGGATAGATACCCCTCATCCGGCGCTTCGCGCCACCTTCTCCCACAGGGGGAGAAGGGAAGAGTCTGCGTGGCGACAGTTGGAAACTAAAGCGTCGCGCGCCGCGCCAAGAACCTCGTGATCGCGCCACCGAGCTTTGCGCTGTCCATCGGCTCCGCCAGCGACTGCCTCGCTGTTGCGACCACGTCATCCGGCGCCTTGCCGTCGCGCAGATCGCAGCACACTTGTGCGAAACCTGCGTCGAATTCCGGATGGGGCTGCACCGTCAGCGTGGTGCCGTTGGCGTAGAGCAGGCCGGCATGTGGCGTGAATTCGGACGAAAGAATCGTGAGGGCGTCGTTTGGCGGTTCGATCACCTGGTCCTGATGCGAGCAGGCGATGGCGACCGCTTCGCCGTCGACCACGCCGTTCTCCGGCAGCACCTGATAGACGTGCCGGCCGATGCCCCAACCCTTGTCCGACTTGCGCACGGTGCCGCCGAGCGCCTGCGCGATCAGTTGATGGCCGAAGCACATGCCGACCATTGGCGTCTTGTTGGCGTAAGCCCTGCGCACGAAATCTTCCAGCGGTGCGATCCAGTCGAGCCCGTCATAAACGCCGGCCGCCGCGCCGGTGATCAGCACGGCTTCGAGCTGGCGTGGATCGGGAAGTGCGTCGCCATTCGGGATGCTGATGACATCCACCGTGGCCGCCGGATCCTCGGCATGGACCATGCGCTCGAACATGTCCGGAAACGAGCCGTGACGCTCGCGATGCTTTTGAGGAACGAGCCCGGTCTCGATGATGGTGATGCGTGCCATGTGCCACCTGCGGATACTGAGAGGATATAGCGAGACCGGCAAGGCGTCCAAGTCAACCGGGCGAAGAATCCTGTGCGGACTCGTCCTCGAGCTTTGTGAGCGCCTTGCGCATGGTCTCGACCAGATCCAGCGCCACCGGCGACGGGCTGCGCTGGGCGGGAAAGACGGCGGAGAATTCAAAGTCGATGCGCGGCAGGAAGCGGCGCACGACGACGCCGCGCGTCGCAAATTCCTGCGCGGTGAAGGGATCGCAGATCGACACCCCGAGCCCTGATGAGACCATGCCGCACATGATCTCCGACAGCGTGGTCTCGACCCTGAGCACGCGGCGGACATCGCTGCGGTGGAAGACCTGGTCGACGAGATGTCGGCTCGACGATCCCGCCGACAGTGAGATGAACGTCTCGCCCTCGAAATCGCGCGGCTCCAGCACTTCCTTCTCCGCCAGATGATGTCCGGTCGGCAGCACCGCGACGCGGGCCAGCGCCGGCAGCCGCAGGCTCGGCAGGCCGGAATGCGCGATCGGCACCTCGGCAAAGCCGATGTCGCATTGGTTGTTCAGCACCCAGTCGACCACGATCGGTGAGATCACGCCGAAGAAGGCGAGGTTGAGGTTGGGACGCTCCTTCAAGAAGTGGCCGGCGAGCCGCGGCAGATAGCCGTTCGCCAGAGCCGGCAGCGCGGCGATGCGCAGCGAGCCGGTGCGGCGGCCGCGGATTTCCTCGGCGGCGGCGGTGATGCGTTCGAGGCCAACGAAGGAGCGCTCGACCTCGGTATAGAGCGCCATCGCCGCCGCGGTTGGCACGAGGCCGGTGCCGCGCCGCTCGAACAGCTCCATCTTCAGCAGCGCCTGGAGGTCGCGCAGCAGCCGGCTGACCGCGGGCTGCGTCACCACCATCAGCTTCGCCGCCTCGGTGACGCTGCCGGTCAGCATTGTCGCGCGGAAAGCCTCGACCTGCCGCGAATTGATACGCACCATCCCAAATACCATTCATAACATTTTGGCATGCAAAGGGTGCCATTATTCATTGGACGATGGAAGCTTGGGTTTGCGATCTTTTTCATCAGAGCTGGAGCCAGCCCGCTTTTTCGGCAGATTGGAGGCGTTCAAACCTCCAAATCGCGCAAAACCCGCCGCGGAGGGGCCGGAGCCCTGGTCGGGAAGGGATTGCGCGGAAGGAAATGCGGAAGGTGCCTCAGTCGGAGACTTGTCGGCACGTCACCTCATTCCGGTATGGAGATCGGTCCACATGAAGACTCTTCGCCTTCTGACCGCGGTCAGCATCGCAGCGCTCATCGCCGTCCCGTCGGCCGCTTCGGCCCAGCAAAAGACGCTCTACGTCGCCGGCTATGGCGGCTCTTTCGAGAAGACCATTCGCGACGAGGTGATCCCGACCTTCGAGAAGGAAAACGGCGTCAAGGTCGAATACGTCGCCGGCAACTCCACCGACACGCTGGCAAAGCTCCAGGCGCAGAAGGGCAATCAGCAGATCGACGTCGCCATCGTCGACGACGGCCCGATGTACCAGGCGATCCAGCTCGGCTTCTGCGGCAAGCTCGACGGCCTGCCGGCTGACCTCTACGACACCGCGCGCTTCAAGGATGATCGTGCGGTGGCGATCGGCATCGTCGCGACCGGCCTGATGTACAACACCAAGGTGTTCAAGGAGAAAGGCTGGGCACCGCCGACCTCCTGGAACGACCTGAAGGACACGAAATACGCAAAGCAGCTCGTGATCCCCCCGATCAACAACACCTATGGCCTCGAAGCGCTGGTGATGCTGTCGAAGATGAACGGCGGCGGCGAGACCAACGTCGATTCCGGCTTCAAGATCTTCAAGGAGCAGGTCAATCCGAACGTGCTCGCCTATGAGCCGTCGCCGGGCAAGATGACCGAGCTGTTCCAGTCCGGTCAGGCGGTCATCGCAGTGTGGGGCACCGGCCGCGTGCAGAGCTTCGCCAACACCGGCTTTCCCGTCGACTTCGTCTATCCGAAGGAAGGCGCGGCAACGCTGCTGACGACGGCGTGTCCGATCAACAAGCCCAACGCTTCGCCGCTGGCCTCGAGCTTCGTCAAGATGCTGCTCGATCCAAAAATCCAGCTCGTGATGCTCAAGGACTACGGCTATGGCCCGGTGCTGAAATCGCTGGTGATCCCGCCCGAGCTCGGCAAGATGGCGCCGATCGGCGAGCGTGCGGCAAAGCTCTATAATCCGGACTGGACCGTCATCAACGAGAAGCGCGAGGAGTGGACCAAGCGCTGGAATCGCGAGGTCGAGCGTTGATCTGATCGTCCGCATCGGAGACAGCGCATGGCTTATCTCGAGCTCGATCGGGTCGCAAAACAGTTCGGCACGCAGACTGTGGTCGACGACTTCAGCCTGTCGGTGGGGAAGGGGGAGTTCATCTCCTTCCTCGGCCCATCCGGCTGCGGCAAGACCACGACGTTGCAGATGATCGCGGGCTTCCTCGATCCCTCGCGCGGCGCGATCCGCCTGGAGGGCAAGGACCTGACCGCGATCCATCCGGCCAAACGCGGCCTCGGCATCGTGTTTCAGAGCTATGCGCTGTTTCCGCACATGACCGCGGCGGAGAACGTCGCCTTCGGCCTCGAGATGCGCAACGTGCCGCGCGCTGAAAGAGCCGAGCGAGTCCGCGCTGCGCTCGCGATGGTGGGTCTTGCCGGTTACGAGGACCGCCACCCGCGCCGGATGTCCGGCGGCCAGCAGCAGCGCGTGGCGCTGGCCCGTGCGCTCGTGATCAAGCCGAGCGTGCTCCTGCTCGACGAGCCGCTGTCCAATCTCGACGCAAAACTGCGCGAGGAAATGCAGATCGAGCTGCGCCAGATCCAGCGCAACATCGGCACGACCACGATCCTGGTCACCCACGATCAGAACGAGGCGATGTCGCTGTCCGACCGCATCGTGGTGATGAGCCAAGGCCGCATCGAACAGATCGGTACGCCGCAGGAGACGTATGAAAGCCCGGCCTCGGCCTTCGTCTCGCAGTTCCTCGGCAAGACCAACGATTTTGCCGCGACGATTGATCGGGCTGTGGCGCCGGCGCAGCTGGTGGCGGGCTCCTGGAGCGCGCCGGCGCCGGCAGGATTCAACGGCCCCGTCACCGTCAGCATTCGCCCCGAACGGATCGGCTTCGGCGATGCCGGCCTCAGTGCGAAGATCATCACCCGCATCTTCCAGGGCAATCACTGGCTGTTCCAGTGCGAGAGCGAATGCGGCCCGGCGATCGTGATCCGGCAGAATGACGGCAAGGCGCAGCCGGTCGAAGGCGAGGCGGTTCGCCTCACCTGGCGATCTGAGGACATGAGCGTGCGTGCGAGGACTGTCGCATGAGCGCGGTCGCCGAGGAGCGCAGCACGCGTGCGCCATGGGCGTTGACCGCGCCTGCCCTGATGCTGTTCGTCGGCGTGCTGCTGATCCCGCTCGCAATGACCGTGATGCTCTCGTTCCACGATTGGGGCCAGTACAAGGGGATCGAGCCGGTCTTCATCCTCAAGAACTGGCACGAGATCGCGACCGATCCCTATTACGCCGAGATGTTCTGGCGGACGTTTCGCATTGCGATCCTGACCACGCTGCTCACCGCTTTGCTTGGAGCGCCCGAAGCTTACATCCTCAACCGCATGAGCGGTCGCTGGAAGAGCTTCTTCCTGCTCGTCATTCTCGGGCCGCTGCTGATCTCCGTGGTCGCGCGCACGCTGGGCTGGGCGTTGCTGTTCGGCGGCAACAACGGGCTCGTCAACAAACTCCTGATGTCGCTTGGGGTGATCGGTTCTCCCATTCCCTTCATGTTCACTGAAACGGGCATGGTGATCGCGCTCGCGCATGTGATGATGCCGTTCATGGTGCTCTCGGTCTGGGCAGCGCTGCAGCGGCTCGATCCGCAGATCGAGAATGCCGCAATGTCGCTCGGCGCGGGCCCCGCGACCATCATCCGCCGCATCATCATGCCGCAGATCATGCCGGGCGTGCTGTCGGGTGCCATCATCGTATTCTCGCTCTCGGCCAGCGCCTTCGCGACCCCGGCGATCATCGGCGGGCGCCGGCTCAAGGTCGCGGCGACGCTCGCCTATGACGAATTCCTCAACACGCTGAACTGGCCGCTCGGTGCGGCGGTCGCAACGCTGCTGCTGGTCGCGCTGGTGCTGATCGTCGTCGGCAGCAACGCGCTGATCGAGCGCCGCTATGCGGAGGTGTTCCGATGAGACGGAACGGCCCGCTCGCGTTGATCTTCCACACCATCTTCGTCATCATCATGGTGGCACCGATCCTGGTGGTCTGCCTCGTCGCGTTCACGCCCGAGGGCTTCCTGTCGCTGCCGACCAACGGCTTTTCGCTGCGCTGGTTCAGGACTATCGCGAACTACCCTGAATTCATCCACGCCTTCTGGGTCAGCCTTGGCCTCGGCGCTCTGTCGTCCCTGGTGGCGCTGCTGTTCGCGGTGCCGGCGGCGCTGGCGATCGCGCGCCACCGCTTCCGTGGTCGCGATGCGCTGGCGGCACTGTTCCTGTCGCCGCTGATGATTCCGCATGTCGTGCTCGGCATCGCCTTCCTGCGCTTCTTCACGTCAGTCGGCCTCGGCGGCAGTTTTGCGGCGCTGATCATCGCGCATGTCATCATCGTGTTTCCGTTCGCGCTGCGGCTGACGCTGGCGGCCGCGACCGGCATGGACCGCACGGTCGAGATGGCGGCGGTGTCGCTCGGCGCCAACGGCTGGACGCTGTTCCGCCGCGTGACCTTGCCGCTGATCCTGCCCGGCGTGATCAGCGGCTGGGCGCTCGCCTTCATCCAGTCCTTCGACGATCTCACCATGACCGTCTTCCTCGCGGCACCCGGCACCGAAACGTTGCCGGTGCGCATGTTCCTTTATATCCAGGACAACATCGATCCGCTGGTGACGTCGGTCTCGGCCTGCGTGATCGCTGTTACCATGACCGCCCTCATTCTGCTCGACCGCTTTTACGGGCTCGACCGTGTGCTCGCCGGCAAGGGCGATACGGGACGATAGGAGACCCCATGCGAACAGATTACGACGTCGCCGTCGTCGGCGGCGGATTGCTCGGCTCCGCCATTGCCTGGGGCCTCGGCCGGCTCGGCAAGAAGGTGGCCGTGCTCGACGAGGGCGACATCACCAAGCGTGCCTCGCGCGCGAATTTCGCGCTGGTCTGGGTGCAGAGCAAGGGTCTCGGTATGCCCGCCTATACGGTCTGGACCGTGCAGGCATCACAAGCGTGGGGCCTGCTTGCCTCCGAACTGAAGCAACAGACAGGCCTCGACGTCTCGCTGCAGCAGAATGGCGGCTTCCACCTCACGCTCGGTGAAGACGAATTCGGCCAGCGCACCGAGCTGGTGAAGCGCATGCACAACCAGGCCGGCGCCGCCGACTACAAGATGGAAATGTTGCCCGCCTCCGAAGTGAAGAAGGCGCTGCCGCTGATCGGGCCGGAGGTTTCCGGCGGCAGCTATTGTCCGCTCGACGGTCACGTCAATTCGCTGCGCACGTTCCGTGCGTTCCACACCGGCTTCAAGGCGTTCGGCATCGACTATTTTCCGGAGCGTCCGGTCTCGGCGATCAGCAGGAGCGGCGGCGAATTCCGCCTGACCACGCCGAAGGGCGAGTTGCGTGCCGCCAAGATCGTGCTGGCCGCCGGCAATGCCAACCAGACGCTGGCGCCGATGGTCGGCCTCTTTGCCCCGATGGGCCCGACCCGCGGCCAGATCGTGGTGACCGAGCGCACCATGCCGTTCCTGCCGCACCCGCTGACCACGATTCGTCAGACCGACGAGGGTACGGTGATGATTGGCGACAGCAAGGAGGACGAGCTGGACGACCGTGCGCTGAAACATTCGATCAGCGCCGTCATGACCGATCGCGCCCAGCGCATGTTTCCGCATCTGTCGCGGCTCAACGTGGTCAGAAGCTGGGCCGGCATCCGCGTCATGCCGCAGGACGGCTTTCCGATCTACGACCAGTCGGAGACGCATCCCGGCGCCTTTGTCGCCTGCTGCCATTCCGGCGTGACGCTCGCCTCCAACCACGCCTTCGAGATCGCGCGCATGGTGGCGCAGGGCGCGCTCGAGCCGGAGCTGGTCGGCGCATTCTCGGCCAGCCGCTTCGGCGGCGCGGGCGCGGCGAACCACAGCGGCTATTAGAGATATCAAGGAGCCAAGAGGCATCCCATGTTCAAGAGATCCGAGCAGGACCAGCGGCCGCACGTGCAGATCTTCGTCGACGGTGTTGCCGTTGCGGCGCGGCAGGGCGATACCGTCTCCGCGGCGCTGCTGGCATCCAGCTGCGATGTGCGCAGGTCAACCGCGGTGAGTGGTGCGCCGCGTCTGCCCTATTGCATGATGGGCGTCTGCTTCGACTGCCTCGTCACCATCGACGGCGTCGGCAATCGCCAAGGCTGTCTCGTGCCCGTTGCAGAGGGTATGCAAATCGAGATCCAGAAGGGCAAGCGGGAGATCGGAAAATGACTGTGGCTCCCAAGCGCGAATCCTATGACGTCGTGGTGATCGGCGCCGGTCCCGCCGGCCTCGCGGCCGCTGCGACATCCGCCGAAGCCGGCCTGTCGACGCTGTTGCTTGACGAGAATGTCGGCCCCGGCGGCCAGGTGTTTCGCGCCATCTCGTCCACGCCGGTCACGGAGCGCAGCCAGCTCGGCGCGGACTATTGGGTGGGTGCCGATCTCGTGCAGGCGCTGCGCGCGAGCAACGCCGAAGTCATCCATCGTGCCACGATCTGGAGCCTCGACCGCAATCTCGAGATTGCCGCCTCGATCGGCGGCGCCTCCGCTTTCGTCAACGCCAAGCGCGTGATCCTTGCGACCGGCGCGCTGGAGCGGCCGTTCCCGATTCCAGGCTGGACGCTGCCGGGCGTGATGACGGCGGGCGCGGCGCAGACGATGCTGAAATCATCGGCTCTCGTGCCCGATGGCCGCACCGTGATCGCAGGGCAGGGGCCGCTGCTCTGGCTTCTCGCCGCGCAGATTTTGCGCCTCGGCGGCCGTATCGACCGCATCCTCGACACCACCGTGCGCGGCAATTACTTTGCCGCGTTGCCGCACGCCTTCGCCTTCCTGACGTCGCCCTATTTCGCCAAGGGCTTGTCGATGATGCGCGAGGTGAAGGCGCAGGTGCAGGTCGTCTCCGGTGTGACGGAGCTCGCCGCATCCGGCGACGGTCAGCTCGCGAGCGTGAGCTATGTCGCCAGCGGCAAGCGCGAGACCATTCCTGCCGATCTGCTGCTGTTGCATCAGGGTGTTGTCCCCAACGTCAATCTGGCGATGGCGGCCGGCGTCGAACACCGCTGGGACGATTTGCAGCTGTGCTGGTCGCCGGTGCTCGATGCGAGCGGCGGTTCGTCGGTCGCCGGCATTGCGATTGCCGGTGACGGCGCCGGAATCGGCGGCGCGAATGCTGCCGTGGTGCGCGGCCGGATCGCGGCGCGTGCGGCGGTGGAAGCGCTGGCGCCGGCGGCTGCGGCGAAGCTCGCATCGATGGCGACACTCCGCGCCGATCTCGCCAAGGCCGAACGCGGCCGCGTCTTCCTCGACACGCTGTTCCGTCCGCCGCCGCAGTTCCGCATTCCCGCAGGCGACACCATCGTCTGCCGTTGCGAAGAGGTTACGGCGAAGGACGTTCTCGATGCCGTCGCGATCGGGGCGACCGGGCCGAACCAGCTCAAGGCCTATCGCCGCACCGGCATGGGCCCGTGCCAGGGCCGGCTCTGCGGCCTCACCGTCACCGAGCTGATGGCGCAGGCGCGCGGAAAGACGCCGCAGGAGATCGGCTATTACCGGCTGCGCGCGCCGGTGAAGCCGATCACGCTCGCCGAGCTCGCCGCCGTTCCC
Source organism: Bradyrhizobium sp. CCGB12 (assembly GCF_024199845.1). Classification (NCBI taxonomy): domain Bacteria; kingdom Pseudomonadati; phylum Pseudomonadota; class Alphaproteobacteria; order Hyphomicrobiales; family Nitrobacteraceae; genus Bradyrhizobium; species Bradyrhizobium sp. CCGB12. The sequence goes on along the minus strand of NZ_JANADO010000001.1, from coordinate 6,229,639 downwards.
AAGAGCGAGGCCGACGTCAAGGCGGTGGTGCGCGGATGACCGAAAACGTGGATGCGATCGTCGTCGGCGGCGGCATCCACGGATGCTCGACCGCGCTGCATCTGTGCCTCGCCGGCCTGAAGCCGGTGCTGATCGAGAAGGACTATGCCGGCCGCCACGCCTCCGGCGTCAATGCCGGCGGTGTCCGTCAGCTCGCGCGGCACATCCCGGAGATTCCGCTCTCGATCCGCTCGATGGGGGTCTGGGAGAAGATCTCGGATCTCCTCGACGATGATTGCAGCTTTGAGAGCCACGGCCAGGTGCTGGTTGCGGAAAACGAAGAGGAGCTCGCGGTCTGCCGTGCGCGCGTCGCCGAGCTCAATGCGCTCGGCTTCACCCATGAGGAGCTGATCGACGCGGCTGAATTGCGCCGGCTCGTCCCGGCGGTCGCCGAGACCTGTCCCGGCGGCGTGGTCTCGCGCCGCGACGGTGCCGCCAATCCGGCGCAGACGACGACCGCGTTCCGTCGCAAGGCCGAGCAGCTCGGTGCGACCGTGCGCGAAGGCATGGCGGCCAGTAACATCCGATATAGCGATGGCCTCTGGCATGTCGATGTCGGCACTGAAACCTTCGCCGCGCCGGTGCTCGTCAACGCAGCCGGCGCCTGGGCGGGCAAGATCGCGGCCGCGCTCGGCGAGCCCGTTCCGGTCGAGACCGTGGCGCCGATGCTGATGATCACCTCGCGCGTTCCGCACTTCATCGATCCCGTCGTGATCCTGCGCGGGCGCAAATTGTCCTTCAAGCAGTTCTCCAACGGCACCGTGCTGATCGGCGGCGGCCATCTGGCGACGCCGTATCAGGACCGCAACGAGACGGTGCTGGACTGGAAGAGCCTCGCGACCAGCGCGCGCAGCGTGTTCGAGCTGTTTCCGGTGATGCGTAGCGCGACGATCGTGCGGGCCTGGGCCGGCATCGAGGCGAAGATGAAGGACGATATCCCCGTGTTCGGGCCGAGCAGCCGTCACAAGGGCCTCTATCACCAGTTCGGCTTCTCGCTGCACGGTTTCCAGCTCGGCCCCGGTGCCGGCGCCGTCATGGCGGAGCTGATCGTGAACGGCGGCACCCAGACCCGCGTCAGTGATCTCGGCATCGACCGCTTCCATCCTTCCACGCTCTAGCAACAAGAGGACATCATGAGCATCACCCGCAGCATCCGCACGCCCATCATGCACCGCGCCGTCGAGGCCAATGGCTTCGTCTTTCTCGGCGGCACCATCGCCGACGACACTTCGGTCTCGATGGGCGACCAGACCCGCAACATCCTCGGCAAGATCGCCGGCTATCTGAAGGAAGCGGGGACCGACAAGAGCCGCGTCGTCAGCGCCTCGATCTTCGTCACCGATCTGTCCAAGAAAAAGGAGATGGACGCGGCCTGGATCGAGTTCTTTGGCGACAATCTGCCGACCCGCGCCACCGTCGGCGTCGCCGATCTCGGCGGCAGCGCGCTGATCGAGGTGGTGGTGACCGCGCTCAAGGGCTGATCGTAGAGCGATAGGGACCTCAGCACGTTCCTCGTGCTGTCGTCCCTACGAATTGCGGCTTGATCTCGCGCTTCCGCGCGACTAGTTAGAGGGCTCTCAATCAGGAACCTCGCAGCCATGGATTTCACCCCGACCGCAAAGCCCATCCGCCTTGCTCACGGGGAGTTCCATGCCTGCTTCAATCATCCTGTCGAACCTCTCGCTGTCCACGCCTGACGGCCGTTCTCTTCTCTCCAACATCGATCTGACATTCGCGGCCGAGCGCACCGGTCTCGTCGGCCGCAATGGCGTGGGGAAGACCACGCTGCTTGCGTCGATCTCCAGGGACCATGTTCCCCAGGGCGGGCGTGTTCTGATCAACGGCACCATCGGCTTGCTGCGCCAGGACGTTCAACCGCTTGCAGATAGCACGGTAGCTGATCTGTTCGGCGTGCGGCGGGCGCTGGAGCTGCTTCGCCGCGCGGAGCGGGGCGACGCCTCGGTCGATGACATCGCCGCGATCGACTGGACGCTCGAAGCGCGGCTGGAGGCCGCGCTGGCGCGTCTCGGCTTCGATCCGTCTGCCGATACGGAGCTGTCCCGTCTGTCCGGCGGTCAGATCACGCGCGTTCGTCTGGCCGCACTGGTATTTGCCGAGCCCGACTTCCTGCTGTTGGACGAGCCCACCAACAATCTCGACCGGGACGGCCGCAAGGCGGTGATCGATCTCCTCGCCGCTTGGCGTGGCGGCGCGATTGTCGTCAGTCACGACCGGAATTTGCTCGAGACGATGGATGCGATCGTCGAGCTGACGTCGCTCGGGTCAACGCGATATGGCGGCAATTGGAGCAGTTTTCGTGCGCAGAAGGCCGTCGAGCTCGCAGCCGTCAGGCACGACCTCGCGCATGCCCAGAGGCGTCTCTCCGAAATTGACGGGAAGGCGCAGGAGATTACGGAACGGAAGGCGCGCAAGGACAGTGGTGGCAGGAAGAAGCGCGCCAAGGGCGACATGCCGCGCATCCTCGCCGGCGCGCGCAAGGACCGCAGTGAAGACACCGGTGGCAAGAATGCACAAATCACCGAGCGACGGCGCGCGGAGGCGATCGAGGCGGTGGACAAGGCCCGCCACCGCATCGAGGTTCTTCAGCCGCTGTCGGTGAAACTGCCCGCGACCGGCCTGCCCGCGGGCAGGGAAGTGGTTTGCCTCGACGAGGTCAGCGCCGGCTATCGGCCGGCGCAGCCGGTCCTGCGCGACCTGTCGCTCTCGATCGTCGGCCCGGAGCGCGTCGCGATTGTCGGACCCAACGGTTCGGGCAAGACAACGCTGCTGAAGCTCATTGCCGGCGAGTTGCGGCCTGCCGCGGGTACGGTGCGGGTCAGGCCTGACTTGGCGCTGTTCGACCAGAAGGTCAGCCTGCTCGATCCCGTGCTCTCCATCCTGGACAATTTTGGCCGTCTCAATCCACAAGCGGGTGCGAACGCGTGCCACGCCGCGCTGGCTCGATTCATGTTTCGCGCCGATACCGCGTTGCAGATCGTGGGGAGCCTGAGCGGTGGACAAATGTTCCGTGCGGGCCTTGCCTGCGTGCTGGGCGGCGCAAAGCCGCCGTCCCTGCTGATCCTGGACGAGCCGACCAATCATCTCGACATCGAGTCCATCGAAGCCGTTGAAGCGGGCTTGAAAGCCTATGACGGCGCGCTGGTCGTCGTCAGTCACGACGACGCGTTCCTGCAGGCAATCGGGATCACGCGCCGGTTCGATCTCGCCGTCAGAGGGGAGCGCGCCAAAGGCGGGATCACCTGATCCCGCCTTGCGGTCGGATGTGACAGCTAGGCCTTGCTTCGATTTTTCAAACGCCCGACGCCCTGCCCCCAGCGCGTCGGGCGGAAAGATTGACTATCAATCGGTGATCCCAACGCCGTCTGTTGTGACGCGTCTCTCGCCGCTTTTCCACTCCGGGAAACTACCGCATCGGATCGTGTGTGGCGCTATGCAGTGCCGCCAGGCTCCAGCGCCTCGCCCATCTCCAGCGGGTGGGCCATGGTCTCGTGCAGCGCCTCGCGGTCGAGCTCGCCTTCGGACATGCTGATGACGACGCAGGCGACGCCGTTGCCGATCAGATTGGTCAGCGCGCGGCACTCGCTCATGAACTTGTCGATGCCGACGAGGATCGCAATCGACTGGATCGGGATGTCAGGCACGATCGAGAGCGTCGCGGCGAGCGTGATGAAGCCGGCGCCGGTGACGCCCGAGGCACCCTTCGAGGTGATCATGGCGATGCCCAAAATACCGAGCTCCTGCCAGATGGTCAGATGGGTGTTGGTCGCCTGCGCCAAAAACAGCGTCGCCAGAGTCATGTAGATGTTGGTGCCGTCGAGGTTGAAGCTGTAGCCGGTCGGGATCACGAGACCGACCACCGAGCGCGAGGCGCCGAGATGCTCCATCTTCTGGATCATCTGCGGCAGCACCGTCTCCGACGAGGAGGTGCCGAGCACGATCAGCAGCTCGTCCTTGATGTAGGCGATGAAGCGCAGGATCGAGAACCCGGCGAGCCGCGCGATCGAGCCGAGCACGATCAGCACGAACAGGATGCTGGTCAGATAGAACGTGCCGATCAGGGCGGCGAGGTTGAGCAGCGAGCCGAGACCGTAGGCGCCGACGGTGAAGGCCATGGCGCCGAACGCGCCGATCGGTGCCACGCGCACGATGATGCGGATGATGCCGAAGAACATCTTTGCGGCCTTGTCGATCGCCTCTGCGATCGGCTCGCCGGTCTTGCCGAGGAAGGCGATGGCGAAGCCGGAGAGGATCGAGACCAGCAGCACCTGGAGGAGGTCGCCGCGCGCAATCGCGCCCACATAGCTGTCGGGAATGATTGCCATCAGATGGGCGACGATGCCCTCCTCGTGGGCCTTGGTGACATAGGTCGCGACCGATTTCGGATCGATGCTGGCGGGATCGATGTTGAAGCCGTGCCCGGGCTGGAGAATTTCGCCGACCAAAAGGCCGATGGCGAGCGCGACGGTCGAGACCGTCTCGAAATAGATCAGCGACTTCAGCCCGACCCGACCGACGCGCTTGAGGTCGCCCATCGAGGAGATGCCGTGCACCACGGTGCAGAAGATCACCGGCGCGATCATCATCTTGATCAGCGCGATGAAGCCGTCGCCGAGCGGCTTTAGGGCTTTGCCGAGATCGGGATAGAAGTAGCCGACGAGCACGCCGAGCGCGATCGCGATCAGGACCTGGATGTAGAGGATCTTGTACCAGGGCTGGTGTCGGCGGAGGACGGCTGGCTGGATCGCGACTTGTGTCATAGAGTGTGCCCCGGAACGTATTGATCTTGCAGGATTTGGATCTTGCAATGCTTTGCATCATGTGATGGCCGCTGCAGAAGCGACAATCACATTTTTGTCGGATCGCACGAAGATCGATCGCTGCAATTGGGGGGAACATGGCGACTGCAACCGACTCCGACGGCCAAGCTGAAGGCTATTTTCCGCGTTGGAAACTCAAGACCTCGGGCGTGATCATGCCGGAGGAGCGGCTGTCCTGGGGCCAGACCGTCGTCTCCGGTCTCCAGCATTGCGTCGCAATGTCGGGTTCGACGATCATCGCGCCGCTGCTGATGGGGTTCGATCCCAATGTTGCGGTCCTGTTCTCCGGCGTCGGCACGCTGATCTTCTTCGTCATTGTCGCGGGGCGCGTGCCGAGCTATCTCGGCTCGAGCTTCGCATTCATCGCCGTCGTCATCGCCGCCACCGGTTATGCGGGGCAGGGACCAAATCCGAACCTGTCGGTTGCGCTCGGCGGCATTGTCGGAGCCGGCGTACTGTACGGCTTGATTGCGCTGGTCGTGATGTGGTCAGGGGTTGGCTGGGTCGAGAGGCTGCTGCCACCGGCCGTCACCGGCGCCGTGGTCGCCGCGATCGGCCTCAACCTCGCGCCCGTGGCGGTCAAGGCGGTGAGCGCCAACGCGTTCGACACCTGGATCGGGCTCGCGACCGTGCTGATGATCGGCGTGGTGGCCGTTGCCGCACCTGGCCTGTGGCGCCGCCTGCCGATCATCCTTGGCGCAATCGGCGGATATCTCTTGTACTTGCTGTTCGCGAACGGCCTCGGTTTTGGCAAGCCGATCGACTTCGCGCAACTCTCGGCCGCGCCGTGGTTCGGCCTACCCAACTTCACTGCGCCGACCTTTCAGGCCGATGCAATCTTCCTGATCGCACCGGTTGCGGTCATCCTCGTCGCCGAGAACCTAGGTCACATCAAGGCCGTCGGCGCGATGACGGGCCGGAGCCTCGATCGCTACCTCGGCCGCGCCCTGTTCGCAGACAGCCTCGCGACCATCGTGGCGGCCTGCGGCGGGGGCACAGGCGTTACGACCTACGCCGAGAATATTGGCGTCATGGCGGCGACGAAGGTCTATTCCACCTTGTTGTTCGCCTTCGCGGCCACGGTGTCGATCCTGCTCGGCTTCTCGCCGAAATTCGGCGCGCTGATCCTGTCGATCCCGGGTCCCGTCATCGGCGGCCTCTCGATCGTGCTGTTCGGGTTGATCGCGGCGATGGCCGGTCGGATCTGGGTCGAGAACAAGGTCGACTTTGCAAATCCCGCGAACCTGATTACCGTCGCGGTGGCGCTCACCGCAGGCGCCGGCGATCTCACGCTCAAATTCGGCGCGTTCACCATCGGCGGGATCGGCACCGCAACCTTTGGCGCCATCATCCTGTACCAAATCCTGACATTGACGCGCGGCCGCCGCGCCGAATGAATCGCAGCAATGCGTTATGAGATGGAACAAAGGCACCAGTTCCGTCGATGATCAGGCATCCCGGAGATCACTCATGCCACAAATCGATCGCTCCACCTCCTTTCAATCGCGCCTCGTCGGCCAATACGCGCTTGTGACTGGCGCCTCACAAGGCATCGGCCGCGCTGTCGCCATCCGGCTCGCCCAGGAGGGTGCGACTGTCGCCATCAATTATGTCGATCACCCTGAAAGGGCCGAGGAGACGCTCGCGCTCGCGCGCACGGGATCGAGCGATCGCGGCCACGGCAAGCTCGATCATCTCGTCGTGAAGGCCGATGTCAGCAATGAGCGGGCGGTCGCTGCGATGTTCGAGACCATCCTGGCGCGCTGGAAGCGCCTCGACTGTCTCGTCAACAACGCCGGCTTCCAGCGGGAATCGCCGAGTGATGCGCTCGACGTCGAAACCTATCGCCGCATCATCGACGTCAATCTCAACGGCGCTGTGCTCTGCGCGCAGAAGGCGCTCGCCCATTTCGTCGCGCGTGGCGGAGGCGGCAGCATCATCAACTGCTCCAGCGTCCACCAGATCATTCCCAAACCCGGCTATCTCGCCTATTCGATCAGCAAGGGCGGCATGGCCAATCTGACGCGGACGCTAGCGCTCGAATTCGCCGGCCAAGGCATTCGCGTCAATGCGGTTGGCCCCGGCGCGATCGACACTCCGATCAATGCGGCCTGGACCGGGGATCCCGAGAAGCGCGGCGTCGTCACCAGCCACATTCCGCTCGGCCGCGTCGGCACGCCGGAAGAGATCGCCGCCGTGTTCGCCTTCCTCGCTTCGGACGAAGCGAGCTACATCACCGGACAGACCATCTATGCCTGCGGAGGCCTGACGCTGTTTCCCGAGTTCAGGGAGAATTGGGCGAGCTGATGCGCATCGGCGGCAGCCCGATCCAGCTTGCAATAACCAGATCCTGGTCGCGAGGCACGCCTCTCGCTCGGCCTACGGGGCTACCCATGCCCTGCGCGGAGATGCCGGTTCGGGCCGGGTAGGGCTATGCGGCGCCGTGTGCTATCGACCGCGGACGACGCTGTCGCTATTGGCAAGCGTCGGCACAAGAAGGGCTCGTGACCACAACCATAAACATCAATGCCTACAGTGACGCACTGGTGGTCCTCGGTACTGCCGGCGTCGTGGTGCCAATTGTCCGTCATTGGGGCATCAATCCTGTGCTGGGCTATCTCGGCGCCGGCGCCATTCTCGGCCCGCTCGGGCTCGGGTCGCTCGTTCAGGAACTCCCGTTCCTGTACTGGTTCACGGTGACGGACGCGCGGAACGTCGAGGGTATCGCCAATCTCGGCATCGTATTCCTGCTATTTCTGATCGGGCTCGAGCTGTCCTTCAGGCGGCTCGCCACGATGCGACGCCTGGTGTTCGGGCTTGGCGGCCTGCAGGTGCTGGCGACCTCAGCCATGATCTTCGGCGCGACGCTTCTCTTCGGGCAGAACTCCGATACCGCCGTCATCCTTGGCGCGAGCCTTGCGCTGTCCTCCACGGCGATCGTGCTTGAGCTTTTGTCCACCGAGAGGCGGCTTGCGACCACCGCCGGTCGTGCCAGCTTCTCGGTGCTGCTGGCCCAAGACCTTGCGGTGGTTCCCATCCTCGTCTTCGTCTCGGTGCTCGGCGCCGGCAGCGGTGGCTCCGTCGTGACGCATATCTCCAGTGCGATGTTGAAGGCTGCGCTGGCCGGCGCCTTGCTCATCGTGCTCGGACGGTTGCTGCTGCGTCCGCTATTCCAGATGGTTGCGCGCACCCATTCGACGGAGTTGTTTGTCGCCGCGACCTTGTTCGTCATCGTCGGCGCAGGCCTAGCCGCGCACCAGGCCGGCCTGTCGATGGCGCTCGGAGCATTCGTTGCAGGCCTGATGCTGGCGGAAACGGAGTATGGCAAGGCCATTGAGGCCACGGTCGAGCCCTTCAAGGGCCTGCTGCTGGGCATCTTCTTCTTCACCGTCGGGATGGCCATCGACTTCCGCGTCTTCATGCGCGAGCCCGTTTGGCTGCTGGCCGCCGTTATCGGCATTCTGGCCGGCAAGGCGATCGTGCTCATCATCCTGGGCCGCCTCTTCAGACTCTCGTGGCCGGCGGCGATCGAAATCGGCTTCTTGCTGGGGCCAGTCGGCGAATTTGCCTTCGTAAGCATCGGGATGGCGGCGGCGCTCGGCCTGATCGAGCCTCGCGTGTCGAGCTTTGCCGTCGCCATCACCGCCGTGACGATGGCCTTGACGCCGCTTTTGGGTGTGCTCGGACGACGATTGGCCGCGAAGCTGGGTAACGAGCGCACCCTCGATCCCGAACTGGCGGTTCGGCCGCCCGGCGACCGGGCGCAGGCCATCGTGGTCGGCTACGGCCGCGTTGGGAAAGTCGTCTGCTCGCTGCTGACCAGCCATGACCTGAACTACATCGCGGTCGATCACGAGGCAGTCGCCGTGGCACGCGACCGCCGCGACGGTCACAAGGTCTATTTTGGTGATGCGACAGAACCGGGTTTCCTCGAAGCCTGCGGCCTGATGCAGACGACCGGTGTGATCATTACCATCCAGTCGCGACCAGCGATCGACGCCGTGGTCGGGCGGATCCGCGCGGTGCGGCCGGACGTGCTGATCGTTTCACGTGCGCGGGACGCCGATCATGCCCGCCATCTCTATGCGATCGGCGCAACCGATGCGGTGCCGGAAACCATCGAGGCAAGCCTGCAGCTTTCGGAGGCGGCACTGGTCGGCCTCGGGGTTGAGGTCGGGCATGCGATAGCCTCGGTGCACGAGAAGCGGGACGAATTTCGGCTGACGCTGCAGCAAGCCGCCCGCATTGCAGGACAAGAGCAAGCTCGTCCGCTCGATCTCACAGGGCGCCGGTCCCCGCGATAGCCGGCCATGCGCGGACTGTCGTGGTCTGGCAAAATTCGCCCGCACGGACTACATCTGCGCCATGACGAATGCTCCACTGGGAATCCCTCCGCTGCAGGATTTCATCGGCCGGCACGAACGTCTGTTCGTGCTCACCGGCGCCGGCTGTAGCACCAATTCGGGCATTCCCGACTATCGCGATAGCCACGGCAACTGGAAGCGGACCCAGCCGGTCAACTTCCAGGCCTTCATGTCGGACGAGCACACGCGCCGGCGCTATTGGGCGCGCAGCCTGATCGGCTGGCGGCGGTTCGGCCAGGCGAGGCCGAACGATGCGCATCATGCGCTCGCCCGGCTCGAGGCCAACGGCCGGTGCGGGATGCTGCTGACCCAGAACGTCGACCGCCTGCATCAGTCCGCCGGCCACCGGCAGGTGATCGACCTGCACGGCCGGCTCGATCTCGTCCGCTGCATGGGCTGCGGCCGCAAGACGCCGCGGGATGAGTTTCAGCGTGTTCTTGCTCGCGCGAATGCGGCGTGGCTGACGCTCGATGCCGCCGATGCACCTGATGGCGACGCCGATCTGGAGCATGAGGATTTTTCCTCCTTCGAAGTGCCGGCCTGCGAAGCCTGCGGCGGCATCCTCAAGCCCGACGTCGTGTTCTTCGGCGAGAACGTTCCTCGCGACACCGTCGCCACCGCGCAGGATCACCTGGCGCAGGCCGATGCCATGCTCGTCGTCGGCTCCTCGCTGATGGTCTATTCCGGATTCCGCTTCGTGCAGGCTGCCGCGCAGCGCAATATTCCGATTGCGGCGGTCAATCTCGGCCGCACCCGCGCCGACGATCTCCTGACGCTGAAGGTCGAGGAGCGCTGCGAGGCGGCGCTGGCATTTTTGCTCTGAGCGGGCCGCGCCGCGAGCACTCTCCTGTCGCATAGGTGCCACGCAAAGGGGGCCGAAGGCTTCACCATTTGCACCGCCCCTGGTATGAAAATTGCTGCGGTTTCGACCGCAATTTGGCGATCAGCTCGGAGTGTTCAGGAATGCTTGAGGGGGCCGAAGTACGGCTTGCCGTTGATATCGGTGGCACGTTCACCGACATCGTGCTGGACGTGGGGCAGGATCGCAAGACGCGCAAGGTGCTGACGACGCCGCAGCGGCCCGAGCAGGCGGTGATGGACGGAATGCGCCTCATCCTCGCTGACGCGCGCGCACATATGAGCGACATCGACGTCTTCATTCACGGCACCACGCTCGCGACCAACGCGATCATCGAGCGCCGGGGCGCGAAAACCGCGCTGATTGCGACCGACGGATTTCGCGATGTGCTCGATATCGGCACCGAGAGCCGCTACGACCAATATGATCTCAGCATCGACAAGCCGAAGCCGCTGGCGCCGCGGAGCCTGCGTTTCACCGTGCCCGAGCGCGTCGACGCCCATGGCGCCGTTCGCCTCCCCCTGGACGAGGCATCGGTGCGTGCGCTCGCGCCAAAACTGCGTGAGCTGGGGGTCGAGAGCGTCGCGATCGCCTTCCTGCACTCCTACGCCAATCCCGAGCATGAACGCCGCGCCGCGGCGATCATCAGTGAGGAGATGCCCGGCATCTCAGTGACCGTGTCGTCGGCGGTGTGTCCGGAGATCCGCGAATATGAGCGCACCTCCACCGCGGTTGCCAACGCCTATGTGCAACCCCTGATCGACGGTTATCTCGCCCGCATGGCGGACGCCCTGCAGGTCGAGCAGTTCCGCGGCGCGATCTATCTCGTCACCTCCGGCGGCGGCGTGACGTCAATCGAGACGGCGCGGCGTTTTCCGGTGCGTCTCGTCGAATCCGGTCCTGCCGGCGGCGCCATTTTCGCGGCGCAGATCGCGGCTCGCCTCGGCGAGAGCAAGGTGTTGTCCTTCGACATGGGCGGCACCACCGCAAAGATCTGCCTGATCGAGAAGTATCAGCCCGAGACCTCGCGCGTGTTCGAGGTCGATCGCGCCGCGCGCTTCCTCAAAGGGTCCGGCCTGCCGGTACGTATCCCCGTCATCGAAATGGTCGAGATCGGCGCCGGCGGCGGCTCGATCGCGCATGTCGACGCGATGAAGCGCGTGACCGTCGGCCCGGAGAGTGCCTCGTCGGAGCCGGGGCCGGCCTGCTACGGTCGCGGCGGCCAGCGTCCGGCGGTGACGGATGCGGACGTGGCGCTCGGCATGATCGATCCTGATACCTTTGCGGCCGGCACGATCAAGCTCGACCCGGAACTGTCGAAGCAGGCGCTGCTGCGCGACGTCGGCGAGGCGCTAGGCCTGTCGGCAGAAACCGCCGCCTATGCCGTTCACGAGGTCGTCTGCGAAAACATGGCGAGCGCGGCGCGAGTGCATGCGGTCGAGCGCGGTGCCGTGGTCGGCCAGCACACGCTGATCGCCTTCGGCGGCGCTGCGCCGCTTCATGCGGCGCGCGTCGCCGAGAAGATCGGAGTCTCCCGCGTGATCGTGCCGTCGAATGCCGGTGTCGGCTCGGCGGTCGGCTTTCTTGCCGCTCCCATCGCCTATGAGCTGGTGCGCAGCCGCCATGTCCGCCTCGATGATTTCGACACCGAGGCGGTCTCCGACCTCTTGCAGGAGATGGCGAGCGAAGCGCGTGCGCTGGTCGAGCCGGGCGCGGCCGGCGCGCCGGTGCGCGAGCGTCGCGCCGCCTTCATGCGCTATGTCGGCCAGGGTCATGAGATCTCGGTCGAGCTGCCGAACCGGCGGCTGACGACGGCCGATCTCGCTGGCCTGCGCCAGAAATTTGAGGCGGACTATTCCGCGATGTTCGAGCGGCCGATCCCGGGCGCCGCAATCGAAGTGTTGAGCTGGTCGGTGCTCGCGACCACCGAGGCGCGCAATCCGCCCGCGGTCACAGCCGTCGCGCGCAAGCCGGCCGGAAAGGCAATCGGCAGCCGCAAATTCTTCGACGGCCGTGCAGGCGAGGCGATCGAGATCCCGCTCTATCGTCGCGAAGACATGGTGCCGGGCGCGACCATTGCCGGCCCCGCCGTGATCGCGGAGGACGAAACCTCGACCTTCGTCTCCACCAGTTTTGACGCCCATATCGACGGTGCCGGCAGCATCGTCATGGAACGAAAGGCGGCCTGATCATGAGCAAGGCAAGCGGCGCGAGCCTGATCGATCTCCAGATCATGTGGCACCGGCTGATCGCCGTGGTCGAGGAGCAGGCGCAGGTGCTGCTGCGCACCGCCTTCAGCCCGATCGTGCGCGAATGCGGCGACCTCTCGGCCGGCGTATTCGACCTCAAGGGGCGGATGCTGGCGCAGGCGGTGACCGGCACGCCCGGCCACGTCAACTCGATGGCGGAATCGGTCAGGCACTTCATTGCCCACTTCCCGATCGAGACGATGAAGGAGGGCGACGCCTACATCACCAACGATCCCTGGATGGGCACCGGCCATCTCAACGATTTCGTCGTCACCACGCCCTGCTTCAAGGATGGCAAGCCGGTCGCGCTGTTTTCCTGCACCAGCCATCTCATGGACATTGGCGGCATCGGCTTCGGCCCTGATGCCACCGACGTGTTCATGGAGGGGCTCTACATCCCCATGCTGAAGCTGATCGACCAGGGCGTCGTCAACGAGACGCTGATGGCGATGATCCGCACCAACACGCGGTTGCCTGTTGACACCGAGGGCGACACCTATTCGCTCGCCGGCTGCAACGACGTCGGCTGCGAGCGCCTGGTCGAGATGATGAACGAGTTCGGCATCGACGCGCTCGACGAGCTCGGCGATTACATCTGCGACCGCTCGCGCGAGGCCGTGCTGGCCGAGATCGCGAAACTGCCGAAGGGAAGCTGGCGCAACACCATGGTCGTCGACGGCTACGACGCGCCGGTGACGCTTGCCGCGACCTTGACGATCTCGGATGAAGGCATTCACGTCGATTTCGACGGCACCTCCGCCGCCTCGAAATTCGGCATCAACGTGCCCTTGTCCTACACCACGGCCTATACCGTGTTCGGCCTCGGCTGCGTCGTCGCCTCGCAGATCCCGAACAATGCCGGATCGCTCTCGCCGCTGACGGCGTCGGCACCCCCTGGCGCGATTCTCAATGCGCCGAAGCCGGCGCCAGTCGCCTCGCGCCACATCATCGGCCAGATGCTGCCCGACGTCGTGTTCGGCTGCCTGCGCCAGATCATCCCCGAGCGCGTGCCCGCGGAAGGCACCTCTTGCCTGTGGAATCTCGTCGTCCGCGGCCAGACCCACTCCGGCGCCGGCGGCAATTACGGGTTCTCGATGGCGGTGACTTCCAATGGCGGCACCGGTGCGCGCTTCGGCAAGGACGGCCTGTCGGCGACCGCTTACCCAAGCGGCGTGCGCGGCACGCCGGTCGAGATCGCGGAGACACAGACGCCCTTGGTCTTCTGGCGCAAGGAGCTGCGCCCGGATTCAGGCGGAGCAGGGCGCACCCGCGGTGGCCTCGGCCAGATTATCGAGGTCGGCAGCGGCGTCGATGCGCCGTTCGACATCCTGGCCGCGTTCGACCGCATCGATCATCCGCCGCGCGGGCGGGATGGCGGCCGGGACGGCGAGGCCGGCTATGTCGGCCTCAAGTCCGGGAAGAAGTTGCGTGGGAAAGGCTTTCAGCAGGTGCCGCCGGATGATCGGCTGGTGGTGATGACGCCGGGCGGCGCCGGCATCGGCGCGCCCGGTGAGCGCGATCGCGCATCCGTGAAGGACGATGTCGAAAGCGGCCTCGTGTCTGCCGACAACGCCGCCGCCACGTACGGATACGCGCGGCGCTAGAGCCTTTCATTGCTTAATTGAATCGGAGGGGATTCCGGTTTTTGGCGGATTGTGATTCAAGATGCTGACTGGATTGGAGGCCAGCATCGCATGACCCGACCTCTTTCCCTGGATCTTCGCGAGCGTGTGGTGGCTGCGGTTTTGGCGGGCGAGAGCTGCCGGTCTGTGGCGGAACGGTTTGGTGTTGCGGTCTCGTCGGTTGTGAAGTGGTCACAGCGGCAGCGGGCGACCGGCTCGGTTGTGCCTGGCAAGATGGGCGGTCACCGCAAGCCTGTGCTCGATCCGCACCGCGCCTTCATCGTCGAGCGGATCACTCAAACGCCGCACCTGACGCTGCATGGTCTGAAGGCGGAACTGGCAGCCCGTGGGGTCAAGGTCTCACACAACGCGGTCTGGCTGTTCCTGCGCCGGGAAGGGCTGCGGTTCAAAAAAAACACTGTTCGCCCTCGAACAGGCTCGCGCCGACGTCTCGCGTAGGCGCCAGCGTTGGCGATCCTGGCAGGCCGGACTTGATCCGGGCCGGCTCGTCTTCATCGATGAGACCTGGATCAAGACCAACATGGCCCCTTTGCGGGGCTGGGGCCCCAAAGGGGCACGCCTGCGCGGCTTCGCCCCACACGGTCACTGGCGTACCCTCACATTCCTCGGCGCGCTCCGCCATGACCAACTCACGGCACCCTGCGTCTTCGACGGCCCGATCAACGGCGAATGCTTCCGCGCTTATGTGAAGCACCTTCTCCTGCCAACCCTGCGCGAAGGCGACATCGTCATTCTCGACAATCTCGGAAGCCACAAGTCCAAAGCTGTCAGGCAGATGATCCAGGCTGCTGGCGCCAGGCTCTGGTACCTGCCGCCATACTCGCCCGACCTCAACCCGATCGAACAGGCCTTCTCCAAGATCAAACACTGGATGCGGCAAGCTCAGAAGCGCACCATCGAGGACACTTGGCGCCACATCGGTCACCTCGTCCACGACATCCAGCCTCGCGAATGCGCCAACTACTTCGCCAACGCCGGTTACGCTTCAGTCAAAATGTGAAACGCTCTAGCGCTGCCGCATGCACCGCGGCCGGCCGCTATCCGCCGCAATCATTCGGCGGTGCCTTGCCGGTAAAGCGGTCGGTCATCCAGTTCACCGCGGCCATGGTGCTCGCCTGTGCGGCGCGGTCGTGTCCGACGTTGGGAAGGGTGACCATTTTCACGGGATTGCCCGCCTTGCACAGCCGGCCCATATAGGCGCGCGTCACCGTGGGCCGGATGATCTGGTCGACGGTCCCTTGAGCGAGGAACACAGGCATGCCGGCGGGCAATGTGCCGGCGCTGTTCTTCTCCAGCAGCGAGCGCCAGGGCTCGCGCTTGGTCGGATCCGGCACGGCCAGAAAATATTGTTGGAGCGGCCGCTCGGTGCGCTGCCGGATGAAGATATCGAAGGGACCTTCGATGCATTCGCGCGCCAGCCGGTCGATTACCGGCAGTGCGCGCGGATCGACGACACCGTCGAGCGCGGCGTCGTAGACGCGATGCCATGACCATAGCGTCATTGCGGTGATGTTCTTGCCGCCGATTGAATTGATGTCGTCGCTCATCAGCGTGGCGAGATCCGTCGCAGGCGCCGCAGCGGCAACGCCGCGCAGTTGGAGATCGGGCGCGTAGGTCGGCGCCAGCTGCCCGGCGAACAGCACAGCCTGTCCGCCCTGCGAGTGCCCCCACAAGGTAAAATCCTTAGCCCCGCCGGCGCCCGGCAGATCGCGCGCGACGCGCACGATGTCGAGCACGGCGCGGCCTTCGCTCTCGCCGACGAGATAGGGATGCGGCCCCGGCGTGCCGAGCCCGGGATAGTCGGTTGCCGCGACGATGTAGCCGCGTGCCACCATCGAGCGCAGCCCCTGGATCTGCTGGAACAAGAAGATCGCGAGCGACGGCGCGCAGCGCGGCACGACGCCTGACGTCGGGTGCGCCCAGGCCACGATCGGACGGCCACCGGGCGGCGGCGGGCCCTGTGGCACGATGACGACGCCGGAGACCAGAATGGACTCGCCCTTCAATCCGGTCGAGCGGTAGAGCACGCGAAAGGCCGAGGCGCCGAGCGGCGCGCCGTCCATTGGCTCCTGTCGCACGAGGCTGCCGGGCGGACCGTCCGCGAGCGATGCCGGCGCGTCGTAGAAGGGCGATTGCGCGCGTGCCGCCACCAACCCGGCGAACATGACGAGTGCGGCCATCGCCGCGCCGCCGAATGGGCCCAGCATCTGCAAGCCGGTCCTGCGCATGGTCACATCCCGTACAGGATTTTCAGCTCGCCGCTGGCGCGCAGCGCGAGCGTCATGCCGTCGGTCAGCAGTAGTGCCTTGTCGAACTGAATCGAAGACAGCTTTCCTTCCATGCGAAAGCCGTCCTTGAGCGGCCGCGTCAGTCGCTGGTTCGCCGCCATCAGCAGGTTCTGGTAGGAGACGCCGTAGTCGATATTCACGGCCTGCTTCAATTGCGCGATGATCTGTTGCAGTGTTGTGTCGGTCTGTCCGCCGTCCTGTAAGGCGACGTCGAGATCGCCAAGGCCGATGCTCTTATTCCCGTCGTCGACCTTGAGCGCAGCAGCGAGATAGCTCCATTGCCCCGCATTGGGATCGCTGTCAGAGGTGTTCGCAAGACGAAGGCCGATCACAAGCCTGCCCGTCGACGGGTAGACCTGCACCTCGCGCAGCTTCGTGTCCTGCGCCGGCAGCGCTGCGATCGCCTGGCTGATCTTATCCTTGATCGCATCATAGCCGATGCGGACGGGGAGGATGACGTCGAACGTGCCCGGTGCGGCTACGTCGGTGCCAAGCGACGGCAGCGGCGTCGGCACGACGCTCGCGGCTTGCTGTCCGATCGACGTCAGAGCGGTGCCAGAGAGCTCGAGCGAGCCCGATAGGACCTTGTCGTTGGCGCGAACCCCGGCGAAGGCTGCATTCTGTGGCGTCACTTGCAGCCAGACCGGCGGCTCGTCGGCGAGCTTCATCGGTTCGAACGCATGGATCCAGGCCGCGGCTGCCTTGTCGCGCAGATTGAGTTTCCTTGCTGCGGCCAGTGCACGTGATCGCACACGCGCGAGCTGGGTTCGGACGCGCGGCTCGACGTAGGGCGCAAGATCGACCTCGCGGCCGAGCACGTGCAAATAGGGTGCTTCGCTCCAATGGAAGGAGTCGCTGAAATTCAGGTCGAGCGACCAGTCCTTGCGCAGCGCGGGCCGTGCCTCGGCCTCGATCGTCGCGCGCGCTTCGGTCTGGCCGCGGATGCGCGCGGTGAAGCGGTTGGCGCCCTGGCCTTCGGCCGCGCCGTAGATCGAGACTGCACCATAGACGCGATCACCGCGGCCATAGAGCGAGACACCGCTGGTGCGATTGACGAAGCCAAACACGTCGCAATTGGCGTTGACACGGAACATCAGTACGCGGCGGTGCACGCAGTTGACGCGCTCGTCGATGGCGGCGAGCCGCCTGGGAATATCCTGCTCGATCGCCTTGGCGAGCGCCGGCAGACCGAACTCGATGGTTGCGGACACCCGCGAGGTCGTGGCGAGCGGCGCCGGCGGATCGGGAGCGAGCGGCGGCTTGTCGGCGGCGAGCGCGGCTTGCGCGAGTGCGGTGAGCACGAGCGCAACAAAGCCGACACGTTTCCTCGAATGAACAATCCGAAAAGGATCGGGCATTGTTCT
Organism: Bradyrhizobium sp. CCGB12; assembly: GCF_024199845.1. Taxonomy (NCBI): domain Bacteria; kingdom Pseudomonadati; phylum Pseudomonadota; class Alphaproteobacteria; order Hyphomicrobiales; family Nitrobacteraceae; genus Bradyrhizobium; species Bradyrhizobium sp. CCGB12. The sequence goes on along the minus strand of NZ_JANADO010000001.1, from coordinate 6,211,995 downwards.
TATTCCAGCTTGGCCCTGCTTCGCGCTCAGGTCGCCGGCAGCGGTGCCGTTCGGTCATCAGAGCAAAATCGCGGAAGAAGAGGCGGTCAGTCGATCAATTATTGCTTGTACTCAATGGTCGGATATCGCGGAGCCTGTATGACGCGGCCTTGCACTTTGAGCAAGGCCTTGTCTATCGGTCCGGTATGATGGTGGTACTTGAATTGCTCAAAAGAGATCGACGCCGCTCCGATCCAAATGACCACACGACAAAGCTTCTCCGCGGGCGCTGCGACGCTCGAGTTGAATCTGCTCGTCGAGACGAACGGTCAGCGCAGCTGACGTTTCAAATTCCTGCCGCGCGTCAAATTTGCACCGGACGCGCATTCCATCTTTTCGCTTTCCATCATCCGGCGTACTCTATGAGAGCGAGCAGAAGCGCAACAACAACCAGTCCAGTCATATAACTCCCTTTGGCGATGTCCGCCGAGAGAGAGCGAGACCTGTTGGCAGCTCGCATGCAATGGAGAGGAACGGGCATATAGCAAGCTATTCACATCCTTCGCGGCGGCGTTGGTAAGACGCAAGTTCAACGAACGATAAAAGCGGGAGGAACGGATGAAGAGGCGTTGGTCTAATTCTTGTTTACCCCTTGTTGCTGGCGCAACACTGATCGTTTCGTCAGCGTTGGCCCAAACCGTGGATACTGCGCGGATCGAGAATGCCGGCCAGAACGATTGGCTGACTTACCACGGTTCATACAAATCCTACCACTACAGCCCACTCGCGCAGATCAATGCGAGCAACGTCAAAGATCTGAGCGTTGCCTGGATCCATATTCCTGGACGCTCGACTCGTGGCCTGCAATCAATGCCGCTCGTGGCTGATGGCGTGCTCTACTACACGGGATCTTACAGCCGGGTCTTCGCGCTCAACGGCACGACGGGCGAGGTGATCTGGTCGCATTTCCCGGAACTGGACGAAGCGTTGATCGCCCGCCAGACCCATTCTCCCTACAATCGCGGCGTAGCGCTTGGCGAGGGCAAGGTCTTCGTCGGCACCATGGACGGCAGGGCTCTTGGCCTGGATATGAAGTCGGGGAAGGTCCTCTGGGAAACCCGGCTGATCGACTCGCAGAAGCTCACAGTTGGTTTCACCGGCGCGCCGCTTTACGCGAAGGGTACGGTGATCATCGGAGCACAAGGCGGTGAATGGCCGGGCCGCGGCCCGATCTTCGGCCTGGATGCCACCACTGGGAAGAAGAAGTGGGAATTCCTGACGGTCGCAGGCACCGACGAGGCCATGAAGACGTGGGGAAATGATTCCTGGCGCACGGGCGGGGGCGGCGGCTGGATGCCGGGTACTTTCGACTCCGAGACCAACACCGTCCTGTGGGGCACCGCAAACCCGGCGCCGCTCTACGATTGGTCGGGCGCCGACTACAAGACGCAGGGCGCGCGTCCCGGCGACAATCTCTATACGAGTTCAGTGATCGGTCTTGACGTCGATACCGGAAAGCTAAAATTCTATCATCAGGAATTGCCGCATGACGCCTGGGACTTCGACAGCGCCGTCGGCGAGTTTGTGATGCTGGAACGCGACGGCCAGAAGTTCGTGGTTCATCCGAACAAGGGCGGCTTCGTCTTCGTTTACGACCGCAATCTCGCGGTGAAAAATGTCTGGCGGCTTGTTGAGAACATCAACTTCGTCAAGGATATCGACCCCAAGACGGGCGCCCTGATCGGCCGTCGCGACTTCACCGCGGGGAAAGTTACCGAACCGCCACTGTGCCCATTCATTGGCGGCGGTATCAGCTGGAACGCCGGCTCGTACAACCCCAAGACGGGCCTCTACTACAAGATCGGCCAGGAATGGTGCATGACGCTCGACGTCCAGAAGACGACGCCGGTCACCGCGCCACAGGTCCAGCTCAACATCGGCGCTGATTTCAAGATGGCTCCTCCTCCGGGCGGCGAGATCTATGGACATCTCGACGCGCGCGATCCCATCACCGGGGCCAAGAAATGGGAGGTTCGCTATCCCGAGCCGCCGCTTGGGAGCGTCCTGTCGACCGCGGGCAATCTCGTGTTCGTGCCCGACTCCCGCGGCATCCTCCATGCCTACGATGCTGAAACCGGCACCGAGCTGTGGAATCACAACAACGGCACGGGCCATCAGGGCGGCATCGTCAGCTATTCCGTCAATGGCAAACAGTACATTGCCGTGGCCGCAGGCTTTGGCGGGATGCTGGCGGACGAGTATGCGCCAAACTTCGGCGGCGTCTACAAGAGCATGCCGCGTGACGACGGCGCGCTTGTCGTCTTCAGCCTGAAATAGATCATCGCAGATTGCCGGGGAGCAGGCGCAAGCTTGCTCCCCGTGCGTTGACGTTGCGGGCGGGCTTCAGGACATGGAGCTGGATACCTTGAAATTGCATTTGAAGAAGTTCACCGCGCTGCTGTTGGCAGTGCTGGGCGCTTCGTCGCTCTATGCCGCACCCGTTCTAGCGCAGTCTGCGACCCCTGCACCCGACAACGGGACGTTCGACGTCGAGCAGTTGTTCGCGGGGACTTGCGGCTTTTGCCACTCCGACGGCGGTCGGGCCGCCGGCAAGGGCCCGCAGCTGATGAATTCGCCGCGCGACGACGAATTTCTGCACAGCCGCATCAAGAGCGGCAAGTCTGGCGCGATGCCGGCATTCGGCGGGGCCTTCACCGACGCGCAGATCGATCAGATGGTCAAATATATCCGCGCCTTGAAGCCGCGCGAGGGTTAAATCTCCGAGGCGATCCTGTCGATACGAGGATGCGGAATGAAGACAATTCTCTCATTTGTGGTCGGCGCCGTCATCGCGCTGTTGAGTCCGGCGCAGGCGCGAACCCTGGACGCGATCCGTTCGTCCGGCGCGCTCGGGTTATGCGCTCATCCCAACTCGCTTCCTTTCGCGAGCAAGACCGCCGATCCTCCCGGCTTTCAGGTTGAATTTGGACAGGCGCTGGCACGCGAGCTCGGCGTCTCGCTGCGGCTCGACTGGATCATCACCCAATACCAGATGCGGAGCGCCGGCTGTGACATTCTTCTCGACGTCATCGCCGACCGCGAGGCGCAAGGCGAAACCCGCTTGAGGATCTCAAAGCCGTATCGTCGCACAGGCGTCGCACTCGCCGTGTCGCCATCCAGCACGCTGACCTCGTTCCGGGACCTCAACGCGCATACCAAGGTGGGGGTGCAGGTAGGGTCCGTCGCAGCGATGATCATCGGTCAACGGAATGTGCCTACGTCTACCTTCGGCTTCGAGAGCGACAGCCTTGACGCCCTGTCAAACAATGAGATCGATGCTGCTGCGGTGACACCCACGGCGGCGAGCTATTTCAATCTGACGCATCCGGATAAGGCGCTTCGCATCCTGGATCGCGACGAGAGTGTGGCCGATCTCAACTGGAACGTCGCCGTCGGCATGCTCCGGCCGGATGATGCGTTGCGCGAAGCCATCGATGGAGCCCTGGAACGATTGCGAAACGACGGCACGATCGATCGGGTATACGGTCGCTACGGGGTCGTAGTGCAAGCGCCGAAATAGCTGCGCGACGGCGTCCGGCCGAGAGATATGGAAAATTGGTCTCGAGCGCAGTCGCCCACCATCCAGGCCGGGGTGGCCGGGACGGCGGGCTAATTTGATTCGAGTGTCGCTACGCCGCCGCCTTCTTCCGCGCCTGCTCGGCCTTGTACAGCTCGAACTCCTCCGCGATCGCGCGTGCGACCGACGGCCGCTGACGCAGGCGCTCGTAATACGCCTTCAGGTTTGGCCATTTCGCGAGTTCGATCGGCGGCGTCGCCATCGTCCAGTTGATGACCGTGACGAGGTAGGCGTCGGCGACGCTGAAATGGTCGAGCAGGAATTCACGCCCCTCGAGATGATTGTCGAGATAGTCGAGCCGCGACAGATTTTTCTCCAGCGCATAAGCCTTGGCCTCCTGCGGCGCCTTGCGGTCGAGCACGGGAATGAACAAGGCTTTGTGCAGCTCGGTGCCGACGAAGCAGAGCCATTGATGCAGCCGCGTGCGCTCGATGCCTGCGGTGGCGCCGAGGCCGGATTGCGGAAAACGATCGGCGACATATTGCAGGATCGCCGCGTTCTCGGTCAGCACCACGCCCTCATCGGTGCGCAGCGTCGGCACTAGGCCGATCGGGTTCACGGTGCGGAAGTCGGAACCATCGTTGAGCACCTTCTTCGTCGGCGGATCGACTTCGAGATAATTCGCCTCGGCGCCGGCTTCATACAGCGCGACGCGGGTCGCCATCGAACAGGCGAGCGGCGAGAAATAGAGATCCATCTGTAGCCTCCTTGGGCAATTCCTCGATGTGACTTTTGGAGTGTCGCTCAACCTGGCCAGATTGATTTTTGTACTGTCTTGCATAATATAGGACCGGTCAAGGATTATTTTGCGAAATGGTACAAAAATCGAAGCCGCCAACTGCTGCCACTGAACCCAGGCGCCGCGGCCGGCCGCGCGCCTACGAGCCCGAAGTCGCGCTCGGCAGAGCGCTCGACCTGTTCCGCAAACAGGGTTTTGCCGCGACCTCGCTCGACGATCTCAGCGAGGCGACCGGCATGAATCGCCCGAGCCTCTATGGCGCCTTCGGCGACAAGCGCGAGCTCTACATCAAGAGCTACCAGCGCTACCGCGAGGAAGCGCGCGCAGCGATGGTGGAGATCTTTCGTCAGGAAATGCCGGTGCGCCAGCGCCTCGAGCGCATCTTTGCCGCCGCGCTGAACATCTATCTGTCCGGCGAGACCGGCCCGCGCGGCTGCTTCACGGTCGTGACCGCGGCCTCAGAGGCGGTCAGCGACCCCGAGATTCGCGCCATGGTGCTCGACGGCCTCACCGAGCTCGACAAGGCTTTCACCAATTGCTTCCGCCGCGCCAAGGAGAACGGCGAGGTGCCGGAGAGCGCCGATCCGGCGGCGCTGGCACAAGTCGCGTCGTCGACGGTGCATTCCATCGCCATCCGATCGCGTGCCCGCGTGTCGCGCAAGGAGCTGGAAGCAATCGTGAAGGGCGCGATCGACGTAATGGTGGGAGCCAAACCGTGAGCTGTCGTCCTGGCCTGCGCCGAGACGACACGGAGTAATGTAGCGCGGGCTAATTCCCCGACGTCGTCCTGGCGAAAGCCAGGACCCATAGCCACCGAATACAGTTTGGCGAAAGCCCGGGGTTAGAATGTCGCGCCGCAATTTCTTCTTGGGGTAACGGGTCCTGGCTTTCGCCAGGACGACGCGAGTGTGGGCACATCGGCGAGCTCTAATACCCCCTGGCTCGATCCACCACGTTCTCCAGTACGCCGCCCGCCTCGAAACGCGCAATCTGCTCGGCGACGTAGGCCGAGATTGCGTCCGCGTCGGTGTCCGCCGCATTGTGCGGGGTCAGCACCACCTTGGGATGGCTCCAGAACCGGCTGACAGCCGGCTGCGGCTCCTGCACGAAGACATCGAGCGAGGCGACGCCCAGCGTGCCGTCGTCGAGGCAGGCCAAAATGTCGGCTTCGTTCTGCAGGCCGCCGCGGCCGGCATTGATCAGCACCGGCGCGCCGAGCGGACTGTTACGGTTGAGCTTTGTGAAGACGTCTCGGTTGAGGATGCCGTGCGTATCCGGCGTCAGCGGCAGCAGGCAGACCAGTATGTCGGTCGCGCGCAGGAATGCGTCGATCTGCGCGGTGCCATGGAAGCATTCGACGCCTTCAATGGTGCGCGGGCTGCGGCTCCAGCCGGTGACGCGGAAGCCGAGCCGCCGCAACACGTCCGCCGCGTCGGTGCCCAGCGTGCCCAATCCCATGATGCCAACGGTGATCGCGCTCGCCGGCCATTGATATGTCGGCTCCCAGCGTTTGGCGCGCTGCGAGTCCCGCAGGTAAAGCTCCTGGCGATGGTGCATCAGCACATGCAACACGACATATTCGGTCATGCGGTTGGTCAGGTCAGGCACGGCGACGCGCACGAGCGGCACGTCGGGCAGGCTCTTGTCCGCCATCAACGCGTCGACGCCGGCGCCCAGATTGAAGACCGCACGCAGATTGGGGAACGCACCGAGCTCACCCGGCGCCGGCTTCCACACTGCGGCGTAGTGCACCTCGGCCGGATCAAGAGCGGAATCGGGCAGCAGCGCCACGCGGCGGTCGCCGCAGACCGCGTCGAACCGGGCCTTCCAGCGCTCCGGCAGCCAGTTCTGTTGCGTGCTGTTGATCAGGACGGCCAGTGTGCCCATGGTCATTCGAAGTGCCTCGTCGAGTTCCGCTTGAGAAGGCCCTCCTTGGCACGATCTGCCGGATTTTTCTTGCAAATTTTTTCCGCAGCCCTGTCGGGGTGGGGCATATTGGCGCGTCTTTAGAACAGACGAGGAAAGTGTCGCCTATGCTTTATGCCATCCTTTGCTATCACGATGAGGACTTTGTCGGCTCCTGGAGCAAGGAGCAGGACGAGGCCGTGATGAAGAAGCTCGCCGTGGTGCAGGAGAAGCTCACCAGCCAAGGCCGGCTCGGTCCGGTGGCGCGGCTGCTGCCGACCACGGCGGCGGCGACGCTGCGCAAGGAAGACCCGCCCCTTGTGCTCGACGGCCCCTATGCGGAGACCAAGGAGCAGCTGCTCGGCTTCTACATCGTCGACTGCAAGAACCTCGACGACGCGCTCGATGTCGCTCGCGACCTCGGAGCCGCCAATCCCGGCGGTGCCTATGAGGTGCGTCCGGTCGGTGTGTTCAGGCCAGGAGGGAATCTGACGTGAGCGAGGCCGACACCGCCTGGATCGAGACTGCGCTGACCTCGGCGCGACCCCAGGCGGTCGGCGCGCTGCTGCGCTATTTCCGCGATCTCGACACGGCCGAGGAGGCCTTTCAGAACGCCTGCCTGCGCGCGCTGAAGACCTGGCCGCAGAACGGGCCGCCGCGCGATCCCGCGGCCTGGCTGATCATGGTCGGCCGCAACGTCGCCATCGACGAGGTGCGCCGCGCCCGCAAGCAGCAGCCGCTGCCGGAGGACGACCAGGCGATTTCCGACCTCGACGATGCCGAGGGCGCGCTCGCCGAGCGGCTCGACGGCTCGCACTACCGCGACGACATTTTGCGGCTGATGTTCATCTGCTGCCATCCGCAACTGCCGGCGACGCAACAGATCGCGCTGGCGCTGCGCATCGTCTCGGGTCTCACCGTGAAGCAGATCGCGCGCGCCTTCCTGGTCTCGGAGGCGGCGATGGAGCAGCGCATCACGCGCGCCAAGGCGAAGGTCGCCGAGGCCGGCGTGCCGTTCGAGGCGCCCGGGGCGATCGAGCGCTCCGAGCGGCTCGCCGGTGTCGCGGCGATGATCTACCTGATCTTCAACGAAGGCTATTCGGCAAGCGGCGACACCGCGGAGATCAGGAAGCCGTTGTGCGAAGAGGCGATCCGGCTGGCGCGACTGCTGCTGCGGCTGTTCCAGAGCGAGCCGGAGATCATGGGGCTGACGGCGCTGATCCTGTTGCAACATGCGCGCAGCGCCGCGCGCTTTGCCGCGGACGGGTCGCTGATCCTGCTGGATGACCAGGACCGTTCGCTGTGGAACGGCCCCATGATCGCGGAGGGCCTCGCGCTGATCGACAAGGCGATGCGTCACCGCCGCAGCGGACCCTATCAGATCCAGGCCGCGATCGCCGCGCTGCATGCGCGCGCCGCGACGCCCGAAGAAACCGACTGGACCCAGATCGATCTGCTCTACGGCGCGCTCGAAGTGGTGCAGCCCTCGCCGGTGGTGACGCTCAACCGCGCGGTCGCGGTCTCCAAGGTGCGTGGGCCGCAGGCCGCGCTCGATCTGATCGAGCCGCTGGCGCCGAAGCTTGCCAACTATTTCCATTTCTACGGCGTGCGCGGCGCCTTCCTGATGCAGCTCGGCCGCAACGACGAGGCCCGCATCGCCTTCGACCGCGCCATCGCGCTCGCCAACACGTCCGCGGAAGCCGCCCACATCCGAATGCATCTCGATCGCCTGATCCGGGACAGCCAGCCGAAGTCGAAGGAAAGCGCGAAGGCGAAGTAAGACGCGCCACCATCTCCGTCGTCGCGCCCGGGCTTGACCCGGGCATCCACGTCTTGCCATCGGCGTTGAAGGACGTGGGATGGCCGGGACAACGCCCGGCCATGACGTGGGGCGGGCAGTGTGCCAAAATTTTCGTTTCCGTCTTGTCGGTTGGGGCCTTCCCCGTTCGTCCTAGGCTCCGTATCCCCCGGAGTCATCCATGCTGAAAGCCATTGCCGTTATCGCCATCGTCCTCGCGGCCGGAATTGCGGCCGTGCTCGTTTTTGCCCTGACGAAACCCGACACATTCCGCGTCGAACGCAGTCTCGCCGTGAAAGCGCCGGCCGATGCGATCTATCCGGTGGTCGCCGATTTCCGCCGCTGGACCGCCTGGTCGCCCTATGAGAACCGCGATCCCGCCATGAAGCGGACCTTCGGCGGAACCGCGGAAGGCAAGGGCGCGACCTATGCCTGGGACGGGAACAGCAATGTCGGTGCCGGGCACATGGAGATCCTCGAGGCGAGCACGCCATCAAAGCTTCGCATCAAGCTCGATTTCGAGCGTCCGTTCGAGGGCCACAACACCGCCGAGTTCACCTTTGTGCCGCAAGGCGATGCCACACTGGTCACATGGGCGATGTACGGTCCGGCCCCGTTCATGTCCAAGGTCATGCAGGTGTTCATCAACATGGATAACATGATCGGCAAAGACTTCGAGGCCGGCCTCGCCAGCCTGAAGAAGCTCACCGAGAAATAGCGCGCTCAACGAAGCGAAGAAGAGGAGAGAAACGATGCTCAATCCCTATCTGTTCTATCAGGACACCTGCGAAGCGGCGTTCAACTTCTACGCCAAGGTTCTCGGCGGCAAGATCGAGGCAATGATGCGCTCATCGGATGCGCCGCCGGACATGCCCGCTTCGCCAGGCCGCGAAAAGATGATCATGCATGCGCGCATGTCGCTGCCCGACGGCAGCGTTCTGATGGCCTCCGATTCCCCGCCCGAGCATTTTCAGAAGCCGCAGGGCTTCTCGATTTCGCTCACGGTCAAGGACCCCGCGGATGGCGAGCGCAAATTCAACGCGCTCGCCGACGGCGGCACCGTCACCATGCCCTACAGCAAGACGTTCTGGGCCAAGGGCTTTGGCATGTGCGTCGACAAGTTCGGCATTCCCTGGATGGTGAACTGCCCGGAAGGAATGTGACGCGCGAGACCGTGCGCATGACAGGTTGAGCTGCAATCCCCTCTCTCCAATGCTGCGGGAGAGGGGACACATCGGGAGTCGTTGCGGAGCGTAGAGCCGTTCCGTCACAGGCGCATCGGCTCTACCTTTTTACCGGACCGATCCGGTCACGTCTTGGCCCGGCGGCGACGATTGTACGCAGCGAGGGCAGATCATGAGCTTGGTGCCGAGCTGCTTGTCGTTCTCCGCTTCGATCTCGTCACGGACCGCCCACCACGCGTCGGAATATGGCCGCAAGGTACCGAGCACGCGCTCCCGCTCCTGATTGGGATCGCTCGCCGTGGGCGCAGGGGCCGTTGCGCGCTGCCTTGCGATATGAGGACGGTTCGGGCCCTTGTTGGGGTCTTGGCCGAGGCCATCCCATGCGATCGGACGACGCTCCTGCGCCGGTGCGACTGCACATCCAAGCAGCGTTGTGCAGAAAGTGAGCAAGATAAAGCCGTATCGCATCATGCCGGACCCAAAGTTCAGTGCGCGATGGGCAAGATCCGCGTGAGAACCTGCATCGCGTCGGTCAAATGGAACTTAAGGCAAACCAGCTGGCCGGCATGGCCCAGGAATAAATTCACGATACGCATCACTTTGCGCGAGCAGTGAGGCCGCTTCATGAAGCAATGCGGGCTGCATCGCACAACAATTGACGCAATATTGGGCTTGTGATCTGCACGCCAGAATCGCTATTGGTGATTCATAAAAATTACAAACTGGGATGGACGTCACGAAGGGGAGCGGCCGATGGCGACGGCGCTACAGATCAATTTTGCTCTTTGGGGAATGCTCATCTGCGCCAGCATGAAACTGGCGCCGATGATTCAGTCTCTCTTCTGAACGCGGCCAGCGTGTAAATGGCCAAGACCCGGTGCGCACGTTGCGTGCGAGCACAGGGAACCTGCCGTATGGCCTCGGCCCAGCCAAACCGACCAGCGCTAGTGTGAGTCGTTCACAGAGCTCATTCACGTCAGACTTTTGCCAGCTGCCGAGATCGTCAGCGGCAGCGCGGATAGATCGCGGCGAGATCACGTCCCCTCAGCAGGAGCAACCGCGAGGTGAGGCCGCCACGGCGGCTGATCCAGTCGCGCACCGGGCCGGGATAGGCGGCAAGCACCGCGACCGATGCCTCCGGCTCGGCATAGAAGCGCCCGCGCCGGTCGACCGAACGCGCCGCATGGAAGCCGAGCACGGCACGTTTGGTGACGCAGATGCGCTCGCCCGGCACGATGCTCAGCACCAGGGTGCAGGCGGATAGGCAGGGACCGTCGATCACCACGCGCTCGCCGCTCTCGCGCACCTTCTCGAACAGGTCGAGGAACGGCCCGACTTGTCCGCCCGGAGACTGGATGATGCGGATCTCGGCGGCGGCGGGCGGAGAGGCGAGCAAAGCTGCCGTGAGCATCAAGGCTGTGACGAAAGCAGCGCGTTGCATGGAGCACTCCACAAGCTCGATTCCGTAGGGTGGGCGGTAGCGTGCCCACCAACTGCACCGCAAATTTGCAGAGGCACGGTGAGCACGGCGCCTGCGCGCCTTTGCCCACCCTACAATTTCCGGGCCTACCCGTTGCGCCGCTGGCCGCGCAATGTCGGCAGGCCGATACCCGCTGCATCGAAGCCCCCATCAACGGCCAAAATTTGTCCGGTGATGTAGCTCGCGTTTGCCGAGCACAAAAAGTAGATCGCGTCCGCGAGTTCCTCTTCCAGGCCGTAGCGGTTGAGCGGAATGGCGTCGTGATAGTCGGCGCGGATCTCCTTGGTATGCACCTGCTTCGCCATCGCGGTGTCGACAGGCCCCGGCGCGACCGCGTTGACGCGGATGTTGAGCGAGGCGAGCTCGACAGCGAGCTGCTTGGTGAGGTGTGCGAGGCCCGCCTTGCTGGTGCCGTAGGCCGAGCGCAGCGTCGAGGCGCGCACGGCCGAGATCGAGGTGATGTTGACGATGGCGCCGCCATTGCCGTCGCGCATCAAGGGCACCGCCGCCTTGGTGCAGAGGAAGGGCCCGGTGAGATTGACCTCGAGCACGCGGCGCCAGTCGGCCTCCGACGTCTCCATCAGCGGCGCGAACACCGCGATGCCGGCATTGTTGACGAGCGCATCCAACCGGCCGAACCGCCGCTCGATCGTCGTCATCGCAGCGCTGACCGCGGTCGCCTCCGAAACGTCGCAGGACAGCGCCAGCGTTGTCTCGGCTTGACCGATCTCGGCGACCGCGCGGCCGAGCAATTCGCCCTCGATATCGAGCAGCGCCACGCGCCAGCCCTCGGCGAGGAACTTCTTCGCGGTCGCAAGCCCGATGCCGCGCGCGGCTCCGGTGACGAGGGCGACTTTTTGCGGGGGTGCGGTCATGAGCTGATCTGTCCTGTCTCGAAAAGGGGCGCGCGCGAGCGCGGCCTCCTTTTACTGCGCTTTGGTCCCGGCGAGGAAGGGGCCCGCAGCGATGCGGCCGAGCGCGGGCCCGCGTCGAGCCGTCACCCTGAGGTGGCCGTTTCTTCTGCCCTCGAAGGGCGACGGCCACAGACCGGGCCGATGCATCAGGAGGCTCACACTGCTCTGTAGTGTGAGCCTCAGGATGACGGAATAGAGATGAAGAAGGTGGCGCCTACGACAGCTCCGCCGACGCGCGCTGCATGTTGGCCGACATGTCCGACGTCACGATGCTCTGCTCCTCGATCGCGGCGGCGGTTGAGGTGATGAACTCGTTGACGCCGGCGATCGCCGCCCTGATGGCCGTGAGCGAACCGACGACGTCGCCGGCGATCGTGTTCAGCGCGCCGATCTCCGTAGAGATCGTGTCAGTGGCCTGCTTGGCTTGGTTGGCGAGGCTCTTCACCTCTGAGGCGACAACGGCGAAGCCGCGCCCGGCTTCGCCTGCGCGGGCCGATTCGATTGTGGCGTTCAGCGCGAGCAGATTGATCTGGCCGGTGATGCCGGAGATCATCTCGACGATGCCGCTCATGGCCTGCGCGGCGGCGTTCAAGCGCTGCGCCTGGCCGTCGGCGGCTTCGACGCGGCTGGTCGCGATCTTGGAATTCTCGCGCGACTTCGCCATGGTCTCCGAGATCTCGCGGATCGAGGCACTCATCTCTTCGCTGCCGGCGGCAACCGCCTCGATCAGCCCGCGGGCGTTATCGGCCTTCTTGCGGCCGATCGCCTGCGCGGTGATGTCGGTGGCGTATTTCACCACCTTGTAGGGTTTGCCGTTGAGGTCGAGGATCGGGTTGTAGGACGCCTGGATCCAGATCTCCCGTCCGCCCTTCGCGATCCGCTTGTATTCGGCGGCCTGGTATTCGCCGCGGTTGAGGGCCTCCCAGAACTGGCGATAGGCCGCCGAGTCCTTCTCGTTCGGCTCGACGAACATGGAGTGGTGCCGGCCCTTGATCTCCGCCAGCGAATAACCCATCGCCTTGAGGAAATTTCCGTTTGCGGTGCGGATCGTGCCGTCCATGTCGAACTCGATCACTGCCTGCGACTTCTGGATCGCGGCGAGCTGGCCGTCATTGTCGGCTGCCTTCATCTTCTGCGCGGTGACGTCGGTCGCGAACTTCACGACCTTGAACGGCTTGCCGGTCTCGTCGAGGATTGGATTGTAGGTTGCGAGGATCCAGATTTCCTTGGCCCCCTTGCCGAGGCGCTTGTATTCGCCTGCCTCGAACTGGCCGCTGTTCAGCCGCGCCCAGAAGTCGGCATAGGCGGCGCTGGCGCGGTCCTCTGATGTCACGAACGTGCTGTGATGCTTGCCCTTGATCTCATCGAGCGAGTAGCCCATCGCCTGCAGGAAGTTCTCGTTGGCGGTGACGATGGAGCCGTCCATGTTAAATTCGATCACCGCCTGGGCACGGTTGATCGCAGCGATCTTGCCGGAATCCTCCATGGCCTTGATCTTGTCCGCCGTGATGTCGGTCGCAAATTTGATCACGCCGACCGGCTTGCCGCTCTTGTCCATGATCGGATTGTAGGAGGCCTGGATCCACACCGCCCGGCCGTCCTTGGCAAAGCGTTTGTATTGCGCGGCCTGGTACTCCCCACGATTGAGCCGCGCCCAGAACTCTCGATAGCCGGCGCTTTCGCGCTCAACCGGATCGACGAACATCCGGTGATGCCTGCCCCGGATCTCGCCGAGCGAATAGCCCAACGCCTGCAGGAAATTCTCGTTCGCGCTCACGATGGTGCCGTCGAGCTTGAATTCGATCACCGCCTGTGAGTGATCGATCGCCGCGGCCTGCGCGAGGGCATGCTGGATCTTGGAATTTGCGCTGAAACCGAACATCTGGAATTCCCCCCGCAATGGTTCAACTATGCGTCGGCCGAGTTGCAATTGGCCTCCTCGAAAAAGTTGCATGCGCGCGTTGATCAACTGTAAACCTTTGCAGGAAGCTGCGGCGTCTCCGTAGTTCCACCTGCGCCGCCATGTTGCTCTGTTCGCTGGGATTCTCGTCCCATATGCACGGTGCGCGATATACCGGCACCGTATTCGTACGGACGTGCCTCGCGGCATTTTTCTGCATCGCGTTTGCCGAAATTTGGCAGGCTATGTCGGCGCAAGTATGCGTGCATCGTCTTCCAGAGGACCTTCTGCGGAGGCCGATCGATGCCTGACGACCGCGAGCGCCTGATTCGAGACCTCTTCGTCGCCTATCTTGCCGGCAACCGGCAACAGGTCGCCGACGCCATGGCCGACGATTTCCGCTTCACCAGTCCGTTCGATGACGATCTCGACAAGGCGGCCTATTTCGAGCGTTGCTGGAAGGACGCCGGCTGGATTGCACGACACGAGATCGAGCGGATTGTCGTCCGGGGCGACGAGGCCTTCGTCACCTATCTCTGTCTGGCGACAGATGGCAGGAGCTTTCGCAACACGGAGTTCTTCACCTTCGCCGGCGGCAAGGTCCGCCGCATCGAGGTCTATTTCGGGGCTGCCTGGCAGGACGGGCGTTTCCTGCCCCAGCCGCGCTAAGCGCCGGGCCAGACTTCCAGAACAATAGGATTTCCAAAATAATTTTCGGCTCGCTGTCGGTTCCGCAGGAGTTCGTTCGTCTTGGAGGGGAGGGCGGGTCAGCCGCGACGGGCTTGCGTTTCGTGCAACCCGGAATGACAGCGAAGCAAGGAATTCCCATGCGATTCATGATGCTGATGATCCCGCTTGGCTACGAGCGCGCGCCGGCGGATGTCCAACTCGATCCCGAGCGTGTTGCCGCGATGATGCGCTACAATGAAGCGCTCAGAGACGCCGGCGTGCTGATTACGCTCGACGGCCTGCATCCGCCGTCGACGGGCGCACGCGTCTCGTTTGCGACCGGCGTGCCCGTGGTGACGGACGGACCCTTCACTGAAGCCAAGGAAGTCCTGGGCGGCTACTGGATGATCGATGTCGCCTCGCGCGCCGAGGCGATCGCCTGGGCGAAGAAGTGCCCGGCCTCGCCCAATGAGATCATCGAGATCCGCCAGGTGCAGGAGATGAGCGACTTTTCGCCGGAGGTGCAGGCGGCCGCCGCCGGCTTTGACGATCTGAAGAAATAGCTGCCGTGGTCGCGATGACATCGCGGCTGTCGTCAATCGATCAACAAGGGAGAGAACCATGAGCGCCGAACACAAATTCCTCGCCGTCTATCTCGGCAGCAAGAGCGGGCCGAAAATGGCGGCCTGGGGTGCGCTTCCCGAGGCCGAGCGCAAGGCCAGGGAGCGCGAGGGCATGGCCGCCTGGCACGGCTGGGTCGAGAAGCACAAGGCCGTCATCGTCGAGATGGGCGGTCCGCTCGGCAAGACCCGCAGGATCGACGGAAGCGGCATCGCGGAGATAAGCAATGCATTGACCGGCTTCACGGTGGTGCGGGCCGCCTCGCAGGAGGAGGCTGCAAAACTGTTCGAGAACCATCCGCATTTTTCGATCTTTCCGGGCGAGGCAATCGAGGTCATGCCCGTGCTGCCGATTCCGCAGATGTAGCCTTCGATCGTCATTCCGGGGCGATGCGAAGCATCGAACCCGGAATCTCGAGATTCCGGGTTCGGCTCTTTGAGCCGCCCCGGAATGACAGTGAAAAAACGGGTTAATCACCCCGCTTCCCTGCTAGTGACCTTCTCGGCCGGCTCATGTAAAAGTCGTTCACATGAGCTGGCGCAAGGAGCAGCGCCGCGCCGAGCGCGGCTATCATCACGGCAATCTGAAGGAGGCCCTGTTGCAGGCCGCTCTCGGCCTGATCGCCGAGAAGGGTGCGGCGGGCTTCACGTTTGCCGATGCCGCGCGCATGGCCGGCGTCAGTGCGGCGGCGCCGTACCGGCATTTCCGCGACCGCGACGAGCTGTTGTCCTCGATCGCCCAACGCGGCTTCGAGCAGTTCGAGGCGCGCCTCAGCGCGGCTTGGGATGACGGGCGGCCCGATACGGTCACCGCGTTCGAACGCGTCGGCAAGGCCTATCTCGCCTTTGCCCGCGAGGAGCCTGCCTTCTACAACGCGATGTTCGAATCAGGGGTGCCAGTCGATTCAAGTCCGGCGCTGCAGGCCGCCAGTGAACGCGCCTTCAACATCATTCGCGCAGCGGCAGAACGGCTTGCCGCGCTTGCACCGCCCGGCACGCCGCGCCCGCCGGCGATGATGATGGCGCTGCATATCTGGTCGATGGCGCACGGCGTGGCCTCGCTGTTCTCACGCGGCGACGCCGCGCGGCGAAAACTGCCGATGTCGCCGGACGAGCTGCTCGAAGCCGAGGTGCTGATTTATCTGCGCGGTCTCGGCTTCCCCACCGACCGTCGCCCTCAGGCGAAGAGCGCCGAGCCGCCTCCGGTGCCACCGGAGGCGTCCTCCGGTTCGGGCGTCCCGCCCGGCGGGCCCCTGGGGCAAGCCGAAATAAAATTACGCAAGTAATCACGCGGGCGTGTCTCGCGGCCAGCTTGACAAAATCGTGAATTGATCTAGCTATGTAAATGTTATTTACATTCACAACGGCGCTGGTGCCGTGATGGAGATGGGAAATGGCCTACACCGCTGATGTCAATCGATGGCGCGGCCCCTCGGACCAATACCAACAGTACGAGCGTCCTCGCATGCTCGATACGCCCTGGCACCCCGGCTGGATTGCCGTGACCATTCTCGGCTTCATCATCTGGTGGCCGATCGGACTTGCCCTTCTCTTTTTCACACTCGGGAGCAGAAGAATGTCGTGCTGGAGCCACCAGGATCGCTGGCAGAACAAGATGGAGAAGATGCAGTACAGAATGGACCGCATGCGCGACCGCATGGAGCGCCGCGGCTTCGGCTTTGGCTTCGGCCCGCCGTCCTCCGGCAACCGCGCCTTCGACGAGTATCGCTCTGAAACGCTGCGACGCCTCGAGGAGGAGCAGGTCGAATTCAAGAACTTCCTCGAGCGCCTGCGTCACGCCAAGGACAAGGAAGAGTTCGACCAGTTCATGGCGCAGCACAAGACGCGTCCGACCCCGCCGCCGACCGACCAGCAGCAGGGCTGACACCTCTCAAAGCCTTCAGGCGCATGCCCCCAAAGTCCTGATGGCCCCGAGCCGCCCGCCTGCGCACCCCGCAGGCGGGCGGTCTGGTTTTTTTACCTCGCCCCGCTTGCGGGGAGAGGTCGACGCGCGAAGCGCGGCGGGTGAGGGGGTACAGGTCCATCGACGATCTTGCGTGTGGAGAGGGGCCCCTCACCCCAACCCTCTCCCCGTAAGAACGGGGAGAGGGCGCAGAGCGAGCCCCGAACCGGCGCAGGGTTCACCGACACCAAAAGCCTCATGGACCTCCGCACCCGCTTGCTGCTCGGCGTGACCGCCTTCGCGGTGCTGGGCTATATCGGCCTCGTCTACGGCGGCTGCGCCGCCGATCGCGATTGCCATTTTCGTCCCTGTCCCGGCGGGCGCGCGTTTTGCGGCGTTGATCACGTACATGTGCAGGCGCCATAGAACCCGATCCGCGCCGCGGCCGACCAAGCCCTGAGAGCGCCTCCCGCGGCGCCAACGGGTACGACCATGACGGACGCCGAACGCAAACGGATCAGTGAGCGCATCGCACTGCTCGAGCGCGCGTCGGCGCTGTTCGACCGGTTCGGAACGATCGTGCCGGTGTCGATCGCGTTCCTCAACCACTGGCCGACGGAGGTTCAGCTCTATCCGCAGTGGCAGCTCGGTGAGTCCTGGCGGTTTTTTCTCAGCCTTTATCTCTATTGGTTCGCTTCGTTCGCACTCAGCCGTGCGATCAGTTTTGCGAAGGGGAGCGTCGTCCCATGATCCTGCTCCGCGATTTCGCTCTCTATGTTCTTCCGGTCCTTGTCGCCACGGGAGGCTGGCTCTTTGCGGTCAGCCTGCGCAAGCAGACCCAGGCCGCGCGCGCGACGCACGCGTCCCGGTGGCATGAGCGGCGCCGCGCTGCATTGCTTGGCCGCGAGGGTCAGCGCGCCGTGGCGAGCTGCGCGCGAACTGACGTCAGGAAGTGGTCGTAGGCGTGGTCCACGATCTCGTTGAGCGATCGCGTGCGCGCGAACATCGCCTTGGCCTCGGCGAGAAACTCGTCGCGGGTCGGAATCTTCGGCAGATGCAGATGCGTCAGCGCGTCGACACCTTCATGCGCGCGATTGAGGATGTCGTGCAGCGTCGGCAGTTGCAACTGGGCCAGATCGGCCCGGTGCAGCGCCGATGAGATCGCATGCGCGAGGGCGTGCGCATCGAACCGTCCGGCAAGCTCGTGGGCCGCCCGTTTGATGACCCGCGCGCCGAGCGGCTGCTCGTTGCGCAGCACCTGCTCGGGCGGCGCCTTCATGTTCCAGACGATGCCGCACCAGGACAGGATCTTCAGGATGTAATAGGTGACGTCGATCTCCCACCAGCGAAAGCCCTGTCGCACGCTGCTCTGGTAGGCGTGGTGATTGTTGTGCCAGCCCTCGCCCAGCGTGAGCAGTGCCAACAGCCAGTTGTTGCGGGAATCATCACCCGTCACGTAGCGTTTGCGTCCATGCACATGGGCGAGGGAATTGATGCAGAAGGTCGCGTGATAGACCAGCACCGTGCTCCACAGGAAGCCGACGACCAGACCCGACCACCCCGCAGCCAGGAAGCAGAGCGCTGCAAGCACAAAGGCCGGCAGCAGTTCCATCCGATGCAGCCACATCAGCTCCGGATAGACGGTGAGATCGCCGACTTTCACGAGGTCGGTCTCGTCGTGCTCCCGGTAAAAGATCCAGCCGAGATGGCTGTACAGGAAGCCGCGCTGACGCGGCGAATGCACGTCCATTTCAGTATCGGAATGCAGATGATGGTGCCGATGCTTGGCCGCCCACCACAATACGCTCTTCTGCGCGGTGCTTTGCGCAAGGCAGGCCAGGATGAACTGGAACACCCGGCTGGTGGCAAAAGCCTTATGCGAGAAATAGCGGTGGTAGCCTGCTCCGATCGCAAACATGCGTACGACATACAATAACCCGCAGATCGCGACGGCCTGCCAGGTGATGCCTGTCCAGATGGCCGCAAAGCAGCCGAGATGGACCAGCACGAACGGGATAGCGGAGGGGTACATGACGTCGTCGTGGTGGTCGTCGGCGGGGGCGTTGGGCGACATATTTCAGCGTGACCTTGGATGACGTGGATTCGGAATTCACTTCCGCAGCGCGG
The DNA here is from genome assembly GCF_024199845.1 of Bradyrhizobium sp. CCGB12. NCBI lineage: Bacteria > Pseudomonadati > Pseudomonadota > Alphaproteobacteria > Hyphomicrobiales > Nitrobacteraceae > Bradyrhizobium > Bradyrhizobium sp. CCGB12. Next base: position 6,193,140 of record NZ_JANADO010000001.1, on the reverse strand, counting down.
GCGGCGCCGGGTACGAAAAACCCGCGGATGGCGGACCACCGCGGGGTCTTGAACGAGATGCTTAGTCTGAGGCCGAGGCTCCGTGTGACCAACCAAGGCCTTGCGAGACCAGGGCTTCGACCGAAACCGACCGACTATATGGTCGCGGCTGCCTGGCGTGCAAGCTCGTAGCCTCACGGGGAGCATGGCCTCGGCTAGCCAGGCGTGCCGATAACGCCATTTGGCGCGGGCTGTCGACAGCCTATATTCGACAGGGAGAAAGAAGCGTCAAAACACCGCAGGCGGCAATGATGGCGAAAGCAGCGTTCATGGCGGGCAAGATCCTCTGGCAGGAGATATGCAGCGAGGCGCAGCGCGCAGCAGCGGCCGACCCCGTCTTCGGCAAGGCTCTTGTCGGCGCCATCCTCGTCCATGAGGATTTTACCGCCGCCTTGGCCGACCTGATCGGGCGCCGGCTGGGCGGCAACGCGGCCGAACGCGAGCGCTTCACGACATTTTCCCGCGACGCCTTTCGCGGCCAGCCGGATCTGATCGAAGCGGCCGGTCGTGACTTGTGGGCCGTCGTGCTCCGGGATCCCGCCGTCGCCGGCCTGTTGCCGCCATTGCTGCATTTCAAGGGCTATGTCGCGCTGCAAGCCTGGCGCGTCTCGCACTGGCTCTGGCTTCATGACCATCGCGACGCGGCGCTGCTGTTGCAGAACGAGGCGTCGAACGCCTTGCAGGTCAGCATTCATCCGGCAGCGAGCCTTGGATCGTCAGTGTATCTCGACCACGCCACCGGCATCGTGATCGGTGCCAATGTCGTCATCGGCGACGAGGTCACCATCCTCCAGAACGTCAGCATCGGGCGCCATGGCGAGCTGCCGATGCGCTCGCCCCGCATCGGCCGCGGCGTGTTCATCGGCTCCGGCGCCACCATTCTCGGCGACATCAGTGTCGGCGATTTCGCGAAGATTGGCGCCGGGACGGTCGTGACCAGTGATGTGCCCGGCGGCTGCACTGCAATCGGCAATCCCGCGCGGCTGACCAATTGCCCCGAACCCGCCTCTGCGGCTTGAGCACATATCGATCCCAGGAGACCTGCAAATGAAGACGGCAATCGTGATCGGCGTCGGGCCGGACCGCGGGCTCGGCGCCCGGCTCTGCAAGCGCTTTGCGGCCGACGGACTCAAGGTGCTCGTCGCGGGCCGGACGCTGTCCGCGTTGCAGGCGGTTGCCGGCGATATCGAGACGGCGGGCGGGGCGGCCGTCCCCTTCGTCGCGGACGCGACCAAGGAGAGCGACATCGCCGCCCTGTTTGATGCGGCCGGCGATGATCTCGATCTCGCCATCTACAATGCCGGCAACAACACGCCGGGAAAAATCATCGAAATGGAGGCCGACTATTTCGAGCAGGCCTGGCGCGTGGTCTGCTTCGGCGGCTTCCTGTTCGGCCGCGAGGCGGTGCGCCGCATGGTGCCGAAGAAAGCCGGCACGCTGCTTTTCACCGGCGCCAGCGCCTCGCTGCGCGGACGCTCCGGCTACGGCGCCTTCAACTCATCCAAGGCCGGGCTGCGCACGCTGGCACAGGCCATGGCCAAGGAATATGCGGGCGACGGCATCCATGTCGGCCATGTCGTTGTCGATGGTGCGGTCGCGGGCGACAAGATCTTTTCGCGCTTCCCGGACGCGGCAAGCCGTGAGGACAGCCTGATCGACATCGAGGGCATCGTCGATGCCTTCGCCTTCCTCTACCGCCAACCCGAGCGCGCCTGGTCGTTCGAGCTCGACGTGCGGACCTCGAAGGAGAAGTGGTGAAGCGAATGAATGGCGAATTGGGCGTGGCGAATGGAGGCCGCGGCCCCTTCATTCGCTACTCGCCATTCGCCATTCGCTGCTTCAATACCCGGCGGCAAGTCCGCTGTTGCGGCGGGGATCGTTGGCGCCATAGTAGCGATTGTTGCCGACCTGCTTGCCGTTGAGCGACGGCGCGCCCACAATGATGACCGCCAGATGGTTGGCCGGTTGCGGCGGGCCGAACTTGTGGCCCATGCCCTCCAGAATCTTCTGCGTGTCGGGTGACAGCGCATAATTCTCGGCGTTGGTGATATCGGGCAGCCATTGCTGATGGATGCGCGGCATGTCGACGGCCTCTTGCGCGTTCATGCCGTAATCGATCGCGTTGATCATGGTCTGCAAGACCGCCGTGATGATGCGGCTGCCGCCGGGCGTGCCCACCACCATGACGGTCTTGCCGTCCTTGGTGACGATGGTTGGGCTCATCGAGGACAGCGGCCGCTTGCCGGGAGCGATGGAATTGGCCTCGCCCTGCACCAGACCGTAAAGGTTTGGCACGCCGACCTTCGCGGTGAAGTCGTCCATTTCATCGTTCAGCAGCACACCGGTCTTTGCCGCGGTGACCTTGGCACCGAACCAGTCATTCAGCGTGTAGGTGACAGACACGGCGTTGCCGTCCTTGTCCGCGATTGAATAGTGCGTGGTGTTGCTGCCCTCGTGCGGCGCGACGCCTGGCTTGATGTCCTTGGAGACGCCGGCCTTGTTAGGATCGATCACGGCACGGATCTTGGCCGCATACGCCTTGTCGAGCAGGCGATCGAGCGGATTCTTCACGAAATCCGGATCGCCGAGGTAGCTGTTGCGATCCACGTAAGCGTGCCGCATGGCTTCGATCTGCACGTGCACGGCCTGTGCGGAGTGATAGCCCAGCTCCTTCAGCGGATAGCCTTCCAGGATATTCAGGATCTCGCAGATGATGACGCCGCCCGAGCTCGGCGGCGGCGCGGAAACCACGTGATAGCCACGATAGTCGCATTCGACGGGTGCGAGCTCGCGGGTCTTGTAGCCGTCGAGGTCGTCCTGCGTGATCAAACCTTTGCCGGCTTGGCTCGATGCCACGATGGCACTGCCGACCCAGCCTTTATAGAAGCCATCGGTACCTTTGCTGCTGATCTCGCGCAGGGTCTTGGCGAGTTCAGACTGCACAAGCTTCTCGCCGACCCGGAACGGCTGACCGTTATTGAGGAAAATGGCGGCGGAGGCGGGATCGTCCTGAAAGTCCTTGGTGGCGGTGAGCAGCAGGTCGATGTCGCCCTGGTCCAGCGCAAAGCCCTGTTCGGCGAGCTGGATCGCGGGAGCGAGCAAGTCGGCACGCTTCATGGTGCCGTACTTTTCGCGCGCATACTCCATGCCCGAGACGGAGCCTGGAACACCCACCGCGAGGTGTCCCTTGGTCGAGATGCCTTTGATGACGTTGCCGTCCTTGTCGAGATACATGTTGGCGGTTGCCGCCCTGGGCGCGGTCTCGCGGAAATCAAGGAAGGTCTTGCGGCCGTCGGCGAGCTGGATCGTCATGAAGCCGCCACCGCCGAGATTGCCGGCTGCCGGATAGACGACGGCCAGGGCATAGCCGACGGCCACCGCGGCATCGACAGCATTGCCGCCGCGTTTCAGCACTTCGACGCCCACCTCGGTCGCCAGATGCTGCGCGGCTACGACCATGCCGTTCTCCGCGGCGACGGGCGCGACCGATGCCGCGTGCGCGGGACCGAACGTGACGAGGCTGACCGATACGATGGCGGCGGACATCCACCGCAGGCTTGTTCCCACATGTTGCACGGCTTGCTCCCCTGGCGAGGCCGGCTGTCCCGGCCCTTGTTGGTTGATGCAAGCCCAACCTATCAGGCGCAGTTCGTCGGGCAAATCGACCGTTCACGTCCGCGGTGCTCGCCAGGCGCATCCCTGCGCTCCCTCCTAGCGGGGAGGGGGCGGCTCAGGAAAAGGTATTCGTCAGGTGCGTCCGATTTCCTCGTCGCGGAGGGAATCCCTGCGCGTGGCCCCCTCCCTAGCCCCTTCCCCGCATAGGGGGAGGGAACCGGCCTCGCTTGACCCCGCGGCCTCCCCACCCCCGTCCGGTCCATCCCCCTGTGCGGCCAGCCTTTCCCGCAGCCAAATTCGTTCCCGGTAACCCCGCATTAACCAACGCCGGGCTCTGGTAATTGCGGACAGTCGCGCCCGAAGCCGTGTCGAGGCCCATAGTTTTGACATCTTGGCGGGGAATGCAGGCGGCCGGCTTTGGACGAGCCCTGCACCCCAGAAAGACAAGGCTTTGAGCGGGCTTGCCGGCCGCGCCGGTTCGAGCGCGGCGATTGGGAAACACCGGCAGCTATTTGCTGGCCGAAGGACATTAGGTAACGATCGCCTTGAGAGGATACTGCTTATGAATCCGGCCGACGTGGCTCAGTCAGCCCTTCCGGTTGCTGCCTCCGCCGACGTGTCGCTGATTGCGCTGTTCTGGCAGGCTCACTGGATCGTGAAAGCGGTGATGCTCGGACTGCTGTCCTGCTCGGTCTGGGTCTGGGCGATCGCCATCGACAAGATCTTCCTTTACGCGCGCACACGACGCTCGATGGACCGGTTCGAGCAGGCGTTCTGGTCCGGCGAATCCATCGAGGAACTCTATCGCACGCTCTCGGCCAAGCCGACGCATTCCATGGCGGCCTGCTTCGTCGCGGCGATGCGCGAATGGAAGCGTTCCTTCGAGAGCCATGCGCGCTCGGTCGCGGGCTTGCAGATGCGCATCGACAAGGTCATGAACGTCTCCATCGCGCGCGAGGTCGAACGGCTGGAACGCCGGCTGCTGGTGCTCGCCACCGTCGGCTCCGCCGGCCCCTTCGTCGGCCTGTTCGGCACGGTCTGGGGCATCATGTCGAGCTTTCAGTCGATCGCGGCGTCGAAAAATACGTCCCTGGCCGTGGTGGCACCCGGTATCGCGGAAGCGCTGTTTGCGACCGCCGTCGGCCTTATCGCCGCCATTCCTGCCACTATTTTCTACAATAAGTTCACCTCCGAGGTGAACCGGCAGGCCCAGCGGCTCGAAGGCTTCGCCGATGAATTTTCAGCCATCCTGTCGCGTCAGATCGACGAGCGGGGCTGACGGACGGCATGTATAGTGTGAAGGGCAATTTGGGCACCAGACCATGGGCATGAACGTCGCGAGTTCGTCCGGAGGCGGCGGGCGCCGCAGCCGGCGCAAGCCGGTCATGGCCGAGATCAACGTCACGCCGATGGTCGACGTGATGCTGGTGCTGCTCATCATCTTCATGGTGTCGGCGCCGCTGCTTACGGTCGGCGTGCCGCTCGATCTGCCGCAGACCCAGGCCAAGAGCCTGGAGCAGAACGACCAGAAACCGATCCAGATGTCGGTCGACATCAAGGGCAAGGTGTTCATCAACGACCAGGAGATCGCGATCAACGAGCTGGTGCCGAAGCTCAAGGCGATCACGGATGCGCGCGGCGGCCTCGAGGAGCGCATTTATCTCCGCGCCGACAAGAAGGCCGATTACGGGACGGTCGCCAGGGTGATGGGCCTGCTGTCCGGCGCGGGCTTCAAGAAGCTGGCGCTCGTCACCGAAGCGGATCAGGGGTAGCCCGTGAAGGTGAAGGTCGACAAGACACTCGTTGCGTCGATTGCCCTCCATGTCCTCGTGCTGGGATGGGGCCTCGTCACCTTTAGCAGCAAGGCCTATGTGGCGCCGGAAGAGTCGCTTCCGATCGACATCATCTCCACCGACCAGCTCGCGCAGATGATGGCGGGGCAGAAGACCGGCGAGAAGGACAAGCCGAAGCCCAAGGTCGAGAAGATCGCGGAAGCAAAGCCCGAGGAAGATGCCGTCGGCAAGGTCACCGAGAAGAAAGAGCTGATCAAGACCAACTCGACGCCGGAGCCGCCGCCAAAACCCGTCGAGAAGCCGGTCGAGAAGAAGCCCGAGCCGCCGAAGCCGGTCGCCGAGGCCAAGCCGAAGGAAGAGCCGAAGCCGCAGGAAAAGAAGCCTGATCCGGCCAAGGAAGATCCGATCGCCGAGCTCCAGAAGAAGCTGGAAACGAAGAAGCCGCCGCCCAAGCCGGTGGAGCAGAAGGTCGCGGCGGTGCAGCCGCAGCAGCAGCCGAAGCCGAAAGAGCGCACCTTCGACCCCGCGCAGATTCAGCGCGACCTCGACAAGCGCGCCGCGACCCGGCACGAGCTCGCCGGCACGGCGTTGAATGCTTCGGCATCGCTGGGAGCGGCGACCGGGACAGCCGCAAACAATATTGCGACCTGGCGAGGTGCGTTTCAGGGCGCCGTCAAGCGCTGCTTCACGCCGACCTATAACGGCCAGGATGCCGACCAGTACGAAGCTGACATCGACATTCCCATGAAGATCGACGGATCATTGGCGTCCGAGCCCATCGTCGTTGCGGTGAGGGGACCGTCGCGGTCGATCGCGCAAGCGATCGCGGAGAGCGCCAAGCGCGCCATCGTGCAGTGTCAGGTCTATTCGTTCATGCCGAAACAGCAGTACGAGAGCTGGAAGCTCATTCCGATGACTTTCGGTCTGAAAGATATGTTGTGACATCCGAACAAAAGAATTTTGCAATGAATGATGCCCCGATGAACCGCCGCCGTTTCATGACCTTCACCGGATCGGCGCTCGCCATGCTCGGCGGCGGACGCGCCTTCGCGCAGGCCCAGACCCAGCAGGGCCGCCTTCGCATCGATCCCACCGAATTCCAGCCGATCCCGATCGCGATCACCAATTTCGTGCCGGGCTCGCCGTCCGATGGCGACGTCGGCAACGGCGTCACCCAGGTCATCACCAACAATTTGAAGCGCTCCGGCCTGTTCGCGCCGATCGACCAGGCCGCCTTCATCGAGCGCATCAGCAACATCGACGTCGCGCCGCAATTCCAGAACTGGAAGACCATCAACGCGCAGGCCCTCGTCACCGGCCGCATGACGCGGCAGCCGGACGGCAGGCTCAAGGCCGAATTCCGCCTGTGGGACGTGATCAGTGGCCAGCAGCTCGCGGGACAGCAATATTTCACCTCGCCGGAATATTGGCGCCGCATCGCCCACATCATCTCCGACCAGATCTACGAGCGGATGACCGGCGAGAAGGGTTATTTCGACAGCCGCGTGGTGTTCGTGGACGAAACCGGACCGAAGGAGCGTCGCGTCAAGCGGCTCGCGATGATGGACCAGGACGGCGCCAATGTGCGCTATCTGACCCGCGGCTCCGACCTCGTGCTGACGCCGCGCTTCTCGCCGAACTCGCAAGAGATCACCTACATGGAGTTCGGCCAGGGTGATCCGAAGGTCTATCTCTTCAATATCGAGACCGGCCAGCGCGAGATCGTCGGCAACTTCCCTGGCATGACCTTTGCGCCGCGCTTCTCGCCGGACGGCCAGCGCGTCATCATGAGCCTGCAGCAGGGCGGCAACTCCAACCTGTTCGTGATGGATCTGCGCTCGCGCTCAACCACGCGCCTCACCGACACGCCCGCGATCGACACGTCGCCTTCTTATTCTCCGGACGGCAACCGCATCTGCTTCGAATCCGATCGTGGCGGCAGGTCGCAGATCTACGTGATGGGCGCGGGCGGGGGACAGGCGCAGCGGATCTCGTTCTCCAAGGACGATACCAATGCCAGCTATTCGACGCCGGTGTGGTCGCCGAAGGGCGATTACATCGCCTTCACCAGGCAGGGCGGCGGGCAGTTCTCGATCGGTGTCATGAAGCCGGACGGCAGCGGCGAGCGGCTGCTCACCTCCGGCTTCCACAACGAGGGCCCGACCTTCTCGCCGAACGGCCGCGTGCTGATGTTCTTCCGCGATCCCGGCGGCAATGGCGGGCCGTCGCTATACAGCGTCGACATCTCCGGTCGCAACGAGCTGAAGGTGCCGACGCCGGGCTTCGCCTCCGACCCGGCATGGTCGCCGCTATTGTCCTCGACCGCGGGCCAATAAATCACGCGTTCAGACGCGCGATCTTGTCGAAAAAGCGCGCAGATTTTTTCGGGTTCGGTGAGGAAAGCAAGCTTTCCTTCACCTTGCGCCCGGCAAGGCTTGCCTAGTTGCTTGAAAGATCAGCAGAAATTGGTTCGCTGTTGCCGAAAAACAACCCGACTTTAACGATGTTCCCTCAGAAAGGCTTCATCTGGCTTGAGTAAAAGTACGCTCCAAACAGGATGCGTAACAAGCCAATGCAACTGGCCGACCAGAAGCAGAGCGATCGAGACGAGCTGGAGCCGATACTCTACGCCGCTCTCGTCAACTCTATGGTGCAGAATTTCTGGGCGATCTTCCTTGGCTCGGCCTGTACGGCCGTGGCCGCGGTCATGACGGCGTTGAAGACCGGCGACGTGTTGCTGTGGCCGATCGCGTTTCTGATCATTGCCATCGGCACCGCGCGCGCGTTTCAGATGCGGCCCTACGAAAAACGCCTGCCGGGCCTGACGTTCCAGCAGGCCAAGCAGCTTGAGCCGCGCTATTGGTTCGGCGCGCTCGTCTATGCCGGCGTTATCGGCCTGTGGTGCTTCGTCGTCATCTTCAACAACGACGACGCGGTCGCGAACATGCTCTGCGTTTCCGTCACGGTTGGCTACACCGCCGGCGGCGCCGCCCGCAATTACGGCCAGCCGCGGGTGATCCAGTGGCACGTCGCGCTCGCCTGCGGTCCGATGTCGCTCGCCTTGCTGCTGCACGGCGGATTCTACCATATCGGGCTCGCGATCCTGCTCGTGCTGTTCTTCATCGCGCTGAAGAACATCAACCTCAGCCTGCACGCGATCTTCGTCAAGGCGCTGACCTCGAGCTTCCGCGAATCCGCGCTGGCGAGCCAGTTCGATACCGCGCTCAACAACATGCCGCATGGCCTGTGCATGTTTCGCGCCGACGGGCGCCTTGCCGTCATGAACCATCGCTTCAGCGAGCTGATGGCGCTGCCCGAGGACCTCGTCAAGCGCGGCGCCACGGCCGCCGACATCGCTTCGGCCTGCGTCTCCGCCGGGTCGATCTCGGCGGAGAGCGGCAACCGGATCCTGACCGAGATCGAGCAAGCGCGAATCTGCGAGATCGTTACCGCCGATCCGGATCAGGCGCGCGGCCGCACGTTGGCCTGGACGTTTCAGCCGATGACCGGCGGCGGCACGGTGCTGCTGCTGGAAGACATCACCGAGCGCACCAGCGCCGAGGCCCGGATCAGTCATCTCGCGCGCTATGACGAGCTCACGGCGCTGCCCAACCGCGTCAGCTTCCGCGACGAGATCGAGCGGCTGCTGGCGCATTCGCACGGCACCGAACGGCTCTCCGCTCTGCTGTTCGTCGACCTCGACCAGTTCAAGCAGGTCAACGACACGCTCGGTCATCCCTGCGGCGACCAGCTGTTATGCGCGGTCGCCAATCGCCTGCGCGAAATGCTGCGCCCCGAGGATTTCGTTGCCCGCTTCGGCGGTGACGAGTTCGTCGTGTTCCAGCAGAACCTCTCGTCGCCCGAGGATGCAGCCGCGCTGGCCCGCCGCATCGTCGAGCGGCTGAGCGAGCGCTATCGTATCGACAACCATCTGGTCGAGATCGGCGCCAGCGTCGGCATCGCGCTGACCTCGTCGGACGGCACCAGCGCCGATACGCTGCTCAAGAACGCCGACATGGCGCTGTACCGTGCCAAGGCCGACGGCCGCGGCACCTTCTGCTTCTTCCGCGACGAGATGGCGGCGACCGTCGAGGCCCGCCGCATCCTCGAGCTCGACCTGCGCAAGGCGCTCGCCAACGAGGAGTTCGAGCTGTTCTACCAGCCGCTGGTCAATCTGAAGTCCGGCAAGATCACCACCTGCGAGGCGCTGTTGCGCTGGAATCATCCGGTGCGCGGCACGGTCTCGCCGGTCGACATCATCCCTGTCGCCGAGGACATGGGCCTGATCGTCGATCTCGGCCGCTGGATCCTGCGTCGCGCCTGCATGGAGTGCATGAAGTGGCCGGAGGGCGTCAGCGTCGCCGTCAACTTCTCGCCGCAGCAATTCCACCAGCGCGACGTGCTGAGCGAAATCCGCTACGCGCTCGAGGTCTCGGGGCTTCCGGCCCATCGCCTGGAGATCGAGATCACCGAATCCTCACTGCTGCGCAACACCCAGCTCACGCACGATATCCTGTCGCAACTGCATGCGCTCGGCGTGCGCATCTCGCTCGATGATTTCGGCACCGGCTATTCCAGCCTCAGTTATCTGCACAATTTCCCGATGCAGAAGGTGAAGATCGACCGCTCCTTCCTCGAAGGCATCGATACCGATCGGCCGCTGACACTGCTGCGCGGCGTGGCGCGGCTGTCCGCCGACCTCGGCATGGCCGTCGTGGTCGAGGGCATCGAGACCAACGAGCAGCTCGAGCTGATCAGCGCCGACGGCACCGTCTCCGAGGGGCAGGGCTATCTGTTCAGCCGTCCGGTGCCCGCGGTGCGGATGCGCCAGCTGCTCAATGCCTCGCATGGGCGCCGCGGCGAGAGCCTGCTCCAGGTCGTCGGCTCGCGCTCCTTCGCCTGAGATCCTTCTCAAGATTTCGTGTCGTCGTTTCAGTCCGTTGCTATGCACCGTAGTGCTACGGGGGGTTAACCCTAACCCTTCGAATGCTTTGCATGGATGTTAAGAAGCTGTTAATAAATCATGACGCGCGTTGAAGTTGTTCTGGAGAATCCTCCTGGCCTGGGCGCGTTTGCAGCGAGCGGTGTGGGTAAGGAGTCTGTATGCAGTCCTCGGCCAGAGCGGTCATTTCGGCTGTGGGACGAGGGGCAGAACTCCTCACCGATGTCGACTATCACCTCGCAGAGACGGCAGAGGAGAAGGAGGAGATCTACAACCTCCGCTACCGCGCCTATCTGCGTGAGGGTGCGGTCAAGGAATCCGCGGACGCACGGGTCACCGACCGCTACGACGAGCTGCCGAACGCGTGGACCTTCGGCGTCTATCTCAACGGCGAACTCTGCAGCTCCGTGCGCATCAGTGTGCTGACCTCGGAATGGCGCGAGTCGACCTCGGCCGATGTCTTCCCCGAGATCCTGCTGCCGCGGCTCGACCGCGGCGAGGTCATGATCGATCCGACCCGCTTCGTCGCCGATCCCGACCAGGTCAAGCGCGTTCCGGAATTGCCCTATCTGACGACGCGCCTCGCCTACATGGCCTGCGAGCATTTCAATGCCGATCTCGGCCTTGCGATCGTGCGCGCCGAGCATCAGGCCTTCTACCGTCGGGTGTTCCTGCACGAGACCATCGCCGAGCCCCGGCTGGTTCCCGGTCTCACCAAGCCGTTCGGCCTGATGGCGGCGGACTTCCCGACCTTCCGCAAGAAGGTGTTCGAGCGCTATCCGATCATGCGGTCGACCGCCTTCGAGCGGCGAATGCTGTTCGGGCGCGGCGGCCAGCGCCAGATGCCGCAACGCCCCGTCCCGCAGCGGCCGGTGCTCGTGGCCGACGCCCTTCACGCCTGATTCCAAAGCAGCGTCGCGGGCCGTTCCCGTCGCCCCGCATCAGCCTTTCGGCCTAGAACTCCGGCAAAAAGGCGCTTGTGCCGCTTGTGCGGCTTGCCTTCACCCTTGCGCCACATTTACAACCCATTAACCATGACGGTTGCTTTTCGCTGGTTGGGGGCATTTGACCGGCTGAGGCAAGGTTCCATCAAGGTTGACGGAACGTTCGCTTAACCAACCCCCTGTAGACCGGACAGCAGTGGACTAACGCGAGCGTGGAGGCTCCGGAATGAAACATCCTATGCGTATCCTCCAGGGATTGAAGCTGGTCGCGGTGCTTGCCGTCGCGCTGTCGATGGGCGCCTGCGCCAACAAGAATGCTGCGACGGATGCGATGGCCAATGCGGCGACGCCGGGCAGCCAGCAGGATTTCGTGGTGAACGTGGGTGACCGCGTGTTCTTCGAAAGCGACCAGACCGATCTGACCCCGCAGGCGATCGTGACCCTGGAGAAGCAGGCGCAATGGCTCCAGACCTATCCGCGCTACAGCTTCACCATCGAAGGTCATGCCGACGAGCGCGGTACCCGCGAATACAACATCGCCCTCGGCGCCCGCCGCGCCCAGTCGGTGCGTTCGTTCCTCTCCTCGCGCGGTATCGATCCGAACCGCATGCGCACAATTTCCTACGGCAAGGAGCGGCCGGTCGCCGTCTGTAACGACATCTCCTGCTGGTCGCAGAACCGGCGCGCCGTCACCGTCCTGAACGCGAGTTCCTGACGCTTCGAGTCAGGCGCCGTTCATCTTCAGAAACCGATTATGCCGGCGTCCTCTCGGGCGCCGGTTTCGTTTCAGCATTCTGTGACCGAAACCCCTTGGTACCAGTCACATTTTTGGCGTACTCCACTTCAATGTGTGGCGCGTCAAATGTTCCGTCGCAGGCCATTTCGCTTTTGTCGTCAGGGCAAGATGTCATCCAGATTTAAGGTCTTTACCGGCACCGTGGCGATCGCCGCGCTGCTCTCTTTGTGCTCGCCCGTCTTCGCGCAGACGGATGATGACCCCGAGATGCGGATCGAGCGGCTGGAGAACCAGCTGCGCCAGCTCACCGGCCAGAACGAGGAACTGCAATATCGCAACCGCCAGCTCGAGGAGCGGCTGCGGGCACTTGAAGGCGGCGCGCAAGCCGCGCCCGGGCAGGTGCCGGTCCAGCCTTCGGTCTCGGCCGCTCCGCCCGCGCAAATCGCCCCCGGCTATCGCCAGCAGCCGCCGCAACAGCAGCAGGCCATGCAGCCGAATTACGAGCAGCCGCAGGGCGGGGCTCCTGCGCCGATCGTGCAGGAGCAGCCGGGCCCCGGTGCTCCGGGCTCGCGCCGCCGCGGCGATGCGTTCGACCCGGGCCAGAATCCGAATGCACCCGGCGCACCGCGCGCGCTTGGCGGCGGCCAGCAGCCGATGCCGGCAGGCCAGGCTGGCGCGCCCGGTGGCCGCAGCGCAGGCGAGCCGCTCGATCTCGCCAACACCAGCCCCCGCTATCAGCAAGGCGTCCCGGCAGCGCAGCCCGGCTACCCTCCTGCCCAGCAGCAAGGCTATCCCGCCCAATCCGGCGGCACCGGCCTGACCACGCTGCCGCCCTCGGCAACGCCGCGCGACGAGTTCGACCTCGGCATCGGTTACATGCAGCGCAAGGATTATGCGCTCGCCGAGCAGACCATGAAGAATTTTGCGCAGAAATACCCGAGCGACCCGCTGCTCGGGGACGCCCAATACTGGCTCGGCGAGAGCTACTTCCAGCGCCAGCAATATCGCGACTCCGCCGAAGCTTTCCTCGCCGTCACCACCAAATATGAAAAATCGGCCAAGGCGCCGGACGCCCTGCTGCGGCTCGGCCAGTCGCTGGCCGCGCTGAAGGAGAAGGAGGCCGCCTGCGCCGCCTTCGGCGAGGTCGGCCGCAAATATCCGCGCGCCTCCGCCGGGGTCAAATCGGCGGTCGACCGCGAGCAGAAGCGGGTGAAGTGCTGACGCCTGGCGTCTGGGCCCTGACAATGCGGACGGTGCTGCGCTAAACATCGCGATCATCCGCTGGTGATGCTGGGCCGCGTCATGTCAGACGACGATAATTCACCGATCTCGGCGCGCGAGGCGAGGCGACTGTTCGCCGGACTGAAAGCTGCGCCGGCACTGGTGCTCGCAGTCTCCGGCGGGCCCGACTCGGTCGCGCTGATGTGGCTCGCGGCGCGCTGGCGGCGCAGTCTTGCGCGCGGCCCGCGGCTCACCGTCGTCACGGTCGATCACGGCCTGCGCCCGGAAGCGGCTCGCGAGGCGCGCGAGGTCAAGCAGCTGGCCACCGAACTCGGACTGCCGCACCGGACCCTGCGCTGGCGTGGCGCAAAGCCTAGGACGGGACTACCTGCCGCTGCCCGCGAGGCCCGCTATCGCCTGCTCGCCGAGGCCGCGCGGGCCGTGGGCGCCAGCCACGTGCTGACCGCCCACACCCGCGACGACCAGGCCGAGACCTTGTTGATGCGAATGCTCCGGGGCAGCGGACTTGCCGGGCTGTCGGCGATGGCTGGTGTCAGCGAGCGCGACGGCATCGCGTTGGCGCGGCCGCTGCTCGATGTCCCGAAGGCACAGCTGATCGCGACCTTGAAGCGGTCCAAGGTCGGCTTTGCCGACGACCCCACCAACCGCGACACGGCCTTCACTCGGCCGCGGCTGCGTGCGCTGCTGCCGCAGCTCGCGGCCGAGGGCGGCGATGCCCGCACGCTGGTGCGGCTCGCGGCGAGGCTGGCGCGCGCCAATGCGGCAGTCGAGATACTGGCCGACGGCGCCGAACGCTTCCTGCGTTTGCGGGATCGCGACGTTGCGCCGCAGGAGGGCGTTCGAAGCTTCGAGGCCGCGGCGTTTGCCGTCCTTCCGGAGGAGGTGCGGCTACGGCTCCTGCTGCGGGCCATCGACGCGCTCGGGCACGAAGGGCCGGCGGAACTCGGCAAGGTCGAAACCCTGATGTCCGCGCTCGATCGGGCCATCGCCGCAGGTCCCCGTGCAGCCGCAAATGGACGGCCGGTCCTGAAGCAGACCCTTGCGGGAGCCTTGATCAGCCTCGCCGGCGGGCGTATCCAGATCGCACCGGCGCCGCCCCGGCGGCGCAAGGATGCATAAAGATGCATGATCGCTGCATGAGGTCGGATCATAACACCGGCCGTTTCGCCGCTGCGCCGTCAGGCCACCTTAACCAGGCAGGAAAAACCCCGGCTCGGACGCCATTATTTCAGCGGGAATCGCACTAAGATGGGATAAATAGTCCCATCTCGTTCCCTTGGCAGCGACCGGGGCGGCACCTAAATTGTATGCGTCTAACGATGAGGATTCCTTGGGGTTTCCTCGTATTGACCCAAATAGACGACCCAATTAACGACCCAAGGATCAAGGCCGCGATCCGCGCGACCACGAAGGAAGATCGATGAACGCCAATCTGCGCAATTTCGCCCTCTGGGTCATCATTGTCTTGCTGCTGTTGGCGTTGTTCACGCTCTTCCAGAACCCGGGTCAGCGCGCTTCCTCGCAGGACATCGCCTTCTCCCAGCTGCTGAGCGAGGTTGACCGCGGCAATGTGCGCGACGTCGTGATCCAGGGTCCCGACATCCACGGCACCTTCACCAACGGCTCCAGCTTCCAGACCTATGCGCCGAACGACCCGACGCTGGTGAAGCGCCTCTATGACAGCAAGGTCCAGATCACCGCGAAGCCGCCCGGCGACAACGTGCCGTGGTTCGTCTCGCTGCTGGTCTCCTGGCTGCCCTTCATCGCGCTGATCGGCGTCTGGATCTTCCTGTCGCGGCAGATGCAGGGCGGCGCCGGCAAGGCGATGGGCTTTGGCAAGTCGCGCGCCAAGATGCTGACCGAAGCGCATGGCCGCGTCACCTTCGAGGACGTCGCCGGCGTGGACGAGGCCAAGCAGGACCTCCAGGAGATCGTCGAATTCCTCCGCGACCCCGGCAAATTCCAGCGCCTCGGCGGCCGCATTCCGCGCGGCGTGCTGCTGGTCGGCCCGCCCGGCACCGGTAAGACCCTGATCGCCCGCGCGGTCGCGGGTGAAGCCAACGTGCCGTTCTTCACCATTTCCGGCTCCGACTTCGTCGAGATGTTCGTCGGCGTCGGTGCGAGCCGCGTCCGCGACATGTTCGAGCAGGCCAAGAAGAACGCGCCCTGCATCATCTTCATCGACGAAATCGATGCCGTCGGTCGTCATCGTGGCGCCGGCCTGGGCGGCGGCAATGACGAGCGCGAGCAGACGCTGAACCAGCTGCTGGTCGAGATGGATGGCTTCGAGGCCAACGAGGGCGTGATCCTTATCGCCGCGACCAACCGTCCCGACGTGCTCGATCCCGCGCTGCTGCGTCCGGGCCGCTTCGACCGCCAGGTCGTGGTGCCCAATCCTGATGTCGTCGGTCGCGAGCAGATCCTCAAGGTTCACGTCCGCAAGGTGCCCCTGGCGCCGGATATCAACCTCAAGACCATCGCGCGCGGCACGCCGGGCTTCTCCGGCGCCGACCTGATGAACCTCGTCAACGAGGCTGCGCTGACCGCCGCCCGTCGCAACAAGCGGATGGTGACGCAGGCCGAATTCGAGGAGGCCAAGGACAAGGTGATGATGGGCGCCGAGCGCAAGTCGCTCGTCATGACCGAGGAAGAGAAGCTGTTGACGGCCTATCACGAGGGCGGCCACGCCATCGTCGGCCTCAACGTGCCCGCGACCGATCCGATCCACAAGGCGACCATCATCCCGCGCGGCCGTGCGCTCGGCATGGTCATGCAGCTGCCGGAGCGCGACAAGCTGTCGATGTCGCTGGAGCAGATGACCTCGCGCCTCGCCATCATGATGGGCGGCCGCGTCGCCGAAGAGCTGATCTTCGGCCGCGAGAAGGTGACTTCGGGCGCGGCCTCCGACATCGAGCAGGCGACGCGCCTTGCCCGCATGATGGTGACGCGCTGGGGCCTGTCGGAAGAGCTCGGCACCGTCTCCTACGGCGAGAATCAGGACGAGGTCTTCCTAGGCATGTCGGTGTCACGGACGCAGAACGCTTCTGAAGCCACCGTCCAGAAGATCGATTCCGAGATCCGCCGTCTGGTCGAGGAAGGCTACAAGGAAGCGACCCGCATCCTCACCGAGAAGCACGCCGACCTCGAGGCGCTCGCCAAGGGCCTGCTCGAGTTCGAAACGCTCTCCGGCGACGAGATCGTCGACCTGCTCAAGGGCAAGAAGCCGAACCGCGAGTCCGTGCTCGAACCGACCACCCCGCGCGCCTCCGCCGTGCCCCCGGCCGGCAAGTCGCGCCCGCGTCCTGATCCGGATCCCGGCCTGGAGCCGCAGCCGCAGGCGTAATCGCAGGGCAGCAGACCGAATTGAAAAACGCGGCGGAAACGCCGCGTTTTTTTGTTGGCGACCGTCATTGCGAGCCACCGGGGCCGCGCAAAGCGCGGCCCGATAACAGGCTCCGCGAAGCAATCCAGACTCTTTCGGCGGTGGCAGTCTGGATTGCTTCGTCGCAAGGCTCCTCGCAATGACAGTGCTGAGGGAGCTGCGCTCCCAATGGCTTGGCGGCAGCTTCGTAGGGTGGGCGCTCAAATGACCGCCGGGAATTTCGCGGCCGCGTCAGGCCGCCCGCTCGTTCTCGATCGCCGCTTGCGGCGTGTTCCGGAAACCGATGGCCATCCGATTGTAGGCGTTCATCAAGCCGATCGCGATCGTGAGGTCGACGAGCTCGCGCTCCTCGAACACGGCGCGGGCAGCCTGATAGGCTTCATCCGGCACGTTGGTCTCTGCGACGCGCGTCACCGTTTCTGACCATGCGAGCGCAGCGCGTTCGCGTGCGTCGAAGAGATTTCCAGCCTCAGCCCACGCTTGCACCAGTGCGAGCTTCTCGATCTTCACACCGTTCTTGAGCAGGTCGCGGGTGTGCATGTCGAGGCAGTAAGCGCAATTGTTGATCTGCGACACACGCAGATAAACCAGGTTGACAAGCACTGCGGGAAGCTTGCTCTGCATGACGTAGCCGTAGACGCCGCCCAGCGCTTTGATGCCTGCCGGGGCGATCTGGTTGTAGTCGAGGCGCTTGCTCATTTTCCTGTTCCTTGATGACGATTGCTATTTGACCGGAGTGGTCAGTTGCTTCTCGTCGCTGTCGACGACAAACACTGCGAGCAGTTTCGCGGGCCTGGTGTTGCTCGCATTGCGGCTGACGGCATGGAGCGAGCCCGGCGGCTCATAGAAACTCTCGCCGGCCCGGTAAACATGCTTCGGCCCGTCATTCACCTGCGACTCGATTTCTCCCGACAGGACGTAAGCGAAGATGAAAGCCGACTTGGCGTGGAGATGTGAAGGCGATGCCCCGCCCGGCGTATAATCGACGATCACGCTGACCAGCGACTTGCCGGGGATGTTGGGAATCGCCTCCGCGAAGTGCGGCCTGACCGTTTCACCGATGCCATGCGCGGCGGCGGGCGTTGCCGCAGCGATGGCAGTGGCAGCATAGGCCGCACTGAGAATGGATCGTATTTTCATGGTCGTGTTCTCTTTGGTTTGTAAGGAGTGATGACACTGGTCCGGAAAAGCGGGCTCACTTGCGAATGGCGGCCTTCAGCGAGTCGACGAATACCCAGAAGGAGGCGGCGAACAGGCCGATATCCTTGAGGAGGAACTGGCCCGGCGCGACCGAGATTGCGGGCACCCCGAGCTCCGGCACCACGACACCCGGCGTCGAGAACATGAAGCTCAAGGTCGTGACGAAGAGTCCGGCCGAGAGAAAACCGCCGGCGACGGAGAAGACCGGGCTTGCCAATCTGAGCGCGATCAGCAGTCCGATGCTCAGTTCCAGGAAGCCGAGAAAGGCGGCGAAGCCGCGGACCGAAAACAGGGCGTAGAACCAGCTCAGCAACGGGCTGTTCTCCACCAGCGGCACCAGCCCCTGGGCTTCGTAGTCGGTGAACTTCATTCCGCCGAACCAGGCGTAGATGATCGCGAGCGACACGTAGAGGCCGACCCGGCTGACCGGCTCTGCGTAAGTGAGCAAGCGTTCGGCGTGATCGTGCCACCGCACGCCGGTACCAGGTAAGAGGAACGGTTCGGGGGTCTGAGTAATGATGCGAGACATGGTCATTTCCTTTTTGTGATCATGGTTTCAGTTGGATATGCGGTTCGATTGGTCTCACGCATTCACGCGCGAGCGAGGTTGTAACGGGGGGCCGGAATGGCGCTCGAGAGCTTGTTCGTCATGGCGAGGCGAGCGGTCTCATGGCGATCCCATTCGGCCTTGTCCGGCAGCGACGGGATGGTCACGGTCTCGCCGAGGTCGAGACCCGCGAGCGCCGCATCGACCAGATCGTCGGCCGACATCACGATTTGCGGCGGAAGCTGATGCACCGGCGTGCCGGCGACATCCCAGAACTCGGTGGCGGTGGCGCCAGGCAGCACGGCCTGCACGCGGATGCCCTTGCCAGCGAGCTCGTGAACGAGCGATTGACTGAATGCGAGCACGAAGGCTTTCGAGCCGCCGTAGACGCCATTCAGCACCTCCGGTGCGATCGCGACAATCGACGCAATGTTGATGATCGTGCCGTTGCCGCGGGCGACAAATCCAGGGACTGCGGCATAGGTCAGCCGCGTCAGCGCGATAACGTTCAGGTTGATCATGTCTTCCATCTTGTCGGCATCGGAGGTCACCAGCGGGGCCGATGCGCCGACGCCTGCATTGTTGACCAGCACTGAGATGCCGGCGTTGGTCTTGAGGATGTCCTCGACGCGCCGTAAGTCCGCCGGGGACGTGAGATCGGCTTCGACCGTCTCCACTTTCCGGCCCGTCTCGTTGGCGAGGCGGCGCGCCAGCGACGCGAGCCGCTGCTTGTTGCGGGCAACAAGAATGAGATCATGGCCACGCTTGGCCAACCGATCGGCGTAGATCGCGCCGATGCCGGTTGATGCGCCGGTAATGAGGGCAGTGCCTGCAGTCTGGGTCATTTCCATCTCCGTTGGTTGGCCGGGTTCGTGGCCTCGCGGTTATGGATATGTCCTTCCGAAATTGATTGGTATCTGCCAAAATAGAGATGCATCCTTCTAAAATTGGAAATATCCCATGGGCCGTTTCGAAAGCATGTCGATCGTCTTGGCAGTAACGGAGACCGGTAGCTTGTCGGCCGCGGCCCGCCGCCAGAAAATCCCGCTGGCGACGGTGAGCCGAAAAATTTCCGAGCTCGAAGCGGACCTGCGCACCAAGCTATTCAACCGGTCGACCCGCGCGCTTGTCCCGACGGAGGCAGGGCTTTCATACGCGGCCGCAGCCAAGCGGATTCTCGCCGACGTCGCCGAAGCCGAGCGCGCCGCGTCCGGCGAGTACGCGACACCGCGCGGGGAACTGAGCGTTACGACCCTCGTCGCGCTCGGCCGCTTGTGCCTGCAGCCAATCCTGGCGGAGTTCCTGGTGGCGTTCCCGGAGGTCGACGTTCAACTCAATCTACAGGATCGAACGCTCAATCTCCTGGACGAGCACATCGACGTTGCGCTTCGGGTCGGCGATCTCGCCGACAGCAACCTGATCGCCGTTCGTGTCGGGGAAATTCATCGCCTGGCTTGCGCCAGCCCGGCCTATCTGAAATCCCGCGGCACGCCGAAAACGCCTGACGATCTCTGTGCGCACGACTGCATTAGCTATCCTCCGATGCAGTCGCCAACCGCTTGGCGATTCAAACGGGAGCAGACCGACTACGAGATACCCGTGCATTCCCGCTTTGTTGCGAGCAATCTGGAGTCGGCCTGTGATGCCGCGCGCGCGGGCATAGGGATCACTGTGGTGTTCTCCTATCTCGCCGCCGAAGCGATAAATTCGAGAGAATTGGTTCCGCTGCTCCAGGAATTTCAGCCGCCGCCGCAGCCTGTCAGCTTCGTGTATTCGCCCAATCGTTTCATGCCGGCCAAATTGCGCGTCTTTCTCGACTTCGCGGTACCACGCCTCAGGGCGCGCCTCGCCGACCTGCCAAAAGGCGCAGCTTCGCCGAAGCCCCGCACGTAACCTGAATCGACAAATGTCATTATGCATCCGCTTCGAATCAGAACCGACCTGACCATAGCCGCGCTTCCCCTGAAGCCCGATGACAGGCTCCGCGAAGCAATCCAGACTCTTTCGGCGGTGGCAGTCTGGATTGCTTCGTCGCAAGGCTCCTCGCAATGACAGTGCTGAGGGAGCTGCGCCCCAATGGCTTGGCGGCAACTTCGTAGGGTGGGCGAAGGCGCCCTTGCGCCGTGCCCACCATCTCTCGGCCATCACGACAGAAGTGATAGGCACGCTTGCGCTTTGGCTATTCTACGATCTCCTCACTTCGCCCCGGCTCCCGACTTGTCACCGCCACGCGCCAGGAAATGCAGCACGTCATCGTTGAACTGCTCGCGATCCTGCAGGAACGAGAAGTGACTGACCTCAGGCTGGATCAGCAGGCCGGCCCCCGGAATGTTGGCCGCCATGAACTCGGTGTTCTCGCGCTTGATCGCCTCGTCATGATCGCCGTCCACGATCCAGGTTGGCACCTTGATCGCCGCGAGGTCGGAGGCCGTCCATTTCGGCTGACTCTCCCACATCTTGGTGATGTCGTCGACGAAGCTCTTGTACGCCGTCGGCGTCGGCGAGAGACGCTTGTACTCCTCTCCGGCCCTGGCGATGTAGGCGTTGAAGACGTTGCTCGATGCGATGTCCGCAACGCCCGACGGATCCGAGTTGGCCGCGAAGGCGAACAGCCTGCTCACCCGCTCCGGGTGCTTCATGGCAATGTCGAGTCCGATGATCGCGCCGTCGCTCCAGCCGACGATCGCGGTCTTCCTGATCCTGAGATCATCGAGCAGCCCGATCACGTCCGAGGCCATCAAATCGTAGCCATACGGCTCCTGGTTGCGGCTGCTGCGCCCGTGGCCGCGGCTCTCCATGACGATGACCTGATAGTGCCGCTGCAGCGCGCGGACCTGATGGCCCCAGTAATTGGCGTTGGCGAGGCCACCATGCAGCAACAGGACGGGTTCACCCCGGCCGAACATTGCGTACCAGACCTTGATGCCGTTGACGGGCGCGAGGCCGCTTCTCGTCGCCTTCGGCAAGGTCGGCGTCGGCGGCAGGCTCAGCCATTGCGGCGCCGCCTGTGCCGCGGTGAACGAGACCGTGACGAGAACTGCAATGAAGAGATTGCGAAAGCGCATGAGACGCCCTCCTGTTCGACCACTGGATATTACCGTACGGCGAGGCGGGTGCGTCACGTCGCAACAGGGGCCGCCACCGAAACGTGAAGCCTCGTGATCTCCATCTGCCGGCGAATGATGCCGCAACGCGACGTCCGGGTTCAAACGGGACGCGCGCTCGGCCTGATCTGCGTCATCGCCACGCCTGACATCGCGAGCAGCCCGCCGACGATCAATCTCGGCGTCATGCGCTCGCCGAGGAACAACACGCTCGACATCAAGGCGAACACCGGAAGCAGCAGGCCGCGACGCGGCTCATGGAGCAGCGCCCGATCAGCCAGAACCAAAGGCCAAACCCGACAATTCCTCCGATGAAGATCGTGTAGGCGAGGGCTAGCCAACCGCGCTCGTCCGCGGCGGCGAGGCTCGCCACTTGTCCATATTCGAGCAGCAGAGACATCAACATCACCTGCGGCACCGTGAACAGCGACGACCATCCCATCAGCATCAGGGGATCAAAAGGGCCGTAGCGCTTCGTCAGGACATTGGACACCGCGAATGCGAAGGCTGCTCCGACCACGAGCAGCAGCGGAAGCCCGTTTCCTGATAGGCCAGACTCCGCCGCCAACGCCACCACGCCACCGAATGCCAGCAGCACTCCGGCGGACGTGGTGAGAGACGGCCGCTCGCTGAGGAGCGGCCAGGCCAACAGCACGGTGAAGGGCGTCGCGAGCTGATAGGCGACGGCCGACATGCTTCCCGAGCCGAGCCCAAGGCCGACATAGAACAGCCCGAAGTTCAGTCCGCCAAGGAAGATCGAGATGGCCGCGATGGGGCCGAGCTGCTCGCGCGTGGGCCGTTTGACGATGGGAACGAGCAGCAGCGCGATCGCCAGGAAGCGGAGTGCGAGGAAGAAGAGCGGCGGAAACTCCGCCACCCCCACCTTGATGGCCACGAACTGATAACCCCAGAGCAGGGGAACGGCCACCGCGCAGACGATCTGGATAGCAGACACGGCATCCTTCCTTTCAAGACTGATCGGTCTAAATATACATGCGTCAATCGTGGTAGCGTCCCTGATCGGGTCGTTTACCGGATGAAGCGGTGGAGCAGAGCGTCAGCGGTGGCTTGCGACGTCGTCCGTGCCGGCGCCGTCTTGCCGACCACGCGCAACCCCTCGACGAAACAGACGAGAATTCTGGCTGCACTGGAGGGATCGACGCCATCGGCGAGCTGGCCCGCCGCCTTTGCGCGGGACAATGCACCCGCAAGCCTGGCTTCCATGGCTTTGAAAAAGCCCGCGACGCGGCGCGCGACTTCGGCGTCCTGGCCAGCCAACTCCATGGCCGTGGCCACCAGCAGGCATCCGCGCCGGCCATTGGCGCCGCTCGTGCGCTCGACGTAGCCGGAAAGAAAGGCTCGCAGGCCGTCGGCCGGCTCCCCGCCGGGCCCGAGTTCGACATCCATCCGTGTCACGGCATCGGCAATGTAGCGATCGAGCGCGCGCAGGAAGAGCGAGTGTTTGTCGCCGAACGCGGCGTAAAGGCTGCCCCGCGAGAGCCTTGTGGCCCGAAGCAGGTCCGGCAGCGCCGTAGCGTGATAGCCGCGCGACCAGAATTCGTTCATCGCACGCGCGACGGCGGCGTCCACGTCGAAACTTCGGGGACGGCCACGGGGCAATTGCACTGGGGCCTGAGAAGGCATGGGTGATATATAGACCATTTGGTTTATATATGGCAAGTGACCGCGGCAGCTCCAGAAGCGGTCATTCGTCCGAGCATTGAAATGTCAGCTATGGCCAATTGCGGCTGTGAGCAGTCGCAGCAAGCCCAGCCCTGTTCGATCACCTCGTCGGCGCGCAACAGAAACGATTCAGGAAGCTTCAGTCCGATCGCCCTCGCGGTCTTGAGGTTGATTGTCAGAAAGAACCGTGTGGGCTGCTCGATCGGCAAATCAGCAGGATTGGCTCCCTTGAAGATCTTGTCGACGAGAGCCGCCGAGCGGCGGAGGAAATCCTTGATGTCGTAGCCATAGCTGAGAGTTCCGCCATCGACCACGTATTCGCGGTGGGCAAACGTCGTTGGCAGCCTGGCCTTCATCGCGAGCTCCGCAATGCGTCTGCGATGCAAGGCGAAGACGGCATCAGTGATGACAACAACGGCCTCGACATGCTGTTGGGCAAACTGGACGAAGGCGGTATCGATCTCGTCTGCGTTGCGCGCATCGGCCCGCCATAGCTCAACAACGACTTGTCGGGCCGCCGCCTGAACCGTTGCGAGCCCCGGCACGGTCGTCGGGCTATCCGGGTTGGCGAGAACCCCGATGCGAGAGAGCTTGGGCAGGATCTCAGATAGAAATTCAATCTGCTTGGCAGTCGTGCTCTCATGTGAGGTCGCAAGGCCGGTGACATTGCCACCCGGCCTCGCAAGGCTGGACACGAAGCCGCTACCAACCGGATCGCTCACATTACTCATGATGATCGGTATGGTGCTCGTTGCGTTCCGCATCGCGGGAATGGCGGCGGGCGTGCCCAAGACGACGACATCGACGTTCAAACGAACCAGTTCGGCGGCAAGTTCGGGAAATCTGTCGTAACGACCTTCGGCATAACGGTATTCGATGACGTAGTCCCGCCCCTCGATATAACCCAAATCGCGCAGCCCCTCGATGAGCCCGACACTGACCCGCGACGTTCCGGCCGGCGTTCCTCCGATCAAGTGTCCGACACGCCAGAGTTTTCGCCCACCTCGCTGGGCCCGCACCGGGGGCGGCCAGACTGCTGCCATAGCGGCAAACGCTGCGATGATCTCCCGCCGTCGCATTCCTCGCCCCTAGGCAATGGACGAAGCACAGTATCGGCTCTGCCGAGCGGCCCCGATATAAGGATGAAATTGGTCCTGCCCCAAGGCCGGAGGGCCGCGGCCCGATGTCTCAGCCGGGTCACTTGCAGAAGTGGTGGAAATGAATGCCGACGCCAGCGCCTTTAGGGCCAGAAGCCGCTACCGCCCATGAAGCAGGCGCATCGCCTCTTCCACGCACTCCTCAAGACTTCGGCGTGCCGTGTCGACCGTGAAGTGATCGCGTTCCCAGGGAGCGTAGGCTCGGCCGGTGACCGCATTCCAGCTGGGCAGCGACTGCCCGGCGATGTCGGTCGACCTGGTTTCAATCCTGCGCCGATGCTCGTCGGAATCGCCGCACACCACCTCGATCCAAACGACTTCGGCACCAGCCTTCCGCGCGGCAGTTTCCCAGCCTTCCCGAGCCTCTTCGCAATCGTTCACACAGTCGGCGATCACGTCCAGGCCAAGGACCAGATTGTCGGTCGCGACGGCTTGAGCAGCTCGGTAGGTCCAGTCCAGGAGATCAACCGGTGCAGTACCGGATGCCCAGATCGCCTGATCCATCGAATCGATCCGCAGCCAGATAGCTCCGGTACGCCGAGCCAAAACCCGAGCAATGTTTGACTTGCCGACCCCCGGCAAACCAGCAAGCGTAATGAGTCTCGCCATTGTACACTCGAATTGCTTTGAATCGGAGGTTAGCAGTCCGACCGCCAAGTCCGCCATAGGTCAAACGGCGAAGTGGCGGAGGGCACGCCTAAGTCCGCTTCTGATTTTTAAGCGAGCATCCAGACACGAGAGAGACGCGCGCCATAGTCGCACACTCCGTCATTGCAAGCGGAGCGAGGCAATCCAGAGTCGATCCGCGGAAAGTTTCAGGTGCCTTTATGCGTGGCTGAACAAAGTGGCATTAAGAAACTTCAGTAAGCTCCTCCAACAGTGCCTTGGCAGAACAAAGGTCTGGTGTTTCGAAGCCTTCCGTAAACCAGCCGTAAACGGGACCAAGGAGGCCTCGCGCGTCGGCCATCTTGCCCTGGTCGCGCAACAGCCGAGCCAAACTCATGGCAGCACGCAATTCAAAGGATTTCGCGCCTTGGCTTTGCGCCACCCTGATCGCCGCTTGCAAGTAATCCTCGATCTCCTCGGCTGGAGCGCCACCAGTGCGATGCAGTTCGCCGTCAAGGCGCATGAGTTCCGCCTCCCACATATGTTCACCATTGCGCTCAGCAATGGCCTTTGCTTCGGCCAGGGTGGCCAGTCCGTTGTCGTCGTCGCCCAATTGGTGATACATCGCCGCGAGCATCCACAAATAACGCACCTGGTACCAGCTAGCTCCGAGCCTGCCCCGCTCGTTCAGACTCAGGCGCATGAGGGCCAGGCCGCCCTCCACGTTGCTTTCCTGTGCCATCGTCCAGCCCCGCAGGATGAGACCGCTCAAGCGCCAATAGTTCAAACTGTGCTGATCGGCGAGATCGATGATGGCTTCGGCGTGCGCATGCACACCCGCCACGTCCGCCATCAACTCGGCAGGCCCCGCTCCACCATAGACCTGCACGTGCGCGGTAAGATTCGTTTGATTCAACTCCGCAGCGTATTCATACGCCGCACGGCTGGCCCTCCGGGCCTGTTCAGGGTAGCCAAGGATCCAAAGCACAATCGCCAAGTAGGGTAGTGCCGAGGCTTTGGGGTCATGGACATAGTGGACAGGCGGCGGCCGATGCGCGTCCGGTCGATAACGACCCAAGATCGTTTCGAACTCCGACCGAGCCGTGAGAAAATCGCCGGCATGCATGGCGGTGAGTGCCGCCAAACGATGTGTCGCCAATTCAAGTGCCGTATCCCCGGTGCGCTCGGCGGCGCGCTGCGCCTCGGCAACAAGGCCCTGCATGGCGCCAAAGTCGCCGCGCACGAAGTGGAAAATGAACTTCCCGCTAAGAGTGGCGAACAGGGCAGCGGTGTCATCGAGTTCATAACAGAGCGCGTGAGCTCTGCTGAAGGCTGTGCCCAGTTGCGGAGCGGTGTACCCGTGAATGGCAATCAGCGGACCTCCGATTGCCGTTTGCAGCGCGAGTTCCAGGCGATCGCGCTCCGGTCCTTCTGGATTCGCCTTGAGTGCCTCCAGCCCCCTTGTGAGGTGAGTGATCGCTTCGAGATTGGCGGAACGTCCCGCGGCAATCCGGCCCGCCCGCAGCCAATAGCCGACTGCCTTTCCCGCCAGTCCACCCTGCATGAGGTGCAAAGCGATCGTCTCCGGCTCAGCCTCGGCACGGGCAGGATAATGTTCCTCGAGAGCTGCTGCGATGCGGGCGTGAATCTGCTGCCGCTTGCTCTTCAAGAGACTCTCATGCGCGATGTCTTGGACCAGCGCATGTTTGAAACTGTAGCCGATATCCGGAGGTGCTCCACGGCGGAATATGAGTTCCGCTGTCAACAGGTCATTGAGAGCACGCTGGAGCGAGTGTTCGTCGAGGGCCGTTACTGATCTTAGAAGGTCGTGTCCGAATTCGCGCCCAATGCATGCCGCGATCTGGGCGACTTCCTTGACCGGCGCCAACCGATCGAGGCGGGCCATCAACGAGTCCTGCAGCGTGGTCGGGATCGCCAGCGGTGGCAACGGACCCATCAACTCATAGCGGCTGCCCCGGTCTTTGAGCAGCCCGGATTCGACGACGGCCTTGGTGAGTTCCTCGACAAATAGAGGCACCCCGTCAGTTTTAGCCAAGATCTGCTCAAGAACCTCCTGTGGAAGTATTTTGCCGCCCGTGATCCGGTCGATCACAGCCGCTCCTTGCCTTCGGCCTAGCCGGCTCAAAGAGAGCGATGTCACGTGTCCACGGCCTGTCCAGCGAGGAACGAATTCCGGCCGGAAGGTGATAATCATCAGAATAGGAAGTCTCTGCACCTCGTCGACCGCCCGGTCGAGGAGTTCGAGCATGGTAGGATCTGCCCAGTGGACATCCTCGTACACGGCAAGCAGCGGCTGCCGCGCCGACAGGCCTTGTATCTGCTCGAGGAGGGCCCGGAACGTTCGTTCTTTCTTCTGGTGTGGACTAAGCGTTAGTGGCGGGTATCTCCCACCTGCCGGGATCGTCAAGAGGTCCGCAAGAACCGGCGCGCTGTCATGCAAGTCGTTTGTAGCAAGAGCGAGCATGGCCTCGAGTTTATCGAGCTGTTCTTCAGGAGCGTCCTCCCGTCGTATTCCGGCGGCCCGTTCGAGGAGGCCAATGATTGGGTACAACGCGGTGTTGGTATGGAACGGAGAACAGAAATGGCTCAGTGGCGTGTGCGGCGCACCTGCGAGATGGTCGCGCAATGCCCGCACGAGCCGAGACTTGCCAATGCCTGCTTCGCCGCCGAGCAGGACGATCTGTCCCTCACGCTCCTTCGCCTGCTCCCAGCGGTCCAAGAGCAATGCAAGCTCTTGATTCCGTCCGACCAGTGCGGTTGTTGCCATGCCGTGCTGGGCATCGAACCGACTCTCGGCCACGCCCTCGCCGATGACGAGCCAGGCCTGCACCAGTTCCGGGAAACCCTTGAGAGGCATCATGCCAAGGTCCTGGTAGATGAAGGCTTCGGCGAGGAGGCGGCGCGTAGACTCGGCGATCACCACATCGCTGGGCTCGGCCAGACTCTGCAACCGGGCAGCCAGGTTCGGGGTTTCGCCGATCACGGTCCGCTCGCGAGCCTCTCCCTCGCCTATGAGTTCGCCGACCACGACCAGACCGGTTGCAATGCCGACGCGAGCGGCAAGCGCTAAACCGCCCGGCTCGGTAAGGGAGGCGACCGCCTTGGTCACGCGAAGCCCGGCGCGGACGGCGCGCTCCGCCTCATCTTCATGCGCCCGCGGCCAACCGAAATACGCAAGAACGCCGTCGCCCAAGAACTTGGCGATGTGGCCTTCGAACCGGGCGATCTCGCCCGCCACGGCGTTGTGGTAGGCCTGCATGAGGTCACGTAGCTCCTCGGGGTCGCGCCCCGAGGCGAGTGCGGTCGACCCGACCAAGTCGACGAACATGACCGTAAGCTGCCGACGATCCGCCTCTGAGGGCAGTGCCGGCCTTATCTGTTCGGTTGGCTCACCTGCGTCAGGTGCGATGGGAGCGATCGATGACGAGCGTGCTTGAATTGCCTTCAGTACGATCTTGCGCGGCCCGAGCGGCAAGCCAAGTTCTCGCAGATCCGTTTCGGTTAGCTCTTGCAGGACATCAGGCGTGACTTCGGCTTCCTGGAAGGCGTGGGTGTAGCGCTCCAGCCCAAGACTGCGAAGCCATTCGGCTATATTCACGCGAAGTCTCCTCGCGCGGTGCCAAGCGATACGACGGCGAACTCAGTTGTCAGTTGAAGGTATGTAACCTCAGCTTCAGTGAGCCGTCCGCCTGGCGCTCGAACACATGGGTTGCAATGCCGCCGGCACTTTGGCGGCTCCCATCCGGTCCCTTGCCCTCGGCCGACCATTTTGCGGTGCTGTAGACGACCTTCTCGTCTCCACCCGCGTCTATGATTGTCAGTTTGTGATCAGTGAATCCGCCTGAAAACAGCCCGGCGAAGAAATTTTCGATTTCTTCCGGACCCGATATGACCTGATGCGTTGGCGGTAGCACTTTGGCGTTCGAAACATACGTCGCGGCGACCGCTTTCGCGTCAGCTTTGTTGAACGCAAAATCCCAGGCGGAATAAGCTCCAATAATTTCGGCTTTGAAGTCGAAGCTCGTCGAGGAGGTCAGGTTCATCATGATTTCCTCCCTCAGATTAGCCTTGGTAACGCCTCCACTATACTACTGCTGGCCAGTACGCGAAATCCGGAATTCGCGGGAACGGGCGTGCTGAGTGCCAAGTCTGCTTCACACTTGGAAGCAGACGTCTCACCTTGGCGAATGCACGCCCTGAGCCGCGGCCTCACTTCGGCGCCGCGGCCGTCCGTGGTCACCCGCACATGGATCACCGCGATGTCGTTCGCGTAGATCCGCTTCCAGCCTTTGAGCTGGTCGAGGACCTCAGGACCCGGCGCGTCGGCGACCAATAGCGGCCCGTGTCAGAACATTCTCTGAAATCAGACCAAGAATCTTGGCGGTCTTGAGATTGATGATGAGGTCGAACTTCACCGGTTGCTGAATGGGCATGCCGGCCGCCTTTGCCCCACGCAGCATTATATCCGCTACGCCGCGCCAAGAGGACGGCGGCCCGGTCGCTCGGGATCACTATTTTCGTAGAATTTTGTCCATTGCTTTTCCACGAGCCAACTCGTCGATCAGTTTATCCAAGTAGCGAATCTCCTGCATAGTTCGCTCTTTGATGTCCTCCACTCGAACACCGCAAATTACGCCTTTAATGAGGGCTCGCGACGGATTGATCTTGGGAGCCTCTGCAAAGAATGTCTCAAAGTCGGTTTGTTCTTTCAGCTGCGTCTCCAGCTCCTCCTGACCGTAGCCAGTCAACCACGAGATGACCTGATCAACCTCCGCCTTGGTACGTCCCTTTTTCTCCGCCTTCGCTACATAGAACGGATAAACGCTCGCGAAGCTTGTCGTATAGATTCGATGCTTTGCCATTGAATCGATCCGCTTGCATGGTTCCAAGGCACGTTCTCGCTCTGATCAATCTGCTGAGCCAACTTTAGCATGTCGGCAGTGATCGAATCCGCGAACGCGTGTCGTGTCCGCTATGCATTCAGCAGCGAAGCAGGTCAACTCGTCTTAACGTGTTGGCCAATAGGCGACATTGATTCCAGTTTGCAGCGTCGTATTCTGCGTATTGCTCCAGATCAAATGGTGCATTGCCGCCAGTGACAGCGTGCTTCCCGTTTCAGGGCGGATTTTACCATGCTGACGAAGCGCGAATTTCTCAGTCCGCGGCGTTGGCCGCAGCTGGCCTCATCGCCGTCAAGTCCACCCCTCTGCTGGCCCAAACCAGTGCGGACCGCCCCGGTCCAAGGGCGGGCGACTTCCGGACGACATCGACCTCCAGAAATATCCTGCACGACGCCGGTTACCGCGATGAGCCAAATCCGGACAACCCGAGAAAGAGCCTATTCGATAACTTCGTCGGCCCGTGTCAGAACACTCTCTGAAATGCTTAGACCAAGAATTTTGGCGGTCTTGAGATTGATGATGAGGTCGAACTTCACCGGTTGCTGAATTGGCATGTCGGCCGCCTTTGCCCCACGCAGTATCTTATCCGCAAACTCCGCTGCACGGGTGAACAGGTCGATAAAATTGGCTCCGTATGAAATCAAGCCTCCGGCGTCAACGAATTCTCTGAATCCAAATATGGTTGGTATTCTTGCGGTGTTGGCCGCGGCGATGATTTGGGACTTGTGAGCGTTTGTAAGAGGCTCACTGTACACATAAAGAGCATCAGTGCGGCCCGCCAGCCTTGTCATGGCGGGCTCGATGTCGCCCGCCGTCGCGATCTCAACAATGTTTACGTCGATGTTCATCCGTTCGGATGCAGCCCGGATACCGGCGACTTCGTGTTTAAGACCGGCGTAGTGTATATTGACCAATGCAGTGAGACGGCGGACGCTTGGGATAACTTCTCTCAGCAATTCAAGACGCTTGCTACTAAGCTCCCCTGGCTGGATGGAAAGTCCCGTCAGGTTTCCGCCTGGCCGAGACAAGCTTACAGCAAGGCCGTTACCAACGGCATCGC
Source organism: Bradyrhizobium sp. CCGB12 (assembly GCF_024199845.1). Classification (NCBI taxonomy): domain Bacteria; kingdom Pseudomonadati; phylum Pseudomonadota; class Alphaproteobacteria; order Hyphomicrobiales; family Nitrobacteraceae; genus Bradyrhizobium; species Bradyrhizobium sp. CCGB12. Next base: position 6,162,168 of record NZ_JANADO010000001.1, on the reverse strand, counting down.
CGTAAGCCGCAAATACAATGGGAATGGTAGACGTTGCCTGCTTGGCGGCCACAACGCCGTACGCCGACGTGACGATCAGATCGACCTTTTGTCGCGCGAACTCGGCTGCAAATTCCGTGGTCTGCTGTACATCTCCGGCTGCCCATCGATACTCGATCGTGACGTTGCGTCCATCTGTCCATCCAAGCTCTGACAAGCGCTTCGCGAATGCCGCCGCCCATGCCCCGTGAGACGTCTCTGATCCTGCCACGAGGAAGCCGATCATCGGTCGCTTCTTCGGTTGTTGTTGTGCATTGCCTTTGATCGGCCGCGCAGCTGCCGCGCCTGCGACGAGAGTTAGGAACTGCCTTCGCCTCATCTGACGTTCCTCGCCCAAGAGAATTGCTTAGCCTAGCACACCGGATATGGGGCCGAGTTGGAATTGGCATGAGACGAGGCGAGACGAGACAGGAAAATTCCAAGCGTCGCAGCAATGTGAAACTCGAACTCGTCCATCGCGACTTGGGCCAGATCGGTGTGAGCCTGTCGAAAATCCCATTTTGAAGCTGACGGCGCCGCCGACTTCCATGTCGGTCGTGATCACACAAACAAGCGTCTTGAAGTCCGGGGGCTGATTGAAAAATCCGCGCCGCTTAAGGGCGGCAAGCAGATTTATCGGATAACATCGGCCGGCAGGACTTGAGTGGTTGCGCCAAACATCGTAAGCCAGCTCTGTCGATGCTTCTGCTTGCCACGGTGCTGAACGACGAAACGCAGCACCATCGTGAAGGGTCAGGTTCATTTCCTGACAGGTTCATTTCCTGACTTCCGGCCGATGAGCATAGTTACAGTTTTTTGGTGACTTGGTAAAAAGGCGACATGGGGCCCTTCGTAGGTTCAAAGACCGTCTGCATCCCGTCGAGCGTTAGCTAGACATAGCTCAGATGCCGCGGATCACTCTCACGCGGGTGCCGTTGCATTGGATATGGAGAGCACCAAATGGCTTCCACGCGGGACGACAGGCTCGCGGAAATGCAGATCGCGGAGGAGCTTTCGCACCTGGCGCGCGAAGAGGGAGACAGTCCCTCGGCCCAGCCGACCAGCGTGGCGGCGTCTCGCGCCCAGCCAGCAACGAACCATTCATCGGCGAAGCGGCGCCATGTGGCTTTCGCCTGCTCTCTGTTGGCGGCATCGATTGGTGTTGTTGCTTGGTGGTGGTCGCCCTCCGCTCATCCCGCCATGACGGCCCCTCACCCTGCACCTCTGACGCAGGGCCCCCGAGAGGCGGCCTCTCCGAAAGACGCAGCGCTGTCTGCCATCATCGCCCTGTCTTCCGACTTGGCACCGCAGCTCCAGTCGTTGACGCGCGATCTTGCTGCCCTGAGCCAGGCGGTCGAACAGCTCAAAGTGAGGCAAGAGCAATTGGTCCGCGACAACGAAAATGTCGCGAGCCAACTCAAGGCGAGCCAGGAAGAAATAGCGCGTAACAATCGTATCGCGGACGAGACCAGGGCAATCCAAATCCAGATGGCGCGCGAAAGCCAGACGCTTACCGAGCGCCTCAACGCAAGCCAAGCACAACTCGCCGGCGTCATTGCCAACGCTTCAGCGCCAAATGTGATGCCTGAAGGGCCAAAGGTGAGCCCCGAAGAGCCAAGGGTTATGCCTGAAATACCATTGCCGCGTCCTCGGCAGTCGGCCAATGTTGCCCAAGCGCCAAAGCCGGCGTCAACCGCCCCGCTGCAAGTCAAGAAGCCGCAACCGTTGTTGTCATGGCCATGGTCGCGCTAGTGCCGCGACCGACATGCCCCCAACTTGGATGCTGACGATCCTTCCTTGAGGCCTGCCAGCGCGTCAGACCGACGTCGCCCGAACTCGCAATTTATTACGCGCGTTCGACGTCGCTTCGGTGTACCTGCACAAACGGTCACCAGGCGGGCAGTTCGACCCAAGCCCGAAAACCGAAGTCTCCAAGCCGAGTACGACGCGCGAGGCAATGAAAGATGCGAGTTCGGGCCTCTTTTAAGCGAGACAATCCTTTTGACCAATTCGATGCCGGCTTTGCTGCCGGTCACGGCGCCAGGAATGAATTCCCCAACAACGTGTCGCTCTCCGCGAGGGACGTGCCCGATGCCGTCGTGCGGGCGCAAGCCGCCACGTTCTTCAAGCAATACTTAGCGCCAAGGGACAGCGAAGTCGGTGCTGCTCGCCTCGCTGCGTTGGAATATCTAACGCCGCTGATTGTCGGCCCATCCCTCGTCATTTTGGCGTTTGCCTGCGTGATTGGGTGGATAATGGCGAGCCTCCGTACGGCTTAGGACTTGACCATAAATCCGATCGCGAAGCTATGTCCGCTTGCCCCTCTGAAGCAGAAGGGGGCAGCTCGGGCTAACGAAAGCGGAAGTGAAAGATCGGCCCAAGAATGGTCGACGACCGGCGTCATTGGAGCCCCGTTCCGCTACCTTTTGTTCGACGGATCAGGGCAACACCTAACCTGACCCTTCGATAGATATTCGATCGAGGCGGAGCCGATGTCGATGATCGGTTAGCAGGTGTGCGCCCCCCAGGACGGCGGCCAGCGTTCCCAGCCCTGTTCCGCCAGCGATCAGGAACATAATCAGCAGTTGATACTTTGCCGCATCGACCGGCTCGACGCCCGCAAGAATCTGGCCCGTCATCATGCCCGGCAAAGAAACAAGGCCAATCGCTGCCATGCTGTTGATGATTGGCATGAAACCGCTTCTCAACGCATCCCGTATGACTGGCAGCACAGCTTGGTACCGGGTGCCCCCGAGTGCAAGACAAGCTTCTACAGCGGTTCGTTCGCGCACCAAGCCATTTGTCAGTACGTCCAAGCCCAAGCTGATTCCGGTCATGGTGTTACCCAAGATCATACCCAGCAAAGGTAGCGCATAGCGCGGGTGATACCAGGGATCCGGGCGTAGCTCCGTTAGAAGCGCGAACATCGTGACGGTACCGGCGGCGAGCAGCGTGCATCCGGCGCCCAAGCCGTACTTCCAAACGCCCGGAAGGCGCCGCTTCTGCCGCGCGACGATTTCCCGAGACGCGAAGAGGACCATGATGAAGGCGGCTAGTGCGGTCCAAAGCAGCGACACCGCGGCAAAAAGCAACGTCAGCACGTATCCAACGAGGACGAGCTGGACCACCATGCGCACGGTCGCGATGGCCAGTTGTTTCTCAAGCTTGAGGTGAAGAACAAGCGAGAGGCCGCCGTCCATGACGACAAGGAGCGCGGGCAGGACCAGATCGGCGTACGAAAGCTGGATGTAGGTCACGGCCGGCGCTCCTTGAGGCCGCCATCGGGGCCCATCGCCAATATCCTTGACGCGACGCGGCGGGCTTGAGCGTTGTCGTGGGTGCTCCAGATAACGCTCGTTCCTTTCGAAATGCGTTCGGCGATCAGGAACTCCACGGCTGCGGCGGATGCCGAGTCGAGCGCCGAAGTTGGCTCATCCAGCAGAAGCACGCGCGATCGCAGCATGAGTGCGCGCACAAGCCCTAAACGTTGTCTTTCGCCAGTCGAAAGTCTCTGAATCGGCCAAGGTCCGCAATCGTCTGGCAACCCCAAGCGGGTGACCAGCGGCAGAGCATCTTCCCAGCCTGTGATGTGCTCTTGCACGGTGTCGGACCACCAGCCAGGCTCGGCGGCGAGGTAGGTCACTCGCTTTCGCCAGGCGGGAGCGGACATCGCCTCTCTAAGCGTTCCGTCAAGCTTGACCGTCCCCTCGTTGGGATCGAGGTCCGCGATGGAGCGGAGTAGCAAGGTCTTCCCGACCCCGGAGGGCCCTTGCAGGGCGACGCATTCGCCGTCCTGCAAGTCGAATGACACGGAGATATGCAGGCGCTTGAGCCCGCTGACCGTTAGCATGCGTCAAAGCTTGAGCTGCAGCCGGTCGGCAACCCGCCTCGCGATCTCTGCCGGCGCCTCATCCGGGTAAGGGTGCACCGAGCTGACATTGATCTCGCCGAGCACATAGCTGTCGCTCCCATCGGCTTGGACAGGGCCGAGCATGAAGTCGGCGTCCCAGATCGCGGGCAGGTCACCTCGTACAATATCCAGCAGCGAGGTTAGCTGTGGCGTCCACTCGTCCTCCATCAACTGACGCAGTCGTTTGAAATGCGGATCGGTCTTGGACGAGTAGCGCCGTGGTCCGGCCTCCGAACGTGCGGCAGGCGACTCGACCAGGGCTTTGACCTTGTGATGGCCGAAGCCGGCGCAGCGATCGCCTGCCATGTAGCAACGCACCACGCCCTCGCTCAGGCGAGGCTGGAATGCTTGGTCGATCACGCTGCCGTTCTCGAAATACTCCGCGCAGCGGCGGAGGAAATCATCCAGCGTCAGTTCCTCGGACGCGTCCTTGGTTGCGTCCAGTACCTTTATCATGGAGGAGATCGGCAGCCTCTCGACCTTCCAGACGCCTTGTCCGCCGTTGCCCCGATTGCGCTTGATCACGCGCGGACCGGCAGCGAGCCGTGTCGGCAACTCGGCGCGCATCGCCGCAGCGTTTTGATATAGTGCCGCGTCGCTTCCCCAGGTCATCGAGCGGGTACGATAGAGGACTTCCTTGGTCCCCATCTTGAGGATGACATCGGGGTGCGCGCTCACCCATACGCCGCGGGCGGCGACGTCGCGCAGCAGGGCATCAAGACCCGCGCGATTTCGACCGTCTTGGATAGGATTGACCCATACGAGCACGCCGTCTACCGCGAGCAACTGTTCGCAGACCTCTTCGGCAAAACTTTCGTCGTAGATCGCTGGGCGCGCGTCGATGCCGACGGCGCCGAGCGCTTCGAAAACCTGCACAAAACGGCTGTTCTGCGCGGTCGTCTGCCGGCGCGAGGTTGCGTCGCCTCGCGAGAGAATGGCGATCGAAGGTCGGGAGGAGGAGTATCGGTCGGTGTCCATGCGCAAGCTCCACGTGTTGCGTGCTGCGCAGAGCTTGGACCGAAGTCTCACGGGGAGTCTGCTTGTCCCCTCCAAGACACTCTACGTGAGATCGGCCGAGAGCTTCAAGAGGTGGGTAAGAGACACTCCGAAGCGATTTCCCCGTCCTGGCCCGCCCGACCAGAGCTCAACGAGACGATCACGGCTGCCGACGCGTAGGGCGCGATCAGCGACCGTTGAAGCAGTTTCAATGACTCTCGACGTCGCAGGCTAAAGGCCGCGATGACCCCTGCAACTATCGTGTCTTGGCTCCCTATTTAGGAGCGCCAGTCTGGCTACCTGTGCCCGTGGTCTGACCGGTTCCCGGTCGTCCCGGGGGATGCGAAGAGGCAGCCGGCCTGTCTTGATCGGCTACGTATCCGGACTCTCCGGAATTGCGCGTCTTGATTCCTTTATCTGCATCGCGTTGCATCTGCTCGTTGGGCTCGCCCGTCTTGAGCCCCTTATCTGCATCTTGATGCATCTGCTCTTTTGTTTGATCGCTCGGTGCGGCTTGCGGCGTCTGGGCTGTTGCGGGGAAGGCAATCGCGCTTCCGGCAACGACCATCATCGCGAGAATCGAGGTTCGCATATGCTTCCTCCATTGCGTTGCTCGCTCCGTAACGCGCGAACTTCCAAACGTTTCCTGAATCCGTTGGGCATTTTCAGGACGCGTTTGAAATAGGACAGGGGAGTCCTCTCCGTCTCCAAAGCGTGATGCAAACTGAGCCATTGGATGGAGATATCGGGTTGACAGCCCGGCCATCCGGGCTTGTATTCGAGCCACGGGGATTTGCGATCTCCCCGCCAGGCGACATGCCCAAGAATCGCGTCCTGATCACCAAGGGCGCAGCATGTCATTATCAGACACCTCCATTGTACCCGCCAAATTGTCTCGATTGATCGGCACGGCGGACGCACCGGCGCTGCGCATCGACGACGTCTCGTCGGTCGCGGCTGCCACCGCAATCTTTCGCTTCAACGTATGCATGCTCGTCATGCTCACCGCATCCTGCGGTGCCGACATTCTGCTGCACTTGGCGGGCGGCATCTGAAGCGTAGGCGCCGACGGACTTCACCTGGGGCGGAGGACACGACCAGGAGAACGAATATGAGAACACGGACGATTTATCGGGCAGCAATTCTGCTGGCTCTCGCGGTCGGCATCTCACCAATCCTGGCGCTCGCACAAGAGGAACTCGTCGCCAAGATCCAGGCGGCCGGCTACTCGCAGGTGAGCGACGTCAAGCCGACCGCCGAGGGCACCACGGCCAAGGCGGTCAAGAACGGCAAGCCGGTGACGCTCGTCGTCGACGGCGGCGGCCAGATCAAAGAACGAAACTGAGTGGAGGACGAGTAAAATGAAACGCACAGTCTGGACTTTAACGGCCCTTGGCTTTGCTCTTGCCTACTTGCCGTTCATCTACATGGCGCGCGCGCAGGACATCGACTGGCAAAAGGTCGACGAGACCCTCGGTCGAAAGGCCGCAGTCTCGGACGATGTTCACCGCTACGGCTTCCCACGCAGTGACCTGTCGGTGACCCTAGACGGCGTGACCATCAAGCCTTCGCTGGCGCTGGGCGGTTGGGTTGCTTTCAAGCCGATGCACGGCGGCGCCATGATCATGGGCGACCTTGTGCTTCTAGAGACCGAGATCAATCCCGTGATGGCGAAGATGATCGCGAATGGCCTCGAGATCACCGCCGTACACAACCATCTGCTGCGTGCGAGCCCGCCAACGTTCTACATGCATGTCGCCGGCCACGGTGATCCCGTCAAGCTGGCCTCGGCCGTCCGCGACGCGTTGGCGGAAAGCAGGACACCGCTGACGGTCGCGGCACCGGCGAGCCCGCCGCCTGCCATCGACCTAGATACAGCGCAGCTCGACCAGATCATCGGAACGAAGGGACAGGCCAACGGCGGCGTTTACCAATTCAACGTGAAGCGGCACGATCCGATCACGGAGGACGGTATGCCGCTGACCCCGGTCGGCGCAATGGGCGTTGCCATCGGCATCAACTTCCAGCCGACGGGCGGCGGCAAGGCGGCGATCACCGGCGACTTCGTGCTGACCAATGACGAGGTGAACCCGGTCATCGTCGCGCTGCGGACCCACGGTATCGAGGTGACGGCGCTTCACAGCCACATGCTGGACGAGCAGCCGCGGCTGTTCTTCATGCACTTCTGGGCGAACGACGACGCGATCAAGCTGGCAAAGGGCTTGCGCGCCGCGCTCGACAAGACGGCAAGTACCAAGGGCTAGGATGACTTGAGGGCTGCGGGAACGACTCCGTAGGAGAGTTGTCGCACAAGCTTTAACAGCGTTCGAATTCGAAGTCTGCTCCGGGTTCGTCGCGACGGTTTGGCCCAGCATCCGCCGCTTGCGGGTCTACCCCCTCGGAGATGCCGTCGGATGACCCTAAACGACGCGAAGAGCCACAAGTAGATGACCCTATTGCCAAGGAGTAGATCGTTTTCGTAGGATGGCAGGGCTGGGGACGTCGCAGCCTCCCCGTTAAGTGGTCATCCCATGCAAGCGCTGCTCGCTTTCTTATGGAGCGAGCACTATGGATGGTCACCTTCTTTTCCCCTTCATACTAGCAACATTTCTGGGCGGTTTTGTTAGCGGTTTCTCTGGATTCGCGATGGGCATTGTCGTCTCCGGCATTTGGCTGCACATCATCACTCCGATCCAGACCGCGGCCCTAATCGCTGGCTACGGGCTGCTCACGCAGGGTTACGGCATCGCGAAGCTGCGTCATGAACTGAACTGGCAAAACGTCTGGCCGCTGACTCTGGGTACGGCAATCGGCATTCCGATCGGCGTGATGCTGCTGACCTACATCAATGCGACCTGGTTGCGGTTCGGCGTCGGCGTGCTGCTCGTCCTGTACGCCCTCTACAACCTTGTGCGCCCGACCATAAAGCCAATGAAGATCGGTACGCTGGCCGACGTCGCCATCGGCATCTCCAACGGGTTGCTCGGAGGCCTCACCGGTCTTGGCGGCATCGTCTCAACTATCTCCTGCCAGTGGCGCGGATGGTCGCGGGACAAGCAGCGCTCGGTGTTTCAGCCGGTGCTGTTTGCGGCCTTCGTGATCATCTCGATCTCGCAACTGATCGCGGGATCGTACACGCCCGACACCATTAAGCTTTACGGCCTGGGTCTGCCATTCATGGTAGCAGGCATCTGGATAGGCTTTAAACTCTACGGAGCGATCAACGATGAGACGTTTCGCAAAACTGTGTTGATGCTGGTTCTAATTGCTGGTGCATCGTTAGTTGCTTCCACGTTAACCGGAGGTCGCCAATGATCGAGCGGAAACACCTCTATCCGCAATCGGAAGGGAAGCCGATTTCCAATCATCAAGCGTAGTGTTTACGACAGCGCGGTTCAGGCTTCGCTATCGCGCTGATTCTGATGGGAGTTGACGCACCGCTGGATGCTGATAGGGGTGGGCACGATCCATCGGGGAATGACAATCCGGGTTAACGTCCGCTTTGGGTCTTGGCTGTGTGAAAACGCGAAGACGCTCAATCGCGATAGAAGAAGTTATTCGTCCAAGACCGTTTTAGTCGCTCAACGCGCAAGCGGATTCAACTTCGAACTGAAAAATATCGTTCCTTTGTCGAGTTTCGATTTTTGAGTTTTCACACAGCCAGGGTCAAAAGCCGGCGCCCGCCTATCTGTCGGACGCCGTGCGTCCGCTTCACATCTCTAAGCGAGCATCTGAGAGGACACGCCCGAAGCAGCGGCCTCACTTCGCCGTCGCCGCCGCGCCGTCCGCGTTGTCCCGCACATGGATCACCGCGATGTCGTCCGTGTAGATCCGCTTCCAGCCCTTGAGCTGGTCGAGGATCTGCGGACCCGGCGCGTCGGCGACCAAGAGCGTTGCGTCGATCTTGTGCTCGTCGAGCAGGCGCGGCAGCAGCTCGGGCTTCTTGCCCTCCGTCGCCTTGAAGAAGTCCATGACGAACTTTTCGCCATAGAGCTCGGCGCGGCCGTCGACGAAGACGGGGATGTCGCGCGAGATCAGATAGCCGCCGAACTGATACGCGTTGAAGACGCGCTGCACCTTGAGCTTCTCGAGCAGGTCGACCGCCGCAACCGGCGTCTGCGCCATCGTGAAGGTGAAGCGGTGGTGGTTCATGTAGAGCGAGGTCGAGGTCCAGCTTGCGGCCACGATCATCAGTGCGCCGAGCGCGGTGACGGTCCGGGCCGGCCAGCGGTCGGTATCGGTGGCGTCGACTGGCGGGCGCGAAAACATCTCGCCGAGCGGCTTTGCCAGCACCAGCGGCACCAGGAACGCAAAGGCCTCGATGCTCCTGACATGGGTCAGCGCGCTCCAGGTCAGGAACAGGATCAGGAAGATCCTGGGCGCCGAGAGCACGAGGCCGCGATAATAGCCGAGTGCGATCAGTCCGAGCAGGGCGCCTTCGAACGAGGTGAATGTAGCAAAATTCGCCGGCATCCATTCGAAGATCAGCGACAGCAGCTCGCCGAGGCTGAGGATGTTGGTCGCGCCCATCAGCGTCTTCCAGCCGTAAGGCGTGCAGCAGCTCGCAATCAGCGCGCCGATACCGAACAGCACCCAGCGCAGGAACAGTTGGAGCCGTTTTCCCTTCTCGGCATGCTCGACCGCCTCGAGCGAGATCGGGCCGATCAGCGCAAGGCCCAGCACGAAGCCGCCGTGCAAATTCGCCCAGAGCGCCATCAGCGGCAGCCAGGTCCAGGACGGCGCGCTCCGGCGGTCGGCCGCCGCCATCAAGAGGCCGATCCACGCCACCATGACCGGCAGCGCCAGGATATGCGGACGCGCCAGCACATGATGCAGCGACAGCAGCAGCGCCAGCATCGCGAACAGCACCGCGCGCGGTGCCTCGATCTGCGCATCGAGCAGATAGACGAAGATCGCGGCCGACAGCGCGACCCCCACCGCGGTGAGGATCACGGGCCCGGCCCAGCCCCATTGCGCGTAGGAGAACGCGAACATCACCTGCGACAGCCACGACGTCGAGATCCAGGGCGCGCCCGTCCGCGTGAACGAATAGAAATCCGTGGTGGGCATGGCGCCGTGATCGAGGATCCATTGCCCGATCTTGATCTGCCAGAACGAGTCGGAGTCCTGAAGCAGCGTGTCGCCGACAAAGAGGAAGAAGAGATAGGCGCCGGCACCGACGCATAGCGGCACAAGGGCCCGCGCGCGGCTCTGCACCGCAATGCTGTTGGCAAAGGAAATGGACATGCCGCCTCGTCGTCCTGTTGTTCTTGTCGGTCGAGCATGATCCGGAGCCGAAGGGCCGCGCTAGCGCAAAGCGTGGTGCGGTTTTCCGGGAAGACCATGCTCAAACAATAAGCTGAAGCGCGATGAACGATTCATCTCATCGCGCTTCAGGCCGAGCGGGCGGCATTGGACCACGGGTGGTCATAACTTCGGGTAAATCGCGCTCCGCAGCATTGCCGCAGATACTTACCATTTAACCGATTGTTCTCAATTTCGGTTTACCATCGGCCAATACGTGCAATCCGCTTCGTGTTTACGCAGTCGAATTAACTGCGGCGCAATTCTTTGCCTCTACGTTCGGCCGCATGGTCGGGCGGCGCTGGGAAGCCGAAAAGACCAGGCCAGTTTGTAGCCCTTTACTCTTTGGAGCAGTCTATGAAGAACCTCGTTTCGCGTTTCGTGAAAGACGAATCCGGCGCCACCGCCATCGAATACGGCCTGATCGCCGCCGGCATCGCGCTCGCGATCATCACCGTCGTCAACAATCTCGGCAGCTCGCTGAACACCAAGTTCGGCTCGATCTCGACCAGCCTGAAGTAAGACTGGACGTCTTCAGAATTTCGAGAGCCCCGTCTCGGACGGGGCTCTTTTCTTTTGGGCGGGGGAACGGCACGGCTGCGTGGATTTCTCCCGCTTGCGTGAAACTGGAGGCGTCTTGGCCTGCATGGTTCGAGACGTCCGCTTTGGCGGGCTCTTCACCATGAGGGGTCGGACATCAGCCGCAAAACGTGACCTCATCCTGAGGGTCCGCCGTAGGCGGGCGTCTGAAGGATGGGCCGCGCGCAGACTTTCAGGCACGCCACACGCTGGCTGAGCTTGGCGCTCCAGCCCTTTGCTGTGACGCGTCATGCATTTCCATCTTGTCATTCACCCTGAATAGTTGTTCAGTCCTTGCGGGGCAATTTGCATCGTTTGACGTGACGACGCGTTCGGCCGCAGGGCGTGTGGCTGGCGTGTGGGACAGGAAGCGCGCCATGGTTTACCGGCGGACGCATCAAGTGGTGAAGCGCCTTGCGGCGCGGCGCAGTGCGATATTGGCGGCGGCGCGGGAGGCTGCGGCGGAAGGCGGGATGGTCGCGGTGCAGATTGCGCCGGTCGCGGTCCGGGCCAACGTCGCGGCCGGCACGGTCTACCGCTACTTCCCCTCCAAGGCCGAGCTGATCTCCGAATTGATCGCCGAGGTCTCCCGCGATGAGCTCGCGGCGATCCGCCGGGCGGCCGATGCCGCGCCGGGGCCGTCTTCGGCGCTGGCGGCCGCCGTCACCACCGTGGCGATGCATACGCTGTCGCAGCGCAGGCTGGCCTGGGGCATCCTGGCCGAGCCAGTCGATGTCGATGTCAGCGCCTCGCGCCTGGCCAGCCGGCGCGAGATCGCCGGCGAGATCGCGTCCCGGATCGACGCCGCCGTGCGCGCCGGCCACCTGCCGGCGCAGGACACCGCGCTCGCCGCCACCGCGCTGCTCGGCGCGCTGCATGAGGCCCTGGTCGGGCCGCTCGCGCCCGACAATCTCGAAGATCCTATCAAGATGCGCGACGCGGTGCAGACCGTGACGCTGCTGGCGCTGCGCGCTGTCGGCGTCATGGACGCCCGCGCCAGGGGGCTGGTGGTGCAGCAGACGCTGCTGCCGACCGCGAAGGCGCTGGTTGGGGCGTAAAATCCGCCGCGCGACCCGCGCGGCGGCCTGATTGCGCTCAGGCCGTTGGTCGCGCAGAGCTTTTCGAGAAACCCGAGCACAGCCGCCGAAGTCGCGTTCTACTGTGCATGGGGTTGTTTTCGCACTTTTTGTTTGAGCGGCCGGACATCAGATATGGGCGTCGCCCCCGGGGCCGACCGAGGCGATGCGCACCATGTTGGTGGTGCCGGGAATGCCGAGCGGCACGCCAGCGACGATGATGACGCGCTGGCCGGCGCGGACGAAGCCGTCCCGGAACGCGATCTGGCCGGCGCGGCCGACCATGTCGTCCTGGTCGCGGGCATCCTCCGCTACCACGCAGTGCACGCCCCAGACGACGGCGAGCCGGCGGCCGGCGGTGATGTTCGGCGTGATCGCCACGATCGGCGGCTTGGGCCGCTCGCGCGCCACGCGCACGGCGGTCGAGCCCGAGCTGGTCCAGCAGATCAAGGCGGGCAGGTCGAGCGTCTCGGCGATCTGCCGGGCGGCGTCCGCGATGGCATCGCCCGCGGTGGATTCCGGGGCAGGGCGCTGTGCTGTAACGACCGACCGGTACGTCGGGTCGCGCTCGACCTCCTCGCCGATGCGGTTCATGGTCGAGACCGCCTCGACCGGGAATTTGCCCGCCGCCGATTCCGCCGACAGCATGATGGCGTCGGCGCCCTCATAGACGGCGGTGGCGACGTCGGAGACTTCGGCGCGGGTCGGCACCGGCGACTGGATCATCGATTCCAGCATCTGGGTCGCGATCACCACCGGCTTGCCGGCGCGGCGCGCCATCCGCGTCATCTGCTTCTGCAGGCTCGGCACGCGCTCGAGCGGCAGCTCGACGCCGAGGTCGCCGCGCGCCACCATAAGGGCGTCGGAGGCCTCGATGATGTCGGCGAGGCGGTCGATCGCCTGCGGCTTCTCGATCTTGGCCATGACGGCGGCGCGGCCGCGGATCATCTTCTTGGCCTCGATCACGTCGTCGGCGCGTTGCACGAAGGACAGCGCGATCCAGTCGACGCCGGTGACGAGCGCCGCCTCGAGGTCGGCCTTGTCCTTCGGCGTCATCGCGGAGACCGGCAGATCGGTGTCGGGCAGGCTGACGCCCTTGCGGTCGCTCATCTTGCCGCCGACCACGACGCGCGTCACCGCGTGCTCCTTCGAGGTCTCCTCCGCGATCAGGCGCACCTTGCCGTCGTCGAGCAGCAGCGCATGGCCGGGCCGCAACGCCGCCAGAATCTCCGGATGCGGGAGATTGACGCGGGTGGCATCGCCCGGCGCCTTGTCGGAATCCAGAATGAAGGTCTGGCCATTCTGGAGCTGGATGGCGCCGTCAGTGAAGGAGCCGAGCCGCAGCTTCGGCCCCTGGAGGTCGACCAGGATGCCGATCGGCCGTCCATAGCTGCTCTCGACGTTGCGGATCGTCGCCACCAGCTCCCGCATCTTGTCGTGCGGGGTATGGCTCATGTTGATGCGGAACAGGTCGGCGCCGGCCTCGAACAGGCGGCGGATCATCGCGAGGTCCGAAGAGGCAGGTCCCAGGGTCGCGAGAATCTTGATACGGCGAAGGCGCCTCATGGCTTACTTCCAGACGGGGGCGGGGCAGCGGCTGGCGGGAGGCCAGGCGCGGGGGGCGTACCACCGGGCGGGCTGTTGGGCAAACCCGGAACCCCGCCCGGGCCAACCGGGCCGGGCAGGCCGGGCACGCGCTGCTGCGCCGGCTGTTCGTTGGCGTCGGTGAGCTGGACCGTCCAGGCCCGCTGCTCGCCGGTATCGACCTCGAAATAGCCGGTGCGGTCGTAGCCGCGCGCCAGGCAATCCTCGGTGCCACGGATGGTGAACTCTTTGTCCCGCGAGCACATGAAGGCCTGGCCCGACCATTCGCCGCCGCGATCATAGTCGATGGCGTAGATGTAATAGTAACGGGCGACCAACGTTCCCCGCAGCAGCGTCTCGCAGGAACGGGACGAGATGTTCCACCAGCCCTCGGTGGTCCAGCCCTCGGCGTCCTTGTAGCCGAGCGCGATCCCGACCCGGCTCGACGTGTTGTTGCAGAGCCGGAAATCGGCGGAGGCCGGGCTGCTCCAGAAGCACAGCAGCGCGACCGCCAGCACCGGGACCAACCGGGCGAGCAGGCGAAGGGGGGAGCGGGGAGATTCGGCGATCATTGTCGCGGAAGCTATATCAGATCATGGACGATTTGGCGTAGGGGGCCGGGGAACTGCCCGAGGCCGGATTTGGCTCCCTTTGCGCCGGGATATGGCAAAATCTGTGACAGGACCCACCTGAATCCCGTAAGGGTGACCGGCATCGGGCAAGGGCCTCAAGGAATCCAGCTATGGCAATCGACGACAAAACCAGAACGGAGCTCGAGGCGGCCGCTTTCCGCCGCCTGGTTGATCATTTGCGCAACCGGACGGACGTCCAGAACATCGATCTGATGAATCTCGCGGGCTTCTGCCGCAACTGCCTGTCCAACTGGCTCAAGGACGCCGCCGACGCCCAAGGCGTCGCGCTGAGCAAGGACGAGAGCCGCGAGGCCGTCTACGGCATGCCCTACGAGACCTGGAAGTCGAAATACCAGGGCACGGCCACGCCCGAGCAGATCGACGCAATGAAGAAGGTCCATCCCCACGGGCATTGAACGGCCCCGGCGCGCAACGCCTGAGTCGCATCACACAACAGCTTTCTTCGACACGTCGCAGGAAGGTGTGGGCGCGCTGTGGACGAGCGCGATGCTGCCTTGAACGCGGGGAGCGCCAACCCTAAGGGTCTACCCAGCACGCGCGGTGAGGATACCGGCGTCACCTCGTTTTGCCAGTTCCATTGGGAGTACCAAGATGGCCACCTCCGCCGCCGTCCGCGACGACGAGCCCGCGACGAAATTTGCCAAGGACCAGCTCAAGTCCATCATCGAGCGCATCGAGCGGCTGGAGGAAGAGAAGAAGGCGATCTCCGACGACATCCGCGACGTCTATGCCGAGAGCAAGGGCAACGGCTACGACGTCAAGGCGCTGCGCACCATCGTGCGCCTGCGCAAGCAGGACCCCAACGAGCGCGCCGAGGCCGAGACCATTCTCGAGACCTACATGCAGGCGCTGGGGATGCTCTGAGGCGATGCGGCTGCGGCGGCAGCCGTAGGAGTAAGGAGCACCTCGCCCGGCCGCAATCTGCAGGGCGCCGATTTGGGCAAAATCCGCTCGTCTGCTAGAGTGCTCGGTGAAGGGACCGAGCAATGGACGTGCCTGGACCAGAGCGCAGGCTTGCAGCGGTCCTCGCGGCTGACATGGTCGGCTTTAGTCGGCTCATGGAGGTCGACGAGGCCGGCACGCTTGCGCGCCTCAAGACCCATCGGATCGAACTCATTGATCCGGCGATTGCCAAAAATCATGGCCGCATCATCAAGACGACGGGCGATGGCCTGCTCGTCGAATTCCACAGCGTCGTCGACGCCGTGGTGTGCGCTGCTGAAATTCAGGGCCGAATGGGGCGCCGCAACGCCGACGTCCCGCCGCCGCGATGGATACAATTCCGCATCGGCATCAATCTCGGCGACGTGATTGTCGATCAGAACGACATTTTCGGCGACGGTGTCAACGTCGCGGCACGGTTGGAGGCACTGGCCGAGCCGGGAGGCATTTGCATCTCGAGCGCGGTGCGCGACCAACTCGGCGAGCGCCTCGACGGTGTTGCATTCGAGGATATCGGCGAGCAGACCGTCAAGAACATCGCCCGTTCGATCCGCGTCTACAGGATTCGATTGGAGGATGCGCCGGCAGTTGCGCCGGCCGGCACGACGGGCGCAAAGGCGACGGGCAAGTCGAGGAAGCCGTCCATCGCCGTGCTGCCCTTCGCCAACATGAGCGGCGATCCGGAGCAGGAGTTCTTCGCGGACGGTCTGACCGAAGATATCATCACGGAGCTTTCACGCTTCCACGACCTGCTGGTGATCTCGCGCAACTCGACCTTCGTGTACAAGGGGAAGTCGGTCAAGGTGCAGGATGTCGGCCGCGAATTCGGCGTCGACTACGTCATCGAGGGAAGCGTGCGAAAGGCCGGGGATCGCGTCCGCGTCACCGTGCAGCTGATCGATGCGGAAACCGATCGGCATGTCTGGGCCGAACGCTATGACGGCGAGCTCAAGGACATCTTCGCCATCCAGGACGAGATGACCCGGGCGATCGTCGCCACGTTGCCGGGCCGGGTCGAGGCGGCCACGCACGATCGGGCGAACCGCAAGCCAACGGACAACATGGCGGCCTATGAATGCGTGCTGGCGGCAAAGGTTTTGCACCATCGCTCCAATCGCGACGACAATGCGCGGGCGCAACTGCTGCTCGACCGGGCGCTCGAACTCGACGGGAATTATGCTCACGCACACGCGTGGAAGGCGTGCGTTCTGGGCCAGACCTGGGTCTATAGCTGGTGCGCGGATCGCGAGGCCACCTTCCAGCAGGTGGCCTCGGAGCTGGAAACCGCGCTGGGCCTCGACGACAATGACAGCGACGTCCACCGCATCCTCGCGGCGCTCAATCTGAACCGCGACGACCATGACAAGGCCGCCTACCATCAGGAGCGTGCGCTCGCGCTCAACCCGAATTACGACCTCGTGGTCGTGCAGCAGGGCGAGCTGCTGACCTGGCTTGGGAGGCCGGAGGAAGGCATCGACTGGATCAAGAAGGCGATGCGGCTCAACCCTTATCACCCGGAACGCTTCTGGAGCCATCTCGGGCGCGCCTATTACTGTGCCGAGAGATACGCCGAAGCAGCCGAGGCCTTTTCACGGATCACGCGCCCCGATCACACCCATCACGCGTTCCTTGCGGGCATCTTCGCGCAAATGGGCAACGCGGTTGCTGCTGGCGCGCACGCGACCGAAGTCCTCAAGCGCGAGCCGGCATTTTCGGTGGCCAATCATCTCGCGACCCAGCATTATAAGCGGGACGTCGATCGTCAGCGCTTTGAGGCAGGCCTTCTCCGGGCGGGCCTGCCGGCTTGATGCCGATCCATCCGGCCGATCCATCGAGAGTAGGACCGTGACTGAGCCGCGATTGCCGCGCGATGTGAGCCGGGCCTTCGACGCCTTTCCGGCGCCGATGCGCAAACGGCTGCTTCAGGTGCGCGATCTGATCTTTGCGACCGCCGCGGCGCATGAGGAGGTCGGCCGGCTCAGCGAAACCCTGAAATGGGGCGAGCCCGCCTACCTGACCGAGGCGACGGGCAGCGGCAGCACGATCCGGCTCGGCCGCCTGAAGGGATCCGAACACGCCGCCATTCTCTTCAACTGCAAGACGACGCTGATCGATACGTTCCGGGAGCGCTTTCCCGATCAGTTCGAGTATCGGCAGACGAGGGCGCTGCTGTTGCCGGTGGCGGGCAAGCTGCCCAAGCAGGAGCTATCGGTCTGCTTGTCGTTGGCCTTGACGTACCATCTGGATCGGCGGGGCAGGAAGTAGCGGGAGGGGCTGCCTTGTAGCCCGGATGGAGCGAAGCGCAATCCGGGGCGTCTCAGCACGCTTTGCTTTCCCGGATTACACTGCGCTCCATCCGGGCTACGAGAGACTGAGTTCTTGGAAGCAGTGAGGGCCGCAGTTCTCAGCGCAGCGCGGCGGTGCGCACGACGAACGACGTCGTCTCGAGCTTCGCGGTGGCGCTGCCCGAGAAGCTGTCGCAGGACAGGCCCTGTGTCGGATCGTCGACAAAGCCCATCGCGATCACGGCCTGCGGTTTGACGAAATAGCCGCGCAGCGCCGCGGTATCGAGTTCGCCCATCAACGTGACCGACATCGCGCGGCTGGCGCTGGGCGACAGCATCACGATCTTGAGCCAGATGCTCTCGCCCCTGGCCGCGGAGAGGCGGGTCGCGGTGGCGATCCTGCCGTCGACGCTCTTGCCGACCACCGTGTTGATCTCGGTTGCCTGGGCGCTGCGGGACCCGGCCGCGGAACGGGTGGAGCGCGGGATCGGCGCGGAGGCCGCGACGACGTTGGCGCGGTCGACCGGAGAGGCGGATGCCGGCGCATAGGCCAGCGCCTGGTAGGCCGCGCTGGAGACACTCGCGGTCGCCTGTGGATCGGTGGCGGCGGCGAGCGCCTGGCGTGCCTTCAGGGCGGCGACCTGAGCCGGCGTTGCCTGCTGCGGCGTGGCAGGGACATCATCCCAGAAGCCGCGGGCATTGATGATGTCCGCCGGGGTCTCGGGCTTGGCGTCGGCAGATCTGGCAGTCGCCGGCTTGTCAGCCACCGGCGCGGGCTTCGGCTTGGGCGGCGCAACGATCTGCGCGTCGGCCGAGGCGAGCTGGAGCGTGGCGGCGATTTGCGGCTTGGCGCGGGGTGTCGGCACCGGTTCGGCGGGCTTGGCGGCGGCTGCGACGACGGTCGGTCCCGCCGGCTTCGCGGCCGGGGCGGGCGCGCCCTCGTCATCCTCGTCACTGCTCGCGGCGGCCGGAGCCGATTTGCTCTTGAACAAGGCGGCGAAGAAATTCGGCGTGCTGCCGGAATCATCGCCGCTGCCGCGCCGCTCGATCTCGGCCTTGGCTAGCTCATAGCCCTTCAGCGGCACGCCGTCGGTCGGCAGATGCACCGTTTTTCCGTTCGGGAAGACACGGGCGAGCTGGTCATGCGTCATGCGCGGCCAGTGCCGGATGCTGCCGGTGTCGAGGTGCACGAAGGGCGAGCCGGAGGTCGGATAGAAACCGACGCCGCCGCGCTGCAGGCGCAGGCCGGCGAAGCGGATCTGCTCCAGCGGCACGCCCGGAATGTAGAAGTCCATCGCATGTCCCAGCATGTGCTGGCTGAAGCGCGCCACACCGGCGGAGCGGCGGCGGAGCATGGCGTTGGTGGCGGGGGAGCGGTAGGAGGAGATGATCTGGATCGGCTGCTTGCCGTCGACGTCGCGATAGACTTCCCAGAGGATATCGAACAGGCGACGGTCCATCACCGTCTCGTCCTGGGTGCGCCAGTCGCGCAGGAAGTGGTTGAGCTGCTTCAGCGCGGCTTCGTCATAGCGCCCGTCGCGCTTGAAGGTGACGGTGAGATCTTCGCCGGAATGGGTGTGGTGGAAGGAGAGCGTCTTGGTCTCGTTCAGCGCGGCGGCGTCATGAACCGAACCGGCGGCAGCAAGCAGCAGTGCGGCAGCGAGGCCGATCCGGGATCCGGCCTTCACTCCCGCATGGGACAACGACAGCACAGCAAATTGGCGTGCGAGACTAGTCAGCACGAATGAGCCCACCCAGTCGACGAGCGTTCAAAATGGACTCTCCCGCCAACCCCGCAGCAGCGCGAAAGAGGATGAACGCTTTCTTAAAGCAAGAAGGTTAATTCGAGGTTGACCTTCCCGCCCCCAAACCAAGTCAGAATACAATCCTAACCGGTTGACTGTGGCAAAAAAACGCCGGCTGCTCGAAACGAGGTGGAGAGTGGTTAACGTTAAACGACCCCATCCAGGGATGGGGTCGTTGATTTTATTGCCAAATTTTAGAGAGTGTGGTGCTGAGGGCTCAGCGGGTGAATACCCGCTGCGGCCGGCGGCCGACCGGGGCCGGCGGCGGGGTCGGTGGCCCGAACAGCCGCTCGAAGAAGTTCGGCCCTGACGAGCCGAAGCCGCCGCCATTGTTGGCCACCGCCACCCCTGACGGCAGCGTCGTCGCCGGGCGCGAATAGCTCGGCTGGGAATGCGCCACGACGGCCTCGAGGTCCTTGCCGCGGTTGTTCTTCAGGATGTTGATCATGGTCGCGTCGCGGCCATAGACGTCCTTGCGGAATTGCAGCTTGCCGGCGTCATCCACGAACGCGGTCTGGTAGGTGATGTTGACCGGGACCGGCGTCGGGAATTTCAGGTCGATCTCGCTCTTGCCGTACATGCTGCGCACACGCTCGGGCGTGTACTTCTCGTTCGGCATGGTGATGTTGAGCAGCACCGAGGCATACTGATCCGGATATTGCACCCGCATGCAGCCGTGGCTGAAGGCGCGATCGTCCCTGGCGAACAGGTTCTTGTCCGGCGTGTCGTGCTGATAGACCAGGAACTTGTTCGGGAAGTTGAAGCGGATGCGGCCGAGCGCGTTGGCTTCGCCGGGCGGTTGGGAGATGTGCACCGAACCGTCGCGGTTTTGCTCGAGCTTGAGGCCCATGCGCTGGAGCACGGTCGGATCCTGCTGCAGCGCCGGTAGGTACTCGTTGTAGACGATCGACGGCGGCACATTCCAGGTCGGATTGACCGTGATGTATTTCATCGTCTCGGTGAGCAGCGGCGTCGCGTGCGTGCCCGGCTTGCCGGTGACGACGCGGGTGGTCCAGACCTGCTGGCCGCGCTGCATCACCTTCAGCGTGTAGTCGGGAATGTTCAGGATGACATAGGCATCGCCCAGTGCGGGCGCGCCGAGGTCGCGCGGCAGCCAGCGCCAGCGCTCCATGTTCACCAGCACCACGTCGATCTGCTTGTCGCGCTTGGGGGTGTTGAGCGCCTTGACGGTCTTGTCGTCGAGGATGCCGGTCGCTTTCATCTCGGCGCCGCTCTGGAATTTGCGCACGGCATCGGCGACCGCCGCGTCATAGCGGGTGTCGTTTGCGTTCTCGGCGATGCCGAGCTTGGCGCGCAGCTGCGGCACGCGCGCATCTTCCACCACGATCTCGGCCTGCTTCTTGCCAGCCGGGGTGTATTTCAGCGCCGGACCGTCGGCGATCTCGATCGCCGGGCCGTTGCCCAGGCCACGAAGCTCCGCGAGCTTGGCCTTCAGCTCCTTGTAGAGCTTGTGCGGCGGGTTGTAGCTGTCGAGCGCCGCGGAGGCATCCGCCGCGGTCGTGACCTTGGCGAGCACCTCGTTCGGGTCGACCGGATGCTCGGGATAGAGGATGTCGCCGCTGACCTGCGACCAGTGCATGCGGCCGCTCTGGGCCTGGCGCGCATAGTCGAACATGCTGGCGGTGAGCTTCAGCTCGGCATCGGCAAGCGCATCGGGCGTGGTGGCGGCGGCGAAATCCGGCACCGGGTAGTCGGCCGGATTGAGGCCGTCGGAGGCCGCATCCTTCAGCCGCGCGATGACGCCCTTGGCTGCCGGGGTCAGGCTGCCGCCTTGGGTCCAGACCGGTGCGAAGTCGCGCGCACCGTAGAACTTCTCGATCGCCGCGCGCTCGTTCTTGCGGTCGAAATGGCGCGAGGTCTTGGCGCCGATGATGTCCTTGAGCTTGTCGGCGACCGGCTGGTCGGCGGCGGGAACGTTGCTCGCGGCCTTGACCGGCTCGGCGGCCGGAGCTTCAGCCGCGGCGGGCGCTGCGGGAGCGGCTGGCGTGACGGTCGCGGTGTCAGCCTTGGCGGGCTCGCTCTTCGCGGGTTCCGTCTTCGCAGGTTCTGTTTTGGCCGTCTCGCTCTTCGGCGCCTCGGTGGCAGGCGTGGTGGCCACGTCGGAGGGCTTCGGCTCGACTTTGTCGGGCGACGGTGCGGCTTCAGTCTTCGCTGGTTCCTTCGCGGCATCCTGAAGGGTCGCGGTGGTGTCGAGTTTGATGTCGGCCGCGGTTGGAGGCGGGACGTTGGCCGGCTCGGGGCGCGGGATCGCGGCTTCGATCGCGAGCTCGGCGGCGCTGCTGCGCGCCTGATCCTGCGCCAGGGCTGAGCTGGCCGACACCGTGAGGAAGGTCGCCGCGACCGTCATTAAGACACGGTCAAAGCCTGCACGGTGGTTCAAACAGTCACGCATTGTGTCACACCCCTCGGGTGAACTGTCCCTCTTGGAACAGCTTCGTTATCGTCTCTAGATTTTCGGCTAAATTGCGCCGGCCCTCGATAGTCGCACGCCTGCACGCAACGATTCATACGCAGACGATACACAGGCCCCCATTTTGCAGCCAGCGCCACTCGGGACAACTCACGACAAACTGACTTCAAGGGAGCCTCTTGGCAACGGATTGTGCGCCTGCCCCGCGCGCTTTTCCCTATGTCTGTCACTTCCGGGTCACGGTTCACGTCGTGGCCGAATTACGTCGCAATGCGAAGGGCTTGCAGCCTCCCTCGCAGCGTCGGGCGAACCTCCGTTCGCATCAGGCTCAGTGCGTCTCCTCGCCGCTTTTCCCGCCATGGCCGGGCACGCCGGCTTCGTCGAGTTTGCGGTAGAGCGTGGACCGACCGATTTTGAGACGGCGGGCGACTTCGGACATCTGCCCGCGATAGTGCGAGATCGCGAAACGGATGATCTCGTTCTCCATCTCCTCCAGCGGGCGAACATCGCCGCTCGGCGTCAGCATGGAGAGAGTTCCCACTGACGGGAGGGGGGCAATCGGTATTTCATTACCCGATACGAGAGAGGGTGCCGCGGCCGGCTCGAGCATCAGTGGCGCCGTCGGAATGTCCGTGGCGCCGTGCGGCTGCGAGGCGAGCAGGGGGAAATCGCCAAGGTCGAGCTGGTCGCCGTCGCTCATCACCACAGCGCGGTAGACCGCGTTTTCGAGCTGACGGATGTTGCCGGGCCAGTCGAGCTGGGCGAGGTGTGCCACCGCCTCGCCGCTGATTCCGGTGATGGGGCGGTTCTCCTCGGCGGCAAAGCGCGCCAGGAAGTGCCGCAGCAGGTGCGGAATGTCCTCGCGCCGGGCGCGCAGCGAGGGAATCGTCAGCGGCAACACGTGCAGGCGATAGAACAGGTCTTCCCTGAAGTGTCCCTGTTTCACTCGCTCCAGGAGCTTGCGGTTGGTCGCAGAGACGATGCGCACGTCGACCTTGACGGGCTTGCGGCCGCCGACCGCCTCGACCGCGCCCTCCTGGAGCGCGCGCAAGAGCTTGACCTGCGCGGTCAGCGGCAACTCGCTGACCTCGTCCAGGAACAGCGTGCCACCATGGGCCTCGACGAACTTGCCCATGTGCCGCTCGGTGGCGCCGGTGAAGGCGCCCTTCTCGTGCCCGAACAGAATGGACTCGACGAGGTTGTCTGGGATCGCGCCGCAATTGACCGCGACGAAGGGCTTTGCCTTGCGCTCGCCGCTGCCATGGATGGCGCGCGCGAACATCTCCTTGCCGACGCCGGACTCGCCTTCGATCAGCACGGGAATCGAGGAGTTCGCCGCCTTCTGCGCGGCGCGCATCACGCCCGCCATCGCCTCGGAGCGGGTGATGATGTCGGAGAAGGTCAGCCGGCCCTCGCGGCTGTGACGGATGCGCTGCAATTCGCCCTTGAGCGCGGACGCGTTGAGCGCGTTGCGCAGTGACACCTGAAGTCGCTCGAGGCCGACCGGCTTGACGACGAAATCGGCCGCGCCGGCGCGCATCGCCGAGATCACGTTGTCGATGCCGCCATGCGCGGTCTGCACGATGACGGGGATGCTGAGGCCTGCATCGCGGATTTTCGCCAGCACGCCCATGCCGTCCAGGCCGGGCATCACGAGATCGAGGATGACGCCGTCGATGGCGGGAGCGCCGGGAGCGGTGAGGGCGGCGATCGCAGCATCGCCGGACTCCACGACGATCGTGTCATAGCCGCATTTCTGCACCATGTTTTCGACCAGCCGGCGGGCTACAGCGTCGTCGTCGGCGATCAAAATACAGGCAGCCATGGTGTTCCCCGCACGCTACTACTATCTGTCTCGAATCGGGGCACTCTGGCCGAAGCCGATTAACGCACTCTTAAACCTTGATGCCCCCGCCCGCCGTCGCGCTTGTTGAACACAGGTTTCCCACACAATGAATTCGCGCCCCAGCACTGCTCTGAAGAAGACTGCTCTCAAGAAGCCCGCTCTCCGCAAGCCCGCCGCCAAGACATCCGCCAAGACATCCGCTACCAAGAAGTCTGTTGCCAAGGCAAAGCCCTCCAAACCTTCGCTCGCCAAGCCGTCACCCGCAAAGCCGTCACCCGCAAAGCCTTCATCCGCAAAGCCTGCGAGCAAGACCGGCAAGCTTCCGGAGTGGAACCTGGCCGATCTCTATTCCGGGATCGATGCGCCGGAAGTGGCGCGCGATCTCGAAAAGATGGATGCCGATTGCGTCGCGTTCGAGACCGACTACAGAGGCAAGCTCGCGACAGGGACAGCAAACGAAGATGGCGGAAAATGGCTCGCCGAGGCCGTGCGACGCTATGAGGCAATCGACGATCTCGCCGGCCGTCTCGGTTCCTATGCCGGCCTGGTCCATGCCGGCGACAGCGTGGATCCTGCGATTTCAAAGTTTTACGGCGATGTTTCCGAGCGGCTGACGGCGGCGTCGACGCATCTTCTGTTCTTCGCGCTCGAGCTCAACCGGATCGATGACGATATCTTGAACCGCGCGATGCTGGCCGCGGAGCTCGCGCACTACCGGCCCTGGATCGAGGATCTGCGCAAGGAGAAGCCGTACCAGCTCGACGACAAGCTCGAGCAGCTCTTCCTGGAGAAGGCGCAGACCGGCTATTCCGCCTTCAACCGGTTGTTCGACCAGACCATCTCGGGCCTGCGCTTCAAGGTCGGCGCCAAGGAGCTCGCGATCGAGCCGACGCTCAACCTGTTGCAGGACCGCGACGGTGCCAAGCGCAGGAGCGCGGCGGAGGCGCTGGCCAAAACCTTCAAGGCCAATGAGCGCACCTTTGCGCTGATCACCAACACGCTTGCCAAGGACAAGGACATCTCCGACCGGTGGCGCGGTTTTCAGGATGTCGCGGATTCCCGGCACCTCAACAACCGCGTCGAGCGCGAGGTGGTGGACGCGCTGGTCGCCTCGGTGCAGGCGGCCTATCCCAAATTGTCGCATCGCTATTACGCGCTGAAGGCGAAGTGGTTCGGCAAGAAGCGGCTGGCTTATTGGGACCGCAACGCGCCGCTGCCCTTTGCTGCGACCGACGTCATTGGCTGGCCTGATGCACGCACCATGGTGCTGACGGCCTATCGCGGCTTCTCGCCCAAGATGGCCGACATTGCCGAGCGCTTCTTCACCGACCGCTGGATCGATGCGCCGGTGCGTCCGGGCAAGGCGCCGGGCGCGTTCTCGCATCCGACCACGCCGTCGGCGCATCCCTATGTGCTGATGAACTACCAGGGCAAGCCGCGCGACGTGATGACGCTCGCACATGAACTCGGCCATGGCGTGCATCAGGTGCTGGCGGCGAAGAACGGAGCGCTGATGGCGCCGACGCCGCTAACGCTGGCGGAGACCGCGAGCGTGTTCGGCGAGATGCTGACCTTCCGCCGGCTGCTGGCGCAGACCAAGAGCGCAAAGCAGCGCCAGGCGCTGCTCGCGGGCAAGGTCGAGGACATGATCAACACCGTGGTGCGGCAGATCGCGTTCTATTCGTTCGAGCGCGCGGTCCACACCGAGCGCAAGAACGGCGAACTCACCGCGACCCGGCTCGGCGAGATCTGGCTGTCGGTGCAGGGCGAGAGCCTGGGACCGGCGATCGAGATCAAGGCGGGCTACGAGAACTACTGGATGTACATCCCGCACTTCATCCACTCGCCGTTCTACGTCTACGCCTATGCGTTCGGCGACTGTCTCGTGAACTCGCTCTATGCGGTCTACGAGAATGCGGCCGAGGGCTTTGCCGAGCGTTATCTCGACATGCTCGCCGCTGGCGGGACCAAGCACTATTCCGAGCTGCTGCGGCCGTTCGGGCTGGATGCCAAGGACCCGAAGTTCTGGGACGGGGGCTTGAGCGTCATCGCCGGGATGATCGACGAGCTCGAGGCGATGGGCTGAGGCGGCGCTCTGATCAGGGATTGAAGGCGTAAAACATCTGTTGAACTAGTCGCAGTGATGTTATACATATGTATAACATCACTGGAGCGAAAGCCATGAAGATCGAGATCAAGAAGATCGGTAATTCCGATGGTTTGTTGCTGCCCCGTGAATTGATGCAGCGGCTCGATCTCAAGCGCGGACAGCAATTGCATATCGTGGAATTACCCGGCGGCGGATTTCAGTTGCTGCCCTACGATCCCGACTTCGAACGGACGATGGAAATCGCCGACGAGGTGATGGACAAGTATCGCGACACGCTTGCTGCGCTGGCAAAATAGCTGCAACGCAAATGAGCGATCTTCAGGAGCCGCTCTGGATCACCTACGAGCAGGCCGTCGCAATCCACGGTCGGCAGCTCCGGCGCTTCGGTGGTGCGCCGGGATTGCGTGACAAGGGCATGCTGCGTTCGGCGCTGGAGCGCCCGGTCAATAAATGGCGCTATGAGCAGGCGCCGATGGACGAACTCGCCGCAGCGTACGCATTCGGCCTCGCGAAAAATCATGCCTTCGTCGACGGAAACAAGCGCATCGCCTTCATGGCGATGATGGTCTTCCTCCACAAGAACGGCGTGACTTTCAGTCCAGATCCTGCGGAAGCCACGACAATCATCCTCTCGCTCGCCGCCGGTGAGGTCAGCGAACAGAGCCTCCTCCGCTGGATCCGCGATAATCTGGATTCCAAATGACCTGATTTGGCGGAAAACCGCGCTTCCGTGCCGTTGCCCTGCCCGAAGGTTTAAGGTATCCCAGCCCAAGAATTGGACTTTCGACTGGGGACAATCCATGGCTGACCATAGCGAAGTGGCGTACACCACCGCCGACGGCAACGACTACGTTGCCCACGAGCAGACCTACGAGGGCTTCATCAAGCTGGTGAAGTACGGCACAGCCTCGGTCGCGCTCATCGTGATTCTGATGGCGATCTTCCTGACCTGATTCCTTCGGCAGCTGCACACGCCAGCGGCAGCGGCTGCTCACAATATTTGCATACAAGCCGGTCACAAAACCGGTAACGAACGCCGCGGGAGTAAACGCTTAAGTTTTGCGCGTGCGCTGTCCCGCGCCGCCGGAGGGCCTATGAAGATCGCCGTTGCCAAGGAAATAGATCCGTCCGAGCCGCGCGTTGCCGCTTCGCCTGATACGGTGAAGAAATTCATAGCGCTGGGCGCCGAGATCGCCGTCGAGCCGGGCGCCGGCCTCAAATCAGGCCTGCCGGATTCCGAATTCACCGCCGTGGGCGCCACTATCAGCGCCGATGCGCTGAAGGACGCCGACATCATCATCAAGGTGAAGCGCCCCGAGGCCTCCGAGCTCGCGCAGTACAAGCGCGGCGCGCTCGTCATCGCCATCATGGATCCCTATGGCAACGAGGCCGCGCTGAAGACGATCGCCGATGCCGGCGTCTCCGCCTTCGCGATGGAATTGATGCCGCGCATCACGCGCGCGCAGGTGATGGACGTGCTGTCCTCGCAGGCGAACCTCGCCGGCTACCGCGCCGTGATCGAGGGTGCCGAGGCCTTCGGCCGCGCCTTCCCGATGATGATGACGGCAGCCGGTACCGTGCCTGCCGCGAAGGTGTTCGTGATGGGCGTCGGCGTTGCCGGCCTCCAGGCAATCGCGACCGCGCGCCGTCTCGGCGCCATTGTGACCGCGACCGACGTGCGGCCTGCGACGAAGGAGCAGGTGGAATCGCTTGGCGCAAAGTTCCTCGCCGTCGAGGACGAGGAGTTCAAGAACGCGCAGACCGCCGGCGGCTACGCCAAGGAGATGTCCAAGGAATACCAGGCCAAGCAGGCCGCGCTCACCGCCGAGCACATCAAGAAGCAGGACATCGTGATCACGACCGCGCTGATTCCCGGCCGGCCCGCGCCGATGCTCGTCTCGGGCGAGATGGTCAAGTCGATGAAGCCGGGCTCGGTGCTGGTCGATCTTGCCGTCGAGCGCGGCGGCAATGTCGAGGGCGCCAAGGCCGGCGAGGTCGTCGACCTCGATGGCATCAAGATCGTCGGCTACACCAACGTTGCCGGCCGCGTCGCGGCCTCGGCCTCCAGCCTCTACGCACGCAATCTGTTCTCCTTCATCGAGACCATGGTCGACAAGAAAGAGAAGAAGCTCGCCGTCAACTGGGACGACGAGCTGGTCAAGGCCACTGCGCTTACGAAAGACGGCGCCGTCATCCACCCGAACTTCCAGCCGAAGGTTTAAGGAGTTCCGCCATGGAGCATGCTGCACAGGTCGTCGACCCCTTCATCTTCCGCCTGTCGATCTTCGTCCTCGCCGTCTTCGTCGGCTATTTCGTGGTGTGGTCGGTGACGCCGGCGCTGCACACGCCGCTGATGAGCGTGACCAACGCGATCTCCTCGGTGATCGTGGTCGGTGCGCTGCTTGCCGGCGGCGTCGCGAATGTCTCGAGCGGCTCGGGCTGGGCACGCGCCTTCGGCTTCGTCGCGCTGATCTTCGCCTGCGTGAACATTTTTGGCGGCTTCCTTGTCACCCAGCGCATGCTGGCGATGTACAAGAAGAAGTCGAAGTAAGCGGCCACCTCGGGCTGAAGGGATCAATGGGGACCTGAGATGAGCGCGAACCTCTCTGCATTTTTGTATCTCGTGGCGGGAGTGCTGTTCATCCTGTCGCTGCGCGGATTGTCGAGCCCGGCTTCCTCGCGCCAGGGCAATTTGTTCGGCATGATCGGCATGGCGATCGCGGTCGCCACCACGCTTGCCAACCACCCGCCGGCAGATGGTCTCGCCTGGGTGCTCGTCATCGTCGGCATCGCCATCGGTGGCGGCATCGGCGCGGTGATCGCACGGCGCGTTCCGATGACGTCGATGCCGGAACTGGTCGCCGCCTTCCACTCGCTGGTCGGCATGGCTGCGGTGCTGGTCGCTGCCGGCGCTTTCTACGCGCCGGAGGCCTTCGACATCGGCACCCCCGGCAACATCCATCCGCAGAGCCTGGTCGAGATGTCGCTCGGCGTCGCCATCGGCGCCCTGACCTTCACCGGCTCGGTGATCGCGTTCCTGAAGCTGTCCGCGCGCATGAGCGGCGCGCCAATCATCCTGCCGTTCCGCCATGGCATCAACATCGCGCTGGCGCTCGCGCTGGTGTTCTTCATCGTACGCCTCGTGCTCACCGGCGGCGCGTTCGACTTCTGGATGATCGTCATCCTGGCGCTGGCGCTCGGCGTGCTCATGATCATCCCGATCGGCGGCGCCGACATGCCCGTCGTGATCTCGATGCTGAACTCCTACTCGGGATGGGCCGCGGCCGGCATCGGCTTCACGCTCGGCAATTCCGCGCTGATCATCACCGGCGCGCTGGTCGGCTCCTCCGGCGCGATCCTCTCCTACATCATGTGCCACGCGATGAACCGGTCCTTCATCTCGGTCATCCTCGGCGGCTTCGGCGGCGAGACCGCTGCCGCCGGCGGCGGTACGGGCGAGCAGAAGCCCGCCAAGCTCGGCTCGGCCGACGATGCCGCCTTCATCATGAAGAACGCCTCCAAGGTCATCATCGTGCCCGGCTATGGCATGGCGGTGGCGCAGGCCCAGCATGCGCTCCGCGAAATGGGCGACATCCTGAAGAAGGAAGGCGTCGAGGTGAAATACGCCATTCACCCGGTCGCCGGCCGCATGCCCGGCCACATGAACGTGCTGCTGGCCGAGGCCAACGTGCCCTATGACGAGGTGTTCGAGCTCGAGGACATCAACTCGGAATTCGCGCAGGCCGACATCGCCTTCGTGATCGGCGCCAACGACGTCACCAACCCGGCCGCCGAGGAGGACAAGACCTCGCCGATCTACGGCATGCCCGTGCTCCAGGTCTGGAAGGCCGGAACCGTGATGTTCATCAAGCGCTCGCTCGCTTCGGGCTATGCCGGCATCGACAACCCGCTGTTCTACCGCGACAACACCATGATGCTGCTCGGCGACGCCAAGAAGGTCACCGAGAACATCGTCAAGGCGATGTAGCGCGAGGGGAAGCGGACCGTGGCCATCAACAAGGAATGGCACCGGTCCCATCGCATGCCAGTGAAGGCGACACGCGAGCAGCGTGTCGCATGGCACGCCGCCCACAAGGCGGCGTGCGGCTGCCGCGACGTTCCGGAGAGCCTCCGGCCCGATGTCATCAAATTGCTGCGGAGCCGTCGCAAGCCCTGAGCCGAAAGGCCGGCCGCGTATCATGACCATCGTCAAGTGGATCGCCATCCTGCTCGCGGCCGTCTATCTCGCCGGTCTCGTCGTGCTGTATGTCCGCCAGCGCGAGATGCTGTTTCCGATCCCGCCCGTCGGGCGCACAGCCCCCGATGCCGCCGGCCTGCCCGAGGCGGAAGAGCATGTGTTGGTCACGTCGGACGGCGAGAAGGTCATCCTCTGGCACGTGCCGGCGAAGCCCGGCCGTCCCGTGATCCTCTATTTTCCCGGGAACGGCGATTTTCTCGCCGGTCGCGTCAGCAGCTTCAAGGCGATGACCGCCGACGGCACCGGCCTCGTCGCGCTGTCCTATCGCGGCTATGCCGGCTCGAGCGGTGCGCCGAGCGAGCAGGGGCTGCTGCGCGATGCCGCAGCCGCCTATGCGTTCACGACCGCGCGCTATGCGGCGGAACGGATCGTCGCCTGGGGCTTTTCGCTCGGGACGGGCGTCGCGGTTGCCATCGCCTCGGAGCATCGCGTTGGAAAACTCGTCCTGGAGGCGCCCTATACGTCGACGGCCGACATTGCGGCGTCATCGTTCTGGTACGTTCCCGTCCGCCTGCTGATGCGCGATCCGTTTCATTCCGACGAGCGCATCGCGCGCGTCACTGTGCCGCTCCTCGTGATGCATGGCACCAACGATCTTGCCATTCCGATCGCCTTCGGAGAGCGTCTGTTCGCACTCGCCCATGAGCCCAAGCGCTTCGTTCGCATGGTCGGAGGCGGACACAACGACCTCGATCAGTATGGCGCGATTGAAACGGCGAGAGACTTCATTGGCGGCTAACGGTGTTTTGACCCGTTGCGGTTCCGCGCTCGCTGTCGTCTCCTTGACGCTTTTGCCGCAGGATGCGTTTGCAGCGACCGGGCTCGACGGCGCGGCGATGCGCTGGCCCTACGCGTTGCCGTTTGCCGGCCTGTTGCTGTCGATCGCCCTGGGACCGCTGCTGTTTGCAAAGTTCTGGCACCATCATTACGGCAAGATCGCCGCGGCCTGGTCGCTGGTGACACTCGGCGCACTCGTCGTCTTTGCCGGGAGCACGGCGACACTGGCGGCGCTCGTCCACGCCATGCTCGCCGAATATCTCGGCTTCATCGTGCTGCTGTTCTCGCTCTATGTCGTGGCCGGCGGCATTCTCATTACCGGTGACATCAAGGCCACGCCAGCGACCAATGCCGGCATCCTCGCGCTCGGCACGTTTGGAGCGAGCATCGTCGGCACCACGGGTGCCGCGATGATCCTGATCCGCCCGTTGATCCGCGCCAACCGGGTGCGGCGTCACAACACCCATGTCATCATCTTCTTCATCATCCTGGTCGCCAATGTCGGCGGCGCGCTGAGCCCGCTCGGCGATCCCCCGCTCTTCGTCGGCTTCCTGCATGGTGTCGACTTCTTCTGGACCACGCGCACCATCTGGTTGCAGACCGCGATCGTTGCCGGACTGCTGCTCGCGATCTTCGTCGCTGTCGACGTCTGGCGCTTCCGCAGTGAGCCGCCGCTCGGCGACACCGGCCGCGGGGAGCCGCCGCGCATCCGTGGCCTCGTCAATCTTGTGCTGATCGCGGCCATCGTCGTGAGCCTTCTCGCCTCGGCGATGTGGAAGCCGGGCATCGCCTTCGACGTTCTCGGCACCAGGCTGGAGCTGGAGGACGTCGTCCGCAATTTGGCGCTGCTGGCCATTGCGGCCCTCTCGGTGTGGCTGACGCCCGACGAGCACAGGCACGCCAACGGCTTCACCTGGGAGCCGATCCGCGAGGTCGCGAAACTGTTCGCGGGCATCTTCGTCGCCATCATACCGGTCATTGCCATGCTCAATGCCGGACGTGACGGCGCCTTCGCCTGGCTGTTGTCGGCGGTGACGGCGCCGGACGGTGCGCCGCGCGAGGTCGCCTATTTCTGGTTCACGGGCCTGATGTCGGCCTTCCTCGACAATGCGCCGACCTATCTGCTGTTCTTCGAACTGGCCGGCGGCGATCCGCAGTTGCTGATGCATGAGCTCTCGGGCACGCTCGCCTCGATCTCCATGGGCGCGGTCTACATGGGTGCGCTCACCTATATCGGCAATGCGCCGAACTTCATGGTGAGCAGCATTGCCAGCGAGAACGGCATCGAGATGCCGAGCTTCTTCGGCTATCTCCTGCGCGCCGGCGCCGTGCTGATCCCGCTGTTCCTGCTGCTGACGCTGCTGCCGGTGGCGCCGATCCTGCACTGGCATTGAATCTCGCGCCTGATTTGATACTGCTCATTCGTGCAAATGGAAGCGGTGGATGAGCGCGCATAATCCGATGCCCCGGTCGGCCTGGATCTTCCCGGCGCTGGCCGTGCTGTTGTTCGCGGCCGTCAGTGCGACGGACTACGAGTTCACGCTGTCGCTGGGCGGGCTCGTCTTCGCCATCGTCCTCCTGGTCATCCTGTTCGGCACGGTGTTCGCTGCCGTTCATCATGCCGAGGTGATCGCTGAGCGGGTCGGGGAGCCCTATGGCACGCTGGTGCTGACGCTCTCGGTGACCATCATCGAGGTGGCGCTGATCACCACGATCATGCTGGGCGACAAGCCCGCGCCGGAGCTGGCGCGCGACACCGTGTTCGCCGTGGTCATGATCGTCTGCAACGGCCTCGTTGGGCTCTGCATCTTCATCGGCGGCCTGCGCTATCGCGAGCAGGGTTTTCAGCTCTCCGGGGCCAACGTCTATCTCAGCGTCCTGTTCGCGCTCGCGACCATCACGCTGATCATGCCGAACTACACGACCACCACGCCCGGGCCGGTCTATTCGGCGGTTCAGCTCGGTTTTGTCGACGTGGTCACGCTCGCGCTGTACGGGGTGTTTCTCTACACCCAGACCGTCCTGCACAAGGACTACTTCGTTCACGAACGGGGCGACGGCGGGAGCGGCGAGGCGCATCTGTCGGGCAGGACATTGGTGCTCAGCGTCGTGCTGCTGCTGATTGCGCTGCTGGCGGTCGTGCTGCTCGCCAAGAAATTCTCGCTGGTGGTCGACGCCGTCGCGGCCAAGATCGGCGCGCCGCCGGCCTTTACCGGGCTTCTGGTCGCCCTCCTGATCCTCTTGCCGGAGGGCGTCGCGGCCGTCTCGGCGGCCCGCAAGAACGATCTCCAGAAGAGCATCAACCTGGCGCTGGGGTCATCGCTGGCCACCATCGGGCTGACCATCCCGGCCGTCGGCGTTGCCACCTACGCGCTCGACAAGGAACTCGAACTCGGCCTCAGTGACCAAGGCAGCGTGCTTTTGCTCCTGACCTTCTTCCTGAGTATGCTGACCTTCGGCACGGGCAGGACCAACGTCCTGTTCGGACTGGTCCATTTGGTGGTATTTGCGGTCTACGTGTTCATGGTTTTCGTGCCCTGAGGCGCGATCAGGAAGGTTCCGATGCTTGCTGCCAGGTCCGAGATCCAGATCGACAACGAGCAGGTCCGGGTGACCGAATGGCGGCTTGCGCCCGGCAGCGCAACCGGGCATCACACGCACGGCATGGACTATGTGATTGTTCCGGTCGTGGCGGGGGAGATGACCATCGTGGCGCCGAATGGCGAGCGATCCAAGGCGCAGCTTTCGGCCGGGAAATCCTATTTCCGCAAGGCCGGCGTCCAGCATGACGTACTTAACGAAACCTCAACCGAGATCGTGTTCCTTGAAATCGAGCTGAAACCGTAAGTTGGCGTTACTGTTTGCCATCGATCTGTCGCAGTTGATCCCTCACAATGCCCTAAAGTTCCCGCATCTGATCGCGCGGGGAGTGGCCGAGAAATGCTGAAATACCTCGCTAAAATCTCGATGGATATTTTCCCCTCGGTGCTCGCGACGATCATCGGGGCCTACATCGTTAACCACTACATCAATGCCAAGCCCGCGCCTGATGCACCTGCGGCCGTGGTGGCGCCGGCCCAGGCTGGCAGTGAGGGCAAGCCGACCGAGACCGCCAACATTCCCGTGCCCGGCGTCAAGGCCAAAGGCGTCTCCGAGAAGAGTGTTTCCGAGAAGGGCGTGACGGACAAGGCGGCGGCCGAGAAGCCTGCCGACAAGTCCGAGACCAAGGCTGCGGACACCAAGGCTGCGGACACTGCTCCCGCCGAGACTGCCTCGCACGGTCGCCCGACGGCCCGCGAGAAGGCGGCTGCCAAGTCGGCCCCGGCAGCCACCGCTCCGGTGGCGGAGGCGAATTCGGCGCCGGCGGCTACCTCTCCGGCTGCGGCCCCGGACGCCAACGATCTGGCGCGTGCCGCCATCGAGCGTCTGCGCAAGTCGCCTGAGGGCAAGGCCGCCGAAAAGGCTGCGGAGACCAGGTCGGCCGAGCGAACCCCTGAGCCTGCGGTGCGCGAAGCCGCTCGCACCCCCGAGGCCCCGCGTGTCATCCCGATGGATTCGTCTGCGGTCCGTCCTCTGCCGCCGCCGATCACGGTGTCCACGCCCTCGACGGAGGCGTATGGCAATGGCGGTCCGTCGCCGCCCTACACCGCTTCGGTCGGCAACGACGACCCGAATCGAATCACGCCGCCGGCTGACATTCCGGTGCCGGTGATCGCGCCGCCGCTCGACCTGCGCGCCGACGCCGGCGCGGCCATGCCGCGGCCGAAGAAGACCAACGTCGCCGACGAGATGCTGTCCGGCATGAAGTCGATGTTCCACTCGGTCCTGCCGAAGGGCGCCACCCCCGATTAACGCGGCAGCTGAGCCCTGCTGTCAGCCGCCGACGCGGGCGAGGCCGCTGCGGGCGGCGTCGTCGCGTGGGCGAAGCGAGACGGCCTTGGTGTAGGACGCCGCTGCCTTGGCCCTGTCGCCCAGACGCTCATAGGCCTGCCCGCGGGTGCTCCAGACCTGGGCGTTGTGCGGATCGGCCTCGGAGGCCTCATCCAGGTCGGCTGCAGCCTCCTTGACCTTGCCGAGCGCGAGATAGCTGGTGGCGCGGCCGAGCAGCGGCTCGACCTTTTGCGGATTGAGCCCGCTCGCAGCGCTGAAATCGGCGATTGCGAAATCGTGCTGGTTATTGCCCTGATAGATCAAGGCGCGGCCATAGAGCGCCTGCGCATTGTAGGGATCGAGCCCGACCGCGCGATTGAATTCGTCGAGCGCCGCTGCGATCTCGCTCGACTTCGCCAGGGATTGGGCTTTTGCCGTGTGGGCCTGGGCTTCGCTGACGTTGCCGGCGCTGACCGCGCTTTCGGCGGTCGCGGTCGCCTTCGGTGGCTCCTGCGGCTTCTCCTTCTCCGGCATCAGCGATCCCAGATCGAAGGAGCAGCCGCACAGTGCGATTCCCATCACGGCCAGCACGAACGGCTGCCGCCAGATCTGGCGTAGCCGCGCCAAGCCGCGCTCGGGGAAAGGGGAGGCCATCGACGTTCGCTTGCGCTAGAGCATGATCCGGAAAAGTGTGCGGCGGTTTTGCGCTTTAGTGCCGCATCGGGAGTGCCCCGTCCCAGAAAGGCACCTCTCACAAACAATAACGCGGGCCAAGGGCCCGCGTCATCGAAAACTGAAGTCTTGCAAGCGCCGGTAGATCAGCGCGGTCCGCGCGGACCTGCACCCGGGCCACGACCACCGCGATCACCGCCGGGACCGGCGCCGAACACCGGCTTCGGCTTCATCGGCAGCAGACCTTCGCGCTGGAGCTTCTTGCGAGCCAGCTTGCGTGCCCGGCGCACAGCTTCGGCCTTTTCGCGGGCCTTCTTCTCGGAGGGCTTCTCGTAATGACCGCGGAGCTTCATCTCGCGGAAAATCCCCTCACGCTGCATCTTCTTCTTCAGCGCCTTGAGGGCTTGATCGACGTTGTTATCGCGAACGAGAACCTGCACGCGGCATCCTCTTCAGTGGATCGGATTTGAATTCGGGTAAGTCAAAGGGGATGGCAAAAAGCCCGGCGCCCTTAACCTTGAGCGCGCGGATGTATCAGAGAAAACCCTGGATGTCCACCGGCCACGCGGGTTTTCGGGCCAAGTTCGGCCATTAAATGCGGCGAAAATACCCCCGCGCGGTCGCAATTTGGGTGGTTTGGTGCCAAAAGGCGGGCCGTTTTCCGGAGGTTGATCCGGAGCAGCAATCAGGGGAGAGGCCACATGGACATGAAAAAATACGCGGCCGAGGCTATCGGCACCTTTTGGCTCACATTCGCAGGTTGTGGCAGCGCGGTGATCGCTGCCGGTTTTCCGCAGGTCGGCATCGGCCTCGTCGGTGTATCCCTCGCGTTCGGCTTGAGCGTCGTCACCATGGCCTACGCGATCGGGCACATCTCTGGCTGCCATCTCAACCCGGCCGTCACGGTCGGTCTCGCCGCCGGCGGTCGTTTTCCGGCCGGCCAGATCCTGCCCTATGTGATCGCGCAGGTGGTCGGCGCGATCGTGGCCGCGTGGCTGCTCTATGTCATCGCGAGCGGGGCGCCCGGATTCGACGTCACCAAGGGCTTCGCGTCCAACGGCTATGACGCGCATTCGCCCGGCCAGTACAGCATGATCGTGTGCTTCCTCACCGAGGTGGTGATGACCATGATGTTCCTGTTCATCATCATGGGCGCCACTCATGGCCGTGCACCTGCGGGCTTCGCGCCGCTCGCGATCGGGCTCGCGCTGGTGATGATCCATCTCGTCAGCATCCCCGTCACCAACACCTCGGTGAATCCGGCGCGCAGCACCGGCCCCGCGCTGTTCGTCGGCGGGTGGGCAATGGCGCAGCTCTGGATGTTCTGGGTCGCGCCGCTGATTGGCGGCGCGCTCGGCGGGGTGATCTATCGCTGGCTCAGCGAGGAGCCCGCAGGCATCGTCGCGGGCGTGAAGACGGCATAATTGCCAGGCGGGATCGCAGTCTTTGCCGCGGTCCCGCTACTTGTCCTTCACCGGCCGGACTTCGGTGACGTGGCCCATCTTGCGGCCAGGGCGCGGCGTGCCCTTGCCGTAGATGTGCACGGTCGCGCCCGGCACGCTCAGCCACTTGTCGTAATCGCGGATCTCGTCGCCGATCAGATTGGTCATGGTGACGATTTCGCCGTGGCGCACGGGCTTGCCGAGCTGCCAGCCGGCAATGGCGCGGATATGCTGCTCGAATTGCGAGACCGAGGCGCCGTCCAGCGTCCAATGGCCGGAATTGTGCACGCGCGGGGCGATCTCGTTGACCAGCACCTTCGGTCCGGTGCCATTGGCGAGCACGAACATCTCGACGGCGAGCACGCCGACGTAATCGAGCGCGCTCGCGATCTTGCCGGCGATGCTGCGCGCTTCCTCGGCGAGCGAATCCGGGATCGGTGCGGGCGCGCGGGATATCTTCAGAATGTGGTCGCGGTGCTCGTTCTCGGTGACGTCGAAGCACTCGACCTGGCCCGCGGCGGAGCGCGCGGCGATCACGGAGATCTCGCGCTCGTACGGCACGAAGGCCTCCAGGATCGCCGATTTGGTGCCGAGGCTGGTCCACACCTTGGCGACGTCGTCGCCCTCGCGGATGATGGCCTGGCCCTTGCCATCATACCCGAAGCGGCGGGTCTTCAACACGGCCGGAAGACCGATTCGCGCGATCGCCTCGCGCAACGAAGCCACCGAGATGACGTCGGCGTAAGCGGCCGTGCCGATGCCGAGCCGGGTGACAAAATCCTTCTCGGCCAACCGGTCCTGGGTGGTTTCGAGGATCTTGCGGTTGGGCAGCACCGGGCGACGCGCATCCAGCACCATCGCCGCGGCCGCCGGTACGTTCTCGAATTCGTAGGTGATGACGTCGACGTCGTTGGCGAACAGCTCGAGGGCCTCGACATCGGCATATTCGGCGCAGGTCGCATTCAGGACCACGTCGAAAGCCGGAGAATCCGGATCGGGCGAGAATACCTGGCAGCGCAGCCCGAGCCGCGCCGCAGCCATCGCCAGCATCCGGCCGAGTTGTCCGCCACCGAGGATGCCGATGGTGTCACCGGGCTTCAGCGTCACCTGCTTGGCGCCGGTCACGCCTTGTCCTCCGGGCGTTCGGCAACCGCCTCGGTCTGCGCCTTGCGCCAGGCGGCAAGGCGACCGGACAGGGCGGGGTCGGACAGCGCCAGCACGGAGGCCGCAAGCAGCGCCGCGTTGATCGCGCCGGCCTTGCCGATGGCGAGGGTGCCGACCGGGATACCTGCGGGCATCTGAACGATCGAATACAGCGAATCGAGGCCCTTGAGCGCCCTTGATTCGACGGGCACGCCGAACACGGGTAGCTCCGTCAGCGCCGCCGCCATGCCCGGCAGATGCGCGGCGCCGCCGGCACCGGCGATGATGACCTTGTATCCGGCGGCCTTGGCGCCCTTGGCGAAAGCGAACAGGCGGTCGGGGGTGCGGTGTGCCGAAACGATGCGAGTGTCGGCGGCGACGCCGAGCGCGGCAAGCGTATCGGCGGCATGCCGCATCGTGTCCCAGTCCGACTGGCTTCCCATGATGATGGCGATCGGCGCGGTCATGACGTTAATTGTGCTCGGAAAACAGAAAGATAGGCCAGATTAACGGTTCCGGCCGGCGGCTCGCAAGGCGGTGGCAAGGAGAAGGGAATGCACTATCCTGTCTTGGTGAATCCCCGCAAGCCTTCATTGAGCAGGATGCCCATGAAGAAACCAAAAAGGGCGACCGCTGCGAAGGCCAAAAGGGGCCGGACGACCAGCGCCACCCGCTCCAAAGCCGCTGCCAAGCGTCTTGCCAAGCGTCCGGCCAAACGTTCTGGCAGTCCGGAGCGGGGCGATGGCGCCACGGATACCATCAAGGCGACCATCCGCGGCTTGCGGAACGAGCTCAAGGCGGCAGAGCGGCGGGTTGCGGAGCTCGAGGCGGCCGCTGACACCGATTTCCTGCTGGAGATCCCGAACCGGCGCGGTTTCGAGCGCGAGCTCAACCGTGCCGTTGCCTACATGAAGCGCTACCGCGCCAGCGGCGCGCTGATCGTGCTCGACGTCGATCGGCTGAAGCCGATCAACGATTCCTATGGACACGCCGCCGGCGACGAGGTGCTCAAGGCGATTGTTGCGACGTTGACGCGGCAGGTCCGCGCCTCGGACGTGGTCGGCCGCCTCGGCGGCGACGAGTTCGCGCTGCTCTTGTGGAATCTCAGCGAGACCGACGCCAAGGCGAAGGCCGGCATCTTCGAGCAGGCAATCGACGAATTGTCTTTCACCTTTCGGGGCGAGCGCGTGACTGCAGGGGCCTCCGCGGGCGTCGCGCTGCTGGGAGCGCAGTCCGATGCGGGCCGCGCCCTGGAGGAGGCCGACGCCGCCATGTATGTGCGCAAGGCGCGCCGGCGGCACGAGCCGCGGATCAGCCTGGTCAGCAGCTGACGCTACAGCGCGGCGAGGTCTTCCGGCACGTTGCCGAATTTGCGCAGCAGTGTGGCATCGCCGAATTCGCCGGTCATGGGATCGCCGCTGCGGCTGAAGGCGACCGCGCCGATATGGCCCGGCCCGCGTGCCAGCATTTCGGCGCGCCGCAAAGCGGCCGACGATGTCTGGCACTCCTCGGCCGTGCCCGCGACGGGCGAGCCATCTGCATCGATCAGAAAAGGCATTGCAACATAATAGGTCACAGCGGACATGGCGTTGCTCCCTGGTAGAGCATGATCCGGAAAAGTGCGAAGCGGTTTTCCCTCGCGACAAACGCGGAACGCGTTTGTCCGGAGATCATGCTCGAACGACGACCTAAAGCGCGACCGCGCTTTAGAGGTCAGGCGGCGCTGCTCTTGCTCCGCATCTTGCTGCGCGAGGTCTCCGGAATGCAGCCGGCGGCAACCGCCGCCTGCAACTCCTCGAGCTCGGCTTCCAGATACTCATTGGCCATGATCAGCGCCTTGATGGTGCTGCGCAGATTTCCGTCGCACATCGCGATCGCCTGATCGCAGGCTTGTTCATAATGGCTGTTGTCGAGACGGGCGGTTGCCGACATCTGCGTTGTCCTTCTGCCTTCTCTTGGCGTTTCCTGGGGGCGCTCGGGGTATCCCCAATGTTCCTATTTTGTTCTTTTTGAGTCAAGTGGATTCAGATACGGCGAGCCGCCGCGAAAGACCGGCTCGGGGCTCAGGCGATGATGTCGGGGGTGATCTGGTCTTCGATGAACGCGATGCGGTCGCGCAACAACAGCTTGCGTTTCTTCAACCGCTGCAATCGCAATAGGTCGGGAGCGGGCGATTGATGCAATGCATCGATCGCCGCATCGAGATCTCGGTGTTCCTGCTGCAACCGGGTGAGCTCGGCTTCGAGCTCACGCTCGTCTTCATTGGTCATGTCTGCGGTGGCCGAAAACCGATAGGCGTGAGATTAAGGCTGTGGATGCCCTGTGGAAATTATCGTCCTTGCGCGGCGTGATCGCAAGCGATCTGCGCTCCTCGCTCGCCGATCTCCCGCAACATATTTCTGCGGGTTGGCACGATGCTGCGCAACCGCCTTGATATCATGGATTTTTCCGGCGTGGTTCCCTTAATCACGCTTCATTACATATGAATTTTCAAAAATGACGGAGCGACGACGGATATCCGTCGACAGAACGAATCGGTGATGTAGACTTCGTCGTCCGGATCGAATCCTGAGGTTCAGCCCTACCGAGGAGGTTTCGAATGACAATTCAGGCACATCTTGTTGAATTGGAGCGGAAGCACAAGCTTCTCGAAAACGAATTGCACGAAGCTCTCGTGCACCTTTCAACAGACGACCTGCAAATTGTTGAGTTGAAGCGCCGGAAGTTGATGGTCAAGGACCAGATCGAGCGTCTGAAGCAGTCTGGCGACACGCTCCATTAGTACCCCCGTAACAGTGTAGAGTTGATCTTGCCCCTTCACGCAGGGATGAGAGCCTTTGCTCATCCCTGCTGAAGGGCACTCCGTGCAAAGATGTTTGCGCGGCGTCTGGAGTCGCGTCCGTTCCGATCGAATCGGAACGGAGCTCCAGATTTTGTTCGAGCGCGTTTTCTTTAGTGAACGCTCTAGATGTCCGCGAGCTCGGCGACGTGATCCGCGATCGCGAGCGACGACGTCAATCCCGGCGATTCGATGCCGAACAGGTTGATCAAGCCTGCGACGCCGTGATCGCGCGGGCCTTGCATCAGAAAATCCTGCGTGGCTACAGCCGGCGGCACGATCTTCGGACGGATGCCCGAGTAGCTCGGCATCAACGCGCCGTCGGGTAGCGTCGGCCAGTATTTGCGGATCGCCGGGTAGAAGCGCTCGGCGCGTGACGGATCGACCTCGTAATTGATCGTCTCGATCCACTCGACGTCAGGGCCGAAACGCGCCTGCCCAGCCATGTCCAGCGTCAAATGTACGCCGAGCCCGCCGGGCTCGGGCACCGGGTAGATCAGGTGCGAGAACGGCGCCTTGGCATTGCAGCTGAAGTAATTTCCCTTGGCGAGATAGGCGGGCGGAATGCGGTCCAGCGGCATGCCCTCGATGTTGCGCGCCACCATCGTCGCCGAGAGCCCCGAGGCGTTGACGAGGAGGCTGCATTGCAGCGTCATCGGTGCCTCGCCGCCGGCCTCGATCTCGATCGCGCCGGCGGCTGCCTTGGCGCGGACCAGCGGCGTGTGGAACGCGAAGGCCGCGCCTGATGCTTCGGCTTCGCCGCGCAGCGAGAGCATGTAGGCGTGGCTGTCGATGATGCCGGTCGAGGGCGACAGCAGCGCGGCATCGCAGGCAAGGGCCGGCTCCAGTGCGCGTGCCGCCTCGCCCGAAAGCAGCTGCATGTCGAGCACGCCATTGGCTTCGGCATGCGCCTTGATCGACTGCAGCTTCTCGGTCTCTTTCGCGCTGGTCGCGACGATCAGCTTGCCGCAATTCCTGTGCGGGATGCCGCGCTCGGCGCAGTAGCGGTAGAGCGCATGCTTGCCGTCGACGCACATGCGCGCCATCCAGCTCCCGGCCCGGTAGTAGATGCCGGCATGGATGACCTCGCTGTTGCGCGAGGAGGTGATGGTGCCGATGGCCTCGGCTTCCTCGAGCACGATGACCTCGCGCCCGGCCTGGGCGAGCCTTCGGGCCACCGCGAGCCCGACCACGCCGGCTCCGATGACGACGCAGTCGACCCTATCCATGGTTGTGCAGAACGTCGGCTGGAAGCGTCGGAGGCAGCAGGGCCGGAAACGGCGGTGTGCGGTCGTTTTCCGTTAAGGAAGAATTTATCATGTCAGGGCAATTGCCGTATTTCGCGTCACATTTTTCCGTTGCACCTACAGGCGTTTACCCGATCCAAACCCGTGAAGCCAGACAATCCGACGTTGAAATCGCGGGTGGCTGATGGCTGAGAAGAACTGGCACGTGGGCAGCACGCTTCCGATTGCTGTGCAGGCCGTCGTGTGCCTGGCCGGCGCGGTTGCGCCTGCGCGCGCCTTTGCGCTGTCGGACAGCTTTGCCGCTCCGGGCGACCTCGCCAAGCTCGATCCCAATGTGATCTGGGAAGTCCTGATCGCGGGCATTGTCGTCTGTGCATTCCTCGCTGCGATCGCGCTGTGGATCCATTCCTCGTTGCGCCGGACCAGGCGTCTGCAGTTGCGACGCAATGCCTTCGTCTCCTCCGCCATGAACAATCTCAACCAGGGCGTGGTGATGACGGATGCGCAGCGGCGCGTCATCTTCTGCAACGACCGCTATCTCGAGATCTATGGCCTGGCGCGGTCGGATATCCGGGCCAACATGGACGGCTCCGAACTCCTCGAGCTGCGACGCAAGCGTGGGGTCCTCGATGGCGCCTCTGACGTCGAGTTCTACGAGAAGGCGGCAAGCACCAACGGTCTGATCACCGAACTGCCGGGCGGACGGGCCATCCTCGTGAAGTTTTTTGTGCTGCCGAACGGCGGCTCGGTGGCGACGCATCTCGACGTCAGCGAACAGCGCAGGCTGTCGCAACAGTTGGCCTCCACCAAGCAGTTCCTGGAAACGGTGCTGGACAACGTGCCGGCCTGTGTTGCCGCGAAGAACATCGAGGACGGCTGCTATATCTTCGCCAATACGGCCTATGAGCGCTTCTGGGGCTTCTCGCGGGACCACGTCGTCGGCAAGAATGCCCGCGAGTTGTTTGCGCCCGTCTCGGCGGCCAGCATCGAGGCGTCCGATCGGGCCGCGCTCAATTCGCCGGTCGGCCAGTTCCGCAACGAGTTCGAGGTCGAACGTGGCGGGGAGCGGCGCATGGTCGCCTCGATCCGGATCGCGGTCCGCAATGAAAACAACAGGCCCGGATTCCTGTTGCTGGTGTTCGAGGACATCACCGATCGCCGGTCATTGTCTCAGGAGCTGGAGAGCACCAAGAAGTTCCTCGAGCTCGTGGTCGACAACATCCCGGTGGCGCTGATCGTGGAGCAGGTCAAGGACGGCCGCTATCTGCTCGCCAACCGCAGCGCCGAGACGATTCTCAACCGCAGGCGCGAGGAAGCCACGGGCCTGACCGCCGCCGATATCTTCAATCCCAAGGAAGCCAAGCTGATCATCGCGCGCGACGAGGCCGCGATCAAGAAGCGCGGGATGATCACCGAGGAGCATCCGATCTCCACCAAGGACGGCCTGCGGCTGTTCCTCACCCGCCGCGCCACCGTGCTGAGCGACGCCGGCGAGCCGCAATATCTGATCAAGACCCACGAGGACGTCACCGATCGCCGGCAGACCGAGTCGCGGATGGCGCACATGGCCTACCATGACGGCCTCACCGATCTGCCGAACCGCGCCGCCTTCCTCCAGGCGCTGACCCAGATGATCGAGGCCTGCGAAGGCACAAGCGAGGAGTTCGCCGTCCTCTGCGTCGACCTCGACGGCCTCAAGGAGGTCAACGACGTCTTCGGTCATGCGCTCGGCGACAAGCTTTTGGTCGAGGTGGCCCATCGGCTCCAGGACGCCGCGCGCGGCGGCGTGGTGGCGCGCCTGTCAGGCGACGAGTTCGGTCTCATCATCGACGGCAGGCAGCCGGAAGCCGGGATGGCGCTGGCGCGGCAGCTCGGCGAGGCCGTTGCCCGGGAATTCCAGATCGATGGCCGGGCGGTCCGCGCCGGCGCCACGACCGGTATGTCGATCTTCCCGCACAACGGCGCGGATGGCGCCTCGCTGCTCGCCAATGCCGGCGCGG
Source organism: Bradyrhizobium sp. CCGB12 (assembly GCF_024199845.1). Classification (NCBI taxonomy): domain Bacteria; kingdom Pseudomonadati; phylum Pseudomonadota; class Alphaproteobacteria; order Hyphomicrobiales; family Nitrobacteraceae; genus Bradyrhizobium; species Bradyrhizobium sp. CCGB12. The sequence goes on along the minus strand of NZ_JANADO010000001.1, from coordinate 6,118,381 downwards.
CGCTGTTCCGCGCCAAGCAGAAGTCACGCGGCACGATCAGCCTCTACCAGCCGGAGATGGACCACCAGATCCGCGATCGCCGCGTGCTGCATCAGGATCTCTCGATGGCGATCAAGAACGGCGAGCTCTCGCTCGCCTTCCAGCCGCAAGGCGTCGCAGGCGACAGCGTCGCCGAGAGCGAGATCATCGGTTTCGAGGCATTGGCGCGCTGGCAGCATCCGGTGCGTGGCCAGGTCTCGCCGGCCGAATTCATCCCGATCGCCGAAGAGAGCGGCCTGATCGTCGAGATGGGCGAGTGGATCCTGCGCGAGGCCTGCCGGGAGGCGGCGTCCTGGCCAATCCCGCTCCAGGTCGCGGTCAATCTGTCGCCGGCGCAGTTCATGCACGGCGATGTGGTCGGGCTGGTCCATTCGATCCTGATCGAGACGGGCCTTGCGCCCGGCCGGCTCGAGCTCGAGATCACCGAAGGCGTGCTGATCGAGGACTTCGATCGCGGCCTTGCGCTGCTGCGCCGGCTGAAGGCGCTCGGCGTGCGCATCTCCATGGACGATTTCGGCAGCGGCTACTCTTCGCTGAGCTATCTCCAGGCGTTCCCGTTCGACAAGATCAAGATCGACCGCGCCTTCATCATCAATCTCGGCCGTAACCCCCAATCGGCGGCGATCGTGCGTGCGGTGATCGATCTCGGCCACGGCCTCGAAATGTCGATCATCGCCGAGGGCGTCGAGACCGTCGACCAGCTCGCCTTCCTTGCCAAGGAGGGCTGCGACGGCGTGCAGGGCTATCTGCTCGGCAAGCCTCTCCCAATCGGGAAATATGCCGGCCTCGTCGGCCGCACTGAGGTCATGGAGCTTGCGCTCAAGACCGGTTAGCGCGCTTTCGAGCGAAGTGGATGCCGGTTCGCGCAAAGAAAGCGCGGCAGAACGAGAATCCGGAGCCCGTTCCGATTTCATCGGAACGGAAATGGCTCTAGTGATGATGGGGCGCTTCGCACCCATTCGACGGCTTCATGGCGGACTACGACCTTGCGATCATCGGCGGCGGCCTGAACGGTGTCAGCCTGGCGCGCGATGCGGCCGGCCGTGGCTTGCGGGTCATCCTGTTCGAGCAGGGCGATCTCGGCGGCGCGGCGTCGTCGGCGACGCCACGGCTGATTCATGGCGATCTGTCGGTCCTGGAGCGGCGCGGCTTCTGGCGGGTGCGTCGGGCGCTGGCGGAGCGCCGGACCTGGCTCAGGATCGCGCCGCATCTGGTCCGGCCGATGCAGTTCGTGATACCCGCCCATTCCGAGGAACGTCCGCCATGGCTGCTGCGCGCGGGCCTGTTTCTCTATGACAGCCTCTCCAGCCCGAGCGGCCTGCCTGTCGCGACGACGCTCGACATCACGCATCATCCGGTCGGCAACGCGCTGAAGCGACCGTTCGGCATGGCGTTCGCGTATACGGACTGCGTCGTCGATGATTCCCGCCTGGTGGTGCTCACGGCGCTCGATGCCGCCGAACGTGGCGCGGTGATCTGGACCGGGGCGCGCTGTGTCCGCGCCGATCGAACCGACACCTGGCGGCTTGCACTGGTCGATCGTGGCCACCGCCGCGCGATCACGGCCCGGGCCCTCGCCAACGCCACCGGGGCCTGGACGCCATTGGTCGCGGAGACCGTGCTGCGGCATCAGCAAGCCCCCATGGCCGCGACGCAGATGAGCCAGATCATCGTGCCCAGGCTGTTCGAGTCCGACAACGTCTACGTGTTCCAGAACAGCGATGGACGGCTGATCTTCGCCAGCCCATTCGCCCACGAGTTCACGCTGATCGGCACGGTCACGCATGATTTCACCGGCGATCCCGCGATCGTGGCGATCCCCGGGGCCGACGTCAGCTATCTCTGCGAGGCGGCCAGCCGCTATTTCCGCGAGCGCGTCGGCCCGACCGACGTGATCCGGACGGTCTCGGGCGTCAACCTGACGCTGGCGTCGGCACGGCGACGTGACGGCACGGCCCTGTTCGACGCGCGCCGACGCAAGGCGCCGCTGATCACGCTGTTCGGCGGCGACGTCACCACCTCGCGCCTGCGCGCCGAGCGTGCGGTGACGCGGCTGACGCCGTTCTATCCGATGTCGCCGCCCTGGACCGCCGGCACGGCACTGCCCGGCGGCGATTTTGCCTGGGATCGTTTCGACACGGAAGTGGACCTCGCGCGAGACCGCTGGCGGTTTCTCTCGGAGCCAGAAGTCCAACGTCTGGTCGCGGCCTATGGCTCGCGATTGCCGGCCGTACTGGGCGAGGCCAAGACGCGCGAAGAGCTCGGCCCGGCCTTCGGCCCTGACCTGACCGGCGCCGAGGTGCGCTACCTGATAGCTCACGAATGGGCGCGCTTTCCCGACGACATCCTGTGGCGTCGTTCCAAGCTCGGCCTGACCATGCCCGCGGCGGATCGCGAATCGTTGGCTGCGTTCATGGCGGGTGTGAACGATCCATCCCGAACCGGTTGAGCTGGGGACGATCGGCCGCTAGCGTGCGGCGGAATCGGGGTTGGCAGGGAACATGACGGACGAGTTGCCCAGAACAGACGCCGCGGCCAATGCAGCCGGCGGAGATGCGTATCCCGCGGCCGGCCAGCCGCTGCTGCGTATCGAGGGCGTCGCCAAGTCGTTTGGGACGTTCCGTGCCGTGGACGGTGTGTCGCTCGACGTCAAGGCCGGCGAGTTCTTCGCACTGCTCGGTCCGAGCGGCTGCGGCAAGACCACGCTATTGCGCATGCTCGCCGGCTTCGAGGCGCCGGACGAGGGGCGCATCCTGCTCGGGGAGCAGGATATCGCGCAGGCCTTGCCGCATCAGCGTCCGATCAACATGATGTTCCAGAATTATGCGCTGTTTCCCCACCTCTCCGTGCGGGACAACATCGCCTTCGGCCTGAAGCGCGCCGGCATGGCGCGCGCCGACATCGCTACGCGTGTTGCGGAGATGGTTGCACTGGTGAAGCTCGAGGGGCTCGAGAAGCGCAAGCCCGACCAACTCTCCGGCGGCCAGCGCCAGCGCGTGGCACTGGCGCGCGCGCTGGCTCGGCGGCCGCAACTCCTCCTGCTCGACGAGCCGCTCGCCGCGCTGGACAAGAAGCTGCGCGAGAGCACGCAAGCCGAGCTGATGGAGCTGCAGCGCCGGCTCGGCATGACCTTCATCATCGTCACCCACGACCAGGAGGAGGCGATGACGATGGCGAGCCGAATCGGCGTGATGAAGGCCGGCAAGCTGGCGCAGGTCGCTGCCCCGCGGGAGCTTTATGAGGCGCCGCGCTCGCGCTGGATCGCGGAGTTCGTCGGCGACGTCAATTTGTTCGAGGGCGAGTTCAAGCTGCGTGACGGCCATCGCCTGGTGATTGCCACGCGTGAGGCAGGGACGTTGGTGGTGGCGGAGCCGCGCGAGCCGGTGGGCGAGACGAAATTGTCGGTCGCGATCCGGCCCGAGAAGGTCAAGCTTTCGCGCCGCGGGCCGGTGTCTGGGGCCGGTCGTGAAACGGTGATCAACAGTCTGGACGGTGTGATCGCCGACATCTGCTATCTCGGCGGCACCACCACCTTCAAGGTGAAGCTCGACGGCGGTGGAATGGTGCAAGCTTCGGTCGTCAACAGCGCGCGCCTCGATGTCGACGCCTACAGCGTGAACCAGAACGTCGTGGCCTGGTTCACGCCCGACGACTGCGTGGTGTTGCCGTCATGAGCGGGCGTCGCATCTTCGCGCGGCCGGCGCGCTTTGCCGCGATCGCGCCTTACGTCTGGATGGTGCTGTTCTTCCTGGTGCCGTTCGCCTTCGTGCTGAAGATCAGCCTGTCGCAGACGGCGATCGCGCAGCCGCCTTACGCGCCGGTATTCGACCCAACGGCGGGATGGGAGGCGCTGAAGACGGCCCTTGCTGCGTTGTCGATCGACAATTTCAGGCTGCTGATCTCCGACGACCTTTATGTGTTCGCTTACGTGCGCAGCCTCACGGTCGCCGTTACGGCGACTGCGCTCCTGCTCCTGATCGGCTACCCCATCGCTTATGGCATGGCGCGGCTGCCGAAGCGCTGGCAGGCGGTGGCGATGGTGCTGGTGATCGTGCCGTTCTGGACCTCGTTCCTGATCCGCATCTATGCCTGGATCAACATCCTCCAGCACGACGGCCTGCTCAACCAGATCCTGCTGGCGCTGCATCTGGTCAGCCAGCCCGTGGTGTGGCTCTCCACCGACAGCGCGATGTATATCGGCATCGTCTATTCCTATTTGCCGTTCATGATCCTGCCGCTCTACGCCACGCTCGCCAAGATGGAGCCGGCGCTGGAGGAGGCGGCTGGTGACCTCGGCGCGCCGCCCTGGCAGGTATTCTGGCTCGTCACCTTCCCGCTGTCGCTGCCCGGCGTCGGCGCCGGCGTGCTCTTGTGCTTCATCCCGATCGTCGGCGAATTCGTCATCCCGGACCTTCTGGCCGGCTCCAATTCCCTGATGATCGGCCAGACTCTGTGGCTCGAATTCTTCACCAACAAGGACTGGCCGGTTGCCTCCGCGGCGGCGATCGTGCTGCTGGTGGTGCTGCTGGTGCCGCTGTTGTTGTATGAACGGCTGCAGAAACGGCAGCTGGAACAGGGGCGCTGAGACGATGCGCAAGTTCTCACGTCTCTCCCGCTTCAACATCGTCTCGCTCGCGCTGGGGCTGGCGTTCCTCTATCTGCCGATCCTCATCCTTGTCATCTATTCCTTCAACGCCTCGCGTCTGGTGACGGTATGGGGCGGCTGGTCGCTGCGCTGGTATCACGAGTTCTTCAATGATCGCGCCATGATCGAGGCGGCCTGGATGAGCCTGCGGGTCGCGGTCTCGTCCGCGACCATCGCCACGCTGCTCGGCACGCTCGCCGCGGTCGCATTGTCGCGCGGCGAGCGTTTTCGCGGCCGTACGCTGTTCTCCGGCATGCTCTATGCGCCGCTGGTGATGCCGGAGGTGATCACCGGATTGTCGCTGCTGCTGCTGTTCGTGGCGCTGAATGCCGAGCGCGGCTTCTGGACCGTGACGATCGCCCATACCACGCTGACGATGTGCTTCGTCGCCGTGGTCGTGCAGTCTCGCCTCGGCTCGCTCGACCGTTCGCTGGAGGAGGCCGCGATGGATCTCGGCTGCGATCCCGTCCGCGCCTTCGTGGCGGTGACGCTGCCGCTGATCGCGCCGGCCATCGTCGCCGGCTGGATGCTGGCGTTCACGCTGTCGCTGGACGATCTCGTGATCGCGAGCTTCACCACCGGCCCCGGCTCGGCGACGCTGCCGATCCGGATTTACTCCGAGGTGCGATTGGGGGTGAAGCCCGAGATCAACGCGATCTGCACGCTGGTGATTGTCCTGATCGCGGTGGTCATCGTCATCGCGTCGCTCGCCTCGAAACTGTCGAGCTCGCAGGGCGAGAACGCCGCGCCGCTGTGAGCCAAGAGAGGCGACCATGACGATGGCCTACCAGGTCCTGATCCACACACCGCTCTGGGTCTTTGCGCTGCTCGCCTATCTGGCGTGGCAGGGCATCAAGGCGATGCAGCCGCGCCGGTCGCCGTTCTGGCGCGCACTGATCGTGCCGGTCGCGTTCATCATCTGGGGCGTCTCGCGGATCGGCTTTGGACACCAGGACAGCGCATGGCCGCTGGCCGCCTGGATGACCGCCGCACTGGCGCTGCTGCCGCTCGGCGTGCTGACGCCGCGGCCTTTCGACGTCGATCACAAGACAGGTGAGATCATCCGCCCCGGCAGCGCGTTCGCGCTGATCCGCAACCTGGTCGTGTTCTCTCTGCAATACGCCGCCGGCGTGATCGCGGCGATCGATGCGGGCGATCGCGCAGTGGCGATCATCGCCGGCCGCGCCATCTCGGGCGCGACCGCTGGCTATTTCATCGGCTCGATGATCGCGCTTCTGCTCGCCTATCGCCGGAAGCGCGCAGCCGATGCCTAGGACTTCACCGCACCCGCCGTGAGCCCGCCCACCATGTAGCGGCGGAAGGCATAATAGACTGCGGCCGGCGGCAGCGCGTAGATGAAGCCGGTGGTCATCAACAGCTCCCAGGGCGAGTCGTCGGCGGCGAGGAAGTTGCCGAGCGCGACGGGGAGGGTGATCTCGCGGTCGTTCGAGAGCAGCAGGAATGCGTAGAGATATTCGTTCCAGGCCAGCAGCACCGCATAGGTGCCGATCGCGACCAACGAAGGCATCATTAACGGCAGGTAGACCAGGCGGAAGATCTGGAGCGTCGTCGCGCCGTCCATCACCGCGGCTTCATCCAGCTCGACCGGCAGCTTGTCGGAGGCCTGCTTGAGCACCCAGATCGCGTACGGGCTGGCGATCGTCACCATGGCCAGGATCAGCGACCAGTGATTGTTGAGCAGGCCGTAATTGCCCATGGTGCGGTACATCGGCACGGCGAGGAACGCCGCGGGGATGAAATAGGTGAAGAGCGCGAGGTTCAGCACGGCGCGTCCGCCCGGCACCTTCAATCGCGAGATCGAGAACGCTGCGGCGGTGGCGATGAACAGCGTCAGCACGCCAACGGAGACCGCGATCACCGTCGAGTTCCAGAACTGGATGTAGAAGTCGCGCAGGAAGTAATGCTGCTGCTTGAACACGATTTCGAAATTGTGCAGCGTCGGATGATCCGGCCACAGCTTGCCCGAGAACGCGTCCTCCTTCGGAGAGATCGCGAACAGGAACATGTGATAGATCGGGATCATCGTCCACAGGAAGACGGGAATACCGATCAGCAGCAGCCGCGCTTCGGTCGCGACGTCGCGCCAGGAAAATTCGCTTACGCCGGGGAGCTTCATCGCGACAACCGTTTCATCATGAAATACACAAGCGGCAGGACGAACGGCATCGCACAGACGATGGAGGCCATCGCGAGCGACAGCTGGTCGAGCCGGAGATAGCGGATGCCGAGCGTCGCCAGCACATGCGTGAGGTCGGCCGGGCCGCCGCCGGTGAGCAGATAGACGCTGTTGAAATCGCCCAGCGTCCAGATCATCGAGAGCAACGTGCAGGTCACGTAGAGCGTCTGCATCGACGGCCAGGTGATGAAGCGGAATTTCTGCCACCAGCTTGCGCCGTCCACCTCGGCTGCCTCGAACAGGTCGTGCGAGATCGCAAGGCGTCCGGTGATCAGGATCAGCGTCCAGAACGGCAGCGACTTCCAGATGTGCACGCCGATCGCCATGCTGAGCGCCACGGTGGGGTCGTTCAGCCAGTTCGGGCCGTCATCGCCGGTGAAAGCGAAGATGTAGTGATTGATCATGCCCCATTCGGGGTTGAGCATGAAGCGCACCGACAGGATGGTCGGGATCGATGGCACTGCCCATGGCAGGATGAAGATCACCGACAGCCATTTGATCCAAGTGCGCTGCATGGCGAAGAAGCCGGACAGGAACAGCGCGATCAACATCTTGATGTTGATGCCGATGACCAGGAAGATCAGCGTGTTGATCGCGGCGCGCGCGAAGATCGGATCGTTGTAGAGCGCGACATAATTCGACGGGGCCCGTGCCAGCCACAGTCCGTAGCAGACGGGATAAACGACGAAGGCAAGGAAAACGAGCAAATAGGGCGCGAGCAGCACGATGCCCCAGACCTGCGCCGGGGTCAGCCGCGACGACAAGGGCGGGCCGGGGACTGCCTGATCGCCAGAGAGCGTGATCGCCATTCTTTTCGGACTCTTCAAAGAGAAGCCGGCCGCGAAACGCGGCCGGTATTGTTAATACACCTCTCCCCGCAGCGCGGGGAGAGGGAAGGAGGATTTAACCAGCGACCTGCTTGATGCGGGCGATCAGCTCGTCGACGGCCTTGTCGACCGGAACCTTCTCGCTGACAACCCGGTTCATCGCCTTCGCCCACACGTTCTCGTTGTTGAGAATCGTGAACTTCCAGTTCTTGGTGAAGTCAAACGCGGCAGTGCCGCCCTTGAACTGGTTATAGACAGCCTTACGGTGCTTGTCGGCCTGCCAGAACGGGCTTTCCTGGCTTTCCTTGGTCACCGGGAACCAGCGGCCAAGCGCGCCCTCGATGTAGGGACGGACGTTCTCTTCCTGGAGCAGGAAGCTGACGAACTGCTTGCCCTCGGCCTTGTTCTTGGCCGCGGTGAAGATCAGCCCGGTCTTGACGTCGGAGCGGTAGCGGATGGTCGAACCATCCGGCGCCTTCGGGAAGGACGCCGTGACGATGTCCTGCTCATAGGCCTTCTTGCCGGCGTCGCGCTGCTCTTGGGTGAGGGCCTGGTTCTGGGAGTCCTCGAACCACTTCGCCGCGATCGAGATCGTGAAGTTGTGGGTCATCACGATGGTCTTGTTGTGGAAGGCGACGTTGTTGTCCGGGTCCTTCCAGGTCGTGGAGGAGGGCGGCGTGCAGCCCTTGATATAGGTGTCGGTATAGTCCTTCAGGGCGTGGATCAGGTTCTCACGAACCTTGGGATCGTCGACCGTGAGCTTGCCGTCGTCGTCGACCAGCTTGACATGGTAGGCGTCCATGAAGGTGTAGAACGACTGGAAGGCGTCGGTGGATTCAACGCCCATCGGCTGGCCGACGCCGTAGATCCGCTGGCCGCTGGCTTTACGGATCCCCGGCTGCACCTTGTCGCACCAGAACGTCCAATAACCGGCCCAGTCGGTAGGAATGTCGGCAAGCTTGAAGCCGGCCTTCTCGAGCATGTCGTTCCAGATCTCGACATGCATGCTCTGCTGCTTCAGCGGGAAGCCGTAATAGGCCTTCTTCTTGGTGACGTCGTTGTAGAGGATCGAGGCATCGAGCGTGTTCTGCACGAACCGGCCCTTGATCGGCTCCATGATGTCCGTGAGGTCCTCGAGCTTGCCCTCATAGGCCCACTTGCCCTGCGCCTGCACGTCATAAGAGTCGGAATAGGCGACATCGGGCACGGTGCCGGCGTCGAGCGCGGCGACCGTCTTCGGAATCATGTCCTGAATCGCGTACTGCGACAATTCGACCTTGATGCCGGTCTTGGCTTCGAACTTCTTGATCGTCTCGATCAGTGCGTCGTCTTCGGAGCGATAGAAGCCCTTGCCCCACCAGACCGTAATCGTCTTCTGCTGCGCAAAGGCGGGTGCAGTGGCGGCAAACAGCCCAACCGCAGCGACCGCCAATGATACTGCGCCAATAACCTTGGATTTCACGTTTTTCTCCCTCAAACGGCCGGTGTTTTTAACCGGTCGTATAAAACACTAGCGCATGGCGGAAGTCCGATCTAGCGCCATCTTGTCAGACCAAGGTCGCGGGATGTTGGCCAGAGGAGATGCTTAATACACGCATCGATCCAATCGCCGCATCAATTCGCCCTGATCAATTCGCGCGGCCCGGCGGGCGCGCTCCTCAGTTCGATTTGGCGCCCTCTTTGGCATTCTCTGCCGTCGGCGATCCGTCCTGCGCGGGGCGCTTTCCGCCCCCGGTGATGCGCTGCTTCAGGAGATCGAGGAAAGGAGACGCCGCAGGCGATTGCCGGATCAGGCTTTCGGGGTCGGGAAAGATCAGCGGATCGTCCCAGGGGCCCTGCACCATGAAAGGCAATTGAAAGCCGGACGCCGTATTGAGGCTAGCCACGCCCTTCATGTCGTATTCGCGCGTCGGCACCGAGGCGGTGCCGGTCAGCGTGATCTTCGCGGCCGGCCCTTCGATACGGATGTCCTGGGCGGTGGCGATCCCGTCGGAGAATTTCACCGCGATGGTCAGGCTGTCGTAGGGGGTCGAGCCGCTGCGGAAATTGCCGCCACCCGACAGTGGCCGCCGCTCCAGGCGCTTGAGGAGCTGCTCGGCATTGAAGCCCGAGATCGCGCCGTCATGCCCGGTGATGGTGGCGCTGCCGTCGAGCGACTGCACGAGCCCGAACGGGCTCGAGCCGGAGGCGAAGAGGGAGACGTTGATGTTGCCGCGGCCGGACAGCTTGTTGAGGCCGAACAGTTCGGAGGCGCAAGCCTGGAGGTCGACATCGGTGAACTGGAATTGCGCCTTGATGTCGGCGACGTTGTCGGCGCGCGCGATGCCGAACGAGCCCTTGGCGATGCCGCCATAGATCTGGGCCTCGCCCACCGAGAGCGCCAGCGTGCCGTTGCGCAAGTTGGCGCCGATCGCGGTGCGCCCGAGCTTCGACGGGCCGACCGTCAGCTTTGCCGCCGACAGGCGCATGTCGAGGTCGGTGGTCGACAATCCGTTGAGATCGAACAGCTGCCTGTTCCAGTCGCGCGCCCCGCTCGCGAGCAGGCGGAAGGTCGAGATATAAGGCGTGAAGTCGAGCGTGTCGGCGGCCAGCGTCGCCTGCAGCGCCTGCCGGCCGTTGTTGGCGTAGGTCATGACACCCTCGGCGGTGTTGCCGTCGAGCTCGACATTGACGTTGGTGAGCGCGATCGAGGCGCCGACGACGTTGGCGCGCGCCTTCAGCGCGAAGCGGCCGAAGCCCCCGCTGGCGGGCTGCGGCTGTCCGGTCCAGCGCAGGGCGTTGCGCAAGGACGGGCTGTCGATGGTGAGCGTGCCTTCCATCATCGGGCTGGTGCGGTTGGCGACGCTGCCGTCGAAGGCGAGCTTGAGCGGCGCGCTCGCGATCCGCGCCTTCAATCCGGAACGATCGCCGGAGAGGGCGGCGAGGAAATCGGAAAAGCTGATCGAGCCGTCGACGCGCTCGCCGCGCCAGTCGAACTGTCCGGTCGCGGCGAAGGAGCGCGAGATCGAGGGCCAGGCCAGCGACAGGTCGATGTCCTCGAACTTCTCGGTGCCGTGCGTGGCCGCGTCCTCGTAATTGAGCACGCCGTCCTGGATCCGGATCTCGGAGAACGACACCTGGCTGTCGGCGCCCGGCTTCATGGTGCGTGCAATGGTTTGGATGAAGGGCGTCCAGTTGCTCTCGCCGTCCGGCTTCAGGCTGACGTGGATGCGCGGCCGCAGCAGCGTCAGGTCGGCGATCTCGAACCGTTGCAGCAGCAGCGGCAGCAGCCGCAGATTGGCAGTGAGCACGTCGATATGGAGCGCGGGATGGTTGGCGCCGCCGCCCTTGAGACCGACGTCGTGGAAGGAGATGTAGCTCGCCGGCAGCACCGAGATGTCGATGCTGCCTGCGACGTTGAGCTCAAGCCCGGTCACGTCGCGGATCTGCGCTTCCACCGCCTTGCGCAGCGCGTCACGGTTGATGAGCCAGGAGGTCGCGATCAGGGCGATCAGCGCCACGCCGAGCAGCGCCGCGATCGGCGTCCCGAGGCGCTTCATTCCTTGGGCCATGGTCAATGGCATGTCCTGATCGGGTTGGTCGTTGGAGCCAGAAGGGCGGGTCGGGAAACCTGCGTGCCCACGCCCAACCCCCGCAACTTGATGGGTTTTCTTGTCGCTTTCAAGGCCGCGGACGATTCTGCCCACGGTGTGGGCAGCTTCTATCACCCGGGGGCGGAACGGAGAACCCCCGTATCATTGACGGCTTCGGAGGATTTCGCCTAATAATCGCCGCCAATAAGGCGCGACGCCCGCAAGCCGAAGGTCCAGTCGAAGGTCATTTGCATGAACAAGGTCTATCCCGACGCCAAGTCGGCTCTCGACGGCATTCTGAAAGACAACATGATGATCATGTCGGGCGGCTTCGGCCTCTGCGGCATCGCCGAGGAGCTGTCGGATGCGATCCGCGAGTCCGGCGTCAAGGGGCTGACGGTGGTCTCCAACAATGCCGGCGTCGACGGTATCGGGCTCAGCCGCCTCTTGGAAACCCGGCAGATCAAGAAGATGATCTCGTCCTATGTCGGCGAGAACAAGCTGTTCGCCCAGCAATTCCTCGCCGGCGAGCTGGAACTCGAATTCAATCCGCAGGGCACGCTGGCCGAGCGCATCCGCGCCGGCGGCGCAGGCATCCCGGCCTTCTACACCAAGACCGGCGTCGGCACGCTGATCGCCGAAGGCAAGGAAGTGAAGGAATTCGACGGCGAGAAATATCTGATGGAGCGCGGCCTGTTCGCCGACCTCGCCATCGTGCATGCCTGGAAGGGCGACACCGCCGGCAACCTCATCTACCGCAAGACCGCGCGCAACTTTAACCCGATGATGGCGACCGCCGCCAAGATCACGGTGGCCGAGGTCGAGCATCTGGTTCCGGCCGGCGAACTCAACCCCGACCACATCCACACGCCCGGCATCTTCGTGAAGCGCATCGTCGAGGTCGGCACGGCCAAGAAGCGCATCGAATTCCGCAACACCCGCCCGCGCACGAGCGCATGATCCGGAAAAGTGGAAGCCGGTTTTCCGATCAGATCATGCGCCACTAAAGAATCGACAGGAGCACAATGATGGCCTGGACCCGTGAACAGATGGCCGCGCGCGCCGCGAAGGAATTGCGCGACGGCTACTACGTCAATCTCGGCATCGGCATCCCGACGCTGGTCTCGAACTACATCCCCCACGGCATCGACGTCAGCCTTCAGAGCGAGAACGGCATGCTCGGCATGGGCCCGTTCCCCTATGAAGACGAGGTGGACGCGGACTTGATCAACGCCGGCAAGCAGACCGTGAGCGAGCTGCCCTCGACGTCCTATTTCTCGAGCGCCGATTCCTTCGGCATGATCCGCGGCGGCCACATGGATCTGTCGATCCTCGGCGCGATGCAGGTGGCCCAGAACGGCGATCTCGCCAACTGGATGATCCCCGGCAAGATGGTCAAGGGCATGGGCGGCGCGATGGACCTCGTCGCCGGCGTCAAGCGCGTCGTCGTGGTGATGGAGCATTCCGCCAAGGACGGTCCGAAGCTCCTGAAGCAGTGCAATCTGCCGCTCACCGGCGAGCGCGTGGTCGACATGGTCGTCACTGATCTTGCCGTTTTCTCCATCGATAAGCACGGCGACGGCGGCATGGCCTTGATCGAGCTTGCCGACGGCGTCACGCTCGACGAGGTCAAGGCCAAGACCGAAGCCGAATTCCGCGTCGCGTTGAAGAATACCTGAGGTCTTCGCAATGGGGCACGCATGACGATACGGTCTGCGCGTCCCGACGACGCCGATTTCATCGCCAAGACCATCCTGTCATCGCAGCGCGGCTACCGCGCGCGCGGCTGGTTCGATGTCGCGCTCGGCTGGCCCGAAGCGCAATGTCTCGATTTCATTGCACGCGTCGCCGTCGCAGACACGGCGTCGATGTGGCACGTCTCACAATTCCTGATCGCCGAGATCGATGGCAAGCCTGCTGCCGCGTTGTGTGCGCTGCCGGCGGCCGGCACGGGACCTGCGGCCTGGCGCGCGATCGAGGAAGTCGCAGCCGCGATCGGGCTCGCCGCGCCAGAGCTGGAAGTCATCCGTCGACGCGGCGCCTATACGCGCGCCTGTTGGGTGCAGGGCGGCGAGGGTGATTGGATGATCGAGCATGTTGCGACCGATCCGACTCATCGCGGTCGCGGTTTGGTACAGGCGTTGATCGCCCATGCGCTGGACAAGGGGCGGACGGCCGGTTTTGCCCGGGCGACCATTTCGTTCCTGATCGGCAACGAGGCCGCCGGGCGAAGCTACAGCAAGGCCGGTTTCGTCTTTGCGGAGGAGAAGCGGGATCCTGCGTTCGAGGCGATCATCGGCGCGCCGGGCTTTCGCATGTTTGCACGGACGATTTGATCGCGCTGCGCAGGCGGTGTCGGTTGAGAGCCGGGTGCGCGCCTCAATCGCGTCATTGCGAGGAGCTCTTGCGACGAAGCAATCCAGACCGCCTAGGGCGGAAAGACTCTGGATTGCTTCGCTTCGCTCGCATTCGGTCGTGAGAACATGCGCTCGATCAGAGCAAGCGTATCGCCATCCAGACCGTTCCCCAGACCGCGAGCGACAGCGCGGTAAGGACAATCGCCATGATGGCGAGGATGCGCATGAGATGGCCGGTGCCGGTCGCGGGCGCCGCGGGCACAGGACGAAAATCGTCGAAGCGCGGGATGTGGCCGCGAATGCCGGCGAGCCAGAGAACGAGATCGAGCGCGAACGACGCCATGGCCTATCTCCAGGATAGCAATGATTGAACGTCATCATCGGCCGAATCCGGCGCTCAGACTTTGAGCGAGCGCAAGTCGCTTGTCCGGAAGCGGCTAATCCAATGCCATCCGGCGCGCCATGCCGGAAAGATATGAGATTCGATCTCGCGGCGGGCTACGGCGAAGAGAGATTGTCGCGCCACACGAGCTATCCGACCGCACCTCATTTCTCGCACGCCCGGGAATGACAGCCCAGCTTGCGCTTCAACAAAGAGACTTCGGCCTGCTCCGCTATCGTCGTTTCGGAACGGAGTTGTCCATGTCTTTCCGATCCGACGATCTGGTCGATGACATCATGCGCGCGGCACCGCACACGATCCGCGTGTTTCTCGCCTTCAGGATGGCCTGTGTCGGCTGTCCGATCGCGACCTTCCACACCGTGGAGGACGCCTGCCGCGAGCACGGCATCGACCGCGAGAAATTCCTCGCCGCGCTGTGTGACTGCGTGCCGGCGTGAGGCGGGTTGGAGTTCGTGCGGGTCGCGCGAATTCCCGGGTGAGGGCGAGCTTTCGCCGTAATCGGAAGCGTCCCCTCGCCCCATCTTCAGGAGCAGGGGAAATGTCCTGGCGCAGCTCTTACGCCGCGCCGCTGTCTGGGTTCCTTTCCGCCAGCACGACGATCCCATGCGGATCGCGCAGGATGATGCGCTGACGGCCGCTCTCGACGAGGCCCTGCTGTTCCCAGCCACTCAGGATGCGGCTGACGGTATGCAGCGTGGTGCCGGTCATCTGCGCGATGTCCTGGCGGCTGATCGGGAAGTCGATCTCGATGCCGTGGTCGAGCTTCTTGCCGGACTGCTTGGCGAGGCGCAGCAGCACATGCGCGACGCGCTGCTCGACCTGCTGGGTCGACATTTCCAGGATGCGGGTGTGGCTCTCCTGGAGGCGCGCGCCGACGGTCCGGAGGGTGTTGGCGGCAATCGCGGGAAACTGCTCGATCAGCCGCGGCCAGGCCGAGTTCGGCCAGATCAACACCACGCTGTCGTCGACCGCCATCGCCGTTGCCGGATAGCGCGCGGCTCCAATCGCCATTGCGAGGCCGAACGTCTCGCCGGGCGCGACATAGCGCACCACGATCTGCTCGCCGGTCGGCGTGGTCTTGGCGGCGCGGACGTGGCCGTGCAGCAGCAGGAAGAAAGACTGCGCGTCCGCTCCCTGCTCGAAGATGGCGCTGTTCTTGGGGTAGCGCGCCGAGCGGGCTTCGCGCAGGATTTCCTCGAGATCATCAGGCTTGACGCCCTCAAACAGCGGCAAACGCGCAACCAGCGATGCGTCGACCTTGGCCATTCCGTCTCCTTTGCGCTGGAGAGTGTGATGGCACCTGCAATCGTCGAGCAGTTTGCGATAGCGCAAAACGGGCCGGCTGGGGCGGCAGTATTTTTCCAGGCATCGGTTTGAATTTCCAGGAGTTGACCCCATGGCTGGTGCCCGATCCCGCAACTTTGAGGGCTGGCCGCTGTTTGCGAACAGCTTTCGGCCCTTTTTCCTGTTCGCCGCGATCCAGGCCGCCCTGTCGATCCTGGCCTGGCTGCCGATGTTCTATGGCGAGCTGTCGGTGACCTCAGCCTTCGCCCCCCGCGACTGGCATGTCCACGAGATGCTCTACGGCTTCTTGCCCGCGGTGATCACCGGATTTCTGTTCACGGCGATCCCGAACTGGACCGGGCGGCTGCCGATCCAGGGCACCGCGCTGGGCGCGCTGCTGGTGGTTTGGTTCGCCGGGCGTGTTGCGGTGACGCTGTCTGCCGATATCGGTTGGATGTTCGCGCTTCTCGTCGATGCCGCCTTCCTGGCGCTGGTCGTCGCCGCCGCGGCGCGTGAGATCATCGCAGGCGGCAACTGGCGCAACCTGCCCGTGGTGGTGCTCGTGCTGGTGCTGCTCGCCGGCAACGTCGCCTTCCATCTCGAAGCGCATGTCGAAGGCGCGGCAGATGTCAGCATCCGCGTCGGCATCGGCGCGGTCGTGCTGCTGATCGCGCTGATCGGCGGCCGCATCATCCCGAGCTTCACCCGCAACTGGCTGGTCAAGTTCAACCCCGGCCGCCTGCCGGTGCCGTTCGGACGCTTCGACGGCGTGGTGATCGGATGTAGCGCGCTCGCGCTCATCGCGTGGATCGTGGCGCCGTTGAATGCCGTCACCGGCGTCGCGATGGCGCTCGTCGGCGGGCTGCATCTGGTCCGGCTTGTGCGCTGGGCCGGGGACCGCACTTCGCGCGAGCGCCTGCTTCTGATTCTCCACGTCGGTTACGTCTTCGTGCCGCTCGGCTTCCTGCTGCATGCCGCGGCTGTCTTCGGCGCGCTGCCGCCGAGTGCGGGCATTCATGCTTGGATGACGGGCGCGGCCGGAACGATGACGCTCGCGGTGATGACGCGTGCGAGCCTCGGCCATACCGGTCAGGCGCTGACGGCGTCGCCCGCGACCCAGGGAATCTACGTCGCGATCATCGTCGCCGCGCTGGCGCGGGTCGCCGCGGCGGTGTTGCCTGCGTATGGTGATGCGCTGCTGCACATCGCCGCCTGCGGCTGGATCGTCGCGTTCCTCGGCTTTGCGGTTGCGTTCGGCCCGCTGCTCGCCGGCGCCCGCATGCGCGCACTCGCCATCATGGGCGTGCCGGCTCCGGCGCGCTGAGGCTTAAGCGGCTGACGCCGACGGCACGCTGTCCGGCTTCGCCAGCGGCCGTACGCCTCTGCGCCATGCGGTGATGGTGCAGCCAAAGCGGCCGCGGAACCAGCGGGCCATGGCACTCTGGGCCGAGAAACCGAGCTGCGCGGCAATGTCGGCCAGCGGCCGGTCGGGATCGGCGACCAACTGAGTGACCAGATCGGCGCGTTGCGCATCGAGGATGGCCGAGAAGCTCGTGCCCGATGCGGCAAGGCGGCGGTGGATGGTGCGGCGGGTACAGGCAAGATGCTCGGCCACGTGCTCGACGGTGCAGTCGCCACTAGCGAGAAGAGTCCGCACGACCTCGTCCACCTTCTCCTCCCAGCTTGCCGGCCGGGTCTCGATCGCCTCGATCCGCTTGCGCAGATAGCTCGCGATCAACGGATGCGCGCTCGGGATGCGGCGCTCCATATCGTGCATCGACAGCAGGATTGCATCGTCGTCCGCATTGAAGGTGACGCGGCAGCCGAAGAATTCGCGATAGCGCTTGCGGTCATGCGGTGGCGGATAATGCAGATGCACCTCCAGCGGCCGCCAATCGCTGCTGAACAGGGACTGGATGATGCGGTGGACGCTGCCGAGCGCCATGTCGATCGACTGGCGCGGCGCGCTCGGCCGGCCGCGCAGATGCAGCGCGAGTGTCACCGCGTGCTTGTCACTGATGACGTCGAGCCGCATGCCGTCGTGATGGACATGAATGAAGCGCGAGAATGCTTCGATGGCCTCGCCGACGGTCGCCTGTTCGCGCACGATCAAGCCGACCGCGCCAAAATTGGTCAGGCCGCCCCGTTCGGCAAGGCGCAAGCCGAAATCTTCGGCGCCGGATACCTCGGCCGACAATTCGAGCAGGCGGCGCAGGCCGGCGACGGCGATGGGGGTGTCGGGCTTGTCGAGGCAGGCCAGCGGCAGCCGGACCTTGCGCATCATCTGGCGCGGGTCGAGCCCGACCGACCGGGCCACCTCCGGATAATAGCTCAAGCCTGCGCTGCGAATGAGGTCGGTCATGCGACCTGTTCCTGCCAGCCATTCCCGCAGATGTCCCGAAATGTAAAGTTTCTGTCCCGATCCGTCAAATCCGGGAACTGGCTGGAACATACATAAGGGAAACCGAAGCACGGGCGTGAATGCCGTGCTCACGACGGCGGGCGAGGCGACGGGGCCCGCTGCCGTCTCGGAGACGACGGCGGGCGAGGCGACGGGGCCCGCTGCCGTCTCGGACCATTTGACCAAGACATTGCTGGATCGGGATGATGCCGGGGAACATGTTTTCCAAGGGTGAGGTGTTCGTCATTGAGACTGACGCGGCCTCCCGCGAACAACTCTCGACTGCGCTCCAACAGAGCGCCTATGACGTCATTTGCTTCGCCGATGGCGCCTCGCTGCTGTCGGAGGCGAGGGCGCGGATGCCGGCCTGCGTGCTGCTGGAGATGCCGCCGGATCGCTCCGGCCTCGATGTGCTCAAGCGGCTGCGCGAGGAAAACTGCATGGCGCCGGTCCTGGTGACCTCGGCGAACGGCAGCATTTCCATGGCGGTCGACGCCATCAAGAGCGGCGCGGCCGACTTCATCGAAAAGCCGTTCCGCACCCGCGACATCGTCAATCGGATCGATGCTGCGATCGACGAGTTCGCGCAGCCCGGTTCGAACCGGCAGCGCTGGCTGCCCGGGTGTGAACCGTTGACGGGGCGCGAAGGCGACGTGCTCGAGCACCTTGCCGCCGGTCTCACCAACAAGGAGATCGCCCGCCGCATGCAGCTCAGCGCCCGGACGATCGAGGGCTATCGCGCCAGCGTTTTGAGGAAGGCCGGCGCCCGCAACGTGACCGACCTGCTCCGCCGCATCTTCGGTCAGGGCTCGCCCACGCAAGCCTGAGCCTCAAGTCCGAGGCTCGACCTGCAAGTCTGCGCCGCCAGGCAGGATGCGTTCCGCGGCCACCGTGCCGCCGCGGCCGCGCCCCACGGAAACCCCAATCGAACCAGTTCCTTCCCTGCCGCGTCTCATCACGATGGCGAGGCATTTGATCGCGCGCGTCCGGCTGGCGGCGCGGCGATACCGGCAGGAGGGATTTATGCGCATCACCGCAAGATATCTGGCAACGACGAGTCTGGTTCTGGTCGCCATGGCGACGGCAACGCCGTCATGGGCCGCCGATGTGGACGCGACGTCGGCCATCGATACCGTTACCGTCTATCCCGACGGCGCCACCATCACCCGCATCATCGCCGTCGATCTGCCGTCCGGGGACTCGACGCTGGTCGCCAAGGACTTTCCGCTTGCCCTCGATACGTCCTCCATCCGGGTCGAGGGTGAAGGCGGCGCAAAACTTACCATCGGCACGATCGATGCGCGACCGCCGCGCGCGGCGCCGGTCAATCTGCCCGAGCTGGAAAAGCGCATCGAGGCGCTGAACGACCAGCGCGCCGACCTGCAAGGCGCGATCGACTCGGCCAATGCGCGCCGCAAGTTCGCGGAGCACTTTGCGGAAGCCTCCCCCGTGGGCATCGGCGAGAAGGGCGAAGCGCGGCCGATCGCCGAATGGCGTACGGCCTTTGCCGCGGTCGGCGAGGAAATTGCGAGCGCCGATACCGCCATCCGCGACGCCACGCGCAAGTTGCGCGAGATCGATCGTCAGATCGTCCAGCTCGAAGCCGAGCGCAAGGCCAAGCCACCGAGCAAGCTCGAGGTCCGCATGGACGTTGCCGCGCCGGCCGCGACCAAGGCGACGTTGCGGGTGACTTATAATGTGCGCAATGCGCGCTGGCTGCCGCTCTATGACGCCCGCCTCGATACCGGCGCCAAGGACCGCAAGCCGCAGCTCGAGCTGGTCCGCCGCGCGGAGATCACGCAGTCGACCGGCGAGGACTGGTCCAACGTGACGCTCGGCGTCTCCACGGTCCGCATCAGCCGCGGCGGCAGCGCACCGGAGCTGCATTCGCTGGTGGCGCAATATCCGCAAGTCCCGAAGCCGTTGGCGCTTGGCACGGCCTCTGATCTGGCGCGGCCCGCTCCGATGACGCGCCAGGCGCAATCGCCGGCAATGGCCAAGATGGCCGAGTCGGCCGAGCCACGTGAACGCGCCGACGAGCAGCAGGCGGTTGCCGAGATCGGCGACTTCCAGGCCACGTTCAGGATTCCCGGCCGCGTCAGTCTCGGCGCGGCCGAGGGCGCCAAGAGCCTGCGCATCGCAGCGATGACGGTGCCCGCTGATCTCGCGGTGCGCGCCGCGCCGGTGATGGATCCGACCGCCTTCCTCGAAGCCAGCTTCAAGCAGACCGACGACACGACATTGCTGCCGGGCAAGGTCGCGATCTACCGCGACGGCGTCTTCGTCGGCCGCGGCAAGCTCACGGCCTCGGCGAAGGACGACATCGTGCGGCTCGGTTTCGGCGCCGACGACAAGATCAAGATCGAGCGTGCCGTACTCAAGCGCAACGAGGGCTCGGCGGGCTTGCTGGTCACGACGTCGAAGACCGACGAGCGTTCGTTCAAGACGACGATCCGCAACGGTCACGACTTCCCGATCAAGGTCGCGATCGAGGATCAGCTGCCGGTCAGCGAGAACGAGGACATCGTGGTCGAGATGCTGCCCTCGACCACGCCGCCCACCGCGAGCAACATCCGCGATAAGCGCGGCGTGCTGGAATGGTCGTTCGACGCCAAGCCCGGCGAGGCCAAGGACATCAACTTCGCCTGGCGCATCCGCTGGCCGAAGGACAAGGGCATGGTGATCGTGCCGGCGGGTTAGCGATCACTGAGATGACACCGACCGCGATCCTTCACCTCTCCCGCTTGCGGGAGAGGTCGGCGCGAAGCGGCGGGTGAGGGTTCTCTCCCTACGGGGAGCATCCCATTGCGGAGTTACTCTCTCCCCGCAAGCGGGACGAGGGAGTGCAGCTTCATCGCGAAGCGGGCGGCGCCGCCCGCATCGATTGCGGCAGTACGTAAGGCACGCCGTCGTCAGCCTGATGGACGACGGCGTCGATCTCAAAAATGTCGCGGATGATCTCGCGCGTCACGACCCCAGTGCGCGGGCCGTCGGCCGCGAGCCTGCCGCCGCTGAGCACGACCAACCGGTCGGCGAAGCGGATCGCGAGGTTGAGGTCGTGCAGGATCGCGATCACGGCCGTGCCGCCTGCCGCGCGGTGGCGGGCGGCTTCGACGAGGTCGATCTGGTGGCGCAGATCGAGGCTCGAGGTCGGCTCGTCCAGCAGCAGAAGTCCCGGACCATGCTCGGCTTCGCCGCAGGCGAGCTGCACCAGCACGCGGGCGAAATGGGCGCGCTGCTGCTCGCCGCCGGACAGTGTCGGCAATTGCCGGTCTCTGAAACGGGTGAGGCCAACCTCGTCCAGCGCGGCATCGACCAGCGCGCTCGCCTCGCGCAAGCTGCGATCGCCAGCGCCCATCAGCACGATTTCCTCGACCGTGAAGGGGAAGGTGACGTTGATGTGCTGGGACAGCATGGCGCGGCGCGCGGCGAGCTCGTGCGGCGTGTAGCTGCCGATGTCGCGCTGCTTCAGCCGCACCTCGCCTTCGTTCGGGCGGAGATCGCCGGAAAGCAGCCGCAGCAGCGTCGACTTGCCAGCGCCGTTCGGGCCGATGATGGCGACCATCTCGCCGGCGGCAACCGTCAGGCCGACCCCATCGAGCAGCGTGGCGGCGCGGCCGGCGCGTTTGACCAAGCCGCGCGCCTCGATCACGGCGCTCATAGCGAAGCCAGCCCGCGCTGCCGCAGCAGGATGCCAAGGAAGACCGGCGCGCCGACGGCCGCGGTCAAAATGCCGATCGGCATCTCCGCGGGCGCCACGATGGTGCGCGCCAGCGTGTCGGCTCCGACCATCAGGATTGCACCGAGCAGCACCGAGGCCGGCAGCAGCAGGCGATGCGCCGGTCCGATGACGAGGCGGAGCAGATGCGGCACGACGATGCCGACGAAGCCGATGACGCCGCTGATCGATACCGCGACGCCGGTCATGGCGGAGACCATCACGATCGAGATCCGCTTCAGGCGCTCGACGTCGACCCCGCCGTGAAAGGCGTCGGCCTCGCCGAGCACCAGCAGATCGAGCCCGCGCGCAATGAAGGCGCAGGCCGCGAGCCCCATGACGAGGATCGGCACGAGCATGGCGGCCTTGGTCCACGTCGTGCCGCTCATCGATCCGAGCAGCCAGAACGTGATGTCGCGGAGCTGGCGGTCGTCGGCGATGAACACCAGGAGCCCGATGCCGGCATTGGTGATGGCGGTGATGGCGACGCCGGCGAGCAGGAAGATCGCGATCGAGGTCCGCCCCGAACGGCTGGAGATGCCGTAGAGGATCGCGGTCGTTGCCAGCGAGCCCGCAAAGGCCGCGAGCGGCAACAGCTCGGTCTGGAGGAAGCGCAGCGCTTCGCCGAAGCGTGAATCGGTGAACACGATCGCGCTCGCGGCGGCGAGCGCACCGCCGCTGGAGACACCGACCAGCGCGGGATCGGCGAGCGGATTGCGAAACAGCCCTTGCATGATCGCGCCCGCTGCGGCGAGCAGGCCGCCGACCATCGCGGTCGCAGCGATCCGGGGAATGCGGATCGACCACAGTACGAGCTGGTCGCGCGCCGTCATGGCATCGGCCGTCGAGTTGCCGGCAAAGCCGAGCGCAGCAGGCAGTCGCGAAAGGGGAATGCCGGCGGCGCCGACCGTCAGCGCGACAATCACGGTGAGCACCAGCAGCACGAGCAGAAGGGGAATCGCGAACGAGGCGGAACGTCGTCCTGCGCTGGCGCGTCGTCGCGGGGCTTGCGCATCCGTCCCGACGGCCGCACTCATTGCCGGCAATTCGCCGCCGACAGGGCCGACGTGAACGCGCCGCCCTGTTCGGCCAGCGCCGGATAGAGCCTGACCGAAAGATCGCGCGCCGCCGCCGCCGTGCGCGGTCCGAACCCGAGCAGATAGAGCCCGTCCATGGTGATGAAACTCTTGTTGGCCGCGACCGGTGTCAGCGCAAAGCCGGGATGGGTGTAGACCGCATCAGCCTGGAGCGAATCCCTGCCGCGCTCGATCGACAGCACGACATCGGGCTTGGCCGCCACGATCGCCTCGTCGCCGATGATCTTGTAGCCGTCGTAATCGTCGACGGCATTGGCGGCGCCGGCGAGCTGGATGATCTCGTCCGCCGCGGTCTTGTGGCCGGCGACCATGGCGCGTCCGTTCTGGAGCGACATCACGAACATCACGCGTACCGGCTTCGTCACCTTGGCACGCAGCGCGCG
Organism: Bradyrhizobium sp. CCGB12; assembly: GCF_024199845.1. NCBI lineage: Bacteria > Pseudomonadati > Pseudomonadota > Alphaproteobacteria > Hyphomicrobiales > Nitrobacteraceae > Bradyrhizobium > Bradyrhizobium sp. CCGB12. The sequence goes on along the minus strand of NZ_JANADO010000001.1, from coordinate 6,095,458 downwards.
GAGCTGTGCGAGATCGGCGCCGACCGCAGCGCTCAGGCATTCGGCGCGCGCGTCGACGCCCATGGCATGGCCGACCAGCTTGATCTTCTCGATCAGGCCGTCCTCGGAAAAGGTCTCGGGCACCAGCACCAGCGGCACCTTCGCCGTCTCCAGGATGTCCATGGTCTCGCGCGGGCCCGATCCCTGGATCGCCAGGATCAGCGAGGGATTGAGGCCGAGCACGCCTTCGGCCGAAATCTGGCGCATGTAACCGACATTGGGTTTGTCGTGCAGCGCCGCCGCCGGATAGAGGCTCGTCGTATCGACCCCGACCAGCCGGTTCTCCAGCCCGAGCGCATAGAGGATCTCGGTGATGGCACCGCCGATCGAGACCGTGCGCGCGAAGTCGGCAACAGTGATGTCGCGATTGCGCGCATCATGCACGATGATACCGGCGGCGTGCGCGCCGGACAGAAGCGCGAATGTGCAGGAGAGCAGGAGACTTGCAAGCGTGCGACAAAATGTCATTGCGGTTCACTTCGTCAGGATCAGCTTGTTCTGCGAGGTCAGGCGCAGGCGATAGCTGTCCTCGCCATGTGCGATGATGATCTCGCGCTCGGCCGCAAACAGCTCGCGGCTGTCGATCCGATTGCCGCGCAAGATGAGGGGCCTCGTTGCTGCAGAAGGGCTTCCTGCAGGCCGCGCCGCGTCGCCGCCGCTGTCTCCGGACGTTGCTGACATTGTTGCTGTGATGCGCCTTCGAAATTTCAGATGCGACTTGCCTTGTATAGGCGGCGCGAGGCGCATTCCAACGGCGGCAATTTACAATCGATATAAACTGCAATCCGATGTCATTGACCGTCAGAGAGTTGCCACGTAACCAATTATGGCAGCGGGATGACTTGCCCGCGTGCTTTCGAAAATCAGCCAGCCAGTCGTTCGCGTTGCGAACGCACGCCAGCCAAACGACTCCAACATTGAAGTGAAGTACAGGCTGAGGCTGATATGGCTAACGGGGCTAGGTATTCGCGCGCCCTGATTTTGGGCGCGTCGGTGGTTTCAATCGCGGCAATGACGGCGGCGAGAGGACTTGCGCAGACCGCCCAGCCGCAGGCTGAAGCTGCGTCTCCGGAAAGGCCGGAGCCGGCCAAGCGCAAGCCGGCCAAGCCGCTGGTCGCGCAGCAGGCCGCGCCCGAGGTGATGAACGCGCAAGCGCAAGTAGGCGGCGCCGCGCCCGTGCAGACGCTCGACACCATCACGGTCGCCGCGACCAAAACCCCGGAGCGTGCGATCGATGCGCTGGCGCCGGTCAGCTCGATTTCGCTCGACAAGATCCAGGGGCTTCAGCCGAACCGGCTGTCGGATGTCTTTTACGCCGTTCCCGGCGTGTCGTTCCAGGAGCGCGGCGACGATCCTGCGACCGTCATCAACATCCGCGGCTTGCAGGACTTCGGCCGCGTTGCGGTCGTCGTCGACGGCGCACGGCAGAACTACCAGCGCACCGGCCACAACGCCAACGGCTCGTTCTTCCTCGATCCTGAACTGATCGGCGGCATTGATGTCGTGCGCGGCCCCACCGCGAACATCTATGGCTCCGGCGCGATCGGCGGTCTCGTCTCGTTCCGCACCAAGGATATCAACGACGTGTTGCGCCCCGGCGAGCGCTGGGGCGTCGACATGAGCGGCTCCTACGGCACCAACAAGGACCGCGGCCTCGGCTCGGTGTTCGGCGGTGTGCGTGCCACGCCCGACGTCGACATCTTCGGCGGCGCGGTCTACCGCACGCAAGGCAACTACAAGGACGGCAACGGGACCGAGATCGGCAACACCGGCAATCAGGTGGAAAGTGGGCTGATGAAGCTCACGGTGCGGCCGGCTATCGGTCACGAGGTCAAGTTCGGCGCCATCTTCCAGGATTACCAGTACAATATCGGCCAGTTCAATCGCGGCCCGGTGGCAACCGCGGCGCAGCGCGCGCTCTACCAGGGCTCATCTGTCTACGCGTCCGACGCCAAGAACTACACCGGCACCATCACCTGGAACTATTCGCTGCCGAGCGACAATCTGTTCGACTGGCACATGTCGGTCTATGGCAATCGCGTCGACAACGACCAGACCAAGACCTATCACAATTCGACCGCAGGCGCGGTCCTTTGTGGCACGGGCAATTTCGGCAACAACATCTCCGGCTGTGTCGGCGACAAGCGCGGCTATGTCCTCAACACCTACGGCATCGACGTGAACAACACTTCGCGCTTCAATGTCGGCGACTGGCGCAATGCGCTCACCTGGGGCGTCGACGCCTTCCAGGACGATGTCATCACGACCGACAGCCGCGGCAATTCAAACATCACCACGCCGAGCGGCATCCGCACCGTGTCGGGCGGCTTCATCCAGTTGAAGCAGAATTACAGCACCTGGTTCGAAGCGGTGAGCGCGATCCGCTATGACCGCTATGACCTAGACTCCGGTAGGACGAGCGCTGGTGGCGATCGCTTCTCGCCCAAGATCACCTTGGGCGTCACGCCCGTCGTCGGCTTCCAGCCCTATGTCAGCTATGCCGAGGGCTATCGCGCTCCGTCGATCACCGAAACCGTGATCTCCGGCGCTCACGCGACCGGTGGCGGACCGGCTCTCTTCCCCTGTCCAGACGGCACGGTCGGCCTGTTCTGCTTCCTGCCCAACCCGAACCTTCGTCCCGAGGTCGGCAAGAACAAGGAAGTCGGCTTCAACCTGAAATACGACAACATCTTTACCGCGTCCGACTCGTTCCGGGGCAAGATCAATCTGTTCCGCAACGACGTCAGCGACTATATCGACCTGGTCCCGTTCGGATTCGTGACGTTCCCGGGCGTTGGCTCGTTCGCGCAGTACTACCAGTACCAGAACATCGCGCAGGCCCGCATCCAGGGCTTCGAGGCGGAGACGATGTACGATGCCGGCAACTGGTTCGTCGGTGTCGCCGGCCACTACATCCAGGGTAAGAACGCCGCCACCAATATCGGGCTCGCGACCATCACCCCCCGCAAGGTCGTCACGACCGGCGGCGTCCGGCTGCTCGATCGCACCCTGATCCTGTCGGCACAATGGGCTTCGTTCGGTCCGAACAACGACGTGCCCGCCGGCTATCTGCCGGCGACCGGGTACGAGCTGGTCAACCTCTACCTGACCTACAACGCGACCAAGGACATCGTGTTCTCGGCCTCGATCGACAACCTCTTGAACCAGTACTACCGGCCTTACGCCATTCCCGGCAGTTCGACCGACAGCACGTCGCAGAACGACGTGCTGTGGTCGAGCCCCGGGCCCGGCAGGGTCTACAAGGCCGGCCTAAGGATCCACTTCGGAGGTGCGTAGCCCGGAGGCGTCGCAACACCACAAATTTCCGCCGGGCCGCGCTGATGCTCCAGCGCGGCTTCGGCGCGTTTTCGACTTGATAAGAAGGAGAGACTTTCATGTTCATCGCTATGAATCGCTTCCAGGTGAAGAAGGGCGCGGAGACCGCGTTCGAAACCGTCTGGGCGACCCGCGAATCCTATCTCGGCAGCATGCCGGGCTTCGTCGAATTTCATCTCTTGAAGGGTCCTGAGGCCGAGGATCACACCCTCTATTCGTCGCACACGCTTTGGGTCGATAAGGCCGCGTTCGAGGCCTGGACCCGTTCGGACCAGTTTCGCCGCGCCCATGCCCGCGCCGACAATCAGACGGGCGAGAGCCTCTATCTCGGACATCCCAAGTTCGAGGGCTTTGAGGTGATCCAGAGCGAGCGCAAGGCCGTAGCGGCCTGAGGCGGTGGTAGAGATGAGGAGCCGGATATGCTGAGCACCGATCTTGCCGACCTCTGGGCGTATATGGCCGACAATCCCGGCGCGGTCATCGAGGACGTTGCGCGTGAGCGCAAGGTCACGCCGCGCGCGGTGATCGAGGCGCTGCCGTCATCGATGGTGCGTATGAGCGGCGGCGAGCACTTCGCCGTCGCCATGCAGGACATCGCCGAATGGGGCGAGGTCACCCTGATCGTGCACACGGATGATGCGATCTTCGAGTTCACCGGCGCAATTCCCGCGGGCGAGATCGGCCGCGGCTACTTCAACCTGATGCAGCCCAAGGGATTGCATGGCCATCTTCGCCACGAGCGCTGCGCGGCCGTGGCCTTCGTCGAGCGTCCCTTCATGGGCAAGACTTCGGCCTTCGCCGCCTTCGTCAATGCTGACGGCGGCATCATGTTCAAGGTCTTCGTCGGCCGCGACGAGACCCGGGCCCTTCGTGCGGATCAGCTGGCGCGGTTCAGGCAGCTTGCGGACCGCATCGCGGCACAGCCGGCCGCGTAGCTTTCTCTGTCTGTCGGGAGATCAGCATGCAAGGCAATTCCAGGCTTCGGCACGTGATCCTAACAATCGTTCTGGCGCTCGCGCCGTCGCCGGCCTTCGCGATCGACGAGGCGCTGTTGCCGCGCAATCTGTCGCCCTGGGGCATGTTCGTCAGCGCCGACATCATCGTGAAGATGGTGATGGTCGGGCTCGCTGTCGCCTCGCTGATGACGTGGACGGTATGGCTCGCCAAGACCATCGAGCTGCGCCGCAAGGGCGCGCTGGCCTTGCAGCGGACCTGCGCGCTCGAAGGCAATTTGACACTGGCTGATGCAGCGGCACGGGCCGGCGATGCGCATGATGCGGTCGCCCAGCTCATTCAGTCCTGCGCCAGGGAGGCGGAGCTCTCCGGCGGCGTCCTCGACGACGGCCTCCAGGAGCGCGTGGCGCTGCGGCTGGAGCGGGTCGAGGCGGCGATGTCCCGGCAGATCGCGCGCGGCACCGGCGTGCTCGCGACCATCGGTGCCACCGCGCCGTTCGTCGGCCTGTTCGGCACGGTCTGGGGCATCATGAATTCCTTCATCGGCATTTCCGAGAGCCACACCACGAGCCTTGCGGTGGTCGCACCCGGCATTGCGGAGGCGCTGCTCGCCACCGCACTCGGCCTCGTCGCCGCGATCCCGGCGGTCGTGATCTACAATCATCTCGTTCGCGGTATCGCCAATTACCGCGCACTGCTCGGCGATGCCTCGGCGCAGCTGATGCTGCTGGTGAGCCGCCAGCGCGACCACAGAGAATTCCGCCTGGCGCGGGCGGCGGAGTAAGGCCATGGCCGCGAAGCTCGGCGCACGTTCGGGATCGCCGCTCAAGCGTGGCGACCCTGACGATCTCGACGTCACCCATGAGATCAACGTCACGCCGTTCATCGACGTGATGCTGGTGCTGCTGATCATCTTCATGGTCGCCGCGCCGCTCGCTACCGTCGATATCGGCGTCGAGTTGCCGGCGACCGCCGCCGAGCCGGCGCCCCGGCCCGACAAGCCGGTCTTCGTCACCGTGAAGCCGGACCTTTCGATCGCGGTTGGCGAAGACGTCGTGGGCCGCGACGCGCTCGGCACCTCGCTCGCTGCCGCCACCAAGGGCCGCAAGGACGAACGCATTTATCTGCGTGCCGACAAGGCGGTCTCCTATGGCGACCTGATGGAGGTGATGAACAGCTTGCGCAATGCCGGCTATCTCAAGGTCGCCCTCGTCGGCCTCGACGGACGCAGCTGATGACCGCGAACGCGTTCGTCCTGCACGAGCCGCTCGGCGAGAGGGAGGCCGCGCGCTGGGGCCTGTCGGCGGGCGTGATCGTGGCATTGCATGTTGCCGCTGCGCTGCTCGCGATGAATTGGCTGAAGCACGTCCCCGACGAAGGCGTCAACATGCCGGCCATCCTCATCGACATGACGCCGGAGACGTCTGCGCCGCAGTCGACGCCGCTCGATATCGCGCCGGGACCCGTGATGCAGCAGGCGGATGCCTCGCCGCCGGAGCCGATGCAGCAGCAGGCCGTCGAGGATATGATTCCGCCGACGCCCCCGCAGGAAAAGCCGGATGTGGTTGCCCTGCCGGAGCAGAAGCTCGAGCCAAGCCCGCCAAAGCCCGAGCCTGCGAAAGTTGCCTCCGTGGAGAAGCCGGCTCCGGTCAAGCCCAAGGTGGTGCGCCCCGACGCCCGGAAGCCGTCGGACGCGCCCCCCGCGCCCCGCACTAGCGCCCCGCCACGTGCCGAGCGCGAGGCGCCGCTGGCCTCCGCGGTGAATGCCGGCTCGGTCGCTTCAGCAATGGCGACCTATTATCAGCGAGTCCGCGCGCACCTCATGCGCTTCCACCAGTATCCGACAAGTGCGAACGGCCAGAGGGGCGTGGTCAAGGTGAGCTTCACGCTCGGCCGTGGCGGTCAGGTGCTGTCAAGCCGCCTCGGCGGCTCCTCGGGCGTGGCAGTGCTCGATGCCCAGGCCATGGCAATGGTGCGCCAGGCCCAGCCATTCCCGCCGGTGCCGTCTGACATCAACTATGCGACGATTCCCATCAACGTTGGTGTCGCGTTCGGCAAGTGATGGACGACGAACTCCTCCCCCGCGCCCGGCGGGAGAGGAGCAGAAAGTTTGGCTCACTTCGCCTTCAGGAAATCCGCGACATCGAGCAGCATGAACTCGTCGTCATCGGCCTTGTTGGGATCGCGGCTGGACGAGAACGGCAGATTGTTGTCGTTGCCGACGATGATGTGGGTCTCGTCGACGCGATCGACGTTCTCGATGGTGAAGAACGGGAAGGTGTAGACGCCGTCGTTGAGTGGCTTCCTCGCCTTCTTGTCGGGATCCTTGATCTTCAACAGGTCGATATAGCCGATCTTGCGCACGGGCTTGCCGACATTGGCGTCGGTGACCTCGATCTTGTAGACGCGCTTGAACTTGGCGATGTCGGGGAAGCAGTTCGCGCCGCGGGTGCCTTGCGGGCAGGCCTTGTCGGCGGTGCCTTCGCCGTTGTCGCGCTCGATGATGAGGCCGGAGGCCGGATCGATCATGTTGAAGTCGCCGATGGCGTTGCCGTTCTGCTCGAACACATACTGCCAATAGCGGCCGGTGAACTTCTCAGCGGCGACGTCGAATTCGAGGATGCGGGAGGCTTCCTTGCCATCGACCTTCTCCCAGTCCTTCTTGTCGGCGTCCCACAGCGGTCCTTCGAGCAGGCCGTAGAGGAATTTTCCGTCCTTGGACGAGGCAAAGCCCTCATAGCCCTTGGAGCGGCGGAGGTTGACGTTGGTGTAGGTCGCGCCCGGCGCAGCCGGCGTTCCCACCGCCCAATTGTCGGGCGAGCGCACCGGCTTGCCGTCCGCGACCGTCTCGAACACGGCCAGGATCTTGCCGGACTTGTCGGCCTTCAGGATATAGGGGCCGAACTCATCGCCGATCCAGAAGGTGTCGCCGATGATCTGGAAGCCCTCGGTGTCGAAGTCCGCGCCGGTGAGGTAACGCTTTTGCGTGTCCTCATGCACGATGCGGAAGGGTACCTTCTTGTCGGGATCGTGCAGGAAGATGGTCTCCAGCCGCTCGATCTTGCCGCTGGCCCAATCCATCTTGTAGCGGTTCAGGTACAGCATCGAGTCCGGCGAGTTGGCGCGCGCGCCCATGCCGTTGTCGGTGATGACCCAGAACGTGCCGTCGGGCATGGTCTTGATGCCGGAATGGCCCTGCAGCGGCTGGCCCTTGAACGGCAGCGACACGCCGGTCGCCCGCTCAAAGGATTTGCCCATCACGGTGCCGAGCGCGTCGACGCGCTTGCCCGTGGTGTACTTGCCTGAGGTCTTGAGATCGGCGGGCGCATCGGCCGGAGCGTCGATCAACGACTCGGCCGGCATCACCACGTGGCCGGCGAGCTTGGCCGGGAATTCACCTTCGCTCTGCGCGAGCGCGGGGCTCGCGGTGAGAATGATCGTTGCGACGGTGGCAAGAAAAGTCGCGCGCATGTGCGTCTCCTGTTGGCGGACGCACGCCTTATGCGGACGGCACATTGCAGTTTTGTGAAGCTGGGCCAAACGCCGCAGTGCCCGGTTACTCCCTTACCGCGCGGGTGAGTCGCAGCGCATCGCAAGCGCTGCGGCCGGCATCACACGCCCTCATAGACCAGCCTGGTGAAGAAGCCGGGATCGACGAGGAACTGCCCAAATTTCGCGTCGAATGCGGCCGTGGGCTTGGCGGCAACGATCTCCTCGCGCGACTTTCCCTGTTTCTTGAGATTGCCGACATTGTCCCTGATCGCGACCAGCATGTCGCGGAATGCCTGCAGCTCGGCCTTGTTGCTGACCGGCTTGCCGTGACCGGGAATGATGATGGTGTCGTCCTTCGCCACCGCCAGATTCGCATCCGACGCCGCGATCATGCCGTTGATGCTGCCGCCGGTCGAATAGTCGATGAACGGATAGATGCCGTTCCAGTAGGTGTCGCCGACATGCAGGACATTGGCCTCGGTAAACATCACCGAAATGTCGCCGTCGGTATGTGCCGGCCCGTAGTACCTCATCGCAACCGATGCGCCGTTGACCTTGAGATCGTGCTCCTTGGCGAACACCTGGGCCGGGACCGCGCTGGCGGGCAGGGCGAGGAAATTATAGTCCCAGTCCTCGACCCGCTGAACGACGGAGAGGTGCTTGCGGGTATTTTCGTGGGCAATGATCTTCGCGCCGGCCGCCTGCAGCCATTCATTGCCGTCGGCGTGGTCGAAGTGCCAGTGCGTATTGACGAGGTGCGCGATCGGCTCCTTGCCGAGCTCGGCCAGCGCCTTGGTGAGCTGCGGGCGCGAGACGCCGATGCCCCCATCGACCAGAAGTTTTCCGTCCGGTCCCGTGAGGACGGCGATGTTGCCGCCGGATCCTTCCAGCACGCTGATATTGTTGCGCAGCTTGTAGGTCGTGATGGGAGACGTTGCCGCGCTGTCCTTGATCAGGCTGACGAGGCCGCGCGCCTCGGCGTAGGCCTGCCGGGGGCTGAGCCAGCCCGTCGTCGCAGCGAAAGCGCCGCCGACACAACAGAGGCAAAAGCCGCGCCGGGACAATGAGGGGAGCTTTGGCGAACCCATGCAATCCTCGCTTTCTGGAGCGAGGATCGATGGCACCAACGCCCACACCCGCCGCCGGTGCGGCAGGTAGCACCAGCGAAGGCCGGCGTTCTACCACGATAGCACGATCCACCGTGATCGCACGGAAGCCGCTACTCCTTTACCGCGCCGGTCAGCGAGGACACGTAATAGTCGACGAACAGGGAGTAGAAGACCGCAACCGGCAGCGAGCCGAGCAGCGAGCCCGCCATCAGCGCACCCCACTGGTAGACGTCGCCGGTGACGAGCTCGGTCAGGATCGCGACCGGGACGGTCTTGTTGGCGCCGCTCTGGATGAAGGCGAGCGCGTAGATGAACTCGTTCCAGGACAGTGTGAAGGAAAAGATGCCGGCCGAGATCAAGCCGGGCACCGCGAGCGGTAGCGTGATCCGCCGCAGGATCTGGAGCCGCGTGGCGCCGTCGACCAGCGCGCATTCCTCGAGCTCGTAGGGGATCGACTTGAAATAGCCGATCAGGAGCCAGGTGCAGAACGGCACCAGGAAGGTCGGGTAGACCAGGATCAGCGCCAGCGGCGAGTCGAACAGGCCGAACTGCACCACGACCGTGGCGAGCGGGATGAACAGGATCGACGGCGGCACTAGATACGCCAGGTAGATGCCGAGGCCGACATAGGGGCTGCCGCGGAAGCGCAGGCGCTCAATGGCATAGGCAGCCAGCGTGCTCGCGATCAGCGACAGCGTGGTCGACCCGATCGCCACGAACATCGTCGTCCACAGCCAGCGCGGATAGGCGGTATTGAACAAGAGGTGCTTGATGTGCGCCAGCGTCGGCGAGGAGATCCAGAACGGATTGTGCTCCTTGTAGTTCATCAGCTCTGCGTTCGGCTTGAACGACGTGATCGCCATCCAATAGAACGGGAACAGCAGGATGAGTACGAAGCAGCCGAGCGGCAGATAGATCATCATCAGCCGCCGCAGCCCGGAATCCCAGGCCATCGTGTCGGGCGCTGCCTTCGCGTCGGCGACAGCCGGTTGAGCGACGGTATCAGTCATTGCTCTCTCCCTGCTGCCATTTGCGGCGCGCCAGGCCGAAATAGGAGAACAGCGTCGCGAACACCAGGAACGGGATCATCGACACCGCGATCGCGGCACCTTCGCCGAGCTCGCCGCCGGCAATGCCGCGCTGGAAGGCCAGTGTTGCCAGCAGGTGGGTCGAGTTCACGGGCCCGCCGCGGGTGATGGCGTAGACCAACTGGAAGTCGGTGAAGGTGAAGATGATCGAGAAGGTCATGACGATGGCGAGGATCGGCATCATCATCGGGAAGGTGATGTAGCGGAAGCGCTGCCAGGCGCTGGCGCCGTCGAGCATTGCAGCCTCGTAGAGCGAGGGCGAGATGGTCTGAAGCCCCGCCAGCAGAGAGATCGCGACGAAGGGAATGCCGCGCCAGATGTTGGCGGCGATCAGCGAGAATCGCGCCGGCCAGGGCGAACCGAGGAAGTCGACATTGGTGTCGCGCCAATGCAGCACGTCGACCAGGAGATAGGAGATGATCGAGAATTGCGGATCGTAGATCCACCAGAACGCCAGCGCCGAGAGCACCGTCGGCACGATCCAGGGCAGCAGGATGATCGCGCGCAAGAGGCTCTTGAACGGGAAATGGTTGTTGAGCAGCAGCGCGAGCCAGAAGCCGAGCGCGAACTTCCCGAAGGTCGCGATCGAGGTGTAGACCACGCTGTAGAACACCGCGTTCCACCACAGGGGGTCGGTGAGCAGATACTGGAAATTCTCGAAGCCGATATAGATGCCGCGCCGGCCGATCGTGGTGTCGGTAAAGGCGAGCCAGATGCCGAGGCCGAGCGGATAGGTCAGGAACACCGCGAGCAGCCCGATCGCTGGTGCCAGGCACATCACGATCAGGAACGGCTTGTAGTCGAACAGACGAACAAGCCATGAGGGCTGCCGGTGCGCGAGGGCGGGAGAAGAAAGCGTCGTCACGGACATCAGTGTGTTGTCCTGTTCTCGAAAGTCACCACACCGTCATTGCGAGCGAAGCGAAGCAATCCAGTCTGTCTCCTCGGTGAAGGTCTGGATTGCTTCGTCGCAAGTGCTCCTCGCAATGACGGCCTATCGGCCGTTATCGCTGCCGCCTGAAGTATCGCTTGCAGCGCTGCTCCGCTTCCGCGGCGGCGGCCTCCGGTGTTGCCGCACCGGTCGCGACCGAGGCGAACATCTGCACCGTCACATAGTCTGCGCGAACCGCACCCGTGGCGGTCGAGATCGGACCCTTGTAGCCGGCGTAGTAGTTGCTGTTCATGGTGTTCTTGAAGATCGCGACCTTGGGGTCGCCCTTCCACACCGCAGCATCGGCATAGGCCGCCAGCGGTTGCGACCAGTAGCCGCTGTTTGCGTTGAGCCACGGCTCATACTGGTCCTTCTCCAGCATGAATGTCAGGAAGGCCTTTGCGGCGTTGGGATATTGGCTGTGCTTGAATACCATGGCGTTCAGCGTCAATCCCGACATTGGCGAGACCGGTGCAAGCCCCTTCGGCAGCAGCTGATGCTCGGAATCCTCGGCAATTGCGGCCAGCGCCGGATCGTTCTTCAGCGAGAAGTACAACGAGACGCCGTTCGCGGTCAGTCCGATTTCCTGTGAGGAGTACGCGCGGTTGTTGCTGACGTCGTTCCAGGAGGGCGTCCCGGGGATGAAGGTCGGATAGAGCTCCTTGACATATTGCAGCGCGGCGATGGTCTCCTTGCTGTTGATGGTGACATTGCCTTCCTCATCCAACAGCGCGGCGTTGTGCGACCACATCATCCAGTCGGCAAAGCCGTTGCCGTCGCCGACGGCGTTGCCCAGCGCAAAGCCGGCGGGCTTGCCGGCCTTCTGCAGCTTCTTGCAGAGATCCAGGAGGCCGGCATGGTCCTCCGGGGCCTTGTCGAACCCGACAGATTTGAGAATCGACTTGCGATAGATCAGGGGGCCGGCCGTGGCGCCGAACGGGAGCCCGATCCAAGTGTCGCTCTTGGCCTTCTTGCCGTAGGCCTTCGCAAGGTTCTGCCAGCCGCCATACCTCTTGCCGAGATAGTCGGCGACATCGGTCAACTCGATCAGCTTGTCGATATAGATGTGCGGAGCATCGGAGAAGCCGATGATGATGTCGGGGCCGGCGCCGGAATTGGCGGTCACCGCGGTCTGCTGGTTGATGTCCTCCCAGCCGACGAAGTCGACCTTGATCTCGACACCGGTCTCCTTGGTGAACTTGGCCGCATTGGCGCGGAACACGTCCTCGTCGGCCTGGACGAAGCGCACCGGGCGCAGCATGCGCAAGGACGCGCCCTTCTCGATCGGCAGCTTCGGTGCGGGGACGTCCGCGGCCTTGATCGCGGATTGGGCATTCGCAGCAGTACCGGTCGCGGCGATGGCCGCAGCGGACAGGCCCAGCGCCAAGGCATCACGACGTGTGATGTCGTTCCTCATCAGTTCCTCCCTATGATGTCTCCCTTCCCGGCGTTGATCGCCGGTGAAGGGCCGTTTCGGTCTTCGACGCGCCTTGCGCCGGCCGCCTTAGCTGTTCGGTCCGCGATCCATGCTGACAGGCTGCCAGCGGCGGAGCGCGGTGCTTTGCAGCACCGACGGATTGACGCAGCTTACCGGCCACATGCCCTGGAGCACCAGTGACAATTCGTAGCCCACGCGGCGCTTGCGCGCCTCGTCGAACCGTGCCGAGGCCGAGGCGACATGGGCGGTCAGGGTCACGTTCTCCATGCCGAGCAGCGGATTGTTGTGCGAGGGCGGTTCCTTCTCCAGCACGTCGAGGGCGGCATGGGCGATCCAGCCCTCCTGCAGCGCCTTGATCAGGCTTTCCTCGTCCACCGTAGCCCCGCGGCCGGTGTTGATGAAGATCGAACCCTTCTTCATCTGCCGGAAGTGCTTCTCGGTCAGCATGTGATGCACCTCGGGCCTTGCAGGGGCATGCATCGAGACGAAGTCGGATTGCGACAGCACCTCGTTCAGCGTCGCCGGAACGACGCCGTGGTCGTACATCAGCGTTTCCTGGATGAAGGGATCGTAGGCCATCATGCGCAGGCCGAAGGGCGCGGCGCGTTTCGCAACCGCACGCGCGACGCGGCCGAACGAGATGAAACCGAGCGTCTGGCCCATCAGCCTGGGGACCTTGAGCAGCGCCGGCCGACCCTCGGCCCAGCGGCCGTCGCGCACCATGCGGTCCTGCTCGACCAGGCGGCGGAAGCCCGCGAGCAGCAGCATCATGGCGTGGTCGGCGACCTCCTCGATGAAGGTGTCGGGGATATTGGTGACGGGAATGCCGCGGGCAGTCGCGGCCTTGATGTCGACGCTGTCGACGCCGACCGAGCCGAGCGTGATGACCTTGCAATTGTCCAGCGCGTCGATGATCGACTTGGTGATGGGGATGCTCTTGGCATAGATGGCGTCGGCGGATTTGGCGGCGGCAATGAACCCGGCTTCGTCGGCCGGCGCCTCGATGATCTCGGCGTCGATCGGATCGAGCGCCTCGCGCTCAAAGGAATAGTCGCTGCTTGCGACCGTGAAGCTCGCGCCCTTCGGCGTTACCACCCTGTATTTCGGCATTTCTTGCTCCGATTTGGTCTGTCGGTTCTTGTTGTGACCCGACGTCAATGACGGGCCTTTGCGTCTTTTACGCGAAATCCATGTCGTCGCGTACAATTCCCGGTTGTCGGCATGGAGATAAATTGCTCGTTTTTGCGGCTGCTTCCGGGCTTCTACGGAGGTGCGTAAGTAACTTGCTAATGGGTGCCACACTAAAATTTGACTCAAATCAAAAAGGCATGCGCGCAGTCCGCGCTATCCGAGGAGCCCATCGTGAAGTTGAGCAATCTGAAGATCGCCCCGAAGTTGGGCGTCCTTGTCGGCGTCACCTTGTTCGGCCTGTGCATCTCCGGTGTCCTTGCCGGCTACCTCATGAAGCGCGAGATGGTGAACGCGCGCATCGACCAGACCAAGGCGATCGTCGAGCTGGCCCGCAACTATGCGGCCACGCTGGTGAAGCGGGTCAATGCCGGTGAGATGACCAAGGAGGCCGCGCTCGCCGAGCTGCGCCGCTACGGCAATGCGATGACCTACGACAAGGGCTCCGGCTATCTGTTCGGCACCACCTATGACGGCATCACGCAGCTCGCGCCTGATCCGAAGCAGATCGGCACCAACCGCATGGACGTGGAGACGAACGGTCGGAAGCTGTCTCGCGAGATCATGGACGGGGTCAAGGCCAATGGCGAACTCCTGCTCTTCTATGAATACGTGAAACCCGGCCAGCCAAAGCCGATCCGCAAGCTCGGCTACTCCGTCGCGGTGCCCGGCTTCGACATGTATCTCGGCACCGGCGCCTATCTCGAGGACATCGACGAGAAGATGGTCCCGATCTACTGGCTGCTCGGCTTCGCCATGCTCGGCATCGTCATCGTCGCCGGCAGCGTCGCCTGGCTGATCGGCCGCAGCATCAGCCGCCCGCTCGCGCTGCTAGGGACCCGCATGAAGGCACTGGCCAATGGCAGCCTCGAAGGCGACATTCCGGGCGTCGGCCGTGGCGACGAGGTCGGCGAAATGGCCTCGACCGTGCAGATCTTCAAGGACAACGCCGTTCGCATCCGCGACCTCGAGAAGACCGAGGCCGATGCCAAGGAACGGGCCGCGGCGGAACGTCGCAGCGCGATGGAGGGCATCGCCAACGACTTCGAACGCAGCGTCAACGGCATCGTCCGCTCGGTCTCCTCGGCCGCGGCCGGCATGCAGTCGACCGCGCAGTCGATGACCGCGACCGCGAGCGACGCCTCGTCGCGTGCGGCAACGGTCGGCGCGGCCTCGCAAAAGGCCTCCGGCAATGTCGGCACGGTTGCGGCTGCCGCCGAAGAGCTGTCGAGCTCGGTTGCGGAAATCTCCCGCCAGGTCACCCGCTCGACCGAAGTCGCAAGCCGCGCCGTCAGCGACGCCGAGCGGACCAACGCGACCGTGCAGGTGCTCTCGACCGGCGCCGAGAAGATCGGCGAGGTCGTCAAGCTGATCCATTCGATCGCCGCGCAGACCAACCTGCTTGCGCTCAATGCCACCATCGAGGCGGCACGCGCCGGTGAATCCGGCCGCGGTTTCGCGGTCGTCGCCTCCGAGGTCAAGGCGCTCGCCAACCAGACCGCGAAGGCGACCGAGGAGATCTCCGCGCAGGTCGCGGCGATGCAGACCTCGACCAGCGAC
Source organism: Bradyrhizobium sp. CCGB12 (assembly GCF_024199845.1). Classification (NCBI taxonomy): domain Bacteria; kingdom Pseudomonadati; phylum Pseudomonadota; class Alphaproteobacteria; order Hyphomicrobiales; family Nitrobacteraceae; genus Bradyrhizobium; species Bradyrhizobium sp. CCGB12. The sequence goes on along the minus strand of NZ_JANADO010000001.1, from coordinate 6,080,323 downwards.
GCGGTCACGGCTATCTCCGGCATCACCCAGACCATCGCCGAGATGAGCGAGATCACCGCCGGCATCTCCGCATCGATCGAGCAGCAGGGCGAGGCGACCCGCGAGATCGCCCGCAACATCCAGTCGGTCGCGGCCGGCTCCAGCGAGATCAACGCCCATATCGGCAGCGTCACTTCGGCCGCGGAAGCGACCGGCAGCGCGGCCACCGACGTGCTCTCCAACGCCCGCGAGCTGGACAACCAGTCCGGCGCGCTGCGCAGCGCCGTCGACGGCTTCCTCGCCAAGGTGCGCGCGGCCTAAATGCTCGCGCTGAATTCGTAGGGTGGGCAAAGACGCGCAAGCGTCGTGCCCACCTTTTCTTTTTGAATTCGTGGCGAGTAATGGTGGGCACGCTACGGCTTTGCCCACCCTTGTATTAGCCGGACGGCTTATATTGAACCGTTCCGTGAGGAATGGCCCAGCCCGGGTGGCCGCCCGAGCTGGGTCGCCGTTCGATCGGATCGGTGCCCACCAAAGCCTTGAGGGCTGTCTGACGTAGCGAGATCGCGATCGGCACTTCATCGGGACCCGAATGGTTGAACGAACTTGAGGTTCGCATCACAAGGGAGGGATCGACGAAGATGGCCAAGCATACCACGATCTGTGCCGGGATCGATACCGGCAAACGGAAGCTCGATGTGGCGATCGAGGGCCGCCGCGAGCAGCTGCAGGTGAAGAACACGCCGGAAGGTCACGAGGACCTGTTGGCGTGGCTGCGACAGCATCGCGTCAAACGCATCGGCATCGAGGCGAGCGGCGGTTACGAGCAGCCTGTCGTCGCCGAACTGCGGCGCAAGCGGTTTGTGGTTGTGGTGTTTCAGCCGGCTCAGGTCCGGGCCTATGCTAAATTCCACCTGCAGCGAGCCAAGAACGACAAGATGGATGCCGCTCTTATCGCAGCTTGCACCGCAGCAGTGCGGAAGATCCATGCCGCGCCCGATCCCCGGTTGCTGCCATTTGCCGAGCAGCTGACCATGATCGATCAGATCGGTGAGGATATCGCGCGCCTGAAGAACAGGATCGAGAGCTGCCGCAATGTAGGGATCAACAAGCTCTGGCAGGAGGATATCGCTCGCCTGGAACAACGTGAGACGGCGGCACTCAAGGCCCTGGTCGCCTCGATCCGCAAGCATCCCGACCTTGCCAAGAGGCTTGCGCTGATCAACAGCGTCGACGGCATCGGGTTGCCGACCGCCGTTGCCATCCTGGTGCGCCTGCCTGAGATCGGCCGGATCACGCGGGAGCAAGCTGTCGCTCTCGCCGGCCTTGCGCCCTATGACGACGACAGCGGCGACCAGACCGGCGGTCGGCATATCGAGGGCGGACGCAAGCGGCTGCGTCGCGCCCTTTATACGGCTTCACTCGCTGCATCGTTTCGATGGAACCCGCAGCTCATCCAGCTCTACCGACGGCTAACTGCGGCCGGAAAGGAACACAAGCGCGCGCTCGTTGCCTGCGCCAGGAAGATGCTCATCTTCGCCAACACAGTGGTGGCTCGCGGCACGCCGTGGTGCGACAAACCGCCAGTGCGATCGTTCTCTGTTTCTTAGTTCGACCGCGACGTGTTTCTTCGTCCCGACCTACGGCTCCTCATGACGTCGCGCGCAGCGACCGTCAAGGATGGCCGTCGCTCGCCCTAACCTCACCTGACCTGCTGCCAGGCCACGCCTTGACGGACGCGAGTACGGCGTCATCATCGATGACGCAGGCGATCCGAAAGGGCACAAAAAACCGCCGCCACTTAATGGTTGCTACGAGACCTCGTGCCCCGGACGCAGCGCAGCGCTTCTTCAGCGGTGCGCTGCGGAGCCGGGGCCCATGCTTGCGGCATTCTGGGTCCCGGCTCAGCGTCGCGTCATTGCATGCCGCGCCGCGTCCGGGACGCGAGACCGGCCTACTGCTTCTCGATCTTCGCGTTCGTGATCAGCTTCTCCCACAGCACGAGCTGCTGGTTCACGAAGGTGCCAAGCTCTTCCGGCGTGCCCGAGAAGGCGTCCATGCCGAGGGTGGCGAGCTTGGCCTTGATCTCCGGATTCTCGACGATCTTCCTGATCTCCGCGTTGAGCCGCGTCACGATCTCCTTCGGCGTGCCGGCGGGGCCGAAATAGCCCTGCCACGACGAGATGTCGAAATCAGGCACGCCGGCCTCCTGCATCGAGGGCAGATGCGGCACCAGCGGTGAGCGCTCCTTGGTGGTGACCGCGAGTGCACGCAGTGCGTTACCGTTGACGTGGGGCAGGCCGGTCAGGATGTCCACGAACATCATCGAGACGCGGCCGCCCATGACGTCGTTGAGCGCCGGCGGCGAGCTCTTGTAGGGCACGTGCAGGAGGTCGAGCCCGGCATTGTGCGCAAAGGTCGCGCCCGACACGATCGCCGAGGACGAACCCGAGGCGTAGCTCAGCTTGCCCGGATTGGCCTTGCCATAAGCGACGAGCTCGCCGACGGTCTTGGCCGGCACTTCGGGATTGACGACCAGCATGAAGGGCAGATCGCCGGTGCGCGCGATCGGGGCGAAATCCTTGACCGGATCGTAAGTGAGGCTCTTGAGCAGGTAGGGATTGGCCGAATGCGTCGTGTTGGTCGTCACCAGCAGCGTGTAGCCGTCGGGGGCGGCCTTCGCGACATAGGTGGCGGCGAGCATGCCGTTGGCGCCGGCCTTGTTCTCGATCACGATACCGACCCCGAGCGCCTGCGACAGATGCTGCGAGATCAGCCGCGTCGTGGTGTCGGTGCCGCTGCCGGCCGCGAATGGCAGCACCAGCGTGATGTTGCGGCTGGGATAATTGTCGGCGTGAGCCGTGGATACGGCGGCGAGACAGAGCGTGGCCGTAGCGACGGCGCGCAGGTTTCGAATTAACGCTGAAAGCATGTCTGGACGTTCCCTCTTTTTTCGTTGGCGGGGAACCTAGCGTCTCGGAGGATAAAGAGAAAGATGCGTCTGGTGTCGCGCTTCGCCGCGTCCGGGGACGCGCGCGAGCGTCCACGTCGCGGAATTACTTCACCGCTGAGCCCTGGCGCGACGCGATCACGACGCCGGCGAGCACCAGCGCGTAGCCGATCAGGTGGAACGGCTGCAGCTTTTCGCCGAGCAGTAGGATCGCCATCGCCGAGCCGAACACCGGCACCAGATGAAAGAACGGCGCGGCGCGGTTCGGGCCGATCAGCGCCACGCCGCGGTTAAAGAAGAGATAGGCCAGCGTCGAGGGAAAGATCAGGATGTAGCCCATCGTCGCCAGCGTCGTTGCGTCGAATTGCAGCACGCGGCCGCTTCCCGCTTCCCAGATTGCGGTCGGCAGCAGCATGGTCGCGCCGCAGCAGGTGGTGAAGGAGAGGAAGGAGAGCTGGTGGATCTTTGGCCGCCGCGGGATGAAGGCGGAATAGAGTCCGAACGCCACCAGCGAGGAGGCGAACATGATGTCGCCCCTGTTTAAGCTGATGCTCGCGAGCGCGGCAAGATCGCCGCGCAGGATGATGATGAGCACGCCGAGAAGCGAGATCGCGATGCCGGCGAGCTGCGCGCCCGTCAGCCGCACGCCGAACAGCGCCAGTGACCACAGCGCCACGAACAGGGGACCTGCCGACTGGATCAACAGTGCGTTCAGCGCCTCGGTGTATTGCATCGCCCAGTACGAGATCGCGTTGTTGAAGGCAAAGCCCACCAGCGACAGGAACAGCATCAGCGGCAGGCTGTCGCGCAAGGCAGGCCAGTCGCGCTTCAGATGCGGCCAGGCGAACGGCAACAGGATCAGGAACACGCCGAACCAGCGGATCGTGGTCACGGTCAGCGGCGGCACATGCGCGCCGACATGGCGCGCGAGCACGATGTTGCCGGCCCAGAACAGCGAGCTCAGGCTGAGCAGCAGATAAGGCTGGTTGTTGAGCCAACCGGCCGGATTCGAGGCCGGTGGCGCGGGCGAAGCGATCGTCATTGATGCCTCAGATTGCGCCGGATCGTCGTTGCGGCACAAGCCATGCCGCCGCAATGCTACAATGCGCCCATGAACCAAAGTGGCGGCTTGGGCGGCTAATATGTTGGACGCAGAAGGCCTTGGGCGATGAACCGGACAATGAGTTCGAATCGCGCCAATCGGAGGATCGACGTGAAATTCATCGCCTTTGCTTTTTCATGCTTTTTGATTTTTTCAATACCGGCCAACGCGGGCGACGCGGACACCTTCAATGGGATGGTGGCATTGGCCAACAAGGGACATGCAGAAGCGCAATATCATGTCGGCATGATGCATAACAACGGCATCGGCACCCGACAGGATCCGAGGCAGGCATTCGAGTGGTTTCAAAAAGCCGCTGCATCCAACGACCCGTTGGGCGCCTACAAGCTCGGTTGTTATTACGATGGGCAAGGTGCGGGCATCGTAACGGCCGATCCGAATGAAGCGCTGAGATACAAGCTTGTTGCCGCCAAAGCCGGATATTCGCTCGCCCAGCACGATGTTGCCAATCTGTATGACAGGCAGGGAAATTCGCAGGAGGCGCTGAAGTGGTGGAAGATGGCTGGCGATCAGGGATATCCCAGGGCCCTCTATAGCTTGTCCATGGCGTATTCTGCGGGGAAGGGAACGCCGAGAGATTTGTCGTTGTCGTATGCGTATTTCAAGCTCTCGACACTGGCGCCCAGGAAAAATGTGAACGAGATGGCTTCCATGTTGTCCAAGCCGGAACTCGAGAAAGCGGAAAAACTGGTTTCCGCATGGAGTGCACAGCCAACCGCTCTGACACTCAAGGCAAAGAGCGGTGTCAGTGCAGCAGAGGAGCTCTTGAAAACCGCGAGGAAGTAGCGCTTTGCGATGGACGCGTGTAACTACGCCGCCTGCTTCCGTGACGCCACGAACACGCCCGACAGCACCAATGCAAAGCCGATGATGTGGAACGCCTGCGGGTGCTCGCCCAGAAACGCCATCGCCATGATCGAGCCGAACACCGGCACGACATGGAAGAACGGCGCGGCGCGGTTGGCGCCGATCAGGCGGACGCCGCGATTGAAGCAGAGATAGGCGAGCGTCGACGGGAACACCGCGACATAGAACAGCGTCAGCAGGTTCGGCCCGTCGAGCTTCATCACCGGCCGCGCGAACAATTCCCAGATCTCCAGCGGAATGAGGCAGGCGGCGCCGCAGCCGAAGGTGAAGGCGAGGAAGGACAGGCCATGCATCGGCGGACGCTTCAGCGTCAGCACCGAATAGAGCGCGAAGATCACGAGCGCGACGATGAAGATGAGATCGCCCTTGTTGAACTCGATGTTGGAGAGCGTGGTGAAATCGCCATGCAGCAGGATCGTGAGCACGCCGCACATCGACAGCAGCACGCCGAACGCCTGCGCTGCGGTGAGCCGGATACCGAGGATGGCCAGCGACCACAGGGCCACGACCAGCGGCGCGGCCGACTGCAGCAGCAGCGTGTTCAGCGCCTGGGTATGCTCGAGCGCCCAATATTGCAGTGTGTTGAAGGCGCCGATGCCGGTGACCGAGAGGGTGATCATCAGGCCAAGCCGCCCGCGGATCGCGGGCCAGTCCTGCGCAAGATGCTTCCAGGCGAACGGCAGCACCAGCAGGAAGGCGAAGAACCAGCGCAGGAAGGAGAGGGTGACCGGCGGAATGTGCCCGGCGGCGAGCCGGCCGACGATGGCGTTGCCGGCCCAGCACAGCGCGGTGATGCTGAGCAGCAGGTAAGGCTGATTGGCGATCCAGCCGTGACCGGATGTGTCGGTGCCGGTGGTCTGGCCGGTGGCGGACATGGCGATTGTTATGGCCCCGCGGATGACGCCGAGGCCTTCCGGCCCGGCGAGGTCCGGGCCGGTTCATCGCCCGGCTCTGCTCAAAGACACGGAAATCGAGATGGCATCAACGGGGGGCGGACGCATCGCGACCATGCAGCGACGGACAGGGCGTCTTACGCTTTGGTCGAAGCCGCTCGGCCGTCCCCAAGGGTTTCTGGATTTTCAGGGGATATCAAAGGCTTGGGTCGGGCTTTGGGCCCCGAAAAAGCCCCGTTCTTGCTTGCCTAGAGGGGCTGCTTCCTTTATCCGGTTGGCTGCCTTGCGTGCGGGCGGCTCCGGCCGCTGATTGGGCTGGGCGCAGGCATGATCCCGGAAGAGTGGGCACCGGTTTTCCGCGAGGATCATGCCTCCTAGAGACAGATTGAACAGGGATTACCCGCGAATGGCCAACGTTGTCGTCGTCGGCGCCCAATGGGGCGACGAAGGGAAGGGCAAGATCGTCGACTGGTTGTCGGAGCAGGCGGACATCGTTGTCCGCTTCCAGGGCGGCCATAACGCCGGCCACACGCTGGTGATCAACGGCAAGACCTACAAGCTCGCGCTGCTGCCCTCCGGCGTGCTGCGCGAGGGCAAGCTGTCGGTGATCGGCAACGGCGTGGTGTTCGATCCCGCCGCCTTCCTCGACGAGGTCGCCAAGCTCAGGTCGCAAGGGGTCGATGTCAGCCCTGACAACCTGCGCGTCGCGGAGAACGTCACGCTGATCCTGCCGCTGCACCGCGAGCTCGATGCGCACCGTGAATCCGCCAGCGCGGCGACCGCGATCGGCACGACGCGCCGCGGCATCGGGCCTGCCTATGAGGACAAGGTCGGCCGCCGCGCCATCCGCCTGATGGATCTTGCCGATCATCAGACGCTGCCGCACAAGATCGACCGCCTGCTGGCGCACCACAATGCGCTGCGCCGCGGCCTCAACCTGCCGGAATTCGACGGCGCGGTGATCCTGAAAGAGCTGATGGCGATGGCGCCGCAGCTGCTGCCCTATGCCGAGACGGTCTGGCGGCTGCTCGACATCAAGCGGCGCGAAGGCAAGCGCATGTTGTTCGAGGGGGCGCAAGGCGCGCTGCTCGACGTCGATCACGGCACTTATCCTTACGTCACCTCGTCCAACACGGTGGCGGCGCAGGCCGCGACCGGCGCCGGCCTCGGGCCGGGCGCGGTCGGCTATGTGCTCGGCCTGTGCAAGGCCTACACGACCCGCGTCGGCCAGGGCCCGTTCCCGACCGAGCAGGACAACGAGACCGGCCGCAAGATCGGCGAGCGCGGCCGCGAATTCGGCACCAATACCGGGCGGCCCCGCCGTTGCGGCTGGTTCGACGCCGTGCTGGTCCGCCAGGCGGTCCGGACCTGCGGCATCAACGGCCTGGCGCTGACCAAGCTCGACATCCTCGACGGCTTCGACACGATCGAGGTCTGCACCGGCTACAAGCTCGACGGCAAGGAGATCGACCATTTCCCGGCCGGAGAGGGCGCGCAAAGCCGGGTCGAGCCGATCTACGAGACCATCGAGGGCTGGAAGGAGCCGACCGCCAGCGCGCGGTCCTGGGCCGACCTGCCGGCCCAGGCCATCAAATATGTCCGCCGGATCGAGGAATTGGTGGGGTGCCCGGTCGCATTGCTTTCCACCAGCCCCGAACGCGAGGATACTATCCTGGTGCAAAATCCGTTTGAGGCTTAACGCTATCTTACCGGGACGCGCGTATAGTTGAGTAGAAATGGCTGATTACTACCCGCTGATCGCCCGCGCTATTGCCGCCCTGGACCCCAACGCTCCCGGCGAAAGCCGTCGCGCGCTCTATGAGCGGGCGCGCACGGCACTGATCGCGCAGCTGCGCAGCGTGCAGCCGCCGCTCTCGGAATCCGAGATCACCCGCGAACGGCTGTCGCTGGAAGAGGCTGTCCGCAAGGTCGAATCGGAGGCCGCCCAGCGCGCGCGCGAGGCCTCGCGCCCCGGTGGAGGCGCCACCCGTGGTAGCGGCAGCGGCGATGCCTTCCGCCGGGCCAGCGCCCGCGCCGCAGAGGGTAACGCGCCCGCGTCTCAGCCGGCCCAGCCACGCACGCGTCCGGTTCCGACCCCGCCGCGTGCCGACCGTCCGTCCTTTGGCGCCGAGGATCAGGGCGAGGCGCCGCGCCCACCGCGCGCGCCGCGTTTCGATGCCCCGCGCCAGCCCGGTCCGTCCGCGCCGCCGGCGATGCCGGAGCCGCCGGCCGGACGCGATCGCGCGGGTGGCCGTCGTCCGCCGGACGTGGGCCCGCCGTCACCGCCGCCAACCGCGCCGGGCGTGCGCGGCTTCCGTGACATCACGGCCGATGCCAACGATCTCGGCGGCGCCGCCGCGCAGGCGAGCCGTGCCGCGCGCCGCACCTACGCCAACGTGCCCTCGCCCTCACCGGAGTTCGACCGGCTGGAGCCGAGCCTGGAAAATCGCACCGGCGAGTCCGACGCGCCCTATTCCTACGACGAGTCGATCGAGGAGGCCGAGCGCTACACGCCGCAGCCGCAGCCCCCGTCGCCGCGTTCGCGCATCGGCGCCGAGCGCGACGCCAAGAAGCGCGTCCGCACCGGCTCCGCCTTCCCGTTCAAGAGCGCGATCGCCGTCGGCATCGTGCTGATCCTGGTCGGTGCCGGCATCCTCTGGGGCAAGCAGCTGGTTCAGATCGTCAACGGCTTCCTCAAGCCGTCCGCGACCCAGGTCGTGGAGACGCCGAATCCGGCGCAGCCGCAGAGCAAGCCGAAGATTCCCGATCGCGTCGGCCAGCCTTCGGCCAGCGACCAGCCAGTCGCGCCGGTGGCGCAGAAGGTCGTGCTTTATGACGAGGATCCGTCCGACCCGAAGGGCAAGCAATATGTCGGCTCGGTGGTGTGGCGGCTGGAGCCGATCAAGGCATCCGGCAACCAGAAGGCCGACGTCGCCGTACGCGCCGACATCGAGATTCCCGACCGCAAGTTCAAGATGACGATGTCATTCCGCCGTAACACCGACTCCTCGCTGCCGGCGAGCCACACCGCGGAATTGACCTTCATCCTGCCGCCGGACTTTCCGGGCGGCAGCGTCTCCAACGTGCCGGGCATCCTGATGAAGTCGAACGAGCAGGCGCGGGGCACGCCGCTCGCGGGCCTCGCCGTCAAGGTCACCGACGGGTTCTTCCTGGTCGGCCTCTCCAATGTCGATGCCGACCGCGCCCGCAACGTGCAGCTCCTGAAGGAGCGCTCGTGGTTCGACGTGCCGCTGGTCTACGCCAACCAGCGCCGCGCCATCATCGCCATCGAGAAGGGCGCCCCCGGCGAACGCGCCTTCAACGACGCCTTCGCGCAGTGGGGCGATTAAGCTGCTGCTGTCATTCCGGGGCGTGCGAAGCACGAATCCGGAATCCATTGCGCAGCACGTGACATAGGCAGCACGTGACATAGAGAAATGGATTCCGGGTTCGGTGCTGCGCACCGCCCCGGAATGACATCCTGGAAGGATGACTACTGCGCGGCGGCTTCCCGCTTGCGCGACGCGGTGGCTTCGCGGTCCATCACGGCGCGGCAGCCGGGGCTGACATGCGCCTTGTTCCGCACCATGCAGGCCCTGACCCGCGGGATGTCGGGAATTTCACTGGAGCACAGCCGCATCGCATCGCCCGTGCACATCTGCTGCGCTTCGGACGAGAAGGCGAGGCCGGGTGATGTCTGGAGTACGATGGCGCTGGTTGCGACCGCGAAGAGAGTTGCGATGGTCTGATAGCGTGTCATGCGGAATGGTCCCCGATTTCCCTTGGGCTTGAGCCACTTGGTTTTGGGGCGCCGCACGCGGCTTGACTTGCCGCATGTCACAGCCTTCACGTCGGGACCGTTGATCCCGCATGTGGTCGCTCGATTACTTGTGATGTCGAATCGAAAGTGCTGCGCCGCCCGAGCGAAGTATGCGCCATTGTCACGCGCCTGCAATGGTCATCGCAAATGAATTTGCAATTGTTGCGCGCGAGTCACGCCGCGCGCGATCAGATCAACCGATCGGAGGATGTGCTCGCCTGCTCGGCATCGCTCGTGCCGAGCGATGCGGCGTGTTCCTCGACCGCGGTGACGCCCTTGGCCGTGAGCTCGAACAGATCGCCGTCCTTCATCACGTAGCCGTCGGCGATCAGCTGGCTCATCTTGCCGTGACGGTCGTCGGCGAAGGCAACCGACTGGCTGATGTCCCGCAGGATAGAGAGTTGTTCGTCGCGCAGCATGGCTTCACGCTCCGTTCGCGGGTTCCGGTCCTCACATACCGTGGCTCTGAAATACCTTGCTGCAAGAGCGCGACAGCTTGGCCCGGTTGGCTTGCAGGCAGCTCTGTACCGCACCGTCATTGCCGAGCACCTTGCGGCAGAAGCGCGATGCATCCCGCGAGCAGGCTTGCTGCTCCTGCGGCGTGCCCATGTGGCCTTGCGCGAGAGCAGGCGGGTTCGACAGACCGGTCAGGGCCGCCAGCGTGATCGTCGCCAGGAGGAATTTGCGGGCCATCGGCGGCTCCAATCTGCCAGGGATAAAGTAAGGTCCTGCATGAACTCGTCGCCCTGCCACTTGTTCCCCTCCGAGGAAGCCTGCGCCCCGCTATTCAAGGTTCCCGCGGCGCTGCTATAAGGCGGACGAAGTTGAGAGGGTGCTCGATGAAACGCTATCTGGTGTTTGCGCTGGTCGGCCCGTTCGTTGGCGGGTTCCTGCTGCTGCTGACGACGACCTATCAGTCCGGCTATTGGACCCAGACCAGTCTCGGCGAGATCGGCAAGCTGTTCGCCGTGTTCTTCAAGACCCTGCAATACAGCTATCTGTTCGGCTTCCTGCCCTCGCTGATGATCGGCGCGGTCGACGACATCCTGGTCCACATCAGGCGGATCGGCCCGGTGCTGCGGATGCTCCTGGTCGGCCTGTTCGCGTTCGTCCTGGCCTCGATAACCTACAGCTCGCGTGGGCCGGATTCGGGCGCGGTGCAGTTCATCCTTTACGGCCTCGTCGGGTTCGTGCCGGCGGTGCTCTCGTCCTGGCTCGTGCATAGATATGTCGAGGAGTCGCACACCGCGGCGGCACCGACCTGAGCGCGACCTTCGGGCGCGGCGCAGCAACCTCCGCCGCGGCGGCGCGTTCTCCAGAGACCATGACCATGTCCGACGACGATATCCTTGCTCCGCGCCGATCCCGTTCGGGAACCAGCTCGCGTGCGACCTCCAAGGAGGCGCGCGGGCCGATCATCGATCAGGAGGGGCACGAGATCCGCCCCGAAACGCTGGAGCAGGGGTTTCGCGAGTTTCACTTCGAGTTTGGTCAAGGCAATCCCTTCGGCAATCTGACGCGCGAGCAGCGGATCGCGCGGCTCGAGGCGATCGCAAAACTTCTCGACGTTGCCTTCATCCTGCCCGGCACCAACATCCGCTACGGCATCGACGGGCTGATCGGCCTGATCCCGGTCGTCGGCGACATCATCACCACCGCGATCTCGCTGTGGCTGGTGCGCGAGGCGAGGGCGCTCGGCGCGCCCTGGTACATTACGGCGCGCATGCTCGGCAATGTCGCGGTCGACGGCGTGGTCGGTCTGGTCCCGTTCGCCGGCGACGCCTTCGACGTCATGTTCCGCGCCAATATGCGCAACGTGCGCCTGCTCCGCCGCTGGCTGGAGAAGCAGCCGCGGATGTAGTGCAGCGGTTGCGAGCGCTCGCCGCGATTTTATCTGCTCGATAATGCGCCGGATGTCTCCGTATCGTCATTGCGAGCGCAGCGAAGCAATCCAGAGTCCCTCCGCGGAAAGATTCTGGATTGCTTCGCTGCGCTCGCAATAACGGGGGAGAGAAGCCCCCAAAACACAAAAGGCGCGATAGCCTTTCGGCCATCGCGCCTGCTGCGCACATCGTAAGGCTTTGCGAAGAAACTTACGCCGCGTCGGCGTCGGTCTCCGCGGCTGCCGGCTCGGGCTTGCGGCGGCGGGGCAGCGGGAAGGCTTCGCTCTCATAGAGCGAGCGGATGCCGTTCTGGTCGAAGCGCGCTTCCTCGACCTGGAGATAGGCGCCGTTCAGCGAATCCGTCGGCAACTGCTCCATCGCAAACTGCACGGCTTCGGCCGCGGTGCCGAACCGGCGATAGGTGAAGCCTGCGCGCTTCTTCTTGCGGATCGCGGCGGGGAAGAGTTCGGCGGAGGTGTTGAAGTTGAACGGACGCAGTGGACGCATGGTCAAAGACCTCGTGATCTTCTCTGGGGCTTTAAGCGCGTGGGGTTTGGGAGGGCAGGGGCCGCAATCGAGCGGGCCCGCCACACATGTCAGTTTCGCCCCCTAATATAGGCCGATTTGACAAAAATGCGACCCCCGCGATGCGAGATGATGAATCCACGCATGGCAGCCCCGCAGCCTTGATAAATCAAATATTTTCAATGGGTTATATGGCCTACAACTTGCCAAGAACCAGCAGCACGACCAGCACCACGAGGACGACGCCGCCAATCCCCATGCCGGAATGCCCGAGGCCATAGCCATAACCGCCGATGCGGCCGGACAGGCCCCCCAGCAGGTAGATGATCACCAGGATGATCAGGATGGTCCCGAGTGACATGGCATCCTCCCTGGCGGTCGCCAAAAGTGACGATCGGCCGCACCGCCAAGGAGAGAAAAGCACATCGCGGGGCCGGGTTCCATGAAGGAACCCGGCCCCGCGCGGAGTGGTCGAATATTTATTTCGGCTCGAGCTTCAGCGCGGCGGAGTTGATGCAGTAGCGCAGGCCGGTCGGCCCGGGACCGTCGGGGAAGACATGACCGAGATGGCCGCTGCACTTGGAGCACAGCACCTCGGTGCGGATCATGCCGTGGCTGACGTCCCGCTCCTCGTCGATATGGCTCTCGACGGCGGGCTGGGTGAAGCTCGGCCAGCCGCAACCGGAATCGAACTTGGCATCGGACTCGAACAGCTCGTTGCCGCAACCGGCGCAGACGTAAGTGCCGGCGCGGTGGTCGTGCTCATACTCGCCGGAGAAGGGCCGCTCGGTCGCCTTCTCGCGCAGCACCGCGTATTGCATCGGCGACAATTCGCGCCGCCACTGCTCCTCGCTCTTGGTGACCTTGTCGTCGGTGGTTTTCGTTTTGGTGTCGGGCATGGGTCTCCCGTTTCTGTCGGTGATCTCGCGATCAGTTGGTGGCCTTGCTGGCATTCACCAGCGTCGGCTTCTCAATGTAATTATCCGCAAACAGCTTTTTCAGGTTCTCGACCTTCGGCAGATCGTTATAGGCGATGTAGGGCTGGTTCGGGTGCAGCGTCAGATAGTCCTGGTGATAGGCCTCCGCCGGATAGAATGCCTCCAGCGCGCCGACCTTGGTCACGATCGGCTTGTTGAACACCTTGGCGCCGTTGAGCTGGGCGATATAGGCCTCCGCGACCTTCTTCTGCTCGTCTGAGGTGGTGAAGATCGCCGAGCGATATTGCGTCCCGGTGTCAGGGCCCTGGCGATTGAGCTGGGTCGGGTCGTGCACCACCGAGAAGTAGATCTGGAGAATCTTTCCGTAGGAGATCTTCTTCGGGTCGTACTTGATCTCGACGGACTCGGCGTGGCCGGTGCGGCCGCTCGAGACCGTCTGGTAGTCGGCGGTCGCCTTGGTGCCGCCGGCATAGCCGGAGACGGCGTTGACGACGCCCGCGGTGTGCTGGAAGACGCCCTGCACGCCCCAGAAGCAGCCGCCGGCGATCACGGCGGTCTGGATTCCGCTCGCGGGCGCTGCATCCATGGCGGGGGCGGGGATCACGACCGCATCCTCCGCAGCCCGGGACGGCATCGCGAAGGCCAGCGTCAGGGCTGTGGTTGCGGCGAGCAGAGTGGCGAGGGCGGTTCGGCGCATGGCGATCCTCTTTCGGCAGGGCTGACAGTCTAGGGCGGCCGCGGCCGGGCGAACAGCCCGCCCGGCCGCGTTTTCGCATCATCCGAGATACGGGCACGGCCGGCGATTGTTACGCCGGGACGGACACGAGACCGTGAGAACGCACCGCCGAGACAGTCGCCTTGGCGAGGTGGGGAACTCCGCGCTAGATGAACCCGCGAAAAATGGTGGCTGGAGCTGACCTGACAAGATGCTGCGCGTCATACCCCTGATCCTTGCCGTCTTCACTTCCGTCCTGGCCGCCGGCATGTCGATTGCCGCGGCCGATCCGCAAGCCGGCGATGATCTCGCCATCTGCCGCGACCGCCAGGCGGACGGGCCGGCCCGCGCAACGGCCTGCGACAATCTGCTCAATGCCGACCGCCTCACTGGCAAGGACAAGGCGATCGCGCTCACCGTGCGCGGCAACACGCTGATCAACAAGCGCGACTACGTCCACGCCATCGAGGTCTTGTCCACGGCCCTCGACCTCGATCCCGACTATGTCATCGCGCTCAATCTGCGCGGTCTCGCCCATGAGCGCCGGGGCGAGGACGACCTCGCGATGGCGGATTACAATCTCGCGCTCCAAAAGCGTCCGACCTACGGCGTTCCCTACAACAACCGCGGCGTGATTCAGGTGCGCCGGGGCGCGCTGCAGAGCGCGCTCGACGATTTCAGCCTGTCGATCAAGCTGACGCCCAAATTCATTCTCGGCTGGACCAACCGCGCCCGCGTGCGCACGCTGATGAAGGATTATGATGGCGCGCTCGCCGATTTCGCCGAGGCCGAGAAGATCGACCCGGCTGCGCCGCAGATCGCCGGCAGCCGCTGCATGACCTACGGCCTGATGGGCAAGTTCGATCAGGCCCTTGCCGCCTGCAACGGCCTGATCGAGAAACAGCCGAGGAATGTCTACGCGATCAACAATCGCGCCGACGTCTACGTCCTGAAGGGCGACCTCGACGCCGCGCTGAAGGGCTACAACGCCGCGCTTCAGATCAACCCGAACAATATCCGTGCCCATTCCGCCCGCGGCCAGATCTACGAACGGAAGAAAGATCTCGCCCAGGCGCGCGCCGACTATCGCGCGGCGGCCTACTCGCTGACGAAGTTTGACGAACCCGAGGTCGCGCGCGCCCGCGCCATCGCGCAGGAGCGGCTCGCCGCGCTGACGCCGGGGGCCGCGCCCGCCGGGCGCCGCGTCGCGCTGGTGATCGGCAACGGCGCCTACACGAACGTTCACGCCTTGCCCAATCCGCCACGCGACGCGAAATTGATCGCGGGCGCGCTGCGCGACGTCGGTTTCCAGAGCGTGATCTCGGTCGGCGACCTGACCCGCGACGAGTTCTTCGAGGCGCTGAAGACCTTCGCTGCCGAGGCGGAGAAAGCCGACTGGGCGGTGGTCTATTATGCCGGCCACGGTTTCGAGATCGGCGGGGTGAATTATCTCGTTCCCGTTGACGCCAAGCTCGCTGCCGACAGAGACGCCGAGACCCAGGCGGTTGCCCTGGAGCAGGTGATCGCCGCGGTCGGCGCCGCGCGAAAAATGCGGCTCGTCGTCCTGGATGCCTGCCGCGACAATCCATTCGCGCCGACCATGCAGCGCACGCTGGCGCTGAAGCTGGTCGACAAGGGCTTTTCCAACATCGAGCCCGGTGCCGGCTTCATGGTGGTCTACGCCGCCAAGCACGGTGAGACCGCGATGGACGGCGATGGCAGCGCCAACAGTCCGTTCGCCACTGCGCTCGCCCGCGAGATCAAGCAGCCGCGCGTCGAGATCCGAAAGCTGTTCGACATCATCCGCGACGACGTCTGGGCCGCCACCCGGCACGAGCAGCAGCCGTTCACCTACGGCTCGCCGCCGGGCCGCGAGGATTTTTATTTTGTTGCGGGGAAGTGACGGAAGCGTATAGGGCGCGACGGCGGAGCCTAACACCTGGTGTCGTCTCCGCGCAGGCGGGGACCCATAACCACAGGGAGAAATGCGGGGCAAGGCGCCCACTCCGAGTCTTCGCCAAACTTCTTCCTGTGGGTATGGGTCCCGGATCTGCGCTTCGCTTGTCCGGGACGACGAGCGGAGGTTGAGGCGGTGCTGTCGCCAAAGCATCGACGCTCAAACGACGATACTCAACCTTTTCGCCGCGCGCGTGATGCCGGTGTACAGCCACCGCGCCCTGGACTCCTGAAACGCAAAGCTTTCGTCGAACAGCACGACGTCGTCCCATTGCGAGCCCTGCGACTTGTGCACGGTGAGCACGTAGCCGTAGTCGAACTCGTCATAAGGCTTGCGCTGCTCCCAGGCAATCTGCTCGATACCGCCCTCGAAGCAGTCGGCGCGCACCGAGACCTTGGTCACCTTGTGCCCAAAATCCTCGTCCGGCGACAGCCGCATGCTGAGGATGCGCGATTTCGAACGCGAGGTGTTACGCGACTTCACGCGCCACAGGCCGCCGTTGAACAGGCCCTTCTTGCGGTTGTTGCGCAGGCACACCAGCTTGTCACCGGCGACGGGAAACTGGTCCTCGATGTTCTGACGCTGTCGCACCCGCATGTTGTATGCGCGTCGCGTGTTGTTGCGGCCGACCAGGACCTGGTCGGCGCCCATGACGCGGTCAGGGTCGAGCTCTTTTCGTGACACCACCTCGCTCTCGCCGTAGCGGCCGATGTCGAGCTCGCGGCCCTCGCGCACGTCCATCGACATCCGCACGATCGGATCGTCCTGCGCCTGGCGATGCACCTCGGTCAGCATCGCGTCCGGTTCGGTGTTAGTGAAGAAGCCGCCGCCCTGGATCGGCGGTAGCTGCGCGGGGTCGCCGAGCACCAGCAGCGGACAGTCGAACGACATCAGGTCGCGCCCCAATTCGGCGTCGACCATCGAGCATTCGTCGATCACGATCAGCTTGGCCTTGGAGGCCGGCGCATCGTCCCACAATTCGAAGCTCGGCTGCTCCTCGCCGGATTCACGGGCGCGGTAGATCAGGGAGTGAATGGTGGAGGCCTCGTCACAGCCCTTGTTGCGCATGACGAGGGCCGCCTTGCCGGTGAAGGCGGCGAATTTCACCTCGCCGTCGACGCCCTCGGCGATGTGCCGCGCCAGCGTGGTCTTGCCGGTGCCGGCAAAGCCGAACAGGCGGAACACCGGCGGCGTGCCGCCCCGGCCGGGTTTGGCCTTGAGCCAGTCGCCGACGGCCTTGAGCGCGGCATCTTGATGCGGGGTGAAGGTGGCCATGTCTGTCTTGAAGAAGGGCGAAACGAGGCGATTCGCCGTCCCCCAAAACTAACCATTCGCTCCGCCCGTTCAAGCGGCCGGGCCAACCCTACTGCCAGCCGGGAACGCCGCGCATGTCGGGCAGATGGTGGGCAATGCCCTTGTGGCAGTCGATGCAGGTCTTCTCACCGGTGAACAGGAAGCGCTGGTGCGCTACAGAGGCCCGCGGCGACTGTTTTGTGATGTCCATGGAATCGGCGCTGTGGCAGTTGCGGCATTCCAGGGAATCGTTGGCCTTGAAGCGCGCCCATTCATGCGCGGCCAGCTCGAGCCGGTGATCCAGGAATTTCTCGCGGGTATTGATCGTGCCAAAGATCTTGCCCCAGACCTCCTTGGAGGCCTGCATCTTGCGCGCGATCTTGTCGGTCCAGTTGTGCGGGACGTGGCAGTCCGGGCAGGTCGCCCGCACGCCGGAGCGGTTGGTGAAGTGGATGGTCGACTTCAGCTCGGCATAGACGTTGTCCTTCATCTCGTGGCAGCTGGTGCAGAACTTTTCCGTGTTGGTCAATTCCAGCGCGGTGTTGAAGCCGCCCCAGAAGATCACGCCGGCCGCAAAGCCTGCCAGCACCAGCACGCCGAGCCCGAACACCGAGCTCGGCCGGATCAGCACCTGCCAGAGCTCGAGCAGGAAGTCCCAGCTTCGCGCGAGGAAGCCGCGCTTGGCCTTTGACCCGTCCGCGGTCGTTGTCATCGGCGGCCACCGGGGCTTGCGCGCGAGAGCAGCGTGTCGATGTCGACGAAGTCGTTGCTGACGGGCGGATTGGCGGTGTTTTGCGGCACGTGGCATTCCGTGCAGAAGAAGCGCCGCGGCGAGATCGAGGCCAGGAACTGGCCGTCGCGGTCCATGAAATGCGTGATCGAGACCATCGGTGCCTGCGATTCCGACGTGCGTGCGCGCGCATGGCAGGACAGGCATTTGTTGCTGTTGAGGTCGATCTGGTAGCCGTCGATCGTGTGCGGGATGACAGGCGGCTGCTCCGGATAGTTGCGCACCTCCTTCTCGGAGGTGTTGCGGTTCGGCAGCATCGGCGGCGCCGGGCCCTCGTCATTGAGCGGCGTTGGGCCGCGCAGGCCCGACGTCACGGTCTGCGCGGTCAGCGAGCCCGTGCCCGCGGCAATCGCGACCGCGAGCAGGATGATTGCGGATCGTTTGATCATGACTGGGTCACCCGCTCGATGCGCACGGCGCACTTCTTGAAATCGGTTTGCAGCGAGATCGGATCGGTGGCGTCGAGCGTCACCTTGTTGATCAGCTTGGATTCATCGAACCACGGCACGAAGACGAGGCCGCGCGGCGGCCGGTCGCGGCCGCGCGTCTCCACGCGGGCGCGGATGAAGCCGCGGCGCGAGACCACCTTCACCTCGTCGCCGCGGCGTAGCTTGGCTTCCGACGCGTCGTCGGGATGCATGAAGCAGACGGCCTCGGGGACCGCCCTGTAGAGCTCGGGCACGCGGCGCGTCATGGTGCCGGAATGCCAGTGCTCCAGCACGCGGCCGGTTGAGAGCCAGAGCGGATATTCGCTGTCGGGCGATTCCGCCGGCGGCTCGTAGGGCAGCGCGAAGATGCGGGCCTTGCCGTCGGGATAGCCGTAGAACTGCACGTCGGTGCCCTGCTTGACGTAGGGATCGCTGCCTTCGCGGAAACGCCACTTCGTCTCCTGGCCGTTGACGACGGGCCAGCGCAGACCGCGCTCCCTGTGATAGGCCTCGAACGGCGCGAGGTCGTGGCCATGGCCGCGGCCGAATTGGGCATATTCCTCGAACAGGCCCTTCTGGACGTAGAAGCCGAACGCCTTGGATTCCTCGTTGGCGTAGCCTTCCTCGATCTCCGAGGTCGGAAATTTGTCGACCTGACCGTTCCGGTAGAGCACGTCGAACAGCGTCTTGCCGCGATACTCCGGCTTCTTGGCGATCAGCTCTTCGGTCCACACGTCCTCGATCTTGAAGCGCTTGGAGAACTCCATGAGCTGCCAGAGATCGGACTTCGACTCGCCGGGCGCCGTGACGAGCTGATGCCAGAACTGCGTGCGCCGCTCGGCATTGCCATAGGCGCCTTCCTTTTCCACCCACATCGCGGTCGGCAGGATTAGGTCGGCGGCCAGTGCCGTCACCGTCGGATAGGCATCCGAGACCACGATGAAATTGTCGGGATTGCGGAAGCCCGGAAGGGTCTCCTCGTTGATGTTGGGACCGGCCTGGAGATTGTTGTTGACCTGCACCCAATAGGCGTTGATCAGGCCGTCCTTCAGCATCCGGCTTTGCAGCACAGCGTGTGCGCCGTTCTTGTCGGAGATGGTGCCCTCCGGCAGCTGCCAGATGTGTTCGGTATGGTCGCGATGCGCCTTGTTGGTCACGACCATGTCGGCGGGCAGGCGGTGCGAGAAGGTGCCGACCTCGCGCGCGGTGCCGCAGGCCGAGGGCTGGCCGGTCAGCGAGAACGGGCTGTTGCCGGGTGAGGAGATCTTTCCGGTCAAAAGATGGATGTTGTAGACGAGGTTGTTGCACCAGACGCCGCGGGTGTGCTGGTTGAATCCCATGGTCCAGAACGAGACCACCTTGGTCTTGGGATCGGCGTAGAGCTCGGCCAGCGCCTCCAGGCGATTGAGCGGCACGCCGGACATTTTTGCGGCCTTCTCGAGCGTGTAGTCCGAGACGAACTTGACGAACTCGTCATAGCTCATGTCGGTGGAGTCGTTGGCCTTCGCGGCGCCCGTCGCCTTCTTCTGCAAGGGATGCTCGGGCCGCAGGCCATAGCCGATGTCGGTCTGGCCGCGCTTGAAGACCGTATGTGCGGCAACAAAATCCTTGTTAACGCGGCCGGACTTGATGATGTGGTTGGCGATGGCGTTGAGGATGTAGAGATCGGTCTGCGGCACGAACACCATGCCGATGTCGGCGAGGTCGAACGAGCGGTGCTCGAAGGTGGAGAGCACGGCGACGCGGACATGCGGCGCGGACAGCCGGCGGTCGGCGAGGCGGGTCCACAAGATGGGGTGCATCTCCGCCATGTTGGAGCCCCACAGCACGAAGGCGTCGGTCGCCTCGATGTCGTCGTAGCAGCCGGCCGGCTCGTCGATGCCGAAGGTGCGCATCATGCCGGCCACGGCCGAGGCCATGCAGTGGCGCGCATTGGGATCGATGTTGTTAGTGCGGAAGCCGGCCTTGAACAGCTTTGAGGCGGCATAACCTTCCCAGATCGTCCACTGGCCGGAGCCGAACATGGCGACGCCGTTCGGCCCGCGCTTCCTGATTGCCTCCTTCCACTTCAGCTCCATGATGTCGAAGGCTTCGGTCCAGGACACAGGCGTGAACTCGCCGTTCTTGTCGTATTTGCCGCCGGTCTTGCGCAGCATCGGCTGCGTCAGGCGGTCGTGGCCGTACATGATCTTGGAGAGGAAGTAGCCCTTGACGCAGTTGAGGCCGCGATTGACCTCGGCCTTGATGTCGCCGTGGGTGGCGACGACGCGGTTGTCCTTGGTCGCGACCATCACCGAGCAGCCGGTGCCGCAGAAGCGGCAGGGGGCCTTGTCCCAGTTCAGTTCGCTGTTGTCGCGTTCAGTGACGAGATTGGCGGCGAGCGCCGGAACAGGCATGCCCGCAGCGGCGGCCGCAATGGCGGCGGCCTCGAGCTTCAGCATCTGGCGACGGTCGAGCTTTGGCGATGTCATGACGGCTCTCCGGCCTTAGGCTGTTTCGATGGCGTGAAAGACGAGCGCCGCGGAATAGACGTGCGGCAGCGACTGGATGGTGTTGAGTATCGTGCCGAGGCTGCCGGCATCCGGCGCTTCGGTCACGACGACGAGCTTGCCGCGTGGATCGCGGCCATGGATCTCGCAGCCGGGGAGGACGGTGATCTCGGCTTCGACGTCCGCGAGGCGGTCGGGGCGCGCCTGCACCAGGATGCTGGCGATCTCGTAGCCCGGCGGCGGCACGATGCGGTCGGCGCTGAGCACCCGTCCGGTGATCAGTGCGCGACGGTTGAGTTTGGCTGTGTTGAGTGACCCTTGGGCCATATGCCTGTCTTTCGCTTTTCGGGGATCAATGCGGGGAGGACGGTGGGCCGGGAGGGCCGGCGAACATCTGGTAGATCCAGACGCCGAGCCCGTAAGTGCCGACCGTTCCGACCGCGAGGACGGGCATCACGACCGCGGTCAGGAACAGGAACGCGAAAATCTCCATGCGCTTGCGGCGCGCGCGCGACGTCGTGTCGTCAGGGGCCGACATATTCGGTCTCTCTGAAAGGGTATTGGGAATCGGGACGGCATCCGGGCCGTTGCCTTGCTGCACCTTAGATGCGTTCGAGCCGCTAACGCGTTGATCTGGATCAATCAGTCGCCTTGGCCGCACCCTGTAGTACGCGCCGGAATCGGGCTTTCATCGCGACGTGCGGTCGAGGAATTCATCTCCCGCGCGGCGGAATTGCTCGTCCGTAGACAGCCGCGCCTCACGCATTAAGATGCGATCAACAACAATAATGCGGGAGCGAGCGGCGCCATGAAGTTCGGCATCTTCTACGAGCTGCAACTGCCAAGGCCCTGGGTGGCCGGCGACGAGCTCAGGCTCTACCAGAACGCGCTCTCGCAGATGGAACTCGCCGACAAGCTCGGCTACGACCATGCCTGGGTCGTCGAGCATCACTTCCTCGAGGAGTATTCGCACTCGCCCTCGCCGGAATCCTTCCTCGCGGCCGCGAGCCAGCGCACCAAAAACATCAGGCTCGGCCACGGCATCCTCCAGCTCACCACCAACCATCCGGCCCGCGTTGCCGAGCGCGTCGCGGTGCTGGACCTGCTCTCGAACGGCCGCTGCGAGTTCGGCATGGGCGAGAGCGCCTCGATCACCGAGCTCACGCCGTTCGGCCGCGACATGGAGACCAAGAAGGAGGTGTTCGAGGAGGCCGTCGCCGCGATCTTCCCGATGTTCAAGGACGCCGGCAGCGAGCACCACGGCAAGTATTTCGACATCCCGTTGCGCAACGTGGTGCCGAAGCCGGTGCAGAAGCCGCATCCGCCGCTGTGGATGGCGTGCTCGCAGCTGCCGACCATCGAGCGCGCCGGCCGCCACGGCTTTGGCGCGCTTGGCTTCCAGTTCGTCAGCGCTGATGCTGCGCACGCCTGGGTGCACGCCTATTACAACGCGATGACCAAGCGGCTGCACAAGCTCGCCGACTACGAGATCAACCCGAACATGGCGCTGGTCTCGTTCTTCATGTGCGCCAAGACCGACGAGGAGGCGCGTGCCCGCGCCGACGGCGCCACCTTCTTCCAGTTCGCATTGCGCTTCTACGGCGCCTCGCAGAACCGCCAGCGTCCTGCGCCCTACACCGTCAACATGTGGGACGAGTACAACAAGTGGAAGCGCGACAATCCGGAGGCGCAGGAGGCGGCGCTGCGCGGCGGCCTGATCGGCTCGCCCGAGACCATCCGCAGGAAGCTCAAGCGCTTCCAGTCTTCGCATATCGACCAGGTCATTCTGCTCAACCAGGCCGGCAAGAACAGCCACGAGCACATCTGCGAATCGCTGGAATTGTTCGGCCGTGAGGTGATGCCCGAGTTCCAGAACGATCCGGCTCAGGCGGCCTGGAAGCAGGGCGTCATGAGCGGCGATATCAAGCTGGAAGAGATCGACACCGAGGCTTTCACCGACCGCTACGGCAAGCTTGCGATCAACGTCGCACCGGCGAAGGCGGCGGCAGGGTAGGCGGCCCGGCTCTTGGTCGGAGCCACCTGGCAGCAACGACCGTGCCCTCGTTCCACGGCACGCGCTTTTGGACGTTCTCTCCGGTGGCGTCGGGTCTGCAACGCAGCGTCCCGGCAGCGTCGGCGCCACGCAGATATCGCTACGTTAAGGAACTGGTTACGAGTCAATGTCACCATTTCCATATTACGCCGCCATTTGCGGCGCGCATTCTGAGAATAATTCAATATTTCGACACGCCCGGTTGGCGGTCTCTTTCAGGAGAGGCCCAATGTTTAAGGGCTTAATGGCGGCAGTTGTGGCGCTCATGAGCACGGCGCAACTGGATCGATACCTAACCAACGGCCGGTACACCGACGCGGCCACCGATATGCTGCGGCAAATCAGGCGAGCGTTTGGATTCTGAGGCTTCCCTTGGGGACAATTTGAGGTCGGTGATGGAGGGCATCTCCTGGACTGAACTCGACGCGGAGGAGCAACGCGCCATTGCGATATTGGGAGCGGGCTTGTCGATCGAGCTGTGTGACCCCGTTGCTCTCATCAAATTGAAGCGGCTGCGGCTGATCGTAGGCTCGCATTTGACTGTCGCTGCGCACGATTTGCGCAGACGCGTTGTTATGGACGAACTCGGAGTGAAGACCTGAGACCCATGACCTGATGGGCCTGCATCACGCCTTCCTATCCGCACGCAAGCTGCGAAGATAATAGCCCTGTCTCAGAACGGTTTCCCTGATTTCGTCGCTGACCTTGAGAACTCTCCTTCTGCTCTTGCGCCACTTATTGGAAGAGTAGGGCGCGGGCATCTGGGAGCCATTGCTGATGACGAGCACGTCCCGCTTGCCGTTGCGATAGACATCGAACATGTCTCCCCCCGCAGATAATATTGATTAGAACAAATACGTTTTCGTCATGATCGCTCCAGCTTAGTGGCTGAGATGCCTGACCGGGTGGTAATTTTGTAACGTGGCCTATTTCTTTCGCGCTGGAGTCCCGGAGGGCAAATGCGCCAACGAGACCTCGGCGGCCCCCAACAATGCTGATGCAATCGTTTATCTGGCGCTATTGTCCCTTAGCCGACATTGGTGCGTCAAAGGGGCACAGCGACGAATTGTTCTTTTGGGAACGTATGGTGTCCGGACCAATGACTTTCCCACGAGCCATAAGTGCTCACACGACTCGTGTACTGGCCTCGAAGCTCGCATAGCGGGCCGATGTGTCCCCGACGTCACGGTCGTGATTGCCGCCAGGGTTCAGGCCAATGAGGCGATGGCGCTACGTCAGTTTCATCAGCTTGGTGATCGCTGCGGGTCTGCTGGGCGCCGGAGCTCTGGTCGTTGGCCAGTCGCGCGTGCCGTCAGGAGCCGTAGCCTCCTCGGTGACGCGTACACCGGAGCTCATAGAACGCGCGTGGCACCTGCCAGTGGCCGCCAAATTCCACAGATACGTTGATTGGCAATCCAATGGTTCTCGTTGCGGACCTGCCGCCGTTGCGAATGCGTACAGGTCACTTGGCGAGGCGGCAAGCACGGAGGCCAAGGTACTGGCCGGCACAGGGCGGTGCTGGACCGGCGTGTGCATTCTGGGCCTTTCGCTCGATGAGCTGGCCGAGGTCGCCCGGGCCAACACCAGCCGGAAAGTCACGGTCTTGCGCGATCTCAGCGAAGACCAGTTTCTGGAGCATCTGCGTCGCTCCAACGATCCCGACAGGCGCTACATCGTGAATTTCGAACGCGCGCCAATCTTTGGCGCCGGTGTTGGCCATCATTCGCCGATCGGCGGTTATCTCGAAGCCGAGGATTTGGTGTTCGTGCTCGACGTCAATTCCGACTACCAGCCTTGGCTGGTCGAGTGGAAGCGGCTGTTCGTCGCTGTCAATACATTCGACGGTGATAAGAGGCGCGGACTGCTGCTGATAGAATAGCAGTGGCTGCCGAAACCGGGCGCGTCGGATTGGCCGGGGTCGGCCGGCCGTTGCAGACCATGCGGCGGCGAGCTCTTCTAGAAGAAGCAGTTGCACTGCCCGTTTGACCCCCAAATCCATGGTGATAATGTTCCAATTCGCGTTTGTCCGGGAGGACACGATGGGATGGTTTGACCGACTGTTTGGAACGACGTCGGCGCCTGCGACCCGACTTTTTGCGAAGTTTAGGCGGAAATCACGGGCACCGACCGATCCCGATCTTCTGAGGATTGCCAAGGACCGAAGAGGGCATGTCTCGCGGCGAGCCGTGAGAGATGAATATAATCGGCTGCTGTTGGAGAAGTACGCGCACGACAAGTCGTGACGTCTAGTCCGATCCAGTCGTGCCGCAACGTGCCAAACCTGGCGCTCGTTTCCGGCGATGTGGGCGCGTGGCCCGAAGCTGTCCCAGCCCGCATCTACCCGCTGTGAGCGCAACACCTATCGGGACGTGAGACGCTGCGTCCCGTCATCCTCAGGCTCCGATGAGGATCGAATGAAGCGGCGGGAGTTCATTGCGGCTGCTGCGGCGCTGCTGGTGTCGCCACGACGTTCTCGGGCGCAGGGGAAGCGCCGCCGGCTTGGCTTTCTTGCCGTCGGCGATGGAAGCGCGCAGGCCCTCAATCAAGCCGAGCTGGTGTTGTTTGACGGGCTGCGAAGCCACGGGTGGATCGACGGGAAAAATTTAGCGATCGACCATCGCTTTTCCCAACCCCCGGACCGACTGCCAGGTTCGGTCGCCGACCTGATTGCTCTCCGTCCCGATGTGCTCATCGCCGCGGGACCGCGCGCAACCGAAGCCCTGAAATCGGCGACAGCGAGTATTCCGATCGTGTTCGTGGCCGTGTTTGATCCTGTTGGGCTCGGACTCGTGCAAAGCCTGGCGCGCCCAGGCGGCAACGTCACGGGACTTGCGACCTCCCAGGGAGTAACGCTCGAAAAGCAGATCGATATTCTCCGGGAGCTGGTTCCTGGCGCCTCAACCGTCGCGATCCTCGTCAATCGGGGCAACCCGATGCACAGGCTACTATTGGCCCAGGAGCTACCCGGCACAGCCCGAAACCTGGGCGTGGCACTGCCGATTGTTGAGGCGACCACGGCCGACGAGCTTGATACCGCCTTTGCCTCGGCCGCTGCCCAGCGCGCCGACGCAGTGATTGTCCTTGGCGATGCGCTGACGGTTGTCGAGGCACCCCGGGTGATGGCGCTCGCGGCGAAGCATCGTCTCCCCGCGCTGCATCTCTGGCGCCAATTCGCGAACGGCGGATTGATCGTCTACGGTCCCGATGTGGCCGATCTGTTCCGCCGGGCAGGCGGCTACGTCGATAAGATCCTCAAAGGCATCAAACCTGCCGATCTCCCGGTGGAGCAGCCGACCAAATACCAGTTGGTGATCAACATGAAGACGGCGAGGGCACTCGGGCTCAGCGTGCCAACCTCGTTGCTGCTTCGCGCTGACGAGGTGATCGAATAGGGTTGCGCTTGCTGCGCCTCGAACCGGACCTCGTGGGCAGCATACGCCGGCTTCCGGCCAAATCCCGTTGCTGCTAACCTTCCGCAAAAGAACGTTGACGGAGGAATACTCATGCGGTCTCAGGCAGTGCCCGCAAACTCCGCGGATGGCGACATCACCTCCGCGGTACTCGCCATCGGCCGCCCCGACTTCCCAAATGTCCTGATCGACACCCTGCGCCGGCAGGCCGGCGTCGGCCATTGCATGGTGTTTGCGCTGCGCCGCGCGGGTGCCGCACACTGCCTGCTCGATGCCGGCAACATCCCGATTGGCGGCGATCTTGGCGCCGCCTATGCCGGCCAGTTCCACGAATCCGATCCTAACCGCGATGCCTTGTTCGAAGGCGAGGGCAGTGCGCCGATCATGTTGCCGGCCTTCGCGCCGCGCATGTACGGCGCCCGCTACCGAAAGATCTTCTTTGGCGATTCCGGCATCGTCGACAAGTGCGCGACCGCGATCTGGACTGGCGACACCTGCTTCTATGTCAATTTCTACCGGATCGCCGCGCAGGGCCGCTTCAGCGGCGTGCAGCGCGAGCGGCTTCGAGTGATCGCGCCGGCGATAGGCGCGAGCGTCGCGCGCCATTTTCAGCAGACCGCAACGCCGGATCAGAGCCTCGCCGCGCTGTTTGCCACCCGCGCGCCGCTCGCCGCCCTCACGCGGCGCGAGCAGGAGGTCTGCTGGCGCATCCTCGCAGGCTTCAGCTCCGAAGCGATCTCGCAGGCGCTCGGCATCAGCCTGCATTCGACACTGACCTACCGCAAGCGCGCCTATGAGCGGCTCGGCATCTCCTCGCAGAATGAATTGTTCTCGATTGTGCTGCGGCTATTGACCCACACTCTGAACTAGCGCGCGGAATTTAAGCCAAGGGGAGGACGCGCAGTCCGTCCCCTGGGATCGTCGCCTTTCGACCCGAATCGGATTCGATCGAGGTCCATTGATGCAAGCTGTGCTATAAGTTGTCTCCAATGAACCGGAAGCCATTGGATTGCGGGCAATCTAATGAAACGACGCGAGTTCCTGACGCTAGTTGGCGGCGCGACGACTTGGCCACTCGTGGCTCAAGCTCAACAAAGCCGAAAGGTTGCCCGGATTGGCGTGCTCTGGCACGCGGGCAATGCAGAGGAAGAGGCGGTCTTTCTGAGGCCGCTAGTGGATGGGATTGCCAAGCTAGGGTACGTCGAGGGAAAGAACGTAATATACGAGCATCGCTTTCCGGCAGAGCAGCCCGAGCGTTTCAAAGCGATGGCCGCGGAGTTGGCGCAGCTTAAACTCGACGTTCTCATTACCTCCGCATCGGCCGCATCATACGCTGCGAAAGCGGCAACCAGGACAACTCCGATTGTCTTCATTCTTGTTGCCGACCCAGTAGGGGGCGGCCTGGTCGATAGCTTTTCGCGGCCAGGCGGTAACATCACGGGTTATGCAGTCGTAGACGTCAGCCCAAAGCGACTTCAATTATTGAAAGAGACGTTTCCCAATCTCTCCCGCGTGGCGCTGCTTATCAATCCAGATAACCGCTCGACCGCTCAGCGCTTTTTCGATCAGGTGGAAGCAGCGGCAAGTCCACTGGATCTAACGGTGCAGCCGGTCGAGGTGCTGGGTCCTCACGACTTCGAGCGAGCTCTTTCTCTCGTCCCGAGAGACAAGAAAACTGGCGTGATGACGGTTTTCGACCCCATGTTCTTCAATGAACGTAGACAGATCGCGCAAGTGGCGATGGCGTATGGCTTGCCCGTGATGGCACCTGCCGACGTCTACGTGAAAGCAGGGGCGCTGATGTCCTATGGTCCCAATTTGGTTGACCTGTTTCGGCGCGCAGCGACTTCCGTTGACAAGATATTAAGAGGCGAGCAACCGGGAAATCTTCCGGTCGAGTTGCCAATCAAATACGACCTTGTCATCAATCTAGCGACCGCCAAGACCATACAAATGCATGTTCCGCCAATGCTGCTAGCGCGCGCCGATGAGGTGATCGAATAGATGTCCCTCGGCGACCCGGCATCGCCGTCGAAGCGATCCTTGGCGGCCAGCGCGCAGATGCTGCCGACTGGATCGAGGGTTGCCGAAGCCGGATAGGTCAGTTTCGGTCTGTTGGCCCTTCGCGGACGTTCGGCGGCTTTGACTTGAGCCGCCCTTTGACCCGGACAGACGTCTCTCAGTTCGAGGTTTCGGCACCAAATTTCGTCCGCCACCACCGCCTTAACCGTCGGAAAAATTGGCCGTAGTTGTCACGCGTTGCGGCTTCAAAGTCATAATCATCATCAATTGCGCGTCGCAAGACACTCCTGTGAACATCGTCATTTTGCTGCATCAACTGCTTGGCCGTCTCGGCTTCATACAAATATCCCACCGATGCAGGTGCCGTTGCCGCGGAAAGATCGAGTTCGAGTTTTTCTCCGTTTCGATATCTTTTTGGAAGTCGACGTATATCGAGAACGCCGTCTCCATCTTCAACCTGCTTGTTCGGGATGAGCGTGTACCAATTATTGTATTCGCTGCTGCCTTTTTTGGCCCGATATAGCGTTACGTTCTTGTGGACCAGAAACTTCTTTTGTCTCGCCACCGACCCCTCATCCCATCAAAGCGCATCGCACGGGGTTCTTAGCAGCTGGCTCAGTGCCGACCAACCAGGAGTTGCTGCCGGGCCGCAAGGCGCGTTAAACCCACGAACACTCGTTCTCAGGCCGCCTGTCCAAATTGCTAGGGACAGACGCGGCCGCCGGACTTCGCTAGTCTGGCCCGGAGGAAACGAGAATCCAGGGGAGGCCACCTTGAGCACCGCGCCGCGCATCGAGATCGACCCTGATACCTTCTGGGCCGATCCGTATCCGACGCTCGCGAAGATGCGACGAGAGGCGCCGATCGCCTTCGTGCCGCAGCTCGGCTCGACGCTGCTGACGAGCCGCGACGACATCTCGATCTCCGAGAAGCAGATCGACGTGTTCTCCTCGCACCAGCCGGCAGGCCTGATGAACCGGCTGATGGGCCACAACATGATGCGCAAGGACGGCGAGGCGCACCAGGTCGAGCGCCGCGCGATGTTTCCGACGGTGTCGCCGAGGACCGTGAAGGCGCACTGGACCGCGCAGTTCCAGGCCCATGCCGACCGCATCATCGATGCGATCGAGCCGGGGCGGATCGATTTCATGCGCGACTTCGCGTTGCCCTTTTCCGGCGAATGCCTGAAGTCGATCACCGGCCTCACCAATATCGGCTTTGGGGATATGGATGCGTGGTCGCAAGGCATGATCGAGGGCATCGCCAACTATGCCGGCCATCCCGCGGTCGAGGCGCGCTGCCATGCGGCGACGTCAGGCATCGATGCCGCGATCGACGACATCCTGCCGGTGATGCGCAAAAATCCCGATCAGAGCATCCTCGGCGTCCTTCTCGCTTCCGGCATGCCGATGGAGAGCGTGCGCGCCAACGTCAAGCTCGCGATATCCGGCGGCCAGAACGAGCCGCGCAAGGCGATTGCCGGCACGATGTGGGCGCTGCTGACCCATCCCGACCAGCTCGATCTCGTGCGCAAGGGTGAGGTGTCCTGGCTGCAGGCCTTCGAGGAATATGCACGCTGGATCTCGCCGATCGGCATGTCGCCGCGGCGCATCGCCAAACCGTGGAGCATCCGTGACGTGTCATTCGAGCTTGATGAGCGCGTGTTCCTGATGTTCGGCTCGGCCAACCGCGACGAGAAGCATTTTGAGCGCGCCGACCAGTTCGATGTACGGCGTGATACGTCGAAGAGCGTCGCCTTCGGCGCCGGCCCGCATTTCTGCGCCGGCGCCTGGGCCTCGCGCGCGATGATCGCCGACGTCGCGCTGCCGACTGTGTTCGCGCGTGCCGCGCGGATCGAGATCGCCGAGGACGAGGAGGTGCGGATCGGCGGCTGGGCGTTCCGCGGGCTGCTCAATCTGCCGGTGAGGTGGCAGCAATAGCCGGCAAGGGTCGTGCCTGTTCCTGCATGATGGCATCTTGCCACTGTTTTGCCCGACGCGTCAAACAAAAATTCTGAAAACAAGAAATCCGTTTTGAAAGAATGCGTTGGCTACTGTGCATGGGGTTGTTTTCGCACTTTTGATTTCTGACCGGGCGCGTGCGATCGTCACCTTCGCGTGCGGAAAAAATTCGCGCTGCATTCGCTCCGCCGATTGAAAGATTAATCATGCGCGCGGCCTCGCGCGCAGTGCTCGCATCGCTATTTTTCCGTACGTCTCGACAGCTCCGATGAGCCGCACCATCATTCGAGAAGTGAATGAATAACGGCCGCATGCGGCCGGGAGTGTGGAATGCAGCGTCGGGACTTTCTGAAATTGTCCGCTGGAACCGCGGCCGTTGCTGCGTTCGCATCGCGCGCGAACGCGCAGAGCTCGGTGAAGGAAATTCGTATCGGCTACCAGAAGACTGGCGTGCTGGTCATCACGCGCCAGCAGGCGGCCTTGGAAAAACATTTCGCTGCCTTGGGCATCGAGGTGAAATGGGTCGAGTTTTCGTCGGGGCCTCCGATGATGGAGGCGATGAATGTCGGGAGCGTCGATTTCGGCTCGGTCGGCGATTCCCCGCCGGTGTTCGCCCAGGCCGCGGGCGCCGCGATCGTCTATGCTGCGGGCCAACCCATTACCAACGGCCAGGGCATCCTGGTGCCGAAGGATTCGCCGATCCGGACCATCGCTGACCTGAAGGGCAGGCGTATCGGCTTCACCAAGGGCTCCAGCGCACACAACATCGTGGTGCAGACCCTGGAGAAAGCGGGGCTCACTTATGCGGACATCACGCCGGTCTATCTGACGCCGCCGGATGCGGGGCCCGCCTTCGCCAATGGCAGCATCGAGGCCTGGGCGATCTGGGATCCGTACTTTGCGATCGGCGAGACCAAGCAGGGTGGCCGCATCCTGATCAATTCGCGCGAGGTCACCAAGACCAACTCCTTCTACATCGCCAATCGGGAGTTCGCGAAGAACCACGGGACGATCCTGCAACAGATCGTCGATGTGACGACCACGGCGGGCCAATGGGCCGAACAGCACCGCGACGAGGTCGCCAGATCGCTCGCGGCGATCACCGGTGTCCCGTTGGACATTCAGACCGTCGCTGCCAATCGCGCGAATTTTGTGGTCGGCCCGGTCACCGACGACATCGTCGCGACCCAGCAGGGCGTCGCCGACCGCTTCTACAAGCTCGGCCTGATCCCGAAGCCGATCGTGATCCGCGACATCGTCTGGCGCAACCCGGCAGCCTGATCGTGCCGACCACTCTTCCTACGCACAAGGGTTTGAACATGAGGCGTATCATTCAGCGTCTGATCGCAGCCATCGTGCTGTCGATTGGCATCGTCGCGGCCGCCGTCGGCACGTCCTACGGGCAGGACAAGGTGGTCCGCATCGGCTACCAGAAATACGGCAAGCTGGTGCTGCTCAAGAGCAAGGGCACGCTGGAGCCGAAGCTTGCCTCGGAAGGCTACAAGGTGGTGTGGACCGAATTCCCGTCGGGGCCGCCGCTGCTCGAAGCGCTCAATGTCGGCGCGATCGATTTCGGCAACACCGGTGAAGCCCCGCCGATCTTCGCGCAGGCTGCGGGTGCGCCGATCCAGTATGTCGCCTATGAGCCGCCGGCGCCGAAGGGCGAGGCGATCCTGGTGCCGAAGGACAGCCCGCTGAAGTCGGTCGCCAACCTCAAAGGCAAGAAGGTCGCGCTCAACAAGGGCTCCAACGTCCACTACCTCCTGGTCAAGGCGCTGGAGAAGGCCGGCGTCAAATACTCTGAGATCGAGCCGGTGTTCCTGGCCTCCGCCGATGCGCGCGCCGCCTTCGAGCGCGGCGCGGTCGATGCATGGGTGATCTGGGATCCGTTCCAGGCGGCGGCGGAAGCCGCCACCGGCGCCCGCACGCTGGCCGACGGCACCGATATCGTGGCCAACTACCAGTTCTATTTCTCCTCGAAGAAATTCCTCGAAGCCAACCCTGAGATCGTCGACGCCGTGCTCGCCGAGCTCAGCGCCGTCGACGATTGGGCCAAGGGCGACATCCATGCGGTGGCCGAGCAGCTGGCGCCGTCGATTGGCCTCCCGGTCGCCGTGGTCGAGGTGGCGCTGAAGCGGCAGGCCTACGGCATCAAGCCGATCACGGATGCCGTCATCGCCGATCAGCAACAGGTTGCGGATGCGTTCTTCGCGCTCGGCCTGATCCCCAAATCCATCAGGATTTCCGACGTGGCGCGGAAGCCAGGAACCTGAGCAAGTACGTGAGCGAGCACATGAGTAATAGGTCAAACCCCAACATCCTCTGGTTCCTGCCGACCCACGGCGATGGCCGCTATCTCGGCACCGGAGTTGGCGGCCGCGAGGTCAACTTCAACTATCTGCGCCAGATCGCGCAGGCCGCCGACCAGCTCGGCTATTTCGGCGTGCTGCTGCCGACCGGACGATCTTGCGAGGATTCCTGGATCGTCGCATCGAGCGTCGCGCCCTTCACCGAGCGGCTGCGTTATCTCGTGGCGGTCCGCCCCGGCCTGCAATCGCCTGGTGTCGCCGCGCGGATGACGGCGACGCTGGACCGCATCTCGAACGGTCGGCTTCTCGTCAACGTCGTCACCGGCGGCGATCCCGTCGAAAACAAGGGCGACGGCATCTTCCTTGGCCATGACGAGCGCTACGAGGTCACCCGCGAGTTCCTCAACGTCTATAGCGACCTGCTCGCCGGCAGGACCGTCAATGTCGAGGGCAAGCACATCCACGTCGAGGGCGGCAAGCTGCTGTTTCCTCCGGTGCAGTCGCCGCGCCCGCCGCTTTATTTCGGCGGCTCGTCGGATGCCGGCATCGACGTCGCGGTCGACACCGTCGACAAATATCTCACCTGGGGCGAGCCGCCGGCCTTGGTTGCCGAGAAGATCGCGAAGGTGAGGGAGGTCGCCGCCGCGCGCGGCCGAAAACTCTCCTTCGGCATCCGCCTTCACGTGATTGTCCGCGAGACCAATGAAGAGGCCTGGCGCGCGGCCAACGAGCTGATCAAGCATGTCAGCGACGACACCATCGCGCTGGCGCAGAAGAACTTCGCCCGCATGGACTCCGTCGGCCAGCAGCGCATGACGCAGCTCCATGGCGGCAAGCGCGACAAGCTCGAGATCGCACCGAACCTCTGGGCCGGCGTCGGCCTCGTGCGCGGCGGCGCCGGCACGGCGCTGGTCGGCGATGCCGAGACCGTCGCGGCCCGCATCAGGGAGTATCAGGATCTCGGCATCGATACCTTCATCATGTCGGGCTACCCGCATCTGGAGGAGGCCTTCCGTTTCGCCGAGCTGGTCTTTCCGCTGCTCGCGCTGGAGCAGCCCTCCAACGTGACGAAGCTGCATTTCAACGGCGGTCCTTTCGGCGAGACGGTCGGCAGCGACTTCCGTCCGCAGCATCGGGTGTCGCAGTCATGAGCCTGATCGACAGCATTTCGCTTCCGCGCAGCGTCCGCCTGCCGCGGGTCGACGGCCTGATCCAGTGGATCGTGCCGCTCGCCATCATCGCGGTCTGGCAGGTCGCGAGCGTCACCGGCTTCGTGCCGGTTCGCGTGCTGCCGGCGCCGAGCGACGTCGTGCTCGCGGGCTGGAAGCTGCTGCTCTCCGGCGAGCTTGGCCGCAACATCTGGGTCTCGTTCTGGCGCGCCTCGATCGGCTTCCTGATCGGCGGCGGCATCGGCTTCGCCTTCGGGCTCGCCAACGGCCTGTCGCAGCTCTCGGCCAAGCTCACCGACACCACGCTGCAGATGGTGCGCAATGTGCCGCATCTGGCGCTGATCCCGCTCGTCATTCTGTGGTTCGGTATCGACGAGAGTGCAAAACTGTTCCTCGTGGCGCTGGGCGTGTTCTTCCCGATCTATCTCAACACGCTGCACGGCATTCGCACCGTCGACCCGCAGCTGATCGAGATGGGTCGCATCTACGGCATGACCGACGGCGAATTGTTTCGCCGCGTGATCTTCCCGGGCGCGCTGCCCTCGATCTTCGTCGGCATCCGCTTCGCACTCGGCATCATGTGGTTGACCCTGATCGTCGCCGAGACCATCGCGGCCTCCTCGGGCCTTGGCTACATGGCGATGCAGGCGCGCGAGTTCATGCTGATCGACGTCGTCGTGCTGTCGATTCTGATCTATGCCCTGCTCGGCAAGCTCGCCGACAGCGCCTCCCGCGTGCTGGAGCGCCTGACGCTCTCCTGGCACCCCGCCTTCCAGAAACGTTGAGAAATACTGGGAATCACATGCAGACAGCGCTTCGTACGTCCCTTCCCGAGTCCGAGATCACCAGCCGCGCCAATTTCGCGCCTCACGCCCGCGTGGTGCGCGAAGAGCGGTCGGCGCCTGCCGCCGGCCTGCCGCTCAGCATCCGCGGCTTGCGCAAATCCTTCGGCGACAACGAGGTGCTGCGCGGCATCGATCTGCACATTCCCGCCGGCCAGTTCGTCGCCATCGTCGGCAAGAGCGGCTGCGGCAAGAGCACGCTGCTGCGCCTCATTGCCGGTCTGGACAAGATCGACGCCGGCAGCATCAGCTTCGGCCAGGATATCCAGCCAGAGGACATCCGCGTGATGTTCCAGGAGCCGCGGCTCTTACCCTGGGCTCGCGTGCTCGCCAATGTCGAGGTCGGCCTCGGTCGCGATCGTGCCTCCGGCGACGCGCATGCGCGCGCCGAGAAAGCCCTGGGCGAGGTCGGGTTGGCCGACAAGCGCGACCAATGGCCCTCGGTGCTGTCGGGCGGTCAGAAGCAGCGCGTCGCGCTCGGCCGCGCGCTGGTGTCCCGCCCGCGCGTGCTCGCTTTCGACGAGCCGCTTGGCGCGCTGGACGCGCTGACCCGCATCTCGATGCAGCGTCTCCTCGAGCGCGTCTGGCGCGATCAGGGCTTTACCGCGATCCTGGTCACCCACGATGTCTCCGAGGCCGTCGCGCTGGCCGACCGGGTGCTCGTGATCGAGGAAGGCCGGATCGCCCATGACGTCGTGGTTAACGCCAGCAGGCCACGCCAGCGCGGTTCGGCCGAGCTTGCCGGCCTCGAAGGCTCGATCCTGAGCCACCTTTTGTCGGCGGACGATCGTACCTAAATACAGGGAACCCCAGTCCGGGGAGCAATGCCATGAATGTAGTTCCCCGCGATCTCATGACCGAAATCCCCGTCTCGTCCGCCGATTTCCGCGGCGCCATGCGCCACCTCACTGGCGGCGTCAGCGTCATCACCGCCGGGCGGGGCAAGGACATCAGCGGCATGACGGTGACCTCGGTGACCTCGCTGTCGGTCGAGCCGCCGACGCTGCTGGTCAGCATCAACCGCGACGCCTCGTCCTTTTCGTTGATCCGCCGCTACGGCGCCTTCGGCGTGAACATCCTCAATGCCGATCAGCTCGATGCCGCCGAGCGCTTTGCGGGGAAGGGCGGCCTGAAGGGCGCCGATCGCTTTGCAGGCAGCCAGTGGGTGACCTCAGTCTCGGGCGTCCCGCTCCTGGTCGGCGCGTTGTCGGCGGTCGATTGCGAGGTCGAGGAGATCATCGAACGGCATTCGCACGGCATCGTCATCGGCCGTGTCAGGGACATCAGGAATTCGCCCCGCACCGCGGCGCTGGCCTATTGGCACGGCCAGTACCTGGCGATCGACCAGGACGAGGACGCTGCCAGGCTCGCCGACGTCAGCGTTCCCGGGCGCGCCCGGCGCGGCGTTTGATCGCCGCCGGCGACCCTAGCGCAAGGCTGGTCTTCTTCGCGTCATCGCTCTAGAAGCGCCCTGAGCCTCCCGCCGGGACTGCAATGGAGCGGATCGATGAAGCGCGTCGCGACCTGGGCCTTCTACGCCATCGGCGCGCTCGCGATCGCCTATCTCGCGCTGTACGCCTATGCGATGTTCTCGGGACAGCCGATCGTGCCGGGCGACCCCATTCACATCTTCCGCAAGCCGGACGCGCCGAGTTATTCGTGAGGTGAATGCGCGCGCGGCCATGTGGCGCGGGGCTCTCTCAACTCGTCATGGCCGGGCTTGACCCGGCCATCTACGTACGGCGGCGTTTCGGAAAGACGTGGATGCCCGGGTCGAGCCCGGGCATGACGACGGGGCAGGTGGCTCTACCCCCGCAAAATCGCCAGCGCCAGCGCCAGCGCGCGCGGCACGATGCTGTCGATATCGAGATATTCCTCCGGCGTGTGCGCGAGGCCGCCGACCGGGCCGAGGCCGCAGATCGTCGGTGTGCCCACGGCGGCGGTGAAGCCGGAATCGGCGCAGCCGCCCGAAAACTCGCCCTGCAGCGTGGTGAGGCCGGCCTGCCTTGCGGCGGCCTGATAACTCTCGAACAGCGCCTTCGAGTCGGCGCTCTGCACCACCGGCACGAATTCGCCCTTGATCGACAGCGTCGCGCTGGTGCCCGGCACGTAGGACGTCGCGACGAACTTCTCGATCGCGCCCATGATCCGCGCGCGATCGGCGGGATCGACATAGCGCAGGTCGATCTGGCCCTCGGCGTAGGGCGCCGTGGTGTTGACGGATTGGCCGCCCGAGACCAGGCCGACATTGAGCGTGATGCCCTTGTCGAGATCGGTCAGCGCATGAATCTGTACGATCTTGTGCGCGAGCTCGCCGATCGCGCTGACGCCGGCGGCGAAGTTGGCGCCGGAATGCGCGGCCTTGCCGGTGATGGCTATGTGCATGAAGATTCCGCCTTTGCGTCCCGTGACCACATTGCCTGTGGGGCGGCCCGGCTCAGAATTGAACACCGCGCGCGCGGCACGTCCTTCGCGCTCGATCACGGGCCGCGAGGAGGGTGAGCCGATCTCCTCGTCGGAGGTGATCAGCACCTTGATCGGATGCGGTGAACCGCCGAATTTGTGGAAGGCGGTTGCCACGAACACGTTCATGACGAGCCCGGACTTCATGTCGGCAACGCCGGGACCGTAGGCGCGATTGTCTTTGATCGTGAACGGGCGCCGCCCGGCCTCGCCCTTGCCGAACACGGTATCGCGATGCCCCATCAACAGCACCGGCTTCTCGTTGCTGCCGGGCTTTGCGACCTCGGCATGGATCGCGTCGCCGAAGGTGCCGTGGCTTTCGCGCCGTGAGGGAATGCCGTGCTCGACAAAATGCCGCTCAAACCGCGCCCCGACCGCATCGACGCCTTCCTTGTCGTAGGAACCGGAATCGATGTTCACGACGTCGCGCAAGAGGTCGATCATCGCCTGCTTCTGCGACGCCAGCCAGTCCGTGATTTGAGCTTCCGACATGTTTTATCCCCGCGTGGTCCTGACGCGGGTTATAGCGCCTTGCGCAGACGCGACCTAGTCGCCGAATGCGATGCGGCCATGTGTTCGGTCGCGTAGCCCGATGAGCGAAGCGATGACCGGGGCCGTGTCGGGACCGTGCCGCATGTCGCTTCGCATTGTCGCGCCCATGGTCGAGAATTATGGGACCACGGTCGGAGCGTAGGCGCCCGGTATCGTCAGGCGCCGCTAAGTTTCCGCAGCGGTGCTACCGTCATTTGTACGAAGCGCGATGATCTTTGTCGCGGCCTTTTTCCCCTAGGTTGATGCCGGCGACCTTGGACATTCCGTTGGCAATCGGCACAACGGTCGCGATCGAGATGGGTAGGCTTGGCTTACCGTTCGCGCAGGATGCGGCGTCAGTTATAATCTGGGCAGGCTGCCAGTAGGACGTGCCGAAGTCCGTGACTGAGTTTTCAAGGCAGCTCGCGTGCCGTCGGCAGGCCCTGCCTTGCTCTCGCTCAGAGAGCTCTTTCCAAAGCGACATTTGTCATCGTTCAAACATCGACGGAGAGAAAACATGCCGCTGTTCATCTCATACGTCTCATACTCAAATTCCGGCATCAAGGGATTGGTCGACAAACCGTCCGATCGCAGCGCGGTCATCGGACCGATGATCGAAAAAGCCGGCGGAAAGCTCCAGGGAGCGTTCATGACAACAGGCGCACATGACGCGCTCATCGTTGCGGAGTTCCCCGATGGAGCCGATGCTGTCGCCCTCGGAATGGCGGCTGCGGCGAGCGGGGCTATTGCCAAGATTGAAACCGTACGCGCCTGGAAGATGAGTGAATTCAAGAGTGTTGCGGAAAAGGCTGCGAAGCTTTCAAGTGTCTACGTTCCGCCTGGCAAGTAGCTTGGTGTGAGCGTGGCGCCGCCATGAGGCGAGACACTTGGTGGCGGTGGCCGGGCTCGTCCCGGCCACTCGCACGCTTCATGTGAATGCCTGGGTGGGCTCGACGAGATCGAAGAGCTGTTTGCTCATCCCATGGCCGGCATGCGCGGATATTCGCCGGGTGCGCCCGCGGGCGGGATCGGGATGCCGCCGTCGGCATATTCGTTCAGCTTGTTGCGCAGCGTGCGGATCGAGATGCCGAGGATGTTGGCGGCATGGGTGCGGTTGCCGAGGCAGTGCTTCAGCGTCTCCAGGATCAGGTCGCGCTCGACGTCGGCGACGGTGCGCCCCACAAGCGCGCGCGTCACCTGCTCGGCGGCCATCGTGGCATGTGCAACGGCCGGCGCGGTCTTGGCGAGGTCGAGGCGGTCGCCGTCGGGCGTGATGATGGCGTCGGGGCCGATCTCGTCGCCCTGCGCCATCAGCACCGCGCGATGCATGGTGTTTTCGAGCTCGCGGACGTTGCCCTGCCAGCGGTTGGTGGAGAGCACGCGGCGCGCCTCCGCAGAGATCGGGCGCATCGGCACGCCGTTGGCCTCGGCATATTTCTTCACGAAATGCTGGGCGAGCTCCAGGATGTCGGCGGGGCGTTCGCGCAGCGGCGGAATCTTCAGATTCACGACGTTGAGGCGGAACAGCAGATCTTCGCGGAACGTGCCTTCGCGTACGGCCTCAGCCAGATTGCGGTTCGAGGTCGCGATGATGCGGATGTCCACCGGCACCGGCTTGGTGCCGCCGACGCGGTCGATCACGCGCTCCTGGATGGCGCGGAGCAGCTTGGATTGCAGGCGGACGTCCATCTCCGAGATTTCGTCCAGCAGCAGCGTGCCGCCGGTCGCCTCCTCGAACTTGCCGATGCGGCGGGCGACCGCGCCGGTGAAAGCGCCCTTCTCGTGGCCGAACAGCTCGGATTCCAGGAGATGCTCGGGGATCGCGGCGCAGTTGATCGAGATGAACGGACGCTTGGCGCGTGCCGAGCGGGTGTGGACATAGCGTGCCAGCACTTCCTTGCCGGTGCCGGATTCGCCGGTGACCATCACCGAGGCGTCGGAGCCCGCGATCTGCTGCGCGAGCTTGATGACCTTCGCCATCGCCTCGTCGCGATAGACCAGCTCACGGGAATCGTTGGCAACGGCCGCTAGCACCGCAGCGATCAACTCCGGATCCGGCGGCAGCGGGATGTACTCCTTGGCGCCGGCATGGATCGCGGCGACCGCGGCGCGGGCGTCGTTGGTGATGCCGCAGGCGACGATCGGAGCGTGGATGTGCTCGGCCTCCAGCCGCATCACCAAATCGCGGATGTCGAGCGCGACGTCGACCAGCAGCAGGTCGGCGCCCTTGCCGCCGCGCAGGACGCGCATCGCCTGCTCGTGATCCTCGGCATGGGTCACGGTGGCGCCATTCTCCATCGCGATCTTGGTGGCGGTGGTGAGCTGGCCCTTCAAAGTGCCAACGATGAGAAGCCGCATGTCAGTCTCCTGTTCGTCTGTCCGCGCTGCCGCGCGTTATTCGCTTGTTCCGGCTAGCTGCGTTCGGTCTTGATGATTTCGGTCATGGTCACGCCGAGCTTGTCCTCGACCAGGACGACTTCGCCGCGCGCGACTAGCTTGTTGTTGACGTAGATGTCGATGGCCTCGCCGACGCGCCGGTCGAGCTCGAGCACGGTGCCGGGCCCGAGCTTCAACAGCTCACCCACGTCCATCTTGGAGCGGCCGAGCACGGCCGAGACCTGCACCGGCACGTCGAACACGGCTTCGAGGTCGGCGGCGGCGCGCGCCGCATATTCGTCCTCGTTGTAGCCGACGTCCGCGCTCGGCGGCATCGGGCCGTTGAGATCGGGCAGCGGGACCTGTCCATCGGTGTCGCTCATGGCTTAATTCCCCCTGCGGGACGCGATGTAGCGTCCGACCATGTCGTCGATCTTGGCCGCGATGGCGCCGCGCTCCAGCACGACGCCGCCATCGGCCCATTCGATCCGGCAGTCGCCGGTAGCAATCTCCGGCTCGGCCAGGATCACCAGCCGGCCCTCGAAGCCGCTCTGCTTGGCGAGCCGCTCGATCTTGTCGCGCGCAGC
Organism: Bradyrhizobium sp. CCGB12; assembly: GCF_024199845.1. Lineage (NCBI taxonomy): Bacteria > Pseudomonadati > Pseudomonadota > Alphaproteobacteria > Hyphomicrobiales > Nitrobacteraceae > Bradyrhizobium > Bradyrhizobium sp. CCGB12. The sequence goes on along the minus strand of NZ_JANADO010000001.1, from coordinate 6,039,950 downwards.
GTCGTAGAGCGCGTCGTTGATGCGGACGACCAGATGCGGCGTCGCGACCAGATGCGAAAAGCAGTCGTTGACCAGCGCCATGATCTCGCCGAGCGGCTCGGCCGCGACCAACTCGGCGCATAGCTTGCGCGCCACCGCGACCGCGACGTCGACCGCCTCCGTCTCCATCTTGGACTCGATGTTACCGATGCCGGAGGCGATGCCCCGGATCGCGATGTTGATCTCTTCCATCGCGAGCGCGACGCGGCGGTCGCTCTCCGCCTTGGCCTCGTTCTGCCCGGCGGCAAAGCCGTCCTGATAGGCGCGGGCCTCGGCCTCCGCGACCTTCTGGGCGATCTCGGCCGCGGTCGCGCCCTTCTCGCGCGTCCGCTCGGGCGCGGCGAAATCGGTATCGAACAGGAATTTGGCCGGAGCGCCCATCAGTACACCAGCTCGTCGTCGGCGCGGTTCTTGGTCAGCATGATCTCGCCCTTGGCGGCGAGGTCCTTGGCGAGGTTGACGAGCAGCGCCTGGGCCTCGTCGACGTCGCGCAGACGCACCGGGCCCATCGCCGCCATGTCGTCCTGGAGCATCTTGGCCGCGCGCGAGGACATGTTGCCGAAGAAGAAGTTGCGGACGTCCTCGTTGGCGCTCTTGAGCGCGACGCCGAGCTTGTCCTTGTCGACATTGCGCATCAAGGTCTGGGCCGAGCCGGAATCCAGCTTCACGAGGTCGTCGAAGGTGAACATCAGTGCCTTGATGCGCTCGGCCGATTCCCGGTTGTCCTCTTCCAGCGAGGTGATGAAGCGGGTTTCGGTCTGGCGGTCGAAATTGTTGAAGATTTCAGCCATGACCTCGTGGGCATCGCGACGGCGGGTCTGCGACAGGTTGGACATGAATTCGGTGCGCAGCGTCTTCTCCACACTCTCGATCACCTCCTTCTGCACCGCCTCCATCTTCAGCATGCGGTTGATGACGTCGAGCGCGAGCTCCTCGGGCAGGATGCCGAGCACGCGGGCGGCGTGCTCCGACTTCAGCTTCGACAGCACTACGGCGATGGTCTGCGGATATTCGTTTTTGAGGTAGTTGGCGAGCACCTCTTCCTGCACGTTGGAGAGCTTCTCCCACATGTTGCGGCCGGCGGGGCCGCGGATCTCGTCCATGATGCCGTTGACGCGCTCGGGCGGCAGGTACTGCTGGAGCAGGCGCTCGGTGGCGTCGAAATTGCCCATCAGCGCGCCCGAGGCCGACATGCGCGAGACGAATTCGAGCAGCATGTCCTCGACGGTGTCGACCTCGACGGTGCCGAGCGTCGACATCTCCAGCGACAGCTGGCGCACCTCGTCGTCGTCGAGCAGGCCCCAGATCTTGCCGCCATATTGCTCGCCCAGCGCCAGCATCAGGATCGCGGCACGGCGCGGGCCGGACAGCTGCTCCGCCCCCTTGCCGTCCTTGGCCCGGCTGCCGGCGCGCTGACCGAGCGTGGAGATCACGCTGGTGATGTCGTTCGAGTTGGCGTTTTGCAAGGAGGCGGCCATGTCAGATCACTTCTTGATTCACTTGGCTAAGTTACTGGGCTTGATTACTTGGCTGGCTCGGTGAGCCATTGACGGATGATGGCGACGGTTTCGTTGGGGTTGCGCTCGGCGAGCTCGCCGACGCGATGAACGGACTGGGCGTGGACCTGGCCCTGGATGGTGGCGACGTCGATCGCGCTGGCGGTGCCGCCCGGCAGCAGCGCCTGGCCGGCGGCCGGCGCGGCCTCTTCGGAAGCCGCCGGGCCGGCGAGCACGCCGGAAATGGCGGCGGCGACTTCGTCGGATGCGAGGATGCGCTTGACCAGCGGGCGGATCACCAGGAACAGCACGACGAGGCCGAGCAGCATCATCACGCCGAGCTCGACGAAGTACATCACGTCGTCCTTGGTGAACTGGAGCATGCCGAGGAAGCCCGAGGGCTCGCCGATCGGGGCGGTGGAGGGGGCGTCGGCGAAGCGCAGATTGACGACCTCGACCTGGTCGCCGCGCTTCTGGTCGAAGCCGATCGCCGAGCGCACCAGCGCGGAGATGCGGTCGAGCTGCTCCTTGGTGCGGTCCTGATAGGCCAGCTCGCCCTTGTCGTTCTTGGAATAGATGCCGTCGACCAGCACCGCGACCGAGATGCGGTTGACGCGGCCGGCCTCGGTCACCTCGGTCTTGGTGGTGCGGGAGATCTCGTAATTGTTGGTCTCTTCGGTCTTCTTGCTCTGGTCCTTGGCCGCGACGCCGTTGTTCTGCTGATTGCCCGGCAGCTCGTTGTTGACGGTGACCTGGCCGTTGTTGTCGGCGGTCATGCTCTGCTCTTCGCGGGTCTGGCTCGAGCGCAGCACGCGGCCTTCGGGATCGAACTTGTCCGAGGTCTGGGTGACCTTGTTGAAGTCGAAATCGGCGGAGAGCTGCACGCGGGCGCGGCCCGAGCCGACCACGGAGGAGACGATGTCCTCGACCTGCTTGCGCATCCGCTTCTCGAAGGCGATGCGGCGCTCTTCGCCGACCGCCTGCTCCGGATCGGTCGCCGCGCCGTCGGCCAAGAGCTGGCCGGCCTCGTCGACGATCGAGACCCGCTGCGGCTTCAGCCCGTTGACGGCGGAGGCGACGAGGTGGCGGATGGCGCGGATCTGCTGGGCTTCCAGCGAGCCGCGGACGCGGACCACGATCGAGGCCGACGGCTCCGGCGCCTCGCGCGAGAACAGCGGGCGTTCGGGCAGCACGAGATGGACGCGGGCGGCCTGGATGCGGTCGATGGCGCGGATGGTGCGGGCGAGCTCGCCTTCCAGCGCGCGGAGATGATTGATGTTCTGGACGAAGGAGGTGGTGCCGAGCGCGTCCGACTTGTCGAACACCTCGTAGCCGACGCCGCCGCCCTTGGGCAGGCCACCCTCGGCAAGCTTCATCCGCAGGCGCGTGACCTTGTCCTTGGGCACCATGATGATGGAGCCCTCATTGCGGATCTCGAACTGGATGCCCTGGCGTTCCAGGTCCTTGATGATGCTGGAGGAATCCTCGACGCTGAGGTCCGTGAACAGCGTCGTCATCTGCGGCGTGGTGACGCGCATGATGACGAACGCGAAAAAGCCGATGAGCGCGGCGGTGACCGCGATCATGGCCCCGAACCGGGCGGCACCGATACTTTTTAAGAAGTCCGCAAGACCTTGCAAGCAACCGCCCCAACAGATTCGGCTGCTTTCACTGGAAAGGCCGAGTGGGCAATTATTGCCTAGGTGATGGTTTCGATATGGTTAACGAAGGTTAAGAGGTGGGACAAAAGTCAACATCAAGAAAAAAATCGGCCTCGCGGGGCGAGGCCGATTTTCTTCAAAAGCCGCAGATTTCCGGATCGCTTACTGGCGATATTGCTGGATGCGGGTGGTGCGAAGACCCGCCAGACCGTGCTGGTCGATGGAAAACTGCCAGGAGAGGAATTCGTCGACCGTCAGGGTATAACGGCTGCAGGCCTCCTCGAGGGAGAGAAGTCCGCCACGCACAGCGGCGACGACTTCGGCCTTGCGGCGGATGACCCAGCGTTTGGTGCCGGGTGCAGGCAGATCCGCGATCGTCAACGGACTGCCGTCCGGCCCGATGACGTATTTTACCCTCGGGCGATGGGGTTCTGTCATGGCGTACTCACAAACTCTCAACCACTGAACTCACGCCATGACCCTACGCCCCGCGGCTTAAAAATCCGCTAAGCCTAAGGCTTCAATACAATTCTCGTTGAAACTTGCGGGAACGCGCCCGTTTCGGCCGACGGGACGGATGAGTCCGGGCCGGCCGAGGGGGACTTCGTAAATACTTTACTAACGAACGGGGCCTGAACGCGATGCGGGAAGGCCCTCAAACGTCGTCCTGGCGAAAACCAGGACCCATTACCCCAGGGAGTAGTTTGGCGAAGGCTCGGGGTCACGTCCTCGCACGAAAACGACTTTCGGTGGCTATGGGTCCTGGCTTTCGCCAGGACGACACCGAGTATGCGGAAGCTGCAGCCTCAATTGCTGCTGGTGGCGATGATGCTCTTCACCTGGCTCAGGGTGTAGCTGGCGCCGTCGATGGTGAGCAGCGGCGGCGACTGGGTCAGGTCGACCGATGACACCACGCCCTGCACCTGCGCGGCGATGCCGACATTGTTGCCCGCCACATCCTTGCCGGTGGCCGAGATCGTGTACTTGCCGTCGGGCCATTGCGTGCCGTCATTGCCCATGCCGCTCCAGGTGAAGGGAATGTCGGTGCCGGCGGCGGCGGTATATTTGCCGGTGAACACGGTCTGGCCGGTGGAATTGGCGACGGTGATGTCGACGGTCGAGTCGGTCGGCACGTTGAGATGCCAGGTCGCTGACGAGTTCGTCATGGTCGCGGTCGAGCCGTCGACCAAAGCGGTCTTGCCGACGAAGCCCAGCGCCTGGGTTGCCTGCGTGGTCTGCTGCAGGGTGACAAGCTGGGAAAGTGAATCGTTGGTCTTGAGCTGCTGCTCGACACCGGCGAACTGCACCAGCTGCTGGGTGAACTGGTTGGTGTCGAGCGGATCCAGCGGGTTCTGGTTCTGAAGCTGCGTCGTCAGCAGTGTCAGGAAGGTCTGGAAATTGCCGGCGAGCGTCGCGCCGGTGGACGATCCCAGGCTCGAGCTTGACGAGGACGACGACGAAGACGTCGGGGTCGTGCCGGAGACGGGCGTCGGGGCGGTGGCGGCATTCGTGGTGGTCATTTGCGAATACTCCTCACACTCTGATGTCGATGCCGCTGCTCGATCCGAGCATGCGGCCGTAGCCGCGCCCGACGGGCGCAGCGGCAACGGATTCGTCCTCGCTGATGATCAGCCGGCGGGCATTGCCGCCATTGTCGTTGTTCTGGCCGGAATTCTGGCCCGACGAATTCTGGTCGCGCAGGCTGAAGGACAGCCCGTTGCTGCCGGTCTTGAGGCCGGCATCGTCGAGCGCGCGCTGCAATTGCGGCGCGTCCTGACGCAGCATCTGCAGCGTCTCCGGCTTCTCCACGGTGAGATGCGAGGTGACCTGGCCGTTGCGGTCGACATTGATGCGGACGTCGATCCTGCCGAGCTCGGCCGGATCGAGGCTGATGTCGAAGCGGGACTTGCCGGAGCGTATCGCGGCCGCGATCTCGATCGGGATGCCGCTGATCGGCACGGCCGTGTTGGTGGCCGCGGTCGCGGTCAGCGTCGCGGCCGATGCCGTCGCGGCTGAGGTGGTGTTGGTCAGCGGTGCCTGCACGGCGGAGGCGGCTTGTGCGCTGGTGTCCGTCGGGGCGATGGTCGCTTGCGATCCCGCATGCGCGTGCGTATTTGCCGTCGCCGGCGCGGCATCCGCGCTGCGGTCGGCCGCGCCGGTCTTCGCGTCGATTGCGCCGGCGTCGGCCTGCGGCTTGCCGGTCTGGGCATGCGCGGTGTTGGTGGCCGCTGCGGTGGCCGGGGTTTGCGTCGTCGCTGCGTTCGCCTTGCCGGTGTCCTGGCCGATATTCGAGATGTCGGTCTGGGCCTGCGCCGTGGCCGCGGCCTTGAACGAGGTCTTGGGCGTGCCCTGGTCGACGGCGGCGATCAGGCCGCCGTTCGCCTTCGCATCCGCCGTGGTGGCCTCCGGCGTGCCGGTCGCGGTCTCGCCGAGCGTCGTTGTGGTGTCCGCATCGACTTCGACGTCCGCGGTCTTGGCACTCTTGTCACCTGCCGTGGCGGTGTCGGTCTTGGTGCCCTGGATCTGCGCGGCGGTGGAGGCGCTGGCGGCGAGGCCGGCGGCGGCGATGGTCAGCGGTGAGGGGGTGCCAGTGGCCTGGTTCGCAGCCGCATTCGGATCGACCGGCACGACCGGCGCGGCAACGAGGATCGCGTTCGGATCCGGCACGGCGGTCTGCGCTGCATCGGTCGGCGCGGCGGCAGACGCATCGACCGCAGTGGCGGGGGTGTCGGTGCCGTCGGTCTTGTCGCCCTTGGTCTCGTCGGATTTGTCCGCCGATTTGGCGTCGGAGGCCTCGGCCTTGTCCTTGGTCTTGCCGGCGTCCTTGGCCGGATCGGCCGTCGTGTCGCTGGGCTTGTCGCTCTTGTCGTCGTTCCGGGCGGGTGCTGACGCGTCGCTGTCGTTGTTCGCCCTGCTCTGCGAGGCCTCATCCGTGGCCGATGTGTCGCGCGCAGCCCGATCCGAGGAGGACGATGAGGCGGAATCGCTCCGGCGCGGCGCGGTGTCCTGCGCCTGCGCGTTGTTGTCGATCGCCTGGGTGTTGCTGTCGACCAGCGAGCCGAAGGAGCCGGTTGCGGAACTATCTTTCGCCGCTTGCGACCGGGCAGGCTTTTGCTGCGCGCTCTGGACTTGCACGCTTGCCACGACATCTGACGTCCGACCGACCACAGGCGACCCCCTGGAAACATCTTCGGCATGGAGGTAGCAAGGAGCGGGCCAGCGTCTTTTTCTGTGAATTTCGGTAGCAAAATCAATATTTTGTGGAAATCGATGCTGCCGCCGCGAGGGCTCCGCGACCCCGCCATTTCTGCCTCCCCGGCAAGAATTGCCCTAAGCCGGCCGCCCGCGTGATTGCTTCACCGGAATGCCGCCTATATTAAAGAGGTCACTCTCAGCCGCTTTCGACCGGGCAGTCGTGCCCCCCGGGGGAACCAGGGTTCCCGGGGACAGCCGATGTCCCGCGAGAAGCACAGAAATCGCGGATGCGCCGCACGCCGCCGTCAGAACCCCAAGGCCCAAGCTCACAAGGCCCAAGCTCATAAGGCCCATGCTCAACAGTCTGGATCTCGAAGGCCGTCCTGAGGATACCAGGGTCGTCGTCGCCATGTCGGGCGGCGTCGATTCCTCGACGACGGCTGCGCTGCTCAAGGCTGAAGGCTACGACGTCGTCGGCATCACGCTGCAGCTCTACGACCATGGCGCGGCGACCCACCGCAAGGGCGCCTGCTGCGCCGGTCAGGACATCCACGACGCCCGCGACGTCGCGGCCAAGCTCGGCATCCCCCATTACGTGCTCGACTACGAGGACCGCTTTCGCGAATCCGTCATCGACAACTTTGCGGACAGCTACGCGCTCGGCGAGACGCCGGTGCCGTGCATCGAGTGCAATCGCTCCGTAAAATTCCGCGACCTCCTGAAGACCGCGCGCGAGCTCGGCGCGCAGGCGCTCGCCACCGGCCATTACGTCGCCTCGCGCCGCCGCGACGATGGCTCGCGCGCGCTGGTGTGCGCGGCCGACAGCGATCGTGACCAGAGCTATTTCCTGTTCGCGACCACGCAGTCACAGCTCGACTTCCTGCGCTTTCCGCTCGGCGACATGACCAAGCCAGAGACACGCGAGCTCGCGCGCCGCTTCGGCCTCGCCGTCGCCGACAAGCACGACAGCCAGGACATCTGCTTCGTGCCGACGGGCCGCTACACCGACATCATCACGCGCCTGCGGCCGAACGCGATGGACCCCGGCGACATCGTCGATCTCGACGGACGCGTGCTCGGCCGGCACAATGGCATCGCCAATTTCACCGTCGGCCAGCGCCGCGGCCTCGGCATCGCCGCAAGCGCGCCGCTGTTTGTGGTGCGGCTGGATGCCGCCAACCGCCGCGTTGTCGTCGGCCCGCGTGATGCGCTGAAGATGCACCGCATCGTGCTGCGCGACGTCAACTGGATCGGCGACGGTGACATCGACCGCGCCATCGGCGCCGGCCTCGAGATGTTCGTGCGCGTGCGCTCGACCCGCAGCCCGCAAGCTGCGTGGCTGCGCGGCGGCAATGGCCATTACGAGGTCGAGCTCGTCGCCGGCGAGGAGGGCGTCTCGCCGGGCCAGGCCTGCGTGTTCTACGACGCGCCTTCGGGGCAGGCGCGCGTGCTCGGCGGCGGCTTCATCCAGAGCGCCGCCGCGAAGGTGACGGCGAGCGCGGCGAGGCCGCTGGTGGAAGCGGTCCGCGGCTGACATGCGATCGGATCGCACTCTCGCGACAACGGAAGTGCGCCCCTTCTCCCGCGTGCGGGGGAGGGTTGGGGAGGGGGTTCTCTCCACCAGCGATATCTCGCGAGCGGAAAGAACCCCTCACCCGGCACTGCGTGCCGACCTCTCCCGCAAGCGGGAGAGGCGCAGACCGCGCGCGGGGCTGACATTGATTTCACCGACAGTCATCACACTCTAAGAGTTTCGCGCAGGGCAGGGGCATGGCAGCAGACATCTCGCGGGCCGGGGTCGAGAAGGCCTATGGCCGCTGGGCGCCGGTCTATGATCTCGTGTTCGGCAAGGTGTTCGACGCCGGACGGCAGTCGACGATCGCGGAGGCCGATCGCATCGGCGGCCGCATCCTCGACGTCGGCGTCGGCACCGGGCTCTCGCTCTCCGATTACGCGCGCACTACGAAAATCTGTGGCGTCGACATCTCCGAGCCGATGCTGCGCAAGGCGCAGGCGCGCGTACGTGCGCTGCGCCTCTCCAATGTCGAAGTGCTCTCGGTGATGGATGCGAAGAACCTCGCCTTCCCCGACCAATTCTTCGACGCGGTGGTCGCGCAATATGTCATCACCGCCGTGCCCGATCCCGAAGGCACGCTCGACGAGTTCGTCCGGGTGCTCAAGCATGGCGGCGAGCTGATCCTCGTCAATCACATCGGTGCCGAGAGCGGCCCGCGCAAACTGTTCGAGCTCGCCTTCGCACCCATCGCCCGCCGCCTCGGCTGGCGCCCGGAATTCCCGTGGGACCGTCTGGTCAACTGGGCGGAGAAACACGGCGGCATCACGCTCGCCGAGCGCCGTCCGATGCCGCCGATGGGGCATTTTTCACTGATCCGCTACCGCAAATCGTGATCATGCGGGCAGGGAACGGGGCGCGCGAGATGCGCGTTTCCTTCCCATGCGCACGACATCAAACATCATCCTGGCTAGCCTCATGATCGCCGCCTCCGGCAGCGCGATCGCGCAGGCTCCACCCGCCCCGGCGACGCCGCCGCAACAGACTGCGCCGCCGTCCCCGCAACATGCGGCCAATTGCATGCCGCAGGACCGCCCGAACCGGCAGGCCGACGGCACCACCACCGGCCAGTCCCGGGAACCGCTCGGCGACAGACTGGCGAAATCCGACGGCGTGCTCTGCCCGCCCTCGGGCGTCGACCCCGACATGCACGCCCCCGCGCCCGACACCGGCGGCAACACCCCGGTGATTCCGCCCCCCGGCAGCCCCGGCGGCGATCCGACGGTGCGGCCGAAATAGGCGGGTTCGCGTTCTTCGCCTTTCCCCGCCCGCGGGGAGAGGCCGGAGCGCGTCGCAGATGCGATCCGGGTGAGGGGACTCTCCGTGAGTCTGGTGGCGCAAAATCCTACGAATCTGTCCAAAATCGCCCGTTTACTCGCCGACTTGTTGCGCCGAAGCCTTGGCGAAGGCGGAAGCTTTTCACAAACGCGGATTGACTTCCCGCCGCCCCCTTCCTTATATGCCGCGCGTTCGCGAGATCGGCCGTTCCGCCGTTCGCGACCCTGTGGCGGGGTAGCTCAGCTGGTTAGAGCACGGGAATCATAATCCTGGGGTCGGGGGTTCGAGTCCCTCTCCCGCTACCACCTTTCCCCACACTCCTTTGACTTGGTTCGGATAGGCCTTTTCCCCCAGCAAGGCGTTTAGCCGGCCTGCTATGTCTACGGCTATACCACCTGGACGTCCTGAATCGCGGAATACAGTGACAGTATCGACCAAGTCTCTGATGGCTTCTGCGGCCTCCCCGTCGCCCGCACTGACGCCTTTACCCAGTGCTTCTTGAAGCCGACCGAGTTGCTCCTCATACCGTTTGAGAATGGCCGGATGCAGCGCGATTTCTTCCGCGGCTGGCGGTTCATTCTGCAGCTCCTGCATTATCCGCGTTCGTTCGGCATCCAAGGCTGTGGATCGGGGACCAAGAACGGATGGATTGCCGTGTCCCTTTGCAATCGCATCGACCAGTCGTTCGATTTCCCGGTTTAGCTGCCCAAGCTGCTGCTCAAGGCGGTGCCGCTTTGCGATTGATGAAGCTGCGAGGCGCTTCCTCTCCTCGAGATACGTGCATATGTATTCCGCAATAACTTTCGGGGCGCGCAACTCGGTCTTGAGCCCACTGAGGACGGCACTCTCGACGGTGTCCAAATAGAACGTCTTGGCGTCAGAACATGTGCCGCTCTCCGTCGCCGCCGAGCAGCGAATGCGAACGCGCCCCGATTTGTCCCGCCCATTGGTTGCCATGCCCGAGCCGCATGAACCGCAACGGAGTAGGCCAGACAGCATCCGGCGAGGCCGGCGTTGGTGATTTGGATGTCCGCGACTTCGCTCCCCTTTGCGTTGCTGAGCAGTTGCGAACAATTCTGGACTGATTATTGCAAGATGCGGCACTGCGGTAACTTGCCGGTCTGACTTAGGATTTGGGCGCGACAGGCGCTTTCCCGATTCGGGATCTTTCACCATTCTGACCTTGTTCCAGACGAGCCGCCCTGCATAAAGCTCGTTCTGGAGAATTCCGGCCCCCCTCTCAACGTTGCCATTGATAGTTGAGGCATTCCACACGCGCCCTCGAGGAGGCGATACCCTCTCCTTGTTTAGACGGTACGCGATTTCGCGAGGCGTTCGACCGTCCACGTATTCCTGAAAGATACGCCGGATCACTTGTGCCTCGGCTTCCACGATGACTCGTTCGCCGCTCCTTCCGGCGACCACGGCGTATCCGTATGTTAGGCCACCTCCAGCCAAACCTTGTTTGGCCCGGCCTGCTTGACCACGACGCACCTTGTGGGCGTTGTCCTCACGGTAGAGCTGTCCGACCAAGCCGCGAAGACCAACCAGCACGGTATTAACGACGCCTTCGTGGACCGCCCGGATCTCGATGCCGAGAAAAGATAGTCGCTTATGGATGCCGGCGAGATCTTCCATGTCGCGAGAGAGGCGATCGAGCGCTTCGACGATCACTACGTCGAAGGATTTTTCCCTCGCTTGGTTCAACATCCGCAGAAGGCCTTCGCGTCCCATGACCGAGCCACCAGAACGAGCTCGATCCTCATGGGTGCTGACAACCATTAAGCCTTCGCGTTCTGCATAGCTGTTACAAAGTGTAAGCTGGTCTTCAATCGAACGCTCGTTCTGTAGATCGGTTGAGAATCGAGCATAAATCGTCGCTCTCTTCCCCATCTTTTCGGTTGGCGAGCTCTCTTTCATGATCTTCCCTAGCGGCCAGACGAGCTAGTACGCGCGCGAGGCGTAAGATCGCCTTGTCTGGCTTCCCCTGCAAGGACAATTTGCGATGCGCGTCCGGCACGATCAAAACTCTAGGTTCCCGCAACTGAAGGATGTGCACGCACCTGCGCTGGTGCCAATCTGCACCATCTCGGCCTTGATGATCCCCGAGCATCATGCTCGGGCGGTGCCTAACTGGAACGGCCGCTATGAGTTGGTCATGCAATTGGATGCTGCGGCGAAGAAAAGAGAAGAAGCCGCGACGCCGTCGTTCGCCGAAGCACTTCCTGCTATAATGCGGAATATTTATTCTTTGAGTATGAGGGGCTAACTATCGATCAGCTTCGTTTATTTATCTCGTTCGTCCGCCTTTCGATTGTGCTCGCTGCGTGAAGATTGTTTCTGGGCGGTACTTATTTTTTGCCCCAAGACCTGCTGCTCTTAATCAGCGGGTCCCAGGTTCGAGCCCTGGTGCGTTTCTGGGGAAAGTCCGCCCCTGGGCACCATCCTCTTGAAGGTCCCTTGTCCTTCAATAACTTAAGCCCCTACAGTGACTTGCGCTCGCCCGACTGTGTAACAACGGTGAGCAACATGCTGTATCGGGTGGTGCGTCCAATGAAGCGCGATGGCTCGCGGTTTCAGCTCTATGTGCGGCGAATTCCGGTGGATGTGCGGGAGCGGCTGATCGGTCGCACTCTGCATTTTCCTCTCGGTGAGGGAACACACGCGGTAACGATCTCGCCCAGAGCGCAGGCTAGAGCAGGGGCCGGACGGCAAGATGCATCCTGCGCCCCATGACCCTGAGGATGATGCTGTTGTCTTCGAGGCGGCCCTGATGCGTCTCGTGCGGTTGGAGACCTTAGGCAAGCATGAGATAGGCCTCGACAATCTTCCACCCGCAGATCAGTGCCCGGAGACCGCTGCCCTTGAGATTCATCTAGGGCGCCTTGTTGATCGCTTGCTTCTATCTGAAGGCATTCGACGGGTTGACGTCGCCTCGCGCGGTCTACTGCTGAGAGCCTTTTGGCTGGCGCTGCGTGATGCATTTCAGGTCCGTCTGCGGAATGCTCAAGGCGACTACAGTCCCGACCCGAAGTCGGAACGCTTCCCTGCTTGGGTCGCGCCGAACGGGGACAGTGCCACCACGAAGCAGTCGGTCCTAAAGGGGGGCTCGTTGACTGCGTTGATCGGAGGATGGTGGGTGGAGGCATCGGAGCGGCCAAGGCAACCGGAAGCCCGATGCCAAGTTCAATACTGCGTTATTTCACAAAGCTTTAATTGTGCACCTTCGGCGAGTTGCGCGGTGGTGCAACCATCGGTAGTTTGAGAGCAAGCGGTTTTTTGTCCGAATCATTCGCGAAGAAATTGATGTCTACATCTAGCAACTCCATGCCCATCCCCTTTCTCGGAGCCCGAAAGCTTGCCCGACAGCTGTTGGGTGAGGTTGACGAGTTACAGGCGCGGTTGAGCGCGGAGGAAGCAAAGACGCAAAAGCTTGCCGAAATTGCACGCAGCTTGGTTGCGGATGCGAAGGCAATCCAGGCAGAACGTGACCAAGCGTTGAAGCAACTTGATGCGCTAGGCGGACTATCGATCTTGGAGGTAGAAAAACGGAAGCAGGAGTCGCAAACTGAAATCGCGAAGTTAGATGAGCTTATCGCGTCGTCCAAAGAGCAGGTTGAAGCAGCAAACCGCTTGGTTGACGCTAAGAACGAAGAAGCTCGTCAGATCGTGGTAGAGACAAGAGAAGCAGTCATACTCCAAGAAGTCGGGATCTATGACTACCGACATCCTCTCTCCGATGCGGTCGCGTATCAGCGAGCGCTCGATCGATTGCAGGCATCGATAAAGTCAGCAACGAAGCGCGATGGCGGCGCGATTCTCGCTGCCACTGACTGGACGGTGAATGGCTCCGTTCAGGAAGGCCGAAAGATGGTGCAAGATTTCTCCAAATTGATGCTGCGGGCATTCAATGCCGAGGCGGACACTTTGGTGCGGGGCCTCAAACCCTATAAACTCGATAGCGCACTAGAACGACTTCGCAAAGTCGAGGAAATCATCAAGCGTCTTGGCGCGACAATGCAAATTCAAATATCTCCCGCATACTATCAGCTTCGCATCGACGAGCTGGCATTGACTGCTGATTTTCTGCAGAAGCAAGCGGAAGAAAAGGAGGCTGAACGCCAGGAACGAGAACGCCTGCGAGAAGAACGGAAAGCGCAGCAGGAAATAGAGCGTGAGCGGGCCAAGTTGGAAAAGGAAAAGCAGCACTACTCAAACGCATTAGCGGCTTTGGAAGCGAACGGCGACTTGGAGGGAGCTCAGAGGCTACGTGAGCAGCTCGCGGACGTTGACCAGGCGATCGAGAGTGTCGATGCGCGAGCCGCCAATATTCGAGCTGGGTATGTTTATGTCATTTCCAACATAGGCTCGTTTGGTGAGAGCATGGTGAAGGTTGGAATGACTCGGCGTCTTGACCCGATGGATCGCATAAGGGAGCTTAGTGATGCCTCAGTTCCCTTCAATTTTGATGTTCATGCGCTTTTCTTCTCGAATGATGCTGTTGGAATAGAGTCAGCAATGCATGAGCGTCTCGCAAGCGTGCGCGTCAACACCGTTAATCGTCGGCGCGAATTCTTCATGGCGACCCCCCTTCAAGTGAAGACCTATCTCAACGAACTAACAGGTGAACTGCTCGAGTTCAGGGAGATTGCGGAAGCCCTTGAATATCGGCAGACGTTGCACGGTGCAGTTCCGAAGAGACTGTGAAGCTCGTGGCGGCCCAACACAAAACTTTGGCATAGCTCGCTCGGATGTTTGTCGTCGCTGTGTCCTCGTCGACCTTCGTGCTCAAGCGTAACGAGGTCGGGACTGACATTTGAGTCAGAGGCAAGATCGTCCAGATCAATGGTAGGATCACCGGAATCAAGAAAGACATCTGAAACAGCGCCTATGTCTTGCTCCAAACGCCCAATCAGTTCATGTCCGCGTACGTGCGGCCGATCGAGTCTGTCATTGATAAAAATCGCGAGCTTGACAAAGGGGCAATTGGCCATCTTCGGTGTGAGAGTACGGGGTGTTTCCTTGGCTCGCCGTCAGGAAGGAACTGCGTGCTAATGGCTTGAGGCAAGACAGCAGGTTGGCCCATCTATCGACCTCTTAAATTAGGAGCCCTTTGATGGAGGCCAGGAACAACCCGGCGGTGTCCTGAACGCGATGTCGTTACGATCTCATATCTCAGGTGTCCTACCCAGCAAAAATCTCGGCCGGGCTATAATAGAGTTTAGGAAAATAACTGGCCGCAAATCTCCCAGAGCTCTGGTTGACGGCCGGGCGCCAACGCGGGGCATAGGGCCAGTGCATCTTCGCGGGTAAGAAGGAGGCGGGTCGCGGCCATTGCTCGTTCAGGTTTTGGGCCAACACCAGGGGCATTCGTGGGATAATAGTCCTCAATAGCACCCCGAGCCAAGACGCAAATCCCTGACGAACGCATAGCGTCAAAGACTTCAACTGCGGCAGCTCTTGCCTCATCATCCTCGCGACACGCCTTAACGCGCGCAATGTCTTGCTCCCACGTAAACAGCCCATCCAACAAACCTAGAGCTTCATCGCTAACTTCCTTGGTCTTCTGAACCTCTCTCAGGGTTTTCTTGGCGGTTTCGTACCTGTCGCGCCAAGAGGCGCCATGAATCCGATCTTTGATTTGGCGACTTGCAGGCTCGGGCTTGATGCCGCGAGCTGCAATCCTTGCATCAATGATTGCGATGGCCGCCTCGCGCAGTGGAAGAATGTCAGCGGGTGCACCTAGATGGGAAAATCCATCAAAAAACGCATCAAGATCGGCGACAATTTTCACCTTTATTCCGAAGGCCTCAAAGAATTTTCGAAATCGGCCAAAGTTTCCCTTTCCGGACACTCTGACCATCGCGAGATTCTTTGCGTCGAAATCCCAATCTTCACTGAATAGGCGAGCAACGTGCTTGAAGTAGGCGTCATCGGACTCGCCCTCAAATAAAATAACGCAATGACTAAAGAAGGCAGCATCCGCATTTTCAAAGCGAGCCATCTTGAATACTTCTGCGCTTCCAGGATCCAAATCGAAATTAACGTGATGAAGCTTGCCGACCGGCTTTGGATCGGATGGATGCTTCGAGACGCGGACAAAAGACGCGGTAATGCTGGGGGCGAAGAAAAGAGGCGAGTGCGTTGTAACAACGACTTGGTATCGCGCGGAGATGCGAGCTAGATTGTTAAAAAGTACTCGTTGCGACTTCGGGTGAAGATAGAGTTCTGGTTCTTCAAAAAGGAAGAGTAATGGCCGAAGGGCAGGAGAATCTGAATTGTGATCCTCAGCAGCCTTCGTCACCAGACGTGCTGAGTAGCATTGAAGTAGAGCAAACGTCAGCGACCGCTTTATTCCATCCCCCTTGTTCTCGACCAGATCCTTTGAACCATCGTCGATAAAAATCTGCGCGGCATTTAGTATGGTCTTCAGCTCAGGGGGTGGGACCTTAACCTCTACCTTTGCGTGGGGGAACGTCTCCTTCAGAAAGCCTTCTACAGAGTTCTCTAGCTGTTTAACGAGGCCATGACGCTCATCGACGGTTTCGCCTTCATGCTCTACTCGATTGAAAAACGAATCGAGTTGTTTAAGTGCCGTGTTGATTTCTGCTAAGTCAGGAGTCATGTCTTCCAGTAGTAGACCCAGCAATCTACCGAACGAAGTCGATTGAGTCGTTTTCAGTTCATCGTTTAGATTTTTCACAGCAGGGATATAGATGGGCTCTGGAAGCAGCGTACCAATAGAAGCGGACATTCCAGACGGAAGCGGCCCCTCGACGACTGTAAAATGATCCCTAGGCAGTGCATTGATTTTTTGAGCTAGGTATTGCTTGGCATTCGTCACGTTGGGAGCTTCGGGGGAGCCTTCAATGAACTCGGGGAAATTCTCCGCGAGCGCCTGCCGGACAGCTCCTCCTCTTTTATTTGCAAAGATGAGATTGATTGCTTCGTCGCGATAGCGCTCCTCAATTGGCAAAAGAATTTCGGTCTTAACGTCTACACGTTCGCCAACGCTATACTTCACTGTTAGAACAAGCCTGCCGTCTAAGATGAGATTGGAAATCCGAGCCCGGTGCTCGACCGCGAGCCTCAAAAGGTGCTCTTCTGTGATTCCACCAAGTTCGATTTTGAAACTCACAGGAACAAGTTTGTCGTAGAAGAGATCAGGAGAAATTTGCGCGGGTCGATTTAGGGCGGTAACGATCGATTGTAGAATGGTAGACTTCCCCGCATTGTTCTCCCCAACAAGGCATGTGAACCGACTTGGCACAAACTCTGCGTTCTGGAAGCCCTTGAAGTTTGAGATAGTAATTTTCTCGATGTGCATCTCGATATCCACCAATTGCCAAAAACTATTCGTCAACGTCCCTGAATAGCTCATCCAAGGAGTCCTCCTTGGCTGCAGACTGTTGAAGAGGCGGCGACGCGGCCGAAGGCGCGTTGTATCTATCTTGCATCTGGTCGATCGCGCGTCGAATAAAGGTATCCCACTGAGAAAATAGCGAGTCAGGGTCGTACCGATCCGAAAGTGCTTGAGCGAAATGGTTCAACGCGTCGCGCAATGTGTCGAAATGGTTTTCGGGATCGTTGTCTTCATCCCAGTCGCGGCGCAAGCGAGTAATATGATCCGAAAGATCGTTCCTTATGACCCCTTCGACTTCCTGAAGTATACTATCGCGCTCGCTCGACGTGAGAACTTCCATAACGGGGGGATAGTCTATGAAACTGTCGTCCAGCTCCTCGATCGCGGCTGCTCGGACGTCCTCCACAAATTGGGTGCGCCTGTCCTCAGGCAATAGTTCGTGCGCGTGAAGTGTGCACAAAAGATCAACGTCGATATCGTCCTTTAGTGGTCGCGAGAGAACGTCAATTCTCTTCCAAAGATCAGGCCGCAGCTTCATCAAGCGTTTGGTAAAAAGCTTGTTTGAGCGAAAGGATATGAATTGGGCCAATTGTATTCCAGATAGGCTTGCGATTCTATCAGAGAGCAGTTCGTGGAGGGAGTTGGGGACCACCACTGCTGCGCCACGGACGTTTGGGCCGGCGCAAACCACTTCCCTCACAATACTCTCGGGCCGCGCACCCCTCAGATAGATCTCAATGAGTTCGGCGCTTTTGGCCACAAAGGAGGCGAATGCATCGCTGATGGTTGGATGGCGATAGGTCCAGAAAGGTCCCTCTTCATCCTCAGCCTTGCTTAGGATGCTTTGATTTAGCGCCTCAAGCTGATTGCGAACGCGGGGGGCGGCTACGCCAAAAGCTTGGGCCGGTTGTTGAAGCAGGGCCGTCTGGACCGGTGACCGAACCTTTCCACCGTTTAGAAAGATCAACGCAATGGCCGCCTTGCAAACTGGCGAGAGGTTTTCAATAGTCTGCTCTAGAAATTCTTTTGGTCGTTCAAAAAAGTCAGCGACCCCATCTGCCGTCTCAGTCAAGCTCTCGGTAAAAAGAGTTGTCCCAAGTCGCCGTGCTGACTCGGGCAGGAAATCGTCGCGTTTGGCTAGCGCCGGTAGGAAGGGCTTCATAGATTTTCGGAAGTCATCCTCCTGATCGCCCAACTTGACGTGGTTGTAAAGAATGCGAGCTTTCTCTTCGACCGTAAGCTGATGCACATTGATAATTACCTGGCTCTTGGCCAAGACAGGAAGCGACTGGATTTTGAGGTCGGTTTTCGCCTCGTTCCAGATATAGTCTCTTGAGGTTATAAGGAAACGTGTGCCGCGCTTCATTGCGCCCTGCATGAGCGGAAAAACTTGATTCCAATGTTCAGTGCGATCTCTTTGGTACTGTGTGCTGCCCCACGCGTCATCGATCCAAAAAAACTGGCCGCCCTTCGGATCGATGTGATGCTCGACGTGCTCTGGCGATGTTGATTTGATAGTAGAGCATTTCCAAATATCGCTGGCGCCTAACGCGAGGCTCGCACCAATGGTTGATTTGCCGGCGGCAGGCGCTCCCAATAGGAGAACGAGGTTAAACTCACTGACTGCTCTAACACTTTTGCGGTGAGCATCGGTTACGACCAGCTTTTGAAGATTGTCGCCCATTTCGCTCAATATCAGTTGGGCCTGCTGGTATGCGCGAACATCCAGAACGCTGCTTAAGTCAACAAGCCCGTACAAGCGAGGCACCATCATTCGAAGGCGGCCTGAATTATGTATTCTGCTAATTATCCAGTCCCGATGGAATACGCGGCAACGTCCTACTCCTGCTTTCTCAAATGCCGCCTTAATGTTTAGTTCGCTTGTGCCGGTGACTGGATGATTAGTTAGAATTATGTAATCGTCCGCGAGTCCCTTTTTGGCGAGGCGTGCTGCTTTCGGCAATTCATTTGCAAGCATCGAGAGCGATAAATTGGCATTCTCTTTGGATGTGAATTTGCATTGAATCGTGGATTCTTTTGTGCCGGTACCATCCCATCGACCCAGGAACGCGCCATCGCGGCCAGAATCTTGGGAAGGCAGAAAAGTTTGTATGGGGCGCTGAAGTCGCTCCTCGACTATCGCCACGCATAAATCTTGGAAGGCTTTCCAACCAAGCCTGTGGAGTGCGTAATCAGGTAAAATCAATCCGTGATGCTCACAGCCAAATCTATAAGTCAAACATCCGTTCGAACTTAAAACCGATTCGAAACGGTTAGACAATTGTGGCGTGCAGGATCCGGCTAAGTCTACTGTTGATATTGCTCTTCGTCCCGCCGTGGGTAGGCAACACCAACGGTAAACAACATGGGCTGCGAGGATTCTTTGAGGACACTCGACGCTACGCTGCAAGTCTGCTACACGGCAGGCTGTAGGCTTGGCAAAAAGGCGAGTTATTTCAGTGGCTTTTGGTCCTTGTTGGTGTTTCCCCTAGGGAGCGGCGCGGCCACGGCAGTCGTCCCCCCAGCGTGCACGCCGTCAATGCACGCACCTGCATTTGGATGGCGCCTCTAAGCCTAAGGGCCGAACGAAGGCCAAGCGGAGAAGGTTGAGGAACATTCCGGGCGTAACGGCCGCATCGCATGCGTGCTCGTTGCTGGCATCCTAGACTGCCATTCAGCGGGTAAGTCCCTAAGATCCGTAAAGCGAGTGGGTCGGGAGTCCGCGCGGATTGAAGGCCGCGTAGCTGCCCTTCGCGTTCGATTTGCCTTTGAGCGGTTTGCGCTCCTGCTCACCCTCTCGGCGTAGGTTGCTTGGGTACACGCGGAAAGCTGTGCGGCAGCCTCCGGGCAATACCCTCGCGTGAGGGCCCAATTAGTCGAGTATACGAGACGAAAGTAGAGGAGGTTGCTTGCCTACTGCTTGGTGTACTCCACAAATTGGCTAACTTGGCTGGCGAGGCTTCGGAGACGATGTTGATAAGAACAATTGCTCTGCTCTTTGCTCTTATGGCGGGTGCTTCTGCGGCTCGTGCCGACGCTCAGAGCAAAACAATATCGCCTCCGGAAGTCCTGAACTATTATGGCCAGCTGGTCACTGTGAGGGGCGTTGTCTCAACAGACACTGCGGCGGTGAGGATTCGCTCCGAGGTATAGCGTGGCTGCTCCCAGCTCGCGTCATCCTCGGGCACCGGCACGTGGTAGATATACCCCTGCTCAATGAGGTAACTGGAGCGGAACGCGTCTATGGAGACGGTCTCTATGTTCAGCTGCTTGCCCATCGCGTACTTGTAGCGGGGTTCGTCACCTGTCGGCTCAGGGTCGGCAGGCATCTCCACGTAAGCGCTGGACATGGCGCGGTGTAGCCTGAGCTGCTTTCGTAGTGCCAACCTGTATCGCAACTCATCGAATAGCATGGGCGCCCGGACAGTCGTGGGGTGCGGGGGGAGTTCGTGAGCCAACACCCACGCCATACCCTTCGCGTTTCTGCCCTCTAAAAATTGAGCAACGAATCACGTAGACTCTACGACCTGATGCGACCGGAGGCACGACCTATGCGAATCAGAAAGGTTGGATCGGAGGACGCGTTCTTGATGGACTGCAAATGCTGCGGGGGCGAATTCCGTTGTGGCCCGCACATATACGATGGCCAGAACGTCGCTGAATGGGGCATACCGTTGTGCCACCGGTGCAAGCCGCCCTTCAGGCAGAACCACGAGATTGCGCCGACGCCACGTCTACTGGCGACTCTTAGGGCGCGAGGCATAGAGGTGACGCCAGATTCCAGTGGAATGCTTTGCGTTTCGTGAGTGTCAGATGAAAGACAAGTTCATCGCTTTCGTGGATATCATCGGCTTCTCGGCAATGGTGAAGGCTGAAGAAGGAGCTGGACGGGACCTTTCGCGACCACTCAAACTCGCAAAGCTTTTAGGGTCGTCGGAGCAGAAATTCTTTCCAAGCGTGTGTCCAAACTCCCGGCGCGTATCCCCAGATATCGATCTCAAGTTGACGCAAATTTCCGACTGCGTGGTGGTTTCAGTGGAAGCATCGCCAGCTGGTGTGATCAACCTCATTCATTACTGTCACTTCACCGCATTGAAGCTCCTCGCGGAGGGGGCTCTATGTCGGGGCTACGTTACGCGCGGCAACATTCATCACGAAGATCAACAATTCATTGGTACGGGGTATCAACACGCTGTTGCAAATGAGAAGTGGGTAGCTTTCATGCGTGCAGACACGGACGAAAAAGGTACCCCATTTATCCAAGTCGACGACACGGTGCTTCGCTACGTTGCAACCGAGGGCGACACTTGCGTCAAGAAGTTATTTGATCGCATGGTTAGATCAGATGGTACCTATGCGGCAGTCTATCCGTTCGGCGTGTTGAGCAAGACGATAGGCGCGATCGTGGGATTGGATTTTAATCCGTGGTTTTGGAAGGAGCAGTTGCAAAGGAGCGTCGGCTACCGACGGCAGGACCTTGCGATATTTGAAGAGGCAGAACGCTCTGCTCCTGACGAAAGCGCGAAGCGAAAGATCCGACACTACAAACGCGGACTAGAGGAAGCGATCGACGAGCTTCGCGTACGTGAGGGAGCCTTGGATCACATGATCGCGACCGGAATAATTCCGTTCGGAACGGTGTGGTAGCCCGTGCGATTGCGCTGACGAAGTGTGTAACGGCTCTGGTAAACAATCGAGTTGTCCGTTAAGAATTCTTGTTAATTTTCAACGCTAGAAGCGTCGGGCAGCGCAATCCGCTCCTGGGACGTGCTCCAGGCGAGCCCAAGAGAAGACGTGGAGAAACCACACAACTTTCCTCCGGTTGTCCGCCCATCAACACGGCATCTAGGAGAGACAAATGGCACACACGGCGCGGGACATTCTTGTGCTGGGATGATTGAGGAACGCCCACGCGATGGAAACGCAGGCGCGCGAGCTCATGGAGCGGCAGTCGGAACGGCTGGACGACTACCCCGAAAAGTCGAAGGTCGCCGCTCATCTTCAGGAGTCCAACGCTCAGTTGCGGCGGCTTGAGCAATGCCTCGACGCTTGTGGCGAGAGCTCGTCCGCCCTCAAGGATGCGACGCAGTCGATCGCCACGAACGCGGTGGCGATGGCACATTCCATGGCGGGTGACGAAATTCCAAAGAACACTTTCGCCAACAATGCCTTCGAACATTTCGAAATCGCTGCCTACAAGTCGCTCCTAGCGCTCTGTTCGGCGGCTGGATTGGAATCATCTCGTGCGCTGTTAAAGGCTTCGCTGGAGGAGGAGCGCATGGCCGCTGCAACGCATCACTTGTGACTCGCGGCGCGGCAAAGGTCGGGGCGGTGCTTTGGCTTCGTCCCAAGGCGCTGGTGGCGGACAACCGGGTTGATCGGGAAAGTTGGATGGCATGCGCGGCAGATGCCAATAATGGTTGCACCCGAAACAGTGCAGGAAGGAGCTTGGTTGGAGTTGATCGAGAAAAAGAATGCAAGTACCCGACTAACCTCATTCTCCACCAAACCTTTAAACGCTTTCAGTCAGGCCGCGTGCCTGGCTACGGCGACTTTCTGTACATTGAGAGCGAAGCCATTATCGGTGCAATGCTAACGCTAATGCGTGATGATCAGCTCCAGAGTCTCCTCCCTGTACATGACAGCCTCATAGTCCCAGCATCGAAGTTCAAGGTCGCAAAGGAGACTCTGATCCACCACTTCCGAGAGCAGAAGGAGTAATTCCGCGGCTGGAGCCTGAGGAGGGTCCATGGGACTGGTAGGTATCCTATGTTCACTGGATAGGGTGTCATTCGGCCTGCAATTGAACGCCGATTGACAGATTGCGTAACCGAAGGATCACCGGCGGATTGATGGAGCGAAAACAGCCGATTTGGTTGGGGTGGTGGAATCCGTCGTGAGATGTATTCTGATGCGGAATTTAGGCGGCATGAACGCATCCTTGCATTATTCAAGCGCGATAGAATGCGGTGGGCAAAGCGGCAAAGAGCTGAAGCACGTCGTGCGGACGCTCGAGAAGGGGTTTGCAGTCCGTGTGAGCAACTCACTTGAATTTCGAAAGGTGCAATCTCTATTATCTTCCCTACACGGGGTTGGGGGAGATCTTCAATGTTCGATGCCGCTACTACCGAGCTTCTACGCGCTGTCCTGGAGGAGGTCTGCGCGAATGTTTCGCGAAACGAAATTGGCGCGCGCGCGCATGTCGCGTCTAGACTTCTAGAGGCTGCCACCAGAGGTGAGAGAAGCCCCGACAGCCTCAAACAGATCGGCACCGAAGCGCTTCGCGAGGCGCCCTCCATGTGGCGGTAAGCGCCGTTAGAATCACCTTTGTCTCGCACGTGAATTTCCAAATCACAGTACTGTAGATCCTGGTTAGATATCTGGACGGAGTCACATCGATGCCGGAGCTCAAGCGCGACATGGCTATTTTAGCGACGAACGGTCGAAACTGGGCCGAGCGCACCAAGAGCTTGGCCGCCCGCGTTTCCAACTTCGACTTTTCGCAGTAACTCGTTGAGCGCATGAACGGCGGCTGGCGCATCACCAAAAAACGGACGTGCCCTTCCCAAAGTTTCATGGAAGAGAGGCGCGGTAACCGCAGAGGACCGGGTGCTCGCCACCTGGCGAGAGCAGTCATGGACACTGATCTCCGTTTGTCTCGCGCGATCGTGCCAGCAGACAGATAGCCAGGATACGCGATCGCTTCGCCTTGTGGCGCATTTTTGCGCGGTAACTCCCTTCCGATTGATGCAGGTCAAAGACGGTTTGTTCTGAGTAGGCATCATTCCTCAACCCGAAGGAGGTCACTGATGCCCGTCGATTCAATGCTCGTTGCTGCAAGCGTGGTCACCATGTTCGTCGTCTTTGCCGCTGTTTTGGCGTGGGGCGATTCGCAGACTCGTCCGAAGAACGTGGCCCAACAGGCCAATGCAAAACGCCGGCCGCTCTGATCCCAGGCATTTCCCGTTCAACGTCGTCTGCCGGCCTGAGGAGCGCTGCCGTGAACGATATCGTACGCCAATACGCTCGATTGCAGGTGCCGCGATATACGTCTTATCCAACGGCGGCCGAATTCACGCCTGCGGTGGGGTGCGTCGACCAGCGTCGGTGGCTGCGCGATCTCGATATGGCTGAGGCCGTCTCGGTCTATCTGCATGTGCCGTACTGCCGCGAACTCTGCCTATATTGCGGTTGCAATGCCAAGAAAGCGCTGCGCGAGAACGTCGTCCGCGCCTATCGCGCGGCAGTGGAGCGCGAGATTGCGCTGGTCAGCGACAGTCTGACAACGTCGGTTCACATTGCGCGACTGCACTGGGGTGGTGGAACGCCCAGCATTTTGGGCGCCGACGGCCTAGCATCGGTGATGACAGTCCTGCGCCGACATTTCATTCTCCAACCCGGTTTCGAGCACGCCATCGAGCTCGATCCCCGCTATGTAACATCGTTGCTGGCAGACAGCCTGAATGAGCTTGGTGTCAACCGCGTCAGCTTGGGCGTGCAGGACGTCAATCCGTGGGTGCAGGCGGCGATCGGCCGATGGCAGCCGATGCAGGACGTCGCTGCCGCCGTTTTGCGCTTGCGAGCTGCCGGCATCGGCAATCTGAATTTCGACCTGATCTACGGATTGCCGCTGCAGACCGTCGCCACGCTCCGCAAGACCTGCGAGATCGTCGCAATGCTCTCGCCGGACCGCATCGCTTGCTACGGCTACGCCCATATGCCGCGTCTCAAGGCCAATCAGCGCTCCATTGATGAGAGGATGCTTCCCGGCGTAGAGGAACGTATCGACCAGGCCGAGGCCATCGCCGAGAACTTCCAGCGCCACGGCTTTTTGAAGATCGGCATCGATCATTTTGCCAAACCGGGTGATGCGTTGGCGCGGGCCGTGGCGTCGGGGAAGCTGCACCGCAATTTCCAGGGCTATACCGACGACAGCAGGGAAACCCTGATCGGCTTTGGCGCGTCTTCTATTTCGCGGTTCAGGGACGGATATGTCCAGAACATCTCGGACGCTCCAAGCTATGTTCGTGCCATTGCGGATGGCCGCCTGGCCGCGGCGCGCGGATGCCGGCTCGATGTCGCGGAGAAGCAACGCGCTAATACAATCGAAAGCCTGATGTGCGCCTTTCGCGCCGACCTCGATATCACTGCGCCGAACATGGACGTTGCCGAGGAACTCGCACTGCTGCGGCCATTGGTCGAAGACGGCCTGGTGCGAATCGAGGGCCGCGTCGTGACGGCGACCGACACCGGCCGCTGCGTGGTGCGGGTGATCGCGGCAGCATTCGATCCGCACAGGCGCGCCAATGCGGCGCATTTCAGCAAGGCGGTTTAGCCCGCGCAATCTGATTGACTTGAATCAAGGTGCTTCCTGTCATCCGAACTGGCATTGCTGCGGGATCACCCTGGAGACCCAAATGGCGAATGCTTCCGGTCAGACAGATAAGTTGCGTGGAGCCAGCGCTCTGGTCGGTTGGGCAAAAGCCTTCGTCGCCCGGTTCTCCCGCGCGAATGAGCTGCGAGGCATGGACCGTGCTGAGTTCGAGCAGATTGCGCGGGATCTCAATCTGTCGCCCCCGGAGCTTTACAGGCTTTTGACGGGGCGTCGGATTTCCGGTGACGCGCTGGATGAATGCCTGGCGGCGGAATTCGAAGAGCCCCCGCAGCTTGCGACGCGGCTGCGTGCGATCGAACGGAAGCATCGCGCGGCCGTACGGATATGCGTGCCGATCGCGTCGTGCTGCTAACGCTGACAGCGCTCAACACACGCAAATTCGCCGGAGTTTGACCTCGATCAATTCGATGATGCCCCGGTTGTGATCATTCGGGGCTGACCTTCGCAGAAGAGAAGTCCGCGCATGAATCAGTCTCAAGCCGAAAAATCGATGACACACGGCGAAGCCGGCCTGATGCTGGTGTTTGCCGTTACCGCGTTTTTCTGCCTCGTCGCCGCGGCCAAGGCATTGGATACGGCATTCGCCTTTCACGCCTCCCTGGCGTGCGCAGCCAGCCTGTGGGCTGTCTTTGCGATCGTGAACCGATATTACGAGCGTCCAGCGGTCCTCCCGCCCCGGGAGATCAACGGTCGGCCCAACTACAATATGGCGCCTGTCAAATTTTCGGCCGTGATGGCGATGTTCTGGGGCATCGCCGGATTTGCAGTCGGGCTGCTCATCGCGTCGCAGCTTGCCTGGCCGGCGCTCAATTTCGACCTGCCATGGACCAGCTTTGGCCGTCTGCGACCCTTGCATACGTCCGCAGTGATCTTCGCGTTCGGCGGCAATGTGCTGATCGCAACCTCGTTCTATGTCGTACAGAAAACCTGCCGCGCGCGTCTCGCGGGCGATCTCGCGCCATGGTTCGTCGTGATCGGTTACAACTTCTTCATTTTGATCGCTGGCACCGGCTATCTGCTCGGCGTCACCCAATCCAAGGAATATGCCGAACCGGAATGGTACGCGGACCTTTGGCTGACGATCGTCTGGGTGGCCTATCTGCTGGTGTTCCTGATGACCATTATCAAGCGCAGGGAACCGCATATCTTTGTCGCGAACTGGTTCTATCTCGCCTTCATCGTCACCATTGCCGTGCTGCATCTTGGCAACAATTCCGCGTTGCCAGTATCCGTATGGGGCTCGAAGTCGTATATCGCTTGGGGCGGCGTGCAGGATGCCATGTTCCAGTGGTGGTACGGCCACAACGCGGTTGGGTTCTTCCTGACCGCCGGCTTCCTTGCCATCATGTACTACTTCATTCCGAAGCGCGCCGAGCGGCCGGTCTATTCCTATCGGCTGTCGATCATCCACTTCTGGGCGATCATCTTCCTCTACATCTGGGCCGGGCCCCACCATCTGCACTACACGGCGCTGCCTGATTGGGCGCAGACACTCGGCATGACGTTCTCGATCATGCTCTGGATGCCGTCCTGGGGCGGCATGATCAACGGCCTCATGACGTTGTCGGGCGCCTGGGACAAGCTTCGCACCGACCCTGTGCTCCGCATGCTCGTCGTATCGGTTGCATTCTATGGCATGGCGACGTTCGAAGGGCCACTGATGTCGATCAAGGTGGTGAATTCGCTCAGCCACTATACCGACTGGACGGTCGGTCACGTTCATTCCGGCGCGCTCGGCTGGGTCGGCTTCGTCTCGTTTGGCGCGCTGTACTGCCTGATTCCCTGGCTGTGGGATCGTAAGGGCCTTTACAGCCTCAAGCTCGTTAGCTGGCATTTCTGGATCGCGACCATCGGCATCGTGCTCTACATCTCCGCGATGTGGGTTTCTGGAATCCTGCAAGGCCTGATGTGGCGTGCCTACACCTCGCTCGGATTCCTTGAATATTCCTTCATCGAGTCCGTAGAGGCGATGCATCCCTTTTACGCGATCCGAGCCGCAGGCGGGGCGTTGTTCCTCATCGGTGCATTGATCATGGCTTATAATCTCTGGATGACGGTGCGTATCAACGAAACGGAAGTGCAGTCGCCGGTCGCTCTTCAGCCAGCGGAATGAGGAGCGACTAGATGTCTTTCTGGAGCAGGCACCAGATTTTCGAGAGGAATTCCATCACCCTGATCGGCGGAATTCTCGCAGTCATCGCCATAGGCGGTCTCGTCGAAATCACGCCGCTGTTTTATCTCAAGAGCACCATCGAAGCGGTCGACGGCGTCAGGCCGTACACACCACTGGAGCTCGCTGGTCGCAACGTCTATGTCCGCGAAGGCTGCTATCTCTGCCATTCGCAGATGGTCCGTCCGTTGCGGGATGAGGTCGAACGCTACGGCCATTATTCGCTGGCGGCCGAAAGCATGTACGACCATCCGTTCCAGTGGGGATCGAAGCGCACCGGCCCGGATCTGGCGCGTGTCGGCGCGAAATACTCCGACGAATGGCACGTCACGCATCTGATGAATCCACGGGCAATCGTGCCGCAGTCGGTGATGCCGGGTTATGGGTTCCTCGCCCAGACGGAGGTCGATGTCGTGAGTACGGCAGATCATCTGCGCACCAGCCGCACCGTTGGCGTTCCCTATTCGGACGAGCAGATCACGAATGCAGTCAACGATCTGAAGGCACAGGCCGACCCCGACAATGCCGGTGTTGATGCGTTCAACAAGCGCTATCCGAGGGCTGTTGCAAGAAATTTCGACGGCAAGCCGGGCGCGCCGACTGAGATGGACGCGTTGGTCGCGTACTTGCAGATGCTGGGCACGCTGGTCGATTTCAAGCTCTACAACGAAAAAGCCAATCTTCGCTGAACCAACCTTCGTCGAGAGAGCACGATGAAAGCCATTCCAACAGTCCAGAATTTCACATCCGATTTCGTCACGACCTTCTGGACACCCATCTTTGTGGGAGTCTTCCTCGCGATCGTGGCTTACGCGTACTGGCCACGCAACAAGGCCGCATTCGACGAGGCAGCGAAAATGCCGCTGCGCGAGGAGTGGCGGGATCATGACTGAACACAGCGATTTCGACAAAGTCTCCGGTAAGACCACCACCGGACATGAGTGGGACGGCATCAAGGAACTGAATACGCCGCTGCCTCGATGGTGGGTAATCACGTTTTACCTGACCATCGTGTGGGCGGTCGGCTATTGGGTCGTTTATCCGGCGTGGCCATTGCTGTGGAGCCACACCACTGGCGTGCTGAATTACTCGTCGCGCGCGGACGTTGCCGTCGAGCGTGCAAATCTTGAGAAAATTCGCGGCAACAAGATGGTCGCGCTCGGTGCAGCGCCGTTGGCAGAGATCGAGATGAATCCAGCCTTGTTGGCGTTGGCGCGGGCACGCGGTAAGACGGTGTTCGGCGACAACTGTGCGCCTTGCCACGGCAGCGGCGGCGCCGGTGCCAAGGGGTATCCCAACCTGAATGATGACGAATGGCTGTGGGGCGGGTCGCTCGACCAGATCATGCAGACGATCCAGTTCGGTGTGCGTTCTGGGCATCCAAAGGCCCACGAAAACGCCATGTTGGCCTTTGGCAAGGATGGAGTTTTGAAGAAGGATCAGATCGTCATCGTTGCCAATTACGTCCGGTCACTGTCCGGTCTGTCGACTCACACGGGCTACGACAAGACGGTTGGCGCGACAATCTTCGCGGATAATTGTGCGGCGTGCCATGGCGACGGAGGCAAAGGGAATCAGGAACTCGGGGCGCCCGATCTGACCGACAAGATCTGGCTCTACGGCTCGGACGAGGCGACACTGGTCGAGACGATCAGCAATGGTCGCGCTGGTGTCATGCCGGCCTGGATCGGTCGTCTCGATCCCTCTACGATCAAGGCACTCGCCGTCTATGTCCACTCGCTCGGCGGGGGCAAGTAGCCGCGCGCCGGGAAGTTTGCGCGCGGCTTTTGAGGTGGATCAATTGCGGTTGCAGGGGCGAGCCTAAAGTCCACGCTGGACATGAGATCGACCGCAACGATGAACAAGCCCGCGAAACCTGCCGACCTGCTGCTTGAAGACGATGGGCCGCTTTATGTGGCGCAGAAGAAGGTCTTTCCGCAAAGCGTTTCGGGTACTTTTCGTTGGATAAAATGGGGGGTGATGGCATTTTGTCTCGGCGTCTACTACTTTCTGCCGTTCGTGCGCTGGAATCGCGGCCTCGGTGTGCCCGACCAGGCGGTGCTGGTCGACTTGCCGAACAGCCGCTTCTATTTCTTCTTCATCGAGCTATGGCCGCAGGAAGTCTACTACTTCACCGGGCTGCTAATCACCGCTGCGATCACGCTGTTCCTGATGAACTCGCTGGGCGGCCGCATCTGGTGCGGATATCTCTGCCCGCAGACGGTATGGACCGACCTGTTCTACGCCCTCGAGCGGCTGATCGAGGGTGACCGCCGCGAGCGCATGCGCAAGGACGCGGCCAGGGGCACGATGAAGCTGGACCGTTTTGCCGAGATCCTGTTGAAGCATTCGCTCTGGCTGATGATCTCGTGGTGGACCGGCGGCGCCTGGGTGCTCTATTTCAACGACGCGCCGACTCTGGTGAAACAGCTGGTGACGTTCCAGGCGCCCATGCTGGCCTACATCTGCATCACTATCCTGACGGCGACGACCTATCTGCTCGCCGGCTTCATGCGCGAACAGGTCTGCGTCTACATGTGCCCATGGCCGCGCATACAGGCCGCACTAACCGATGAATGGGCGCTCAACGTCACTTACAAATATGATCGCGGCGAAAGGCGCACGTCGCTGAAGAAGGCGAATGAGTTACGCGCGCTTGGCGAACCGGTCGGTGACTGCATCGATTGCTACCAGTGCGTTGCAGTTTGTCCAACCGGGATCGATATTCGCGACGGCGCGCAGCTCGATTGCATCCAGTGCGGCCTGTGCATCGACGCTTGCGATACCGTGATGAAAAAGATCGGCCGGGAAACCCGCCTGATCGGATATGACAACGATATCAATATTCAGCGCCGTCAGGCCGGCAAGCCGCCGGTTTATCGCATCGTGCGGCCGCGCACGATCGTCTACTCGGCCATGATCGCCAGCGTTGGCGCGTTGATGCTCTATGCGCTACTGACGCGATCGCTGCTCGACGTCAACGTGCTGCACGACCGCAATCCAATCACTGTGAAGCTGAGTGACGGGTCGATCCGCAATGCTTATACGGTTCGCCTGTTGAACAAGCGGGGCTTCGACCGCGTCATAGCGATCGATATTGACGGCCCGGTTAACGCAACGGTCCATGTCGTCGGCGTCGATTCCGTGACCCCGGAGCGGCCGATGATCATGCTGGGGCGCGATCAGACCACTGAGTTGCGGTTGCTGGTTACGGCGCCTGCCTCAAGCAATCCAGAGAGGTCGGTCCCGGTACATTTCCGCGTCACTGATGTTGGCCTCGGCGATGTGGCATCCGCCACCGATAATTTCGTGACGCCATGAGGTCCGGAAGGGATTTCAGATGAACGAGTCGCAGGCACCCAAGGCTTTCACCGGACGCAAGGTGTTTTTCATGCTGGTCGCGTTCTTTGGCGTCGTGGTCGGAGTCAACCTCGTCATGATGCGGTTTGCCATCCAGACGCTACCGGGCACCGAGGTCGACAGCGCCTATAGCGCAAGCCTCGCCTATGAAAAGCAGATCACGGCGGCCCGCGATCAGAACGCGCGTAACTGGAAAGTCGATGCGCATGTTGAGCGCAGCGGCCTGGGCGGCGCGACGCTGCAGATCGAAGCGCGCGATAGCAGCGGCCGGCCGATGTCGGGGTTGACGTTTCAGGGGCGGTTCGAACGGCCCACCGACCGGCGCGCCGATTTGCCTGTGACCCTCGCCGAGGTGGAGATCGGCATCTATCGGGGAAGCGCGCGGGCGATTGCGCCGGGGCAATGGGATCTGGTGCTCGAGGGGGTTTCTGCAGGGCAGCGGATGTTCCTGTCGAAGAATCGCGTTCTACTGAACTAGGAAGGCAACGTCATGCAGGCGGCGCGAGACTTTTCACACTATGTCAGGGACCTGGATTCCGGGGTGTCGCATATCGATCTTGCGGTCGAAGGCGTGAGTTGTGCCGGCTGCATGTCCAAGATCGAACGCGGTCTTTCCGCGCTTCCGGATGTCACGCTGGCGCGCGTCAATTTAACCGACCGTCGAGTAGCGTTGGAATGGAAGCAAGGGGCACACGATCCGACCCGCTTCATCGATCGGTTGGCTGAACTCGGTTACAAAGCTTATCCGTTCGAACAACTCCGTGCCGAAGCGCTCGAGACTGAGCAGGCGACTTTTCTGCTGCGTTGCCTCGGCGTCGCCGCCTTTGGCGCGATGAACGTGATGATGCTGTCGGTTCCGGTATGGTCCGGCAACGTCACCGACATGATCCCGGAGCAGCGCGACTTCTTCCACTGGCTGTCGGCGCTGATTGCATTGCCGGCGATAGCCTATGCGGGACAGCCGTTCTTCGGGTCAGCCTTACGCGCGCTGCGGGCGCGCAGCACGAACATGGACGTACCAATCAGTATCGGTATCGTGCTGGCGCTTGCGATGTCGGTGGTTGAAACCATCCACCATGCCGAGCACGCCTATTTCGACGCGGCGCTGATGCTGCTCGCCTTCTTGCTCGCCGGCCGCTACTTGGACCAGAGCATGCGCCGCAAGACGCGCGCGGTCGCCGGAAACCTCGCGGCGCTGAAAGCGGAAACGGCGACAAAATTTGTCGGCGCGGACGAGATCAGCGAAGTACCGATTGCCGCGGTGCAGGCCGGAGATGTCGTCTTGCTGCGTCCCGGTGAGCGCTCGGCCGTCGATGGCTCCGTGATCGAGGGAGAGTCCAAGATCGACCAAAGCCTGATCACCGGCGAAACATTGCCGGTGAAGGCCAATTCGGGTACCGCTGTCTATGCGGGGACGCTCAACCTTTCCGGTGCATTGCGCGTGCGGGTGTCCGCGGCATCCGAGGGCACGTTGCTGGCCGAAATCAGCCGACTGCTTGAGAACGCCGTACAGGCGCGATCCCGATATGTGCAGCTCGCCGACCGGGCGTCGCGGCTCTATGCCCCCGTCGTGCATGCGGCGGCACTTCTGACCATGCTGGGTTGGGTGGCATTCGGCGCCAGTTGGCACGACGCCATCGTCACGGCGATCGCGGTTCTCATCATCACTTGCCCCTGTGCACTGGGACTGACGATACCTGCGGTGCAGACTGTGGTCTCGGGCGCCCTGTTCCGCTCCGGCGTGCTGCTCAATTCGGGTGATGCTATCGAACGGCTGGCCGAAGTCGACAGGGTCGTATTCGACAAGACGGGAACGCTCACCTTGCCTGAGCTCGACGTCACCAATGCGGTGGAAATTTCGGAAGCCGAATTCGCGCTGGCCGGCCGTGTCGCTCTTTCCAGCCATCATCCGGTCGCTGCCGCGGTCGCCCGGGCGTCGGGTGCAAAGAATCCGTTAGCCGGGATTGAGGAAGTCGCAGGTCAAGGCGTGCGGGGCTATGTCGGCGAGCTTGAGGTCAAGCTGGGCCGGCCTCCGTTCTGCGGCGCGGATCGCCCTGCCAACGAAATCCTGTGCAGGGATCCCGAAGCCTCCGTCGTTGCCTTCCGTCATGGGGAGGTCTGCCATGTCTTCGCGGTCCGACAACGCATGCGCGCGGATGCAGCCACCGCGGTGACGGCGCTTGCACGAGCGGGGGTCGCCGTTGAGATTCTCTCCGGCGATCGTGAGACAGCGGTGCGACACGCTGCTCAGTCACTCGGAATTCACGAATGGCGCGCCGGTGTCACACCCGCCGACAAGATCGCGCGGATCGATGAGCTGAAGCGGCAGGGCTTGAAGGTCATGATGGTAGGCGACGGCATGAACGATGCGCCAGCGCTGGCGGCCGCGCATGTGTCTATGTCTCCTGTGAGTGCCACCCATTTGAGCCAGGCCACGGCCGATCTGGTTTTCCTTGGCGACCGCCTAGTTCCCGTGGTCGCTGCTATCGGCTTTTCGCGCAAGGCGCTCCGGCTGATGCGGCAAAATCTATGGCTGGCCGTGGGATACAACTTCCTTGTTGTGCCAATAGCGATTGCGGGCCTGGCGGCGCCGCTGGTTGCTGCTGCGGCGATGTCGGGCTCATCCCTGCTGGTAATACTGAACGCCCTTCGCGCGCATCGCGGTGTGAAGGAGTTGAGCTAATGGAAATTCTGGTAATCTTGGTTCCGCTGGCGCTGGCGCTCGGCCTGCTCGGCCTTGTCGCATTCCTTTGGTCGCTCAAGAGTGGCCAGTACGATGATCTTGAAGGGGCGGGGTGGCGTGCGATTGTCGATGACGACGTCTGCGACGAGAACCCAGCACTTTGATCGTCAATAAGGCCATGGGTGCAATAGCGTCCATTGCCCACGATCGACCTCTTCAACGAGGTGGCTCATCAACTCCCCCAATCGGAGAATAATAAGGCTGCCCCGCATTTCTCCAGCAGCTTAGCGGAGGTTGATCGAAGGTCTGCCTTGTCTTGCGTCAAAAGCTGGCTTGGACGCCCACAGTTTCTAGGGCTTTCCCAGATGCTCAAGGACTGCTGTTTCGAGGACCTTCGGGCCGGGGGGCAGAGGATTGCGCACGACCGCCTATTTGGTCGGCACTTTGAGAGCGTCGCGATTTCCGGTCAAATCAGGGATTTGCGAATTGTAGACAACCAATTCGTCCACAAGGGTGACATTTTGTAAATCATCGACCCCTTCGATTTTTGTCGCGCTGGGTGCGAACAAGGCCACTCTCCAGCAAAGGATGGCGGATTGACGGCTATTTCGAAGAGACGAAACCGGCACTGCTGTGCGTTGGTGACCGCGCCGAGGCAACACTGATGGGCTACTCCACGCCAATCATAGGCCACATCTAACGCAGCCGCCTCCTCGCAGGGGGTTGCCCAACGTCGATCGAGTTTACACCTGGGTGCGTTTGGCGCAGCGCGTGCCGGTCCGGATTGCGATCGACAAGGTGGTGCCGCCCACAGTCCCACTTGTATCCGGCCTGACCGCGACCGTCACGATCCGGAACGGCAAGGACGAAACCCTCTTGCAAAGAGTTCGCGCGGGACTCACGACGAGCCTTTATTGATCGGCGAAGCTTCGGCTCGGCGAGCCTGCATTCCCGACCCTTCGTCGCCGCGACCGTAGAAATGCAAGCGACGGCGCCCAACTTTCATGAGTGCGGCGCCGTTAACTCGTCGGGAGGGGAGGTTGGCCTGCTTCATCCGAAGTCGTCGCTGCCGACGATTTCGTGTGGCCGCCCCGCGAGATCGGTCGCGAACCAGATCAAAGGTGATCCCTTGGCGGCATCGGTAAATGGCGCCACGCTCGTTTTCCCATCAGCCCGACGTTTCCATCACTCCGCGGCACCAGGGACACGACTGCCGCCGTCTCAAGGCCGAAACAGGGGATCGATTCCCCTAGGGAGCGCCAGCGGCTCTAGAAGCGTTGAGATTTCAGAAACATCCACAAATCAAAAGCTTTGCTACCCTTGACTGGTAGCAAATGATGGTAGCTTTTGATGCGCGCGATGCCTTATCTGATCAAGAATTCTGCTGGTGTCTGGTGCGTTCAACGGAAGGTGCCACAGAAGCTTGAGGTCGCCGTGGCGCGCGTGGTAGGCGCCAAGAAGAACAAGCAAGCCTATCTCAAGAAGTCTCTCGGAACGAAAGACCGGCGCGAGGTCAGTCGAAGGGCGGTGCACGTCCTTGCAGATTTGGACCGTACGCTGCGAGAAGCTGAAGCGCTGATCAAGCGGGAGCCAAAGCAACCAAAGGCGCCGCTCCGCGACACCCTCAATGATGCCGAGATAAAGCGGATGGCGGAATACGTGTACGCCAAGACGCTGGCATGGGATGAGCGCTGCCGCTATCGGGCCACGACGAAGCTCTTGGAGATTGCTGCGGAGCACGGCATCACTCGAGCCAACGTGCTCGAAAACTTCAAGTTCGAGTTCGTGATGCCTTCCGAGCTGATCAGGCTGACCCAGCCTTCCATGCCGACACCGAACACACCGAGGGTCGCAAAGCTGCGGAGTGATGTCGCCGAACTGAACGCGTTCTTCGCTAAGCAGACGCTTACACCTCCGACGATTAAGCACCTCGGGTGGATACGAATGTTTCACGGGTACACCAAGGGTTACCAATGGAATAAGGGCGGTCGCCTCTATTCCCAGCCTCAGGGACAGGCCTAACGTAGAACAAATGTTGAGGCTGGCGGGTCTCTCGGCTCAGGGAGGCCTCCGCACGGCCCCTTGGGCAGTCGAGGTCGTCCGGCCTTGTGCTGGATCGACCTGTAGGGCCTGACGGTGACTCGGGAATCGCCTGTGGAGGCGTGCGGCGACTTGGGTGGCGGCGCCCCAAACGGCCACCAGCGGACTCCTCAGAGTCCTGTAGAGCCACGACACCACAGATTTCGCGGAGACGGCGACACAGGTTCCGGATGTGGCATTAATGTGACTGGGGCGAGCGTAACAAAGCGGTGGGGCGTATTCAGCCGGCGTGCGTCTCTCTAACCCCGTGGAGGCCCATAGGAAGCCCGAGGGACTTGTTTGGCCCAGCCTGAGCAGGTCCACCCGCGTGCGAGCAATCGCACAAGTGACTCTCGTAGAGTCTCTTGCGGGCATCGGGAGGTGGCCTGTGGTCGCAACTCGGTCTCGTTAAGGACCTTCGGTTTTCGCGGGGATTGGGCGGTTCGCGGCAGCGGCTTGCATATGAATAAGCGACAAACAAGCTGCTAACCTTGATGGACGGTCCGAACCTCTTGGCTCTTTTGACCATGCATGGCTACGACTCTAAAATCGAACCCGCTGCTGATCCTGGCGGTGGAGTTGAAAGGGGTAACTAAGGCTGTGGAAGTCAACAAGCTTGATAAGGTAGCGGGAATTCCGCTGATCGAAATCCGCAATTTCCTTCGCCACTATCGGAACGGCGCAAGCTTCACCGTTGCCGAGGTGGAGACTGAGCTTGGTGTCCCTAGAACTCAAGCCGAGTTGGTCACACGAGCCATCGTCGACGCGGGATTTGCCGAGCCAAGAGCAGAACAAGATAGATCAGCATCGAAGTCAGGCTACTCGGTTACGAAACTCGGCTCCCGGCTATGCGTGGCCCGCTTCGTAAAGAGGATTCCGCGGGCGAGGGCGGACGACCTAGTCACACAGATGCTGGAGCGTGTTGCTGAAATCAATGCGCGAGACGAGCTTGTCTTCCGGGTCAAGCGGGTGCGCGCGTTCGGATCATATGCGAGTGAAGCCCCCGAAGTAGGTGACATCGACTTGGCTGTGGATTGGGAGCAGCGCCACCCCGATAGAGACATCATCGAACAACTGTTGGCCCGTGCGGATGCCTCTGGGAAGAGCCTCAACACCTACATGGCCCGACTGAATTACGGTGAGGTGGAGGTCGATAGGTTGCTCAAGGGGCGCAGTCCCTATATTTCCATACAGGGCGCGAATTGTCCCGAGAAGTTTGGGATATCAGCTATCGTGCTCTTTCCGCCGCCCGATCAGGCCCCCTGACTCCCAGTGTGCGAGTTACTGCTGCTGTCAGCCGGGCAACGGCAGCGGCTTTATCTCAAGGAACTTGAGTCAGCCCGCCAACTCGTTCGGTTTGGGCCCAAGTGGCGAAAGGGGACCCTTCGTTCTCGCGCTCGGAAAAGCTAATCCTGTGTAGCCGTCCGAATGTCGTGGAGGACTGCAAGGGTCATGTCGCTTACGTTATCGCCACGCATGTTGCGTGTCATCGAGGAGTTGGCAGTCGATTGGCGCCGCCTGGATCAGCGCATCAATGGCCTATCTGAAGAGATCGAAACTCTTGCCCGTCAAGATCAGGCATGCTCGCGCCTGATGACGGTGCCTGGCATCGGGCCAATTATTTCGAGCGCCATGGTGGCCGCGATCGGCACTGGAGACCTATTCTCCAAAGGCCGCGACTTCGGCGCCTGGCTTGGACTGGTGCCCAAACAGATCTCGACGGGAGACCGTACGATCCTTGGCAAAGTCTCGAGGCGTGGCAATCGCTACCTGCGCGTTTTATTCGTGCAAGCGGCATGGGTCGTGCTGGTCAGAATAAAAAACTGGGAACGTTACGGGTTTACGTCCTGGATCGAAACCGCCAAGAAGCGGCTACACCACAATGTGCTCGCAATCGCGCTCGCTAACAAACTTGCCCGCATCGCCTGGGCGGTGCTGGCCAAAGGACGCGCCTTCGAGATGACGAGGATCGGCGATGCAGACGCCCGACCTGCCTGATCCTCGCGCCGTGCTCGGCGCTGTCAAGGCGCGGCCTGGCGACGTCCAGTCAGCCGTAAGCCAAGAGCGACGGCCGGCCTTGACCGCACCTGTGCGCGACGCGATCGACGTTCTGCGGGCCGGGACAAAGGAACGGCCCTTTAATCCGAACAAAGGAACTACGCAATATCAGGAGCAGGCGATGACATAGCCGCATCAACGGTCTCCAGCCGAGGTCTGCGAGAAGACAAGACAAAATGGAGGATCGGTCTTCCGAGCGTGTGCGAACACTGATGACCTTAATGGCCCGTTCGAGGCCTGTAGACTAATCAGAACGCACGCGCGCTGATATCCATGATGGCCCGGAGCACAACGCTCCAATCAGGCCGGATACATTGATGCAAGACCGTCGCCGCCAATTCGACGAATCTTCTCGCAACGCGCGGCCGGACCATACATTGGTCAAATCCTCGGGCCGCCTCTCAAACTACACAAGGCGGCCGCCGCCGGAGAGATACGTAAAGCCGAGTTGTGCTTGTTTTTCAGTATCTTCCTGTGTCGCGCTTCGTCTCCCTAGGGAGCGCGAGCGGCTCTAGAAGCGCTGAGATTCAGTGGCTTCGTGCACCGCACTTTGTCTCCGCCACAAAACACCACGGCACCGAGCTAGTTGCTATGTAAAGCATGCTCGATGGTGTCGCTTCAGGGGAGTTTCTTCAAACGAAAGCTGCACGAAGCTACCGAACACAACGTGCTAATTATTCTCGCACCAAGGACACGATCTGATCGCAATCAATTTTCTTGTCGACAATCTTTTCGCCCTGACAAATTTGATTTCGCGCTCGATTAATAAATGTCTGGAAATCGAAATCTGAAGCCTTTAATTGAGCTAGTTCCTCGGGGCGCATTTGGAATAGCTTATAGACAATGGCGGATCGGAAAGCCTCCCCGATTGAAAGCTCCTCGAATGGCTTTAGAACGGTCGTGTTGCTAAAGCTCTGCGCTCCAGTGAATTGAATCCAAGCCACTTTTGGAAGTGCCTTTTCGTCAATCAGGCCGCCTCCATACTGCAACCATGCTTGGATTGAGTTAGCAAAACCCGTCGGTTGTTCCCTGAAGAATCTTAGCGATGACAGATCGCCTCCCCCCAACACTTCTTCCACAATCTGCCTGACATTTGTCGGCAGAACCCATGGGCGACCCTCGAGCTTTATCACGGCACTAAAGCTGGCGACGAAGGGTTGGGCGGCCGCCTGTTCTTGTTCCTTCGTCGTCTGACATTGAGTAAGCGCAGTTGTCTTGTTTGCCTCGCAAGCTAATTTGTTTACCGACTTTTCGGCTTCGCACTGCAACCTGGCGCTGGTCTTTTGATACTCGCAGGTAGTCCTCCTTGCAGCATTTGAAGCTTCGCAAGCGGGATCATTGATGCAAATTTTTCCACCGGGAAACTTCGCGATGCATTGTCGACAATTAGCTACTGGCATCGAACAGTCTGTCGTCTGGCTGCAGTCCCGAGAAGGGTTGCACTCTTGCGAGGTGCTGCAGGACCGAAAGTAACCTTGCGTCGGGACTTGGAAGCCGAACCTTTCTATAAATTCTTGCGCCTTGGCTGAACCGCAACAAATTAATAGCAGGAGGACGCCAACGAGACCCTTCATCGGATTACTCCGCAAAGCCTCAGTTCCTTTTGGGCTGCCTCAAGATCACGTTGGGCTTGCCCCATACTATCTTTTATTCGAGATAGGTCTTTCGATAAATCGCTCAACATTCCCGCAAGTTCCCCGTCCAAATCAGACAGATTACTTTCGGCGTTCTTGAGCGACACCTTTCCCTCAAGAGCTTTGATCATGAAGCGGACCCGTTGCAGTGTCGCTTCCTGTTTCGACGAACCGTCCTTTTGTTGATTGAACAGTGATAGGGTTGAATTGCCTCGTTCTATCAGCGGCTGTATGTCTGATCTGCAGGACAGCACTGTCACCTGATGCCGCATGTCCAAATATTGAAGGATGCCATAAACCGCTGCGATCAATACCAAAGGCACGATTGCTTGTAGAGCGATGCGCCGCAAATTATACGGTCCACTTAGCCCTTCCGCAGTTAAGCGAGCGGTAGGATAGACTCTCTGAATGGCTTGGGCGCCGATGATGTGGCCGATATTACTTTCAGGCGTTACTCTTGCCACCATGCCGAGAATAGCTGACGTTCTTTGAGATACAGCTGGACTGCCACTAAAGCCCGGGCGAAGAAAAGGGCTAGATCCCGACGGCTCAATCTGGAAATAGCCGCCATCAACACCTTCATCAATAATTCCCTTGGCCACTTCGAACGGGCTGTCCAGTGCAGTGCAACGATATGCCGCAAATGGAAGGCCCTTCTTGGCCTCTGACATGCGAGGCGCCGCAATTCTTTGAGGAGCCGAGGCAGCTAGCCGCAAAATGCAAATGTCGTTGCATTCCGTATCATTGCCCGGCGGATACCATTCTTTGACCGAAGCTTTTCGCTCGTCCTTCGAGTAGAAGCGGAGGGTCACGCGGTCTTCAGGCTTGGGCTTGTCGAGAGATGCTAGGCCTCGTCCGAGCGTCTCGTTGACTACATGCGCGCAGGTGATTGCCGTATCCGAATCAACCAGGAATGCCATTCCGTGCGGACGGCCATGTAGATCGACCAATACTGCTATCCAAGAGACCTTCGTGTTATCCAAAACGCCACCAGAGTATGAAAGTAATGATGCGTCTTCGAAATGAGCTGATCGATTAGGAGGATAATCGAAGCCTACGTTGGCGCCTGCACGAGGCCTCTTCCAACGTCGTCGTTCGCGAACTCCTCGCTCCTTTGTGCATAAAATCGGAGGTTATCGAGAACATCTCCGATGGCCAGGTCGCCGTCGTTATCCTGTAACGATTTTTGGGCCCACAAGGCAGCTATCCCCGCAACGTGAGGCGTTGCCATGCTTGTCCCGGATAGCGCTTTCAGGCCTCCTTCAATTGCCGCTGACCAAATTCCAACACCCGGAGCAGCGATTCCGGCTTTTGAATTCGAAAAGGATGCTACTTTGTAAGGCCGGTCCTTATTGCCGGTTTTCTGCACAGCGCCGACTGCAAGTATCCCATCGGCGGCAGCCGGCGGGCCTTTTGCAATAATATAATTGCTCGATACATCGCGGCGGCTGTCATTGCCTGTGGCGGCCACTATTAGCGCTCTTCTGTTTAAGAACTCGCCAGAATTCACCAATTCAGCGACTTTGTCGAACAAGCGGACGTTGTTGCGATAACCCTCAAGAGCGAGAGAAGTGGCGACCTTGGTAGGATATTTAGCTTCGACAAGAGCGGCCTGAACTCCGGGGAAATCCAGTCCCAGAGACATCGAAATAATGTTGGCTTTGTTCGTCACCGCCTACTGCAATGCGTCGAAGATTGCTTCGGTTGATCCCGATCCCGATTGCCCCAAAACCTTTCCAACCAAAAGCTTTTTTATGCCACGTGCTATGCCTATCCGCGTTCCGTTGACATCTCGTCCACAAATGGTGCCCGCGCAATGAGTGCCATGTCCATTTGCATCGCCCGCGCCCTCGCCCGTGAAGTCCTTTTCGCAAATATCAATACCTTCAAATGCGGGATGGCAACGATCTATTCCCGTATCGAGGATTGCGACGGTAATGCCACTACCATCAAACGGAGACCGGCTTGCTGCTGTCGCTTCAATGCCCCAGCTAATAGGCGGCGCGGAGGGATTCGAAGACTTCGAGAACTTCCGCGGCTGGATAAGTTTTATCCCAAAGCTAGGCGCTTCCATTCTGACTTTATTCTGCCGACGAAGTGTAGATAGCGCTGGGTCCTTCTCGTCAAATGCGGCAAAGGACGGCCTGCCGGAAGCCTCATGACCCGCACTAACTGCCACGCTTGGGTCAGAGCTCGACGCGATATACATCGTGATGATGCGGCGATTTAGCATGCATCCAACCCGTCAGAGCGTGTCGCTCTATTGCATATCGGCTTCTTGAAATTCTTCGATCATATCTCTTGGCGGCCAAGTATTGCAACCTCAACGATAAGGTTGAAGGGTGACATGGGATCGCAGTGTCCAAGACGGTCGCATCCCAACCCGCCGCGCACAAACTCCTTGGTGATGCAATAAGTCAGGGAAGGACCCGCTGTTTCATTTGACCTATCTAGGAGTTACCTCGGCTCCTGCCTTAAGCCCAATTTGTGGCGCATCGCCAAAGGGGTCGCGAACTTTACCGTCTGCTCGTATGGAAAAGGATCTGTCTTCGGATGAGACATTTCCGGCTTCATGAAACACCTAATCTTGGAGCCCTTTCAAACCCCGGCAGCTTCCGCCAGTGCGGAAATCGCGAGGGCGGCTCGCGAGGCGAGCAGAATAACAAGTCGATTAAAGATGGGTGGTCAGCATGACGGCCCAACGATGAGCCATTGAAGGTGGTAGCAGGTAGTGGTAGCAATGGTGAAGCAGCCAAGCCGATTTGTGCTGATTTTAAAAGGCTTTCTTGGAGCGCCCATCGTCTCCCCTAGGGAGCGCCAGCCAATCCTAAGTCATTGAAGAGCTGAAAACTCTAAGCAATCATGAGCTTAGAGAAGCCGCCTGCTACACAAGCGTAGCCCACAAAGGTGGTCCACAATGGCGGTTTCGACCTACATGTAGCGGCGAGCATCCGGCACCTACGAGTTCCGAAAAAGGCTCCCTGAAGCTCTGGCTGAGAAGTCAGTACCGCCTCATATGCGGGATGGTTTTGGCGATTTGATCAATACCAAGACTGGGCGTTTCAAACGCGAACTTGTTCGGTCTCTCCAGACTAAGGATTTGAAAGAAGCAAAGAGTCGGGACCACCGGGCGGCGTACAAGTGAGCAAACTGTTTGATGAAGCCGTCAGCGCACTTTCGCCGCACAACGCTTCTGGGGATGTACCTCCGGTCCTCGACCTGGAGGAGCTTGAACGTGAGGTGTTCGCCGAGCTTCTGGGCGGCACCCACTCCATGGACTCCGTCAGAGCACCCTAGAGGTCACGATCTGATGGATTTTGAGCAGAGGTGCAGGCGGCGCAAGGGGAGCCAACGAGGATGCCGAACAGAGAACGACTAAACCGCGCAAAGTTGGCAGAACGAGGGGGCATTTGCGAGCCGCGCAGCAGCTGGATATCGGTACGCTCATCGACGAGCTGATGGCTGGGCGGCAGCAGTATACGAATAAGTAATCTAGTGCATCGGCTACGCACAGACCGAAACGAGAGCAGGGCATTCGACTCGAACACAGCTACTCGGATGCGGAAGACGCTAAAACCAAAACCCAGGCATTCGCCTGTCCAGGCCAAAATAGGTAGGTACGGCCAGTTGTTGTCTTGACCGTCTTATTCTCCTTTCCATCGTGGTACGAGACCGAAACCATCTCACCGCATTTTGCACACGAAAAGTCTATCGACTGCTTAGGTTCAATCGATAGGGTTTGCCATGCAGACTGCCCGTTCCAGTAAGAAAACACTAAGGTGTAAGGACCGGGATTCCTGATGCGAATATCACCAGGCTTAGGTGGGGAGTTCAAAATAAGAGACGGAGGAGCTAACTGAGCTATTCCTCCTTCCCGAGGACCGATCGGCGGCCTCGGCGTTGCAGAATCCCCAGCGACGGCATGCGTCACCAGTCCTATTGCGAGCAGAAAGTAGGCCGGAATCCTCGCGCTGACCTTCATGCTGCGCTCCTAACTTCTTCGGTATTCGGACGCTTTCCCGATGATGGGGGAGCAGTGCTTTGTTGAGAATCACTTGGGTCAGGAGCAGCCGCAGATTGGGCAAAACGGCCGAGCATGTACCCGATGATCGTTCCGAACAGTCCAAAGGCGGGTGCAATCTGTTCATTGCTGTAGCCGACTGTCACCAAGATGAGAGTCCCGGTGATGACCGTAAGAATGATTACCGGGCGGGCAATGTCGTCAGGCCGAGCATTGGTAGCTTTCCGTAGTGTAAAGATAAGTGCGCAGATAATCGCCAGGCCAAGAATGCCGATCAAGCAAGTCAACCAAAACTCGTAAGGAGTCTTCGACGAAAAGAATCCAGCGAGAGTAGCCCCTGAACTCAGGGGATTCTGGAGTATGGGTGGAGGAGGTATAGATTCCTCGCAGGCACTTGGTGAAATCAGGCAACTCCACGTGCCCATGGCCAAAAGGAGTTGGGCTGAATTCTTTCTATAGTCCTTGCACATAAGACGCTCCCTCGCGCGCTGAAGCCTCGAACGTTTGCCCACCTAATGACAACGTATATCCCTTATCCAAGGCCGCACATCGCTGCCCCGGAGATCCATGGTCATCCGGCGACGCGTTCTCGTAAGCGCCCAAGGCAATGAATGCTCTCAGTACATCGCGCATAGCGCCGGGATCGGATCCCATTTTTTTAGCCAAATAGTATCCGGCGAGGACGTCTGCATGAAGCTCGCGCAAACGTTCCGTTGAGCCGCTCAAACGATCATAATATCTCTCAGCCGAGAAGAACTGGAATATGTGACCGCACTCGTGTGCTAACACGCAGGCTACCGTGATGCCTCCTTGGCTCGGCTTGAGAAGCTCATTAACCAACCTGAGTCCGATTAAAACAGTCCCCTTTGTTCCATGGACGATAGTCTCAGGCGTGGCCCCTGCGTTCCTGGCGTTGACAAACTTGAAGCCAGGGTCGATGGGAATCACCGTGATGATGCGCTTCAATTCTGCTATCAGCGCTCGATCAAAGGCCGGATCACCCGATTTGGATTTCATGTCATTGTAATCGGACGGCGGACTTTGAGAAACGCAGGCAACGCGAGTGCTATCGATCGCATGGGAAGCGGTTTGGCTTGACATCAGGATCGAAATCGACCCGACGATCAGGGCGCGTCGCGAGCATGCAACACACATGGCGATATCTCTTAATGCTGCGGCTCAATACTACTTAAACGCGGCAACCGGAGCGGGGGTCATAGCCGCCGGACAATCTCCAAGTCCCTTATAGCAATCCAAAACGCTGACCGCGGATTTGCTCGTTTGAATCACAACAGGAGGCGGATTCACAACGGTAGGTGGAGCCCTGCCAACCGTTTCACTCGACGAAGCGTCATTCTTTCGGTCGGTGTTGGATCTAAAGCTAGAGAGCATCGCTGGAGGAATTGCTTGGTACTCGGGAGGCCGATCCTTGCTCATCCAAACGGAAAATCCGCGTATCTCTGATGGCTGGTTCGTTGGCGTTACGACATCGGCGCGGACATAGACAGCGGCTTTCCCCTCAAATGCAGCAATCACGAACCAAGCGTTTTCAACGAAGCGCTGATATGCGACCTTCCTGTCATTGATTCTGAGGAGCCTATCAAAGAGCTCTTTGAGCGACACTTCGGTCCCGAACCGCAGGGTCTCAACAACGAGCCCATTTTTCTTGCTGTACCAGTGGTTGCCCCATTTCGTCTCTGTTGGTCCCTGCACCAAGCCCAAGGGAATACCGACTGATACCCCTGCTGCATTGTCTGTAAACTGCTTAAACCCCGCTTGAGTACGACGAGCTCGCCCTTCCCGCAGAAGTTGGTCTTCTTCCAGTGAAGTCAGCTGGCCTGTTACTGGATGCCCGATGCTAGCCTGGAA
The DNA here is from genome assembly GCF_024199845.1 of Bradyrhizobium sp. CCGB12. Lineage (NCBI taxonomy): Bacteria > Pseudomonadati > Pseudomonadota > Alphaproteobacteria > Hyphomicrobiales > Nitrobacteraceae > Bradyrhizobium > Bradyrhizobium sp. CCGB12. The sequence goes on along the minus strand of NZ_JANADO010000001.1, from coordinate 5,995,076 downwards.
ATTCTTAATAGCCGCAAGCGTGCCTTCACCGACTTTTCCGTCAACAAGGCCCTCGTAGTAGGTCGTCCAAATCAGGGCTTCTTGTTGCTTTCGAATTTGGGAGGCTGTTGGGGATTGCGCAAATGCTGATCCGGTGCAGAGCGACGCAACCGCTGCAGCTATTAATGTGGTGTGGATCGCATTCTGGATGCTGGATATAGTCCGTCCGCACATACTCATATCTTCCCTCCGGAAGAAGCGCGTCCGACTTAGTACGAGCAAAGGTAGTGCTCGCTAGAGAGCGAGAATATGAACTAGTTCACATTAGGAGGAAAGCATGGCCAAAAATTGCAAACCACTGCCGCTAACCCAACTTCTGCTTCCGGCGGTGACGCGCGAAAACTATGTTCATTGGGAACGGGTTTTTCGAGCGCGGCATGGAGGCGAATGCGCATTTGCGGCGGTGCCGGTTGTGGTCGTGACGAAGCCAGAGACGTTATTTTGCATGGGAAACTCGCCCGAACAGGCTTTCCAGAGATCTAGGACGCTATCTGTTCATTGCCCCTTGGCCGGAAGCTGGGCATCCGAAACGTCTGTGAAGACGGCGCGTAACAAGGTCAATGAGTTCGTGCGTGAGGTGGTGAAGGATAATAACGTTGATCCGAGCAACGGCTGACGCCAACGCTTCAAGACTGTCGGCATTGATCAGGGCGTTGAGATGTGCGTGCTGGATGCCATTCCGGGACATGCGCCGCGCAATGTCTCAGAGGGGTATGGTGAAGTGACCACTAAGGCGAACGCCATCGCTCGGTTTCCGGCCATCGATGTCGCATGAGCCGCCACGAGCTGACTAAACCCTTTGGAGCCCGCAAGGGCCGCGCCGACCCGCTCTCGCGTTCGCGAACTCAGGAATGTTGCTGATCCGCTCATCGAGGTAGCTTTGTGCAACAACCTTGAAGTGAGGACGCTGCGGGCGGCGGCTTCAGTCTTCCAACTTAACGACCTCCCGATCGAGGTCCTGTCGCGGATGACGGATGATGATAAGCAAGTAATCGAACGGGATTGGAAAACCCAGCCGGCGCTACGGATGATGATAGAGATGAGGCAGCTTGGCTGCTGATACTCCGTGGCGGTCCGCTAGGGAAGAAAGCCGGATTCGCCCTAATTGAGTCTGCCGCAGCGGGTGGGTCAATTGAAGCGATAGGAGACCTCTATTTTCTGGCAGAGATTCTCCATGATGCGACGGAAGCGGATGCCGCGAAGCGTTTTGCCGAGGCGGCAGCAGAGAGAGGTGATCCCAAGGCGCAGAATATTCTCGGCATCATGTATTTTCGAGGCTTCGGCGTCTCAAAGGACTACGCAAAGTCTTTTGTCTGGCTCAAGAAATCCGCGGAAGCGGGAGACGAATTTGGCCAGCTAAACTTGGCAGACTCGTTTGAAAATGGGGACGGCGTCGCTCCCGACCAGCGGGAGGCGGTGGTTTGGTACGTCAAGGCCGCCGCCTTGCAAGACAACTCCAATGCAACACGACGGCTGCAAATCCTTTACAAGTCCGACCTCGCCATTTTTCTTAGGACCACGAGCTTTTCTGCGCCTTGGCGGTCATCTGGGACTAATACGCCCACGTCCCGCGGGACGGCGCTTCAAAACTCTGGCATTGGCGCTGCTGCGCCCAGAGGGCGCGGCGGGAGCGGTCTTGTACGGCAAACTGTGGGCAATTCGGCCGATGAGTTGTCTCAGCCACCGGTGGGCGGCGGAATGATGGGTCCGGTTTGTCCAGGTCATGCCTATCTGAAACGGCTCGGGGAAGGGACACGATCTCGCGACGACTGATTCGGCGATGTTCGAAGCGATGCGGCTTGGCACCGTCGAAATCAGATCCGTTGCGGGGAGAATGTGCGTGAGATCGGAAATGCTCGGTATCGCGACCACCTGGGTGAGCGATAAACCACGTTCATCGAGTTCTCTGAGGTACCCTGACCGCCAGGTGCCGCCATAGGTGACGACAGCGTGGCTCGCGTTGACATAGTCATTCACCCGCAGCCCTCTGCCGGCGAGCCGATGGCCGCGATGCATGACGCATACATAGTGGTCGTCCAGCAGGTAGCGATGATAGAAGCTCTCCTCATGCACGTCGTAAGGCCCGACGAGAAGATCGGCTTCACCGCTTTTCAGACACGCCGTGCCTTTGGCCCGCGCCGTCTTGATTTCCAACACCAGTCGCGGCGCCAGGCGCCTGACCTCCGCGATGGCGCGCGGCAGAATGATCGAGCGTTCGTAATAATTGCAGGCGATCGTGACCCGCCCGGACGCGCTGGCCGGATCGAAATTCGTAGGCTGCACTAGGCACTCGTAGGCTTCGAGCATGCGGCTGGCACATTCGACGATTTCAGCGCATCGCGGCGTTGGCGCGATGCCGCCGCGCTGGCGCACGAATAGCTTGTCGTTGAACGCCGCGCGCAGCCGGTCGATCGTGTAGCTGATCGTCGATTGGTTCGTGCCAAGCGCGTTGGCGGCTTTCGAAAACGAACCCAGTTCCGAGACCAGGCGCAAGGTACGGATCGCGCCAAAATCAATCGCAAGTGGATCCCAGTTCTTTGCCATCTCTTCAGGATCCTCCTGGCGGAAAACTGCAACACCCTATCGAAAGAGTAGATAACGGATATCAACTCTGTCCGATTGTCCGAGAGCTATTGCCAACGCAATCTGCTCGAAAATGGGAATTTAGACGGCGGGCTCGTGATCATCGCCAAAACCTTGGAGATAGCTGCCCCATGAACGCAGCCAAACCTTTTCCGCTCAACGCCTGGTACGCGGCCGCGTGGTCCCACGAGATCGCCAGAGAGCTGTCCGCTCGCACCATCTGCGGCCAGAAAATCGTGCTCTACCGCCGCATCGACGGCCTCATCACAGCGCTAGAGGATGCCTGTTGGCACCGGCTGCTCCCATTGTCTCTCGGACACCTGAAGGGCGACGACGTCATGTGCGGCTATCACGGGCTGGTCTTCAGTTCGGCCGGGCGCTGCTCCTACATGCCCGCGCAAAAGTCGATCAATCCGTCAGCCTGTGTGCGCGCCTATCCGGTCGCTGAGCGGCATCGCCTGGTATGGCTGTGGCCTGGGGATCCAGCGCTCGCGGACCCTGCCAAAATTCCGGATTTCCATTGGAACGACGGAAAGCAATGGGTCGGAGCGGGCGGCACGTTCTATCAGCTGAAATGCGATTATCGCCTGGTGATCGACAACCTCATGGATCTCACACACGAGACCTACGTGCACGCCGGCAGCATCGGCGACGAGGCGATCACAGCCGCGCCCTTCGATGTGACACACACCGATGACACCGCAACGATGACGCGCTGGATGATCGACATCGAGGCGCCTCCGTTCTGGGCGCGCCAGCTTGCTCGGCCGGGCCGTGTCGATCGCTGGCAGGTCGTGACCTTCCAGGCACCCTCGGTGGTCGTTGGTGACGTCGGGGTGGCACTGACAAATACGGGAGCTCCGCAAGGCGACCGCTCGCAGGGCGTCAGTGGTGCGTTTTTGGCGGCGATCACGCCCGAAACTGAGGCAACCTGCCACTATTTCTGGAACTTCGTCCGAGATTATCGGAAGGATGATGCGCAGCTGACGAAAGAGCTTCAGCTTGCCCACGTCAATGGGGGGGCAGGCGTCTACGATCAGGATCACAGAGTATTGGAGGCACAGCAGGCCGCCATCGACAAGAACCCGCGCAAGCCCTTCTATGACCTGAACATCGATGCCGGCGCCCTATGGGCACGACGATTGATCGACCGGATGATGACCAACGAACAGGCCAATGTCATTGCAAACGTTGCGTCCGAGTGAGCGAAAAATGATGGCCAAGCCGATCGAATGGACTAGCGCACGCCTTTGTGCCACGCGCGAACTCACGCCTGACGTCAGGCTCTTCGACGTCGCTCCAGACCGCCTGTTGATGACGGCAACGCCCGGCAGTCATATCGACGTCCTCGTGCCAATCGACGGTCGGCTGCAGGTTCGCAGCTATTCGTTGGTGAGCCATTCGGCGGACGGGCTCTATCGCATCGCCGTCAAGCGCCTCGCATCGAGCCGCGGCGGATCTGTCGGCATGTGGCGCCTCAAGGCGGGTGAGCGGCTCACGGTCTCCCAGCCAAGGAACAGCTTCGAATTGAGCTACGGCCGGCCGGAATATTTGCTGCTGGCCGGCGGCATCGGTATCACGCCGGTCTACCCTATGGCGCTGGCGCTGAAGCAAGCGGACGCGAATTTTCGTCTGCTCTATGCCGTGCGCAGCCGTCGCGACCTAGTCCTCGCGGACGACCTTGCCCGCTATATCGGTGAACGCCTTCGGATCTTCATAAGTGAAGAGGGGCAACGCATCGACATTGCCGACGAAATTGCCCAACTCGACGCGCGTGGCGAGCTCTATATGTGTGGCCCGTTCGGGATGTTGCAGACCGTCAAGCGCCTGTGGCGCGAGGCGGCCCGACCCGAAGCGCACCTTCGCTATGAGATGTTCGGCCATGCGAGCAACATTGCAGACACGTCGTTCAAGATTAGGATTCCCCGATTGAGTCTCGAAATTGACGTTCCTGCCAATCGCTCCATGCTCGAGGCGCTCGAAGATGCTGGCGTCGACATGATCTTTGGTTGTCGGCGCGGAGAATGCGGCCTCTGCGTGCTGCCGATCTTAGAGGCGTCGGCCGAGGTCAATCATCGTGACGTGTTCTTCAGCAGTGAAGAGCGGGCGACGAACAGCAAGCTCTGCACCTGCGTGTCGCGCGCGGCGAGCGGTAGCCTAACGCTCGATACGCCCGATCGGACGCGGATCCTGCGTAATGGCAGCGACGCAAGCGCGGTGTAAGTTCGCAAAGCCGCCGCTAGGCCTCGCGCCACGAACGCGCCGCCAGTCACGGCGCAGGAATTCTCTCGGCAGCGGCCTTGCAACCGCGACTCACTCGCCTGGCAATCGCCTGGAGCAGTATCGCTGTCTGGAGCGGTCCTCGGCAGACCAAACTGCGATTGCCTGCCTCCAAGCCCAGTGTGGATCCGAAGTGATGAGCTATCGAGCGCGCTTTGACCGCCGATTCTTCATCAGTTGCCACATCGTACGCACCTGCCTAATGAAGCTCGAATGCTTCCTGGAGAAACAACTCTTCTGGTTGTTCTATCTCGAGACAATCCGGTTTCTGGGCTGCGGCGTGTTCGATGAGCACAATTCATGGGACTTGCCCCTTATGAAGACGACAGCAGGGACGAGAAGCGATTTGTGAGTCCGGTCAAAGGGGCCAACATGCAGTTCATGCCGACCGAGATCGCCGAGCAACAGATCGGTCTGACGCTTCATCGCGCGCGATATCTCTTCATCCGCCAGCAGACTGCGTTTCAATTCAATCGCGCCTATCTTTCTGAGTTCGGCTTTGTCGCTCCGGTCAGTTGCCTGAGTGTCGAGCAGTTAATCTGGAAGTAGTCGCTGATCCAGCTGACCGCCGGCTCCCGGAGGTGGTCCGCTCATATCTTGCAGCTCTCGGCGGTCAGTTGCGGACCCTGAAGACCCGAATCCAGGAGTTCGAGCGACGCATCATTGCCTAGCATCGATCAAGCGCGATGAGAAAAACAGCTGGACGCGTCGAGCCGGCGCTGGCAACAGTGCTGATCGCGAGCGTTGCCGATGTGGTCGTGGGATCGGCCGCTCGTCGCGCGGCTCACGTTTGATTGTCGCAGACGGTCAGAATCGGCAGTGGCCGCTAGTATGCATTTGTGAGACCGACTTCTGTTGGCGCCGGAATAACCGCGCAAGTCTCGCGTATCTTCCAAACCTTCGTATAGGTTTAGCGACCTATTCTATATCCCTCGCTTACCCTTGTAGAGTTGAGACTCCTGTCGACTTGATTGTACTTTCGACGTCGAAGCGGATCATTGAAGAAATGAGTGTGCGGCACAAAGCCGAAATCTGACTCGATAGCTGGAGGTTGCTACCGGCCATTGAGGCGTGAGAAAGAAGTTGATGGAAATGCGCGAACCGACCTTCGCGTTGGAGCTCCATCAACGCTCTTTTTCGTGCCTAGGAGCCAGATGCCGGCGGACTTGGATCGTGGCTGATGCGAGGGGACTGGTTTCCGGGCGTATTCCCAGGTTTTCTCAGGCGCCTGCTCTAGTGTTCCGAGCCGGGCAACCGGGCGATTGACCTAGTGGAGCGAGACGTGCTGCCCGTGAACACGAGCCTTTGCGAGTGATCCTTCTTTCCTCATGCACGGGCATAACGGCAATCGCCGCATTTATCACTATGGCGGTGGCCCGGGTCTGCTTGCCGACTGAATCAGTCTTTTGAATCCGAGCGTCGCGATGGCATTTACCGAGCTTTTCATCAAACGTCCGGTGTTATCGATTGTGGTCAGTCTCCTGATCCTGCTGATAGGCTTTCGCGCGGCCACCGTTTTGCCGATCCGACAATATCCCAAGCTATCTAACACGGTCGTCAATGTCACGACATCCTATCCAGGCGCCTCCGCTGACATGATTCAGGGGTTCATCACGACCCCGTTGGAGCAGGCGGTCGCTTCGGCCGAGGGCGTCGACTACATCACGTCCTCCTCCGTGCTCGGTACCTCGTCGATCCAAGTCTACATCAAACTCAATTTCGATCCAAACGAGGCGCTCACCGAAGTCCTCTCGAAGGTCAACTCGGTCAGATATTTAATCCCTAAGGAATCGAACGATCCGGTCGTCACCAAATCTTCCGGTCAGACGACAGCTGTCATGTATATCGGCTTCTCCAGCGAGGAACTGACGGCCAGCGCGATCTCCGACTATCTCTCGCGCGTGGTACAACCTGTTCTGTCAACCGTAGACGGCGTCGCGGCGGCAGACATCCTGGGCGGCCAAAGTTTTGCGATGCGGCTATGGCTTGATCCTGCGAGAATGGCAGGGCACGGCGTATCACCAGCTGATGTTTCGGCTGCAATCGCCGCCAATAATTTCCAGGCCGCAGCCGGCCAGGCTAAGGGCTACTTCATCGTCTCAGACGTGACGGCCAATACAGATCTGCGGAGTGTGGATGACTTCAAGAACATGGTCGTCAAAGCCAAAGACGACGGCTTTGTTCGCATAGGGGACATCGCGACAGCTGAGCTTGCTGCACAGTCCGCGGACGTCAGCGTCGCCATGAACGGCGAGCACGCGATCTTTATCGGCGTGCAGGCGAGCCCGCAAGGCAATCCGCTGAACATAGTGCGAGGCGTCCGGGCATTGTTTCCAGAAATCGAGCGTAACCTGCCGCCATCGGTGAAGATGAAAGTGGCCTACGACTCCACTAAATTTATCCAATCGTCGATCGATGAGGTGGAGAAGACGCTTATTGAGTCCATCGCTATCGTTGTGTTCGTGATCTTTCTTTTTCTCGCATCGCTGCGGTCGGTCATCATTCCCATCGTCACCATTCCGCTGTCGCTCGTTGGTGTCTGCAGCATGATGCTTGCGCTGGGCTTTTCATTCAATCTCCTGACTCTCCTCGCGATGGTGCTTGCGATCGGTCTCGTGGTCGACGACGCGATCGTCGTGGTGGAGAACATTCATCGCCATCTGGAAGCAGGAGCGACGCCGACGGCAGCCGCTAGGGAAGGGGCGCGCGAGATCGTCGGTCCCGTCGTTTCGATGACGATTACACTGGCCGCTGTCTACGCGCCGATTGGCTTTCTCGGCGGCCTCACCGGTGCGCTGTTTCGCGAATTCGCGTTTACGCTGGCGGGGTCGGTAATCGTGTCGGGCGTGATCGCGTTGACGCTGTCGCCGATGATGTGCTCGGTTTTCCTGAAGAGTGCTGAGGAAGGGCAATTTGCAAGAATCGTAAACCGCGTGTTCGGCGCCATGACAGGCTGGTACGGCCGCAAGCTCGACCGCTCGCTCGACTATCGCCCGATTACCGGTTTGTTTGCGCTGACCATGCTAGGCCTCGTTGCTTTTCTTTATATGCATACATCCAAGGAACTCGCCCCAGAGGAGGATCAGGGCATCGTATTTGTACTAACTAAAGCGCCGAAATACGCCAATATCGACTACCTCGACTATTACGGCGCTAAGCTCGACAAGGCGTTTCAGAAGTTTCCCGAGACCGACTTGCGTTTCGTGGTTAACGGCACCAGCGGTGCGCAGGGCGGCATGGCCGGCATGTTGCTCAAGCCTTGGGACGAGCGCAAACGATCATCGATCGCGCTGAAGTCGTTAGTGCAGGCGGAGCTGTCCAAGAATGAAGGTATCAATGCTTTTGCCTTTAGCCTGCCGCCCCTTCCGGGCGGTTCAGGCGGCTTGCCGGTGCAGATGGTGATCAACTCGACGCTGGGTTTTCAGTCCATCTACGAGCAAATGTCGAAGTTGAAGGATGCCGCGCGCAAGAGCGGCTTGTTTATGGTCAGCGACTCCGATCTTGAGTTTAATCAGCCGGTGGTCCGAATCAGGGTCAATCGATCCAAGGCCAATGGCCTAGGCGTCACCATGCAGAACATCGGAAGCGCGGTTGCGACCCTCCTTGGCGGAAACTTCGTCAACCGCTTCAACCTAGAGGGCCGCTCCTATCAGGTGATCCCGCAGGTGCCGCGCGAGAACCGGCTGACCCCGGAATCACTCGGGAATTTCTATGTAAAGGCTTCGACGGGCGCAATGATGCCGCTGTCAACTGTTGTCTCCATTGAGACCGCGACCGATCCCAACGCGCTCACCCGCTACAATCAGCTCAACTCTGCAACCTTCCAGGCCGTGCCGATGCCGGGCGTCACGATCGGTCAAGCTGTGGACTTCCTGGACGAGAAGGCAAAGGAACTGCCCACAGGCTACAACCACGACTTTCTCGCCGATGCCCGCCAGTATGTGCGGGAAGGTAACCAGCTTGCCTTCACCTTTGTGTTTGCACTCATCATCATTTTCTTGGTGCTTGCGGCGCAGTTCGAAAGTCTGCGCGATCCTCTCATCATCATGGTCAGCGTGCCCATGGCAATCGTTGGCGCCTTGATTCCGCTATTTTTTGGCGCGGCGACGATGAACATCTACACCCAGATCGGACTGCTGACGCTGGTCGGGCTGATTTCTAAGCATGGTATCCTAATGGTCGAGTTTGCCAATGAGCTGCAGCTCAAGAAGAGACTTGATCGTCGCTCCGCCATCGAGATGGCGGCGCGCGTCCGACTCCGTCCAATCTTGATGACCACTGCGGCCATGGTCGCGGGCCTTTTACCCTTATTGACCGCAACGGGTGCTGGCGCCGCGAGCCGCTTCTCGATTGGGCTGGTGGTCGTAGCGGGCATTGCTATCGGCACACTGTTCACGCTATTCGTGCTGCCGGCGCTCTATGTCGCGATCGCGTCGGATCACCGCCCCGACGCGAGTGCGCGCCGCCCGGAGAAGGCCGCCGAGCTCGATCTCATCGACAGCTGACGCAACTCGCCGAGCGATGGCCCTGATGATCAACCCGAGCTCGCTGATTGCTGCTCTAGGTAAGAGGCTGCTCCGTCGATCGCGGATGGTTGACCTTTCTTGACGTAATTGCAGTTCGTGGCGCCGAGAGATACGAAGGTGATCTGCGGCTGCCGCGCTTCGTCTCGATCTAGCGTTGGCTCGAGGAGAACGACTGAGTATGGCAGGCGCCGGTCGAACGCGAAGCGTATGAGCAATAGCTTCGGAAGAGACAGCGCGAGCGAATCGTTCGTGTAGGCTAACGATGGCGCCCGTGGTTATCCTCTCGCCAGAGTGTTGCCGCTCGTTCGGGCACATTGAGCTCGACGCTGACAGGTGGTCCTCAACTTGATCATCCGCGCCGTCGGCGCGCTGAAAGAACGAGGTACCGAGAGCTGGTAACAGCACGGCCAGACCTGATTGAAATGGTATACTGCTTACGAGATCCCGTTCCAGGATCGGGCCCGAAGGGTCTCGCGCGGCTGATCGAACCCTTTTACATCACTAAGCGCCGGGCATTCGAATGGTGCTCTGCGGTCCATCATTGAGCCCGACGGAGGACTGATATGGGTGATCGCGAAGGAGAATCCGAGGCGCGGTCTTTCAGTTCACGTCTCCGACGCTCCGTCCGAATTCATCGCTTCTCAGTTGCGTAGCATGATGGCGCGCGCATTCCGGTAAGCATTTGAAAGCAAACATAAGATGAGCCAAAATCGATGGGACGTCGACCGCGTCGGAGGTCGCCTCGTTTACTCCGATGGCGTCATTCGCGCCTTAGCTGCCTGTCGTGTGTCTTCACGCCAGCGGTGTCAGCATTTGGCGGCGCGCGTTCAGGTGCCGGGGCTGGTTGCGCTCAGATCTCGGGTATGCGCACCCCGAGACACAAAGTGCCAACGACCGGGAAATGATCCACCGTGTAGATGCGGCCCATCAACACAATCGATTTTACCAACTTTGCGGGATGTCGCATAGCAATGACGCGGAATAAAAGAGCCGACGATCTTATCATGACGGTTATCGATCTTTTGCCCAGGCCGGGAAAATCATTGTCGGTGTACGTCGGGCGTCAAACCACGCGCTTGTGCGGTCCGGCGGCGGTTCTAGGTGATCTCTCGCCTAACACTGCGGGTTCGCAGCAGCCGGCGGCGGCCAAAGGGCTAGGCGTCCGTCGGCATATTGTCGCACCCACGAGTATCAGGCCGAGTTCTTCAGCCTTGGTCCAATCGAACGAAAAAGATCAGATTTCATTTGGAATAGATTTCGGCCTTCTGTGCCTAAGGCCATCGGCGAATGCCCTCGCCGAAATTGGACCGTTGGCAGGAGCCCTCCCTCTGCCGACGGAAGTTGGCGCGATGTGTAACAGCGTCGCTCCTTCCGAGACTAACTTCTGCCCGGCCACTAAAAGCGGTCGGGCTTCTTTTGTCGCCGCGTACGAGCGACAGAATACGACCCGGAAATCCTGGATCCAGCTATACCCTTCGTTTCAGCAGCACCCCTTCTCTTGTTGATCTGGCGGATGCATTATGAATGACTGTCATGGAACTGAACGACCGTGAAGTTCATATTGGTCAATCAGAGGACGCCTAGCAATTCATCGAATTGCGCCGAGTGTCGTCGATCCCTAGGAACGGGTTACCTGCGAGAAATGTCCTCGCGGCGGCCCTATTGCGACTACGATTGTTATCGTCGTAATCGGGAGAGACTGTGCATGCCATGGCTCTCGATGGGATATGACATCCGTCGGCTCGCGCATGACTGTTTCACTCAACTGGAAATTATTGCTTTCTTTGCTGCCGTTGCGTGTTGGTATTCAATCGCGCTCACCGAAGCTGCGCTACAGCTTGGCGAGATCAGACGGCTGAAGCGACCTCACACGTAAGCATCATAAACAAACTGACTCGACAGTGAGTCGTGATGTAAAAAAACTATCAAACCAATCGAATGTCGCAAAAAGGTGAAGTGGCTTTGAGAATTCGTTTTGGTGAGGTCGGGGGATTGATCCGAATGTCGATGATTGATGGCATTCTTGGGCGCTTGCGGAGGCTGAGGCGTCCTATGATCATGCCAGCGATTTCTCGCACAGCCTGTTGAACGACCTGGATTGCGGGGGCGGCGCTCAGCGGTTCGAATATCGCGGCTCCGCGTCCGCGGGTGTTGGGACGCTCCAATACGACCCGCCCCGCCAAGGGCGGGGCGTAAAGGCGGGCGGGCATGATGTTGTCGACCTAGCCGCGGACGTTCTCTTTACACGAGTCGCAAGGACGCGGGCACGGCCATGCCGAACCGTATCCGTCCTAGCCCCTCAAAGCGGTCCTGGGTCGGCTTTCCAGCTCGCTAAGTCGTCGGGCCTTTAGCGGCCGCTTCCGAATTACGATGCAAGCGCCAAAGCTGAGATCAGCCGCTTGATCTCAGCCTTTGGTGGCCACCAATTGATATTGCAGGCGGGCTTCCTTATTAGATCCTACGGCCGAATACGTCCTGCGTGCTAAGGAGACGGCCCGATTGTGCCGAATTGCGGTACCGCGAAGTTGTCCGGCAAACGTGCGATCGGCGGTATTGCACTGCGCCCTGCAGACCCGCACATTCATGCGCGGACGCGAACACATTCAGGCTTCGGACATTCGAATCCGCTTCCAGTCCAAATGCCATCACAGCACTCGCGTTAAGAGGCAGGGAGACTCTTGACTGACTGATCATGCACGAAAGCTTCCTCCTTGACGCTCCCCTCGCTGGCAAGCAAGCATATCCTGCTGCCGGCTGTTGGCGTCATCGAGATAGGACAGATATGCCAACCTGATGCCCTCCTCCAGCGAGATGCGGGCTTGCCAGCCGGTTCTGGCCAGGCGGCTGACGTCCAGCAGCTTGCGCGGCGTGCCGTCGGGACGCGACGTGTCGAAGCTGATCTCGCCCCGAAAGCCGACGGTGGCCGCGACCGCGAGCGCCAAATCGGCGGTGGTGATGTCCTGACCGCTGCCGATATTGACCAGCTCCGGCGACGAATAGGTCTGCATTAGGTGGATGCAGGCATCTGCAAGATCGTCGACATAGAGGAATTCGCGCCGGGGCGTGCCGGTGCCCCATACTACAACGTTCGTGGCGCCCGACAATTTGGCTTCATGGAAACGGCGGATCAGCGCTGGGACCACGTGGCTGTATTCGGGATGATAATTGTCGCCGGGACCGTAAAGGTTAGTCGGCATCACGCTGATGAAGTCGGCGCCGTACTGGCTCCGATAAGCTTCCACCATCTTTACACCGGCTATTTTCGCAATTGCATAGGGCTCGTTGGTGGGCTCTAGCGGGCCGGTCAGCAGCGAATCCTCTCGCATCGGCTGCGCCGCCAGCCGCGGATAGATGCAGGAGGAGCCACAAAACATCAGCTTCTCGCACCCGTTAGCATGCGCGGCTTGTATCACATTGATCGATATTGCAAGGTTGTCGTAGAGGAATTCGGCTCGAAGTGTGTCGTTGGCCAGGATGCCGCCGACCTTTGCAGCGGCGAGGAACACCACCTGCGGCCGTTTCGCGGCGAACCAGGTGTTCACCGCTGCTTGGTCACGCAGATCGAGCTCACTTCGCGCCGCCGTCAGGAGGTTCGCCTGCTCGCTCGCAAGCCGGCGCACCAACGCCGAGCCAACCATGCCGCGGTGGCCGGCGACGAAGACGGACTTGCGCTTCAGCTCAAACGGCGTACTGGCCATTGGCGGCACTCCTGACTCGCTTCGGCGAGATCGCTTGCGACCATCTCCTTGACCAGCTGCGCAAAGCTTGTCTTAGGCTTCCAGTCGAGTTTCTGGCGAGCTTTGCCAGCGTCGCCAATCAGCAGATCGACCTCGGTCGGCCGAAAATAAGCCGGATCGATTTGCACCACGGTCTTGCCCGATGCCCGATCGATGCCGGTCTCCTCGACGCCCTGGCCACGCCATTCAATGCTGCGGCCCACTTCGGCAAACGCGCGCTCGACAAACTCGCGCACCGATCGAGTTTCGCCGGTCGCCAGCACGTAATCCTCTGGCACGTTTGCCTGCAGAATGCGGTGCATGCCCTCGACATAGTCGCGGGCGTGGCCCCAGTCGCGCTTGGCCTCTAGATTGCCGAGATAGAGGCGTTCCTCGAGGCCGACTTCGATGCGGGCGACGCCGCGCGTGATCTTACGTGTGACGAAGGTCTCGCCGCGGATTGGACTCTCATGGTTGAACAGAATTCCGTTGCAAGCGAAGATGCCGTAAGCCTCACGATAGTTCACTGTGGTCCAGTAGGCGTAGAGCTTGGCTACGGCATAGGGCGAACGCGGATAGAATGGCGTCGTCTCCTTCTGCGGCACTTCCTGTACGAGACCGTAGAGTTCCGAGGTCGAGGCCTGATAGAACCTCGTCTCCTTTTCCATGCCTAGGATGCGGATCGCTTCAAGCAGCCGGAGCACGCCGATGCCGTCGGCATTGGCCGTGTATTCAGGACTCTCAAAGCTAACAGCAACATGACTTTGCGCAGCTAGATTATAAATTTCATTCGGGCGGATCTGTTGAAGTAGCCGGATTAAGTTTGTGGAATCGGTCATGTCGCCGTAGTGCATTAGGAAGGGCACGTCGCCGGCATGTCGGTCCTGGTATAGGTGGTCGACGCGCGCAGTGTTGATGGAAGACGACCGCCGCTTGATTCCGTGTACCGTGTAGCCAAGGCCGAGCAGATGCTCCGCGAGGTACGCGCCATCCTGGCCGGTAATTCCGGTGATCAGCGCAATCCGTCGTTTTGAATGCTCGTCCGTCATTGTCTGACCTGTCGCGCCCATTCTTATGTCAACCCTCGGGAAGTCATCTCACGCGCAAAGAAGCCCTGTTCTCACACGAAGATGAACAGAACGATCTTGGCCCTCTGATTGTATGGCAGTGTGGGTCAAACGCACCATATACGTTGATATGCATCGCCAATGGAAAGTCGCAGCGGCGAGTTTGGCGAGAGGAAGCCCATGAGCTCTTCTCAATCTGGATGACGACCCGGACATGCGTTGTGGCTGCAAACCTTCGTATAGCTCTTCAAACCTTTTCGCGGCTCAAGGCTTACCTCCGTACGATTGAACTAGAGATCTCGAGGTTTTAGCCTCGTCTTATCAAGCGAGCAGGGGGTTCTGCTTCGGGGAGGCAGTAACTTGATGAGCAGGAATCATGAAGTTCTATCGTAGGAGCCGATATGCAGTGCCGTTCTTTAAGCATGGTCAATCATCAGAGCCTGCGCCATATGACAGTTGCGACCGTCCAACCAACACGAAAACTCTGATCTCGGCACCAATCCCTATCGAGCTACGCGACGAAGAAGCGCTTTCGAACTCAACTTTGAAGAGCCTCCGTGAGAGTACTATGATGCTTGCCCAAGCTAAAAGACAGGGGACCATGTGGGACGATCGAGATACTTAGCTCAAGCTCTTTGCCTGCGGAGTTGCGTTCCAGCGAATCCTGCAGCGATCATTGAACATCTTACGTAGTCAATTTGGCCAAGTCGTTTCCCCCGCCTGGCTCTTGCTTGCTCGAAAGTCAGGGTGCGTTTATCGATATGTGCGGAATCGTTGGCATCTTAGGACGTGGTCCGATCGTCGGAAAACTGGTCGATTCGCTGAAGCGGCTCGAATATCGGGGATACGACTCTGCAGGCGTGGCAACGCTCGAAGGTGGCTGTCTTGAGTTGAGACGTGCCGCCGGAAAGCTGATAAATCTTGAGGTGCGCCTTCGCATCGATCCTCTCTCGGGTCATGGCGGTATTGGCCACACGCGATGGGCTACTCATGGCAAGCCGAGCGAGAGCAACGCCCATCCGCACGTCACGGATAACGTTGCCGTCGTTCATAATGGGATCATCGAAAATTTCCGCGAGCTGCGCGGCGAACTGGAGCAGAACGGCGCTGAGTTTGTCTCCGAGACAGATACCGAGGCGGTAGCTCATCTTGTAGAGTCATATTTGCGCGAAGGGTACCTTCCGCAGGACGCGGTAAAAGCGTCGTTGCGTCGGCTGCGCGGCGCATTTGCGCTGGCGTTCCTGTTCAAAGGCTACCATGATCTCATGATCGGCGCGCGCAAGGGGGCACCGCTCGCGATCGGTCACGGCGACGGCGAAATCTATCTAGGATCGGACGCGATTGCGCTCGCGCCCCTAACCGACACTATCACGTATCTTGAAGATGGCGATTGTGTTGTTCTCACCCGTGCGAATAGCGTGATCTATGACTCGACTGACGTTGTCGTTCACCGGAAAGCATCAAAGCCAAATGTATCCTCGGTCATCGTCGACAAAGCGCACTATCGCCATTTCATGGCCAAGGAAATTCACGAGCAGCCGGAAGTGATTGCTCGGACGCTGGCGCATTACGTCGATATGACTGCCGAGCGAATATTGCCGATCGAGTTGCCGTTTGACTTCAATTCCGTTCAACATATCTCAATCACGGCGTGCGGTACGGCCAGCTATGCCGGCCACGTCGCCAAGTACTGGTTCGAGCGCCTGGCGCGCATTCCCGTCGATATCGATGTAGCCTCTGAATTTCGATACCGAGCCGCACCTTTGCGCGAGGGGGATCTCGCGATCTTCATCTCTCAGTCAGGGGAGACCGCCGATACTCTCGCCGCGCTGCGCTACGCCAAGGCGAAGGGTCTGCACACAATATCGGTAGTCAACGTGCCGACGTCAACGATTGCGCGAGAGAGCGAAGCCGTGTTGCCGACGCTGGCAGGGCCGGAAATCGGCGTCGCCTCAACAAAAGCGTTCACTTGCCAATTAATGGTGATGGCCGCGCTCGCGGTCGCAGCTGGCAAAGAACGTGGCGAATTGTCCGATATCGATGAATCGAGACTCGCGCGCGAGCTGATTGAAGTTCCGCGGTTGATTGCTGCGGCTCTGCAGACCGAGCCGGAGATCGAGAAAATCGCGCGAGAAATCCCTAAGTCAACTCATGTGCTCTATCTCGGTCGCGGCACATCATTCCCCCTAGCTTCGGAGGGCGCGCTCAAGCTAAAGGAAATCTCCTATATCCACTCGCAAGGCTATGCCGCAGGAGAGCTCAAGCACGGCCCAATTGCGCTGATCGACGATGCCGTGCCCGTGGTCGTTATTGCGCCTTACGACGCGCTCTTCGAAAAAACCGTTTCGAACATGCAGGAAGTTGCCGCACGTGGTGGCAACATTATCTTGATCACTGATGCGAAGGGAGTTTCTGAAGCGACAGTGGATACTTTTGCGAGGATCGTGCTTCCACACATGGTCGCAACCTTCGCGGCGATGGTGTATGCTATTCCAATCCAGCTCTTGGCTTATCATGTCGCTGTAGCGATGGGCGCAGACGTTGATCAGCCGCGCAATCTCGCGAAGTCGGTGACGGTCGAGTAGGCCCCTCATAGCTATCGGGATTGCGCACTTCGCCTGGCAAAAGTGCAAGGCGGGCCACTCACGCGCGCCGATCCCGTCCTCAGGATACGAAGTCGCGCGCTGCATATCCGCACCAGAGACAACGCGTCTGGAATTGGAGGTCGGGATGTGAAGGGGGCCACCGAATCTCTAATGGTATCAACGATGTCAATCATCGCCATTGGGCCTTTTGTACCTGGACCGAAGCAATGTTTCATAGTGAGGGGTTGCAAAGTGTCGCCCCCCGGAGGCCACGCGCGTGCATCCGGCCACGTCGCGTTGATTGGAATCAGAAAGCAAAGAAATACGTTGAACGAAACTGCCGGATGCTCCTGTATAACCTCGCAGGTCGCCTCGCTCACAGGTTAACCGCGGAGGAGCGTGGTCGCTGAGCTCGTCATGCAGCGGCAGAAGAGATAGTACGCGTGACGGTGCGTAGCGCGCCGCGGGGTGAGACTCTGCTCGTCGGAATACGATCTGCCCTAAAGGCGTGTTTTTTATGTTAGCAAGCTTACAGAAAGCGCTCAGTGAGCTGAGGCACTTCATTGAGTCCGCGCATACGGACCCGCTGCGATGGTGTGTTTTAAGCGCTGACGAAACCCGACCGACGCCCAACGTCGCGCAAGCCGTGCGCGACATAGCTTATCAATCTTTGACACTGGTGACGTAGCCGATCAGGCATAGTTCCACATGAATCTCTCACGCGCTCCGTCCCCTGTGGCTGTGGTCAGGTCAGCCTTTTCGTAAGTTGCCGAACATAACTCAACGTCGAGGCGCCCGACCAATCTCCCGGGCACAGAGGCACTCGACAGTTGCTGCGATGCAGATCATCAGATGGAGCTGTGAGAACATTGGTCCAGCCGCAGATGGCGATCCCCCGCCAACTATTAGATTGGAGAATCGAATGGTTTGACTGAAGCGTCAGAGACATCTATTCGTGGGCGGCGAGCGGCCTTGTAAACGTTGCAGACGACTTGCAAGTGAGAATTCGAGCCGTCGCTCGTGCTCTCCATGCGGCGGGAAGGAAACCGTTTTACGAGCTCGCGGCCTCCATTAGGCTTAGCGGGCTCCTTCACGGTAGTCTTTGTAATTCCACTGAAGGCCTGCCAATGTCCGACCTTGATCGGCGCTCTCGGGTCCAGATCTATTCCCTCCTTAGACTGAGTGCCGAAGGCGCTAAGCGGCAGAGGGCTAGCTCGAGAGCAAAGTTGAAATGTTATATCAGGCGCCAGTCCCGCCGCGGTGTTCCTCCAAGGCGGCCTTGAGGCACTTGATCAACGCACGTCCGGCGAAAGGCTTGGCCAGGAACCCAATCGCTCCGGCGGCCGAAGCTGAGTTGCGCGTGCGGTCATCAGGAAAGGCAGTAATGAGAATGCACGGCGTATAGTGACCCCGGGCTCGTATCTCTGCCAGGAGTTCCAAGCCGTTCATGACTGGCATCTGCACATCCGTTATCACGCAGGATGTTTCGGTCAACTCGGGTGACGCCAAGAACTCCCCGGCAGACGCAAACGGGTGAACGATGTAACCTCGTGACTTCAACAGGTTCTCTATTGCGGCACGCACCGACGCGTCGTCATCAACGACGGAAATCAAAGCCACAAGACGAGCCCTCCTGACGGGGAAGGCGGTTGCCGAAGCATTGGCCTACCTGGACGAACTTGGGCTTCGCAAGTGAGATTGTAAAATCATACTTAGGTTTGCTCGGTGCTGCTCGCACGAAATCCCAGTGTGGCGGCCATTGTGATCAACTCGGCAAGAGAACGTGCACGCATCTTCTTCATCACGTGTCCCCGATAGATCTTGACGGTAATCTCGGCCAGCCCGAGCTCGGCGGCTATCTGTTTGTTCATTAGACCGGTAGCGACCAATTTCATTACTTCCTGCTCGCGTGGGCTTAACGCTTCGAACAACGACCGTAGGTGCGTGACTATCTGCTCGGCGGCGCGCCTCTTGCGGTCCTGTTCGGTCGCAGCAATCACAGCATCAAGCAGTTCTTGATCGCGAAAAGGCTTGGTTAGGAAATCGACCGCTCCACCTTTCATGGCCTTGACGCTCATCGGTATGTCACCATGACCTGTAATGAAAATAACCGGAATGTTGATGTTCAACTTGGCGAGTTCGCTCTGGAATTCTAGGCCGCTCACCCCTGGCAGTCGGACGTCAAGAACCAGGCAGCTAACAACGTCCGGAAGCTTGGTCTGAAGCATTTCACGGGCCGATCCGAACGTGACGGCGTCAAGTCCTACCTGTTGAAAAAGATTTGTGAGCGAGCGGCGCATCGAGACATCGTCCTCAACGATGAAGACCATCGGTCCTGCTGCTCCATCGGTCTTACTGTCTTTGCGCGGTGGCTCAAAGCTTGCGGTCACGGGATGGCCTCCTTATGCAGTGGGAGGGCGAATTGAAAAGTTGCGCCAGGCTCCTGCTTACGAACAACCGAAAGCCGCCCTCCGTGAGCTTCCAAGATTGAACGGCAGATTGAAAGACCCATCCCGAGGCCGCTCGATTTAGTAGTAAAGAAGGGGTCCAAGATGCGGTCTATGTCATCCTCGGCAATCCCGATGCCGCAATCAGTCACAGCAATCTCAACACGTCCCATATCGTCCATGCTTGACTGAAGCACCAGCTGGCGAACACGGTCCTTGATGGCTTGCATGGCCTCGATCCCGTTCATCACTAGATTGATGATCACTTGTTGCAGTTGAACCCGGTCGCCGAGTATAGGGGGAAGAGTGGGCGTCAACTCGATTCTCAAAGTCACTTGGTGATTGGCCAGTTCACGTGTCACCAGTGCGACGGCCTCCTTAACGACCTCATTGATATCTAGCGTTACCATCTCGATTTCGCTTTTCTTCGCAAGTGCCCGGACCCGGCGGATCACCTCGCTTGCCCGAATGGCGTCTTCAATAATCCACTCGACCGAGCTGCGTGCTGCCGAAAGGTCTGGAGCTTCGCGACCCAACCAACCGAGGCACGCGTCCGCATTGCTGATGATGGCGGAAAGCGGTTGATTTACCTCGTGAGCGATGGAGGTTGTTAGCTCGCCAAGCGTTGTCACGCGCGTAACATGCGCAAGCTCGGCGTGAGCCTTCCGCAGCTCCTGCTCGGCCTGCTCTGCGCGAATGGAGGCAGTGATATCAGTGCTGACGCCACGGTAGCCGAGAAAATTGCCGCTTACATCGAAAAATGGCTTGCCACTGGCTCGAATGTAGATCGCGGCTCCGAACCGGTCGACGGTTCGATAGATTAAATCGCGAAATGGGAGATGCGCGTCTAGTGCGGCGCGATGTTGGCGCCACTTTTCGGGTTCTGCTTCTATGTCGGACGCAATTTTCCAACGAGGCTGGCCCATGAGCTCTCTGGCCAGAATGCCCGCATAGCTCGTGTGCTCCGACAAGTGCGTGACACGATGGTCCGCCCCGGTCTCCCATAGCCAGTCAGAAGCCGTTTCGGCGTAGTCGCGAAAACGCTGCTCGCTTTCGCGCAGGGCAGCAAGAGTGTTTTCCAACCTTTCTCTGGCAACGTGTTGACCAGTGACGTCCATATGTGTTCCGATTAGTTCGCTGACCCTGCCGTCGCTGCCGATTACAGCATGCGCAACGCTATGTATGCGCCTCACCTCGCCGTCGGGAAGAAGGATTCGGAAGTCATATTCGTAGTTCCCTCCGTTGCCTTTCATCGCCTGATCGGTAACGTCGCGAAGCCGCGGGACGTCGTCCGGATGTATGCGCGACATGATAGCATCAATTGATGCTCCTTCCTCCGGATCGAAGCCAAACAGACGATCAACTTCGGCAGAGCGATAGACGAACTCGCGTTCGCAGAGATCCCAGGACCAACTGCCCGTGTGACTGAGATGCTGTGCTTCGGCCAGATAGGCCTCGCTACGGCGCAGCAGCTGTTCAGCCTGCTTTGCGGACGTGATGTCCGTCGCGGCTCCGACAAACTCGACAACTCCTGGCGCCGTTGTCGTCGATCGTGCCCGCGCGCGGATGTACTTCACCGAGCCGTCCGGCATGAGCAGCCGGTACTCGTGCTCGAAATGTTCTTGGTCTCGCATTGCTCGATCGATAACCTCCTGAACGGAAACCCTATCTTCCGGATGGGTCCGGTCCAGCACGAGTTGTGATGATGCTTCGATCTGCGGATCGTACTCGAAAATACGAAAAGTCTCTTTCGACCAAAAGACCTCGTTAGTGGCGACATTCCACCCGAAGCTTCCGGTGTGGCTCAATTCCTGTGCCTGATGCAAATGAGCTTCACTCCGCAGCAGCGCAAGTTCGGTCCGCTTTCGCGCGCTGATATCTTCGCAGGCAATGAGAACGACAGGCTTGTCATTAGCCCATTGCAGGGCTTTGGCGTTTTCACGCACCCACATTGCCGACCCGTCCTTCCTGATTTTCTGGACCTCCCAAGTGTGCGATTGGCCAATGTTCTCAAGACACGTCACGACGCATTTGCGAACAAACTCGCGATCGTCTTTCAGCAAGATATTTAGGACGGAACGGTCGATCAGCTCGTGGGGCGCATAACCGAGTTGTGTGGCACCGAAAGTATTGACGTTGAGAACCGTTCCGGCTTCATCGACCATGAAGTACATGACGGGATTGTGCTCAAAGATTGCGCGCCCCCATTTCTCACTATCCTGCAAATCGGCAGCGGATTGTTCGAGCTTGGCTGCAGTCTTTAGCGCAGTTTCCCTTTGTTGGCGGATTGTTCGAATCAGGTGCGTTCCGACAATTGAAGTCGTGAGGAAAGCGACAACCACTGAAATATCTTGAGGATCATCGATATCGAGACTGAGACTTGGCGGCGCAAAGTAGTAAGTTAACGCCACTATACAAGCCAAGGAAAGCGCGACCGAGGCAATAAAGCTGTCTGTGAGTGAAAACAGCAGTGCCACCGTCAAATAGGCGAACGCCGTGGTGGCAAGATGTGCATGCAGGTGCAGTGAAGTTAGCGTTACCGCGGCGATCGTAACGCTATATAAAAGAGCCTGGGTGGCTGAACGTCGCAAATCAATGGGCTGGTTACTCATGTGTGTAAATCATCCGGCCTTCTTATGGCGGAGAGGTTAACATCCTACGCAAAAAGCTCAATTGCCCTCGGCTCAGCTACGCTCGAGGGCGATTCCAAGCTCAGTATTCGGCGCGGAAGACAGCACGGCCCGAAGGGTGGTGCATCCCAAACGTTCGTATAGTTCTTTTAAACCTTAAGGTATCGGGGCGCTTAGATCGGTCCTAATCTCGCGGTCTTAGTCGATCATCGGAAGCACAGTCGCCGAATTACTCGCAAGCTGTCGGAAGCCTGGCGTGTCTAATCAGCCGTCGGTCAAGCGCGGCCGCGGCTCCGGTTGCCATGCGACGAGAGGCTTCCTCGCGTCAGCTGTTGCACTTCGCTCCTCTCTTGAATTTCACGAGGGCCGTCGAAGCAAAGACCACCCGCGCGCCCCCTCCGCGAAAGCTTAATTCTTACTCGCGGCCCAGAGCAGTAGAGATATCGGAGGCGCCCCATCCTTGTCGGCTGCGTTCTCTCTACTCAAACGTGCAGATCGTGGCCTTCCGGCCTAATCCAGTCGGGCAAGCGAGCAAGAGGCGGCCGAGCAACGGTGGGGGCGGCATTCACGTGCGGCTGCTGCCGAAATGAACGATCAAAACGTACATCGGCTGCGCATGACTTCAAACGTTTTGAAACATAGCATCGCCTTACTTGGCACTGCTTCTCGGCTCGACATCGTTTGAATCCCTATCGTTGTTTAGGCGCGCATGCAATGTCGTATGCTCCAGTTCGCCCTCCCACCAAGACACGAACACGGCGGCGATGCCATTGCCCACGATGTTGGTAAGCGCTCGCACCTCACTCATGAACTTGTCGATCGAGAACACGATCGCCATGCCGGGCACCAGCACTGGGTTGACCACCGACAGCGTGGCAGCGAGCGTAATAAAACCCGCGCCAGTGACGCCGCTTGCGCCCTTCGAAGTCAGTATCGCGACGAATAGAATTGTCAGTTGCTGGCTAAAAGTGAGATCGACCCCCAACGCCTGTGCAATGAACAAAGTCGCGAGCGTCATATAAATATTGGTGCCGTCGAGATTGAAGGAGTAGCCGGTCGGCACCACGAGCCCCACGACAGACTTGGAGCAGCCTAGCCGCTCGAGCTTCTCCATCAATTGCGGCAGCGCGCTCTCCGAAGACGAGGTGCCGAGCACAATCAGGAGTTCATCCTTTATATATGCGATAAACTTGAAGATCGAAAAACCGATGAATCGTGCAATCAGGCCGAGTATAAGTACGACGAACAGCGCTGCTGTCGCGTAAAATAGAGCGACCAAGCCGATCAGGTTGCCGAGCGCAGCGGGGCCGAACTTTCCGATCGTAAACGCCATGGCACCGAACGCGCCGACTGGGGCCGCCTTCATAATGATGGCGATCAAACCGAAAAGCGCGTGCGCTGAGTCGTCGATCATGCCGCGCAACCTCTCTCCGCGTTTGCCCAGCGCCATCAGCGAAAAGCCGAAAAGGACCGCGAACAGAAGCACTTGCAGAACGTCGCCGCGGGCGAGTGCGCCGACTACGGTGTCAGGAATGACATTGAGGATGAAATCGACAGCTTTCGAGGCTTCCGCCTGCTTCACGTAATTGGCAACCGCCATGGCGTCGGGCTTGACGGCGAGCCCACGGCCGATTTGGAACAGATTGCCTACCAATAGGCCGAGCACCAAGGCAGACGTGGAGACGATTTCAAAATAGACCAGTGCCTTGACGCCGACCCGTCCAACCTTCTTTGCATCCTGAATATGCGCGATTCCGGATACCACGGTGCAAAAGATTATCGGCGCGATCACCATCTTGATCAGCTTAATGAAGCCGTCCCCAAGCGCCTTGATGCAATCGTTGGTCGCAAGTGACGGCCATAACCACCCGACGAAGACGCCAATCAGGATGGCGATCAGCACCTGAATGTAGAGAAGTTTGTACCAAGGTCGCGACGCTCCAACAGGCGTCGCAGTTGCGATTGTGGTCATGCCTTCCTCCCGAAAACTCGAAGACTGCGCCGTCCCGTGCTGAGAGGCGGCGCATCAACGAGTCTGTTGTTCGCGCCCTGTCCGATTGAAGACGCTGTTTGTCGAAGGTCCGACATCCGGCAGCGTGATTCTAAAAGGTGGACGCTCGATTCTGTGTATCTTCTGTCGCCAAGCAAAATGCGCACCGCGCGCGGACGCCGCGGACGATCCGCCGGTCTGAAGATGATCGGCTCCTTTTGGGGATGTTGAATGGCAGCGCTCCGTCGGGCCCGCCGATTGCGAATGCAAGCTAAGCCCAACGCGCGGCATTGCTTCAGCTCAGAGAGGTCTGCAGCAACTGAGGGGACAATGGGAGTCGGTAATCGGCGACCGTCCAGAGCATGCTTTTCGACCGTGGCAATAGTTCACCCCGAGCTGTCGCTTTTTGGTGCCTATCAAGCATTTCGATGCAAACGCCGTTGCGTCCTCGGCGAGTGTGGCCTCGGGCGGTACTGGATGGCTGAATCGGCACCCGGTGTTAGGTGCTGGTGGTCGATGCAACATTCTCCAACATTGGTGAAATCCATTGTTTGAATGGGAAGCATCCAGGTGATGGAAGCACGGAAGCACTCGGCGAAAGCTATGCCGATAGCCTGCGGAAAGGCTTGGTGGTGCAATCCGGATCTCGGCAAAGGGATCATATTGTTCGACAAGAAGCACGCGGGCTTATGCGCCTAAGGAAGGTTGCTGATCAGGCGAGCGCACATTGAGAATGCCGCGCAAGGGAAGCGCGGTGCGCAAGAGCTGAGGAGCATATCCCTTCGCCCCTTCTTCTCGGCCTATCACTCGAAAATGGTGCGGATCTGCCAAGCGCTTCCCGCGCAAGTGCATCATCCGTGTCGAAGCCGAGCGGGCGTGCCGGCATGGGCAAATCTTTACAATTGTCGTACGCGCTTCGACCTTAAGAGACTTTCTTGAGCGTACATACGATATATTCACGTTCTTTCGTGCACCGCCGGATCACCCTGCTTGGTGGATTTGTTTCGCATAAACGTCTAAATCAGACACGAATGGGCAGAGTTGGACAGTTAACGGCGCACTGATCGAACACAATGAACCCGAATTCTCTGTAAGACAGGCCTGCTTAGAACTCACGGCCCGATATCGTAATGGTTTATTAGCTCACCAATAAGCGCTCCTTGGCTTCTGTTCTATCGTGCGCTCCCTTGCGGGCGTCCCAATCAAAGCCCTCCGGCTGGCCTGTGTCCGACCGATATCCGGCGTCGACAATTCTACCGCCAGATCGCAGGGCGGCGGCTTGGTGTCTGTCATCAAATTGTGCTTGGCCTGCTTTTTGCTCCGCTCGTCGGCAATTCGGCAGGGCTGGAAGGAATCATGGGCGAGACGACTGAAACGTTTTACGGCGTGATCAGACGCCAGGGTATTACGCGTCGCAATTTCCATAAGTTCTGCAGCTTGACGGCAACCAGTCTCGGGCTCAGCCCGCTGGCGGCAAAAGATATTGCCAGTGCGCTCGAGACCAAGCCTCGTGTGCCGGTAATCTGGATGCACGGACTCGAATGTACCTGTTGTTCGGAAAGCTTTATGCGTTCGGCCCACCCCTTGGTCAAAGACGCGGTGCTGTCGATGATTTCGCTCGATTATGATGATACCATCATGGCGGCAGCCGGACATCAAGCCGAAGCTATTCTTACGGAGACCCGCACAAAATACAAAGACCGGTATGTCCTCGCCGTTGAAGGCGCTCCTCCGCTGAATGAAGACGGCATGTTCTGCATTGATGGCGGCAAGCCGTTCGTCGAGAAGCTTCGATCGATGGCCGAAGATTGCGTGGCAATCATCGCTTGGGGCTCCTGCGCGTCCTGGGGCTGCGTGCAGGCAGCCAAGCCCAACCCAACTGAGGCGACGCCGATTGATAAGGTCATCACGACCAAGCCGATCATCAAGGTGCCTGGCTGTCCGCCGATCGCCGAGGTCATGACTGCCATTGTGACCTTCATTGTTACGTTCGGAAAACTTCCCGAGCTCGACCGTCAGGGGCGACCAAAGATGTTCTATTCTCAGCGCATTCACGACAAATGTTATCGTCGTGCTCATTTCGACGCTGGTCAGTTTGTGGAGGAGTGGGACGACGAGTCCGCACGAAAGGGCTATTGTCTCTATAAAATGGGCTGCAAAGGGCCGACCACCTACAACGCCTGCTCAGCCGTTCGTTGGAACGGTGGCGTTTCCTTCCCGATCCAATCCGGCCACGGCTGCTTTGGTTGCTCTGAAGATGGCTTCTGGGACAAGGGTTCATTTTACGACCGGCTTACGACCGTTAAGCAATTCGGCATCGAGACGAATGCCGATCAGATTGGCATGGCCGCTGCCGGCGCGGTAGGTCTAGCCGTTGCCGCGCACGCGGCAATTACTGCAGCGAAGCGGCTGACCCGCAAACGCGACGGCTCAGCTCAGGAAAAATGATCGAAATTTCAGGGCTGGAATATCGGTGCGCATCAAGACACCCAATGGATTCACGACCGATAATTCGGGCAAGCGCATTGTCGTCGATCCGCTCACCCGGATTGAAGGCCACCTTCGCGTCGAAGTTGATCTCAACGCAGATAACGTGATCTGCAACGCTGTCTCGAGTGGAACGATGTGGCGTGGCATCGAAACCATCCTGCGCGGGCGCGATCCGCGCAATGCCTGGGCGTTCACGGAGCGGATCTGCGGTGTTTGCACCGGCGCCCATGCGCTCACCTCCGTGCGCGCTGTTGAGAATGCCCTCGACATTATGATTCCGGAGAATGCCAATTCGATCCGCAATATTATGCAGCTTTGCCTGCAAGTGCATGATCACCTCGTGCATTTTTATCACCTGCACGCGCTGGATTGGGTGGACGTGCTCTCGGCGCTGAAGGCTGATCCAAGGGCGACTTCGAGACTGGCGCAGTCAGTTTCGCCCTGGCCGCTGTCATCGCCGGGCTATTTCAAGGATCTGCAGATCAGACTCACCAAGTTCTTCAACTCAGGGCAGCTCGGCCCTTTCAAGAACGCCTATTGGGGGCATCCGGCCTATAAACTTTCGCCCGAAGCGAACTTGATGGCGGTGACGCACTATTTGGAAGCACTCGACTTTCAGAAGGAGATCGTGAAGATCCATGCGATCTATGGGGGCAAGAATCCGCATCCCAACTGGCTGGTCGGCGGCGTGCCCTGCGCGATCAATGTTGACGACACTGGCGCGATCGGAGCCATCAATATCGAGCGGCTCAACTTGGTGTCCTCAATCATCGACCGTTCGATTGACTTCGTCGAGCAGGTTTATCTACCGGACATCACACTGATCGGTTCGTTCTACAAGGGCTGGCTGTATGGCTGCGGGCTGTCGGACAGGTGCGTGATGTCCTACGGCGATATCCCCGAGAATGCCAACGACTATTCTACAAATAGTCTGAAGGTGCCGCGCGGCGTCATTCTTAACGGCAATCTCAAGGAGGTCTTGCCAGTAGACCATGGAGATCCCGATCAGATCCAAGAGTTTGTGGCCCACTCCTGGTACAAATACCCTGATGAGTTCAGAGGACTGCATCCGTGGGACGGCATCACCGAGCCGAATTTCCAGCTTGGCGCCAACCTCAAGGGTACCAGGACCGACATCAAAGAGCTCGATGAAGGCGGCAAGTATTCCTGGATCAAGGCGCCGCGCTGGCGCGGCAATGCCGTCGAAGTAGGACCGCTGGCGCGGTACATCATAGGATATGCGCAGGACAAAGCGGAGTTCAAGGAACCGGCTGAGAAACTGCTAAAGGCACTCAAGCTTCCCGTGACTGCGCTGTTCTCTACGCTCGGCCGCACCGCGGCGCGCGCGCTTGAATGCCAGTGGGCAGCACATCAGATGCGCCATTTCCAGAACAAGCTGGTGGCCCACATTAAGGCGGGTGACACCGCGACCGCCGATGTCAGCAAGTGGAACCCTGAAAGCTGGCCGATGGAAGCCAAGGGTTACGGTTTCACCGAGGCGCCGCGCGGTGCGCTCGGGCACTGGATCAAGATCAGGGACCGCAAAATCGACAACTATCAATGCGTCGTGCCCACGACGTGGAATGGCTCGCCCCGCGATCCCACTGGCAATATCGGCGCATTTGAAGCCTCTCTGCTCGGTACGCCCATGGCTGATCCGGGAAAGCCGTTGGAGATTTTACGTACGATCCATTCTTTCGATCCGTGTTTGGCGTGCTCGACCCACGTCATGAGTCCGGAGGGCCAGGAACTGGCTTCGGTCACGGTCCGCTAGGAGGTGTCATGTTGAACAAGACCGCGCAAGTCACTGCCCTTAATTCCATCGGCGTCGCAGGGAAAAACCGTGGTGCTGGTCGTGACGTCGTCTACGTCTATGAAATGCCGGTGCGGCTGTGGCATTGGCTCAATGCGGCAGCCATTGTGGTGCTGGCCACAACTGGCTACTTCATCGGAACCGCGGTGCCGACCACGCCAGGAGAGGCAAGCGACAAGTTCCTGTTCGGCTATATCCGATTTGCTCATTTCTCAGCGGGTTATGTACTCACCGTCGGCTTCCTGCTGCGCATCTATTGGGCCATGATGGGAAATCCTCATACCAGGCAGATTTTCTACGTGCCGATCTGGCGCAGGTGCTTTTGGAATGAGCTGCGGCAGACGATTCGCTGGTACGCCTTCCTTGCGGTCACGTCGGAAAAATGTGCGGGCCACAATCCCGCAGCTCAGCTCATGATGCTTTCCATGTTCACACTGACGACCGCATTCATGATTGTAACCGGCTTCGCACTTTATGCAGAGGGCTCTGGCCGCGAAAGCTGGCAATTTAGGCTGTTCGGCTGGGTTTTTGCGATCCTGCCGAACAGTCAGGACGTCCATACATCGCACCATCTCGGCCTGTGGGTGATCGCGACATTTGTGCTCATCCACATCTATACGGCGATTCGCGAAGACATCATGTCGCGCCGGAGCATCTCCGCCATAATTTCGGGTGAGCGCGATTTGCGCGATTGAGGGAGGATGGTAACACCGAATTCGAAGACGAGATCGATCCTGGTGCTTGGCATCGGCAACATCCTGTGGGCCGATGAGGGGTTCGGTGTGCGAGCAGTGGAGGCGTTCCACCGCCGCTACATCGTTCCTCACAATGTATCCGTACTCGATGGCGGCACGCTAGGGCTCTACCTCATCGGTCTTCTTCAGAAGGCCGACGGCCTTATCGTTTTCGATGCCATCGACTATGGCCTCCCACCTGGGAAGTTGAAGCTTGTCCAAGGCAACGAGGTGCCGAAATTCACGGCCGCAAAGAAGTTGAGCCTGCATCAGACCGGTTTCCAGGAGGTCTTAAGTGCGGTCGACCTGCTTGGCCGTAGTCCACGAGAGCTCGCTCTGATTGGCTGTCAACCGTTGGATCCGGTAAGTTGGGGAGGGCCGCTGACCTCTCCAGTGCGCAATCAGATTACGCCTGCGATCGAATTGGCTTGCGAAATGCTGGCGCAGTGGGGTTCACCTGCAAAAATGCGGACCGTGCTGCTCCAGGAAACGGAACGTCTGCTTGCAAATGATATCGACCATGAAAACTATGAGATGAGGGCGCGGTCGATCTAACGGCACGCGGTTACAACATGTGCCTTGGCTTGCCAATGACGATCATTGAGACAGACGGCAGGTCCGCGTTGTGTGAGTATGGCAATCAGCAGCGGCGCATCTCTGTCATGCTGCTGTCCGAGCCTTCAGTCGGTTCCAAGGTGCTTGTGTGTGTCGACACTGCGGTGCGGCTCTTGGATGCCGATGAAGCGCGGCTGATCGCACAGGCGCTCGACGCTCTTTATGCGATCCTCAATGGCGAAGACTACGATGGCTTTCTTGCGGACTTGATTGATCACGAGCCTCAGCTGCCCGAGCACCTGCGCTAGCGCGGCGGCTTGCAATACTGCAAGCGTTTCGCACTGCTGATCCCGGCAGGAAGGACGTCGTGAACCAACATCATTGGCACGTCCCTTGCTAACACCTCTGCAGGACAACTGGGGACATCAGAAAGGCGGCTTATGAGCGAGCAGCTGAAAACGCATAATCTGACCCGGATCGGACTGTGCGCGACGAAGACAGCAAAAGACGAAAGGCGATTGGCTGCTGCTGATTCTGCACGGAAGATTGCGCCCTGATGTGGTACCACCAGCCGGTGCTGCCCGACGCGATTTATGCCGATCGGCTTCCTGAAGCGCCTCAGCGGCGTCCCGTCGGTGCTGTCACTGCACGTGACTCTGAAGGTTACCTGAGCCGCTGGTTCGCTCAGCTGTCGCTCTTACGCGCCCTTAAGAGACATGGCTCGACCACCAAGCTCCGGGCTCGGCCAAACCGCCACCACTGCAATTCAAAATTAGTCGACCGGATACCCGGCGGCGCTCCTGTCATCAAGAGCATCGATCTTCAGCGGACGCAACGAGGGCTGGCGTCGTGAAGGCAGCTATATGGGTTGCCCCGATAGGCTACGAGCAGCCGCTCAGCGTCGTCCCTGTCGAGGCGGGAAATCTCGATAAGATACCTAGCGGCCGGACAGCCGCGGATGCACTATCCATGCTCGCTTCACCTGATGGCGGGAAATTCGCACGGAAATGTTCGAATGCCATCGCGCTGTTATCAAATGTAGCCTCTGCTGTTTCACGCCAGAAAAGCTGCGTTCGAACGCGGTTGTTTAGGCTCGGAGGTCTCAATGAACTTGAGCGCGATCTGGTCGCCGACGTGCTTAGGAAGGGAGAGGTCGCCGGCCTCGTCGCGCTGCCGAATGGCTCCATGGCGCAACTCCAGGAATCGGCGTTTGCCGGAATTTGGCACGTGCGCTTCGAAGGCGAGGCGGCATATGAGTACATTGAGATTGGTGCGATCCCAGAGATCGTGCGGCGCGCCGCAACCGATCTGACGTCGACCAATCTGATGATCGACGCGGTGCCGGATGGCGTGATGAACGTGCTGCCGGTGCTCGCGGAAATTCGGGAGCGGGCGCTGGCCTGGCGGCCCGGCATGAGCGCGCAAATCATCAATTTCACGCTGCTTCCGATGAACTCGGTCGACCGTGCCTTTCTCCAACAAAGCCTCGGCAACGGGCCGGTCCAGCTAATCTCACGCGGCTACGGCAGTTGTCGGGTGCAGGCGACGAGCGTCCGGAACGTCTGGTCGGTGCAGTTCTTCAATTCAATTGAGCGCATTATCCTGGATACGCTGGAGGTCGGCGACGTGCCGACGGGCGTCTTAGCAGCCAACGAGGATCTCGAAGATTCCGCCGAACGCCTGAGGGAGATCATGGAGGCATACCTCATATGACGAAGCTCAAAAATATCGGTATCCGACAGGATCTCGCAGATGGTGCCCGCATGGAGTGCGGCATCTGCTGGATCGTTTACGATCCGGCTGAGGGCGACGAGACGGCCCAGATCGCTGCCGGAACGCCGTTTGCCGCCTTGTCCGAAGATTGGCGGTGTCCAAATTGCGACGCACCCAAATCCAAGTTCATGTTGATTGAAGATGACGCCTGACCACGAACGGCAACCCCGCAGGAGCGCGTGCGCCGATGCATCGGCGTGGGGCGAGAAGCTTGCGGAGGCGTATCGCGATATCTCCCATCGCATTATGCGCGAGCTTCCAATCTTCAACAAGGCCTTGAGCGTCGAAGCGATCGGCTTCCGCGCGCATGAGTATGGGATCGTCGGAGTAATGGTCACGCCATGGTTCATGAACCTGGTCATGGCTGCGCCACACCGAACTGCGCAGTCATCAACAGGACTGCGATCCAGTCTGCGCTTGCGATTTCCGTGCGGTGACCTTGAATTCTCTCCTGCTGAGGTCGCGCCCGTCGGCCCGATTGTGAGTGCCTCCCTGTTCTCGCCGATGTTTGGGTTCGACGACATGACATCCGCCCGAGCCATCGCCGAAGCGGCGCTCGCGGCGCTGATGTCTCCGATAAACGACGCAGCGTCACATTTGCCCAATGCACCAGGTTTCGGTTTGATCGACCGCTGGCACTTTTTGCGTGGTGAATTGGCGAAGAGGCGTACATGAGACCTACGGTCGGCAGTCGGCTCGACATCACCGTCTCCCTTGTGGGCGACACAGTAGCCGCGGTCGAGATCTTGCCGCGGGTCCAGCCGCCGGTGGGGCGGCTGTTTGCCGGCAAACCGGCCGTTTCACTGCTCCACGCGCTGCCGCGATTCTTCTCGTTGTGTGCGGTAGCGCACCAGGTGGCATTCACTTCTGCGATCGAGGCGGCGCGCGGCGAGGAAACCCGCTTTGTGACGAAGGCGCATCGTATCACGCAGGTCGTTGCGGAGCGGCTGACGGAATTGTTACGAGGTCTGTTTATCCGGCATCTCGCCCTGGACACCAACGGTTCCGCGGCTATGCCCGCTCTTATAAAGGACATCTCGGTGTTGGTCGGCCGAGTAGGGTATCACTGTGGGTCCGACCGACGGGAAGTAACAGAGAGGGTTGCGGCCGCGCTGGCTGAACTCAGGATATCCAACGACGACGGCACACTGATGCCGGGTAGCGCACTCGCGCTTCGGATCGCAGCGCTCGAGGCGTCCGCATTGGAGCCAAAGTGGACGCAGCAGGCGTTTCTCTCCGCAGTTGACGACTGCAAAATCATCGACCGGCTGCTCGGCAGAGATGCGAGATTTGACCATTGCCTCGACTTGCCAGGCGGTATTCCTGAGACTGGTCCCTGGGCGCGCCAAATGCTGCGTGATCGGCTCTCGCTTGGCCGGTCAGGGCCGGCTGAGCGATTGAAGGCGAGGATTGCTGAAATCGTACAACTGTTTTCTTGGCTCAAGGCTGGTGCGCATGCCGAGACAGCCGAGGAAGGGGTCGTCAAAAGTTACAGCCTACGGCGGGGCTGTGGTGCCGCTGCGGTCGAATGTGCCAGGGGACGTCTCTATCACGCCGTTGAGCTTGATCGGCATGGGCAGATAGCGCGATTCGAATTTCTTGCGCCGACCGAGTGGAACTTTCACGCGCGAGGGCCTCTTGCCAGGAACCTACAAGGCGCGGTGCTCAGCGCGAAGCAACATCAACAGGATGCGGTTCGTGCCATGATTGCATCGTTCGATCCCTGCGTCGCCTTCACGCATAATATTGTTGACGCCAGACATGCATGAATTGGCGCTTTGTGAAAGCATCATGGAAATCGTCGAGGAAGAGGCGCGTCGACGATCGTTCTCGAAGGTGAGGACCGTGTGTTTGGAGATCGGAGCGTTGAGCCATGTCGATGCCGAAGCGATAAAATTTTGCTTTCCGGTTGTTGCCGCCCGCACGATGGCCGATGGCGCACTTCTCGAAATCGTCGAATTAGCTGGCGCCGCCTGGTGCATCGCCTGTTCGAGGAGAGTCGAGATTTCGCAGCGGTATGCGCCGTGTCCCTGCTGTGGCAGCTATAAGCTGCAGGTGACGGCAGGCGTAGAGATGCGCCTGAAAGAGCTGGAGATCGATTGATGTGTACCGTATGCGGCTGCGTCGACGGAATTCCCCCCACTAAACACGCCGACGTGCAAAATGCGCAAACCAACGGCCAGCGCCTTGATCATGGGCATGATCATCATGGTTACCACCATGACCATGGGTGCAGCGGGCAAGATGTGCGCTGTGCGCGCTCCACTGATGACGGCCATGATCATCATGATGATGGCGATCGGCAGGCTCATCGCGAACAAGCGCTCGTGGATTGCGGCATCGACCCAGCCGGCTTGAGGGTTGTGGGCATGAGCAGCGAGCGAATTATTCAGGTCAGCCGTGATATCCTCAGCAAGAATAATCGGATAGCGGCCGAAAACCGCGCGCGCTTCCTTGCCGATGATTTGGTCGTATACAATGTTCTTTCCAGTCCCGGCGCGGGAAAAACCTCGCTTCTCGTACGGGCCGTCTCCGAGCTGAAACGGAGGATACCGGTCGGGGTCATTGGGGGTGACCAGCAGACATCGAACGATGCTGAACGCATTCGCGCAACCGGCGTGCCCGCAATTCAAATCAATACCGGCAAGGGCTGCCATTTGGATGCTGCGATGGTCGGTCAAGCTTATCGTCTCTTACCGGAACTCAAGGGCGGTGTTCTCTTCATAGAGAATGTCGGAAATCTGGTTTGTCCCGCGGCTTTCGATCTTGGAGAGGTTTGCAAGATCGTGGTGTTCTCGACCACCGAGGGTGAGGACAAGCCGCTCAAATATCCCGACATATTTGCCACATCTTCTCTCATGCTGATCAACAAGATTGATCTAGCACCGATGGTGGACTTCGATTTGAACCGCACCATTGAGTTTACGGCACGGGTCAGCCCCAACATTGAAGTGCTGCCAGTTTCGGCGCGAACCGGCGAGGGCTTTGGCGCGCTCTACGCCTGGCTGCAGAAACAGACTGCGCATCGAAGACATGTCGTCGAGGACACAAGGGGATGAGGGTGGGCGCCATCACCTGCGCGGCAACACGACTGCGTCTGCGCGTCAGCGGAACTGTGCAGGGGGTCGGCTTTCGGCCCTATGTCTATGGTCTTGCTAACCGCTATGGCCTGGGCGGGTTCGTCGCCAACGATGCAAGCGGTGTCATCATTGAGGTCGAGGGCAAACGTACGTCCGAATTTATGGCCGCTTTGCCGCTCGAAAGGCCTCCGTTGGCACGCATCGACCACATCTCTGTTCAAACGATAGATGCGCTTGCGACCCAAGACTTTTCGATCCGCGCCAGCGCGCGAGGCAAGCTGTCGACCCGGATCGCTGCCGATGCCGCAACCTGCCAGGAATGTCTCGGCGAGTTGTTCGACCCCGACAGCCGCCATTACCTCTATGCCTTCATCAACTGTTCCCATTGCGGGCCGCGCTACACAATCGCCGAACAGCTTCCGTATGATCGTTGCAACACCGCGATGAAAGCCTTTGCGATGTGTCTCGAGTGCGCGGCAGAATATGCGGATCCGGCGAGCCGCAGATTTCAGGCGGAATCGATCGCGTGCCCGACGTGCGGCCCTCGGCTCAGTCATGGGATCAATACTATCGGCGCTGCGATCGCAGACGGTCAAATCGTCGCGATAAAGGGACTTGGAGGATATCAGCTGCTTTGTGACGCTCGCAACCACGATGCTGTGCATCGTTTGCGTAGGAAAAAGCAACGGGACCAGAAGCCGTTCGCGGTCATGGTTGGCTCGCTGGAGCAGGTTAGCGACATTGCGGAGACGGATGCCTATGAGGACGCGCTCCTCGAATCTGTAGCCCGTCCGATCGTTCTCCTGCGGTCGCGCAATAAGCTAGCCCCCGCATTAGCCCCTGGCTTGTCGCGGGTCGGCGTCATGCTGCCCGGATCGCCACTGCATCACCTCATCTTTCATGTGCTTTGTTCGCCAGGTGCACGGCTTGGGGACAAAGGCTCGGTCATCGTCTGCACAAGCGCGAATCTTGGCGGTGAACCACTCCCGATCGACAACTCGGACGCTCTGCGGCGGCTGGTTGGCATCGCCGATCTTATTGTGACCCATGATCGTAATATCTTGACCCGGACTGATGATTCCGTCGTCGCGGTGGTTGCAGGACGGCGTCAATTCACTCGCCGCGCACGCGGCTACGTTCCAGAACCAGTGCAGCTCGCGCGATCTGTGCCGCCCGTGCTCGCCGTCGGCGGTGCGCTGAAATCGACCGTCACACTCACGCGGGGAAATGAAGCTTTCGTCTCGCAACACATCGGCGACCTCGATACGGCTGAAGGCATCCGGTTCTTTGAAGAGACTATCCGGCACCTCACGTCAACCCTCGACGTTCAGCCGGTCGTCGTTGCCCATGATTTGCATCCCGACATGGCATCTACCCGCTTTGCCGAAGCAACCGGCCGCGCGCGGACCGCTGTCCAGCATCACCACGCGCATGCTGCCGCCGTCATCGCAGAGCATGGTCTTCAGCGACCCACTCTCGCTCTGGTGCTCGATGGCCATGGCTATGGCTCCGATGGCGGCAATTGGGGCGGCGAGCTCCTGTTATGCGAAGGAACCAGCTTTCAACGCATCGGACATCTTGCGCCGTTGAAAATGCCTGGTCGAGATCGGGCCACTCGCGAGCCGTGGCGCATGGCGGGCGCAATACTGCACTTGCTGGGGCGGGGAAACGACATCCGAGCTCGCTTTGCAGCCCAGCCACTGGCGGAAAGTTTGCCGTCACTGCTCGAACAGGCGGGTGGGGCCACGACGACCAGCGCAGGCCGGCTGTTCGACGCAGCGGCTGCGCTACTTGGGATTGCGACTTTACAGACCTATGAGGGTGAAGCCGCGATGAAGCTCGAGGCCTGTGTGCGGCGGACTGCCGTACTCGAAGACGGCTGGTTGATTGATCACGGCGTGCTATCGTTTAGGCCGCTATTTGTGGACCTGATTGCAGGCAAGGTTGACGTCAACGAGGGAGCGGGCCTGGTTCATGGCACGGTTGCTGCGGGCTGCGTTGATTGGGTCACGCGCGCTGCGCGCGCAACCGGTGTCTCGGATGTCGTTCTGAGCGGCGGTTGTTTCCAGAATGCGGTGCTGGCGTATGAAATCCAGCGCGGTTGCATCGGCGCGGGACTTGCTCCACTGCTACCTCGCGAGGTGCCGCCTAATGACGGCGGTTTAAGCCTCGGACAAGCCTGGGTCGCCGGTCTGCAGATTGCCGATGGGTCGTTAGGCCAGGAAGGGACAGCCTGATATGTGTCTCTCAGTACCGGCTGAGATCGCAGAAGTTCTTTCCAATGACATGGCCGTCGTTTGTATCGACGGCGTCAGAATCAAGATATCGATCGCGCTCGTGCAGGATCTCGCTCCGGGGGACTACGTCCTTGTCCACGTCGGCTACGCTCTGGCCAAAATCGACCCGGTCGAGGCCGAGCGCACGCTGAAGCTCCTGCAGGAGCTAGGCAGAGCAGGGCTGGAGACCAACCTATGAAATATGCTGAGGAATTTCGTGACAGGACCATCGCCCAGGGGCTCGCGCGTGCAATCGCTGCCCAGGCCGATTCTCGGAAAGTATACCGCTTTATGGAGTTTTGCGGCGGACACACGCATGCGATCTTTCGCTATGGACTGGAGGATCTACTGCCAGCGAATGTCCGTATGATCCACGGACCAGGTTGTCCAGTTTGCGTTCTCCCCCCCAGCCGAATCGACATGGCGATCAGGCTCGCCAACCGACCGGAAGTTACTCTGTGTATTTACGGTGATTTGATGCGCGTGCCCGGATCACAAGGACAATCCTTGTTGTGGGCCAAGGCCCTCGGCGCTGACATCCGGATGGTCTACTCGACGCTTGATGCAATTCGGATCGCGGAACAGGCGCCTAATCGCGAGATCATCTTCTTTGCCATTGGATTCGAGACTACCACGCCTGCGACGGCGATGATGATCCGAATAGCGGAAAAAAAGCGGCTGAGGTGTCTCAGCGTGTTCTGCAACCACGTACTGACTCCCCCGGCGATGCACAGCATTCTCGACAGTCCTGCAATGCGCAATGTCGGCCGGCCCGAAATCGGCGGCTTTGTCGGGCCCGCGCATGTCAGCACGATCATAGGTACGCAGCCTTACGAGTGTCTGGCAGAAGAGTTCGGCAAGCCGATCGTGATCGCGGGATTCGAACCGCTCGATCTGATGCAGGCGATCTTGATGCTGGTGGTGCAGGTGAACGATGGCCGGTATGAGGTCGAGAACCAATACAGTCGCGCGGTGAGCCGTACCGGCAATCCCCGCGCCAAGGAAGAGGTGTCGGACATTTTCGATCTGCGTGACCGATTTGAATGGCGCGGGCTCGGATTCGTCCCCAATAGCGGACTCAAGTTGAAGAAGGCCTATGCCCAATTTGATGCTGAGGCCCGTTTCGCTATTCAAGAGCTGCGCGTCGCCGACAATCCGGCTTGCGATTGCGGGGCCATTTTGCGCGGCGCGAAGAGGCCTGTCGACTGCAAGCTTTTCGGAAACGTCTGCACGCCGAGAACCCCTATAGGATCCTGCATGGTGTCGTCGGAAGGCGCTTGTGCCGCATATTGGAGGTATGGTCGGCATCGCGAATATCAGGTCATGCGAGCGTCATGAGAGCTAATAAACTCACGCTCGATCTCGAGAACGGGTGCGTCGACCTGTCCCACGGTGCCGGGGGACGCGACATGGCGCAGCTGATCTCCGGTCTGTTTCATAAGGCGTTCGGCAATGAATGGCTCGCCTGCCGCAATGATCAGTCCGCCTTCGATGTCGGCGCAGGCAGGATGGTGATGACAACCGATGCATATGTGGTCTCGCCGCTATTCTTTCCTGGTGGCAATATCGGCTCGCTCGCGGTGCACGGCACAATCAATGATGTCGCGATGGCCGGCGCACGTCCGCAATATCTATCGGCAAGCTTTATCATTGAGGAGGGCTTCCGCCTCTTCGATCTGAAGTCGATCGCGGATTCGATGGGGGAGGCGGCGCGGGAGGCCGGCGTTTACATCATCACGGGTGATACCAAGGTGGTCGAACGCGGCAAAGCGGATGGCCTTTTCATTTCGACGACCGGGATCGGTTTTTTGGCTGATGGGCTTGATCTCTCGGCCGACAAGGCAAGGGCCGGCGATCGTGTGCTGGTCTCCGGCAGCCTCGGCGACCATGGCGTGGCGATCATGTCAAAACGTCAGAACCTCGCATTTCAGACCCAGATCATCTCGGATTCCGCAGCGCTCCATGATCTCGTGGCCGTAATGGTCGGGGCCGGCGGCGGCGGTATTCGAGTGATGCGCGATCCCACGCGCGGAGGACTTGCCGCCACGCTCAACGAGATTGCGCATCAGTCGGGCCTTGGGTTCCGCCTACAGGAGAAAGCCATTCCGGTGAAGCCGCAGGTTGCGGCCGCCTGCGAACTCCTCGGGCTTGATCCGCTCCACATCGCCAACGAGGGGAAGCTCGTTGCAATTGTGGCGCCTGATATGGCCGATGCCGTGCTTGCAGCCATGAAGGCCCACCGACTCGGGTGTGATGCGGCTGATATTGGGGAGGCCATAGCTGACGATCATCAGTTCGTTCAGATTGCGACCAGCGTTGGCGGCGGACGAATTGCGGATTGGCTGTCGGGCGAACAGTTACCCAGGATTTGCTGATCAGCTGCCGGCGCGACCGTGCTCGGGAGGATGCAGTCCAATTGTGCGAGACAGATTTCAATCTCGCCCATCCGCATTGGCGCCGGCCAGTTGAACTGTTGGCGACCGTATGGACTCAATTGTCTATCGCGCGATTCAAGATAGTACGCTGCGGCATCTCACAACATGCGAGATCTGGCCGATTTTGCCCCGTGCGACCTATCTAGCATCGAGTTCGGGAGGAGACAAAGCGATTGTCACTTTTAGGCGAAAGCTTGCTGAATATGCGAAGGCAAGCGTATGGCCGTCAGGTAGCCGAACGACAGGCGCTGCAGATCATTGCACTGTTAGAGCGGACATCTTGAAGGCTGACAGGCGAGCGGACTCTGCGCATCACAAATCAACCGTACTCCGAAAGTTTGACTGGCCTCAAACGAAGTATCCTTTACACGGCGAGGTCGTACGAATCCCATGGTCTCACTAGGAACCCGAACAACTTCCGCGCTCGGCAGCATTCCGTCAAATCTTTGCTGGATTCCGTTCATGATCTGAGGCGCTAATCGGATCTATATCAGATCAAAAAGGGCAAGGACCTCCCCAAGGGCGGCCACCCGGGTTCGGGGGATTCCGGAGCGTGGTAGAACGCAAATGACTTCGGAGATCAAGCTTCCGACGAGTCGCTATGGTGCTCCCGCTTCCAATGTGGCCGCTTGCGTCATCGCTGTCGTTGACACTCTATTCGCTTAGATGTCCCGGGGCTGATCCCGCGCGCCAAATCGTACTTATGCGATGCTCTCTAAGGCATGCTCAGCGCGTGTTTGGAATCCTGCGCAATCAGGCCAAAAATCGCTGAATTTCGGCGCGATTTACGTTCGCGCTTCGAACTATCGCGGAGCTCTTCCAATTAGAAAGGTTTCTCCAAGCAGGGAGAATGCAAATGAAGGTCGGTGTTCCCAAGGAGATCAAAGCGCACGAATATCGTGTGGGCCTGATTCCTGGCGCCGTGCGCGAATATGTGGCCGCTGGTCACAGTGTGGTGGTGGAGACTGATGCCGGCGCAGGCATTGGCGCGACCGACAACGATTATCGCAAGGCTGGCGCAACGATTCTGGACTCCGCGTGCGAGGTATTTGCATCGAGCGAGATGATCGTGAAGGTGAAGGAGCCTCAGCCCTCCGAATGGACGCAATTGCGTGAAAATCAGATCCTCTTCACTTATCTGCATCTGGCGCCGGACCCGGAGCAGGCCGAGGGCCTGCTGAAGTCTGGATGCACCGCGATCGCGTACGAGACCGTGACCGATGCGCATGGCGGCCTTCCGCTGCTGGCGCCGATGAGCGAGGTCGCGGGCCGACTTGCGATCGAAGCGGCAGGTGGTGCGCTAAAGCGGTATTCAGGTGGGCGCGGGCTGTTGATAGGCGGCGTGCCCGGTGTGCAGCCGGCCCGTATCGTTGTGATTGGCGGCGGCGTTGTTGGCACGCATGCGGCGCGCATGGCAGTCGGCTTGGGTGCCGAGGTCACTATTATTGACCGATCGATCCCTCGACTGC
Source organism: Bradyrhizobium sp. CCGB12 (assembly GCF_024199845.1). Lineage (NCBI taxonomy): Bacteria > Pseudomonadati > Pseudomonadota > Alphaproteobacteria > Hyphomicrobiales > Nitrobacteraceae > Bradyrhizobium > Bradyrhizobium sp. CCGB12. The sequence goes on along the minus strand of NZ_JANADO010000001.1, from coordinate 5,954,588 downwards.
GCGAGCTTGATGAGCTATTCGGCGGGCGCGTTCGAACCAGATTCTCGACGATTGACTCAGTGGAGGACGAGGTCCTGGCGGCCGACGTGGTCATCGGTGCGGTGCTTGTTCCCGGAGCAAGCGCGCCAAAGCTGGTCAGCGGCGGCGTGTTGAGCTCGATGCGCGACGGCGCGGTGATCGTCGATGTCGCGATCGATCAGGGCGGATGCTTTGAGACATCGCGCCCGACCACCCACGCCGACCCAACGTACAAGGTAGACGGCGTCATTCACTACTGTGTGGCCAATATGCCCGGGGCTGTCCCGCTCACCTCAAGCCAGGCGTTGAATAATGCCACGCTGCCATTTGGTTTGGCGCTGGCCAATAGGGGCTTTTCGGCTGTGCTCGAAAACCCGCACCTTCGCGCGGGCCTGAACGTCCATCGAGGCCGGCTAACTTATAGGGCTGTCGCCGAGAGTCTCGGTCTGCCCTTCTCACCGATCGAACAGGCTGCGGCCTGATCCCAGAGGCCCTTAGGGGCGTTTCCTCCCTGACTTGGGCCACTTCCATTCGGAGTGGCCCATTTTTTTTGAAACCAGCAATCTACTGAGTGGCATTTTGTATCGATCCCTTTCGAAATAGCGCCGCTTCCACTCTCTGCGCCAGCAATCCCCACTACTTTTGTTTCTGATGAAGGACCTTCTTTCATCAACTACCCGGCTTGGACTGTTTCCTGATCGACCGTTTTAAGGGCGTGCGGCCTGCAATCGGCATCGATCAGAACGACAATGCGATCAAGGCGCCCGCTTCGTAAGTCAAACGATTACAAAGACCTAGGCGCCATCCTGTCTCTTCAGTATGTGCTTCGACTGCCTGGTTCGTTCCGCATGGGCATAGGTGAGAAAGTAGGGCATCGACATCAAGCGTGCGTGAAGAGACTGTCGGGGTCGCGACACACTGTCGAAGCCGCGGCATTCGACGAAGAATATCCAAGATAAACCAAGCCTCGGTAATTTGGCACGACACTTGAAACGGAGAAGCCGTCCCGCACTCTTGCTACCGGAATTGCAGTGATGACTTACAAGATAATCGTGTCCCAGTGCACCGTCTGCGGCGCATGTGAGTACGAATGTCCCAACGCCGCAATAAGCCTGAAGAACGAAGTGTATGTGATCAATCCGAAGAAGTGCACCCGATGTAAGGGGCATTTCGAGTCGCCACAATGCGCCGTTGTGTGCCCGGTGCCCGACACCTGCGTGCCGGCATAGAGGTGCAGCCGATGGGCGGGGCCGCAGCACGTGGCAGGGGTGAGACGCCGTCCGCGGCCACGTTTGCAATAAGTCACGTGAACGCGACAGTTGCCAGCCCCGAGCTGGCGACTTGCAGGATCGCCATAGTAACGAACGAAACACGCCCCAGCCGCCGCTCGACCTGGCCAAGCTCGTCCTCGCACAGGCGGAGCAGGCAATGGTAGCTGTTCATGCCACCGTTGAGCGTGTCGAGGGCGTCAACGTCGACCAGTATCGATATGAGCTTGAGATGCCGATTAAGTCCGACAAGGCTCCGAGGGGGCTGTCGGAAGACACCGTCCGCTTCATCTCTGCGGAAAAGAACGAGCCCGGCTGGATGCTGGAGTGGCGGCTGGAGGCCTTGCGCCGCTGGCTGATCATGACCGAGCCGACCTGGGCGCGTGTCAACTATCCCAAGATCGACTACCAGGACATCAACTATTTCGCACTGCCGACGCAGAAGAAGAGGGTGTCGTCAACCGCAGAGATTGATCCGAAAATGCTTAAGACCTCCGAGACGCGCGGCATTCCGTTGCGCGTGGTCGCGAACCTGGAGGGCGTGGTCGAGCTAAGCCCCGGCGCAGAACCCTCAGCGAATCGCAGGATTTCGGTCAATACCTTGTTCGACCCGCTTTCGGCCGCCACCGCCTTCAAGGAAGAGCTGAAGAAGGAAGGCGTAATTTTTATGCCGATCTCGCAGGCGATCAGGGAACATCCCGAGCTGGTTCAGAGGTATCTCGGCAGCGTGGTGCCGATCTCCGATAATTTCTTCGCGAGATTGAACTCGGCGGTCTTCTCTGACGGTTCGTTCGTCTACGTGCCGCCAGGTGTTCGCTGCCCGATGGAACTGTCGACCTATTTCCGCATAGACGGGCGCAACGCCGGCCAGTTCGAGCGCACCCTGATCATCGCCGACAAGGGCTCCTACGTCAGCTATCTAGAGGGCTGTACCGCCCGGCGGTATGATGAAAACCAGCTGCATGCTGCGGTTGTCGAGCTCGTTGTGCTTGATGACGCAGAGATCAAGTATTCGACAGTGCAAAATGGGTACCTTGACAAGTCCGATGACAAGGTCGCCATCTACAATTTTGCCACCAAGCGTTGCGACTGCCGCGGCAAGAATTCGAAAATTTCCTGGATCCAAGTGGAGACGAGTTCTGCTATGGCCTGGAAGAATCCGAGCTGTATCCTTCGTGGTGACAACTCGAAGGGCGAGTTCTACTCGATCGCGATTTCGACCGGTTTTCAGCAGGTCGATAGCGGCAGTAGAATGATTCACCTCGGCACGAACACATCGAGCCGGATCGTCTCCAAACGTATCGCCACCGGTAGATCTCAGAACACCTATCGGGGCCTCGTCAGCGCTCACCTCAAGGCCACAGGCACGCGCAGCCATACCGCCTGCAACTCGCTTCTGATCGGCGACAGGGCTGGTGCGCACACTGTGCCTTATGTCGAGGCGAAGAACTCCTCTGCGACGATTGAGCACGAGGCCGCGATCTCGAAGATCTCTGAGGACGTGCTGTTCTACTGCATGCAGCGCGGGCATTCGCGGGAGGAAGCCGTTGGCCTTATCGTCAATGGCTTCGTCAGGGACGTACTACGGCAGCTGCCGCTGGAGCTCGGGGTCGAAGCGCAGAGGTTGATCTCGGTCTCGCTGGGACGCGATGTTTTGCCTCGATACGCCGATGGTGATCGACGCCGCGGTGATCACGGTATCATTCACAAGCGATGAGACACAACTCGGGCGCAAACGGCACTATCGCAGCCGCGTGGCTCCCAAGCTTAACGATGCGATGAACGTCTACGGCTCATGAAGCGCGGGGCATCGAATTGCTACTCACTGTTTCGAGAGCGGGTGAGAAGGGCTTGGCGAACATGGATGGTGACGAGCGAGCTTGATTGGCTCATGCCGGTATATTTCTGGTTTGCGGTGTCGGCAACAGGCAAGGCCCGCCAGGTACCGCAATCAGTGGAGAACTGCTTTGCATGTCATGGCGTGGACCGCGATTGTTCTGTTTCTAACATGGGGTATGGGGGCTGATCGTCACTGCGCTCTGTCGACTTCGCAACAAAATTAAGGGCGCCACGCGCAAAACCATTTTCAAATACGCTCGTTTGCGTTCCCGCGGCGCTGGCATGCTCGTTGCAGAAGTCTTCGCCGAGTGCCCCTATTGCAACAAGATAGCTTCAAAGGACATCGGCATGAGTCTCGCAACGACCCAGAGCATCCCGGAAATCAGAGCGCGGAATAAGGAGCTGATCGAGGAGGTATTGAAGGTCTATCCGGAGAAGACTGCGAAACGTCGCGCCAAGCATCTCAATGTTCATGAGACGGGCAAATCGGACTGCGGGGTCAAATCGAACCTGAAATCAATACCGGGGGTGATGACGATCCGGGGCTGCGCCTACGCGGGCTCTAAAGGTGTGGTCTGGGGACCTATTAAGGACATGGTCCATATCAGCCACGGCCCAGTAGGTTGTGGCCAGTATTCGTGGGGCTCGCGGCGCAATTATTACGTCGGAACCACGGGAATAGATACGTTCGTGACTTTACAGTTTACCTCCGACTTCCAGGAAAAGGATATCGTGTTCGGAGGGGACAAGAAGCTCAACAAACTCATCGACGAAGTCCAGGAGCTATTCCCGCTCAACAACGGTATCACCATCCAATCCGAATGTCCGATTGGTCTGATCGGCGACGACATTGAGGCGGTGTCGCGAGCGAAGTCGAAGGAATATGACGGAAAGACCATCGTGCCGGTCCGCTGCGAGGGTTTCCGTGGCGTGTCGCAATCGCTTGGCCACCACATTGCCAATGATGCGGTGCGTGATTGGATATTTGACAAGAACGGGCCCGACAGCAAGCCGAAGTTCGAGCCGACCGCCTACGACGTCGCGATCATCGGCGACTACAATATCGGCGGCGATGCCTGGTCGTCTCGAATTCTGCTGGAGGAAATGGGTCTACGCGTGATTGCGCAATGGTCCGGCGATGGCTCGCTAGCCGAGCTCGAGGCAACGCCGAAAGCAAAGCTCAACATTCTGCATTGCTACCGTTCGATGAATTACATCTCGCGCCACATGGAAGAGAAGTTCGGCATTCCCTGGTGCGAATACAATTTCTTCGGACCCTCCAAGATTGAAGAATCTTTGCGCAAGATCGCCAGCTATTTCGATGACAGAATCAGAGAGGGGGCCGAGCGAGTCATCGAGAAGTACCAGCCGCTGGTGAATGCCGTGATCGCAAAATATCAGCCGCGTCTCCAAGGAAAGACTGTGATGCTGTTCGTCGGCGGACTGCGCCCTCGTCATGTGATCGGCGCATATGAGGACCTCGGCATGGAAGTCATCGGCACTGGATATGAGTTCGGCCACAACGACGATTATCAGCGTACCGCCCAGCACTACGTGAAAGATAGCACTCTCATCTACGACGACGTCAATGGCTATGAGTTCGAGCGCTTTGTCGAGAAGCTCAAGCCCGACCTTGTGGGGTCAGGCATCAAGGAAAAATATGTGTTTCAGAAAATGGGTGTGCCGTTTAGGCAGATGCACTCCTGGGACTATTCCGGCCCATATCACGGTTATGACGGCTTTGCCGTCTTCGCGCGCGATATGGATATGGCCGTCAATTCGCCCATCTGGCGGAAGTTGAAGGCGCCCTGGAAGGATGTCTCCAAGCCGAGACTCTTGGCTGCAGAATGACGCAAGTATGCGCTCTCAGCCGAGAGCCATATTCACAGTAATAACGTTCCAAAAAGGTGTAGCCAATGGCGCAGAGTGCAGAACACGTGCTCGATCACTTAGAGCTGTTCCGCGGTCCGGAATACCAGCAGATGCTGGCCAACAAGAAGGCGTTCGAGAATTGCCGTGATTCCGCTGAGGTCGAACGGGTCAGAGAATGGACAAAGACGCCAGAGTATCGTGAAAAGAATTTTTCGCGGGAAGCCCTGACGATAAACCCCGCCAAGGCATGCCAGCCGCTCGGCGCGGTATTCGCTTCGGTTGGTTTTGAACGCACGCTGCCTTTCGTGCACGGCTCCCAAGGCTGCGTTGCGTATTACCGGAGCCATCTGTCGCGGCACTTTAAGGAGCCGAGCTCCTGCGTCTCCTCTTCGATGACAGAGGATGCAGCAGTATTCGGTGGCCTCAATAACATGATTGACGGGCTCGCAAACAGCTACAACATGTACAAGCCGGGGATGATTGCGGTCTCCACCACCTGCATGGCGGAGGTGATTGGGGACGATCTCAATGCCTTCATCAAAACGTCGAAGGAAAAAGGGTCTGTTCCCGCGGATTTCGACGTGCCGTTCGCGCACACCCCGGCGTTTGTCGGTAGCCACATCACAGGTTATGACAATGCGCTCAAGGGCATCCTAGAGCATTTTTGGGATGGGAAAGCGGGAACGGTCCCCAAGCTGGAGCGCAAGCCGAACGACAAGATCAACTTCATCGGCGGCTTCGACGGTTATACCGTCGGCAACCTGCGCGAAATTAAGCGCATCTTCGAATTAATGGGGATCGAATATACCGTCCTCGCCGACAATTCCGAAGTGTTCGATACACCGACGGACGGCGAGTTTCGGATGTATGACGGCGGCACTACACTCGAGGACGCTGCGAACGCGGTTCACGCCAAGGCGACGATTTCCATGCAACAGTGGTGCACGGAAAAAACGCTGCCGTTCATCGCCGAGCACGGCCACGAGGTCGTGGCCTTCAATCACCCGGTGGGCGTATCCGCTACGGATGACTTCCTGGTCGCGTTGTCGCGCATTAGCGGCAAAGACATCCCGGAAGAACTAGCGCGAGAGCGCGGCCGCTTGGTTGATGCGATGGCCGACTCCAGCGCGCATATCCATGGCAAAAAATTCGCCATCTATGGCGATCCAGATCTCTGCTATGGGTTGGCTGCCTTCCTGCTCGAGCTTGGTGCCGAACCGACCCATGTGCTGTCCACCAACGGCAACAAGGCTTGGGAGAAGAAAACAAAGGCATTACTTGCGGGCTCGACATTTGGACAGAACTGCCATGTCTATCCGGGCCGAGATCTCTGGCACATGCGCTCGCTCTTGTTCACCGAGCCTGTCGATTTTCTGATTGGCAACACCTACGGCAAGTACCTGGAACGGGACACCGGCACGCCGCTGATTCGTATCGGATTTCCAGTGTTTGATCGGCATCACCATCACCGCTCTCCGGTGTGGGGCTATCAAGGTGCCATGAATGTGCTCGTGAAGATTCTCGACAAGATCTTTGACGAGCTGGATAAGAAGGCCAGCCTTGTCGGCAGGACCGACTATAGTTTCGACATAATTCGCTGATGCCGGACGATGCATGTGTCATCGCCGGTGGGATCGGCGATGACCATGCCACGGTTGAGTCCATTCAAATCGTTTCGGCTGAGAGGAGAGAAGGATGAGTTCGCTACCGGCCACGGTCCGGGACATTTTCAACGAGCCGGGCTGCGCGCAGAATCGCAGCAAGCTTGAGAATGAGCGCAGGAAGGGCTGTACCAAGCAGCTGCAGCCGGGTAGCGCTGCTGGCGGTTGCGCCTTTGACGGCGCCAAGATCGCGCTGCAGCCGTTTACCGATGTCGCTCATTTAGTGCATGGTCCAATAAGTTGCGAAGGCAATTCGTGGGACAATCGTGGCTCAGTGTCGTCAGGCTCGGACTTGTGGCGCACGGGATTCACAACCGACATGAACGAAACAGATGTCGTATTTGGGGGCGAAAAGCGACTCTTCAAGGCGATTAAGCAGATAGTCGACAAGTGCGACCCGCCCGCCATCTTCGTCTATCAGACCTGCGTGCCTGCCATGATAGGCGACGACATCGGCGCTGTCTGTAAGGCGGCTACTCGAAAGTTCGGCAAGCCGGTAATTCCCGTCAATTCGCCCGGCTTCGTCGGCTCAAAGAACCTCGGCAACAAGCTTGCCGGCGAGGCTTTGCTCGAACATGTCATCGGGACGCAAGAGCCAGATTACACTACGCCCTACGACATTAATTTGATCGGCGAATACAATCTGTCCGGCGAACTTTGGCAGGTTAAGCCTTTGTTTGACGAACTCGGTATCCGCATTCTCTCCTGCATCTCAGGCGATGGCAAATTTCGCGAAGTGGCTTCGTCGCACCGGGCCCGCGCCGCCATGATGGTGTGTTCAAGGTCAATGATCAACGTCGCGCGTAAGATGAGGGAGCGCTACGAGATTCCATTTTTTGAAGGATCGTTCTACGGCATCCAGGACTCCAGCGACTCACTCCGTGAGATTGCACGATTGCTGGTCGAGCGCGGCGCGCCCGGTCATATGATCGAGCGCACAGAGGCGGTGATCGCACGCGAGGAGGCGCTCGCTCGGGCCGCCATCGAGCCATACAAGCCACGCTTTAAGGGCAAGAAGGCTTTATTGATTACCGGCGGCGTCAAATCGTGGTCGATCGTTGCCGCGCTGCAGGAGGCCGGACTCGAATTGGTTGGGACCAGCGTGAAAAAATCCACCAAGGAGGACAAAGAGCGCATCAGGGAGCTGACTGGGCAGGATGCACACATGATTGAGGACATGCCACCGCGGGAGATGTACAAGATACTGAAGGACGCGAAAGCGGACATCATGCTCTCGGGCGGCAAATCGCAGTTCGTCGCGCTCAAAGCGGCGATGCCCTGGCTGGACATCAACCAGGAGCGGTGCCACGCCTACATGGGCTATCTCGGAATGATCAAGCTGGTCGAGGAGATCGACAGGTCATTATTCAATCCGATGTGGAAGCAGTTGCGCCGACCGGCGCCCTGGATTGAGCCGGCTAGGGCGATAGGGCAGATGCACTCGCCGGCCGCCGCCAGCATCTCCGATCCAGCAATCGACAAGACGGAACGGCGCGCCAAGAAGATCTGCGTCTGTAACACAGTTGATCTGGGCACAATAGAGGACGCGATTTATTCGCATGGTCTGACTAGCGTCGAGGCAGTCCGGCAACACACTAATGCGATCGGTGGCTGCTGCAAGAGACGCATTGAGGATATCCTTCAGTCCTCGCCGCCTCCCGTACTTCAAGCCGCGGAATAGGAAGATGTCATGGCTGTTGTCACGACCTCAAAGAAGGCTTGCGCCGTCAACCCGCTGAAGATGAGTCAGCCGATTGGGGGCGCGTTCGCTTTCATGGGGCTGCGGGAGGCGATGCCACTTTTACATGGCTCTCAAGGGTGCACGTCCTTTGGGCTCACGCTGTTTGTACGGCATTTCAAGGAGGCGGTGCCGTTGCAGACCACCGCGATGACCGAGGTCACGACCGTGCTCGGAGGCTATGAGAATCTCGAGCAGGCCATACTTAACATCTTCCTTCGCGCCAAGCCAAAGATCATTGGCATCTGCTCGACGGGGGTGACTGAGACCAATGGTGACGATGTTGACGCCTACATCAAGCTTATTCGCGATAAACACCCGCAACTTGCTAGATTGCCTCTGGTCTTTGTCTCGACGCCCGATTTCAAAGACGCGTTCCAGGATGGCTGGGAGAAAGCTGTGTCGCGGATGGTCGAGGTGCTGGTTGATACACCTGCGGTGGAGGCTCTGCGTGATCCCGCGCGGGTCAACGTTCTTCCAGGATGCCACCTCACGCCGGGTGATCTCGATGAGCTCCGAATCATCCTTGAAGATTTTGGCTTGCAGCCATCTTTCCTACCTGACCTTGCTGCGTCTCTCGATGGGCATGTCCCGGATGAATTTACGCCGACGACGATCGGCGGCATCGGGGTGGACGAGGTCGCGGTCATGGCCGGGGCGGGGTGGACTATTGCCATCGGTTCGCAGATGCGGCGGGCTGCAGAGGCAATGCAGGCTAAGACTGGCGTGCCATTTCGCTTGTTTGAGCGACTGTCCGGCCTGCTTCCCAGCGATGAGTTCATCGCCTTTTTGAGCGAGATCAGCGGCCGCCCCGTGCCAACAAAATATCGCCGTCAGCGCGGGCAACTCGCTGATGCGATGCTGGACACGCATTTCCATATTGGTGGTCGCAGACTTGCGATAGGAGCCGAGCCCGACCTCTTGTTCGATCTGTCGAGCATGCTCCACGATATGGGGGTCCAGGTTATCGCGGCCGTGACGACCACGCGGTCGACGGTGCTGGAGCGGGTGCCAACCGATGAGGTACGGATCGGTGACCTGGAGGATCTGGAGGAGCTTGCCAAGAGCAAAGGTTGCGATCTGCTCATCACGCATTCTCACGGCCGGCAAGCGGCAGCACGGCTGAAGATTCCGTTTTATCGCGCTGGCTTTCCGATGTTCGATAGGCTGGGCGCAGGACACCACAAATCGGTCGGATATCGGGGGACTCGCGATCTGATCTTCGCCATCGCAAATCTCGTGATCGAGGACCGCGAACAGAATCATGGGCCTACGCCAGATACCTGGCGGATATCGAACCTGCCGTCGGCGGCGTGCCGCCGCAGTTTCAAAGACCGAACAGAGAGGCCCATTGCATGAAGGTTGCGTTCGCTACCCAAGACTTGCAGCGTGTTGATGCGCATTTTGGTTGGGCGAAAAACATCGCTGTCTATGACGTCGGCCCGGGGGGATACGTGTTTGTGAATGTGTTTGAATTCCAAGGCGATCTCAAGGAGGACGGCGATGAGGACAAGCTCGGCCCAAAGATCGAGGCTATCGGGGACTGCGCCATCCTCTATGTCGCGGCCATCGGCGGATCAGCAGCCGCCCGGGTGGTGGCCAAGAAGATTCACCCGATCAAGGTGAACAAGCCTGAGAACATCCTGGTGCTGCTAGCAAAGCTCGAGCGCGTACTGAAGGGGACGCCCCCGCCCTGGCTACGCAAAGCCTTGACTAAGGATCAGAAGCGCACATTCGATGTCGATGACTGAGGATGGCATGAAGCAGGCCGCAAACATAGCGCAAGGCGATAGGGCGCTCGATGCGCCGATCGTCAAAGAGCTGGTCAAGCTCTGGCGCGCGCAGGATATGCACGGTTCGTGGGAGAACAGGAGCGATGTCGACCTGCTCGGACCTTATATCGTTAATAGCATGAAACGACGCGAACTTCCGATCGTCGGCGATCCGGATCCAAGCACGATCCGGCGCCTGGAGCTATTCTTTGATGCCGTCGCACTCTCGATCGAGAAGGCAACCGCGGTTATGATCCAGCCGATGCTGAAGATGAACCATGAAGGCTTCGGTCGCATGGTGCTGATCGGGGGACGACTGGTGGTAGTAAACAAGCAGCTGCGCGATGTGCATCGCTTTGGCTTCGACAGTCTCGCGAAGCTCGTCGGTGAGGGTGACAAATATGTAAGAGACGGCGTTAACATGATCCGCAAGTTTCCTAGTGCAGCAAACCATTGAGGGGGGCTTATGAGCGATCGCGAGGGACTGGAAGCAGAACTAAAGAAGCTTTCTGCAAGGGCAACACAGGCCAAATTGGATCTACACGATCTCTCGGAGGAACTGCCCATCAATTGGCCATCGATCATGGCTGTGGCCCAGAAGGCGCATGATGCCTTCGCCGAACTCGATTGCAAGAGACGGCAGCTAAAACAGCAGGAGAATTCGTAAAGGTACTCGATGATGTCATCTGTAACGCGTGGTGGTCGAGACTGGACGCCGAACTACCTGAACTCTATCGACGCCAGGAAGTGCATCGGATGCGGTCGCTGTTTCAAGGTCTGTGGTCGCAATGTCATGACGTTGAAGGGGCTCAGCGAGGAAGGCGAACTTGTAGACCTCGAGGACGACGAGAACGATGAGATTGAGAAGAAGATCATGGTAATGATTGACAAGGACGCATGCATTGGCTGCGGTGCATGTGCGAGGGTGTGTCCGACCAACTGCCAGGCCCACGCTTCGTCCGTAGCGGGGGCAGCGTAGGGCGCGCATCAAGGTTGGTTGCGGTGGGACCCATCGTTATCCTGACCAATTGCGTTCGGGCATGGTTGTCGTGTTGTCATGTGGCTTGCTGATCTTCGATGAGAGTGTGCCGGTTACAAACGATCTTGGAATCGGGATCACGTAGCCGTCTCACGAAGAAAAAAGGTGATCGGTGAGGACTTCGCGTCCGGTTGGGGTCGACTATCTTGCCTAGCCCGAGCTTGACCACGAGCTCAGTTGAAGGCAGATGTGCTATTACGAGACCTGATCCGATGTATAGGCGACTCGCCGACTCATCCAGCAAATCACAATCGCGACCCAAGCCGGTCAGGCGGGTCATTCACCAGGTTGTCACCGCTTTGCGGACGCAGTTGCACGGCTGAGACGTAGCAGGCCGAAGTTTCAACAAAGCCGGTTCTTGGCGAAGCCGCGAACGTGGATGATGCAAGCGGTGCCACCTCGGCAAGCGCCCCTCTTGGAGTTGGCCGAACCAGGGCATCAGCGATGAACATGCGCTCTTCGAAGGAATCAGTTGCGATAGTGCTCCCGGAAAGAAGCTGATAATCTCGCGGACATGTGCAGGAGGTCATATTGCCGCTCTCGATACCGCAGAGCATGGCGATCGGCATCGCTGCGCGATAGTGGCGCGACAGTGTTGGGGCGTACCTATGCGTCGGACATACGCGCACCGGTCACCATTTGTGCAGTGCCTGCACGCAGGAGCGGTAACGCGGATCGTCTTCGGGATTGACAAGCTTCGACCCAAGAGCGGCCAAATAGACCACCAATGCGCTCGATGCGGCGTTTGACCGCAGATTAAGGTCCGACATGGTTCGATCGCGCGAGTGTCCCTCAAGCATCGTCGTACGCAGCATGCCCAGTCTCGCACTCAGTGTGGTTCATACGTGGTTTGGCGCCCCCTTCGCGGACGCGGGCTCACGTTAGGGGGCGCTGCGGACGGGCGCGGCATTCTTAAGACGTGGTCGGCCGCGTCTCGACGTCGGAATCATCGTGGTCTTTGCCCCCGCGGGGCTGATAGGCAGGATCAGGTTGCACTTACGAACAGGCACGCGATGGACCGTCCAAAATGAAGGTAGGGAGTCTTGCATGGTGAAATCGAAGTGATGATCAATGAAGGCAGCTTGTCATGAATGCGCAATGGAGTTCACCAAACACCGTCTATGCAATCTGCCGGCTTGAATTCATTCCAACCCGCCGTGCGATTGGCTTCCATCTGATGATCGTCGATGAGGACGGCAGCCGAAGACCGTGATCCATAGTCGTGGTTCGTTGGGCAAGAAGGTGCTTGGCTATCTCAACGAATGTCCGCACAACAGCATCAACTTGAACTGGGAGCGTAACGACTTTCTCAATCCATGCGGCGTTCGGCTGATGCCCTCACCTGAGACGTGAAGCCCGGGCTTAGACCGGCCGGTTCTCATTTCGATTTTTCACCGGACCCATTCTCTCCGATGCAACCTCGTAAGAGATCTGGTCATAGGAGATATAGAGTGACTTCGCCGCGTCGAGCAGATAATCGAGCTTGCCGCCGGGGTTTAGATGCTTGATGTCGTTCTTATCGATTCCGATCAGATCCATCATTTCCTTCCAGACTGTGGACTCGTCGCACGGCAGAACGTGGAAGGTGATATCACCAAGTGTAATTCGGTATTTGGCCAAAAGATCTATGTTATTGCAGAACATGAAGTAGCGACCGTCCGGGGTCAGCGCACTATCAAGCACGTTTGCCACGTCAGAAAGATAGGCGAATGAGTGCAGATAGCCAGCCAGCAGTGGAATTGTGCTTTCACCTTCCTGCGCAATCGTCAAAACTTGCTCGATTGAATAGTCCGGCGGTCGTTTTTCGTCGGCCACCTGGGCCTGGAATTTCAGTGCGATGTCGCCGCGAAAGCCAAACCGACCTGGCTTGGTAGTCTCGCCTTTGAGTACGGCGTTGAGCAAACGCCCCTCCCTCTCAAGTTTGCCGAGTGCGGTGTTCTCGATTGAAGTCATCAAAGTAGTCCTCGATCTAATCTCTTCACCGGTGCCTTGGCCGGTGCGAGATTCAATGCAAAGTTCTTGCCGGCACATGCGCGTCGGGTTTGAGGCCTGAGTTACAAAGAATCCCAGCAATCGTGGTGCGAAAACCCTCAAGGATTCTGGTCGGGAATTCGACAGGAGTTCAAAAGCCAACAGGTAGGACTCCAAGGAGATAGCAATAGGCGGCATTGCCGAAGTGGCATGGCACTTGCCAGTTCGGTGACCAAACACAGCTGGACGAGGGTGAACATGATCAGTCTGACCGATAGCGCAGTGAATGCGGCCAAGAGCGCGATTTCAGCGTCGGCGCTCCCCGCGGGGGGGCTGCGCATCGCAGTCGAGGCGGGCGGCTGCGCCGAGTTCAAATACACAATGGGCCTTGCCGCCCAGGCAGAGCCCGACGACACAGTCATCGAGTGTGACGGACTCAATGTGTTCGTTGACAATAGTAGCAGTCAGCATCTGGTTGGCACGACTATCGACTTTGTGGTGGCGCTGGAGAGCTCGGGCTTCACCTTCGACAACCCAAACGCAAAGTCGAGTTGCTCTTGTGGAAAATCCTTCTGCTGATGACGGAAGTCGACGCATGGGCGAAGCGCGAGAAGAAGCTGACGCAGCCGTCGGCCATTGGAGTGACCCGCAGCAGCTCAGCTTCGCCATGAGAGAAGATCGGCCGACCTGCATCGCGAGGGGGACGACTGTCAGATGACCGGATAGACAACAGCACGATCATGGTAAGCCGACCGGCGCCTGCGTGCTCTTTCCGCATCCTGGCGCGACGTTGGGGCAATTCCAATTCAGGGCGCCGGTCAAAAAGTCCCGTCGGAGTCATTTGCCTAATGCCAATGCCGGTCCAATCAAAGTGCGAGATTGAGGGAGGATCAGTTGCCGATCTATCTTGACAACAACGCGACCACACGGACGGACCCGTCCGTCCTGCAAGCCATGTTGCCGTTCTTCAAGGAGCAATTTGGCAATGCCTCCTCGACCCATGCTTTTGGCAGAGAGGTCGCAAGCGCCCTGGAGCACGCGCGTTGCAGCTTGCAAGCATTGTTAGGCGCTGCGCACGATCAGGAAATCGTCTTTACGTCCGGTGGGAGCGAGGCCAATAACACGGCAATTCTTTCTTCGCTCGCGACCCAGGAGGGCCGGGATGAGATTGTCACCACCTCCGTAGAGCATTCCGCCGTCCTTACGCCGGTCAAGCAATTGGCTATAATGAACTTCAAAACGCACGTGGTTCCCGTAGATAGGCGTGGCCGGCTCGACATCGACGCGTTTCGACGCGCACTCGGGCCACGCACTGCTCTTGCTTCTATAATGTGGGCCAACAACGAGACGGGAACGATTTTTCCTGTGGAGTTTCTAGCCGGTTTGACGCGTGAGGCGGGCGCGCTGTTTCATACGGACGCCGTGCAGGCCATAGGCAAACTGCCGATCGACTTGAAGAATAGTGCTATCGACATGCTGTCGCTCTCCGCACACAAACTGCATGGCCCCAAGGGGATCGGCGCACTCTATCTGCGAAAAGGTACAAAATTCAGGCCGCTGATCTGGGGCGGATCACAGGAGCGACTGCGCCGCGGGGGAACTGAGAATATTCCCGGCATCGTCGGCCTCGGAAAAGCTGCAGAGCTTGCGGCGGAGCGGCTCGGGCCGGAGTGCGTTCGCATCGGCGCATTGCGCGATCGCCTCGAGCAGGGAATTTTGCAAAATGGCGACTGCATGGCGCTCGGCGATATCAACAACCGGCTATCAAACACGACGAACATCGCGTTTGACCATCTCGAAGGCGAGGCAATTGTCCATCATCTCAGCCGCGCTGGCATTGCCGCTTCGCTCGGATCAGCTTGCGCCTCCGGTTCAATGGAACCGTCGCATGTCATGCGCGCCATGGGTGTGCCGGCGAAGAGCCTGCGCGGCGGGGTGCGCCTGTCTCTATCGCGTGAGACAACTGTCGAAGAGATCGACGAAGTCGTGTCTGTTGTGTCAGAAATTGTGGCTCACTTACGCGCGGAATTGCGAGGAGCATGCGAAAGCGCCCAGAATGCCTCGCGGTTCAGGAGCTCGAATTCATGAAAATAATGATTCGCCGCTCCCCCGACACTGGCCTTTCGATCTACGTGCCGAAGAAAGATCTCGAGGAGCCGATCGTGGAATCCGAGCATGAGACACTTTGGGGCGGCTGGATCAGGATAGCCAACGGCTGGGTCCTCGATCTGCCCGAAATGGCCAGCGACACGACGCTCCCGATCACAATCAATGCCAAGAAGCGTGGGGAAGACAAGGACGGTCGATGAGGGCGCTCCCGCAAGTCGAGCTCGCCGATGCAGCCGACGCGAAGGCGATCCTCATCGATCTCGCGGGTAGGATGAGAGCCGGCATTTCTTGGAGCAGGCCGCGTCGAGTTGCCCGGCCCTGGATACCAATGGCCTGAGCCCTTGGTTGACTTTCGCCAGAAGGTTGCGCCAGCGCCAGGCTAAGGAGCAATGCCTGAGCGTCGCGCAATATATCGGAGCAACAAGCATCGTTGCACTGTGACGGAACTGATGGATCTCTCCGCCGGTCCAACACCGCTGCATCATCGTGTTGCGATCCTGCCCGTGCCTGATAGCGGACTCTTGCTACGACGGTAGCATACGCGCGGCGCTTGGAAAGCGTAATAACGGATCGGTGAGGTGCAAGGCACCAATCGCTGGTGCCGCTCTCACGATTCGGCGGTCCAAGATTGATCACGCCTCAGCAGCCCGTGGCCTACTGTGTTGTAGCAGCCGCATGGCAGGGCGATACCGGCCAAGAACTTCTTGCTCACTGACTCAGATTACGTCGAGGTCCTTGGCTGAAATCGACGCCCAGAAGCTGATCAAAGCATCGGTGACAGGGCGGAGATCTCTCTCCATCGGCTGTCGCTTCCACGTCCAGCCAATGCGCATCTATGCGTGGCCGATCGCGAAGCACTCTGCCGGTGTCCATTACCCGATCGTCGATCCGCAAGTGCTCTCACGCAACGACCTCCGCTCGATGGAGATATCGCTTTCCAGGTAATGGTGCAGAGCGGGTCCGCCGATCCCGGTGCGATATAGAAGATCGCACCTCAGAATCGGCGCAGGCGAGCGGAGCTAAAGCGAGCTCAGTCGGTGACGTATGAGAACGCGAACATTGGCGTCCCTCCGTCAACATTGCGACTGCTGTCGCGTTTCCGACATATGAGTCATGGTGGCGCGTGCACAACGGAGTGGATCGCCCAAGCGAACTCATTCACAAAGACAGAAATGCCATCGTTTCCGTCTTGGCACGCGAGTTGCTCAGTCCATCCTGTCGTCGCTCGGGGCGAGGGCTTGTCGTCGTCGCCAACCTACTCAGCCAGCAGGAGAGAACTGAATATGAACGCTGTTGCCGAACCCCGAAAGAATGTCATGGCTGCGGAAGCGGGCGGCAAGATGCGGGTCATCGCTGATTACAAGGGGGGCCGAAGCTCTTCGAGTAGCAGCAAGCGGAGCTGCGAGTCACGTGCCGCGCAAGGCGATCTGCCATCTGGGATTTGGGATAAGATTAAGAACCATCCCTGCTACAGCGAAGAAGCCCATCATCACTACGCTCGCATGCATGTCGCTGTGGCGCCCGCTTGCAACATTCAGTGCAACTACTGCAATCGCAAGTACGACTGCGCCAATGAATCGCGTCCAGGAGTAGTTAGCGAAAAGCTCACTCCTGAGCAGGCGGCGAGAAAGGTAGCCGCGGTCGCCACGAGCATTCCACGGCTGAGTGTGCTCGGTATCGCCGGGCCTGGCGATTCCATGGCCAATCCGAAAAAGACATTCAAAACTTTCGAACTTGTTGCCACGGTGGCACCAGATATCAAGTTGTGTCTATCAACAAACGGGCTCGATTTGCCCGATCACGTCGACACGATATCCCGCTGCAAAATTGACCACGTTACCATCACCATAAATATGATTGATCCCGAAATCGGCGCCAGAATATATCCGTGGATCTTCTTCAACCACAGGCGATATACCGGCATCGAAGCCGCAAGAATACTCACCAATCGTCAGCTGCAGGGTCTCGAGATGCTCACGAACCGGGGCATCCTATGCAAGATCAATTCGGTTATGATCCCCGGCATCAACGACCAGCACCTCGTCGAGGTCAATAGGGCGGTCAAGTCGCGCGGCGCCTTCCTACATAATATCATGCCACTGATCTCGGCGCCCGAACACGGCACCGCATTCGGCCTCAATGGGCAGCGAGGCCCGACCGCGCAGGAGCTGAAAGCGCTGCAAGATGCTTGCGAAGGCCAGATAAACATGATGCGGCACTGCCGCCAGTGCCGCGCTGATGCAATCGGCCTTCTTGGAGACGATCGCCGCGCCGAGTTTACTACAGAGAAGATCATGGCCATGGACGTTGAATATGACCTCAAGGCGCGCAGGGCGTATCACGCCAAAGTCGAAGATGAGCGTGAAGCGCAGATCGCAGCCAGGCAGGAGGAGCTAGCAAAAATCGCTGGTGAGATGGACGAGATCAGGCTTCTGGCTGCGGTCGCAACTAAAGGTTCAGGGCTGATCAATGAGCATTTTGGGCATGCCAAAGAGTTTCAAATATACGAACTCTCGACATTGGGTGTCAAATTCGTCGGCCACCGCCGTGTCGACCTTTACTGCCAGGGCGGATATGCTGAGAACGATCGGCTTGCGAGCATCATCCGTGCCATCAACGACTGCCATGCTGTATTCGTGGCCAAGATCGGCAGCTGCCCAAAATTGAATCTGACCAATGCCGGGATCGAGCCGGTGGAAAAACACGCGCATGAATTTATTGAGAAAGCGGCGATCGCCTGGTTCCGGTCCTATCTCGATAGGGTGAAAAGCGGTGAGATCCAGCACGTCCAGCGCGGCGACGCCGCGATCCGGCAAGGGCCGCTGATCTCGGCGGCTTAGGATGTCGGACCGATGCCATTCAAGATCATTTCTGCGCAGTGTACGAGCTGCTCGGCTTGTGAATCGCTATGCCCGAACGTTGCAATCTCGGAGAAGGCTGGAAGCTTCATTATTGAGGCAAAGAGGTGCACCGAATGCATCGGCTATTTCGACGAGCCCCAGTGCGCCGCCGTCTGTCCGGTCGAAGGCACCTGCGTCATCGACACATCATTGCCGCGCTATCAAGGGCCCATCTAGAAGGGGTGTATTCGTGAGCTTCGTGTCGCGCCTCGCCGCTGAACGTCATCAGTTTCGTGGCGTACACTCGAGGACGCGTCAGGCTTGGACACGATGGTTACTCGGGACCCATCGCCAATATAGGTCCGCCGCCGTCGCCGGCCTCCGCGCAAGAACGGCGTGGAGCGCAACGCTCCAAGGCGGCTTCTATTCCACGCGTCCGCTGAAGCAGCCCTCCTGTCACGGATTTGTCGGGCACCGCTGTGCCGACTGGCCTGTTCTGCGCCAAAGCTGGCTCAAGGTCGAAGTGGCCGCCCGCCAAAAGAGGAATGTTACCCGCGAAGTTGGATCTCGCGAATCTGGTCTCGGCCAGCAAGATGGCGGTGATCGCGCTCACGCTGCTCAGCGAAGGCATGCCACGCCAAAAATCAGTTGTGGCAGCCTAGGGTCTTCGATCAGCCGGGCGAAGTGGCCGAGCAGCACATGCGCGAAGACGTGCATTGACCCAAGACCATTCCGTCGTCCTGGTTGGCACTGTACAGCCTTCATTTCTACGAGCCTCGCTGGCAACGACGTTGCGGGTCACATTGCCCGGCCATGGCGCAGGGGATCTCGCTACGATGGCTCGGCCTCGCTGATAAATGACGAGGACATCCAGGCTTGCCGCACGTCGGGTGTGAACGACCAATGTCGTCGTATTGGCTACGAAGCGGCCATGCGCACGGGGCGACGAGTTGGCATACGACATCGAGGGTAAGGACAATGTGGAGCAGGAGATCACCCGCGCTCGCGTCGTGTCCGTCCTGCAGGTCCAAAGGGAGTGATACATGAACAATGTTGTTCGGGATAATGATGTGGTCGAGCTAAGCGGGCCGCCTGCCTTCAACTTTGGCGAAAAGGTGCGAGCCCGCTGGACGATTCGAAATGATGGCACTTTTCACGGCAAGGAGATTGGCGACGTCTTGGCCAAGAAGGGAGACGTTGGTTACGTGGTGTCAATCGGCACGTTCCTGCAGCAGTTCTATATCTACGGCGTTGATTTTGTTGAAAGTGGCAACCGTGTAGGCATGAAGCGCAATGAGCTCGATCGGATCGACGCGTGCGAAGAGGGTTCCGATCTGCCGTTGCCAGAAGAGGCGGTATCATGATGGAGCCGCGCGTTCCAAAATATCGATCGGGCCAGCGCGTGAAAACCGCGGTCGATGTCATCAATGACGGCTCAGTTGAGAACGCGCCGCCTGAGGGAATCTTGGTCGGCGCGGGTGGAATCGGCGAGATCGTCAGGGTGTTGATGCATACTGAAGCGAGCGTGCCCATTTATCTCGTGGATTTCGGTGGGCGGCTGGTCGTCGGTTGTCTAGAAGAGGAAATCGTCCGGGTTTGAGCGGAGGCTCTCGCAATGAAAGTTACGAGAAAGGTGCCAGTCGGAGTGATCGTCCATCCGAACGAGCTCGATCGCAAGAGGATTGAGCGTGCCTTGGTTTCGCGCAAGTACTATCGGTACGTCTCACCGAGTGTGACTCCGGTGAAGGCTGGTTATCTTATCGAGAGCCCCTGCTGCTCGCGTAATATCGACGGGGACGGCCGCCTGATTGATGTCGCTGTATTTCATTACGAAACCGTGAGCGGAACCTGGAAGCTGTTTTTCAAGAACCATACAAGGGGCATGTGGGAATTCTACAGCCTCTACCACCGGCTGGCTTCGGCGATCGACGAATTGAACAATGACCCGGAGCGGCTGTTCTGGCGGTGATGCTCGTGAACGGTCATATAGGAGCAACAGTGGCACTCGCCACAGAGGAATTGATCGAAATCGAGCGCCTGCTCGCCTGCCGGACGACGCCGATCTGGTAGTTGGTTTGCGTCGCCATCGTTGCGCTACATCCTGATGAGCGCACCTCCGTTGTACTCGGCAGTGCTGCAGCGGCGCGGGGCGCAATCGATTGAGTCGCCCATCATGGACCACAAGGTGTTTGCCCTTCCGCAAGATAGGACGATGTCACCAAGGCATACCCTTGCTCGCACTGCTTGGCACGGGCTCCAGATCGGTGAGCGCCCGCCGAGGCTCACGCCAGATCAGTAGTTTCATATTTCCAATGCCTGTGCCAGCTCTGCTTGTCGGCTTGGCCCACGGCCGTAGCCTGCTTGCCGACCCGGGGCCATAGTTGGTGCCCTACGACAGAAACTACAGCACTGGCATGAACCGTCGATAAAGAGGGTGGCCACGAGATCGAGGTGTTCGCGGTCTGTCTAGCCGATGCGAGCGGAGCGGCATTAGCGCGATTGGTCTTTCGCAGATCGACGACATCGGCGAGAGCCGCCGCGTCCCAGTGTTGAATTCAGTACGATGTTCATCACGGAGACCAAGGAAGACTTCGCTGTCGCAGACCTGATGACGACTGGTATCTCAACATTGGAAGGTCAAACACCAATTGTCCCCAAAGCGTATATGCGCTTGATGATCACCGGATATCGCAGGAAGAAGTTAGAAGAGGCCAAAAGGGACTAAGACGACGAAAGCTCAAATACTGAAGAGCTAATGGTGGACGTCGTTTCAGGCGCCGAGGCATCTGAAACGGATGTGACCGGCGAGACCCTTGTAGCGCCACCGTCGGATGCCAGCGCACGCATCGCTGATCACCGTAGAAGGTTTCGAGGTTTAGGTCTCTCCGTGGTGGCCCGGTCCACTCGCTAGTTACCGTCATTGGTTGACCTTACAGCCAGGTGCGTACCGCGACGCAAGAAATGCCGATCACTCGTGTTGCTCGCATCCGTCAGCTTCTGCTGGTGCCGACACTGGCCGGCACCAAACGCGAACGCAAGGGCTTGAGTTTCGGGGCGGTCGAGCGAGATGACGCTTCTTTGAATCGTTGTCACGCTCGATGCTTCGATCAATCAAACGATCCCGTCAGAACTTGTATGTGATGCCGCCGCTCACCAGCCATGGGTCTATGTTGGCCTGTCCCGCGACTGGAATTGTGTTATTCACAGTCGCCGAATAAGCGGGCCTGAGCCACAGCTTCTTTACATCGAAGTTGAGGCCCCAATGACGGTCGAGCATGTAGTCGAAGCCGAATTGGATTGCCGGGGCAACCTGGTTGCTGATACGCAGATCGGTCACGGCAAGTCCGGCGAATCGCGTATTGGCAGCGGATTGGCTAAAGAATACGGTGTAATTAATGCCGGCACCGACATATGGCTTAAACGCGCCGAAATCGGTGAAGTGATATTGCAGCGTCAGTGTTGGAGGCAACAGCGAGGCTTTGCCGATATCGAGTCCATCGAGAGTTCCGGTGCCTGTGATGTGGTGCTTGGTTACGCCCAGAATGAGTTCCGCAGCAATGTTCGTAGTGAAGAAATAGGTGATATCGAGTTCAGGGATGAGTTGATCGCTGATCGAGAGGGTTGAGTTCGGCGAGGACAGGGATGGGACGCCAGCGACGTTGACCGAGCTCGCCCCGAGGTCCGGTAAAACGCCGAGTACTCGCAAGCGGATCATCCAAGGATTGAAAGCCTCGACGTGCTGCGCTCTGGTATGGAGCGTCGCTGACGCTAGATCAGCCGCCTGTACTGACATGAGGCCTCCACCGAGCGCCGCAGCCAGCACGAGAGGCGATGCGGACGTCAGAATTGTTCTTGTTCTCATCGGAATCTCCATTCCCAATCTTGCGCAACGAGTAGCGCGGCACCTCTGTGACACAAGCCGATGGCAAGGGGTTTGATGCCAATCAAACCGGGCGGCTCGTGGCACGGAATAATTGTTGACCACGATGCATGAGGATCGCCGTCGTGAGACGTGGTGGGTCTTCCATATCGCCGCTCGTCTCTATGTGTTTAAGCAGCGGCGTTCTTAAAGACAGTTTTTCATTTCATGCTCTTTCGCGATGGGCCACCACGATCTTGCTCGTCGAAATGGCGCCGCCCGTCATGCCCGCGCATGCGCAATTCGCATTGTCGCGAAGCGCAAATCCGAATTGGAGAAAGCGGGCTCATGTGAAGGCCATCACGCACGTCCGAGCGGAGGTGACCCACAGGAGGTGCTTACTTTCCGTTTTCTTCCGTCGGACCGCTAGTCGGCGCTGAAAATCATCTCACCCGGGCGGGCGCGCAGTTCATGCCGGGTTCCTCGTGCGAACAATTCGATCGAGCATCTGGTGTGCTCCGGTCTGAGCAGGAACAGCACTAGCTCATCATTGAAATTCAGCGCATCTATGCCACCCGGAGCGGCCCTTGAATAGCATCTTTCCGGGGCATCAATCTCAAGCGTCTTCGCCTTGTCATGCGGCTAAAAGTTGCGAGCCGCGCGAGGATGTGGATCCTTGCCGGCCTGAATGCCTCCGTCGGGTCATTCGTCTGCGATCACAATCCGACCTGCATTGCCGCTATCGGCAGGTCGTCGAGGACTGACTTGCGGACAATTTGGCCATTCCCGCTCCAGATCTGAGTGAACCGCACGTCAGGAAACGGCCATTCGATGCCAATCCTTGTCCGATGTCTGACTGGCGAAATGCTGTCGCGGCCAAACAGCTGGTGCAGTTCAACGGCTCGTCGGCGTTCAAAGCGAAAACGGATGCGTGAGAAGAAAGAACAAGAACTGGCACGGGGATTGCTAACCAGCATAGAGCAACACTGAGCGAGGGCTGAGTGCACGCAGACGCGCAAGACGAGCGATGCTCTCCTTCCCCCCGTGTGCCCCGTTTCTGAAAGAGAAACAAGCTCGCGCGCCCAGGCGCGCAACTTTGGCAAATCGGTTGATGGAGAGCAACATGTCTTCCCTTAGACAAATCGCATTCTACGGCAAGGGCGGTATCGGAAAGTCGACCACTTCGCAGAACACGCTGGCAGCGCTGGCAGAGATGGGTCACAAGATCCTGATTGTAGGCTGCGATCCTAAGGCGGACTCGACCCGCTTGATCTTGCACGCCAAGGCGCAGGACACGATCTTGAGCCTCGCAGCGAACGCTGGCAGTGTGGAAGACCTCGAACTCGAGGACGTAATGAAGGTCGGCTACCAAGACATTCGCTGCGTGGAGTCGGGCGGGCCTGAACCAGGTGTCGGCTGCGCTGGACGCGGCGTCATTACATCGATCAATTTCCTGGAAGAAAATGGCGCTTATGAGAATATCGACTATGTCTCCTATGACGTCCTCGGCGATGTCGTCTGCGGCGGGTTTGCTATGCCAATCCGAGAGAACAAGGCGCAGGAGATTTATATCGTGATGTCGGGTGAGATGATGGCGATGTATGCCGCCAACAACATCTCCAAAGGCATTCTCAAATACGCCAACTCCGGCGGTGTGCGGCTCGGCGGTCTGATCTGCAATGAGCGACAGACCGATAAGGAGTTGGAATTGGCCGAGGCGCTGGCCAAGAAGCTCGGGACCCAACTGATCTACTTCGTGCCTCGCGATAACGTCGTACAGCATGCGGAGCTACGCCGCATGACGGTGCTGGAATATTCGCCAAACTGCGCGCAGGCCGATCACTATCGCAATCTCGCGACCAGGATCCATAACAATGGCGGCAAGGGCATCATCCCGACTCCCATTTCCATGGACGAGCTCGAGGATATGCTAATGGAGCACGGAATTATGAAGGCGGTCGACGAATCTATCGTCGGCAAGACCGCCGCCGAGCTCGCGGCCTCGTAAAGGGCGCGGGTCGCGGCCTCGCAAGGGCACGCGACGGATGCCGGTCCCCCTATTTCCCCCTTCCCGGGGGACCGGCATTTCGATCAGAGATCTCGATCGGGATAAGCGTCGTGTGATGAGAAGCGGCGTATCCGACTGCTGTTGAACCTCGCGAACTATGGTCGAAGCGCAATTCTTTTCCTTCGTGGCGGCCCATCCCACCGACGCGACTAGTCAAGCGCATCGTGGAGCTACGGTCTATCGCCTGCTCACGGGGGTGTTCCCCGCAGAGGCCCATATTGCGAGTGACACCAATTTCGACCGTCATGTGCTAGCGTCGATCCTTGCGGCTGCCGCGATGGATGGTGGTCTAGTCCCCGGCAACGCCGGCCTGTCCGGCCAGGAGCTCGCCTTATTGCTGGAGCACTGCTTCCCGGCGGTTGAGATCAAAGCCGATAAGCAGCTTTTGCATTTCAAGGGCGATGAGGACGAGGAGGTCGCAATGATTCGTGATCTCCTACTTGGACAACAATCGACCAAAGGCAGGATCAGCGGGTGGCTTGCTGCGATGGTTGCACGTCGGGCCATTGAGCCGAATCACCTCTGGGAAGATCTCGGATTGCGTAATCGCGGGGAGCTCTCTCGCTTGCTTAGCCGTCACTTCGCGCCGCTCGCCGCGCGTAATATCAATAATATGCGATGGAAGCGTTTCTTCTATCGGACGCTGTGCGAGAACGATGGCCTCGTGATGTGCACCGCGCCTGTGTGCACGCAATGTAACGAATTCAACGTCTGCTTTGGTGCTGAAAGTGGCGAGAGCCGGATGGCAGAGCGCCGGCGCGACGTTTTACGACAGGGGGCGCCCAGTTCGGTCACGGATAGCAGAACTATTTGATGCGCATCTTGACTTCTTTTCGCTTCGCGGCGTTGTCCCGTAACGATGTGCTAGGATGAAGCTAAAAGGGACGCTACCGCGGACGCGAACGTTTTCATCGGCGTGCGTTGCCGCTGCGAGCGAGTGTTAACGGGTTCAGCACCTTGCCGTAGACGACGGTCTAGAAAATCGCGCAACGTCTGGCTGGCGGCCTGCTTTCCATCTACAGTACGTTAGCCTGCCGAAGCGGCTACCTTGCGATCGATCAGGTCTCAAGCAGCGCACAGGTTGACGCCAACACGACGTTTAGTTTCGTATCACTGGTTGATCGACGAGCGTCTATCGTGAAATGCGCAAACCCGTTCTCGAGAATCGAAGTTGCATGAGAGGGGACCCCAGCCGTTAAAGTATTTCCTCACCGTCCGTACGGCAATTGCCCGTGCGAACGAGAATTGTGAGGCGCAATTTTAGTGCTGTTGTATTTACAACAATGTGTTCGCAGCGAAAATAGCGGGTTTGCAGGGCGTTAGGTCGCTACCGGAATGGCACGCGGGTTGCAAAACCGACCTTGGTCAAACAAAACAAGGAGCTGCTCATGATCGTCGCCACTGCTGGCCAACGGTCGTCCGAGACGGCATCGGCTAAGCCAATCGTGCTCAACGACACGACATTGCGCGACGGCGAGCAGGCCCCCGGGGTTGCGTTCACGGTTAAGGAAAAGCTGGCGATCGCGCAAGCGCTTGCGCGAGCCGGCGTTACTGAGCTTGAAGCGGGAACGCCGGCCATGGGCGGGGACGAGGTCGCTGCTATTCGCGCGATTGTCGAAGCGGGTCTTCCGCTCACCGCTATCGGTTGGTGCCGAATGCGTGAAGCCGATGTGGACGCGGCAAAGGAGGCGCGCGTCTCAATGGTCAATATTTCGATCCCCGCCTCAGATATTCAAATCGCGGCCAAGATTGGCAGCGAGCGTGAATTTGCGCTTGAAAAGGTCAAGCGCGTGGTTGGTTATGCCCGCGAGCGGGGACTAGAGGTCGCGGTCGGCGGTGAGGACTCTTCTCGCGCCGATGTTGATTTTCTCATTCGCCTGATTGCCACGGCTAAGGCCGCGGGCGCCCGTCGCTTTCGCATTGCCGACACGCTTGGTGTACTAGATCCGGATTCCACCAATGCGCTTGTCAAGCAGTTGCGTGCGGCCACCGATCTTGAGCTTGAGTTCCATGGTCACGACGATCTTGGGCTCGCGACCGCCAACACGCTCGCTGCCATTAATAGCGGCGCGAGCCACGCATCGGTGACCGTCATCGGGCTTGGAGAGCGTGCGGGCAATGCGCCGCTAGAGGAAGTCGCAGTCGCACTCAAGCAGCTGTACGGACGTCAAACTGGCATCCGACTGCCGGAACTCGAGAAGGTCGCGGCGGTGGTCGCAGCTGCGGCTTTACGTGCGATTCCTCTGAACAAGGCAATCGTGGGTGAACATGTGTTCACCCATGAATCCGGCATTCATGTCGACGGCCTGTTGAAGGACAAACGCACCTATCAGTCGCTTGATCCCGGTCTGCTTGGTCGCTCCAACCGGTTTGTGATGGGCAAGCATTCAGGCCTTTCAGCGGTCACCTCGTTGCTTGATGAATTGCAGCTTTCGGCCAGCGCCGATGAAGCAAGACAGATCCTTTCGCGTGTGCGCAAGCATGCCGTTGAGCACAAGCGGGCGGTTCAGAGCGAGACCTTGATTGCGATCTGGCGCGACGTTCGCGAACGCTCGTTGATCCATGACGTGTAAGGAGCGCGTGTCCAGCATGCCGTCTCAAATTCGAGGTACCTGGGGGATGTGTTGGAAAATCGCGCGCACTTTCACCAGAAGCCGGAGCCTGTCCGCGCCGTCATTGCCAAGCTGCCATAGCTGCGAGAGTTTCTGCAGCGCGGTTTGGCCATACATAGGCGACTGCGAGGAGGGACACCTCGATTATCAAGCTGAGGCCTGCCGCGACCAGACAGGCCACGCCGCTGACCGAATGGAGAGTTTTCGATGAGCGACAAGCCAATGACAGCCGTTATCCTGGATCGGCTCAAAAAGGCCTCTTCTGCGGAAGAGTTTTTTGCACTGCTTGGGGTCGATTATGATCCAAAGGTCGTCAATATCGCACGCCTTCATATCTTAAGGCGCATGGGCCAATATCTCGGCAGGGAACAGTTTGCCGACGCTACGGAAGCGGAGATCACAGCTCGATGCAAGACGATGCTGGAGCGAGCCTACGCCGACTTTGTGGCGTCCTCACCGATTGACCAGCGTGTGTTCAAAGTCTTGCAGGATGCAGTCTCAGAGCCCAAGAAGCCGGCGGCGTTCGTGCCTTTGAGTGAGCTGAAGTAGCCTATTGCATGTCCCATTATCGATTGCGCTGGTTGTCACAACCAGCTGCGCGGAGTTTGTCTTCATTCCGATAGCCTCTGCACCAATGGGCAAAGCGGCAATGTCGGATATCAGACGATATCCGGAGTTGTCGCATCTGCCGTGCTCATGATGTCGCTGTCGACTTATCTCAAGTCATTGTTCTCGCTTTTGATTCTCGATGGTAATTTCAACTGGTACGACATTTGCTGTCCTCCTGCACCAGCGTCAGAGACGCCGAATTTCCATGCTGCTGTCCGGGGATGAGGTTTGGAGGAAGAACCAATGACGTTGCCTATGTTGTACACCGCGCTTGCCGTCACCATGTGGGCCTCGCTCGTGGGCATGCTCGAGATTGACCTGGATTCTGTTGAGGCCGGCATTGGCCGAAAGGTGCCGGTCAATGGGTAGCTCGCGCGTAGAGACCACATCGGGACTGGGCATGCAGGCAATCGCCCGCGTCACCCACATCCGCGTCCACACAATCACCGGCAGTAATTCGCGTCTGCACGGTCGCCCGAAAGTATGGGCTAGCGCGAGTTTCTCACGCTGGAGCCGCGCATGAACTGCATTACTCGTTCAATGCCGGCTGCAGCGCCAAGGCCGGAGTGCACATGCCGCTCAAAGAATGGATCTGTCTCGTCCGCAGTGCTGGAAAGAACGATCAAAAAACGTTGCGGTGCTATGGCCGACGCTCCGCGGGGAGTGCCTAAGCTAGCTGTTAAAGGAAGTGCGCAGGAGGCCAGCATGGAGAACGTCGTGACCAAGGTCCTGCGCGGCATGTGGGCGCTGGTCAAGCGGCGCTTTGTACCCTGCACTATGAATGCGGGAGCTGACAGGACCCGACAAGCAACGCGGCAGTTGCTGATCGGACCTATTGTCGACAATCAATTCACGCTGGAAAGCGATTTGCGCCTGAGGTGCGCAGGTCCTGAGGGGAATTCAAGGGTATGACGAACGTTACCAATGCCGTGGTGCCGGCCGGGTCCGGCCGGGCTGCAGCCAGAAGAGAACTGCCGGAGCACTTTAAGGCCTATAAGCATGTTTGGGTCTTCGTCGAGCAGGAACGCGAGCAGGTGCATCCCGTCTCCTGGGAGCTTATGGGTGCGGGCCGCAGACTTGCTGACAAGTTGAAGGTTGATCTTGCAGCCGTAGTAATCGGTCCAGAAGGTGAGGCCTCCCGTAACGCCGCACTTGAGTCCTTCTGCTACGGCGCCGATCTGACCTATCTCGTGACCGACAATGTGCTATCGGAGTATCGCAACGAATCCTACACCAAGGCGCTAACCGAACTGGTCACCAAGTACAAACCCGAAATCTTGCTGCTGGGCGCCACAACCCTTGGCCGCGATCTCGCCGGTTCTGTAGCGACAACGCTGCTGACAGGTCTGACCGCCGACTGCACGGCTCTTGATGTTGACGCGGATGGCTCGCTTGCGGCTACACGTCCGACCTTCGGCGGCTCTTTGCTTTGCACGATCTACACCTTGAACTACCGGCCGCAAATGGCAACGGTTCGACCGCGCGTGATGCCAATGCCTGATCGTGTCATTCGCGATGCCGCTCGCATCATTATCCATCCACTTGGTCTAATTGAGGATGATATCGTTACCAAAGTGCTCTCGTTCATTCCGGACCGCGATTCCGAAACATCCAATCTGGCCTATGCCGATGCGGTGGTTGCCGGAGGCTTGGGATTGGGATCGCCGGAGAACTTTCAGTTGGTCCGCCAACTCGCCGTAGTGCTGGGAGCCGAGTACGGTTGCTCGCGTCCTTTGGTGCAAAGGGGGTGGGTTACGTCCGACCGGCAGATCGGGCAGACTGGAAAGACCATCCGGCCAAAGCTGTATATCGCAGCTGGCATTTCCGGGGCGATCCAACATCGGGTCGGTGTGGAGGGCGCCGATCTAATCGTCGCCATCAACACTGACAAGAACGCGCCGATCTTCGACTTCGCCCATATCGCGATCGTTCACGATGCTGTGCATCTACTGCCGGCGCTGACCGCCGCATTTCGAGCGCGGCTTCTTCCGAATTCGCGCGCCCGGATTGCGAGCTAAAGAGGTTGTCATGATCGATGAGAGGTTCGACGCAATCGTGGTCGGCGCAGGCATGGCTGGCAACGCGGCGGCGCTGACCATGGCACGGAGCGGTATGAAGGTGCTACAGCTCGAGCGCGGCGAGTATGCGGGTTCGAAAAACGTGCAGGGCGCAATCCTCTACGCGGATATGATGGAAAAGCTGATTCCGGACTTTCGGGAGGAGGCGCCGCTTGAACGTCATTTGGTCGAGCAGCGCTTCTGGATGATGGATGACCGCGCGCACGTCGGCATGCATTACCGCTCTGACGAGTTCAACGAAGAACGACCGAACCGCTACACCATCATTCGCGCGCAGTTCGACAAATGGTTCTCGTCAAAAGTACGCGAAGCCGGAACGACTGTTCTGTACGAGACCACAGTCACCGAACTTGCACGGGACAGCCGTGGAAAGGTGATCGGTGTGCGTACAGATCGTCAAGACGGCGAAGTACATGCCGACGTGGTCGTGTTGGCCGAAGGCGTTAACGGCCTGCTGGGGACGCGCGCGGGGTTACGTGAGCGGCCGACACCCGACAAGGTTGCACTCGCGGTAAAGGAAATGCATTTCTTGCCGCGGGAGACGATTGAGGCTCGTTTCAATCTCAAGGAGGACGAAGGGGTAGTGATCGAGGCAGCGGGTACGATCTCCCGTGGCATGACGGGCATGGGCTTTATCTATGCCAACAAGGAATGCATTTCACTGGGCATGGGTTGTCTTGTCTCCGACTTCCGGCGTACAGGCGAAACGCCGTACGGGTTGCTCGATCACTTCAAAAGGCACCCATCTGTGGCGCCTCTGATCGTCGGCTCCGAGGTCAAAGAATATTCGGCGCATCTCATTCCTGAAGGCGGATATAAGGCAATCCCGCAGCTCTATGGCGAGGGCTGGCTGGTGGTTGGCGATGCGGCGCAGCTCAACAATGCTATTCATCGCGAGGGCTCCAATCTCGCCCTGACATCAGGTCGCATCGCCGCCGAAGCAATCGTCCACGTCAATTCGCGGCGCGATCCCATGACGGGGACAAATCTATCACTCTACAAGAAGATGTTGGACAATTCTTTCGTCATGAAGGACCTCAAGAAGTACAAGGACCTACCGAAACTGATGCACACAAACTCGGAAAATTTCTTTCTCACCTACCCGCAGCTCGTCTCCAGGGCGATGCAGAACTTTGTACGCGTGGATGGTACGCCCAAGATCGAGAAAGAGAGGGTGACGGTGAGATCCTTCGTGAAGGCACGGTCGTGGGTAGGTCTGTTCAGCGATGCGTGCCGTCTTGCTCGTGCGTGGCGCTAACAAATCAGAAAATGAAGCGGATCTAAGGAGTTAACGCATGACTGAATCGTCCGTGCGTGTCGAGGACAAGCTATACTACAACCGATATCTTGTCGACGTAGGTCGCCCCCACGTCAAGGTGCGCGCGCACAACACTCCCTCGCAGCAGCTAAGAGCGCTTTTGAAGGCTTGCCCTGCCCGCTGCTACGAACTCAATGAGACGGGACAGGTCGAAGTAACTGTCGACGGCTGCGTCGAATGCGGCACGTGCCGCGTGATCGCTGAGCCTAGCGGCGACATCGAATGGAATTATCCGCGTGGCGGATATGGAGTACTGTTCAAGTTTGGGTGAGATTTAATGAAAAATTTCGGTGATCGACCGCTGGAAAAAGGGACCTCGCCGCAAGTCCTGTTCGCGCTCTTGCATGGGATTTAAGTGCGAGCGGCCTTGAATGTAAGGTGAGGCCAAGTCAGTGGAACTCGGGCGCGGGTAATCACACCATCATTTCGGCCCATTGAAATAGCCGGCTCGGATCACGCGGGCGAGCGGCGTAACGTCCTGCTTTGGGCGCCAGGCGAGCAGCTACACGACGAGCCCAAACGACTGGCCTAGATCACATCGGTCTCTCGCCTCCTGCAGCGAGAATTCATGTAAGCGATGAAGCGTTTTATGATCGAAAGCGCAAGCGACGACGGGTCGAAATCAATCGTTCACATTGGTCTGCTGATCGCTTCGTACGAAGCCGTTCCAGCATCGTGTTGTATTGTAGACGAGGGGAACAAAGCAGATGTTCATCGCCGCTATTGTCGCAGCCCCCGGATCTTGTCGCCGAGAGTGGTGCTGTCGTCGTCACGAAGGTCGCAGCCGAATCCATCGTGAGACGGCGGCGCATCGCGCGCAATCGCGTTCGCCAGACATAGCCCATATTTGCTTTGTGGAAGCAGCATATCATCGGCCACCATCTCGGCTAATTCGAGGCTGATGTCATTGGAGAAATCAGGGCCTGCTCTCTTTGGCTGTTCAGAGGATAAAAGGCGGTTCATCCAATCGTAAGCGTTTCGCCGCCGATTTCGCGATTGCAAGGACAGAGTTCGTTGGTTTGGAGCGCGTCGAGGACGCGCAGCGTGTCCTTTGGGTTGCGGCCGACGTTGAGATTTGTCGCATAAACGTGCTGAACGGTGTTGTCGGGGTCAGCGATAAAGCTGTAGCGGTAGGCAACGCCTTCGGGCGAACGTGCGCCAAGGCCGTCGATCAACGCGCCCTTGGTGTCAGCAAACTGCCAAATTGGCAGATTGTTGAGGCTCGCGTGAGCACGGCGCCAGGCAAGTTTGCAGAACTCGTTATCAGTCGAGCCGCCTAGTACAACCGCATTACGGTCACTGAAATCCTTGGATAGTCGAGCAAACTCGGCGATCTCAGTCGGGCAGACGAAGGTAAAATCTTTGGGGTAGAAAAAGATGACCTTCCATTTGCCGGGGAAGCTCTCCTCGGTCAGTGTCTCGAACGCGCTCTGTCCTTCTTCCTCCTGTGCGTGAAAGCCTGGCTTCACACCTGTAATCTCGAAAGATGGCAACTTACATCCTATTCCAAGCATGCTGTATCCTTACAAGGCCGCCCAGCGTGGGTCCCAATGTCATAGCGAAGCAAGCTATATGCCATCGATCGTAAGATCGTTGGTTGGACGCGTAGGAGACGGCGCTTGGATTCAGGCACTTCGAAGCCACGAGACAGTGTTTATATCGCTCTCCGTTCATCCCATTGTGTGCGTGTGCCACCCACGTGAGTCGATGAGCAGTCAAATGGTCGATTGGAGCGAGTTGCGACGCATGGAAGCGATTGCGTCGTCACAATGAACATTGAGCGCGCGCGTCCTGCTCGACAAAAGAAGCTCATTACGTACCTGATGAATGAGGCGGCGATGATCTGGGTTCGGTGGCATTGCGCCGCCGATCGCATCACGAGCAAATCGAATGCGTATTAGATGAAGAGCTCCTCGTGCATCACACGCCAGCGATAGCCTGTCCGCGATGACATGCCTCTCGCAGACCAGTGTCCACATCGTCGAAGTCAAACAGCGGCGGAGTTTCCCATAGGAATGCACAACGGGTTCGCAAAACTGCGAATTCTTGAAATGCTGGCGAGAGGCATACTGAACGCGATCATTGTACGGTCCCGAGTGTGCTATTCTCGCTTTTTTGCCCTGAAGCTGTACAGCTCGATCAAGTTTACAAGGAAGATCGTTACCAATGCGAGACACACCGTTCCGGCGGCAAACCAGCTTGTTGCCGTCGAGCGCGAGGTCGGAACCACGGCGACGCCACTCGGCGCGGGGAAGCCGCAGATCGGAAGGTGTAGGATGGGCGGCTCCGCACGATTAGAGGACGTCGTCATGGAATTTCGCATGCGCTCGACGATCGCACAGTTGGAGCTGAGTGGCAGATACGCTCGGCCTTGTTCGACCAACTTGATGGGCACGAGATCACCGGTAGGGAGAGGCCCCCGATGCGGTATGGCTTGCGCAACGGGGGTGTAATCCCACCGGGTGGCAACAACGCCCATCTCAGGCCCTTTGGCCCTCTGATTGACGGACTTGGCGATCTCTTTGGCGAGCAGCACGGACGGTGCTTCGAACGCCCGACTGATGGTCGCCCCTTCCAAGATTAGGAGCATAAGCACCATCAGAGTTGCACCGATCGGAATCATGGCAAGTCTCATTGGTACTCCCGGGGCGGCGCGAAAGCCCATTTCGCTTTCGCGTTTTGGCTCCCTATCTTGGCAAGTTGCATGCCGACGAGTGGTTATTGTACCGTGTCTTGCCTGATCAATGATCCGGGACAGGGGCCGCAGCTGGACGCGTCTCGTCAGGGTTTCGACGCTGCCGGGTCAACATCTACAACAGACGATACAGCTCTATTGTTGCGGTGGGCTGTCGCGTTGAACCGTCGAACATGAGGATGTCTAGTATCTCTCGGTCGAGACGCTGACGTTGGGCGAAGGTGCCGCTACAGTTTCTCGACGCGATCTCATTCTGCCGGCGTCCAAATGGCCATATCCAACAATGCGGCTTGATCGAGAAGGAGAGCCGCGTGGAACTGCAGGGGACGGAATTCTCTTGCCCAACGCTCACAGGGCTTGAATCGTACGTGGCGTCAGGTTGTACGAGTCTGTAGGCGAGTGACGCTCCAAAATATTACGAAGGAAGCAATGGGTTCGCGAACGTCTCACGCTTTCGGCAAATGCCTTACCGTCTGAAAGGGCGCATCGGCGAGGGCCGATCGTTCACAAAAGACCGAAGATGTGCCGAGCACGTCATGAAAACCAAGAGGATATCGTGATTCGGATGCGGCGCACTAGTTGGGCACTCAGCGCACGTCAGTATGCGGCTCTAATTGTGCTCGCGACCACAACGGCGACTTGCACTGAGTACGCCCGCGCGGGAGATTGGGGTGCAGCACAGATGATGACGTCGTGCAGACTAGACGTGTTTCGCTTCTGTAGTCGATTTGAAGCAAGGGGAGAAGAAGACGTCGTTGCGTTTTGCCTCAGCGACAATCATAGACGATTGGGAGACGAATGTCGCCGCGTGATGCAGGGTGCGTCCCATGGAAAGGCAGGCTCGAAACAACACAAAATCAACAAGTCGACGTCTTCCGCAGTCACGCGTGGGGCCGGGGCATCCAAGGTGCATACTCGGCATGGCGAGACGTTAGCTATGAAGAGGGGACAAAGCCATCGTCGTGCCGACTAGACGAAAATGTCGCGCGAAGGATGAGGCCTCACGTCTCAAGATCCACATTGTATCGATTATCGCAAAGTGCGCGAGGGCAGTATTTTCTGAAGCGTCGATCCTGGAGTACCAATTTGGGCGCTGCTACAGTTATGCTCTCCTTGTGAACGGTGCAGCCAATTCGCCGTGGGTAAGCCAGCAGTGAAGCTGCCGGAAAGGGCGACAATGCACCCAAGCTGGGCGTTTTGAGTCGAATTGGCTGCCGGTGCTATTGCTTTTTTAGGACCAACAGCAGCCAGATCGTCGGTGGCCTTTATGAACGCCTAGGCGCCGACGTTGCTCACCTCGGCTAAGTTCACTCGGGCAACAGCCATCCGCTATACCGTATAAGACATTCTTCGAATGAACCGGAGAGAGGAGGCGCTAGCCGAAGAAAATCTCGGCTAGTTCATCGCCATTGCGTTGGGGATTGTTATCGAAAGCTGTGAGGCAGATGAAGTAGCGATGCCTTGCTCGCTGGGCTGCAGCGTCCTTGGCCCGGTGAGCTTGAGTTCGCGAAGTATCAATCGAATCTTGGAGAGCGCCCACTCCGGCGAGAAAGCGAACGAGGAAATAATGGGGTAGCATGAGACGTTGCGACATCTGTCTCTCGCCTACAGCACAACGATGACGGAAGGCATCCGCGCGCGGTGGGAGAGAGGCGCTCCCTCTGCAAGCTCAAGCGACGCGATTGGGAAGGGCGATTTGTCGATTGCTAGCGTAAGCTAGCGATATGTACGGCGATTGGATCGAACTATCAACCGTTTGCTTGCCGCTTTGTCAGTGACCAAACATCTCGAGCCACATGATTCCTTAGCCCGCCGGTGTCCGCTCTATACCGAACTGTTCAAGAGACAGGACAGCCGCGGTACTCGTCTCATTCCCTAGGTGACCGCTAAAGGTCCTTGTGATTGGGGCGGCTCGCTTGCGTGGTCAGGACTAGGATGCGCTTCCACCGCGGCTAAAGGTCCCAATGCCGCATCAAGCCGAAACCTCAAAGGGAACGTGGTCGCTAAGAGACGCTCAAATGCAGAATGCTGTTCGACCAGACGCTTCTCAATGACCTTTCGATCCGCGTCAGACAGTTCTGTTTGGAGCAGCTTACGGCAACGCCAGATGTCGTTCCGGACTGATCTAATCTCACTCAATCTATCATCAATGGAAGTCATTCCACATGCCGGCTGCAAGCTGCGCTTGATCTCAGTTCGCGTTGCGTTTGAGAGACTTGCAATATCGCTGCCAATTGGGTCGAGGGACATCGCCGATGGTCCAGTCCGGGAGAGCTTTCAATAACCAATAAGCGCGTTATCGCTCCATGTGCGATAGGAGTTTCGTCGGACCAGCGAGTTTACCTGCGTTCTTGGGCTCTGAGGCGCGGAATTCCTGCATCTTCCGGCGTTCGCTTGGGTGCTAGGCGTTTTGTAAATCTGGCGCGCAGGAAATCATCCGAACCGGCCTTCAAGGCCTGTTCTGTTCCGAACCTTTGGCTGTGACCAGTCCGCTCAGGATCCGCAATCAATCCGTCAAGCCCGACGGGGAACTCCTGCGCGCAGCGTCATCAGATCGTAGACATAGAAGATTGTCGATCTCGCTCTCAACATCATTCCACACGACAAGGTCGGATGTCGGCAGGCGACATCTTGTAAGTGCGTTCCTTACCATCCTGTTCGGCTTACGTTGTTGGCTCTGGGCCAGAGGGTGACTGCGTGCGCTATCGCGTCCCGTGATTCGCATGGGGATTCATAGTGTAGGTGGCAGCTCCACCGGCGCGACCGGCCATCACCCCGCACCATTGGCCAGATCGGCGTTCGGCAAGTGATCGGACTATAATCCTGGTTTTGCAACGGACGAACGTGGTCCGGTGTGATCGCTGGCTGGATCGCGAAGAAAAGAACTGAGCAGTCCTTGCAGTAGCGGTGCAAACAAGTGGCGCTTTCGCGCAATGTTGTCACGCACGGATCCGGCCGTTGCCGCAGCGATGTTGGCCGCCTCCGCCACATCTTAGAACGCACCTGAATGTGTCTATGCTACAAACTTGGTCATCTTCACCAATCATGGGATCGTGGAAGATCTTGAAAAATGAGCGAAGAGGCTTGAATCGCACCTTGCGTAAGGTTGTATGAATCAGCGGTTCGAATGTCGAACTGAGACATCGCCGGCCTCATGGTGCCGGCATAGCGCGTTAACCCGCAGAAGATATAACGATGGTGGAAGAATTTGGTATCATTTCCCTGGTCGCTCTTGCTGGCTTTGGAGCAGGTTACGCCTTGCATGCCTGGCGTACTCGCAAGGCGCGTAAGAGCGCTCGATTGTACAGCGCATTCTCTCGCTCGTCTCTCACTGAACGTCCACAACAAGCTCCCGGACGACGTGCGTTTTGATTTGAACGGCTTGAGAACACATTTTTCGACCGGTATGGGCTCAGACTTCGCATTGCCTCACCCAGAATATTCTGGACAGCTTCTCGCAGATGACTGGGGCGGCTTCATCAAATCGGGTGGGTGTCGTCAATGGCGGGAAGGGCAGCATGGGCGTCGAGCGCGAAGTGGTGTCCTCGGCTCGGACTCATCGAGCAGCGTTCTGCTGAGGCGCTCAGATGCAAGGCTGCCGAACAGCTGGGTACCCGGGTCCGCTCAGTGACGCCACGACCGCCGCCCCATTGCCCGAGTCTGTGGACGCCCGGGCTATGTGGGGCCGACCCGCCCACGGCCCTCCCATCGAACAAGCTAGAGAACAATTAGCGCGGCCGATCAATCGACATCGGATGGTCATCAGCAATGGCGCCATCAGAGCCCGCAGATGAGGCAACACGCGGTCTGAGTTTCCGTCAGCCCAGGCTAGTCTCACGCGTGTTGCTGCCCCGCACCAATCCTTCAACGATCGTAGACGTTAGATTCGAAGGCGGCGCGACTGTGGTTATACGTTGCGCGTTGGGGCATGAGAGCAGAGCATCGCCGCAAGCCAGTTCACATCAACCACTTTCGTCGTCCGCGATTGGGCCGTGTCAGGAGACAAACTAGCGCTCGTGCCACCTCGGCCGTCCACATGGTGCGGTAGGTTTGTAGCTCTGTCGTCCCATCACGCGTAGTTCCAAATCACGAATCATTGTGTAGTTCCGTCTGATCCACTGATGGAGCTCCGTCGACCAATCCTTTTCGTCGCGCAGATACCCG
This sequence comes from Bradyrhizobium sp. CCGB12, assembly GCF_024199845.1. Taxonomy (NCBI): domain Bacteria; kingdom Pseudomonadati; phylum Pseudomonadota; class Alphaproteobacteria; order Hyphomicrobiales; family Nitrobacteraceae; genus Bradyrhizobium; species Bradyrhizobium sp. CCGB12. Next base: position 5,917,058 of record NZ_JANADO010000001.1, on the reverse strand, counting down.
GTGAAGGAAAAACTCAGTCGATCTACGTAGAACTTTAGAAATGCCGGAAGAGCGGGAATTCGGATCACATGCTCGCCGACCATGGCCTCGGGTAATCCGCCGCGCAGAGCGAACTCGTTATGGATGATAACCAGCGCTCCTGGCGGAATTTGTCGCTGCAGCATCTCATAACTGCGCCATGAGCTGCGGTCACTCCCTGCAACGAATAAGATTATCGGTGTAACATAACGACGTACCGTTTCTTTCATGAAGCCGATCTCTTCGCACATCTTGAAAAATTCGTCGAAAGCATGGAAGCCGAGGTCAATCACCTTGGCTACGCGATCGTGGAAGATAAGTGGATCCATCAACTGCATCTTGCCGTAAGTGTCTATGACATCTGCGGTCTCTGTAATGTGGGGTAGGTAGTCGAGCAAAGACGGCTCCTTCAGACTGACATCGAAGGAAGCCGCCGTGCCGTTCTTCAGCAGCAAGAATTCGCACACTAGCCGCGCGATGAGGGTTTTACCGACCTGTGGGCAAGGGGAGCAGATGATGTAGATGGGCGTTGCTAACATCGTCAGCATTCAATCGAGAGTTTCAAGCTGTTGCTCCCCTTTTCTTGCCGGGCAAGCGCTATTGTTCTCCGCTACGGGTCACCGACTTCGCACCTGCCAATTCGGTTAAGTTGATGCGGTCGTATTCGCTCCAGACGTTAGCAAGCCAGTGTCGAACATAGCCTCGTAGCACGAAGGAGTAGTTTGCCGCCTCATCGTGCCGGCCCTTATTTGCGACAAAATCCACGAACGGCACTGAAGCGACTTCGACCTGCTCATAAGCCATTGCGTTTAGCTTCGGTATAGTCAGCTCCGTTGCATATTTGATGCGGTGGAAATAGGAATTGTAGGTCGATTGGTCCCATTGAAAGAACTGAGTGTCGTTTATGAAGTTCTTGACCAGAAAATATTTCGTGCCGGCCATGAAAGTGGCGGTCTCGGCGATTTCATCCAGCGAAGCAATGGAGGGCCCCAAGATATGAAATACGGCGAAGGTGATCTGGCCGGACCGTGCGGCATCCAAGAAGCCGATGTCGCGCAAGGAGGCAAGCGCTGATGACAGCAGGCCTGCACGGGCGTCAATGATTGTGACCGAGAGCCCCGAGTTCAAGGTGTCAAAGATTTTCATCTGGTGCGCGGTCGTCGTCATATCGACGATTTCTGTGATTTCGGGATAAAAGCGCTTCAACGTTCCGCGCGGCGATTCCGTGTCGAACGCGCGTGTCTGAACGGTGTTGGTGCTGAAGTAGTCGAGAAGCGTGCGGGAGACGGTCGTCTTTCCTACTCCCCCCTTGTCTGCGCCGACCACAATCACAACTGGCTTCACCATGGCATTCCTCTAAGACACTCGCTTTCGCCGACGCGACATGCGTCAACGGCGAGCGCCTGCTTTTATTGCGAACATGGCAGAACGAGGGACAACCGAATTGTAAGATGACGCCGAGGTGAATGGTGGACAGCTTTGTTTGAGAATGCAACGCGCTGATGATGAAGATGGCAAGAAGTGCCTGGTCGAAGCATTTCGTGCGAAAGGCGCTGCAGAATAGGAAAGCGTGTAAAGGGTCAGTCCGATGACTTTTATGTAGCGTTGGATTTCGTTCGGTATTCAAGCAGCTAGAATCTCACGTAGCGTCAGGTTCTTGGCGCGGATAGGCGATGATCCAACCGTTCCGCAAACTCAACAGTTCTCAAGTCTTCCGCACCGACTCTCTCACGAGTGAGTATCAGACCTCCTTCGCCCGCCCAGTTGCGATTGCCAATCTAAGCCGGCGCCGCTTCAACCCCTTTAAGTCTACCTCCAACCTTCATTCGCAAGCGACAAAGCGCCGCTGTGACAAGCCGAACACAAACGATGGTCAGCTCTCTCCATATTGAATCCCATTGGTCATAGAACGGGCGTGCCATGCACTTTTATCGTGAGCAACCGGCAGATCGCGTCACGGTCGTCATTAGCCAAACGATGGTCGCCGCTATCTGCTTCGAACTGCCTTTATCGCCGTCACTGATCATCCCGGACGAGGTAGACAATGGCGAATCGGAAACCGGCCGTTCCGTGCGTTACTCATCCATGCTGTAGATGCATTCCATCAAAAGCATGCATTTTACAGCTCGCGGGGTCGCCATATAGAACACCTTGAGGGCGGCTGGGGCCAATCTAAAGGGAGCGGGTCTCATGAAGAAATTGGTTTTTGTAACTGCGAGCGCCGTGGCGCTTGCCGCGGCGGTGCCGACTTTCGTGGCTGAGGTTGCCGCGCAACCGGTCGACGCCAAGGTGCAGGTAGCCGACACGGTATACCCTGAATGCGAGGAAGACCCGTTGAACGGTATCTGCGATATCTTCTTTTGTTTGGTCGATCCGAGTTGTACGCAGCCTGGACTTGAAGACTGATCAACGAGAGGCTTTGATCAGGGCTCGCCGCCAGCGCGTGCGAGACAGAATTGACCGGCTTTGCCCATAGAGGATTTCTGCTTCATCGAAGCCATCAGGATCATCGATGGAACAGAAATCCGGACCGGGCAAAGCGCCGGCAGAACAAGTACCGAACGACATTCGGCCCAAACACGCCGGAAGAGAAGATGCTATCGCCCTGGAAGGACTGCAGGGCGAGGAGATTATCTTTAGAGCTAAGGCGGCGCGAGATATTGCCGCCTCAATGTACTATTGGGTCCAAAAGAGTTCCTCGAGAACGATAGACATCGCCGTCGTCTCACGACGCAGTCCGCGCCAGAAGTTGCCGCACACTCCGTATCGCGCGGCGCCACCTTTCTATCGCTCGTATGACGGTTAGCGGGAGGGCGGCAGTGACACGCTGACCGATCATCGATCTCGACCGGAGCTGGTCTCGGCGAAGTCGAGGACTGGCTGTCAGACGTCGCCTATGGAATGGAGCCCGAGGACGATCTCACCTTGATCTTCGGCTTCGGTGACCATGGCATCAAGGCGATCACAGACTACGGTAGCGGGAACCTGGTGCAGCTCATCAGGATACACAATGAAAACCTGAACTCCTCAAGTGGTGAGATCGGTGCGTCTACGGTCCGCGGCTTAGCTCGCATGGATACCACGAATCGCAATATCGCGCATTCTTGTGGCTTGCCATCAGCAACGTGAACGCGGATTGCATCGCACAAAAGGCTAAACTGGGATAGAAGTTCCTGCCCAGCAGCCGAGTGTAAACACACACCATCTGAGCGCGACAAAAGCTCGAGCTGTGCTGCAATCGGCCGGAAACGCGCGAAAAGAGAACGATGCAGAATCGCAATAGGCAAGTCATTCGCTTGCGGCGCGGAACGTGAGACGCAGACGCGTGACCATTGCCGAATGCGCTGTCATGCGCTCTTACCGTGATGCAATAGCCATGCAGCGACGGAACCAAGCCCACTAACAAGGAGTGGTTGTGAGAAGAAGCCCGATCTTCTCGATCAAAGTGCTCGAGACGCGTTGCGCGGCTGCCCTCCGAGACTACCGCCCTTTTCGCATCCGTAACAGTCGTGACAGGAGTCCTGCACGGTCAGAACGGCGAGACGACTTAGGATCGATGGATTCCTTTCACCGCGCGCGGCCAGAATCAACATCTTCTCGGCAAGGCAAGCCTTCAAGGAAGACGAGCGTTTCACTTCGGGTACCATCCGGACGGCATCCTCCAAAGCGCCTCTCAGCACCGCATAGAGTTCGGTTTGAGGCGGGGAGCGTGTCATGCGTAATCCTAGGTAGTCCAATCTGACTGCTAAACCGAGCGCGTCTTCATCTTCCCGCAGTTTCATCAAAACCTCCGATAACAAACCGTACTGATACAATGACTATGCCTAGTTCAGTATGACAGCGAAGCGTCGACGCGCCTGAATTTTGTGGCTATCGTCACCATGTATGATCTTGACACGAATGCCGACTGGAAGATCGTGCAGTTTGGACATTGCCAATTATTCTGCCGTGGTGAACGCCGCTGCAATCGCGCGCGTGCTCCGCCTTTGCGTGCTCCAACTGAACGTGTCTTTGTCAGACTGTTGAAGAGGAATGCGGATTGAGCGAGGCTACAGCCGGCTCGATTTCAGACCCTGCCGGAAGAACGCCACCACATGGGATCTGGTCGAAGTCCCGCAGACTTCTCCCAAAATGGGTGTAGTCCGTCACGCGGGGAGAGATGGACTATGAAGCCCTTCGATTCACAGACGAGAACATCATCGGGGATTTGAGAGTAGGAAGTGAAGCACAACGGCTGATCTCTGTCACGGGCAAAAGACCTCCAGCGCCACATCCTAAAAGAGGGAACGAGGTACGGTGGCCTGGAAGTGTCCAAGACCAAGCCGCTTTGGGCGGTGGAGCACGAGAACACCGAGCTGAAAACGCTGCTGGCCAAGGCGAGGCTCGACAGCTATGTTCGAGGGCGTTGCGCCGAAACAACGGTGACGCCTACCACGATGCGAAAGACCGTCGCATCTGCGAACCACTTTCGAGGTGAACGGGCGGCGGGCGTGCGAAGCGTTTGGCCCAAATCGCACATCGGTGCGCTAACACGAAGATCGTTTTGTTCGACGGCGCCTGATATGGATCGTATGATCGACGACAAAGATGCGAGCAGCGGGCGCGAGCCGATGAATTGTCCTACCGAGTCAAGAGGAAACGGCTACGCGACCGAGGCCTGGCCTTCCAATTCAAGGGCGTAGCCGATACCGCGAGCGGTCTTAATCCGTAAAGTCGCGCCGGCCTCGATCAAATGACTGCGTAAACGATAGATTCCGGCCTCGAGCGCATTGGTCGAGACCTCCTTGTTGAATGTATAGAGGCCATCTTCCAATGCTGCGCGCGCCACGGTGCGGCCTGCGCGGCTGAGCAGATGTTCGAGAATGCAAATTTCGCGGCGCGCAATGTTTAGGGGCCGGCCGTTAACCCAGGCTTGCCGACCGATGGTATCAAATCTCAGATTGCCAAGAGTAACGACTGGGGCCGGCATTTGCGTCGATCGGCGCAGAGTAGCGCGCATTCGAGCGATGAGTTCGTCAGTAGACACGGGTTTTGGAAGAAAGTCGTCAGCGCCGCCATTGAAGACCGCGATCCGCCTGACGAGCTCATTGAATCTACTCATTGTCACGGCAGGCATCAGATGTCCGTAGCGTCTCAACTTTTTCAGCCAGTCCAAGCCGTCTCCATCCGGTAGATCCAACTCAAGCAGGAGGATGTCATAGCTGGCGCATTCAAAAGCGGCGGCCGCCTCATCCAGGTTGCATGCGAAGTCAACGGCGAAACCGCAATCCGAGAGTGCTTCGTGTATAACGCGTGCTGGATCCGTCTCATGATCAACCAGTAGCGTTCGCATTCACCACCTCTTATCAAGTCGTGTAAAACGCTCAGCGCGTCTCGTTCGAGCATGACGCCGAGCGAAAGTGAACAGTCCGACCGGCGCGTAAGTATTGGCAGCCGGAATAAACGAAGAAGAGCTGTACTGGCTAATCGCATAATGCGATCTAATCCAGTGTCAGCTCGCCCCGCTTTTTGACGACCTCATGTGGTTCGCATGCATCTTGGTGGCGTCCAATCTGGACCTCCCACAGTGGCCATAGCCCGCAATCAATAAAATGCATCGACGGGATTATAGCCCCTCGCTCATCGCCGCGACAATGTGGGGTAGTTGTCAGCGACATCGTGAGTTCAATGCGATTGGGAGAACACATGAATTGCCGAAATCAAACGTTTGAATCATAAACATTCACATGACGAACGGTGACAATGCAAGTTCGTGGTTTTGGGCTTATATCTCTCATTGCGATCGATGCTCCGATTTTACGAGCGCTGCCGCTCGGCCGTTTGATGGGTTGACGTGATACGCGAGGTGCATCGCGGTCCGCCGGTTTGCCGAGCCTCGCACGGCGGGCACAAGCTCGGCGCAGCTATCGAGGAGCGTGACGGAGCGGAGCGGCGCGAGCTTTGGGATGAAACTGTCGGTCATGAAGGTTTGACGCGATCGGAGACTGCCGGTGGGAGAGCGCACAAAACGTGTCTCGAACCGTACAATCTGACGCTACGTGCGGTTCAAGTCCTTCGAGCCCTCATGATTTAGAATAGATCAAACTAGCTGGTCTCGAAGTGCCGTGATAGCTCGCGAGTAAGCGGGCTGTTAGAGTAGTGGTGTTCAATGGATGCGGCGCTTCGAGGCGTGTCGAACAATTGTGACGAATATTTCGCGCTAAACCCCGCCATCTCCGCTGCCGTCATCTATCTTTTGCTTGCAACCGCGCTCTCGCGGGCTTCGGCCATCGTCCAAGCCGCGATCATCTTATGCTGGGGCGGAGGATATCTGGCAATATTGCCGCGGTGATCAACCGGGACGTCCCCTCGTGACGACACTCAACGATGCCAGGGATCGGCCGGCCATGCCGGTAACCGCATCTAAGAGCCGCTTTGTTACTGCTGCAACATCAAGCAACGACGTCGGCGGCTTTGGTGAAGCACAAAGGGCGCGACGGCCGGGCCGACCTCAGAACCACGAAGGGCACCTTGTTGTTCCCCATCAGATCGGAGATGAAGCGAACGTCGCGGCTCAGGCGGTCGAGCTTAGTGACAAAACGTGAAGACCTGCGCTTCCGATGCGCCGGCCGGCGGCCTTGAGCTGAGGTCTGCGGTCGAGGGCATCTGAGCCTTTGCCAGTCTCTACCTCCACAAATTCGCGGACCACTTCGTATTCCTCAATCGCCGCGAAGTGGGAGAAGGGGAGCCGCTGAGCCGCAGTGCCCAAACCTGAGCGACCCTGGCCGCAGGTGCTAACCTAGGTTCTAGAGGAGTGGGGTGACACTTCCGAGCGATGCAGTTGGGAACGCAAGGCCACGGGTGTTCCAAGCGCCGATACAAGAACCGTGGCGGCCCCGAGCCACTGCGTTGCGGTTAAGGTCTCCTGAAGGAAGATGGATGCGAAAATGGATGTAAACACGGGAACGAGTGGCAGCATCATTGCGGCGGCAGTCGTGCTCATTCGCTGCAGCGTGATTCCGTAGAGGAGAAAGGGGATCGAAAGGAGCAGCAATCCGGATCCGACCACCAGAACAATGTCGCCAATGAGCAAAGAGAGCGTCGGCAATCGACGAGCGCCAATCCACGCAAAGACGATCACTGAAAACGCGACGAGCTGGCTTGCCGTCGTAAGGCGCAATGCGTTCACGCTTTGCGACACCACACGGACCGCTATGCTGTAGAGTGAGGCGAATAGCACGCCAGCGAGGACGAGAGCAACACCCAGTCCCCGCGTTGCGGAAGCACCAAATTCGGAGGTCCAGCTTAACAAGCCGACCCCGGCAAAGGCCAACAAACAGAGGAAGATGATGGCACGGTTGGGTATCTCGCCAAGGATCAACCACGCAAGTAGTATGACCATCGGCGGTTCGACTGCGAACAACATTGCTTCTAACGACGCTGGCAGCATCGATAGCCCGAAGATCGACAGACCCGACGCCAGCGCCGGCTGCAGGATGCCGGGGAGGCCAGCACGCAAATCGCCCAAGCGAGGCGGCGCGCCTGACCAGATGGATAGTAAGGTCAGGCTTGCGGCACTCACAGCCAACTGCCCTGTCAAAAGCGAGAGCGGGTCGATGCAGCAAAGCGCGGCCTTGGACAGAACGTTGCCGATGCTCCAGCTGACCGTCGCGAGTGTTCCGCAAAGAAGCGGTAGGAAAAGAGGTGGGCTTCTCATCGCTCGGTGTTCCGGTTGCGTTGCCATTTGACAACGAGCTTGTGCAAGCGGCGTTGGGCACAGAAATGGAGGGCTGTCTCTCTGCAAAGCCAATTCGCTAAGACCAGATCCGGCATGTTCAAGAGGCGTGTTGATTGCGCGTCCGATGAATGAACGAGAAAGTTCAATAAGTAAGATGGCGAACGGTCGCGATCACAACGAGATCACTCACTCGCTGGAGCGTGGCCTAACTGCGGGGTGTCCCCAGCCTCCTGCCGTCTCGCGTTGTGCAAGCGTCGCGGGTCGACGTCCGCTTATTGCGCTCTCAAGAGACCGCAGGAACTCTCCGCGGCTGACCGCCACGCGGTTTCGGCCGGAATAGTGGCCGTAATCTCATAGTAATCATAATGATAAGTCGATTCGACCGGGGCCTTGATGCGCGCTAGGTAGAGTGGCCGCATGACTTGGCCGTCGGCGCGGATTTCAACGTTCTTCATCACAAAATCATTGATCGGGGTGTTCTTCATCTGTCGCACCACCGCCTCGCCTTCATCGGATTGTATCGTGGCAATCGCTTTGAGATAGTGCGTCACGGCACTGTAGGTGCTCGCCTGCGCCTCGTTCGGAATCCTGCCATCGAATGCGGCCTTGTAGCGATTCGCAAAGGCGCGGGTCTCGTTCGTCATGTCCCAGTAAAAAGAGGTAGCAAGGCGTACATTCTGCAGTGATTGCAGGCCGATACTGTGCGTCTGATTGATCATTAAGCCTAGCGGGGTAAGCTGCTGCTTTTGCGTGAGCCCGAATTCCTGAGCTTGCTTCATGGCAATAGCAAAGTCCGCCCCCGAATTGGCTAGGGCGACGACTTTGGCACCACTCGATTGGGCGGTCAGGAGGAAGGACGAGAAATCTGAAGAATTGAGCGGGTGCAGGACGGATCCGTTCACCCTGCCGCCGCCGGACTCAATAAACTTCGTCGCGTCGGCCTGCCAGACTTTGCCAAAGGAGTAGTCTACGGTGACAAAGAACCAGGTATCCAGATTGCGAGCCAACATCGAGTTCACCATCGTCTTCGCTAGCGCATAGGTATCCATTGCCCATTGTGTGGTCATTGGAGAGCATTTCTCGTTGGTGAATACCGAGGCTGCCGTTCCGGCCAAGAAATATGGCTTCTTCCGGCTCTTCATGACCTCTTGCACGGCGAGAGCGATCGACGACGCCGAACAGCCGACGATCGCGTCCACCCCCTCATTGTCCAGCCAGCGCAAGGCAATTTCGAAGCCAACGTCTGGCTTATTTTGGTCGTCTGCCACGACGAGTTCGACCTTCTTGTCGTCGATAAAGCCGCTGAAGTCGCTGACGGCTAGCTGTGCGGCGAGAACCGAGCCTTGCCCGCAATTGTCTGAATAGGGGCCGGTCTGATCGTTCATCACGCCGATCTTAATGACGCTCCCTGAAATCTCCGCAGCGGTCGGCGCGACGCCAAAGGAGTTTGCTCCTGAGAGAATTGCTATCCCTATGACACAGGCAATTGAAGGTCTCATATTCATCTTTCTTCGTTGGCCCGGAGAGAGATTGAATGGGCAGGCCACAAACTGATCGGAGCTTGAGGGGTGCCGTTCAGTTGAACAGACAGTTTGTTCGTTCGCGAGCCCCTTTTCCTCACCTCCGTCAGAGATGCATAGGTTCGTGACGCTCTGATTTGCTAAACACGGCCGACCGATGTGCCGGCTGAAGTGAATGACTGAAGTTCGAGCCGGGCCGACCGACAGAGATGGCCTAAATCTGCATGATTTTCGTGGTCTTCCGCGGGGGGGGCGATAACGAGACAAAATCCCTGGTTCTGATTGCGACGTCCGGCAGGCGCGTTTTATTCGCAAAAGGGCCCTGCAGGCACCTACCAGTATCGGTTGGCGACAGATCCGGGTTGTTATTGGCAAAGGGATCCGGCTCATTCTCCTTCTGGATCTATGCCGATCACATGAAGATAGAGGCGCTCTAGGCGTTTGGCTTCTTCGAGCTGGAGCCGGAACAGGTGGGCATCGGACGCGTGAAAGGACCTCTCCATGTTAGTCCCGAAGGAGGTGATGGATGGTCTTAAGTCCGCCGGCCCGCATGCGCTCGACCATGAAGGCGTGGAGCTCACACCAGATCCCAGAGCGTCTCGCTTCCCGGACCGCCGTTAACCGATCGATCTCGTCGGTCAGTTTCTGAAGAACCTTGTCGAGCTGTTCGGGCTCGCGGGATTTCAGGATGACCCGCTCGGGCGTTTCCTCGCGGGCCGGGTAAAGCTCGTCACCCACATCCGTTTGTCGACTTCGTGCCAGAAGGTCTTCCACTCGCACGCCTCGCCATCGGTCAAGCCCGGGACGGGGGCAAGGCGCTCGGGCGGCCAGTCCGGGCGCGCCGCGGGCAGCGCGAAGCGCTCGCGGGTGCCGTGCTCCGCCAGGAGCTCGCGCCTGGCCTCAAGCTGGTCTCAATTCACTTCTTTCCCCAAGCGAGGCAGGGCGAATTCGAACTCCTTCGCAAGTCGCGAGTCTTCCGCTTCTCGGCGGCTTCGAGGGCATTTCAGAGCCGGGCCCGATCCGCGTCCAGGTTTAGGGGCACCGGTCGCCAGTTTGATGTCGGTGAACACCACGTCGCGCCGGGCCGCCGAAAGCGCGGTCCTTTTCTCGGCCTCGTTCGCTAGGATCCCGCCCGTACGCCGCCGCCGCCGACCGGCGCTCGCGTATGCTGATGTTCTTGACGTGCAGGTGATATATTGCCACAGGCGGCTCACTCGGCCGGTTGAACGCCCCTCTTCGGGCGCGCCGGGGTCTCCCTGGCGCGCTCGCCGGCTCTTCTCCAACGCGCGCCGCGTTGGCGAGAAAACCAAGCGAAACGCGTCGCCGCCCTCCTGAAACCAATGCGTACATGTTGGCGGCGATGCGCAAGTAGGCTGTTCTTGCAGGAATCCTGCGAGATATTGGCACACTTTACGGTTGTGAAACCAGAGGGTTGTGGGCAGGCTCAGCTTCGGGTTGCGGGGCGTTGACGTTGAGTAATCCGTTCGAATTCTCAAAGGAGCTGGGCATCTTCCGTACCGCCGGCAAATGGGGCCGGGTGGGTTTGAAGGCCTGCTGCTGTTTTAAGGCCGAGCGGGCCCGCCGTCAGATCGAAACCGAGTACGACGCCGAGACATCGGAGGCGGTTGCTGCCGCGATCGCGTTGGGTCGCAATTGCGACGCCATCCTGGAGCAGGCGAGGAAGAAGGTCGAGACCGCCGCGCACGAACAGCTCCTGGCGGCGCCGCCGCCGTTGCACGGTTCGGCGGTCTGGGCGGGCGTCGCTGACCCGTCTCGATCCCTCAGGTGGGGTAATGCGTTCGACCATCCGTTCTCGATCCTGCTCGGCTCTTTCGTTGAAGAGGCGGCCCGTGACCTTGCCGGGTTCGTTAACGCGGACGGGGATGGCCACCTGCTGACGCTCGCGCCGACGCGTGCAGGCAAGTCAGGGAGGCGCCGATCATCCGGAACCTGCTGCGGTATCGTGGCAGTGTCGGGGTCCTTGATCGCAAGAGCGAGCCTTATCGCCAGACCTCGGCATGGCGGGCTAAGCAAGTATTGCATCGATAATCGTTTGTCAGTTTCGATTACACTTTGGGGGATACGATGGGTTGGCAAATTTTTCGATATGTTAAATGGCTTTTCGCAATCGCCCTGCTCGGACTTGGCGGCTGCGCCATCAATCCGGTCACCGACGATTACGCCCACATCTCCGCTTCGAATATAGCCAGGCAGGTGCGTTGCGAAGCCCGGCAGGCAGTGATCGATGCAACGATTGGCTTTTTAGCCGACAAGACCAACAACGAAAACAAGAACAAGGTCGATGATCATTCCCATGCAATTGGCTTGTGGTTGAGAGACCATCCTGAAGCGATCAGAACTTTCGACCCGTCGCAACTGACAGGCTTCGCGCGTACCGTTGTTCAACTGATTTATGGCATAGGCATTGCCTATTACTACGACCTGACGGGTCTGGAGACGAACAACATCGATCCGACGGCCAACCTGATCCGGGCAACGCCGCTGACTTCCCTGGTGACGCTCAACCTGACCGGCAATTTCGACCGGCAACGGCAGAATGAGTGGACCTTCACCATCACTGACAAGTTTGGCGACCTCGTCCAGAAGACCGATGAAAGCTACTGCACGAACCATCTGGTGAGAACGGAGAACTTTGTCTACCCGATAGCCGGCAAGGTCGCCCTTGCGAAGATGATCAAGGAGTTCACCTTGATGAGCCTGTTCGAGAACCTGGACGCCCTCAACAAGGACGTGGCCGCGGTGAAGGATGGCCCGCCCAGCATGGTGCAACAGCTGCTCTTCACCACCACGACCGGCGGTGGCGCCACGCCCAAAATCGTTTTCGCGCCTTCCGGTCCAAACGTGCAGGTCGCCGAAGCCACCTTCCCTGTGACCGTATCACGAAAGGACACGCATCAGCTGACCGTGGGTCTCTATCTCGACAAGGGTGAAGCCAAGCGGCTGGGTGGCGTGCGCACCACTCTCATCGGCGGTTCACTCCTGACCGCGTCGGGAGGAAGGGCGCAGCAAGGGGCGGCAAACGCGGTTCAGCAGTTCCTGGCGCTGAAGATTTTCAAAGCGCCATTTTGAGGAGGCGAAGCAATGGCAGTTAAGGCGAAGAAAGGTCGTAAGGCGAAAACGAGCAAGGCAGCGAAGAAGGTCCGCAAGGCAAAAACGCGCAAAGTGGCAAAGAAGGCTCTGGGCGGCAAACCGGCGCGCCCCGGAGGAACGCACGTCGACTTCGGTCTGCATGGCCTGGGAAGAATCATGCGTGCCGTGCACGACGCGGGGTTGGTTGGCGAGCTCGACCAACACCTCGGCAAGTCGGGGCAATTCGCGAAGGTGAGCCGGAAAACCCTGACCGAAATCAAGACGTTCGTGGCCTCAAAGGAAAAATTGTCCGGCCTCGCTGAGGAGATCGACAAATGCGATTGCCCTGCTTGGGATCCGGGTTGCGTGTATATACCTGGCTGATCAAAGACGTGACCAGGTAAGATCAAGAGCTAGGCCGCTACGGCGGCCCGGCAATTTCTGAGCCGTGCCCGCCTGGTTCGAAGCAATGCGGGGCACGAACTGTCCGTTGCCGGCTTGCCTATCTGCGCCGCCAAGTCATTTTGCTGCGCCCAAGACGCGGCGGAAGTTTTCACACCAGGACACTTTGTTGGAGAGCGCCGGTCAGGAGCGCAGTCTATCGCCGCGTCAGGGCCATCCCCTGGCCAAACCGATCTGGGATATCAGGCTGTAGGCCATGTGGATCACGTTCACCGGCCTCTATGTAATTGTGGGAACGACGGCCTATGTGACCTCGTCCCCCACAACGGCACGGCTACTTTCGTCAGCATTTCTGACGATTGCGGGTGCTCTGGTTCTCCTCCTGATCTGTCACACCGTGATTGCTGCGGATCGCAACGCATCACGAAAGACTCTGCTTGTTGCGTTGACGGCCTGTCTTTTCTTCGTGCAGAAGTCATCCGATACCTACCACGATGACAACGTTCTGATCTTCGCGATCATCTTTTCGGCCATCATCCTGACGATCGTCTGGCTTCCCGATGAAAGCCGCATCGGTGACAGCATCATGCTGACCTCGATTGCGGTGCTGCTCGCCGCAATTGCGTTTTCCGGGCTTCAGCTCGTGACGACGTTGATCGAGCAGCGGCTGCTTAGATGGCAAAACCTGCCAGCAGAGGCGATGGTCATCTCTCCCCATGTTGCCGGCATCCTATCCGGCATGATGAGCTTCTTGGTCATGGACAATTGGATCGCGAGGTCAGCCAGCCGGATGCTGATTTTGCGGCCGGAACTGCCGGAACGATTCTTTCTGTTTTTTGCTTCCGCGATCGCGACCGTGGTGTTTACGTGTGTCGCGAACAAGGCCCGGTTCACGTCTGGCTTTCTGAATTCTGGACTAGGAGTTGCATTTTCAGCGGGTTACGTCTGTCTGCAGATCGTCGTCGTTCTTGCCTGCATCGCGATTGTCTGCAGCAGGAGTCTCGGCACCCGGGTCGTTAAGGGAATGGCGCTGGTTCTTATTGCGATTGTCTCCGGATGGGCACTTGCAGCCCTGCACTATCTGGTTCACGCGCCTCGTGGCCTGGCGAATGCCTTGCAGACCTATCTCATCCTGTACTGCCTGCCGATGATTTCACTTGTTGGCGCCAGCGCTGCCTGCGCGGAACTGCTGGTCCTCATCTGTAACCACCTTTACGAAAGGGTCTCAGCAGGACGTCCTGCGGCAGCCTCGGATGTGACAGCGCGCGTGAACGAAGTGACGCCAGGCGGTCTTAGTAAAAGTCGATCTTGTGCTTCGCCCTATTGAGCCGTTCCAGTCGCCATCCGAATCTCTTTGTCGACGTCAGGGCATTGGACGAGAGTAACGTCAGTATGTGGCGAAGGGCCCACCAAATCGGTGGTGAGGCAAAAAATAGCCGCGAGTGCGCACCCTGCTGCGATGGTGAACATCGCGAACTTGCGCTCGGCAATTCGCGCATTCACAGATATTTGGACGCACAGGTCATCAAGATAGCGCTCGGTGACGCTATGGTTTTCGCCGGGTTTGTAGCGTTCGGTGACTCGCTCGTCGTAGCGAGCCACGGGAGTTTCAGCAATATGGCCCCAGTGAAAGAGACTTTTGGCGTCATCCTCCGGCCGATGAAACCGCGCCAGTAGCTGTCAAAGCTTCGCTCGCTTATAAATGAATCCAAAACCTTCAGTCGTGGGCGCGAGCTGTGGCTAGACAGCGGGTTCTTGGTATGGGCTATCAGCCCTAGAACGAACCAGAAGAGGGTGAATCAGCTACCAAGTATTTCCCGCGGCGCCCTTTCACGACGTTGCGTAAGACAATTTCAGAGAGCTTGACCACCTGCCGTTTGAGAGGGGATAGTTCTCGTCTGCAGGGTTTGGTTCAAACTGGCGTCGACTATGCGCCATGCTCTCGTGCGTGTTCGCGCCATGAGCCGCGCCCCACGCCTAAATCCTACTTTTGACCGCCGTCTTCATTGGATTTCAGCCTACCTGTTGCGCTCCACAGTCCTCCCTCTCTTGAAGAGAGCTCCGCCGGGTTCCAGTAATTTCCCGGATAAAGAGCCGGCCAATTTGCCACGATGTCCTCAGGTTTGGCCAACGCCCGATCTGCGAAAGGTGCGGGCGGGACATGAACTGCCTCAGCTGGGCCATACGCCATGCGCCCGCGTGTACAAGTGATTGCCGTGCGGAAGATCGAGAGCGTCGAGCAGGCCAACCAAACGCATAGCAGGGATTTCGGCCGCCTCGCTATCCAAACCGGTCCCTCGGGCGGGCAACGTTGCGGCATTCACCTTTGGACGGCTAGCGCGCGATTAGGGAGGCGCCTATCTTCCGACACCTGCGGAGTTTTGACTGGGCACTACCGCCAAGGCCACTATAACCAGATTTCAGGAGATTGAAGAATGTCCCGACTGCTTCTGGCAACTCTAGCGATCGCTTCGGTTTTCGCATTGACCGCTTCAGCTTCACCGACCTCCGCTCGACAGTATCGTCAGGGCAATGTTTCATCGTCGGGCCCATATGATCGCTACTGCCTGCAGGGGCGCATCTGGGGGTACCCAGGCAACTGTCAGTTTGCGAGCTACGACCAGTGCTTGGCGACTGCTTCTGGCACCGACGCCTATTGCGGCATCAATCCGGTCTATGCCTTTGCGCGCGACCGCGCCTATCGCGGCGGACGGCAGCCCTACTAGGGGATCAAAATCTTTGGTTCGGTCACATGCTGCCGGATCGGCGTCACGGCTGGTCGGCGGCCGGAAGCTGTCCTTGCTACGCGATGCTTGCTCGCGCGCATCACCGGCTGACCAATTGTCAATCGTGGAGATCGAAGTGGTGCTGAGTTACTGCGGGTCGCAGGCGTTGAATAGCTCCCCGCTTTTGTGGAGGGGCGCTTCTCTAGGCGCCCCCGGGCGGTTGCTATTTAGCCCGCTGAGTCCCATTTCCCCAATCAATTGCCTTCATGTTTTGATCCAGCGGCCGGTTAGGCCTGGGCAAGAAATGGATTGAACCGGCGCAGATACCCCAACCGATATTTCTGCAACTTCGTTCGTGCATATGAAGGTAGCAGAGTTCGCTAGCGTTTCAACTGTTGCTTGGCCGCCGGGAATTTGGCACCGGCTTTCACACTTCCAGGCGAGGACAGGCCTGATACCGTCACTGTCACCGTATGTGTCCCATCTCGTTCCACGCGATGCGTGGCCTGCAGGTCGATCGGAATTTTCGGCATGCGTTTCGCTCTTTTCCGATGCCAGGCAGTCCTCTCATGACAGTAACCTACATTCGGCTTGCGAGCTCATCCAACATCGTATAGGTCGATGCCGACTTCGACGGAAGGAAGCCGCGTCATGAGCAGCGACTCTCAGCTTTCGAACCCCCCGAGGTGGGACTGGCCATCCTGGATGAAGGGCAGCATGCCCAATCCTCTCGATTTCTTTGCAGCGCCCCGGAATTTCGTGCAACCCATATTGCCCGGATGGGTATTTGGTAGCGTAACCAACATTACCGACCAGAATTCAAGCGCGCCTGATACCGAACAAGAAATTGTCGCCGCGCAGAGCTACGGTCGTCAGCTGGGCCGTATCATGGACGCTCTTGCGCTTCTCATCGCCGACCTGCCGAAGGAGAAGCAGGATGCCACGGCTTTCGCAGAGTTCGCCAAGCTTCATCGCGAGATCAACGACATCAAGGCGCAAGCTGCAGCCCGGCACCTCGACCGCATTGCGGCCGACCTCGCTACTCTCAGAGAGACGAAGCCCAAGGAATATGAGCGCGTCGCAGCGACGCTCCGCCAGGTCCTGAAGGAGGCGCAATAAGGGCTTCGCCTCTGTTCCGTCAGGCCATGACGGGCCGGAACGTTTTTTGTGCAGCCATGATGGCAGTCTGTAACCTCCGATATATATATTGGCTGAAGCTTCCCAGCGGACGGCGGCGAACTGATGAAGCGTTAGTTCGCTTTGCGAGCCGATCCGGGCTCCCGCTCGGCCGCGATGATCAAGCGTGTGCGCTCGGATCTCGGCGCCTTGCCCGGCAACGATGGAAGAGGGACTGGTAGCCCGGAATGTCGTCGCCGAGATGCGATCGAGAACCAGGCGCAAGGAGCAACGTCGAGCGCCGCGTCAAGCGCAAGCTTCAAGTGGGTATAGATTTTCCCCTTCCTGAAGAAAGGCCATGGTCGATGCCATGGAGGACCAGTGGCGCCCCATCCTCTACTGCGATCTTCAGGGGCTTTCGCGCTTCAGAGCTCCGTGGCCTGCGTTGGATCAATATTGATTTGTCTCGACGCAAGTTGCACGTCCCGAACGAGCGGATGAGTACAAGCAGATGGGACGCCCGAAATCCGAGGCGGGTGAGCGAGCTGTACCCTTGCCGCCGATCGTCGTCAGCGAGCTGCGTAAGTGGAAGCTGAAGTGTCCCAAGACCGACTTGGGCCTGACTTTTCGGGCCTCCTGGAGGGCGTAGGGGTTGTCGCTCCCGAATACATCGTCCAACGGAGACTGTGGCCTACTCAGATTGCTGCCGGGATCACCAAGCTCGGTAATGACGGTAATGGCTAGATCACCGATGTGGCCAAATACCTAGGACTGCACTCCTTGCGGCACTTCTTCGCGAGCTGGGGCGTCAACCGCAAGGTTGGTGGCGGCCTCGAACTGCCGCCGAATATTTCTTAGGAGCGGCTTCGCCATTCAACAATTGCGATGACCGTGGACATCTGCGGTCACCTGTTCCCATGCCACGAGTGAGGAACTGGCGGCGGCGGAACGGGCATTGCTTGGTTAATGCTTGGGTTGATCCACTATGACATTGTGTTTTGGCGTTTGCGGAATGTCATCGATCGGTGACATACAAACTTGTTGGCGAACGATGACATTTCTTGTTGTCAGCGAACGGTGACATTTGCTAATGTAAGCAAATGCTGACATTTGGATTTTCCCATGCTCATTCGCACCCCTGTCGACCTCGGCGCAGTCATTCGCGACAGACGCAAACGTCTCAAGCTCGACCAGTCGACACTGGCCAAACGGATTGGCGTCAGCCGTCAATGGGTGATCGAGGTCGAGCACGGCCATCCGCGCGCTGAGTTAGCGCTTGTCCTCCGCGCCCTTGATGCCCTCGGCATCCCCTTGGATGCGAGCGGCGAAACTCCAATCAATCGCAGTTCGCCCAAAGCTGGAGTCGACATTAATGCCATCGTCACCAAAGCTAAAAAGAGCAAAGCATGACGAGCGAACTTGTCGCACTCCTGGAGGGCAATGAAGTTGGCCGCGTACGCAACGATGCCCGCCGCCGGCTGACCTTTGCCTACAACGACAACTGGCGCGGCACACGGGGGGCTTACCCTCTCTCACTGTCGATGCCGCTCGCCGCCAAAGAACATGGTCCTAGTGCCGTCCAAGCCTTTCTCTGGGGACTTCTACCGGACAACGAGCGCGTGCTCGATCGTTGGGCGAAGAAGTTCCAGGTCTCGGCTCGCAACGTCTTTGCCCTCATCTCTAATGTCGGCGAGGACTGTGCCGGAGCCGTCCAGTTCGTCACGCCTGATCGACTGGAGGCTCTAAAGACCGGCAAAGACGACAAAATCGAATGGCTGGACGAGCCGGAAATGGCAAACAGGCTTCAAGCCTTGCGCGAGGATCACGCCGCCTGGCGCTTGCCGCGCGACACTGGGCAATTCAGCCTTGCCGGTGACCAACCGAAAACGGCCCTTGTTCTGAAGAAGAACCAATGGGGCATTCCGTCGGGCCGCATTCCGACCACCCACATCCTGAAGCCGCCCACGGGGCACTTCGATGGTCACGCGGAGAATGAGCATATCTGCCTGCAGCTCGCGCGCGAACTCGGGCTGCCCACCGCCGAAACCAAGGTGATGCGGTTCGAAAAGGAAATAGCGATTGTGGTTGAACGCTACGACCGGCAAGTCAGCGGGAACGAGATCATCCGGGTACATCAGGAGGATGTCTGCCAAGCCATGGGCATCCTGCCGACCAAGAAATATCAGAACGAAGGCGGACCAACTCCGGCTGATGTCATCGAACTCCTGCGCACCTACTCCACGGACCGCGAGGCTGATGTCGAAACGTTTCTCGGCGCACTGGGGTTCAACTGGCTCATTGGAGGCTCTGATGCGCACGCCAAGAACTATTCCCTGCTCTTGGCCAGCGGACCTCACGTACGTCTCGCTCCACTGTACGACATCGCTAGCATCCTTCCTTACGACGACGGCGAGCAGCAGAAGATCAAACTCGCAATGAAAGTTGGTGGTGAGTACAAGCTTAGCCAGATCGGCTTGCGCCAATGGCAAAAGTTCGCGCGCGAGGCGCGTGTTGACGCGGACGAGCTTACTGCCACCCTGGTTTCCATGGCCGCGCAGATCCCCGACCTCGTGACGGATATCCGCGCGCGCGCGCAAAAAGATGGATTAGAGAACGCCGTCATCGGACGATTGGCCAAGGCATTGAGCACACGCGCAAAGGATTCCGAGCGTCTCCTGAAGCGCACCTAGTTGCAGACCGGCAGCAGTATGATGATCGCCGGCGTCGCTTCGACACCGCGATCATCGCGGCCATGATCGCCGTCGGGGGGTCACCGGCACCAGAGCTGCCTGACCGCAATGATCGGCTCGCCGATGATGACCATCAGCAGGAGCGCCAGACCGGCGCCAGCGAAATGGCATGCCTCGCACATCTGCCCCACCCCCATCGGGGGCAGAATCGGGACGTTTGAAATACTCGATGACGGGGCTAAGTCTCGCTATTACGACCCCAGTTTCCAACGTCCATACAGGGCCAAACCGGTTGCCGCAGTCGGTAACGGACGCGATCCGCACGGGCGGGTCGGGCGAGATTGCCGCCTCGATCCGCCTGCTTCAGGATCACAGCGACGGTGTCAACAAGAAGCGACTCAATCAAGAAGCCGACGCCGTTCTAGGCATCGACGTGACGGCGGCCGGCCGCGACACGCAATCGTTCTTCACCGACATGAAACCCCATTTTTCGGGCATCAAAGGCCCGCAGGTGCAAGAGCTGACGCGGAAGCGCATCAACGCCATGCTCGAAACCCAGCACAAGGCGCGGCAGACGAACGAACAGCAGGCCAAGGCGCAGCTCTGGCAGTATATCGACCAGGGCAAGACGCCGGATTAAGTGCCGATAGAAGTGCGGCAGACGACGGGGTGGCGGCGGTGTCGTCGGCGTGGTCCTACATGGAGACCATGCGCAAGGGGCCGCGACATCGAGAGCGATCCGGAAATGCTATATGGCATGAAGCGCGTGGCAGCGATGGACCCGGAGTGTTTCTCCAAGGTCGATCTGAACGACTATCGCGATAGGCTGTCTCGCGCCGACATCAAAGAATTGACGGCGCTGCAAACCAGTGCATCGAGCGACGCGGCGCGTCGCTCCGAGCCGGAGGGAGACGCCGTGTTGCCTCGACCGAGCGAAGAATTGCTCGATAGGCTGTCTAGGTCGAGATAGCTCACCTCGCCAGCATTTCCCCGCAAGTCACGATGCGTTTTCGATTTTTGTACCAGCGAACTACCTCGCTTCTGGCTTCTCGTTATCCAATATCGTGAGCGAGTTACGTGGAAGTGGCCGGCCTGTCCCTGCATGTCCCGTCTGGGGTTTTGTTTTCGCGCCTAAGCCACGGTCCGTACGAAAATGGGGCGCTACGGCCTGAGGCCCAGACGGCGGAGTCTATAGTCGAGTTTTGGTCTGCTGATCTTCAAAAGGCGTGCGGCGGCCGATACGTTATTGTCTGCTTGGGCTAGCGCTGAGCGATAGGCGGCGGCCTCCATTTCTGCAAACGACCCGTCCGGCAACGATGCGCCTCCGTTGACGGAGGTAGTGCGTTTTTCCTGCGCTGAAGGTGGATACACTCCAAATAATGGCGTGCGTTCCAATCGTCCCTCACTTGTGAGCTGGATCGAGAATGGCGGCAACAGCTCCGAGCCGCTGAACAGATGACCGATATCTATTGTGCTGCCGTCATCGGCATAGACGACACCGCGCTCAATCAGGTTCTGCAGTTCGCGGATGTTGCCGGGATAATCGTACTTGAGGAGTGCCTCGGTGGCGCGGCGAGTGAAGCCCATGAGCTGCCGGCCGTGGCGCGCGCAGTAAATGCCGAGGAAATGCGCCATCAGAAGTGGGATGTCGTCGCGGCGCTCTCGTAGCGGCGGAATCGCAATCGGAAACACGCAGAGCCGGAAATACAGATCCTGCCGGAATCGGCCAGCCGCAACCTCGGCGGTCAGATCGACGTTGGATGCCGCCACCACACGGACGTTGAGCGAGATGGTCTTCGTACCGCCGACCCGTTCGATCCTGCGCTCCTGCAGTGCCCGTAGCAACTTGCCCTGGGCCGAATAGGTCAGTGACGCGACCTCGTCGAGAAACAACGTGCCCCCGGAGGCGCGTTCGAAATATCCGGCGCGCGAGGCAATGGCGCCGGTATAGGCGCCTTTCTCCACGCCGAATAATTCGGACTCGACGAGCTGCTCCGGGATGGCCGCGCAGTTGATCGCTACGAACGGGCCGCTATTGCGACGACTCATGGCGTGAAGCTGGCTGGAGAACAGCTCCTTGCCGACGCCGGATTCACCGACGAAGAGCACGGTGGCGTCGGTGGCGGCGACGCGTTCGAGCTGGCGTCGGGTACGGACAAACGCGGCCGAGACGCCGACCGCGACGGTGCTGTCATCGTCTGCGGCGGCGGGGCTTTGGTCTGCTGCGACCGGGACTTTCCTGATCCGGCGCATGGTGCCGCTCTTCCAATTCAACCCGAAGTAGTTGCGCTCCGGCGCGTCATCGCCCCATGCCTCGGCTTGCTGGCCGATCACCACGCAGCGTGGCGCACCCATGCCGGCGCATTCGACCTCGCGGAAGATGACGGGCCAGCCGCATAGCTTGGTGGTGTAGCCGGAGGGGTAACCGACCTGAAGCCAGCAGACTGGTTCGCTGGCAAGGCCATAGCTCGCAAGATGCTCGGCGGCTTCAGAGGAATCCTCCCACAGGAATTCACCGAAATATGTGCACTTGTTGCTGTCAAATTCGAAGTGCCGCGTCGTAACTTTGACGAAGCCTTCCAGCGTATGCACGCGCGGGCCGGCCGCGAGCGCGTGAGTGAGGTCCTCGTTTGGAAAGCGCTTCTGGATCAACTCGGCGTCCCGCATACCCTGCATGTAACCAACCCGCATGAACAGCGCCTTCGCGGTCTCGATCCCGAACGCGTCGATGATCTCTGTGCGCAAGCGCCCAAGCACCTGTGACTGCATCAGCACCATGCGCTGGTCGTTAAGCCAGATGCGTCCGTCGCCGAGCGCGAAATGCAGGGACTCGGCAAGATCATTGAAGGTCGGTGCAGCGCCCGTCTCGAGCTCGCTGCTCGCACCTCGAGTGAGAATGCGCGCGGCCCGGCGCGATGCTTCCGCCAGTGAAATCCGGGTTTCATCCTCCTTCATCAGGGTCTTTTATTCATGAAATAGTGAATTTGCTAGCTCGGAAGTTTCATTATTTCATGAATTTTCAAGGATGGAAGAGCCTTGGCCAAACTCAATTGTATGGCGGCTGGAAGCCCAACCGACTGGTCTCACTTGGTAATTCAACGAACTGATTGTTCAGCCGGAGCCTGCCGGGTCGGCTGGCACCGCTCTTGCTAACTGTTGCGCCGTTCGCGGGAGGAAGCGAAGCAAGAGGACCGGCTTACGGTCTCCGACAAGGAGTACGGCGCGTTATTGGCCGCCTTGCGCAGGCAACGGCCCTTGCTCTCTCTTCCCCCGGCAAGCCGCGGTCGCACCGGCCGCACCATTAATAGTTCCGCGAAAAGCGGGGGAGAAGCTATCCATGAATATGCAGGCGCGCGATTTCATTGCCATCGACCGCTGGCGCGGCAAGGCGTTCTTGGGCGAGTGGAGCGTCACCGACGGCGGCGTCCTGGACATTAATGACCTGGCGACGCAAGCGGTGCTGGGTTCGGTCGGCATCGCTAATCCCAAGGACATCGCGAAGGCCGCGCGCGAGGCGCGCCTGGCCCAGTCGGCATGGGCCTTGAGGCTACCGCAGGAGCGCGCAGCAATCCTCAATAAAGCGGCTGATCTGCTGGAGCAGAACGGCGAAGAGCTGATCGGCTGGATCATGCGCGAGAGCGGTTCGACGCGGTCCAAAGCTGCGATCGAGATCGAGCACGGTGCAGGGTTTGTGCGGCATGCGGCTGCTATCGCGATTGAGCCGAATGGCATCCTGCTGCCACCGATGGAGCATGGGCGATCCAACGCCGCCAAACGCGTGCCTCATGGCGTGGTGGGCGTGATCTCGCCTTTCAATTTCCCGCTGGTGCTCTCCATTCGGGCCATCGCCGCGGCGCTCGCGGTGGGTAACGCTGTCGTCCACAAGCCTGATCCCCGCACCGCGGTATCAGGCGGTATCATCATCGCTCGGATCTTCGAGGATGCGGGCCTGCCCAAAGGAGTCTTGCAGGTGGTGCCGGGCGGGGCGGCGGCAGGTGAGGCGATGTGCGCCGATCCCAACATCGCGATGATCTCCTTCACAGGGTCGGCCGAGGGCGGCAGCAAGGTCGGCGAGGTTGCAGGTCGTCATCTCAAGAAGGTGCAACTCGAACTCGGCGGCAAGAATTCGCTGATCATCCTCGACGATGCCGATGTTGACGTCGCAGCCTCCAATGCCGCCTGGGGTGCTTTCCTGCATCAGGGGCAGATCTGCATGTCGACTGGCCTCGTGCTCACGCATGCAAACATCGCCGATGCGCTGGCGACGAAGATCGCCGAGAAGGCCCGACATCTGCGCGCCGGTGATCCGTCGTCCGGGCAGTTTGCGCTTGGCCCTATCATCAGCGACGCACAGGTCGCGAAGATCCAAGCGATTGTCGACGATGCGGTGGCGAATGGCGCGCGGCTGCTGGCCGGCGGCGGCCACGACGGGCGATATTACCAGGCGACCGTGCTGGCCGGCGTGAAGCCGGGCATGCGCGCGTTCGACGAGGAGATTTTTGGCCCCGTGGCCTGCCTCGTCAGTTTCGCTAACGACGATGAAGCGGTCGAGCTCGCCAACCGTTCCGACTATGGCCTTGCGGCCGGCGTGATTTCCGGTTCGATCGCGCGTGCGCGCGCCGTGGGCGATCGCCTTGTGGTCGGCCAGCTCCACATCAACGACCAGACGGTCAACGGCGGGCCGTTCGCTCCGTTCGGCGGGCGCGGCCGTTCCGGCAATGGCAGCCGGATCAGCGGTCCGGCGATCTGGGAAGAGTTCACGCAGTGGATGTGGACCTCGGAGAAGCCGCAGGCGACGCCGTATCCGTTTTGAACCGCTTCGCAAATACCGCACAGCTTCCGGCGCTCGCGTGCCGAAAGCTGTGCGCCTCAAACCGTCTGACCTTTGGAGATTAGGGATGAAGATTCGTGCCGCCGTGGCCCGCGAAACGGGCGCGCCACTCAAGCTTGAAACCATCGAGCTCGAACCCCCGCGCCCCGACGAGATCCTCGTCAAGGTCAAAGCCACGGGCGTCTGTCACACTGATCTGGTCGTCCGCGACGGCATGCTGCCGACGCCGCTGCCGGTTGTGCTCGGTCACGAAGGCGCTGGCATTGTCGAAGCGGTGGGGGATGCAATCACCAAGGTCAAGCCCGGCGACCACGTGGTGATGACCTTCAACTGCTGTGGTGGGTGTCCGAGCTGCAAGGATCATGCTGCGAGCTACTGCCATGAATTCTTCCCGCGCAACTTCTTCGCCGCGCGCGCGGATGGATCGAGCGCGCTGTCGGCGAACGGCGCTCGTATCAACGGCAATTTCTTCGGCCAGTCGTCGTTCGCAACCCATGCGCTTTGCCACGAGATCAATGTGGTAGAGGTCACGTCCGAAGTCCCGCTCGAGCTGCTCGGGCCGCTTGCCTGCGGCATCCAGACCGGCGCCGGCGCGGTGATGAACGCCCTGAAAGTTGCCGCCGGTAAATCCTTCGCGGTGTTCGGGTCCGGATCGGTCGGATTGTCGGCGCTGATGGCCGCCGGCGTCGTAGGTGCCACCACCATCATTGCGGTCGACATAAACCCGGTAAGGCTCGAGATCGCCAGAACACTGGGGGCAACACATGTGATCGATCCGCGCCAAACCAATCCGGTCGAGGCGATCATGCAGATCACCGGCTCGGGCCTTAATTTCGCGCTCGACACGACCGGTCTGCCTGCGGTGATCCGCAACGCCGTGGAGAGCCTTGGCCCGCGCGGCACCTGCGGCATTCTCGGCGCCTCAGGACCGGATGAGGAGATCGTGCTCAACGAGACCCATTTCATGAGCGGTGGCCGCCGCCTGATCGGCATCGTCGAGGGCGACTCCGATCCCGCAGTCTTCATCCCGGAGCTGATCGATCTCTACCGGAGCGGCCGTTTCCCGTTCGACAAGCTCGTCAAGTTCTACACCCTCGATGAGATCAATACTGCGATATTCGATTCGGAGACCGGTGCCGTGATCAAACCGATCGTGCGAATGGACTGAACGAAAGATCGCTCCCTGCGGGCAAGACGACGCGCCTAGCGCCTCGTCACCTTCGGGAAAACTATACCAACCGGCCGATCTGCCGGCGTGCCGCGCATAAGAAATAGGAGGAAACATGTCCAAGCAGCAGCTCGCAGCGATCTTGCAGACGAGCGCGCAATTCCCGCCGCCAGACAATGGCAGCCCGGCGGACATGCGCGCATGGTTCGAGGAAAGCAATGCGCAGACGCCAATCCCGGACGGCGCCATGATCAAGCGGGTATCGTCGGGTCCTGTCAGCGGCGACCTGATCCACTATCCCGACTCGAACGACAAGTGCTTGATCGTTCATTTCCACGGCGGCGGCTTTTTCTTTGGCTCGTCACGATCGCACCGTGTTATCGCCGCTAATCTCGCGCGTGCCTCCGGCGTTGCCGTCCTCGCCGCGGACTATCGGCTCGCGCCTGAACATCCGGCGCCCGCCGCCCATGACGATGCGCTCGCCGTATACAAATGGGCGCTGGAACAGGGCTTCGCGCCGTCCGCAATTTGCCTGTCCGGCGACTCGGCGGGCGGTAACCTCACAATATAGACGGCGATGCGTGCCCGCGACGAAGGGCTACCCATTCCGGGTGCGTTGGCTGTGATGTCCCCGGCACTTGACTTCACCGGACAGAGCGAGTCGTTCCGCTCCGCCGCCGACGCCCCCCTGCTCACCCCACAACTGGTCGAGCTATTCAAGCGCGTCTATTTCGGCGCCAGCGTTCCAACGTCGCCTTATCTTACGCCGCTGAATGGTGATCTGTCGAAGCTACCGCCGACAATGATTCACGTCGGATCGTGGGAACTGCTGCGCGACGACAGCGTGCAACTCGCTGAGCGTCTCCGTCAGGCGAGCGTCGTTGCTGAGCTGAAGGTCTGGGACGGCATGTGCCACTCCTGGCAATTGTTTGCGCCGATGCTCGACGAAGGCATGGCCTCGATCGAAGAGGTCGCGGCCTTCGTGCGAGGGCACCTTGTTGGTTGATTCCTGAAGGCGTTCACCGGATTTGGGGGTAAGAAGACCTGAGAGAAGTCAGTTCAATAGTTCGTCGTCAGCCCAATGCAATGTCTGACGCGCTAACTGGCGCTGGAGCACAGCGAGCGCATGTTGAAGCGAAGCGAGCGAACTCCCCCCAGATCGATATGTTCGTGCTGCGGCTTTTCGGACAATTTCGCCATATCGAAGGTTCGCGGGGACCGATTGAGGCGTGGGCGGCTGGGATGCGATCCACGAAACGGCTCAGTCCCAAGACAATCGATGAGCCGGAAGACGAAGATGAGCACGACTTCGGAAGCCAAACCATTGCTGCGTCTCAGTTCATCGTCGAAAGTGAATCGTGGTAACAACGACAGGCATTTATCGCCTGATGCTGCAGCATCTCGAGCGCGAGCTCACATTTCTATACGAAGATGCGGCTTTGTATCGCTCTTACAGGTTCTGCTTATCTCACTCCTCGCTAGCAATTCGCTGCATCGATCCTGCGATCGGTTGCCCGCGGTTTGGCGTCTCCGCCGAAGCGGATGAAGAACCGTCTCCTTTTCATGAACGGCAATATGCCCATGCGGTCAGCAAGTAGGTTGCGCGTTGCGATTGGATGAAGCGTCAACGCGCTCATAAGGTTGGCGGGATGTCGGAATGACAGCTTGGAAGGCGCGGCGATCGGAAGAATATTTGACTCGAATTTCGCGCGGTTGTATAATTCATTTGATGCACGGGAAGTTCTCGACATGCCGAGAAGGGCCCGCCCGCTATGGTAGCGGCAATTCGCGAAAAGTCTTTTATCTGAATGTAACTTGTTGAGGATTTGGCGGATACTTCTCGCAATCAAACGCGACGGCTGTGGGACTCCCTTCAAAAGGGGTGCCCAATTGATCCTATTTAGCTTTTAGAAGCTTGGCACGACGCCAACGCCGACACACTGCAGACCAATTTTGGCCGAGTCGTTTTGGCCGACCAGCCGGTCGAACGGTGGCGTGACGGCAGCGACCTCCTTTTCCCATTCACGAGGAGATCCAGGATACAGATACCTTGGAAACTTAGATGAAGAGTGGCTCAACTGCGGTGCGTCAACGCAGCGAGCTTCAGCACCGAGGAGTAGGATGATGAGCAAATTTGCATCGGGAATTAACGCGATGTTGCTGCTGTCCTGCGCGATTGCCGTGGGGTCACCACCGGCTCGGTCCCAAGACACGCGGCCGCCTGTAGCGCCGGACGATCGCGTTACGGGGGCGCCAGCGGGGGCCGAAACAAAATTACCTATTATAGAGCGTTATCCAGATCGACTCGAAGCTCGCATGGAACAGCGCCGGCGCGCGTTGAGCACGGTGAGATCACCGAACCTTTCACCGCAATCCATTGTCAATCTAACAAAGCGATGGCAGCCTGCGCAAACCCTAAAGGTTGCGTTCCGCGGAGGAGATACTTCGCTTCATCAACAGATCGCAACCGCTGTCGCGGAGTGGGCCCAATTCGCTAATCTGAAGTTTGACTTTGGCGTTGATCCGGCCACGGGGAAGTATCGAACCTGGAATATATCGGACTCGAACTTCGCAGCTGACATTCGCGTAAGCTTTGATCAACGCGGCTACTACTCGCTCGTTGGTAACGATAGCACCAACCGGACGGTTACCAGACCTGGGGAGGAATCGCTCAATTTGGAAGGATTTGATCAAGAAAAGCCCACCGATTGGGCGGCCGTGGCCCTTCATGAGTTCGGCCACGCCATCGGATTTGAGCACGAGCATCAATCTCCGTTGGCCCCTTGCGACTTCAGGTTCAATGACGATCCTGGTTATGTGCCGACAACGGACTCGTTCGGGCAATACAGACCAGACAACCAGAACAGACGACCGGGGCTCTACACGCTCCTCGGCGGACCACCTAACAACTGGCCGGCGGCGGTGGTGGATTTCAATTTGAAGCCGTTACGCGATTCGCACGCTTATGACATCGGTCCTTTCGACAAAACCTCTATCATGAAATACTTTTTCAGAGATTGGATGTTTGTCGCCGGTACGAACAGCCCATGCTACACCGGCGGGGAGAATTTGGCGCTCTCGGATGGCGATAAGCAAGGAGCTGCCAAGGTCTATCCTCGCGCCCCAGAAAGCATCCGGTCGGTATCCTCCTTACGAGCGCAGGCCCTTGAGGCGGCCGCAAATGTCAAGAGCCTTTCTCCGGCCGCTCTGCAACACTTTCAGGAGGAACTTAAACAAGTTCAAGATAGGTGATGCGCGGCGAGCCGCCGTCCGGTCAGCTGATAGCAAATCTCTTGATCAAGGGCTTCGCTGCGCTCAGGACGGCCTCTCGCAATTCAGGAGCTGTAGATGACCCGCGCGATCTGCGTCGCTCTCGTCCTTGCAGCCGTGATTACATCTGGCGTCGACGCGCAACAGAGCGACTACAACATGGAGAAAACGATCGAATTGACCAGAACGGGCGGCAAGCTAACGTTTATAGAGAGGGGCAAGGACCGCGCGGAACCCATCACCATTGTGGTCGGTGAGAAAATCCGTTTTGAGAATAAGGACAAGGAACCGCACACGGTGGTGAGCACAATGGTTATCGAAGGAAAGCCACTTTTCAGTACCGGCGGCATTAAGCCCGGGGAATACCTGGACTTGCTTTTCGACATCGATTTGTACAAGCGGGCGGGTGGCAAGCCGGCGAACGTCGTCACGTTGAAATACCGCAGCGACCAGCAATTAGGTGAGGACGGCGAAATCCGGCTGTTGTCTGCAGCCAAACGGTGAAACGAAAGGTTTGCGTTCAGCGCTAGGAACTCATAACTAAGCTCGACGCCATCGTCGTCTGCGGCCATGCCTTAGCAGGTGCTCGCTTGCAAAGAGCGACGCGGGTCAGATCGAGGCGAGGCGAAAGGCTTGCCATGGAGATATTGTCTCAGGCGCTTCTCACCGGCCTCGTGGGTATCGGTGGCTTGGTCGGCTCCTTCGGTACCGGCTCGAGCACCGCGTCCGGAGGCGCGTCGGCAACAACAGCGCTATTTTCCAGTCCTATGCGATTGGAGTGGTGAGTACGGGTGGCCCCAGCCGGGCCGGTGGACTCATTGCGGCAGCTCTTTTTCTACCTGATTGGCTTAGGAGTGTTCATCGACTTGCTTTCTCCTCGATGACTGCACTGGTTAATCCGCTCAAGCCATAGCCGATGCGCCTGAGAGTGGCTCCCGGCAGACGCTTTGGTTCAGCAAGCTCTTGCTCGTTCGAAAGCGAAGACGCAGAGCGAGGGAGGCCATACTGAGGAAAGGTTACGTTGCCAGCGTATTTCGCGGACTAACGCGCGTACTTGAGGGCGCGTTTGGCGCCGTTTTGTTCGTGGCAGTTTCTTGTCGCGACGAGCCTTGTTGACGTGGCTGGATCCCTACCGCTCGATCTCACACGGCCTCGGGCGGGCACTCGGGAACGCATCGCTGATCGAATCAAGGACGTTGCGGACCTCCGTGACGGCTTCGTCCGCGATCATGGCCTCAATCACCACTCATTGATCCAGATCCGCATTTCACCTTCGCCGCGGTTGGCCCAGCTGAACCACGGAATGAATGTCAAACGCTGCGGTTGCCGCTTTCCAGGTACTTTGTCGTAGTGATAAAGCGGTGCTCCCTCAGAGAGCGTGTGTTGCAAACGAAAGCCCTCAGCGTGCAGCAGAAGTTTGCCGGCAAATAGGGCCTCACCTTCAACGAGCGAAAACCGGCTGTCTTCATCCAGCCAAACATTGTGTAGCTCTGGCCCGTTGTCGGCTTGTTCCAGACAGTAAATTAGGGGGCCACGCTGTATAGCCACTTTCCCGGCCAAGTGGCGAATTCGTGGATGACCATACACCCGGCGTACTTTCATGGGCAGTTGCAATTCGCAGCGATCGCCCTGCCGCCATGTGCGGTGAATGTGCAAATAGCCCTTGCTCGGCTCGCAATTGACAGGTTCGCCGTTCAGCTTCACCTCCGGCGCGCTGCACCATGCCGGCAGGCGCAGCGCGATCGAGTGGGTGATCGGCTGCTCAGATTCCACGGCAATCTCCACCCGATCCTCCCAGGGATAGTTCCCGCTCATGCGCAATCGTAGCGTATGCTCTCCAACCGCTAATGCCACGCTGTTGCCAATGTAGAGATTGACATAGAGCGCGTCGGAGCGTGGCGTGTAGATGTAATGACCAATTGATGTAAAAAGACGCGCGATGTTCGGCGGACAGCAGGCGCAGCCGAACCAGCCTTGTCGTACTGGCGAGATATGACCGTAGCTGTAATTGGACCGTAGCGTTTTGGGATGAACTTCAAGTGGATTGGCGTAGAAAAAATGCCGCCCATCCAAGGCGATGCTGCCCAATACTGTGTTATAGAGAGCACGCTCCATCACATCCGCATAGTGACTGTCCGCCTCCATCTCCAGCATCTGGCGGGCGAACATCATCAGGCCGATCGACGCGCAGCTTTCCGCGTACGCAGTATCATTCGGCAGATCGTAGTCGCTGCTGAAGGCTTCGCCTGCGCTTTGCGAGCCAATACCGCCGGTGATATACATCTGCCGCTGCACCATGTTTTGCCATAACCGCAGGCAAGCTTGGCGTTGTTGCTCGTTTTGAAGCAGACGCGCCAGATGGGCAACCCCGGTCATGAGGTATACAAATCGGACCGCGTGACCTGTTGCAGTTCGCTGTTCGGTGACTGGCAGGTGCGCCTGGCTATAGGCTTTCCATCTGATTATCCCGGACTTGTCGTGTGCTTTCCGATCGCGGGATCGCTTCTCATATTCTAGGTCATAGAAGTGCGGCTCTGTGCCGCGTTGCTCCACGAAATAGTTAGCTAGCGTGAGATATCGCGGCTCCAGCGTCACTTCATAGAGGCGTGTCAATGCAAGTTCGATTTCCGGATGGCCATCATAGCCGTGTAAATGATCGCGCTCCGGGCCAAAAACCAAGTCAATATGGTCAGCAAGCCTGCAAGCGACGTCCAGTAGGCGGCGTTTACCGGTCGCTTGAAAAAAAGCGACTCCCGCTTCAATCAAGTGGCCGGCGCAGTAAAGCTCGTGGCATTCGGTTAAGTTGGTCCATCGTTCCGCAGGCGTCTTTACGATGAAATAAGTGTTCAGATAGCCGTCGCCGCGCTGCGCAGCCTCCATCAGCTCGATCAGGTCATCGGCGCTTTTCTCCAGTTCCGGATTGGATGTGGCGCACAACGACCAGGCGACTGCTTCCAGCCATTTTGCCAAATCACTGTCCTGGAACACCGAACCGTAGTATTCCCCAGTTGCTCGGTTGGCTGCGATCCGGAGGTTTTCTACGGCATGGCTCGGTGCGACTCCGGGAATACGATCGTTCAGCGCCTCCCACTGGTGGGGAATCGTAACCTCCCTCACCAATTGCTGGTATTTTCCGAAGAGCGGATCGGTGACCCGTAAGTGGTGGAGATTGACTTCCGTAACAGTCGGCCAATTCATCTCGCTCTCCATCGTGGTTGTTGCACAGGCCGGTAGTTCACGAAAGCCACGCCGTACCTCATTGTGAGTTTGCAGGGTCGAATTGGCAGCCCCCGCATGTCCTTGCCTGCTCTGATCAGCTCACACGTCTTCCCCGTGCTTCCAGTCTCGGCATGATGAGCGATTGAGGCGGCCCTCTGCTGATGCACCTGAACCAGGGGTGGAGAGAGAACTCACGGTTGTTGAATAGAACCGGACGTTCTATGACGCTCGACACGAAGGACATTGTCGATCTCCGTACATCGCTTTGACCAGCACTCTCGAGGCTCAAGACAGCAATTTTCGTGCCGGCAACGGCGCACATCGTTCTCTGCAACGAGTTCGTCCTCGTATCCGCCAATCGGTCGTGGCTTCGATGTGGCATTCTGCGCACCGCCTTCCGCCCGATAAAGTTTTGCTCTGCCGGCGAAGCGTCGCGCGCTTCCTGGTCCTCACCGCGATCGATATCGGTTGACCGCGGACGGGTCATGACCGTTCCCGGCAGCTCGAGGCATGCGGATAGAGGCGGCTAGGCCGGTATCGAGGCGAATGCGTTCGCGTCGCGTGGTGCGCCTTCTGCCTTGATGAAATTGCGCTCATTATCGGCCGCGGAGATGAAGAGGGCCGAGACACAGGCGCGCCTGCCGCGTGGACGGCGCGGGTAACGGGGCTCGCGGCAAAACAGGACGCAACAGAAGGCCGAACGACCAGCAAAGTGCGTTCAAGCGTCACGACGAAATCAAACTGACAGACCAACGACGCGGCGGGGCGAGAACGCTCCCGGCTCTGAGCTCAACCTGCGCGTGGCCGGCTCCATCTCCCGCAAGTTCTTGCCGCTCTATGCTTCAGAGAAGGAAGCCGCGCCTACCGCGAGTCTTGATGTCTCCTGCAGATCCAGGCGTTCGACAAGCACTGTGCGATGGCGGACAAGCCAACCAACAGCCGAGGCCGCAGATGCAAACGACTTCGCAGTGAATCCGCAATTTCTCTACGACTACTTCGAAGACTTGGCATGGGTTCGCAAGCCAGCGTCCATCCCGGCACCTTCAGCTATGCTGGCCCCTGATTTGGATCACCTCCCTAAGCTTCCCTGTACGAAATTGCTAGGTTTTCGCAAATCGACGCGAATGCCTTTTTCGCCTCGGCGCTCTCGAAGCAAAAGCGTCTCCCTTGGTCACCACGCTCGATCCACCAGGTGGCCTTGTGCCCTCGTGAAATGCGGTAAGCCTCTTCGCGCAACTGGTCCAGGAGCCTTCCTGATGCACGCACGATCACAACGTTTTCCATTTGAACGCTCATTGGAGAAAAACCAACACAGTTTAGGCAACAACGTATCCAGAAGGCGCTGCTATAACAAATGCGAATCCTCATCTTGCGCCGCCCCAATATTCCTTTGGACAAGATGTTGAAGGTCGGTGCGCGTTTTCCTCGCACATCCGGCGTTTTGCGCCGACTTCCTGCAGCTGCCGATATACCCGTCGAAGAGCGGCGACGTCGCCCCGAAAATCAGACACTTTCGCCCGATAATCGATTAGAAGAAAGGTTGAACCAACAGGCAGAAGAGGCAATCAACATTGATTCAAGCGGAAGAAAGCATGGTACAACAGATGCTCTCATCGATCACAACCAGCGCGCTACAGAACTGCGTCGTCCCTACCCAGGAAATGCTGACGCCTCATTTGAGGCTTGCCCGAAAGAGCGGGTCTTGTCCCTAGGCAGGCATCAACGATTCGGATATTGAAACGTATCTCACGTGAGATCGATCAGGCTGAGACTGTATTGGAATTTATCGACCAAGGTGAGGGGCAATCGCACTGAGTTGGTGAATGAATTTGATCGGGTTCCTGGCTGGCACGCGATCCTGCCACGCATGCTGCAGCCGGCGCTATCAAGGCAGCGATGATCGTCTGCGACTTATCCAATCCCGGCGTAGCAATTGGAGTCGAACAATGGACCGGCAATTCCTGTCCAAGCGAGCAGAGCGCAACTGAGCAGAAGTAACGAGAAGACGACCAGGTCGGGCTGTGGCTTACGGATGTTTAGCCCGCAAGAAGTTCACCGCCAGTGAGGCGCCGGCCGCCTCGATGCGGCGTGCGAGGTGTGACTACAAAGCCGCGATAATCCAGTTCGGATTAACGGAATGGAAAGTCGTCAAGGCCAGGGGCCACCTAATCGCGGCGCACATTCCACACAGGCCAGTATCCCAGCCGCGTGTCGCGCCACAATCGATTGATCTGCCGATCCAATTCGGTGCCAGCTTTGATAGCTGGATGCCAACTGACCCGCCCCGCAGCAAGGACGACAACTCGCGCGAGGCGTGGCTGATTTATTTCGGCGACGGCCGGTGCGATTGGGCGTCGCGGCGGCAGAAAGAGGCGGGATGATGACCATCAACGCTTCTGATCGTCACGGTAGCAAGGCTAAAAGCTTGCCGCCAATTAGCTGGGAACACCATGGTCAAGGCAATTCGCAACTCCGTCCTAATACTCACGTTTATCATCGTCGCTGGTAGCAACATTTTGTGGGGTTTCATGAATAGCTATCTCGCCTGCGGCTTTGCCCTGGCTGCTTCACTGACTGTCGGCATTTGCATCGAGCGCGTCTTCGTCAAGCGGTCCCATCGCGAGATGATCCGCCGCCACGGCAGGGACTCGTGTCCGGCAGATGAGCAACAGCCCGGCCCATGAAAACCGGCGGTCCCGAGGCTCGTCACCGCCTCCGGGTGGCGAGGGGTCTGCGCGCGGTGCATCGAGGACGAATGCTTCCTACAGTTCCAGAATTAACCTGCAGCTGGGACATCAAGCTTAACTAGCGAGTTCGATTGCGACCAGCCTCCCGCGCGCTAAGTTGCATATACCGGACAATTGCCCCGTCCGGGGTCACTTTGGCGAAACGGCGCGTCATTATACTCGGCGCGTCCGCTTCGTTTTATCGATAGCACGAGTTTCGTTTTGACGAGTGAACCCGCCGATAACCCGCTCGATCTCATCGAGATGCGACGACAGATCACGGCTTTGCGCTCGAAAAATTCCAACAATCTGCGCATTGCATCGCTATTAAACCGCTTCCTCGTCAAGGTTGCATTTTTATCAGAGCCCAAGGATGAGGCGCATGCACGACATCTTAGGTCCGAATTTGCACGGACGCTGCAAAGTGTTAATATGATCGCCTCGCGGTCCCCATCCGCAAAGCCATCGGGGCGCCGTTAAGAGCCCTAGTAACACTACGGCACAGACGTTTTTGCGCCCTTCACCTGCCGCGGCTCGCCCATGGGAGCCTTAGTAGGCGCCCGCACCACTCTTGGGTCGCGAGGGTGGTCTTGGAGAAAACCGGTTTGCAAGCGCAAGCACCGCGGCTTCCATCGGTTTCGAGCGCGGTCTTTTGGGCAAGCATCACGCCGCCAGCTACCAAGGCGCGACGAAACACCACCCGGATCTTAGGTGGGTATTCTTCATCAAGCGGCAAAACATCAGTCATAGTTCCCTGATGAATTCGGTATCGCTGGCCGGTTTGAGAGCCCGTGACTTCGAAACGATCTTTGCATCAAGCTGAGCGCGCTGATCCGGAGGCAGCCATTCGCGGGGGAAACGACGCGCACGCGCTTCAAGGTCCATGTTTGTCGATGAAGCTCTGATAGAGCCGCTCGCAGTGCGCGCAACCGTCCTACGCGGCGGCCTGATCGCCGCGAAGGAGCTTGTAGAGATCTTCGACGGGGACAGTCGTGCGACCTCCATTCTTGCGGAGGCGGATCGCGCCTCTTTCGCAAGTTCGTAGATTCGAGTGTTGCCAATGTCTACTTGCGGAAGTCAACAGGCGCGACGTTTGGTGGCAGGCTGTGAATCTTGATGAAGTCGATAAGGGGAGATTGCCCGAGGAAATTGACGATTAAGGCGCTCGGCAAGATCGCCATGGTTATCTGGGAATCACGCGATCCGTGCGTCGGTCGCGGCGATGAAGAATGTTTTCGCACGCATCCTCAAGGATCGCGGCATCCACGACATCACCCGGGATTGTCACTGTCGAGGAGGTCTTCCGTCTGCAGAAAATGGATCAGGTGAAGGCCGACGAGAGGCTTTTTCTCACGTGACGTCGATCAAATATCTCAGTTGGCAAACCGTTCACCTCTCCCTTGGGACCTGACCATCGTCGTAGCGGCGATCGACGCCGGGGCGGGACAATGGCAGATGCCATGACATCGACGGCGGCGGCACATTAAGGAATGTACAGGACGGCAAGTGGCACGAGCGCGCCGATAGCGCAGAGCACCACCGTCTTGCCGATCACCGCGCGTCTCTCGATTTGCTCGGCCCCGAACCTGGGAGATTCAGTAAGCTGTCCCGTTCGATCCCTCCCGGCGAGTGATGGGCCTGTACCAGGTAACTCTGCTCCAGCCGACGGAACTCTTCCGCCCGCAATCTGCGCGCACGCACAGCCATACGCATAGTCCCCTTCACCAGCCAGCTCACCAGGTCGCCGTTGTAACATCCTCGAAAGCCGTCGGCGAAGTGCGGGCCGTACGTGACCACTAGCCCACCAAATCAGATAGTTGAGACCGCTGGATCTCATCGTCCATCACCGTCGCTAGCTGGAATTTGCTTACTTATACGTTTCATGATCCCTCTCGATGCCACGCACATACCCCATCCGCTCCGCGGGCTTAGACCGGCGGCGCGGCCCATAGCTCATGCTTCTGCCTGCTCTCGCTTGCCTTGCCCTCTCTCCTTTGCGCCCACCGGCCATGCTCATCGGCTGACCTGACGCGGATTCCGTCCGCCGCAATGGTCGAGCCCTCGCGCAGGCCGCGCCCTTCGGGTACGGCATCCGTCTCTCCGCGTCCCTCCGCTCGCCGATGGCCGGTAACCGCAAACAAGGAGAGACGACATGAGCAAGGAGCGCTTCGTTATTCACCAGCATCTCACCGACCGCATCGTTGCGGCGATTGAGGCGATGCGGGACAATGGCAGATGCCGTGGCACCGGGGCAGCAGCGGGCTGACGCCCGTCAACAGATGGGCCAACTCTGGGAACGCCAGATCACCACACTAAGGTACCTCGCTAGTGGTGCAGGACTTCAGCCGTTCTTGATGCCGTTGCGCGGGATTTCAACGGACGGACGCCCCCATCGCTATGAAAATCCTGGCCGGGCTCAGCACAAACGCGAGGATTAGTCAGACTAAACTCGCGAATCGGAATGGGGTGGTTGCGCTGTGGACCGCGTCATACATCACAGCCTAACCAAACGATCATAAGCATCGTCGCTTTCCACTGAGGGACAGCTTCCCCCTTTTCCACAAAGAAGAGGGACGCACGGGCGCATCCAAGCAATTCGTTAGAAGCGGACAATCGCCGGGTCGATGAATCGCAAGAAAAAATCGTTCGCATGACGAAGCGATCTTTCTTGCCGAGTTCACGTGATCGTCAGTCGAAATTGTTTTTCTATCAGGGGTTCAATCGTGCTATTCGGCTTAGTCCCACTGGCCCAGGTCGAACCGCACGAGCAGCGGACCTCCTCGCGCCTGGATTCCAGGTCAAGACGTGTCGAATCCGGCTTTTTCTTTGAACTGTGCCCATCCCAACGCAGGTGGATGTGGTTGTGTCCGAGCGTCTTCGTAGAGGGCGCAGGATCTGCGCCAAGGGATGGTCCCGTTGCCAGTGTCTCCAGTAGTTTGATCGGAAGTCAAAAAGAGCAGTGGAGTGAGCACTTGGCATTTTTTTGGGAAAGAAGAGAAGATCCTTGAGCGAACGAACCCAATCCCTGATCGATTCTATCGCGGGCCCTTGGTTGTGCTTTCGCTAGCCGATATATTATCGGGCGGCTCAATGCTCATATGTTTCTAATCGGATGCGTTGCCTTGCATAGAGGATCGCCTAACCCAATGATCAAAGCTTGGTTAGACTGTTCAGCATTTGAACTGTTTGCGGTCCTCATCGCTCTTTACGCAACGACTGGCGCTGTCATTGTGATCGCGAGTTTCAGCCCTGCAACAGTTGTGCCGGTGCGCCGCGTAGATGGCGTGGTCGCTCCGTTCTTCGGCACGGTCGGAGTGTTGTTTGCGTTCCTGACCGGAGTGTTGGCCAATGATATAACCGATCGCAACCGTCAAGCGGCCCGCGCGGTGCAGTCGGAGGCGGCCGAACTGCGCAACATCTATACTGTTAGTAACGCGGCCGTCTCGGATATGGGTGACCTCCGCTCAGTGCTTGCGAAATACGTCGCCGCCCTCGTGAATGACGAGTGGCCGGCGATGGCGCAGGACCAGGATGCCAAATCGGTTGAGTCCGTCTATGACGCTTTGCTGCGCGAAGTGAGCGATCCTCAGATCGGTCAAGCAGCGGGCGCTGCGGTGCAGACGGCCCTGCTAAATGCGGCAGTCGGAGCGGGCAGCGCGCGCTCCGAACGGCTCGCGTTGGCTTCGGACCGCACGATCGATGCCAAATGGATTCTCGTCCTGATCCTTGGCGTGGTGACACAGATATCAATCGGGTTGGCGCACCTGAAGAAGGCTGGTGCACAAATTGCGGCACTAAGCGTGTTCTCAATTGCCGTCGTGATAGCGCTGGGTCTCATTGGTCTGCAAGAGCGTCCTTTTTCCGGTGATATCCGAGTAGAACCGCGACCTCTGGCAGAGGTCGCTAAAATCGCAGCGGAATGAGGATGGGATGAACCGGAGTGACGACATTTCCGAGAGGCAATCAGACCCCCTTGAGCGCGAGAATGAATGGACAACTGCCGCCGCGGATATCATCGTGGCCAGCGGCCAATAATCGCTCGGACCACTTCTCGTCATCGTCGGCATCAAGAAGCCGCCAATACGTCACCAGATGCGGTCCGTTATAGGTGGTCAGCACCAGCTCATTCGGCGTGACATCCGGACCATCTGTGTGAATGCCGAGCATTCCTCTAAACTTATGCGCCACATCTGTATCCCGAATAAAGTTGCTGCAATGGTATGGTTATAGCTAGTGGTTTGATCATGCCAGATGGCAATGCTTTTGCGCATGAAAGCTCGTGCACTTGTGGCTTGGAATGTGCGCCGGATCCGATTAGATCGCGGTATTCCACGAGAGCTGCTCGGGATACGGGGATTGACCGCTCCTATGTGGGCCGTCCTGAGCGGCAATCAAAGAATCCGACAGTTGAACTTCTCGACCGGCTCGCCGAATCGCTAGGTGTTCATTTATCTGAATTCTTTGTTCAGCCCCCAAAGGAGCGACGACACTCTGGACCTTGCCTAAAGGCCACAAGCCGGTGCCGCCAGGTGGCAAGACGAAATAGCACTGCTTGGATGACGGGCGCTTAAGTTGCATATCGTTTTTCGTCAAGCCATCGAAATAGAGCCCTTCCACGTGTCCGATCTAGCGAGGATCGCGACGCGCCAGTATTCTTGTTTCACCGGCTGCAACAAGCGCGGCTCCTTGGTTTGTCCTTCCTGACTTGCTCGGCGTCGTGATCCCGACCTGGCTGGTTGGTGTCATGATGTCAGTCCTTTATGGCCTATTCGATCTGGTGGAGAACCTTGCCCTCTTTTTCCTACTGGCACATTCTGCGTCGTACATGCATCGGGCGCTACGATTGCCTCGGCATTTACAATTCGCAAAATGCTAACAATCTCCTTGGCCGTCTTTGGCCTTCTCATTTTCCTGGCCTCGTCGCTTCTGTCGGTCAGGGTAAATCGGCTCATGTAGCAGAGGCCCGGAGGGGGGCCTCTGCGATAGGAGCTACGGTATTTCGCCACCGGCTCAAGGATGACGAAGCTAACCGGCTGACGCGGACAGCGGCTACGAACCACGTCGGCAGAAGCTGACCCGTCCGTTCTGGGAGCGCGACTTGAGTGGCGGCTTCCTATCTACAGAACCGGCACGAGCGAAGGACCGGATGATAGCTCCCAGGTGACGACTCCATCTTGTCTACGACCTGGCAATCTCTGAGCGACGGCGCGATAGCGCATTGGGGTCGTCCCGAGCCCGCAGTCTGAAGCTATTCTGCACCCTGTAGGGGCGCACCCGCAGTTGCAATCCGGCGCGGATTTGCCTAGACAAGCCAATCCTAGCGGGAACCTTCGACCATGAACGACAACAGTTCATCCGGCTTGCTCGAGCTGCAGGGACTTCAGCTGATCCGAGCATTTCTACGCATACGCGATGAGGCCGAACGCAAAAAGGTGCTCGAATTTGCTGAGCGGCTAGCGGTAAGGGCTCAAGGTGAGCCCCTCTCGACGCCGTGGAGTGAATTAGCTTCATCATTGACGCCGACGGAGCTCCCAACCTAGTCCGACATTGGCATGGCGTGCAACGCGGCGCGCGGCGAGCAGGGGCGTCGCTTCTGCAAGCGGCGCCCTCCCCGCGCTAAGCCGCGGCGGATTCTGCGTTCTGCGACTCGTGCAAGAAGTCCGCGGCGCGCTGGGCGTGCGAGGAAACAGTAAAGATCGCGCGTTTGTCACTCTTCAGGTTTTGATCCACGACGAAACGTAGACGCATGATCCTCCGTCACCTCCGGCCGGACGGGTTGTGATTGCTCCTGCGCTGCTGCGGCTCGCGCGCTCCTCGGGTCCTCAGTTCGCGGAGATTGCGCGGCCACACCTCATCAGGTTGTCCGGTGATCTTCAGGAAACCGTCGATCTTGCCGCCATTCGCAAGGATCGGGCGATCTTCATGACCAGATCGTTGGACCGCAGCGGCTGCGTACCGTTTCGGCGATCGGCGAGTCCTTTCCACTGTACTGCACGGCGAACGGAGAGGCGTATCTCACGACTCTGAAGAACGGTGAGGTCGAAAACCTGCTTGGCCGCTCGTTCGAGCGGCGGACGCCGACAACGATCACGAACTTGAACGCCCTCTTGTCGGAATTGAGTGAAACTCGGACTCGAGGCTTTGCCTTCGACGGGGAAGAGCACACCCTTGGAATTTGTGCCGTCGGCGTGGCAGTAAGGGACGATCTCGGCAATCCTCAGCGATCTCGTTCCTGTCCCGACTGCGAGGTTTGTCAATGAAGAAGCCAACATCACGAAGCAGTTGCTAAAAACAAGAACTCAGCTACTGAAGCTTGTGGAAACGAACGGATAAGCGCAGCAACCTGCGACCGTGAAGGCACTTCTGCCGCTCTCGTCTCCAGGTTCAATCTTCTTCTACGAAGGCTTCCTCGCGTGTCTTCCGGAACGAAGGCTGAAGCACAAGAAGAAGCGCGAGCGACGAGCAGAACGACAAGGACCCGCTCGCTATCGCCCGAGCCAGGAATGGAAAGCCGGGCACTATCTGTCACTGGTGGCGGGGCTCGCTCCTGAAAGGCTGATGCGAGCCTTCATCGTCCGTCCGGGTCGGACCGCCCAGCGCGGGCGCATTATGAGCCATCATGAAGGCGAGGAAATCCTATTCATCCTGACCGGGAAGATCGAGCTGCACATCGGAAAGCGCAAGGAGGTCCTCAGTCCCGGTGATTGCGTCCAGTTCGAATCCACCATACCGCATAAGCTGACGGCAATGACGGCAGAGCCGGCATCAGCATTGGTCGTGATCGCAGCCAATGGCGATTGAGGGCATCAGCCCGTGCGGCGGGCAAAGAGCAGGGTCACGCCGAGCCCGCACATGACGGCGCCCGATGCCTGGCGCGTCCTTCTAATGAATGTCGGTCGCTTGGCAAAACCCTCCTTCGCCCGTGCGGCCCAATAGGTCACAATCAAGTCCACGCTCGTATTGAGTGTAACGGAGATGAGGCCGAGCACGATGAACTGCACGGCGACGTTCGCGGATGGGTCGACGAACTGCGGAATGAACGCGAGAAAAAATGCGGCTGTCTTCGGATTGAGCGCTTCGACGACGATGCCCTCGCGAAAGGCCCGACGCGCTCCGGTCGTCTGTATCTCGGCCGGTTGGACGAAGCGCGCTTCACGCCATGTCTTGATCCCGAGCCAAATGAGGTAGAAGGCGCCAGCTATTTTCAATGCCGTGAATGCCTCGGCGCTGGCCATGATAAGAGCTGATATTCCGACGGCCCCTCCGATAACGTGTACGAGGCCGCCGAGACCCAGGCCGACGCTGGACGCCAGGCCCTCCGACCTCCCGCCTGTAAGCGTTCGCGCCACGATGTAAAAGATGCCCGGTCCCGGCGTGATTGCCACAATCAGCGCCGCCGCCAGAAAGAGAAAGAACATTTCGAGGCTGAGCATTTTGAACACAGAAGCGGATGGATCATTTACACGAAGACGAAGTGTATCTTCATTTCGCTGAATCGCAATCGCCGGCGATGCTCCGCTTGCGATAAGGGCGCTTTTACACGGACTGTGGCTGGGCTGTTGGTCGCAGGGGAGCTGACTATTCTCCGACATCCGTCGGGCGAATGCGTCAGTGTACATCATCGGCTACGATAGGGTTGCCGACACGGCACTGGTTCTTTTCTGGTACAGTAAAAATGTCAGAAACTGGCACTGTTTGATGTGCCAGTTCCACTATAGAAGGTCTTGAATGACAAAGAGAAGGTAAGACCGGCATGACCAGCTCTTCTGGATTCTCGACCGAAACCGCCGCTGACGCGCCCGTGTACAAGACGTGGCGGTGCGTGCTTTGCGGACTAGTCTACAGCGAAGCGGAAGGATGGCCGGACGATGCAATCGCCGCTGGCACTCGCTGGGAAGACGTGCCCGATTCCTGGTTTTGTCCCGATTGCGGGGCGCAAAAGAGCGATTTCGAGATGGTCGAAGTTTGAAGAGCATCTCGTTTGATGCGACGTTCCTGCCTGCCATCTAAGCATGAGCGCCTCTAGCCGACGAAGGAGTGACTATGTACGTTCCGCCGCATTTCGCTGCAACCAAGCCCGAAGTGCTTCACGAGTTGATCGAAAAGAACCCGTTGGGCATTCTGATCACCAACGGCAAGAGTGGTCTCGATGCGAACCATATTCCGTTCGAGCTGAACGCGCATGCTGGTCAGCACGGGATTCTCCATTCGCACGTCGCTCGAGCGAATCCTGTTTGGCAAGATATCTCGACCGGCGACGAAGTTTTGATCATCTTCCGCGCCGCGGACGCTTACATCGCTCCGAACTGGTATCCGAGCAAGGTCGAGTTCAAAAAGCAGGTCCCGACCTGGAACTATATGGTTGCCCATGCGTACGGACGCGCAACGATCCGCGACGATGAGCGCTACGTTCGCGGCATGGTTGCGCGCTTGACTCGCACTCACGAGGCAAAGCAAGCGGATCCTTGGAAGATGACTGATAGCCCCAAGGAATACATCGATATGATGCTCAAGATGATCGTTGGGATCGAGATCGAGATTACCCGATTGGTGGGTAAGTTGAAGCTCAGTCAAAACCGAGAGATCAGGGACATCACTAGCGCCGGTAACGCCCTCAAGGCGCAGGGGGACGTCGAGATCGGCGAGGCCATGCTGGTAGCCGCTGGTGTCAAAGCGGAGCAGGCCTAAAGGATATTCGATCTGTGTACTTCAAGAGGGGAGGGGCTTGACGCCTACCGAAATCGTCACCGCAGAGTACAGTTGGGTCAAGGCGTCGGCGTGCGACGTCCGGATTTTTGGTGGTCACCAAGCACCTTCTTCATTTTGGCTTGGTTGCCCGTGTTTGAGAATTCCATAAGAACGGTTCTCAGATGGATCACGGCGGTTCGTAATTCCCTGACAGAAAAACCGCCGAATCCAAGCATCAGTCCGAAACGGGGCGGGGCGTCCTGGTACATTGGCGAGATCGGCCGCACAACCAGTCCTGCCTTCTCTGCTCGTTCGGAAAGTTTGACGTCGTCGAGAGCGGCTGGAAGCCAAAGCACCACGTGCATGCCCTGGTCGCTCGGTTGTAGTGTTACCCAGGACGGCAAGTCCTTTTCGATGGCCGCAATTAATGCCGCGCGCCTTTCTGCAT
The DNA here is from genome assembly GCF_024199845.1 of Bradyrhizobium sp. CCGB12. NCBI lineage: Bacteria > Pseudomonadati > Pseudomonadota > Alphaproteobacteria > Hyphomicrobiales > Nitrobacteraceae > Bradyrhizobium > Bradyrhizobium sp. CCGB12. The sequence continues at coordinate 5,873,429 of NZ_JANADO010000001.1, read as the reverse complement.
AGGCGCCGCGGATGCGTCGAATATGGGCTTCGAAATGCCCTTCTCGCATATATTGCGCCAGTACGTGTTGGTCTACCGCCGGGGAATGGCGATCGATGAGGGCTCGCGCGCCGGCGAACGCATCGACTAAAGTAGGCGGAAGGATTGCGTATCCAAGGCGCATCGATGAGAACAGCACCTTACTCATCGTTCCAAGATAGATGACACGCGCAGGGTCAAGTCCCTGTAGGGATGGAAAGGGGTGTCCGGCGTAACGCAATTCGCTGTCGTAGTCGTCCTCGATGATCCATGCGTTGTTCTGACGCGCCCACGACAACAATGCGGTGCGCCTCGCCATGCTCATGGGCATGCCCAGCGGGTATTGGTGTGATGGTGTGACAAAGGCGGCACGGGCATGCGGGCAAGACATAAGGCCTTTCTGAACGTCGATGCCCTGCTCATCTACGGGTAATCGATAAGTCTGGATGTTAAAGTTTCCAAGCACGGCTACAATGCCGGGATAGACAGGGTCTTCAGTCCAAACGGTGTCTGCGTTGGAGAGTAAAACGGTGGCAGCCAAGAAAAGACCCTGCTGCGTGCCCGCTGTGATCAAGATTTGGTCGGGCTCGCAATTCACGCCGCGTGCCTTTCGTACGTAGTCCGCGATTGCGATCCGCAGGTCGAGCAGGCCTTTTGGGTCGATGTAGCCGGAGGGAGCAGCCGCGCGTAACGCCCGGACGCGATTCCCCAGGCGACGCCACTTATCGTCCGGAGCGACGGCGCCTGCCGGATGGGCGATCGCAAATGGTGTTGTCCCTTGGGGACGAAGAACTCGTGCAACCTCGGCGAGACGGTTGGCGTTCGGTGGCAAGGCAGGGACCGTCTGTCCGGCCTCGACGAAAGCCTGCGATCGACTCGCGAACTCGCTCTCCACATTAGCTACGATAGTGCCGCCTCGGGCCCGCGCCTCAAGATAGCCTTCGGCATGTAGCTGGTGAAACGCTTCGATAATGGTACCTCTGGATAGTTGGAGCGAGGTCGCTAAGGCACGCGTTGACGGCAGCCGTTCGCCAGGCTTCAGCACTCCTCTCAATATCGCCTCACGGAGGGCTTGCGTGAGCTGGTATCCTACCCGGCCCGCGGCCTTGTCGAGTGATCTGAGCGACGGGATCGCTATGATGTTTTGGCGCCTTGCCATGGCTTTTTGTCTACCCATCCTCCAACGTTGGGAGCAAATATAGACCAATTCTTACGCATCGACGAAAGACGCCACTACAGGTTTTTGGGTCGCAATAGCAGGGTCCAGAGAGGCCCCTGAGCGACCGATGGTTGCCATTAGCCGTCTCACATCAGCGGCTATGGTTCGTCAGAATGACTACTATGTTGTCGTGTAGCGCCTCCAATTAGAAGCTGGGGGCCAGGCCGGCGGACGTCATCCAACATCATTGTGGCGCCCTTTTCCGCGATCATGGCTGTAGGGGTATTTGTATTTCCCGACGTGATCGTAGGCATGATCGAGGCATCGATCACCCGCAGCCCCAATACGCCGCGGACCTTGAGCCTTGCGTCGACAACAGCCATGGGATCGCTGTCAGCGCCCATCTTAGAAGTCCCTACCGGGTGGAAGATCGTCGTGCCTATGTCACCAGCAGCCTGGACAAGCCCGGCGTCGTCATCGCCGACATGCAGGCCGGGCAGATACTCATGCGGTTGAAATCTGGCGATCGTGGGCTGCTGCATCAGCCTGCGGGTGACGCGGATGGTGTTGGCAGCGACGATTCTGTCGTCATCAGTCGACAGATAGTTAGGAGCGATCTTCGGAGCGTCATGCGGCGAACTGGAGCTGATCTGGATGGTGCCGCGCGACGAGGGGCGCAGATTGCATGCGGCCACCGTGACCGCGGGAAATCGGTGGAGTGGATCGCCGAATTTGTCGAGAGACAAAGGCTGAACGTGGAACTGGATGTTTGCCCGCTCGCGGGTCGGGTCTGATCGGGTGAATATTCCCAATTGCGACGGAGCCATGGTCAGGGGACCGCGTCGACGCAGGGCATAATCGATACCCATCCACGCGCGTCGACTAAGCGAATAATATGTCTCGTTAAGCGTACGAATTCCCTCGACCTTGTATATGGCGCGCTGCTGGAGATGATCTTGAAGGTTCCGACCGACCCCACGACCTTCGTGCACCACATCGATCCCGATCGATGACAACCACTCCGCGGGGCCGACCCCGGAGCGATGGAGAATTTGAACGGATCCGATTGATCCGGAGCACAGAATGATTTCGCCTCTCGCCCGCGCCTCAATCGTTTGTCCATCTTTTATGAAGCGGACGGCAACCGCCCGTCGACCCTCGAAGCGCAGCTTGTCGACCAATGCGTGTGTCTCCAGCAAGAGGTTCTGCCGGGACAAGGCCGGTTTCAGAAAGCCTCTTGCTGACGACCAGCGTCGCCCGCGCTTTTGATTGACGTGGAAATAGCCTACTCCCTCGTTGTCTCCAGTGTTGAAATCGGGTGAGCGCGGAATCCCCATCTCCACGGCGGCTTGCTCAATGGCATCGAGGACCTTCCAAGAGATGCGCGGGGCTTCAATTCGCCAGCCGCCTCCGACCCCATGGCTTTCGCTCTCGCCGAGGAAGTGATCCTCCAGCTTTCGGAAGGCAGGAAGAACGTCGTCCCAGCCCCAACCAGTCAACCCAAGTTGGCGCCAGCCATCGTAATCGGCTGCTTGGCCCCGCATTGAGATCATCGCGTTGATAGCTGACGAGCCTCCTAGAACCTTGCCCCGAGGGTATGCGAGCGAGCGGCCGTTCAGGCCACGCTCGTTCTCGGTTTTAAACATCCAGTCCGATCGAGGGTTACCGATCGCAAAGAGATATCCGACTGGGATATGAAACCAGATCCAGTTGTCTCTTCCTCCGGCTTCGAGCAGGAGCACACGATTACGCGGATCAGCGGAGAGCCGATTTGCCACGATGCATCCGGCAGTGCCGGCACCCACGACGATATAGTCGAAATCACCTTCCATCTGCATCCGGACTGTCCTCCCGAGCGGCATGGACTGGAATGGCATAGTGGATTTTTGCACTCAACGCTGATAGCTACGACTGCAATCTGCAAAAATGCAGGGAGTTGGGCTATGGATTGGGACGATCTTCGCATCTACCTTCAACTCGCGCGCAGCGGACAGATGACTTCCACGGCGAAGGCGCTGGGCATCGACGATTCCACAGTTGGCAGAAGAATTGCGCGGTTGGAGACAGCGGTCGGATTGGCTCTCGTAGAACGAGCCGGGCGAAGGACCGTGATGACGGAGCAGGGACGGCGGCTTGCCGAGACGGTCGAGGAGCTCGAATCTCTTATCCTGCGAAAAGTGGCAGGACTGGCCGAGGATCAGGCCGTGGTTGCCGGTCGCGTCCGCGTTGGAGCTCCGGAAGGCTTCGGGGTAGGCTATTTAGCGCGTCGTTTAGCGATGCTTTCGACGCAACATCCACACCTTGAGACTGAGCTCGTTGCGCTGCCGCGAGTCTATTCGCTTGCTGCTCGCGAGGTCGACATTGCCATCACGCTGGATCGGCCAACAACGGGCCTAGTGACGTCCCAAAAGCTGACGGATTATACTCTCGATCTGTACGGCACTGAAGGGTACTTCAAGCGTCGTGGCAGACCCAAAAGCCTGACTGATCTGCCGGCCCATGTATTCTCGGGTTACATCCCCGAGCTTCTTTTCACGGAAGAGCTCAATTTTTCCAAGCTTGGTGACGGCGTCGAGGTCATGCCTTCGATCCGCAGCTCGAGTGTGATGGCGCAGGTTGACGCTGTCGAATGTGGGGCGGCCATCGGCGTGCTGCCAACCTTTCTGGCCGGGAGCCGCCCACTCCTGAAGGTATTGCTCGCCGACAAAATCCGGATTTTGAGAAGCTATTGGATTTCGGTCCATGAAGACGTGCGGAGGCTACACCGTATCAGGACCGTTCTCGAATCGATAGTAGCGGATGTTCGTACTGACAAGCGTGTCTTTTTGCGGCGCTAAAGTGCCTGCAGCGTCCATATCCAGAGGGCAACGTTTGCTGCAATGATAAGCGTGAGCGTGACTAGGTTGTTCGTCCGCTGCATGCCTAATCGCTGACGACGATCGGCGTCGGCGCGGTCACTTGCATCGTCGGTCCGGTCACGGGCGCGGCGATCGGCGCGTCATCGCCGGCCATTGCGCTCTCGATCGCCACCGGTGCATTCAAGGCGGTGATCGTGATGATCGGCACACCCTTCGTAGCGAACATGATCGGCCTCAACCATCCGCGCAGCGCAGTGGTGTTTGTCGGCTTGATGGGTACGGTCAGACTCAAGAACGATTGTCCACATCTTTGCTTGCGACCTGCGCGCGCCACCGTTTGACTAAGTCCCGCCGGCGACCCGGATAGCGATCGGCCTGGAGCTCTACCCGCTCCATTCGATCAACACGGAATACTCGAAAATCCTGACGTAGCTCGCACCAAGCCGCGGCAAATCGCTGAGATTCTATGAATCCGAGCGAGATCGGCCAAATTACGCGTTCCGTCGCAGCGCCGTGAAAGTCGCGATAAGTTAGAAGGACTTTGCACTGCTGGCGCATACTCTGCCGCAGCACGGCTGGATCGACCGACGTGGGCGGCGTTGGTTTTGGGGAGACATGAAAGGAGCCATCGTGAAGATGACGGCGTAGGTCGGGCGGCAGTACCGCGTCAATTTTGGCGAGCGCGTTCTGGGCAGCGCCAGCGAGGCTATCGTCTGTTTGTCCGCGGACCCACTGAGCGCCGAGGGCTAAAGCATGAATCTCTTCTTCCGAGAACATCAAAGGGGGCAGCAAAAAGCCGGGCTTCAAAACATAACCGACGCTTGACTCTCCGTCGATGTCCGCACCTATGGAGCGTAGCGTGGAAATATCCCGACGAATGGTCCGCAGAGACACTCCGGCTTCACGAGCAAGTTCTACGCCCGCGACCGGTTGCCGGTGACTGCGCAGAATCTGCATAAGGTCGAACAGGCGATGGCTCTTGGACATGCAAGCCCATATCGTGACTAATGCCAGTTGTGCAAACCAAGTCTGAGTGAGATCGACGGGGTGCGCTTGAGGAGGCTCGCCGCTCATCAAATCTACGGATCTGACGGCGACCCAGTTCCACCAAGCACCCGATCGGCAAATGTGCGAATGTCGTGGACGAACTGTTCGGGTTCATCCCAAGCACCAAAGTGGCCGCCGCTGGCCGCCTCGCTCCAGTGAACAATGTTGAACCAGCGCTCACCCCACGAACGCGGCGCGGGTAGAATATCCTTCGGGAATACAGTGACGCCAACGGGAACGGTTCCTCTCTCGGGTGGGATACGGCCCTCAGGATCGGAGAAGCTTTCGGCATAAAGTCTCATCGAAGAACCAATCGTACCGGTCGCCCAATACAAGGTTAGGTTCGCGCAAAGGGCGTCGAGCCCATAGCGCTGCTCAACGTCGCCGTCGCTCCAGCTTCGATACTTCTCGATGATCCATGCGGCGAGGCCAGCCGGACTGTCATGGAGCCCGTAGCTCAGCGTCTGCGGCTTGGTGCCTTGAATAAGGGCATATGCTCCTTCGGCGAACTGCCAGCCTTGCGCTTTACCGAAGTAGGCCTGCTCTTCGGGAGTCGGATACTTCGGATGCGGGTAGTTCCAAAAGACGTTGCTCAAGTGCATGCCTAGGAGCCGACCGGGATGATGGCGCCTAATCCGGTCAACAACCAAGGAGCCCCAGTCGCTACCGTGCGCAACGAAACGCTTATAGCCGAGATCGCTCATAAGCGTGACGAACAGCGCTGAGATACGAGTGCCGTTCATGCCGGGCTTGGTTGGCCGATCGGAGAAGCCGTAGCCCGGCAGCGCTGGTGCGACCACGTGGAAGCCGGCTGCGGTCAAGCGCGGAATAACGTGGAGATATTCGAAAATGGAACTCGGCCAGCCGTTGACGAGGAGCAGCGGCACCGCGTCAGGTTTCTCCGAACGAACATGCACCAGATGGAGACCCACGCTGTCGACCACGGCCCGAAACTGCGGCAAGGCGTTGAGTTGGAGCTCGGCCTCCCGCCAGTTGAAGCGCTCCGCCCAGTACTCGCAAAAGCGCTGAAGGAAGCTGAGCTCGGTGCCCTGGCGCCAATCCTGCCCCTCGAGCTGGTCGGGCCACCGCGTGCGTCTGAGACGCGAGCGCAGATCCTCTATAACATCGTCGGAAATGTTCGCAGAAAATGATTGCATGAGCAGCCTTTGTCGTCGCGATTTGTCGTTGGTCATGGTCTCGCCAGTCATCTTGTTTTCGCATGATCGACGAAGATGATGAGGGTATAGCCCAGCACAGGGACAGATCTTGTCACCATGCTTCAGTTCCGATATGCGCGGCGAAACGACGATATGATGACGGTGGCGGCGATGCAGGTGGCGGACATGAACGTGTGGACGCATTGGTCATAGCGAGTATGGAGGGGGCACCAATCCGCGATTCTACCGAAGATGTCTTCGATCTTTAGCGCTGGCGTAAGAAAGAGAAAATCACCTTATGGCGGCGCTCACGCGCCGCCAAAGATCAACCCCGAATTGCCATCACGGCGACTAAGGGAGTCTAACTCTCCTTCGAGGAATCGCTCCTCTCCTCCAGGCGATAGCGGAAATCGCAATGATTGGCACCTCCCATGATCGTCTGCGTGCGCGTCAGCTTGAGCCGAGAATCGTAGCCCTCGCAGAAGGCGCCGTCCCGATTGCACGACAGAAGGTGGCCGATGGCACCGAGGCCCATCTCGCGATAGGTCTCGGCGTAGCGGCAACGACGAACGTTGAAATCGAATTGATCGTCGGTGGCCGTCAAGACCTCGACCGTCAGTGCGTCGTCCTTGGTCCATAGCGCCTGGATGTCCTGAAACGTCCGCATGCTGGTGCCGCCCGGCGCTTGGGCGGCGAAATGCTCGCCGCTCTCGATGGCAGCGCGCCGGATCGCCGTCTCGATCACGGCTTTTGCCTGCTCCTCGCCGAAGCGTTCGCGCATTTCGGCAAAGATCGGGGCGATAATTCCGGCCTCGATACGCCGCCGCTCCAGAATTCCGATCTCGCTCTCCAGCGGAGAACCGGACGGCATGGTGTCGATCGCTTCGATGTGATTGGCCAAAATAGTCTCCATTTCCGTTGCAGTCGGCGGCTGACGGATGGTCATGACGAACCCTGATCGACCGGCAGCTCGTCGTAGCGTCCGTAGTGATACAGCAGCGCAGAGCAAATCCAACTTGCGATGAAGATCGCTACAACGATGTAGCCGAGGTCGTCCATATGGGCGTTCAAGCTGCGGATGGCGCCCCACACGCCCTTGTCCAGCCCAAGCTTGTCGCTCACCAGCCCGAGCACCTCGAGGCCGCCGATGAAGATCGCGATAATGACAGATACGAACGTCAATGTCAGGTTATACCAGAGCTTGCGGATCGGCTTGACGAAGGCCCAGCCATAAGCGCCCGTCATCAACATGCTGTCCGCCGTGTCCATCAAGGTCATGCCTGCTGCGAAGAGCAATGGAAACAGCAGGATCATCCAGAGCGATGTCCCCTGCGCGGCCTGGGTGGCAGATATCCCGAACAGGCCGATCTCGGTTGCAGTATCAAAGCCGAGGCCGAACATGAACCCGACCGGGAACATGTGCCACGATCTCGTAACGATGTTGAAAAGAGGCCGAAACAGCCGGCTCAGTGGCCCCTGTGTCGACAGCAGCGGGTCGAGCTGTTCGCTCGTGACGGTCTCGCCGCGGTAGACGCGCAAGAATGCCGCCCACACCGATTTTAGAATGAAGTAATTGGCCAGCCCGATCGCCAGCAGGAAGAAGGCCGATACCAGGGTGCGGATCAGGTTGAAGTCCCCGAAGGCGCTGATATCGATCGACAGCGCGGTCCCGGAAATTGCGATCGACGCCAGCATGACGATGCTTGAATGACCGAGTGCGAAGTAGAAGCCGACCAGGGACGAGGGCTTCTGCTCCTGCATCAGTTTTCGAACGACATTGTCGATGGCGGCAATGTGGTCCGGATCGAACGCGTGGCGCAGGCCGAAGACGTAGGCCAGCAGCGCCGTTCCGAGCAGCTCCGGCCGACCGCCAAGCGCCTGCAGCGTCCATATCCAGATGGCGACGTTTGCAGCGAGGATAAGGGCGAGCGCAACCAGGTTGTTCGTCCTCTGCCGAGGCCTTGGATGGCTCACCATAAATGCTGCACCGTGTCTTTCATGCTCCGTAGCGTTTACTGGATCAGTCGGCTTGCAGCAAATTCGTGTAGTCGGAGCGGGGCGCCGGATGTTCCGCGTTATGTCGGTATTCCGCCGGCGGCGCCTGGAATGCGCGAACGAATGCGCGGCGCATGTTTGCCGGGCTGCCGAACCCGACCTGGTGGGAAATTTGCTGAATCGACAGCGCCGTTGTCTCCAGAAGGATGCGGCCGGCTTCGACCCTGATGCTTTCGACGAAACGGGCCGGAGTCGTCATCATTTCGTCCATGAACGCACGGCTAAAATTGCGAGGGCTCATCGCGGCGCGCTTGGCGAGCGCGTCGACCGAAAGGTCCGCGGCGAGGTTCGTCAACGCCCAATCCATGACGTGACTGATCTGGCTATTTCGAATCGATTGCGCCTTGAGGAACTCACTGATCTGGGGCTGATTGCCCGGCCGCCGCAGGAAGATGACCAGCATCCTGGCCACATCGAGAAATGTCGCCCGCCCACAGTCGTTCTCGATGAGATAGAGACACAGGTCGATGCCGGCCATTCCGCCGACCGCGGTGTAATAAGAGCCGTCACGAACGAAAAGCCGGTCCGGCTCAACGTGAACTTTCGGAAACATCGCCGAGAACTGCCCGGTGTAGTCACGATGCGTTGCGACGCGCCGCTGGTCGAGCAAACCGGCTGACGCGAGGACGAACGTCCCCGTGCAGCTCGCGCAAATCCGGCGCGCCGACGGCGCGCTTCGGACAAGCCAATCGATCAGCGGTTGGTTGGCCTCGGTCGCCTGAAGTTCGTGACTGCCAGCGACCAGGATCGTGTCGTAAGAATTATCGAGCTCGGGTTCGATGATCTTGTCGGGAAGCATACGCACGCCGGAAGAGCCCACGATGGGGCCCGATGTCGCGGCAATCAGATCGACCTTGTAGCAAACGGGCGTCGTCGATGATCGGCTGGCTTCGTTGAACGCGTCGATCGGCCCCATGAAGTCGATTGCGTTGGCGCCGTTGACGACGACGATGCCGACGCGAATGATCTGTTCGGGGGCCCCGTGATCTTCACTGAAAGGCCCGAGGGCCGGAGGTCCGAAGTGCGTCATCGATCCTGCCGCGGATGGTCGGCGAACGAGGCGTGTCGCGGACAGACTCCGTCACCCACAGCTCGGCCCTCCGCCGGATTGCGGGCTCGCCAGCTCTCGATCAGGCAAGTTGTTCGGTTACAAATGTAATGGAATTGGTCACACGGAGCCGGCCAATCTCACGTCGACATCGGCCATCCGCATCGGAAAGTGCGCTTTCTGCCGGGTGATCCATCGGGAGAGACCGTAAGCTTCCGGAGGGCAGATCTCATTGCCGCCGCGGCCACTGCGGGGCACTTCAGCCAATCGCCGGAATAATAGCTGTTCGCTAGGGCCGGCCGCCGGCGGGATGGGGAGCGGCGGAGAGGCTCGTGCCAGCCCACGCGCTGCGAAATCTCAGACGGTATTCGCCGGGCCCGATGCCGAGATTGCGGATGAATGCTCGTCTCATACCGTCGGCATTGCCGAAGCCGCATCGTATCGCGATTTGCTGCAACGACTTTGCGCTATCTTCGAGAAGCAAGCGCGCCGCGTCCAGCCTTGCCGCATCCACGAATTCGGTGGGCGTCATGTTCATTTCCTGGCGGAACACGCGCGTAAAATTCCGGAGGCTCATTCCGGCCCGCTCGGCCAGATTGTCGACCGAGAGCGGGGCGGTGAGATTGTCGAGTACGTATTGTTGAACCTGCTGAATCCTGCTCTTGCCCGACATTTGCGCGGCGAGGTGCGCGCTGAACTGCGACTGCCCGCCGGGCCGCTTCAGGAACATGACCATATAGCGAGCGACGATCAGCGCCAGCTCGCGTCCATAATCTTCCTCGACGAGGGCGAGCGCGAGGTCCATCCCGGCCGTGACACCGGCCGTCGTGCAAAGATTGCCGTCCCTGATGAAGATCTGATCGGAATCCACGTCGAGGTTGGGATATTCATTCCGCAAGCGCGTGGCGCATTCCCAATGCGTCGTCACGCGTTTGCCTTCGAGCAGGCCCGCCGCCGCGAGCAGGAAGACGCCGGTGCAGACAGAGCCGAGGCGCCGCACAGTGCCGGCCCTGCGCCGCAGCCATTGAACCATGGCGGGATCGACCGCCGCGAATGACGGGTCGCCGCCGACCAGGAGCGTGTCGATCGGCTCGTCGGGATCAAAAATATGGCGATCAGCCACGAACCGCAGTCCGCCCGTTCCTCGCACCGGATCAGCCGACCCGGCGATCACCTGCACCGTGTAGGCGTTCGGATCTCCAAGCCGCCTGGCCGCCTCCCAGAACACCTCGGCCGGGCCCACAATGTCGAGAGACTGAACCCCTGGTGGAGCAAGCAAGGCGATGCGCATCAACAATCCTCAATCGAGATCAATTGTTATGCAACTTTCATTCCCGTTGTTTGCCGCGAATGCGTCAGTTTCGGCCAAACTTGCGCGATATTCGGACAACCATGTTGCAGCAATTAGGACTTGAGCCGTTCGGCACTTATAGCACATGGGGGGAAGCGCCGAACCTGCGCGTCGCGATGTGCACTGCGACTCGTGCCCGCTTATCAGGATGCCACGGCGCCTTGGCTGCCGAGTCCCGACCTTTCGACCATCGTCTCAAGCACTGTGAGCCAGATCTCGTAATAGTCCCAGCTCGGATCGGACTTGTCGTGAGTGGCTTCCCACGCGGCGATCGTGGCTATCAGTTCCGAACGGAAGTCGTCCCATTCGAACACCCCCTGCTTGGAGAGGGCCAATGCCATGCCAAAAGCCTGACGCTGCCAAGGCGCGCCGAAGCAGAGGCTTCCGTTGTCCTTGGGCGGCATGTCGGATTGCCCCAACATGATGCCCAAGGCGAAATGCTCGAAATTCGTCTGCATGGACGCCTCAGGTGCCCGGCGGCTTGACGACGGCGACGCCCATCATCGATTCCGGCGTCACGAGTGCTGCCAGTTGCTCCTCGCTGAAGCCGCCCGTGCCCGCGGGCCGCTCGGGAACGACGAACCAGCGAATCTGGGCGCTGCTGTCCCAGGTTTTGATTTCCTTGCTCGGGTCGATATCAAGGCCGAACTCGCTGAGCACCTTGCGTGGCTCCCGCGCCGCGCGCGCGCGGAAGGATGGGTCCTTGTACCAATAGGGGGGCAGACCAAGGATCGGCCAAGGGTAGCACGAACAAAGCGTGCAGATGATGAGATTATGCACCTTGGGCGTGTTGATCGCCGCTTTTATGTGCTCGCCTTCAGCACCGGCGCCCCTGGTAACGAAATTCATCTTCTCGACAGCGGCCATGGTGTCTTCGGCGAGAAGCGTCTTGAAGTCGGGGTCGACCCACGCTTTGGCAACGAGCTTGGCGCCGTTGAACGGCCCCATCTCGGTCGCGAAGATCGCCATGATCTTGTCGACGGTCTCGCTGGTGATGACGCCCTTCTCGATGAGGAGGGCTTCCAGCGCGCGTGCGCGCGCCGCATTCACCGCTTCACGGTCCTTCGAATGCTCGAATCGTTCCATCTCGGTTCCTCAGGATGCGGTCGCGGGCTCAAGGTAGGACTCGAACAAGTCCGCGTAGAAAGTGAAGTTCGCCTCGGTATTGCCGGGCCAAAGATCCTCGGGATCGAATTTGACGCAGTACACCGTCATTGCCGGCCCGATTCCGTCGGGTCCGGTGTCGCAAAGGTAGGTGTAAGCATCGGGGTAGACGCTATCGACGATGCCGACTTTGTTTCGGAGATGACCGGGCAAGCGGGTATGTTCGACCGATTTCGGATCGGCGACCTTGACCGAGTCTCCGGCGGCGAATCGGGGCGAGGCTGTGCGCTCGCGTTTCGGATCGTCTCCGATTAGCAGATACTTCCGTACGCGAGCATCGACCTTGGCGTCGCCACCTTCAGGCATCGCGGGAGACGACGACAGGAAGGCTTTGGTGCGCGCGTCGAGCTCTGCCTGGGAGATGTACCCCTTGGCGACGAAGTATCCGGAGATGCCGCCGAGCCACCTTTCGTAATAGCGGAACTTGAAGTAGTCGAACGGGTTCATCGCCTCTGCGCCTTTGCGCAGGTCCGCCCATGTCCACACGGTATTGAACGTACTGGGCGTCGCTTCGAGGTCGAGTTGCGGGCTCAGCGCCATCATCGCCGTGTGGATCCCGAAGATGCGCTCCTCCCAGGCCTCGACGAACACACGTGTTTCGAGAGAGATCGGATCGAGGCCTTCCAGGCCTCCGAGATAGTGTTGTAGCTTCATGCTGGAAACCGCTTTTCCTCAGGGTGAGCATGCCGCCGCCGGAGGCGGCCAGTAACGATGGATTCTTCGAATCCGGCCAGCATGGAAGCGCACCGGGCGAGGCGGACTACCGATCCGTGTCAGGCAACGAGACTTGCGTCCTTCTCGGTCAGTTCGGCAATCTCACCGCGAATTTGAGCCGCATCGAGACCTCTTCCAATTAAGACGATCGCGCTGACGCGAGGCTCGTTGGCGGCCCATGCGCGACCTGGCCGTCCGTCGAGCGTCATGTGGACGCCGTGAAAGACCCAACGGCGCGCTTCGCTTGCCAGGGACAGAATGCCTTTACAGCGCAGGAGGCCTTCGCCGTTCTTTTGGACGAAAGCGTTCAGCCAGCGAAAGAAACGAGGTCCGTCCAGGGGCCGATCCTCGCGGACTTCCACGCTGATCACGGATTGATCGTGCTCGTGCTCGAGGTCGGAGAGCAGTAGCGGCTCGATGGCCAGACAGTTCTTCAGATCGAAAGCCCTGACGTCGACGATCGAGGCGACGTTCACCCGGCCCTCGATCGGGGTCACCACGCGAACCATCGGATTGATGGACCGGATGACCGCTTCCGTCTTGGCGAGGGCGCCTTCTTCAGTCAGATCCAGCTTGCTAATGACCGCGATGTCGGCAAAAGCGATTTGCTCGGCCGCGACGTTCTCGCCGGAGCTCTGGTCGGCAAGCCATCGATCGATGTGGGTGGCGTCCACCACCGTCACGACCGCATCGAGCGTGGTCGTGGCCGACAACGCCTCGTCAACAATGAAGCTCTGAATGACAGGGGCGGGGTCGGCTAGGCCCGTGGTCTCGATGAGAATCCGGCGAATGGGCCTTGGCCCGGATAGAAGCCTGGTGATCGTCGTGACCAGATCCGTGCGGACCGTGCAGCAGATGCAGCCATTGTTGATCTGGAGAATTTCCTCGTCGACGCCAACGACCAGTTCGGCATCGATGCTGATGGCCCCAAACTCGTTGACGATGACAGCGGAGTCGGCCATCAGCCCGCTCTCGAGGAGCTGGTTTAGCAGCGTCGTCTTGCCCGATCCCAGAAAGCCGGTCAGTACAGTAACTGGAATTTTTTGCGATGCCGTCATCGACCCCTGCGCTTCTTTGCACTACTCCACCGGTGAGGCTAATTTTGCGATGCGGGACGCCGCAACTTCCGTGAGCGTGCAAATCCTGCCAAACAGCATCAACATCGTGCACGGGCTGTGCCATTGCCTCGATATTTAAGCGTCTGGTAAGGCGGTGGCTCCAAGGCTGTCGATCATATTTCCGGTCGTGAGAGCCCCATGTCCTTTCGTGGTTTGAAAGCCAAGTTTCTTCTCATCATTGCTATCGCGCTCGCAGGCATGATGGCTCTGGTACCAATCGCGCTGTACAATATCCGCGCCCAGATGATGACGGATCGACAAGCCAAGATACAGCAGATGGTCGATGTCGGGCATGGTATCCTGACGCACTACCACAAGCTCGAGACTGACGGAAAGCTTAGCCGAGAGCAGGCTCAGTCGGCGGCACTCGCCGAGATCAAAGGGCTGCGCTACGACAAGGTCGAGTTCTTCTGGATCAATGACATGGTCCCGCACATGATCATGAGCCCGGCTAAGCCGGAGCTCGATGGCAAGCCGGTAGGGGATTTCAAGGATCCTTCCGGCAATTACCTGTTTCGGAGCTTTGTCGACATCGTCCAGAAGCAGGGAGGCGGATTCTACGGATACCTCTGGCCGAAAATGGGCTCCGATCAACCGGTCTCAAAATTGTCTTTCGTCAAAGGATTTGCGCCTTGGGGCTGGATTATCGGGACTGGCATCTATCTCGACGATGTCGACGTGATCTTTCGACAGACGGCCTGGACTTTCGCGTGGATCTGCCTCGGTGTCGTCGTCCTGGTGCTCGCCATTTCCTTGGCCATCAGTCGCAGCGTGACGTGGTCGCTTATCACGATCACCTCTCTTACCGAGAAGCTTGCTTCGGGTGAAGACGATTTCGAAGTGCCATACACGACCCGTCGCGACGAGGTCGGGAGTCTTGCCCGCGCTCTGCGTGTGTTCAAGGAAAACGCGGCGGCCGCCCGTCAAATGCATAGCGAACAGCAGGAGCTCAAGCAAAAGGCTGACGAAGACAAGCGCAAGACGATGGTCGAGCTCGCCGGCAAGTTCCAGGCAAGCGTCGAAACCGTCGTGCGGCAGGTTTTCGACGAAGCGAGCGAGATGCAGAAGGCTGCCGAGAGCATGTCGGTGAGTGCCGATCACGCCAATGGGCGGGCGAACTCGGTCGCGGAGGCGTGCCATGAGGCTTCCGGCAACGTCCAAATGGTTGCATCGGCTGCCAGCCAATTGTCGGCCTCGATCAACGAGATCAGCCATCGCGTAACGCAGGCGGCTCAGGTTGCCGACAAAGCAGCCAACGACGGGCAGCGTGCGAATGCGACCGTTCAGGGGCTCGCTGCCGCGGCGTCCAAGATTGGTGAAGTCGTCGGCCTCATCAACCAGGTTGCCGCGCAGACCAATCTGCTCGCGCTGAACGCCACGATCGAGGCGGCGCGTGCCGGCGAGGCGGGGAGAGGCTTTGCCGTCGTCGCTGCAGAGGTAAAGTCGCTCGCGACTCAGACCGCCAAGGCGACCGACGAGATTGGTGCGCAGATTTCGTCGATCCAGGCCGAGACGGCCTCAGTGGTCGGTAATATTCAAAGCATTCTGGCGACCATAACCGAAGTCAACGAGATATCGTCTTCAATCGCCTCAGCAGTCGAGGAGCAGGGCGTGGCAACGCAGGCCATCGCGCAAAGCGTGCGAGACGCCGCATCCGGCACGAACCGGGTTTCGCAGAACATCTCCGACGTGAGTACCGCCACGTCAGAAACGGGCGAGGTGGCCGGCACCGTGCTGGGGTCGAGCGCGCGCCTGACCGGTAAGCTGCGGCTGCTGCAAGACGAAGTCAGCAGCTTCGTTGCAAGTGTCAGGGCGGCATAGGTCTGCATTGAGCAGGAAAGATGCGGCGTCAGTTGATCAAAATTCAGAGCCTATTTCGTTGCGCGTGCGGATGCGTTCCGACAGCGCACTCTCGCCGGATGATTTTCGCACCCATTTTGGACCGGCGATCATCGAATTGTTGCTAACGATGGAGCGGGCAGCACATCTCATCACCGAAACTTGCATGGAGATGCCCGAGACGACCGAACAGCAAAAGCTTGTCAGTCAGCGGTGTAGCTTGTTACTCAGGCGATATATTTGCGACGGCTACTCAGAGACGCGGGAGTGATTGCAAGCCAGCCGATGCAGTTGACCGTTGTCGACGTGTTGCAAAGCGACGCACCGACCTTCAACCGATATCCAGCGCCTCAGATACTTCGCTAATGAGCCGCAGGGGGCGTGGGTCTTATCGCGTCGCCTTGACGGATTTGTAAGGCGCGGCCTCGGCGCCTCCGGGCGAAAGCTCGGCCTTGGCCTCCGCAGGCGCAGATCAGCGCTCGCGGCTACTGGCTTTGTTCTCCCAAGAGTCGGTAGAGATGTGCCCGGCTGATGCCCAGCAACTCGGCTGCGCGGCGCTTGTTGCCTCCGGATTGCTGCAAGGCAGCTCGAATTTCCGTGGCGGTCTGTGACTGGATGCGCTGCTTGAGTGGCTGCGGCGCGAGGTCCACCTCCGGCGCTTTGGGCGGACTGGCGGGAAGTGTCATCAGCCGGCCTGTTACGATAAACCGGGTGAGTACGTTCTCAAGCTCTCGGACGTTGCCTGGCCATCTGTGCGCAACAAGCGACGTCATCTCTTTTCGGCTCAGATCTCTCGGTACCGCGTTCAGCCGGGCCGCGATCCGAAGCAGCAATTGCCGGGCAAGAAATTCGATGTCATCGCGATCGCGAAGGGAGGGGACGTCAACAGGCAGTACGCTGAGGCGGTAATAGAGGTCCTGTCTGAAGCGGCCTGTGCGAGCCAGTTCCGGAAGTGAGTGGTTGGTCGCGCAAACCACGCGGGCCTTGACGGCGACTGGGGTCGTGCCGCCGACGCGCACGATCTCGTTTGTTTGGAGAACGCGCAGCAGGCTGCCCTGCAGGTGCAGCGGCATATCTCCGATCTCGTCGAGGAATAGGGTGCCGCCGGAAGCCAGCTCGAATTTCCCGAGCTTTCCACGACTACGCGCGCCGGTGAACGCGCCGCCTTCGTAACCGAACAACTCAGCTTCGATCAGTTCGCCTGGAATCGAAGCGCAATTGATCCAAACGAACGGCCCTTCGGATCTGCTGGAACTCGCGTGGATGGCATGAGCGGCCAATTCCTTGCCGGAACCGGTCTCGCCGGAGATCAGCACGGGGAGATCGTGTCCGGCGACCACCTCGAGCGAGTCGCGGTACGTATCCATGAGCTCTCCTTGGCCAGCGATGTCGCTCATGCTGAATCGGGAGCGCCAAGGCTTGTTGCCCTGGGGCATCTCCAGCTCGGCTTGAGTAGCCCGTCGGAAAGTTCGCTTCAGGGCGCCAAGATCCGAAAACAAGGCCAAGCCGACAGCTCCAATGATCTGCCCATCCTGGAGTACGGGAACTTGTCGCGTGATGAGTTGGTGGCCGCGTACTTTCAACGGGTAGCCGACATGGCTCCCTTCTCCCCGAGCCACGAGATGAAGCTTGGTCTGTGGCCCCACGACGTCGGTGATATGTCGTCCGACGAAGTCGTCCGCCGCGCCGCCCAGGAGCCGGCAATACGGTTGGTTGATCAGGACAATCGTGCCGGACGTGTCAACCGCGACGAGGCAGTCTGAGACATGATCGAGAACAAGCCTCAGGAAGCCTGCCTCTTCCGACGATCCGGCAACCCACTGCGAAAGGACCATTTGCGGAAATCCGGTCTGAACAAGTGTCACGCTTGCGCGACATGAATGTCACGTAAATGATACACTAGCTTCGCGACCAATGAACGTCAAACGATACCGGGCCGCCGCGGTCACGAGAATTTTGCTGCTTCCTCAGAGTGTTGGGCGGCGTCACGTCGCAGGACGCAGGAGTGGCACGGCGCTTGCGAACCTCTCGTTAGGAAATCAAACTCGGGAGGAGCGTAATGACGGCCATTAGAACCATCACAATCGGGGACACCGTCGTGCAGGTGTCTGGAGAGGGAACGCCGCTGGTATTCGTGCACGGCTTTACGACCACGGCCGAGTTCTGGCGCGAGCAGGTCGAAGCGTTTTCAGCCCGTCACCAGATGGTGCGCATCAATCTGCCCGGTCACGGCCTTTCGCCGGGTCCCGAGGACCGGGAATATACGATCGGTACCTTCGTCGAAGACGTGCTGAAAGTGTATCAAACGCTCGGCATCGAATCTGCCGTGCTCATCGGTCTCTCAATGGGCGGTACGGTCGTCCAGAATTTCGCGCTCTCTTATCCCGATCGCGTGCGCGCGCTCGTGCTGGTGGGAGCCACGCCGCATGGGTTAGGCGCCGACGTCAACGTCGACAACGTGCTCAAGGCCATTGAAGATCTGGGCGTTGTCGCCGCGAGCCAGAAAGTCATCGAACGATCCTTCGGTTCTCGTGCAAGCGCCGCACTGATCGATTTTGCCAAGGATGAGGTTGCACAGACGCCTGCCTTCGTGGCGCGCCAGGCGATCGCATCGCTCAATGCGTCGGACAATCGTGCAAGACTTGGAGATATCCATGTGCCGACGATGGTCGTGGTCGGCGATGAGGACATCATCACTCCGCCAAACGAGTCGCGAACGTTGGCGAGAGGTATTCCGAATAGCCAACTCTACAACATCCCGTGGGCCGGGCATTTCCCCATGCTTGAGCTACCGGATACTTTCAATCGCTTGTTGGGCGATTTTCTGATGCGCCAGGGCCTGCCGCCGCCGCGCATTGATGCAAGCGCGACTTCTCACCTGCACCAGAACGTTTGACGCGGGAGGACAAGATGTCAGTTCACGCCATGGAATCAGAAACCAGTCTCGCTTCTCGTCGTCTTGATCGCGACACGAAACGCGTCATCTTCGCCGCTGCCCTCGGCACCGTTTTCGAATGGTATGATTTCTTCGTCTACGGCTCATTGGCCGCATTCTTCAGTACGCTCTTTTTCCCAAAGGGAAATGAAACAGCGGCATTGCTCGCCGCGTTGGCGACATTTGGGGCGGGCTTCGTCCTTCGTCCGTTTGGCGCGGTCGTCTTTGGACGGCTCGGCGATCTCGTCGGACGCAAGAAGACGTTTCTCGCCACCATGCTGGTGATGGGCCTGGCCACCGCGGCAGTCGGGCTGCTGCCTACTTTCGAAACTTTTGGCTGGTGGGCTCCAACCATCCTGGTCGGCCTGCGGCTGCTGCAAGGGCTCGCCGTCGGCGGAGAATTCGGGGGGGCCGTGACCTATGTTGCGGAGCATTCGGATGCGGATCGGAGAGGCTTCACAACAAGCTGGATCCAGATCACGGCGACGCTGGGATTATTTCTCTCGCTCGTTGTGGTCCTTCTGTGTCGCTCTTCGATGTCTGCCGAGAGCTTCGCGAGCTGGGGATGGCGGATTCCGTTCGTCGGATCGATCGCCCTTCTGGTCCTCTCCTTGTACATCCGCCTCAAGATGCACGAATCGCCGGTGTTCCAGCAAATGAAGGCTGAGGGCAAAGGCTCGAAAAATCCGATCATCGATACGTTCGGTGACCGTCGCAATCTGCGCCTCGTGCTGGTCGCAATCTTCGGAGTCGTGGCTGGTCAGGCTGTGATTTGGTATACGGGCCATTTCTACAGCCTCTATTTCATGACGACTGTGCTGAAGATGAGCCTCGAACAGGCTAACTTCTATCTACTTGTCGCGCTGATGCTAGGAACACCGTTCTTTGTGTTTTTTGGCTGGCTATCCGACAAGATCGGGCGCAAGCCGCTCGTTGTTGCAGGATGCGCCTTGTCGGCCTTATTGTTCAACCCGCTCTTCCAGGGGTTGGCAACCTACGGAAATCCCGCGCTTGCCGATTTCCGCGCAAAAACTTCGGTAGTGATTCACGCAAACGACTGTAGTGAGGACCAATCATTATTCGGTCAGCTCTTCAGTCCCCAGGCGACGAAGGAGTGCTCCCGCGTCAAGTCGTTCTTGACCGCGCGGGCTGTTCCCTATGTTGTGAAGGCGGATGCTGCATCTCTCACCGTCCAGATCGGTGATGACGCTGCGGTCGCCTTCGATGAAGCGAGGGTCCTCAAGGTGCTTACTGAAAGAGGCTTACCGGCATTGAAGGCGCCGGTGGAGCCCAACGGTCCCATGGTCATCGCAGTGCTCTTCGCCCTCGTGTTCCTGGCGACGATGGTCTACGGCCCGCTTGGCGCCCTCTTGGTCGAGCTGTTTCCTGTTCGCATCCGATACAGCGGGGTTTCAGTCGCCCTCCAGTTCGGCAACGGCTGGATCGGAGGATTTGCGCCATTCGTTGCAACTGCAGTTGTCATCGCAACCGGCAACATCTTCGGTGGGCTCTGGTACACCATCGCGTTCGCAGCTTCGACGGCGGTTATCGGAGCTCTGCTGCTGCCGGAAACACGCGGTCGAGACATCAATAGCTGATCGCGCGTGCCTCTTGGGAGCCGGCGAGATCATCATGTCTCCCTCGCCGGCCCCAATCCTTTGGATTCGTCTTGCTCGGCTTCTGGCAAGCGCCGCAGCACATGGACCCGCTGGCAGACCGGCTCGTCTGCTGAACCTCCCTAGACTGGGATGGGCCGCTGCTGGCTTACGGTGGCGGCCCCTTTTTCCGTCGCCGGATTACGAGAAGCGTGGCCGCACCCTCCAGATGATGAGAGTGCATGTATGCAATGAAAGGAGGATTTTCGATGAGCGCACAGAATAGAGCAGCCGCCGAGAAGGTGTATCCCGTATCGACCGAATGGGCGAAGCGCGCCTGGGTCGACCAGGCCAAGTACAAGGACATGTACGCGCGCTCGATCTCGGACCCGAACGGTTTCTGGGCCGAGCAGGCCAAGCGCATCGACTGGATGAAGGCGCCCCACAAGATCGAGAACGTCTCGTTCGCACCCGGCAACATTTCGATCAAATGGTTCGAGGACGGCGTCCTCAACGTCGCCCATAATTGCATCGACCGGCATCTGGCCAAGCGCGCCAACCAGACCGCGATCATCTGGGAAGGCGACGATCCCTCGCAGTCGAAGCACATCACCTACAAGGAGTTGCACGACGAAGTCTGCCGGATGGCCAACATCCTGCGCACCCGCAACGTCAAGAAGGGTGACCGAGTCACGATCTACCTGCCGATGATTCCGGAAGCGGCTTACGCGATGCTGGCCTGCGCGCGGATCGGCGCGATCCACTCCGTGGTGTTCGCCGGCTTCTCGCCCGACAGCCTCGCCCAGCGCATCAACGACTGCCAATCCAAGGTGATCATCACCGCGGACGAAGGCCTGCGCGGCGGCAAGAAGGTGCCGCTGAAGGCCAATGTCGACGCGGCGCTCGCCAAGGCGGACGGCGTCGACTGGGTCGTCGTGGTCAAGCGCACCGGCGGCACGGTCGATATGAATCCGTCACGCGACCTCTGGTATCACGACGCCGCCAAGATGGTGACGACCGAATGCCCGGTCGAGCACATGCACGCCGAGGATCCGCTGTTCATCCTCTACACCTCGGGTTCGACCGGCCAGCCCAAGGGCGTGCTGCACACCTCCGGCGGCTATCTCGTATTCGCCTCGATGACGCATCACTACGTCTTCGACTATCACGACGGCGACATCTACTGGTGCACCGCCGACGTCGGCTGGGTCACCGGCCACAGCTATATTCTCTATGGCCCGCTCGCCAATGGCGCGACCACGCTGATGTTCGAAGGCGTGCCGAATTACCCCGATAATTCCAGGTTCTGGAACGTCATCGACAAGCACAAGGTCAACATCTTCTACACCGCGCCGACCGCGATCCGCGCATTGATGCAGTCGGGCGATGATCCCGTGAAGAAGACCTCGCGCGCCTCGCTCCGCCTGCTCGGCTCGGTCGGCGAACCCATCAATCCCGAGGCGTGGGAGTGGTATCACCGCGTCGTCGGCGACGACCGCTGCCCGATCGTCGACACCTGGTGGCAGACCGAGACCGGCGGCATCCTGATCACGCCGCTGCCGGGCGCGACCAAGCTGAAGCCAGGCTCGGCAACGCAGCCGTTCTTCGGCGTCGTCCCTGAAATCGTCGACGCCGACGGCAAGATGCTGGACGGCGAAACATCAGGCAATCTCTGCCTCACCCGCTCATGGCCGGGCCAGATGCGCACGGTCTATGGCGATCATGCCCGCTTCGAGCAGACCTACTTCTCGACCTACAAGGGCAAGTATTTCACCGGCGATGGCTGCCGGCGCGACGCCGACGGCTATTACTCGATCACCGGCCGCGTCGACGACGTCATCAACGTCTCCGGTCACCGCATGGGCACCGCAGAAGTCGAGAGCGCGCTGGTCGCGCATGAGAAGGTGTCGGAAGCCGCTGTGGTCGGTTACCCGCACGACATCAAGGGCCAGGGCATCTACGCCTATGTCACCCTGATGACCGGCGTCGAGCCGAGCGACGAACTGCGCAAGGAGCTGGTCACCTGGGTGCGCAAGGAGATCGGCCCGATCGCCGCGCCCGACCAGATCCAGTTCTCGCCCGGCCTGCCAAAGACCCGCTCCGGCAAGATCATGCGCCGCATCCTGCGCAAGATCGCCGAGGACGAGCCGGGCAGCCTGGGCGACACCTCGACCCTGGCCGATCCCGCCGTGGTCGACGACCTCGTCAAGAACCGGCAGAACAATCGATCGAGTGCTCCATGATGATCGATGTGGTTGCTGCTGTTGGTTCCGCACGGCTCGGCGAATTGCCGAGCAGTGTGCGGTATCGCCTTGACGGAGAAAAGAGATGAGACTCGTGCTCTTGGGGCCGCCCGGCGCTGGAAAGGCGCAGGCATCCAAGCTGTCGCAGATCCTTGCGATCCCGCAACTGTCGACCGGCGATAACCTTTGCGTTCACGTTGTTGAAGCACTCGCCGATGCTCGCGCCGGGCTCGGGACGGACGGGCACCATAATTGGCTGATGTTGGGGACTGACCTCGCGGCAGAGCGAAGCAATAGCGGTGGATACGGTCTTCGGAGCCGTCGTGAATACCTTGGAAAATATCTCTTGTTTGACGGTCGCCACCAGGCCCCCCGTCGGTCTGCGTTACGTTGCTCTGATCACCACCACCTGCGTCAGGCCCTTTTCTGCGCAACGCTTTTAGCTCGTTCGATCGTTTCGTCCAAACGCATGTCGAAGGGACCGCTTCCTTTCCAATCGGTCTCGTCACTCACAGAGAAATAATCTTTGTCGATCGGCGGCTGCCCCATTCGGTGAGCCCGAACGACAACATGGCGTTCGCTTGGCATCGCTGTCGGCATCCAGATGACGTCCACCACAATATTCCTCCAGCTGCGAATCAGTCCTCAAAGGATTCCTTGACGTGCCGGGACTCCGCAAGACCCTCCTCGGCGTGTTTACGAATTCCGTCGTAAAGCTTATGAGCGGGCGAAAACCGCGGCAGCGATCGGAGTACCTGCTCGCTCCGCTCCTTCATGGAAATATCTCGCGGCATCGGTTCTCCGGGAGTACCTGATCGGACACCGCTGACTGCCGAGCTGAAGAGGGCGCCGATCGCGTGCTTTAGCGCCTTCGGGCCGACCTGCTTGGCTTTCTCCAGATAGCGCTCAACGAACGGACGATGGGTGAATACGAAGGTATGGTGTGCCCCGTTGAGGATGCCGGCGATGAGGTTCAAGTCCTGCTCGTCGGATGTCGCGATCCATTCTTCGAGAAACTTGACGGTCTCGCCGTCAAACGGCCTAAAACAGGTTTCGAACAGCTCGCGAGCACGGTAGCCGAAAAGGAAGGGCTTGTCCTTGCCGGCTCTCATCCACTCGGCCACCGTCCGAAGCAGTTCCGGGTAGACTCCGGAATCGCGAAAGCGCAAGGGGACGCGACCATAAGGCCCATGGTTGATGGGGCGGTATTTCCGTTGCTCCTTCTCACCGGCGCGGTCGACCCGGCGCATGAAGAAAGCCATGGTCTCTCGGGGATACGCCTGCGAGGCGTGAGCCAGGAACTCTTCCACCCAATGACCCTCAAGCTCGGCAACTGCCATCAGTTTTTCCAGGAGGGCGTTCACGTCTTCCACCGCCAGATGCTTGAACAGTTCGTTGAACGTGAAGACCGTCAGCAACTCGTCAGCCAGCTGGTGTGAATCGCCGATGTTAGCAACTCGGGCTAGTTCGATGACGAGGCTGACCTTCTCTTCGGGCAGGCTGGTGAGAGTATTAATTGCATTTCGGGCGACCCAAGCACTCGGGCTGGATAGGAGCCGCCGCAAGACAGCGATATCTGAATCGCTGTAGAGCCCGCTGGTCAGGACTCGGGAATAGGCCTGCGCAACCGACGACAGGAATTGTTCGCGTCCTGTCGCAAGCAGATCCCCTGTTGCAGCACGTGCTTCATCCGGGCTGTGATCCCACAGAGCAATCAGCGCTCCGGGCAGAAACCGGACAGTTTCGGAATCCGGTTGGGCCAATGCGTTGTTCAGGGTGACTCGGCAGAAATCTATCGACGACCGGATCAGGGCCTCGTACAAGGCATA
Organism: Bradyrhizobium sp. CCGB12; assembly: GCF_024199845.1. NCBI lineage: Bacteria > Pseudomonadati > Pseudomonadota > Alphaproteobacteria > Hyphomicrobiales > Nitrobacteraceae > Bradyrhizobium > Bradyrhizobium sp. CCGB12. Next base: position 5,849,299 of record NZ_JANADO010000001.1, on the reverse strand, counting down.
AGGTGTCGCCGACGATTTCTTGTAGTTCCTGGAAATGCTGCCGAGAAGGCCGCCGATGAATGCGCGACGTGCCTCCGCGTTTGGATAGGAGGTTTCCAGGTCTCTAACCAGGGCAGCGATGTGCGCTGCCCATTTCTCCCGGTGCTTGATCGGGTCGATGCGCCGAAATTCAACGCCATGACCATCGATGAGCACTGTCAGGGTCCGAAATTCAAGAGAGCTAGGAAGGCCTGCCTGCAGGTGGCGTGCCGCGTCCGAGGCGTCACCTTTCCCGTACTGGACGTGCCAAGAGATGGCTTTCCATACCGATAGTTTGACGAGGTCGTCTACCGGGCGCGCTTTTAGTGCGGCTTCGATTGCGTTCAAGCCTTCGACGAAGACACCTGTCCACTCGTCCCTGATCCTCGGCGAGACGGTACTGTTGAACATTCCCATCGGGTACCTGAAGGCCTTCGCCAGAGCGTCTGCCGCAAGAACGCCGACACGAACGTCCGGATCGAAGAGGAGGTCGATGATTCTGCTCAAGACCTTAGTGCGAAGCGGCTTGATCGCCTCGACCTTCACGAAGTGTGGCTTGAAGGTCAGCGAGAAATTAATGGACTCGGTGATGTGTCCTTCCGTATCGAAAACCGGCGTGAGGATATCCAGCGGACTGTAGGCAGGTTGCCACGCTTCTCGCTGGTCTAGGAGTGACAGCCCGAAGTCGATGATCGCTTCATTGTAAACCAGGGGCTTGTTGGGTTGGACTTCGCACAATTCAGCCAAGATACGAATCGGGTGTTCCGGATGCTGCTCTAGCGGGCGGCTGTCGCGCCTGCCCAGTTCCCAAAGGGCCTCGCAGGCCTGGCGGACATGGGCAAAATTGAACGCCGCGTTGCGAAGAATTTCGGGAAGTTGCTTGAGAAACTTGTCTGCATGAATCAACTTCTCCGCAAATTCGATTGCCTTGGCCGGCTGGTAGTAGGCGACGGCGGCAATGGCCTTGATATGCGGATCACTAAAGTCCCGCTCCGGTTTAAGTTTACTCCAGACCCCATCGATTAGCTTGCTGTTGCTGGGATCACCATCCGAGCGCCTCCAGTCAAGCCTGCTGAGGTTGACCAGAAGATGCTCGGCCAGATTTTCGCTGGCGGCATCGAACACTATCTCGGCATAGCCTGTTGACGAACCGAGTGGACCGACGCAGTGCTCCTCAATGATGTAGTCGGCCAACACGTCGGGCGATAACCTGAATTGCTCGCCGCGCTTGAACAGAACGCCGGCCTCGGTCAACAGGCGCATGATGCGGCTGGCATCATGCGGCTTAATGCTCTCGACTTGCTCGATGACGTGAAGCAAGGCCTCATCCTCGGGATGGACTGGCTGCAATAGCGCGAGCACCCGAAGGACCTTCTTGATCGTTCCGGCTTCGCTCTTGTTGCCTATCTGTCCTGCAATGATGGTCTGGAAGCGCGAGAACAGCAGTTTCCGAAAGGTTTCCTCTTGCTGCGCGAGGCTAAACTGCCGTTTCTCCTTGGCGACGACTTGTGCGCCGACTACGGTGGCCAGCGGACAATCGCGCGTAAGGCGGGCGATATCTTTCGCGGCGGAGAGTGGCCCGCCGTGCTTTTTTAGGACCTGGGTCGCGAGCTGTTCGCTTTCGGTAAGGGTCAGCCGCTCCAGCGCGATTTCCCGAAGCGGAGGGCCGATCAGGGAAAAGGTGCTGGCTTGGGCCTTAATGTGGTCCAGACCGTAGGGGCGAAGAGAAAGGACGAGCCTGGCCTTGTTGGCGGGATCGGCAGCGTACTGAAAGAGGATCTGAAGATCAGTTTGATCGTGAGCGTCGTCGACTACGAGCAGCTTTTCGTTGTTGCCCAAATCTTCGAGGCTCTTCTTCGTGAGTTCAGCGTTTCGCGAGAGATAGCGGACCGCGACACTTTTATGGCCCTCCTCGAAAGCCTCGATCGATTGTTTGAGGATGCGTGATTTTCCCGACCCACCGGTCCCGATCAGCAGGATCGCAGCAACGCTCGGATCGCCTAAGGCCTGATCCATGGCCTCCAGATCACCCTTGCGACCGACGAGATGCCAAACATGATTGAACACGCCCTCGGCATTGTTGAAGGCGGCGAAGAATTCCTCACTGGTCTCCCATGGCCCCGCTTCATTGACGCCGAGCAGGGCGAAGCGCTGTCCCCGGAAAAAGATGTCGACCAGCCTGACCTGGTCGGCGACGGGAAGCTGGCGGATTTTGTAGGAGATGTCCTCCCGGTCCCAGATCTCCCAGTCCGGATGGTCTTTGATGGCGGTGCGGGCCTGTGGGCTTGCGATCTTAGTTAACAGGAGAACCTTTTTCGCGGCGGCGACGGTATGTTTGGCGACGGCTGCGTGAACCTTTTGCGGCCCGAATTCGCCGACCCGTTTGCACTGGAAGCTAAACGTCGTGCCATCGGGGAAGGAGGCGGTGACATCGAGCCCGTCCTGGGTATGCCCCTGGCCGCCGGCATGTTCGACGAGGGCCTCAGTGTACATGGCTTGCAGGAAATGGCGGCAGAAGCGTTCGAAACTGTCCGGGGTGAGGCCATCGACCGGAAACGGCTGGTCAAAGCTCACAACAGCGGTCTTCCGGATGAATCCGGCAGCTTCGAGCAGATCGGCAACGTCGGCCTTCAGCACGGCGGCGATCAGCGGCATTTGGCTGTCGCGTGGGCGCGAGAGCCCCGCCTCCCAGCGGCTCACCGTTTGCTGGCTGCTTTTGACAAGGGTCGCGAATTCGCCCTGGCTGGAGATCCCCGCTTTCTGGCGGAGTTCAACGAGCAGTTGGCCGAATGGTTGGTACGGAGATGCTATCATATATTACTCATTTTCTGGATAATACACATAAAGTGAGTGGGCGACATCGGTCAAGGGTGCTTCGTTGCCTCGCAGGCCCCCGCCAATGAGTTATAGATTTACTTGCTATAGCTCACCTGAAGCCCCACAGTGAGTTATAGAAAGGAGGTCTATAACTCATGGCCTGGAATTGGGAGGAGCCGACTTGGCCCCGCTTTACCTATGATGCGACCGCTCTTGAGCCCTTGGAGGCGGAATTCCTGCTCCGCTCGGGGGAGTTCATTGGCGCCTTCAAGCACGTCAGCCCGGACGATCAGGAGAACCTTCGGATCGAGCTCATCAGCGATGAGGCCCTGAAGACCTCAGAGATTGAGGGTGAAATCCTGAACCGCGACAGCGTCCAGTCGTCGTTACGGTACCAGTTCGGTTTAGGAGGGCAGGAAGCCGGGGTGGCTCCCGCCGAGCGCGGGATCGCGCAAATGATGGTCGATCTGTATCTCAATTTCTCGGAGCCGTTGACCGACGAGACCATGTTTGGGTGGCACGGCCTTTTGATGAGCGGCGACCGGACCATCAAGACGATCGGCGCCTATCGGACCCATATTGAACCCATGCAAGTGGTTTCCGGGGCGATCGCTCACCGGAAGGTTCACTTTGAGGCGCCGCCTTCCGCAATCATGGCGAAAGAGATGTCCGCGTTCGTCGCGTGGTTCAACGACACCGCACCTGACGGTGCCCACCCGCTGCCGGCGATTACGCGTTCCGCCCTCGCACATTTGTATTTCGTCGGCATTCATCCATTCGAGGATGGGAACGGCAGAATTGCTCGCGCGCTGGCGGAAAAATCTCTCGCCCAAAAGCTCGGCCAGCCAACGCTTATTGCGCTGGCCTATACGATCGAACGCAAGCGGAAGGACTATTACGAGGCTCTTGAACACAACAACAAGGGCATGGAGATAACCGATTGGCTGCTGTACTTCGGAAGCACCGTCCTCGAAGCGCAGGAAAACACCAATAAGCGCGTCGACTTCTATATTGCGAAGACGAAGCTCTATGAGCGTCTGCGCGGGCAGTTCAACGCCCGCCAGGAGAAGGCCATTGCCCGTATGTTCAAGGAGGGCATCGATGGCTTCAAGGGCGGCCTGAGCGCTGAAAACTACATCAGCATCACCAAGGCTCCCCGTGCGACAGCAACCCGCGATCTACAGGACCTGATCGCGAAGGGTGCTCTCAAGAGGACGGGTGAGCTACGGCATACGCGCTACCACTTGAGATTAGACGACGACGGTTCGGCGCAATGAGTGCCGCTTATGGCGTCTCGACGATGGCCGTCATTTTTTCGAAAGAGGCAGACAGGCTATCTCGAATTGCAAGGTAGATTTCCGCGAATGTTGCATCCTCTTTCAATTTCAGTCGGTCGGTCACCGTCTTGAGTTTTTCCATCACCGTTTCAGCGGAAGTCAGGTGCCGTGCTGCGACCTGGAAATCGTATAGCTTAAAGAAAGGCTGCATCACCGTGGCGGCGGCATCGCTACCCTTGCTGACAATCTCAAGCACCGCCTGCAACCGCTTCAATGTTCCGAGATCCTTCGGATCACCGCCCAACTGCTTCAACACGGTGGCGATCGCCTTGTTATCAAATGCCTCCGTCGGATTGCGCACCATCGCATTGCCGCGTTCAAGATTGACGAAATAGTAGGTGCCGTTGAATTCTCGATAGAGGCGTAGATTGCGCGCCGTGGCGTAGGCTCTTAGCCGCGCGTCGGTTCATCTTGCGCCAGCTGTTCTCAGTTGGTGCGACCTTCGATTGAGGTGAGGCTGCAGAATAGGAGAATTCGCCAGGGAGGGCTGGAGGTGCCGTCGAGGAAGGCCAGCGTTGCTGGCGTTGCGGCCATTCCCGGTAAGCTCTTCGCTAATTCCCTTCCAGCCGGCCGTTACGGCGAATATTCCGCATCGCCTTGCGGGTGGGAGCGTCCACACCCGTCTCCGTACGATGCGCCTTATTAGCGGCAGCCAGCAGCGCCCAAGCGAAGGGGAGTAAGATCAGCCCGATCACCATCCCGATCGTCATAGAATCGTTGCCCGCGAGGCCCTTGTTAGCAAATCCTGGCTCTAGATTGCCTCTGGCGGAAGGATAGCAGCAAGGCTCTCTTCAATGTCCACGCCGTACAGATATCCGAGCAGACCAATCTGCTGACCAAAGACCGCGCGGAGTTTCCCTAATTCGATGAAGAACTGCTCGTGCTCCCACATGTGGTCGCCGCGCATCATCCCTTTGTCGTTTTCATAGGCCTTAGCGCTGGTGAGCGTCAGGAAATCCCGGCAGGACGCCCGCATGATACGAAAAGCGTCCTTGGCCGGGGAATTGTCGCCGACGCGCTTGAGGCCGTTGGTCAGCTCATCTCGTATTTTGAGGAGGGATTGAACGACATGGCTGGGTTCCTCCCAAACAGCCTGGGAGTATAGGGCCCGCTTGTCTTCGAGAGCCGTAATGACGTCGCGCACGACCACGCGTTCAGGCTCGGGAGCCTTCCAACTCATGCCGAAGCCCAGCGCGGATATGCCGGCAATGCGGCTGGCCAGTGACTGGGACTGAACCTTGGCTCGTTTGGCTCTCATTCCATGCTCCTCAAGTCTAAGAGAAAGTACACCGGCCCCTGCGAACGGGTCCATAAATTAGTTGCGCAGCCCCAATCCCACCAGTGCGATTGCGGCCAAGGCAATGATCAAAAAAACGCAGACGGCAAGAGGACCTTCCGCCTTACCCTCGATCACGCCGAGTATCTTTACCGCTAGGCAGTTTCGCTTGGTCGGCATGGTGGTCTCTAAGAATCACCTCTAGAGGCCTCAGTGTCGTCGGAGATGGTTGTCGCGATGAACCGGCATAAAGGATCTTTGGCCCGTTCGGTGAACGAGCCAGGAACGTGTCGTTGCTTTGCTTTCCTGTGCATTTTCTGCGGTCGCGGAGCAGGGTGACTCAAATCTTGCCATGTTATCGAACTAGCACCCGCGTTAGCTGAGCACGGTGCGTCCTCTCATGCGTTCTCCCGTACCTGGGCCATTTGCGATTTCGCAGAGTCAAATGGTTAACGTCCTAGGAGACCTGTAGGGGCCTGGAGGTACGGAATGCAAAGTGACGAAAACTGGGCTTCGGTGGCCCTAATCGAAGGCCACGGCGGTCCCGCGTTACAGATGATTCGTGAGGCGCCACGCCGATGAGCGGTAAGTGGCCATAAGAGGCAAGCATGACCAAGGAATACGGAACGTCAGTTTGCCGCGGCCCCGCTGGCACTGCTCAATCCAACTCCATCTTGAATGGCGTCAGCTCATCCAATCTGCGGGAATCGCTGGAGCAGCGCGGGGCAGCCTCAGAAAGAACAGAGCCGGCGTGTAATCGAGGGCCATCACGTCGTCGGGCGTGAAGTCCGGCTTCCCGCACAGTTCGGTAAGCCTTTTCCTGAGCTGCAAGCGCAACTGCAACGGGTTGGGTTGCTGCGGCAGCTTGGCAGCCGCGCGCCTCACGCGCCCATCCTCGCGTTCGAATCTGCTTTAACCGGGCCGCGGAAATGCCGAAGGACTTCCCGATCGAGTAGAAGCTTTCACTGCTCTGGCGGCGTTTCAGGATTTGCTGATTGCGCGGGCTCAGTCGATATTTCGGGACGTTCAAGGAGCACCTATTTGAACAGGGTGAAAGCGGGGGCCGGTCGCGAAGGCGGCCATCCACGCCAGCCGGAGGTTCAAATATAGGTCGTCGCGCATGGGGGCCTCTTTCGGAAAGACAGGTTACAAGCCGAAGATCGGCAAATCGCCCGCTGCACAATCGCTCCCGTCGCGTTGGACCTTATTTAAGGTGTTCAGGAAAGTCCGCGGCACTTTGATATGGAGACAGCAGACGGGCCTGAAGCGCAAGCTCTGAGGTTGCTGCAGGCTCGCGGACGCCACGCGGCAACCAGCGACGACAAGGGAAGAGCGCCGATAGGCGGCCACGAAGGCCCTCTGGAAACGGCGAGCTACCCTTCCGAATCGTTGAAGGGTGCCAATAGGTCGTCAACCACAGAGTGCGCGGCACAGATAAAGTGTCGTGGAAAACTTTGCGCTTTGTCCGTGGTAGACTTTCATCGCCATGCACGTGCATAGGCGATTCCTCTCCCTATATTCCAATCTGACCGCCGATATTTTTTGCGGCGGTCTGACCATCCAACGCCGACCCTTCTAGGACTGCATATGAAGCCCTTCGTTGACATTGGCCTTTTGACAATCCGCGACGATGAATTCGCGGCTGTACTGAAGGCTTTCCCGGACGATCCGGGCATCTATAAGGGACGTCACAGAGAGTATGCGTTAAGAACGACAGATGCCGGGCAGCACGCACGTTATAGAATTGCCATTCTCCGCCAGATCGAGCAGGGCAATGGCGAGGCGCAGGAGGCGGCGCGCGATCTCTACGATGACCTGCATCCATCACTCATTCTGGTCGTTGGCATTGCAGGAGGCCTGCCATCAGACGACATCACCCTCGGGGACGTTGTGCTCTCGACGCGAGTCCACGATTTCAGTGTCGAAGCGCGTAAATTTCGCGAAGATACGAGCTACAACGTCGGCGGAGGTCCCATTGATAAAGCGCTTGCTGCGGGCATCGCTAATCTAGCGGCCCGAGAGGCAGAACTTGGCGAATGGTGGTCAGGCTTGCCACCACGACCGGAAGTGACGTTCAGCCGTAATAAGCTCTATGGTCCTGCCGATTGGCAGCGCGAGCTCCGCACAAAGCTACAAGTGCACTACGGCAAAAACGTCCCTGCGCGGCCGCCAAGATTTTCTGCCGGGTCGATCGCTTCGAGCGACCGCCTTGTGAAAGACCCATTGCTTCTCTTTCCATGGATCAGGACCGCACGCGCAATTCTTGCGATCGAGATGGAATCGGCTGGCGTTCATCGTGCCACACGCGACAAGACGCCGATGGTTTCGATCAGGGGCTTGAGTGACATTGTTGGTCTCAAGCGGCTCGACGCGTGGACCAAATACGCTTGCTCGTCGGCTGCAGCCTTTACACGCGCTTATCTAAGAACTCAGCCCGTACCGGTCCTAGAGCCATCGGAATCTGGTGAAGTCACGGCCTCCGATGGAGAGGCCAATGATGAGCGCGACGAGCAAATACCAGATGGCGAGGAGGGATTCGCAAATCTGGCCCTGCTCCGCCAATTCCCTGGCACGCTGTACGTCGCACCGTCGTCGTGCAACACGCGAAAGCAGGGATGGTTCGTACTGAATCAAGCCTTGGGCAAAAAGGTCGATCGTATCCCGGGGGCCTGGACGATTTTCGAAGGCAATCTGTATTCCCTCGCCGATCCGGAACGCTCGAAACTAAAGAACATCATCGACGTCGGAGGATTGGATCAGTTCGACACGAGCGAATGGGCGTTTTCGTCAAGCGACAGCAAGCGTCGTCTCTTCGTTCAGTTGTTGAACATGGCGCTGAGAGAAGATTTGTGGAACCAAGGCGTACGCTTCCATGGCGACCAGGAAGTCTACGCTTTCATGGGAAGTCCTGATGACCCTCCCAAGAAGCTGAAGTATCCCAACTTGAAGGTTCGCAGCACCGCTACCGTTGTCGCCCATTATCAGACCAAGCCAAAGACGGGAAAGCCGTACAGGTTCCTGCGCCACACCGCATTCCAAGGCCGTTTTCGATGGCTTGGCGGACAATGGTATCTAGAAATCACGCCCACTTACCGCTTCACCCGAAACGGGAAGGATCTCGATCGATATCATCAGAGCCGATTGTCAGGCATCAAGCGCTTGGAGCGAAATCGATCGGTGCTTAGTCAACTCCTGCAATGGCAAGCCGTTCTTAGAGCGCCATGGACCCGTTCGAATTGTTCGCGGCTGCTTGAATTCGCGCCTCTTGAAAATTTTCGGTTCTCGTCAGGTGTTGACGAGAATGCTCTCACTGCCTTGGACGTGCCAACCGTCCGCCCTTCGAACGACGAGGAGCTTGACGGATGAGGCTGCAAATTTTCGAAGAACCGCTGCTTGCCTTTCATCAAAACAGCTTGCATGTCGATATCCGCGCCGGGCTCTCGACATTTGGAGTATTCGACAAGGGCAGCAGCGGAATCCCGGTACCCATTCGTCTGGGGGTTATTGGAACAACAGCCACGGTTGATGGAGTTCGTGATTGGCTGGAGCATTGCAAGAACGGTGTGTTGTCGGATGAAAAGAAGCTGGTGGCCCTTTGGCCTGCGTTCCCGGGCATGACGCAACAGGTTTTCGGCACATCCCTACAGCTCTCTGACACAGCTACACGCACGATTACACGCCACGAGCTGATGGCCGCGCTCGCCAAGCCCGAACCGTTGCAACACATCGTCGAGATTTTCATCGACCACGCGCGCGATTTGGCCGCGAAAAGCGGACTTCATGTCCTGGTCATTGCGCCTCCGCATGAGGTATTCGCCCTTGGAGATACACCGGGCACGCAGGTGGCCGATCCGCCTATCGACGAACTGCAAGAACCGGCACCGGAACAGAAGGCGCCGTTGCCTCCAGCGCTCAATTTTCACGACCTATTCAAGGCGCAGGCAATTGACTTGCAACTGCCTTGTCAGGTGTTGCGTCCCGACACCTATGGCACCCCCGTTGGAGCGCGCTCGAAGAGTCGGCGACTCCAAGACGCAGCGACCACGGCATGGAACTTTCACACAGCGCTGTACTACAAGGCCGGCGGTGTACCATGGCGCCTTGCGCGGCACCCATCGTCGTTGACGACCTGCTATGTGGGTGTCAGCTTCTTCAAGAGCGTGGCAGGGGACACGTTGATGACCAGCGTTGCCCAGGTTTTCGACGAGCGCGGCGAGGGTCTCGTTGTCCAAGGCGGAAGCGCAAACTACGACAAAGACGATCGCACTCCTCATTTGTCGAGAGATGATGCGCAACGACTGCTAGCCGACGGTCTGGCGACCTACCGGCGCGAGCATAAGACGATGCCAGCAAGACTTGTCATGCATAAGACCTCTAGCTTCAACGCCGAAGAGAAGGAAGGCTTCACGAGAGCGGCACAGGACGAGAAGCTGGAAGTCCTGGACCTTGTCACCATACGGCGATCCGGCACCCGCGTGCTCCGCGCGGGTGACTCGCCTATGGTACGAGGGACTGCAATGCTTTTTGATGAGGCCGCGGGCATAGTCTATCTCAAAGGGACCGTCCCCTATTTTCAGGTGTATCCAGGCGCATATATCCCGCGTGCCATCGAGTTTCTGAGAGAAGAGGGCGAAACAAATGCCGCGGAACTCGCCAGAGAACTTATCGGCTTGTCCAAGCTCAACTTCAACAACACTCAGTTTGACACTGGCGATCCTATCACCGTTCGAGCTGCGCGACGTGTTGGTGATATTCTGAAGCACGTGCCAACAGGTAAGAAGGTAAACTCGCGTTTCCGGTACTTCACTTAGAAGCGACGCAGTCGAGGTAGTGATGAACCGCCTGTCAAGCTTTACGAGGCCGTTTGCACCTCATGTCGGCTAAGAACAAGCTGTGCTTGGAACTTATCCCCGAACCGCCGTGGGGCAATAATCTGCGCTCGAACATGGTGGGGCTCGGGCCCGGCCGCTGGCTTAAGCTTAGCCGCGCGACCAGGACAGCCTCGGGCAAGTGCGGGATATGCGGCAGCAAGGATAGCCCGCACGATCACGTGAGCATGTGATCGCGACGTCGCACACAGCTTCGCCCTCTTAACCAGGTCGGCCAAAGGCCATGTGTAAACAAGTACATTTGTCGCGCGACGGGCTTTTATTCAGCTCATAACTCCTGATATTAGCCGACGACAAGAGGCCGCGGTTGCGGGAGGCTCATTTGGCAAGCGTATTCTTCTCATACGCCCATGCGGACGAGGTCTTGCGCGACCAGCTCGAGAAGCAACTTTCGCTGCTCAAGCGTCAAGCCGTTGTTCAGTCTGGCATGATCGCCGCATCAGCGCGGGGCAGGAATTCGCCGCGGAGATTGACCGGCATATCGAAACAGACGATATCATCCTACTACTCGTGAGCGCCGACTTCCTTGCCTCGGATTATTGCTACGACATCGAAATGACGCGTGCCATGGAGCGTCATGAGGCCGGGGACGCCATCGATGCCCGTTATCCTTCGCGCTTGCGATTGGCACGGCGCTCCCTTTGGAAAGCTGAATGCCACACCACCGGACGGCAAGCCAATCACGCAGTATCCCGACCGAGACCAGGCTCTGCTTGAGATCGCGAAGTCCGTTCGCGCAGCAGCAAATCGCCTCGCGACGGCGGCCGTCCGCCGCGAGACTGCACAGAGCCTTGCACGGTCGACTTCGCCAGCGATTAGAGCATCGAGCCCCCGGTCCAGCAATCTGCGGCTCGCCAAGGACTTCACCGACCGCGATCGGGACCAGTTCAAGCACGAGAGCTTCGAGTACATAGCAAAATTCTTCGAGAATTCGCTTCAGGAGCTGGAGCGCCGCAATCTGGGCATAGAAACCGACTTCCGCCGCATCGATGCTAACCGATTCACCGCTGCGGTCTACAAAGCGGCCGAGCGATCTCCCGCTGCACCGTATTCATAGGGGGTATCGGAGCAGACGGCATCGCCTATCTCGCGAGCGAGAGCACGGAGAGTAACGCGATGAACGAATCGCTTTCGGTTCGGAACGACGAGCACGATCTCTATCTCAAGAGTCTCGGTATGCAGCGCGGCAGGCCATTTGTCACAAGAAGGGGCCGCCGAATACTACTGGTCCATGTTGATCGAACGCTTACAAGGAAGCTGAGCGATGCTCTCACCGAATGAATTCAGCGTTGGGCATATCGGGGCGGGAGCCGGCCTGACTTTGGTCTTGCCGGCCGATCGGTACGATCACCTGCTTCTGGTAACGACCGCACACGACGAGCCCACAGCGATATTCCTGGACGATCGGCATCAATTTGAAGCATTCGGTTGTCAGGGGAACATACATTACAAGGGAATCCTCGTTCCTAACGTTCGAATCGAGGTCGACGAAACGAGCGTGTTTGATGTGTCACGGAACTGGGCTGAACTCGGTACTGTCGTCCGTAAGGACGATGGACTTTTCATCTCGACGGGAACGGATCGTCGGTACGGCGACAATCAACTGATTGCCCTCCAAAGAAACCTTGTTGCCTGCGACGCCAACGCGGCAATCGGTTTCACTCGCTGGCAAATCGTGATCGGAGAGCGACCCTGTAAACGAACGCTGAAAGCCATCGAGCACGAAAAGAAGACGGCGAATTAAATTCCCCGCAGCCGCCGCGTCGTGGCCGGTCGTGTCGAGCAATCACTTCCATCGAATCTGCTCTTCGTTCGCCAGCCCGGGTCCGATTGCAGCAGGCCGTGGAGTTTTCCCGAGATTGTGGATCAGCCAATGGTTTGGTCGAGCAAAAGACGTAAGTTCGATAGATTCATCCCGTTATCAGCTGCTGTTTAGTACCGACCGGTACTCCTGCAGAACATTCTGGATCCGTTGAACCACCAGCTCGTCAAATGTGAGGAGGCCGACAGGAATGGGAAAGGTCTGGATGGTAACGATCGGACAGTGAACGGAGATGGTCGCGATCAGGCCTGGCACGAGCAATATTTCGAGACCCGGCGGGATTTCCGCGACCTCAATTCGGCGACGATCAAGTCGAATGCTTCGCGAAGATGGCTATCCCCAGAAGCCATCGCCCGTCGTTCCGTCAGTCGATCGTCGAAGATGCCAAGTGCAGTGAACAGGCGGGATCGCGTCCCGTTCGGAGAAAACCGTAGTCTGCCCACCGTCGAGCGAATCGAGCGGCCCCCAAATGCGATCGTAGTTTCTGCGCTAAAAGCAAATCGATTGCGCTGGAAAGATGCATTCCTCTCGAGAAAGAGCAGAAATACTGCTCGGAATCTGGCTACTTGTACCTTAGCCCGCCCACGCGGCCGTCGCGATGTTGCGCTTGAGGTTTTTCTTGCACTTTCACCTCCCGCATGACTCGGGCGGTCCTCTGCGAGTTGCGCGCAGGGGAGACCGGTGCTCGCGCCCACATCGCCTCGAAAGATGCTTCACGCCGCCCTCGGACGTGAGGTTCAAACGAATCAATAACTAAGCTTTTTAGCCCTACCATTTTGCCAGCCGGACAAGATAAAACGAATCCCGAATTGTGAGGGACGGCCTTGGCAACGCAACCTCTTCAAGGACCACGGGCAAAGCCCCAGAGAATTATTGAAGCCGCGCTTTTTGAGGGCGACATCGGCCCCGTGACAGCACGCGAACTTATCGATATGCCCGATGCCGAATGGGGCATGCTTAGAGATCGCATTACCGATTATCACCAGGGGTGGTCAGCTGGTTTGAACTGCAGGTGTGTAATGTGCGGCGATCCGGTCTTCATACGAGCCCGCAGGAAGAAAGGCGTTCCCTACCCGTTGTCCTCCCATTTTCAAGGGGGTGGCTCGCTCTGCCCGTGGCATCATGGAGCAAACGACCACCCAGAGAGGGTCCGCCAAGCGCAGTAAAATGGTCAGCAGGAATCGCAAACACACCGCTTGCTATGTGAGCAGATCGATGCGTTGGCGAAGCTTGATGCGCGCTACGTATCCAGTACGGTAAATGCATATCGGCCCCCTACGGAAAACGAGTACGGCAAGTTCCCCGATGTACAGGTTGTATGGCGTGATTTTCCCGAATGTGTTTTCGAGGTACAGCTATCGCGCACGTTCCAGACCGAGATTTCTGCGCGGTGCACGCATTATGAGCGTGAGGGTGTGGCGCTGGTCTGGGTGTTGTCGGACTTGATCTCGATCGATCAGAATTCCCGCAGAGCTTTGTTGATGTGATCCGGCGCCATCGCGGCAATGCGTTTGTCATAGATCGGGAGTCCGTTTCGAGTTCGTACGCGCAACGGACGATTGTGCTTGAAACCACTGTCGGCGCCATCGCGTTGAGTGCATTTCACTTTTTTGGCCGGAAAGATAGCTGGGGACGTCAACAGGGGACTGTAACCCGTGACGGATTGTGATCATCAGGTTGCATTCCGGAAATGCATCACGAACGCAAGTCGGCATTAGAGCGTTTCACATTTTGACTGAAGCGTAACCGGCGTTGGCGAAGTAGTTGGCGCATTCGCGAGGCTGGATGTCGTGGACGAGGTGACCGATGTGGCGCCAAGTGTCCTCGATGGTGCGCTTCTGAGCTTGCCGCATCCAGTGTTTGATCTTGGAGAAGGCCTGTTCGATCGGGTTGAGGTCGGGCGAGTATGGCGGCAGGTACCAGAGCCTGGCGCCAGCAGCCTGGATCATCTGCCTGACAGCTTTGGACTTGTGGCTTCCGAGATTGTCGAGAATGACGATGTCGCCTTCGCGCAGGGTTGGCAGGAGAAGGTGCTTCACATAAGCGCGGAAGCATTCGCCGTTGATCGGGCCGTCGAAGACGCAGGGTGCCGTGAGTTGGTCATGGCGGAGCGCGCCGAGGAATGTGAGGGTACGCCAGTGACCGTGTGGGGCGAAGCCGCGCAGGCGTGCCCCTTTGGGGCCCCAGCCCCGCAAAGGGGCCATGTTGGTCTTGATCCAGGTCTCATCGATGAAGACGAGCCGGCCCGGATCAAGTCCGGCCTGCCAGGATCGCCAACGCTGGCGCCTACGCGAGACGTCGGCGCGAGCCTGTTCGAGGGCGAACAGTGTTTTTTTTGAACCGCAGCCCTTCCCGGCGCAGGAACAGCCAGACCGCGTTGTGTGAGACCTTGACCCCACGGGCTGCCAGTTCCGCCTTCAGACCATGCAGCGTCAGGTGCGGCGTTTGAGTGATCCGCTCGACGATGAAGGCGCGGTGCGGATCGAGCACAGGCTTGCGGTGACCGCCCATCTTGCCAGGCACAACCGAGCCGGTCGCCCGCTGCCGCTGTGACCACTTCACAACCGACGAGACCGCAACACCAAACCGTTCCGCCACAGACCGGCAGCTCTCGCCCGCCAAAACCGAAGCCACTACACGCTCGCGAAGATCCAGGGAAAGAGGTCGGGTCATGCGATGCTGGCCTCCAATCCAGTCAGCATCTTGAATCACAATCCGCCAAAAACCGGAATCCCCTCCGATTCAATTAAGCAATGAAAAGCTCTAGCCTCAGCAGCGGACATTCTGTCCTCGCCAATCTAGGTCCGCGATAGGCTAAAATCAGACTGTTGACTATCTCGAACCACGTTTGAGATGCAGATCGCGCGCGGTCAGCACCGCGTTCATGCAATGCATAGGGGCCGCCCCTTGTCACCGACCGTGAAGAACCGGAAACCGACGGATGCACAATAGTTGATTAACAGGTCATTTGCTTCGTTGAGTTCAAATCCATGCAACCGGCAGAGCTCAACAAGCGGGTCGCCGGCCAGGCACGACGACCAACACGACAGCCGAGCAAGGTATTCGACCGCGGTGGTATCACCACCCAACAATGTCCAGAATCCCCCCGCACGCATCTTCGTGTGTACTTCATCACGATCGGTCGCGAACAATAGCGCCATGGGGATATATGTCTTGGCCGCAGCCTGCCTAAGCGCATTTTCGGTCCTTTCCCAGTCTACCCCACAATTAATTTTCACTCTTTCTACCGCGTTCTCGCAGAGTTCAAGCGCTATTGCACGCGACGAAAGTCCTTGCGCAATCGCCTGCAGGTTACGCTCGCGCTCTTCAGATTGCCCGTCCTCTGGGGGACTCAATAGAACGTCGACCAATAGCTCTCGGGATTCGTGCAGCTCAAAGAGACAAATTTGGCGTGCTGAGTTTGGCAGAAGATGTATCGAAAACCGGCCTTGCCCTTTATCAGGCAAATTCCGCAATTTGTGGTCCATAACGTGCACCGGGAGCCCGTTGCAGGTAATCACCATCATGCCTTTTGTATTGTGCTGAAACGAAGCATCCACGGCCAATATGGTCATGGCCTCTCGTTGATCTATAAGCGATTGTGACAGCGCCAGAAATTTCTGACTGGAATCATCAAATGCTAGTCGAGCAAGCCGCTCAAGGCTGCGCGATACAGCATGGGCGGCGTCTTGCACCAGAGCCGGAGCCTCCCAGGGAGCGCGCTGGATCTCATGCATCAAGCCAACTCGCGCGATGGGCTCGCCCTTATTCTTCTCTTCGTATTGTGTAGCTAGCTGTTGAATCGGAACGCGCAGATATTCTAGTAGCCGTCCCTCGATGTGCAGTGCAAGTTGCCGAAAACTTTCGTTTGTACACGGAGAGGGGTCTAACAACCTTACTACGAGTGAGCTATCACTGAATAAAAAGCTACGAAACAGCATTTGAAAAAGATCCGGATCGAGCAACCGCGGGAACCTTGAGAAGCTGCTCACCCACATGCTTTTCATTAGAAGATAGCCCAGCAAATATGCGTCTCCGTCCATTGAGAATGGAGACGACAAAAGGCTGCTCTTTCGGTCGATCAAATGCGGCGACGTACGTAGCGCATAAAATGGATTGGCAAGAAAATTAGAACATGACCACTTGTTATGTTCGCTCGCATTTGCCGTCAACGAGCCGCGTCCAAACTGGATGTGGACACTTGGATCTCTGAAAAGTGTCGCAATGTTAAGGACCGGCTTGGAGCATAACTCCCCGTAACTCGTCACCATTAAATCGAACTCAGCAAAGAGCGCCATGCCTTCAACCACTGGTCGGAGCAGTGTGAGGGCGACCATCGCTTTTAAAAGGCAATCGCGCGCCCTCTGTCGCGCTGAAGGTGCAGTATCTTTACTCCAGTCGATCGCGGCTGCCTCTAGGTGCAGAAGTGCTAAGGCAATTCCAACAGGTGAATTGAAGCACCATTGATGCGTTAGCTCGTGCAAGAACTGTGGAAGAGTCTCGGGCGGGTATGTGCCAAGCCTCGCCAGAAAGATTTCACGATGCCGAGAGTAACCTCGGAGAATTGTCCGATTCGACAGCAGATCGATCGAGCTCTTCTCTTGCATGTCGTCTAGCCGCCAGGAGGGGGTGGCAAACCTGCTTTTGTGAGGTCCGTTACGAGATTTGCGTCACCATCACCTTCGGAGTACCGTTTGTCGCACAATTCGATAGTTACGACTTCGCCATTCGGAGCCGTTACTGTGATTTTCAACGTCGTCCTTCTTAGTTTCCTCTGCTTACACACCCACGCAAGAAACGTTGCAGAAGCTCCGGTCGTAAGGGTCAAAATGATCGTCGTGGAAATGGGCTCGCCAAATTCAGGGGGCGCGCCGGTTCGGCCCTTCAATTCTTTCGGGTCAACAGCGCTGTCACCATGTGTTTGCCTTAGCTCTCGCCAGTCGGTGGAAGTAGCGTAATCGATCTGAACAGGAACGCGATCCATAGGTGGCGCCTTCCGAAAGTAAGTGAAGTATCGTTAACTCTAAACACCACCTCTATTGTAGCGCTATGGTCTTCGCTCATGAGGGGCTCGACCGGCCCGATGGAAGACGGAGGCCTTGGCAGTCCCGGCAACGGCCAAGGAACCAGCCCTGTTCAGCCTCGCCATTGGGCACCGAGCTGACTATTTTCAATTGCGCCATCATCGCACTATCGAGAACTTCTGCCAAGGCCCCTTTGTGGCGCGCACAACCGTTAAATAGACAGGTGCGCGGATCGCCACCCTCCTGTCTTTGCATTGTAATGATCACACGCGAGGATCGTAGAGGCTTTACTTTTCATTGAATACAACGCTCTTTTCAACCGTGCGTTCTGCGCTTAGACTGACTGTCAGCCCGCCCACGAAAGCTATACGTTTTTGGTGATCCCTAGAGGAGTCAGTTGGGCTCTCACCTACTTCTTACACTTTGCAAAAAATCGAACAGCAGCAACCGGAAGAAAGACAGCCAATTTAGGCGAAACTCAGCCGTGAAATGGGAGCAGCGCGCCTGATTGTGCAATGCAACTGAACATCGGTCTTATACCTCAGATTCTGATTGCAGGAGCGATACTATGGCTTGGCCTGTTTTTATTTATCGTCCTGAAGCGAGAGTATTTTCGCGGCGGCAGATCGATCGAGCAAACAGCACTCGAACTGACGAATATACATAAGGAATTTTTAGACCACTTACGCGCTACTCGAGGCCCAGAGTTCTTCCGGACGCTGGTAGATGCAGGGCAACTCAAAGAGATATACAGGGATTTCTTGTGGCACCTTCAAATTCGGCATCCCCTTCAGTCATTTCAAAGATCTCGAGAGCTCTCCGGCTTTGCGATTGCTTATCGGGAGTTTATCGATCATCTCGATGACTCTGGATTCTTCGTTAGTGAAGTTCACGACGCGGAAGTCTTGCAGGAAGAGTTTCGGCGCTTTCTCGAACGGCAACCTCGATCCTTGTGGCTTGCATTCGGTGTAGTCGGAACACTTGTATTGTCCGCTCAGCTTGCGGTCGCCGCTTCACCTGCAGCGTTGGTAATTGGCGGATTGCTGGCTGCTTCTTCCCTATATCGAGGCGACGAAATACCAAATCGGGCTTATTGGAACACTTGGTTCGAATATGACGACGGATCGCCGCAAGATTCATTGACTGTTGGCAACCGCTACACGTTCTTCCTCGACCTTTCGCCATTCGAATACGCCAAACTGCGTGCGTCTCCGGTGGCGACTTCGGGAACCAGTCCCAAAATCCAAACATTGCTCGATGAGAAAGAGCGGAAGCAACTCACCCTGATGATCAAACCGTTGCTCGCGGGCGGCAGTGGTCTACATTTTTCCCCAGAGGTGGGCATCACCGCCCTTGAGGCGGACTTAGAGCGTATTCGGTCCCCGAATGACGAGGAGGCAAAGCGCTATGCAAGGGACGGAGGATCGCTTGCCAAATTCTCTAAGAAGGTGGCGGCGGACACCTTACGTTTCAAGATTTTTGCAGACGTGGCCGGCTGTTCTGTCGTCGTCTTCTCTATTTTGGACGTAACCGGGCTCATTCCGCTCGATCATCTGGTGCGCTGGGTTGCGATCGCGAATCCGGGACAAAAGCCGCCCCCCTGTGGAGACCGGCAGATCCACGCCGGTCTGGAAACTCTGCTGGAAGTGTCGCTCGACGTTGAAGCAGCTGGAACTGGCAACCTTGCGGCGGCTGCATTCCATATCTTCGATATCAATCAAGACCACAGTTTCGTTGTATTCGCAGACGGGCGGCCTGACCGAAAACGCGCTTATGCATGGGAAACGGAAGAAAGTGTAGTCAAGCACGTGAACGATGCATCGAGGTTGCCATTGCTGATTAAAGAGGCTCGTGACATGGCGGTGAAGGGAACGCCGGGAAGCTATGCGAAGGTGGCCAATGAACTTGCCAACGTGCTCTTTACAGGGAGGGGGTCGACCGAGGATGAAGCAACGAAGGCCAAGCAGGCATTCAAAGAACTCGTGGAGCACTCGGCGACGCGTCCAGTTATTGTAACGCGCGCGGTTTCCGATAGCCTTGTCGGCGGGCGGAACCAGAGCTTTTATGTCCCGCTTGGTATTCTCGGCGCGAAGGCAGCGACCCCGGACGGCGCGGAAGCGGTCCTGAAGCAGCCCATCACCGTAGTGCAGCCGCTCCCCCGAGAGCGATACGCAACCAAGAATACCTGCATTGATAAGTGGACTTTCGGCGTCCCAAACAAGTTGCAAGATGTCAACGAGAATGTCGCCGATTTGATGCCGCGAGATCCGCCGGGGGCCTGGTTTCATGATTTTGCGAAACTGCAAACGTACCTGCTAGGCGACCCGCAGAGCGACGGCCCATCGGAAAAGAGTCAACTCGGACAGGGATTTCTCCTCCTCGCTCATCATGGCAGAGGACATATATGGTTCGAACGAGAGCAAGATCGCGTTATCGTGTCGAACGTCAAACGTAGGTATCCCGAAGGGAGCGTCGGAGTGTTCGCTGCCTGCGCGGTGACAGCCGCTTACGACGCCGGATTCTTGCAGCAGTTTAATGCGCGTGGAATTGATGCGCTCATTGCGTCGCCTTTCTCGATCCCAGCAACCTATGGTACTCGGCTGGCCGCCGAATTTCCAGGGGCACTGCAGGACCTGATGGAAAGTAAGGGTGTGCCTACGATAACCGATCTGTTCAACCTCGCTCTTGAACGGACCGCCAGCCGTCTGGAGCGCGACTTTGGGAAGGGACGATACGAAGAAATCGGACTCGAATACCTGCTGCTCGGAAATCCCGGGCTGGTTCTGTGCGACAAAACTGGAGCGCGCAAGCAATGATCTCTCGTCCTGATTTCGCGGCCTGCCTGAGTCTCCTGGTGGGACTGCTGCTTTTTAGCACTACTACGGTGACGCAAAGCCAACCGACGGGTCAACGCACTTCTCCGGATGAGCCTGCCATCGCCATTACCCCCTATAGGACTCCGCCTGCGGGATCGCGTTATCTGGTGTTCATAAGCGATCTGCATTTTGGCGTAGGGCGGAGACCGGACGGAAGTTGGGATCCGACCGAGGACTTCCGTTGGCCAAAAGCGCTCGACGGTTTTTTGCAGGAAGTATCCCGCCGCGGGCGGGACCAAGTCGATCTCGTCATCGTGGGTGATTTCCTAGAACTGTGGCAGCCGCCCGCGAGCATTCCTTGCAAAGGTACAAGCGCGGACCTCGGTTGCACCTTGGACGAGATGGAAGCGCTTTCACGTCTGGTAGTGGCTGCCCATTCCGACTCCCTGAGTATTCTACGCGCTTTCGCCGAGCGGGGGGAGAACCGATTGCATGTCGTGCCGGGCAACCACGACGCCACATTGCGCTACGAGCGCGTATGGCGGCCACTCGGAGAGGTGCTAAACGTAACGAGCGGCCGCATCAACTTGGTCGAAAGCGGCATTTGGACCTCACCTGACGAGCGGATCGTCGCAGAGCACGGTCATCAGATCGGGATGGATGTCAACCGGTACGAACAGTGGCCGCACATCGTTCGGCGAGAAGGCGGAGTCGAATACGTCATTCGGCCATGGGGAGAGCTCTTCGTGCAGAGACTCTTCAATGAGCAGGAAGAGACGTATCCAGTCATCGACAACCTGAGCCCGGAGAGCGCGGGGGCGCGTTATCGAGCCGCGGATCGCGGATTTTGGGGCTCCGCGAAAGACATCGCACGCTTTATCTTTTTCAACCTCTGGGAGACGTCCCCTAAGCAGCGCGCAGCTTTCCTTGGCCCAGACGCGATCGACAAGCGGGAGTGGAGTACTACGGTCGCGCGTACGCTCGGGGCTGATCTGTTTCTGAAGGCATTGCCACCCGATGACGAATTAAGCAACCAGATAAAAGCGGGCGGGGGCAACGCAGAAACCGTCAAGGCCGAACTCGCCGCGATGGCGAAGAGTATTTCCAGCCTGCCTGATGAGGCCATTCTGCACCTGTGCGATCTGGTTGCCGATCAGGGAAAGCCGCTCTGTGCGGACCCTGAACTCGGTCAATCGGGCCAGTATTTGTTTCTGGCCAAGGCACAGATTCTGAGTCGGCATTTTCGAGCGAGGCAATTGCAGTTCCGCGCCATGCGCGTATTCATTTATAGCCACACGCACCAATACGAGACGCCTTGGTCCGTGGCACTAAATGATCTAGTAAGCATAACTGTGGCCAATACCGGGGCCTTCCAGCGACTGATAGATGAAGAAGGATTTCTACGTGTCATAGGCGGAACACCGCCCCAAGAGGGGTTGCGTACCCTGCGTTTGGAACAGCTGCCACCGTGCTACACCGCCGTCATCGTGGCAGACGCCAATTCCAATCCGGAGGCTTATGCTTGGCATATGCCGGAAGACGGCATCGGCGCGCTAGTAACGGCCGAAAATGGCCGTTGCAGGTAGGGTAGATGTGTGCACCACAATAGTTGTCGTAGCTTGCCCGTCGTTCGCGGTAGCTCGGACCAAGGTACGACGGCAGAGCCGCAGAGATGTGTCCTCCTGCATGGGGCCGTGCAGTGGGACGGTACCGCGTCCTGCATGTGACAACCCGATGAGGCACACTTCGACACGTTGCAGCATCGACCTAGAGACTGCTCTCTCTCTCGCAGCTGCAAAACTTCCAAAAGAAGACGCATCGGATTTCGGTCTCAGCAACACGTTGTACATGCTCAACGGTCTACTGCGCTACGTCCATGCAGACTTCAGCGAGGCCAACCTCGATTGCATTGAGAAGCTTGTCGATGGCGTCGGTTCAGGCAGCTTCCATATCCGACAGAAGATCGCCGCGATTAGAGCGTGGCGCTTGCATTCGCAACCGGCGGCCGCGCCGCGCCAGTCATAGCAACAGACGCAAAACTACATTTGAAGGATCAGAATGAACCGGCTTCAGAAATTCGTCGAACGAGGCGCCTTCGGAGAAGGCCCCGGCCGCGCGGCGTACGTGCTTGATCCGACGAAGCTACCTAATCCGAGCCGCGGCTTTGAGTGGCACGTTGTGAGTGATTTCATGCCTGGCGAAGCGATCCTTGCGGAGCCGCGCCTGAAGCCGGTGTTTGAGGCGGCGCTGAAAGACGGCTGCGCAGTGCTAGCGCGAGCCCCAGAGGCATGACGGTAGCGTTGGGACTATCATTGCGATCGATCATGGACGTGGCTGGAGCCGGATCGGCCGAAGACGATTGAAGAACGGGCCGTAGTATCGCTTTGAGTGGCGCCCGGCAAAGCTGGCGCCACTACCGTGATCAAGCAAACACACCGGAGCTTCGACGGACACCTATGGACCGATCGGATACAGCTGCACTGCAGGAACGGGTCATTTCTCTGGGCTCCGGTTTGGCCGCCATTCCGGAGAGACTGCTCCTTGCACACGCTCGCGGAGAGGTGCTCTTCATTTGTGGTGCTGGCATCTCCCGGCCAGCTAACCTCCCAGACTTCCGAGAGTTAGTCATCGACGTATATCAGGCTCTCGACCCGGGCGTTCACACAGTTCTCTCCCGACTGCCGCGCGGAGTGTGCAACCAGTGGGAAGTTGATTGTAATAGTCTGACCGATCGGCAAACTGCGGAAGTCAAACGCTTCACTGTCGGCGATTACGATGTCGTACTCGGAATGCTGGAGCGTCGTTTAGATGAAAAGACCAGCGGCAATAGCCAAGTCAGGCGCGAAGTGGCTAATCGATTGCGACGACACGGAAATGTACCGGCGGACGTTCATCGAACGCTGATGCGACTGGCCGACCGTGGCGGGACCACAACTATCGTGACAACGAACTTCGATCTGCTGCTCGAAGCAGGCCGAAAGCGCGGATCACAAGTCGAGACTTATGCGCTTGGCTCAATTCCGCGACCAACCAGACAGACTGAATTTGCCGGGGTGCTCCATGTCCACGGTGCTCTAGACCGCGATCCAAACCGATTTTCGGAGCTTGTTCTATCAGATCAGGATTTCGGTGAGTTCTACTTGAGGCGGCGCGTCGTGCCTGACTTCATTTACGACGCGGCCCGTCTCTTCCATCTTGTGCTCGTCGGATACAGCGCGAACGATCCTCCGATGCGCTACCTTTTGAATGCAGTTGCTGCGGACGGATCGCGCTTCGACGATCTGAAGGAGCGCTTCACGTTTTTCGGTACGCACAGCCCTGATTCGGTCGCATTGGAAGACTGGAAGGCCCGGGGTATCACCCCAATACACTATGATGCCGCAGATAATCACAAAGCCCTTCAAGCGATCCTAGATCGCTGGGCCGAGTTCTCGGCAATAAATGGAAAGCCGACCAAGATTGACGCTCAAATTCGGCGCCTCGTAAAAGATGCTCGGTCTGCCGCGCCGGAGGCCGACAGAGACCTATTTGATCACCTCATCAGACGCAGCAATACAAGCGAGCGCGTTCGATTGTCATCGGTGGCGTCGAAAGCGAAAGCCGATCTCGGTTGGTTGGATGCGATCATTAGAATTGGGTTAGAACATGAACGGACGCGCCGCACATGATCTCGGGCTATTTGGATGAGCAAGATCGTGCTGCATTTAGGGCAACCTATGTCTTTCTGAGCGATCGCCTGGAAGAGGCAAGCACAGTTGAGTGGGCTGTCAGATTGGGACCTGGCAACCGAGTGCAACGACGAGCTATCGAAAATCTGCTGAGCGGGCCCGGCGCTCGAAAACTGAACGAGCCCTGGGCAACCGCGTGGCGACTGATCGAGGAAAGTTGGTCGGAGAGCCCCATCGATACGGGCGCCTCAACCTCAATCTATTTTATACAGGGCAGACTACGAGCTGGCGATCGATCTGGATCGGTCATTTCCGCCATTGTCGATTTAGTGGCGCCTCGGCTCTCGGTTAGCCCCGTAGGTTCCTCGTTTGGCAGCCTCACTAAAACTCCTCGCCGGCCCAAATCATTTCGTGACTTATTGTCTGCAAAGCTAGCGAGTGGCGATCTCGTAAACTTAGACGTCCTCGAACTCGATCGCATTGAGGATGTCGCCTTCCTATCAGCTATGGCGGAAGCATTAGAGAGTGCCGTAACTCACGGCCTCGATATCGGACGGCGCATAGGCTGGGATGGATGGAGCCGGCTTTGGCAGCTGGGAGACCTGTATCGCGTCAATTACATTGTGCGAGGCCGACGAACAGCCGACGGCATCGAAGACCCGGACGCGTATCATCATGGCATCGCGCCGTCCGTGAAGTTGTTGTTTGCGGTCGTTGCACAGATCGGCGCCGTAAGCCCGGCGCGAAGTCTTCCTTTTGTATCGCGCTGGAAATCCGCAGCATCGGCAATCCATGTCCGGCTCTGGGCTGCGGCCGCCAAGAGCTTTGCGCTTATACCCATCTCGGAGGTTGCAGCGTTCCTAGTCGAACTGAACGATCGTCTATTTTGGCGCTTGCACGCCTTTCCTGAAATTGCCGAGCTTAGAGCTGCTCGGTTTCATCAGCTCGATGAGGCCACGCAACAGTTGCTTGCGGAACGATTGACTAAGGGGCCGCCCCGCAACTTTTGGCCGCGCCGGACCGAACCTGAAAAAGTCAGAAACGGGCGTCTTTACTGGACCGTTCGAGAGTTGGCTCGAATATCAAAATTCGGCGCGAATTTACCCGCGCGCGCTAGCAACGTCCTGGCTTCAAACCTCGAGCTTTTTCCGGACCTACGGGCCATGCCGCCGAACGAAGGTTTTCCGGAGGGGCCAGTTGTAAAAGACGTCATCGCCGAGCCAGACGATCGGTTTGATGCCCTCGAAGGGCTTCCTCGCTTACGAGCATTGGAAGCGGCACTAGGGAGCGCCCGCAGCTGGCTAAATGACCCAGCCAGTCGCGCGGATGATTGGCTGCGTCAGCCAGATAGAACCAAGTTTGTGCTGCGCGATCTAGAGATTGCTGATATTGAGGGCGACGAGTTTCCAAAGATTTTGGAGCGCTTCGGATGGGCGCACTCCCCGAAGCAGCTCCAGCCGAATGATGCACCCGACAGCCTGCAGAACGAAGCGGATCGCGTGCTCGCGCTTCTCCTCGATCAATCCGACAATACCTTGCATCTCGCCGTTGAAGGCATCAGCAATTGGCTAGGTCGGTGGAGCCAGGCGGTTGCTACCTCGCCATTTGGTTACGCAGTATGGTTCAGAGTATGGCCCCTAGCTGTGCGCGCCACCAACGAGACAGGCAAGAATGACGCAGACGATGCTGATCTCGGTGCTACAGCTCTTAGTCCAGATGCTGCTCGGGAGCCAATGGACCTCGACACGCTCAACACGCCAGCCGGAAAGCTGGTAGGCGTATTCCTTACGGCGTGCCCTTCGCTTCAAACAAAACCCGATCCGATCGACGTCGATCAAAACCTACGGAAAATGCGCGATGCCCTGATGCTTGCAGACGGTCGAAGTGGACTAATAGCGCGACACCGACTTATAGAAGCGCTGCCATACTTCTTACGGGCCGATCACGATTGGGCAGAACGGCAGCTCGTCCGACCCTTGCTTAAGGACGACCCTGCATCGTTGGCTCTGTGGAGGGCTATCGCAAGGCGAACGCGCTTCGTTGATACGCTCTCGGCAATAGGCAGTCCCATCGCCGAGCGGGCCTGTGATACGCGATTGGGTCGAGAAACGCGTGGCAGGCTCGCCTTCAGTGTGGTCGTCGAGAGCCTTCACGCATTCCTGGCGGATCGCGCTCCGGCTATTCCAAACCGGCGGGTCACGCAGATGATCCGCACGCTTGAGGATGAGGTCAGAGCCACCGCAGCAAATGCGGTGCAACAATTCATCAGAGATATGTCAGCACGATCAGACAAGCCTGCAGACCTTTTGTTTCGGACTGCGGCTGCACCATTTTTACAAATGGTGTGGCCGCAGGAACGCTCTCTCTCCACACCGGGCGTGAGTAAAGCCTTTGCCGATCTTCCGGCGACTTCAAGAGCGGCGTTCGCGGAGGCAGTTGCCACAATCGAACGATTTCTAGTGCCCTTTGATTGTTGGTCAATGCTTGATTATGGTCTATACGGCGATGAAGACGGCGATCGAAAACTAGCAATGATCGACGATGGTGCAAAAGCGAAGTCGCTTCTCCGGCTGCTCGACCTAACAGTCGGTACGTCGGAAGGAGCGGTTATTCCCTACGATCTGACTGACGCCCTTGACCGAATTTCCAATGTCTCGCCACAACTGGCGGATACGCAAGCCTATCGGCGCCTTTCGACCGCTGCGCGCCGATTGTAGGTCGGTGACACTTCTGCAAACCGAGCTTCGACGAGCAACGAAAACGCAGCGCCTGACAAATGTTTATGTTTGCGGCGCTATAAGCCTATTGTTCACCGCTTTTGCGTGGGCCGGCGAGCATTCAGTCGAGACGCCTGAGTGCACGGCCCGGATCATCAAACGGACAAGCACGCATTTCGATCATTTGTCGCCGTCTGGCGGCAGTGTCTTCTTCAAGCGACCGGATATGGTTCTGATCTGTGATCCGAGTTTCGTGACGTATGTCTCCTTGAACTGGGATACGAGCGGCTTTCCTTCTGATGAGTGGTTCAATCTAGTCGCAAAGGCGGGGAATGCGGTCACAGGCGCTAATGTGAAGCAATTGGAGCTCGCGGCCCATCGATGTCATCGAGCTGCGCTGAAGCAAGCAGACGAACAAGCAAACGCAACGCTTTCGGACGCAACTGTTCATGTCGGGCGTTCACCCGAGATGGAGGCGGTGTAGTCATCGATGTTGCGACGCCTCACCGAAAAAGGTGAGGCTAGAGACGCTTTCGGAACTGGCACGATCGAAACTCATCGGTCAATGGGTCTCGAACTTGTCTAAAGGCAATCCGAGTAAGATGAGCATATAGCTCAAGCAAATATTGGGCGATCGGATCTGCGATTTCTACAAACCGAACGTGTATCAATTTTACCAGCCCGATCTGGCGAAAGAACTCAGCTTCAAATTCCGCTTCCTTTACGAGTGCAGCCCGCGAACCTGCTGTAACATAGGTCGCGACAACGTTCTTCTCCCGACGAGTGCGCTTAAATGCAAACGAAGCTGAAAAGTGGCTCTTGGTAATATGACCCCTTAATCGCCCCCCTAAGTTGCGAGTTCGCCCAACGTGCACCGGGACATCGTTTTCGAAAAATGCGTAGACGCCGGACTTCCCTTTCTGGGCGGCGATGCCCTTCTCTAGGAACGGCTCTGACGTGATCAACCGGTGGAACAGCTCAGGAATTGCTGCGGTTGCTCGGCGAAATTGTTCGTTCAACTGGGCTGCCCTTGTGTTGGCATCGTAACCGGAACCAAGTGACCTCGAAACACCCTTAACAATCAGCAGTTTTGCGGTTCTGCACTGGAGTGCTTATCCACACCCACGAGAGACAGTAGCCGTGGAGCATGGTCTACCCAATATATCGAAGAATTGCGTGCCTGCACTTGGTCGTATTTATGGCTCGCATGTCAGCCGCCCGCATCATCAAGCCGCCGCCTATGTCTGGCGGCGACCGCAAGCATTTCACCCGTGAGATCCACAAGGCGGAAGTCACCTTTGCACATCTCATTGAGGAGGCAGCAACGACCCACGCGGCCGCAGACGCCGCGCGGGCCAAGGCTTACGCGCTCGACTGCGGGGCCTGGAACACAGCGCTGTTTGTAGGAGAGCTCGACCACACCTCCCCCACGATCGCGGCAGCGATCGCCGGCGGCTTTCCTCTGCTCGAGGTGCGCTGCGAACACTGCAAGCATACCGAGATGATTGACCTCGCATTGGTCGTGCAACCACGCGACCGGCAGGTCGCGCTGATGCGTAACTATCTCTACTGCGGCCCCTGCCAGCGCACCCTCGGTAAGAAGCGCCGGCCTGACCTGATGGGTCTCCGCCCGGTCGGCGATGCACAACCCGCAGCACCGGGAAGGCGTAGCAAGAAAGCGTCCTGACGATGTGCGATCTCTAAAGCATCACCACCAACCAGGAGGCTATTCGGGCGCTGTTCCGCGTCGTCATTCGCTAAGCCGCCACAGATGATAACAATTGGCATCGACTAGATCAGAAGGGTAGCAGCTCCCTCCACCATAATGAGCTTCGCAACCAACGAAGATCTTCGTCGAGAAGCTGGCGGATTTGCCTCGACACTCCAATTCACCTGATGTTCTGTTGAGTAACGCCGGAAATTTTGGCTCTGCTGCGCAGCATTTCCGCTTCCGCAACTTCGTAATGTGTTCGCCAACTTGCATTGTTCTCAGCGGGACTCATGCGAGCAGAGAGCTATTTCGAGTTGTGACGTAGACGGGCTGGCTTGCGACCTTTGCGCAATGTCTCATAGGACGTTGCTCCATTCGGTGGTTGCACAAAGAACTCAGATGAATGGACGCCAAGTGCTTTAGCGATCTGATCGAGAAGATCAATTGTTGGATTCGCATCTTGCCGCTCAATAGCGCCCATATATGAACGATCAATCGCCGCATCGTAAGCCAATTGCTCCTGCGGAACACCGAGATCCACGCGGATCCGTCGCACATTCCAGGCCACAAGCGCACGAGCTTTCATGCGTCAAAGCAGCCATTCGGCAGGCCATCAAACCACTGGCTCTAACCGCTCTATTGTCCGCAAGTTCGGCAGCGATAGCGCTCTCGCCGCGTAAGCTTACATGAAGGCGGCGGCGTTAGATTCAGATGTGGCGCACGCGGCGCCGAATGAATTGGTGCTGACGCCTCATGACGAACAGCATCTGGGACGTATTGGCTCCTCCTCGATGCCGGGGCCGACAGCGTCGACGGGGGAGGCATTGCCGGCTCTTGCTACTTCGCGCCGGCCATAACTCCCCGGTTCACGTTTCCCGTGCAACGTCGTTACCATCCTGGAAGGAGCCTGCAAGGAAGTGGATTTCCGGCGATGATCTGCGTCAATCATTAGATAGGCCGTGTCGCGCGATTGTGATCTCGAACCCTTCGCTCACCTGCGCGGCATTACGCTGGCTTTTATGACAGTAAGCGCACTCGGGTATGAGGCGGTTGGCCTCAGGCGCTCTGTGGTCTGCACGAAGCTTGTCGTCGCCTCTCGGTCGGCGAAGATGTGATCACGTCAGGCGCCGCGGTGCGCAGCACGAATAGAGATTCGAAAGGCACGGCAACCCGCTAGGGTCCGGATGAGCTGCCAATTCTCTCGCAATCCATCGCAAAAAGAAGAGCAACCCATCGCATTATTCGATGTTGCCGTGTGATCAGTATTGGCCGGCGTCAAACTTCTGCTCCGCGTCGCCGACTCCAATGCACGTCTCAGGCGCGATGTTTGTGCACTAATCCTATGGTGATGCTTCGAGTAAGGATGCGCAATAACGAAACTGCCACCCTTGCATCGGCGGAGTTCGCGATATGCACGAGGCGGCCAATGCGTATCAAATGAAGTGAACAAGAGCTTGCCTTAGAAAACGATACCATCGCGCGTTAGTAGATTAAAATTCTCAACTATTGCGTTCACGTGCTTCTCACAGCTACACGTTGTTTTGTTGGAGGCGCGCTTGCGTTGGCTTATCAGCAGAGGGAAACCGCTCTTCATGAGACAATTTGTGATTGCAACTTGGAAGGACGGTCAATGTGCGCGAGGCGACTCGTTGTCTGGCGGCTCGTTGTCTAGCCCGGCATGTACGTGTCGCAGACGGTGGCTGCGGGTCCTCGAGTTGAGATGAACTGCGCCGTTGCGCAGTCGGCTCAGCACCAGAGTCAGGATCATTTTGGCGTCTCGTGATGCCTGTCAAGCTGTGCCAAGCGGCCGTCCGCTGGCCGGCGCAATGCCCAACGTCTCACCTTTTGGGGGCTGTCCTAGAAGCATGGTCCTGTCGCCGCCCTCCTTCCGGCGCACTCTGGTCAAGCCTCTCCGCGAGGGGTGGAAAAGTCGTCGAATAACGTGATCAAGGTCAGCTTGTAATTGAAGGCGTTCCCACCAGCTTCGGAGGTCGCCGCATTTGGGAGTGTCATGTCTTCCGTTCTCCGCACCCTTCATCTTGGCCTTAACCTTCACGGTGCGGGCGGTCACACCGCAGCTTGGCGTTGGCCCGGCACCAACCCGAGCGCCTTCTTCGACATCGAGCATTACGTTCGTGCTGCGAAGATTGCCGAGCGGGGCCTGTTGGATGCGGTGTTTCTGGCGGATACCCCGGCCATCTCCTATGACATCTCTCGCCAGCCGCCCCTCAACGGGCTTGAGCCTACGCTCGTCCTTTCCGTGATCGCGCGCGAGACAACGCGCATCGGGCTGATCGCAACGGCCTCGACGACCTACAATGAGCCATACAATCTGGCACGACGTTTCCAGTCGCTCGATGTCATCAGTGGCGGCCGAGCCGCCTGGAATGCGGTTACGACCTCCAGCCCAGCGACGGTCGCAAACTTTGGCGGTCGCCAGATCGGACGCGACGAGCGCTACAAGCGCGCGGAGGAGTTCGTTGAAACCGTCCGCGCTCTCTGGCTGAGCTGGGGCGATGAGACCATCATCGCTGATCCGGTATCTGGAATTTACGCCAATCGCGATCATCTCCGGCTGCTCGATCCCAGCAAGAATGCTTTCGCAATCCGTGGCCCGCTCACCCATCCCGGCTCGCGCCAGGGCTATCCCATTATCATACAGGCTGGAGGTTCGGATCCTGGCGTGCGCCTTGCTGCGCGCAGCGCCGATGTCGTTTTTGCCGCAGCAGGCGACTTGGAAACGGCCACTCGGGATTCCGAGCGCCTGCGCGCGCTCTCGCGTCAATTTGGCCGCCGTGTAGCTCCTCTGATCCTCCCCGGCCTCGTCACCTTCATCGGCGGCACGGAAGAGGAGGCGCAGCAGCGAAAAAAAGCAATCGACGCGCTGCTTGATATGAAACGCGCTATGGACGCTCTCGCACGGAGCATGGACGTGCCGGTGGAGAAACTGAACCTCGACCGGCCCATTCCCGAGGAGCTCTTGCCGGATCCGCACAATGTTGCGTTCTCGGTCGGTCACCACCGCACGTTCGAAGCATTGGCAAGGGAAGGCCGCACGGTTCGCGAGATCATCGGCAGCGTTCAAGCGTTCGGTCATCGTTTGGTCGTGGGTGCACCCGCGCAGATCGCCGATTCCATCGAGTCATGGCTCCGCGCTGGTGCGGTTGATGGCTTCAACATCATTCCAGACGTGCTGGAAGACGGCTCGGCGGCCTTTGTCGATCATGTCGTGCCGATCCTACAGAGCCGCGGTCTGTTTCGTACGGAATACCAGGGGGAAACGCTGCGCGAGCACCTCGGAATCCCTCAACACGACGTTGCTGCCGAGAAGCTGGCGACGCCGTCGTCTCTGTGACGCAGTGCTTGTCCACTATCATGGGAGTTTGGATATGTCTGTCATCGAACGCGCGAGCATCTGCCGTCTCGGCATCCGGGCGAACACGCGAAGAAAGCAAAAGGGGGCGGCTGTCCTGTTGGCGCTCTCAGCCCTCCTGCAGGTCTCGATGATGGCGAACTGCTCTGCCCAAGAGGCGTCAGCCGGCAGCGCGAGGCGAGGAGGCATCATTCGTTATGGGCATTTTCAAGAGCCGCCCTGCCTGTTCGGAGGATGGGTGCAGCAGTGGTATCTTCAGCGGCAGTATAGCGACAATCTGGTTGCTCGGAGGGAAGATGGAAAGATTGTGCCTTGGCTCGCAATGTCCTGGACAATCTCCGACGACAGGAAGGCATACACCTTTGAGATCAAGCCGAATGTCAAATTTACCGATGGGACGCCTCTCGATGCACGAGCCGTTGCCGAGAACATCAACGGATGGCTCGGCGACGATCCTGATCGTCGCAACCCGACTGCCGCTCCTTACCTCGAAGACAGCTTTGAATCGGCGACAGCAATTGGGCCTCTCACGCTGCAGATAACGCTGAAGGCGCCTTTTCAGCCGTTGCTCAACGTTCTCGCGCAATCCTCTCAAGGCATTTTGTCGCCAACCGCACTCAAGCGCGGGCTTGCTGAGAACTGCAATAGCCCGGTCGGATCAGGTCCCTTTATCGTGGAGAAATGGAATCACGGCGAGAACGTCGTGTTTCGACGCAACCCGGATTACAATTCGGCGCCAAGTCACGCCAAGCACCAGGGGCCGGCTTACGTTGATGGCATCAACTGGAGGTTCCTTGCGGACCAGACCGTCCGCTATGGCTCGCTGCTGACGGGCGAATCTGATGTCGTCTATGATATTCCGCCGGTCGCCTGGAAGGACGCCAATTCCCGCTTCGCGGTCTTGCGGCATATTACGGGCGGCACCCCGTTACGCCTGGCGCTGTATGCCGCACGGCCGCCGTTTGACGATGTGCGCGTCCGCCAGGCGTTTGCAAGCGCGGCTGACCGAAGAGCCGCTGTGGAATTGTCATTCCTCGGCGCTTTGCCATTCGAGGCTAATGGAGCGCTCAGCCAGAGTTCGCCGGAATATATCAGCGGGCTCGGGCGCTCCTATGGTTACGACGTTGGAAAGGCCAATCAGCTGCTCGATCAAGCGGGTTGGACTGAACACAACAAGAATGGTGTTCGCCTCAAAAATGGCAAGCCTCTGGTCGTGCGTATCTCCTATTCAAGCGCTTTTCTAAAGCCCGATGGCGAGCAGGCATTGCAGGTGATCCAGCAGCAGGCAAAGGCTGCCGGCTTCGAGGTGCGTCTGCAGCCGACAAACCAAGCGGATTTCTTTGCCGGAAAGAATCTCGGTCCGAACGACTACGAGGTCGTCCTCCTCTATTGGGTCGCACCGGGCGCAGAGATCTTCCGCATCTCATGGAAGCCTGATCAGAACGGCCAGCGGAACCGTTATAACCCGTCGCGCTATCAGGATGAGGCCCTGTGGGATGTCATCCTGACAGCGGAACAGGAGTTCAATGATGCCGGGCGGACTGCTCTTTATCAGCAGGCTGAACGCAATATCGTGGAGAAAGCCGCCGTCATAGGCTTCACGGTGCTCGATGTCACGTTGGCGACCAGGCCAAATCTGAAAGATGTCTGGCTGGACCGTGGATCGGTCGGTGAACCCGTCTTTTATGACGCTCATTTCGTAGACGAGAAGTGATGCGTGTGAATATCACAGCTCAAGTTCGGATAGGCTCGCTTGCGAGCAGGTTCCTGTCAGCTGCGACTGTCGTGTGGCTTGCTGCGACGTTCACGTTCGTTGTCCAGTGCCTGATGCCCGGCGACCGCGCCCAGATCATCATCAACATGGCCAGCGGCAATGTTGGAGAGGCTTCTCCAGCGGAGCTCGCGGCGGTCAACGCAAAGTACGGTTTTGATCAGCCGCTTGCTCTGCAATATGCCAAATACATATGGGGTATCCTGCATGGGGACCTTGGTCTGTCATACCAGCAGCATCGGCCGGTCGTTGACATCATCGCAGAACAGATTGGCCCAACCATCATTCTGGCGGTTGCGGCGCTGATTGCGGCATGGGTCATCGCCATTCTGACAACCGTCCTCGTCGCCGGCAGAGACAACATGTGGTCGACCTTGCTCAGCGGAATACAGGTGTTCCTGGCGACTGTGCCGCCCTACTGGCTGGCGACGATCCTCCTCGTCGTGTTTGCGGTCCAGCTTCGCATTGTCCCGGTCATCGGGGGCAATTCCCCGATCGGGCTCGTCCTTCCAACGATTGCGTTGGCTTTGGAATTGTCGGGGTTTTTGGGGCAAATCGTTCGCAGCGAATTCACACGTGTCCTCGAGCAGCCATTTGTCATCTCCGCGCGGGCACGAGGCATGGGTGAGCTCGGCGTCAGGTTTCGCCATGTCCTGCGTCATGCAGCGTTGCCCGGCATCACTCTGTCCGGTTGGGCGATCGGAAAGCTTCTTTCCGGTGCGATTCTGATCGAGGCAGTGTTTGCGCGTCAAGGCCTTGGTGGAGTTCTTGTCGCTGCGACGTCCTCTCGAGACATTCCAGTCGTCTCGGGGGCTATTCTGATCTCCGCCGGACTGTTCGCCGTCACCAGTATCCTCGTCGATCTCACCTACCGGCGCATCGATCCAAGGATCAAAATGACATGAGCGGGGTAGGCGAGTTGAACGTGGCTGCGCAGCCCGGAGAGGAATCAAGGAGCATCCATCGTGCTCCTCTTCGGGTTTACGTCGCTCTGATCTTCATCGGCTTCTTTATCATCGCGGCAATCGCGCCAAGTCTGTTGCAGCCACACGACCCGCTCGCCATTGATTTGACGGCGCCTTTGCAAGCTCCTTCGCTGGCGCACTGGTTCGGAACCGACCAATCGGGCCGGGACCTTTACTCCCGAATTGTCGAAGGAGCAGGTCAATCTCTTACCATCGGGCTTGGCGCAACCGCGCTGAGCATCGGCGTTGCGTTGGTTTTTGGCGTTGTTGCCGGCCTTGTGGGTGGCGCTCTCGACAATGTTCTCAGCCGGCTCTTGGACGTGCTGTTCGCACTTCCCACGCTTTTCCTTGCGCTTCTGTTAGTGAGCCTATTCGGACCGTCAGTGCTGACCCTCGTCATAGCGGTCGGAGTTGGCACAGCTCCGGGCTATGCTCGCATGATCAGAGGACAGGTTCTGTCTGTAAAGGGGGCGCCTTATGTGGAGGCTGCCAAGGCCCTCGGCCATCCTTATTCGCGTATCCTATGGCGGCATATCATCCCGAATGCGATGAGCCCGCTCACTGCGATGATGACGCTTGGCGTCGGACAAGCCATCGTCTGGGCGGCGGGTGTTGCATTTCTAGGTCTCGGCGTAGCTCCCCCCGCGCCTGAATGGGGCGCGCTGCTCAATGCTGGGCGGAACTATGTGATCTTCGCATGGTGGCTTGAGATCATGCCGGGCGTTGCCGTTGTGGCGTTTGCGCTCAGCTTAACTGTCGTCGGACGCTATTTGCAGGATCGCCTGGAAGGAAGGATCTGAGTATGCTCCACGTGCTCCCTCCGCAAGTTCCTCCGCAGGCGGACCTGCTGACTGTCGATTCGCTCTGTGTCTCGTTCGGGCGGGATCTCCGGCAGGGAACAGCCGTGCGCGACGTCTCATTCTCTCTCCAGGCTGGGCGCTGCCTGGCTATCGTCGGCGGGTCCGGCTCCGGCAAGAGCGTGACTTCGCGCGCTATTGTCGGTCTTGCCGGCCGCCGGGCTCATGTCAATGCGCGCCAACTGACCTTCGCCGGCACCGATCTCGCAGCTCTCGATGATCGCAGCTGGCGGCGCGTCCGAGGCAAGGAGATCGGCTTCGTTCTGCAGGATGCACTCGTCGCGCTCGACCCGCTACGCCAGGTAGGTAAGGAGATTGGGGAAGCATTGCTTCTCCACCGAGCGGTTGCATCAAGTGAGGAGCTCGAACGGCGCGTCGTCGCACTCCTTGAGCTCGTCGGGGTGCCTGAAGCAGAGGTCAAGGCCCGGCAACTGCCGCATCAACTATCGGGTGGCCAGCGCCAACGCGCACTGATCGCTGCAGCCCTGGCGCTCGATCCACGCATCCTGATCGCTGACGAGCCGACCACGGCGCTCGACGTCACCGTGCAGGCGCAGGTGCTGGGGCTGCTGGAAGAGACCAAGGTGCGGGGCAAGGCGCTTCTCTTGGTCAGCCATGATCTGGCGGTGGTCTCCCGGATAGCTGACGAGGTCCTGGTCATGCATGAAGGCAAGGTCGTCGAGCGCGGATCGGCAGACCAGGTCTTCCAAGACCCCCAGCACGCCTATACGCGCCAGCTCCACGATGCGGTGCCCTCTGCGCGCCCGCGCGGCTCGCGCTTCTCACTGTCGCCCGCTGCTCTGCCGAAGCCGCAGTCAAGCGCTCAAGAGCAATCACCATCGAGATTGCCTTCGATCGTGCTCAGCGCGGCAAATCTTGTGAAGCGGTTCAAAGGACCAGACGGCGTGCTCCGGACGGCCGTCGATGGTGTCTCCTTTGAGCTGCGATCTGGCGAAACTCTCGGCGTCGTCGGGGAGTCTGGATCTGGCAAGTCAACGATGGCACGAATCGCGCTAGCGCTTGAGCTGCCCGATGAAGGAGCCGTTCTGTTTCAAGGTCGGGCCTGGACCAGGCTGGCCGAACGCGACCGTAGGGCAAGGCGCCGGGCGATCTCGGTCATTTATCAGGATCCCCTCAGCTCCTTTGATCCGCGCTGGTCTGTGGGGCGCATCATATCCGATAGCCTCGCAGGTGACCTCTTGACCAGAGGCGAGCGCGAGATGCGCGTTGTTCAGCTCCTTGATCTGGTCGGACTATCTCCAGTTTTGCTGGATCGCCGGCCGCTCGAACTCTCGGGCGGTCAGCGCCAGCGCGTTGCGATCGCCCGCGCAATCGCTCCACGGCCTGCCGTGATCGTCTGTGACGAGCCGGTCTCGGCGCTCGATGTCTTAATTCAGGCGCAAGTGCTGGACCTGCTGACCGATCTCAAGGCGCATCTCAATATGAGCTACATCTTCATTTCGCATGATCTTGGTGTGGTCCGCCAGCTCAGCGATCGCGTCATGGTCATGCGCCAAGGCCGCGTCGTCGAGACCGGCACCAGGGATGAGATATTCCTCAATCCGCGCACCGACTATACCCAACGCTTGCTCGCCGCGGTCCCAAGCCTTGCGCGCAGCAGGGCGGCCAATAGTACATTCAGCCGCGTCTGAGACGTCCGCATAGATGGGCTCATTTCCAATGCCCTGTCATGAACGAAGTGCGTGGGGCGCTCTCGCCGGCTCGACAGCCGTGGCGAACGGATCGTTCATCACTTGTTCAAACTCTTCGGTCTGCACCCTAGACTAACAGTCCGTTGTCGCGAAGCTGCGCGACCGGCCGGCCGATTCAATGGCGATGGGCGAAGGCGCGTAGGCTGCATCTCCCAAGCAACTCACCGTTGTTCAGGCTCGATTTGAGGAGTAGTTGCCGGATCGGCAGAGGACTTCCTCGTGATGAGGATGGATCTCGCTCTTGACCGCCGCGGCGCAGACGATGAGAAGCTGGGCGCCCCGTGCAAGACTGAGACAGGCCGCTTGCCCAGCAGGCGCAAAACGAGGCACTCGCTCATCTTCGCTAGAACCTGGAACGGCACCCGGCGATGAGGGACGCGTAGATCCCCCGGACAACTTGGCGCCGACCTCTGAGGCCTGCGTAGATAAGCGGCTGCGCATACGCTTGCGTGCAGCCCAAGGCGTCTTGCTCGATACGAAAGGGAGAGGGGGCATCCATCTGCCCTGGAAGATACAGGGAACAAGGAGGACGCGCCGATTGGAGCATTGCCAGATTGTTGTCGACTTTGCGCCAGAGGTGCGAAACTGTCGGGTACAAAACCGAGGCGGCTTTTGCACAGCGCCGTTTCTCGACGCATAGACAGGCGACTATTGAGCATACATAGGCTGGCACAGACGTTGCTTAGGTGAACCGCGTCAATGCCCCGGTTACGAGGAATCGCGGCCGCGTGAAATTTGGGGGCCAGCTCACCTTGCGATCCTTTTTCGCTCGGCTGTCGGCACCCTGATTAAAGGCAGGAGAAGCGATGTCGTGGGAAATCAAATCCGTATAGTACGACCTTGGTTAGGCGCCTTGTGCGCGTCGTTCGTCATGGCGCTTCTCAGAGTGGCGGTCAGGCAATTACGTGCTGATGCTTGCTGACATCTTTGTCGCAGGAGCAAGCTCCCAGGTGTCGCTCTGAGCGGCAAACCCGAAATGCAGGGCAACGAGCCTTGGGAGCGCGCTCGTCATCGAGAATGGATAATACGGCAATGACGAAACCTATCGACAGAAACAGCCACGGCGGCGTGTATGAGAAGTTGGGTCTGCGCGCGACGACGATGAGCCATTCCTCGGCAGATGGTGATTTTGTCCGCTACTGGAGCCGAAATGGTGATCGGGCACTCGCGTTGGCCGCAGTGGGAAAGCGAACCGAGGAAGCGATCAAGAAGACCGGCATCGGCCTGCAGTTATCTTCCGAGAGCTTTAACGGTTACGATCTATCTGGATTTCCCTTGCGGCGATGCATCCTCAATCGTGCGCAACTGCACGGAGCGAAGCTGGATGGCGCCGATTTGTCCGAGGCCAACCTTATCTGCCCAGGATTAGAGCGAGCAAGTTTCCGCGGAGCCAAGCTCGACTTTGCGTATATGCATGCAATTGCTGCTCAGGTCTGCAATTTCGACGACGCAAGTTTGCGTAATCTCATCGATGCAACAGGTAGCCTGTTCCACGGATGCAGCCTGAAAAGAACGCGCTTCGACAATGCAGTCCTAAGTGGCGTCTTCTTTTATCAGTGTGACGCAAGCCAAGCTGTCTTTGATGGCGCCGAACTGCAAGGATCGACAATCAACGAATGCTACCTACCTCGCTCGTCCTTCCAATTTGCCAAGTTGAGCCAAGTGACAATGACGAAGGCGAATCTCACCGGAAGCTCGCTTCTGCAGTCAAGGGGAGAGTGTCTATCGATCCTGCGCCCGACTTCGGTCGATGGGCTTGTTCTAGAGAACGCTCATCTTCCCTATTTCCGACTTGCAAAGGCGAGCGGTCGCATCCTCGCCAAAGCGCTGAGCGCCCCCTTCTCGGATTTCAGCCTCTCAAATCTTGCGAAGGCGGAGCTTGAAGGCGCGGACCTATCTGAGGCCCGACTTCTATCTGTAAATCTGACCGGCGCCAACCTCGTTGGCTCCGTGCTGAACGGAGTATCTGTTCGATCTTGCCAGCTCGATGGAGCTGATCTAAGTCGCGCATCGGGAGAAACCATTTCGATCACCGAGAGCACGATGCGCACCGCGCAATTAAGCGGTTTTCGAGCGCGCTGTGCGTTCATACGTGACTGCGATATGGATGATGTTGATTTTTCTCAGGCGTATCTTTATCGATCAATGATTACAGGTGATCCTCCGCAATCTATGGCTTTGAATCGGGCCAATTTCGAAGGAGCCAACCTTGTTCAGTCATACATTGCGGCAGCAATGACCGGCAGCAATTTGGAAGCCGCCCGCACCGCATATGTCCGAATGAATCAATCGTCCCTGCGCAACGCCAACTTGAGTGGAGTTACGCCCTTTCAGGCAAGCTTTGTAAAAACTGATTTTTCGGATGCAGAAATAACGACTTTTGAACCGCCATTCTTTGCCGACAGGTGTCCTGGGCTCCAAGCCGCTTTGGAGGGGGTGGAGGATCGGCAATGCAGACCCTCAGAGTATCTGGCCGACTTCTCATCGCTCATGAGGCGCGGTCGACAGGGATCGAGCTGATCTAAACCGAGACGTGTATGACGATCCAGATGTCATGGCAGAAGGAAAATGAGGAGCACGATGCCTCCCCACCGTGGCGGGACTCCAGGCGCTCTTGCGTGGCTGCGCGGAGCGGTGTGAGCGTAGCCCTCATCACGCTTTTCTGTCCAATCGAGCAGCCGAGCTGCTGTGCAATCAACACGACGGAGCTGGATATATGCATCTAGCGTCTCTTTCAGCGGGCAAGACCTTCATTGAGGACATGGCAAGAAGAGGTCGAACGATCGGCACAGTACACACTTTGGGTGCCTTGCATCTGGGACACGCGGAGTTGATCAGAAGGGCCGCGGCCGAGAACGATGTGGCCATTATCACCGTCTATCCGAACAAGATTCAGCTTAGGCCGGGTGCCAATTACGAATTCAATTTGGAGGATGACATTGCGCTTGCGTTGAGGGCTGGCGCTTCTGCCGTGATTTCGACGACGGACGCGGAGATGTTTCCGCCGGGATATCGAACGTTTGTGTCTCAAGGGGATTATCCGCTGCGTGCGAACGGGCCTCATGGGCTCTTGATGGAAGGTATCACCGGATGCATTCGCTGGATCTGCTTCGCTCGACCATCTCGCAGCTATTTCGGTTTAAAGGATATCGGACAAGCCCTTCTCGTGAAGCGAGCGGTCGCGGACCTGCTTCTTGATTGCGAGATCCGATTTGTGCCGACAGTACGATACAAGAACGGAGTGCCTATTTCGTCGCGTTTGCGACACTTCAATCGTTCTGAGCTCGACGAGATTTCGTCTCTCTTCATGGCGCTTGACCACTTGAGAAAAGAGGCCGCGCGGGGAGTGTCTTGCGCCCAAGATCTGATAGCGTCAGCAAGACCGCTGATCAAATTCCGGCGGTTTGAATTGGAATCTCTGCGAATCGTTGGCGCGGACAGCTTTGAAGATCAGAAGCAGATCGAGCTTCCCTTTATAATCAGTGGAGTCGCCGTTGGTCGCGGCCTCAGAGTGCCCGACAATATCTTTGTACCGGATCAATATACACTCTCGCGTGGCCCTGCTGATATATGGATCGATTTCCCCGAAACTTGGGAGTTCGGCCACCATGCACAGGCGCGGGCTGAAGATTTCAGCGGCGGCTCGTGCGTTGATCATTCAAGCGGCTAGGCGGCTTCGGAATCTCATCTGCAACCTGCTGCCTATGTCTGCGAGTTGCTCTCGCTCCAGCCGAAGCTCTTCGGCTTTGCGTGACACCTCGGACTCCTGGATTGCAAATTGTTCCTCGAAATGCTGGCGAGTCGCCAGGAGGAGAAGAGCCGCAAGCGATTCTGTGAGCCGAACGGTCCGGCCATCCATTGATCCCGTTGACCTTGGGCCTGGTTGGCGGACTACGTTGACGTTGATCGTGCTGCTCGCGCACTTGCATTTACAGCTACAGGGCTACCTTATTGATTGAGCTGGCGGTTGATCGATACAGATCGGGCAATTGCAGCTTGGGCAGAGTGCCCCGGTTGGAAGTTCTTTCAGTGAATAGAGCTGGTCCGGTGGGTGAGGCCTCTGTCAGGGTTAGGCTGCCATGCGGAGGCAGCGGGGTGGAGTGGGTTGATTCGGCGCACTCGGTCGAGATTCGAGTGGGGGGCGCCTGCCGTCATAGACGTCTCTATAGGCCAATCGAGCTACGCACCTAGCTGCCGCTGTCATAGCAGGCACACACCCTCGTATTGGACGTCACGCCAGAGCCGTTCGACAAACACATTTCTTGCCATTTGCCCATGCCAGCCACGCTGATCGCGATGCCGTTGTCGACGAGCACGCCGATAAAAGCCTCTCTCGTGAACTGAGAGCGCTGTTCCGTATTGAAAGTGTCTGACTTGCCTTGATGCGCCAAGGCATCCTCCAGCGTCGCGAGGCGGAAGGCTGCTTTCATCGTGAGCGA
The DNA here is from genome assembly GCF_024199845.1 of Bradyrhizobium sp. CCGB12. NCBI lineage: Bacteria > Pseudomonadati > Pseudomonadota > Alphaproteobacteria > Hyphomicrobiales > Nitrobacteraceae > Bradyrhizobium > Bradyrhizobium sp. CCGB12. Next base: position 5,808,087 of record NZ_JANADO010000001.1, on the reverse strand, counting down.
CAGTCGCCAGGACAAGACACAAGTTGTTGCGCAGTCCAGCACCACGATGAGAAAGACGAGACCAATCGCCGTCAGGATTGTGATGTTCATCGCCCAGAGCTGGTTCGGTCGCGTAATCTTTATGGCGCGCACAGATATGGATGGATCTGTTGCCGGGCTCGGATCTGGTGGGATCGCAGGTGGCGCTAAAGCGCCTCTATCCCATCCGATGCATCAGCTTCTTCAGATGCCGGCGAACGATCTTGCATCCTTCGCAGCCAGCAGGCCTCTCACCACTTCGCGAAGCGGCGAGGGGAAACTTCAGATGCAGTCAGTTGAGACGCTCATGATCGCGAGATCCGCGTGTTGCACCGGACGCGGAAGGGACCGGAGAATTCCAACCCGGCCTAAACCCCGCCGATACATCGTTCTGATCTGTCGTTTGCCTTTGAAACGAATTTCTCGAGGCGCTCTCCAGCAGCATTGAAATTGCTTGCGCCGCGAATCACCTCAGCGATCATTGTCGCAGATGTCGTCGCTGGATGGGCGGGGTCGACTGCGCTAACCGCATCAGCAACGAAATCGTTCACATCGGGATAGTCAGGCTCCGGCGCAGGTGCCGGCTGCGGCTGCACGTTGGCGCGCCGGCTTCGCCTACAAGTCCCATGTGGGTTCGCCCCGCAGCGGCGAACCGCCGATCAATCCCGGCGAAGCGGTTGAGGAGAAGGTCTCGCTGTTGGATCGCTTCGGCCAGTAATCGCGTGCCTGCAAATCGCATAGGCCCGGAACATGCCGAAGGCACTGTGAGGAGCATCCATCCGAACAAAAATTGATGGCTTGAATCGGTCGTAGCGTCAGGTTGTACAACACGATGCTGGGACATCAGCGGAGTGTAGGCATGAAACGGTTCTCTCTCTGTATGGTACTCTATGTTGTTCTCGGACTACTTGGGCTGAATGAGATTGCTCTCGCGGACTCCACGCGGCGCTACGGTTGCATCATAGATGGCACGGATCGAGAGCCGACAGGCGATCGGAATGGACGCATCATTGTCAGCTTGCAATACACCTGCCGCGTTGCCGATGGTCTGTTGAGGGACGCGGGAATAACGGGACTGTCGGTCAGCGAGTGGGACAATGAGAAAGGAAGGTACCTGGCTTCTATCGACGTTTACCGCGCGCTCGACGGAATTGCGATTGGTCAGCTCTTGGAGGGGACCAGTTCCTCTGTCACGGAGGACAATGGGGCTGTTGGCATCGCAGCTTCCGGTAAAATGGTGTTTAAGTTCGCATCCGGATCCTTGGCGGCTCTCTCAGGAAGGACCATAAAATTCACGACCAAACTCATCAATTCTCGTCAATTCGAGTTGGAGTTCACGGATTGGCCTGAAGCCGCTCAACCGGAATGACTCACGTCGCGACAACGATCGTCTCGTTTCCTAAGGTCGAGCTGAGCTGCAAATCGCGGTGTTTCCATTCTAGGCCCCGCGAGAAAAATTCGCTCCCAGCAGATTCCTTGACGCCGGACTTCATAACAGCAGGATGGGCCTATATGGCCTGGCTTGAACCCGGGAATGTACCGCGAGCCGGAGCGCATTCCGAGAAAGACACAGACTGTACTAGAGGTCTTATCGCGACAGGATGGAATCTAAACTGGCTGGTTCATCGCCGAGGGAAACGGATCGGCCCGGCCAGGAGCTCCTTGCCTGACTCTGAGGAGAATGACCCCGGTCCCTTCAAGAAGTTGCTCGTTGAAAGAGGCTGAGCGTCTCGCTGCGACCGAAGATTAAGCCGCGCGGACTAAACTGCGGCTTGGCAGTTCTGACGGTGGGGGCGCGCAGATCGCTCACGCTACTCTCCATGATTGTTCGTGTGGTGCCTTGGAGTAAAGCAATGCACGCTGCTCGATCTGGGCGTGGCAGCGATCGCTCTCGACCATGGCGTGATTGAAGCGCCTTCTTTGGCGAGCCATGCGTTCGTTCCATCCCCGCGGAAACTTGTCCGTCGTTGATTGTCCGAGGGCGGCTAGGGCGGGGCGGGCTCGCAAGCACTCAATCACAGTGGTTCTCCGAAAATCGAGTCCTACCAGTCGCCAACGGTGTGTCCATGGAGGCCCAAGCCACCGCACACCGCAGGATCACGCGGCACCGAGGGGCGCGTTGGGCTTACGAGTCCCTGCGCCCAGGCCGTTGTCGTTGGCGGCTTGATGGTGCTTGGCCGGTGTCGGCTCCTTTCCGCGAAGAGACATGTCACGGAGCTCACCGCATCGTGACATTTATTGCGAGTGGATCCTTGCCAAGTCGACATATGTAAATCCAACGTTCGATGTGGCGGCGATGATGATGTTTTAGCTATCAATGCAAATCCCAGTTTACGTTTGCATCTCTTTCCGGAAAGCATATCCCGCAAAACGAGTGATATAGCCCGTTGTTAAACCGCAGCGGGAATTGTTACGCGCCAGGATGGCACCGATCTTTCGCTTCACGACTGAGCAACTGCTCCACATGTGACAGGCGGATGAAACCGGCGCGCAAATTGAACAAATTATATACGACGACGAAATTCAGAATTCACGGTAAAATTGAGATTTGAAGCAGGAAGTAACTTATGGTAGAGTGCATTCGTGCCGATCAATTAAGACGTCAAGTTATTCATTCCGTCCTTACAACCTCGATTGAACCTGTTGCGGACGCGTGAGGAGCCAGAGTCCTAAAATTATCTTAGCTCGGCTCGTCGACAAAACGAACATTTCCCATCGTCGAAAAGAAAGCTGGTTTCGTTTCATGGACTGGACATCGATTGACCTTATGATTGCGATGTAAGCGAGGTGATTTATCATGTTGCACGTCTATCCCGGCACAGTTGCCCGCCAACTTCGTCGTCTGACCAGAGCCGGTGCAAGAGGCCGAGCTGTGCGCGACGAAGCAGGTCACACGATAGTCGTGCTCCGTAGCGGACGACCTGTCTTGGCAGTCTGTGGCGGCCGCTGCGGCACATTGCTGCCGACTAGGGTGCATCACCAGTTCGACTTCATTGGCTTCTGTCATTAGTCCCGCGACCAAGTTATCACGCAACTTTGTTTAGGCATCACGATAGTGAGAGAATGAGCATGAGCAACATGACGGATAACATTATCCCGCGAGCGGATGTCATCAAATCCGCGGCCCGGCTGGGTGCCGAGATCAAGAACATCAGGCTATCCGACGAATTGTCCGACGAGGTCATCCGGGCCATTAGCCAATTACTCCTCGAGCACAAGGTCATCTTCTTCCGTAATCAGGGACATCTCGATGATTTCGAACAGCAGCGCTTTGCCCTCAGGCTCGGCTCGCTGATAACGCATACGACCAAGCAGGCATCGATGCTGGAAATGGCGGCGGATCGTCGCAGCGGTCGCGCCGACCAGATGCACACCGATGTCAGTTTCGGAGAGACATGTCCGAAAATCTCGGTGCTGCGCGGCGTTGTGATCCCAGCAGATGACCGTGAGACCGTTTGGTCAAGCAATGCGGCCGCATATCTTGATCTTCCGGAGCCACTGCGGATGCTGGCCGATAATCTCTGGGCGGTACACTGCAGCGCCTATGACTGCGCCGTGAGCAGGCACTCCGACGACATGGATGCAAAGCAGTTTGATGATGTCTTCACCGGAACCATCTGCGAAAGCGCGCGTCCTGTTGTCCGCATCCATCCCGAGACGGGCGAGCGCTTGCTCGTGCTCGGAGATGACTTGCAGAGCTTCGTTGGTTTGGAGAAATATGCCAGCCAGAAGCTGTTCGACCGCCTTCAATCCTACCTCACCACGCTCGAGAACACCGTGACATGGAGCTGGAAATCAGGCGACGTCGTAATCTGGGATAACCGGGCGACCGAGCGCTACGCCATCAAGGAATCCAGCGACCGGGATCGGGTGGAGAGGCGTACCGCTATCGATGGCGATGTGCCGCTCAGTATCGCTGGTCCTCGCAGCGTGGCGCGTACGAAGTCAAAGCCTCAGGCAGCCAGGGCTGCCTAGCGTGGGTCGCTGATCTCGCCTCTCACGACAGACGGGAGTGATTCGAATTTGGCCACGCAAAGACTTTCGTTCGGAAGGAGACGTTGAGTAGCTGATGTACATCTTGGTCTGTTCTACCCGACGTTCGCGAAGTGACTCGACTGAAGCGCAAATGGGTCCGCATCGAGGCCACAGGCCACCAGATTTTTGGTACTTCTCATGTTCGACTCCGAAACCACAGCCCTCTTGCGTGCAGTTCTAAATGAAGTTTGCAAAGAACTCTCGGCTCGGGAGACTGGCACCCGAACGCACGTAGCTTCGAGAATCCTTGAAGCCGCGTCCCGAGGAGAGACGTCCGTTGAGGTCCTCAAGCAAATTGGTCAGACAGCGTTGACCAGCGCTCCGACGATGTGGCCCAAAGGCTCCCGCTGCGATAATCCGGCAGCGGTGGGTGGGGCGGCGAGCTCACAGGAAACCAATATGGATTGAGGGGCCCGATCTTTAGGGGATCTGATATGAAAAGGCCCAACCACCGCAGCACTAATTGACGAGAGATCAGTCTATTGGAGGCCTGCAAGCCAGTAGGGGCGACCGCATCGGGTGGTGAAGCGAACCTCTACTTACCTGAAGGTCATAGGTTCAAATCCTATCCCCGCAACCAACGCTCCCCTAGACTCTAGGGGTTCAGCCGCCCTCTCGGAAATCCTGAGCAGGGCGGCGAGTTGGCCGTAAATCTCGATCGTCACGGGTTTGTACCGGATGCGCGTGATCGATTTCAGCATCGTGATCCTGGCTGCGGCCCTTCCGTAGTTTAGGTCCGCCACAACCATCTTGGCAATCCCCGTATTGCTCATGGTCCTGATCACGTACGGTCCGCTCGCGTTGACTAAAGATTGGACGCGACCTGCCTACGCGCTTCCGGTCGCGCTCTTCGGAATTGCGGCAATCGGGGTGACCTGGGCCCATGAGGTGCCGTGGTCGGACCGATTGCATGCGTTAGAAGGTCGCAAAATTGCTCTGAGTGCTACCGCTCGCCCTTCATTTTCGAAGTTCGGGTTGCGCGCGGATGGTGTTCGTGACCTATGTTGCTTTGGGTCTGCTGGCATTCTCGTTTGTTTTGTTCACCTCGCCCAAAGTCTTCCATCTGATCGGAGTGAGGGAGGAAGGAGTTCCGGTCAAGAACTATATCGACCAAAGTCAGGGATTCGTTCTCATCGCGGTGGTCTTGCTGGGGCTTGCCGCGGAGTCTCTCCGTAACGGACTGCGAATCAAGGCGCTTCTTCTTTGCGTAGCGTCGTCTTGCTAATCTCGCGTTCGTCAACGTCGCGCGCACCGCTTTGATCTACTTGCCGATAATGTTGACGTTGCTTGCATTGCGCTATGTTCGAGGATGGTCGTTGTTTGCCTTCTTCGCGGGGATCGGCGCGCTAACGGCCGGACTGCTGGCGACGTCACCGAATCTGCAAACGAAGACGACTCGTCTGTTCAAGGAAATCGACAGCTATCGCGCGAACGCTGTGTTCACCGCTGACGGCTATCGCGCCGGAGGCGCCGAGCGTCTAGAGTTTTGGCGCAAGTCGATCGGATTCGTGCGTTCCGCACCGGCTCTCGGGCGCGGGACCGGATCGACCAGAAGCCTGTTCGCTGCAGCGGCGGCGGGACATGATGGCCTGACGGGCTTGGTAGTTGACAACCCGCATAATCAAACGCTTGCCGTCGCTATCCAATGCGGAATGCTTGGCGGCGGGATTCTTTTTGGAATGTCGGGGGCTCATCTCTGGCTGTACCGTGCAGGGATGATGGGGCCGAACGGGAATTTCCTGGCGTGGATCGGCTTTGTTGCCGTCGTTGAGAACATTGCGAGCTCGGTCTTCAACTCTCACCTATTCGAGTTTTATCAAGGCTGGCTGCACGTGTTTGTCGTTGGCATTCTCAGCGGGCAGCTGCAGCGGGAGTGACCGATGAGCTGCGCAAGGCTGCTTCGGCGTCGCCCACCAGATGGGCGGGGATGAGATTAGTATCGCTTCCGAGCATGCCTTCGTTTCGCCTCGGCGGCGAAACGTGCTTCGGACGCATGTTGGAGGTCGGCGCCGACGAGCCAGGCACCGGCCAAGCGGCTGAGCGTGTCATTCCCCAAGAAATCATATTGTGAGAGATCGACGAAGCAAAGGAATGCGCTACGACCGGATTGGGCCCGCCGACCAGAGCAGTTCTTCTGCGCTGCAATGAACGACGAGAAGCAGAAGTGTGTGTGTCTGGTGGGCGCCGGCTGGCGGCTGCGTTAGCGACCGTTCATGGGTTGCACGTTTCCGGCTGACCCTGAACTACCATGACATCGTCGACGACGAGATTGTCGCAATCGTGAAAGCCCCTGCGCCCATGCGGTCGCATGAAATCGTGAGCGGCCTCGCCCGGAGCGGCATCACGATCGCCGCGGCGGGTGTATCGGCGCCGGATGGCGATCAATTAGGAGGGAGGTCGTGAGATTCCACGGCAAGGGTTATTGGGGCGCCGCTAGGCCGTGGAAGCCGAAAGGGTACGAGCCGACAACAGTGGGGCCACTTGAAATGACAATAGGCTGCGCAAGCGCGGTTTATTCTCCCACTGTTGCTATAGCCTTCGCCGAAGCCGATATCGTTAGCTCTCTGATTCGACACTCTGGGCTGACCGAGACGGCAGCGCGCGGGCGTTTGTACGAAGCGCTCAAATCTGACGCGGAAATGACACACTCCGATATGAGCGGCGATTGTTCGTATTTCACGTACCGTCCTCGTCAGAGCATTCCTTAGCGAACGGATTTATATGGAGATCGTGTCGGAATCTCCGCGAAGGAAACGCAATGACAGGGCAGCTATCCGAACTGGCCTTGCACGAGGCCTAAAGCGAGCCCAAGACCCGAGACCCCCCGTAAGCTGGCGCTCCAGGTGAGTGCCGGTCGATGCAGAGTTGAATTACGTCCTCGTAGAGCGCTCTAACGCAGGATTTGCGCGCCAAAACCGGTTCGCCGCATCAATTACGATAAGAGAATCGTTATAGTCGCAACATATTATTTGAAGTGTTTGCACGGGGCGGTGCGGGGGTGAATCCGATTTGTTTAATCGCGAGCAGCGAGGAATTTCTTTTTAGGCATTTTTCTCCCGCGATCGAGGCATCAAGAGCCACAAAGGCAGAAGTCATTACCATCATCCCCGAGCCACGGAGTGGCGACAGAAGCCGGATCGATGGGGTGAAGACCATTTCTAGCCCCACTATCCGGGCTCATAATTCGCCTCAATCGATCGTCGGCGAAGCGCTGTGGTTTGCAGCTACGCTCCGCAAGGTGAATCCGTCCGTGGTCGTCGTTTATTCCTTGCGGATGTGCCTTATCCTTACGCTCGTTCAGTGCTTCGTTCGGTCCTGCGAATTCGTATACGTCGTGACCGGCGTCGGACTTCTCGGCATCTCCGAATCCCTCAAGGCACGGCTAACGCGCCGGCTGGTCTTTGGGATATTGAGTCTTGCCTCGCGCAAAAGATCTCACTTCATCTTTGAGAACAGTTCGGACGGTCTTCTTGACTGGATTGCCGCGTATGGTCACAAAACCTCTGTTTTTATGGGTGCTGGCGTCGACCCGGACGAGTTCAGGATGACTGAACTCCCAACAATGCCACCATTCCGCTTCGCTACCGTTTCTCGCCTGATTTGGTCCAAGGGCATCGATCTCGCCGTTGATGCGATTTCGGCGCTCGCTCAGGAGGGGCATCCGGTAGAGCTGCACATTTACGGCGTTCCAGACCTTGCCAACCCGCACCCGATCAACCCCGCGATCTGGAGCGGACGTGTCGGGATTCACTATCATGGCTTCTCCGATCAGGTCGCAAACGTATGGCGAGAAGCTCACGCGGGCATCTTTACCAGCAGGGGGGGCGAAGGCCTTCCGCGGGCCCTACTGGAAGCCTCAGCCTGCGGCCGAGCGTCAATCGTCACCGCGGTGCCCGGATGTCGAGACTTCATCAGAGACGGTTTGGAGGGTTACGTCGTTCCAACAGACTCCGGTCTCGCTCTGAAGGATGCGATCATTCGGCTGATCAATTCTCCAAACGACATTCTGACCTTTGGAAAGGCGGCGCGCGCGCTCGTCTGCGCCACGAGCACGAACAAGATCATCCAAGCGAAGTATGAGCAGATCTTCCACTCTCTACTTGATGGTGGGCGGCCCGTGAAAAGTTACTCAGACAACCTGGGCACCGGACGTCGTCCTGTTTTGTGCGATCCGAACGACGCGATGACGTCGCGCCGGACGAGGCCGCCAAGCTGAACTAGGGCACATGAAACCGATATCCATTTCCTGAATGCGACCGCGAGTTCGGCAATTGGCACGACGTGTATCAAATTGCGAAGTAGGGCCATGCGTCAGTTGGATCCTCATGGCAGAAAGCGACCGATAGGTGCTGTTTCAATGATTATGGTCACGGGCGGGGCCGGTTATATTGGCTCTCATGTCTGCATCGCATTACTCGACGCCGGGTTCGATGTTGTCGTCGTCGATAATCTGTCGAACAGCAAACGAACTTCGCTGGATCGTGTCCAAGCGATTTGCGGGAAGTCAATTTCGTTCAAGGAGGCCGACCTTCGCGACGAGGAGGCTATTCTCCGCATTTTAAGAGAATTCGATGCGACGGCGGTCGTGCATCTAGCGGGTCTCAAAGCCGTCGGCGAATCCCATGATAATCCCATCGGTTACTACGACAACAACTTCGTCGGGACGCTCCGGCTCGTGTCCGCGATGAAGACTGCTAGCGTCAAAAAGCTCATTTTCAGTTCGTCGGCCACCGTCTATGGGAGCCCCTCATACTTGCCGATCGACGAAGACCACTCCCTTGCCCCGACCAATCCTTACGGTCGGACGAAATACTTCATCGAGGAAATGCTGCGGGACCTTCACGGGTCCGACAACGATTGGTCGATCGCGATTCTTCGCTATTTCAATCCCGTCGGCGCTCACGAAAGCGGCCGCATTGGCGAGGATCCTTCGGGCATTCCCAACAACTTGTTGCCGTTGGTGGCGCAGGTCGCTATCGGAAAGCGAAAACAACTCGTCGTTTTGGGGAACGACTATCCAACGCATGACGGGACCGGGATACGCGACTTCATTCATGTCGTTGACCTCGCGTCGGGTCATTTGAGTGCTCTCAACCACTTAACAGGTGCGGGCATTCTGACTGCAAATCTCGGCACCGGAAGGGGCACTAGCGTCCTCGAGATCGTCCAGGCGTTCGAGTCCGCAAGCGGCTCTGCCGTGCCCCACACCATAGGTGATCGGCGCGCCGGAGATGTCGCAGCATGCTACGCCGATCCCACCCTTGCGGCCGATTTGCTCGGATGGAAATCGACGAAGACGCTGGCCCAAATGTGTGCCGACCATTGGCGGTGGCAATCGAACAATCCAAACGGATATCACCCACCGAGACGCCCCACCGGTGAACGAGACGCGCCGACTTAGCGCTGTAGGGAAGTGTCGATTTGTCCAAGTTCAAGCTCAGAAGCATCGACGTTTGGGACACGCTTCTCCGGCGCACGTGTCACCCCGAAGCGATCAAGTTGCAACTGGCCAGACATGCGTCTCTCCGGCTTCGAGAGAGGCTGTACAAGCCAGCGGGTAGCCATTGGGTTCTTTACCGTGAACGCTTGGCCGTCGAGCAAGAGATCGGGTTGAGGTCTGCTGAGAGCGGATTCGACGACGAGTACGATCTGATCCACGTGCTGAGGAGATGGCTGTTTCGGATTGCGGACCTCAAGAGCGACGATGAAGTGCAGAAACTCGCGCACGAGTTTTCGGAGTTCGAGTTGGCGTGCGAGGAGGAGTGCTCATATGTCGACCCAGGCATCCTCAGCTTCCTAACCGGATATCCTGCTGAAAAAACGATATATCTATCCGACTTCTATATGCCGTCGGAGATGCTGGACCGTCTGCTTCATTCCAAAGGTCTGAGACCCCTGGTCCGGAATGGCTTCGTTTCCTGCGACATCCGCAAGAGCAAGCGTTCAGGTCGCTTGTTCGGTCACGTCCATCAATCGCTTGACGTTGCTCCGGAGCAGCATGTCCACATCGGTGACAGCGCGTATTCCGACGTGGAAATCCCCGGGGCGCTCGGCATTGCAGCCGTCCACTTCGTTCCGGAATGGGCCGCGGAGGCCCGCAGGATCCAGCACATCGCTTTCGGCTCCCGTGAGGCGCTTTTCGAGCAAATTGCCATCCGGGCAGAGGAAGCTGCGCGCGAGCTCACCGCGGCGGAGCCTGCCGAGCGTTCCGCTGCTTTTCGCGCAGGTGTCCGGGCGGCTCCCTTGTTCTTGGGCTTTTGCCTCTTCGTGGCCGAGCGCGCCATCCGCGACAAAGTCGACAGTCTGTTTTTCCTATCCCAAGAAGGAGACTTTCTCCACCGGGTCTTTGCTGCGTTGTTTCCCAAAAGGACCTTGGCCGGACTGCCCCTCCCGGATTCCAGAGCTTTGGGTGTCAGCAGAGTATCGACGTTCTTACCGTCGTTCCCTGAGCCGATCGGGCATAAGCATCTCAAGCTCGTCTGGAGCCTTCACTGGCAACAACGTGTCTCGACGCTGTTCAGGGTCTGTGGCCTTGAGGCGGGGGAGTTCGGGGATTTGCTGGCGAACCTGGGGCTGAAGGAAGACGAGCTCATCATCCATCCGGAGAGCGACCCTCGGATTCTTCGCTTGATTGAGGCTCCTCCCTTCCGGGAGGCTACGTCACGCCAGTACGGCAAGCGGCGAGAGCGGCTCGATCGCTATCTGGACCAACAGGGGCTTGGCCGAAGGGGAAAAATCGCGTTCGTCGACGTCGGCTGGCGCGGGACGATCCAGGACAATCTCGCCCGGATGCGTCCCGACGTGGAGTTCACAGGTTATTATCTGGGGCTCAGGAAGTTTCTCAACCCCCAACCTCCCAACGTCGAAAAGCACGCCTATGGGATCGATGAACGGCGTGGGAACGCCTTCGCGTTGCTGGATTCATTTGAGCCGCTCGAGGTGATTTGCAGTTCCATGAGCGGGAGTACAGAGGACTATCGCGAAGAGGGCGATGTCATGGTTCCCGTCAAATCGATTCATCCGAAGGCGACGCTTTACGACTTTCCCCGCGACTTCCAGGACGGTGTCGTATTCGCGACTCGGGAATGGCGCCCGTCGTTGGCAAACTACGCCGTTTCTTCGGATGAGCTCCGAGAGCTCAGTGTGCGGCTTTGGACGCATATTTCGCAATCCCCGCCGGCGGGATTGGTTAGGACATTTCTCGAGGTGCCTCAGCACGACGTATTTGGCTTCGGTGGACACTTCGATCGCGGCCGAGTGCCGTCGGTCATGGAGATGCTGTTTGGCTTATTCAACCGACGCTATCGGAACCACGTCATCCTCTATTTGCGACGCACGCAGTGGGAACCGAGCATCGTGCAGCATCCCGGGATGTCGAGGCCGCATCGAATGATGGCCAGTACACTGTTCCGTTTGGCGAGGCTCTACAAACGAGGAAGAGTCGCATCCGAGCGAACCCGATTGCGTCGAGGTCGCTGAATGTCGCCACGATCGAAAATGCGATCCGGCAACCTGCATCGATGTAGTCAGGGGACAGCGCATCGTGGCCTTGGCCGTCGCAGGAGGCGCCAATGCTGACGAACCGACTTCGCACGGCGGCCGCCGAGTACGAGCGTCGAAGGAGGACTGACCTTCCCTTTCAGGACCTCGCTTGGTCCCTCTACGTCTTTCTCTTGCGGTTGGACGCCGCCATCTCCAGCGCGGACGCCGACCATGTGCTGTTCCTCTCCCGGGAAGGAAAGCCACTGAAAGAAATGTTCGACGCACACAGAAAGTCGTCGGGTGCACGCACCTCCACCGAAGTTCAGACGCACTATTTCCGTGTCTCTCGCAAGTCGACCTTCTTGCTTTCTTGCGGACCGTTGGAAGGCGAGCAGTTTGCGAATTTGTTCCGTCAATATCGGAGAATTTCGCTTGCGGATTTCCTCCGGAGTCTTTCGTTGGACGATGCCATCGACGGCATTGCCGATAACTTGCGCAAGTCGAGGGATCGCCTTGAGGAGACATTGGACGATCTTCCGACCTCACCCGAGTTCGCTGCACTCATGAAGTCCGAGCGTTTCGCTGAGGCCTATGCGGCGGCGCGCACAGAGGGCGGGTCGGCATTCTCCAGGTATCTTTCCGACATCTTCCGCCGGCCACTTCCGAGGCGCTTGTACGTCGTCGACGTGGGCTGGAAAGGAACCATTCAAGATAACCTTTTTTTGTGGTTCGAACGCTGGGCGGGTGGTGTCGACGTGATCGGACATTACTTTGGCCTCGCCGCGCCCGGTCACGTCCACCCACGAAACAAAAAACATGGGCTGCTGTTCTCGCATCTCGACCGCTCAACGCCTTCCTTCCCGATTTTCAACGAGAACAGATCGCTCTTCGAGATCATGCTTCCTGCTGATCATGGCGCACCGAGCCGATATACGCTCGATGCGAACGGCAATTACGCAATCATATACGACGAGTTCGTTGAACGGCAGTTGATCGAGAAGATCGTTTCTCCAGTAGCCCAAGGGGTCATGTCGAGTGTCGAACGCATTCGCGATTTGCACACCGAGATGGGTCTTACGACGACGGAAGTTATGGCGTTGACGCTCCAGTTCCACAAGCGTCTAGTGTTTCGTCCAACTTCGGCCGAACTCGATTGGATCGCTTCTATTTGGCATTTCGAGAATTTCGGCGTGTTCGAGCAGTCGAGGCTAATGGTCAAGAATGATACGAACCCTCTCGATCGCATCCGGTTCACTTTGGATTTGCTCAGACACCGCAGGCTGACGGAAGAGGGCTTCTGGCCTTATCTGACAATTCGTCGACGTGCCGTTCCTGGAGCCGCGTTCTTGTATGGTCGCTACCGGATGTGGCAGGCGCTTCTTGCGGGGAGCTTCTCCGGATGAGGATTTGCTTCCTGGTTGGTTCGCTGGCCATCAGCGGCGGCACCTACGTTATCTTCCAACACGCCGCACATCTGGTCACCAGCGGCCATGATGTCTTGATCGCGGCTCAGGAACCGTTCACCCCTGAAACCATCTCATGGCATGATGTCGCTGGAAAGTTGACCTGCGTCGGTCTCCAAGAGGCAAGCAAGCACGAGTACGATCTGGTGATCGCCACCTGGTGGAAGACAGCCTTGGAGTTGCCACGCTTCAACGCCGGGAGATTCGGATACTTCGTCCAATCGATCGAGTCCAGGTTCTATCCGAAGACCGAAGGGCCACTCCGTCGCCTGATCGATGCGACATATGGATTGCCGCTCAATTTCGTTACCGAAGCGGGGTGGATCAGGGACCGTCTTGCAACAGACTCGGGGCGAGACGCCGCTCTCGTCCGCAACGGCATTCGAAAGGACATTTATTCTGAGGCCATCTCACCTATCGAGGAACGCGTAGAAGGATCTTCAAGGGTGCTGGTCGAAGGCCATTTCCGCGTTCCATTCAAGAATACGGCCCGTGCCATATCCTTGGCGAAGGGAGCGGGAGCGAAAGACATTTGGCTCCTCACCGGAACCCCTGTCCGCTGGATCCCGGGCGTTCGGCGCGTCTTCTCGAAAGTCCCGATCAACGTTGCGGCTCGAGTCTATCGATCATGCGACGTGTTGGTGAAGCTAAGCACGGTAGAAGGTATGTTCGGGCCTCCTTTGGAGATGTTCCACTGCGGAGGGACTGCGGTAGTCCTCAACGTAACCGGCCATGAGGAATACATTCGTCACGGCGAGAATGCGATCGTCATTGCCGATCAAGACGAAGCGAGGATTCAGGCAGCCATCACCACGTTGCTTCGCGACAGGTCTCTCCTGAACACCCTTACGAAAGGCGCAAGGGACACGGCATCGCAGTGGCCCTCGTGGGCGGAATCCTCCGCTCGGTTCGAACGCTGGATCGTGTCGTTAAACGACGTCGAAGCGACTGATCGCTCGTCGGTTGCCGATCAGGTGAGGGCTGCATTCGAGACTTACGAGCGTGATGAGCGGGAGCGCCTGGCAGCGGACCCTTCGATCCGGAGGGGCTATTGGGTCGACAATATAACTCGCCGCCTTCCTCGCAGCGCCCTCTCATGCCTAGAGAATATCAACGCCGTACTTGAACTGAACCTGTTGTCCCGACCCATCCGATGACCGTTCGAAAGTGTGTTTCGATGTTCTACGATTTTCTCTTCGATCATTATTCGCGTGCGACTATCAAGTTGCTTGCTGATCGGGAAATTCGATCGCGCATCGTAGGCACCTATCTCGGGCTTGGTCACTACGTCGTTGTGCCGCTCCTGATGCTCCTGATCTACTCGTTCGTCTTCAGTCAGATCTTCACGATGAGTTGGCCGGGGGCGATCGGGCGCTATTCCGATTTCGTCCTTCGTGTTTTCATCGGCCTCATCATCTTTCAGTTCGCCGCCGAGTTGTTCAATCGTGCACCTAGCTTGGTATTGGAAAATCCGGCTTACATAAAGAAGGTGGTGTTTCCGCTGGAGACCCTGGTTCCGATCGCGATCACGGTGGCGTTGTTTGCGGCCATCGTGTCGTTTGGAGTTTTCCTACTTGGCCACGTGATCATTGTTGGGCTGCCGTCAGCCGCAATCTTCTGGATGCCGATTATTCTGCTTCCACTTATTTTGCTGACGGCCGGGCTGGGGTGGGCTCTCGCCGCCTTGGGAGTGTTTCTTCGTGACCTGCGCCAGCTAGTTGGGGTACTTGTCTCGCTGCTCACGTTCCTATCTCCGATTTTCTACCCGCTTTCTGCAGTGCCGCCAGCGTTCCGCGCTGTCATCGCGCTGAACCCGCTGACGCAAATCATCGAGATGACAAGGTCGGCCATTTTTGATCATCAATCGCCCTCGTTCCTTCCGCTTCTGCTACTTTACGCGGGGACCGCTGCGGTGGCGCAGATTGGCTACTGGGGCTTCATGCGTACGAAGAAAGCGTTTGCCGATGTCGTCTAACATCAAGTCGAGCCCGCTCGACGGCACGGACACCGCAATTCGCGTGCGGAACGTCACGAAGCGTTATCTTTCATTCGCGCGCCCTGTAGATCGTCTCAAGCAGATGATCTGGCGAGATCGGCAATTTTATCAAGAAATCACTGTTCTGCAGAACGTAAGCTTTGAAATCGCCGAAGGACAGACCGTCGGCGTGATCGGACGGAATGGTGCGGGCAAGTCAACACTGTTGCAGATATTGGCTGGAACGCTAACTCCATCAGAGGGCGACGTTCAGGTAAAGGGCCGCGTGGCGCCGCTCATCGAACTCGGTGCTGGCTTCAACCCGGAGTTCACGGGTCACGACAACATCATGGTGTACGGCCAGTTACTCGGGATGGACCGTACGGAGATCGACCGAAAGTACGATGATATCGTCCGCTTCGCGGACATCGGATCCTATATCGAACGCCCGGTAAAAACCTACTCGAGTGGCATGTATGCCCGGTTGGCCTTTGCGGTGGCCATCCATGTCGATCCAAAAATCCTCATTGTCGACGAAATCCTCGCCGTCGGCGATGCGCCGTTTCAGCAGAAGTGCCTGAATCGCTTCTACGAGATCAAGGAGGCAGGCTGTACGATCTTGCTTGTCGCGCATGACGGATATCTCGTGAGGTCAATGTGCGACCGGGCTGTCTACCTCAAGAACGGGCAACTCGCAGCGTTCGGCTCCGCGTCGGAGGTCACCGGCCAGTATCTGGAGGATATCCAGCCTTCGGATGATTCAGTCGTCCCTCGAAATGCGGAGGAAAATTCCGCGCGGAGTTCGGCGCCGTCCACAACGTCAGCGCCGGAAGGTGCCGACGGCATCGGTTCTGATGGACCGGCCGCGCCCAGCGAACCAGTTGAACAGCCGCATGGGAAATTGTTCGAAATCACCGACGTCTCCCTGCATACCAAAGACGGAACGCTTGTCGAAACGGTGCACTCGCACGATACGGTGAAGCTAACGATGCGCTTCCGAGCCACGACCGACACGCAGGTAGATGGGATCAGCTTCGTATTCAATCTCTATCGACATGACGGTCTCTACATTTGTGGAACCACCACTTTAATGGAGGGGATGAGTCCACACCGAAGCGGCAGGGAAGGATGTGTCACTGTCACATTTCCAAATTTGCCGCTTCTGGCGGGCAAGTACATGTGGCGTGTTGCGATCAACGACCGCGGCGGGGTCCTCGTTCATGCCGATGCGAAGGGGATCTGCCCCTTCCGCGTGATCGATAGCTTCCGCTCGGTTGGACTGATTGATCTGGATCGCACTTGGGACGTTACGATTGATGGCGCGATTGGCGTAGAGACGCACCAAGAACATGAGCTTCAGAGCCGCCAAGAGCGACTAACTATGGAGTGTATCGGCTCGTGATGGAAAGACTAGGCCTTTCAAAGGACGTACCATACAGTGCAATTGAGGCGTCGATTCACATCGCGCGGTATTTGTTGGCCAAACAGCACGTGGTCCGCAAACGCGTTCTCGATATCGCGTGTGGCGAGGGCTACGGCTCATTCTTCATGAAGTCCTGGGGTGCGTCCTCGGTGCACGGCATTGATCTATCCACCGAAGCGGTCACGGCCGCGCAATCCCAGTTCGCTGCGCCTGGGATCAGTTTCGATCAATTTGACGCCACCCGCATTGATGAGAAGTTCTCCGCCGGGGAGTTTGACGTCATCGTCTCGCTCGAAACCATCGAGCACGTGAATGATCCGGAGGCGTATCTCACTGCGCTCAAGAAGGTGGCCAAGCCGAACGCCGTTTTCGTCATCTCCTGTCCCAACGACCACTGGTATTATCCAGACTCGTCATCAGGAAATCCCTATCATAAGCGGAAATATTCGATCGGTGAATTTCAGGCCCTGACCTCCAGGGTGCTCGGTCCAGAAGTACAATGGCTGATCGGCAGCGCAATGATCGGGTTCGGAACGGTGCGAGTGCCGTCCCGCTCGAGTTCCACGCTTGTGCAGGTTGAGATGGTTGAAGGGACCGAAGCTGGGCACGCTGCCATCGTGCCGGGCAAGCCGGGCGAGGAATTCGGACCTAGGACGTGCAGCTATTTCGTCGGTATATGGGGAGCACAAGGTGCTCAACCTCAGTCGACGGCCGCGTTTCCGATCTCCATGGACAGTTACGCGGTGATGATGGGCGCCGAAGACCGGATTGGCGTGCTTCAATCGGAGTTGGATCAACGGACCGACGAACTGCGAAGACAAATCGAGATGGTCAAAGAAGCAGGCTCGGACATCGCTGCACTGCGCTTGCAGTTGGAGGCAACTATCCGCCAACGGGATGAACAGCTTGCAGAGCTTCGGATTGAACGTGATCGATATCGCATAAAGAGCGTTGCTTTGCAGCGCGAGATCGAAATTCTCGGCGAGAAAGTGCAGGAGGGGAAGTCGGAGCTAACAACTTGCCGGGTCCAACATCAGGTGGACGTTGGTCGACTGGAGAAAGCGATCGCGGATGCACATGCCAGTTTCGAGCTTGTCGACGAGCAATTGCAGCAGCGGGTGTCCGAACTTGATGTCGCGCGCTCTCAGTCGGTGGAGCTTCTGACGGATCGTGATCGCTACCGCATCAAAAACCTCGCATTGCAGCGGGAGTCGGAAATCGTGGTGGAGCGCTTGCAAGTCGCAACGTCAAGATTGGCCACGACAGAGTCGCGTTATCAAGCAGATGTCCAGAAGATGGCGATGGACGCCCATCAATTGCGAGAGATGCTGTCCAACACCCAGGCAGAACGTGAGAGCTACATTGCTCAAGTCGCGAGCCTTGAGCGGGAGCTTGAGGCCACGAGCCGACGCACGCCCAAGGGACTCATTCGCCGTGCGGCTCGCGGCGCGAAGCCCATGATCCCGAAGGCCGCAATGCCGCTCCTTATCGGTGCCGCGAAACGTCTCAAATTTTAAGAATTGCATCACGGTTAGGCGGATGACAGTCAGATGACGATTATTTCTCCCGGTCTCCAGTCGACCCGCTATTTCTTCGACGAGCGCCACTCGGTCCTGAGCGATGCTGCGCCATCAAGCTATGGTCCAAACATTGGAACGAATGGGCAGAACCTCACCATTTCGTTCCTTTCGCTGAACCGAGCGGGCCTTTCGATCAAGCTTCTCAAGTCGATCGCAGCGAATATTGCGAATTTTGCCGGTGAGGTGCTGATCGGCGACAACGGATCGAACCCGGAAGAGCTAGGGCAACTGAAGGCCTGTCTCGCCGAGTTTCCGTATCGCTATCGCCTGCTCGAATTCGAAAGCAATTTCGGCGTAGCCGGCGGCCGCAATCGCATCATGGAGCAGGCGTGCACCGATTGGGTGATCAGCGTCGACAACGACATATTCTTCTTTTCCAATCCAATCCGACAGATTCAACGGGAGTTGGCCCTCCTCGGCTGCCATTTCATGAGTTTCCCGCTGCTCAATCCTGACTTGAAGACGCTGTTCTCACACGGCGCCTGCCTGCAATCCGTCATCCAGGAAGGGAGTCCGCGCCTTACGATCAATCCCATCATTGTCCCGGGAAGCGATGTTCGGTCGGACGCGGACGGTGCAACCGACACGGCCTTCCTGAGCACATTTCTGTTTGGCGGAGCCTCAATCATCAACCGCGGCTCATTCCATCGGCTCGGCGGCTTCGACGACAACATGTTGATAGGCTTCGAGGATATCGACTTCTCGCTGCGGATCTTCCGCGAAGGCATGAAGATCGGCACAAGCGCGCTTCGGTTTCTCGTACATGATCACCCGAAGGCTGAGACGTCCGGTGATACCGACTACGAGCGCACTCGGTTCTCGCGGAAGACGCTGTACGAGTCCGCCCGCTATCTTGAGGCCAAGACGGGCTTTAAGATCTGGGGTGACGAAGTCGAGAGCTGGATGCGCTCCAACGAGCAGAAGCAAGGGTGGGCCGCTCCAGGCGATCCTGGCTCCGAAGCCGGGGGAGAACGGAAGGAGGCGATGGCGGCGCGGCGTCGTCCTCGTGTTGCGCTCTTGACCGACACTGATTCATGGGCGTTCGCCAATATTTCGCGGCAACTGGTGCGGAATTTGTCCGACCACTACGAGTTCGAGATTTTCCCGCTCACGACATTGGGGGAAATCGAGCACAGCCGTTGGCTGGCGGACAATTCAAAGGGATTGTACGCCGAGGGTGGTGCGAGTGCCCTGGGACTTGGGCTCGTCGCCGCCGAAGGCTTCGATATTATCCACGTTTTCTGGCGAGAGTTCCTTACGATCATCGATACGCCCTTGCTCGAGGACTATGCGCGCCGCATCGGTTTCACCTACCCTGAATTCCGGCGTCGGTTCATCGAATGCAAAACCATCTCGATCAGCGTCTATGACCACCTTTTCCTTTCGCCGGAGGATATGTCCGCCCGAGCAAAGATCTTCAACGTCCTTGCCTCGGGGTACTACGTCTCCTCAGAACGACTGCGACTGATCTACGATGCTGTCGGCAGCATTCCGCGTCCGGACGCGGTTCTTCCGGATGGCGTAGACCTGACCGTGTTCAGTCCGACGAACCTGGAGCGGTTCGACCACATGGGAGACCGTTTGGTAAGGGTCGGTTGGGTGGGACATAGCGGCTGGGCTTCATCCCTCGAGGACTTCAAGGGCGTCAACAGCATTCTCAAACCGGCGATCGAAGAACTGCAGGCCGAAGGATTACCTATCGTGATGCAGTTCGCCGACCGCAAGGAACGCTTTATTCCACACGCGCAAATGCCGAATTATTACGCGGGCATCGATGTGCTCGTGTGTACGTCGAAGATTGAGGGCACGCCGAATCCGGTCCTCGAAGCAATGGCCTGCGGCGTGCCGGTGGTGACAACCGATGTTGGAATCGTACCTCAGGCGCTCGGCCCTCTTCAGAGAGAGTTTATTCTGCCTGAAAGATCCGTTTCAGCGCTCAAGGATGCCCTCCGCCGGCTCGTAGGCAACCGTGAACTGTTCGCCAGATTGTCCGGGGAAAGTCTTGAGTACGTCAAGGCCTGGGATTGGTCGGAGCGCACGAAGCCGTTCGGGCAGTACTTTGATGGGCTGCTTCAAAAGGCGCGGGTCGCCGAAGGCGAAGCTCGGACGAAAATGTGCATGCTGCCATTCTCCAATCCGAGCATGGAGCCGGATGGCAGCATCCGGCTCTGCTCGGCGTCGAGCATCTTCGCCTACTACGACGAGACCAACATGGGCAATTGCCAGACTGATGGCTTGGCCTCGGTCTGGCAGGGTGAACGATATCAAGCCGTGCGCCGCGGTCTCCTAACGGGACACGCGCTCAAACCGTATTGCGGGAAATGCGAGTATCGCCACGAGGGTCCCTCCTGGCTGTTACAGATTCACCTGGCCTTGCACGCGTACCATAACGGCACGCGCACGTCGTCGGTCCTTGCCCTCCTTGGCCGCCGCGTCGAGCGTTACGAAGAGTATCGGGAGGCGGCGCCGTCGCTGGGCCTCAATCCCCTTCCCATGGATCCAGAACTCCACGCCGCCGCACTGGCGGCCTTTATGGAGCAACAGAAGACCTCAGGCCTCCCGATGGAAGCGCGCCTGGCACCGGAGCCGTTGGTGACCGGGGCAGACCTACCGATTTATATGGACTTCAACACGCTCAATCGCTGTAACGTGTCCTGCACGATGTGCCCGCCGGCCATACGCTTCGACGTGCAAGGCAAGAAGCGCGATCCGTACTATCGTCTTACGCTGGCCGAGTACAAGAAGATCACCAACGGCGCGCGCGTGAAAACGGCACACTTCGTCGGAGCCTATGCCGAACCGCTGCTCAACAAGGAGATATTTGATCTCGTCGCCCATGCCAACTCGAACGGAGCTTTCACGGCGGTAACGTCCAACGGGATGGCTTTGAACGAAGCGTTTGCCAATCGGTTGCTGGACGCTGGATTGGACATGATAACGATCTCGCTGCACGGCGCGACAAAGGAAGTGGCCGAAGGCATCATGCATAAGAGCAGTTTTGACCGCGTGGTGGCCAACATCCGTAGTTTCCAAGGGCTAAAGAAGCAACGCGGATTGAGCAGACCGGAAATTTACTTCAATTATGTCGGACAACATACGAACGTCAAGGACATGCCTGCCTTCATCGAGTTGGCCGCTGATCTGGGCGTTCGTTTCGTAAACTTCATCCACCTCATTGACGGTGATGAGGCGGTCGATAAGACGGAAAATCTAATCCACTATCCCGACATTCTGGCCCCGAACATTCTCAAGGCCAAACAGAGAGCCAAAGAGCTCGGCGTCTACCTGTCTGTAAGTCCGGCGTATGAAGAGATTGTCGCGAGCTACTATCGGCAATCGCAATCCATTGCTGCGAGTTGAATGGTGGACTTGGGGCGATGAAAGTTTGGTCAAGCCGATCGGGCAAATTTGCGGGCGATTTGGCTCAAAGCAAATCGCGCGAATGCGCGGGTGCTTGACGCGTGAGGTCTAAACTGGCGTGCACGCATGCCGTGCGATCTGCGACGTAAATTCGGGGGCAATCCCAATGGTTTCGAATTACCGAGCCGACATTGACGGCTTGCGAGCCGTCTCCGTGCTGCTCGTATTTCTCTTCCACTACGAGGTTCCCGCGGTCTCGGGCGGCTTTGTCGGGGTTGACGTCTTTTTTGTCATTTCCGGATACCTGATCACCGGCATTTTGATCACGTCTATGAAAACGCAGCAGTTCTCCCTAGCGTGGTTTTACGAGCGGCGGATTCGTCGCATCCTGCCCGCACTGTTGTCGACAGTTTCCGTGACGCTGATTGTCGGCTGGAGTCTGGACGGGATGTGGAAGTGGCCGTGTCCGGAGATTGCGCCGATTGAAGTGGCCACGTTTGCCGGGCCTGCGCGCAGTTCGCATCTTTGTGCTCTCGGTGCACCCTGGACGACGGCTCGCGATCGCGCACTCGTTTGGGGAGACAGCAACGCCGAGCATCTCCTGCCGATACTCAACTGGACAGGACTGGCCGACAACACTGCCATTGGGCTCGTCAACCCATGCCCTGGAATCGTCGAAAACGGCAAAGTCGAGCGATATTGGCCGGACAATCCCGCTTACAGCAGTCAATGCGGCCGGCAACGCGCGTCGGTGCTGGAGCTTCTGAGGAATCGGCCGGAGATCGGGACCGTCATTCTTTCCGCCCGCTGGTCGGACCTGCCAACGATGCTCTATCGAGGCAACTCGAACGTTCGCTCTGAAGCCATAGGGCTCCGGCTGCTGAGAGACTCGCTTCGCGACCTGCTCGATGAGATTGGACCGAGCAAAAAGGTGATCTTATTCGTAGACATTCCCAAGGTGCCCGTCGGAAATCCCACAGCATGCGCCATGGCGGGTCAAGCGCTCTTGCGACGTCCCTGCCCAGCGAATTTGGAAGCGCTCATCTGGCGCTATCTCACCGAGGTACAGCAGCCTGCGCAGGACGTCGTCCGCGAGGCGTCGGCCGGGAGGCCCAATGTCATCGTCCTCGATCCGGGAAACGCCTTGTGCGCGGATGGGCGATGCCGTGTCTGGTTCAATGGTGAGTTTCTCTATCGCGACCCGGACCACTTCCGCCGAAATTTCAGCCAGTCGACGAACGCTGCGTTGGCCGAACGGCTGGGGTTTCTGGCAGCCCTGCAGCCTATAGGCGTGAAATAGCCTGACGCTCGAAGAGCGAGACGTGCGACCGATTTTCGGCCGCTTTTTCCGGCTTTCTCCCGGCTCGGGGAAGAAGAAGACCCGCATCTCCGTGCCGTCGACGTCCGTCACCCATTCCAGTCTGGCGCGTCCATAACTTTCTTGCTGACCGTTCTTGGCGAGAAGGTTCTGTCTGCCGGCTTCCTACGCCGGTAGAAAGCTTGGATCAGAACTCGTCTTTTTCTCCAGAATTTGGGGGCGAAGCTCTCCTGCGTGCGATTGAGCGTCTGTTTCTCGCCGGGCGCTGCGGTGCGAATCTGGCGGGAGCACTGTCGGAGGATGAGAGAGGATAGCCGAGACACGGCAAATCAGCGTGACCTCGCACCTGATCTCGCTGCGATGAACCCAATCGCCGCAAACGAATGCGAACGCCGGCGAAAAGACTTGTGTGTGCAGTGCGGTCGTGTATTGTTGCGGTGCGGTAGCGCCTCGCGCTGCCGCCGCCCTCCTTGGGCGTTTCCTCCCTAGACTTGGGCCGCTTGTCATCCGAGCGGCCCCTTTTTTATTGCCGAGTATCTAGGTTTATGTCGGATTGGCCTTCGCATTTGAGGCCGCGCGAACGATATAGGCCGGGATCAAGGCGGAAGGCCGGGTTGCCTGAGTTTGGGCATTGCTGGGAGCTTTTGGATCGGAGCGATTTGTGCTCATTGCGATTGGAACGTCAATCGTCTAGGAGACAGCGATTGGTGCCGGTCAGACCACCGTAGCGGCGACCGAACTCCTCGCGCATCTCACGTTGAAGATCATCCCGCGGGGAGCGATCCAGGCAGGTTTCCAATCTGCCTCCCCAGCGCGCATCAAGTTGGGGTAGCAGAAAGCGCACTCAGGAATGCGTCGCCCGTTTGGATCGCGCCTTCGCGACCCGCCTCGCATTTAGCGCAAGGATCCAAAATGCATTACCTTCATGAGGACACGTAGTGTTGAGTTTGTCCGCTTGCCGGGCGCGCCGGTGCTCGCTCCAGGTTTACCCCCGAACCAAGCGCCCAACAGGCGAGGAGAGTACGCAACGCGCATTTATGCGGCGAGATTTGTGTTTTCCAATGCCGCGCGCGCGCCAAGCGCCCCTAATTCATCCATTTTCTTGTCGGAAAACTGGTTGGCGTCCGCAAGCATGGCTTCCTGACTGGCGTGCTGCCGATAGCTGCGAGATGGGTACTACCAGACTTGATAGGTTTGGTGTTCCTGGCTGTCAGCTGAGCGCGTTGCACCTTTTGGGAGACACGCCTCATGCGCGCTAAGTGTGGCCGGGACGGGAGAGACTCGGTGCACTTCGCTAGGACTGCGCTGCGCCGCACTGCTGTTGCACTGGCCCTGTTTGCCTGAGGCATGATGGGGAGCGCTTGGACCGACAATCGGCCGTCGCGCCCCGGGGCCGCGACGCTGGCCCACCAGAAGGGCGGTCCCGCCGCGCGCGCAAGTCAAACACTTGCACGCCGTCAGCGGCCGACTTCCGCCGGACTCCACCACCAGGCGAACGCTCGAGCTGCCCGGTCGGACGCTCGCATTTGCGGCGATCGCGGGCTCCATCCGCCTGTTCAGCGACACGGGCGAGCCACAGGCCGACATCGCATACACCGCCTATCAACTCGACGGCAGCGACCGCGTCACGCGCCCTGTGACCTTCTTCTTCAACGGCCGGCCCGGTGCATCGTCGGCCTGGTTACAGCTCGGCAATGCCGGTCCCTGGCGGCTGCCGATCAATGCTGACGAGGTCACACCATCGACCTCTCCGGACGTGAAGCCGAATGCGGAGACCTGGCTCGATTTCACCGACCTCGTCTTTATCGATCCGGTCGGGACCGGCTATAGCCGCTTCGTCGCGACCGGCGAGGATGTCCGCAAACGGTTCTTTTCGGTGGACGGCGATGTCAGCTCGCTCGCTCTGGTAATCCGCCGGTGGCTCGAGAAGCATGAAAGGCTGTTGTCGCCAATGTATGTCGCGGGCGAAAACTATGGTGATATTCGCGGGCCAAAGATGGTGCGCCAGTGCAGATGCAACAGGGCGTCGGAAACAAGCGCCTAATCATGATCTCGCCGGTGTTCGACGGAACTAGCCTTCTTCAAAACGTCGCAATGCTGCCGAGCTATGTCGCAATTGCACGCGAAGCCAAAGGACCGCTCGATCTCGCCGAAGTAGAAGCTTACGCGCGCGGCGAGTTGTTGACAGACCTCGTCAAAGGCAGGGCGGAGGAGGAAGCGGCCACGCGGCTAGCCGACAAGGTCGCAGCACTAACCGGCATCGACCAGGCGGTGAGCCGCAGGCTCGCGGGCCGCTTCGATGTCGACGCCTTCCGCCGCGAGCTCGACCACAACAACGGCGGGGTGGCCAGCCGCTTCGATGCTTCCGTCCGTGGCCTCCATCCATATATGGATGGAGGGAGCCTCGGATTCGGCGATCCCTCGCGTGACACGCTTCTGGCGCCCCTGACCAGCGCCACCGGCGATCTCCTCTCGCGCAAGCTGAATTGGCGGCCGGACTATGAGCTGAGCAACGCCGCGGTTTGGCGAGCCTGGGATTTTGGCGTAAGCCCCCCCGCACTCTTTGTTTGAGCTGCGCCAGATCCTTGCGACGGACGCAAAGATGACAATGTTGGTGGGACATGGCCTGTTCGGCCTCGCCACGACCTATTTTGGCTCGCAGCTTGTGCTCGATCTGTTGCTCACCTTTGCTGCGGCGCCGCGCGTCAAGCTCGCGGTCTATCCGGGCGTCACACGTTCTACTCGCGTGATGCGTCGCGCCAGGCTTTTCGCGCAGAGGTCGAAGCGATGATGAAGAAGCGGCGAAGTCACGAGCAAGCGCTCGCGTGTTTAATATGTCACCGCGTTCTGAGCGGGAGACCGCAACGGAAATCCTAACGCCAGCTTGCGAATTTTGGGAGATTGCCGGCTACGATCGATCTTGTTCGAGCCGGCCGGCTTCTTAAGGCTTAGTCACGGAGCACAATAAGCCTGCTGGCAATTGTCATCGCGCGGCCGCGCTCTTATCGCGGGCTAGTTCTCGGTCCACCTGAGTACCTCTTCTTAAAAGCGCTGATAGTGCGGATCCGATCGGAGCGCACGAGTATCCTTCTTGGCGCGAGCCAAATCCAACGCGTGCTGCCTTCGATTTCTCGTGCAAAGGAGAGATCGTCCGCCTCCGCCGCAGTCGTGCCGTCTGGGCAAGTGCTGCGGACCTCAGAACAAGTTCATAGATAGCGACCCTTTTGTCTTATGGTATGGACCTCAAGAAGAGCGGCATTTCTTGGCGGGAGGTCCAATAGTCAGACGCGTTTCATGATTGCGGTTTTGGTCAATACTCCCTTGCCGTATTGACGAGGAGGGCCGCAAGTGCAGCACATTGGTTGCGAATATCGGGTATCGCCACGATTTCCCAAAAAGTCGCACGTGTGATCGGACCGACCGCAAACAGGCGGCACGAAGGCGTGCCGTCGCGCTCGATGATCGCACAATTGCGATCCGTCTCAATGCCGATGCAGAGTGGGTCGACCCGGGCTAGACCACGATCGAACAAACTACGCACTGCTGGATTGAGCGTAGCGCGCGGATCTTTGACGATGCCGGTGCAATCGACCAAGGTGTTGACTTGCATCTCGAGGGGATTGGCATGGCCCCGGCGGCGGTACGTGACTCTGGCTCCGGTGCTATTGGGCTCGATGCTGGCCACCTTTGCAGCCATCAGGGTGAGTTGTCCGCTGTCAAGCGCCTGGGTGATGCGTGCTTCGACTTCGGGAGCCATCCGGTGCCGATGCACGTCCCACCAGGCGCGCGTGTGCTCGAGAAAGCGGTGTTTTGATGCCCTGGGGAGCTCATGCCACAGCCGCTGGGTATAGGGCCGAAGGCCATCGATGACACTGCGCCAATCGCCACCCTGGGCCGCATTCCGGTCAATTAGGTCGCGAAGCCAGCGTAGCAGGTTGTTGATACCGGCGCCGAAAGGAACATCCGTCTCATCAATTTGCAAAGCATCGACGTGACGGTGGGGTTTTGCGAGCAGGCCGCGCCGTGACATCGCCACGATCGGTCCGAGGTGGCCGTCACGCAGCAACGACAGGACATAGTCGACCATGGTAAGGCCCGTGCCCTGAATCAATACGGTTGCATCAGTGTCGATAAGAGCGGACGACCGCGGAGCCCAGGGATCTACATGAGCCGGGCGGTTAGCCTTCGTATCATGTCCCGTTGCAAGAACGACTGTATCGGCCACTAGCGATCTGCCATCATCCAGCGTAACCGACACGCAGGCGGGCCCCTCGTTGATGTCGACGCAAGTACCTTGCAGAATCGATAGACGCCGTGCGTCCATAGGGTTGGCTGTCTGTTGCTCGAGCAAACTCGCGATGTAATCGCCGTAGATGCGTCGTGGCACGAAACAGTAGGGATCAAGACACAGCGGCGCGCCTGCATCACGCGAGCTCAGCCAGCGCCAGAAATGGTCTGGTTTGTCGGGCAGCGCGCTCATATTTGAGGCGCGTACGTTGAGTAAGTGATCAGGGTTACCCGTATGATATGCGATGCCCCGGCCGATATCGGGACGCTGCTCGATCAGGGTGACGCGTAGATCGCTCGTCGGCCGATGCAGCAATTGGTAGGTAAGCAGCACACCACTGGCGCCGCCGCCGATGATGATCACGTGCCGCCTGCTCGAACTCGTCATGCTATCACTCTACCGATCAACAGCCGGCCGCCCGCGACGTCAGGACGCCTGTTTTCTGAAATCCCATCATAAGTGGCATCGCGAAGAATGTTAGGGAGAGCGTTGTGCGCAAATCTAAATATTTGAGCTAAGCATGACCAACAGATGCAAGCGATGCGGACGACCAGGAAATTGTCTTGCATTTGTCATTCTCGTCCGTGGACGGAGTGATCCCTACTGAGGTCATTTTCGCATTATTGATTCATCCGACCAAGGCGCCACGGGCACAGAACTCCCGGGACGAACCCGCGAGCTGTAGGTCGGAAGTTGATAGGCGGTCAATACATACCTTGGTTGCGACCTCAACATCACGCCAGCTCAAATTGGCGCAAGCCATGTTAGGCGACGATTGGAGCCGCGAGATCGGTCCGTGAAGCGCACGGCATGATCATCTACACGCATTTCGAGCTTGCGGGCGTTCCTGCGCCAATATCGAGTTGGTGCCTCCAGCACCGGGCCTACAGTCGGAGCGCGGCCTGCATGATGATGCAGTCCTCAAAGCATTGTCTGACGGAAAACGTACCGATGTCGCTTAATGGCCGGCGTTTCTGCTACCCGGCAGTACCAATTAGTAAAACTGCGCTTTTGGATGAAACGCATTCACATCCTGGATAGTGACGACGCTTTTGAAACCTTACTCAATCTCATGGTCGCAATTATGCTTTGATGACCAACGCAGTCTCAGGGCCGCCGCTTTGGGCGGCTGGCGGGGCACGATTCTTCCGTAATTGGCATGGCGACTTGTTCCTATAAAGTTCACGTGCCCAGCAGACGTCTGGTCTGGTTCAGCAAAACGACGCCCCGTTACCGGGAACAGTTAAATCCTCGACCGGCGAGAGTTCGTGGTCCGGTTTGGCTTGACGCCTAACAGAATTCTACCAGCGGGGAGGATCGGCTCGGCCGGGGCGCACCTAGCCCGGGAGGACTTCGTCTCAGTGGCGTAAGGTTGTCTAGTAACCAAAGAACGCCTGTGCGCGCCGGTGCACCTCATAGTCGTCGCCGGTGCCAGCGCCTCGCGCCGCAAGACTGGGTTCGCGCCTCTGCGACGGCCTTGTAACGGAAATAACCAGTCTCTTTCCGTTACGGAACAAGCCACTCATCCGCACAAGCGTGGCGCGCGAGCACGTAACAACTGTGATCGAGGTAGCACCTTCGCGGTGCTTTCAGGATAGGTGATGATCCTGATCGACCGATTTCGCCAGCCGCTGCTGGACGGCACGCGAAGAACAATTGAGACTTTGCAAGCTGTTCCCCGTGACGAGCAGGCGCGGTTTAACCATTGCCTCCTTGAATCGGGGGCGAGCTCTATCTCCGCCAAAGGTGAGAGCTGAGCTTGAGCCGAATTGTTTATGCGACCAGTCCGAGCGCGCGCCGCATCAGCATTCTCCTTATGGATGTCGAGCGAAGCAACCCATGAACTGCGAGGAGGCCGGGCCAGGGCCATGACAAGCGTTGGACCTCAACCTGCAGGAAAGGCCTTGCACAGGTTTGGCCGTTCACGCCGAGCTTCCCGCTCGGTGCTCGCATCCTCTCACATCGTGAAAATGCGTCCCGGGTTCAGGATATTGTTCGGATCGAGCGCTCGCTTGAGCGCACGCATCGTTTCGATTTCCTCCGACGTCCTACTCAAATTCAGGTACGGCCGCTTAACTATGCCGATGCCGTGTTCCGCTGAGATCGATCCGCCGAATTCACTGGTGATCTGATAAGCAAGCGCCTCCAATTCCTGGCGCCTGTCGGGCGTGTGCTCATGATGTAGCTCGATATGCAGATTACCATCGCCGGCGTGACCGAACACGATCGCAAATGCGCAGGAATCGATCTCCCTCATACGCTCGGCAATTGTCCTCACATACTGATCCATTCGGTTGAGGGCTATGCTGACGTCAAGGGCAATACGCGCAGCATAAGGAAACGTCCGGGCAAGTTCCAAACTACAATCGCGAATGCGCCATATCGCTGCTGCAGATGCATTTGACATCGAGAGCGTCGCGTCAGCAATCATGTTCGCGCGCATTGCCATATCAAGAAGCTTTTCGAGATCGGCATGGATGCGATGGGCATCGTCACCGGAGGCCTCGATCAAGACATAAAAAGGATAATGGACCGGCAGCGGCCGGACCAGGCCGTTCACGCGCTCAAGCGCAAGTCGGTAGTACTCGTTCCACATCACTTCAAATGCCGTCAGTTCTCCGCCCAGATGTTTCCGCGCCATCCCCAAGATCGAGATAACTCGTGCAAAGGAGGGTAGGGCACAAAGCGCAACTTGGCGCTCAGTAGGCGCGGGGAAGATGCGCAAGGCGGCTCGCGTCACCACGCCGAGAGTCCCTTCGCTGCCGATGAAAAGCTGTTTAAGGTCAATGCCGGTATTGTTTTTGATGTATTTGCGCAAGCCCTGTAGCACCGTGCCATCGGCGGCAACGACTTCCAGGCCAAGGACCAAGTCGCGCATCATGCCATACCGAATCACGCGATTCCCGCCGGCATTTGTCGAGATGTTGCCCCCGATCGTACAGCTACCGCGCGCACCGAGATCGAGTGGGAACATGTAGCCTTCCTGCCCGACCCTTTCCTGTACCTTTTGCAGCGGCGCGCCGGCCTGCACCACAGCTGCGGTTGAGGAGGCGTCCACCTCCTCGACCGCATTCATAAGTTCCATCGAAAGCACAATTTCACTGGAATTCGGCAGAGCGCCGCGCACCAATCCGGTCATGCCGCCC
Source organism: Bradyrhizobium sp. CCGB12 (assembly GCF_024199845.1). Classification (NCBI taxonomy): domain Bacteria; kingdom Pseudomonadati; phylum Pseudomonadota; class Alphaproteobacteria; order Hyphomicrobiales; family Nitrobacteraceae; genus Bradyrhizobium; species Bradyrhizobium sp. CCGB12. The sequence continues at coordinate 5,777,999 of NZ_JANADO010000001.1, read as the reverse complement.
TGGGTCGTTAATGGCACTTTTTCGCTGTGACAGAGCCGGAGCAAGACGGAGACATCCTCCGTCGTCCTTGGACGGACGACCGCTCGCGGCTTCGCGACCGGTTTGCCGGCCAAATCGTGGTAATATCGAGAGTCAATGTCCGTGCCAGTCAGCACCGAACCCTTGCGGAGCGACTTGCACAGTCTGTCGATGAAATTGTCGGCCATATCCCTCACTCGGGTTAAACGTCATGGCATGTCCCGATTAGAACGCTACAGCGCTCTCGTTGGCGGGCAGGGGAGGTTCTCAGCGAACTAATTGAGTTCTTTGAGAGCACAAATCGTGCCCGCGCGCATGATTGTAGCGATCTAGCTATCTTCACCAGCGACGTCCGAACGAACTCCACCGCCCTCGAGCTTGCTGCGTGTTCCGCAGTAGCAATCGCCGTGCCACCCACATGAACCGCATGAGCAGCTCTGAGAAAGAAAGAACTTTTACGTGCCGAACCTTAAGTTGTGACTCCCATTAGCCAGCACGAATTCTGACGTTGGTGGCGTCTGCTGGGGTCAGCTCAGCCGTGATCGAGGAGGCCGTAGGGCATTCATTCGGGCGCAAATGGCCGCAGATGTTGTTTGGTTTCCAACGGCAAGTATGACGACTGTCGCGCTCTAGACAGCAGCTGTTCGGTGGCATGCGGGTTTTTATATCCCCAAACAACGGCTTGTCACGTATGCAGATCGTTGGCACGGCTGTTGCTACTCAAAGACAGCAATAGTAGCGCAAGTCGACCTTAGTGCGCTGTTGCAGTTGTTCGAGACGTTATGACATTCGAACCATCAATCGCACAGCCAGGTGCTGCAGCCGACATGCAGACAAAGCAGTTCGGTTGCACGTTGCATGTGCCGGGCAAGGACAAGATAATGGCTAGACTGAGTAGATCTGTTATCGTTGGAGTTAGCCAGCGCCTGCACCAAGCGTCCTATCTGAAAGGAATGCGCGGCTTGTCGAGACGTGACGCAAACTGTTTGCGAGCGACATCGTGCACCCATCAACAAAGGCAGGGCAATTCTCTTACACGGCCCCAAAGCTCGCGCTTGCAGGTTGTGACCGATACATGTGTCAGCCGCGCCTCGTCGGCCAAATGGGCGACGGTCTACCGGATCATGCCTGGAACACCGGTCGCTTGTCTGCGCCTGCTGCTCTTGAAGGAATCTAGGCCGTGCCGCTGATCGCCGGCGTTGATAAAGCCGACGTCCAGCTCTTTCAGGACATCCAACAACCGGTTTTCAATGCCTCTCCTAGTAGTGCCTTGCGCCATCGTGCGCCAATTCAGATGGAGTTGGCTCGCGCTGTGAGTGCCGCCTAATCGCGCCATGAATGTTCAGGATGACAAACGACCCGCCGCGCTCCGTGAGGTCATACCATTCGTCTTCCAGCACTGGCTGAAGCAGCCTGTTCGCCTCGCGATCGTTCTCGTCGGCTTCTTAGGTGCACCGATCGCCGACTTGTTCATGCCGGTTTATTCGGGCCATCTCGTTGACGCATTAACGCCGGGTCCGTACGATCCGGCCGCCCGGCATGCGGCGCTGGTTGCATTCAGCGGTATCGTGGTCCTGGGTCTCATCTCGCTGATCCTACGATTTGTTGGCCTCAAGGCAATTGTGCCATTCACGCTGAAGACGATCGCTGATGTAACATACGAAGCCTTCGTGCGGGTGCAGCGCTCCTCGACTGATTGGCACACCAATTCCTTTGCCGGCTCGACCGTTCGCCAGATCACGCGCGGCATGTCTGCGCTCGACCTGCTCAATACCACCGTTCTGATGGCATTATAGCCGTCGCTCGTGGTGCTCGTAGGCTCAATGATCTTGCTAAGTCTGCACTGGCCGTGGCTCGGCGGCGTGATCACTGTCGGCGCGGTCATCTACGTCGCGGTCACGATAGTGATGACGATCGGCTATATCGCGCCAACGGCCCGAGCATCCAATGCCTGGGATACCAAGGTTGGCGGCACGCTTGCAGATGCGCTCACCTGCAACGCCGTGGTGAAATCATTCGGCGCAGAGACGCGTGAGGATGCGCGATTCGATGGTGTTGTCAAACAATGGCAGGCACGGATGTCGCGCACGTGGCAGCGCGGAAACGCGACTTTCATCGTGCAGCACGTGATGCTTTTGTGTTTTCGCTGTTTGATAATGGGCGGCGCGATCCTGCTCTGGATAGCAGGGCGTGCCTCGGCGGGCGACGCGACCTATATGCTGACGAGCTACTACGTCATCCACGCCTATTTGCGTGAGGTCGGCATCTACATCAACAATCTGCAGCGTTCTGTGAACGACATGATGGAACTTGTTACTATCAGTCGAGAGCAGATGGGCATCATCGATGCACCGGGCGCCAAACCGATTGATATCCGCGGCGGGAGAATCACGTTTGAGGACGTGACTTTTCATTATGGGGATCACCGCGCGCCGTTGTACGATGCCTTGTCAATCGACATCCGCGCCGGCGAACGCGTTGGACTTGTCGGCCGTTCCGGATCGGGCAAGACGACGTTTATCAAATTGGTGCAGCGGCTCTATGATCTCTCTGGCGGCAGGATTTTGATCGACGGCCAAGATATTGCCAAGGCGACACAGCAATCGCTGCGCAGCCAGATCGCGGTCGTGCAGCAGGAACCGATGCTGTTCCACCGCACGCTGGCTGAGAACATTGCCTACGGGCGGCCAGAAGCAGGCGTGGCAGCGATCGAGCAGGCAGCGTGGCTCGCCAATGCGCATGACTTCATCGTACGGCTGCCGAAGGGGTCTGGCACGCTGGTCGGCGAGCGCGGTGTAAAGCTGTCGGGCGGTGAGCGGCAGCGGGTCGCGCTAGCGCGTGCATTCCTAGTGGATGCGCCGGTGTTGATTCTGGACGAGGCCACCTCAAGCCTCGATTCGGAATCGGAGGGGCTGATCCAACAGGCGATGGAGCGGTTGATGAAGGGACGCACTTCGATCGTGATTGCGCACCGGCTATCGACGGTACGCAACTTCGAGCGCATTCTGGTGTTCGATCGAGGTGAGATCGTAGAGCAGGGCAACCACGGCTCCCTGACTCGAGCTGGCGGCATCTATCGGGGGCTATTCGAACGGCAGGCTACGCACGATGCGCTCGGTGGGTCCGCAAAAAAGGTCGCTAATTAAGTTGGCACGACCTGATCCGTCTCGACCTCATGAGAACGCACGTGAGCGAATGGACTTGGTCGTTAGCGTTCGTGAGCATCATCCGGTTCCGTGCCCCGTCTGGTTCAGGACCTTGGTTGACTGTAAGATATGTTTGTCGGATGAAGTTGATTTGCGCAGAGTTGGCGCAACTTGCCGTGTCGGCGGGCTGGTCATTCGCCGCCGCTTGCCGCGTCTAAGGATGACTATATCCCGGGCGCGATCAAGTTGCCCGTTTGACTAACAGGGTCGAGCTGCATGGCCATGCCAATCGCCTATCTAAACGACAAACAGGAAACGCTTTCACACCTATCATGGATCATGGTGCGATCGGCGGACAGCGCGATTCGAGGAGTCGGCGGCTTGGTGCCGCCAAGGAGGAATGGCGGCATATAGCGCCGTACTAGGCCTTATCGGCAAGCTTTGAACGTTGGCTGCTGAGCTCAGTCTGGGTGCATGGAATTGGAATTCCGCCAAGGGAGCAGCCGGGTATGGAGTGTGCAAGGGGTTCGATGGGCCTTTAGGCTGTGCCTTTGGGCGTCAAGCGGTGTCCATTTGCTGACAGGCACAAGCCCCCGTCGGGTGCGGAACATGAGGGCGTTGTCGGAAGGCCATGTGGCATCAGACGCTTAACGCGCTGACGGTTCTGGCATGGCCGTTGCTAGTGAAGTTCAACAACTCTGAGCAGGGTGCCAAGTCAAGGAAGACGCGCGATGCTCGTACTCACATGTGTGTTGCTGGACAAAAGGCGAGCATAGAAGCGCGTGGCGTTGGCAACAGCTTCGGAGAGCGGAATGGTGCCGCGCCTGAAAATGCTGGTTGCGTTCATCAATACGAGAATTGGCCGGGAGACCGGACTTGACGAGGACGAGAGCTGATGGAGCAGTGGACCGCCACTGCCGCTCTGTAAGCGGGCCTGACGCCATGGTAACGAGAACGAGGAGCGGCTGATGCCGATCGACTATCCGGCCATACTCGACCTCAAGACCGAAGCCGTGCCCTATTCGTGGAGCGATCGGGAGGTGATGCTTTACGCGCTTGGGGTCGGCATGGGCTCCGATCCTCTGAACGAAGAGGAGCTGCAGTTTGTCAACGAGGCATTTGCAACATCCAAGCCGCTAAAGGTTGTTCCGACTTTTGCTTCGGTCTGCGTATGGGGGGCACGACCCGGGGTCATCGACCTCAACCGCGTCATGGTTCTTGACGGCGAACGCGACATCACGTTTCACAAACCGATTCCCATCGCAGCCGAGGTTACTGCGGATGCGCGTGTGCGCGGCGTGTACGACAAGGGAAGGGAGAAAGGGGCGATCATTCAGAACGAAGTCATCGTTAAAGACGGCACGGAGGACAAGATCGCCACAATCGTTTCGTCGACGTTTGCGAGGGGCGACGGGGGCTTTGACGGACCATCGGAGGGAATGCCCAAGCCGCATCAAATACCTCGCCGAGCACCGGACCGATCAGTAGATATCCCGACCCAACCCAACCAAGCGCTGATCTATCGTTTGTCCGGTGATAGAAATGCCTTACATAGCGATCCGGGATTTGCGCGCCGAGCGGGCTTTCCCAGGCCCGTTCTCCATGGCATGTGCACCTATGGACTGACGTGCAGAGCCGTGTTGCAGACCTATGCTGACTACGATCCCTCTGCCTTTCATCGTCATCGCGTCCGCTTTTCTGCCCCCGTGTTTCCGGGTGAGATCATTACTGTCAATCTTTGGCAGGACGGCAACTCGATTTCGTTCGAAGCTCATGTTCGGGAACGCCAAGTTACCGTCGCCAAGAATGGCCAGACATTGCTGGGTTGACTTGGCCTAGCTGAAGATGTCAAGCGAATTGGCGCGGCACCCATGCGGGTTCGGAGCCCAGTGGGGCACGACTTCTGCCGCTATGGCGAGGCGCTGTTTGGCACAGCCAGCGTTGCGGCGCCCAAAACAATCCCGAAAAGGCGCCGAAGGCGTAAAATCTTGGTCTGCCTTGAACGATCCCGGGCACGCTTGGAGGTCGCGCTTTGCGGCGGAAACGGAGATGTGAACGCTATCATAGTCATGTCAGATAAGGCGCGTGGTGTAAATGTCCTGCTTGAGACCAGGGCTAATGGCGTGAGCGTGGCCAAGAGAAGTGCCGTACCGGCGTAGTATGAAGCGTGCACCTTTCTGATCTCGCTGACTGCGCTGCGTAGCCGTTGCGGATCCGAACCCGCGGCTGGCACCAGCGCTAGGACCGATCGACATTCAGGATTCCCAAGCGGATTGATCGCTGATTCATAGAGTTCCGTGATTCGACGCGGAGCGGATGATGGCGGCGAAACGATACGAGTTGAACGAGGCGCAATGGGCGAAGATTTCGCCATTGCTGCCAGGCAAAGCTGGCGACCCCGGACGGTCAGCCCGGGATAACCGCCTGTTCTTGAACGGGTGTTTATGGGTGTTACGGTCGGGCGCGCACTGGTGTGATCTGCCGGAGCGGTACGGCAAGTGGAAGACCGTGCACCGGCGCTTCAGCCGCTGGTGCCATGCCGGCGTCTGGGAGCGCGTGTTCGCCGCGCTGACCGCCGATCGCGACAACCAGTATCTGATGATTGATAGCACCATCGTTCGCGCCCACCAGCAGGCCACGAGCGGAAAAGGGGGGCCAAAGATCAGGCGCTGGGGCGCTCCCGAGGCGGACTGACCACCAAGATCCACATGCTGGCCGATGCCCTCGGCCGTCCGCTCCGCTTCATCGTCACGGCCGGACGGGTTGGCGACATCACCCAGGCGCCCACGCTGCTTGACGGGCAAAGCGGCGATGCCGTGCTGGCCGACAAAGCCTATGACAGCAACGCCCTGCGCGCGATCATCGCCGAGATCGGCGCAACGGCGGTGATCCCGTCAAACCGCACCCGCAGGATCATCATCCCGCATGACCCCGACGCCTACAAACAGCGCAACCGCATCGAGCGCTGCTTCTACCAACTCAAGCACTTCCGGCGCTTCGCCACCCGTTACGACAGGCGGACCGCCAACTTTACCGGCTTCATCCATCTCGCAGCCGCCATGATCTGGATGCAATGAATGTCGATCGGCCCTAGCGCGTACCCTAGGGCGCCGAGGATGAGGAGGCGATAATGCTCGTCATAGCCGTCGATGGGCAGTAGCTCACCTCGCCGAGGAGCCGAAAGGCGGTTCGTTGCAGCTGACTCTCGCGAGAGTTACAGAGGCCCACAGCGTCTCGCAAGCGACTTCTGGTTCTGCGTCTCCAAGGCAGCGCGGGAACGGAGCTTTAGAGTTCAGTCCATCTGCCGAACCTAGTACCAAGCGCGCTGGCGCGATGATTGTGACGGGCATCCCCTCGCAAGCGTTCGGCACGAGAGGCGACCGTTGTCCTTCGCGCGATCGTTGTCATGCTCAGCTCTGTCAGACTTCAAATCTGTATGTTCGGAGCACGACGCTAAGGTCGAAGTATTTCAGGCGCGGCTCGAAGTAGATGGATGTGTCTTAACTGGCGTGCACAGCGGATGCATGGCATGCCGATTGCTGCGGTGACGTTGAAAGGGAAAGGTATCATTCCTAGCGGTACAATGAGAGGGCCACGATTGATCCAAATCAATAGACAGCAGCACCGCCGCGTGCCGTTCCGCGAATTTACGCTGGCGGCATGCGGTGCGAGACAACGCTCCGAAACCTCGAAAGTTCTGTTTATGGCAGCATGCCATGTATGACGCCCAAGAAGGGGAATGCGCATCAATGTCCGAAAGCCTGATCAACCTGCCCGCTATCTTGGAGGTGGAAGCGATGGAAATGAACTTGTTTCGTGGCAACAGTCCGAACACCAACGCGCAGCGGGTGTTTGGGGGCCAGGTGATTGGGCAGGCGATGGCTGCGGCATGCCGCACGGTGGAGGGACGGCTGCCGAATTCGCTGCACAGCTGCTTCATCCGGCCCGGCAACCCAAAGGCGCCTATTATTTACGAGGTCGAACGGCTGCGCGACGGCAAGAGCTATTCGACGCGCCGCGTCAGCGCAATCCAGCATGGCACCGCAGTCTGCTCCATCGTGGTCTCTTTCCATGCCGACGAGGACGGCGCTCTTGACCACCAGGACAAGATGCCCTGCGTGCCGTTTCCGGATACCCTCATGGCAGTGCAAACGCCTGAGCAGCCGACATTTTGCGAAACGACTGACTTCGTCCGCCAGAACTACGCGATAGAGTTGTGCCTGGTTGAGAGCGGCCGTTATATCGGTGAAAAAACTGAAGATGGTCGCGTTCATGTGTGGATCAAGGCAGCGACGAGGCTGCGCGACGATCCAGTGCAGCATATGTGCGCGTTGGCGTATGCCTCCGATTACCCGCTGCTCGATGCGGTGACGGCTCGCTATGATCGGCCATTGTTCGACAAACGTATGATGATTGCAAGCCTCGATCACGCAATGTGGTTTCACCGACCGTTTCGAGCAGACGACTGGCTGCTTTACGCCAAAGAGTCGCCGAGCGCACAAGGCGGACGCGGCCTCGTACGCGGCTTGATCTTCGAGCCTGGCGGCACATTGGTCGCGTCTGTCGCCCAAGAAGGTTCAGTGCGTGAGCAGCGCTGAGCCGTCACTTCCATACAAACGTGATATGGCGTCGAGAATCCCATGGCGGTCGATTCCGAGCCGCGAGGCGTCCAACCCTCGCTCATGTGCATTGTCGCGTTCGGCCTTTGTCCGGTTGAGTCTATGTTGGCACTCCGACATTCAACGCAACTACCGTTGCCGGCGGGGTGAGGACATCGATTTCGCATCACCTTACCGTGGCACGGTGATTGCTGGGCAGGAAGCATCGATGGCAAGGTCGAACACGGTAGTCCCGGCGCAGGAGTTGAACGAAGCGTGTCGTTGCTTGCGAAACGATGTCAATACGCCAGCACAGTTGCAGTTGCCCCGCCATAAGCTGCAAACCGGATAGACCAGAACGAGGGTCCCCGGCGCTATGGCTCGAAAGGATGCTCGATGTCGGACTTCGGCTTCATCGCAGGGCTGCCATACAGGGAATGATGCCGAAGAAGAACAAAGGCGCGTCAATGTCCAAAACCTCGATCGACCTGCTCTCCATCTTCGACCTTGAGCCAATCGAGGTGAACCTGTTTCGCGGCAACAATCCGAATCCTCTCCTCCAACGGGTATTCGGTGGGCAAGTGATAGCGCAGGCGATGGTCGCGGCATGTCGCACCGTGAAAGACAGGCTGCCGCATTCGCTACATGGCTATTTCATTCAGACCGGTGACCCCCAGGTTCCGATCATCTACGAAGTCCGAGGGCTGCGTGATGGCAAAAGCTATTCGACACGGAGCGTGACCGCAATCCAGCACGGTAAGCCCATCTCTTCCATCATGGTGTCCTTTCATGCAGGCGAACAGGGCGCTTTCGATCACCAAAACAATATGCCCGCTGTTCTGCCGCCCGAAATGCTCGCTGCAGAAGAAATATTCAAACGATCGAACTTCGCCGACATACCGGAGTTCATCCGCGGCTACTATGACCGCGATCGCCCGATTGAATTGCGTCCTGTCGAGATTGGCCGTTATGTCGGTCAAAAAATCGATGACGGCCGCTTTCATATCTGGATGAAGGCCGCAGCAAAGCTGCCCGATGATCCGACGATTCACATGTGCGCGCTGGTCTATGCCTCAGATTTGGCGCTACTCGATGCGATCACGGTGCGCTATGGCCGCACTCTGTTCGACGGGCGCATGATTTCGGCGAGCCTCGACCACGCAATTTGGTTCCACCGTCCCTTTCGGGCCGACGAGTGGTTACTTTACGCCAAAGAGTCGCCGAGCGCACAAGGCGGACGCGGCCTTGCGTGCGGCTTGATCTTCAGGCGTGACGGCACGCTGGTAGCGTCGGTTTCTCAGGAAGGCTCGGTGCGCGAACGGCGTTCGTTATCCAGCTGAGCAGAAACGTTCTGAGATCGGTAGTCATGCGCCTCACCTCGTCAGCAGCATTGCAGGCACCTCAGCACCTGCGGGGGCGTCGAAGTTGCGCCATATGCGCGAAAGTGCAATCACCGTCTTGTGCTTCCCTTGTTTCCGTAGCGGGCGAGCGATACGCTTTGACCGCAAGGGGGGCGACCATTTGCCTGTCCGTAGCGCGAGCAAGAGCCGGCGCTCCGAACACGGGGTTCCAGACACCACCCTTGCCCCTGCCACAAACGATCGTAGAGTTTTAGTCGGATGACAAATCGGGTGTGAAATCGCGCTAGCGGAAGCCATTTGAACGAATGAGCGAACTGAACGAATGAGCGATGCCGCTAATGATGCGGGGATCATCCGGATCGAATTCGCGCGCATTCCTCGACAGTGAGAGATGCTGCGCTGCGCCATTAGTCGTCGCTCACCCTGAACGGGATCTTGCGCATCATCGCAGCCCGCTCCCACGAAAGTCAGGATCGTATTGTCGGCATGTGGAAAATGAGATCTACGTCAGCGTTAGATGCGCCCGATCGAAGCGCCAAAAGAAGTCACTCTTGAGCGAGTTAAGCGGCCGAGATCCGCAAAGGAGGTTCGATGATAAAAGTGTGCTGCTGTGTTGGTCGCTAGAGGCGAAGCAGCTTGTGAATCGTTCGAGCAGGCGATGCAGACCGTGTCCGCGCATCAGACGAGGAATCCGCACGACTAAGCTCGACATGCACCATACGTCTGACGGATGGCCCCGATGGAGTGCACTGCCGCACGATCGACTTGAAGTTCGGACGTATGGAGCTGCTCCGTGATCAATGAAGCGGCACGCTTCAACAATTTCGAGGAGTGTCACCTTGGCCGATGGCTTCAGGAAGGACGAGGAGTTCTCGGGCACGAGACCCGTCGAAGGTCGACATCGAATCGACGAGAACCGTCTCGATCGCTGGATGCGCAAGCATGTCGATGGCTATACCGGCCCCTTGACTATCTTACAGTTTCAGGGAGGCCAATCCAATCCTACCTACAGACTCGACAGTCCCGGTCGCTCCTACGTGATGCGAAGAAAGCCGTTCGGCAAGTTGCTGCCGTCGGCGCATGCGGTCGATCGTGAGTTCCGCGTCATCTCGGCCCTCGGCCAGCAGGGCTTCCCGGTTGCACATGCATTTGCGCTCTGCACTGACGATGCCGTCATTGGCGCGGCCTTCTACATCATGTCGATGGAGGAAGGACGCATCTATTGGAATCCGACTTTGCCAAGCCAGCCTGCCGACATGCGGGCAAAGATTTTCCGCAGCAAGATCGAGACTCTCGCGAGGCTGCACATGTTTGATCCCGATAGGATCGGGCTTGCCGACTTCGGAAAACCCGGCAATTATTTCGTACGCCAAATCGATCGCTGGACCAAGCAGTACCGCGCCTCAGAGACGCAATATATCCCGGAGGTCCAAAAGCTGATTGAGTGGCTGCCAAACACGATCCCCGAGCAGAAACTTGTCTCCATCGTGCATGGCGACTATCGGATCGACAACATTATCTTTCATGCAAAGCAGCCGCACGTGACCGCAGTACTCGACTGGGAATTGTCGACGCTCGGCGATCCCATCTCCGATTTTACCTATCTGTTGATGCAATGGATCAGGCCAGGCCTTGCGGACGCCGACCTGAAAGCGCTCAATATCCCGAGCATGGACGAAGCCGCGCAAATCTATTGCGCCTACACGGGCAGCGAGCTGCCGGACTTGAATTGGTATTTTGCGTATAATCTCTTTCGATTGGTCGGCATGACTCAAGGCATCGCGGCGCGCATCCGAGATGGCACTGCCGCCAGCACCAAGGCGACGGAAGTTGCCAGGCGCACCGTGCCGCTCGCGAAAACATCGTGGAATTATGCGCAGAAGGCGGGCGCGAGGTAACGCAGATTGTTGCAACGAGCGCGATGTCAGGAGAGTTCCTCGGTGAGCAGTTCTGGCCTCAAGTTCAATAGAGGCGATCATGGGTCCGCGGCGCCGTTTCCTCGGAGCCGCCTTCACTCCCCTGTGGGCAAGAAGCGCAGCGGTCGACCGACCGCGGTCAAGAGGTCGCGATCGAATGGTAAGCTTGAGCACGCCAGGCCGCCTGGCGTCATGCCATCGTGTGCAGCTTCAGATCCATGCTCAGACATCCGTACTCAGATCTCTTCCGGATCGACGGGCTGTTCACCGCCTGACCGTTCCTGAGTCCGAGGGACACTTGAAAAATTGCGTGCCGCATTTGTTTCCCATCGGCAATGATCCATGGCGAGTAGCCGGGCCCATACGGTTCGAATAATCGCAAGCCGTCGATCTTGTTCATTGAACTCAGATGGATCTGATGCGTCGCAGTCCGCCCGGATGTGCTCCTCACCGGAGTAGGTAGTATCCCGATCCCTGTTGAGGGTGTAGAGGAATACTATCGGTGCATACGCATCGGCCAGAATACAGACATGAATAGCATAGTTGATCACCTGCACGGCCGACAATTGCGATATGATCATTGCGCCGCTACAGGTGGCTCAATCCCACTGACTACGTCAACAGAAGCGCCCACGTTTCCAACTGTCAAGCTTGGTCACTTCGGCAGGCAGAACACGAAATGGGGTTTAGAGGATAGACCTTGGCGAAAATCGAATCTGCGGTTAGTTCGAGCCGATGAGCTTTGCGCACAAATGTTACAGAGCATCTTGCAGAGGTGTTTGGCGGTAAGCCGCTCCAACATGCCCACCCTCGCAACGTTCTATAAGATTATGCCCAGTAATAGTCTTTCCTTGGGATGGGTTAAGTGCGTCCAGCATCTGGACAGGCATATCAAAGTTGTGAGAGGAGTAGCAATTATTGCCATGACTTCGTATTTGGCGTGGTAGCTGCGATGGCAGCTGGACGGGTCGTTGCGCAATACGGATATGCGTATCAGGTGGGCTGAGGCTCAAGACGTCCGATAAAACTATCTCGGGGATGATTGTCTTCACGAACGCGCGCGGCGGCGGACGCAAGACGGGGACCAGGGCTGGGTGCTGTCCGGCGAGGATCGGCTGCGTACCGAGTATCTCTGGCAAATGATCTATGTCGCCTGCGCGATCACGGCTTGAAGGGCGTCGTGATAGAAGGCTTGAGCGGTATCGATATCGCGCTCTGGGACATCAAGGCAAGCATTTCGGCGTTCCCGTGCATCAGCTGCTCGGCGGTGCGCAGCGGACTCACATCGTCGCCTACGCAACTGGCCCCCAGGCGCAAGGTAGAAGACCCGATCTGGTATCCAGCCGAGGAGGCAGCAGGCTATGTCGTTGAGGGATTCTCAGCGGTGAAGCTTAAGGTCTGCTTCGGTGTGGAGGATGATGCGCTCGCGACGCGCGTCGTGCGCCAAGGTGATCTGAGCGACTGCGTCGACGATGGTGGACGCGAACCACGCCTTTGACAGCGTCGCGGCGATCCGTCTGGGCCGCATGATCGAGAAACAAGATGTCGGCTGGTTTGAGGAGCCGGTACAAGCAGATGCCGGGTATAGAGCGGTAAAGGCCGCAGTTTCGATCCCGATCGCAGGCGGAGAATGTGATTTCACTCGCTTTGGGTTCCGCAACCTGTTCGTCTCGCACACGCTCGATATCGCCAAGTCCGACATTTGCGGGTCAGATGGATTCTCCGAATGCAAGAAGATCGCCGATATGGCAAAAGCGTTTCGGCGTCCGCTATAATCCGCATGTTTGGGGTACCGCGATTGCAATTGCCGTATCGCTACGTTTACTTGCCGTTCTGCCGCTGCACACGCGGTCCTCGTCCGTATCCGTGGCGTCGTTGTTGGAGTTCGTCCGAGCCGAGAAGCCGCTCCGGCAGGCGATTGTCACCGAGCCCTCGACACACTCGCGGCATCGTTCCCGTGGCTGACGCGCCCAGGTTGGGGATCGAGATCGATCGCAAATCTTAGCCCGATTTGCTAGGTGCTGATGCGTCTGCGCCGCGCGCGAGTATTGCTGATTGGCAGGCGCGAGGTTACTCTAGTCTCGCCATCCCAGCCCCACGCGAGCAAAGAGCGAGCGCTCCTTCTGCCGTCCTCGCTCACGTTCACAGTCTTGCTTGGTCTTGGATCAGCATTCGTCAAGCGGAAGCAATCAAGAGCTGTTGGGTTGGATGATAATGGGCCAGCCTTTTTGAAGGCCTTTCGTTGAACTAGCTCCCAAATCGACTGCGGCATCATCAAGAACGGGGCGCGCGACGTCAGCCGTTCTGAATTCGTCTCGCTGGAGAGCTGTGTACGAGCGCCGTAAGTCTGTCCTCATCTGAGGCTTCTAGAACCGTTCGATCTCAGGGCTACCGGGCTCCAACGAATGTTGGCTCCAGGATCTGCTCGCAATGAGCTGGGAGATAAGGCGAGCAAATAAATCCGCCACCCGCGCGACAATCGAGCAGCCGTCGACCTTCAATTGTCGTCCGAGTTGAGACAGCGAAGGAATGTCTGCTCCGTGAAAGCCCTGGTCGTTTACGTAGCCCAGCCGTTTTCGTACCGAATCAGAAATTCAAAGCGCTTGAGCGTGGCTGGCATGACTGTTGCTACAGAGCGGCTACAACGCTGTCAAAGAGGTGGCCGAATGCATCTTGGAGCGCGGGATGGACGATGCGCTCGCTCTAGGGAACCGGGGTGCCCATGTTCCGAAGGACTATCCTCGATCCCCAAGGATCCGAAGGCGCAGCGTGCGACCTTCGTTCGACGGAGAGAGTGCGGGAATAGCTGCGCAATCTTCGACGCTCGATGCAGAGCAAGATATCCATAGGGACAAATTACATTCATGCGGCAAAGTCTAACGAAAAGCCAAGCTCGGATAAGAGGCCCCATCATCCTACGGCTTCGCAGGAACCAGTAAGGGGAGATCGGCCCGCCACGCAAGAATACGCTTCGCGTTCAGTTCTACCTATCGTCGACGGGGCGCCCGATTAGCTATCGAAAGGTTTTCACCGTCCCCAGCCCGCCCCCCTTGATCCGGTTGCAGGAGAACCCGATGGATCTTGTATTCACCGACGAAGAACAAGCGTTCCGAGCGGAAGTGCGGCAGTTTCTGCGCGATAATGTATCTCCTCAAATGCGGCACAAGATGGTCGAAGGCCGCCATGTGTCGAAGGAGGAAATGGTCACTTGGTGGCGTCTCCTCAATAAGAAAGGGTGGAACGTTAGTGCCTGGCCGAAGGAACACGGTGGCACAGGCTGGAGCTCGGTCCAGCACTACATCTTCAGGGAGGAGCTGCAGATGTATCCGACGCCGACGCCCCTCGCCTTTGGCGTCGGCATGGTCGGCCCGGTCATATACACCTTCGGCAGCGAGGCGCAGAAGAAATACTACCTGCCGCGCATCGCAAACGTAGATGATTGGTGGTGCCAGGGCTTTTCGGAGCCCGGTGCCGGCTCTGATCTTGCCTCGCTCACGGCCAAGGCCGAACGCAGGGGCGACAAGTGGATCATCAATGGACAGAAGACCTGGACCACATACGCGCAGCACGCCAACATGATCTTCTGCCTCTGCCGCACCGATCCCAGCGTCAAGAAGCAGATGGGCATTTCCTTCATCGTTTTCCCCTTGGCTTCCAAGGGCGTGGCAGTGCGTCCGATACAGACAATTGACGGTGGCTATGAGATCAACGAGGTCTTCTTCGACGACGTAGAGGTGCCGTACGAAAACCTCGTTGGGGAGGAAAACAAGGGCTGGGACTACGCAAAGTTCTTGCTCGGCAACGAGCGCACCGGTATCGCACGGGTCGGTGTCTCCAAGGAGCGCATCCGGCACATCAAGGAGCTGGCCTCTCACTTCGAAAATGACGGTCGGCCTATGATCGAGAATCCCGCGTTTCGGGAGAAGCTCGCCATGTCCGAGATCGAGCTGAAGGCACTCGAGCTCACGCAACTGCGCATTGTCGGCGGCGAAGGAAAGCACGGCAAATGCAGGCCAAATCCTGCGTCTTCCATGCTTAAGATTAAGGGCTCACAAAGCCAGCAGACCGCAACGGAACTCTTGATGGAGATGATCGGGCCATTCGCTTCGCCCTATAATGAACATCCCGATTCCTCGCACGAAACGATGGACTGGACCGCGCAGATCGCACCGAGCTACTTCAACAGCCGCAAGGTCTCGATCTACGGCGGCTCCGACGAAATCCAGCGTAACATCATCGCCAAGGCGGTGCTGGGGCTCTAGTTCTTCTTCCACCCCGCAAATGGGGTACCGACAACTATCCAGATCCGTCTTCAGGAGAAACTGAGAATGGACTTCAATTTATCCGAGGAGCAGCGGCTCCTCAAGGAAAGCATCGATAGGCTCTTGACCGACGTCTACGATTTCGAGCAGCGCAACAGATATTCGAAGGAGAAGGGCGGCTGGAGCAGATTGATCTGGAGCCGCTTTGCTGAGCAGGGTCTGCTCGGACTTCCCTTTGTCGAAGCCGATGGCGGGTTTGGTGGCGGCGGTGTGGAGACCATGATTGTGATGGAAGCGTTCGGCCGAGCGCTTGTGGTCGAGCCCTATCTCGCCACGGTTGTGATCGGCGGCGGATTCCTGCGCCGTGGAGGTTCGAGCGCGCAGAAGGCAGCTTATCTGCCTGGAATCATCGACGGCAGCAAGACCTTTGGATTCGCGCAACTTGAAAAGAACTCTCGCTATGATCTGAGGGTCTTGACGACCTTCGCCAAGAAAAGCCGAGATGGATGGGTCATTGACGGCGAAAAATGTGTTGTGCTCAATGGCGAGAACGCCGACACGTTGATCGTCACCGTACGCATCAAAGGCGCTCAACGCGACAGAGACGGTATCGCGGTGCTTCTGGTGCCTGCCGGCGCGAAAGGTATCTCCAAAAGGAGCTACCCGACTCAAGATGGTCTGCATGCCGCCGACATCAGCTTCACAAGGGTCGAGGTGGGTACCGCAGCGGCAATTGGCGATCCCGAGAACGGGTTGCCGTTGATCGAGCGGGTGGTCGACGACGCCCGCACCGCCCTTTGCGCGGAAGCCGTCGGCTTAATGGACGAATCGCTAAAGACAACAGTCGATTATATGAAGACGCGAAAGCAGTTCGGGGTTCCAATCTGCTCGTTTCAGAGTCTGCAGCACCGCGCCGCCGACATGCTTGTGGCGCTAGAGCAGGCGCGCTCAATGTCGATTTACGCCACCATGGCCTCGGATATCGACAATGCTTCCGAGCGTGCAACAGCAGTCGCCGCCGCTAAAGTGCAGATCGGGAGGAGCGGAAAATTCATCGGTCAGCAGTCGATCCAGCTTCACGGCGGGATTGGCATGACCATGGCGGCTAAGATCGGCCATTATTTTAAGCGGCTTACCATGATCGAGAGTACGTTTGGGGATGCCGACTATCACCTTCGTCGGGTGAGCGTGACGGGTGTGTTGTTGTGATTTGTGGCGCTTGGGAAAATAGGTGTTCAAGTTTGAATCGTTCTTGCTGGAGGTCCAGCATTTGCAGATGCAGTCGTGAAGTGTGAGACACCACCAGTGTTTTTAGCCGCCGAGCGTAGTTGTTCGCGTTGATCGGCAAGATGTGCTTCGAGCGATCGTGTTTGTCGTAATGATGACCCCGGACAGTTGCTTCTCTGACCGTGCGTTCATGCGTTTTGCCTCGGCCATTGGTCCAAGGATGCCTGACTGGTCAAGCCAATGCTCGTTTCGCGCCTGCACCTATCGAACACATATGTCAAGGTATCTTGCCGTCGGGCCGTCTGCGTCGCTGGCTGGTAAGTGACCTGAATACCGTTCTCGGTTGGAAGCGTGTGTAACTTTTAGAGACAGCCACGGCCAGCATTTCCAGGAAGGCCGAGACGAAGGTCGTTCCCATTTTTCTGACCCGTCGGCCGGTTGCCCGAACGCGAAATTGCTTGCGCGATCGATGGCGACGTAGAGGTGGAGCTTGCCCTCAGCGGTTTTGGAGTTGAGCGATGTCGATGTGACGCGTTGGACTCGCTCCAGCGGGCCCGAGGCGAAAGGCCATGAGTTAGCGCGTTAGCAATGCGCAAAATCGTTATCTCTGCACGTGGAGCGCGCCGGAGGACACGGAAGATTGGCTGCATAGCTCTCGCTCGCCTAGCCGACGAGAGAGCTCGTGGCGCAAAATCGTATCAATCACCGCAATAAGATGGCTGAGCCGGCTTGCCTCGTGGGCCGGAGGACAAGCCATCACCCTGGGGAGGTTTAACTTTGTGAAAGAGAGGTACGCGCAGGAAATCCTCAGCAGCAGGAAAAATCTAGCGGAATGCTGAACAGCATTTCGGCTATAAGAGAATTGAACCTCTTATCCAGTCGCTGGCTGGCGCTGGCATCACTTGACGGTGCTGCGATTCAATGTGATCGGCTTTTGCGCGTAAAGATGAACTTGGCGAGTAGCAAAGACAATTGGATGTTCAAGAGGCACGCACCGAGGTTTGGTGCAATGTCGAACGCGACCATGCCGCGGAGAGGCAACGCAAGGTCTACATTGCGCTGCTCTTCGCCAGTCGAAGCCGCGATGGGAGAGGTGCATCGAACTCCATCGCCCGTACGCAAGCCGATCGGACGGCTGAAGGGAAGGCAGGCTCGGAGAAAATGAAGTGGGTAAGGCGCGCCGACGCTGACGCCATATCGTCAACTACGTTCACGCCGCTTGGAAACCGCACGTTTCGTGCGATCTGGGTTGCCACACAGGTTTCCAACTTCGGCTCTCTCATGCAGACTGTTGCCATCAGTTGGCTGATGGCTACAATATCGACCTCCGATCTGATGGTTGCACTGGTTCAGGCGTCATCGACCCTCCCATCATTCGTCCTGTCGATCTTCGCTGGGGCCCTCGTCGACAATTTCGACCGGCGCAGAGTAATGCTTGCCGCGCAGGGTGCGATGGCCGTGGCATCTGCGATGCTCACCGCGCTTATAGCGCTCGGCTGTGTCGACCCCTGGATTATTCTCGGCTTTAGCTTTCTTATCGGATGCGGCGGCGCTTTTAACAATCCCGCTTGGCAGGCATCGCTCGGCGATATTGTAGAAAGACGTGATCTTCCGGCTGCGGTCACTCTGCTCTCCGTTGGATTCAACACTACCCGGAGTGTGGGGCCGGCGATGGGCGGTGTTATCGTTGCTTTTTTTGGTCCCCTAACTGCCTTCGTGCTGAACACATTGAGTTATCTCGCGCCAGTCGCAGCCATATGGGGCTGCAAATGGGAGGCTCGTTCCTCATCTCTGCCACCCGAGTCGATGGGAACGGCGATCTATGACGGTGTGCGCTTTACCGCGATGTCTTCGGAAATCAAGGCAGCCATTGCACGTGGAACCCTCTTTGGTTTGTCGAGCGTCTCGATAGTCGCGTTGCTTCCATTGGTTGCTCGCGACCAGTTAGCGCAAGGACCGATCGGATATGGAGTTCTCATGGCCGGTTTCGGATGCGGCGCCTTCTTGGCCGGCATATTCAATGGCCTCATCAGACGAATACTAACTCAAGAGTGGCTGATAACCCTCGCATGCGCTGCCTGCGCAGCATGCTCCATATCCTTGGCTCTGGCTCCAACGCTCGCGGTAGCGGCGGCCGCCCTCGCTCTGGGCGGCGTGGGTTGGGTCGTCGCCTGGTCCGGGCTTGGCGTCAGTGTCCAATTGGCAAGCCCTCGATGGATCGTTGGTCGCACACTTTCTATATATAATGCATTGACCTTCGGCGGGATCGCGGCCGGCAGCTGGATTTGGGGCGCGGTGGCCCAAGATTATTCTCTTACTTGGGCGCTGCAGAGCTCTGGCGGAGCCCTTTTGCTGGTCGCAGCCAGCGGGTTTCTTTTTCCCGTTCGTGAATCTCGAGAGTGGGATCTCGATCCTTTGGAGAGCTTCGACGCGCCGGCAGTCGCCCTTGATCTGAAGCCGAGAAGCGGCCCCATCGTTATAAAGATAGAATACTCGATCCCGGAGAAGAATGTCGAAGCGTTCCTGATGCTTATGCGAGAACGGCGTCGTGTTCAGAGCCGCGTCGGAGCTCGGCATTGGACGCTCCTGCGCAACCTTCAAGCCCCCTTGCAATGGACAGAGACATTCCGAACGCCGACCTGGACGGAATACCTTCGTCTGAACCATCGCCTCACGACAGCGGACAGGGAGCTGGATCGACGTGTCCTCAAATTGCACTCTGGAGAGCTTTCACCTCAGCTAATACTTTCGATCGAGCGGCCGACAGGCCCAACTCGCAAGCCCGATCAAATGACGCCCTTTGTCTCCCATCGTTGATATCGCTCAGCAGCGCGGGTTGCACCGGGTCAATGATGCATTCCGTTAGACCGAGCCATTGGACCGCTCGGTTAGCTGCAGCATATCATTTCGCGCCTCGATATGTGCAAGGAGTGGCGCGATTAATGGAGGGAGACTGCGCAGTCTTAAGCTCAGGCGTCGACTTGCGGCGCAAAAGGTACTTGACGCTATGGTCCGGCCGAGGTGGAAAGCTTGGCTTAACGTGCCGACGCGACGGCCCGAGCTGGCCCGCTCGAATGTGGCTGGGGTCGCTATGTTTTGGTTGAAACCAACGCTGGGGCCGGGATTGGCGCGAGTGACGAAAATTATCGGAAGGCTGGTGCAGTGATCGGGGGCTCTGCTCGTGACGTCCTCGCATCTTGCGACAGGGGCGTAACAGTCGAGCAGCCGGAGCCTTCCAATTGGGTTCAGCTCCGAGACAACCAAATCCTCTTCACTTACCTGCAACTTTGCGCTCGCCCCAGCGTAGGCTAAGGGACTGATGAAGTCCGGCTGCACCACAGTTGCCTACTGACCTTGCCCCCAAGTTTTATCCAGTCCTGAGTTCGCCCTGGCGTGTGGATTTGCCGGGTTGGGCGGTGGTAGCGACGGGAGCTGGCGCGGAGCCCTCGAGATACGCAGCGCCAGATCCCGTCGCGGGTGGCATTTGCTGGCGAACTCGGAGGGCGTCTTCCATCCGAGCTGCGAGTGTGGTCGTTCATCGTTGTAATCGGCCCGCCAACATCCGAGCGCGATGCGGGCCTAGGCCAGCGACGTGAACATCGTCTCATTCAACAGTTCATCCCGCAGCCAGCCTGAAGCTCTCGATGAAGGCGTTCTGAATGGGCTTACCCGGGGCGATGTAGTGCCATGCGACGCGGCTCTGATCGGCCCAGGTCAGGATGGCGTTGCTGGCGAGCTCGCTGCCGTTGTCGCTGACCACCATTTTCGGCTTGCTGCGCTCAATCAGTAGCCGGCGCAGTTCCCGCGCCACCCGGGTGCCGGAGAGCGAGATGTCAGCCACCAGCGCCAGACACTCGCGGGTGCAGTCGTCGACCACGGTCAGGATGCGGAAGCGGCGGCCATCGGTGAGCTGGTCCGATACGAAGTCGCTCCAGGATGAGCAAGCGTGCCGCTCGAGCCGCGGCGAAACCCGCCCTCGTCTATGACAGTTTCGGAGCGCTCGCCCCGGGAAAGCTGTGCGATCTGCCGGACGGCGGGCTCGGCTTCGTGCAATGCGATGCCTATGACGGCTATGATCGGCCATCGAAGGGATGCTTCGAAACTTCGCACCCGACGACGCGCGCTGACCAAACTGCCGCTTGGTTGGCTCTCGCTAATGAGGGATCTCCGGCCATCCTTAAGAATCCTCATCTGCGCGCTGGCCTTAACGTCTATCGAACCATTGAAGTATCGAGGCGTAGCCGAGAGCCTCGGACGGCCGTTCTCACCGATTCAAGCTGTCGCGCAAGCGGCGATCTCGATAGTCACGCTGGGCAAGTGAAAACGCGCCAGCGTCAATCGTCAGATGGGGAGTCTATGGGAATAGCGAAGCCAGCCTTCACCCTGTCCATTATAACCATTGTCTTAAATCCCTTAATGTCCGAGTTCTCATAAAAGAACCGTCGGGTGAAATGCTCATAGTCTTCCATGCTGCGAGCCGTAACGTACAAGACGAAGTCTGCGTCGCCGGTGACGTAGAAGCCATTGACAACTTCAGCTGACGATTTGATGGCCTTCTTAAACTTGTCAATAATATCGGACCGCTCTCTCTCCAAAGTAACCAGCACGAGCATTTGGACTGGTCGTCCTACCGCCCTCGGCGAAACGATCGAGACATCGGCTTCGATGATGCCCTCCGAACGGAGCCTCTTCAAGCGCCGTTGACACGCGGTAGCGGAAAGTCCGGCCAGCTCGCCAATCGATTCCGATGTTAGTCGGTTGTTCTTTTGCACGATCTCGAGAATGCGGGCGTCTATTCGATCGTAGTGCATAATCAGCTCTGGCCCCCTTGGTGGTTTTTGCCGCGGAATCACTGAGCTATGCAGGAAATCGTCCCGTCCGCGGCAAAAGCGATGCAAATCAGCTCCGACGCAAAGGTATCCTGATTGTATGGGCAATTTCAACAAATGACCGCGCGGGACTCTCAAGTGAACTTTGTAGCTGATGGATCCAGAACTTCCAATTCTATTGGGTTGGCGAGACGGCATCTGCAGGGTTTGCGCCGCCAAGATTTCATCGCTGGGGCTGCGTTCCTGAACGGCCGCTGGATAGCGGGTAAGTCGATGGACGATGTCGTGGATCCCGCTACCGGGGAAGTGATCGCGGAAGTTGCTCATTGCGATACCGCAGATATGAATCTGGCGATCGCAGCCGCTGAGCGATCTTTTTCCTCTTGGCGAGAATTGCTGCCGAGGAGACGTGGGGCGATCCTGAGGTCTTGGGCATCATTGATGCTTGATCATTCGGAGGAGCTCGCCATTTTGGTGACGAGCGAGCAGGGCAAGCCGATCGACGAGGCGCGGTACGAGATCGCTTACGGCGCAGGATTTCTCGAGTGGTTCGCCGCGGAAGGTGAACGCGCGTACGGAGAGACGATTCCTAGCCACAAACCCGGAAGCTTGCTTCAGGTAAGGATGCACCCCATCGGGGTTGCGGCCGCGATCACTCCATGGAACTTTCCCGTGGCCATGATCACCCGCAAGGCGGGAGCTGCCCTTGCGGCAGGTTGTCCAGTCATCGTAAAGCCGGCTCCCGAGACGCCGCTCTCCGCTCTTGCCTTGGCTAGGTTGGCCGAGGAGGCCGGGATTCCGCGGGGGGTGTTTCAGGTGCTTATCGGTGATCCGGTAGAGCTTTCGTTGCCTCTGTTGCGAGATACGCGAATTCGGGCGGTCTCGTTCACGGGCAGCACCCAGGTTGGGCGTATGCTTCTAGAGGGAGCCGCCCAGACCGTAAAGAAAATCTCCCTCGAGCTGGGGGGGCATGCCCCCTTCATCGTGTTCGACGACGTCGAGATCGACAGGGTTGTCAAAGGGGCGATCGCCGCAAAGTTTGCAACCTCTGGACAGGATTGTCTCGCTGCTAACCGCATCTACGTGCAGAGGCGTGTCTACCACGCCTTTGTCGAGGCGTTTGCCGAGGCGATGGCGAGGTTGAAGGTTGGGCATGGCCTGGAGCCAGCAACGCAAATCGGGCCAATGACGAAAGCGTCGGTGGCCGACAAGTGCCGAACTCATATCGATGATGCGGTGGCCAAGGGCGCGCGGGCTATTTCAAGGTCCCAAGATCCTGGTTTGAGTCCGAGCTTCGTTGTTCCAACTCTGCTTACAGACGTCACCGACGACATGCTCATTGCCGCGGAGGAAACATTTGGGCCGGTAGCTGCCGTGCTGCCATTCGACTCTGAAGCAGAGGTCGTCACCCGAGCTAATGCCACTGAAATGGGCCTCGCTGGGTACGTCTACACCGACAACCTGCGGCGAGCCCTTCGGCTTTCTGAGCAGCTCGAATACGGCATGCTTGGCGTCAATACTGCTTCATTCACCGGTCCTCCGATTCCGTTCGGGGGATGGAAGCAATCCGGCCTCGGTCGCGAGGGCTCGCGGCACGGCATGGAGGACTACATGGAACTGAAATACGTCTGCTTCGGCGATTTGACGGCTTAGGAGAACGGATATGCTTGATATCAAGGCCATCGCCGAACGAGATCGGTCGAGTGTGCTGCATCCTTTCACGCAGCTCAAAGAATACGCCACCGGCGCAATCGGCGATCCCACGATCGTCGCTGGAGGCAAGGGCATTCGCATCGAAGATGCGCAGGGGCGGAGCTACATCGATGGCTTTGCGGGCCTGTATTGCGTCAACATCGGCTACGGCCGCGCTGAAGTAGCTGAAGCCATTGCACGACAGGCCTACCAGCTGGCTTACTACCACACATATGCGGCTCACACGACTGAAGAGCTGGCTACGTTGTCGGATCGACTCGTGCGCATGGCACCTGGCAAGCCAAGCAAAGTATTTTTTGGACTGTCCGGATCGGACGCCAACGAGACGCAAGCAAAGCTCGTTTGGTACTACAACAACCTGCGTGGTCAGCCCCAGAAGAAGAAGATTATCTCGCGTGAGCGAGGCTATCACGGCTGTTCGGTGATCTCTGGTTCGATGACCGGCATGTCGTTCTATCATGACCACATGGATCTGCCCTTTCCAGGCATTTTGCGCACAGGTGTGCCGCACTACTATTGGGGCGCGGAGACCGGCGAGACCGAAGAGGCGTTCTCGCGCAGGCGTGCAGCCGAGCTCGAGGAGTTGATCCTGCGTGAGGGGCCCGAAACGATTGGTGCCTTCATCGCGGAGCCTGTGCTTGGCACTGGCGGGATTACACCGCCTCCTGCGGGCTATTGGCAAGAAATTCAAGCGGTGCTTCGGCGCCATGATATTCTTCTGATCGCAGACGAGGTGATTTGCGGGTTTGGCCGTACCGGTGCTGATTTCGGAAGCGCTCTCTATGAAATCGAACCGGATTTGGTGACGGTCGCCAAAGGTCTGACATCCGGCTACATGCCCCTCTCGGGAGCGATAGTTGGTGATAAAGTTTACACCGTTTTGGAAGAGGCCGCCCATCGGGTTGGGCCATTCTCGCACGGGTATACTTATTCGGGCCATCCGATATCGGCCGCTGCTGCCAATGCAGTGCTCGATATCGTCGAGAAGGAGCGGCTAGCTGAGCGCGCCAAGGTAGTCGGTTCGCACTTCCAAAAACGACTCAACCAGCGGTTTGCGCAGTTGGAGATCGTTGGAGAAGTGCGCGGCGTCGGCCTGCTTGGCGCTGTCGAGTTTGTCGCGGATCGCCAAACAAAGCGTCGATTTGATCCGCAGCTCAAGGTAGGGGCTCGGATTTCGAAGGCCGCTCGGGATCGGGGGCTTATCGTGCGAGCAATGCCACATGGAGACATCCTCGGTTTCGCTCCGCCTTTGATTGTCTCAGAAGCCGATATCGACGAGCTCGTTGAGCTGGCTTACCAAGCGACCAAGCAAGTGATGGACGAGCTCGCGAAGCCGAAAACTTGATTTGATTCCGCTTCGATGCATGAATGTTATTCCGTGATCGCTTTGGGAGTTGAAGTCCGCATTTGTGCCGGCAATCGGACGAAATACCCTAAACGTATACTTCCGAGTTGGAAGCTGATGCCGTTGCGTGAGTTCGCCGGCGCTCTGCTGCGCTTCGTAGGACAAAATGAAGGAGCGGGGCGAGCGAGCGCGGACGAATAAGGTCCTTCGTCCCTTCAGCGAACACACAAACGAACCCGTGCGCCAGACTCAAATTGACTCCTCTCGCGCTTGGCGGCTTTGCGAACGCAGGGGCGAAGCTCCAAGACATCCTGCATCTGGGCCGGTTTTAACTCGGTCACCGGCAGTGCACCCCATATTCAACTGAATGGCGACTGACTGAGGCAGTCGCGATCACTGCTAACCAGAGGAAAAAATGCGTCCCTCGAATCTCAAAGGTCGGATTGCCCTCATTACTGGATCGACCAGCGGTATTGGTCTCGCTATTGCGCAGCGACTTATGGAAGATGGTGCTGCCATTTGCCTGCACGGATTGGCGGATACGGCGCAAATCGATGCCGCTATCTCGCTCACGTCTTCGCCGGACGGTGTTCGATCTCGGCACTTTGGCGGTGATCTTACAGAGCCAGGCGCGGCAGAGAGGCTCATTGACGACGTCGAGCGTTTCATCGGTCCCGTCGATATCCTCGTTAATAGCGCAGGAATTCAACATGTCTCTCCGATAATGGAGTTCTCTCTCGATCGCTGGAATGCCGTGCTTGGGGTCAACCTCACGGCTGCATTTTTGACGATCCAGCGGGCGCTTCCCAAAATGCTCGCGCGCAATTGGGGGCGTATCATCAATATTGCTTCTATCAGTGGTTATATCGGCGTGCCGAACAAGGCCGCATATGCGGCGAGCAAGCACGGACTCCTCGGTTTGACCAAGGTGGTAGCGTCCGAAACGGCCCGGACCGGCGTGACGTGTAATGCAATCTGCCCGGGCTGGGTTTTGACGCCTCTAGTGGAGCGACAGATCGACGCGCGAGCGCGCCAGGAAGGTGCCGATCCAGAAAGCATCAAGGCGGTGTTCCTGTCGTCAGTCCCGTCGGGCCAGTTCGTTAGTCCAGAGCAGGTTGCGGGACTGGCCTCGTTTCTTTGTTCCCCAGATGCTAGCGAGGTTCGTGGAGTCGGATGGAGCATGGATGGCGGCCGGCTCGCACGATAGTCGTCCGGCGATAGATCCACGGGGTCTGCTGTCTCGGCGAGGCCGCTTTGGCAGCATCGATGCTTTCACGTTGGGGCGATCGTCGAAGACCGCCCCGCATCACATTCACAATTGAAGAGCGGCGGTGACTATGATGCCCCGATTGGACGAAACCCACGATCGCAATCGACTGAGCTGGGTGCCATCTGCGAATGGGCATCCCGAGTTTCCGATTCAAAATCTTCCGCTGGGCATTTTTTCTCCGCCAGGAAGCTCGGAGCGACGTGGTGGAATCGCAATTGGCGAGATGATTCTTGATCTTGCCGCGGCAATCGAAATGAACTGTTTTTCAGCGGAGGCGCGGAAGGCGGCGGAAGCAGCCTCAGGCGCTCTCAATCACTTCTTTTCTCTTGGTGCGGCCGCGCGGCAGGCCCTGCGGATCCGGGTTTCGGAGTTGCTCGACGAAAAAGGGACGGCTAGGCGCCGGCTTGAAGGCGTCGGCGAGCGCTTGCTACACCGTGCGGCGGACTGCACACTGCATCTCCCCGCGCAAATTGGGGACTACACCGACTTTTATGCGGGCATTCACCACGCCACGAACGTTGGGAAACTCTTTAGGCCGGACAATCCGCTCCTTGCGAATTACATGCATGTGCCGGTCGGCTATCATGGACGCTCCTCCTCTGTCGTCCCGTCTGGTACTCCAGTGCGACGCCCGGCAGGGCAATTGAAGAGGGCAGAGAGTTCAAATCCGAGCTTCGGCAGGAGCCAGCGGCTTGATTACGAACTTGAACTTGGGATCTGGATCGGACCGGGCACGACCATCGGTGAGCCAATCCCTATCGGCCAGGCCGCCGATCACGTCGCGGGATTTTGTTTACTTAACGACTGGTCCGCCCGCGATATCCAGAGTTGGGAATATCAGCCGCTCGGCCCCTTTTTGTCGAAGAATTTCAGTACCACGATCTCGCCATGGGTAATTACCCCTGAAGCACTCGCCCCATTCCGCATCAGCCAATATCAGCGATTGGAAGGGGAACCGCAGCCGCTACCCTATCTTTGGGACGAACGAGATCAAAATGAAGGAGCCTTCGACATTGCTTTCGAGGTGCTGCTAATGAGCCCCGGGCTCCGGGAAAGAGGCTTACCGCCTCATTGCGTTGGTGTCACCAACGCACGCTACTTGTATTGGACGATTGCACAGCTTGTCACCCATCACAGCTCCAACGGGTGCAATCTTCGCTCGGGAGACCTCCTGGGCTCGGGTACGATTTCGGGGCCTGAGCCAACCGGCCTAGGCAGCTTGCTTGAGTCAACAACCGGCGGAAGTCGTCGGATTCGGCTGGAGTCCGGTGAGGAGCGTGGATTTCTCGAAGATGGGGATGAGGTGATTCTGCGCGCCTACACCCGTGCAACGGAACATCACGTTCAAATCGGATTTGGCCAATGTCGGGGAAGGATCACCTCAGATGGATAGTGATGCATCGCTGAGACTATTGGCGTCACACGGCTAGGCTAGGATCCGGTCGTCCTTCTCCGAATCCCATGCGCCAGAAGCGTTGCAGTGAACAGTTCCGAGTTTTGAAGCCATCGCGGAAATCCGGCACTTTGAGCCAAATATCGGTGAATTTATGCGCTTCATCTGGATACGGTTTCATGTGAGCCGCTTTTAGATATGTGGCGGAGTTACCGACGGGTTTAAATGAGACAAAGAAATGGCCATTCGGCCAGACACGCGTGCCAAAATGTGCCCGGCTAGCCCAATGAGCCAGATCAAATACTATCGAGTATCGTGGCCGGCCAGAGCGACCGGTTCGGCTGTGCCCTTTAGGCCATCTTGAGTGCGCGACATACTGGGTTTGGACTTCTGTTTACGATAGCCGGTGGTCTAGCGGAGATGCCTTCATTTGCTGGGTTAATACTTCAGCGATGAGCTTGAGGCGGAGCGTGGCAAAATAACTGCTGGAGCTTAGTGCCAGCCCTGCCACTGTTGTGTTCGGAAAACTGCAAGGGAAGCGCGATGAAGATAAGCAATTTCAGCCTGTTCACGGTGCCTTGGGGGCGACGTCCGCCGAAACCGGCCGACATGGTCGCTGTTGCGAAGCACGCCGAGGACCTTGGCTTCTATTCCCTCACGATGGCTCACACTCCGCTGTTGCCGCCAGTCGAGACGCGCGCCCAAGGTAGCCCGATTTGGTCACATCTTCCAAAACAATTCGCGCACTTCGAATTTGACGCCTTGGTGCTCTTGCCGATGGTTTGCGAAGCGACCTCTCGCATCAAAGTCGGATTGAACCATGCGCCGCTCTGGTTGTTTCATCCTTTTGTGTGGGCCAAGTATTTGGCAAGTCTCGACGCTGCGACCGATGGCAGATTGATCGCCGCGTTTAGTGTTGGACGCGCGGACAATGCAGACAATCTTGGAATCGATCGCTCAAAGCGTAGTGCTATGTCTGACGAGGCGCTGGATATCATCATCAAGCTGTGGACAATGGATGAGCCACTCACGTGGACTGGCGAGCATTACCGCGGGACTGAATTAGTGGTAGAACCAAAGCCGGTTCAAAAACCATATCCAGAGCTTTGGTGGGCCGGATGGAATGATGAGAGTGTTGAGCAGGCGGCGCTGCGGGCCGCTCGGTACGGCCGTTTCCTTGAGGACGCCGTGTGGCCGCTTCCGGGAAATGCTGCTGACGCCATCAAGACGCAGTTCGTTCCCGCAGTAAAGTCGGCAAACCAGAAGCTGCAGCGGAAATCAGAACTGTGCATGATGGCCTACGCAAACGTTTTCGACCGTGACCTGCAGGGAGAGGAGTTGTCCCGACGTTACTGGGACTGGCCCCAATCTGTTCTCGATACCGTCGTGGCCGGATCGCCGGAACGATGTGCGCAGGTAATCAATAATCTGCAATCCGCCGGAGTGTCGCACATCGTGCTCGATTTTCAGCGTCACGGCTTCGATCACATCAGAGAACTTCATGCTCAAATGGAGCTCTTCATCACAAAGGTGTTGCCCTTGATTGCGGATTGACTGCCGACGGGACAGCCGAGCGAAAAAGCTTCAGTAGCACCAGTGATTGGCGAGGAAAAGACGCCGTGAACCTTCAACTTCAAGGAAAAAGGGCTCTTGTTACAGCCGCGAGCAGCGGGCTTGGTCGAGCTTGCGCCGAGGCGCTGGTTCGAGAGGGGGTCGAGGTGTTCATTTGCGCGCGAGATGCGTCACGTTTGGCAGCGGCGGCCAAGGAGATAGGTGCGGCTGGCTATCGTCGTGCGGACATCTTGCAAGCTTCCGACGTTGAGGAGCTTGTGGCGGGCGCCACAGACTCCCTAGGAGGACTCGACATTCTGGTCACCAATGTGGGGCACCCCAACCGAGGGCGCTTCAGTGAGCTCTCTGAAGCCCACTGGGAGCAGTCTCATCAATCGATTCTCATGAGCGTGACGAAGCTGATTCGCCTGTCATGGCCTTCGCTGGCCCGTTCGCCCGCAGGCCGCATCGTCAACATTACGGCGATGACGGCAAGCGAGGTGATATCCGGTCGGGTTCTCTCGGGAACGTACCGTGCGGCGATGACGTCGCTCGCAAAGTACCTAGCGGACGAGGCTGCCGAATTCCAGGCAACCGTAAACAACATTGCTCCCGGCCGCATCCTCACGAGAGGTGAGTCGAGCCCGTCACGCGATTGGGCCGCCGAAACCATCAAAGCCGCAGCCGACTCGGTTCCCTTGCGCCGGCTCGGCGATCCCGCTGAAGTTGGAGCGCTCTGCGCTTTTCTCTGCTCGACGCAAGCAGGGTACATCACGGGACAAACGATTTTGGTGGATGGTGGTCTAAGCCGAGCGATTGGCTAGCTTGTGAGAGGGGTCCTCTGCTCTCGAGCAAATGAAAACGACACGCCTCTGCGAGCTGGTGAGGTGCCATGGAGGGCCGACCAAAGGAGCATAAACCAGGATTGCTCTCAAACGCTGCCAAATGTGATGAATGACTAAGTCGTGAAAGGGATGGAAAATCGATGAATGATGCGCTCATTGAAACTGCCGATCGGCTTTTCGCAGCAGACTATTTCGAAGCTCGCCAGAAATTTCGGGATTATGTTGGCGATTCTCCAGTGGGTCGCACGGCAGTATATCCATCATCAGCTCTGGGACCCGATGGAAAAACTCTGTCGACCGACGTCGCTTGGTTTGGCCCCCCAGACGCCACGAAAGTCGGTGTAATGGTTTCGGGCACGCACGGGGTCGAAGGGTATTGTGGATCGGCTTCCCAGCTCGATTGGGTCGCTGGACGTGGACATGAGCGACTGAAAATCGATGAAGCGATGCTGCTGATCCACGGCCTTAATCCATATGGATTCGCGTGGAACCGGCGCGTTACGCAAGAGGGCTGTGATCTCAATCGAAATTTTGTGAATTTCGAGGCACCGCTACCTCAGAACGAGGCGTACGATCTCCTTGCCGACTCTCTTGTGCCACGTGAACTCGAAGGTCCTGTTTTCGATGCTGCCGAAGCGACAATAGCGAAATTCCGTACGGCCCACGGGGAGACGGCTTTGCGGAACGCTCGGACGAGCGGGCAGTATCGACATCCAACTGGGCTCTTCTTCGGCGGATTTGGACCGACCGAGGCTCGACAAACCCTTGAGCGAATCGTAGCCGACTACAGCATCGTGTCGCGCCGATTTGTCCTAATCGTCGATTATCACACGGGTCTCGGACCCTACGGCTATGGAGAGTTGCAGTGTGAGCAGCCATCGGGCCTGGCAGGGTATCGACGCGCGGCCAAAATCTTTGGTCCTTCTGTCACATCGCCGGATCTTGGTACTTCGTCGGCTGTTGTCTTGAATGGGACGCAGGATGACTATTGGCAGCGACTTCTGGGTGATCGCCACATTTACGTCTGTTTGGAATTTGGTACGTATTCCCTGGAGTCGGCTAGAGAGGCATTGCGTGCCGACCAATGGCTATTCGCCCATCGACAATCGGAGATCGCAACGGATACTGGCCGCGAAATTCGTCGGCTGATGAAGCGGCATTTTTATCCGGAACGAGCTGATTGGAAGGAGATGGTACTATATCGTGGTCGCCAGGTTCAGCGGCAGATAAGTGCAGGACTACGCAAATGCGATGGCTCGTTGCGGTCAGTTTCGTAGCAGTTCGTCCACTTGTCCCTCGTCGACTCGCTTGTTTCATCTTGCTTCCGCGGCAGAATCACGGAAGAGTACGATGGCGCCGGCTATCCCCGATAGGACCGTATGCGCCGAGCGCCGATTCCTGGGGTGTGACTTGCGCCGTAAGGTGATGCCGATCACGGTCGCCGTTGATCCTATGCGTTAATTGTTGGCCTCGCATAACGCCGCAGCATGCAAACGAGCAAGGTCGGTCGATGCAATCGGACTTGGCGCAAACAGACGGCCAGCCATTGGGCGATGCCAACGGGCTCCAAATCGACCGTATCTCACCAGCCGCAGAATGAACTGTTGTCTCCCATGGAGGGCCGCCGGCGAAGCAGGTGAGTCGGACGCGTTGTACTTCTTTTGCGATGAAATTCAACGAATCTTGGGCGTGTGGCGCTCAAGATGAGTGTCGCTGCCGCGAATCTCGCTACAATTCAATCCGAGGGCTATCCTATAGTGATGAGTAGGCGCGCTGGATCCCGTAAGTCTCCCAGTGCGAAAACGACCTTGAGGCTTGGAGCTAACTTCCACCTGGCGGCATCACTTGTCGATGGCTACCAGTGAGCCAATTCG
Organism: Bradyrhizobium sp. CCGB12; assembly: GCF_024199845.1. Classification (NCBI taxonomy): domain Bacteria; kingdom Pseudomonadati; phylum Pseudomonadota; class Alphaproteobacteria; order Hyphomicrobiales; family Nitrobacteraceae; genus Bradyrhizobium; species Bradyrhizobium sp. CCGB12. Next base: position 5,746,651 of record NZ_JANADO010000001.1, on the reverse strand, counting down.
GATCTTCAACGAACATGACACAACGGGACTGAGAAGATGACGATTAGCAGAGGACCCCAGGCCTTCCCAAGAACAGAGTACCTGCGCAGGCTTGCCGCAGTGAAACTGGAAATGGGGCATCGCGGCATAGATGCACTTGTCGTGAACAACCCTCGGAACATTACATATCTCACCGGTTACACAGCAAGGTCAGCCTATGTCCCGCAAGCCTTGTTGGTGTCGATGCACAAAGAGGAGCCGACGTTTGTTCTCCGCCTTATGGATGCCCCGGCTGCGATCCATCAGACTTGGTTGGACCGCGGAAACGTCATCGGATATCCGGAAGGCCTAATAGGCAATTCTGAAATGGATGGCTTCGACGCTGTGATCGATTCGATCTGTGAACTTGGTCTGGCAGATCGCGGCCTGGGGCTCGAATTCGGCGACCTTTCGATGCGAACGGCGGAGAAGTTCAAATCTCGATTGCCGAAAGCGAGCCTCGTCGATTTCACCAATGCTGTCGCTTGGATCAGGACCGTTAAGTCAGATTTCGAAATATCGATCATGCGAGAGGCTGCGGCCATCGCTGATGCGGGAATCATACGTGCGGCAGAGGTGATCGCACCTGGAATGCGCGAAGCTGATGTGATGGCGGAAATTACTGCGACATTGGCGCGCGGTGCCAACGGCAAACCCGGGACGGATATTGCCAATGTTTTCTTCTGCTCCTCTCCACGAATCGGTACTTGCCATATTCGCTGGAGCGATGACATCATTCGCCCCGACTCGCAGATTAATCTCGAGCTCGGCGGCGTCCGCCATGGCTACGTCGCCGCAATCATGCGTACCTTCTCACTTGGCGCGCCCTCGGATCGCCTGCGACGCCTGCATGAAGCGGAGCTTGCCGGTCTAGAAGTTGCGCTGGGCACAGTCCGACCAGGAGCAACCTGCGGCGACGTTGCCAAGGCGTTCAACCGCACCATTGAAAGGCACGGGTTCACGAAGGAGTCCCGGTGCGGGTATGCTATTGGGATCGATTGGACGGAGCCAACTGCGAGCCTCAGGGAGGGAGACATGACAGAGCTGAAGCCGAACATGACGTTCCATCTGATGCTAGGCAACTGGATTGACGAGGATTTCGGCTACGTGGTTAGCGAGACATTCCGCGTTACGAGCTCCGGCGCAGAAGTATTGACCAGTGCGCCACGAAAGCTCTTTGAACTCTAGCCGAGAAGCGGCAAGGACGATCGTAAGCGGTGTCCCACGGTCACCTTTCCGAAGAAGTCCTGACCTGCGAGTCTGGCGGCTCTCTAAGCCGCATGGGCTTGAGGTGTTTACCAGAGCGGGTCGTCGGCGAACGTGGAGCGACGAGAACAAGGCACGCATCGTCGCAGAGATCGTAGCGAGCGGAGAGACTGTCTCTGCCGTAGCTCGGCGTCACGGATTTTCGCCGCAGCAGCTATTTGGCTGGCGCCGGGAATTGCAAGCGTCCCAGCCAACTCTTCCGCAGGCTGAAGAGCTGCAGTTCGTTCCGGCAGTCCTAGACGCGGCACCGTCTTCTTCGTCCGTCCGCCGTCAACGCAAAATGCCGCTGGGTGCGGGAATGATCGAGGTCGAGATCGACGGCGTGACGGTTCGAGTTGGCCGCGGTGCGGACGCAAAGATCGTCGGCGGTGCTGCGAGCATTGAAAGCTGGCACGTGATCGGCCCAACGGTCGCGGTTCGCGTGATGGTGGCGACTAAACCAACCGACTTCCGCAAGGGAGAGCGGGCCTGGAAGCGCTGGTGCGCGAGACCATGACGGCGGATCCGTTCTCGGGCGCGGTTTACGTGTTCCGAGCCAAGCGTGCGGACCGGATCAAGCTGATCGTCTGGGACGGCACGGGCCTGTGCCTGTTCGCAAAACGGCTGGAAGACGGCATCTTCCGCTGGCCGAGGATCGGGGATGACGTGATGCGTTCGTCGGCTGCGCAATTGTCCGCGTTGCTCGAATGGCTGCACTGGCGGCGCGTTCATGAAGCGCGAGAGACGGTAACGCCGATGCAGCCTGGCTGACGATTGATTGCTGCGACGAAGTGAATCACGTGCTGCGAGGGGGGGCAGGCCCCGGCCCTAGCGTGCCTGATTGAGGGCGGCATGCGACCGAGGCCACCATCGCCCAGGTTCTGGTGTCCAAATATGCCGACCATCTTCCGCTGTATCGCCAAGCCCAAATTTACGCCCGGAAAAAAATGTTCTGGATCGACGCCGGCGGACTGGGTGGGCCACGCCGCCTGGCATCCGCGTCCGCTACACGAACTGCTTCGTATCGCTTCGGCGAAGGCCGCCTTGCAGAGCGAGATGGATGGTGAAGACATCGGCGTATGACTGACCATATGCCTATGTCGAAGTTTTCCCGACTTGAAGTCGTCTCGACGGGCGCTCGACGCCGTTGGACATTGGAAGAAAAGCAGCGAATCGTCACCGAGAGCTATGGTGGGCCACGTCTGGTGTCGGTGACGGCACGACGTAACGCGCTGTCGACAAGCCAATTGTTCACGTGGCGCCGGTTGGCGCGCGACGGCAAGTTAAGCGGGGATGCCAGGCCGGCACTTGTTCCGGTTGAGATCACGCCTGTGGCGGCTCCGATCTCGATCGACGCGCCACGATCGGCGTCTTCACCGCCTGCGCAGCGTGCAAGGACTGGAATCATCGAGATCGAGCTTGGCGGCGGCTGCCGCGTTCGCGTTGACCGTGACGTGGACGTTGAGGCGCTGCAGCGAGTTCTTGAGCTGCTGCGGCGACGATGATCCCGATTCCGAGTGGCGTCAGGGTTTGGATCGCCACTGGCCACACCGACATGCGTCGCGGCATGCAAAGCCTGGCGCTTACGGTTCAGGAGAGCTTGAAGCGCGATCCCCATGCCGGCGATCTCTACATCTTCCGCGGCCGTCGTGGCGATCTGGTGAAGTCTTTGGCATGACGGATTGGGCATGTCGCTCTACGCTAAGCGCCTTGATCGCGGGAAGTTCATCTGGCCTGCGGCGTCTTCCGGCGCCGTATCGATCTCAGCGGCGCAGATGGCCTATATGCTCGAGGGCATCGACTGGCGGAAACCGCAATTGAGCTGGCGACCGCAGAGCGCAGGCTGAGCGAAGAAATCTGCGGTTGCCGCCATTTTTGGGGAGTCCCAACGCATCCAATCTGTGATTCACTGTGTCGCATGGATGCCGACCGCGACGCTGCTCCGGATGACGTTGCCGCGCTGAAAGAGGCGCTCGCGGTCGAGCGCGCGAGGGGTTTGGAGATCGCCGCCGAGCTCGCGGTCGCCCGCGCGAAAGCGTCGGAAGACGAAGCGCTGATCGCACCGCAGCAGTTGCAGATCGCCAAGCTGAAGCATCAGATCTATGGGCAACGGTCGGAACGACGGCGCGGCTGATCGAGCAGTTGACGCTGACGTTCGAAGAGCTGGAAGCCGACGCCACCGAGGACGAGCTTGCGGCGGAACAAGCCGTGGCCAAGACGACGACGGTGCGCAAGTTTACCCGCAAGCGCGCTGAGCGCCAGACCTTCCCTGAGCACCTTCCCCAGGAGCGGGTGGTGATCGGCGGGCCTACGGCTTGTGAATGCTGCGGCGGCAATCGCCTTCGCAAGCTCAGCGAGGACGTGACGCGCACGTTGGAAGTGGTGCCGCGCCAGTGGAAGGTGATCGAGACGGTCCGGGAGAAGTTCTCCTGCCGCGATTGCGAGAATATCAGCCAGCCGCCGGCGCCATTCCATGCCATCGCACGGGGATGGGCCGGCCCGAGCCTCCTGGCCATGATCATGTTCGAGAAGTTCGGCCAGCATCAGCCCTTGAACCGCCAGGCCGAGCGCTACGCCTGGAAGGGGTGCCGATCGCGCTGTCGACCATGGCCGATGCCGTGGGGGCGGTCTGTGCGTCGCTGGATCACCTGCTGCGCCTGGTGGAAGCCCATGTCATGGCAGCCGAGCGCCTTCATGCTGACGATACGACGGTGCCGGTGCTGGCCAAGGGCAAGACCGACACGGGACGGTGCTGGATCTACGTTCGGGACGACCGGCCGTTTGGGGGCGCGGGTCCGCCAGCAGCGACGTTCTACTCCTCACGCGACCGCAAGGGCGAGCATCCCCAGGGGCATCTGGCCCGGTATGCCGGCATCCTGCAGGCCGACGCCTATGACGGGTACAACCAGCTCTATCTGGCGGGGCGCCAACCCGGACCGATCCGAGAAGCTGCCGCTGGTCGCATGGAAGGCGCCCGTTCCTCGCCATGGCCGACATCGAAGAGAATGCGCGGCGCAAGGCTGCGGGCAAAAAGGAAATTCCGCTCTCTCCGATCGCGATCGAGGTCGTGCGGCGGATCGATGCGCTATTCGAGATCGAGCGCTCGATCAACGGCAAGAGCGCCGAGGAGCGCCTTCAGGTGCGGCAGACGCTGAGCCGGCCCTTGATCGAAGACCTGCAGGTCTACATGCGCGAACAACTCGCCAAACTGTCTCGTGGTCACGACCTGGCCAAGGCGTTCAACTACACCCTCAAGCGTTGGGCGAGCTTTCACGCTGTTCTTGGAGGACGGGCGAGTTTGCCTCTCGAACAATGCCGCCGAACGGGGCTTGCGAGGCATCGCTCTTGGACGGAAGTCCTGGCTGTTCTGTGGTTCTGATCGCGGCGGCCGGCGCGCCGCAGCCATGTCCAGCCTAATCGTCACGGCCAAAATGAACGGCGTCGATCCACAAGCTGGCTGGCCGATGTTCTTGCCCGCATCGCCGCTCACCCAGCTCATCGACTGGACGAACTTCTGCCTTGGAATTGGACGCCGGCATCAGCGACTGCTGCGCAAGCGGCGTGATCTGCGAGCTGACGACGCTCCTGCGCGACGACTAACCTGTCTGTGGCCTACGCCGGATGCTTACACTGCTTCTCACGAGACTAAAGGAGCTACTCCGACTGTTTGCGGCCGAGACAACAGCTGCGTGCTCGATCTGGCCGGGGCCGCACCAAGACCGGTCCGCTATAAGCGCGATCTGGCGCGCGATGTTGGCGCCAGTCGCGCCCTCGGGATGCGCGCCCCATCAGCACGTCCTCGCTATCCGCGGATCAATGCCAGCGCGCTCAACAGCGTGCTTGACTACGTGACCCCAAGAGTAGCGCTGTGCGTCAAGTTGAAGGACCCTTCCCGACTCTTGGTCAGTGGCGTGCGAGCCGTGGAAATGATGAGGCATTAGTCATGTGAAAACCTTTCTTCGGTGTGTAAGGAAGCTGACGTCGAGACTTGAAAGACTCTAATGGTACATCGGCTCCCGCGAGAAGCGGTATGTTGACGTTCTCAAACCAGCACGTTAGTCTCAAAACGAGGCTTGTTCCGCTGATACGCGTTGACGACGGTTGATACGCGTTGACGACGGTGAGTCCGGATTAGTTGCCTCGTCGTGTACGGACTTATTCGTATTTCTATCCCATTCGAGTAGTCGACCTGCAGGAAGCCGCGCGCTCGCGCCTCCTGAGGTTAGGACTGGTTGCATGCTGCAATCCACAAGCTGTGTCAATGGTCGCGGCGCTTTGCCTCTACCGATTGTTGACGGCTAGAGTCACAAGCATGGTTCTGCGCTAAAAGTGAGTCAGTCGTCACTTCGCTTCAGGTCAATTGGTCTCTAGACTTCATGGGCGAACCAACGTCGCATAGGGGTCACGACCGTATCGCTCAATCTGCTGACGCTCGAGCGAGCACTATAGGTGGATCATCCTAGCGCTTCCCATTGAGTCACAATCCTGATCCGGCTGGCCTGATCGAGCTGTCAATTCTCGAGAGCAACCGCATCAGATGCAGACCAGCAAAGTCGGACTCGCGCACCAGGTTCGGGCCGTGACTCGGCACGGCCCGAGACAACTTTGGCGGTGATATTCAGGCCATTATCGGTCTTAATCAAGAAGCGGGTCATACCGCCGATGAACGAAGTGGTTGTCACCTCGCCGGCCAGAAGATTGCTATCGTCTGCAACCGGCTCATCGATCCCGCAGATCAACACTTTCTCGGGGCGGACCATGATCGAGAACTCCGAGCCCGCGGTTTGTGGTCCACTGGTAACCAAAAGGGACTGGCTTCCAGCGATCACCAACCGACCGTCAGCGTTCATTCGTCCGCTAATCAAATTGGACTCGCCGATGAACTCAGCCACGAACCGCGTGCGCGGCTGAAAGTACAATTCGTCAGGCGCCCCCAGCTGAGCAATCTCGCCCATGCTCATCAGGCAGATGCGGTCGGACATGTTGAGCGCCTCTTCCTGATCGTGGGTAACGTAGATGAATGTAGTTTTCAAATCCTTGTGGAGGCGCTTGATCTGCCCTTGCATCTGCTCGCGTAGGTTCTTATCGAGGGCGCCCAGCGGCTCGTCCATCATGATGATTGCTGGTGAATAAACGATGCAGCGTGCGATACCTACCCGCTGCTGCTGACCACCGGATAACTGGCGGGGTTTTCGATTTTCAAAGCCGCGCAGCCCGACGCGCTCGAGCGCCTCTGTCACTTTGGCCATGATCGTTTTACTCATTTCCCGCCGCACGCGGAGCGGATAGGCAACATTATCGAATACAGTCATGTGTGGCATCAGGGCATAGTTCTGGAACACCATCCCGATTCCTCTCTCGCGGGGCGGCATCCTAGTAATATCCCGTCCATTCAATAGAATCACGCCGGTTGTTGGCGCAGTCGCACCTGCAATCAGGTTGAGCAGCGTGGTCTTGCCCGATCCTGATGGTCCGAGCAGGGTCAGGAATTCGCCTTTCCGTACGCTAAGATCCGTCGGATACAGTGCCGTCCCCGAACTGAAGGTCTTCGATATGCCCTTCAGCGCGATCGCGTGAACGATGTCATCGCCATGCGCGGCGCGGTCCTGCATGCGATTCACTCCTTTCGCAAAACGATATAGGTGACGGGCAGAGAGGGGGCCGTCCGCCTCGATCGTCTGGTCGCAAATGTGGTTGGACATCTTGAATCCTTGATCTGAGGCATCATGAGCAGTGACATCCTTCTGCTGGTCGATCGAACTTATGAAGTGCGCCGATCAAGCTTCGATTGGTGTCCATTTTTTCAATGAGATCGTTACAGTGCAAACGAGCAGAGAAATGGCCATCAGGAGAGTCGATACGGCGGCAATAACGGGCGACACTTCCCATTCCAGCGCGCTGTACATTTTTACCGGTAGAGTCACGGTGTTGCTGCCCGTGAGAAACCAGGAGATCACGATTTCGTCGAACGACAGCAGAAAAGCAAAAAGCGCAGCGCTCACAAGCGAGGGAATGAGTTGGGGCACAACGACCGTGAGAAACATTCGTATCGGTCCGGCCCCCATCAATTCGGCGCCGAACTCCAGATTGCGGTCGAGCTTAAGGACGCCCGCTATGATCATGAGCATGATGTAAGGCAACGTGACCATGATATGGCCAAGAATGAGAGATAGGGTCGTGGCGTCGATCCTCAGATACGAAAAATAGAGATAAAGTCCGAGACCTGAAACAATGGTCGGGACCACAAGCGGGCTCATGATGATGCCCGTGATCGCTCCTTTTCCAGCGAACTCGTGTCGTGCGATCCAGTAGCCCGCAGGTACCCCGACGAACATCGCCAACGCCGTGGATCCGAGGGCAACCTGGATACTTTCAAAAAGCGGCTCGAGCCAGGCGGGAGAGCTGAAGAATATCCTGAACAGTTCAAAGGAGTAACTCGCTGGTGGGAAAGTCAGCGCATTTGTCGGCCCGAATGCCATAGGTACAGTTACCAGCAGCGGAGCCAAAAGAAACAGATAGACGGCGGTCGCAAACACGGTACCGATTGCACGGTAGCGGCGCGTATGCGGGTCAAGAATGGTGCTAGACATGAGCGAATCCTACACTTTGCGTCGACGCCAGAGCGCCAGAGGGGCGGCAAGGATGAAAGCCATGCCGAGCAGTACTACGCTTATGGCCGCCGCTTTGGGCCAGTCCAATACCTGTCGGTTGTAAAAATCGACAAGGTTCGAGAGCATTTGATCCTGGGAGCCCCCCAGTAGCGCTGGAATTACAAAGGCGCCGAGAGACATCACGAAGATGCTCAACAGAGCTGCGACTACTCCAGGCAGACTCATGGGAACTGTGACCGTCCAGAATATCCGAGCGGGGCCGGCTCCCATGATAGAAGCCGCTCGGTAGATCGCAGGATCTATTGCGAGAAGGCTCGCAAGAACGGGCAGGACTACGAAGGGGATGAGAAAGTTCGTCATGCCGACGAGGACTCCGACCCGATTGAGCACCAGCGGCAACTGCACTTTCGTATCGAAAGTCCAACTGAGGACAGTGTTGATTATTCCTTCACGGCCCAAAATCACGTTGAAAGCGAAGCATTTCACGAGCACGCTTGTCCAGAACGGAAGGAGGACGAGTACCATCAGGATGGTACGACGCCTCGCAGGCTGACGAGCAAGGTGCAGCGCGACGACAAATCCCAAAAACAAGCTGAGAGAGGAAGCCGAGCAGGCGACCACAAGTGTCGTGCCCAGTGTTCGCAAAAATAAATTGCTTCCTAGAACTTCCCCGTAAGAAGCTAACGACAGAGCTCGCCCATCGACGCTTGTATAGAACACATACAGAAGCGGCGGCAGCACTATGCCGATCGCAACCAATACGGCTGGCGACATGAACTCTGCGTGCGCGCGGATGGTACGAATTCGATTCATGAGCCTCCTTGACAGTTCACCCGAAGGTACTTGATTGGCCACTTGGGGCTGCCGAGCCGCCCCAGGAAGCCGAGTCACTCCGGTCATAATCCACTCTTGGAAACGGCGCAGCACTGTCTCGTAATTGTTGGTCCAATAGCCGCTGTCAACCAAGAGGTTGTTCGAGTGTCACAAATCTGGCTGCCACTTACGCACCAAAGCAGACAACATGCCAGCAGCCTTCTTAGAGTTGGGCCCAAACTGATTCTCCAGCCGCGCTGAAACTTCCGGGCGGAGAAAGTAAGCAATGAGCTTCATTGCATTTTCCTTGTTTGGATAGCCTTGAGAACCGACAAAGCGCCCTCATAGAGCAGGTTTTGTTCGAAGGAAAATTCCAAGGGCACTCCGCCGCCCGCCTCAGTGGTGGCCTTGACGCGATTGCAATAGGTGGCGCTCGACTTCGCGTGTCTGCACGAGGGACATTGATTGAGGAGCCGCAACCGTCGAAGCAGCAACGCTCGATTTTATCCGATCAGGCGTCTTGAAGGCGCGACGCCCAAGGGATAGATATCCTCCGGAGCAACACTGTCCGCAAGAAGCGCCGATTCCAGCGTCCCGGAAGCGCTTTTCCTGAGCGCGCGACGACCCGGGAACTTCTCCAAGTCGAAAAATTCTGCGGAATTTGCCGGATGCTTACCAAGGTCGTATCTCTTTGGATCCCATTTTATTCCGCCAGCATACATATCCGGCGTGACGCCACCGACTTTCGGAGGAACGGCCAAATCGGCAAGATTGAAAATTGCATGATCCAGCGGCTCCCAAAAACCTGCTTATGCCCAATTGCAGCTTCTGAACCGTCCATATTGTGAACGCCCCCGCTTAACATCGCTGGGGCTTTTGACTTTCGAGAGTTCCGGCGTTGGCGCGATATTGACCTCGATTCCCGCTTCCTCCGGGAAGGAGTTGAATACCTGATTTTGCAGGAGCTCCTGAAGATCCAGCCTGACCGACGAATGTGACCGAACCGGACTTAACCGCCGCAGGCGACGACCTCACCACCATAGGCACAGCCACTCCGCCGGCCGCTCAGCAATTAACGAACGGCGCGAGATCTTCGAGGCGGACCTGATCATAGATACCCCCCTTATCGGCGTCCGCCCTTCGGCAGCGGACGATCCAGCAAAACAATATCGGCCCACCCGTGCGTCATTTCACTGATTTTGTGTCAATATCGCAGAATTCCTGCTCACCTGTATGTCTTCGAGCAGTGAAAGCCCCCCTTGCAGGCCTCATCAAACAGAAGGTGCACTTTTGGCTCACAGTTGTGCTCGAGATTCTGCTCGGGAGGGCATCACGAACATCGCCGGAGCCTGACTTTTCGTCTTTCCTCGTGCGTTCATGGGACCCACCACTTTCTTCTGGTGGTGCTCGTCGAACGAGCGCTGCGACCTGCTAGTCGCTGTCAACACAGATAAACTATGAACCGGTCAAACGGCGCGGTGAGCCCGCCGACACTAATCAGGATTGAAGTGGACGCCGCAAAATGTGTGCTGGTTCCCGCCCTGCCCACAAGCCGCGCCACCTTGGAGTGGGCATCGGCTGGCCTTCACGTGAGTGGCGGCCCTGCTCATCGCACGTTGCGTAGACTAAGGGCGCGCCTACCTTCTATTGATGCACCGGATCTGACGCCGGCACCGCCGACGCGAAAGGTAAGCTGTAGGAAGGTAACGCGAGACAGGGTACCTTCCCGGAAGGTTTGCGACCGTTCAAACTGCCCTGACAGATGACGCCGGTTTCGACATAGGCATTCTCGTGGGCGGACCGCTGCGGAAACCTAACTAGAGTTCGAACAGCTTCCGAGGCGTGCTCGTAAGCACTTCGGACCCGGTCTCAGTCACCCGGAATGATTCGCCGATGACGTAGCCGAAATCTTCGTCCACCCAGTTACCCAGCATCAGATGGAAGGTCATATTCGGCTTTAGCTCCGTCATGTCTCCGTCTCTGAGACTTGCGGTTTTCTCGAGCCAATTGATTCCGAGAGAGTAGCCACAGCGCGACTCCTTCGCGAGGCCGTGCTTCTCCATGGTACGATAGAAGGCATTTGCGACATCGCTGCAGGTTGCGCCGGGCCGAACCGTGGCAAGAGCAGCTTCGAGGCCAGCCACCTCCGCCTCGTGCATGCGACGCAAACGATCTGAGGGCTGGCCAATCGAGAATGTGCGCATGATTGCGGCACAGTAACCCAGACGCTTGCCGCCAAGTTCGAGATTGATCTGCGAGCCCTGACGAAAGACATCGTCGGTCCACCAAACATGCGCCGTAGAAGTCCGCGGCGAGGCACACAAATAGAAATGCTGCAGTCCGGTTCCTGCCTTGCCATTGGCGCCGCGAATGAGAGTGCCCACGATCTCCGCAGCGGCGTCGGCTTCGCGCATACCCGGACGGATCACTTCAACTGCCCGCGCGATTGCCGCGTCCGTGATTGCGGCAGCTTCCTTCATGATTGAAATTTCTAGGTCAGACTTAACGATGCGAACCCAAGCGACCAGGTTTGAGCAATCGAGGATTTTCGCATTCGGCAGCCGCGCCTTGAACTTCTCTATCGTCGGCGTCGGAAGAGCACTCTGCTCAATTCCCAAGCAGCGGTTTGAAACACCGAGTTCATTGATAGAATCAATAACCGCGTCGTAGCCGTCCTTGTCAGGATTGGCGACGAGGTTCTCCGGATAGCCAATGACGCTGCCGCGCTGAAGGAAGGTCTGATGGTGGGCCGCCGGCACATCCATCTTGCGCACGATAAAGGCCGGCTCCTCCTCGCGAAGCGAAACGATAAGCCCCTGCGGAATGGTGGTTGGCGCACCCCAGTGACCCGTCAGATATGTAAGGTTCGCGACATCAACCACGAAGAGCGTCTCGATGTCGAGCCGCGCCATCTCCGATTTGACTGCAGCGAGCCGCCGCAAATACTCGCTCTTGGGAAAGCTTTGCGGTCCCTTAGTGATTGCCATATGCTCGTCCTTGCTGGCAGTTTTGCTCCGGGTTCCCGAGCGGAGCGCCGGATTTCAGTTGATTCTGGTCATTTTCGGTCGTTCTTTTTCAGCTTGTTTCCCCTTCAGGCTTTTAAAATCTGCATGCGCGCCCCCGCCGCCGCCTGTTTTGTGCGCGCGACCGACGATCTCCGTCTTGGCGCGCTGGAACTATTCTACTCGCGCCGCAAAGCCGCGGTTGCCGGGATCGACGCAATGGCTCCGTGCAGGGATCGGATCGACTTACGATCACCAGCGAGGCGGTGGCGGGCTCGGGCTTGAGCATCCAGCGCCCCCTCAGAGGCGGCGATGCGGGCACCCGCATGTCGGGGACTGAAGGAGCCGAGCACTCACTAGGACACCTATTTCAATGAACTGCGCACGTTCGGTCACGACGAGAGTCGCGACCGACGCGATCAAAGTCAGCGAAATGCGCTCGCTTGGATCATCTCTGGCGCTTTGAACAGGCGAGCCCCTCGCCGGCCAGACACTCTTGACGATGAGGCGCAATGGGCAGGGTTTTGACGAGGGCTTCGTCTACAAACCTCGAAATCGCGCCAGACTCGCATTAGCTGTGTCGGCGTTAGGTCTCCAGCTCCATGATCTCGAGACGTGAAGCCGGCGTTGACCACGCAGCTTCTGCTAGGACTTCCGCCGTCAGACTGCCGGTTCAGCTCATTCTGGCTTGAACTCGCTGCTCTTCTTCACATTGTATCGTTCGCGGCGCTGCCGCCAAAGCTGCTCGCCAGCCGCTCCGCATCAGGCGCCGCAACACAAGACAGAGCACAACCTCCGTTCGTTTAGACCAAGCCGCGCCGATCTGTGGAATGCGCCACAACTCTTTTCCTTCCGCGGCCTCCGCGATTTTCGTCAAAGCGTCGGAACTGACACTGGAGAGTTTGCGCCGAGCGGCCGTTCCTTCGCGTCAAAACCGCGCGATTCTTGGTAATTTGCAGTATTTCTCCGAGCCCGGGCTGCTCTTCGGCTATATTGTGCGTAGAGCCACATCTACGATTACATGATCGCCCAAAATGTATGTGGCCCATGTTCTACCGTGTCGATCAATCGTACGGCGACGCAGCAGGGGCGCTGCATGAGAGCGATGGCGAGGATGTTCTCGAAGTTGTCAGGGTTCGTTCGGACGCGCCCGTACCCAAGTCCTTTCCGTAGAATCAATTCCAACAATTGAAGGGGGTAGCTACATGAGGAAGATCGCACCAGTGATCGAGGCAAAGGATGAGCCGGTGTTCATCCCGTGGACTGAGCGAGAGCTGAATTGGCGCGAGTCACCTATACCGTTTATCGAGAAGAATGGCTGGCATGGTGCGCTGATTAGCCCGAGCATTAACGGCACGAATTTCAGATTTTTTCCTTATTACCTGCCATTCGGTCAAGCTCGTCCCTTCCATATAACTGAGAATCTGGAGCTCATAATATTTGTACTCGAGGGTCAGATCGAGTTTGGCGTCGGCCCCAGCGAGGATCAACTACAATATTTTCAACTCGGGAAGTACGACACTCTGTTCGTTCCTCGTGGCCGGGGAGTTGACTACCGCAATAGCGGTCCATCGGATGCTCGATATATAATGGCCAACAGCCATGTCGGCGGATGGCCGACGGAATGCATCTACAACATTCCGGGCCAGAAAGAGCCGTTCGTTCGGAAGTTTTGAAATAATGTGAATTGACGAGTCGCATGCTCGACCCGGCGGGGCCGACAACGATACATCTAACAGCCCCGGAATAGGGCTAATTAAAGATATGGACCACATGATGACTGCATCAGATGAAACGCTGCTTTTTAAGAATTCTGAAATGGTATTTTCGCGAGGATATATTCATGCCGGAGGCCATTTCTCGGCGTGCAGATTGCTCACTTTAGCAAACAGCAACTCCCTCTGTTCTGGTGTTACCACCTATGACGGTTGCTCGATCGAGAGCACGATGAAATACGACGAGGTATTCATCGTTCTCGGTGGGAATGTTCGAATTCTTTGGGGCCCGGAGTATAGCCGTGCAGTTGAAGCCAAGTTTGGCGACGTGGTTTGGCTTCCCAAAGGCAATCGGGTCAAATACCAAGGAGAGAAGGGAATCATATTCTACGTTCTGTATCCGGTTGATTGGCGAACTCGGCCCGAAGACCCACAAACTGATGGTGCGGTCGGTGATGTGCGTCTTCTGAAGAGCAAGGATATGGTCTACGAGCAAATGTATCCTGAGAGCGGAGGATATGGGTCCAGATGCCGCCTCATCACTCCAGATATGAGCAAGACGATGGGCGCGTCGATGCATACTTACGATGCTTGCTCTATCGAGTGGACGACACATTACGATCAGGCAACCGTCGTTCTCGACGGTACTTTGCGGATCGTCACCGGCGAAAAGTTCAACCGTGTCATCGAAGCAAAGTTCGGCGACGTAATTCGGCTACCTAAGGGGACTCATTTCAAGTACGAAGGTGATAAGGCGAAGACGTTCACCGCCCTGTATCCGGTGGATTGGGCCGCGCGCGCCGAGAAGTGATCGGATCTCAGCTTCGATGACGGCTCTTCCAATCTAGAGCCATGTTAGTTTCTCAAGAAGGCCAAATCGGAGAGATTTGGCTTTTTTGTACTTTGGGTAACCTGGCTGACCGCGATGAAGAACGTCATAAGCTGGAGCGGGATCGGTTTTCGGGCCGGGATCGGAAACGTTGTTCTCACGATCTCGTCGATGCTGATCGCCCGTTCGTCAGGTGACTGAATGAAGCCGAGGATACGCGCGAGTGCGAATGGCGCCTGCGGCGGTGCTCGATGATCGACACTTGCCCACAATTAGCAAAGCGAATCGATCTGTGCGTTTCCGAGCAGCGGGATTTGAGCGCGATCGGGCGGATAGATCGCTCGACGGTGTTGTTGTTCGAGCTCGATGCGGCCATCGTCGATGAACCGCGTCATCCCTTCCCAGTGAGATAGTGCGAAGCGGATGGCTCGGCAAGCTTCCTCTTCTGACTGATCAAACCAAGCTTTGCATGCAGCCCAAGGCTCGAACCCGTCGACTAGCGGACGGCTTCTCTGTTGCTGACGGTTCGACGCTCGTCAGCATCACGACCGCGGTGTCTTTCTCGACAGCATAGACCGCGGCGATACGTTCGAGTGCTTCGCTGACGATGGCCGACGGACCGGGACAGCGAGTAAAAGTAGCGGCGTACATGCAACGAGCAGAACGCAAGGCGGACGTCGCCACGATCGGCCAGCCCGCGGTAGCCGGCATAGCCGTCGACCTGCAAGATGCTCTTGAAGCCGTCCAGATCCGCTTTGCGAAGCTGATCAAGATGATGCTGAACAAATCGCAAGGCTTGGCGACTATCGTGATCCGAGGTGCAAGGGAGATGACCAACAGAGGAGAACCGTAGTCAATCAGCATTTCTTGGCCGGTCCTACTCAGAACAATATAGAAGTTTGAGCAGATGTAGGGCCCAGCCCACAGCAGATGCTCCGTAATAGGCCGCAGGCCGCAGTCTGCTCTCACGCAAATTCAGCTTGTCATCGAAGTGGCTAATGCGACCCGACGTAAAAAGCTTGCCCATATTGGCGAGTGCCTCGAGCCTCGATCCAAACGTTTCGATATCTGAATGGATCTCGGTTATCGGCTCCCCGTGCGAGGGATAAGCAATCCCGACTTGCTCCTTTTTCAAGGCAAGAATCGACTGCAATATAAATTCTTCCGAGCAGATCGCCATAGTCATACTCCATGGCGTGAAGTTGATATTGCCGGCCGCCGGTTGTCATCAGATCGCCGGTAAAGGCGATCCGCTTGCCGTCCACTTCTACGATCAGGCTGATCTTGCCATAAGTGTGGCCCTTGGCCGGCAGGACATGGAGCTTGAATTCCTTCCATGCAAACACGCCGTAGTCTTCGAAAACCGCATCAGCCGGAAGATTTCGCCTAACGAGAAAGATGTATTCTGTAGTTGTCATACAGGCGCCGAGCTTGCCACTGAGCCTCGACATTATCGAACAGGTGACGTTCGTATTCGGGCATGGCAGTTGTTGCACCGACCCTTTGCACCACCGGCGCTCCTCAGCACTGATCCCTGTGATGGTGAGTGTGCTAGTCGGCACGTTCGACGCCGATAGCGGCGAGGTGGTGCAAGACAGCTCCATAGGAGACATTCTGCTCCGCTCTTTAGAACGTAAACGTTACGCGTATCGCGAAATTCCCAAAGGTTTTCGGAACGCCGCACCAAAGTCATTTGATTTTCTTCTAGGACTCAATTCTTGTTGGGCTCAGTGTTGATCCCCACATCCAAGCGTACGGCGCCGTCACTGTTCTGGTGATCGCTTCCGAATGATCTGGACGTGTTCCACGCGAGAACACTATCGTCTGACACTTCGGGTGGCTCAATTGACGAAGAATGAAGGGCGTGTCTCACTTTGTTTTTGCGGCCTGAGGTTGAAGAGAATTGAACCGCGTCATTGTTCTTGCCATCCAAGCTGGCTCGCGAATATCCGATCTTTCTCAACCATGCACAATATCCGATGCGCGATCATGAAAAGAGCCGTGCGACCACGCGCAAATTGCGCGTTGGGGGGACGTGGTCAAACGGAATCTACCAGATCTGGTGCCACTAAATCCGTTTCAACCTCTGAGCGCGCAACATCCTCCTTGCTTTTACCTTTGGCTCTGACGCTGAGCTCGCTGGAGCCGTCTGAGCCGGGAGCACAGTGCTGTTCGCGGATAAATGTGGCGGAAACTGAGATCGAGTATTGAACGGCGACCGAGAGGGCGACAATTGGACATGAAGCTTGGTCGTGCGCCGCGGCAAGCGCTCGGCTCCGGCGATTAGGAGGGGGACGGCAAGAGCAGGTGGTTCGTGGGATCGCCGGGCTTTTCAAGGCGGAATCTGTTGCGATCATTGGGACGCCTCAAAAGGGCGGCTTCGTCACAGACTTCTTGAAAACCCTCCCGAAGTCGGACAACGCGGGAAAGCTCGTAGCAGTGAACCCGCGGTACGAGCAGATTGAAGGCGTGCCATGTTTCCCGAGCTTGACGACGATTCCGCATCCGGTCGAGCATGCCGTCATAGGTATCGCCGGCCACGCCATCCCGTCGGTTCTTGATGATTGCGCTCTCGCCAACGTGGGCGCGATCCAGGTCAAATCGAGCGGCTTCGCCGATCAGGGGAGAGGATAGCGGAGCAAGCCTACCTCGCCGATTGGGCCGCGCGGATCGGTATTCCGGTTCTTGGTCCAAACTGTTACGGATTGCTGAACCCCGCGAACAGGCTCAACGAGCCGGGCGCGCCATTCCAGACCATGAAGGCTGGCGGTTTCAGTGCCGTGCTGCAGAGCGGGATGCTTGTCATGGGTCTGCTCCAGCCGCTGCTCGCACGGGGAATCGGTATGGCCCGCGTGGTCACCACAGGCAATGAAGCCTGTCTCGATGTCGTAGATTTCATCAATTACCTCGTCGCGAACGAGGATACACGCGTCATCGCTTGCTACTGCGAGCAGTTCAAATGCCCCCGAGAGTTTATGAAGGCCTGCTAGCACGCGGCCGATAAGGGCAAGCCGATCGTGATGATCAAAGTCGGTCGCTCAGAGGGGGCTCGTCGAGCGGCGTTTGCTCATACCGGTTCGCTAGTGGGGCGGACGTCGCGATCGATGCGGTGCCGACGAAGCTCGGCGTGATCCGGGTCGATACGATAGATGATTGATCGAGACAGCGGCGGCGCTATCCTCGACAAAGCGCTCACGTGGAGGGCGCCTAGCCTTGGCCTCCTTGTCTGGTGTCGCGAGCGGTATGCTATCGGATCTCGCCGAACGTTGCGGTATAGAGTTTGCCGCCCTTCCCGCTACAGCGAAGGCGCAGCTGGAAGGAATCGTTCCGGAGTTCGGGAGTGTCAACCCGCTTGACCTCGCGGGGCAGAGTTACGACACGCATGTGATCGATGAATCCCAAAAAAGTCCTACCATCAGCGCTTATGACGTGATCATCTGGGCGCACGGCTACCCGGGCCAATCGATATGCGTTCGTCGTTCGGGCAGGCGCTGAAGGGTGCCGTAGAGGCGGCGTCGGAGGTGCTCTTTCCAGTGATGAGCTTGGCTAGTGGCCATATCACTTCATCCATCGATGAACCGCAATTTGCAATGGTCGAGCCAAGGACCGATTTCGATGGCATTCCATTCTTGCAGGGGATGGGCGCTGTTTTAAAGGCGCTCTCATTGCTGATTGGATACTCGCAGTTCTTGCGCACGCGCAAGCCGAGCAATCGCCTCTCTGCGCCGTTGGGGTAAGCGAAGTGCCTCCTATGCAGAGGCGGTACGCGTCATGCGTGATGCCAAAAACGAGATCCTAACGGAATGTGAAGGAAAGCGCCTCCTTGATCTCTACGGCATCCCTGTTGCCCGCGAAGCGCTGGCGACTAGAGCGGATGAATCAGCGTTTGTCGCGCAGCAGCTCGGGTTGCCCGTGGCCATGAAGATCGTATCACCTACGAATGCACACAAAACAGATGTCGGTGGTGTCGTGTTGAACGTCTCCTCTTCCAACGAGGTTGCGGAGCTCTTCGACAGCATCATGGCTTCGGTTCGGTTGCGCTGTCCCGAAGCGGAGCTTGCACGCGTTCTTGTACAGCAGATGGCCAAGTCCGCACGAGATGATGCTCGGGGCCACTTTCGATCCTCAATTCGGCCCAGTTATCGCCTTTGGCTTGGATGGGATCTGGGTCGAGGCTCTGAAGGATATCCGAGTATTGCTGCCGCCCTTCGATGAGGCCGACATCCATGCAGCAATCGGGCAGCTGCGTGCGGCAAGCGTTCTGCGCGGCGCGCGCGGTGGAGCAAAGGCAGACCTGGACGTTTGGCCGATTGCATCGTTAAGTTCGGAGCGCTCTGCTGAGATCTTGCCGACGAGATCGATATAAACCCTATCATTCTTGCAGCGAACGGTGCAGAGCTTATCGCGGTTGATTGCCACACCACCAAGGAAATCTCGACAGATGGCAAATGAGCTCCATGTTCTGTTTTTGGCCCTATGCAATCCTCCAGGGTGTTCTTGCTCATCGCTCGGAGCAGTCCGACCAATGTAGAAAGCTCTAACTTCAGACGCGCCGCGATCCGCGTTTACATGCGATGATGAGCGTCTCCCACTGGAGTTCGGGTGACCACGCGGGCGGCGGATCGTACCCTGCGAGAGTAGAGTTATTCCGTCGCTATGATCGCGACCTGCTTCGATCCGCTCGGTGAGGGGCCTGATCGTCTCGGTAACGAGATCGACCTCGATGCAAGAAGCACCAGATCGGGGGAGATCGGATTCGTCTTCAAGGCCGTGAGGATACGGCGGCAAACGCTTTTCGCCAAAGTAGAATCGGCGATTAGCGCGGCGCGATCTGAAAGTAAGCATCGATCACATGCAAGTGAGGTCGAGACGAGCTGCACTAACAGGGAAGCGAATGAACGATGTGGTTAGCTATTTGGCAGACGACGCGTCGCGATTGTCACGATCAACAACCCGCCGGTCAATGTGCTTAGTCGCTCACTCCTGAGCGGCATCATTGAAGCGCTAGATCGTGCCGGCGATGATCGCGCCATCAGTACGGTCGTGCTCGCCGGGGGAGGTGCCAGCTTCAGCGTCGGTGCGGACATGCCGGAATGGGAAAGCTGTATACAAGGGGCCTGAGCTGGCCACCGTCAACCGACGCTACAGACACTCCCGAAGTCCATTGTAGCGCCGGTGTACCGCTGGGTCGTGGATGGCGGCTTCGAGCTAGCGCTTTTCTGCCGCGCCAGCGTGGCGTCTCATGATGCGCGATTGACTCCGCCCGAGGTGAAAATAGGCATTATTCCTGGCGACGGCGGCACGCAGCGTCTACCGCGCCTTACAGGTCCGGAAGCAGCACACTCGATATCACCGTCGCGGGCAAGCCAATCACCGCCGCTTGAGAAGCGGAATTAGGGGGCATCGATCGCATTTTTGAACTCGATCTTATCGCGGCGGTGCTAAACGCTATGCGCGTGAGCTCGTTTGCCGCGGTAACTTGCCCTCCTGGTGCGAGACTGTGACGAAAAGCTGGCGGCGACGCGTTCCGATCTATCGGCGGTCGAGGCCCGCGCGAAGGAGCTGACCAAGAGAGTGCGCGGGCTCGAAGCGCTCGCGAGAGCGCGCGATTTGCGTCGAGCTGGAGAACGAGTCCCAGGCCAAGGCACAACGTCATCTATTCTTCGCTGAACGGAGAGCTGCTAAGGGCGTGGGCGCGGGGAGAGTCCAGAAGCTCCGCGACATCAGCAAGGTCGCCGTGATCGGCGGCGGCATAATGGGCGGCGGCGTCGCCATGTCCTTCGCGAACGCAGGCATTCCCGTTACCATTCTCGAAGTCGAGCGCTGGATCGAGGCCTTGCTGTCATCCGTAGCAACTACGACGTCTCGGTCGGACGTGGTTCAATTGCTGCGGCAGCCCGTGATCAGCGCATGGCCCTTCTCAGCGGCACGACGCATTATGAGGACGTTCCGACCGCCGACATAATCATTGAGGCGGTTTTCGAGGACATCGCGCTGAAAAAGCGGGTGTTAGCGTCATTGACAAAATTGCGAAACCTGGCGCCATTCTAGCCACCGATACGTCCTTCCTGGACGTCAACGAGATTTCGGCTGTAACCAGTCGCCGAATCGACTTCGTTGACATGCATTTCTTTTCCCCAGCCAACGTCATGCGGCTGCTGAAAATCGTGCGCCGCGCGAAGACTGCGCCAAACGTGCTCGCTACCGCACTTTCCATTGGCAAGCAGATCGGCAAGGTGCCGGTCCTCGTCCGCGCCTGTTAAGGGTTTGTCGGCGATCGCATGCATGTCGCTCAACTCGCGCAGCTCGAAAATCTGTTCCTGGAAGGCGCGCTGCCTCAACAGGTTGACAAGGCCTATAACGACTTCGAGTTCCAATGGGCCCCTTTGTTGTGCACGACCTCTCCGGCAACGATCTCGACTGGCGCATTCGCAAGTCGGTCGGCAAGACGCTGTAATAGGAGACGCGCTGTGCGAGGCGGGACGCTTCGGGCTGAAGGGCGGAAAGGGTTTTCAAGCGGGCGTTCCTCCTGAAGAAACTCGCGCAATCCCGCGGCTCATTTGCAGGGATGCGGGGGCAACCGGTACCGCCCAGCAGCATGGTTCGCTTGTCCACCTTGCACGTTCGCGGCGAGCAAATGCACAATAAGGGACCTGGGGGCACGACGACACGCGTCCGTCGCGCTTGGCACCACGCTTGTTCTTAAATCTCCCATGATGGAGGTTTGTTGCCAGGTACACGTTCTCCTTGCTTCCGAGTCGTTGAGGCCCGATCTCTACGTTAGAAGCTGCTGCACGATTTCGGCGGCGTTCGGCTTTCGCGTCTCAAAGTATCTCCTAACCGTCTGATCCGATGGTGATGATCGCGGTCGTCGGAGGGAGCGATACGGTAGCATCCGGTTTGCTTGCTTGGTTGTATACGATCGTCGACCGTTCACCCGCGCGGATCGCGTGATTCCAGCGCGTTGGCGGCTTTTGCGCAGTATTCCTCAGCGATGGTGTTCGAGTTCGGGCAAAACCAGCAGCAAGCTCGGTTAAAGCTGAAGATAAGGATGAAAACTCGAGCTCCGTTGCAACGGGAATCGGTACCAAGGGGACTGAGCTATGACAATGTTCAGAAAGTGCGATTGGAGTTCACTGGAACCGTCAGTTTGGGGGCGGCGATCTGGCTTGCCCTTGAACTTCTCGACGTGCCTTTTCGCCTATCGCCAGGGGGCCGTTGAGGCGTATTCTAAGATGCGGAAAATCCAGAAGATCTGAGGCGGCGCACATGTTGGCCAGCTATATCAGTCGCAGAGTATTATCGGCCATCGCAGTGATGGTGATGGTCGGGATTATTGTATTCCTGCTGCTTCGGCTTGCGCCAGGAGACCCCGCTGGGGTCATCGCGGGCCCGAATGCCTCGCTTCAAATGGTCGAAGCCATTCGTGAGCGCTTGGGATTGAACGCCCCGCTGCCGATTCAGTTTCTGCATTGGGTGTGGGCTATGCTCACGGGCGATTTTGGCACATCGATCTTTGCCGACCGACCGGTTCTCGAGCTCATATCGCAGCGACTGGAGCCGACCATTTCGCTGGCAGTCCTGTCGATGATCCTTTCAGTAACAGCCGGTGTCTCGGTGGGCATCCTTGCTGCTTGGCGATCCGGCGGCTTCATCGACCGCACACTGACAATGTTCTCGGCGCTCGCCTACTCTGTACCTGGGTTCGTCACAAGCTATTTTCTTGTCTACTTTTTCGCAATCCAGGCGCACTGGCTTCCCGTCCAGGGCTATGCGCCAATTGCTCACGGCTTCGCGCCTTGGTTCTGGCGCTTGATCCTGCCCACGCTGGCATTGAGCCTTCCACACATTGCTTTCTTCGCCAGGATCACGCGGGCCAGTATGCTCGAGATTCTATCAGAGGACTTTATGCGAACGGCCGCCGCAAAGGGCGCTTCCACCTATGCCATGCTCTTTCATCATGCCTTGAAGAATGCTGGCGTTCCTATCCTGACCGTGCTCGGAATGAGCTTCGCCCACATGGTCGGAGGGGTCGTTATCACGGAAACGGTGTTCAACTTACCCGGCATGGGTCGCCTGATCGTCGAGGGGATCCAGGATCGCGACTATCCCCTAATTCAATGCGTGCTCATCCTGGTCTCAGGCTTGTACGTCCTCATAAACCTTGCTGTCGATCTCGCCTATACGCTGATCGATCCTCGCATCCGGTACTAATATGGCTCTCATCTCCGATACAGCTGCTTCCGCACCGATCGGCCGGTTGCGGCTATCCGAGCTTGCTCGAATACCAAGACGTCACCCTCTCGTCCTGATTGGCGGTACCTTGTTGGTGCTCCTAATCGTCATGGCGTTTGCCGCCCCGCTCGTTGCCGGCGATCC
The DNA here is from genome assembly GCF_024199845.1 of Bradyrhizobium sp. CCGB12. Classification (NCBI taxonomy): domain Bacteria; kingdom Pseudomonadati; phylum Pseudomonadota; class Alphaproteobacteria; order Hyphomicrobiales; family Nitrobacteraceae; genus Bradyrhizobium; species Bradyrhizobium sp. CCGB12. The sequence goes on along the minus strand of NZ_JANADO010000001.1, from coordinate 5,724,039 downwards.
CTTGACCATGGATCCGCTCAAGCGGCTTCAGCCGCCTTCTGAATCAATGTGGTTCGGGCGCGACGATTTGGGCCGGGACGTGTTTGCACGAACAATCTTCGGTGCACGAATCTCTCTCTTGGTCGGGCTGCTATCGGCGGTGTGCGCGACCGTAGGCGGACTCGTGATAGGCATCGTCGCGGGCTACAACCGTAACCTCGACAGCGCTGTCATGCGGTTCATGGATGCATTGATGTCAATCCCGACGATGCTGCTAGCCATTACGCTCATTTCTGTAACGGGCGCCGGGATCGGCGTCCTCATTATTGCGATCGCGATAACTCAAACACCAAGCTTGGCAAGGCTGGTTCGCTCGGTGGTCCTGAGCGTTCGCGAGCGTCCTTATGTGGAGGCCGCGATCTGCGGGGGGGCCCGCGTGCCGAGAGTGCTCTGGCGGCATATTCTGCCCAGCACACTTCCGCCGCTCATGGTTCAAGGAGCCACTGTCTGTGCCAGCGCGATCCTGACCGAGGCCGCACTGAGCTTCCTCGGCGTGGGCGTTCCCCCCGACATTCCGAGCTGGGGCAACATGATTGCGAGTTCGCGTCTGTATCTCGCAATCACCCCGATGACGGTCTTCGCCCCAGGCATCTGCCTTGCCGTCACGGTTCTTGCCGTCAATCTACTCGGCGACGGCCTGCGAGACCTGTTTGATCCCCGCGCGCACCGGAGGCGCTGACATGCCGCTGCATGAAATGGCCAAGGATGGCGTGCTTCTCGATGTTCGAGACCTGGAAACACATTTTTTCGGCGAAGAGAGCGTGACCCGTGCTTTGGGCGGAATCAATTTCCAGGTCATGAAAGGCGAGACGCTCGGCGTCGTCGGCGAATCCGGTTGCGGGAAAAGTGTCACCGCGCTGTCGATCCTACGTCTGCTGCCGAAAACGGCCAAGACCGTGGGTGGCAAGATCCGCTTTCATGGACGTGATCTACTTGAGCTGTCTGACCGGGAGATGCGGCGGATCCGTGGTGACAGGATCGCCATGATCTTCCAGGAGCCGATGACCAGCCTCAACCCAGTCTATACGGTCGGGCACCAGATCGCTGAAGCTGTGCAGATTCACACGCAAGCGTCCCGCTCGGAGGCCATGGATAAGGCAGGAGAGATGCTCCGTCTCGTCCGCATTGGGGATCCCGAACGCCGTGTCAAGAACTATCCCCATGAGATGTCGGGTGGCATGCGACAGCGCGCTATGATCGCCATGGCCCTTGCCTGCTCGCCCGAACTACTGATTGCCGACGAGCCGACCACCGCGCTTGACGTGACCATCCAGGCGCAAATTCTGCGGCTGATTATAGATCTGAAGGAGCGCATGGGAACAGCTGTGGTATTCATAACCCACGATCTGGGCGTCGTCGCCGAGACTTGCCAGCGCGTGATCGTCATGTATGCCGGCAAGATCGTGGAGCACGCGGGCGTCAGGGAGCTGTTCGCGCGCCCCGCGCATCCCTACACCCAGGGTCTCATGCGATCAGTGCCGGATCGACGCCGCGGTCAAATGCGCCGACTTCCCGAAATTCCCGGGATCGTACCGAGCCTGCGCGAGCCAATTGTCGGCTGCAGCTTCGCGCCGCGTTGTCCGCTCGCGATAGGAATTTGCCACGAGAGAACGCCTACCCTTGGTGATCTTGCCCCCGGCCACGCCGCCGCTTGCTGGCGCGCAGAAGAGGTGGTGAGCGCATGAGTGGTCCTCTGCTGAAGGTCGAGAATCTGACCAAGCACTACGGGCTGGGTGGACGTTTTCTGAAGAACACCGCCGGTTTGGTGCGAGCAGTGGAGGATGTGTCATTTTCCGTTGAGGCCGGCGAGACGCTCTGTATCGTCGGCGAGTCCGGCTGCGGTAAATCAACCGTGGGGCGGCTGCTGATGCGGCTTGTTGCACCGACAGGCGGGCGAGTGATGATCGATGGGACCGACATTGCGGGCCTCAAGAAGGGCGCGCTACGTGCATGGCGCCTCCGGATGCAGATGGTCTTCCAGGATCCATATTCGTCTTTGAATCCCCGCTTGACCGCAGAGCAGATCATCACCGAGCCGGTCGAGAATTTTGAGCGTCTCGACCGCAGGCAGCGCAATGCCCTTGCCGCTGACCTTCTTCGAAGGGTTGGAATGTCACCGGAGATGATGCACAGGCTTCCGTCCGAAATGTCCGGCGGTCAAAGGCAGCGGCTTGGCATTGCGCGTGCGCTGGCGCTCCGGCCGTCACTCATCATCGCCGATGAAGCGGTCTCGGCGCTTGATGTTTCGGTTAGAGCGCAGATCCTTAATTTGCTGATGGATCTGCAACAAGAGATGGGCATCGCGTTCATCTTCATCTCGCACGACCTCAGCGTCGTGGAGCACATTGGGCATCGTGTAGCTGTCATGTATCTGGGGCGGATCGTCGAACTCGCTTCTTGCGAGCCGCTCTTTACTAGACCCGTCCATCCATATACTGAGGCGCTTATCGCGGCGGCTCCGGTCGCAGATCCCACCCGGGTTCGACCAGAAGTGCAGCTAGAGGGCGAGGTGCCTAGCCCCGTGAACCCGCCGAGCGGCTGTGCATTTCACCCGCGCTGCCCGCTGGCGGTTGAGCGCTGCCGCCTCGAAGTGCCGCGCTTGGCGCCCATGGAGGACGGTCGAATAGTCGCCTGTCATGTACGGGCTCCGGCGACCAACCCGAGCGCCCAACCGATTGAGCTGGCCAACCCTTTACTCGCTGCCTCAAATTGAGGCGGACTACGACGCGAAGGAAGCAAGCGCGTGAGATGGTCTTGAGGCGCATCTTGAACGACGGCAGAAATCTGTAGTAGCAACCGCCGGCCGAACGCGCCTTTACCCGTTATGAAAGCCTTGCACGCATGAGAGTTCGGCTGAGCGGGGCCGCCGCATGGAACAAGGAAAATGCTGATCATGACGGGCCCCGCGTTGCGCGACATAGCCAGCTTCATGCTGCCGCCTGACCATGTCAAATGCGCGTGTCTTCCCGCATCTACCGTGAGTGGTGTGTATTCGGATCGGCACAGGTTGTGTTGTTCCTGCGCTTTGGGATAGCAAGACGAGCCAATCGATTTCCACGAACACGTGCTGAATGGTAACTTCAGTAAAACGAGAAGCAGTGTAGGTCATCTAACCAGATGATCGGGCGACGCGCTAGGTTACGGTGCGATCATGCGGTTTGTTGTAAGCATCCAGGCTCGCGGAATCGCCGTACTGACTGATCGCAGTTTCGGGGCCAATGGGCGTATGGACGACAAGGTTGTGGGCACTCTCGAATTTGAGGGAACGCAACCTCGGCTTGATGTGCGGTGCGCCACCAGCATCCGACAGCCACGAGCCCGTGTGGTGATTGCTACGCATCTCGTCCGCATCGACTAGCTGCGCAAATGCTGAGCTGCTTCTAAGGGGAGCACGACGAGCGGAAGGAGCGTCTAGTATTTCTCATCGATATCCGAGCACCGGAGACGGGACGCGGCTCATCATGCGCGACAAGGATGCGGTCGACCACCGAAAGATGACGCGAGTAGTCGATCGGGACCGTCCAGCTTCAATGAGCGCCCTTGCCCGACCACCAGCCGTTATGTCGCTCGCTCTAGCAGCCAAAACGTTGGCGTCGAGAGTTTGGTATGATGAACGCTGAGCTGCTCCTGGCAGTCATCCCTGAAACCGGCCGGTCGTCTATCAGGTCGTCAAAGAATGATTTCGGCGCGAGCGGCAAAGAAGCTAGTTAATTCGTTGGTCGTGTGGTGGTTGCGTGCGGCAGTGTCTCGAGGTCCGTCGCCCAAACGCGAACTTGCATGATTGCAGCGTGCCTGCTGCTGTTGTGCAGGATTTCTAAGAATGGACGGGTAAATTCGCGCAAAATCTGCGCCGAGCGTGGTCAAAGCTGAAACCATGGGGAGAAACTGCGGCTTTCCAAGGTCGCTGGCTATGCGGACAAAAGAAACCGAGTGCGATACCACAAGGGGACAGAAAGATGACGATCACGCGACGTAAACTCTTCAAAGCGAGTTTGGCCGCCGGAGCGGCATGCTCGATGCCAGCAATTCTGAGGGCGCAAACCGCACCCACGGCTGCACGGACAGCGCGCATGGTTCTGGCATATCCTCTCGTGGCGTACGATCCGGTATTTACGACGTCTGACACGACGCAAGATCATGCCTTCGCTATCTACGACACGCTCTTCGCGTTGGACTCCAATCAAGTGCCGCAGCCGCAGATGGTCGGAAATTGGGGTCTTTCCAGCGACAAGAAGACCTACAAGTTCGAGCTCCGCGATGGCTTGGCGTGGCACGATGGCTCGCGCGTGACCGCTGCAGACTGCGTGGCTTCGATCCGCCGGTGGGCTCAACGGAGTCCTTCCGGACGCGTTATGATGGACAGAGCAAGAGACATCTCGAGAACAGACGACAAGACCTTCGCGATCACGCTAAAGGAACCGCTGGGAATTCTCATCGACATTCTGGCGACCCAAGCGGGGTCGCCATTGTTTATCATGCGCGAGAAGGATGCAAATCGGTCCCCGACCGAGCAAGTAATCGAGAACATCGGGTCTGGGCCGTTCAAATTTAATGGAGCTCTCGCTCGACCGGGCTCAAGCTTCACATACGATCGGAACGCGAATTATGTTCCACGCAAGGAGCCGCCGAGCGGATCCGCGGGAGCGAAGGAGGTCAAGGTTGATCGCATCGTGTGGGACATCATGCCGGATCAGCAGACAGCCATGGGAGCCTTGCAAGCCGGTGAGATTGATTTCATCGAAAATCCGCCAGTCGATCTTTTCCCCGCCATCGAGAGCGACCCTAACCTGGCACTTCAGGTTTTGAACACGGCTGGTAGTATCTGGTTTCTGCGCATGAACTTCCTACAAAAGCCGTTCGACAACGTCAAGGCGCGGCGGGCGATGCTTCACCTGATCGATCAGGAAGCATTCATGCGCGCCGCAGTCGGTAATCCAAAATTCACTGGCCCGAACACGTCTATGTTTGGGGCGGTATCGATCTATGCCAACGACGAAAACACTGGCTGGTACACGAAGAACGGTGATCCGGAAGCAGCCAAGCGGCTCTTCAGGGAAGCTGGCTATAGCGGCGAGAAGGTCGTCATCATCACTTCAAACAGCAACAGCATCTCCCCCCTGCTGACGCAAACCCTGCAAAAGATCGGGGTGAACGCCGAGCTGGCCATGAGCGACCGAGCCGGGATCGTCAAGCGCCGGGCAAACAAGGGGCCTGTTCAGGACGGTGGCTGGAATATCTTTATGGGACCGTGGGGCGCAGGCGATTTCGATGATCCGATTGGCTGCGATCTGCTCGTGGCAAATGGCGAAAAAGCTTGGATTGGCTGGCCGAAGGATGACACGTTTGAAAGTCTTCGAAACAAATGGCCGGAAACTAATTCTCCTGAGGAGCGCAAGGCGCTCGCGCGCCAAATGCAAAAGGCGTGGTGGGACTTCGTTGGAATGGTCTACTTGGGCCGCTCTATGTTGCCGGCCGCGCATCGGAAATCGCTATCGGGTCTAATTCCGGATCCAACGACCTATATCAAGATGTGGAACATGCAGAAAGTCTGAGCGACGCGCGGGCTGGTTAGTTGCTAGTCGCTGTTGTCGTAAAGCACACGCGTAGCTTCACTTAGCTGACGGCGAGTCGCTCTGGTCCCACAAAAGACGGTCCCCGCGGCGCGTTTGCCGAGCTCGGTTCTCTTGTGCCGAGCACTGGGCTAGCGACTTAACTCATTTACGGAAAACCTTCGTCTTTTCGCAAGTAAATGCACAATTTAAGGAACTAAGCGGATTATGAAGGGAGTTCGAACTTACAAGTCAGATAGCATTGCGAGAGTAGGAGCAAACGCATGAACGACAAGGGGGTGTCCAAGGGTATGTTCGACTTCGACGGAAAGCGCTATCTGAACGATCGCCTGTCGGATCCAAATGAACTCCGCTGGATGCACGGCGCGCCCCCGCCAGAAGACAAGCGCATCACGTTTGAGAGCGACACTTTCATGGATTTCCCGCAGATCCGGTGGTCCTTGTCGCACATGCGCGAGCTTTGGCCAACCGCCAGCGTGTGGCACGGCGGGAAGGTGCCATCGCCACTAGAGCACAGTGATAAAGCTGCCGACATCGACGCGCTGACCTTCGCGGACATGAACGGCCGCACCCGCCGATTCGACGAGGCGCTGTTTGATACCTATGTCGATGGCCTCTTGGTGCTGCATCGCGGTAAAGTGGTGTACGAACGCTACGTCGGCGCACTCTCCCACGAGCTACCCCATGCGTGTATGTCGATGACGAAGTCATACGCCGGTATCCTTGTTGCTTCGTTGGCGCAGGAAGGGGTGCTCGACGAGAGTAGATTGATCCCGCACTACATTCCAGAGTTGGCCGGCACTGCATGGGGCGACGCCACGTTGCGCCAAGTGATGGACATGGAGACAGGTGTGGCCTACACGGAAAGCGACTCCGGCGAAGGTGCCGCGGCGACAATGTATTCGCGAGCTACAGGCTGGCAACCACGACCAGCTGGTTATTCTGGGCCGCAGACGATGTGCGACTACTTGCGTACGGTGCGTAAGGCGGGCTCGCACGGCAAGATCTTCGCCTACAAGAGCATCAATACGGGCGTACTTGGCTGGATCATGGGGCGCGTGACGGGGCGTTCCTTCGCCCAGCTTCTGCATGAGCGCCTGTGGGCGCCGCTCGGTTGCGAGCAGGACGGCCACGTCCTCGTCGACTGCGTCGGCATGCCAGTCGCAGGCGGTGGTCTCAGCGCGACCCTTCGTGACCTCGCGCGTTTTGGTGAGTTGATGCGGCGCGAAGGCGAATGGAATGGCAGGCAGCTCATTTCGGCGGCGGCCGTCCATGAGGTCCAGCGCGGGGGCGCCCCCGAGAAGTTTGCGAAGGCGGGTATAAGGCATCTGCCCGGCTATTCTTATCGAAGTCAGTGGTGGGTGACCCATAACGAGCTGGACGCTTTCGAAGCTCGGGGCATTCACGGCCAGCGCCTCTATGTCGCGCCGAAGGCAGAAATGGTCATCGCGCGCTTCGCCTCTCACCCGGTGGCTGGGAGCGCGGTCAGCGACGCCGTCGTTTTGCCCCAGATGCTAAAACTGGGGCAAGTGCTTCGCACTTGACCGTTAGCAACGAGCGACCTCGATCCGGTGGTGTTTACTCCTCGAGAGGATCTCAATGCCATCGACAGCCTAGGCGAGCCGTTAGGCAGGATGGAGTGTTGGACAGATTATAGCTCGTTGTCGGATCATACTTTGTAGGTGGATCTCGCGAATGAATGTCTGCTATATTGAATGTGTGGCAGGCCTCTCGTCTTTGCGTCTATCAGATCGGGTGTCGGAGTATACGCTCACTAGTTCCGCAGAAACTGCGTTGCTCTTTACACGCGAGCGCCGGGGTCGGAAGCAGTGCACGCAGACCAAGTCTTGGGACCTGGGCCGCGCCTCTGGAACACGAAAGTTCGCGAATGGTGCAGAAATTCCGCAGCTTCGAAAAAGATCAGGTCAAATACTGCGCAGACGTTTCGTTCGTATGTTTGCGCAATCCGACGCCTGCTTAGCGGTCGGCAGAGAGGGAAAACGACATGAACAGGTCCTTACCAAGAGTCTCACGCCGCTCCTTCCTTGCTGTAACGGCCGGCACACTTGCGGCGCCCATGGTGGTTCGACCCGCGCGTGCCGCGACCAATTCAGTCAAGTTCGTCTCTTACGGTGGAAGCTATCAAGACGCCTTAGCAAGGTACGTGATGAAGCCGTTCGCCGAAGAAACGGGAATTAAGGTCGGCTTCGTTCCTGCACCGGAGCTCGCGAAAATCAAGGCCCAATTGCTTACAGGTAACGTCGATTGGGACATCTTTACCGGCCCGCGCTCGAGAATCATTTTTGGATCAAAGCAGGGATTTTGGCAAAAACTCGATCTTTCCTTGTTTGACGTCGATGATCTTGCCATCGCACCACAAAGCGATAACATCGCCTCCGTCACCTATTCCACCGGAATAACATGGGATCCGGAGAAATATGGACCGGGACAGCATCCGGTGAATTTCGTCGAATATTTCGATATTAAAAAATTCCCAGGACGTCGTATCCTGCGCAATTCCCCTGATCTTGTCCTGGAGCTGGCTCTATTGAGCGCCGGCGTGTTGCCTGAGAACATGTATCCTTTGGATTTGAATCGCGCGTTCGAAGCGCTCGACAAGATGAAATCAAGCGCCGTCAGAGTGGATGCGACGCCTCAAGCAGTCTCGCTTGTGCAGAACGGTGAAGTTGATTTCAGCTACACTTATTCAAATCGGGTCAAGGCAACGACTGAGTCGGGGGGCGGAAAGCCATTGGCCTATTCCTTCGAACAGAATCTGATCTCTTCCGAGGGCGTGGCAGTGCTCAAAGACGCACCGAACAAGGAAAGCGCAATGAAGCTCATCGCATATTACTTGCGTCCAGATGTTCAGGCAAAGATAGTGAATGAGACTGCTGTTGGTCCGGTGTCCAAAAATGCTCAAAAAATGTTGTCGGCTGAAGCTCAGAAATGGCAGTCGAGTTTAAGCAATACGAACAACCTTCTCATCAACGATACCTACTGGGCCGATAACTTTGAGGGCGTTTCCCGCCGTTTCAAGGAATGGATGCTTGGCTGATCGCTGCTACTTGAGGCCGATCCGTCCGAGTAATCACAAGTGGGTGCGCAACTTACCCCATCGTGCGTATCGGGCTTCTCTGAATGGCACTATTTCCATTGATCATCTGTGTTTATCCCCTCGCGTGTCAGCCGGGCTGGAACATGCGCTCCTCGTCAGCGAAGCCAGCTTCGGATGCTGGAGCTCGAGGCACCAACTTAGAGGCCGAAGCCAACATCGCCTAAGGCACACGACGTGATTGTCGGGGATTGCGACCAATCGGGTTAGACTCTTTCCAACACCGCCGTCCGCGGTGCACGTCGCGGCCGCGGGGCTACCGGGAATAGCCGGGTCGACTACGCAGCCCGGTGAGCCATGAACGCTCCGATTTCGGCTCGGAATATTAGGGGCGAGGATGGTGGTGCTTTCGCTCCACTGATCCCGAAGCTATGCGAAGATTTCTCTCTCGATGAACCCAGACTTTCAGGAAGAACTTCTGTGCCAAAGCAAGGAGATTTGCTGGATATATGCACACCCGGACAGGGTTCAGCGTTTTTCGTCCTTGCGGCAGGATAGACCTTTAGCTGTAGGTGCGAAATGGCTGACATAGAACACCGTTTCGCCCGCTATGATGTGGAAAAGAGATGATTGAACGAATTGCAGTCGTGGGTGCGGGCCTAATGGGACATGGAATTGTGCAGCTTTTCGCAAGACATGGGTACCCGGTAGCGCTTTGCGACATGAGCGCCGATGCATTGGTCAAAGCGCGGCATGAGATCGAGGGAATCTTCCATCTTCTCGGGCAGGACAGCACCGATGCTGGCGCGGTGAGTTTTTCGACCGACTTGCGAGAGAGTGTGACTGGTGCGGATGTGATCATTGAGGCGGCGCCGGAGAACTCGGCGCTTAAGCAGGAGATCTTCCGGTCGTTAGACGTTTATTCCAAGCCTGAAGCACTCTTGGCTTCTAACACCTCGGTCATTCCGATTACGACGATTGCGCAGCCAGTTCGGGATAAGGGGCGAGTGCTAGGTACCCATTTCTGGAATCCGCCCTATCTGATTCCCCTTGTAGAGGTCGTTGAAACTGCCGCAACCCGCCGGGCTGCTTCCGATCGAATGATGGCTCTGCTTGCAAGAGTTGGCCAAGAACCTGTCCGCGTGCTGAAGGACATACCCGGGTTTATCGGCAACCGGCTTCAGCACGCGCTCAAACGCGAGGCAATCGCTCTCGTCGCAAATGGCGTGTGCGACGCAGAAACCGTGGATCGCGTCATCAAGCTCGGCTTCGGTGCACGACTGGGTGTGCTTGGCACCCTCGAACAATCCGACATGGTCGGCCTGAACTTGACGCTGGACATACATCGCAATGTCATGCTCGACTTGGACATCACGCGGGGGCCCCATCCCTATCTCGAAAAGCTCGTCTCCGATGGACATCTCGGCATGAAAACTGGAAAGGGCTTCTATGAATGGACGGACGAGAAAGCAGAAGCGGTACGTCAGCGGCTTAGAACCTTTCTCGCGCATCAGCTTCAGCGCAAAGTTGACGAAGAGCGTGAAACCGTGGCGCCGTTCGCTCACAGCGCTTTCGACGAAGGTCGCGGGACAGGCACCTAGCTTCCTCAAAGAGTTGGAAAAGCCTCGATATGCGTACAAAGGATCAGGGGCAGACCCTCGGTCTGTCGGATCGGCGCTTAACGGTGTGGGCTAGACTAGTCGAACAGACCGACAGGCCCCGCAGCTGTCCTTTAATTGTCGATTGTTGTCAAGCTTCCTTTTTGAACTCTCCAACGGCATGTCGGTAGCGCTCGTGCCGTCGGAGCTGGTCAGGTTGCGGAGACGGCGCGAGCGCGGCTGAGGCATTGGGTAAGCCTATGGTTGACCTGTCGATGCCATCGCTGGGGTCATGATCCGTTCCAAGGTCGCGCAGCGCCTCATGATGATGTCCGGGTCGGGCGCCTCAACGTGTACAGCGGAGTGCGGACGAGCTGCCACCAGCCGATTGACCGAGGTCGCCACAGCCACCGTCCCAGCGGGACATCGCCAGCCCGGCGCTCCGGGCTGGGAGCTCGCAAGATATGATCAGGTCGGGCAGCCTTTGCGTGGCCCCAGTCGAACGATGTTCCGTGAATCCAGACGAAATGGAGGATCACGGCGATCTTCCGGGCGATGGCGACCTTCGCCTTGTTCATGCCGATCCGCTTGGCAAGCTTCAGTCCCCAGGCTTTGAGGGAGGACCATTTCTTCGTTCGATAAAGCAGAACAGTCGCTGCCTCGAACACGTACGCTTGGAGAAGCCTGTCGCCGAGTGTGATATCTTGCCATTGATGTCAGCTTCGCCAGATTGGTTGCGCCGAGGTGTAAGATCCAGATAGGCGCCGACGCTCGCTGCTCATCGGAAGCGCGGCGGGGCATCGATCGTATGGCCGAACGTCCCGACACCAAGAACCGTCATCAGGCGACGCGTCGTCTCATCCGACCTCGCCAGCTAACGGACTTCATCGTCGACTTGGTTTGCTGGTTGCAGATCTTTCATGGATGCACAGAAGCGGATTGATTACGCCGAGGAGCCGATGACCTTCGCTCAACAGCTCACGACAGGTTGCGGAACTGCAGGCTATCGCGCGTAGAAACAGTAACCGGTATTCTTTGATTAGGCTCCGAACCTGGTTCTCGATATCACGAGGGATGGCTACGAGTCGGGATCTTGCGACGAGCAGCGCGCGGGCCTTCTGACCCTCCTCGCTCTTGACTTTGACTTTTCGATACCAGCCCACTCGTACCAGTTCGGCTAGGCCTCGCGCGTCATTGCGTGCGCTTGCCGAGCATCGATGCAGACCACTGAAAGACCGACCCTACGGAGTTCATGCCAAAGCCAACTCGCCATCGCGCCTATTTCGAATCCGATACGCTCGGCATGAGGCGCATGTTTGCGAAGCAGGCTGGTCAAGGCGCCCAGATCAGAGTTAACGTTCCTCTCGAAGATTGCTTCCCAATCTCGCCGACCACACACAGCGGTTTCCCTGTTGCGAGACGTCCAGCCCGACGTATTGCTTCATCATAGCTGCTCCGAATCGGCTGATCGCGAGAGCTCCACGAAGCGTAGTCAAATTGTCCCGCGAGCGCCGACCGCAATTATTCCTCGAGTTCAAAATATGAACACCGATTAAACCAAAGCCTTCCACAACAGTGAGCGCCCCGCTTTTGGGAGTTCCAAAACATATTTTGGTTGGCCGAGGTCGGTACAGGGCGGATCGCCGTCGTCGTGCCTAATATTAGACAAGGTGTATCGTCCTTGGTGGCTATCCACGCACACCTCAGCTACCCGCCTAATCGCTCCTTGATATGCGTCATGCGTTTGATCCGCGTCGAGGAGCTTGGCAATGGCGAGAGCCAAGCTACCGGCCCGAAGGGTTTTTGGTTGTCTACTTGCAAATCGACGCAGTCGCAGGTGATGACCCCTTGCAGCGAGCGGCCTATTAGAATCTGGTCGCCGTCGATGCCGACGCGATTGTCGCCGAAGCGTCAACGAATGATTCGGCCTGCGACCAGCACGTTTGGCGCTTAGGGGACTCGTGGTTTGGATTGTACTCGGTGAGCGACCAGAAGCGCTCTGCTCAGCCGGCGCGACGCGAGATTCTGGCTCGCTTGCCATTTTTCTGCAGTATTACCTCGCAAAGGGGGCGAATTCGAGCAAAGCCAGCGGCCGAGTTTGATTATTGGTAACGATGGGGATGACCCGCTGGTTGCGCAGTAGTGGCTGTTCAACTCTGCCTGACAGCGAAGGCAACCGAAACGATACCAGGGGGATGAAATATGGCAGTATCTCGACGCGAACTCCTCAAGGCGAGCTTGGCGACTGGAGCGGCATTCTCGATGCCGAGGACCCTGCGAGCGAAAAATGCTCCGAATGCCGCTCGAACAGTCCGCCTAGTTATGGCGAGCCCTCTTGTCGCTTTCGATCCGTTTTTCACAACATCCACTGCGACGCAAACCCATGGCTCGGCAATCTACGACACGCTCTTTGCGATGGACTCGAAGGGCGTGCCGCAGCCACAGATGGTCGGAAAGTGGGGGGTCTCCAGCGACAAAAAGACTTACACGTTCGAACTGCGTGACGGACTCGCCTGGCACGATGGCACGCAGGTTGGCGCAGCCGACTGCGTGGCTTCGATCCGCCGGTGGGCTCAGGTCAGCACTGCCGGAAAGTTGATGATGGCTCGGGCCGAAGACATCTCGAAAAAGGACGACAAGACCTTCACCATCCTCCTCAAGGAGCCGCTGGGACTTCTTATCGATATTTTGGCATCAGAGAACGGCTTGCCGCTTTTTATCATGCGTGAGAAAGATGCGAATCGCCCCTCGACCGAACAAGTAACCGCGAATATTGGATCGGGGCCCTTCAAGTTCAATGAGGCGCTCGCCCGGCCTGGCTCGAGCTTCACATACGATCGCAACAATAGCTACGTACCCCGTAAAGAGCGATCGGATGGATTCGCTGGCGCGAAGATCGTCAAGGTAGATCGTGTGGTGTGGGACATTATGCCAGACCAGCAGACCGCGATTGGAGCCTTGCAGGCTGGCGAGATCGATTTCCTTGAAAATCCGCCAGTTGACCTTTTCCCGCTAATCGAGAGCAACCCGGATCTGGCGCTTCAGGTCCTGAACCGACTTGGTTCGGTTTGGTTTCTACGCATGAACTTCTTGCAAAAACCCTTCGACAACGTCAAGGCGCGACAGGCAATGCTTCATCTCATCGGTCAGGATGCATTCATGCGTGCCGAGATCGGTAACCCAAAATACACTGGCGCGTGCACTTCACTGTTCGGGACCGGCTCGGTCTATTCCAACGATGAAAACACCGCTTGGTACAAGAAGAACGGTGACCCGGAAGCAGCCAGGAGACTTTTCAAGGAGGCTGGTTATGCCGGCGAAAAGGTCGTGATCTTAACAGCGGGCGGTAACATCGCTCCGTTGCTAACGCAAACTCTGCAAAGGATCGGCATCAATGCCGAGCTTGCCATGAGCGATCGGGCCGGACTAGTCAAGCGACGGGCAAACAAGGGGCCCGTTCAGGATGGTGGCTGGAGCATTTTCACCGGACCCTGGGGTACAAGCAGCATTCAGGACCCGATGGTCTGCGATCTTACCGCGGCCAACGGCGAGAAGGCATGGATCGGCTGGCCGAAAAACGACGAATACGAAGCTCTCCGCGCGGAGTGGCCCGCCACCGCAACGGTCGAAGATCGCAAAGTCTTGGCCCGCAAGATGCAACGAGTGTGGTGGGATTTTGTCGGCAGCGTCTGGTTGGGCCAGTCCGCGCTGCCAATCGCACGTGTGAAGACCCTCGAGGGCTTGATCGACTATAGCGAAGGGTACTTCAAAATGTGGAATATTCAAAAGACCTGAGACGGAAGCACATCGCGACGTTGCGCCCAAGGAGGAGGAGTACGTTCGTTTTGTGATCGGGACTCAGCAAACTGTACCGACAAACTGCCGGCCAATTCGGCCGCTACAGGAGCTGTTATCAGTTCTGGCGCGAGGCCTCAATTTGTGCGCGGGCATCGGTCGCCGATCGCCGTCAGAGATGTGGAAGTCTCTCGCGTAGTCTCCAGGGGCACCTGGTCGGTTATCAGAGAGGCCCATGCATCCTGACGGCTCCCATCTATAACGTGGAGTGTCCAATTTCAGCGCTGTCTAAGAAGCGGCGGTCTGGAAATGGCCGACGAGCGCTCAAGAAGCCCAATTTGCGCATGTGAAAGTCACCCTAACACCGGTAGCAAGTCCCTCCTTCAATGGCGCAAACGCACACACATACCATGGGCGGGGCCAAGGCCGAGCTGGCTTCGACTAGAGAGCGATATTGTTGAGCTGCCCTGGCAAATCGCCGGGCCAAACGAAACTCCTTTACTCTTTTAAGCGCTGGGGTAGTCGTCGGCGCGGCTCGGCTCGCGCCTGACTGCCCTGGCGCCATTTTGATAAGTGCTTCTAAGAGCCTGCAAGCGAAAGCGCAGCAAAAGGCTCGTCGTCGCACGTCGAAGGGTAATCATCGTGCTCCGGCAGACGTCGTCATAATCTCTACGGTCAGCCTCCGCGCTTAATCCTCGTGATCTCGCAAAGAAACGCGCAATTTCGTAGGTGCCGGAGCAAATATTAAATTATTTCGGCTTTTCAAGCCAAGTATCAGGAACACTAGGCGCGACCGCAAGATATGGATTACGGAGTTCTCATGAGCATGCTCGAATTTGATGGTAGGCGCTATCCCGATGGCCGCGCATCCGATCCAGGGGAGCTTGAGTGGATGCACGGTGCGCCGCCACCGGATGGTAAGCGCATCACGTTCGAGAGCGACACCTTTATGGATTTCCCGCAGATCCGTTGGTCGCTGTCGCACATGCGCGAGCTTTGGCCAACCGTCAACGTGTGGCGAGGGCGAACCGGGCCGTCACCGCTGCACCGCGGCGACACGGTCGCTGACATCGACGCGCTCACCTTCGTCGATAGCAACGGATGCACCCGCTGCTTCGGTGAGGCGCTGTTCGATACGTATACTGATGGCATTTTAGTTCTGCATCGCGGGCGGGTCGTGTATGAACGCTATTTCGGCTCTCTAGAACCGCAGTTGCCGCATGCATCCCAGTCGATGACGAAATCGTATGCCGGCACCCTCACCGCGGCGTTGGTCTATGAAGGCGTGCTCGACGATACCACGACGATACCGCGCTATCTGCCGGAGCTGAGCGGTTCCGCGTGGCACGACGCCACGCTACGTCAGGTAATGGATATGGAGACGGGTGTCCTTTATACGGACGACCAATTCGATGCGAGCTCCGACGAAAAGGCCTATGAATACGCGACGGGCTGGCGGCCGCCGCCGGTCGGCTACGCCGGGCCGCGGACCATGTGCGACTACCTGCGCACTGTCCGCAAGGGTAGCGCGCATGGCGAGCGTTTCGCGTACAGGAGCGTCAATACAAGCGTTCTGGGCTGGATCATGGGACGCGTGACTGGTCGTTCCTTTGCCCAGCTACTGCAGCAGCGACTGTGGGCGCCGCTCGGCTGCGAAGAGGACGGTTACGTCAGCATAGACGCCGCGGGCATGCCGATCGCTGGCGGAGGTTTGCACCTTACTCTGCGCGATCTCGCGCGCTTCGGGGAGTTGATGAGGCAAGAAGGCGACTGGAACGGCCGTCAGCTGATTCCGGCTGCGTTTGTCCATGAAGTACATCGCGGCGGCGATCGCGCGAAGTTCAAAGAGGCGGGCATAAAGCACCTGCCTGGTTATTCGTATCGGAGCCAGTGGTGGGTAACGCACAACGAGTTGGACGCCTTCGAAGCGCGGGGTATACACGGCCAGCGCCTCTATATCGCGCCCAAGGCAGAGATGGTCGTCGCGCGCTTCGCTTCGCACCCTTTGGCGAAAAGCGCCGCGAGCGATCCGATCATTATGCCGCAAATGCTCCAACTTGGGCGGATGCTCCGCGCATAATCGCAAGCGGCGAGCGGCCTCACTCCCATGGACTACGTTTGGCGAAACGATACCATGCACTTCAGCGACGGCCTAGACAAGTCGTCGGTTGCGGTGATCGTTGCCGTCGACGCTACTGGTACAGTGTCCGTTGCTCCATCGCGCCACTTGCGCGGAAAACACGAGATCTTCAAGGAGGGGCGCTACTGCCAAGCTGACACCGGGAACAAGTTTGAGCTCGCGTCTAAACCCGCGGGCAAACGCAGGAGCTTACTACCACGGCCATTGGACCAGCTAACGATCGCGATCGAGGGTTTTGCGTCCGAAGCGCATCGCGCTTGCTGTTGCCCTCGACTTTTGAAGCGCACGTCCGCCTCCGCGAGATCGAGCTCGGCACAAACGTGAGCTGCCAGGCAATCCGCGCAGGCCGTAGCTAGTCGGTCAAGCCGCGTACAAAGCAGGCGATCAACCTTCGGCAAGGCCAGCGAAAACTGTGGCCCAGTGCGGCCAACGCGAGACAATTAACATCACCGTAGCCAGTGGCGCTGGAGACCCCCCTCAGGGCACAAGCGAACACAACAACGATCGATTTTAGCTAGCCGTGAGTGAGTAGTCAGCTCGAACGCCATGATATCGTCGCCATCGTCATGGTCGATAATTCGTCAGTGAACGTACTGAGCCGTCAGGGACAAAAAAGATACTCTCAAATCCATCAGACATGCGACCAGAAATCCTGACATCAAAGAAATCTTGCTTGGCTGTGCTGGTCGCAGCTTCTTGCGGGGGGCAGATATTGCCGAGTTTGATGAGCCATCGCGGGAGTCTGAATGGCTTGAATGGGTCGAGGGGCTAGCGAGCATAGAAAAGTCGCCGAAGCCAATCGTCGCGGGGCAATTCATGATGTAGCACTCGGCTGTGGGCTCGAGCTGGCGCGGGCCTGCTATTTCCGTGTCGCGACGCAAGATGCCAAGCTGGGCCTGGCCGAAGTCAAGTTCGGCCTCTTGCCTGGCGGCGGCGGGGCCCAGCAGCTCCCACGTGTGGTGGGACCTGAGCTACCGTAAGAATGATCTTAGGAGGTGCCCCAGTTCTCGCTTCCGAGGCACTGAAGACTGGCTTGATCGACGAGATTGTCGAAACCGCCGAAGCCGGCGGTACAGCGTTCCTGCGCAAGGTGCTTGTCGACAAGCGACCCTTACGCAAGTTGCGCGAAGATGATTCGAAGTTGGCTGCAGCAAGGATCGACCGGGCGATCCTTACGATTGCGGTCGCTTCAACGACGAAACGGGTGCGTCGCCTGGAAGCGCCTTTCGCCGCCGCGATCGCATGCGCGATAGACCTCCTGTTCGAGGAACGGCGGAAAAAGGAGTATACGCTTTCCTCAAACTGAGAGGAAGCGATAAGTCCAAGGCACTGCTATGCGGTCTTTGCCGAGCGCGACGCGGCCAAGATCGCGGATGTCCCCAAAACGACCATCACGCGTGGTCGAATCCGTGGCGATCCTCGGCGCAGGCACAAGGGGCGGCGGTATCGCAATGTCTTTCGCCAATGCGGGGATACACGTGACACTGATCGAGAAGGGCAGGGAGCAGCTCAAGCGTGGCATGGCCGCGGTGCGTAAGAACTGGGAGGCGACCGTGCTCGCGGCGGATCTCGGCCGATACACCTGCCAAACGCATGGTTCTGATCCAAGCTATGGTGGGCATCGAAAATGTTAGAGGCGCTGACCTCATCATAGAGGCGGCCTTTGAATCCATGGCACTTAAGATAGATGTCCGTCGACAGCTCTGCGAGTGTAAGAAAGCCCGGCGCGGTACTTGCCTCAGATACCCCCTGTCTAAGCATCGATGAGATTGCCAATCACACATCGCGTCCGGAGGGACACATTGGGGATGCATTTTTTCGCCGGCGAACGTTATGAAGTTGTGCAAAACGTTCGCAGTGCGCGAACAACGCCCGAGGCGCTCGTGACCGGTCTCGGTAGCGCGCAGGATCAGCAAAGTGCCAGTGGTGGTCGGAGTTTGCGACGGATTGGTCGGCAATCGAATGTTTGAACAAGATTACAAGCAGAGGGCGCCCTGTCCCAGCAGATTGATGCGGTAGTGCTCAAGTTTGGCATGCCGATGGGTTCGTTCGCTGTGAGCGATCTAGCGGGGTTGGATCAGCTTGCAATGGCCCAAGGCGCAGGGCATCACGATCTGAAATCGAGAATGCGTTGTGCAAGGCCGGTCGATTTGGTCAAAAGACCGGCAAGGGCTGGTACAAGTATGATACCGGATCGCGCACGCCAATTCCAGAACCCGAGGTGGAGAGGCTAATCGCCAAAAACACTGAAAAAACTCGGACCCAAGCGTCGCGCAATTTGCGATGATGAGAGTCTGGAGCGCCTGAGCTATCCAACGCCTTGCCCCACGGGCTTAATCCAGTTTTAAGTTCGTTCTGGCCCCGCGCGAGGACCAGAGCATGAAGCGCAGCCGCTTTTCGGAAGAGCAGATCAACGGGATTTTGAAGGAGCACGAGGCTGGCGTTTCAGTTGCCGATCTGTGCCGGAAGCACGGTGGCAGTGACGCCAGTATCTACAAATGGAAAGCTAAGTTTGGCGGGATGGAGGTCTCATAGGCCAAGCGGCTGAAGACGCTGGAGGATGAGAACAAGCGGCTGGAGCGGCTGCTGGCCGACGCCATGCTGGACAACGCGGCGTTGAAGGACTTGTTGGGAAAGAAGTGGTGACGCCGCGGAAAGCTGTCGCGCATCTCATGGAGGCCCACGGGATGAGCGAATGGCGTGCGTGTAAGTAAAGCCATCGGCTATTGCCGCATGACCGTCAGATACCAGACGACCCGGGCGGATGAAGCCGCCCTGCGTCAACGCATGAGGGCGATGGCCCAGGAGCGCCGTCGCTTCGGCTATCGGCGCCTCCATGTTTTGCTCAAGCGAGAGGGCTATCTGGTCAACCACGAGAAGCTCTTCCGGCTCTACCGGGAGGAGAAGCTCGCAGTGCGGCGCCGTGGCGGCCGCAAGCGAGCAATTGGGACCGGGGCCCTGATGATGGTGCCGATGGCCCCCAACGATCGCTGGTCGCTTGACTTCGTATCGGACCAGCTCACCGATGGCCGCCGCTTCCGCATCCTGACCGTGGTCGACGACTGCACCACGAGGCGCACATGAGTGCGTCGCGCGGTCCCCGGCCATACCCGCGAGTGTCTGGCGCTGGTGGCTGACATCTCGCTCTCCGGCACCCGGGTGGCGCGGGAACTGCGCCGGCTACTGATTGAGCGCAGCAAGCCGAAAATGGTGGTCAGCGACAACGGCAGCGAGCTCGCCAGCAACGCCATCCTGACCTGGGCCGATCAGAGCCGCGTCGCATGGCACTACATCGCCCCGGGTAAGCCCATTCAGAACGCCTTCATCGAGAGCTTCAGGCTGGCTGCGGGATGAACTGTTGAATGAGACGATGTTCACGTCGCTGGCCTAGGCCCGCATCGCGCTCGGATGTTGGCGGGCCGATTACAACGATGAACGACCACACTCGCAGCTCGGATGGAAGACGCCCTCCGAGTTCGCCAGCAAATGCCACCCGCGACGGGATCTGGCGCTGCGTATCTCGAGGGCTCCGCGCCAGCTCCCGTCGCTACCACCGCCCAACCCGGCAAATCCACACGCCAGGGCGAACTCAGGACTGGATAAAACTTGGGGGCAAGGTCACCATGATCAACGAAGATGCGCGCATTCTCGAAGAAGGCATCGCAGCTCGTCCTAGCGATATTGAGGTGGTTTGGCTAAATGGTTTTGGGAGGCTCGGTCTATCGCGGCGGTCCGATGTATTGGGCTAACGAAGTCGGCCTTAGTCTTATTGCCGACAGGCTCGCTTATTAAGCTAAACGAACCGGCGATCGATCGCTCGAACCGGCACCACTGTTAGAGCGGCTCGCGGCGGAGAAAGGATTTCGCTACACTTGCAGCGGACGGCAAACACGGGCGGATGGCTCGATAGGCCACGAAGGAAATTTTGAGAGAGCTGATCTCCTGGAATCCTGCTAAGCGCAGAACCTGCGAGAGGCAGGCGAGCAGCTGATGATGGCGCTATTGTGCTCCGGCTGCTTGTCCGTTGGGAGGAGCTGGAGCAGGCAGCGTTTAAAACGAACTCGTCTCCGCGGCACAAGATCACGCCCGTCCCGTAGTTGCGCAGCGCTTCGCTCTGCACTTCGGTAAAGTCGGCCGTTGCCCGTTGATCGAAAGGATCTGTACAGATTCGTCGCGTAGTGCGGCCTGCTCAGCCGCGTGCCAGGCAGAGAGTGCGCGCTCTGCTGCAGCAATGCGAGCAGCACGCGCGATCGGTCCCTACTCTCTTCCCTCGGGCGCGTTGCGGTTCGAAGTGCAAAGCCGGCTGGCCGCCGAATGAGCTGCCACAAGGCGTGATCTCGCCTAGTGTGTAAGTCTCGCCATCGCGCCGTTCGATGGCCAAGCACCCGTTGTTGGCTCAGGTTTGCAAGCTTGGTTAACGCGCAGCATGAAATAGATAAAAATGCGCGCTCGATGCAGAAATTCCCCACAACGAGACCGATATTGGTGATTTTCTGCTCGTTGCCTCAGTAGTATTTTCGTAATGAAGGAGATGAATGAAGGCCGACAACCCTCTAGCTTATAGCGATAGATGGGCGCGGTTCGATCTCCGTACGAAATTCTTGAGCGGATGGTGAAGAATTCGCGCCGGAGGGGGAATCGGATGCTATGCGCTGAGCCGCCCCATATTGGGGATAATCTCGTCTCCACACGATCAGGAGCCGCGATGTTCCTTGACAATGTCCCCGACGATCGCGACGGCGTAAGCCGGAACAACTGGGTTGCGAGATGGACAAGCATCGGAGATGCTCAGTGCCAGCTTGGGGACCTAAACGTCGAAAAGAAGCGCCTTGATGAGGCGATCGAAGCTTGGCTGTGCGCGCTGACCGCCTTCGAAGTTGCCAGACGATTAGGTGAAGAAGAAGATCCACAAAACCTCGACGTCTCCGCCAAAGTCGAAGCTGGCATTCAGAGGTTCGGGGCACCTCTTGAGCGCAAGCTGGAGCGAATACAAGTCTGCTGTGATGTCGTCGAGCTGTCGGCCTATTACTTGCCTGCCGGCAGCCCGGAGCTACCTGCGCCGGCAGTTATTTGCATTAGCAGAGATCAGGAAACTGCGGTGACCCTCCTAGGAAGGCTCTTGCCGGCGGTGATCGGGCGGCGCATCTCAATCCTCGTTGTCTCTCACGATGAGGTTTCAAATCATTGGCGCGGCCAGTCGGAAATTTCCCTATCTTGCTGCCTGGACTATCTTTCAGCTCGGCCGGATGTCGATGCCGCCCGGATCGGCGTGTATGGAGAAGGGTTGTCGGCGGTTCTGGCTACGACGTTTGCTGTATCTGACGGGCGGGTTGCCGCGGCGGTTTGCGACGGCGGACTTTGGGATTGGGCGCGTACCCGAGCGTCTGTCGGCTGGATGACGATGACTGATGACGTCCTGGATGAGGGGATGATCTCTGCACTTCGCTCGCGATTAGTCCGGCAGGTGAGATGCCCGGTTCTCGTGGTAGCCGGTGGGCGCGGTACGGTCAGCATCTCGGAGGCGATCGAACTTCAAGCGGACTGTACAGCGGCGCGCATTGATCTGGAATTGGCCATTCCACATATGATACGGACTGCAGTTGGAGAGATCGAGAACTTCGTGCGCTCCGATGATTGCATCCTCGGATGGCTGGAGAGCAAACTAGAAACAATTCGCCCGAGAAATTATGCTTGCCCAATGGCTCAGTAAAAACCTTCGCCGGCGCTATTGATCTCCGGACTACTCCAACACGTTACCAACTCGACGTGTGCTCCGGAGCGCCAGAAGGCCGCAAACGATAAAGAACTTTGGCGACTAGTTTCTCCGGGCGAGCCCTTCCGCGCTACAATATGCCCAAGCTCAGTTTCTGAGCGGCCAACCGACTATTCTTGGCAATCGAGATCAGTCGTTGATTCAGGTACCGAAGAGATTCCTCGTCAAGCTCGGCAAAGATAGTCGAATTAACGGCTGTTCTCGTGATCGACAGAGCCGTAATTCCTGCGCGCGCTTTTTCGGTCAGCGACATCTGCAAGAATCTTCCGTCATCAGGTGAGGGGAGGCGTGCCAAAAGTTCCAGACTCTCGAGTTTCTTAGTTTGATTGGTGACGAAGGCGGGGTGAATCCTCAGCTTGTTCGCAACGGCGATTCCTGAAACGCCGCGACCTTCATCGAGTTCGTCTATCGCCATCAAAATCAGCCACTGAGGCTCCGATATGCCCAGCATCTGGCCCCATCCCTTATGTATTTCCTCAAGGTGTGAGTGGAGTTCGACGATGTTCCAGAAGAAATCGCGCACGGCTCTTTCCGAATGTTCTTTTTCGGCCATGACAGTTTTCCGCCACTTCAAGTGCTGGTTCGACACAAAAGATCGCGAACTTAGTAACCTCTCGTGGGAGCTCGAAAAAGAGTAGCACGTACACAACTGCTATTCAAAAATGTCAATTGACAAATGCAATTAAGTAGTCGATGGTTCCACCACAATCGCAATGCCTCTTGGCCAGCGGTTTATGCGAAATCTCCACAGTTGGAGCCTCCAGGATGCCCCCTGGGGGCTCTTTTTGTATTCTCCCTCGGGAGCGGGTGTTCAAGTAGGGGCGTATGTTGCCATATTGCAACATTGACGCACCAAATATAATTGATGATATTAATTTATTGCAACAATCATTCGTCAAATTTATAAGGCGGGAGACTCGAGGGGTGCCTCGGAGTCGGTCCGTCAAGCTCAGCCCGTTCAAGGGCGACGGCGGATTTTTGAAGGACGGAAACGGCGTTTCCAACTTGGAGGTTTATCGATGAACTTGACAACGAGCTTTTTTCTCGGCTCCGCCGCGGTGCTTGTGGGGGGGGGGGCGCAAGCGGCCGATCTCCCTTTGAAGGCGAAGGTGATCGAGTACGTAAAGGTCTGTTCGTTGTACGGTGCTGGTTTCTACTACATCCCGGGCACGGACACTTGCGCCAGGCTGGGCGGCTATCTGCGTACGGATCTCCAACTCGGCAGTAACTCTGACGGTGGCTTCGCGACCGGAGGTGTTGCTGGTGCGCATAATCGCCTGAGCAATTACTACTTGTCGCGTTCTCGTGGTGCGCTCACGATGGATACGCGCACCGCGACAGAGTACGGCATGGTTCGCGCCTACTTCTACGGGGTGTATACTTGGACCGACGGGGGCTACGGCGGCGCCGGCGCGGGTGCTGCGGGTGGTGCAACCGCCTATGACTCGGGGTCCAACGTTCCTGGAGCTGGTGTGCTCGGTGTCTTCGACGCCTTCATCCAGTTCGCGGGATTCACCTTTGGTAAGGCGCAGTCGCAGTTCTCGGCGCCGTGGGCCGAATACCCTGGCAACATGATGGAGCTTCCGGGTGGCGGTGGCTGGGAGCGTGTGAACCAGCTCACCTATACCTCCGATTTCGGTCAGGGGATGACGGCTGCTTTCTCGGTTCAGGACCAGGTCCAAAATTACACGACCAACGTTTGGAACGTGAATGGCGCAACAACGGCGGGGCTTGCTACCGGTGCATACGGAGCAAATGATATTGGCGGTTCACGGGCGCCTGACCTCGTTGCAATGGTTCGTGTTGACCAGGCATGGGGTCTCGTCCAGGCATCGTTAGCGGCTCACAACAATCATGCCGGCTACTATGGAGCTTCAGAGGTCACTGGGCACCCGGGCGATAAATGGGGGGGGGCTGGTCAGTTGGCGTTGTCCATCAAGAACATTCCGACGGGAGCGGGTGACAGCATCAACCTGCAGGGTGTGTATACGTACGGTGCAAGCCGCTACAACTTCCAGAGCTATTTGCCGTCTGCCTTCGCGATGTACGGCGGCGGCGGCGGCGTGCCGGGAGCTTACCAAACCATCGGGCTTGCTGGTCTTTCCGATTCCGTTTTCGTTGCTGGTGCTGGCCAAGAATTGACCACGACCTATGGTCTCAATGGCGCTTTTAATCACAACTGGGATCCGCACTGGTTCACCAGCATCTATGGCGCCTACGCGGCTGTGCGCTACAACGGCACCGCAAAGAGCTACATCTGCGGTGCGTTCGTCGGCACGTTGGCCCTGTCCAGCGGTCTTGCCGGCTGTAACCCGGACTTCAACTACGCAACCGTCGGCATTTACAGTGGCTGGACCCCAGTTAAGAACCTGACGTTCTCGGCCGACCTCTCCTATACCATGCTCGATCAGAAATATGCGAGCGGAAGCACCGTGACGCTGCCCCTGCAGGCGTCCATCGCGAAGCCAGCCGGTACTTACGAACTGAAGGACCAGGGCACCCTCACGCTACTGCTCCGCGCTCAACGAAACTTCTGAGTTTCCTGTCAAACCAGTAGAAGGAGATACAATCAGGCTCTTTGCATGAACGTTTAACCTCCAAGAAGGCCTCCGGCATGCCCGCCGGAGGCCATTCTGCGCCGAGATTGTGCTTTCGAGGAAAGTAGACTTTCGCATCTTGCCATGTTGCTACGAAATCAATCTTGAATGACCAAGAACCAACTTTCATTTTCGGTGGTGTGACCGCGTCGCAGTCATGATGTATGAAAACCCGAGCCTCGCCGCTTATGGTGTCCAGCGGCGCGGAGCTTTGGCACGAGACCGGGAGGCGAGCACGAGTCTACTTGTCGTCATCCGATGATTGGTTCTCAAAGTGAGACCTCTTTCACCGAGGCGACTGGAGTGTCTGCTTAAAATTTCCCAAGAGCGCGTCAGCGCGCGCCGCGCCAAGGCTATGAGGGGGTGTGCTGAGGCGAGACTGATTGACGACTTGCGTCGCGGGTGGGGGCGGTCCGCCGGGTTTACCGCGTGTTCTGCCCAATACTTCGATCTAACGCTGTAGATACAGCCGGTCCGCAATGTCGCAGCCAAATTGATCTCTAGGGGGGGCATTTTGCGGAAATCCTTCAACTTCGGCCGATATTTGCCGTCATCATGCGTCGATGAAGTTTTAAATCTCAAACTATGAAGTAGGGCATAGGACCAGCAGCTCTGCGCCTGGGTCCTCGCTCAGTCACCGAAGGTGGGAGCGCGACCTGAATGATTGAGACTGAAGCGCTAGCGGTCAACCGAAGAAGTAGTTTCGTCGTGACCGAGTGCGGGAATGCCGTATTGATGCCGGCTGTCAATGTTGCTCGCAACTATGTTCGGGGTCAGCGCCGCGATCGTGCCCTTTCGGTCGGCCCGACGATCGATTGCTTTGCAGCTGCTTGCGAACGGTTCTTCCGTGGAGCGTCTTGGGACTTGCTCCAGTTCGGAGCATTGATTCCGACCTTTGCCGTTCACCAGGGTTTTCAAGATGCGTACCGTGAACTGTGATGACGCCGTTTCATGTAGGCGGGCGTTTGCATTGTGCTGTACATTCGGAGTGCTCGGGCTGTCGATCTAAAGATCGGTCGCGGCGGTGTGCGATGCTCGTTGAACGTCGTGTTTTGTTAGGTCTGGAATCGTCGGTTATCGCCCGACTAGGCGAGATCTTTGATTGAGAAATTGTCCAAGTCGGATTGTTCAGCGCCCGTCTTCAACTCGTTTCGCATCAGAAGCGTTGCGGCCTCAAGCTAACTCGCCGGCCTTTGATGACTTACTTCCAGGGAAGGCGAAACTCATCCGTTACGAAATGTGGAGACAATGACGCATGACACTACCCTCGCACGCGCAAGTCATCGTGGTCGGCGGCGGAATCATCGGGACGAGCATAGCCTATCATCTAACCAAGGCGCGGTGGCGGGATGTTGTCATTCTTGAGCGGGGCCAACTAACCTGTGGCACGACTTGGCATGCCGCAGGTCTCGTGGGCCAGCTGCGCTCCTCGCTCATAATGACTAATCTGAGCAGATACGGAGTCGAACTATTCAGCGCGCTTAAGGAGGAAACCGGTCAAGACACTGGCTTTCGTCAAACCGGAAGTCTGATGCTGGCGCGCACGCCCGAAAGGTTGACGGAGATTGCCCGCCGAATCGCGCTCGTTGATCACTTCCAACTAGAGGCTCAAATGGTAACCCCCGATGAAATCGGGCGATCCCATCCGTTGGTCGACGTCAAGAGATTGGTGGGCGGAGCGTACATTCCCGGCGACGGAACGACGAACCCGATTGACACCACGCAGGCCTTGGCGAAGGGTGCACGCCAAGGCGGTGCCAAAATCTTCGAAGGCGTCACGGTCACAGGTTTCCAGATCAAAAACGGATCGATCCGAGGAGTTCTTACCGACAAGGGCAACATCGGGTGCGAAGTAGCTGTTCTGTGCGCGGGTGCTTGGTCTCGTGAACTAGGTAAGTCCATCGGACTGAAGATCCCGCTCTATGCCGCCGAACATATGTACGTCGTCACCGAGACACACAAGAATATCACGCCGAACCTTCCTGTGCTTCGCGACGGAGATGGCTTTGTTTACGTCAAGGAAGACGCGGGCAAACTGCTAGTCGGTACCTTCGAGCCGCGGGCTAAACCCCTGCCGATGTCAAAGCTCCCCAGTAACTTCCATTTCGGCGAGCTGAGCCCTGACTGGGACCATTTCGAGCGGTCGCTGTCGCACGCATTGGAGCTCATCCCGCTCCTAGCAGACCTGGGCATTCGTCATTTCCTTAACGGGCCCGAGAGCTTTACGCCTGACAACCGCTTCATTCTCGGCGAAGCACCAAACGTGGCAAATCTCTATGTCGCTGCAGGATTTAACTCCCAAGGTATCGTCATGTCCGCCGGCGTAGGCAAGGCGATGTCCGAGTGGATAGTCCAGGGCGAGCCGACGATGGATCTGTCCGACCTCGACGTTGCGCGCTTCAACGATTTTGAGATCAATGAGAGATTTCTTCACGACCGAATCTCCGAGAGTGTGGGGCGGCTCCAAGCCATTCACTGGCCCAACCGACAGTTCGAAACCGCGCGGCCGGTCCGTGAAACTCCGCTCCACTCACGTCTGCAAAAGAAGGGCGCAGTTTTCGGCAGTGCAGCCGGTTGGGAGCGAGCCAACTGGTATGCTCGCGACGGCGTGAAGTCCCAATACGAATATTCGTTTGGGCGTCAGAATTGGTTTGAATGCGTGGCGGGCGAACATCGCGCGGCCCGGGAAGATGTCGCCATATTCGACCTGTCCTCGTTTGGAAAGACCTTCATCGAAGGGCCTGACGCCGAAGCGGAGCTGCAGCGGATATGCGCAAACAATATGTCGGTGGCTCTGGGAAACCTAGTGTACACGCAGATGCTAAACAGTCGCGGCGGCATCGTCGCGGACGTCACTTTCACCCGCTTGTCCGAAAAGCGCTACATGATGGTTACCAGTGCCCCGGCGCAACCCACCGACATTAATTGGATCCGAAAAAATCTACGGCCGGACTCCCGCGTTGTCGTAACGGATGTCACGTCCGGTTTTGCCGTGCTGTCCGTCATGGGGCCAAAGTCACGAAACTTGATGCGAAGGGTTTCGCCCGCCGACTTTTCGAACGAGGCCTTCCCATTCCGATCCTCGCGGCAGATCGAGATCGGGTACGCAATCGCGACAGCGCAGCGCGTAACGTATGTTGGAGAGCTGGGTTGGGAGATTTATCTTCCTACCGAGTTCGTTGGACCGGTATTCGATCTTCTGGTCAAGGAGGGAGAAGATCTCGGACTACGGCTAGCCGGCGGTCACGCTATTGAATCGCTCCGCATTGAGAAAGGCTACCGGCATTTCGGCCACGACATCACGCCGACCGATAGTCCCTTGGAAGCCGGTCTCGGTTTTGCTGTCTCATTGCGGAAGCATGAGGATTTCATCGGTCGGAAAGCGCTCGAGAAGCTGAAAGCCGAAGGGCTTCGGCGCCGACTTGCATTTTTCCGCCTAACTGACCCCGAACCCATTCTGCTCCATGACGAGCCGATTTACCGAAACGGCATTTATGTCGGACGGACTACATCGGCTGCCTATGGCCATACGCTCGGTTGTTCGGTCGCAATGGGTTATGTCGCGGATGTCGTGGAGGCCTGGCCTGATTGGCTTAGCAATGGTCAGTTCGAGATCGATCTGGCAGGTGTCAAGCACGCTGCAATCGCATCGACGCGCCCATTCTATGATCCCGACAATACGCGCGTCAAAGCGTGATGGGCCGGGTCGGCCACGGAAAATCAGCACGCAGCGGATCGATGCAAGGTGAACAAAGTCGCCTGGCGAGCGCATGAGCAAGCCGTTGCGCTTTCGGTGCTGCCACTTGAAGTAAGCAGCCCCGGGAATAGAAATCTGAAGCGAGAGCTTGAGCCCGGTATTGCCTCATCATTCGAAGGCGTGCCGCGCTCATGGTGCAAATATAGGACGAATTCGCATATGAAGGTTCTTGTCCCGGTCAAACGAGTAGTCGATTCCAACGTGAAGATCCGAGACAAGCCGGATGGCTCTGGCGTTGATCTTGCGAACGTCAAGATGTCGCTGAATCCGTTCGATGAGATCTCGGTCGAAGAGGCGCTGCGGCTGAAGGAAGGCGGCCGAGCAAAGGAAGTTGTAGTCGTCTCGATAGGTCCGGCCAAATCCAAGGACACGTTGAGAACGGCCCTTGCCATGGGTGCGGACCGGGTAATTCTGGTCGAGACGGAAGATGCAATCGAGCCGCTCGCGGTAGCCAAGATTCTGAAGGGCAGCGCTGACGCCGAAAAGCCCGGCCTTATCATCGTTGGCAACGGCCAGATGCTTGCGGCTCTTCTACGTTGCGCCCAGGCGACCTTCGCTTCAAAGTGTGAAATGGGGGATGGCAGGGCGACAGTCACGCGCGAGATTGATGGCGGACTGCAGATGATCGAGGTTGCGCTGCCCGCGGTGGTAACGACGGATCTGCGCCTGAACGAGCCGCGCTATGCCTCGCTGCCCAAAATCATGAAGGCCAAGAAGCGGCTGATTGACAAGAAAAGCCAAGCCGACTTTGGGGGCGAGACCACTCCACGGTTGAAGGTGCCTGAAGACCGAAGAACCGGCCGGTCGCAAGGCGGGCGTCAAAGTCGGTTCGGTCGCCGAGCTTGTCTCCAGGCTGAAGACCGAAGCCGGCGTTCTTTAGTTCGTAGGTGTCAACCAGGGAGTTACCGTGGCTATTCTTCTTCTAGCTGATCACGACAACCGGCCCCTTTCTGACCGGACCGCCAAGGCGCGGTCAGCGGGCAGCAAAATCGGTCCCGATTTGCACGTGCTTGTAGCGGGCAAGAGTGCGAAAGCCGCGGCTGACCAGGCATCCAAGCTTTCGGTTGTTGCCAAGGGTCTTCTTGCTGAACGCGACGATTTGCGCATAACCTTGCAGAGCCATTGGCCGCTCTCATCATATCGCTCGCGGACAGCTACGACACCATCATTTCGGCTGCGAGCGGCGTCGGCAAGAGTATCATGCCGCGAGCGGCTGCGCTTCTCGATGTGGCGCAGGTTTCCGAAGTCATCCAGGTGGTTTCTGCCGATACTTTCAAGCGTTCGATATGCCGGAAATGCCATCCAGACAGTGCAGACGAGCAAACCCAAGAAGGTTATTACCGTGCGGACCGCCTCCTTCGCCGCTGCCCGGGCTGACGGTTCGGCACCGGTCGAGGAGATCTCAGTAAAGGCCAATTCAGGTCTCTCGACCTTCGTTGCCGATGTCACGGCTGCCTCCGAGCGTCCAGAGCTGACCTCCGCCAAGATAGTCATCTCGGGCGGCAGAGCGCTGGGCTCATCGGAGAAGTTTAAGGAAGTGATCCTGCCGGTTGCTGACAAGCTCGGAGCCGCCGTCGGCGCGTCGCGGCTGTCGATGCCGGCTATGCGCCTAACGACAGGCAAGTCGGTCAAACGAGCAAGATTGTGGCTCCTGAGCTCTACATCGCCTGCGGCATCTCAGGTGCCATCCGGCATCTGCCTGGCATGAAGGAATCAAAGGTCATCGTCGCCATCAACAAGCACGAGCAAGCGCCGATCTTTCAAATCGCAGACTACGGGCTCGTCGGCGAGCTCTTCGAGATAATGCCCGAGTCGGAGAAGGCCCTTTAGATCCCAAACATACTTAGGCCCAGCAAATGAATAAGTTTACTCTCACCGTTACATGCGACAGTCGTCGTGGAATCGTTGCTGCGATCTCTGGCTACCTTGCAGGACAGGGTTGCAACATCGTGGATTCATCGCAGTTCGACGATCTCGACACCGGCAGGTTCTTCATGCGGGTGAGCTTCATCTCAGAAGATAGGGTTGACCAAGCCGCATTGATCGAAGGGTTCAAGCCGATCATCGCCAAATTCGGCATGGACGCCAAGATCCATGACGCAACCAAGCGCATGAGGATCTTGCTGATGGTTTCGCGCTTCGGGCACTGTCTTAACGACTTGCTTTACCGCTGGAAGACCGGTGCGCTGCCAGTCGACATCGTTGGCGTAGTCTCCAACCATTTCGACCACCAGAAAGTCGTTCTTAATCATGATATCCCCTTCCACCACATAAGAGTCACGAAGGAAAATAAGCCGCAGGCCGAAGCCCAGCTGATGGACGTGGTCGGGCAGACTGGCACTGATCTGATCGTGCTTGCCCGCTACATGCAGGTTCTGTCGGATCAGCTTTGCATGCGACTGTCAGGGCAGATCATCAATATCCATCACTCCTTCCTGCCGAGCTTCAAGGGAGCTCATCCGTATAGGCAGGCTTATAAGCGTGGTGTGAAGCTGATCGGTGCTACGGCGCACTATGTCACTGCAGATTTGGACGAAGGCCCGATCATCGAGCAGGACACCGCTCGCATCACGCACGCTCAGAGCCCCGAGGACTACGTCTCCCTCGGCCGCGACGTCGAAAGTCAGGTTCTGGCTCGCGCCGTGCACGCGCATATCCATCACCGAATCTTCATCAACGGCAGCCGCACTGTCGTCTTTCCTGCGAGCCCAGGCAGCTTCGCCTCAGAGCGCGTGGGATGACGGGCATGGCTCACATCATTGACGGCAAACAGCAGCGGCATCGGTCATCGAAGTGGTGAAGGGGGCGGGCCCTCGCGCTGGACCGGGAAAAGGGGGTGAAGACGGGGACTGGCGGTGGTGATCGTCGGCGATGATCCGGCAAGCCGCACCTATGTTGGTGCCAGAGCCGTATGGCCGGGGAATGCGGCTTTACGTCGATAGAGCGCACACTGTCCGCTGAGACTACGCAGGAAGAACTGATCTCCCTCGTGCAGTCATTGAATGACGATCCCTCGATCCATGGCATTCTGATGCAGCTGCTTTTGCCAAAGCCGTTGAAGTCGAATCCAATCATTCAATTGATCCTGTCCGAAAAGGATGTGGATGGCCTTCACGTGGTCAATGCTGGTAAGCTTGCCACGGGCGATCTGGAACTGGCCTCGTGTCCTACACGCCGGCACGCGCGATAGTCTTTGTACGCCGCACACATGGCAATGACCTGTCGGGCTTGAATACCGTTGTAATTGGCCGTTCGAACCTGTTCGGCAAGCCGATGGCGCTGCTCCTGCTCAATGCGAATGCAACAGTGACGATGACGCATTCGCGCACGAAGAGCCTCCCCGAAGTGTGTCGCAAGGCCGATATTCTCGTCGCTGCGGTCAGCCGTCCGGAGATAATCAAAGCGGATTGGATAAAACCAGGAGCAACCGTGATCGATGTCGGTATTAACCCGGATTTCTGCACCAGGAATGGGCGATAGAAGAACGCGTCTCGTCGGCGATGTTGCTTTCAAAGAATGCGCAAAAGTTGCTGGTGCGATCACGCCGGTCCCGGGCGGCGTTGGGCCGATTACCGTCGCCATGCTGATGGCCAATACGATCGTTGCTGCGTGTCGGGCAAACGGCGTCGCGCCATCTAATTTCTAAGATGTAGAAGTAACGAGCTTTCTAACGGAGTGGGCATTCGAGGTCGACCGCCTGCAACCTCATGGATTGTTCGTCGGCGCGCGACTAGCCTGCTTCGGTCGCCTTAACTTCTGGCGGAGGACATTGGAAGACCGTTTACATGGCGACGCATGGGGCATTTACGAAGCAGAGCAGGGGGGCGAACGGGCCTGCGCTGAAAGGGCACGCGAAGATCCCGATCCCTCCCCCATCGGATTTGCGATGCTCGAAGCACCGCGCGCGCAGTCGCGTGATGAGGCCGGACGTGCGTTGCGGTGGGTGGAGAAAGGCGCCGGAGAAGCGCGCATGCGAACCCGTCGAAGTGGGGTGGGACGACGCGCTGGACCTTGCTGCCGTCGCAACGAAGAAGCTCATCATCGAATACGGTAACTAATCCGTGTTCGGCGGCAGCTACGGCTGGGGGCAGCGCGGACCCTTTCCATCGTTTTCCGAATTGCTTGTGCGGTTATGTGCGCCAAGTCGATCCGTACAGCCTGGGTGCGGCCAGAGCCGTGATGCCGCACATCGTCGGCCACATGGATAAGCTGAAGGCGCCCCAACCAGCTGGAACATGCTTGAGCAGGATTGCGAAGCTATACCTCGCGTTCGCCGGCTCGCCGTTGAATCCGGGTCTCGTCGGTAAGCACATGGTGAAAATGGGCCTGGAGAAAATGCGGGCCGCCGGCACGCGACTCATCAACATAAGCCCAGAGAACACGAGTCTCGAGACCGGCGGTGAGGTCGAGTGGATCCCGATCCGCCCGAATACCGACACCGCGATGCTACTCGCGATCGCGCAAACGCTTTACACCGAGGGCCTTCACGACGAGGTCTTTATGGCGAAGTATTGCGTCGGTTTCGACAGGTTCCTCCTGTACCTGCTCGGCGTGAGCGACGGCGTGGCGAAAACGCCAGAGTGGGCTGAGAGCATCACGGCCGTATCGGCGGAACGCATCCGTCGGCTAGCGCGCGGGCTTACGCGCGCGCGCGTTCGATCATCACCATGGGCGTTGCAACGTGCGCACCATGGCGAGCAGCCGCCGTGGGCCTGATCACAGTCGCATCGATGCTCGGGCAGATCGGGCCTGCCGGGTGTTCGCTTTCGGCCATGGCACCGCGAACTCGGTTGGCAACGTGAGCCCACGCGTTTCGCGGCCCAGTTGGCCCTAAGGCGCGAATCCCATCAAGTCTTTCATTCCGGTCGCTCGTATCGCCGACATGCTGCTGCACCTTCGACTACAACGGTCGGAAGCTGAAATAGCCGGACATCCAGCTCATCTACTGGGTAGGCGGGAATCCGTTCCACCATCATCAGGACCTGAACCGGCTGCTGCGCGTCTGGCGGAAGCGCGAAAAGCGATTATCGTCAACGAGCAATTTTGGACGCCTGCCACGAAGACCGCGGACATCGTGTTTCCGATCACGACCACTCTGGAACGCGAGGACATCGGCCTTTCGGCACATGAACGCCACGCCGTGGCGATGGGCAGGGTGATTGATGCCGTCGGCGAAGCACGAAATGACTTTGAAGTGTATTGCGCACTATCTGAACGGCTCGGCACGAAGCTCGCGTTCACCGAGGGCAAGTCCGAAGTGCAATGAAAGCGCGAGCTCTACGAGCAGTTCCGCCATAAACATCCGCGCCTCGAATTCCATGACTTCGAGTCTTTCCTGAAATTGGGAATGCTTGATCTGCTCAAGGGAGAGTCATCACACGTAATGTTTGCGGGCTACCGCGCGGATCCGGTGGCAAATCCGCTGGAAACGAAGCGGGCGCATTGAGATCTTCCGTGAGACGATTGCGTCCTTCCGCTACGACGACTGCCCCGGCCACCCGACATGGATAGAGCCGGCGGAGTGGCTTGGCTTGGCGAAGGTCGAGAAGTTTCCATTGCACATGATCTCGGACCAATCCTTTACCAAGCTGCACAGCCAGTTAGATCACAGTGCAATTAGCAAAGCGAACAAGAGACACGGCCGCGAGCCTGTGCTGATCCTCGTGCGAAGATGCCTTAGCGCGAGGCATCGAGGAAGCTGACGTCGTGCGCGTGTTCAACGATCGCGGCACCTGCCTCGCGGGCCCGCGTGTCGCACCGCATCCGTGCCGGTGTGGTGAAGATTTCGACCGGAGCGTGGTTCGACCCATTAGAATGGGACGACGGTAAGCCGTTCGAGAAGCACGGTAATACCCGAACGCGCTGACCATGGACATCGGTACGTCGAGCCTGTCGCAAGGATGCGCGACGCATACCTGTGTGCTGCAAGTCGATAAGCACACGGGCGAGTTGCCACCGTTTAGCGCGCACGAACTGGCGCCGTTGATGTCGCGCGAGGATGGCTGCATCTTGCTTACGATGGAGAGCCCAGCGTCCGCAAATTGCTTTGCGAGACAGAGGGGGCGACCTCGGCGACTACCGCTAGACCGTCCAAGCGAATGGCTTTGCTCACGCGCTTAGTGACCACGTCATGACGTTCGGTGCGTTGCCAAAATCGACTGAAGAGACAGTCGTCACTTGGAAGATGTTCGTTCACAAGGATGCGCAGGAAGGCGTTGACTTCTCCATCGATGAATTTACCTCGCTTTGGGCCAATACCAACCAGGAAGACAAGGAACTTTCTGAGATCAGGGGACGTAAATGGCAAGGGCTACCGGTCGACCAGGTCCCTACTCCCAGAAGATGGAAAAGAATTGCATGTGTTGTTGACTGGTATTACGTGAGGCCCGAAAGCACCTTGATCGTACCGCGGCTAATAGGCGCGTCTTGGCATAAACGACGATCTCACAGCCAGCCATAGAGCTGAGATGGCCCAGAGTCGACTAGAAGTGAAGCGGGCACGCGCCGCTGAGCTCTGCATGCATCCCCTTCCATTTCTGAAGAGAGCGGCCAGCTCGATAAGAGCAATGCTAGTCTTCTTCACATCGCCCCTGCGTGGTCCTCCATTCAATTCTGAAGAGCGACAATGACGATCGAGCGTTTTGAAGCCGGCCCGTGTAAGAGCCGGGTTGTCGTGCACGGCGAGACTGTTTATCTTGCAGGCGTCGTCGGGAAAGATGCCGCCGGCGAGAGCGTGAGCAGACAGACCCAGGAGATAATGTCGATCATCGATAGCCGGCTCGCCATGGCGGGTACTAGCGAATGGAAGCTGTTGTGAGCGACGATATACATTGCGGATATAAATACCTTAGAGAGATGGGACGCTGTCTGGGATACCTGGAAATCGAAGGACGATACCGCCGGCGCGAGCGACTGTAGAAGCGAAACTTGCAGGATCGCAATACAGCGTCGAGATCGTAGTGACTGCGGCGAAATAGCCCCAGGCGCCTTAGAGCAGAAAATCGGTGCTTTTTGCGTAAGAATGCCAAGCCTCACAATCGCTCGTGCGATACGCCGGGCGGGCCTTTTGACATGACGCCTCGGCTTGTCCCATTGCTGCCGCAGAACAACTCCATCGCTGTCTGCCATTACTGCGCGGTGCAGTCATCAACGCACCCAGAGCTATGATGTGGGCCTGGTCGATGACTACGGTGCTATTACGTCCTGGGTCCATTGAGGATCCCACGTGCCTCCACCAGTTGGTTAATACTGATACGAGTGGTCGGTGTCGGCCATTTGACCAACGAATGTACGGCGGAACCTGAATAATCCCACTTGGAACCAAAGCACTACAACGCAGAAGACGGGTTCCCCAGTGCCCCTTGAATGCAGACTTTCTGCGTCCACGCCACAAATGCGAATATTACCACCTCCTACACCTATGAGGTGACACTCTGGTGTGCGCTCTGCGATGTTCTTGATTATTGACTTTGGAACGTTCGAGTGAGCCTGGCCAATCGATCATGTTCCTTATCTTGGAGACTGGAACCCATGAAATCGCGAAGCACTCCTCACTATTCTGTTGCCTGTGGCTGGAACGCGCTGCTGCCCGCGCGGGCCGTTCGCGTGGAAGCGCCTTCCAAACGGAAATATGACGCAATTGTTGTTGGGGCGGGCTTTACTGGCCTCGCCATTGCTCGCCGATTTGCCGAGTTGCAGCCGACCAAGGAGATTCTTGTGCTCGATGCCGCCGAAATCGGCGAGGGATTGTCGGGGCGGAACTCAGGCATCTTGGCTCCGACAGTCATCCAACCGCGCGCCAATGCTTTCGGTTCGGCCGAGGAGGATGCAGCTCGAAAGTCGCGAATTGTTCTTGCAGGGCTCGATTGGCTGCGAGATGTCGTGAAGAACAACGACATCCGGTGCGATTGGATCGAGGATGCACCTCGAATTGTGGCCGCCGCCACCAAACAAGGAGTGGATAAAGTGCGCACATCGCTCGCTTCATTAACCAAGCGAGCTCTCCGCTATCGGGAGCGAGACCGCGAAGACCTTCTTGTGCTTATCGGTACGCGCTACTATGAATACGGCTGCGAGGGCTTTACTCACGCCCTGATTCAGCCCGCTGCGCTCATTCGCGGACTCGCCGACACGCTTCCCGCCAATGTCACGTTGTTGGAACGCACGGCAGCTGAGGCAATTGAGGGGAGCGGTCTCTTTCAGGTGGTGACAAAGCGCGGAAATTTCGTCGGCGAGAAGGTCTTCGTGGCGAACAACGCGCACGCCAGGTCACTGGATATCGCGCTCTATCGAATGGTCGTGGTCCATACTTATGGAGCGCTAACTCCCGAGTTGGACGATACTGAACTCGACCTTTTGGGTCGTTTGCCTGAGTGGGCGATACTCCCGCCTACCGCCATGGGAACAACCATGAGAAAATGGAAGCGGCGCATCCTCATTCGCAGTGGTCACTCTTACGAGCGCGAGACGAGCATTGACAAGGTTCGTTCGCTTTTGTCCAGCCTGTATCGGAATCGATATCCAACGATGCCCTCCTATGAGTTCGAGCACGTTTGGGGCGGCGGTGTCGGTATTACCTCGAACCGCGAGAATTATTTTGGGGAGTTGAGGCGAGGTTTGTTTGTTTCGGCTGGATGTCAGGGCGCGGGCGTCTTGCGAGGAAGCATTCATGGAAAACTCTTGGCGGAACTGGCATGTGAATCTCAATCGTCTCTGCTGGCGGACCGCATGAAGTTGAGTGGCCCGAAATGGATTCCTCCAGAGCCGCTGCGGGGAATGGGAGCCGTGGCCCAGATGGCCTGGCAACACTGGCAAGCCGGGCGCGAGTTTTAGAGAGAGGCAAACGGAATCGATGTCGCCAAAGGACCCCGTGCCATTCGCAGGACCAACAGCGCACGCGCTCCTAGGCCGCTAGAGGGCTTCGGATCGCAATTCGCGCACCCAGGATCGCAGCTAGACATCACGGCGCGCCGATCAAATCTGCAGTGGTCGCACGTCCTGCCCTCAACCACGTGTCTCCGAAAGGGGCACCCGCGCGAAGTTGTTGAAACGATATCGGAGCCCGATTTATTACATTCGTTCGTCACGCCACTAGATGCCAACTCGGAGGGACGGCCCGGTGCCTCGATCGTCCTAATGGCGTTCTTATCAGTACGAGCGAACACAAGAAACGGCGGTGGGCGGTTGTGCCGCCCTGAACACCCTATGAGATAAGTTATTGCGGTGCGTCGAGGTTAGTAATCGCAGTTTGCAGTTTCTCAACGCTGTGCGGTGTGCCGCAAGCGAAAGCGTTTGAGATCGCATCGCTCGACACGTGCCGAGAATTGCTCACCGGGCGAACACGAACCGTTAGGTCTTCTCGCTCGACAGTGATCATCAGAGCCGGGATGATCGTGAACGCCGATTGCAGCTTTGAAAGTACCATTTCCCTTCCTTGCCGAACGTTAGGACCAGGATGTGGTCGATGAAATGCTGCATTTCAACGCAGAAAAGAGCAAAATCTGCGCCGAAAATCGCATAATGTGTAGATCTGCGTCAGTCGCTGCGATCTTTGATCGGAAAGAGACGGAGTGGCCAATATCTGTCGGTTAATAGTTCTGAGCAGGGCGGGGACAGGCGGTCGCACGATGTCGAAGTCTGAATTGAACAAGCTTGAGTTGCCCGGGATGGCGTCGCCTCTTGTTGAGACGTTCAGGCACGGGGCGTCGCGTCGCCGAGTGATGAGGTGCCTCATCGGTAGCGGCTTGAGGGCGGCCACGGCCGGTAAAGTCGCAACGCTCGCTGAGGCTGCTCACGCGCAGACGCCGCGTGGCGAAGGCAAAATCGAGGTCGCATCGCATACGAACTCGAACGCTGAAACACTCGACCGGCGAGGGCGACAACTGCCAAGGACCTCTTGCCCGTCGCGATGTTCTTCAATGGGTTGAGGCGGATTGACGAGATTCTGAGTCCGCAACTGGATCTCGCCGAAGAGATCGCGCAGAGTGGCGGTGCAACTAGGTGGAATATCAAGTTGCGCCGAGATGTGCGGTTCCACGATGGTTCGCCGCTTACCTCTGCTGACGTCGTCTCTTCGTTTAGGCGCCTTATGGATCCAAAGCTCGCCTCCAGCGCGCACGTTCTAGCCGCAGCCATCGAGGAGGTCGCCGCGACCGATATGGCGCTGCTGCAGGATTCTGCGCGCCAGATCCGGGCTAAACTTCGACCTGCAGCAGGTGCCGATGGATGGATACTTTGCGAACTACTGGATGAAACGTCTGGTGTTTTTCAGCGGTCTCCTTCGCCGCCGATCTCGTTTTCAGCCTCCACCTCCACTCGAAGGCGCCTTGGAACGAGAGTGGATGGCGCAATCAACGTTTCGATCAACTCTTGCAGCAGGCCCGCGGCGAGGCCGATGTCTCTAAGCGGGAGATGTACGGGGAGATGCAGCGCCTTGTGCATGAGAGCTCGGGGATTTGCATTCCGGTGTTCCGCAGCTATTTCGATGCACATGAGGCCAATGTTAAAGGGCTGCGACCGATCTCGCTCGGACCTCTGATGGGCTACAACTTCGCCGAGAGCGTTTGCGTCGAGCAGTGAGCGTCTCGATGGCATCGGATGAGGCGCTCCGTGAGAGGGTGAGCAGCAATTTCGCAAGAGCGATTTTGAATAGTGTTCTGATGCTGCTCATTGCAAGCAGGACCGCGACCGCGATCTTGACGCTCCTGTTTGTATCTTGTGGTCTTCGTTGGCACCGAGATCCTGCCGAGCGATGTTGCCCAGGCGGTGCTTGGACAGGGTGCGACGCCTGAGCCGGTCGCAGGCATACGCGACACGCTGCACCTTGATCAGCCTGCATATGTGCGCTACTTCGAAAGGCTCGGCCGGCTGCTCTCGGGCGACCCCGGCCGCTCTCTCGCCAACGGCCTACCGATCGCTGCGATCATCGCGAACCGGTTGCCCAACTCTCCGATGCTCGCAACGGTGACCACCGCAGTCTGCTTGCCGTTCGCACTCACGCTCGGCATCCTCTGCGCAATTTGGCGCGGTACTCTGTTCACCGTGCTGCGAATCTGCTAACAATGTCGATTGTCTCCGTGCCCGAGTTCTTCATTTGCCACACTTGCAGTGATCGTCTTCGCGGTGAGTCTGCGCCGGTTTCCGGCGCTGTCGGATGGTGCCGGGTTCGACCCCGCTCGACCGATTCTCCCGCCGCTTCGCACTCCCTTTCTTGACGCTGTCTTGCGTGATGATTGCGCAGATGATGCGTATGACACGCGATGCCGTGATTGACGCGCTGCGCTCGCCCTATGTGGAAATGGTTGTGCTCAAGGGCGCCGGGCCGACGTGCGTCGTGCTCTGTCATGTCCTACCGAACGCAGTCGGCCCAATCGCCAACGAGGTAGCGCTCAGCCTCTCACACCTTTTAAGCGGACGATAATCGTCGAACTCATCTTCAACTATCTGGGTCTTGCCCGCCTTTTGGTCGACGCGGTGTCGACTCGTGACATGCCCCTCACTCAAGCCCGTGTAATGAGTTTCTGCTCAGCCTATCTCTTCCTGATGATGCTGGCTGACATTGCCGGCATCCTCTCGAACCCAAGGCTTCGTCATCGATGAGCGTTGATCAGACGCGCGCGATTATTGGAACGCCGGACCTGCGGCGGCGCCGGGTACGTTTGCCCATTGCTGCCATCGTTGGCATCGTTATCGTGATCTTCTGGGTGGTGGTTGCGGTAATTGGGCCCTACATCACCCCGCACGATCGGGGTTGGCTTGTCGACAGTGACATGTTCAGGCCGACCAGCTGGACGTTGCCGCTCGGGGGGATCATCTTGGTCCCGATGTGCTCAGTCGCATCCTCGTCGGCGCGCGCTACTCGATCGGAGTCGCGGCGGCTGCATCCTTGTTTGCTATCGTATTGGGTGGTACGCTTGGCATGCTGGCGGCGGTCTCACGCGGATCTGTCGACATGGTGCTGAGCCGCTTCTTCGATGCACTTATTTCAATCCAGAGCAAGATATCGGCGCTCGTGGTTGTTGCCGCACTCGGCTCCTCAATCCCAGTACTGATCGGCACCATCGTGATCTTCACCCCTGGTGCCTTCCGCATTAGGCGTGCGCTTGCGATCAATGTGAACGCGCTCGATTTCGTCGAGGTTGCCTGCGCTCGGGGAGAGAATGCCGCATACGTCATGCGGGAGGCGATTTTGCCAAATATCATGGGGCCGTGTCCTGATCGACTTTGGTGTCCACTTTGTATTTGCGGTACTGCTCCTGTCGAGCTTCTCGTTTCTAGGTCTCGGAATTCAGCCGCTCAATGCCGACTGAGGCTCGCTCATTCATGAAAGTATCGGTGGTCTCTCCGAAGGAGCGCTCGCAGTCGTCATGCCGGCAGTTGCGATTGCGAATCTCACGTTGGGGTGAATCTCCTTATCGATAATTTGCCGGGCCGTTGGCCCTCGAGCGGAAAACATTGAGCGATCGCCGCATTGTAAGAGTCGATAGCCTACGCATGACTACGCGCGATGATCGCGGGCGCGAATCCGCAATCGTCCAGGACGTAAGCTTCGAGGTACACCGG
This sequence comes from Bradyrhizobium sp. CCGB12, assembly GCF_024199845.1. Lineage (NCBI taxonomy): Bacteria > Pseudomonadati > Pseudomonadota > Alphaproteobacteria > Hyphomicrobiales > Nitrobacteraceae > Bradyrhizobium > Bradyrhizobium sp. CCGB12. Next base: position 5,683,154 of record NZ_JANADO010000001.1, on the reverse strand, counting down.
GTGAAGTCGTTGCCTTGATCGGTTAAACTGGTTCCGGCAAGACCACGATCGCGCTGTCACTGATGGGCTATGCCCGTACGGGCACCAAGATTGCCAGTGGCCACGTCTCCCTTGACCGACGTGACCTCGTTCAGCGTGAACTCTCATCTCTTCGCGGTCGCGACGTCGCCTATGCCGCAGAGCGCCGCCTCTTCGTGTAGTCCCGCGCATTTACTTTTGAAACAGGTGATCGAGAGCTCGCAGATCTCAGGTAGTGCCGATTGTTGAGGCCGAAGCGAAGGCGCTCTCGCTATTCCGTGAGCTCGTGTTGCCCAATCACGAGCATATTGGTGACGGCCTAGCCTCACCAAGTCTCGGGCGGTCAGCTGCAGCGCCTGCTCGCCGCAATGGCGCTCGTTAATGATCCGAAGCTCGTCATCTTCGACGAGCCGAGTACGGCGTTCGACGTCACGACGCAGATTGAGGTGCTCCGAATCGTCAAAAAAGGCGATCAGGGAGCGTGGTAAAACCGCCATCCACGTTTCGCACGATCTTGCCGTCGTCGCGCAGATGGCCGATCGGATCATCGTGCTGCGCGACGGCGTCATCCGCGAGGTCGACTCGACCAGGCGTATCCTTCAGAGCCGAAGAACGAGTAAACGAAGAGCCTCATTGCAGCCGGCGAACCGCACGATCGATTGACGATGAGCAAGCCCTCGCAGGGGACTTCCGCCCCGCCGGTGCTGGAGGTCAGGACTGTTGTTGCTGGCTACGGTGTCGCCGATCGCGATGGCGTCCCCTCCTTCCCGGTGCTGCGCGATGTCGCATTTACTATTATGGCCGGAACGACGCTTGGTGTCGTCGGGGAATCTGGATGCGGCAAGGGCACGCTTGCGCGTCGTCGCTGAGCTTCTTCCGCCTGCGTGTCGGCGAGATTCTGCTCGATGGCGCGAAGCTGCCGCGCATGGCTGCGGAGCGCTCGCGTGATCAGCTGCGCCGCATTCAGCTCATGTCCCAGATGGCAGACACCGCGTTCAACCCGGAAGGGCATCAGCCGCATACTCCGTCGCGCGCTCGAGTCCTACCACTCCCTTTCCGGTGACAAGCGGAACCGGCGCGTTGCGAACTCCTGGACATGGTCCGCCAGCCTGCAAGGATGGCCGAGCGCTTTCCAAGCGAGCTCTCGGGCGGGCAGGACGTGCGCTCGCTGTCGAGCTTCAGTCATCGTATGCGACGAGGTAACCTCTGCACTCGACACATTGGCCAGCGCGGCCATCCTCGATCTCTGCCGAATTGCAGCGCGAACTGGGCGTCGCCTACTTGTGTATCAGCCATGACCTCTCCACTGTCAAAGCCGTATGCGACGTCTGATGATCCTCTACGCGAGCCAGATCATGGAGTACGGCAGCCGGAGCGCTCTGCGCCAGCTCCGATGCATCCCTATTCGGACCTCCTCTATTCCTCGGTGCCCGAACTGCGCCAAGGTTGGCTCGATGGAATCGGCGGAGCGGTGCTAAGGGAAGCTGGTTCCGCGCTAGCCAATGAGGGGCGCGGGAAAGCCTGCAGTTTTTTCGAGCGCTGCGCGTTCCGCATCGCTGGTCGCTGCGATATCGTGCCGACGCCAGTACGTCGACTGTCCAAGGGGGCCGATATTCGTTGCCAGCGCTCCGAAATGGAGCTGACCGAGCTGAGTGCGCAGCGATACGGTGTAACAGAGTATCCGATGAAGGCCAGGATGAGGCGAGCGTTCCAATTCGTCTCATCCGGAACATCGACAGGCTTTAGGTGAGGACCTGCTCGATCTCAGCAGCTCCATCTCTTTAAGCGTTTGGAAACAGGCTGAGGGCCGAGCTGAATCCTGAGTGATCATTACTTCTGCTAGTGTGCGTTCTTGTGCGCCACTATCTCTCGCTTGAGGCCGGTTAAAGGAGTCGGATACTCCCTGCCCAGGGATGAACACTTACCAAAGTCGGTATCTGCAGCCACACTGTCCAACTCGATAGGAAGATCGCATGACCATCGCGAACGTCGGCACCTTTACAAGGGACCCAATTATACGTGGTCTGAAAGAGGACGTGCAAGCCGGGTTTGTTAACGGACAGTTCAACGCCGAGGATCTTGCGAAGGTCTGCCTCGAATATGTCCCGGGGCCGGCCTTGAAGAATAGGCAAGAGTCTGCGGTGGACCGATGAAGTGGTGATCGAGGCGGCCCGGATTAGCATGGCGGTGTCGCGGCTTATGGCACCATTCGTGGGCGGGTGATCATCGCCAATTCGTTGCAGATGAAGGCGATCGCCCAGGCTCACGTCAAGACCAACAAGATCGATGCCGGCACGTTTACCAGTCTGCAGGCGGCGGGGTACCTGCCGCAAATCTGGACGCATGACGTGAAGACCGAACGCAAGCGCAGGCCGGTGGCGCGACGCTACCTGGTCGTGCGGGATCGCACGCGGCTCAAGAACGAAGTGCATTCGATCCTGCACGCGCACCTGATACCGAAGTGCCCGCATGCTGACCTTTTCAGCGGCCGCGGGCGGGCGTGGTTGGCCGCTCAATTGTTGCCGGACGATGAACGAGCGGCCATCGATCGGCACGTCCGTGGGCTTGATCGGCTGGTGGAAGACCTAGCCCTGCTCGACCGCGAGATCACGCAGGACGCAATCGACGACTCCGCGGTCAGCACGGCGACTGCCAGATTCACGCCGGTGATCGTCATCAATCTGCGCCGGGATCGTGGCGGCGATCGGTTGCGGCAGTCGGGACTGGGAGCGGCCCCGTCAGGGTCGCATCAGTAAGATCGGCCGCAGTCACGCGCGCGCTATGCTGGTCGAGGCGGCCTGGGCAGCGGCCAAGGCGCCGTTCCACTGCATGCTTGTTTCGTGCGCATCCGCGCCCGGCGGCCATCAGATCGGTCGAGGCGTGCTTGGAGATGGATGCCATCGGCCCAGATGTAGACGCAGTGCTTCGCCGACAGATCGCCCCTCTGCCACGCGGTGTGTTCGTCAAGCCAACCGTCCTTCAGATGGCCGATGGCAGATGCCGACAGCCGGCAGCATCCTTGCCGAGCAGCGCCGCCAGGGCCTCGGAGAAGTCGCCGGTGGAGATACCCTTCAGGTAAAGATCGGCAGCAGCGTCTCGATCGATTTTGAGCGGCGCATGTAGGTTGGCAGAATCGACGGAGAGAACCGGATACGGTTGGGATCGGTAGCGAGCGCCTTGCGATCGCGTACACGCGGCCGGCGGACGGTGACCGGACCGTCATCACCTCGCGTTCCGGCAGGTGACTGTGGCGCACGACCCGCTGGTTGCCGTCCGCGGTCTTCAAATCGGTATGCTTGCCGAGAAAGTGCGCGACCTCGGCCTCGACCGCCTAGCCCAACAAAGTATCCGCCCCATTGCGCAAGATCTCGGTGATTCGGTCGTCGACCTTTCCTAGCTGAATCAGCTTGATGATGTTATCTTTGGAGACAAGCATATCGCTCCTTCGGTGGAGAAGTGGAGGCGTCAAGCACCCCCACGATATGCCGCCCTCCCGATTCTCGCCGTCACCAACTTTCAGCGATAGCTCAGGGTCATCTTGGCGCTCCTCACCAGGAGCAGGAGCTATCGAACTACTGGCGCGGCAAGCGGCGCAGCACGGGCCTGACGACCAGAACAGATTGCCCGGCGCGTAGCCGGACAAAGGCGAGGTGCATAACTAGACGATGACCCCACGGGACGAAATCCCGAGGCGAGAGAGGCCGGCGCTACAATATGCTTAGCGCGTCAGATTGATCAGCCCTCGCATCGCGAATTTCATCAACGCCAGCGGTCCACGACCGCGCTGAAGGGCCGGACACATGACCGCACCGTTCCCCGAGGACGAAATGGCAAAAAAGCACTTGCCCGCGCGGCCGTTACACATATGTCGCGCTATACTCTATGTTCACAGTGTGCGGAGATCAATGCATTGCTTGCGGCGGCGCTGGCCCTGCCGCCTGTAAACGGACTGTGGCGATGGACATACCTCCTTCCGACACCTCGTGGCTCTCCGTGTCCTACTGGAGGTCCATCAATTCGGAGGAGGTTCAGCTTGAGGAGCTTGAGGCGGCTGCAGTGAGGGTGAGCGGGTCTTGCCTACTACCGCTAGGATCTCTCGGCCGTAACTTCCTGATCTATATTCCTGTAAACAGAATGTACATTTTCAGTTTAGGGGATGCTTGCGTTCACTTAATCGATATGCGCCAATGTGCGTCCACCCGAGATGTCGGGACAGCCTTCGACCAAAAGATCCCCTAGCGAGAGGAGATCGATCGAGCAAACCACAATCGATATTATACAGGTCCAATTCTCCCTCTATTGTTAACCCCAACTGGTAACACAACTGATCCAACGCAGCCGCGCTCCGGCACTGACGGGCCGTTCGGAAATCGACGCAACTACCGGATAAAAGTCCCGTTCGTACCAAGTTTGCAAGCACCGAAAACCAGGCCCGATCCGGCCGAAACGACAGCGCATGCCTAGTTATCGCCGTGAACGTAAAGAGGCTTCGCGGATTCGTGCACGAAACAACGAATAGGCCGGTCGGCTTCAGTAAGGACAGCGAGCGCTGGATAAAAGCAGAGTGATCCTCGACATATGGCAAGACGCCGATCGCGGCAATGAGATCGAAGCGTCCTCCAAACGGCACAGATTGAGGTGCGCACACCCGGAACCGTTCTTCCGGACGATCGAGGACTCCGCGCGCGGCTTGGACCGCCATTCTGATTTGTAGAGAAGACAAATCAGCTCCGTGTACATCAAATCCGCGTCTCGCAAGATGAAAGCACAGCTGCCCTGCTCCGCACCCGATATCCAGCATTCGACCGGCTGACACATGACGGGATACGAGTTCGGCAACCAGAGCAGCTCGTCGAGCAGAAAAGGAATTCGGGTCGAGGGCACTCCTAGCAAATTGCTCGGCCCGATCATTCCAGAATTGGATGGGGTCGCTCATCTTGATGTTCCTGCTCCTCAAAAAGGCGAGTCGACTTGCTGCGGCCGGTCGACGTGGTCATTGAAAGAAATGAATGGCGACCATCTGCATTTGTCCAGGAATCGAGTTCGACTCACAGCTTTGAGCACTTGTCACTCAGGTTACCAGAGATGGTTCACTCGCACCTCGACCCGCGTCATAGCCCAACTGCCAATCGGCTGACGATGCTTTGACCGCCTCCTGAGCCCAGCCTGCAGCCGGCTGGTGATATCGGCTTGGTATGCTGGCAAACTGGTCGCGACTTTCTGACCCATCTCGGCCAGTGCGTCTAATGTCAGCGTTGGGAGCCAGACTCTCGACTCGCCCCTTGCCAAGAGGCATTTGTCTCGGTGACGCATACTATGACTCACTAAGACCGATTGCCAAAGTTTTATGGCATGCTCGTTTTTCTTTCATAGGCAGGAGCAGCGCTAAGCTCTCTGCCTCCTCGGTATCGCCTTCAATCCCGATAGCAACGATCGTGCCATCGCTTTCAATAATGTCACACTTCGGAGTTTCTCTAGAGAAAGCGTCGGGCGCAGCAAAATGCGACAATGCTTCCAACCGACAGGCTGGTGCACTGTCAGAAACGAGGCAAACTTGAGTGGTCCGTTTGCGCGCAAAAGGCCACAAGTTGTCGCGGCTGGTTCGGAAGCGGAAGCTGCTGAGCTCTTTTCCGTGGGCTGTCGACATCAGAGCGGCTCCGGAAATCTCGACAGGGCAATAAGTGGAGTTTCTGCCTGACGGCGGGCAAGATTGTCCCGCGAATCAGGAGAGACGATGAGCAGACTAGCGGCGTGAACTTTGCTTCTCGTTAGCGGATTGACGCAAAGCAGTCGGCTTTGCGGCTCATTGACCCGGTGATATTGGCGGCTGATAAGTCCCGATGATAGCCCTGTGAGGCGTCATGGGCGGATTCAAACGGTCGTCGTGACACCTGAACGAAGGAGCTCGCGGATGGACGTTCGAAAGCGGCGATCACATCGTCTGGACGAGCGCCGCTGCCGTCACTGGGACGGCCACTAGTAGAGGGACGAATTGAACTCCAGCGATTCTGGTTGGGGATCGCCCAGACAATGACAAGCGAGGATGCTTCGTTGACGGCTGGTATCTCGTAGCCTGTCAGAACCAGATTGCTCCGACAGGCGGGCGGCATGGCACCTGCGATGTTCAGATATTCGACCGAGCCGCCATCCTGCTGGTATCTTTCATTTGCGAAGCGTGAGGAGATCGCACTGCTTCGTGTGTAGGGCCTTTCGAGACGCGAGATCATGGCCGTCCGCCTCGACCATCTCCCGACAGCTACGACGCAATGCCGCGACGCGCAGCGGTGGCCTGGAGTATCGTGCATCGACAGCCCACTCGCATGCAGAGCAAACGGCCCGTCGGCCCAAGCTTGCGCTCAAGGCAACTTGCTCAGTTATGTGTAGCAGCGGCCGGCCGGCGTAGTCATGACCCCAGTGGGGCTGCCGTTCCTGGCCCTCGGTTCCATGGAGGGGCCCTCGGCTTGGCCCGCGAATGGATCGGCAATGGGGCAGGGCTTGGAGCCGGAGCAGATTGCCCGACCATTGCCGAGACGACAAGACGCGCACCAGCCACGTAGCCATTCAAGCCCGACTCGTTCAAGGTCGGGGTGCGCTACGCCTGCTTGCGAAGCGGCGCGTGTTGCAGGTTCCCAGGGTGCGCGCACGCTGGCGAGCCAAGAGCTTTGCCTCGCCAGAGATTATGATCAGTCAACTGCCCGGCTAAGCGGTCGATCGCGGAGTGCCGGGGCACTGGGAGGGAGACCTCATCCTTGGTCTTGGCAACTCGAAGATCGGCACGCGATTGAGCGTACGACACGCTTCACGATGTTGCTGCATCTTCGCCGGCTTGCAGGACATGGCGAAGCTCCGCGCATGAAGAATCGTCTCGCAGGATACGGAGCTGAGGCCGTGCGCGACGCGATTACGCGCACCATAACCACCTTGCCCGAAGAGTTTGCATCGTTCGCTGACTTAGGATCGGGGAGCCGCAATGGCTCAGCATGATTACCTCAAAATCGACGCGAGTGTCCAAGTATACTTCTGCGATCACAAAGCCACGGCAGCGTGGCATCAACGAGAACACCAATGGACTGCTGCGTCAGTACTTCCCGAAAGGCACCGACATAAGCGTTGACAGCGCCGGCTAGATCGCCGCCGTGGCCGCGTCCCTCGATCCTGACCGAGAAAGAACTATGGGCTGGAAAACGCCGGCAGAGGCGCTTGACGAATTGTTGCCGTGAGAACAATCGGTGTTGCGACGGGCGCTTGGATCGGCCGCGCCGCGATCCTCTTCCTCCCGGCCTGCGTCCGCTATCGCGACTGCGTCTCTCGGCTTGGCCATATCGATTCTGACGAATGCTTGCTTATAATCTGCCACGGCTAGTTCTCCTGAGGATCGGCTCGGTCCGCCCGCGCAAGCCACGGACGCGCAGGTAGGGCGAGCCACCTCATCAGGAGACGAACATGCGGTCTTACCCGAGAGGCACTCACCTCGGCGTTCTCGTAGACCATCGTGCACCCTCGAGAACAGCTTCGGCGTTGCATGCTGTAAGCACCGCGATACGTTTTCTGTCGGGATTCGTCTACATGGCGAAGAGGCTAAATGGGTAAGCAGTATGCGCCGATCGAAGTGGCTTAGCGATCAGCCGTACGCCGTGCCTTCGCGCCTTGGCTCCAGGGAAGCGCAAGATGATGGACACCACGGATACGGTTGAGCGCTGCAACAATCATCAAGACATATTGTCGTCGCACCTCGAAAGGACCTCTGTGATGCCCCAGTTCGCTATGCAGTCGCGAGCGCTCGCCAGGGACGCGATGATAAATCGCATACGGCGGCGGCAGTCATCACCGACCCTCGCTCCGCGACCAACGAAAGTAGTCCGCCATACAAGCTGACTTCTTGTCGTTTACTCGAAAATCCAATTTGTCCTTCACAGGGACGCCTCCGGCGGCCTGAACCATCTAAGTGTGCCTTCGTTCTGATCTCATCAAGAATCATCTGTTTGCACCGTCCTTTGGAAACGTTGAGCGTTGGAACTGCCAAAGTTGACAGTTGATATCGCTGCTTAGGATTGCATCATTGCTGATCGAGTGAACTGCGCACGAAACTGCACAGAAATCAGGCTCTGCCCGCTCAACTGGTTCGAACCTTTGCCTGCGAGAACCATTCCAAGCGTAGGTCTGATGCCACCGAGATTAATGGAGCGAATTTATGGTCATTGCCGCGTTCTCAGCAAGTCGTCGGGCCGGCGTTCCATTTCCGAGATCTGAGTACAAGCGTCGACAGCAGCAGGTGCTTCAGGCGGTCGACTGCGCAGAACTCGATGCACTCTTAGTCACTGCCCACGGGCACCTCAGGTATCTCACCGGATACCACGGGTTTGGTGGTTACTTCGCGCCCTTCGCGCTGATTCTCGTGCCGGGGCGGGCGCCGACATTTGTAGTCCGAGAGTACGACGTTGATGCAGTTCGCGCGGAGGGATGCGTAGAAGAGATCGTCCCATACACCCACGAGCACGAGTTTGCCAACGTGTGTGCCGATCTCCTCAGGCGGCTTGGACTGCAAGCCCGCAGGGTAGGTTTTGAGCTCGGTTGCTGGAACGTGGCGCCAGCCGATGTAAGTGCACTTCAGATTCTACTTCCCGGCTTGAAAATCGTCGATGCGACTCGTCTGGTCGCGTCGGTGGCGGCGGTGAAAAGCGAGTTGGAGCTCAAGATGATGCGCGAAGCGATGGCGCTAACCGATCTTGCCGTGCGCACCTTCCAGAAATCGGTGCGCGAAGAAGTCACCGAGACGGAAGTGTATGCGGCCATCCTCGAAGAAGTGAGCAAAGCGGGCGGTGAGCTTTGGCGATCTTCTACCCTGGTATTCGGTGAGCGAACTAAGGTTCCCCATGGCAGTGCGATACCTCATCAGATCCGAAAGGACGAACCTGCCATGATAGAAATTGGCGGCGTGAAACACGGGTATGCCGCAGGGTTGGTCCGAAGCGTTGTTCTTGGTCGGCATCCAGAGACAGAATCCTTGCATACCTTGTCGGTGAAGGCCCTCGAGGCTGCGATCACCGCTATCAGGCCGGGTGTAACCGCGAACGAGGTGGACGCGGCCGCTCGGAACGCGATCGCTCGATCTCGGCGTCCGCGGGTCTTTCGGCACCGAACCGGGTACCAAACCGGCATCCATTGGACGGAACGCGGTAACCTCAGCTTAGAGCCAGGTGCCGCCGACATGCTCCGGGTCGGTATGACCTTCCACATCCCGATTATTCTGTTCAGTGAAGGAGGCTATTTGTTTGGATGCAGCGAGCACGTCCTGGTAACAGACCGCGGTGCGGAAATACTCAGCAGTACACCACACACCCTCTATCGTGCGTGATTCATAACCTGGGCACAAATCTGCACACTATTGCAAGTTCTTGAAGTTTTGCAGCGCGAGGCAGCGAGTGGCGCCGCTACCCGGACTCTTTATAATGTTTTCAGCTACCGGAAGAGATAGACTCGGCGGCCAAAGAATGGTGAAGAAAGAATCATGGACATTGTCGACGTCGTCGTTTAACTTCGTCACGGAGACAAGGGGTGAGTTTAGCCGATTGGCGTTCCGCGGGATCGACCAAACTCTGCAACGCCGCCGCTGTGACGGTGTGATCGATGCAGCGGCTTAGCCGCATGACCGCGCTGCCACTTCACGAGGAGGTCGAACTCGTAAACGGTGGCCAAAACCGGGATACGCTTAATGCCAAACCGGTCAATCTCCATGCCCGCATTCTACATTTAAACACTTTAGAAGTTTCCTAGATGCTTGAGTCGTGGCTCCGGCGCTTTCAGTCTTCTTGGCAAGGGCTCGACGGGAGGCCTTGGACCACCCGAATTACGATTTCAGCGATGACGCCCTGATCTATGGTATCGGCATTGGATGAACCTGGTCGAGGCGCTCGCTGCGCGAGAGTCTCGTCCGGGGGTGCCAAATGCGTGACTCCTGCCAATTGCGCAAGGAGTGGTGCAGATAATCGGTGGTCCCCACTTGCAATCGTTTGCCAGCTTGGAGACTAGCGAGATCGCGCCTGCGCTCCCGTTGGCAAGCTCAACCGCGGGCACCTTGCGGGAGGCTGCCGAATCGATACCGATCGCGATCAGCACCGCGCGGCGCCAGCTGCGAGGAACTGGACCGAACCGTTCTCCGGGCGCATTTCAGCCGCACAGCGCTTCAGGAGGCGCCTTCGTGCGATCCGCAACTCAAATACGATTTCCCAACAAGCTTGAAATGGGCGTCTGCACCTCACTTCCCCGGGGGTTGCTCCGATGAGGGGGGCGATGGCATCCTCGTTGGGGAAGATGCTGACCACCTCGGTCCGCCGCTTGATCTCATCGTTGAGGCGTTCGATTGGGTTAGTAACCGGTATGAGAATTCTCGGTGCCAACGTTCTGCTGCGGTGTTCTTCACCGTGGCGTATGGTGCGACCACCGGGACAGAGTCTCCGGGAACACGAGTGCGGGCAGGCCGATACACACTGAGCCGAGAGCACGTGTTAGTAGCTGGCCGCCTCTGCGAATCGCCCGGTTGCGCCGAGCACGAATCCGTAGTTGTCGTGTCGCCCGCCGCTCCCACTATAATCAACGGAAGGGGGGGACGCGCAGATACGACGCGTGATTGGTACTGATGTTCACTGAACCTTCGGCGGCGTGGTAGGAACACGGCATCCTTCGACATGCGGGCCAGGTCGACATGACCTGGGCCGACCTTGAAGAATAGGCAAGAGTCTGCGGTCGACCGATGAAGTGGTGATCGAGGCGGCCCGGATTAGCATGGCGGTGTCGCGGCTTATGGCACCATTCGTGGGCGGGTGATCATCGCCAATTCGTTGCAGATGAAGGCGATCGCCCAGGCTCACGTCAAGACCAACAAGATCGATGCCGGCACGTTTACCAGTCTGCAGGCGGCGGGGTACCTGCCGCAAATCTGGACGCATGACGTGAAGACCGAACGCAAGCGCAGGCCGGTGGCGCGACGCTACCTGGTCGTGCGGGATCGCACGCGGCTCAAGAACGAAGTGCATTCGATCCTGCACGCGCACCTGATACCGAAGTGCCCGCATGCTGATCTTTTCAGCGGCCGCGGGCGGGCGTGGTTGGCCGCTCAATTGTTGCCGGACGATGAACGAGCGGCCATCGATCGGCACGTCCGTGAGCTTGATCGGCTGGTGGAAGACCTGGCCCTGCTCGACCGCGAGATCGCGCAGGACGCAATCGACGGCTCCGCGGGCAGCAGATTGATGACGATCACCGGACTACAAGCGACAATCGAAGGGAGAACAAATGCAAGAACAGTGGCCGCGAGCTGCTTAAGGTTTAAGGCGGCTGCCGTCAGGTAGGCTTAAATTTTCATGTTGGCAAGCGATGCCGCACTGCGCGCGCAAGCCCGTGCCAGGTTTTGGCCTCGCCGTGAAAGCCTTCGGAAAGCCAACGACGGCGTTGGTAGAGCCGTCGATCCTCATTGCTCCATAGCTCGCGCCGGCGGCGGGCACGGAGCAACGCAGGGTAGTCATTGCGAAGAGTGGTTACTTTGTTGACCCGAAACGGCCGGCGCCGTGCGCAAGAGACATCCTCGCGGGCACCTCAAGATTCATGCTTAACGTCGTACCGAAAAAGTTTAAGCGGTACGCAGCTCTTGACCGGCTCGGCCTTGGGCGAGATCAGAGCATCGATCAAAAGCGCCATAGACTTTGGCATAGCCGGCATCCGGCTTGACCGTTTTGATATCGATTCCAGTCACGGCTTTGACTCCGTCCACTTGGGCCTCGATCATTTCGCCCTCGTTCGTTTGGGGATCCGTAGTGCAGATCCTCATACCTGCCGCTTTGCCGGCCGTTCTTCTCGAACTCAGTCTTCTCCTCCGGCTGATTCTCGTTCTTCACATTCTCGACGTGCCGCTAGGCGACGTTCTCCCAGCTAGCTCACATTGGCGCGGATCAGCGAAGCATCGATGTGGTCCACTTCGGCCGTCGCGAACTTGGCCTTCAGGCAGGCCTCGGCTCTCCGCTTGAAGATCCGGCGGAACCGCTCTTCGTCCCAGCGCTGACGAACGCGCGCCAGACGCGAACGGTGCGGTAACTGCTCATGCAGTCGACCATTATGCCTCGGCGGACTACCGCAAGCTGATGCAATTCGCTGGCCCCTAGCCTCAGTGAGCAGCAACGGCGACTGCTAAGAGACGATGCTGCGATCGAGACTTCTTTCACACGCTCAGAAACTGCGCTCGTCCACCACTGTGCAACAGGCGTAGAGCCACATGGGAAAGATTCCCCATATCGAGGGCTTGTTATAATCGACGTCGTTTACTCAGCCAGGGGCTATATCCGCCCGATCGATAGGAGCTAATGCAGCTCGATCATTTCATTTTTGGGAAGATCACGAAGGCCATTGGGCTGCCCCTTTCGTTGAGTGGCAGCTTGCTTTAGATTGACTTTGAATAGGGGCATCGGATCGTCGGCTTGTCCGAGCACGGCCACTGGCCCCGATCAATTTCTGGCCGTTTTCGCCAAAAAATCCGGTATTCAGTTCATCCAACACGAGCTTTGAAAGACAGACGGAGATCTAGAGACAATTGTCCTCCGAAAGAGAGGCTTTATCATAAATGCTATCTCATCCGAGTAGGACCTAGCTCGTGGCGTTGCAATCCAGCGCGCATCGTCGACACGCAACGAAGCTCACAGAAAAGCGCCGCTCAACATGCTTTCTGGTGTGGCGGCCAGAGCAACAGGATCTGTCGGCCCTAGTCTTCGGCCGCATGAAAATGGGCAACGAACTGAAGCTGAACGATTTTTCGCTTGCTGTCCGTTGAGACGCCCTCAGTAAGTCTTTATCAGACGGAATAACTCGGCACGACTCCTTGTTTGGTAATCATCAGTTTCCCATGAAACTCTACGCCGTTCGCGCTGCTACGGCGCATTGTTAGCTCTCTTCTTGGCAGGTACCGAGTCGCAAGCTCCCTTCTTAGGTAGGTACCATGGGCTTGAGGACCCCGCTATGACTTGGAAAGGGGCTGATTCCTCATCCGAAAGACCCGAGCATGTCCGCCGAACTGCTTTACCTTTCGAACGCCGACATCCGGCAGCTGAAAATTTCGCCTCGTGAGGCGCGTGAAGTGGTCCTTGCTGGCTTTCGCGACAATGCGTCTGGCCGGAACATTGGCTTGCCGAAATCGGTCATCACCGCCGGCCCAAGTTCATGGTTTATCACGATGAGTGCTGCATCCGAGACTAACAGCCTGGCTGCAATGAAATGGGTGGCGGTTGCTCCAGTCGAGAAGAATCAGAGGCAGGCGACAGTAAACGGTCTAGTTTGTGTGAGCGACTACAAGACGAGCCTGCCTATCGCTGTTCTCGATGGAAATTCCATCACGTTAATAAGGACAGCGGCAATTTCAGCGGCGGCAGCCCTTTATCTCGCACCTAAGGCCCCTGCTAGCATTGGCTTGATCGGCTGCGGATTGCAGGCGCTTAGCCATCTTGACGCGTTTGTCGATTTGTTTCCGTCGCTACGCAGGATCTATCTCTTCAGTCGGAACGTCGGTTCTGCCGAGAGAACCGCAACTGTAGCATCAGAAAAAGGACTCGATCCAATCATCCCCAATGATCCCGATACGCTGTTGAGCGAAAGCGAGATCGTGGTCACCATGGTTCCGCCTTCGCCCGGATTGAAATCGTTTTTGGACGCTCGATTGTTGCCGCCTTCGTCCTTCGTTTCGGCCGTCGATGCGGGCAGGAGTTGGCGGCCGGAAACGCTGACGGCTTTCGACAAACTTGTCACAGATACTTTGGAGCATTATTCCTCACCGGTGGATGGATCAGGTCGATACGTCGAATCCGTAAGATTCCAGGATGACCTCGTACATCTTGTTTCTGATTCATCTCAGGCTACCGCCCCAACTAGGGCCTTGTTCAGCTTCCGAGGGTTTGTCATCGCAGATCTGGCATTGGCGGATTTGGCGATCCGAAAAGCTCGAGCGCTTGGGATCGGAACGACTTTGCCGCGATGAGGCGAGCCGGAGGCGCGCGTATGTATCGTATGCTGCTTATGAAGATTTGCCTGATCGTCTCCCGACGGATCCAACGGTTCTGACAGAGGTGGTGCTCGCGCCCCGGCGCCACCGCGAACACAAAACCGCATGCAGTACGACCTTGGCGACAATATATGGATGTCGTTTGGCCGTGAAGCGTACGATAGCAGAATCGAAATCACACTGATCGCGCGTCCTATTCCTCAGTCGAACATTGAAGGAGATGCGATCCACTCGACGCGGAGGGTCAAACCATGTGGAATGTCCTGCGCCGAGCTTATCCAAGATCAGAGGCAATATCTCACCGCCGACGGCAGCCCGCGCAGAAATCCGAAAGCCAGCCGCAACCCCCTTAATTATGTGGATTGCGGTATCTGGCAATGAGTCCAAGCAGGGTAAGCTTCTATCTGCTCAATCAATGCCTGTGCACAAAGCGGTAGCGGAATGTGCGGCGTCTACAGGGATCAACGCTGTTTTGTTCGCCCATATGGCTGCCAGTGGTGTATGTCTCGTGATCGGCTCTGAGCTCTTTCCCGAATGCAGCACTAGCCTGTCGCAACCTTCGTCATTGTTCCCTCGGACCAAGCCAATCCTAGGGAGGCGCACGCTCGGCACACTTTGCTTTGATCTTGTCGTCCGGGACAATATTCTGATAGCCGGTTGGCTTATGAACGACAACGGGTTTCAGTTGGACAAGTGATAGAGATCGTCGCGCCGCAACTGCGGACTGGTGCCTACGACACAAACGACAAAGCCGAATTAGAGTTTCTTGGGTCCGCGACCCAGGAAACGAGACCTTTGCATCTCCAATCAAAGATGGCGCGGAATTTTTGGCTTACAGCCTTGGTTTCTCGAACTAAAGGTCCGGCGTCGGGGAACATCAACCCGACGAGTACCGCCAAAGTGTCCTGACCGGCCGACTTGGCAAGGACCAACGCGGCAAGCGGTATGGCATCGGGGTCGCAGCGCACACTAGCCGGCCATCACGACTACTTGCGCCTCGCGGCTTGCTGCGGCGCTAAGCTTTCCAACGGCCTGAATCTCTTCAATATCCTCGATTGCAAGCTAGAACTGCTCGAAGGCAGCCCGATGCGTCAGAACATTGTCCGAACTGATCGCGCCGTCCCTCGACCAGCATCAGCTTCAGCCGTTCGGTTTCCAGCGGGCCGTCGGTGACTTCGCTCTTCACCAGTGTCGGCTGCTCGCGCTACGCCAGAATCAGCGGATACGTGGCGGCAAGGTCGGCGGGAAGCGGATCGGAGGGCGTAGTCACGATGACTTCTCCGCCAAGATCGCGCCAGATGCGCTTCACGAGTCAAGCAACCACAGCTTAGAAGACTGCGGATGTTGGGCTTCCGGCGGCATCTGCCAGTCACTTCCGGAGGGGAGATAGGACACTTGCGCAACACTGATCGTGAAAACGCCATCCGCCAGTGATGGCCACAGAAAGCGGCTCGAGAACAGAGACGCGCCTGCCAAATAAACTTGATCAGGTCTGCACCGCGCCTTCTAGGAACGTATAAGTCACCAGCGGATCCCGCTTCAAGCTCTCCTGAACGAACGCGGGATCATTCAGTGGACTCGCCGAATGATTCGTCGATCAAATGAATGCGGCTTGAATGCGCCCGATGCCGGCGCCCGGAAAACTCCGAATGATGAAATGGCCTGAGGCCGCCTTATCCAAGCAGTCGCGCAGGCTCGGCAGAGAGACGACCGGAATTACGGACTCCATTTCCCGATGCCAGCGCTGTCCGGTTAAATACGGCAATGTCCGAAATTTGACGACCAGCTGCGTCATTCTAAGAGCGGGCCATTAGATACACGTGCTTTCTCTCGCCAGGAAAACCCCGCGGGCAATTTAGCGAACGGCACGCCGCTTGCGGGTATCAGCACTGCCGCAGCCGAGGCTTGGCCTTATGGCGAGAAGCGCTCGCCTAATTCTAGCTAATGGGCTGACGTCGTTTGGCTTTCCAAAAAAGAGAACACGCCAAACGGATAAACATCAGGAGACGAAGTTGTCACAGTCGGACCATGCGTTGTCGTGGTAGCTGCAGCGAGAGGAGAAGGTGGAATGATTTCCCGAGGTGATTTATCACCTGTGGATCACAGGAGGTGGAGAGGCGCCGAGGCAGAAGAATGTCCACAGTGACCCCGGCGCAAATCGCAGACTCTGCGACGAGGCGGCGCGAGCGGGGGCCACCGTCGTGCACATCCAATGCGTGATCTCAAGTCGCGGCAGAGCTCCCGGGACCCGGTGCTATATCGAGAAGTGGTGCAACGCATTCGGAAGTCGGACGTGAATCCGGCAATTAACCGGATGCGGGGCCGGGCTGCGCCATCGTACTGGGTGGGCCGGAGTCTCCGCTGCCGCCATTACCGACTGAATGCCTGGCGCGCTTGAGCGACTCGTACATGTGGTCGACAACCTGTACGTTCCAACGGGCGGCTGGCAACGAACGCCAAGCTCGTGCAGCGGGCCGTAGTGATTCTCGAGAGGATCGGGTGCGGGTAATGCACCCAGATGACGTGCGCGAGAAGCTCATGCCGCAAAGTTTACGTCGGGCGGATAAAAGCTAAAGCTAACGGTTGAGAGTTCGGCAGGTCTGATTGACGCTACCAGGAGGATTGGCATTAGGAGCAGGCGAGCGACCCGGCTTGTTCTCAACAGAGCGGACGTGCGGCTGTACGACCGGCAGACGTGCGCAAGGTTGTGGCAGGCGCGCAAGCATGGACGCTGATCGGCTTCTCGACTCCCAGGGCCGCTGGCCTTTGTCGCAGGAGCACTTTGATAGCCGGAGAGCCTGCTGGTCGCGGATTTCGTTCCAACCGGGGTACATGCTTCAGCGCACGCGGGCGCGCGGGTGGTCGGCTAAGAGCCAGCGATTCACGTCGAGGCCGGCAACAAAGCAGGAGTAAGCAATGGAATCTGCCGGGCGATGTGGCCAACCGGCGTGCGTCTTGAATGCTCAAGAGAGGGAACAATGTCGAAGGATGTTTTGCGCGTGATCTTGACGGGGGCGGCGTCCGGCGTTGGAGCGGCCACCGCGGCACTATTGGCCAAAGGTAGGGCGTGCATCGTGTTTAACTATTCTAATAGCCAGAAGGAAGCTGAGGTCCCTCACTGCCCGGATCGTGTCCCGGCACGAAGGACTATGAAAACTTTCTCTCTGTCGTTGCTCGGGGATCTGGCATAACTCGTTTCACGGTGCCGGGCGTACCCGATTGCGGCTATTTGCGCACCAGCCGTGATGGCAGCTTCGAAGGATGTCCGTACACTTAAGCGACCGTGGTTGCGGTTGTGTTAGCCGTGTCGGTTCAAAGACCTTCATTATGTTCGGAGTGCAACGTGAAAGCCAAACTGTACCGCGGGGCTCGGCATGCAGCGGTTGGACTGACATTCTCGAAGCTGGCCCGCTGCGTTTTTGGGGCGGCACGCCGATTGCTGAGGACGGTGACGGATCGACTGTTATTGCTCGCTCCGTTCCTCTCTCGAAGTTCAAATGAACGTCTGGGTTATCCACTTCAGTGCCGTAGCTGTAGCAGCTTTGAGGCGGTTCATGAATTGAAGCTGGCTGCGTTCCGTGACGCCGATACCGAACAAATGGCCATTGCGGTGATTCGGGCGCTCAATAGAAGCGAGCCCCGTCTCAAGATGTGGGTCATAGTTGTGCCATTCGGCGGTGAAACCGACAAACTGAAGACATGTCAATGTCCAAAAGCCTGATCGACTTACTCGACATCCTCGACTTGCAATCAATCGAAGAGAACCTTTTTCGAGGCGATAGCCCTAACATCGGCTCGCAACGGGTGTTCGGAGGCCAGATCATCGGACAGGCGATGGTCGCGGCGTGCCGCACGCTGGAGAACCGGCTGCCGCACTCGCTGCATTGCTATTTCTTGCTGCCCGGCGATCCCGAGGTGCCGATCATCTACCGGGTCAAGCCCCTGCGCGATGGGAGGAGCTATTCGACGCGGCGCGTTACCGCGATCCAACGCGGCAAGGCGATTTTCTGCATCATGGTGTCGTTCCATGCGGAGGAGCAGGGTACCTTTAACCATCAGGAAAAAATCCCTGACGTGCCGCCGCCAGAAAAGATCACGGCCGAGGAGCTGCCCAAGCACCTGATGCTTGACGAAACTCCGCAATTCATCCGCCGCTATTATGCTCTGGAGTTGTACTCAGTTGAAATCGACCGTTATGTCGGCCAGGCAATCGATGATGGCCGCGTTCATTTCTGGATGAAGACCGCCGCGAGACTGCCTGATAATCCGGCGCTCCATATGTGTGCGCTGGCCTATGCCTCAGATTATTCGCTACTCGATGCGGCGATGGCACGCTATGGTCGTACGCCATTCGACAAGCGGATGATGCCCGCAAGTCTCGACCACGCGATGTGGTTTCACCGGCCGTTCCGTGCGGACGACTGGCTGCTTTACGCGCATGATTCACCGAGCGCGCAAGGCGGACGCTGTCTCACGCGCGGGATGATCTTCAAGGCCGACGGCACGCTGGTCGCCTCCGTCGCCCAAGAAGGCTCAGTGCGCGACCGGCGCTGAGCTATGATCCGCGCTTCGACCTTGCGCATCAGATGACCGCGGCACTCCAGCGAACGTCGCAGTTGCAACGCTTGACAAAGCCGAGGATCTGTCATTGTCGTCGCCCGGTGCGCCAGATCGTATCAACACTCTCGAACCGAGCCGATCGTGAAAATGGGACCGGTATGGCAAGGCCATCATGACCTAGCATGTGAACTGGGACGTCGCTGCCCACGTTCCCAGCTTGTCCGACGCGGTGACCATGAGTAGCTGCTGCGGGTGGTACTGTACAGAATCGACAATCCTCGTCATTGCGGCCCGATGTCCTTGAGCGCGGCGAACGGATCACGAGCAAGATGCGCTAGATCGCGTTTGGTCGGTTCGGCGCTTTCGCGACCGCGGCGCGGCGAGGGACGGCTGCAAATTTTGCTTGCTTAGCTTTACTTGTTACTGCGGGCGGACCCGAGAGCCGGCTCCGAGTTCGAGCCCTGACGAATGCTATCGCTTGCCAACTCCACGCATTACCCGCGAGTGGGCGCAGCCGGATAACGCGCGTTATCGTCGGAATAGCTGAGTGCGGGAAAGCCACCCGGATCTGTGCGGGCAAAGCCAATTGGCCGAGCTACTCGATTATGTAAATTTCCTAATAGAACTTACCAAAGTCTGTTCCGGCAGCTTCTGCCAGCAGCGTGAAGAACGTCGCGGCACGCTTCCGCTGTCCGGTTTGTGACAACGGGAACACCGATGTCGGGTTCAAAACAGCGGCCACTTCTTGCCGCGCCGGACCTCATCGAGCCGAATCATAGGCTTAGCGTGATGGCGCTCTGGCACGGCCGTTGCTACCTGTATCCACGACAATAGGTAGTACAGAGCAACATCCCTCCAGCGCGACAAGTCTCCTTATGGCAACAATGGCATCGGAATCTCCGCATCATTTGTCCCCGCAAGCTGCTGCCAATAGGCTTCTGGTAGACGGCATTCATCCCAAGCGCATTGGCATCATCCGACCGGTTCACGGCTGCTCCACTCCCGCGAGGGATCTCGATTCGCTACTCAGTTCCGTAGGGGACTCTGATGGATCTTGCATTCACAAATGAGGAGCAGCCATAGGCGGGATGCCAGGGTGTGCGGGCCGCCAACTTGCTACCAAGTTTGCCACACCGTTTCCGGTGCTCACCTGGCTGAACTCGAGGGACCAAGGGCGACGAAAACGCCAATTGAGATGCCATTACAACGTTATTCGATAACTCCAGAATGGCCCCAGAGTCAGACGGGTGCGCGCGCGCCACATCGGATGGAAAAAATATGTCATTGGAAATCGATTCAGGAACTGGTGAGTTGTTGACGGAGATACGCGATCGTGTCGCTATCCTGACGCTCAATCGACCGCAAACACGGAACGCTCTTTCTAAGAGGCTATTCCCTGCATTGCGCAGGTTAATAAAACGTTTTGGTGACGATCCGCAAGTTGGTTCGATCCTTGTTACCGGGGCAGGAAGAGCTTTCTGCGCGGGTGCCGACGTGAAGGGCTTTGGGCAGAATTCGGCAGAGCCAGAGCTATCATTCGATGACCGCGTCGCCGACCTGCGCTCCCAACAGCGAGCGCTTACCGGCGCTCTGGTCGCGGTGAGAAAGCCGACCGTTGCGGCTATCCCGGGGCCGGCCGCAGGCGCAGGCTTGGCGCTCGCGCTCGCCTGCGATATCCGCATTGCTGCACGATCAGCCATTCTGACAACTGCATATGCGCGGCTCGGTTTATCCGGCGACTACGGAATTGCGTGGCTGTTGACAAGGTTGGCAGGAGTTTCTCGCGCGCGCGAACTGATGTTGCTGTCTGAACGCATCGATGCGGAGAAGGCGGAAGCGATCGGCCTAGTGAACCGCGTGGTACCCGACACAGAACTACTCGAGGTCGCATTCTCGTTAGCGGCCTCGCTCGCAGCGGGGCCGTCAATCGCATTCGGCTTTATGAAGGACAATTTGGATAACGCTGTAAACTCAACATTGTTCGAGTCCTTGGACTATGAGGCCGAGAACGTGGTCAAGACAGAAGAGACGTTCGATCACAAGGAAGGTGTGCGTGCGTTCGAGGAGAAGCGAAAACCCGCTTTCAAGGGACATTGAAGCGCTGATCTCTCTGAATAATGTTAAGGGGTGCCAGAACGATCGAATAACTTGCGCACACACGGCACTCCCAGAACAGACGGGGTTAAGTTCCGCTTCGGCGAGCCGCAGTGCCTTAAAATGGCTCCTGAGCCAATCGAGAGAAGGGCCTGAGTGGGGTCGCCTAGGTTCACCTCATGCGGAAGAGGCTGAGCTGTAAACAGCTTCCCATTTGCGCTCCTAGGGGAGCCAATGAGAATCACTATGTCATGATGAACTTTGGCATTGAACTGTGTTGCGGCTAGGCTAGTTCGAGCGGTGGCGACGACGATCGCATCCAAATTGTCGATGGCTTGGTACCGAGGATTGATGCCTCGCTTCACACGCTCGATGCAAAACGTTGCCGTGACGCTTTCGCTCGCGAACTATCATGCGAGCTTGCCGGTGGCTTATCGGCTCTATTTATCAAACCGTGCACGTCGGCGCAAAGCCGGTGTCCCCAACGAAATCACCTTCAAGACCA
Organism: Bradyrhizobium sp. CCGB12; assembly: GCF_024199845.1. Lineage (NCBI taxonomy): Bacteria > Pseudomonadati > Pseudomonadota > Alphaproteobacteria > Hyphomicrobiales > Nitrobacteraceae > Bradyrhizobium > Bradyrhizobium sp. CCGB12. Next base: position 5,661,939 of record NZ_JANADO010000001.1, on the reverse strand, counting down.
AGCCGGAAATTGTACTTGATCATTTGCGCTGGGCCTGAGCAATGTGGCCGGCATCTTGCCACAGACCTCGGTACGGGCGCCAGGACCCGGACCGCGGCCGCCGAAGAAGCGGTCGGGGGAACGGACGAGGTCCAAACTGCTACGGCGTGATAGCAAACACCGACCGAAGAAGTCCGATCGGTCTAGCAGCGCATACTTGCTTCAAGATTACGTGGCGTGAAGGTGCATAACGCTTGTCTTCGCTCTTTGCTCGTGTGCGCGTCCGTCCGGCACATCTAGATTACTGGCTCGCCCAGGACCGGCCGGAGGAATGGCTGCTGGTCGAATACCTAGAGGGCGAGGCAGCACCGACCAAATATTGGATTTTCTACGCTTCTGGCCAACATTGGGTAAATTCGATCCTGTCCGGCCGGATGGACCTCTGCGCTACGCTTCACTTGGACGATTAAGGCAGTGGTGACACGCGAGCAGCCGCAACGACAGCGCCGTTCGGAGCTTGTTATCAGATGTCGGAGCGGCCGAGAGTGCAACCGACACACCGGTCCAAATGCGTGCTCCTTAGCGCGCCCACAAGCTACCAGCATCAGTAGGTTCGCTGGTCCGTGCTCTCGGGTAAGAGAACTGAGCCACGAGCGATTTGAGAGATGTTTTCTCTCTTGCCGCGGGCAGCTCAGTCCTTGAACCTGAATGCGGTCATTGGCCAAACGGTTGGTGAAAACTGATTTCTCGCGGACACTTCTAGTGAACCCAAATCTGTTGTCGCTAAACAGCGGCGCTGTTGAGTATGTTCTCGGCAACTGGCGCTCACCACTTCGGCGGTTGACGCGACGCTTCTATGGTAAAGACAATTGGCTATTCGAGACGTGCACAATGAGAGAGTTCTTTGCCAAGCCGATTCTTCACGTCGAAACTGTGTCTGCTAAAGCCACCACATCAGGTCGTGTAGGATGTGTAGAATGTGACCGTCACAAAGAGCGCAGAGCGAATGACCATCACCAAGGGGCCGCAAGGCTTTCCCAAGAGCGAGTATTTGCGGCGGCTCGCTGCAGTCAAATCGGAGATGGCGCGGCTCGACATCGAGACGCTCTTCGTGGTTGATGTCGCGAACCTTACATATCTGACGGGTCACTGGGGTGCGCCAACCACCATTCCGCAGGGGCTTATCGTTTCGCTTCGCGAGGAGGAGCCGGCCTTTATCGTGCGCAAGATGGATGTGCCGGCGGCCCACCATCAGACCTTCCTTCAGCGCGGCAGCGTCATTGGCTATCCGGAGAACCTCGTCGCCAATCCTGACAAGGACGGCTACGACGCGGTTATTGATTCTATCAATGAACTCGGTGTTTCAAACCGCTGCTTGGGAATTGAGCAGAGTGCTCTTCCGACGCCGACGATAGAGAAGTTCAAGGCGCGGCTGCCGAATGCGAAAATCCTCGATTGCTCAAACCTGGTCGCTTGGGTTCGCATCGTTAAGTCTGACCTAGAAATTTCAATCATGAAGGAAGCTGCCGCAATCACGGACGCGGCAATCGCGCGGGCAGTTGAAGTGATCCGTCCGGGTATGCGCGAAGCCGACGCCGCTGCGGAGATCGTGGGCACTCTCATTCGCGGCGCCAATGGCAAGGCAGGAACCGGACTGCAGCATTTCTATTTGTGTGCCTCGCCGCGGACTTCTACGGCGCATGTTTGGTGGACCGACGATGTCTTTCGTCAGGGCTCGCAGATCAATCTCGAACTTGGCGGCAAGCGTCTGGGTTACTGTGCCGCAATCATGCGCACATTCTCGATTGGCCAGCCCTCAGATCGTTTGCGTCGCATGCACGAGGCGGAGGTGGCTGGCCTCGAAGCTGCTCTTGCCACGGTTCGGCCCGGCGCAACCTGCAGCGATGTCGCAAATGCCTTCTATCGTACCATGGAGAAGCACGGCCTCGCGAAGGAGTCGCGCTGTGGCTACTCTCTCGGAATCAATTGGCTCGAGAAAACCGCAAGTCTCAGAGACGGAGACATGACGGAGCTAAAGCCGAATATGACCTTCCATCTGATGCTGGGTAACTGGGTGGACGAAGATTTCGGCTACGTCATCGGCGAATCATTCCGGGTGACTGAGACCGGGTCTGAAGTGCTTACGAGCACGCCTCGGAAGCTGTTCGAACTCTAGTTAAGTGACCTTGCCCCAAGTGTTATCCAATGCCGAGTGCGCCCTTGCGCGGCTTAATTGTCCATGACGAGGTGAAAGTCGAGCCCAGACAGCACGCTTGCTTCGATCTCGTCGAGGAACTTGCGGAACTCGGCGGCGCGATGGCGCCTGTAGCATCTGCCAACGATGCGTCCGGTGGCAATATCGAGGGCGGCGAACAGAAATGTGGTGCCATGCCTTTTGTAGTCATTTCTCCTACGGGCCGCTTGGCCGGGGCGCATTCGGCGGCGTCGGCTGGCTGCGGTCCAGCGCTTGGATTTGCGACTTCTCGGCCGCCGATATGTGAAGACGCGGATGCGGCGGATGGGGATAGGGGCGCTTTATCGCCGCCGCGCACCACCAGACCCAAGCCCGGCCACAAGATCCATCCATTACCTGCTGCGCGGCATGGCGATCACACGACCGAACTAGGTCTGGGCGATGGACATCACCTACATCCAGATGGCGAGCGGCTTCGTCTATCTCGCGGTAGTGCTGGACTAGCAACACGTCGTGTTCTGTCGTGGCGGTTATCGATCACGATGGAAGCGGTCTTCTACGTCGAGACGCTGAAGGATGCCTTGTCTCGTCACGACAAGCCGGACATCTTCAACACGGGGACCAGGGCTCGCAGTTCACCAGCTAGGCTCTTACCGACGTGCTCGCGGACAACGGCATCGCGATCAGCATGGACGAGGAGGTACACCTGCGGGCCTATGACAGCGCGAGTGAGGCCGGCAGCTCGATCGGCCGATATCTCGACTTTTAATAACAACAGGCGTCCTCATTCGAGTCTCGACGGCAGCACGCCGGGAACAAGCCTACTTCATCCCGCTGTCACTCCGCATGACAGCTTAACCCGGCGGAGGCTCACCTATCGACGCGGAAACTCTGTTCAGACAACCTGGACCAGCTCTCTTTATGCTTTGCGCGGGCAGCCATGATTCGAAGTCTTTCTTGCTTCTCAAATTGATTTCAACCAGGCTTGGGCACGACACGCGGCGGCGCTGATCTATCTGCTGTCGAGGAAGGCTTTGCGAAATCAGGTGACGGCCGCGGATTTGGCCACTCACGGCATGAGCGGATTTGACGTGGAAAAGGTGCACCGTACTCAGCGTACCCGAGGGTTTTGCGGCGGAGATCGCGGTCACGGTTGGGCGCAAGAGCAAGGTCGGACCTACCGCCGGCCTATTGCAGCGTGAACAGCCAAGCGACCGTTTACCGTTAGGAAATTTGTCGCCCGTGGTGATAGGCCAAGATATCGGCTGGACCTCGATACGGCGTTGAGAAATCATTGCGGCCTCCTCGGCGACAAATGGCAGACCATCATGTCGGCCTAGTTGTTAGTTTTCAGGAGTTTGTTCATCCGGTCCTGAACGAGGAAGCTGAAGTTGTCGAAGTTTTAGCCGATCCCCGGAGGAGGACCGAATGGAACACCCATAAGAATGCGCCTCCAACGCCGAAAGGTCGAGAGGCCATGGTGCGGAGCATGATCGAAGGCGGCTTGATGAAGGCCGCAGTGGCGCTCCAATTTCATGTTTCAGCCAAGACCTCGCCAAGTAGGTCAAGTGCTTCAGCGCGGAAGGCGTTAATGGCTTGCGCGATCGCTCCTCCACTGCCCGCCCCGTGTGCCGAAGCCGAGGCTTTGCGCCGGCAGCGCCACACAGGCAAGCAGATCGCAACCGGAGTTGGCATTTCACCGGCGACCGTCAGTCGTATCTTGCGGCGGCTGGGATTGAACCGATTGCGCAACCTGGAACCGGCCGAGCCGGCGCCGCGCTACGAGCGCGAACATCCCGGCAAGCTGATCCACATCGACATCAAAAAAGCTCGGCAAGCTCAACCGGTGTAGGCCATCGCATCACGGGTGACCGGACTGAACGGAGCAGCCTGCGTGCTCGCGGCGAAGGATCCGGCTGGGAATACGTCCACGTCTGCATCGACGATGCCTCCCGGCGCGCGCGCCGAATTGCCTTCAGCAAGGTGATGAAGAGCGAGCGACAGAGCTGCGCCGTGGCCTTCCTCAAGGCTGCGATCACCTATTACGCAATCCTCGGCATCAAGGTCGAGCGAGTGATGACTGACAACGGATCCTGCTACAAATCCTTCCTTCCGCAAAGCCTGCAACCGCCTCGGCCTCAAGCACATCCGCACCACGCAGTACACGCCGAAGACCAACGGCAAGGCCGAGCGCTTTATCCAGACAAGCCTGCGCGAATGGGCGGATGCCCGCCCTACAGCACTTCAAAAGAACGACCTGCCGAGCTGCCCAGATGGCTCCGCCGCTACAATTGGCATCGGCCGCATCCAGTATCGACTCGACGCCGCCCATCATTAGACTGGCTCTAGCCAGGAACAACCCGTTGAGACTCCTCAGCCTGCTTACGCGAACTGGTTCGGTGGCCGCATAAGTCCAAGGTTTTCCCTTAGTGTCTGCCCGGAATATCTCGATCTGAATTTGCCCCGTCGGCGCAATTCGGGCACAACGAGTTCAACGAAATCCTTGAGTTCGCCGGGAACGGTCACTGGCAGTAGGTTGAACCCGTCAGCTGCGCGTTGATCAAATGTATCCACCATGACGTCGGCAATTTCGTCGGGTGTTCCAACGACGAATAGATGACCGCGGCTGTCCGACACCAAGCGGATCAGTTGTCTCCAGGTGAACTTCTGGCGTGCGGCCAAGTCGAGCAGCAGCTTCTGACGACTCTGGATAAAATTCGTTTGCGGTAAAGTCTGGGGTACCAATGAGTCGAGATCTAATGAGCGCAAGTCGGTGACAAGCCCCAGCCAACGATCGGCTTCCGCAATTAAAACGTCGATGTGCGTATAGGATTGTAATCTTTGAAGCTTCTCAGATGCTTCCTTTTTGGTCCTTCCAACTATCGGAACAATGCCCGGCATTACCAGCACATGATCTTCCTCCCGCCCACATGCGCGCGCTTTCTCTTTGAGAGTTGTGTAGTATTGCTTACCGTGCTCTAATGAAGGTGTGGCGGTGAACACGACCTCGGCGAATTCTGCGGCGAAGGCTATTCCGGCATCGGATGCGCCGGCCTGAACCAACACTGGATACCCTTGCGGCGGCCTTGCAATGTTCAGCGGGCCTCTGACTGATAGGTAGTTCCCCCGGTGGTTAAGCCGATGCAGCTTCCTAATGTCGGCGAAGATCCCACTTTGCTTGTCACGAACGAAAGCGTCATCTTCCCACGTGTCCCAAAGACCCTTCACGACCTTAACGAACTCCCTCGCGCGAATATAGCGCGTGTCATGGTCTGGAAGTTGCTCGTCGCCGAAATTTGGGGCTTCGAACTTATTTCCCGAGGTGACAATGTTCCAGGCCGATCGCCCCCGTGATAGGTGATCAAGTGATGCGAACATGCGTGCAAGATTGTAAGGCTGCTGATATGTCGTTGTTGCTGTTCCGACAAGGCCGACATGTTGTGTTCTCGATGAAAGCGCCGACAAAAGCGTGATCGGCTCGAATCCATCGTTTCGGCTTACACGGGCTAAGCTGGTGAGATCTTGTTCTACCACGCTTGGGCTATCGGGGAGAAATACGAAGTGAAACGCTGCACTTTCGGCCAGTGCTGCAAGATTGGTATAATGCTCAATATCAACTCCGCCATTCACCGGAACGCTCGGATCACGCCATGCGGCTTCATTATATCCCGCCTGAACGAGGAATAGTCCGAGTGTCATTTCACCACTGCGCCGCATGCCGCACCTCCTTTGAACGCTCCAGACGTCCATCAATTTGATGGGGTGACATACTTCTGCTATCTAGATCAATTACCAGCATCGACAGTTGACCGGGACGCAGTATTGGATCTCAGTAGCCATTAAGTGCAATCATAACGTGGGATTCAGAAATTCGAAAATTGCGCGCTCGACCAGTCAATGCGTTTAGCGAATCGATGGCGTTGATCAACATTTATCTTGCCGTTTTCGCAGCGTTGTTGAGCCCCAATAATAAGCGCTGCGTTCCCGACCTCGGAGGGGCCTCTTCGAAGATTTTATACATGGTCGCGCAATTAAGTGCTCTGCCCGCGAGTGCGCTTCTTGCTGGATCGCAGGAGCCAGTAGGCGGGTCATTGTGGTTTCGTTTCTTGCTCAGCGGATGGTGCACTCCTGTACCTGCGTGTGGCGGCAAGCGCTGCTGTACCATTTTTAGCGGATCACACGCAAAAGCCTGCGCATCGGTCTGACCAAGCGCCTCGATCAGCAAGCAGCCGGCGCGATGTCGCCCGGAGAAAGTTCGCTTATGGCGTCGCGACGATCAGCTGCAGTTGGCCAACTAGTGCCGTGCCGTCGCTATAATGGACCACTGGATGCAGACTGATGCAATCATAGATGACTGGCTAGAACCTACTCAAGCTAGAGTCGATCGACGGTGAAAGCCTAGAAATGAAAGATGATTCTTGCTGGCGGCAATCCGGAAGCACGAGGAACACATTTCTAATGGACGACCGGCTCGAAGCCTGTTGCGACGCGCCGGATTCTGGATGCGCTTCTGTGAATTGTGAAGACGGGTGCTCAGTGGCACGTGCTGCTGCAAAGCTATCCAAATATAAGCCGCGGATTTGCGCTACTGTGATGTCGATAGTTGCGCCGTGATAAAACCCGCCATCCGCGACGCGCCAAAGGCTGCCATTTGTGCCACCTCTTCAGCCGTTGCAAACCGGCCGATGGAATTTGGCTGAGAGCAAAGCGGTTGACCGTAGAGCCCGTTGCCCTGACATCTCGCTGGGAACCCACCCAGCGCGATGCAATTGACATGATACCGTGCGTTGTCAGCTGCCGTGCAGCAGCGCGCGTTGAGACGACTAGCCGCGCCTTTCGCGGGGCATAGTGCGCTCTCCGATGAGGGGAATGGCGCGGCTCGCGAGCGCCCCGACACTGATGATGCTCCATAGCGTCTCGCAATCGTTGCTGGCCCCAGTCGTATAATGGAAGGGCCGTTGAGATTGACATTAGGCGCCTTGAGCGATCCGACTTCGATGGTCTACGAACATGTACTCGACCTCTCGCGAGTGGCGGTTGCAGCCAGGCATGATGGAATCAGCACACCGCGTTCCCAGATTGCTAATCGGGCACTGGCCCGTTTTCGGCGAAGGGCTTACGCGGCGCCGATCAACTGTCTTCTCATCACCACCTCGAACCTCGCAGTCTGCTGCCGGAGTTATGGGAACGCGGGAAGGCGACGCCCGTAACTCGAGCCGGGCCGCGTGAGGATGAGCCAGGCGACCCGCTCTACTTTTGCGGCCAGCGCCACGGTGACCTTGTTGACATGCATGGGCTTTCAAGGCCAGTCAACACGATCCCAGACGATCGGAAGTACGGTTTAGATGGTAGTTTGCAGCGAAACCTTTTGGTCTCTGATGCGGTGCAACGCCTGAGAATCAACCCGGGCTTCTGACTTATGCCGAGTGGATTCGAAGAACTGCAAAAGTGTATCGCGGCGAAACGTTGCTTTCTGAATGACGTGGCCGCCTGTGTCGATCCCGACGACATCAAAGACGTTCTTTCCGATGTCGATGCCAAAGACGGCGGCGGAATTGAGTCTTGTTGCGCAACATCGTTGTGATCCTTTCTCGGTCGTAAACCACGGCGCGGTGTGCGCGGGTTCGTCGAGGCAGACCATGCCATCAGCTATGAAGCCTAGCCGGAAGCGCAGGCTGGTCGACGAAGTCCGCAGCGAGTGGCAGGTCTCGATCCGCCGGACCTGTGCGGCGCTCGAGTTTGATAGAACGACCTGCCATTACAAATCGCGTCGCTCGGCTCGGCTGCCCTCGAACATCAGATTAAGGAGATCTGTCATGCCCGCGTACGCTACGGCTATCGCCGTGTCCAGTTTCTGCTCCGCCGCGAAGGATGGTGCCACGGTCATGTCAAGACGCGGCGAATCTATCGCGAGTTGGGCCTGCAATTTCCTGACATCCAATAGCCCTTAGCATCGCGCGTTGCACTAACAGTACACGCTGAAGACGCATTGCATGCACTCGTGCAAGTAGTATTTCCAGACCAATTTTCTCGGCGCAACGGTGTATCTTTGATTACGGCGGGGCAGAAGGTGCGTCCCCGTGCCGCTGGACGGTTGATACCTCATGATCGATTTCTAAGCGTTGTTAAAGAGCGCACCGCGCCAACGATGGGAGGACGCGCCGCGATGTCAACAGACATCGTGTGTCGTTCCGATGATATCGTCAGGCCAAGGCCAGCTCGGCTTCGTCAGGACGATCAACAAGACTCTTCAGCTCGTCGCCAGTTAGCCAGACAAGCAAATCGTCGTCCAGAATATCCTCTTCCACCAATTGTAATAATGACCCACCGGGTTCATGATGCGCATGTCCGTATTGTGCAAGGACGCCCTTATCCAATAACCAGCGTTCTGCAAGGCCAACTACGAACGTCGGAGCCCACATGGCAAACGATACACCTCGTAATGTCGCAGCCATAATCTTGGGCAAACCTTTTCCTCTGAAGTCTTCTCGCAACCAGAAATCACCATGGTAGGCGACTTTACCGGTAATTTGTTTTGCACTTGGAGCGACGCACGTACAACGATCCATAGGATGAGCATGGACTGCTGGGTCAGCGTAAAACGCCTTTAAGGATTCAAGGTGCTCTGCAAAATTGCCGTTTGAAAGATCGTACAGTCGAGCGGCTTCCACGAGCGCGACCTCGTTATCCTGGTCGCGACCTATCATCCAATATCCTTCACCGGATTTGATTGGCGAGCGGTCTGGACGGAAGTTTGGATATGTCGGCTTCTTTGTCGGAAGGTCCCGCGTGATCGAGACATACTCGTGGAAATTGAAGCCTATCGAAAGTTGGATGCCTTTGCTGACGGCGGCGTCATCATATACTCGAAGGAAGCGTGAGACTTGCAGCGGATTAACCGGGTTCGTCATTTTCGCACCGTGATCCTATCGTAACGAGCTGCGCCAGAGGGAGCTTTATGTGATGCTATAGCATCATGACTGAGTGGAAACTACCTACTCTGGTGAGGAAATCATTGGTGTGCAAAAGGGCAGTGTCGAACTAGACAGCGTTCAACGTGCTGAACTGTAGTGGATCAATCGCCACTGCGCTTGCGGATAATGCTGTCCAATTGATCCGACGAGCTTGTACTAGGTGTTTAGTCCCTTCCTCCGAAGCGTGCCATAAGGACGGACCATCAAAGTCCGGGACTAAACAATGGCAAAGCTGCGAGGCCGGTTGCGCGAATCGCCAACGAGCGGTGGCGTTTCGCCTACCACCGGCTGTTCGTCCTGCTGCGGCGGGAGGGCGACTACTCTAAGGCCGGCAAACGGGACCATTTTGGCTAGAGTTTTTCACACCGATTGCCGGCAGTGGAAGCGAAGAACGATGAAGGCCTCCAACTTTTCGGACGCTCAGAAGGCGTTTATTCTCAAGCGGGGCCATGACGGGGTCCCGGTCGCGGACATCTGCCCAAGGCCGGGATCAGCCAGGTGACCTACTTAACTGGACGAAGAGTATGACGGGCTGCTGCCGACCGAGATGTGGCGCGGCTAAAGCAGCTCGATGACAAGAACGTCAAGCTGAAGAAGCTCGTGGCGGATTTGTCGCTCGACAAGGAGATGCTCTAGGATGTGATCCGCCGAAGGCTGTGAAGCCTGGCCGGAAGCGCAAGCTGGTCGACGAAGTCCGCAGCGAGTGGCAGGTCTCGATCTACCTGACCTGTGCGGCGCTCGAGTTCGACAGATCGGCCTACCATTACAAATCGCGTCGTTCCGTCCAGGCTGCCCTCGAACATCGGATCAGGGAGATCTCTCAGTCATGCACGCGTTCGCTACGGCTGTCGCCGTGTCCACGTTCTGCTCCGCCGCGAGGGATGGCGCCACGGCCAGAATATGACGCGGCGCGTCTATCGCGAGTTGGGCCTGCAACTGCGCAACAAAACGCCGAAGCGCCGGATCAAGGCCAAGCTACGCGATGATCGCCGGCCGGCGACACGGTCGAACGAGATCTGGGCGATGGATTTTCTCCACGATCAGTTGGCAGCGGGACATAAGCTCGCGCGTGCTCACGATCATCGATATTTTCTCCCGCTTCTCACCGGCGCTGGCGCCGCGGTTCACCTTCCGCGGCAGCGACGTCGCGGTGATCCTGGAAACGGTTCCCGGCAACGATCCGCGTCAATCGGGACAGCGAATTCGTGTCGCGCGATCTTGCACCGAATATTGGGTCAAACCAACCATTACCAACACTACCGCACCGAGCCTTCTCTCCTATAGTAACACATCGGTAAACACTGACCTGCGGGCGCTACAAATTTGGGTAGGTTCGTAATGCCTGATCTTCGGGTAAGTAAAGGAGCCATTCTGAGAAACAAACCTCGTAGCCAGAAATAGGCGTACTTGCTTATGAACACTTACCTCTAGAGGAGACCACATGGGTGGCGCGATTCGTGGATCACGTAAGATGCAGGCTTTCCAAGGCCTCGAATCGAACGTCCGTTCCTACTCACGTTCCTTTCCGGTGATTTTCAGTCGAGCGCGTGGTTCTATTATGCTAACTGAGGATGGTCATAAGGTTATCGACTTCCTCTCTGGTGCGGGAACTCTGAACTACGGCCACAACAATCACGAGATCAAAGCTGCTATTATTGACTACCTAGCGTCGGACGCAGTAGTTCATGGGCTTGACATGGCCACTCCTGCGAAGCTCGAATTTATGGAGACCTTTAGGTCCATCATACTTCGCGACCGGGGACTGGAATACCGTTTCCAATTCACAGGACCAACTGGCGCGAATGCTATCGAGGCAGCGTTAAAACTCGCGCGCAAGGTCACGGGACGTCAAGCTATCATCTCGTTCACGCGTGGATATCACGGCATGAGTTTGGGAGCGATTGCAGCGAGCGGCAATCGGTTCTATCGCTCAGCCAGCGGCGTTTCTTTGTCGGGTGCAACTTTTATGCCGTATGATGGCTATCTTGGCCCAACTGTAGACACGGCCGATTACCTGCGAAAGGCATTAATGGACGAGAGCAGCGGCACAGATCGTCCAGCAGCGATTCTTGTCGAAACCGTGCAGGGAGAAGGAGGGATAAACATCGCCAGCAAGCAATGGTTGCAATCAGTTCAGAAGATAGCAAACAGTGTTGGCGCCCTTTTCATAGTCGACGATATCCAGATGGGCTGTGGTCGCACTGGCGAATTTTTTAGTTTCGAGTTCGCTGCCTTATCTCCAGATATCGTTGTACTATCGAAATCCCTAAGTGGGTACGGTCTGCCCTTATCAATGTTGTTGATCAAGGAGCAGCTCGACGCGTGGCGTCCAGGCGAGCACACGGGCACGTTTCGCGGGAACAATCTTGCGCTTGTCTCTGCGACGGCGGCTATAAATCTTTATTGGCGCTGCTCGACTTTCTCGCAAGGGGTGCACCACATGGGCAAACTTATACGGTGCCGACTAGAGGGCATTGCGTCTAAATATGCGAACGGTATGACTGTTCGGGGGAGGGGCATGGCGTTTGGCTTTGATTGCCGAGCACCCGAAATCGCGGCGACTGCCGCTCGCAAGGCATTCGAGAAGGGATTGATTGTCGAACGATGCGGACCAGGTGATGAGGTCGTGAAAGTTCTGCCTGCACTCACTATCGACCTTGAGACGCTGAATCAGGGCCTTGAGATACTCGAGGAGTCTTTGACCGAAACTGTGGAACAAATCAGGCCGCACTGAGCCGACCAATTTCTGTGTACCTTCTGAAAACGAGCAAAAAATATGGTTTACGAAACCATCAAATATGAGGTCGTCGAGCAGATCCTCACCATAACCTTGAACCGGCCGGAGAAGCTCAATGCGTGCACCGTAACGATGGAGCGCGAACTCATAAACGCCTTCGAGCGCGCCGACAAGGATAATGACGTTCGCGCCATTATCGTGACCGGCGAAGGCCGCGCTTTCTGCGCTGGAGCCGATCTCTCCCTGGGCGCCGACACATTTGACCGCGACCTGCGGCGCGGGCCGGTGAAGCGGCTATCCGATGGCAAAGTAGATTACGGCGACCCGAAGGTCAGTGACAGCGGGGGGCAGATCACGTTGCGGATCTTCAAATGCCTCAAACCCGTAATTGCCGCTGTGAACGGCCCTGCCGTCGGCATGGGCGTGACCATGCAGCTAGCGATGGATATCCGCATTGCGTCTGAGGCTGCACGCTTCGGTTTTGTATTCTCGCAGCGTGGGCTGGTATTGGAAGGGGCCTCGAGCTGGTTCCTGCCGCGCATCGTTGGGATCGCGCAGGCACTGGATTGGTGTTACAGCGGACGAGTATTTCCGGCGCACGAAGCGCTCGCCGGCCGCTTGGTCAGCAAGGTTGTGCCGCCGGATCAACTGCTGCGCACGGCGCGTGCTTTGGCGCGCGAGATCGCCGAAAAGACGGCGCCCGTATCGATCGCGCTGATCCGGCAGATGATGTGGCGGATGCTCGGCGCTGACGATCCGATGGAAGCCCAGAAGATCGAAAGCCGTGGTATGTATACGCGCGGCCGTTCCGCCGATGCTAAGGAAGGTGTGGCGGCGTTCCTGGAGAAGCGATCCCCGGTATTCAAAAGCAAAGTGCCGGCTGACATGCCGGATTACTTTCCGTGGTGGAAAGAGAGAGAGTACAAATAGTTCGTAAGTCGTCCCGGGCAACCGAAGTGCAAAGGTCGTCCGTTGTGGAGCCGATTTGAGTGCGGCCAGAGAGGACAAGACGGAGATTGTGGCACGGCGGCGAGGACGATGTTGGCGGCGTCGCTATCCGGGCTGCCGCTGCTCGTGGGAGAATCTGCGCGGTGCGGGAAAGCGGCTGCTCGAAGAAAGCCTCACTCGCCACGCACCAGACGCCGGCGAGCAGCACCAGCGCGAACACACTGTCCTTCACTTCCAGGACGAACGGCGTGTAGGTCGCCGCGATCAGCAGATAGATCGCGGAATGATCGAACCGCCGCAGCAGCCACCTGGGCTCATGGTTCCCGGCTTTGACGGCGGACGCCGCCGGCGAGCTTGGCCATGCGGGGGTCGAGGTTGACGGGGTTCTCTTCCTTGCCGTCCTCGGGCAGGCGCAGCACCTCGCCGATCTGGCCGATCAGGAGGCCGTAGGATTCGCCGCGCAGGTCAAATGGACAAGTTCGCCCCTGGACCGAGAGCCACCGCTCCGGCTTCGAGTATTGAGTTACCATGTCGCTATTTGAAGTGTTCCCTGTATGTTGCGGCAACTATTCGCCGCTGGACAAGAGCGAGCCGTGCTTCTTGGCGCTTCGCAAAAGTGCAAGGAATGCACCGAGAGACGCCGGCAGAAGACCAGCGTTTATGGCGAGCGCGTCGAGCATCAGGTCGGTCCGGAAGGTGTGGTCGATCAACAGGACCCGCATTCCCTCGAACACATAGGTCGGCGGCAGCGCCCAGCCGACAACTTGCAGCCAGATCGGCAGCACACTGATGGGGTAGTAGACGCAGGCCAGCGGCATGATCGCGAACATGAGCGTCCAAGCGATGCTTTGCGCTCCGAGCCCGTTCCGCAGGACCAGGCCGGAGACGAAGATGCCGACCGCCCAGCTCGTCAAGATCAGGTTGCAGAAGAAGGCGATCAGGGGCAGGCCGAGGCTGTAGATGTTGAATTGAAACAGAAACAGCGCGAGTAGCGTCATCGGGATCACGCCGATCGCGAGCCGGATCAGGCTCATGACCATGAGCGCGAGCAGGAACTCGATCGGCTTGAGTGGGCTCATCATGAGATTGCCGAGGTTTCGCGCCCACATCTCCTCCAGAAACGAGATGGAGAAGCCGAGCTGGCCCCGGAACAGCATGTCCCAAAGGATGACGGCGCCGATCAGCGTGCCGCCGGTCCGCGCGAAGAAATCGACGTTTTGCGCGATATGGAGCTGGATGAAACCCCAGGTTATGACCTGGAGCGCCGGCCAGTACAGCAGCTCCAGAAGCCGCGGCCAGGACGACATCAGCAAATACCAACAACGCAGGATCATCGCATTGATGCGATGCACCGACAGACCCGGATGCGGCGCGAGCTCGCTCATCGCACCGTCTTCCGCGTGATTCCGTTCACCCGGCCTCGTGCGACGTCCAGAAACACCTCTTCCAGCGTAGTCCTGTTGTAGCCGGCCATGATCGCGTCGGGCGTGTCGTCGTCCTCGATCCGGCCGCGCTTCATGATGATGAGACGGTCGCAGAGCCGCTCGACCTCGAGCATGTTGTGCGAGGCGAGCAAGATGGTCGCATTGTGCGCTTTCCGGTATGTCGCGAGATGCGCCCGCACCCAATCAGCCGTGTCAGGGTCGAGCGACGCCGTCGGCTCGTCCAGTAGCAGCAGCTCGGGCTGGTTGAGCAGTGCTTTCGCGAGTGCAACACGGGTTCTCTGCCCGGCGGAGAGCTTTCCGTTGGGCCGGTCGAGGAAATCATTAAGATCGAGATCGCTGGCTAGCTTCGCGATGCGCTCCGCGACCCACTTCACCGCATAGAGCTTGCCGAAGATGGTGAGATTCTGCCGTACCGTGAGCCGCATCGGCATGTCGACATAGGGGCTCTCGAAGTTCATCCGCCCGAGCACATCGGCGCTCTCTTCGGGCATCCGATGCCCGAACACCCGGACGCAACCGGATGTCGGCAGCACGAGGCCCATGATCATCGCGATCGTGGTGGTCTTCCCTGCGCCATTGGCGCCAAGCAGGCCCGTGATGCTGCCGTGCCGAATCGAGAAAGAGATATCGTCGACCGCGCGGGTCTGCTTGTAGATCTTGACGAGGCGGTCGACCTCGATCGCCGCGGAGTGAGTGCGGTGCGCGGCAGTAGGCCGGCTCTTGTCATTCTGGTTCATGCGATCCATTTTTGTTTGCTCTAGACAGACGATTGCTCGAAAGCGCTTATTGGTCGCCGGATCCGCGGTCTCAATGTGCGCACCAGTCACTGAGAGAGCGCTGTCAGGGGCGAACGAAATCGGCCGCCACGAAACGCCAGAGCCCGACTTCGGCGCGAGCGGCCGTTTGAGCTCCAGCCTCTGAAAGCAGCGAACACGCGATAGAGCAGAACTTGCATCAGCGGAGTTTCCCTGAATTTGAACGCTCTAGGCCACCTCCATGTGCGCGGCTTGGTGGCTTTGAGGCATCTTACAATGCTCCGGCCATGGACGCCGACGGGCGCGTCTATGTCATTGGTGGCCGCAACAGACGACGCGATGCTGGTGGTCATAATCATTGACCAAATAATGGTGCGTGGCGCAGTTGTCCCATAGCGATATCGACCTCCTTCCAGTCCCAGTGCACGGCGGTTTCGGGCCGGGTGACATGAGACAGGAATATATCAAACAGTATCCGGTCGACAAATTTGGAGATGCCACCGATACGCTGCACCAAAGCGCCGAGTAGTAGCGTCCGCTCGCCGGTCTTCGGGTGGACGCTCACCGCGGGATGCCTGGTCTCTAAGATCATTAAATGCTTCTTATCGACGTCGCGAACACCGGCCAATCCGGAGGATTCGAAGATGTTGCTGTGAACGACCCAGACCTCGTCTGCAAACCCTTGGGAGCGGTGGCGGCAGGTCGAGATACGGCCACGGGGCTCGACCAGGCCGTATCGCCGCCAAATCGTGGTGTCACGACGGCTCGCACCATCAATATCTTGGGACGGACATCGACGGCTCCATCGGCGTGCCACACTTGGACCCGGCAACCGCCGCGGGCGGAGTCAAGCCCGAGGATCGATGCTGTTCCCTTGGTAACGCCGAACATCGGATGCGGCGCCAGCTTCGTGAAGCGGACAGCAAATCGCTCCTGCTCAGATTTATCGAGACGACTCTGGTCGCGGAAGAGCATCACCTTGTGCTTGAGCAGCAAGCTTTTGATTGAAGCGGCGGACTGATCCGGCAAATCGCTTGAGAGCTTGATATTTCTGATTTCGGCGCTGATGCGCGCTGCGCCTTTGACGACGCCCGTACCTGGTGTGACTTTATCGATCAAAGCCGTCTCACTCATGATTGCATTTTCCAAGCCCTGCAGTGTCTTCGTCAAACAAACGAGTTTAGCTGCGAAACCACTCGAAAACGCGAGTTTGAGCATCAAAATTCACCGCGATCGGCCAGTAAGGCGCTTTCAGGCAAGTTCGGCATGGCTGAGCCGTGCTATTTATTCAACTGAAGCTCGCCGGTGTTCCTTGCGCGGTGCGCATCATATTGAATTGATAAGGTCGATGATCCGGCAGGTTTGACTTTGAAGACGTTCATGAGGCTGGCTCTGATCTTTGCTTTGAGCTTTCTTGGAGATCGCAGACGCGATTTCGGTCCGCCTAAGGATTTCGCTCCTCCTAAGAAGGTGCGAAGCGCTGGGGCGCCGGCGCGGCGACGTTTTGTGGCCTTTCATGCTCACTCGTGTCGCGGGAGATCTCTAGCAAACACCGTGCCAGCTGCGAAGTCCGCGCGTTGAGCGGTAGCTTCCGTCAGGTGCTAAAGAGATCGGGAAGCTCGGCGGATCGACGCCGGATCACTTCGATAAGTTAGACAGCCGGGCATCTGGATGGCGGCTGCATCTTCCAATAAGGAAGCAGAGGCCAACGAAAAGCGGGCTAGGCAGTTCTGACACGGCCGTAGCTTTTGAGATGCGGCAATGCTGAGGAAAGGTTAGGTGCATGTCGATGAGCAAGGTGAACGGCGCTCATATATCTTAGAGTCCGGGCCGAAGAAGTAGGACACATGAAGCGAGCAACACGGAAGAGCAGATTATCGCGATATTGAAGGAGCATTAGACTGTGGCGAAGACGGCTGAATTGGCTCGCAAGCGTGCGATCCTCCGAAGCGACAATCACAATTCGAAGGCCAAATTTGGTGGCATGGGTGAACGCGATTCGGAAGATGATCTGCTATCTACCCAGCCCCCCTCCGGGCAGCGCTCGGCGGCCGGTTGCAGGATCTCGCCAATGAACGGCGGCGTTTTCTGTCACCGCCGGCGCTTCGTCCTGCTGTAGCGGGAGGGCTAGCCATCAGGAATCAGCCGGATCTACCGGCTTTATCGCGAGGAAGGGCTCGCCGCCCGCAACCGCCGCGCGCCCGCCGCAAGGCTGTGGGGACCCGTGCTCTGATCCTGGTCGAGAGCCAAGCCCCAACGCGCGCTGGTCGCTGGACTTCGTTCATGGTTATTGCCAGCAGCCGGCGCTTCCGGATCCCCAACATCGTCGACGGCGTGTCCAAGGAGGGCCTAGCGGCGATCGCGGAGACGTCGATTTCCGGGCGCGTTGCTCGCGAACTCGCGAAACCGTCGAGCGGCGTGCCAAGCGGCAATGATCGTATCCGAGCACGACGGTTCACTTGCAATCCATGCTCGTCTGCAGCAAGGATACAGTCATCGATTGGCACTTCATCGCACCGCGAAAGCCCAAGCAGAACGGCTTCATTGAGAGCTTTAATGGCCGGACGTGCGATGAGCTGCTCAACGAAACCCTGTTCTTCGATCTCGATGACGCCCGCGCCAAGATCGCTGCCTGGATCGCCGACTACAATCTCCGGTGACCCCACCCGTCACTAAGATATCTGATCCCCCACTCCCTATGCCACCCACCTCAACGCAACGAACGATACGCTGCGCACCCCGACCAGCTCGGCCGATCGTCCGTTCCTACACCCGTACGACTTGCCGTACAAAGCTGCGCGCCTCAAACCCTGCGGGATGAAACTCAGTGGCAAGTTGGCTCGATTTAGAAGTCCTCACTGTAGGCCGATATTCTCCTTTGCTCTTCTAGGCTTCGGCCTCGGATCGCCTGCGGCATGGCGGGATATGAAATGCAGGACGCGATTCATCTCGGCTGAAAGTACCGCCGCATCGGCAGTAGTCGTGAGTCCGACGAAAGTGTTCGAATCTGCGCGCGCACGTGTCCGAATTAGTACCACCCGGTAGCATGATGCCGTGCTTACCCCCTTGGACTTGATCCAGTTCGAACTTCGTTCTGGCCGAGTCCAGGACCAGAGAATGAAGCGCTGCCGGTAGCGCAGAACGTTGCATATCGTCTCTCCGTTGTGAGAGCGGAATCACGACTTACGATTCAACGGAGTGTTGGTCGGTCAGGTCGGGAGCCAAAGGCGAGCCGCTATCTCTAGAGTCAGCCCGACCGGTCTCGATGCAGGTGATGCCGGCCAGCCTAAATCTGGTTCGGAGCAGTGGCGATGAAGTTGCGGTCGAGCAGATTGGGCGCGATCGTCCGGTCGTGGCGGCTGTCGGTGGTCCGCACCCGACGTGGCCGGGCCATGATGGCCCTGACATCATCATGCCGAATCAATCGCTCGGATGCGACCACGGCTCGCCCCCGACCCAGAGCCTTCAACTCGACATGGATGCGCGGGCTGCTATAACGGCCGCGGGTGTCGCGATGGACTCGTTTGATTTCGTTGACGAGGTCTCGGTTGGCAGCAGATCGTCGGCTCTCCGGGCGCGAGCGCAGGCATAATAGCCGGCCGGCGAGACGCCGACCACCTCGCACAGGAGCATCACCGGATAATGCGCGCGGCGATCTTCGATGAAACGGAATCTCATGTTCGTATTCAGGAAAGATCGCGATCGAATTCCTACGAACCGCCAATTGGCCGCCCGGATCTACTTGCAGAACGAAGCCGAGTGACTTGGCGCGTCGTCTCAGTTGGCGACGACACGGCGGCGATGTTGTTCCTCGTAGTGTCGGCACCCGGGTCCCTGTAAGTCATTCCGCGGCCTGGGCGTGTTGTAGAACAGAACCGCAATTTTCCGGCCGGTCGCCGTCAAGGCCTTTGCCAGCACGCAAAGCCATCCGTCGATAGAATGCGCAAAAGCACCGTGTCGCTCCGCTCGAACCGTCGGGGCTGCGGGCCGCAGCAGTACCGCGGCTCGACTGGACGATCGCTGCGTGCGCGAGGATACCTTGTCACCGGAGATCTTGTTGCCTGGCGCAAGGCACAGCCAGTGCTGGCTGCACTTGCCCGCCGACTGCCCACATGCACCCAACCAGCTCACGGGTGATGGAAGTGCAGACCACCGTCGTTCGTTTGCCGCGCCCAGCTTCCAATAGGGGGGCCGTCAGGCGGCTCTGAGCTTTCTACGCGCGATCTCTCCCACAGTTGGCGATGCCTAATCGAGCCAGTATAGCTTTGTCTTCGATTTTCGGCGGGTGTCGATATGTCCAGGCGCTCTCGACCAATATGTGGCGAACACGGCCGTTTCCGGCCTTGGTGATACCGCCTGCCTAACGGATTCTCGCAAGATCGTTTGCTTTTCACGAGGTCGAGAAAACCGATAAGTTGCCGTGGCCTCGCAAAACGGCTCACGTCACCAACCTCGGTCACGAACGTGACCGCGACGATCAGATCGACGTTTGAAGCGCCCGCACGAGCGGCTCCAGAGGCCAGCCCGCGACAAATTCTTCGATCCGCGCGCTCGAGCCGGTCGGCCCGCTTCCTGCCGACGCGAATTGCTTCAACCATCTCTTGTAGTGCGATTTGATGTGCCGGGTGATCGAACTGCTGTTCCTGCAGCCAACGCAAATACCGCATCGTCTAGCCCTTCTTGCGGGGATAGGTGCGGCCATGTTTGAGCATGAGGAGCGCTAACCTGCCCTCGGTAGATTCGCAGCGTTTCAACCGCTGCCGATCGCGGCGACAAGGTCGCGCATCGCCTCGTGAACCTTCATCAGGCTCCAACGCAGGCGTCAGTTCGCCAGCGCGGAGCAGCCGCGCAAGAGAAAGGGGTCCCGACGATCTCTCTTCACCCGCTCGCCCGGCTTCTTGGGATCAGCGATGGGGCCAGCACCGTGGATTCATGGTCCAGAGACCGCATCAGGCGATAGGGGCCATAACCGGTCAGGCCGGCCTCGTAACAGAAATGCACACGCCCGAACCGGTTGGCGATCCACGGTATGATGTGACGCATCTTGGTTCTCGATGCGTTGACCTCCCCAAAGAAGCGAACTTCTCCCTCCCGGCCTGTCTCCGCAATCTCGAGGGCTTTTTTGGCTTGGCCGCATCCGACAAATGCTTCCCTATAATCTGCCACGGATTGTCCTCTGCTGAGGCTCGGTCCGTCCGAGCAACCCTCGGACGACGCAGTGTAGGGCAAGCCACCTCATCGTCTGAGGCGGACATACGCACTTACGTTCAGAACGGCCAAGCGACTGCGCGTTCTGGAGCGCCCGAGCTCGCGGGCAACCCGAGCTTTCTTAAGAACAACGGCCGCGTCATCTCTATGTCCCGCGCACGCAATACACGTCTCGTAGCGATCGGGCTGCTGCCTCACCCTACTTGAGCGAAGTCACGATGGAGATGGGTGGGCTGCCTTCGGTCCAACCCGCCAATGAATGACTTCTAAACGTCTCGGCCGGAGCCCCGCTCGCGATCGGCGAGTGCCCGTCAGCTCGCGGTCGAGTCAGTTCGCGCATTCCTGACGACCTGCTAGTTGACGGCGACGGCAGGTCCCTCCGGCCCAAGCTCAGGTCATAGTTCTGTACTAACTCGCTCAGCGCGCCCAATGGCATTTTCAATCAGCCTCTGTATCAAGACCTTATATGGGAAGCCCAATTCTCTCATCATTTTCGGAAACATACTGAACGGCTTAAGGCTGGGGAAAGTGCCCACCTCGTTAATGAGAACGTCCCCGTTGGGTCGCATGAAAAAATCTACCCGTCCAAATGCCTCACAGCCGATCGCCCTGAACGCCTCGCAAGCTAAACCTCGCAGTAGATCAGCTACTGTTTCGTCCAGCTCTGCTTTTATCTTCACTATTAGTCCCTTTCCATCAATTTTCGTCCGGTGCGTGAAGAAGGCGTCCTGACCTGTAGGAATGATTTCGTTTGGCCATGAACAAAGTAATTTACTCGGCTTGATGGCATCCTCTAAAACGGCACACGCAAGCTCTCGCGCTTGCACGTACTCCTCGATTATAACCTTCCTTCCGTAGGAAAACGCGAGATCGATGGCAGCCTCAAATTCTGCTTCACAACTAACCTTACTGACGCCGATAGAAGAATGAAAGCTCGCCGGCTTTACAAATAGCGAACGGCTGCCGAGGGTTTTTTGGGCGAACTGAAAGTCTACCTCTTCTCGATCCGACGAAGCGAGAAACCGCGCGACAGAGAAGCCAGCGTCGCGCAATATCCGTTTGGTAATATGCTTATCCATACAGATCGCCGGCGCAGGAAACCGGGATCCTACAAAGGGTACCTGAGCTCTTTCCAGGAGGCCTTCTAAAATGCCTTCCTGGAACAATGGGAATACTACATCAACCTGACATGTTCTAGCACACCCGTTATCGGTATATACAAGCGCCTTGCCTCCCCCTCCGGCAAGGAACGTTATCTGCGCACCTGACGAATCCACGTGTAAGGGAAACTCCCTCGCATTCTCCTGTAGCCACCACTTGCCATCATGCGCGACACCTACCAGTATCGGGTTATAGCGTTGCCGGTCTAAGGCTTCATAGATATAGCGAGCAGACCTCATTGATATATCGCGATCGGCAGATCGGCCGCCAAATATGAGCGCCACGTTTAGCATAGTCATGACCAACATCTCTGTTTGGTTCGAACGAACTTATGTGCGAGCGTCAATGGGAAAAATCCGCAACGCGAAAAGACCACTAATAACGGCCCCCTGCAACTACCAAGAAAAAGGGGCTCACGAATATGGTGGCTGACCTAGGGCTCACCGAACCCGCCGTAGCATCCGGCAAGAAGTCGAGCGTGACCGCTGCCTCGCGTTCGCAACCAAGTTGTCGAAAAGCGTGCCTGGAGACTCTTTATTTGCCGCCGATACGCACCTTCCTCGATCGTACCATCAGAGTCGCAAGCCGCTGAAATTTGAAAGGAAGAATGTGATCCACTGCGTCCGTGCAAGAGCTCGTAACAGCGAATTGACCAGTTGCATAAATGCATCCAGGCTTCGCGAGTGATCCGTAGTGCAGCCAAGCCACGATAATCCGCACACGTTCCCGATAACTGGCTAATGCACAAACCCGCTTTTTGCACAGGAATGACTGCAGCATGTTGATGCATGTTTCGTCGTCACTGTTCTCGAGTCTTGCAATCGCTCATGGATCAAAGCGGGACTCTGCCTTCGTAGAGTGCTCTGGCTTGTTCAAGACTAGCGAGGACGCCTTGTGTGCGTAATTTTTGAAGCGATAGCCAAGCCCGGCAAAGATGCCGTCGCGCTGTCGCTCGTCTCGACCTCGATCAAAGCTCACCGGTGTGCCTCCGGCGACTCAGAGAGGAGGTCGCCGATCGCTATTGCGCCAACGACGGCCCACTCGGGACCGATGCCAAAGCTGCGGTGCGGCTGATGGTCGCCGATCTAATCGCCGGATTTGTCCACGATCGCAGACTGATCCGCGAAGCCCAGGTCAAAATCGCTATTCGTGGTTTGCTTTTACGGGCTGCAAGAGCAATTGCCGCACCATTTGAGCCTGACGGGCATTCGTCAGCGCCGGGGCGAAGAGCGGTTCCGCCGGACCTTCAAGCACAGTCGAGGATGATCCGCGTCAATGTGAGTTGGGAGAGCCTAGCCGAGCGGCGCGTGGAGAATCGAGGACGAGAATCAGCCGGAGGAGGAGACTGAGGTCGAGAAAAAGGCCGGCAAAGCGGCAAGTATAAGAACGTCTGCACGACCAATCCCGATGCAACGATGGCTACGAATGCCCGGACCCGACGACTGGAGCCTGCCTACAAGCGGCACACTATAGCCGATGACAGGGTCGGGGTCCATCCTGGACGTGGCGGTCACGACTAGACAAACGAAGGAGGGCGAGATAACCGAGCCTCAAGTGGGCGAAATCGAAGCCGTGACTGGAATCGATATCAAGACGTCACGGCGGATGCTGGCTATGCCTATGCCAAGGTCTATGACGCTCTTGAGTGGCGAGGCATCGATGCTCTGATCTCGGCCAAGGCTGAGCCGATCAAGAGCCCGCGTACCGCTCAGAAGCTTTCGGTACGAGACCAAGCACGAATTTGAGGGGCCCCGAGCGCGTATCTTGCACCCGGCGCGGCCCATCAAACACGGCCGTTTCTTTTATTCGGCGAAGGATTGTGCCCGGTGTCCGCTCAAGGGCGACTGCCTGTCGAAGGGGCGGGTCAATAGGCAGTCGTTCTCGGCAACGACTAATCCTGCGTTGCTCCGTGCCCGCCACCGGCGCCATCGTTGGCGTTCCGAAGTCATCCACGGCTAGGCCACGCAAAAAGCGTCGGTTGCATTTTATGAAGTGAATGAAGACTGGTTTGCCCAGATGGAGATATTTGGGGAGGTTAGAGGCGTAGTCGTCGCGCTCCTTCGTCGCGGTGATGGCATCTTACGGCGCACTGCGCTATCAACAGCACCAGGCTGTCCTTTCGGCGCAAGCGTTTGCCCCACTTCTCTGCGAGGCACGGCGTTAGCCCAAGTGATCGGGCATGGAATTAGTCCCGCATGCAGTGGGGCACATAAGTCCGCGTTGATGCCACCACTACCTGATTTCATAGCTGCCCGTCCGACGTAGTCATGGTCTAGTTCGGGTGAACATGGCGGCTGACGATTGAGCAACCCCCGTCCAGTTTGGCAGCCTCCCAAGATGCGCTGTCGTATCGACTCATCCGGGCGGTCGGACGCGTGTGTGTCGGAATGGAGAAAAAATGCAACATCGGCTCGCGCACAGTGCTGGCTCGCCCGGACACGTTCTGAATGCTGAGGTCTGGGAGGCTGCGTCATCGCAGGGGAGCACGCGTCGATCAGCATGGGGGCCCAACCACTTCGCCGGGATTCGTGACAAGGCTGAAAGCGTGGCTCACGTCTTCCGAATGCTTCGTTATCCGCAGGAGACTAGCGGTGCTGCTCTTCAGTATTGTTCAAGGGCCACGGCCTATGTGCGCGCTCAACAATCGCGGCGGAGTTTTCGTCTCCATCGTTTACCGCGGCGTGCAGGGAGGTTCCGTAGGTCTATGGCAGCGGCGTCGCCGTATCGACTGTCTCCTTGTTTGAGAGCGATCGGAGACGAGGTGTTGAGTCAAAGCACTCTGCGCTCGCTCCCTATATTGTCTCCCGAAAGCTGCAAAGCACTCGTGTATCAATGTTTGGTAGACAGCGCCACCACCATAGCGGCCCATTACATCGGGTGGCCCAGCATGTTTCGGAGTGTGCCTAAGAAATGGAGCCACTGATGGGAGTATTATCGCATCTGCGGGTCGTTGAGATCGGCAGTTCGGCCGCAACTAGCTTCTGCGCGCGGTTGTTTGCCGATTTCGGTGCCGATGTTCAGAAGGTCGAGCCGCCAGCAGGCGATCCACTTCGTCGAAGCGCGCCACTAACCTCTGGGGGGCAGAGCGCGTGGTTCGCGTTCCTGAACTTCAACAAGTCAAGCATCCTCATGGACGCTGCCGACCCGGACGCGATCACGCGGTTGACGGCACTGATTGAGGATTGCGACATTCTGCTCGATGGCCGCGATGTTGATTCTGCGGAATGCCCGTCCGTTGATCTCACCGCGATCCGACAGCGACGTCCTGGGTTGATCTTCCTCGAAGCAAGCTGGTTCAGCCCAAAGGGGCCCTATGCGGGATTCGCGGCAACGGATTCAACCGTCCGCGCGCTCGCCGGCCTTGTCAAGCTGGTTGGGCCGGTCGAGGGCCCACCGTTGCACGCGCCAGACTTCCAAACTGGTATCCTTGCTGGCCTGTGGGGATTCATCGCCGCGGCTTCTTCGACCGTCGCGCGAATGGAAGGTGCGCCGGGGCGGTCGTGGTCGCTCAGCATTTTCGAATCGAGCCTCGCTCTTAGCGAGGAATCGATGTTTGAGGCGTTTGCGCGCGGCAACGCGGTGCGTCGTATCGGCATCAACCGCTTCTGGTTGACCTTTCCGGCCGGCATTTACGAAACCAAGGAAGGTTGGCTTGGCGTTACTACAATTACGCCGGCACAATGGCGGTCGTTCTGTGATATGCTCGGCCTAACCGAGTTACGTGATGATCCAACTCTAGTCCTTAGCGCCGATCGTATGCAACATATCGAGCAGATCGAACGAAAGTTCATGCCGAGGCTGAAGACGCGTACCGCGCGGGAATGGTTTGCGGAGGGCCTGAAGCGCAAGATTCCGATCGTGCCGGTGCCCGAAATATCAGATCTGCTCCAAGACGCAGAGAAAAAGGTTCGCGGCGCAATCGTTCCGGTCCTGCTTGGCGAAGAAGAAGCACTGACGGCTGGCTCGATGCAGCGGCTAACATTGACGCCGCCGCTCCGGGGCGGCAAGGTTCCGACTCCCGGCGAACAGCAGGCTCTCGCGGGTAAGCGAAGACCTCTGACTCGCAGTGCTTCGGCATCGTCGGGCTGCCTTGAGGCCGGTCGGCGCCCATTGCAGGGAGTTCAAGTCGTCGACTTCTCGATGGGCTGGGCCGGCCCGTTGTGTACCCGCACACTGGCTGATCTCGGTGCGGACGTCATCAAGATCGAGGCCATCCAGTATCCGGACTGGTGGCGCGGCGTTGACCGGCGCCGTGCTTACGTCGAAGACCAGATGTACGAAAAGACAGTGCGCTTCTGCATCATGAACCGCAACAAGCGCGGTCTCACCCTGGACCTGGCGCGGCCGCAGGGTGTTGCTCTTGCCAAACGGCTGATAACGGGAGCCGATATTGTCGTCAACAACTATTCGGTCGATGTGCTGCCGAAGCTCGGGCTCGGCTACGATGTGCTCCGAACGCTCAACCCCCGGCTCGTCATGTTATCGATGTCAGCCTTTGGTGCGGACAGCATTCATCGCGATTGCCGGGCCTACGGCTCGACTCTCGAGCAGGGCTCGGGGTTGCCGAGCGTGATCGGAAGTACTGATGGGCCGCCGGTGATGAGCCACATCGCGTTCGGTGATGCGGTCGGCGGCTTGAACGGCTGCGCTGCAGTTCTGGTTGCACTGATTCACGCTCGCAATACGGGGCAGGGACAGTTCATTGACCTTGCACAGATCGAATGCATGATGCCGTTCGCGGCTCCATGGATCACCATTCGCTCGATCGACAGTATGCCACCGCCAAGGTATGGGAATCGCCATCCGCAATTCGTGCCGCATGGCTGCTTCCGGTGTGCGGCTGAGGACGAATGGATTGTTGTAGCCGCGACCGATACGGACATGTGGCAGAGGCTTGCCATTCTTATTGGCCGGCCTAACTGGGCCGCGGACGTATCACTTAAATCTGCGGGAGCTCGCCGCGGCATTGAGGAAGAGATAGAGCGAGGTATCGAAGCTTGGACGATCAACCGCGATGCGGATCAGGCCATGGCCGAGTTACAAGCCGAGGGGATTGCGGCCGGCGTGGCCCGCTCGCCAATTGACCTACTGAAGGATTCGCATCTGCGATCACGCGCATTTGTGCAGGAAGTCGAACGCACTTTCATCGGCTTGCATCCGCAACCCTCAATGCCGATTCGAGAAGGTGCGCGGCCCCATGCGATCCACACAGCGGCGCCCACTCTGGGGCAACACAACAGAGAGATCCTGTCGGGTTGTCTCGGGCTCTCCGACGCCGAAATCACGCATTTGATGAGGCAAGGCATCATCGGCACGAAAATGCTCTCGGAAGAAGAGCTTGCTAGACAAAGAGAAGTTCGTGATGCAGAGAAGTCAGCGCGGTGACCGTCACGGCGCCGCCTTTGAAGCTGTGCCAGAGTGGGCCGCATGGCATCAGTCGCTGCAATCGTCGCGATCGGCGTTGACGGGGAGGCCCGGTATGAAGGCCAACGGCCTGAGCCGCATCGCGGCGTAGAATCCCTGACACCAGGGTCGCGGTTCGACGCCACCATTGGCTTTCCGCCGATGCATCGGCGCAAACCGGTCGGGCGCGGTCGTAAGGATTTTGCTGATCTCGTTATAGCGCAGCGCGAGGGCGGAGATCGCGGCAAGCTCCGAAAGCACCGGCATCCGCGAGCAGCGGGCAGATCCAGAGTGGGCTTATCGACACCCGGTCTCGCCACGATCACCGCAACGTAGCTGTCGAGCACGGGGAGACTGGTGGCGGGCTGCTGATCAATGCAAGCCCGAAGCCATTGCTCGAGCTCAGCAAGCGGCATCGTGGCTGCCGCCCTCGACGATGAAGCTTTAGGGAGACGTAGGCTCATACTGCAGCCTGTGCGATGTGCTTAGGACAGCCTTCCAGTTCCAGCCAGCAGCTCGTGGAGCTGATGGCTCTTGGTTCGGCCGGACACGGTGCGTTCCATCACGTCAGTCGGATAGGCCTGCGGATCGACGTCGTGGAAATGTCGTGTTCACGATGGACGCCAGGATCGCCCAGCTCCCGGCACCGCCTTCGCTGCCGCTGAACAATGAGTTGCGCCTTCAGCGGTGCGCTCCTGGTGCGCCGGACGGCAAGCCACTGCTCGGCACTAGTGTCGCGGATCTCCGTCTCGATAGCGTAGACCGCCTGCAAGCGTTCGATACGTCACACGCGAATGGCGAGTGGGTCGCCTTGTAGAGCTCGACGAATTTTGAGGCGGGCATGTGCGAGACAAAAAACAAGCGGATCGCGCCGTCATGACCGCGGGCAAGCGCGCGCCTTGTAGGCAGCAGAACCATTCACCTGCAGAATGCCGGAAAACCCTTCAGTTGTCCGGCGATCTCCTCGGTGCCGCGGCCGTCAGCAACCGCCGGCGGCGGGCGCCGCCCCATGGCCGGTAATCCATGTCATGAGACCAGAATTGGCAGCTGCGGGGGCGATTTGATCCGGGATCGAGCACCGGCATTGATGTCTCGCCGCAGAACACGCGCGGCGAGGCCTGGATCGTGCGCAGCTAGAGCTCATAGAGGATCTTAAGCCACTAGGCCGCACGCTTCGCCCACTCGGCCAGCATCAAAGCGGCAGATACCAGGCGAACTTCGAAATCACCACGTGGCTCCCGAATGCTGTCGATGCCATGCCGCTCTCGATCAGGCGCGGCAACGCTTTCTGCTGGCAGCTGCGGCAGCCATACTTGGGACGAATCGTGCGTAGCATTCGTAAGATCGCCGGCATAATGTCCAGCACCTCGCTGACGTCCTCACCGATCTTGTGGAGCTGACCCTGGCAGCACGGGCAGGCCGTCGCATCCCGCTCCAGCACCTGCTCGCAGCGCGGCAGGTGCTTTGGGAGTGTGCCGATATTGCGGCGGACCTTCTTTGCGCGGCTTGTCGGACGGGCTCGGCGCGGACGTATCGTGTTGGCCTGCGCGGTGGCGTCGGTGTCGAGATGGCCCAGCTCGAGCCGCCAACTGGGCCATGACAATCACCGCAAGCCATTCTGAGCGCTCCCCGAAGATCATCTCCTTGATCGTTTGCATGGTAGCTTTTCGCTCTCGGCGTCAAGCGGCTGCTTCACGGGCTCGCGAGAAAACGCGTCACTCAAGTCCGTCAAGCAGCATCGCGAGCTGTGTCGCACTGAGATACACCACGCCGTCCGCGGATCGGCGGCCAAGCGAAGTGCCCCTCGTGCAGCCATTTCGTAACCAGCACGATGCCGCTGCCGTCCCGGGCTGAAACTTCGCTCTGTCCATGGGCTTGCTGCGGAACACGAAGACGTTGCCGCAATATGGGTTCGCACTCGGCACTTCGCTCACCTTCACCGAGCGCGTATGCATCGACTTGCGAAAATCGATCGGCTGTGCCGCCAGCACCACCTTGAGGTCAGACCGCAGTGCAATCTCCGGATGCCTCAGAGCGCCAAAGCACCGTTCAAAGCGTCGCCACCTTAGCTCCCAGCTCGATCTGGATACGTGCCCCACCCATCTCGATCTCGATTACCCCGGAGAGCTTCGTGGCCGGTGCAGCGATCTCCAATGGCTTCGTCTGTGTCGACGAAACAGGCTCGGACTCGCCAGCTATCCCACGACTGCTCTCGGCACAAATTTGGATTGGCATGAAGCTCGGCGCCTTGCCAGCTACCGCCGCCGTAACCTGGTGTCGCACACCGTGATTAGCCCGCGGGCGAAGCCATTGCGCCGCGCCACCTCGGAGATGTTCACCCCCTCCGCCGCGACTCGGCCCTTCTCCTCGCCCGTCCATCGCCGCCGTCGGCGCTGCCCGGGGATCACCTCAACACGACGATAGGACTGCCCAGCAACAGCATGGCATTTACCATCGTTGCACCTCCTCAGTCAGCTCATGCCAGGCGTATCGCAGGCGAATCTCGCAATGCCGAGGCGGGGGATGTCGTTTACCTTCATCGTGCCAGGAAGCCGATGCAGAACGGCTTCATCGAGAGTTTCCGGACGGATGCGCGATGAGCTGCTCAATGACCTCTTCGATCTAGACGACACCTGCACCCCAAAATCGCTAACTGGTTGCGGTTGATCAAGAATCAGTTTTGCGAGCAAGACGGGCCTTGAGATTGCCGGCTCTCGTGCTTTAAAGGGGCCAAGGGTTGCAGTCGGATTGAACGAAGCCGCTAGCGCGCCGACGACCCAACGATCGAATCTCAACCGATTTCCAAAGTTCAGCCGATATTCTGGCCGATCGCCCGACTAATTGGGCTTGGAGGACGTTCACGCGTTCCAGGTTCATCTGGTGGCGGCGGCGATGTCGTGGCCTGCACTTAACCAGATCGTCTGTGCGTCTACGGGGGTGAGACGCCGTAACGCCCCGCCAAAGCGGACTTCAATTTTCCTTGCGCGTCGCCATACTCAATCGCCTCACCGCTGCCCCCTGCGCTGGGAAGCAATTTACGTGGGGCAACAACTCAGCATTCAGTAACATTTCTGGCGATGCAATGCGCTTCCCAGCCAGCTTGTCGGGCTATACCCGAGCGCGTGGCGCAGCGCAATGGCTACCGCGACCGGATCTGTGAGATCCGCGCCTTCGCAGTCGAACTGCGCACTTCCAAGCTGCACTTCCTGGAGCCGCGCCGGATGGCCGAGAAAGCCGCTTCTCGACTTCGATGAGGACTTCGTACAAGAGCATTCCAGCCTGTATTTCTGCTGGTTAGGCCCGCTTTCCAGGTAGTCGTAAGGCGGACGCCAAACGCAAGCAAGCGACCGCTCCCTTTTTGACGTCGCATGCGAGCGGTAGATCAGTGCCTTCAAGTTCGTCTCGCCCAGAAATCGTATGATCGCATCAGGAAGCTTCTGGGTGCGCGCGGTCGAGAGTGGCAACCCTTTCGCCTCGGAGCGGGTTGATGAGAACGGATGCCTGACATGTAGTGGCAATGACGAGCGTAGTGGATCCGCTGCAGGTCTCGCGTTTCCTTCAACTATATGACGCCGCTGGAGTTCAGAAGGGCATGAAGCTCTCGAGATTCCGGCCGTGGGCCTGCTCAGGAACAACGAGGTCGTGCTTGAGAGGCTGCTCGATTGTACGATCTTTCGCAGAGCAGTATTGCAGGACACCTTTTTATCCATCGTCACGACAGAAGCGAACTCGCTTCAGCTTGGTGAGTTTCGTCGGCAGCCTTGAGGTAGCAAAATCCTGCTTTATTCGAGAAGCGGCTACGATGTGGTAGGATGGAAGCATGCGGCGGCGCCGCGATTACGCGCTGTCGCAGCTCTCGGTCATGAAGTAAGGCTCATTCCGCCGTCTAATGTCGAACACTTCGTCAATCTGTTCAAAAACGGATGGAGCGGAAACAGAGGCCATCCACGAGCCGGTAATCCGAAAGGACCGTGCGCTTCGTCCCGATCTAGACGGCCGAGCAGCAGGTCTGTTACGACGGCGCCGACGAGCCGCGCCGTTCTGCTTCGCAGCGGAGACCTCAATGGCCAGCGTGCGCATCCACCCGAGTTCGGCTCAACTTCGCCACGGCATTGATGGGATTGCTGCGTCGCCGGTGACAGATGGCGGACCGTAATGTCATCAATCAAGCGCGGCGAAGTGGGCTAATCTCAGCCATCGGAAACCTCCTGTCCAAAGGATTGGGCTTCGAAAACCGGCAATTCTCTACAGATAGGAGGCCATCCTTGCTATGCCTCCCCGCTGATCACTCGGCGGTCGAGTACCCGCTCCTCGCCGCGCACTCTGTCGGCAAATAAGGCGCGATCTGCCGCCAATGATCGTCGTTTAGTCAGAATAAGATGCTCGCATCGCTGTTGCCCCCGAATGGCACAGCAAAGGAAATCAGTAAGCGATTCAATCGGCAATGATTTTATTGGGTGTCGGCCCTAGCCTATCGTACTTGGTAGCTGCCCAAGCGAACTCGCCAATGGTTAAGTCGCTTTTGAAGTAGGGAGGCGGCTGAGCTGCGCAAAAAAGTCCAATGCGAGCGGCCGTCGAAGTACCTGCAGTGCTACTCAGCCTACTCGTCGGATCTGCATGTAACGGGGTATCAGATGCCACAGCGGAGCCCGCTCTCTGAAGATGGTCGGCCGGCCGGACAGTTTCGGAACACCACTTATATGATCAATAAGAGCCGTCCCTATTTCGATGCAGCGCATGAGGCTGGTCTCATGGCCGTCCATGGACGTTCGACGACTGGACGTGCCTTTGCTTTGGGCTCGGGGCCGCTTGAAGGTCGGCCGGAAAAAATTGATTTCGTGCGATGTTCCTATCTTGGCTTGGACAATCACCCCGTGATTGTCGCTGGTGCGATCGACGCGATCGAGGCGCATCGGTCATTGCACTGGTCATGCGCGCGAACGCGACTCAATTTCGATCTCCTGGCAGAACTTGAAACGATTCTGTCGCAGATGTTCTGCGCGCGCGTGATTGCGTTTTCCACTGTCATGCTCGCCAATCTAGGTGCAATGCCCCTCCTTGCATCGGGCGAACTGACGGGGGGGAGGAAGCCGCTTGTCGTGTTCGACCGCCTTGCGCACTTATCGCTGGCCTATCACAAGCCGGTTCTGGCCGATGAAACGAGCGTGGAAACAATTGCGCACAACGACCTCGACGCTCTCGAACGCTTGTGCCGCAACCATCCAACGATCGCCTATGTATGCGATGGTGTTTATTCCATGGGAGGAAATGCCCCGCTCAAGGAGCTGCGTCAACTCCAGGAACGGTACGGGCTTTTTCTCTATAT
This sequence comes from Bradyrhizobium sp. CCGB12, assembly GCF_024199845.1. NCBI lineage: Bacteria > Pseudomonadati > Pseudomonadota > Alphaproteobacteria > Hyphomicrobiales > Nitrobacteraceae > Bradyrhizobium > Bradyrhizobium sp. CCGB12. The sequence goes on along the minus strand of NZ_JANADO010000001.1, from coordinate 5,629,809 downwards.
CGACGATGCTCACGGCATATCAATCTTCGGACGCCAGGGTGAAGGATTTGCTCGCTCTCAGTTTCCGGAAGTTCTGGGCGATCGCACGATCATCGTAGCATCCCTGGCCAAGGGATTTGGCGCATCAGGCGGCATGGTGATGCTCGGAGCGGCCGATCAAGAAGCTCTCTTTCGAAGGTACTGCATTCCCTACGCGTTTTCGGTACCACCCAATCTGGCGGCAGTTGGGGCGGCGCTTGGATCGTGCAAGATTCACCGCTCGACCGAACTCGGCGATCGGCAGAGCCGGTTAGCGCAACGTATCAAGGTCTTCGATCATCATGTTGCAACCGCTCAGCAAGGCAATCCATTTCCAATTAGAATGATTGCAATAGGAGCGGAAACCAAGGCCATTGCCATTGCAAAAGCAATCCTCGATGCCGGCTTCTACACCTCGGTGACGTTCTTTCCGACGGTCTCGCAAGGAAAGGCAGGGATCCGAGTGTGTATCACGGCCGATCATGAAAGCAACGATATTGAGGGATTGTGCGAATGCATCCTTGAAGCAGTGGCCGAAACGACGGGAAAGCCGTACCATCAGGTGACGTGATGTGTCAGCCGACGAATTCATCGAGCAGCCCGGTACGGTTGCTAATACCTTGTGTCGAAAAGGATGATGGAAGCTTGTCCCGTCGCGAGCCAATATCCGTTGCCGAAGGCGCTTTTGGTCAGCTTAGGCCGATTTCTTTGTCCGGACTGCACTCGCTACCTACGCCGTTTGCGACCGTCTGATTATGCTGAACCCAGCCAAACTCGGGAGCCAAAGCGATCAGCGCGTTGCGCTTGTGACTGGAGGAGCGCGCGGAATTGGTCTGGAGATCGTCCGCCGGTTCTTGGTCGACGGCTATCGCGTCGCCTTTGTGGCGACGAAAGCAGATCATGTGGACCGCGCGCTCACTCTTCTCGGCTGCCCTGAAGAACAGGTCTATGCTGAGAGGATTGACGTAACTCGACACAATGATGTGCAGGGATTTGTTGAACACGTCCGGGAACGCTGGGGTGAGATCGAGATCTTGGTGAACAATGCTGGCATCTCCCCTAAGCGCGTGGACCAAAACGCACCTTGGCTTTCGCAGACATCGCTCGATGAATGGGCGCGGGTCATTGATGTCAATCTCAGCGGTGCCTTCATTCTCATAAGGCTCTTGGCGCCAGCAATGATCGCGAAAGGGAATGGGCGCATCATTAATGTCGGGTCACTCGCGGGGCGTGCCGTGCCCTTGATCGCAGGGCCACATTATGCGGCCTCGAAGGCGGGACTGGTCGGATTAACCCGCGCTGCCGCTCGGGATCTCGCGCCATACGGTATCACAGTCAACTGCATCGCTCCTGGACGGATTCTCAGCGATCTGACTGGACCACCCGAAGCCGCGGTCAACCTCGCGGCTCTCAGCAGGATTCCGGTCGGCCGTTTTGGAACTGCTGAAGAGGTGGCGCACGTCATAAGCTTTCTAGCCTCGCCGATGGCAGGGTTTATCACCGGCGCAACCATCGACATCACAGGCGGCGAGTTCGCCGCGTAAGCCGATGCAAATCGCATTTGACCGGCGATAATAGAAATGTGGTCACGCTCAATTTTATCGCAGCGCAAACGGCATCCAGTCCCGCGGGAGCGTGAAGAACATGGATCGATTGGAGCGGATAGGCCTAACGAATGGGGATCTTCTCCTGGCGGCTTTCATACTTCTTACGCGCTGTTCAGTATCGACCAGTCCACCGTTTCCGGGAAGATGCTAAGATTTGCTTGTATGCCTTGGCTCGCAGGCCGGGCACCTCCGCTATAGCCTGGTAAACCGCGCCACGCTCGGCTCGTCAGCAGGCAGGCTGATGCGAGCAAGTAACATTTGCGGAGTGTCAGATAGCGGGAAAAATGGAGACCCCAATGGAGGTGTTTTCGCATCTTCGCGTCGTCGAGATCGGTAGCTCGGCGGCGACCAGCTATTGCGCTCGGTTGTTTGCTGACTTCGGTGCCGATGTTCAGAAGGTCGAGCCGCCAGGTGGAGATCCACTCCGCGGTAGCGCGCCGCTCACGCCTTCTGGCCACAGCGCGTGGTTTGCATTCCTGAACTTCGGCAAGTCGAGCCTTATCATCGATGCCACAAACCCGGATGCGGTTGCGCAGCTGACGGCTGTGATAGAAGACTGCAACATTCTGATCGATGGCCGCGATATTGATCCCGCAGAGTGCCCTTCCATTAATATCGCCGCGATCCGGCAGAAATGCCCCGCGTTGATTTACCTCGAAGCAAGCTGGTTTGGTCGCGAAGGGCCTTATTCAGGATTCGCCGCAACCGATTCGACTGTTCGCGCGCTCGCCGGCCTCATCAAGCTGGCTGGACCGGCCGAGGGCCCGCCATCGCACGCACCGGATTTCCAAACTGGTATCCTGGCTGGCCTGTGGGGCTTTATCGCGGCGGCTTCTTCGTCGGTTCCGGGAATAAGGCGCGGTGGGTCGTGGTCGCTCAGCGTTTTTGAATCGAGCCTCGCCCTCAGCGAGTATCAAATGTTCGAGGCGTATGAGCACGGGGATGTAATGCGCCGAATTGGCATAAACCGCTTCTGGCCGAACTTTCCGATTGGCATTTACCAAACAAGAGATGGCTGGCTCGGCATTACAACAATCACTCCAGCGCAATGGCGCGCGTTCTGCGATATGCTTGGGCTGTCTGAACTGCGCGACGATCCGTCTTTCGTCATGGGGGCCGATCGTCTGCAACACGTGCAACGGATCGAACGGCAGTTCATTCCGAGGCTGAAAACGCAGACCACAAACGAGTGGTTTGTGGAAGGACTGAAACGCAAGATCCCGATCGTACCAGTGCCCGAAATGTCCGATCTGCTGCAGGACGCGGAGAAGAGCGAGCGAGGCGCAATCGTGCCTGTCCTGATGGGCGAAGAAGAGGGCCAGACGGCTGGCTCGATGCAGAGGCTGACACTGACACCACCGCGCCGGGGCGGCAAGGTTCCGGCGCCAGCCGAGCAGCAAAGTTTAGCGCATATGGGAAGGCGTTTAACCGGCACTATGTCATCATCGCCCGACCGCATCGATGCAGGACGGCCACCATTGCAGGGAATTCGGGTTCTCGACTTCTCGATGGGCTGGGCGGGACCCTTGTGTACGCGTACACTGGCTGACCTTGGTGCGGACGTCATCAAGATAGAGGCCATCCAGTATCCGGATTGGTGGCGTGGTGTTGACCGACGACCTGCCTATATCGAGGACCGGCTGTATGAAAAGAGGGCGCGCTTCTGCATGGCAAACCGGAACAAGCGCGGTGTCACCCTTGATCTGACGCGACAGCAGGGCCTCACTCTTGCAAAGCGGCTTGCTGCGGGAGCTGATATTGTCGTCGACAACTATTCGGTCGATGTGCTGCCCAAGCTCGGGCTTGGCTATGACGTCCTCGGAAAACTCAATCCTCGCCTTGTCATGATGTCGATGTCAGCCTTTGGCACGAACAGCAGCAGGCGCGCTTGCCGGGCTTATGGTTCAACGCTCGAGCAGGGCTCCGGGTTGCCGGGTCTGATCGGCAAAGCCGGCGCGCCACCCGTGATGAGTCACATCGCGTTTGGAGATGCCGTCGGTGGCTTGAACGGCTGCGCTGCAGTTCTGGTTGCGGCGATCCACGCTCGTACCACCGGGCGGGGGCAGTTCATTGATCTTGCGCAGATCGAATGCATGATCCCCTTTGCAGCTCCATGGATGACCCTCCATTCGATCGACGGTGCGTCGCCAGTAAAATACGGCAATCGACATCCGCAGTTCGTGCCACATGGCTGCTTCCGATGTGCCGGTGAGGACAATTGGGTCATGGTAGCCGCGACCGACCAACACATGTGGCAGAGTCTCGCCAGACTCATCGGGCGGCCAGACTGGGCCACGGACGTTTCGCTGGAATTTGCAGAAGCTCGCCGTGATAGCGAGGATTTGATTGAGCAAGCCATCGAAGCTTGGACGATCACGCGTGACGCGGACCAGGCGATGTCCGAGTTGCAGTCCGCAGGGATAGCGGCCGGCGTGGCCCGCCTGCCAATCGATCTGCTAAGGGATCGGCATCTCAGGGCGCGCGGCTATCTGCAAGAAGTCGATCGCGCTTTCATTGGCGGGCATCCACAGCCCTCCATGCCGATTCGGGAAGGTGAGAGGCCCAATGCGATCCGCTCAGCGGCACCGACACTTGGACAACATAATAGAGAGATTCTATCAGGACTTCTTGGGCTTTCCGACTCAGAGATCGCGCACTTGGCTAGAGAGGGTATTATCGGTGCGGTGATGCTTTCCGAAGTCGAGCTCGCGAGAACAAACAGGCTATAGTCAGTCTGATAAATCAACACTATGCCCCAGGTTGCTGCTCCTCTTGGCAATCCAAGCCCGTTCGGCTAGCAAGTCTTGATAGACTTTTCATTGTTCCGCACATGCTAAGGCGCAACTATGCTCTCTTGCTATTGCTGTGATCGCCTGACGGCATCAAACGCGGTGCGCTTATGATGCCTGATAGTATGTGTTCCGGAAAGGCCTGGCACAAGTCTCTTCCGACAAGGCCGATTTGCGATCACCCAGGCGTCAGCGAGAAGTGTGTTTGTCCTGCGCAGTAGCGCAGCTCAGGCCCGCAATCGTTATATTTAGCTCCGGATCAGTGTGGAGGCCTAAGCAGCCATTGGCGTGATGAGAGCTGGGGGTAAAACGTCGCGACGAGAAAAGAGACTGTCGCGTGTCCGAACTATCCACCCGGCCGCATAAAACCAGTCGGCGGACCCTTGTATGGCGCATCCTCAAATTGATGCACGCGAGACGGTTCTCAAAGGCGCACCTCTCATCAGAGTAGGTAGTATCGCAATCCAATATGAGTGCTACCGTCTATTAGCAACTCGCCGTCCCTTTTGATGCTGCTGATCTGAGGTATCAGCAGAGGCCGCCAAACGCGGCCGTCAATAATGACATCTCCGATCCTCAGGCGGTCGTTGCGGCGCATGCGCCACGCGCCTGCAAGCAAGCTCGTTACCGTGTGATCCCGAATACTAGCAAAAACCAAACCAGGAAAGTCGCCTGAGTCGGCAGCGGTTCGGCACGAGGGCAGCTAATCTAGTTCAAGTGTGTCGCTGCGATGCGCAACTGGCTTTCGACGGTACTCAAAAGCGCAGCAGCAGGACCGGCAAGTTGTGGCATTGAAGCGGCTGTTTGCGGCCTAGTCAGAAAACGAAGGCGATGAGGATGTTGTGAATCGAGAAAACGACGCAGGTTCAAATACGGCTGGATTCTCTCGCGCTGGCAGGCGGTCCAACGAAAGCTTCGCACGAGCTCAAGAAGTGTTCCCGGATGGCACCTCGCGAGTAACGATTGGGCGAGATCCAACTCCACTCTACATCGAGCGCGGGTTAGGCAGCTATCTTTTCGATGTCGACGGCCGCCGGTTTCTCGACCTCAATTGCAACTTCACGACATTGATCCATGGACATGCCTTCGGCCCCGTTGTGGAAGCACTAACCCATCAAATTCAGCGCGGCAGTTGCTTTGCAAATCCGACGGAGAGCGAGATTGAACTCGCTGAACTACTTTGCGAGCGCATTCCGCGGATTGACCGAGTTCGCTTCGTGAATACCGGGACCGAGGCCGTGCTCTTTGCGATCAAAGCTGCACGTGCCTTCACTGGACGTTCGAAAATTGCTAAGCTCGAGGGCGCCTATCATGGTGCCTATGATTGGGTGGAGGTCAGCCAAGCGGCGACACCGGAAAATTGGGGTGACGCCATCCGGCCCAATTCTACGGCCTTCTATCGCGGGATGCCTGCAAGCGTGCTCGACGAGGTGGTTGTGCTCCGCTTCAATGACGCTGAAGGCGCACGCCGCTTGATATCATCGAATGCGCACGATCTTGCCGCCGTCGTTCTGGATCCGATGCCGAGCCGCGGCGGGCTCGTTGCGCCGAAGCCTGAATTCTTGGCGGTGGTGCAGGAATCTGCCCGCAAGAACGGGATCCTAGTGATCGCCGATGAGGTCCTCAATCTCAGGCAGGGGTTTCAGGGCGCTTCTGCACGTTACGGCCTTGTTCCAGACGTCATCACGATGGGCAAGATCATCGGCGGAGGTTTGCCGATTGGAGCAATCGGCGGTCGCGAGGACGTGATGGAGGTATTCGATGCCTCAGGGGGACGGCCACTTCTGCCGCAGGGCGGTACGTTCTCTGCCAATCCCCTATCCATGACAGCGGGGCTGGCTGCGATGCGTCATCTCGATCATGCGGCTTTTGCACATCTGGAGATCCTTGGAGACATTGTCCGGGGCGGGATCGGCCGGGCCATCTCGAAGCTGGGAGCGCCGCTCTGTGTCACCGGTGCCGCCTCACTCTTCCGCATTCACGCGCGGGCAGAAAACCCGACTGACTATCGCGACATCTATCTAAGACCTGACGACGCAACTCTAATGAAGGAGCTCACACGCTTCTTCGCGGAGAACGGCATCATCGTGCCGTATGGTGCTGCCGCATCGATTCCGTCACCGATGACGCGTGCCGACGCTGAGTTCATCGTCGACGTGTTCGCAGGCTTTCTCGAGAGCCGTCAAGACATATTGGGCGCGATAAGGGTAGGCGAGTGAACGACACTGTGTCGGAGTTCGTTTCGGTCTCAAGCCGCTAAGATGACCTTCCAGAGCCTACCGTCCGCAATGACCCCGGTTTGGCGAGGAGGGCCGGCGATACTCAGCTGGGACAGTAGTCGTAATGACCTCTGTCCATCGGCCGGTGGTCGCTCCTCTACGCTCCGCTGCACAGGTTGAGCGTCCCGACCAGGACGTCGTTACGAGGCCTCCGTTCACAGGTCCGATTGCGTATCACACCTCAGCCCGCCCGCAACCTTTTCGTCCCCGGCCAACTGTGACGAGCAAGAGCGGTACCCTCGTGCCTTTGATTGCTCCGCAAATTGAGGGCCGATATTACCAATTGGGTTTAAGGTCGGAGGGCTCAATTTGGCGGGCCAAAAAGTGTTCAGAATGCCTGCCTAGATATAGCCATGGGTGAACTCGCCGCGCGCGGTCAACCAAGACCCGACTTGATTCTTGTCCTCTAAAGCGCGAGGATCCCCGTCCTTGTTTCGCTTCTCGTGATCGCCCTACAGCCAACCCGCATGTTCAGAGGGCTTGGCGGTCTACTTTCGTGGGCTGCAGCAAGCCAAATAACCACTCAATTAAGCCGATCGTTCCCCACGCGCCTCAGGATCGTGGGGGACATCGAGCTCGATCTCGCGGGAGACCTCGAGAATAGCCTCTGGATGTTGGCCATTCTGGCGGAGCGCGTATTTGAGCGCTTGTGCCCGGCTCGCGAACAGGCCGCCAAAAATACCGTTCTGTTCGCGGACGACCCAGTTTCCAAAACGGTTCTTGCCAACAAAGACGGTCGACCTGGTGGAGCTTCCGGATGGATATTCGACAAGCTTCATGACTAACGTCCATAAGTCTGCGGCTTACATTTGGGAATTCCGCATTATTTGATGCAATTGGCTCGCTCCGATGCATGCGCGGATCGACTACTGCCCATCCTGGTCGCGCGACGGCATCGCCGTCTTCGGCTGCGAGACATCGCCGGAAAGTCTTGCTAAGTGTGCCTGCCTTTGAGTTATCCGTTAGCGTCTTCGCTATGGTTCTGTTTCTTGTTTAGATCTCTGCACTTTCCTTGCGCGCATGAGGTGCGCGGCGAACTCCACATCGAGTGTTTACCGCCGAAGCGCTGCCAGGCGCAGGGTGGCTGTTGCGGTTGTGATTGTCATCCTAGCTCGCTTGGCGCTTCCAGGCGCGAACTGCACCGCTTCTGGGACGCAGCCGTACGTAGAATTTATGGGCGTTCGTGGGATAAGTGGATTACCTGTCGGGCTTGGCATCTACAGCTTCGTTCTTGGTTCGCGCTTCAGGAATGGCGCGGTCCATACCACGTTGAGAGAACTGTCACGATTTCAGCCATCTCGCATGATCGCGCAGATCGCGGCAACCATTTGCGAAGCTCGAGCGCGAATCGTTCGTCCTTTCCAACGGCCAAATCTACAGCAAACACCGGGCGAGTAATGCTACCAATTCTAGGGAAAGGCAGTCGCACGCCCAGAGAAAATCATTCTGCGTGATAGTTGTTTTTTTCTGCAGCTTGGCAAGCCTATGACTCTGAAACTTACCGTGCGTTCAACTCAGGCAAACTATCGCCAAGCCCGCGCCTATCACGCCTGACTCTTATAGGAGAGTGCTAGTTCTGTTTGCGCCGCGGATGCGCCGGCTTGGGACCTCTGCGCAAGGTCATGGGAGGCGTCGCGCCTTTAGGCGGCTGAACAAAGAATTCAGACAAATCAACATCAAGCGCTCCCGCAATACGGTCAAGAACATCAATTGTGGGGTTCGCCGATTGCTGCTCAATGCCGCCCATATAGGAGCGGTTTATCCTCGCATCGTGTGCCAATAGCTCTTGTGGGATACCGCGATTGACGCGGATCCGGCGCACATTCCAGGCGACAAGCGCACGAGCTTTCATGCGCTAAAGCAGCCATTCCACGGGCGATCAAACCACCTGATATAGACGTACAATTGTACAATTGCGGTGGGTTCGTCCAGAATGTGGATAAGCGGGCCCGTACCTAAAGCTGGCACGGTCCATATGTGGCCGATGTCGTGCAACAAACGCTGTTGCCCGCCAAGACGGCTCTCATCCCTCGCATAAAAAGGAAGTGAAGCTACCGCACGCTAGACGGCAGTTTGGCTGAACGAGCGCAACAGACTGCTATCAGATGCATTCTGGCGATGTTCGGGGCGGACGAGTTAAAGTAAATGACGAGAGTAGCCGCTGCCAGCCGGTCGTTGACTTGGGAAGGATTATTCCCGCAGGCCGCGACAATCGATTCTCTACGAAGAGGCGCTGAATAGGGCTGCCGCCGCTTAGACGACGTCTCTCGACAAGGTGGCGCTAAGTTATAAGACAACTCGTTTGATTATCGTGTTGTTTTTGATCAAAAGCCGACGGTCCACTGTGTTGATGCCGGTCGGACCCACTTCTGCGCAAGTAGCGTCTCATCCTATATATATCCGTAAGAATCACTCTTTTTGGAAATGGAGAAAATTGCAGACGTCATGATGCTCTGCGTTGTTTAGGCGCAAGCCATAAGCAGATATGCGATTTTCCAAAAAGAGCGGATTGAAAGCGAACGCTTGGAAGCCATTCGAGCAGTCTAAGCGGACATGATTATCCGTGCGGTCTACACTCCGAACCTCGATGCCGCAAAGATCATAGTACTTCAGACGCGCTGCGGTTGCCCGATCGCTGGTTGAAAAGAGGGACAGGGCGAGATCAAAGGGCGTCTGGCCGACCAGCGTGAGGAATTCCAGTGGCGCATCCATCGTACCAAGAAAATTGAATGGCAGTATGCAAAGTATCTTTCCTTGGTATCGCCTCTTGATCTCATTGATCAGTCGCTTCCTTGCGAAGAATTTGTTTGCATCACAGCGGATGATTGCTCCGTTCCAATTTTTCAACCGTCGTGCGCGAGGTGGGCTTATGTCGATGCCAAGGTAGTCATTGTCATCGTTCTTGATATCGATGAGTCGGTAGGAACTACAGCCAACCTCGATGATCAGCTCGTACGGGGTCGAGCGCAGGAGATCGTGAAGGAAGAATCTTTCCCGCTCATGGAAATAGCGTACTTCAGGCGTGAAGTAGTCCGGACGCATGAGGCGCATGCCCTCATCGGCCAAATAGACTGATCGATTGAATTGCTTGGATTGAGGGGAGGAGGAGGTCATCGGTCATCTCGTCAACACTGAACATAATGCCTGCGGCACCTAGGCCCGATCCCGGTGGTCAGTTCATCGCTCAGCATATTCGCGGCTGAAGCCAAATCCTCTACGGTTTGCTCTGGGCAGATCAGATCCACCAAGGTGCCGGGCAGAGTCCAGCTTGTGGGCAGCTCCGTTACGTCGATGGTCATAAGGTCCATGGACACGAATCCGACGATTGCCACACGAGTACCACGTATGAAGACATAGCCCCGATTGCCCAGAATACGTGGAAATCCATCGGCATAACCAAAAGATGCGGTAGCGACACGCATCCGCGTCTTCACCTTGTACGACATGTGGTACCCGATAGCTTCCCCATGCGTCAGTTCACGGCATTGAATGATCTGCGTTCGCAGACTGACGACTTGCGACGGCTTGAAGCAGGGGTGATCGGATGTGGAAAAGCCGAAAATTCCTCCCCCGAGTCTTATGAGGTCGAAATGAAATTGGCGTCCGGCGAATAGTCCGGCCGAGTTCGAGAGAGAAAGAATAGCTTTCGGAAACAAATGGGTCAGTGTGCGAAAACGACGTAATTGTTGACGACTGACCTCGTTTTTCCACTCTGCGCAAGCAAGCTGACTCATGAATAGCGCTGTGGTTAGTTCGGACAACCCCGTTTCTTTCTCGGCGAGTGTCTGCAACTCATCTATGGGAAAACCTAGTCGAGAAAGGCCAGTATCAACATGAATACCGGCTGGCAACGCTTGATTGCGACGTCGGCAATGCCGTAGCCATCCATCCAACTGTTCCCTGCTGTTCAAGATTGGCATCAAGTTGTGGTGCTCGGCAGCCTTTTCCATGCCGGGCATAGCGCCGTGAAGCACGTAGATTGTGGCAGACGATGGTAGCACTCCGCGCATGGCAATGCCTTCGTCAACATCGGTTACGAAGAATTGCGTACAGCCAAGGCGAGCAAGAAATGGCGCTATACGTGCCGCGCCAAGACCGTAGGCGTCTGCCTTGACGACAGCGCCGCAACTGCTGCGCGGCGCAAGCGCCTGAAGTGTCCGATAATTGGATTGAATGGCGCTTAGATCGACAATCATGGTCGATCTCGAGGTGTCGCCATAGACTGTGTCTACAAGATTATGGGAGAGGTTGGCGCCGATATTGATCGTATCAGGCATAGCCTTTCACCTCATGTCGTTGTGACGACACTGCGATCCGGCGAATACAGGGACCTTATTGCCTCTTCCGCACACGCAGGTCCAAAACGAAACCCATTGCCTGCACCACCCCCAATAACGTGCAGACCAGCGATAGTTTTAGCTGGGAGGGAGAACGGGACGCCATCGTCGGAATAGCAATCGCAGAACACACGCACCGACGCCACCGCCGGCACGTCGCACGAGAACCACTTTGCCAATATCGCGGTTGCGCGCGCTAGATCATCCGAACTGACATGCAGCTCATCGGTGTCCGCCCTCACATCCCATTCCTGCGAGGTAAAGCTGAATAGCCAATACCCTTCCTCGATCATGGGAATGAGAAAGGCGTAGTCATCGAACAAGCCGATCATTGGACAGTTGGGGGTAGGGCGCGCTGCGAGATGAAGCGAGACGACCTTCTTGACCCGCAATCGCGGTCTATCTGTGAGATGCGCTACCAATGGGGAATCTGGTAGCCATGGGCCAATTGCAAGGAGGGCCCGTCTCGTCAAATGTTCTCTAGCATCCGAAGTCTGCAGAAGAATATTGCTTGGCCCCCGCCGGATCCTTTCAACAGACGTCCGTTCGCATATGGAAATCCCAAGGGCCTTGAGCCTTTGGACCATATCCTGAACAATGGGAGCTACCGGACTGTAAGACCCCCGATCCAGTTCCACGGCCGTATCGCTGGGAATTAAGAAATGCGGCAGTGACGCAAGCCGCTCTGTCAGCGCGGAAGCGGTTGATGGGGTCGTGCCGCCCACGCTAGTCGCCCGCGCGAGATCTTTGGGATGACGTGTCAGCCAAAACACATCGCAGTCGCGGCCGACCGGCCAAAGCCCATGGGGATAGATCCTTCGCCAGAATGTCGAACTAGGATTGATGAGTTGTCTTTCCCTCTCGTTACGACAGATGTTGATCTGGATTCCGGGCGCAAACCGACTGGCGCCTGCCCCAACGATATCTCGTTCGAAGATGGCGATCTTGTCCCGCGGATGGTTGCTCGCTGCGATGAAGGCCGCACTAAGGCCCATGACGCCTGCGCCAACGATCGCGAGGTCATAAATCTGATCCGTCATCGCGTGTCCTTCCAGGAGATGGACAGGGCGCTCAGAACCTCATTGCCGAGATTTTCCAAATGATGGGTTCGATCTGGTCGCAGAAACACAAGGTCGCCCGCCGTGACTGGCAACGCACCATCGTCAGTTATGACCCGGCCGTGGCCGCTCGTGATGCGCCAGATCTCCGTGGCAGCATGAGAATGGGGTCTCGAGGCCGCGAACGGCTCTAGCCAGAATTCAATGAGGTCGACGGGGCAAGTAGACTTGGAGTCACCTATTCCTTTGACGTTCTGCATCAGTACACCGGGGCTGTAGAACGTTATTTCATCCAAGGCAATCAGCTGTGCATGCTTCATAGGTACTCTCAATCGACACAGGCGGGACCGGGGGGCGCCGCTGACTTCTTCTCCGATGAACGGGAGCCCTCAAAGCCCGAGCAATACCAGTCGACGGCGCCCCTTGCAGGCCCGCAATCGTAAGCTATGCGTCCGAGGATAGAATTGAGGACTGCCGAAGCGCGCCAAGGGGTCAAACTGAGATTTGTATCAGCGATGCCATGTTGAAAGCGTGCGCCGTTCTGTACGTACAAACGACATTCTTCCGGGCCGTCGAAACGAGCCGAGAAATCTTTCCCGACCACGATCTCTTGAGAGCCGCCAGGCGCACTCACAACCATGAGACGGTTTGCGATCGGTTCCAGGAAGGAGGGGACTTCGGTGCGGTAACCTGTGGCTAAGACGACAATGTCCGTAACATGTTCTGAACAGATGCCCGTCATCTGCTGACGCAAGCCCAAGAGGAAGGGAGACGCGCCGCTCAACTTGTATGCCGTGGTATCGACGCGTATGCCTACGTGAGCCGGGTGGGAGCCCTGATCAAGCTCGCGATTGTAAAGTGCGTTGTAGATTGCGCGAAGCGTCGAAGGGTTGACGCCATCGCTTGCCAACAACTGTCGTTCAAGAAGGTGCTTGCGAGCAGCTTTGCCTTGCTCAAAGAACCAGCCGCCATATTGCGGAAAGAACCACTCATTGACGAAAGGGCTATCCTCGAGCGCTAATATGTTTGCGCGTCGGGTTGCCCAGGTCAGCGATCGCAGCGCGCCGCATGCGCCACGCAGGAGATGAAGAAATACCTCGGCGCCGCTTTGGCCGCCGCCGACGACCACAACGCGCTTGCTCGAAAGTTCGCGGCGTTGAGCGAGAAGGGTGCTTGCGTGAAACACCTCATTCGGCGGTGCATTCCTGCCCCAATCAGGAATGAAGGGCATTCTACCCACACCAAGGACGGCCGTGGGCGTTTGATACTGGCGACAACTGGTTGTGATATTGAAGGACTTGCCCCGTAGTTCGACTGCAACGACCTGTTCGCCAAATTGAATGTTGGCCAACTTTTCCGCTACCCATCGCAAATAGTCGCCAAATTCACGCCGGCTAACATGCTCCAGTCCACGGGCGATTGCCTGATATAGGCGCCGCTTTTCATGCAAGTAGGCGAGAAAGCTGTATGCGCTCGTCGGGTCCGCCGGTGTGACCAGGTCCTTGAGGGGGCTGGTTTGCATAACGGCGCCTCCTACGAGCAGACCGGAATGCCAGTTAACCGACCCGGATCTTTCGAGTATGCGCAGAGAAAGTTCCGGTATCGGAGCCGAGAGCGCTGCCAAGCTTAGATTTGCAGGTCCTGCACCGATCGCGATGACGTCATGGCTATCGCTGTGAGCCAGCGTCGCATCATCCCTACAAGGAGCCACTCAATGCTTCCTGATGGTTGAGAACACTTGAATTGCAAGAAGGACACCGTTGGCTGTGATGAGCATGACCATGCTGATCAGCAGGCAATCGACACTGCTGACTTTCACGACTTGCCCAGCGATGTATGGAAAGCCGAACAGGCCGATAAAGTATGAGAGCGTAAAGACCTGAGAATAAATGGCAAAAGATGCCTCATCATTGCCTGCAATGTGAAGGACCATACTATTCAGAGTCGAATAGCTGAGACCGTATCCTAGCGCAAAGAAGGCTGTCCCGAGGATGTAGATCGTCGTACTGCCGACATTGACGAAGAGAATGACTAGCCCTGCAATAGTGCATGCAAAGAGAAGTGCGGCTACGCGTTCAAGGCGAAATCTTCCGATGATCGGCGCAACTGCGAACCGGAATAAGACGGCTGTCACCGTGAAGGCCAAAAAGAACGTATCGGGAGACAGCGCTCGCGAAGTGGCGTAGAGCGATTGAAACGTGGAAAGACCGGCGAAAACGCAGGCTCCGATGCCAATCATCATTATCGGGTATCGCGCGTTCGATTTGAAGGCTCTTAGCACGCCTTTAAAGGTCAAACGTACAGAAGGTACTTTGATCTGAGGAGCCTGCGCCAGTGCTCTCCCGGCGAACTCCAAAAGCATGGTACCAAGGACACATGCAACCGCAAAAAAAGAGTAAACTGCAATGTAGGATCCAATGGCCTCCGCGACGGTTCGGGCGAGGGGGGCTGCAAGCCCGATGCCCAGCATTTGAGACCCGGAAAGTAAGGTGAGATACTTGATCCGGGTCTCGGCTTGCACGTGATACAACACCTGAAGCGGCGCCAGTATATAGAATACCGACCATCCGATGCCAAGAAGCAGTCCGCCGACGTAGGCGAGTAGCGGCAAGATCGATGCTGATGCGAAACATATCATCGCCGCTGCAATCATTGCCGCGGCAGAGGTGATGGTTCGCATCAAGCCTAGTAGATCCGCGATGCGGCCAGCTACAAGAGAACTCAGGATTGTCGCGATCGTACCTGTCGAAATAACTGCCCCGGCGGTCGTGGCGCTTTGTCCAATGGACCGCAGAGCTTCAACGAGGAAGAAGCTTGACCCATAGGAAGCGGCCAAGCTGGCACTGCCAAGCATAAAGGGAATTGACACCTCCAAAGAGACTGCACTGGGCAGTTTGTCCACGAGGGCCGCTTCAGGGGAGGGGGGCATGCTACGATGTTTCCTGGAAAGCTGCGATCAGTTCTGCAGTCGCCAACCTGCGGCCCTCGATCTTTGGTACTGGTCCGCTTCGCTGGGAGGAGGGCGTGGAAGCGCATGCGGCAAGCGGATGCCCCTCATGACCGAGCCAGTGCCACAAGGCTCCTGTTATTCTGGGCATCAGTGGCCATGCCAGTACGCTGAACCCCATCAACCATGTATAAGCGGTCTGAAGGTCTGGTGTGGCCTCAAGATAATCGACCCATTCGATAACCGACCTTGAGGCTCGCGATACTCGCAGATGGTCTAGCGAAAGGACGGCGCATTGTTTGCCGTAGAGCCGATCCAACGTGATCATCATCGTGCCATCGATGGAGCACTCCGTGAGTGCCGGCATTGCGTTTATGCACGCGGTGCAACGATCGATGGCTGCAGATATCCTGTCGAGAAGTGCATTGTAACGGTCGACCAACTGGCTCGGCACTAAGTTGGTCTGGGTATCTTCTGGGCAAATTTCGGACAGATACACTCTAAGTACATCGACTGACATGTTTGGAGTGCGAGCGATTGCACCCGCCCAGATCACGTGGCCTCGACTGGTGGAGAACTTCGATCCGTCCAAAAGAAGGAAATGATTAAAGAAGACCCGATCAAACGGACGAAACGAGTTCTGGCCCAATGCGCAGCCGGCGACACCGACAAGCATCGGAAGCGTGTTATCGATACCGGTAGCACTAATGAGGAACACATCGGAGTCCCGGGAAAAGGGACTCGGATTCCCGGAGCCCTCTGCATCTTTATCGCCGCAATAGAGAGAATGCGCGTAGAGCAAAGAGGAGTAGCTAAACAATATCTGCCTTGTATCGAAATGCCGCGAGGACCAAGGCAGTCCATGCAGTCCCGGTACCGTCACCCGGATTTGCTGTCCTTTGTGGACGACATACCGCCTTCCTATCTCCAGAAAGCGGGATTCGACGGCCGCGTCGTACCACGACCGTAGAAGTCGATCCGTTCCCAAAATTGAAAGGTGGGCAGAAATGTTGTCCGCCCAGTCTACGATCCGCCCTCGCTTCGATACTGGTTTCAGCGCTTCATCGGGCTCGAAATGATGGCCGCATTGTTCGCAGAAGAAGCTACCCGCAGATGCCCCGCAGACAGGACAAGTTGCACCAAGCCAGGCGCCAATGCAAAATCGTTCTTCTTTTGGTGTGGCGGCAGAACCCGCATCGTCCATTGGCAAGCGCACTGCGCGGAACTGTAGGGAGCCAGCTGCATACAGCGCATCCATCAGGGCTTTGCTGACATTCGTAAAGCGCCGCAGATTATTGCCATGCGCTGGATCGTCGAAATGATCGAACACGATGCTTAGCGAGGCGAGATCATCAAGAATTTCGACATGGAAGCCATGTGCCATGTCCGACGGGTCAATGTTCTCACGAGCCGCTCGGACCAGAACATGGTTTTCGAAACCATCTGTCGTCAGCCCAGAACGGACATGATGCCCCGCGCGCTTCAGGTGCCTTTGTAAAACGTCCATTCTGAGAAATGGTCCAGCAGCGTGCCCCAGGTGTGCTCTGCCATTGGCCGTCAAGTTGACAGGGGAGATATACACATCAGCAGGATACGGATTGGCTACATCTAACCGTGGAATAGGTGGGCTTCTGTTCATGTCTATTCATCCATTCATCCCACAAATATCCACGAAGACATGATGACGCTCGCGAGCGGCGTGAGAGCCGTCCTGCACCCAACGTCAACTGTCTCGAGGCAGACCGTTGCTTCGTGTGGTAGTGGACGGCGTAACGGCGTAAATGGACCAGCGTTCACTTCGAGGATCAATTACCAGGATTGGTAGTTGATCGGAGCGTATCTGGTGATGAGGGTGCAGGAGGTGCGGCGGGTCCCCTTAACGGAATCTCTTATGGGCCGCTTCGAAACTTAAAAGCTGTCCATCGTATAGAGTCGGTCAACTCCAGTGTGTAGCTTGCAACGACTCGCGTCCTCCTGAGGTCGCGAGGGGGCATCCTACGAGCCCAACGTATGCTAAGAGCGTTTGACGGGGGACTACTCGCGCAACTGCCGCATCAACTCCTGCCCTTCGGCCCGTGTCGTTCGCAGATGCGCGGACACGCTGACCGGTCGCCGATCTCGAGCGGAGCGGATCTCCACGAAGACGAGGACCGTCTGTCAGACGTCACCTATGGAGTTGACCCGCGGTCGGCCTCATCTGGCTCTTTGATCTCGGGGACCATTCATCATGGCGTTCAGCGACTTCGGCATCGAAAAGCTGGTAGAGCTCATCAGGATGCACAAGGAAAACCCGGAACTCTTCAAGCGGTGAAATCGTTGGGTTCGCCGTAGGCCGCTAGCTCGTGATAATCTCGATCCGCGCTGGTCTTGTTGGGCATCCTCGGGAGTTGTGGCGGCCCTGCAATTCGGCTCCCAAATGGAAGACGAGGCGGGAGGAAGAGCTAAAATGGCACGGCTGAGGTGATCCGACCGCAAGAGCTTGTTACGGTTCACGGCTGGAGTTTTCTGAAGGGGGCAGCAACTTCTGTCAGGCCGATGAGGTTTGCGGCATTTGCGAAAGTGATGTGAGCCGCTTGGACAGCAAGTACAAAGATCGTGCCTGCGAAGTGTTATTTCTTTCTGCCACGTGGGGGCACGGGCTTGCGACCCTTACGCAGGGTCTTGGGAGCCGTGGCCCCTTTAGGTGGCTGAAGAAAGAATTCAGACAAATGAACCCCAAGCGTTTCCGCAATACGGTCGAGGAGATCGATTGTCGGGTTCTCCGATTGCTGCTCTATGCCGCCCATATAGGAGCGGTCGATCCTGGCATCGTATGCCAATCGCTCTTGCGAAATACCGTGTTCTACGCGTATCCGGCGCACATTCCAGGCGACAAGCGCACGAGCTTTCATGCGCTAAGGCAGCCATTCAGACGCCCATCAAACCACTGGCTATAGCCATACTATTGCGGTACGTTCGTCCAAATGCAGATGAGCAAAGGCCGCGCGTAAGCCGAATGAAACAGCCGGCAACGATCCAGATCTCGCGCCGAATGAGCCTGTGCTGACGAGCTTCTGCGCTCCGATGTCGATCTTTTGGTTCGGAGGCTGGACGCAGTCTGCGGATCGAGCGGAACGGACGGCGATCAAATGCATTCTGGGGATGGTAGGAGCGAAGGAATTGAAGGGAACGAACGAGGGCCGCCAGCGCCTTTAGGTATTCATTGACTATGGCCAGAATACTCCTGCAGGCCGCGACAATCGGTTCTCTACGAAGAGGCTGTGAATACGGCTACCGTCCCTGAAATCGAGGATTCTCAATCTGGTAGGACATTCAAGCAGTGCCGTCCGATCCCAAGATCGCAGATTTCGCGCCTGACGCGCCCCAGCTCACGCCATATGACGAGCAACATGCCGTCACGTATATGCGTCTCTTGGATGCCGAGGCCGATAACGCTGATTGGCGGGACGTTGCGCGCATTGTGCTGGGTATTGATGCTGCCCTGGATCCGGATCGCGCCCGCCGTACTTTTGAAAGTCATCTGGCTCGCGCCAAGTGGGCGGCGGCTCACGGATTTCGGCATCTGCTGCAACGCGGTTGGCCGAAAAGTGAGGAATAAGTGCGTCCGAAACGGACGTCACCTCTGGTGATCACCAATCGCAAAATTTGATCGTATCATCACGTAACTGCATCGATCGCGAAGTATCTGCATCCACGCAACCAGAAATAGTCATATTCGTCGGGCGCAATTCCCTTTAGTTGTGTTAAAACAGGGAAAGTGATGCGATGCCAAGTGCTGACTGGAGATCGGCGAAAGCCTATCCTGACGCTAAGGATGCCGAAGCTGTGGACATAGCCTGGGAGTGGCTGCGCCGCAATGGCGAGTACCAACGGGACTATATGGCCCTGGCTATGAGTGAACGATCCGGCGCGATGGCGGATCATTTCCGGCAGCAGTGGGGACTGTCTTTTCGCGGCTGATCCCCAAAAGACGTTCGACCAACAAGCCATTTTCTGGGCGCCCGAAGTGCTGGCGACCGTGCTGCCCGTGCGCGCGGCTGTCCGCTCGCCAGCGTGTTACGATCTGGACCTAAGAAAACTGGCGGGTAGCGAGCTTCGCCATGCGCCGGATGGATGGCATGCCATCGTGGCACTCGGAGGAGAAAAACATCGCCTGTGGCTAACAGAACTTCCGCCGAGCAGTTCATCTCTTGCCCTCGACCTGCCGTTCGACCGCAATTTCGAGGTTCGTTTGCGGGCAGCTCATCGATTTTGGCTGGCGCTCGAGCGGCGGCCCCTCGGACCACCCGCTCTGGCGCTACCAATCTCGAGCCGTCATCAGCTCATCCTCGCCATGCGTGCAGTCGATGGGTCCGTAGAAGGACACAGCTATCGAGAAATCGCACAAGGCTTGTTCGGCAAGCATCGCATTCCCGATCGCGGCTGGAAAACGCATGATCTGCGTAGCCGGACCATTCGCCTGGTCAAGTCCGGGCTGCGCCTCATGCGGGGCGGCTATCGCACACTGCTCCGTCGCAATCGTAAAGGCAGGGGAGATACGACCTGAGCTTTTGGTATCGGCTGGCCGGGGATCTCACAAACGAAGGGCAAGTTTGAAGGCGAAGGGTTGTGGCAGGGGGCCAACGTCTTGGACTGCGGGCTGACGGCGACGCTTGCTAACGACGAGCTCGTCCGCGATCGGAACAGTCTGCATGTGCAAATGGCACGCTAGGAGCCAAAAGATCCATCAGACATCTGCTATGACCCAATACGCGATTAGGTGGCGTCCGGAATGGCGGCCTTTTTACAGAGCCGCGCGACCCATCGGCAAAAGGCGCGAGCGACCTCGAGATTGTCGCTTCGATCCATCGCATAAGCTCGATACTGCATGCCGCTTGAAGTACGCGATCCCGGTATGACATGGAGCGCCCCTGTACGCACGAGATCACTGACAATGATTTCCGGCGCCACCAGCAGGCATTTCCCGGTTATGACCGCCGGCAAAGCAAGATAATTATGATCGTATCGCGCCCCCGATTTGATGTCCTTTGCAGTCAGGTTCATGGCCCTGAGCCAAGTGGGCAGTATGTCGGGCCGCGATGTGATGTTCAGAATCGGCATCGAACGGACAGTTGAGAGCGTTTTTCCCATGACGTGATTTGGAGACCCTACGCATACGAGCATCTCATTGTGGATTGCCCAATCGTCGGCTGGTTCAGCGACACAAAGATCGCGGGTAAGCAGAATATCGAAATTGTCGGAAGATCTCGGCGGAGACAATGAGCTGATCACGTCGACGACGACACCGCCCATCTCGGCAGAGAACGCCTGGAGATTCGGTATCAGGAAGGAGTAGGCGAAGGTGGAAAGAGACGTGTGGACTACGAGCCGATTGGCATCCGTTCGGTTCCCGCGCCGCATTCTCTTCGCAGTGAAACACACTGTATCAAGCGGTTCGGCCACGGCATTCGCAAACAGCCTTCCGAATTCTGTCAATTCACTCCGCCGGCCTCGACGTTGAACAAGATCGGTGCCAAAGTAGTCCTGTAACACAGCCAGATAACGACTGACCGAACTCTGTGTCGTTCCCAATGTGCTCGCCGCGCGCGTTACGCTTCCCTCGCGCGCGATGGTCACAAAGACCCGGATAGCATTGAGCGGCACTTCATTGTGTTCGGCAGCCATTGTGTGCTCCGGTAGCTTCTGGGGCGTCCGCTGATTGTCGCGGCAGGCAGGCCATTGCCAGAAGCTCCATCACATTATTCGATGTCTATCGCCGGATTGCCGCTTATAAGCGACGTCTGGTGCACAAAATCCGCCTTCTTGACGATTCGTGGGATCTGGCGCGCCGACTTCGATTTATCGCTGGCATCTTGAAAGGTATCTCCGGGAAGGAAGGCGACCGCTGATGTCGCAATCGACATCGAGGGTCGTCGAGCTGACAGGCCCCGGACCTTTAAAGATCTAAGGACCATGCTTGAGGAGAGCTCGGTTGAGTGCGGTTTCCCGTTAGCAGGTAGCAATCGCAGCGTTCAGCGAAGAAAGCGAGCTTCCGCCGCTTTGACCTCGTGCATGTTCTGAATTCTGAAAATCTCATCCACCGGCACAATATCCTTGTGGACATTCTGGACGCCGCCGTCAGCGATGATCCGGCGGAAGGTCTCCTGCATGGCGGTTGCAGCAGCACGAATACCGTAATTGCCATAAATCATCATGCGGATATTGCCAAGCATTTTGACCCGTTCGGCGTCGAGGTCAGGATAGGCGTTCGGCACGATCACCAGCGGCAC
Source organism: Bradyrhizobium sp. CCGB12 (assembly GCF_024199845.1). Classification (NCBI taxonomy): domain Bacteria; kingdom Pseudomonadati; phylum Pseudomonadota; class Alphaproteobacteria; order Hyphomicrobiales; family Nitrobacteraceae; genus Bradyrhizobium; species Bradyrhizobium sp. CCGB12. The sequence goes on along the minus strand of NZ_JANADO010000001.1, from coordinate 5,608,505 downwards.
CGTTCCGGTCCAGGCGCGCGAAAAGCTTTCGATCTCGCAAGGAGTCGTGCTTTTCGAATGGATCAGGATCATGTCCGCGCCAGCCTCCCTGTAAGCGTGTGCCCGATGCAAGGCTTCCGCTTCGCCGAGGCTGGCGATCAAGGCTTCCGTACGGGCGATGACGAGGAAATCCGGGTCCGATCTCGCCGTGATCGCTGCCTCGATCTTCCCCTGGAATTCTTCAGTGCGCAACAGATCCTGGCGGCCCCCGGCAAAAAGGCTCGTGACTTTTGGAAAGGTCTTGTCCTCAATGACAACGGCACTGGCGCCGGCCCGCTCATATTCGCTGATAGCGTGAATGACGTTAAGCGCATTGCCATAGCCTGTATCAATGTCCGCGACGATCGGCAGCTTCGTGCGTCCGGCGATCGCCCGCAGCATGTCGAGGTGCTGTGTCATCGAGATTAGGCTCATGTCGGCCAGCCCATAAAGCGCAGACAGCTCAAAACCGGAGGCCCACACTCCGTCGAATCCGGCTTCTTCAGCGAGAATCGCTGAGAATGGGCTGTGGGCTGCCATGATGTGGACAAGGCCAGTCTCGGCCATGCGCGCACGGAGGCGTTTAGCAGAGGACATCGAAGTATCCTTCAGGACAGGCTGGCGCAGGCAGCGATGATCCGGTCACAGGCGCGGGTGAGGTCCTCGGCCGAGGAAGCATAGGAGATGCGAATATAGGGCGAGACCATGAAGCCGCTGCCAGGCACGACGGCCACGGCGAAAGCGTCGAGCAGATACATGGCAAAATCACTGTCAGTCTCTAACATCTTGCCGTCCGGCGTTCGCTTTCCAATGACCCCCGCGCATGAAGGGAAAACATAAAAGGCACCGTCCGGCACACGGCAAGCAAGCCCCTTGGCCTGGTTTAGTTTGGCGATGACAAGATCGCGGCGCTTCAAAAACGCGCGCGCGAACTCCTTGATATGGTCCCGTCTCCCTGACAACGCCTCGAGCGCGGCATATTGAGAAACAGAGCTGGTGTGCGAAGTGGTCTGGCCCTGGATGAGGTTCATGGCCTTGATCAGCGCCAGAGGCCCGGCACCGTAGCCGACGCGCCAGCCGGTCATTGCGTCTGCCTTGGACACGCCGTTGACTGTTAAGGTGCGATCGTAGAGGTCCGGCGCGACTGCGGCCATCGTTGCAAAGCCACCGTCATAGGTGAGCTTTTCATAGATGTCGTCGGAAAGCACATGGACCTGGGCATGCTTGCGCAACACCACCGCGAGCGCGAGCAAATCACTTCGGCTGTAGACCGCACCGGTCGGATTACATGGCGAATTCAACATCAACCATTTGGTGCGCGGCGTGATCGCCTTCTCGAGCGCGTCGGGGCGCAGCTTGAAGCCATCGCGTTCACTGCAGGCGACGAGCAACGGCTTGCCGCCGGCCAGGGCCACCATGTCGGGATAGGAGACCCAGCATGGGGTCGGGATCACAACCTCGTCGCCCGGATCGAGGCTGGCAAACAGTGCATTGAATACGACCTGCTTGGCGCCGCAGCCCACCGTGATCTGATCAATTCCGTAGTCGAGCCCATGATCGCGGCGCAGGCTCTCGCCGATTGCGGCCCGCAGTGGCTTGATTCCGGCGACCGCCGTGTACCTCGTTTGCCCGGCACGGATGGCGCGGATGCCAGCTTCACAGATCATCGACGGCGTATCGAAATCGGGCTCGCCTTGGCTGAGCGTAATGACATCGGCGCCCTGATCTCGCAGCTCGGCGGCGCGAGCCGTCATGACCTTGGTTTGGGAGGGACGGACGACCTTGAGTCGTTCTGAAATGAGAGACAAGTCACGATTTCCTGCGCGTTCGGATGAACAGTTTCTTGCGATCTATCCGAACTCGAACGATCAAACGAACCAGGTGATCAAGGCTTTCGATAAAATCATCGAACATTACGATGATTGTATCGCTTTCCCCGTGCGGCGCTGTTGGGAGTCCGCATGAAGCGTTGCGGCTTGGTCTTTCCCTCTTCAGCCCACGACGCGAGTGCCAAACATCGCATCTTTGCAGGTTGGCATCGACTTATTCGATGGATGTCATCCTGCCGTAGCAGTTCAGGCTTTTAAGGTCGCGCACAATCGCAAATTGAACGACATAAGCGTTCAATTTCGTTGATTGGCGAAGGTCCGTGCCGGTCTAAGAATTCGCGGGCGTGGCATTGGTATGAATTGATGTGGAACCGGAGGCGGAGATGACTATCGATCTGACGCGGCGGCAAGCCATTGCAGCTAGTCTTGCCGCAGGCGTGCTCGCCAGCACAAGCGCCAGCGCTGTGGAGAGTGAGCCTAAGACCTTGACGCGTCGCCGCCTCAAAGTCGGCATGTCCGGATATCCGCGATCCTTCGACCCGGTCATCGCGACCGATACGGCCATTCGCCGCATCATGCCGCAGCTTTTCGATACGCTGATCACCTTCGACCACGCCCGCGACATGGCGCTGCGGCCCGGCTTGGCCGAGCGTTGGGAGCGGATCAACGCGCAGTCGCTGCGGCTATTCTTGCGCAAGGAAGTCGTTTTCCACGATGGGACGCCTTTGACGGCTCAAGATGTTGCCTTCAGCCTTGGTCCTGACCATCTGCTGGGACCTGGACGCAGCGGGATGTCCGATGCGCTTCAGTCGCTTGACCGGCTCGAGAAGGTCGAAATCGTTGATCCTCACACCGTCATCGTGCATGCAAAGGGCGGCGATGGGCTCCTCGAGCAGCGTTTGGCTGCTTGGGGTTCGGAGATCGTGGGCCAGCGCGCCTTCCTGGCGGCGGGTTCCTGGGAGCGCTGGTCCACGGCCCCTGTCGGAAGCGGTCCCTACAAGCTCGTCGATCACAAACTCGATATTCATGTCTCGTTGACCGCCCACGATGCGTATTGGGCCGGGCGGCCGCCATTCGATGGCATCGAATACCGCATCATTCCCGAACTTTCCGCGCGCGTGAACGGCCTGCTCGCCAGCGAGCTCGACATCGCCACTGACATTCCGCCGGACCAGTTCGCGGGCATCCAGAAGCGTGCTGATCTCGAGGTCGTGGGTGGTGCCGTGCAGAACATCCGCTCGCTCGCCCTCGATCAGACCGATCCCGTTCTGAAAGATGCGCGTGTTCGCCGTGCGATGAGCCTTGCGCTCGATCGCAAGCTGATCGTGCAAAGCTTGTGGGAGAACCGGGTCCCGATTCCGAACGGCTACCAGCTGCCGAGCTACGGGGAAGGCTACATCAACGAATTCCCCTCGCTTGCTTATGATCCCGGCAAAGCCAAGGAGTTGCTGGCTGATGCCGGCTATAAGGGAGAGCAGATCACCTATCGTCTGCTCAACAATTACTACCCCAATCAGGTCTCTGGCGCGCAAACGATGATCGAGATGTGGCGTGCGGTTGGCCTGAACGTCAAAATTCAGATGATGGAAAACTTCGCGCAAGTTCAGCGCCAGCCGGTCCGTGCCATCTTCGATACATCAAATACGGCGCTGTTCCTGGATCATCTTGGCCATCCCTGGCGTGAATTCGGTCCGAGCGGCACTCTGCCAAAGTCGATCGGAGTCTGGAGGAACGAGGAATATTTTGCGCTCGGCGCCAAGCTCCTGGACACCGTGCAGAGCGATCAGCGTCGGCCGATCATCCGTCGCATGCTCGAGATCATCAGCGAGGTCGATCCACCTTGCGTGGTCCTGCACGTCTCAGGCCAATTCTATGGCAAGCGCCGCGATGTGCCATGGCTGCCGGGACTGACGCTCGACCTCAATTTCGGCCCATTCAACAGAGCTCTGATCCGGACCTGATCGCGATGAGGCATACCTTGAATTGGCCTAAGCCGTTGCGGCCTCTCTGATGAGGGACGAGCAGGGATCTTGCAGGGAGGCGATTCTTCAGATCGCCGGTTTGCGTGTCGCGTTCGACGGTGTGCCGACGCTGCGCGGAATCAATCTCGCGCTCGCGCGCGGCGAGTCGCTGGGCATGGTCGGTGAAAGCGGTTGCGGCAAATCGGTGACTTGGCTTGCTGCGCTTGGACTGTTGACGCACCGCGCTAAAGTAACGGGCAGCGTACGCTTGGCCGGAGAGGAGTTGCTCCAAGCACCAGCCTCTCGCCTCGACAAGGTACGCGGCGGACAGATCGCCATGATCTTCCAGGACCCAGCGAGCGCGCTTAATCCTGTGCACAGGGTGGGCGATCAGATCATAGAGTCCTTGCGGCTTCATCGTGGTATGGATCACCGCACGGCCCTTGCCGAAGCGCGGCGTCTGCTCGACCAGGTCGGCATACCCGATGCAGCGCGCCGGCTTGGCACTTATCCGCACGAATTCTCCGGGGGACAGAACCAGCGCGTCATGATCGCCATGGCGCTCGCAGGACAGCCCGACATCTTGATCGCTGATGAACCCACCACCGCCCTGGACGTCACTATTCAAGCGCAGATCCTTGAGCTTCTGCGGCAAATCCAGCGCGAGACAGGCATGGCGCTGGTCTTGATCTCGCATGATCTCGGCGTCGTCAGCGAAATCTGTGAACGTGTCATGGTCCTTTATGGGGGGCACATCGTCGAAGAATTGCCCGCCTACCGTCTCTTCGACCAAGCTGCTCACCCATATACGAGAGGCCTTCTTGCGGCTCTTCCAAGTCTGGATGGACCGCGGCAACGCCTCTTCGCTATTCCCGGTGTCGTGCCAAACGCAGCCGCGTTTCCCTCAGGCTGTCCTTTCGCTCCTCGATGCGATCGGCGGATCGGACGCTGCACCGAATGGGCGATTGAGCTCGCCTCGCTGGATGGCGACATCAGACACAGGTCTGCCTGCTTGCATATCTCGAGTGAGCCGCCCGCGGCTGAGGTCGTGGCTGCATGACGAGGACTGCGCCGATCCTCCAAGCAGACGGGCTTGTCCGCAGCTATCGATTGCCCCAGGGTCTTTTCCACCCTCCAGCGATGGTCCACGCGGTCAACGGGCTTTCCCTTCAGCTGGCTCCAGGCGAAACCCTCGGACTGGTCGGCGAATCCGGCTGCGGCAAGTCGACTACGGGCCGTCTCCTGATCGGCCTGGATCGGCCGGATGCTGGCAAGGTGAGTTTCGGCGGAGAAGCTTTGCCTGCTATCGACGACAGTCGATGGCGCCGGCTCAGGATGCGAATCCAGATGGTGTTCCAGGATCCGCTAGCTGCGCTCGATCCCCGTCTGACGATCGGCGCGCAAATAGCCGAGCCGCTCGAAATTCATGGGCTTGGCAGCAAGTCGGAACGAGAGGGGCGGGTCAATGCGCTTCTTGCCGATGTGGGGCTCAGGACCGATCACCTCAGGCGCTTTCCGCATGAGCTTTCAGGCGGCCAGCGCCAGCGCGCCGTCCTGGCTCGGGCGCTGGCCACCGATCCAGATCTCATTGTCTGTGACGAGCCAGTATCGGCACTCGACGTCTCGATCCAGGCGCAAGTGATCAATCTTCTGCGGGACCTGCAGGAGCGGCGGCGCATGGCGATGATCTTCATCAGCCATGATTTGCGAGTGGTCCGGCTGATCAGCAATCGGATTGCTGTGATGTATCTCGGTAGCATCGTCGAGGAAGGGGCGTCCGAGGCGGTTCTTCTGGATCCCTTGCATCCATATTCGCGGGCGCTCGTTTCAGCGGTGCCAAGACCAGGCAGACATCGCTCTCGCGCCATCCTTCAAGGAGATCCGCCCGATCCGGCTGCGCGGCCGAGCGGCTGCGCATTTCATCCTCGCTGTCCGGTCGCTCTTCCGCTTTGCGCGCGGTTCGCCCCAGAGCTCAGATCCGCTCCTGGCGGGCGGCGCGTCGCCTGCCATCTGGTCGGCGATCGCAGTGCCGAATTCGACAAGGAGACATGATGGCTCGCTTCATATTGGTCCGCTTGGCACGCGCGCTCCTGACCATCGCAATCGTGGTCACATTCGCATTCGCGGTGCTTCGCGCCTCTGGCGATCCCGCCCTGGCCTTGTTGTCGCCGGAAACCCCGGCGGAAGCGATCGAGGCTTTCCGAAAGGCTTGGGGGCTCGATGCGCCACTCTGGGTGCAATACGTCAGATACATCTTTGCGGTGGTTCATGGAGATCTCGGCCAGTCGATGCGTGACGGGCGTGCCGCGATCACCGTCGTTGCCGAGCGCATTCCTGTCACGCTGACGCTGACTGCGCCTGCACTTATCCTCAACCTGATGATCGGCATTCCGGCAGGCATCTACGCCGCCCTCAAGCGGGATAGTCTCGCGGACCGATTGGTGATGCTGGCTGCCGTCTTGGGCTTCACGGTGCCATCTTTCGTGCTCGGCCTCGTGTTCGTACTCGCTTTCGCAGTCGAGCTCCCGTGGTTCCCCTCGGGCGGCGCGGGCACTTGGCGCCATTTGATTCTGCCCGTCATCACGCTCGGTCTGGGCGGCGCGGCCGTTTTGGCGCGCTTCAGCCGCAGCGCCATGCTCGAGGTGCTCGGACAGCCCTACATTCGTACCGCGAGCGCCAAGGGCGTGCCTTGGGCCAGGGTCGTGGCCGGTCACGCTCTGCCCAATGCCGCGATAGCCCTGTTGACCATCGTCGGCTTCATGGTCGGAAATCTCATTGCGGGAACGGTGCTCGTTGAAAGTGTATATTCGTGGCCAGGCCTTGGCAGCCTGCTGGTCGTCTCGGTCGCCAGTCGCGATTTGGCTGTCGTCCAATGCATCCTGCTCGTCGTGGCCGCCGCCATGATCACCACCAATCTTACGATCGATCTGCTTTACGGCATGCTCGATCCGCGTTTGCGCCAGTTGCGCTCTGGGAGACGATAATTGTCGAGCACTTCCGCAGACCAGGTTCTGCCGTCTTCAAAGACGCGAAAGGTGTGGTGGTGGTGGCGCGACCGAGCGATCGGAATGGCAGTTGCCTGGCTGGTTCTCATGCTTCTTGTCGCAATCTTTGCTGATCACCTCGCTCCTTATGACTATGCAGCCCTCGACCTTCATCATCGCCTCGCTGCACCTCTTGGCCTAGGCGGAACCATGGCGCATCCCTTCGGTTCAGATGAGCTCGGCCGGGACGTGCTGGCGCGCCTGCTCATATCCATCCGCATCAGCCTACTTATTGCTTTCGGGGCGACGTTGATCGGGGCCGTCCTTGGCATCACGCTTGGCTTTTTGGCCGCTCACTTCCGCGGCTGGGTAGAGCAGGTCATCCTCGGCTGTGTCGATTTCCAGGCAAGCATGCCCTTTCTCGTTTTGGCGCTCGCGGTGCTTGCTTTCTTCGGTAACTCGCTTCTCCTCTTCGTGGGGCTCATTGGCCTGCACGGATGGGAGCGCTACGCTCGCATCACCCGCGCGCTTGCGATGAGTGCGAACGAGCAAACCTATGTGATCGCCGTACGGCAGCTTGGTGCAAGTCCATGGCGCGTCTACCTGCGCCACATCATGCCGAACATCGCCTCGAGCTTGATCGTCACCATGACGCTCGCCTTTCCGGACATCATCCTGCTCGAGAGCGGCCTTAGCTTTCTTGGACTTGGGGTGCAGCCGCCGCTTACATCGCTTGGCAATATGGTCGGCTATGGTCGTGACTATCTGACCCGTGCTCCCTGGGTCCTTGTGCTCCCTTCGCTCGTCATCTCGCTCACGACTTTGTCGATTTCGCTCGTCGGCGATTGGCTGCGCGACCGGATCGACAAGACATTGTCGTGAGCTCCGGAGTCCCGGCGGCTGATCGCTTCGCACAGCAACATTGCCTTGCGACCAGCTGCACCGATCTGGCGCCTGTGGCAGTCGGACAGGGAAGGGCGCTTCGTTGACCCGGGGCAGGATCGGCAGCGGCCCGAGCGGCTGGGCTTAATGGACCGCCTCGGCATTTGAGCTATGCTGCCAGCGGCAAAGCCGTCTGCGCGCGTTTCGGAAACGTGGCGATATCGTTGATCGGGTGCATGATTAGTCATGAGATGGCATAAATGCGTACCATCGTCTTGAGCGTGAAGGCGAGACTTCAAAGCGGCCCGTAATCATCTGCCGGCGGCATACGGCGTCCACGATGAGCTCGGGACAACTTCACTAGGACGAGACCGCCGCGCGCGAGCATCATTCGTTAAGTTCCTGAACTTGAATCTCTAGCTCGCGGCACAACCGCGCTGTTCATCTCTTTGGTCGGAAACTAAGAGAGTTACGGATCGAGCTGGTCGCGGGATCGGGAAGTCAGCCCGACCATGCAGACCAATTCCAGCGGCGCGACATACATCGGTGCTCGTGGAAGGCAGTCTGTGTCTGATGTCGTGCGTGCAGTTTGCATTGAGCTTACGCCCGACTTGAGGCCTGGCCACCCGACGCCAACAGGTCGCGTTTGGCGGTCTGATCGAGCACATGCCTGTCTCAAGGGCATGACTGGCCGGAAGTCGGCAGGCGGAAGAAGCCGCATTTGACTTTCCGCATGTTTTTGGTGAGCCGATTTCCGGTGACCGCCGCCTTTGCCGCTCACTCTGCTCTCTTGATCACGATCGATTCAGCTTCGAGCTCGTTCGTTTGGCATTCAGCGCGACCGGCAATAACAGAGCTCCATGCCTTTCTCATCGTGCCCACGTTAAGCATCAGCCAACGCGGCTTTTAGCTTCGAATGAGCCTTCTCGGCACACAGGCGCAGCTTAACAGGACAAAGGCGGCTGAGAGTTTGGATGAAGGTGGCCATGTACTCTCCGCTCGCACCAAAAAAGCGCACCAGGAGAAGTCATGAAGCTCCGTCAAGCCATCAATGGAGTTTATTGGGTGAGTGTGGATATCGACCAAGGGGTCGATAGTGCGCCTGTTGTTCAAGCCGATCTGTTTTGTTTGGAATGCATCATCAAATCAGAACGCGCCATCGCATGATTTGATGTCCGTCACCAAAGGTTTGCGTGCCGCCGATACAGCCTCGCCCGCACAAGTTCTGACCTAGAGGATCGGGCAATGACATTCTCAAATTTGAGATCTCCATATCGAATGATCGAGCGGATTGGACTGACGTCGGCGGCAGGCCTATTTGCGTTGGGCGCTGCACAAGCAGCAGATCTTCCCGTTAAGTCCAAGGCGATCGAGTACGTGAAGGTTTGCGCGCTATATGGCGCCGGCTTCTACTATATTCCCGGCACTGACACATGCATCAAGCTCGGCGGCTACTTGCGCGCTGACTTGGTCTTGAATAGCAATAGCGACTTTGACCCAGCAGCGAATGGTGTGGCCGGAGCTCGAAACCGTCTGAGTAATTACTACACCTGGCGATCGCGGGAGAGCTTAAATATCGACACGCGTAGTGCGACCGAGTACGGCGCGGTTCGCACCTACTTCCAAGGCGTGTTCAGCTGGACATCGGGCGGCTACGTCGGTGCCGGTGCAGGCGACGGAGGAGGCGCAACCACCTATAACGCAGCTGTGTCCGGAGGACAGGGCAGTGGAGCGATCGCACAGGGATCGCTCGGCGTCTACTCCGCGTTCATCCAGTTCGCCGGTTTCACCGTAGGAAAGGCGGTCTCGCAGTTCTCCGCGCCTTGGACCAACTATCCCGCGAACGAATATGACGATCTACCCGGTGGTGGCGGCTGGGTCACGGGCGTGAACCAGTTGACCTATACCGCCGACTTTGGCCAAGGCATCACAGCGTCGCTATCAGCGCAGGACCAGGTCGTCTATGGTACAACCAACATCTGGAACGTGAGCGGTGCCACGGCCGCCGGCCTTGCGACCGGAGCCTACGGTGCCAACGACATCGGCGCTTCGCGCTCCCCCGACCTTATCGCGATGGCCCGCATCGATCAGGCCTGGGGCCTCTTTCAGGCGTCACTTGCTGCGCATGATAACCATGCGGCCTATTACGGCGTTGACGAAACAAGCGGCCATCCAAGCGACAAGTGGGGCTGGGCTGCTCAGGTGGCCTTATCACTCAAAAATATCCCGACAGGGATAGGTGACACGATCAACTTGTCCGCCGCGTATACGAATGGTGCGAGCCGTTACAACTTCAACGATCTGATGCCGACAACGTACGCGATGTACGGAGGTACGGGCTTGACGAGCGGCTACCAGAGCGTCGGCCTGGCTGGTCTGTCCGACTCCGTGTTCGTTTCCGGCGCTCGTCAGGAGTTGACCACGACCTACGGCTTCCGTGGTGGCTACACCCATAACTGGAATCCAATGTGGAATACCGCCATTTACGGCGGTTGGGCTGCCGTTCGGTATGGAAGTACTGCCAAGGGCTACATCTGCAATGCTTTCGTTGCAGGACTTGCGCTTTCGACCGGCATGGCCGGCTGTAATCCCGACTTCAACTTCGCGGCTGTTGGCGTCGTCAGCCGCTGGACTCCGGTCAGGAATCTGACTTTTACGGCCGACCTCGCCTACACCATGCTCGACCAAAAATACGCGAGCGGAAGCACGGCTACATTGCCGCTGCAGTCGGCCGTCGCCAAACCCGCTGCGACCTACGCGTTAAAAGACCAGAACACGCTGACGCTGCTGCTACGCGCTCAGCGCAACTGGTGAGTCTCAGCCAAACCCAGCAAAAGGAGATACGAAAAAGGCTCTGTGCATTGAAGCTAGCCTCCAAGGAGGCCTCCGGCATGCCCGCCGGGGGCCTTCCTCATCTATGGCCAAACTTTTGGTCAGTGCGGCGCCTCCGTCTTTTGCGCAGATAGCCACCCCGCCAGTTGCGTTGCGCTTGAGGCCCTAGGGCTGCCTCGCCCTTGGTGGTCGGTCGAGCCCCGATAGTAGGCGACAAATTTCCCCTTCGAGACCATGCCGGCGGACTCCGGGTTCGTTTCCGCGCGTGTGTATTAGAGCGTTGACATATGAAGTGTGCATTTATACGCCAAGGCAGTCCTGAAGGCAGCCACATTCAGTTCAAGCATTCGACCAAACCGGTCGCGTGACAGTCCCTCACCCTAAGAAAGACATTCCGATTGGAACGGTCCGGAGCATCGAAAAGCAGTCCGCACTGAAGCTGAGATAAGCGGGCGCTGGATACCGCCCGGGAGAGCCACTGGGGCTCACTGGAGAGCATCATGTGATACGACATCGCCCTAATTCACAAGGATGCAGATAGCGACTACGGCGTCTCGTTTCCTGATCTTCCGGGCGTGATCAGCGCAGGAAGTACTTTGGACGGAGCTCGCGCGATGGCGGGGGAAGCGTTGGCCCTTCATCTTCGGGGGTGGCTGAGCACGGTGAAGCCGTTCCAGAGCCCTCGTCTCTCGAACAGATCTTGGCCAATGCAGAGAACAGGGATGGCGTTGCCGTCTTGATCCCGGCCCCAGCCGAAGAGGTAAATAGCGTTCGCGTGAACATCACCCTCCCCGCCGACGTTTTGAACGAAATTGACCGGCGCGCGGAGCAGCAAGGCTTCGCGCGTTCTGGCTTCCTTGCTCAGGCAGCGAAGAAGGCGTTGGCAGCCTAAAGGCCGGTTGAACGTTGATGTTGATCGCTTCCTTTACCGGGGCGCGTAGAGGCTTCCTCGAAACTTACCGCAAGCGGCGCCTTCCGTTCGATCAACGCACGGCCGCACGGACGAGGATCTGCTCCGCCCTTGCTCGATTGCACGGCCGGCTGTATCGAGGAAGCACAGCTGTACGAGGAGCTATGCGGGGCTTTGAGCGGCATGCATGAGAGCTGGCGAGTTCTTTTCGCGATCGCGGCAACGGCGATCGTGGTCAGCGGCGCGTTCCTCGCTATCCGGTTCCTCATCGGATTTTACGGCTGATCTGCCGTCGCTTTCGCGACGCTGAATCCCTTGTCGGTTGGTGACGGCGAGCAGGAGGCGGCGGACGCCGCGTCTCGGCTCTGGAAATCACCCGCGCGTGCCGGTGGCGGGATAGACGTTAAGCATCACGGTTGATGGCAGCGGTAATCAGGGAAGTCTCTACAAACGGTTCAGGTGCGATCTTTGACGAAGACCACGAGGGCAGTCAGCCCGATGGCGGGAAGGAGCAAGAAGATCACGAGCCGTCGCTAGGATAGACGTCAGAAAGAACTGGGCGCGGAAGGTACGCCGGTTGTTTTGGGGCGCACGACCTTCAGGAGCAGTGCTAAGACGAAAGCGACTGAAGCGACACGGCGTCGGCGACACCGACGGACTGATGGAGCAGATCGGCAACGTCAACGGGCACGAAATCGCTGATTACGGCTCCAGCGGCTTCGCTCGTTCAGTCCTGTGACCGGACACTATTGCCATCGTAATCACAGGCTGAACAATTGGACTGTCGCGTGATCAGCGTCGTCACGCCGCCTTCCGGATTGCAGCCAATTTGCATCCCTGTTGTTTTGGCGGTCCTGCCAAAAGCCCCCGAGGATCCCGCACCGATCTGGCGCGTCCCCACCGCTGCTGCCGCCAGAGATAGTTATTCCGCCAAATGCAGATCGTTGCCCCATGCTCAATCAAAATGTGCTGAATGCACGGCATTTCAGACGTAAGTGCATCTTGTGGCAGAGGACCGAACTAGGCCGCGCGGCGCCTTCCGCGAGATTAGTGTAGCCGGCCTTCTCAACCGCGCTGATGTGTACGAAGGCGTCAGCTCCCCCGTCTTCCGTCCGGATGAAACGTATTCCTTTGTTGCGTTCAACCACTTCACAACCCCATTGCCACTGCATTATTTCCAAACGGAACTTTCAAAGAAATTATCGAAGAGTTGCGTGTAAGGACTTGCCGCGATAGGTACGTCTCACACTGAGCGTCCCTCACGCCTCCATAATCCTTTACGCGGAGGACGAATCCTGCGGGCGATCGATCGTGGCGGCGCAGCCGGCAAAGGTGGTCGCTCATCGCCGGCTGGCGGTTCGACCTGTGCCTCGGGCTGGCCCTGGGCAACAGATTGATCGAGCTTCTCAGAGGCATCAAGGACCTCAAGCATCTCCAGAATCTTCCGTCCCTGCGCAGTGATGATCCAATATCCTTCCTGCCGCTCGATCAGCTTTTGTCCGAAGATATCGAGGTTCGGCTCGCGGCTCGCGATGCGCTTCATGCGAGCCGGCCACTCGGGCCCGCTGGTGTAAAAGATCGCCAAGTGCTGTTTGATGAGTTCAAGCCTGGCTCGGCCGCCAGGTTGCCCGGCAAGTATCTTCAGTATGGATAGCTGAAAGCTCATGTGGGCGCGTAACGATTCAATGAAAGCACGACAATGCCGTAGCGCACATCATCGGTTTTAAAGCGGAAACCTTGCCGGAGCGGCTAATCAACAGACCAGAGTACCGCATTTCATATGCAGCTTTCGAGCTTTCATGTGCCCTTGCAGCTCGAAATCGTGCTGCCTGTCCGAGCCGAGCTGCGCGTCGCCTCACGAGACGGTCGATCCGAGGGGTCGATTGTTTGTTCTTATTACGTTCTCGCACTCGCTGACCCGCAAGCTGGCGGGTGCCATCCCCCGGAGGGCGCGAGATCGTCGGGGCGCTATGAAGCATGCGGCCATCGCAGCAAGCGCTACTTGGTTTCATGGAGCTGCTTCGCATCGAGCCGGACAGCGCCACCACCAAACTAATATCAACGGCGCGCATTGGAGGCGTTGACGAGGTCAGGAGCACCGGTATCTCGTGCAGTTCAACAGATTCCAGCCAGTAAGATGCGATTGGCGACGGGAAACCGCTGGTCCGGTTTGCTCCAGACAAGACCTGTCTATTGCTCGCCTTCGCTTGGGCGCAGACGAACGCGGCTAGCCGTGCGCAAAACCCAGGGAAGGGGAAGTCACCGTCCATTCTATGCCTTCTGACGTGCGTGCCCAATGCCGAGAGCTCCCTCATCTTTCAAGGTGCCAAGTCCGGAATCGAGTCCGCGTGGCTCATCAATGTGATTGCACATCGGTAAATCAAGTCGAGCAGGCGAGCTTTCAGCGTTCGTGATGATCTTCCCGCCCGGACTTCATAAACCATAAAATCGGCACTCATCGTGCGGTCGCATTGGCGTCCACTTGGGCTGAGCGTGCGATACCGATCGTCCTTTTTGCGACAGGCTGTCGATCCCCCGACAGGTCCGTTTCGGATGAAAGCAAGCATCCAGCTGTCGCAGTTGGCACGCGCCTTGAAGGGTGGGCCTCATCGATTGCGCAGCAATGCAGGGTTTGCTTACGGGATGATGAGCCTTCAGTTCGTGGCGTGGATCAGGTCCGAGTTTGGGTCGTCAAACCTGCAGCGTCAACGCAGTCTCACGCATGAACTCGACTCTTTGATCAGCCTCGCTCAGCGATGATGCGTCGCCATCATTGCGTGAATGATGATCGGCAATTTTGCGACGGCATCCGCGAGCTCTCCTCCACTTATTGCATGCGACAATCGCGGCCACACTCGTTGAAGCCCAGCTTTCAAGCCGTGGTCCATTTTGGAACTTATGCACTTGAGGCCGAACGAGGCTGCAGTTGAGCCAGTATCGCGGACCGACCACGAGTTCACGTCAGGACGGGGATGCTGTCGTGAAGAAGCAGTTCTTCGCTCGCCGAGGCCAGCGGCAGCATGATGACATGAACAAGACAGCAGCAAGCTGGCATCGAATTCGCGCCCAGAAGTGACGAGAAGGGCGGCTAAGCATTGTTTCGCTGTCGAGCTCGCCGAAATCGCGAAACTCGCGTTGCCAATGGTGCTGGCGCAGGTTGGGCAGATCGTGATGATCACAACTGATCTTGTCTTGATCGGGCGCATCAGCGCTGAGGCGCTCGCCGCGGCCGCGCTGGCAGGCCGGTTCTATTTCATTAGTCTCACTTTCGGCGTGGGGCTACTCAGTGCCATCGCGCCTATTACAGCGCGCGCGTTTGGGGCGAATAATCTAGCTGCCGTGCGGGGTGCGTTGCGCATGGGGTTCTGGGCGGCCCTGATCCTATCTTTCCCAATCATCTTTGTGACGCTGCGAGCAGAGCAAATACTGCTTGCGTTGGGCCAAGCCCCCGATGTGGCGCGGCTCGCCCAGCAATACCTCCTCGGATTAGGCTTCGGCGCGGCGCCGGCACTTTCGTTCTTGGCCATCCGCGGTTTCATGGGCGGGGTCAATCGGCCACAGCCCATCTTGTGGATTACGCTATCAGCAACTCCCCTGAATGCCTTGCTGGTCTATATGCTGGCTTACGGGCCGTTCGGGCTGCCTCGGCTGGAGCTTTTCGGGGCAGGTCTTGCGACCACGCTGGTGAACTGCAGCATGTGTTTGGCCGGCTTGTGGTTCGCTGCACTGCGTCGTCCTTTCCGTAACTATCATGTGCTTGCGCATCTCTCGCGTTTCGATTGCCGCGCAATGCGACAGCTCATCGCAATCGGCACGCCAATATCAATGGCTTCATTGATCGAGTCGGGACTATTTTGGGCCACGTCGCTCCTGGCGGGCTTGATCAGCACCAGTGCACTGGCCGCTCATCAGATCGCTGTACAGATCGCGGCGATCCTGTTCATGATATATTTGGGCGTTGGCACGGCCGCAGCCGTGCGCGTCGGCTATGCGGCCGGCCGCAACGACTGTGCAGGCGCCAAGCAGGCACATCTGGCGGCGATGCTGATCGGTATTGTCATAGCGGCATCGCTAACGCTCGCGCTAATCGCCGCGCGTTTTGAGATCGTCGAGCTCTTTCTGGGCAGATCGGCCGGTTCGGAGGCAACGATTAGTCTTGCTGCGGAGCTCCTCGTGGTCGGCGCAACGCTCTTTATCACTGACGCTGTCCAGTGCATTGCGGCAGGCAGCCTGCGCGGACTGAGGGACTCGCGGACGCCGCTTCTGTTTGCGGTCATTGGTTGGTGGCTGATCGGCTTTTCCCTCAGCTATTGGCTCGGACTGAAGGTCTGTCTTGGCGCCACTGGTATATGGATTGGCTTGTCGGCCGGAACGACAATCTATGCGGCACTTCTCGTCCTCAGGTTCCGCATCCTGACAAGCCGCACTCACTGATGCGCCCATCATCACTGATCCTAAACGGCCACGACAGGCGGGATACTTATCCGGGCCGCTGCGGGCGAGTCGAAACTCAAGTTTGACTGAAAATTGGACGATGCTCTACAAGCGTAGAGAGACGCTTAGCATCGTATTATTCGATCATTCCATTGTAAAAATCGGATAACCGAAGTGGTTAGCTCGTTCGTAAGCAGGTAGGACTCCTCAAGGCGTCTTTCGCAATTTTCGAGCTTTCCAACTTGTCATCCGCGGCAGAATGGCTCAACGGGTCCTTTCCCTTCGAAAGCGACGCTGTGACAGGTCGCGCGGCTCAGCCACATGCGAAACGCGCTGACGCGACGACTCTCAATCAGGCCATATCGAGTTTTCACCCGCGGACCGGTGTCTGCGAGCGCCCCAGCCGCGCTACTCTGGCCACGGGCCAGCGATATATCGGAATCAAGCCGCCACATGAACAGCAGCCACGGCTCCAGGCTCAACCGCAACGTCGATCAGATCAGGATCGGCTACTGCGCAGGGCAGGTTCAATCGGACCAAGCATTTGTTATTTTTGTTCGCGAGGCAAGGCTGCCCGTGGATCGCTGGATGTCTCACCTGACGTCGCTCAGAAGCCGCTAGCGCTGCAGTCGCGGTCCAATCTCGCCGGGCCTCGTCTGCGACCGGGGAGAGCTGCTGGCGCTCGCTCGCCAGTGATCCCGACACGGCATCAGTCGGTGTGCGGGCCAGGCTTTGGTGACTGGGGGCTCCTTCTCGGCATCACCCTCGCGCAAGCGATCAGCGTCCGTCCGCAAAGACAAGGCGTTGGGCTGCGTCAGGTCAGCCACGCCCCGGCCAATCCTGATCCACTACTTCCCAGTTAGACGAAAGCTTACGTTATGTTCAACCGACCGGACCGGTATCGGGCTCTCATCGTGCTATTTGATGGGCTTCGGCCCGATCTCGTCAAACCATCACTGACGCCGAATCTGGTCAGGCTTCAGCGCCGTGGTGCGGTGTTGACCCGGCAGCGCACCGTCTATCCCAGCGAAACACGAATAGCACTCACGAGCCTCATCACGGGAGCAACGCCGGATCGCCACGGCATTGTTGGAAATGAGTATCTCGACCGGCACCTTCCGGCAGCGCGCTTGGTCGACACCAGTGACGCGCGTCTGATCGAGGATCTCGATGCCGCGAGCGGCGGCCATCTACTCGGTGTGCCATCACTTGGCGAGATTCTCGCGGCGAACGGCATGACCTTGTCAGTCCTGGCCTCCAACTCGGCGGGGGCAACCCGCCTGCTGAACCATAAGGCGCGAAAGTTTGGCCAGGTGACCCTCTCCGGCCATTTTCCTTGCATTGCGACCTCGGCCGAGATGCTCAGACAGGTGGAGTGCCTGCTGGGGCCAACGCCTGCGCCGCCGCCTCCTGGCACCCCGGATCTCGCCTCTCAAGCCTTTCTGACTTCAGCGTTCCTGGACGTCGTCTGGCCTCAAATTCGGCCCGACGTCGCAATCCTCTCGTTCGGCGAGCCAGATAGTTCCTCCCACGATTGTGGAACCGGCGCGCTAAAAACTCTGGAAGCGATCAGCTTTGTCGATCGGCAGTTCGGCCGCGTGCTCGATTGGTGGGAAGCTGAAGGCGTGTGCCAAGGCGTGCACCTGATCGCAGCCTCCGATCATGGGCACGTGACGGTGCACGAGCGGGCCGATCTCTTCGAGACGCTTGAGGGTGCGGGGCTGCGTTGCGGCCCGGCACCGGCGGCCGGGATCGATGCCATCGTCATACCTGGGCAGGTCGGAGCAATTTACCTCGCCAAGCCATCGCAGTCCGTTATCCGCCGTGCCGTCGGGGCAATGATCGAAAGGGCCTGGTGCGGTCCAGTGTTCACTGCGGGCGGCGCAGTCGATGGCATTGCACCAGGCAGTTTCGCGCGCCGTTTGGTGTTCGCCGAAAATGTGCGATCGGCGGACATCCTCTTTTCTTTTCTTTCGGATGGCGGCCTCGATCCATTTGGTCTTATCGGTCGCAGTTGGAGTGCGGATGGGCCAGTCGGCTTCGGAGTGCATGGCGGGTTGCATGCCAAGGAGATGTCGTCTGTCGGCATTTTGGCAGGACCGCTCGTCAAAGGCGGCTTCGTCTCAAAAGTCCCTTCAAGCATTTGCGATTTTGCGCCGACAGTGCTCAGTCTTCTGGGAATCCCACGGCCAGCAACGATGACGGGTCGCGCCCTCACTGAGGTCTTCATCGACGAGGGAGGGGACGTGCATCGGACGATCGAAAGGGTATACGAGACCAGCAGCGGCGCGTATCGTCAGCAGCTTCGTCGTGTACAGATCGGTGAGGCGGTCTACCTTGATTCCGCTGACGTGGTGGGTCGTCCCAACAACCTGACATAAATCAAGCATCGATCCGCAGGCCTCATCAGGGGGATAAAACCGCAGAAGCTTCTCTTTTTGCTGATTGGTAGCCATGCGGCAAGCGTGGCGCGTAGGTGTCGCCATTCAAAGGCGCACAAGAAACTGACGTTGGGCACGCGTTGACCAGACAGATGCCTGCCTGAAGGGGCGGCCGCTTGGGACGGCAAGTAGGACGCCCGATCGCGCTGGGTCTCTCGTCGCGATGTCTCTTCAGCGCGACACGCAACGACCTCTTCTCCCGAAGGTGGGCGATCCGGTTTTTCCCGTTTTCAGATCTCCGGGGTCTGCTATCGCAGGCTGTGAAGAAGGTACCGTCCGTTCCGTACGAGCTAGGCGCTGCCGGGGCGGTGCCAAGCCTAGGGACCTCGAGCAAGAGAAGGGCCCTTATAAGAGCATTCCTTTATTTCAATCGGTCGACGCCGTGCAGCATGAGCTTCGCGTCCGATCCTAGACGCGCAGCCTGCTTCAAAGTTCACCGATCTTGTTGCGAAGACAACACCGCGATCGAAAACCGCAGGGAATGCGCATGGCGTCCGCTGGCCTAGATCCTGCAAACCACATCCGCCGTGGAAGCTGCGCCAACAACGTCGGCCCTTCGGTCTTCTTTGCAAGGTGGCGCGCGATCTGTGTTCGTGAGGCGAAATGCGATTCCAACTTCTTTTTTACAGCGTCACAACAGCTGCGCTCGCAGGCGGTGCCGTCAATTCGGCCGATCTTAAGCCGGCAGTGAAGGTCCCACCCGCCATCTGGAGCTGGACCGGAGGGTATATCGGCGGGCACATCGGCGGGGGCTACGGGGGAACATCATTCAGCGATCCCTATGGCCGGTCACTCTATGGGGACGTTGTCGACACCCCTGTGTTCTTGGCCGGAGGTCAGATCGGCTACAACTGGCAGAGGGAGCGCTGGGTTCTTGGCGTCGAACTGGATGCCAGTCGCGCTGTCTCCGACGGTAAAAACACCTGTCTTGCCGCCTCGAGCTCTGTCATCAGCGCAAACTGCAACGCCAGTCCAAGCGTGTTTGTCACCGGGACGGGTCGCCTTGGGTATGCGTTCGGCCCGCATGGCCAAACGCTTGTTTATCTCAAGGGGGGCTTGGCCTGGCAGCACAATAGCGGGGTTGTCGCCAACAACAACGAATTCGCTGGCCCAACTAGCCCATTTGGCTTGGCGCCACAGAATGCCACCCCTTTCGACTATGATCGTGTCGGTGGCACAATCGGCCTGGGCGTCGAGCAAGCCCTCACGAACGCATGGTCCTTGACGCTAGGGTACGACTATTTGAGGTTCAACGGACCAAGTGTCGCGACCCCTCCGACCCTGCAGGTTCCGCCGCTGGCAACCGTCCCCGCCAACACGACCAGCTTGTCCAGTAGCTATCACATCGGAAAGCTTGGACTGAACTACCATTTTGACGCAGACCCACGAGCACCAGTATCGTCGGATAGCCCGCTATACGCAACGAAACGGACGGTCAGCGCCTCGCCCAGTGGCTTTACTGACGGGTGGTCGCTGGAAGGCGGCACACGGCTGTGGCTAAGCCGAGGAAGGTTTCAATGGGACGTCGGAAGAAGTGATCTTATATCAAGGCTCACCTATCATAGGCTGGACGGGATTTCTGGTGAGTTGTTCGAACGGCTGGACAGCCCCTGGGGGATCTTCCTCAAGGGCAATATCGGCTTCGGGCGCTTCAACAACGGAAATATGAACGATGAAGATTGGGGCGTGGACCCGCTCGCTTATCGCAACACAAGATCGGGTCAGGCCAACGGAAGGTTCACGTACTACACCGCCGATGCCGGCTACGATTTCCTGCGCGGCAGCACCTTCAAGGTCGGTGGGTTCATGGGCTGGAGCTACTACGGCCAGAAGTCTGATACGATAGGCTGCGTTCAGATCGCCTCGCCCTACGCTGCATGTCTGGCGCCAGGTGATAAAAGGATAGTGGGCAGCCAGGACACTGATTGGAACGCGCTGCGTATTGGCCTTAGCGTTGAGACCATGTTGCTCGATCGTTGGCGAATGAGTGCCGATGTTGCTTACCTGCCTTGGACGGATTTCCAGGGGCGCGACAACCATCTGCTGCGCCATTTCACGACCTTCGCCGATCAACGCGCAAGTGGTGGCGGTGGTGTACAGGTCGAGGCAGTCTTATCCTACTTCATCACCAAGAACTTCAGCGTCGGCGTCGGTGGCCGTTACTGGGCCATGTGGACGTCAAACCAGCGAATGCAACTCTCCACCGAAGCCGAGGAAGGCGACTACTTTCCTGTTACCCACGGCCCCTTTCCCGCCGACTATCGCATGGAACGATGGGGCACGTTCTTACAGGGCTCCTACAAATTTGACTAAAACGGCTTGCTCCTCGCTCTAAGCTTCGAACGGCATTATGGCCCGGAAGATGTTGAGCGGGACCGGCGGATGGATGGGGCCGATCTCCATCACGATCGTCGTCTCGATACCGAACCAGATCAGGTCAAAGCCGGCGTCCTTCAGCGGCGGCAGGATAATCGGCGCTATAACCTTCTTAGCGAGCGCGAAGCCAGATGTTCCAGCAATCTTAATGGCGAATTTCGCAATTGAGCGCGCCGAGCGAAGGGCATGTGAGACTGCAGGTGGCGGACTTGGCCGCCACCGCACAGTCCACTGTCCCGGTAGCTGCGGGAAGGCGAGCTGAAATACCTAATCCACCCTGAGCATAGCGTTTCTGGCCTCTCGATGCCGACCGAATTGGGCTCTAGCTCGCGGAGCGAGTAGGGATGGTCACTATGGAGACGTGAAAACGGTGGGCCCAAAACATCTATCGCACCGCGTATCCTGCAACCCTGGTGTAGCAGCGTTTGTATATGGCTCAAACTCCATGTCCGTCTTTGAAGCACAACCCGCGAGTCCGTCGATGTGACATCGCTATTTCGTACGTCCTAGTGCTCTTAAGCTTCCATGTTTATCAATCATGGACGTTAGGTTGATGGCGCGGATGTCGCGAGCCCGACAAAGTGTAGCGGCCATTCGAGGATACATTCCAGCACGTAGGCATTTAAGCAAGCGGGCATCATATCTACGGGTGGCACGCCGATTGCTGCGATGATCAGTAAGAGCCGTCCCGGCAGACCAGTCCTGGCGGCCTTGCACCAAGATCCCACATTACATTGGAGGGTAAGCCTGCCCATGTTGTCCGAGTTTGAAAACAGGTCCATAAACCGAGAGATCGATAGGCTGAACATTCCGAACTCTCGGATCGAGCACTTCGCCCCGGTCAGCTACGCACAAGCCGGAGAAGACGTCATTGTTGAAGGAATCTTGGCTGCAAGACTCTACAAAAGCCAAAGAACTTGGGACAGCGTGTTCTATGTTGAGATTGGCGCAAATCATCCCGTTTCTACCTCGAGTACGTATCTTATGTACCAAAGAGGCGCGCGAGGCGTTCTAGTCGAACCCAATCCCGAACTGGGTGCGCTGATCAGGGCTGTGCGTCCGAAAGACGTTCTCGTGCCATCTATTGTCTTGCCAGCTCCGCAAGCGTCTGCCACGCTCTTCATCGGAAACGCGCATGAGCTTTCCTCAGTGGATGAAGCGCATGTCAAAAGTTTCGGCGATTTCGACGGCTTGGGAGGTGTCCGAGAACATATCGAGGTAAGCGCTCTCGGTATCAATGAGCTATTGACCCCCTATACCAACAAGATCGATTTCTTGTCGATCGATTGCGAAGGGCTTGATCACGATCTCGTCAAGGCCATCGACTACGAGCGCATCAGGCCGAGCGTCATCCAGTGCGAGCCGAGTGAGCATTTTCTAAAGGGCAACAGCGCTCGGATTATTAATCTGATGGAATGCAGATCATACCGGCTTGCTGCAATGACTGATATCAACGTCATCTTCGAGCGAGCGACCTAGAACAGCCGCCCAAATCAACGGCATGAGGCGCTCCCACTCGCCCGCTATGCCACTCTAATCGCCGCTTAGCGATTGCCTACTCGGCGTCGAAGTTCTTGGCTCCGAGCAGAGCGGCGTCGGCATTCTCGCCACGATAGGTCGCCTCGATCAAGGGGAGGATCGGCCTTGGTATCCTTTCAGGAAAGCTAGAGCCGTTCCTAACGAGACTACGGAGCGGGGCTGCGCCAACGTTTGCGACCGGGGCGCTTGCGCGGCACAGCTTCTTCGATCTCGATTTCGCTCCGGAGAGGTGGCCTCGCAAAATGCGTCCATCGCGATAGAGGCGGCCCATGCGCGCGCCAGCATCGGTGAGCTGCTTGCCATCGAGCGCGAGATCAATTGCTGACACCACAGGAGCGGATTTGCGTGCGCAGCGAACGCAGTCGTCCGCACATGCAACATAAGCGACCGCGTGAGCACCGTGCAAAGCTCGCTTAACCTGATAGGGCATTCTCGACGACGTGCGGCTGTTCATGAGCTGAGCGCGAGAACCGGCCTATTGCCGTCGGTCGCGGTAACTGGACGTTTTGCGGATTGCGAAGAAGGTTGCCGCACGTCTACACGTTTCACATCCCCCAGATCAATGACGTCGATCCTCAGCCTGGCGCGCCGGGCGTCCTCGCCCGCTTGCAGGACCCCCGCCAAGCGCCTCAACTAGCTTCTGCGCTGGAATTCGGAAGGCCGGCGCCGGTACAAGGCCGCTGCATAATCCTCGTCAGACCGGCCACCGTAATCCGATATGTCCGCGGCCTTCACCGGATGCGTGCCATCTTCGCGATGGTGCTCACACGAGTTGGCCTCGGCTCGGTCCAAATCTCAACCGATTACGAGTTGGAGACAGCGCGCAATCGAATGCCTCCTCTTGGCTGCCGCTTAAGCGCGTTTCGTCCGACTCCCTTCCAAACTCCCAAATACCAGGGCACATACTTGGCGGCGCTCCCGTCCATAGGACTTCCACGCTCGACATGCGGCTTGACGGACGCTTTCCGGATGATCTGGAGCCAAGAACGATGAGGCCGGCTCGGTGAAGCGAGCGTCGAAATATGTCGAGCGCGGCCGCCGCGGTGAGGCCTCCATAGCCGATTGCCATATTCCAGTGTCTTCGCGGCCCTGCGCCTCTCGGCAAAGTCGCTCCTTACGCTGGCGCGCTCGTTGAGACCTGCTCGATGGTGAGGATGCCGATTCGCCTCGCGTGCAATATCTTGATCGCCGGCCTCATCAATTGCCTTTGATGGATTTTGATCAGCACGGAACGGGATTGTAAGCAGCTGCTTCTGTATCACAAGAGTTGGCGCTTCCGATCTTCGGAAGAGCTGAAACGACTAAATACAAGAATGGGAGGGCAGACCACAGGCGTCCCTTTGCGGGGCCGATCGATGTTCGAGCGACGAGCCTCGCTCTCTATTCAACCCGATTGACTGCTGCGGATAGCTGCGAGACTGCGCGTCTTGGAGCCGGGGAAGTGCTGCGCCCGCCCGGACTGATGGCTGTCTGCAATTGTCGATTGCTCGGCTCGCAAGCCATCAACGCGCGACCTGGAGGAGGTCTGGAGATGAGTATTGAGCTTACGATAAACAAGAGATCGTACACGGTCGACGTGCCCTCGGATACGCCGCTGTTGTGGGTGCTTCGCGATGTGATCGGGCTCACGGGCACTAAATACGGGTGCGGCATTGCTCAGTGTGGCGCCTGCACGGTGCACGTAGGCGGCGATGCAATCCGGTCGTGCATTACGGCCGTAGGTGACGTTACGAAACCAGTCATCACCATCGAAGGATTGGATGCAGAGGGCAATCACCCCGTTCAGAGGGCATGGCGCGAGGAGCGCGTCCCGCAATGCGGTTATTGCCAGGCAGGACAAATCATGCAGGCCGCCGCACTCCTAGCCGAGATCAAGAACCCTTCCGATCAGCAGATCAGCGATGCAATGGCGGGGAATATTTGCCGCTGCGGCTGCTACCAGCGGATCCAGTCTGCGGTGCGCGTAGCCTCGAGGGGGGTCTAAGGATGACCATGCATGCGCTGAGGACCTCATCCGATCCTTGCATAAGAATCGAAAACGTTAGCCGCCGTCAATTCCTTCGCTCGACGGCTGCCGTGGCCGCCTTTGCTCTAGCCGTTGAGATTTTGGGCCTTGAGCCGGGTCAAGCTTATGAAACCGGGGCCGCGCAAATGCCGCACGGGGTTGTCACCGATCCGCATGTCTTCGTCTCAATTGATTCGTCGGGCATTGTATCGATTACTGCCCATCGGTCCGAAATGGGCACGGGAATTCGAACTTCACTTCCGATGGTGGTGGCAGACGAATTGGAGGCTGATTGGTCGAAGGTTCGTATAGTCCAAGCGCTTGCCGACGAGCCGCGGTACGGCAATCAAGACACCGACGGCTCTCGTAGCATGCGTCACTTCCTCCAGCCGATGAGACAAGTCGGCGCAGCGATGCGCCAGATGCTGGAGCAAGCGGCGGCGAAGAGGTGGGGAGTTTCCTCATCGGAAGTTCAAGCCACAAATCACGAGGTCATGCATCGACGGACCGGCCGCAAGCTTGGTTATGGTGAACTCGCAAAAGCCGCGATGGACTTGCCGACCCCGCCAGTAGAGTCCCTGAAGTTCAAGTCCGACGATGCTTTCCGGTATGTCGGCCATGGCAACGTTCCAATCTATGACCTGTTCGACATCACAGTCGGGAGGGCACAGTACGGATACGATGTTCGGCTGCCCGGCATGAAATACGCCGTGATTGCTCGCCCTCCCGTTGTTGGCGGGAGGATTAGATCCTTCGATGCAACCGATGCCCTCAAGATTCCAGGCGTCGAAAAGGTGCTTGAGCTCAAGGCCAGTTGGGCGCCGCCTGCCGCATTCTCACCTCTCGGAGGGATCGCTGTGGTGGCTACGAACACGTGGGCGGCTATTAAGGGTCGAGAAGCTTTGAAGCTCGACTGGGAAGAGGGCGAAAATGGCGGCTACGATTCTGCCGCATATCGACGGCAGATGGCTGAAGTCGCAAGTAAGACGGGTCGCGTTGAGCGCGATCAGGGAGATTTCGAGCGGGCGTTCGCCGCCGCATCAAAGATTCTATCCGCCGAATATTACGTGCCACACCTCGCTCAAGCCTCGATGGAACCGCCGGTTGCGACGGCCACGATTCGCGATGGGGAGTGCGAAGTCTGGGCTCCCTTGCAATATCCGTTTGGCGCGCGCGAAGCATTCGCCAAGCTGCTCGATCTTCCGATCGAGAGGGTGAAAGTGAACGTCACACTTCTTGGTGGTGGCTTTGGCAGAAAGTGCCAATCGGATTTCGCGCAGGAAGCCGTACTGCTTTCCAAGGCACTCGATGGTGCGCCGGTTAAGCTCGCCTGGACGCGAGAGGACGACCTGCATCATGGCTTCTATCATACGGTCACCTATTCGCGTTTGGACGCAGGCGTTGACTCATCGGGAAAAGTGATTGCATGGCGGCATCGCTCTGTCGCACCAACCTTGTTTGCGAATTTCAAGCCTGATCCAAAGCGCGAGCAGGTTGTTGAACTCGGGTTAGGACTTGCAGATGTCGCGCTGGACATCCCGAATGTCCGCGTCGAGACCGGCGAAGCGCCGGCACTGACGCGAATCGGCTGGTTTCGATCCGTCAACAACATACCTCATGCGTTCGCCGTACAATCCTTCATTGCCGAGATCGCGCAAGCCCTGGGGAAGGATCCCAAAGACTTCCTCCTCGAAATCATCGGACCTTCGCGAAAGCTTGAGCTTGAAACACTCGGTTTGACGGATCCGCTTTGGAACTACGGCGATCCGTATTCGACCTATCCCATCGATACTGAACGCCTCAGGAACGTGGTCAACTTGGCGGCCTCGCGCGCAAACTGGGGAAGATCGCTTCCGAAGGGAAGCGGCCTCGGAATCGCGGCACACCGAAGCTTCCTGTCCTACGTGGCGACAGTTGTTGAAGTTGGGGTGGATCGCCAAGGAAAGCTGATCATTCCGCGGGTGGAGACTGCGATCGACTGCGGTTTTGCCGTCAACCCGGAGCGGATTCGGTCCCAGATTGAGGGAGCAGCAGTCATGGGGCTGAGCAACTTCATCGGCGAGATCTCGTTCGCGAAGGGGCGCGCCGAACAGAGCAATTTTGATAACTATCCGGTGGCCCGCATCGACAATGCACCGATAAACGTGCGTGTTCACATCGTTCCGAACGGTTCTGACGTGCCCGCGGGCGGTGTCGGGGAGCCGGGAGTGCCGCCGTTTCTGCCGGCGCTGTGCAATGCGATCTTCGCCGCGACGGGGAAACGCATTCGTTCGCTTCCAGCAGGAGGCGATCAGATCCGCGTCTAGACGATCGCCCAGAGCCGCGACTGAGTTCGAGTACAATCACCAAAAAATTGGCCACTAGAGGAGTGAAGGGATGTCCAAGGTAAGCAGGACGCGAGTTGGAGTATGGCGGACCGTCAGCACGATCGTGGGGATTGGCCTAATGGCAGGCGTCCTCGGCAGTGCGGCGGCTACTGCCGATGAAACGACCCAAGCGCGGCTTCTCGATGCGACGCAGGAAACGAACAACTGGCTGCATCACCACCGCGATTACACGGCACAGCGTTACTCACCGCTCAGTCAGATCAACCTCAATAGCGTCAAGGGGCTGCACGTTGCCTGGACAATGGCGCTGGGCGGTATCGAGGGGGGCGGTATTTGGAGCCATGGCGGTCTCGAAGGAACTCCGATTGTCGAGAACGGATTCATGTATGTGACCGACGGGTGGGGATCCGTCTACAAAATCGATCTCCACGGCGGGAACGGGAATCTGGTCTGGAAGATGGACCCGAAGACCGACCACGACTGGGCAGGCGCGATTGCTTGTTGCGGCGTCAACAATCGAGGCGCTGCGCTATGGGGCAATTTTGTAATCTCCCACACCCTTGATGGGCGTTTGGTTGCCACCAATAAGGACGATGGCAAAGTCGCTTGGGAGCGCAGAGTGGCCGATCCCGACAAGGGCGAAGTGATCACTGGCGCGCCTTTAATCGTCAAGAACATGGCCATTACCGGCGTCGCGGGTGCCGAGTACGGTATCCGAGGTTGGATTGCTGCCACCGACTTGAAGTCTCAAAAGGAAGTGTGGCGCACCTACACGATTCCAGCAAAGGGTGAACCGGGGAACGAAACTTGGAAGGATGGTCACGACGCCTGGAAGACGGGCGGGGGATCAACCTGGGTGACTGGGTCGTACGACCCTCAAGCTCACTTGATTTATTGGGGCGTCGGAAATCCCGGGCCGGATTTTGATTCCGAATACCGTCAAGGCGATAACCTTTTTACTGATAGCACCCTCGCATTGGATCCGGACACCGGCAAGGTCAAATGGCACTTCCAGCACACACCAAATGATCCATTTGATTATGATAGTGTTGCCGAGAGAGTCCTCGTCGACCTTCCGTTCAAGGGAAAGACGCGCAAGGTTGTGCTTGAAGCCGATCGCAACGGCTTCGGCTATGCCCTCGATCGCACCGACGGCTCTTTTCTTTGGGCCACCCCGTTCGTGAAGAAGGTGACCTGGACCAAGGGCCTCAATCCTGAGACCGGAAAACCGATCGAGTATGATTCCAGCAAAGCGGTGCAGACTTACGATCCTCAGGCGACGCTGAACCGGAAGAATACGCATGTCACCATTTGTCCTGGACATAACGGTGGCAAGAACTGGCCGCCGACCGCCTACCATCCGGACTTGAAGACCTGGTACATCCCGGTCATCGAGAGCTGTGACGAGTTGGATAACAAGGAGACCAAGCCTGGCGATTGGAAGCCTCGTGAATTTTTCACAGGGGGCGGTCCAGTCGTGAAGATGCCCATAACAGGAAGCGTGACTGCTATTGATGTGACCACAGGTAAGGTCACAGGCAAGTATGAGACCAAGTATCCAATGCTGGGCGGGCTACTTGCAACACCCGAGTTGGTATTCGCTGGCCACCCCTCCGGAGAGCTCTACGCTCTCGATGCCAAGACCCTGAACAAGGTATGGGAGTTCAACACTGGCGGCGGCGTCAATGCTCCCCCCATGACGTTCTCGGTCGACGGAAAGCAATATATCGCGATCCTCGTGGGACTGGGCGGCGCATGGGACAAGTGGAACCTCGATTCCACAAAGGGCCTTGAGAAGGTGCCCCCGGGCTCCATGCTCTACGTTTTTTCATTGTGATCAGCTGGGCGGCGGAGTGGGGCGCCCAGCGCGCCCCACGTCGTCAACGTTCAAGAGGAAAGAATGGAATCGACGGTTGAGCGCGAGAACCAGAAGGCTAACAGCGCGCAGCGCCTTGGCGCAATAGGTTTGATTTTGATCGCAGGTAGCGGCTTGGCGCTTGTCGCGACGCCAAATTTGGCTCGAGGTGAAGGTGGCACACCCGTACCGGGGCCGGTAATCAACGGAGTGCACCGTGCGCTTGATGAAGGGCAGCGCATCTACGAAAAGGCAAATTGCGTCGGCTGCCACAAATGGCATGGCGGTGGAGGCGGCGGTTATGGTGGCGCAGCGCTCTCATTGCGAGCAACACAGCTCACCCGCGATGAAATCATCGAGGTCGTCCATTGCGGGCGGCCAGGAACCGGAATGCCGCGTTTTGATCGTGACGCCTACAAGGACTACCCATGCTATTCGGGCATCACGGCCCAAGATCTCGGCAAGGATCTGCCTCCGGATGCGGCTACATTTCTCCGGCCGATGGAGGTCGAGAAAGTCGTTGACTACGTTCTGGAACATATCAAGGGCAAGGGGCCAACAAGCTATCAAGACTGCACTGACTTTTACGGAGAGGGCTCAAGGGCCTGCGAAGTCTACAAGAACATCTCGATAAACTCGCAGGCAGCCGAGACGGAAAAGAAGCGATGACCCGAACACCATCGATCTGGGTGATGCCACTGTTACTTCTGTTAGCCGCTCGTGGCGCTGCCAACGCAGGCCAGGTGGCCGACTTTCGCGACCTGAGCCTTGGGATGTCGGTCGCCAGCATCCCGCCTGAAGAGTATATCAACCTTGCTTGTGCCGACAAAGAAGGAGCCAAGCTGGCTGGTTGGAACGACTTTCAGGCGTGTCCGGCTGATCAAATGGGTTTGCACGGACTCTCGTTTCGATTCAATGACGACCTCAATCCACTGGCGGCTCTAAGCGATAAATATCAGGGTACGAAGCTCGGCGGTCACCCCGTACTGCTGACGGGACTCGTCGACAGCAGCGGCGCGTTGCAAGGTATTCGGATCGACACGGATCCGAACGCACGTCCCTTCTGGCGTAAGAAAGCATATCTGTTGGCACTCATCGTGAGAGCTCGATATGGGGAAGGAGGGTGGACTTGTCGAGAGGCGGAGCCTCACGAAGGCGAAACTCCGGTGGGCGGTTTGCTTATCAAGGAGCGCTGCGAGAAGCGCTCAGAGCGCCGTCACTTGGTTTTAGATCGGGAAGTCTACCGCCGTGCCGGCCAGCCTCTGTCGGACTTTGTCAATGCGACACGATTCATCATTGAACAGACGACATACCGATGAAGAAGGATTGCGAAAGGCCAGATTAAACCTGCCAGGCGATCTGCGGTGCCTCCAGACCAAGATTTTTTGCGATGAGTGGTGAGCGGAATCCGTGATCAGCCGGCATCAGTGATCCGCTGGCAGACCGGGCTCGTCTGCTTCCTCCCTGCACCTTAGCCGCTGTTGGACAGTCCAGCAGCGGCTTTTTTTTGTTCTCCGGCCAGGGCGTACGACGCGCAAGCCTGCGGGCCGCACGACAGCCTCTCCTCTACGCGCGGAGCAAGTTCGTTGAAACGCTCAGATGCTGATCGAAAGATTCTGCGCGGTGATGGTGAGAAACTGAACAGGTGCGTTGCTCACATCGACTTCGATTAGCCCGAGGCGGCGAAGCACCGTATCAAGCGAGCGGCGCGCCTGGGTCTCCGGCGCACCATCGATGCAGATATCCATCAAACCAGACCGGAGACATTTTGCCGTGCTCTGACTGAGAGCGTGGCCAATCCAGAATACCTTAGCAGGATGCGCATGCAAAGCCGCCGCGATCCCGTCCCTGCCAGCGCCCACAGTGTATAGTCCGATAACGCGATTGTCGTCCCGCAATGCTTGCGCGAGCCTTTCTGCCGAAAGCAAATTGTCATCATGTCCGAAAATGACAAGGTAGAAATGGTGATCGCGCTTCGTGTGCTGCGTGAGATAGTCGGAGAAGCCGCGTATTCGCTCCCTATGTGCCCGGTAGGCTCCGCTGTGGCACATGGCGAGCAACGTGCCGCTGCGTCCTTGTAGCATGTGCGACATATAGTAGGCGGCGGTCCTTCCCGCTGCGTAGTTGTCGATACCGATATAGGGCACATCTTCGCCGGCACTTCCCGTCAGCAACTGCACAACTTCCACGCCCGACAGGCGGACTTGGCGGATGCTCTCTGTAATTTCCGGATGGTCTGGAGCCAGAACGATGAGACCGGCCCGGCGAACAGGAGGTTGTGCAATATGCCGGGCAATGGCGGCGATATCGTCCTCGCGAACGAACGTTCGGTGAACCAAAATTGCTGGATCCAGCGAGGCAGAAATTCGCTGGAAAGTAGTGTTGAGGTCGGCATAAAACATCTCGGCCTCCGGTTGGACCAGAAGCACCTCAATCCGGATGATGCCGCTGTGAGGCCTCAATCTCCGATCGCCATATTTCAGTTTCTTTGCAGCCTTGATAACTCTTTCGGCTAGCTCGGTCCTCACGCCACCGCGGTCGTTGAGGACCCGCTCGACGGTTGCAGTACCGACATTTGCTTCCCGCGCAATGTCTCTGATCGTCGGACTACTCAAGTGCCTGTCTCCGGCGTGACTTTGGTCAACTCGGATGGGAACCTGCCGCTTTGACACTTACATCTTCGAGTTGGCCTTGTGGACGTAAGGACCGTTGCCGTCGAAAGTGTAGGCCGTCTTCACAGTTGTATAGAATTCCTGCGCATAACGGCCTTGCTCGCGCGATCCATAACTCGAGCCTTTGCGGCCGCCGAATGGCACGTGATAGTCCACGCCGGCGGTCGGCAGATTGACCATCACCATGCCGGCTTCTGCGTTGCGCTTGAAATGACCGGAGTATTTTAAGCTCGTGGTGCAGATCCCCGACGAAAGGCCGAATGGTGTGTCATTGGCGAGTTCAAGCGCCTCGTCGTAGTCCTTGGCCCGGATCACGGTGGCGACTGGTCCGAAAATCTCCTCGCGCGCTACGCGCATTTGGTTGCTCACTTCCGTGAGCAGCGCCGGTGCGAGATAGAATCCGGGCGCCTCGCGTTTCAGGAGCTTGCCCCCGGCAACAAGCTTGGCGCCTTCCGCCTGGCCTATGCTGATATATTTCAGGTCCTGGTCGAGTTGGCCCTGGTCGACGACCGGGCCAACCTCCGTGCCGGCTTTCAAGGCATCGTCAATGACGAGCCCCTGCATCCGCTCCTGCATGGCGGCCACGAATCGATCGTGGATGCCATTTGTCACAATCAGCCGCGACGAGGCCGTGCAGCGCTGGCCAGTGGAGAAAAAGGCACTGTTCACCGCGCATTCCACTGCCAGCTTCAGATCGGCATCATCAAGGACCACCATAGGATTTTTGCCGCCCATCTCCAGCTGAAGCTTCTTCATCGGTTCAGAGGTGATGCAGGTCTGGGCGATGTTGCGACCCGTCGGCACTGAGCCGGTAAAGGAGATGGCGGAAACCTTCGAGCTGGTCAGCATGGCCTCGCCGACGACCGCTCCGCGGCCCATGACGAGATTGAACACACCTGCCGGCACTCCGGCGCGGACGATGATCTCGGCTAGCGCATGAGCCGACCCCGGCACGAGCTCGGCAGGCTTGAACACGACGGTGTTGCCGTAGGCAAGCGCCGGCGCGATCTTCCACGCTGGAATAGCGATTGGAAAGTTCCAGGGAGTGATGAGCCCGATGACCCCGACTGGCTCGCGGGTGATCTCCACCTCCACAGACGGCCGTACCGATGGCAGCTTCTCGCCCGCCATGCGGAGGCACTCGCCGGCGAAAAATTGGAAGATTTGTGCGGCGCGCGCGACCTCGCCGATGCCTTCCGGCAAGGTCTTTCCCTCCTCGCGGGAGAGTAGGTGGCCGAGCTCGTCCTTGCGAGCTTGGATCTCGTCGCCGACGGCCTTTAAGATGTCATGCCGGGCCTGTATGGTGGAGCGCGACCAAGCAGGAAAAGCATCAAAAGCGGCAGCAACCGCCCGCTCAGTCTCGATGGCCGAGGCGCGGGCATACTCGCCCACAACGTCGTTGGTGTTCGACGGGTTGATGTTTGGAGCGGCCTCCGCCGCAGCAAGCCACTCGCCGGCAATAAAGTTCTTTGTCATCGATAAGCTCTAAACTCGGGTTGGATTTTGTAGGTGGCACAAACGCTCGGCCTTGCAGATCGTGTCGCCGGGTGAGTTTCTCAGCAGAACGATTCAGCGTCCCCAGCGGAGGGCCAACGGGTTGACCCTGCGGGCAAGCTCAATCAGCCCTGCTTTCGTCTGGGGATGAATTTGCTCGAGAGGATGCCGCACAGCATCCCACTTGATGACGTTGCCTTCCCGCATTACGCTCTTGGCAGCGCGCAAGCCGCATTGACGGTTCTCGTAGTTGATCAACGGCAGCACTTTTGCATACGCAGCGGCCGCGTCCGCGCTCCGACCCGCCTTGTGATGATCGAAAACCGGGCGCAACAAATCGGGGCACAGCGCGCTCGACATCGTCCCGGTCGCGCCGGCTTCGAGGTCAGCCATCATGGTGATGGCTTCCTCTCCGTCAAACGGACCAGCTATGGCAGCCTCTCCGGCCTCAACTAGGTCCCGCAGCTTCGCTGCAGCGAACGGCACTTCGATCTTGAAATAACTAACGAGCGGCACCTCGCGTGCCAGCCGCACTAGAAACGGTACCGAAAGCGTTACGCCGCTGAGCGGAGCGTCCTGAACCATGATCGGGATTCTTGCCGCATCGGCCACACGAGCGAAATGCTCGATCATGTGCGCTTCGTCGGCCTTGAGTCCTGAGCCGTGGTAAGGCGGCATCAGCATGAGAAGGCTTGCGCCTCGTTCGGCCGCATAGCGCGCGCGCTCCACTGCGATACGAGTGCTGAAATGGCTGCATGTCACCATGACCGGCTTGCGGCCGGCCACATGTGATAGGCAGAGGTCAACGAGCAATCTGCGTTCTTCGTCTGACAAGAGAAACTGCTCGGAATAGTTTGCCAGAATGCAAATTCCGTCGACCTTCTGATCGATCATGCAATCCAGAACACGCCGTTGTCCCTCAACGTCGAGATCGCCAGAGTCCGTGAATGGCGTTGGCGCGACGGGAAACAGGCCGTTATAGAGCGCGCTTTTTTGGACTTGCATGAGTCAGGATCTCTTTTCGGGGACGAGGAGCATTGGCGGAGCAGTTGGTGTAGTGCGTATCGATCTGGTATCGCGAATGTTCTATGGCTCGAACAGTATGTGAGACATGTCCTCGGCCTTGCTCGCCGAGCAATCTGCCAGGCATCACTACGGCCGATGATTGGACAATGAGGTCAGCCCTCCTGCTGTTCGGCCGCGATGGGCCACGGATCGGCGCGAACGTCGATAAACGACTGTCGTTCGACGCGTGAGTTTAGTGGCAGGTGCATTCCGCTTCGGCTGGCCAGACAACAAGCGGATGCGTTTTTTGTCATTGCCTATCTCGCGCAGGCGCAGTTGATTCTCGAACGATTAGCCGCGTTTCGAGCTCCACTCTGGAATGTATATCCAGCGCATTTTGATCTGCCAAAAAGTAGTTAGCTGCCTGTTCGCCCATCAGTCGAGCCGGGACGTCAACCGTCGTAAGGCCGGGAGTGAGGTATTCGGCAATGTCGAGATTATCAAAACCAATCATCGATATGTCTTGAGGGACGCGTAATCCTGCATCCTTGCAGCCGCGCAAAGCTCCGACAGCAAGTAGGTCGCTGCCGCAAAATATTGCCGTTACATGCCTATTTTGATTGAGAATGATCTTAGCTGCGGCTCGGCCACGGCTGAATTCGTACGGCGATTCCACAACGACAATGTTGGAGCGGTCTATTCCACGACGTTCAGCCATGGCCAGAAAGCCCTCAAGACGACCAGATGCACGATCGTTCTCGCGAGTTACACCAGCTATGACTGCAAGATTCTTATGACCGAGATCTGCAAGGTAATTTGCTGCCAAAGCCCCGCCACTGCGATTGTCAAAACCCATGCTCGGAATCGAAACATCTTCCGAGAGGGCGTAGGTGATAGCAAATCTTACCTTGTGTTCGCGCAGCAGCTTGAGGGTTTCCTTTCGATGGCAAGAGCCCACGAGAACAATGCCGTCGACACCTTTTTCGATAAGGTTGCGGACAACGCGAATCTCTCGGTCCAGATCGTAACCTGTTGCAGAGTAGACCAGCGACGCACCCGCCGGCGCCAG
This sequence comes from Bradyrhizobium sp. CCGB12, assembly GCF_024199845.1. NCBI lineage: Bacteria > Pseudomonadati > Pseudomonadota > Alphaproteobacteria > Hyphomicrobiales > Nitrobacteraceae > Bradyrhizobium > Bradyrhizobium sp. CCGB12. Next base: position 5,573,872 of record NZ_JANADO010000001.1, on the reverse strand, counting down.
GCGGCTCTCGAGGCCCTCCAGCATTCGCGTGAAGATCGCGCTGTCCAGTGTCGGAACGATCAAGCCGATCAGTCGGGAGCGCGAGGATCGCAGCGCGCGAGCTGATCCGTTGGGAACGTAGCCGAGCTCGTCAACGATCCGCAGGATGCGCTCTCTCAAATCGATCGCGACGGTTTCCGGTCGATTCAAAACACGCGAAACAGTGGCGATAGAACAGCCGGCCCGCTCAGCTATTTCGACGACGGTCGTTGATTGCCTTTGGTCCCCACGGGCCCTTTTTTCCAAAGCCATGAGCCTATTTCTTCCCCACCGGCAGCCCTGAGAGGCTACGTCAGATCAATTTGTGAAATCGTTACCATACAAGATCAAGGAATGGAAATCGAAAAGCGACGCAAAATGCAGAGAAAACCGGCAAAAGTGAGCTGAATTTGTCGTCACTGACTTTTTCACTTGCGAAGCTAAGGAGTATAATGTAAACCTTTTCATAGATCGAGATCCTCGCGCGGCCCTTGCGTTCCGCAAGGGCATTCGGTGCGAAGCAAATGATTGGTGGTCAGACGAATGAGCCGGCTGTTGGGCAGTGGAGAAGTCATGCAAGCGAAGGACAAGCGGACAGGCGAGGTGCCAATCATAACGGCAAGGCAGGCCGTATCGCTGATCTCCGATGGCGATTGCGTCTATTTCGGCGGTTCAGCCGGAGTTGCCATTCCCGAGTTGATCATTGACGCGCTCCGCGACGTTCATTCCGAGCAGGCGTCTCCTAAGAACTTGATGCTGGTGGGTACGGTGGCCATTGGCGATTGGGCCGCGACCGGATTCAACAAATTGGCTGCCCCGGGGCTGGTTCGCCGAGTTGTGGCGAGCGGTTTGAACAATTGCCCTGCGCTTGGACGGCGGGCGCTGGCCAATGAAATAGAAGCCTACACCATTCCCCAGGGGGTTTTGGCGCAGCTTGCTCGTGAAAACGCAGCCGGGCGCCCCGGCGTGATTACGAAAGTTGGGCTCCGCACATTCGCCGATCCTCGCATCGGCGGCTGCAGGCAGAGCGAGTGCAGCAAAGAGGATATGGTCTCTGTTGTCGATATCGAAGGAGAGGAGCACCTCCTCTATAAGACCTTCCCAATCCAGGTCGCGATCCTGAGAGGCAGCATTGCCGACGAGAAGGGAAATATCTCGCTTGAGGACGAGGCGTATGTTGGCGAAAGCATGTCGATCGCGGCTGCAGCGCGCCGCTCGGGTGGAATAGTCATCGTCCAGGTCAAGCGGGTCGCCGCCTCCAACACGCTAAACCAACGAGAAGTAAGAATACCCGGCGTTCTGGTCGACTACCTCGTCGTCGATCCTAATCAGCGACAGACTTATGCCACGGAGTATAGCCCGGCCTATGCGGGAAAAATGCGCGTGCCGGATGGCAAAATCGCCTCTCTGCCGTTCGATGTGAGAAAGGTAATTGCACGCCGCGCGGCACTTGAATTGACCCCCGGAGCGACCGTCAACATCGGCTATGGTATTTCGAACGGAATTGCGGTCGTGGCCGCTGAAGAAGGCATATATCGCGCAGTCACGCTGACGGCTGAGCAAGGGGTGATTGGCGGCATTCCTGCGCCCGGACAGGATGCTGGCGCCGGTACAAACTACGACATGATAGCGCCGCAACCGGATCAATTCGATTTCTACGATGGCGGCGGGCTTGATGTCGCATTCCTGTCTTCTGCGGAAGTCGATCGGCACGGCAACGTCAATGTGAGTCGCTTCGGCGACAAGATCATAGGGCCTGGCGGGTTCATAAACATCAGTCAGGGCGCTCGAAAAGTCGTCTTCTCCGGCACCCTCACGGCATCGGGACTGAAGGCCTTCCCGGACAGCGGTTCTCTCGTCATTGCGAATGAGGGAACGGTCAGAAAATGGGTGAAGGATGTCTACCAGATCACATTCAGTGGCGCTTTTGCAAAAGAACGTCGGCAAGAGGTCGTATTCATTACCGAGCGAGCTGTGTTCAAGCTTACACCGAACGGCCTGATGCTGATCGAAGTCGCGCCCGGCATATCGGTCGAAAAGCACGTGCTGCCGAACATTGAATTCGAGATAGCCATCTCGCCCGAGCTGAAGCTGATGGATGCAAGAATTTTCAAGAATGAGCCGATGAATTTGGCAGTGCGGTTTCACGATAGCGCCGGACAGTTGTAAGGGAGGGGCCGACGTGAAGTTCGTTGCAAGAGATTACGTGGACAAGGTCGAGATCCTCGCAATGAATAGGCCAGAGCGACGCAACGCTCTGGGCCAAGAAATCCTGAAAGATCTGCTTGAATCGGTGGGCAGGGCGGCCAACGATAAAAACGTCAATGTGATATTGCTCGCTGGGAACGGCCCTGGTTTCTCAGCCGGTGCGGACCTTAAGGATTTTTCAGCCGGCGACACCAACGACACCTTTGATCTGAATAGCCGACTGGGCGCCTTTGTACGCTCCCTTGCTCTTGTCAGAAAACCTGTCGTGTGTGCTGTCGATGGGTTTGCGTTGGGCGGTGGCTTCATGCTCGCAGCGTCGTGCGACGTTGTGGTAACGGCTCCAGTGACGCGCTGGCATTTGCCGGAGGTTTCTCTAGGTTGGTTGCCGGGTTTCGGGCTGGACACCTTAGCTGCCCGCGTTGGACCGTTTGCAGCTCGCTCCTTGAGCTGGAGCCCGACTGCGATCGATGGCGTCGAGGCTCATAGGTTGCGGCTTGCTGACATTCTGTCGCCTCCGACTGAAACTGCTCGCGAGGCGGCGCTCCGCTATGCCAAAGGCCTGGCGGCAATGCCGCCTCACGCCGTGCTGACCACGAAACAGTTTTTTTCAACATCGGTAACCGCGAGGGCAGAAGTCATGGATGACTTGGCAAATCGCTACTTTGCTCAGGATATCCTGCACGAGACCGCACGAGCGAATATGCAACGCTTTCTTCCGAAGAAGACCGCCCGCGCCTAAATTGTTTGCAAGGAATGAAATGAACCACCTTACCCAGTCCCTCATCTTCGCCGAGCGGCCTGACCCAACCATACTGCTGCTGCGCCTCAATCGCCCAAGGCAAAGAAATGCACTGAGTGCGGTTCTCCTGGGCCAGCTTGCGGATGCCCTTCGTGCGGCTCGTTCGGATGAGTCTGTGCGATGCGTAGTTCTCAGTGGTGATGAACGTGCTTTCTCCGCTGGTGCTGACATCAAGGAGATGCAGCAGGACGGCTTCGCGGCGCTGAGCGATCCCTCACGGCAGGTTGCATGGGATATCATCGCCGGCTTCCCCAAGCCGCTCATTGCGGCCGTTCGAGGCGTGTGCCTGGGTGGCGGCCTAGAGCTCGCAATGCTCGCTGACATCCTGCTGGTCGCGGAAGACAGCGTGCTCGCGCAACCGGAAATCACGATCGGGATCATTCCTGGTGATGGCGCTACGCAGCGGTTGACGCGGATAGTCGGCAAGTCGCTCGCCATGCAGATGGTGTTGACAGGTGAGCCAATCAGCGCGCAACAGGCGGTGGCTGCGGGGCTCGCGTCCGAAATGCTGCCAGCATCCGAGTTGCTCGGACGCGCGCTCGCGATAGCGCGTGTCATCTCCAATCGTGCGCCGATCGCCGCCCGTTTAGCCAAGGAATCGATTCAAGCAGCCTACGAAACCCCGCTGTCGGCCGGCTTGGCGATCGAGCGGCGCGCAGTCCGATATGCATTCACCACCGATGATCAAAAGGAGGGCATGGCTGCCTTCGTCGAAAAGCGGCCACCACTATTCTCCGGGCGTTGACCACGAGCAGTCCTCAGATCGCCCCTGACTTAGCAATCGTCCGTGCGGCAACACTCAACGCGGGTTGTTCGCACCAAAATGTAAACGTTTTCATCATAAAAGGAGGGAATGAATGACCACTATCGTTGAGCAGATAGGTCCAGCCACGCAGCAGGCGATGGCGCCGGGCGCCTCGCAGGAAAAACAAGTTGCTACCAGGAGCATGACCATTGCTCTGGGCGGTGGCGTAGCCCTGGAGTGGTACGACTGGACCGTCTACGGAATGATGGCATCTTTTCTGTCGCCTCTCTTCTTTCCCTCCAGCGATCCCACGACTTCGCTGCTCGCCGCACTTGCCGTATACGGCGCAGGCTTCTTCGCGCGACCGGTGGGAGCAGCGATACTCGGTCCCATTGCCGACCGCATCAGCCATAAGCGGGTGATGATGATCTCCATCACCGCAATGGCGTTGTGCTCGCTCCTGATTTCCGTCTTGCCCGGCTATAATGAGCTTGGTGTCGCAGCGGCGGTGATATTGCTGCTCGTCCGGCTCATCCAAGGACTGGCCACCGGAGCTGAAGCGGGCGTAGCCAACTCCATTGCGATCGAACTTGCACCGCCGGGCAGGGAGGGACGGTATCTTGGTCTGATCAGTGGCACATTTATCCAGCTCGGCGTCTTCGCCTCCAGCTTGGTCGCCTTTCTCGTGAGTGCCTCTGTAGCTCCCGAGACCATGCACGAATGGGCTTGGCGGCTGCCCTTTGCGTTCGGTGGAGCACTCGGCCTGCTGATCATCTATTTGCGTAGCAAACTGCCGGAGACCTTGATCAAGCACGTCATGCATCGAGATGAACTGTCGCGCACTCAGGAGACCACAGGCGACGTGTGGAAGACGCTCTGGAGCGTACGGCTTTCGCTGCTCGCTGTCGTCCTGGTCGTTGGAGCGGTGCAGATCGCGAATTATGCCTGGAATGCCGGTTTGCCGAACCTGGCCAACGGAGTGTTCAAGGAGAACAGCACCTGGGTGTACGGCATCACGACTCTCATGGGCTTGATCTGGATCATCACAGCGCCGTTCGTGGGCGCCTTTGCAGACAAGATCAGACCCTCGCGCGCATTCACGCTGCTCCGGCTGCTGCTCGTCGCGTGCTTCTTCCTCACCTTAGCTTACTCGGAGAAGAGCATTTCGACGTTCTTCTTCGTCATGGTGTTTGGCGGCGCAGTCGTCGGCTTCAACATGGCCCTCTACAATTTCATCGCCACTACATTGATGCCACGCGCGGTGCGTACGACCGGCATCGCTGTCGGGTATGCGCTCGGGGTGTCGCTGTTTGGCGGAACGTCACCCTATTTGCTGGTGTGGTTGCAGCATGCGCAGATGGCCTGGATGTTTCCCGTCTATGGATCAGTGATCGCGGTGCTGAGCGTGGTCGTTTATCACATCGCGAAGAAACGCGGCCACGTCTACATCGGCGACTGATATGAGAGTCCTGTGTCCACAGTTCGGACTCCACGAGGAGTCCAACAGTTTTCTCGCGAGGAGCCATGTCGAGAAGCGATTTCTTATCCGCGCGTGAGCGCATGTTGAGGCGCATCGCGCAAACGCGGGATGCTTCCACAGCGGGCCTGCCGCATTGGGCCCGCACCGAAGATGGAAAATGGACGTTTACGTCCGATGGTGATTGGACCGGAGGAGCCTTCGTCGGCCAACTCTGGCTCGCCCATCTGGCAGATCCGCTGGGCTTCCCGATATCTGATGCCGATGCTGCGCTGGCCCGGATGCTGCCTCGCGCCGAGCGCCGGACGGCATTCAAGGGCTTTGGTTTCTACCACGGTGCGGCACTTGGAAGTATCCTCTTCGGGGATGAAAGGGCCCGTGACGCCGCGCTCACGGCAGCTAGATCTCTAGCGCAGATGTTCGACTCGAAACTGGGCTTGATCCCGCTGGGCCAGGATGCTGAGGAGGCCAGTGCCGTGGGGATAGCCGAAAGCAGCATCGACTCCCTCCAGGCCACCGGCCTGCTTTACTGGGCCGCGGACCAGTTGGGTGACTCGCACTTGGAAGAAGTCGCCAATGCCCACATGCGGAGGGTATTAGAGATCCATGTGCGCTCCGATAATTCGGTGATCCAATCGTCAACGCTCGATCCGCAAACGGGCAAGGTGCTGAGAACCCATACGCATAAGGGATATAGCGATGATAGCACCTGGGGACGAGCCCAGGGTTGGGCGATGCTCTATACCGCTCATGCTGCCATGGTTCGTCCAAAGGAGTCTTTGTGGCGCGAATATGCCGTGCGCGTGCTGAACTGGTGGATTGACCACGCTCCCGCGGACCTCGTTGCGTACTGGGACTTTGATGACCCTGCAATTCCGATGACCAGCAGGGACACCGCGGCCACTGCTATCGCCGCGGCAGCGTCCTTGCGGCTTGCGTCCGCACTCGGACCGGTTGATGGCGCCAAGTACCGAGACTTCGCGGAACGTACCGTGGCTCAGTTGGTCTGCGGATATCTGACGCCCATAGGCCCTGGCGACCAGCGGCCGCTTGGAATGCTTACTGGGGGGTGCTTCACCCGAAAAGCCCACGCACGCGATATTGACGCAGCGCCGGACGCAGAACTGATTTTTGGCAGTTACTTCCTGTTTGAGTCTCTTGTGATCCTCACCGGCCTCGTCTCTGCGGGCCGGATCTAATGGGAAGGACTAGCTATGTCAAAAGCGAGGGCGATCTCCCGGGTGCGGTCGAGGCCATCGCAGCCCAACACGAACCCATCCTGAGCAGTACATGCCTCCCGGTCGGTTGCTTTGCGGTCTCGGTTCGCTGGGCTGTCGAGCCTCGAATCGATGCGACGAAGCGACCCACCCCTTCCGCCACGCGACACGCTGGACGTCTTGCCAATCCGAAAGGAACCGCACTTTCATCGGTCTTTATGCGGTTTCGATACCGACGGGACCGCTCCCCGAACGAACTACTCGATCAACTGCTGTAATCAAGAGAGATCGGTGCCGACGATTCCTACAAGTTGACGTCCAAAACAGCGCTTCAGCGGCCAATTCAATCTATGACAGGTCGTTCGACGCAAGCCGGCCAGGGCATTCAGGCACACGGTCGACCCGACTGGTTAGTCGCCGCGCGCTAAGAGTTGAGCCTTTCAATCCGCCGGTGCGCGGATTGTCAGCTGAATAGTACATTCGTAGAGGTGCTCGGGAGGAGGTTTTGAATTGGCAGGCTCGCACAACGGAACGATGTCGCACGCTTTAACCAGGCGCTCGCACTCCATGGTCCACCATGCAGCCATGGAAATCGACAAAATCGATGCTCGTCTTCTTGATCTCGTTCAACAGAACAATCGCCTAAGCAGTGAAGAACTCGGCGCGAAGGTAGGCTTATCTGCATCCGGAGTTCAGCGCCGACTGAAGCGGCTACGAAGGGAAGGCGTGATAGAGTCTGACGTCTCAATCATTTCGCCGAAAGCGATCGGTCGAAACGTAAGTATGCTGGTCGTCATTTTCTTCGAGCGCGATCGCGCGGACATCATTGATCGCTTTAAGCGGGCAGTCCGCAAGATGACTGAGGTCATGAGCGGATTCTACGTCACCGGCCAAGCCGATTTCATCCTTCTAGTAACTGCAAACAATATGGAGGAATACGAGCAGTTCACCCGACGCTTGATAAGCGAAAATCCAGATATAAAGCGCCTTGAGACTGTCGTCGTCCTGGACCGGATCAAAGCCGGTTTCACGTTACCAATGGGATGCCTGGCATGCTGGTGACCTATCTTGCCGTGCCCGCGGCGGTTTGGTCTCGCATCAAGCATGAATATTATAGCGCTCTCGGATCGGTCTAACGACGATCTCGGACGCTCGGTCCGATGCGCATGCAGCCTAATTGGAATGAGATCTTGTTCCTGCATACCTGGCTCGACGCATGCTCCTCAACATCAATGCGCGGAACTGACCCCAAGGCCCTTGCGTGCTGCGCGACTTTCATCATCTGCGGCTACAGAGGGCGAGCCGTTTGTGGTCGTGGAAATCAAACAATTGCGTGACAGCACGCATCCATGACTGCTGCGTGTCCATATTTACGACGATATCGACAGGGCCGCGTCACATGACGCGCAAGATCCATGTCCGGCCGCTCACCTTTCTTGCTCGGAAGCCGCAAGAAGGTATTGATGCAAACGGACGCGCCGCATTTGCATACATCATCGCGCAACCGCGTATCTAGATTGCGTCTTGCATGCCGCACGGGCGCTAATGCGCTGGCCCAGCGTCAATCCGGGCCGGCTTTCAATTTCCTTGAAAGCGACTGCGAAGGAATTTCGCTGCGAAGTCGTGCGCCAATTCGCTATGCTTTCTTTGCACGACTGGCCGCGCGTTCACTCGGTCCTTCGTGCCTCAAACGGAAAGGAAAGCGTCATGAAAAAGAAGATCGCTGAAATCGGGACCACCATCCGCACGACCACTCCTTACATTGGCTGGTGATGGGTGCCTTGAAGGCATCTACCTGATGAGAGCATAGCGGCATCGGAGGGTGGTTCTTTCGACCACCCTCCTTTGTACAGGTTTGCGGAGAGTAGAATGGTTGATTTGATCCAGCAGCGCATTGCTCCGGCCATATCATCGTCCGTCGAGATCAGTCCGATCACGATCTTGAAAGCAGAAGCCGGCATGGCACCCGTGCCGACGATCAAGTCGGCGCTCGCGGGCTCTAGTTCCCACCTTTCAGTCACTGACGGCGACTGGCGGGCCGGCGGTTATCTTGCCGGCCTGCAAAAGCTGATCGACGCCGAAGTGAGGTGGGCTGCTGAAAACGTGCCAAAACTGGTTGAGGCGGCACAACAATCCTTGAAGCGGCTGTTTCCTCTCCTGGTCTGCGATGCGTTTACCGTGCCGAAGGATCTGACCAATACCTCGAGCAGGGAGGAACGTACACGCTTCTATCATCATGAATACCAAAACAAGCTCCTGGTCGGGCTAGCCGAATTCTTGCTGAAGTGTGCCCGGGAGCGCGACGAACGTCACATCATCGTCATCGACCGGGGGGCTGCTCTGTCCAATCCGACCAGGAATCTGATCAAGCTGCTCGTCAGGCTGGACGACGATGCGCGTCTGTTTCGGTTCGTCCTCATCGATTACGAACAACGCCTCTATTTCTCCGACGCCAACGAAGTCCATTTCGGCAGATATAGCTCGCAGGAATTGGCGCCGATCCTTGACCGGGATCTCACTGTGGAGAAGCAACGGCAGATCTATGAGGCAAGCGGCGGAAATCCGCTGATCGCGCAAGCGCTAAGCAAATGTGATGCAGCCGGATTGCCGGTCATCGGCTATCTCGACCCGACTGCGACCGCGGACCTCTATCTAGCCAGCCTCAACATCGGTGAAAGACGCAGTCTTCTCAAGTCGTACATCGAGTCAGATTGCACGACGCCTGATCTGATTGCGCAACGAAACTACGCAGTCTTTGAGCACGCGACTGCGGATCATCTGCACGAGCAGCTGCACCGTGCTTGCCTGGACCGCTATAAGGCGGGCGAAGCGCCGCTCGTCATGCTTCATGCGCTCGCGGTACGAGACAAATACAAGCGGCTGGAATTGCTCGCAGAACCGAGTGAGATCCTCCAGAGCATCGGGCTCTATGATTTGTGGTTTGGCTACTTCGGCGAAATTGTTGCCGATCCTGCGCTTCGCACCTACGGGTCGGGAGATGCTCCGGTAAACGCCGCCTTCATCAGCGCGGCTTTTGTGCTGTACTCGCTGGGCTGCGGGCGGGTGTCGGTTCCCTATCTGGATGAATTCTACAAGACATTCCCAAAGAGCCAATACACACCGACCGTTCTCTACGCCCAATCGATGACGTACGGACGGTATCAGCAGCCGGTCAACCTCACGGTGGCGGAAGAGTATGCTGTGCGCAATCTTGAGACCATCGAACGAGATTTCAAAGCGCACGACAAATATCATTATATTAAGGTGTTTGCAGAGAACGCGTATGCCTACATCAAAGCCAAGCAGCAGAAGTATGACGAAGCGCTAACTCTTTGCGCGGAAGGCCATGGCAAGATGCTGGAAGTCTATGGCAGCGAGCGCTTCAAGCTGCACCAATCGATTCTTATCTACAATACCAGTCAAATCTATGAGCTCGTCGGTGATCTCCATCGTGCCGAGAAGCAGTTGGGCGAGGCTATCGCCTACGATCCCTATTACGGAGAGTATTATAATGACCTGGGGAACCTGCTTTCGAAGGTGCCGGGAAGGGAAGCTGACGCTCTAAAGGCATATGCTCGCGCCATTGAGCTTTGCCCACCCTATTACGAGGCCCATCTTAACAGGGCCGCCCTGCGCAACAGAATGGGAGATGCCGCTTGGGCTTTGGACGATCTCGACAGAACGCTTGTTATCAAGCCAAAGGAATGGCGAGCTCACTTCGAGAAGGGCAACATCTTCATGCGGCAAGACAGGCCTAACGCAGCTTTGGAGTCCTATCTAGCTGCAGCCGAGATCAATTCCAAGAACCCCGATTTGCAAAGTAATCTTGGTCTCGCCTATTCTGACCTCGGGAAGGCGAACGAAAGCATTGTACACTATCTTCGAGCCCTTGAAATAAACCCCCGGCACGCCCTCACGCATAACAATCTGGCCATAGAGTACTTCAACCTTGGCCAACCAGATATATCGCTGAACCACGCGACGGTCGCCGTGGAGATCGGTGGCGATCCAGACTACCTCCTCACCCGTGAGCATATACAGACGAGTCTGAAAGCTGATCTGGCTTCACGGCGAAACATAGCGCCCGGCTCCTCCCATTGAGCCGGCATCAACAAGCGGTTCAATAGCGCTAATTGCCGGCTCACTAAGGCGGTTTGCAACACGGCTCGACAGGAATGGTAAATACAAGTCAAAACCTCATGGGTATGTCTGGCGGACCCGATAGAGCGCTCGTCGTGCTCTCGCGAGATCGCACCGGAGGGCGGGGCACAATGACCTGGTCATCTTCGCTCCCGGATCAAGCAATATCCACCCGCGAGCGTGCTCGGTGAGCCAGGTCATAATGAGCGAGACGAGCACACGGCAGCTGGTCTATCTTTCGCATCTGATAATTCAGATCGGCAGCTGGGCGTTCAGAATCGGCATCCTGATCGGCCTCGTTCAATCCGGTATGAGCGCCGCGGGTCTTGGCGTCGCGGTCATTTTTGCTCCCATCATATTCGGAAGCCTCTTCTTGTCCCCACTCGTCGACAGAAGTGATCCGATCACCGCGATGATGATCATCAATGCGATTCGAATATGCGCGCTACTCGCGATCTTCTACACGGACGGAGCCGATGCCGTTTTGAGCTATACTGCAATCGCCGTCCTGAGCTTGGTCCAGCCCGTCTACGTCTCCGCAGAAGTAGCTTTCTTCCGTCGTATCACATCTAAAGATGGCATGATCTCGGTGCTGCGCAACATTGCCAATATCGACTGGGTCACCTATCTGCTTGGAATGTTTGCAGGTGCCGTGCTCTCCGATAGATTGCACTTGCCAGGCGTTCTAGCGCTCAACATATCGGCGGTCTGGCTATCCCTGATGATGCTCTTTGGCATCAAGCAGCGCTCCAAAACAGTTTGGTCAACCCCTGAACCGCCGTCCTCCGGAACCATTCTGGATTTGACACCGCTCTATCCCACGTTCTTTGCGGTCTTTCTTCTCAATCTCGGCGCGGGAATCATCAATGTTTACCCTGCAATACGTGCCACAGCTCGAGGGGTTCTGGACAAAGATGTTTTATTGACGATCGTCATGATCAATGGCCTTTTGGCCCTGCTGGGGGCCCTGGCTGCAAAGCCGGTTTTCAACTGGTTGGGGGCCTTGGTAACCATCGCAGGGGCCGCAGTGCTGCTTGCCGCATGCCTTGGCGTCATGTCGCTCGATGCCGGCCTGCCTATGGTGATCGCGTCAAGCAGCGCAATGCTTGGCTTCGGCCAAATATTTTCGGCTGCCGCTCAGACGCACATGGTTTCGTCAGTGGCCCCGGATCGAGCCGCTCGCCTTTCCGGGCTATTTCAATGTTGTACCTGTAGCGGCGTGGCGGGAAATGGCATTGCATTCTTGCTTTTGGGTGATCGGCTCCCATTCGGCATGATCGTGCTGATATGTGCGGCGAGCGCATTTCTCGCTTTTGCGGTTGCGACCTTCGCCGTGGTCAGATCAGGTCATTCTCAAGTTTCGGGTCCTGTCGATCACTAACTTCGAGATCAACATGACGCCAAAAGATCGGCTGTTCCTTCTCGAACGACCCTTTTTGGATCCGGCGTTTCCGGGACAGAAATTCTATTGCTGGCAATGTTCGCTGCTGGAGGGTGTCCTGTCCGGGTTTCCCAGCTGCGCTGCGAGACTGGACGTTCATCGAATTGCGTGGGGCAAGCCACGAGCGGCACTCATCGAGAGGCTCGGCCAGGATCATCAGTCAGCGCCCGTTCTCATTTTCGACAAGGGAGGCCCGTCGCCGGAAAACGCGAAGTACGCTAACGGGTTCGCCTATGTGGACGATCTGTTTGCGATCCTCGATCTCTTAGCTGTACGCCACGGATTTCCGGCCGCTCATCCATGAAGAGTCTGCCTTTTAACCCGTGATGGCGATGAACGGGCTGACTCCAGCCCCGGCGGGAACTTCACTTGACTGGGCTGCTCGGCCTTTCGTGTTGCGCCTTGAAAATGCGATAGCGGATCATCCCGGGTGAGTAGTTCTGACAGTACCCAGTGTTGAAACGTTTTGACAGCTGCCAAATTTCGAGCGCGCTCATTGACGAACATGTAAATTGAGCGATCGACAGGTACAAAACCAAACGGAGCCACAAGCTCTCCCTTCTCAAGGTTGCCTCTGACCAGAAGTCGCGAGGATATCGCCGCTCCAAGTCCACTTTTTGTGGCCTCGATAGCGAGGGAAAATGTATCGAACACGACGTGGCGCGATCCCTGCAAGCATATCGCAGCTGCGCCCGCCCATTCGTTCCAAGCATCCAATTTGGCGGACTCGTGCAGCAGAGGAATAGACAAGAGATCTTCCGGGCGTTTTATCGCCTCGAGCGTGGCGGGCGCACACACAGGCCCAATCATCTCGTTTGATACGTGTACCTCACGGAAGGGAAGCGGTCGCTTCAGCAGACCAGAAACGAACAACACATCGACCGAACCAACAGACAGCAAGTCTAGATCGGAAGCGGTCTCAAAGACAAAATCAATATCCGAATGGCGTTGACGGAACGCACCAATGCGGGGCAAGAGACCGTGTGACAGAAATGTAGTTGAGCACCCCACCACCAATGATCGTCCCGCATCGCGCTTTCGTAGCGCGTAGCATTCTTTCTCGAGCATTGTGAACGCGCTCGCGCAGCTGTGCTTCAGCTGTGCGCCGTCGGATGTCAGCCGCACACCCGAGCTGTGGCGAACGAACAGTCTCTTCCCAAACCAGTCCTCAAGGAGGCGCATCTGGTAACTTACCGCTCCGGTCGATATGTTTAATCGCTCAGACGCCTTTGAAAAGCTCGAAAATTCGCTCACCGCCTCAAACAAATGAAGGCTTTTCAAAATCGGTAGCTTGCGCATCTGACTTATTTCTTTCTCTACTCTAGCTACAATGGTTGTTGTTGGGTCATGCCATGTGCCACGCCTGTCCCCAGCACCGACATTGATGACTGGCGGGAACGCTGACCGGGACCTCTTTCGGCGCCGGCTCGTCACTGGCCGGCCCGGCTCCCTGCCGCGGTTTCGACCAAATCTCGGTTGAGGCGCCGCAGGCGCTTCGGATCTTGCGGCCTCTGAGGCAGGTCGGCGTTGCCAAACGCCCGCCCAGCAGCGCGATCTCTTCGATGAAACGTGGTCGAGGTTGGAGTAGCAATTCCTGGGCCAACGAGGCTTTGCGAACGTCGGCGACCGACGAGATGCCGGCCGGCTAGCCATACTGCGTGATGAGCAGAGCTTGGGAGGGCTGTGTTCGAACGCTTGGGTAAAGCGGTGCGAATTCCTAAAGCCTCCGTCAAGATCCGGCGCCGCATCTTGCCCGCCGGTCGGTTGGCTCGGCGACCTAGCATTGGGTGCCTGAACAAAGTCGGCTAACGAACGTGTGACATGTGCTCCATATAATGCCGCATGTCGGTGTGGCCGGTGGCGACCACGCTCACACGCCCGATGAATAACTTCGATGCGCAGCACGTTTTGGTCGAGACGGCACGCAAAAGGTCATGTTCGCCGAAGTTGGACATGCGACATCGCTGTTCTGGCTGCCTCCTCGTATTTAAACCCTTTCTTTGGCGCGACCAATGCTCTGGGTTCTGCCCAACGAACTGCTATGGAAGTCTTAGAAGACCGTGCCGATCAAGCAGCTGACGAACCTTATCGATGACACGCCGGGGTCTATGCCCGATGCCCTATCGCGCTTTCTTTCGTGACGTTTGGGTCCCGGCCTCTACAAGGATTACGATGTCTTCATCCTGGTCGCGGCTCGCCTTGTTTGCGCGCTGCTTACAACTTGCGCGCGCCGTCGCGCAGTTTGTCAGGACGTCATTTCAAGTTGAACGTTCAACACCGCGATTTTCAGGGTTGAGTGACAATAGCTGCCATTTCGCCGTTGGTGCTCGAAACAGAATGCACCCACGAAAAAGCTCTCTTAAACTTTAAAAGAGAACCGTCACCTTGTCCGCCGCGGGCTCTTGCCGAAGAGAGCAGACAGCTTGAGAAGGCGTTTTCAGGAGTTTGGCTCATGCGGACAAAATAATAGGGCGAGTGAGCATCTTGCACAATCGCGGGCTGCTGGAGGCCGCTCCCCTGGCTATGCCGAATTGATCGAAGCTTACGACCTGTCCGATCCACTTCACGCGCGCTGCCCGCCATCGGAACAAAGCATCGAATCATCGAGGGAGGAGGATGGCGTATCTATACGCCGCGCCATGGACCCCGCCACTCGAAGGCGGTTCACTGTCGCGCTCAAGAGGGAGGGACCCGACGTCGCAATCCTGAAACGACTTATCCTCGCGGGCCATACGCTCGAGCCAGTTACAAGCCGTGCGTCGTATCCGTCGTCATTCGTGTAGCAGCCTATATTGGCTCGACCAGGCTGATCGACAATGTCGTTTTTGACGAGCTCGGAACCAGCATAATCTCGCTCTGAGCAGCGCACGCGTAGATCAAAGTCGCGCGCATTTCCATCGGCCCGTCACTGAGATGATGAGGATGGTCGCTCCGATTTTGCGGTTTGAGCGCACGACCCTTCATCGTGGCTGAGTTTCTTTGTGCTTGATCGACGGGACGCTTTAGTGGCGGGGCTTCCGGGGCTTGATGGTTGCCCCGTCCCGGTCTGCTTCATGACATTCCCCTTTGAATTTTTATCGACGACCTGGGGCAAGCCGGGGCAACTAACGCCTGGAGCAAAGCCGCTCGTAGGGGTGGCGCGGTATGGCGAACCGCTCAGCAGCAAAAACAGTGCCCGGTTCGCTTCATAAATGGCGGCCGCCCGACGGCGTTTGGAACCTGCCATCACCAGGGAGCCGGTGTGCGTAGAGAGAGCCCACGACCAGCTCCGTCCGCGGCGCTCAAGCAAAATCTGATAGTATGAGAAACGGTCCAACATCGACAATCATCGAATTTCTATGCGCGGCCAGGCGGGCTCGTCTCCTCTGCTCAGCAGGCGGGGTGTATAGTAGAGTGTGGTGTGAGGCTGCTGAGCAGCTCTATTGACAGTTTTGCATATCGACAGCGGTGAAAATCATCAAAATGTGTCAGACAGCGCTGGATTTCCGCAGGGCCGCCGCTCTGTAGCGCTGGCGTTCTGGGAAGAGCAGCGCGTTCACCGGGGAAGAGGCGTCGGAGATCGAGCGACCAACTCACAGCACAATCTCCGCTGGGCTGTACGCTCAGCTTGGACTTCTCAGCTAAACGCTCGTATTCAGAAGTATTCGGTGCCTTCTCCTCCGATTGTGAACTCTTTGTAGTCGCAGAGTGTTGGACCCAGCCACGAGCCCTTCTGCTATCCTCGATGAGATCTGCGAGGTCGTATCCCGCAACGAAATTGGCCTTCGCGCCCATGTCGGCATCCAAGATGCTGGGCGCCGCCAGAAATTGTGAAACGACCGCGGAGCGGCTGAAACAGTTGGCCATGGAGGCACTTCGCTCTAACGAGGTGGCGCTGGGCCTCGGCCGCACCTGAAGTGAAACTCAAGCTTACGATCTTACTCATCAGAGCCGGGTAGATTCGCATCCCTGGCCGACCTCAGCGACATCGCCGTGCCGGCTGCGGGCGGACCCGATAGGGCTGAGCGTACGAAGAGGATGGGTGTGCGGGTCGTCCCATCCACGGAGCAAGGCCAAACGAGTTGCTCTAATCAGCGATCCCTTTCAGTGCTTCCACCAAAAGCTTATTGTCTGCTTCGGTGCGGCATGCGATGCGCAAGAACCGTTTGCCATTGCGAAGTGTCTTGCCGCCATTATGCCTGATCAATATACGTCGATCATTCAAAAGTGTAGAGGCGATCACGTCCCCATCCGACCAGTGGGGCGGCAGTTCGCAGAACACGAAATTCGCGTCAGGCTTTAGAACTCTCATTCCGTCGATGCTGCGCAGGTCTGCGTATAGTTTGTCTCTGTCGATGCGCACCCTCGTCCAACTCTGTTGTGCCGCGTCCGCGAGGTGAGGGAGCTTGCTGAGAAAAAACTCGCCAAACGTATTGACATTCCACGTGGGGATGGCCGCCCTAATTTCCGTCATTATCTGTTCGTTGGCTGATGCCGCATACCCGATCCGCAAACCGCATGCCCCGTAAATCTTCCCTAAGCTTTTAAGAACGATCACATTGGGAAACTCGAGCAAGTGATTCTCGAAGCTCGCACTTCGTCCGAGTTCACTAAACTCGATGAATGACTCGTCTATCAGTAGAAGTTGCCGTTGAGCTCGAAGCGCGGAGGCGAGATATAGCAAATCCGGATAAGGTACCATCCGCGAAGTAGGATTATTCGGTGATATTACGATGGCCGCATCGACACCGTTTGCGCGCGCAAATGCTGCATAAGCGTGCACATCGAGTTCAAAATCGGGCGATGACAGGAAAAAGCGCGATAACCGCCCGGGCAAGGCAGTGGTTTCATAGGGATTGAAGGTTGGGACCGGGACAGCAATCCTCATGCCCAGTCGACCAAGGAGGATGGGGATTAGCTCAGCCACGCCATTGCAGATGACGAGGTTGTTCGCTGGAGTCTTCACCGCATCCGCAAGAAGTTGGACCATTTGCGCATTAGGGGAGGGATAGCAGGTGATAAGCCGCGGCAGAGCCTCCTTCAATTCGTCAAGGAACGCTTGCGGAGGAAAATAAGGATTTACCAGAAGGACGAAGTCCGTAATGTCATATTTCCAATAACCGCCTGGGAATCTGTTGACGAGGTCAGAGATATTGTCATGCCCAAGGGCAGCGTCGATTTGTGCTGAGCTGTTCATCAGTGCGCGGAAGAGGCAAATTTCGGAACAATCGTGATTTCTCGGCGATGAAGCATCGAGCAGTGCCGATCCGTGGATAAAGTTACCTGACGACGAGTATGGTACATACTGAAGTTGACGAGATTCCACGTCATCAGATGACCTGCATGGTGTCGAAGACTGCAACACGAAGCTGCGTACGCTGGGTCATAGTTCCGTCCGTAGTTAAAGAGAACGACTGACTAAAGCTACCGATGATGCGACGGCGAAGATGCTGATTGCCGTATACATTGTTGCGCTGGGTGGTGGCACACGAACAGGCGCGACATGCGCGATAGCGAGCAGCAGGAAGCCGATATTCACGACGTCGGGAAATGCTTGAGCAGGAATGACGTGCTTAAAAAGAAATAGGAGCGCCAGGAGCGGCACGTCGTATGACAGGGGAAGGCCCAAGAATCGTCCATCGTGCGATCTGCCGAAGTTCGCAAAGTAGCTAAGCCTCAATGCTCCAGCCAGCAATAGCGAGGTTGCGGTCGCAAGGGCGAGAATTGAGGCTTCGCTGACCTGTACCACAATTACCGCGGGCAGAACGGCCCCATAGACGATATCGGAAAACCCGTCGAGGCTCGCTCCCATCTTTGCAACATCTGGATCTCGACCTTTCGTGCGACCTGCCACAAACCCGTCGAGATGGTCCGCTAGAACAGCCCAAAGCGCTACTGCCACAGATAGCTCGAGGCGCTCCGAGAGCGCAAGAAACAGGCTGGTGGAAGAAAAGAGTAGACCCGCGATGGTTATAGCATTCGCTGGATCCCAAAGGTATCTTAGCATGGACTCTTACCTCTTTTGCAGATCACGTCTCGGCGTATAGGCGTTCGTTCGGCCCCTGAAAATGCGTTCGGCAATTTGCAAATCCTCAGCATTGTCAATTTCGTACCAGCTGAGACCATCGCATCGCGCCGCTGAGAGGCGCAGATCTCGTTTTTTTATCAGATACCCAAAAAGTTCTTCGGTATAGGTCTGTCTGGCTCCGGCGGAGATGATATCGTTCAGGGTGGGCACGATCGTAGCCGTGAGTGTTGGTGCCGAAAGACGTAGCAGGTTCATCGTCTTGAAAAGTCTTGGTCCATCCGCAACCAGATCTGATGCAGTTTGATTCATTCGAAAGCCTGTGATGAAGCCGTCTTGCGACAGCAGAACGGCTGACCCTTCCATTGAATCATCGAAGGGAACGACTGCAGCTACGTCAGTCCCGCCGCATCGTATCAAAGAGTGTAGCGCATCCTCTTCGAAGAAGACGTCGCCCTCCAGAAGGAAGCAATCTCCGCAAAGAAGGGCGTCGCGAGCCAGCCACAAGGAATAGGCGCTTCCTGTGCTCTCAAAGGCGGTCGACTCGACATACTTGATGTTGATTTGGCCAAATCGGCGGCCGCAGGCATATTGAATGGCGTCTTTGCGGTAACCCACTACGATCGTGACATCGCCCACGCCGACAGCTTCCAGACTGCGCAGAGCGTTGTGAAGGATCGAAGTGCCGTTGACCTCAACCAGTGGCTTCGGTCGCAGATCGGTCAAAGGACGCAGGCGAGAGCCGCAGCCAGCGGCGAGAATCACGGCGTTCTTGGGAGCAATGGTCACCATTTAGTTCCTTTTTCATCGCCGCTAAGTCGAAACACCGACGAGCTATTTGGCCGCTGCGTACGGTTGATGAAGCGACTTCTGGCTCGCTAGAGCCATTGAAAGGAAGCCCAAGCGTGACACCAGGCAAACACTCCTGCGCCGGTCCTAGATGGAGGCCCGGATCCGATGCCTCAACCTGCCCAAGATGCCGAAATCCGTAGTTCGAGTAAGGCGTGCTACGTCATCTGAGGACATCTCGGGCAATGACAGACATTCGAGATCGCAGTGGGACCTTGCCAACTAAAACGAAAGTCAAGGACGTGAGGTCTTTGAAAAGGAGATAGGATCCTGTTTTGACTCCCTGTTTGCGCGGTTCAGCATCGTGCCGCAGTATTCCGCTTCGGCCCTGGCGAGCTCGTCGTATTTGAACAATTCAAAGACGTCCTCGAGCGTGGCAATATCCGGTTCAATATTCACGGTGCTTTCCTCCGCCATAATGCGACGGCAGACCTCACGCATTGCCGCTATTGCCGCTCGCATGGAGTGGTTGGCCCAAATGACCGTGGAGACGCGAGCTTTGCGGTATACGGAGATCGGTGTTCGGTAGTATTTTGTTGGAACGATCACGACGGGCAATCTGTTCTGCCATGCGCGAGTGAACGAAAGGATTTCGTCCGCGGTGCTCCTTCGCGAATGAATAAGGATCGCATCGGCGCCCGCGTCCGCATAGGCGTGAGCGCGCGAGAGTGCTTCATCCATCCCATGCCCGGCGATCAATGCTTCGGTCCTTGCCACGAGCACCAAGTCGTCCGCGACCGTATCCTTCACCGCCCGAAGGCGGCCAGAGAACTCGTGGATATCGGCAAGGGGATGCCGATCCCCAACAAATGAGTTCATTTTCGGAAAACAGCTGTCCTCGATTGCGACTCCGGCGGCGCCACGCTGGCGGAGCTTGCGGGTCACAAGGCGCGCATTGTTGAAGTTACCGAAGCCGCCATCTCCGTCAAAGAGCACGGGCAATTCGCTCGCGTCCACGATCCGCTCGACCACGTCTACGAGTTGGCTCCATGACGCTTCGTTGGCATCGCGATAACCCAGGGAGCAGGCAATAGACAGGCCCGACGCCCAGAGGCCTGTGAAGCGAGCGCGTTTCGCGATCGCGGCAGAGAGACCATCATGCGCCTCCATGAGAAACGATAGTTCTCTTCTGTTGCAGATTTCACCACGCAAGATCTCAGCAAGAGAGGAACAGGCGGGTTGTTCGGCGATGACATATGCGGATTGATCTTGCATGCCGCTTCCTTGGGACGACTGACCGACTTGTATCTGCGGGCTATTTCATCAGGCGATAGGTGACATGCTGCGTCATCTAGATCAATTGCGAGGGTTGGTAGTTGACTTGGCCTTAGACCTACTTTGTCCCGGAGTGCCTTGGGAACGTTGGCCGCGCTCGTGCCTCATTGAGAGGCTCAACTCGATAACGTACCGATCTCCGGGTGGATGCGCGATAGAACACTTGAATAATCGATCATGCATTTGGCTGCGCACGTCGCGACGGGTGGCATACCGACAAGAGTGGTGTCTCGTTGCCACCTGTAGAACCGAGCTCGTCAGC
The DNA here is from genome assembly GCF_024199845.1 of Bradyrhizobium sp. CCGB12. Lineage (NCBI taxonomy): Bacteria > Pseudomonadati > Pseudomonadota > Alphaproteobacteria > Hyphomicrobiales > Nitrobacteraceae > Bradyrhizobium > Bradyrhizobium sp. CCGB12. The sequence continues at coordinate 5,553,437 of NZ_JANADO010000001.1, read as the reverse complement.
CATCCGAGTTTCGAATAATGTTTCCGCTGGACCTATTGTTTGCGCCTACTCGCGAAGTGTGTTGTGGCGGCTTAAAACCTCGGAGCTGCTTACGGACTCGCGACGGATGACAATCGCAGAAAAATGTCAGCAGCAGACCAGGGGCAAGACCTGATCGAAAGATGTCCTTTGATGTACACCGGTGCGTTGACAAAGCGATGAAAGTGGAGGCGCCATCCATCATGTCCACTCGGCGTCTTCCTCTGGGTGGTAAACCCGCGCCGAGCTTCAAGATCGCTGGTTCCCGCGCCGGGCTGAGGCGATTTTGACCCATGAACTGAAATTGGCGGCAACGCGACCATGCGCTAGGTCAAGCGAGGCGCTGGGTGTCACGCGCCGCCAATTTCATGGCCAGCCTTACTGCCCTGAAAGCAAAGTTGACCAGCCACTCCCCGAGCGTTGAGATAGCGGGGGTGGTGCTGAGTTGTATCTTTGAAGCAGCCTGCGGAGCACCTACCAAAACTGGTCGTCAATCAGCGCGTGTGTGCGAGGCCGAATGATAGCTTCGAGAAGCCACTAGCCGCAATTTGCGAGGAGCGGGTCGAGGCCGGGTATCGCTCACGGTCTCACGCCTTGCCCGCAAAAAGATTTGCGCAATTGCTGACTCGCGGCTTTGGTCCATTGTGGCTGAGGAATCAATCTGTGATCCACCAATCCAATGATCGGATGTTGCTCGGCATAGGGCACCATGAGAAAGATGGAGTTATCGATCTTACGGCAACAGTCCGTCGAAAGCAGGCGGCGGAAAGCGGACGGGACCAACTCCATTGATGGTCGACTGCGTGAAAACGGAGGACGACCATGTCGAGAAGATCCTGATCGACGCGTCCATGACGACGTCTTGTTCATCTTCCGCAAATTGGTGGAGCTCAAGTCATCCGGCGTGTGCTGCTTTGGTTCGGGCATGAGGCCGTTGCAGTCCGCCCAAGGTCGCGGTAAACGCGCGATCCAATGGAAGGCACCAGCATGTCACTGCACGACAGGCGACGCTTCGCTTTTCGCTCAATAATCACGCGGCTGGCTGACGCCTTACTGCCGAGTGTTTCTTCTCCAGCGGGAATTCGCCGACCTTGACATGCAGCGACTTGATCGTTGGCACGGCGATCCGACTTCCTGCTTGGGCCGAACGCATGACAGCGCCGCCTTCGAGTTGCGCCTTTCATGATGTTGATCTGAAGAGGAACGCTGCATTATTCGCCCGCGAAGGCTAACGTGCGATCAACGTTGACTGCAGCCAGCGCCGCTTTCGACTTGAGTTCCGGTGCGTGGTTCGGACGCGCTCGTCTCCTCATCTTCTTTCCAAATCGCGGTCAAGCTTGCCCTCCGTCAGGCACGAGCCCGACTGATCGCGCTGTTCAAATTTGTGAGGCAGGCTCTGCTTAAACCATTTCCTTGGTAGGCCAATGTAGTAGCCGCGCCTGCGAAGCTCTGGCTCGGACCTGTTGAGCGTTTCGCAGATGGATTTCACAGGCGCGCCTGCATCAACAAGCTCGCGCAGCAGTTCGTCTTCTCGCTTGGTCCAGCGAGAGGAGCGGGGAGTTAAGCTCAAGCTAGCTCCTTAGCTTCGATTTATAGTATTCTGGAGAAGAGTTATCCTGAGGCCAGGCCCTGGCCAGGGCCGTGCTAATCGCGCTGCCAAGCTTTATCTGCGATCTACGTGTTCGTGTTCTGGAATGCGCAGTGCAGTCCCAACTTGGATGGAAAACTTCGCGACTCGCAATAGTGTTTGTGCGGATTGCGGAAGACCCTGATATGTGTGGCGTGTTTGATAGGCTCGCTGGCCGTGCCGCGATTGGAGGCGCACACGTATCGTTGCGTCGCATCAGGTCGTCGAGCAACCATTTGAGCCACAAGACTATGGTCCAGTGCTTCGCACGACTTCTGTGGGGGACGCTTCGCAAACGATGCTCACGGGGGAGAAACAGCCGGTCCTATCTCATAAACCGAAGTCCCAAAGCTGCTCCTCGCCTGTCCTGGTCATCGCGTCGATCCGAAAAGGAATGCCAGGGAAGCCGTTCCTTGAATAGCTATACGTTGGCATAGTCGGCGTTCCGCAGGTCTTCTGCCAACGAGATCTTGAGCCACTAGGACTCAGCCGTCCTGGCGGGTGACCTGCGAGACGGTGCTGCGGACCCGGGGCGGTTCGAAACACGGAAAGTAAGTGACCAAATTGAGAAGGAGCCGTCCTGGTTGACGAAGAACCCAGACGTCGCCTACCACTCGCGCATTTCGCCTACCAAGAACCCGCAATCACCTTCGCAAAAGCCGGACGGTCCGCCGACGGAGCAGGCGCACAACCGCATCTTGAGGCTCCATGCTTGATCACGCTACGCTTTCAACCAGGCAGTGCTCGCAGTCAGCCGAAGCGGTTAGCCGAGACCTGAGGTTCGATTTTGCCAAGGGCTTGCTCATCATCTTCGTTGTAATCGGACATTTAGCCCAGTACGTCATCTACGGAGATAACGACTATTGGAATTCGCCGTACTACAAGTCGATCTACATGTTTCATATGCCGCTTTTTATGGCGATAAGCGGATATTTGTCTTCCGGAGCCCTCCTGCGAAAATCGCTCGCGCGCAGCGTCAGCGATCGTGCAATGCAATTATTGCTGCCAACACTATTTTGGTGCACGTTTATGGAGATTATCAAGTTGGCCGCGCTCAAGTTGGCCGGAGCCTTATCTTTGAACAGCGTAAGTGGCGGAGTGTCGGACTTTGCCGCTGATCTCATTGGCTCATATTGGTTCGTATGGGCAGCATTTGCTTCCTTCCTGGCCATTAGGCTTCTTCTGGCGGTCTGCGGGCGCCTATCGATGTGGATCATATGCATTTCAGTCATCGTGGTTGCAATCGTGCCCATAACATTTTCGATAGTGCCTTTGCTAAGATACACTTATCCGTTCTTCTGCCTGGGATTCGTTTTCGCTCAGGCGAGCAAATGGCGTACGCGCATAAACTCACGTTACAAACCTCTCTTGATCTTCTTACTCGCCGCGATTACTTGCGCGTGCTATCTTAGCTGGCGCAAAGAGACCTATGTCTACAACAATCTTGTTCTAATTCACGATATAGCGTCCGCTAGGCAAGTATTGCTCATGTTCCTCGGCTCTGCGGCGGCCTCTGCGGTCGTGATGAAGTTAGTGCTGCAGTTGTGGAACGTTAGCTGTCCAAATCGTGTGGCTGGCTTTGTTGCCGTGGAGCTTGGCCAGAGCACTCTACTTCTCTATCTGATCCAGGGTACCGTGTTTCGCCTTATGGATCTGGTCCCGTTAGAAGAAACTTGGGATTTGTCGACCAGAGTTGCAGTCGCCGGCATGATCGGAGTGGGGATTGTTGTAGTCGCCATGGCAATTCGGCGGATTGTGCACGACCTTGGATGGGTGTCTCGGATTGTTCTCGGAACGCCGCAGTGAAACGATAATTGTAACTGAACAGGGACCGGATGCTTGGCGACCTTCTCGACCGCTTCGAAGCCGGTGCCGCGAGTCCGATCGCGCATCCAGACTATGCGGCGTTCCCGTCCGTCGTCGCCGCCGACGTTTTCCTGAAACAGATCCAGGAGGCCGAAACTGCTGGCGCGGTCTCCCTCGGGTGGGGCCGCGGCGCCAAGCGGGACCAGGTCGCACACGTGCGGCTGGTCTCGGCGGAGACCCTGTACCGATACCTCGGTCGCACCCCGGCGCCACAGATGGCCGAGGACGCCGCTGCGCGGCTGGTCGCCGGATCGGCGCTGCACGACTCGCTGAAAGTCAGCGCCTCTCAGATCGCCGAAGTGTGGGGGCGCGGGAAGACGTGGCATGGGTTCGCTTCGTCCGACGTCGACACACTTCGTCACGCTTTCGATCTCGCCCAGGCGATCCTGGACAAGAAGCATCTCGACGTCGACTACAAGACGTTCTCGCGACGGACGGTGAAGCACAGCAAGACGCTGGAACGCCTTGAGGGCGTCGTGGTCCGGCTGCTGAGCGGCATTATGGAGTTTCCTCCGGGCGCGCGGCCCCGCGAGGCACTGCGGGCGATCGGACTGGAGCGTTTTGCGCCGCCGCTGCTGATCGCGGGCAAGATCGACCTTCAAGGAGCCGACCTCTCCGGAGCGGCTCCGCTTTATCTCGGGATCGCGCCCAAGGAGGCTGATCGTGTCCGCTTCCGGGAACCGCCGGCCTACCTTTTGACGATCGAAAACTTCGCAAGCTTCAACAGGCACATCGCCGAGGCTGACCCCGGTCGGCTGGGAACGACGATGTATGTTGGCGGATATCCCTCGCTCGCCACCCAACACGCCCTGCGCACGATCTCGGGTTTGGTGTCCGAACAAACCCCGATCTTCCACTGGTCGGACATCGATCCGGACGGCACCTGGATATTCCACACAATCGAGCGCGCGGTCGGCCGTCCGATACTTCCGCATCTCATGAGCATCGAAATCGCCGAACGATCCGGTGAGGTGCCGTCGAAAAAGTCTGCTCCGGCGCGATGCCCGCCGGAGTCCGGAATTGCAGCTCTGGCAGCGTACCTGGCCGAAGACGGCGCCAAGATACTGGAGCAGGAGGAGTTGGATCCAGTGCTGCCGTCCGCGAAGCCTGGTCTCCCGGTGGTCAGATGATCTCATTGCTATGAGCCTTGATCCGGGCGGACGTCGTCGAAGGTGTAGGCTTGGTGGCCGAGCGGGTCCTTCCGGAAACTCCGTGAGGTAGCTCTTTGCCACGATTTATGGCTTTTGACTCGGGCTCGGCGATGGTGCGGGCGGCGGGACCGCTTGTGGTGAGGGTGTAGCGGGTTGAATGTCTAGAGACGTAATGGGCTGGTCCGTCCCTGTGTGCGGTACGCAGGTTCCAGCGTTGGTCGGTCTCCTTCTCTCGGCTTCCCGGGCGCGGCGATAGTCGCGACGGCTACGCCTTTCCGATTGATCCCCATCAGCCCTAAAGCTTCGGTTCAAAGCGCCGTAGGCTTCGGCATACGTCTGCTGCAGCTGCTCCTCGGCAGTCAGACAGTCCGAGAGCTTCTCGAACACAAGATCGGTCTGAACCGGTGCCACGCCGCCAACCAGCACCACCAGAATCCATTTCATGTCTTTTCGATCCCAATATTTTCGAGCCGAAGAACGCAGGGGGATCGCAGAGTTTCGGTTGGCTTGGGTCGTCGCAGCGTCGAAGTTCGCCCGCAGCATGCTCTTTCGCTCCATCGCGGAGCGAAAAAAATCGGGGCGGGGTGCCTTAGGTAAATCAATGACTTATGAGCGGCGACCCAATCCTATTGTCAAACGTGCCCGATCGCCCCGTTCCTAGAGTCAACGTCGACTCGTTCTGTCGGAGCGGCATCAAGCGATTTCAGATGCTTAGCAGCCCCGTTCTTAATGTGGTGGCATACAGACGCGCGATCGCCCAATCGAATCGCCCGGCAAGGGGTTGAAGATTGAATCGATTGTCACACCTCATTCCTGAATGCTGCCTCCAAAGATCGAGGCTGACCATGGAGGCTTCGGGCAAGATCAGCAAAATCAATTGTTTCGATGGAACGCATTCAAGCGGCGGATAGGCCTAGCGTGCGGCGCCGCTTGCCATGGCTAATGCCGAGTCTACTGGGCGGCTTGGTGATGCGACCGCATGTAGCGCTCTTGACAAGTATGGCCAGCCTGAGACCGAGCCAGCCATGAGTGGAAGCGGCTGTCTGGGTCTCGTGCCACCGAGCCCCTGACGAATTGACTGAGGCGATCGAAGGGATGCTAAGCAGTTCGCCAGAAAAGTCGTTCGCGTACACTTCAGGGAGTGGCGCAGCCTCTCGATCTTACCAACGCTGTTGGACGAGGCGACCGTTGCCATTGGGCTTCTAGGTCGCCCGCGCTCGATCAATGCTCGGGCGACGGTGCACTGGAAAAACTGGCTTAGCCAAAACGGACCTAGTTGTTGAGGTCGGATCAGCCCTCGCGACCACTTGCGCGTTGTGACAAGTTGTTGTTGTCGCAAACACGACCGCGCTTGATGTCTGGAATCAGCCAATCGGCTTGCGAAGACGTCATCATGCGAGTTTCAGCTTGTCCGATCTGTGGTTCTTATGGGGGAGAAGAGCATATGAAGTGTACTGGCAAAAACGTGGCGATCCTGTGGTCCCTGTTTTAGGTGGCAAGCGTGAGCACGAACGCCAGAGCCAATGAGCCCTCGCCGATATACACCGAGGTGCTCAGTGCCCTCCAGACCGGCAAGAATGTGAAGCTCATACTGGACGTGAGCCGCTACCCCCCGCGGAGGGTGCAAGCCCGCGTCGGCGACGCAAGCCGGTCTGGGCCTTAGTGCCTTCAGGGTCACCGCCCAGAACGGCATCAGCTTCGCTAATGTGAACCAAACGGTGGATAGCACAGGACATGCCGTGATCAAATCATTCGCCATAGTCTCAGCCGCGAAGGTAACCTCACGGTGCGCGCCTCCAAGCTTGTCGTCGGGACGACTGAACTCGCGAACCAGGGCGAATTCATCTGCGACCATCCCTGATGGCGCAAAGTTCATCTGGCAAACGAAGAGCACCGCATGTGCTTCGAAACCTCGATCCCTTAACCGTGTGGATCGGCTTCGCAAGCCATGACACATGGTCTCGCTCGTGACGTCGGCCAGATTGTTTCTGGCCATTTAAGGCTCGCAGCTCTTTTCGCGGTGGTTCGTGCGAGAATGCTCGTGGATAAACCAGTTCATGGAAAGCCTTGCCGCGCAAGACCTCCGAGCAGGAACTGGCCGGTACGCTGAAGTGTTCCCACATTCAAAGCCGCATGCTGAGCAACGGATTTATGGCGCCATTTGAGCGCCTCGTTCCACAGCTACCTCGGTAGCCTCATAGAAAAAAGACCGCTCGGAGCGCAGTTTGGCTTCGGTCTGGCCGTCTCCAGTTGGATGTAGCAACGCTCTCCATCACGGGCGCTCCAGTGATCGAGGGACGGCTCTTGCTCGTCGCGATCACGTCGTCCAGCGCGGAGCGCGCAATACCAATGCCAACGACCGCATGCACCTGGGCGGCGAAGGCCACTGACGGAAAACGGTAGATCGGCCGGTCGAGTGTCGGAGAACCGCCGCGGATCAGGGTCTATTCCTCCGGCACAATGACATCTTCGAAAGCCACGTCGTGGCTGCCGGCTCCCTGCAGGCCAATGACATCCCATTTGGGGCGGATGGTTGCCTTTTCGGCCGGCAGCCGATCAAAGCCGCGTCGCGCGAGCGGCGTTAGGCGGCGTCTGTGTAGCGATGATGGCCCATCGATCCTCTGGAGCAGCTCGAGTTGGAAAGTCAAATGCGATCCTTGCCTGTCGGAACTGGTAGGGGGGGCAGCCCGCGCTTTGGGATACTCTGTTGGGGCGACGACCCGCTCGCAACCAAAACGCCACGGCAGCTCGAAACTATGGATCGCTACCTGTGGATCCCTTAGCTCTCGAGAGAGCAAAATCTGCGGAGACGATCATGAAACCACGATTGGCAGACTATAGAGCCGACGATTTGCGCGGTATCCCGCTATGCAATCTGGATGTAAGCGAAGCCCAACGCTTCCAGGATGACAGCATATGGGGCTGCTTCGAGCGGCTGCGAAGGGAAGACCCCGTTCACTACTGTCAAGACAGCCCCTATGGTCCATATTGGTCCGTAACGAAATACCGAGATATCGTAGAGGTAGATACTAATCACAAAACATTCTCGTCGCAGCAGGGTGTCACCATTGTCGATGTGCCCGACAAGCACTGGACTCAAAGCTTCATCAAGATGGGTCCTCCTAAGCATCGCGAGCAGCGTGATACGGTAAGTCCGATCGTGGCGCCGGAAAACCTGGCGAAGCTCGAGAGCTTGATCCGCCGTCGGGTCACGACGATTCTGAACGACTTGCCGCGCAATGATGCCTTCAATTGGGTGGATAGGGTCTCCATCGAGTTGACGACGCAGATGCTTGCGACGCTATTCGACTTTCCATTTGAGGATCGGCGGCTCTTGACCTACTGGTCGGATGTAGCTGTGGCAATCCCGAAAGCTGGCCAGCCCATCGACAGCTGGGACAAGCGAAGTGCGATCTTGTCCGAGTGTTTGGCGTATTTCGCGCGGCTTTGGAACGAGCGCATCAATGCGGAGCCGCATCTCGACCTGATTTCCATGATGGCGCACTCGCCTGCAACTCGACACATGGAGCCGAGTGAGTTTCTCGGCAATCTGATTCTGCTGATAGTAGGTGGGAATGACACCACCCGCAATTCGATTACCGGGGGGCTCCTGTTCATGAATCGGCATCCCTCGGAGCTGCGAAAACTACGCGATAATCCCAAGCTGGTCTCGAGCGCCGTGTCGGAGATTATTCGGTATCAGACGCCCATCTCACATATGCGGCGCAACGCCGCGGCCGATGTCGTGTTAGGCGGGAAACAAATCAGGAAGGGCGACAAGGTCGTCATGTGGTACATCTCTGGTAACCGGGACGAAGAGGTCATCGACAACGCTAACAGCTTCGTCATCGACCGCAAGCACGTGCGGCAGCATCTTTCGTTTGGATTCGGGATCCATCGCTGCGTCGGACGGCATCTTGCGGAGCTACAATTGAAGATCCTCTGGGAAGAAATCTTGAAGTCGCGGCTGGAGATCAAGCTTGTCGGCGAACCCGAGCGAATTGCGTCCAACTTTGTGCGCGGCTATTCCGCTCTTCCTGTGCAGATTGCAGCTTAGGCTGTGATGCTCCGGCTTGGCAGGCGCCAAGAGCTACGCGGTTTCGTCTTGCTCTTTGATCTCTCGTCGGGGGACAGCACAGGGTTGATCGGCGTGAGGAATGTCTTCATCGCGGGAACTGGACAGCGTTCAGCAGGCGTTGAAGCGCCTGCGAGGAGCGATGACCAGTGGTGCCCGACCAAAAGCCTTTGCATTTCCAGCTGTCAACGGCAGCCGAGAGATGAGTCCAGTACTGGAAGTTTCCTTTGACCTAGCGTTTTCGATACGTCGGCGATGAGCTTAACATTGAAGATTGTAGCGGTCGGAGCGATTTTCTTTGGAGAAACGCTTTCGATCATCGCAGAGTTGATTGCCTCAAAGCAGTTTGGAAAGGCCGGCGGAGACCTGGCAACGCTCCTGCCGATGTTCCTGCTGATATCCTTCGGCGGCGTTCTGCTCGTCTTCGGATATGCACTGGGATACATGCATCTCGAGAATATCTGGATAATTATCGCGATATCGGTGGGAGCAATTTTAGTGGTGGAGCCGGTTCTCACGCTTCTGCTGTTTCGAGACGTGCCGACGGCAGGTTCGCTGATCGGGTTGACGCTCGGTGTGCTCGGCACGATCGCTGCGGTATTTTTATGATCGTATTCTGCGTACACTTAAATGGACGGCATCTTCAGCACACAATTTCGAAATGAGTTGCGCAACAATCGGTTCCGCTAGATCATTTTGGCGGGCGCTCCACATCGAGCCAGGATCCGCGGATCGTTGGATTCGCAAACTCTCAGTATCTTCTTCCCGGACAACAAGACGCTTGCGGCTCACGAAAGTCTGCAAATCGACATCCGCCAGTACGTTCCTTCACCACAATCCTGCAGTCCGCTCCAAGATGGAGGCCTCCTTGTGGCGGCTCTCCGTACTCGGAACGGCCCTCGGCAAACCTATTCGATAGATAAAGCTGCCAGCATCGGCCGAGTTCTTAAGGATCGCCGGCACGATCGATACAGGCGCAGCCCGCCAGCGCAAATCTCCATGGTGGTTACGGCGAGGCAGCGCCAGGCTGCGGTCATGCAGTGCGCTGACTATCCTGCAGCTGTCGCGGTCTTTCCAGCGTCGGTCTCCAGCACGACAGCAACTTCTATGGAATTGGAACCCCGGCGACTTGGGTTTTCTTTTGCGTCCGGAGACCGCGCTTCGTCAGCAGGCGGTCTATTCAGTGAGGCTGCGTATTGTCGACTCTATGGGAGACGGAACATGGCGTGGATTTGTCGACCTGGCGAACTGCACGTTGGAGCTGCAGAAGCCGATAGCACGTCGGACGAGCAGTTTGCGCGCGGAACCCGGCCTCATCCCATCGGAAGGCAGCCAGTTCTTCGACCCCGTCGTGGAGCGGCTGCGCTCTGCGTCTGAAGATAGAATGGCGATGCTCGCGCGCCAACCGTCAGGTTCGCGTGTGGCAGTCCTCTTTTACTGAAGCGGTGAGGGGATCAACACAGCAAAGCGAAAGATGAACAGCCGGCTTGAGGAACTTGATGCCTGGCTTATGCGCCTTCAATCGCCGGAAGCCCTTGTTGGCCTCGATCATACCGGCAGCGACTCATCGTAAGGCCGTATCGAATCCCGCCAGCCTCCGACGTTCTGCGGACGCGCCGAATGTTGCGCATGATATTCTCGGCGATATTGGCACAGGTGAGCGATCGACGAACCTCCCGGCATCTTCAGCCGGACTACAGTATGGATTTCGTCGAGACCTTCGAGGATGCCGGCCACTATGCCGAGCCATTACTCGTCGGGCGACGGGCGAGCTTGCGGATCAATTTGGCAGCCTTGTCAGCATCATAAAGCTCCCAGGGCTAGCCCAGCACTAGACGTGTCGCGGTATGATGCTCTTTGCGCAAACGTTTCATGATGTTGCGCGCCTCGCGGATCTGGCAGCGCTGGATCGCAACCGCCGAACCGAAAGTGCGGCGGATCACCTTCGACAACGCTTTCACGCCGTCGGCGATGACCAGGGTTGTGTAGCAGGGCCTGAACCGTTGCAGCATTCTCGGTGCACTCCCACGCAGAGCCAGCGGATGCTTGTTGCCTTCATCCGAGCCGACTGGCTCAAGGTGGCCTATGCCGATCTCTCCAGGAATTCACACAACCCGGGTACATCCAGGCATTCAAGATGCAACAGATCATGTTTTGCCAGGCGTGGTACGTCGGAAGAAACCGAAAGTGTTGGCGATTGCGGTCAGGCAGGAACACAGAGTTTCATCGGCGTGATCGGGCCTTCAATCGAACTCGTAGTGAACGATGAAGCCGGTTGATCCGGTCATGACAACGCCTTGCGACGACGTCGGAGGAAGATTCATCTCTATTCCCGTGCACAAAGTGCTGCTGCCGATCGCAACTTCAACGGCTTTGCCGTCTTATAAATGTCATCTTGCACGAGCCAGTGAGGCGACGGCCGATCTGGCCAACGTTCAGCTCCATACAAAACAGCTCAAAGATGGTGCGCAGTAAGCACGAGGAGATCGATGATAGGGTGTTTCCGCCATTGGGCGCGGGTGTTCATAATTGCCTCGGTGGCGCTTTGTCCGGCCGCCAAAGCACAGGACCGCCGCATTGTTGTCGAACCCGTTGCGCCTCGTACTGTCTGCGATCGTCCCGTGGCGTCCGGGAAGAACGATACGGCCAACCTACAGGACGCCATCGACCATTGCCCCGTAGGCGACGCGGTGTATTTGACACGCGGCGAGTTCCTGTCGGGACCACTCGAGATGAAATCAGGCGTGACCTTATGGATCGGACGCAGTGCCACGCTAACGGCGATTCCTGAACCAACGGCTTATGACAAGGGGTGGGGACATTGCGGTCGCATCGCTGGCAAAGGCGACGGTTGCCGGCCCTTTATTAGCTTTTCCAAAACGCGCGGCGGCGGCATTTATGGCGAGGGCACTATCGATGGCCATGGCGGAGAGCCTATGGCCCGCAGCGCCGAATCTTGGTGGCACCTGGCGCGCCGCGCACAGGTTGAGGGCGGCAACCAGAACGCGCCGCGTTTGATCCAGCTCGACCACGCGCAGGACATTACCCTGTACGGCGTGACCTTGCGCAATGCGCCAAATTTCCATGTGGCGATGAACCAAGTCCAGGGAGCCACCCTTTGGGGCCTCACTATCGATGCACCAGCCGATGCCCGCAACACGGATGGAATTGACCCGGGCGCTAGTCAAGACGTCACCATCGCCCACAGCGTGATCCGCACTGGAGACGACAATGTCGCGATCAAGGCCGGCAATAATGGTGCGACCCGCCATATCTCCATCACTGATAACTATTTTGGCTGGGGACATGGGCTTTCGATTGGCAGCGAGGTGAACTCCGGTGTCAGCGACATCCTGGTGCGCGGCCTTACCTTGGACGGCACCACCTCAGGGCTGCGCATCAAGAGCGATGTCAGCCGAGGCGGTCTGGTGGAGCGGGTGACCTATGAGGATGTTTGTCTGCGCGGAAACCGATGGCCGATCATGTTTGATACAAGCTACGATTCCCGCGCCCGGGGCGATAACATTCCACTCTATCGCCAAATCGTTCTGCGTCATGTCCGCGGCGATACGGGGATGCTGCTGATGCGCGGGCTCGACCGATCGCACGCTCTCGCGATTAGCCTGGACGATCTTAGATTTGACGATTCCGCGATCTGGTACATTGAGAATGCAAATCTGACAGTGGGACCTTCCGGCGTGTCGCCGCCGCTGCCGGGTCGTCGAGCTGAGGGTCCTCTGCCCCGCGGATGGGGGAGGTGTGCAAAAGCCTTCCCCAGCCGGTAGAGAGAATCAGAACATACTGGCCCCGAGCACTATCTCGAATTTCTGAGCCATGATCGTAGAAGTCAGAACTCGGTAGCATTGAACTGAAACTGCTGCGCAGCAGGTCGACGAGGTTCCACCGTTGATCGCTGCAGACCGCGGTACGATGCCGCGTAATCAGCTGCGCGTTCCATCACGTCAAAGCTGCCCTGGGTTCGATGAAAGTATAACCATGATGAAAGCATGCGTATTTTCCGCTGCCGTTATCGCCGCTTGTTTTCGTTTTCCGCAATCGCACGCTCAGCCCTTATTGGTCTCACAATCTAACGACATGGCCTATCACTCTCTACAGGCAGCCATAGATGCACTATCCGCCCAAGGCGGCGATATTCTAATCGCGCCGGGCATCTATCGCGAGAAAGTCAGAGTCGTCAAACCTGGTGTTCACATCAAAGGCACTGGCAAGAGGCCGGATGAAACGGTAGTCGTCTACGGCGATGGCGCGATCTATGTGGGGGGAACAACCCGTTCCGCGACGCTGGAGGCGTCGGGAGACGATTTCCAGCTCGACAATCTAACGATTCAAAACGATTACTCGCTCGATCCGGCTCATCCGCCTTCGCAGGCCGTGGCACTGTCCATTACTGGAGACAAGGACGTTCTCACTCGGGTCCGCCTTCTCGGTGCACAGGACACACTGTTCGCCAATAAGGGACCGAACGGACGCTTGTCGCGACAATACTTCGCGGACTGCTACATTGAGGGACATGTCGATTTCATATTTGGCGACGCCAAAGCCTATTTCCGGCAATGTGAGTTGCATGGTCTCGCCCATCAAACGGTTGTGTATACAGCACAAGGCAAAGCGGCGCCGGACGAGGACAGCGCCTTTGTGTTCGATCATTGCACCTTGACTGCCAATCCTGGAATAGGCGAGATTGCCCTCGGCCGCGCTTGGCGCCCTTTCGCTGCAGTGGTTTTCTTGTCGTCAAAAATGGATGCGCCGGTGATCGCGGAAGGGTGGCGCGAATGGATTCCGGGCAAGACCGACACGCTGAGGACGGCGTACTATGCTGAGTACAAATCCACGGGCCGGGGGGGCGATTCGACGCGACGCGAGCCTTACTCCCATCAACTGTCCGATAGTGAGACCAGGCAGTGGTCACTGAAAATGTTCTTCGGAAACACGAGCTGGCTGCCGCATGAAACGTCACATAAATAAAATGTGCATTCGTGAAACGAAGTTTGTGGCATCAAATGCGCCGTTCTTGATGATAACGGCTGCAAGGTAGGTCAGCAGCGTCGGCTTTGGTCGGACGACACGGTCTGTTTCATTCTCGGACCTTGCGGAAGCTTCCTGCCGCGCGGTAACTCAGCCAGGAGGTTTTACGCAGAATCGTCTCCCCTTGTGTCCCGCACATGCGGAAGGTCCACGTGTCTGCCGGATACCCCATGCTACCGCGCCTGCTCCAACGCGGCCAGGTACTGAAGACTGTTTGAGAATGGTTCGAAGCTCCATGTTTCGCGAACGTCGCCTTTCGGCCCATTGCGATATACTGCGCTGTGGCAAGAACTATGTCGCTGTAGGAGCCAAGCGGACGTCATCACCCGTCACATGACGCTGCCGAGATTATAGATACACGGCTAAGTTCTCGCTCTCCCTGAGCTGGCAGGTCAACCTGCGCTCAATCATCCGCAGCGCGACCAAAATCGAATCTCCGCAAGGATTAGAAAAATATCGACGTCGACACTAGTAAATTCAAAGCATGGTCTGTCTCCCGAGTGTGTGTGACGCTTGTTGGCTTGTTGATGTATGTTAGTCCCAGGCTTGCATAGACTCCAGGTGCCAGATGCGCAGTGTAGGTTCCGGAAATCGCTGTAGTGTTGTGATGCGCGAGATGTCCTTTAACCAAGGCAGCGTCTACCGCAAAGTTACTCCAGACTGCGTTAGTCGCAACGATAGCAATTTGGTCACTGGGCCGGCTATCGAACAGCCCTTTCGCATAAAGACGAAGCTCGTAATACTGACTGACGTTGTTCAGGTCGGGCGGCGCGTACATTACAGAGAAGCCGCCATAGATTCCCCGAGATGCCAAGCCGTCAACGTCAGACTGCCAGAGTTGCCTGTCGGCAGCAACGTAGTAGACGCTGTTCCCATTGGTTAGCTGGTGATTCGGATACGCCAAACTCTTAAAGTTGCTGGTGTTGTAACCGATGCCTCCCCGCAGCCAGGTCTCGGGTACGCCCGGAGCAGCTTTGTTCTTGTAGCCGGTCTCATTTAGCCAAAGGATGCGTGCGTTAGTCGTACTCCAATTTAGGCCAGTGGGATTCTCGGTGATCTGCGCATACTGCCCGTCTGGACTGAGGGAGCGCTGGATCGATACCCGATTATACAGGCGATCATCGAGATTGTACTTTAGGTTGAGAGCTGGCGTGGGTGCAGCATTGTTACTCATGCCTGCCTGATATAAAATGTTTGATGAGGGTCCCAAAACGGTTGCTGCTGCACTGCCGCCGACCAAAGTCCCCGCGAACTCATTTTGATTTCTAAGATAACCCATTTTGAGCTCGAGCTTACCGCCGAAAAGCGTCTGGTAGTAGGCAATGATGTTGATTCCTAGCCTGTCTGGCCCGCCGGCTTCCCATGACCAGTATTGCTGCTCGGCTCCCACGATAATCTGACCGTCGGGCACTCCGAAGCGGCTCAAATCGTATGTCACGATCAGAAAATTCACAGTCCCAAATGTCGGATTCTGTCCCATATAGAGTTGATTGGCGACTCGGGTTCTGCCCGCATTTGGCAATTGATTGTTTATGAGGCTATTTACTGTTCCTCCCACATAACCAATCCCGACGTCTGCCAAGGCCGATCTAACGCCGCCCCTATCTAGATCTATCGTATCGGCGGGGCCAGGTATAATGAGCCACATGCCTTTTTCACGAAGAGTCTCGAACTTTGTGAACGGTGTGACCTTCTTTTGAGTTCGTATCCGGGCAACCTCGTTCGCCCTGACGCGCTTTGCCAATTCCATAGTGCTAGAAGTCGTTGCGCTATTGTTGAATCGCGCTGCTCGCGGAGCGGCTTCTTGATGTATCCACCCTCCGGTAAGCTCATTCGGGATGCCGGTCTTCTTAAGTACGTCGTGACTTTGTGCCAGCGCCGAACCAGGCATGAGGATCGCTGCGAGGAAGAGAGCGATTGCAAGTCCTCGTTTCGTCGAACGTTGACGAAAGCTCGAAACGAGGGCCGCAGTCGATCGTGACCAAACCGACATCGCTACAGTGGTGCAACTGCGCATAGTGAACTCCGCATCCAGATCGCTGGCCTTGATTGCGCTCCAGCCTGACTGGTCTTGAGCCGATCTGTCGTTTTGGTGTGTGTGAAGGGTCTGGGTGACGCCGCTTGAGGGAAGATCGACTTAGCCCGGCGAGGCGTTTGGCTTGACGGGCATCGTCGAACCCGCGATCGCCCGCGTGGGCGACGTGCGTGCCGCTCCTTTCTGTGTGGTCCTCGTTCTATCGAGCCAATGGTGGTGCGCGCTACTTGCCGCCTTCGCTACCAATACGCCGCGAACAATCCCATTGCCTTCCTCCAATTGAGTAAGGATCTCGGGCGATGCCGAGCATCCTTGCCGGAGAAGGGCACTTGTTCGAGAAGGTGGTAACCTTCACAAAAGAAAGGCACTTGTTCGAGAGGGTGGTTACCTTCATAAGAATACCCTCGCCACGTACCTTGCATTGCTTTAGGCGTAGGTGGCGATTTCAGGGTTGGCAACCTAGCCCTAAGCGAGCGACATTTAAGCCGCGCAACATCTGACAATTGGATGCCGCGCAATCGTGCTAGAACGAAAGCCGCGGACTTCCATGAGAGAGTCGAGATCGCACTTCCAGCCGATTTGATAGCTCCAAGCCAAAAGTTGGCCAATCCATTAGATCCGATGACGCGGCACAATCTATATTGCATCTTGATTCCTTGGCGTGTGATCGGCGCGGCGATTGTTGGCAATCAATGCCATTTGCCAATCGCCGTCGCCAATCACCAAGATAAGTAGTTGACTGGATCGGGGCGGCTGTCTGCGGGGATCAAGACATTGGCATCGCTCGGGAGCCCCCCCGGTCAAACGTATGGGGGTAATACTACAATCACCCGAACAGCTCCGGTGAGTGCTGCTGCCGCCCAGTTTACGTCGCAGCCGCATGCGCCGAAAATCTCGCCAATTTGCTGCATATACCCTCACCCCGGCACGCTAGCGAGCGCAGCGGGTGGGGCTGTCGATGGCCTTACACCAAAGCCCAGCGGAATGAGGTGGTCGATGTCACTGCCACCGGATGGTTTTCTGAGAGGGCGGCTGTGCTAATAAGGTGAGCGGTCAAGATAAGCGTCGAAGGCGGCTGCAACAGCGCGCATTACAAACCGATGTTCCCGCCTTACGCGGATTGTTCCCTGGTTGATGTCCACTATTCCGTCTTCGGCCAGCATCGGCAAGCTTTCAGCCGAATCAAGAAAAGGAATTGGATCAAATCCGTGGGCGGTGCAAATTGCCGAAACATCTACCTCCAAATCGCACATCAGGCGCTCAATGATTGCCGCTCGCAGGCGGTCTTCGTCGCTCAGACAATAACCCTTCGAGGTCGGCAGACGGCCGGCGCTGACATGCTCGCTGTAGGCGCTTATTACGACTTCGTTCTGGACGTAACCGAGACCGAGACGTCCGATCGCCGAAGTGCCGAAGCCGATCACGGTGCTACAAGTGTCAGCCGAGTAACCCAAGGAATTGCGCCGCAAGCGACCAGCTTTCTGCGCCAGTGCGAGCTCGTCGTCTGGCAAGGAGAAATGGTCGAGCCCGATTTGCAGGTAGCCAGCGGCGGCCAGAGTATTGGCGATAGCCGAAGCCTGTTCAGCGCGAGCAGCAACGTCTGGCAGCGCCGTCTCATCAATCATGCGCTGACGCTTCATATACGAAGGAACATGCGAATAGGCGAAAACCGCAAGTCTGTTGGGGCGCATGGCCACTGCCGTCATAGCGCTCTCAACGCAGGACCGCACCGTCTGGTTCGGAAGACCGAAGATGAGGTCGAAGTTGATACGGCTGATTCCATGCTGGCGAAGGGTTTCAACCGCCATGGTCGTCTGCGCCTCGGTCTGGATCCGATTGATCGACCTTTGAACGTCGGGATCGAAACTTTGCACGCCGATGCTCGCGCGGTTGACGCCGGCTTCTCCAAGGGCTTCGGCTATTCGGATCGTGAACGTGCGTGGGTCGATCTCGATAGCGAGTGTTGCCGCCTTCGTGAACGCGAAGCAGCGGCGTAAGTATGTCATCAAGGCCAGGAACTGCGCTGGCTCGATAAGCGTCGGCGTGCCGCCGCCAAAGTGTACGTCGCTGACAGGCAGCGCTTGCGGTGTTTTTTCAGCAACCAGGTCGATCTCCTTGCGCAGGACCTCTAAGTATCCAAGAACAGGGGCATCCCCGTGGCAGAGGGCTGTACTGAAGCCGCAATACCAGCAGATCGATCGGCAGAATGGAATGTGAAGATAGAGCGATACGGGCTCGTCCGGCAGCCGGCTCAACCAGTTGTTACAAGTGTTCGCGCCGACTGTCTCCGAGAAGTCGGGTACAGTTGGATAGATAGTATACCAAGGTAGCCGGGCATTGCCATACGTGCTCAGGAGTGAAGTTTTCAACGTTTCAGTCCCATGCTGCTGGAAGGCTCATCTTAGTCGCGGCCACGCTCGTATCTTTGCGCTAAGTCAATCAACCGGCTTTAGCCCTTCGCTCCTTCGACAGTACAAGGGCAGTTGGGGGAGGAGAAGGCTCATGATTAGCGAAGAAGCGGCGGGTGTAAAAGACGGGTCTTCGTTGTCGACCGCAATCACGAGAGTTGGCTCACGGATTCGGCGACGCTGATAGAAGAAGCTCGGCAACGCGATCGGCGAACGTTGACGGAGAAAGATGCGGGCATGCTTCTGAAGCCTCAGCGGCTGCGCCAGGAACGAGAGCACGACGGCGAGCGAATGAGAGCTAAAGACCATGTGACCCAAGGGTTGGCAGCTTAGTAAAGCGAGCTGCTCGACTGCAAGCGAAGAACGCTCAGGAATCTGCGGAGATGATTGATGTCCTCCCTCCGAGACCGATCGCTGTCCTGCTCGCGCTGCAAGTCCGTGTCGCAACCTGCGCCACATCTGGCTGCGCCACGAGGGGGGAAGCGCGATCATACAATCTGACGTAACGTTCGTTTCAAGGCTCTTCTGTGCTGCGCGTGAAATACTTCAATCGTGATCCGATGAAGTGATGAGCCTCAATTCCGCCACGCTGGTTGTTTCATTCTGCGAGAGCGTCATCACGGATGTACTGATGATGTTGGGGTAGACCCGGCGCACTTTTAACCCCCCGGTCAAGTGCGTCGGGGCACCTTGGTTCGGGCGTCAGATCTTGGACATCCAACAATCATGTCACTTGGGACGCTCTTATGACGCGAGCCGGCTCTTCAGGCTGCACCACTTGCACGGAGCTCGCGTGCGCTTGCATTCCTGACGGCGTCTTCTTGCACCGAAATGCTCGCGTGTCGATTAGCGCACTCACCTCCAAGCAATAGACAACGTACCGTGGCTAATGATGAGACGGTTATAGCGACGCGGCAATCTGGGACTGATTATCCTTTGTCAGCCAGGCATGAAGGTTGGCGAGTACGAGCGATACCGATAAAGAAACCTGCGATCGATTGATGAGGTTGGCCGAGGAAAATAGCTCCGGACAAGTTATGTTCAGGTTCGGTTGCGTGGTCGCGATATCGATATATCAACGTCGATAAAGTTGTTTTGGAAAAGTCAGCTTGCTGCGACGAAGGGGGCCGGCAAATAGTCGCAACATCATGGCGCCAGAAGTGGTCTCTGGAATGAGGAGCGGGTTCTCCGCTCATCCAGCCTGTTGGCTTCGGCGGCGCGCTGCTCGGTCGACCAAATTGTCCATGAACAAACAATCCTCTCCTTCGGCTCGTGCGCAAAGAATGCCGGTCAGCTTGTTCGAAGTATCGAGTGCTGGAATGACGCGCGCCACAAAACGTCTTGGTTTCGCTTCGCAGCGCAGTCCAATCTCGCGGGA
The DNA here is from genome assembly GCF_024199845.1 of Bradyrhizobium sp. CCGB12. Taxonomy (NCBI): domain Bacteria; kingdom Pseudomonadati; phylum Pseudomonadota; class Alphaproteobacteria; order Hyphomicrobiales; family Nitrobacteraceae; genus Bradyrhizobium; species Bradyrhizobium sp. CCGB12. The sequence continues at coordinate 5,533,833 of NZ_JANADO010000001.1, read as the reverse complement.
GAATTCTAAACTCCAGAGACTTGCTCAGCTGTTCGGCCGCGGCAGAAGCGTACGAAGGAGGAGCGCTCGCAAGTGCAGCGTCTAGTTAGGGGTCCGCTGATCCCGCGCATTCAGGTCGTTCTGGACGCAGAGGTGGGTTGTCTCAAGAGGCATATAAAGCCTCCCTGCCATGCAGTTAGCGGTTCTGTTGTCGTTGCTTCCGTTGTCTCTACCGTCAACCGGGTAATCACGGCGCTGCGATGCGATCGAGCAATGGCATCTGTGGTGTTTAGCTCCAGCGGCCGACTATCAAAAGTCTCGGTCTGACTGACTTCGAGCACTCGTATCCCAATACACAGCCGAACGGATAGCGACTTGGACACACAGCCGATAGTGGGAGGGGCCTTTCACGACTCTGAACTTCCGGATCACCGTTCCGTTCCCGAACTCGAGGTCGATGAATCGACTATCTTAGAGAGAGGTGCGAAATAGAAAGCGAGTGCACTTCGGAATATACACCACACTCGCGCTGGCAAATCTTTGACGATGCCGCGAAGAACCTTTGTTGATTAACGCGAGTCTAAATGAGTTTTATGAGTTTCTTCCTGAATTGCCACCAGAACAGGGAGGGCGACACCATGCTTGGTGTTCAGCAAATATGCTTCCAGCATTCGTCAAGCAATCCACTCAAGGGAGGACATTCAGATGATTACGCCTATTCGACGGAACTGGGATCCAAGAGATTTTTTCGATGAGTTGAAACCTGCGATGTTCACTGCCGGACCGGCCACTTTGCGCGCGCGCCGGAACAAGCTGTGGCCAGAGTTGTATACCGAATACGACGCGAGGCATTTGAAGCAAGAGCTGTTTAAGCGAAATCTGATCGCCAGCAGCGAAGCTGAGGCGTTCTTCGGTGCCTGGTCCGCGGATGAAGAGCGTCACACCGATAGTTTCATCCAGATCATGGAGCTTGTCGCTGGCGAATCCGAAAGGGATCTTCGAGACAGATTGGAGGCTCGATCGCATGATTTCTCTGCAATCGATGAATACTTAGAAGACGAATTCTCTTTGCTAGTTATGATCGCGTTTGACGAGATGTGTACTTGCCGCGCCTATGCTGCGGATCGAGAGTTCTACGCCGGCCTCGGGACCAATTTCCTTCGCTGGCTGAGAGAGGTGGTTGCCGACGAGGCCGTTCACTCGATAAACGCCGTTAACGTTATCCGGACCCGGCACTGCGATCGCATCCCCGAAGCCGGCACAATTCTCGATAACTTGATCGGCGGCGTGGGCGAGGATCCGGAGTATACCGGCACCTTCGTATTGGATTACTTCGACAAAAATTATACCAAGAAGATGTTCGCGAACTGCCGCGCCACAGTCTTGAGAAACGTCGCTAAACCGCTCACAGCCGCACCGGCGGATTGAACGCTTGGGTGCGCAGGCGAAGACGAGCTTTGGCGCGTCATCGACTATCGGCGCCTCACAATTTGATGTGTTGAGGCTCAGGCCGGAGTCCGCGGGGGGGGTCCAAAATCTAAGATGCGCCGGCCTTGACTTCGTTCCACGTGACCAATCAGTGATGGCCTGCAAACAGGGTGTACGGATCGCGGCTTCAATTAGAAGGAACCAACCTAGGGATTAAGAAGAACAATTGAGCCAAATGGCACTGTCGGCTTTCCTCCTGATGTCTCGAGTCCTTAATTCCCGCATCAACTATCTCAAGTCGCTCATCCCATTTGTCGTATGCCCGATTTTGAGAGCGACCGGAGAATTGGTACGACAATTGCTGTGCTGATCCGACAGGTTTTCACTTGCGGAGCTGCGCATGCAAAGTGCCCGCTGCACCAAAAAGATCCCCCGACTGCGGGCATATCGGGGGCGCCCTCTGACGACCATCCTCGTGGGCCACGAGGATCGATCAGCCTCAACGCTCAAGAACTGTTCGCGTCGGAGATACCCGACCCAAGCACTTAGACGCCATGCACTGTTTATGCATGGACTAAGAATTGCGCGAAGAGCGTGCCGGGCTGCTCATCGACCACGTTCTCGCCGCCGGCGATGCGGTGAGAACCAGTTGCGGACTGACGATGCAGATTCGTAGGACCATGCAAGATCGTGACCTACCTCATTTCATGCTCGCCGCCAAACCGGACGTCGACGGTGACACCGCGCTCGTTGAGCTCGGCATCACGGAGGGCTCGGCGACGGATGGGAACTTGCCTCCGCTTGATACAAGCTCAATCGAGCGGCGCAATACCGACCTTTTGAGCCAGCCTGCTGAGGCGCCTCAAATGGATCTTTTCAGCTTCACCGAATGCGCGACGCGAACGCAATCCCTCAGAGCGGTTTTCGAGCTTCTTGTGAGCTGTGCAAGTGACGAAGGCTTCAGCGAAGTGTCTTACGGAGCACTCAATTTCGCGGAGCCACTTCGCTTACCGGAGTATCCACCGCCGGCGGTTGCCGTAAAGTGGCCGCCTGACTGGTGTGAACGCTATTTTAAGCACAAATACCACCAGATTGATCCCGTGGTCCGACGGACACCGATGCTTGCACGGCCATTTCTGTGGGATCAACTCGCCGAGCAATATCAACTACAGCCTAACGAAAGGCGCGTACTTGATGAGGCCAGGGAGGCTGGTCTGAAGCACGGCATGAGTGTGCCTTTGTTTGGGCCATTGGGCCGAATATCTGTCATATCGTTTGCGTCTCGGTTCGACGATGCCGATCCTCAACATTCTAAAGGCCACCTCAACGCATTAGCCTGGCACTTTCATACCGCTTGTGTAGAGATCACACGTCCAGTGGAAGAAAACTGCATTAAGAGAGTTGCGCTATCGGAGCGCGAACTAGATTGTATCCGGTGGGTGGCAGAGGGTAAATCGTCGTGGGAAATCGGCAAGATATTGCAAATTAGCGAAAATACGGTCAACTTTCATCTGAAGAACGCGATGCGGAAGTTGGGCGCAACCAGCCGAATCCAAGCCGCCATTGTGGCGATCCGCCTCAATCTTATCTTTGATGTCCATGTCGAGTGAGACATTCTGCGGGCTTCGGATGGTCGGGTCGAAGCAATTGGCGGCTGGAAGTTGTTGAGGACAGAAAGTCGCTTTTAGGGGCAATCGTTCGAGGAGGACATCGTAAAATCGACCTACTATGTGACCGCACCAATTGCTGCTGGGAGTGAGCAATTGTCACCCAGCATCCATTCGCTCCGACACACGTCTTCTCACAAGATTACTCTGAAAAGGACGAGAAAGACGCGCTCGCCAATTTCTGTCGACGGCTGCAGCGCGTCGGGGCTCCGCGGCTGGGTCCGCTGTAGGTTACCTCAAATGAGCTTGTCGACGGCGACGCTATGACACAGGAAGACAATTTTGATGATCAGTCTACGCCACGCGTGGCGGCGACAGATTTGCGGCGCGGATGAATCCCATCGCTAGCAAGCCCGAGAGAGCATAGCCGAGGCCTGGCAGGATCAGTGTGACTCTGTAGCCGAATTTCGCCGCGATCAACCCGCTCGCCGCGAAGCCCGTCAATGCGAACGCCGACATCACCGAAGTCAGGAACGTGACATCTGTTCCCGCCTTGCCTAGCCGGGCGAGCGCGAGAAACCAGTTTGTGAATGTAACGTGCTGGACTGCGAGGGCCGCGAACACGATCCCGACGCTCGCGACGGCGCTCACACGATCGGTGACATAGCAATCAATAATCGCAAACGCTCCAAAACCGATGGCCAGGACTGCACAGCCCAACATCACGCCTCGATTCGGCGCCATTCGCCCCAGGATCGCGGTGGTCAGCGGCGCAACGATAGTATACGTTAATACGTTCGAGATCGCTCCGATCCATCCAATGTCTGCCGCAGCAAAGCCGAGATCAACGAGTCGCAACTGCACCATTGCGAACGCCAGTGCGATTCCGGCAACGCCGGGCGCTATCAATGCGGCGGTTGTCCACAGACCATTGTTGCGCAGGAAGATCGACTGTCGCTGCGGTGAACGCGACTTGTTCTTGGAATGGAGCGGTTCAGGAATCGCGAACACCCATCCAGCGAAAACGGCTAGCAGTAGCGCTAATCCCAACAAGGCCGTACGCCAACCGACAATCTCGATCAGCTGGAGGCAGACCGCGCCGCCGATCACGTGGCCAATGACCCGCCCCCAGCCTAGCAGCGTGGCCCCGAGCGGACGCTCGCTGGAATCGAGGGCTTCGGCTATGTAGCCCAATGTTGCGATCCGCTGTGTGGCAGCAACGCTCGCAAGGGCGACAGAAACAAGAAAGACCTGCATGAAATCGGTCTTTGGATTCAAGAATGCCATCACTGTCAGCACAGCGGTCGTGGCGACTTGGGTCAACAGGATCCATGATCGCCTAAGCCCTAGACGATTGAGACTCCATCGATCCACGATGGGGGCCCAAAGAATGCTAACCGTGAAGGCAAAGAATGCCGTGCTGTACAATCCAACCAGTTGCAAGCTGGCGCCGTTGGCGCGGAGAATCACCGGAATGGCCGAATAGATCAACGCGATCGACAGATACTGCTGACTGGCCAACGCAACCATTCCGATATGTGACAGGTAGCGAATTGCGATCAGCCTCTTCTGTTTAGGGAGCAGTTTCGCGCCTTCCTCAAGAGATGGTTTGAACAAGAAGCGGATCTGTCCAGCGCAACAGCGCGCCTAAACGGGGAAGGGGGATAAGAAGGTTTTGACAAATGTGGAGTAGGCGCTGGGGCGGCAAATAGCTCATCCATTCAATTGTTCTTTGAGGTCACCTTGCAACGTCTTCCGTTTCAAGCACCCGCTATGTGGTTGAGGAGGAGCAGGAGGTTGACCCATAGCGAACTCATGGCGCGAGAATCATAACTGCACACTCCAAGATTGGAGCAGCTGTTGAGCAATATGGTTGTTCCCCTCGGCCGCGTTCAGAGCCGTCGCCGTTGCGGTCACGGACTAGCTCCGTGGAGACGAGCATCGGCGGCACCAAGCCGCCTGGGCGCCAAGTTATCCTCTGACCAGCTCCACAGAGCGGGCATCAGCTTAATTTGCTGGGCTAAAGGCTGCCGAATTGACATCGCAGGTGCTGTCCTCGCGGCTCCCCTAGGCCAAACTCCAGATCGCATCGAACACTCCGCTGCGCTCATCGGCTTTCGCCAAGCGCTGTCAAACTGGCATCGTTGGCGACGGTTCGAGTGAAGCAAGCAGCGTGCCGCCTGATAATTGAGGTTATCGCGTCGCCTTATTTGCTCGGGCGCGACAGTTCTGAGACATCGTTGTCCTTAATCCGACAATCGCGTCGTCAGCCTAGAAGGTGCGCATTGCGCCAGACTACGCGCAGTCCAGAGGCGAAAAGCTGGTATCTGGAACGCGCACCCGGTGGGCTGGTTCCGACAGGGCGCCGGCGCGTGTGCAGCGGGAGGTGGCGCTTAAGAAAAATGGGCCAGTAAGGTGGGGAGAGTACTCCGACGAAAAAACCCCGACCCTAAGGTCGGGGCTCCTCGATCCGCCGCAAGAGCGTCGAAATCGCTATTTTGCGGTCCCCGGAAACAATTTGTAGTTAAGCCGAAGGGTTACCATATCGACATCCTGGTGAATCCGATCCGACCCGTTTGCAGGAAAGGTTACGTTGCTCTCCGGCATGAATAGGTGGTCATACTCGATGCCAGCTGACCAGCTAGGGGCGAAGTTGACTTCCAGGCCAGCGCCTACGACACCACCCCAACGGACATTGTCGCTTTTGACCTCAACGCCAGTGGCGGTCGAGTTGATCTGGTATGTGTTGCTCGTCACCGCAGCACCGCCCTTGGCGTAAAGCAGCACGGTATTGAAAGCGTAGCCGATCTGGCCGGTGAGCAAGCCGAACGCATCCGTTCTGGTGCGATTGATGTTCGACGGGAGGACGGCGCTGACATTGGAGCCGCTGAAATCTGCCCAATTGCCCTGGCCTTCAACGCCGTAGACCATGTTGAAGATCTGCCAGCGATAGCCAATCTGTCCGCCGACCGTGCCGCCGGCCCTACCATGACATCCTTCTGGGGTCCTTCCTGCCAAATCCCAGCAGTTATGGCTCGAGCCCCAGCCGCCGTTAACGCCCAAATAGTAGCCGGTCCAGTCATAGAGCGGGGGAGCGATCGGCTGCTGCGGCGCCTTGGTTAGGACAGGCTGCGGAGCGAGATCCGCGCCAAAAGCGGGCACCGCCGCGTTGATTGCGGCGATGCTTGCAGTCAGAAGCAGAAAATTCTTCATTGGAGTGTTGTTCCTTTCTTGACCCCGGCTCTGCGCGTCTTAGCAACATCAATGTGAATTGCTGTAACTTCAGGACAACATTCCTCAGGAAGAAATCGCTCAAATCTCACGGTGCGTTAGGTGCTGGAGCCAAAGATCCCGTCATGTCCAGAGATTGGCTTGATGCGTGTATTGGCTCAGATTCGCGCGAACTCGCATCACAAGCGGGGTAGGCGGCTCGGACCAAGATTCTCGGCTAATGCGGATCTTCGCAAAGCACCCGAGAGCTAAACTGGGCCTCTATGATCCGTGAGATTGGCGTTCCGGTCTTGCATCGACTAACATCTAATCGCCTTGCAAGCGTCATACGCTTATGAAGCGTGGTTGTGGGAGGCCACCGAGTGGAGCAATCGTGATCGTGGCGCTCCGATGGATGATCACCGGTCGGATACAGACTGCGCAAATAGTGCCCCGGGATACGCCGCGGCGAGTTGCAGAGGAAAAATAGCCAATCGATCTTCTAGGAAAATCTCGGCGCCGGTCGGTAAGAAGGTCCTCGTTTCGGACGGACCGGGTTAAGAACCAAAAGAGCCTAGCAAAATGCCTGGCTTCGTCGGTCTCAACAGCGACATGGAGTGGCTTCTGCTGTGTCAACCACGGTGCCAACACCACACTGCAATGAAATTGAGGAAGTCTGTGCTCCTTCATGGAAGCCAACACAACCAGGGCCTCGCCGCTGCCAGCAAGCCACAAGGTCGTATCTTGTGGAACTTGCCAGCCAGCACCGATTATGCGCCGCAGCATGGAGTGGAAGTCCGCCTCATCAGTTCGCAAAAGTATAGCGCATCATTAACTGCATGAAAGGCGTCTGGGCGGCCATTGGTGGCGACCGCCCGAGCCAGAATAAGCTTGGCGATTATCGCCCGGTTGTCAGGTGTCTGCATCGCTGACGGCAGGGCCGCGACTGCTTGATCAAAAAGCCCGCCCAAAACCTGAAGGTCCTCTGGATAGAAAATACCAGCTTCTATGTCAGGCAGTCGGGTGCTCTGCCGTTGGACGGCTGCGGTCCCGTCGCTCGTGTTGCTGCGGTCGCTGTCCACTTGCGCTGACATCAAAGAGCGCGTGATGTTGCCGAGCAATTGAATCGGGTCGAGCGGTTTTTTCTCTTCGCAGATCAGGCCTGCAACAGCCCCGACCTGCTGCTTGAATCCATGTTGAGGGTGCGGCACACTCGAATTGCAATGATCACAGTCCACAGCGCTTTCTCTCTCGATTACATAACGATAAGTAAGAATGACGTGATGTCACCCCGTTGGTGGTTCCTTGCCTTGCCCCTAGCCAAACTACGGCGCCGCCACTGTCGCTGTTTGCGACCAAGACGTGAGGCACGTGTCGCTCTCTGGCGTGCTGATTTGTCAACCGAAATGCCATGAGGTGCACGGATGACGCGTAGAGCGATGGCGAATGAGCAGCAGTCCCGCTTGCTTGCGTCTCAGGCGCCGATCGTCATTGACGGCACCTGGAGCGTGTCCGCAGACCAGCAAAGTGCGAAGCGGCCCATCCTGAACGATGAGTTCGTCTTACCTTCGGGCAACATGCGGTCGCCAAGGGTGAATTCGCATGCATCGCTTCCGACGAGAGAGAAATCCATTGTCATACGACCTTTCTGATCGCTGATTCCAAATCCGGCGATTGAATATGGGGATTGAGGCAGATCCGGTAAAATCGATTGTTTTTATGATAACCATCCAGGCCGCCGATTGGCCACGTTGGATGCGACCGTCGGCAACATAAGACTAGGCTCGACCATCGTGATGCGCGCGACCTGAGCCGCACGAAGAGCTTGATCGGCGCCCTACCGAGTAACGCTAGAGAGTTGAGAGCAGAAGTCTCTGGCGGCAAGCTGCCAAAGCGGGTAGTTGGCACTAGCCTCATCGATGTGGTCAAGTGGAGCTGTTGCACTGGGGTTGGCATTCAGACGATGCGCAATTCGCCATCAAGTAGCGGATCGAACCGTCAGACGCAGTTAAGCGGTGTCGAAACGGCGTTAAGTTCGTAGCAAAATTGTGTTGAGCTATTAAACGTAATCCATTTACGAATGTCGAATGGGCCTGTTGGTGAGACCGCTCGATCACTACAATGCGGAGCAATCACAGGAACGCTTCGCGATCTTCAACGTGACGCAGCCGGCTCGATGGCGCTGAAGACATCCAGATTGTTTGAGGGAGGGGCGAAGGACAGGAGGTTTGCGCCGTCGGCGGCGGCCATACCTGCCACTCGGTCGATTGCATAGCGATCCATGTCGGCGGATGGACGTTGAGTTGGCAGGTACCCTCGGTCGTTTGTCGAGGGCCGAAGCTCGACATGGTCATTGCGAGGCGTGGTGTGGTGAGTAATCAGGCCGTCTGACCTCAGGGGCGCAGATGTCAGCGTGCGCCAAGAAGCATTCGCCGACGGAACCATGGACGTGCGGAGCGGCCATGCGACCTGGGTCAATGCGGTTGAGGCCCGAGCGCGACAAGAGCGCTGTCGAGATACTGCATGAGATGCGGGTCCCACCCTGCCAGGCTGCGAGGATCGCTCAATCGTGCCAGGACCTTCAAGATGGTTGAACCGGTCGAATCATTTCCGGCAATCTCGCCGATCAGCAAGCGTGCCTCAAGCGCCACGGCTTTTGTGCGGTCGCTGTGCGGACGCTCGTTCTGGTCCATACAATCGCGCAAGTCGTTGCGGATCCGCCGCCACCGCTCTTCCCGTTCCGCTGCAAGAGCGCATGTGCATGGACGAGCCTGAGGACGTCTCTCAACCCTCGACATCGCATCAAGCGCGGCGGGCAGCTCATCAACGCTCACTCGTGCGTCACCGTCGGTCGTCATATTGCGCAAACGATCTCGCAACTGAGTTGCACGAGCGACTTGATCCTCAATCCGCTGCAGGTGCTTGCGTAGAAGGTCGGTGAGAGAGGTGCGACCGTCCATCGCTTTGCGGATCTCCTGAAGTGAAAAGCCGAGCTCGCGGAGGGCTCGAATCTGATGCACTCGTTGAATGCTTTCGCGGTCGTACATCCGGTGACCGCCCCCGGTGCGCTCCGACGCGGCAAGCAGTCCCGTGTGCTCATAGTGATGCAGAGTGCGTACCGTTACTCCGGTCGCCCCTGCAAGTTCGCCTATGCGCCATCGACGCCTTCGTGGTGTAGCTTTGGTCATGATTTCCATTTCAAAGCCTACAACCTGACGCCACGTGAGATTCAAGCCATTTCAGTGGTCTAGCTGAATCATATTGCACTTCGGCGCACGCGCGGGGCTTATCGTGAGTGGCGCTTAATCAAACGGCGGAGGAAATGGCGTCCATCAGAATTAGTAGGGAAGCCAGCTCGGTTGCGCTTGCAGATCCGAGGTGCAGGACGAGCTGCGCGATTGCTGAGCGATTTTCCGGAGTGCGCATTGCTACGGGCAAGACCGCAATTGCCCCGTCAAAAATCCTTCCCAAGGTTGAAAGCTCCTCCGATTCAAAGATGCGATGCTTTCGTTGCAACGTTCAGCTCCTTGAGTAGTTCGAGCGCGCGTGAGGTCGCAGGCGCAGCTCCAATCGCGACTTGAGGCCGTTGCCGACGCGGCTCGGCTCGATAGCAATTTGCAATCGTCGGCACAATAGTGTCAGGAGCGATCGAAGAGGGCTACAAACCGCCGCGAGTCCGCAGTACCGGATTGCTCGAGGCGGTAGATCTAGGCTGGAACACAGGTAAAATGCTTTACTCATTCCGCAGATATGGGTGTGGCATCGTTGCCGATATGACGAACGAGGCTCGGCTAGTCGCGATGCTTCGATGGTGAGCGCATCGCTCTAAGATTGGATGACGAACGTTTTTGATCGAAATTGGGGCGCCTGGAATCGTTCTTTTCCTCACCCTGAGAGCCGATGCGGGAGGACTCCTGCAATAGTATCTCCCGCATCCATATGCTTGCCGGGTCGGTGTTGTGAAAGGCAGGCCATTGCACGGCTTCGGTAAAGGCTGGAAGTGACAATGGTAGGTCAACGGTCTGCAGCGGGATCGTTTCCTCGAAGTGTTTAACTAGCCTTAACGGCATTAGGCCGATTCGATCAGTGCCTGATAGCATGGGCGGGATCATGCAAAAGCTCTGCACGACAAGATCGATGCGCCGCTTAAGCCCATGTTGAAGCAGGAACTGTTCCTCAATTGACGGGTTGTGTGCAAGATTCCACCTGACTGCAACTTGTCCTAGGGACATATATTCCTCGAATGTCAGCCGACGCGGCATTCGTTTGTTCGTGCGGCAGCCTGCACACACAAGCCTTTCACCGAAAAGTGCCGCCTTTGGATGAGCGCTCGACATGAATGGCTCCGGCATGATTAGAAAGTCGATTTCACCTCGCCGGAGAAGCTCATCGTGGTTCTCGCTGAGCGGTAGCAGTTCGAACCTGACTGCTGGAGCGTCTCGCGCCACACGATCTACGATCTGTCGAAAAAAGATCAGTGTAACGCAATCGGAAATACTGACTCGGAAACGACGACGCGATTCGGCGGGATTGAACACGTCCCGGGCAATAATGGTGAGTTGTATGTCGAGTAGCGCCTTGCGTACGGGGGAGGCGAGGCTTTCAGCACGCGATGTCGGGACAAGCGTCCGGCCTCTCATCGTAAACAACTCATCGCCGAAATAGGCGCGCAGCCGGGCGACGGCGGCGCTCATGGCCGGCTGACTGAGGTTGATGCTGCGAGCTGCGGCGGTCAGGTTGCGCGCGGTCATCAGGGAATCGAGTACGACCAGAAGATTCAGATCAAGGCCCTTGAAGCGCATACTTATCCTACTGAAGGCGCTTGGGTGGGTCTAAACACCCGCGGCTCTATGATATCCTCCACCTGAGATCGCTCCATCCGAGTGTTGACGGTATAAATCCGTCAGGATGCGGCTCGCTGCGAGCAGATGATCGCAGCGTAGAACTCGTCGGCGGTGCGGAGTCGACCATGATGGCGATCCAGCAATCACTCGCAGCATCGCATCGATCTTCTAGAGACCACAGCAGCCCAGCCTCAGCACGGCGCCGTCGATGCGAAAGTCTGCGAGGCGTTGCCGATAACTGCGTATGTTACCCTGGGTCCACCGGGTGCGACCCTACAACCTGACGCAGTGTGAGATTCAAGCGAATTGTATTCCGGGGGCAGGCTCTTGGGACTGTATCGACTGGGTCGCCCCAACTTCTGGCATTCCTTCGCGGCGATTGCAGTGCGAAATCGTTCGTGGCTGCCAGCGTGACGATTGAGACGTGGCATTATCCGTAACGAAGCGCCATCGATCTTTGAGGTGCCTTTCAGTCCTTAAAGCACCTGCGGAAGAGCTGCGGGCGAATTGGAGGCAGTTGAGAGCGTCATGCTCTGCGTGAGGTACCTTAGCAATGCCTACGACGTCGGGCCGCCTCCTGCGCAGGAGCCATGTTGGCGGCCTCCTGCAACATAATCCGCCTCATCCAAACACTTGCTGGATCAGTATTCTTGGCGGCAGGCCATTGGATGGCTTCGGTAAAAGACGGAAGTGCGAGCGGTGGCTCGACGATCTTCAGGAGCATCTGCTTCTCGAAATGCTTAGCCAATCTTAACGGCATAGTCCCAATGCGGCCAGTGTCAACGATGACGGTCGGAATCATACCAAAGCCCTGTACAACGACCTCGATGCGTCTCTTCAGGCCGTGTTCAAGCAAGAACCACTCTTCAATGTTAGGCCTCAATGCTCGTCCAAACTTGGCCGCGACGTGTCCCATTGACATGTATCTCTCAACCGTAAGCTGACGTGATAGCTGCTTGTTTGTGCGGCAGCCTACGCATACAAGCGTCTCCTCGAACAGCGTCGCCTTGGGGTGCGCGCTCGACATGAATATCTCCGGAAAAACAAGAAAGTCGACGTCGCCGCGCCTGAGAAGCTCGTCGTGCTCATCAGAGAAGGGCAGCAACTCGAAGCGCACGGCGGGAGCTTCACGCGCGACTCGATCAATGATTCGTCGAAAGAAGACGATCGTCATGAAATCGGAGAGGATGATCCTGAAGCGGCGGCTCGACTGAGCCGGGTCGAAGGCATCCCGGGAGATAATGGAGAGTTGAATGTGCAGCAGAGCCTCACGAATCGGCGCCGCTAGCCCTTCGGCTCGAGGTGTTGGGACGAGTTCGCGGCCCTTCATCGTAAATAGGTCATCACCGAAATAGGTGCGTAGCCGGGCAATGGCGGCGCTCATGGCCGGCTGGCTCAGGTGGATTTTGCGTGCCGCCGCGGTGAGATTGCGTTCGGTCATCAGAGCATCGAGCGCAACAAGAAGATTTAGATCAAGGCCCTTGAACCGCATAGCTTTGGTCAATCCATCGTGTGGATGTGTTCTATCGAAACAATCGATTTTACCTAACTGTGGAATATTGGATAGCAAACTTCAGTTTGGAAAATTGAAACAGGCATATCACCATGGCTGCCATTTGTAGCGTCAGCCCCCAAATGAAGTGGACGTTCGATGCCCATGTTCGCTCGCAGCATCAGCCAAGCCACATCGGGGCGCGGCTCCCTGCGGTTCGAAGCGAGCTGCAGTGCTTGGGGCTTGCGCGGCGAGTGCGCGATAGAACTTGTTGGACCTCGCTAGCGATAAACCTTTGTATAGGTCTGCCAATCCTTTCAATATCGGGCGCTTACCCGCGTACAATTGAGGCATTGCGCGAGGTTGCATTAGTTTCACGACGAAACGGCAGATGTGGATTGCCGGTGCCAAAGCTGGCGGCGACTTACTAGAGGCGTCGCGCGGCATCGCATTGAGAGGTCAATCGAAGATGCAAGAGACGCTGGTAGACCCAATGCAGGTGTTTCGCGCCTTACAGGTGATGGCCGCCCTCAATCGCTGCGCGTTGAGCGAGAGGGGCGAACTCATGCGATACACATCCCGTCGCGTTGAGCATCCCATTCCAGTCAGTGAGCAGCCATCGAGTGAGCGAGTGTCTCCGGAGGCCAGGCCGCTCAATCAGGTTGGTGGTTTGCCATGAACATTGCCGTGTCCACAGCTGCAGAAGGTCTCTCGATGCGTCCGCAGGTTCAGTGGAGGGTGCGCTGGGAGAGTGAGCTGTGCCTCACCGACCATGTCGAACTGTCCGAGTTCTTCCGGAAGAGCTACGGACCAACTGGCGCCTTCAATGCGCAGCCGTTCCAGAATAATCGCAGTTGGGCCGGTGCGAGGCCCGAGGTCCGCGCGATCGGTTATGATGCTCGCGGTATAGCCGCTCATATTGGTCTACTGCGCCGGTTCATCAAGGTCGGCGAAGTCGATCTACTCGTAGGCGAATTGGGATTGTACGCGGTACGCCCTGATCTTGAGGGCCTCGGGATTACCCATTCGATGCGCGTTATGTACCCGGTTCTGCATGAGCTTGGTGTTCCCTTTGGCTTTGGTACAGTTCGGCCCGCGCTGGAGAAACATATCACAAGATTGCTTGGCCGGCAGGGGCTCGCGACACTCATTCACGGTATACGACTGCGATCGACCCTTCCAGATGTGTATCTGAATCTTTCGACTACCCGCATCGACGATGCTCTCGTTTTGGTGTTGCCGATTGCGCGATCAATCGGCGAGTGGCCAACCGGTGCGACTATCGATCGGAACGGGCCAGAGCTGTGAGGCATGCCGATAACCAGCCATCGGTGCGTACTGAGTACGCTGCAGCGGACGGAAGTCGCTGTGTTTATCTGACGTTTGACGACGGTCCAAATCCACTCTGCACACCAGATGTCCTGGACCTGCTGGCAGAACGTAAGATCCAGGCGACGTTTTTTGTCATCGGTGCCTACGCGGCGCAGCAGCCGGCGCTAATACGGCGGATGATCGCTGACGGGCATGAGGTCGGAAATCACACGATGACCCATCCGGACCTGTCCAGTTGCGAACCGGCCGAAGTGCAAAGTGAAATACTAGGAGCCAGCGATGTCATTCGTGCAGCCTGCCCGCAAGCCTCGCTGCGGCACGTGCGAGCCCCCTACGGGCGGTGGACCGAAGAGGTGCTCGCGACAGCCGCGATGGCCGGACTTGGCATGGTGCACTGGTCGGTGGATCCACGAGATTGGTCGCGCCCTGGCGTCGATGCGATTGTGAACTCGGTGCTGGCCTCCATCCGACCGGGGGCAATCGTGCTCTTGCACGACGGATGTCCTCCTAGCGAGCTGGGACAGAGCGCCAATGCTGGTCTGCGCGACCAGACGCTCAGGGCGCTTTCACAGCTGATTCCCGCACTGCAAGAGCGGGGCTTCGCAATCTCTTCCCTTCCTCAAATTCACTGAAAATTGGCTCCTATGGATTTGCTTGCGACCACCAGCACCGTCGCCGTCTCGTGTTATGCGCTGCTCTCGACTGTCTACAAGAGCTTACAGGCGCTCTATGCTACACCGCCGAATGCGCCGACGCCATCGGGCGAGCCGACCTACACTGCTGCCACTCTTCCGAGCGTGGATGTCATCGTCCCGTGTTTCAACGAGGATCCGGACACGCTCGCGGCTTGTCTACAATCCATCTCTACCCAGGACTACAGTGGTGAATTGCGGGTCTATGTGATCGATGACGGTTCGGCAAATCGTGCCCTTCTGGAGCCCGTTCACACCATCTTCGCGACCGACGCTCGGTTTAGCTTCATTCTGCTCGGCAAGAACGTTGGGAAGCGCAAGGCGCAGATAGCCGCAATACGGCGCTCAACCGGAGATCTGGTGCTCAACGTCGACTCCGACACGATGCTCGCCGCCGGCGTGGTCACAAAGCTCGCGCTGAAGATGCAGAATCCGGAAGTCGGGGCGGCCATGGGGCAACTGACTGCCAGCAACCGAAACGACACCTGGCTGACCAGATTGATCGATATGGAATATTGGTTGGCTTGCAATGAAGAACGCGCGGCACAGGCGCGCTTCGGCGCCGTCATGTGTTGCTGCGGCCCGTGCGCCATGTATCGCAGGTCTGCACTTCTGTTGCTGCTAGATCAATACGAATCGCAGTTCTTTCGCGGTAAGCCGAGTGACTTCGGTGAGGATCGTCATCTTACGATGCTCATGCTGAAGGCAGGCTTTCGAACCGAGTACGTCCCGGACGCCATTGCGGCAACAGTGGTCCCGGACAAGATGGGCCCTTATTTGCGTCAACAATTGCGTTGGGCGCGCAGCACCTTCCGCGACACCTTCGTCGGCCTGCGCCTGCTGCGAGACCTTGATAGCTATCTGACGCTCGACGTAGTTGGACAGAATATCGGTCCCTTGCTTCTCGCCCTGTCGTCCATAATGGCGTTCGCTCAGCTCGCTATAACGGGCACAGTGCCGTGGTGGACGATCGTGACGATCGCATCAATGACCATCATTCGCTGCGGTGTTGCAGCGTTTCGTGCTCGCCAACTGCGATTCATCGGCTTTTCGTTGCACACACCAATCAACATTGCTCTTTTGCTGCCCTTGAAAGCTTATGCACTGTGTACGTTGAGCAATAGCGATTGGCTATCGCGCAAGGTCGCGAGCGTACCGGCTGCAGAAGAGGAACAGGCTGCTGTCAAGAACCCGAGCGTTCGGCGGAGCGCTGCAGAAGGTGCGCACTTTGCTCCGGCGGTTCGCGCTGCCGATCTTTCGCGCAGGGCCGGGAGGCTGGCCGCGACCGACAGCGCATGCGGCGGCGAGTGAGCGGATACATCAAATAGAGGCTGCGTACAGCAATGCCGGACAAGAAGTACGAGTTGTTAGAGCGCGAGTTGGCCGCCGGGGACCCGTGGCGCCTTGACAGTAATCCGTTCGAACAGGAGCGATACGCCAAGATGCTCCGAATGTCACGTTCCAAAGAGGCCATTCGGAATGCGCTCGAAGTGGGATGCGCGGCCGGCACGTTCACGGAAAGGCTCGCCCCCCATTGCCAACGCCTCATGGTGGTCGATGTCATGCGGCGGGCGATAAATCGGGCCCACCAACGGACGAATGGGGCGTCGCACATCACCTGGATCGTCGCGGACATTCAACGGTTTTGGACCGCGGAGCCGTTCGATCTGATCGTGGTGACGGAAGTTCTCTACTACCTCGCGGATATGGCCGAACTGCGTGCGGCGATCCGGAACCTCATCGACATGCTAGCGCCAGACGGGCGCCTGGTTTTCGGATCGGCGCTTGATGAGACATGCAGGCGCTGGGGACACCCTGCCGGTGCTGAGACAGCCATCGACATCTTGAAAGAGGCGTTGACCGAGGTCGAACGCATGCAATGCCGGGCGGACTCGGGTGACGAAGAGTGCCTCCTCGTTCTCTTCCGAAAACCGGTTCAATCGTCAGGAAATTGAATTTCCGCCATAGGCAAGGAGAAAGTATGCGCATCTGCGGTATCAAGCTAACCCATGACGGTTCGATCGCTGTTGTCGATGACGGGCGACTTGTTTTCTGCACCGAGCAGGAGAAGCGCGGCAATAATCCCCGGTACCAAGCCATCGACAATCTCGATGCAATCGTCGCCGCGCTGGCGGAGCATGGTCTGGATCCTCAGGATATTGATCAGTTTGTTATTGATGGTTGGGACGGAGAGGTCGAGTCGCATTTCCAGGTTCTGAGCGGGATGGTACCTATCGTTCTCAAAGGCGCCCCGTATGTTGAACGCCGTGCCGAGGGTCTTCTCGATGCCGTTGAGGGCTTTGGCCTGATTCTCGGCAGTAAGGCGTTCTCGTATCGCAGCTATCCGCACGTCACGGGACACGTCGCATCGGCATACTGCACCAGCCCCTTCGCCCACGCCGGGCAACCCGCGTTATGCCTGGTATGGGACGGCTCCATCTTTCCACGATTGTACTATGTTGAACGCCAAAGCGTGCGGTTCATTGAATGCTTATTTCCAATGGTCGGTCACGCTTATGCTGCCGCCGGCCACCATTTCGGACCTTATCGGCAGGCCAACCGTACCAGTTGGGACCTGGGCGTGGCCGGCAAGCTGATGGCCTACATCGCGCTCGGATCTGTTGATGAAGACATCGTTGCAGTGTTTCAGGAGGTCTATGAAAGGCGCTTCGCAGCAGATACGGAGCAGGCTCGCCGTTATCGCGCCGATATCTATAATGCGGACTCGTCGCTTCGCGCTTTGCACGACTTCTTTGACGCGAGCGCGATGCGACTGAACTCCAAGCGGCCGGAAGACGTGCTCGCATCGTTTCATGTGTTTCTGGAGCGACTCCTCGTCAAGGAAATCGCATTGGTGCTGCTGCGGCATTCCTCGCTTCCGGGAGCGCGGAACCTATGTGTAGCCGGCGGTTGCGGCCTCAATATCAAATGGAACAGCGCACTACGCGCGTCTGGTTTGTTCGACCATGTATGGGTGCCGCCCTTTCCGAACGACAGCGGATCCGCGATTGGTGCCGCTTGCTCCGCCATCGCGGCGGAGAAAGGATTCGTTCCGCTTGAGTGGTCCATCTACAGCGGTCCGCCCCTGCAAGATAGCGAGATCCCGAAAGAATGGTGGGCCGAACCATGCAGTTTGCGCGAGCTTGCGGCGATTCTCGCCAGCAACAAGCCCGTCATCTTTCTGGCCGGACGGGCTGAGCTCGGTCCGCGTGCGTTGGGCGGCAGGAGTATTCTTGCAGCCGCGACGTCGCCAGAGATGAAGGATCTTCTCAACGACATCAAACGCCGCGAGCACTTCCGACCGGTGGCACCGATATGCTTGGAAGATCGAGCGCCGACCATTTTCAGCCCTGGAACGCCCGATCCTTACATGCTCTTCGATCACCAGACACGGGAGGAATGGCGAGACAAAATACCGGCTGTTGTCCATCTGGACGGCTCTGCGCGATTGCAGACAATCCCCAGAACGTCTCAGCACAAGGTCGCCGAGCTCCTGGTCGAGTATGAACGGATCACGGGAATTCCACTGCTGTGCAATACAAGCGCCAACCACCACGGACGCGGGTTCTTCCCGGATGCCGCTGCAGCGTGCCATTGGGCGCGCGTTGACCATGTATGGTGCGACGGCCTGCTCTGGACCAAAACGGCCGTAAAGGAGCCATCGTCGGCCGAACAACTTCTTCCAGCCTAGTATAGACATGTCCACCGCAGCAATCGACCTTGCCGGCATAAGAAAGTCGTTTGGTGGCAAGCTTGTTGTCAACGAGCTGTCGTTCACCGTGGCTCGTGGAGAGTGCTTCGGCTTGCTGGGGCCGAACGGCGCCGGCAAGAGCACAACCGCGCGTATGATTCTCGGCATGATGTCGCCCGATGCAGGAGAGATAAGGGTACTTGGTGAGCCTGTGCCGACTCGAGCTCGCTGGGCACGTAAGCGCCTCGGCGTGGTCCCGCAGTTCGATAATCTCGAACTCGAGTTTACCGTCCGAGAGAACCTGCTGGTTTTCGGCCGATACTTCGGAATGGGCGCGCGCAAGATCGAGAGTATGATCCCGTCACTGCTTGATTTCGCTCGCCTCGAGAGCAAGGCGGGCACCCGCGTCTCCGAACTGTCGGGCGGGATGAAGCGGCGGCTGACTCTGGCGCGTGCCCTCATCAACGATCCCGATCTCCTGGTCATGGACGAGCCGACCACTGGCCTCGATCCGCACGCGCGGCACTTGATCTGGGAGCGCCTGCGATTGCTGCTGGCGCGCGGAAAAACGATTCTTTTGACCACGCACTTCATGGAAGAGGCGGAGCGGTTATGCGATCGGCTGTGCGTGCTTGAGAATGGAATCAAGATCGCCGAAGGCAAGCCTCACGCGCTGATCGAAGAGCAGATTGGCTGTAACGTAATCGAGATCTACGGGGGCAATCCTCAGGAGCTGTGTGCTTTGATCAGGCCCTTTGCGCGGCACCTGGAAATAAGCGGCGAGACTGTATTTTGTTATACGCCCGAACCAGAGCAGGTCCTCATGCAATTGCGCGGGCGCGCCGCCCTTCGCCTTATGCAGCGCCCTCCAAATCTCGAGGACGTCTTTTTGCGACTGACCGGGCGCGAAATGGAGAAATGAGCGATGGGTGAGGGTTATGCAGCGACCATGCCCGTCAATGCGTACAACTGGATCGCGGTGTGGCTTCGCAATTTCTTGGCGTGGAGGAAAATTGCGCTTGCATCGATTCTCGGCAATCTCGCCGATCCGATAACCAATATGTTTGGCCTCGGGTTCGGTCTCGGGATCATCGTCGGGCGCGTTGACGGTACTTCATACATCTCGTTTGTGGCGGCCGGCATGGTCGCAACGAGCGCCATGACGGCTGCGACCTTTGAAACCATGTACGCGGCTTTTGCCCGCATGGAAACAAAGCGCACCTGGGAAGCAATCCTGTCCACACAGCTCACGTTGGGAGATATCATCCTAGGTGAATTGGTCTGGGCAGCCAGCAAGGCTGTTTTGGCCGGGACGGCGATCGGGGTTGTCGCCGCCGTGCTGGGCTATGCGCCATGGACGTCCATTCTCTATGCGATGCCAATAATTGCTCTGACTGGCCTCGCTTTCGCCAGCCTGGCAATGGTCGTCATATCGCTTGCGCCCACGTATGACTATTTCGTGTTTTACCAAATGCTTGTTGTCACACCCATGGTGTTTCTATGCGGCGCAGTCTTCCCGGTGAGCCAAATGCCGAGCTCATTTCAGCATTTGGCGGCCTTGTTGCCGCTGGCTCATTCGGTCGACCTCATCCGTCCAACGATGCTCGGCCGCCCGACGCTCGACATCGGCGTACATATAGGTGCGCTCTGCATTTACGCGGTATTGCCGTTTTTTGTGTCGACGGCACTGTTTCGTCGACGTCTGATGCGTTGACGCATCATTACGAACAACAAGAGACAAATGATGCAATACCCGAAGGTAACGGCTCGACACGAGGGGGCATCCGGCGATCGGTTCGAGGCGGTCCTCGGCAGGACCAAGTCAGGCAACAGTAGCGCGGCGCAATTCGAGTTATCGCGTTTAAGTGCCAACACCACTTTAGCTGATCGCATGTCATCGATCCAGACCGACCTCAAATAATCTCAATTGAATATCCGACCCGCGCTCTCAGGAAGGAGCAAAAGTATGGCTTCGAATGGCACTTGGGTCGTCCTGTCATGACGAAATGGAGAACGAAATGCTGTGTCTAGGATTGAGCGGTGGGCTGGATAAGGTCTATGAAAATCCACTGGAGCTGCCTAAGACGTTTCTGCACGACGGCGCTGCGGTGCTTGTCCGGGACGGGCGCGTCATAGCAGCCGTCGAGGAGGAACGCCTCAATCGGATCAAGCACTCCAACAAGTTCCCAAGCAGCGCGATCCGATACTGCCTTGCAACTGCCGGAGTGCAGCTCCACGACATCGATCGGATCGCGTTCTACGCTACCGAGGGCTATTGCAATACCATGCTGGAGCGGCTGCTCGTGTCTCAGCCGAATGTCTCCATTCCATTGGATGCCAGACTGTTGCTGAGGACGTTGCTGGCGCAGGAGTTCGGCGCTGAGGTCGAAGAATCTCGGCTCTCGTTCGTGCACCACCATCATGCGCACGCCGCGAGCGCATTTGCGATGTCAGGCTTCGAGCAAAGTCTGATTTTTGCCGTCGATGGCGGTGGCGATTTTCTCTCGGGGGTATTGGCTGTAGGGTCGGGCACGGAAATGGCGGAACTCGCAAGTTTCCCGGAGCGTAACTCTTTAGGGCTATTTTATCTCGAGGCCATCCGATATCTCGGATATGATTTGTTCGACGAGTATAAGATTATGGGACTTGCTCCCTACGGAGACCCTGCACCCTTTCGCGAGCTCTTCGAACAGTTCTACGAACTCTTGGACAATGGTGACTATCGTGTTCACCTAGATCGAATCGGGCCGACGTTGCTCCGCAGCATCCAGGTTCGAACAAAGGGAATGCCATTCACACAGCAGCATCGAGATGTGAGTGCTTCCTTGCAGGAAGCGCTAGAGCGGATCGTGTTTCACATCCTGCGGCACTATCGGAAGACGACTGGAATGAAGCGTTTGTGCCTGGCTGGAGGGGTAGCCCACAACTGCACCGTGAATGGTAAGCTGCTCTACTCCGGATTGTTCGAAGACATATTCGTCCAACCTGCTGCGCATGACGCCGGCTGCGCATTAGGCGCGGCTTTAATGGTGTCCGGCGATTTGGGCATGCCGGCCCCAGTTGAGCGACTTCAAGATGTCTATTGGGGCCCCGACATCGGAAGCGAGCGAGCCGTAGAGCGCGAGCTGAGTGCATGGGCGGGGCACCTCGACGTTGAACGTCATGATGACATAGCAGCGAGTGCAGCCGGTTGGATGGCTGATGGTGCTGTGATCGGCTGGGTCCAGGGGCGTTCCGAGTTCGGGCCACGTGCGCTTGGCAATCGCAGCATTCTTGCTGATCCTCGACCGGCTTCAAACAAGGGCCGGATCAACGCGATGGTAAAAAAGCGCGAGGGCTATCGGCCGTTCGCGCCGTCAGTGCTGGAGGAGGACGCGAACGAATTTTTCGAGCTCCCAGAAGGCAAACGCGAATTCCCATTCATGAATTTCGTGGTTCGCGTGCGCGATTCCAAACGTAGTGTGCTCGGCGCAATCACGCATGTCGATGGTACTGCTCGGCTGCAGACCGTGTCGCGCAAATCAAACCCGGTTTACTGGGAGGTGATCAGTGCCTTCAAAGAGCGGACAGGCATTCCGGTGCTGCTCAATACGTCGTTCAACAACAATGCCGAGCCGATCGTGGATTCCGTTTCTGACGCGATCACCACATTCTTGACGACCGATCTGGATGGACTTGTGGTTGGGCCGTTCCTCGTCAAAAAGCGGACTACAGGGCTGGACGACTGGACCGCGCTCACCGTTTCATTACCCGCTTATGCGTCTCTTCATCGAGTCCGCGCCTTTACTGCAGAAGATCGTCAGGAGACTGCATGCGAGATCCGCAGGGGACATTCGAACCGTGACGGCGTGCGTATTTCGCATGGCTTGTTCGATCTTCTGATGCAGATCGAGGGAGAGACGGTGCTTGGAGCGCTTCTCAATACGATTACTCTAGACCGATCCAAACACGAAGCTCTTGTGAACGAATTGTTGGGATTGTGGGAGCAGCGTTGTGTTCGGCTGCATCCGCCTCGCGCTACCCGCACGGCCAATGGTGGCAGTGCAGGGCACCCCGCAGCAGAACCGGAAAACGTCAATATAGACTTTGTCTAGAGTCCCGCCGGCGGGCGCGGCAAAGGAGAGACGGCGCAACGATCAGGATGCCAGCCGCACTGACACAAGTGTTGGGTTGGCAACTTCCTGATCCGGCGCGTGAATGTCCGGAGGTTCATGCGTCCAGGCGCACGGAGCTATGAAGCTCTTTCACCGCGAGCTTCCGCAGATCCGGATCCTCAGTTTGCCATCGGGCGGCACCTTAGATCGGCGTTCTGTAGTAAGTTCTCCTATCCAACCTCTTACTGAGACAGGCAACGCAAAAATGCTCGTCAGTGACTCGATGAATGATCGGTTCGTGGTTTCTCGACGACGAACCGGATTCGGTGACTGCTTATGGTCGTTGGCATCAGCTTGGCATTACGCAAAGCGGACCGGGCGGACGTTGGCGATCGATTGGCGTGGCTCATGTTATATCGATCAACCATTCACTAACGCCTTTCCAGTGTTCTTCGAGCCAATTCAAGCGATCGACGGAGTACCAGTCATTTGCGATGACCAGATCAATCAGGTATCATTTCCAGGGCCGTTCTTCCCACGCTGGTGGAATAGGGCGCCGATAGATTGCGTTTATCGGCCAGATGAACAGATTTTCCAAGAGCGTGACGAACTGGATCGACTCTTCCAAAGCCCGGAAGATGTTGACGCTAACACTGTGGTGTGCGACGCCTGCTTAATGTGGCGCTGCGATCCGGATGCCGAACGGCAGATATTTCGGACGATCAGACCCCAACCCGAAATTCGGGCTCGAATTGATGCCATTTACCAGGAGCACTTTCAGGGACACAGCATAATCGGAGTGCATGTTCGTCACGGCAACGGCGAAGATATCATGGGACATAAGCCCTATTGGGCGGATCCAGAATTGGCGTTTCGGCAGGTATGTACTGCCATCCATAAGGCGAAAGCGATACCGCATAGAAGCCCGATAAAGGTGTTCTTGTGTACGGACAGCGCGCTGATTGTCGAAAAGCTATCTGGAGTATTCCCCGATCTCTTCGTTATCCCAAAGCATTTCCAAGCACCTCATGCTGGACCTTTACACAATGGAGAACTTGGCGCCGAAGGCGGGTTTTCTGCTCTGATTGAGATGTATCTCCTCGGCCGATGCGATACCGTCATTCGGTTTCCACCGACGAGCGCTTTCACGCGCTATGCTCGCCTCGTCGCGCCACGGGTTATGGAGTTCGATTTGAATAACCCATCGCGGTTGATTTTGATTGAAGGGTCGTCTGAACGGCTCGTGACGTCATGAACGCCCAGAGAGCTGCTCAATCTCATCGAAACATCATCTGCTATTAGCTACGGGGATTAACGGCATCCATTCAGATGCCAGTCCGCTGGCGACTGCAAGACGTCGAACGTCTCTGAGGCACACAAGAGTGGAAACGGCGGGGGACGTCGTTTGCGATTGAAGTGGCTTCGAGAGGCTGCGTTGGGCGTGGTGATCACGTGGTCGATGAGTGTTGCGCCTGGATGGGTGCGCAACTCAATGTAGAAGTTAAGACATATTCACACATCGAACCGAAGGGCTTGAATCGCACGTAGCGTTAGATTGTACGATCGTCGCAATTGGTGCCTACAGCGGTTCTGAGACGTCCTCAAAGTCGTCGCTTTGGTTGAGCGGTTTTCTGCCCAGAGCTCTCGGCGAATGAGGAGAAGCTAACACGTGCATCAGTGTAGGAAGAACGAATGCCATGAGACAATCGTTGCTCGAATGCAACACTGCCTATCGCAGATCACATGTTAATGCTCCGCAGCCCCGGAGAGTCTGCAACAACGGGCTGATTGCAGCGCTTCTATACAATGCGCTGCTCTGGGCTGGAATATGGTGGACAGTCGCGATGCTCTTTCACTGAATTGCACTCGTCAAAGCATGCATCCCTGCATGTTCGTGAAGCTGTCAACGTGGCAGCCGGAGGCCGTCGAGGCGTCGCCCTTCCGCATGCCGGGGCTTCATTCCTTTTTCTGCAGCGGTGCCGTAGGCCAAAGATGCCCTGTAGAGGTTCAGACATCTTCACACATCGAACTACGAAAGGGCTTGAAGCGCACGTTACGTTAGATTGTACGATCCTCCTCGAAAGTGGTGCCTCACCGACACTGAAAACTCCTAAAAAATTGGGCGCTTTTCACCTACAGCTCTACGCGAGTGAGGCGAAGCCAACAGGGGTGTGTCAGTGTAGGAAGGCGCAAACTCGGACGACGACATTTCGCTACGCCAGTTGTGATTGTCGTCTAATGGAGCCTTTGTTTCACATGTACAAGACAGGCGCTTGCCTCCGCCATTAACGGCTTCGAACGTTTCAGCCTTCTTCTCTGGGCTACAAGCTGGATCACGCCTGCGTAGGATCACCAATTACCGCCAACGTACTCTTGAAGGGGATATCGTGACTCGCACCCAAACAATGCACTGGTATTTGCTATCCAAGACGATCTGCTATGCAACCGTCTTTACTGTCAGCGTTGCAGCCGCATCTCTATGCCCCGAACTGGCTGCTGCGGGAGATCAACCGCCGACCGACGCGGAAAAGGACGCTTGCATAAATGACGTGTTTCGCCTGTGTAGCAACCACATCCCGGATCCCGCTGCGATTACAGCGTGTCTCAGAGCCAGGCAGGCGAGCTTGAGTCATCAATGTCGCTACGTGATCTCCGCTCGCGATGGTGCCAGAGCAAAACCAAACTCGAAGTGAGATATGGCGAACCGCCATGCACGCCCAATTGGCTCCCATATGGTGCCTCTCGTAACCCGAGGTGCACGACCGCCGTCCTGCGGATCTCACATGCAAGCACGGACGAGTGTAGCAATAGAGAGCCAGCCGAACCAACCCCGCTCGCAGACCAATCTGTTTCAGATGCGTGCCTCTCGGTACAGTCCCGATCGCCAAGGCGCGTGAGATGGCCGCCTGCATCATCAAGGCATTGCGCAAGCGGTGTATTCGTCTGTTTGTTTGCCATCAGTCATCCGCGAGCCCTGGCCGTCTGTGTGGCCGACAGCTTCTAGACTATGATCTACCTGCGTGTGGGTTGGCACACTCCGGCAGTTGGCCTCAATGAACAAAGGGCTTTATCGATCATCGATGACAACACTCCTCAACAGAGGGCATGCAACCCGTCACGGCGAGCACAGTGAAGCTATCGGCGCCGTGCGGCATGTAGCGGAAGTGGGAGTGGCCGATTGGAGGAAACTGTACGCACGCACTGCAGTCAAAACCGCTGAATTGAGTCGAGCAGAGACATCTTCTTGGCATGAGAATGCCATGGAGGCCTTGAATCTGACGTAGCGTCAGGTTGTAAGATCGCAAAGTGAAGCTGGCGCCGCGCAGACATCACGACTAACAGGGGCCGAGCGGATAGCGGTGAATCTACTGATAGCCCTCCAATCGATCATTGGCAAAGCTGCCACTGAGGTCAAGCTGACGCGCGAGGAACCCGCGACAGCCTTCGACAGTATAGCGTCGGCCCGGGCGCCCTCCAGATGGTGGGATTATCGATGACGATGCGCGTGCGTGGCGAAACCGTCGAAGAAGTCGTTGGCGCGGTCTGCGCGATGTGGGGGTCGTCTCAGTGAGCCACCCGATCTCGTTGACATCGTTGGCACAAGCGCGAGACGCGTGCGGCTCGCTCAACGTTTCGGCATGCCTCCTCCATCGGAGCCGGGGCTGGCGTGCCTGTGGCCAAACAAGGTGGCCGCGGTTTCCTCAGGACCGGGCGCCGCGGGAGTCTTGGCGCCCGAGATGGTCGGCAAAAGGATGGCCGAAGCTTAGGCTCTCAACATACTTTTCGCTCCGCGTCGAGGAATAGGCCATGACTACGTCACGAATGGAAGAAGCACTCGCGTCGGTGGCAAAAATAGAAAACATCATTCGGAAATTTCGGGTGGTGATCGACACAGACAGCTCGATCCCTCCAGATCTGCGGGATACGCTTCACGCAACGCTCGATAAGCATCTTCTCGCTGCGAAAAGGCGGGCGCTCAACCATTTATGATGGGGATGTCTGATCGCGGCTGAGACGCCAAGTATTCAATCTTGTTGAGGAGGCCGCCGGGTGAATGGTTGTCTTCGATCGACATGAACCGCTGCTGCTTTCACCTTGGGAGAAGCCCTGCCTTCAATCGCCAATATTCCAGGTGGATCGCATTGATTTCCGCTCCTGAGTTCAGCATCCGGAAATTTTGGGTCTTTGTAAGTCCTTATCCATGTCATGCCAGCTTCATGTCTGATTTTGCGTCCACCTCCTGAACATCGAGACGTTCGCGAGGTGAGCGGGACGATTTCAGCAACAGATAGCTGAGCGCTGCGTCCGCGCATGAGCGCCTCCCATTGCCAGAGCATGCTCCTGGCCGCGACCTGTTCTGCTCAGGAGGGCACGTCCCCCTGTCGCTGAATCTTCAATTGATTGTCGTGATAGCCAGTCACCCTCAAACTTCCTCCTTCTGCGCGTAGCTTTGCGGCGGCAAGCTCACTTCGGGCAGCTCGCCACCTTATTCTGAGAGGCGACTGACAGACTGATGCGCGCTCCTGTCGCCCCGTGGCGTGACGATCGGCAGTCTCGTGATTGCAAATCCTGGGTTCCTCTCTAGTGAGCACGAGACTGCGCTTGACGAGGTGTCTCGCCAGAAGGAATGTGGATTCATACGGATACAGCCGCCGTTCCGTTCCGCTGAAACGCGTTTGAAGGGCAACCGTGAGTACCTCACGCCAGTTAGTTGAAAAACGGCACGTCGTGGCAATCGTGCCGGCTTGATCGAAGCTCAGAAGCCGAATGCCGGTCAAACGGGCTGCAGGCTGAGCATGACGACACCCGGCATCGTCTGGTTGGATATAATCGGGTAGAGGCGGTGAAGCCGACATTTTTCGGTAGGCGCGGCACTCAACTAGCAGCCGAACCCCAGGGCGCCTTCCTGGAAATCCACGCGCCCTCATTGCACAACCTTCCGGCGGGCTCCATGCTCGTGATGGCAACCTTGTCTGTCATTGATTGGAACGACTCACCTTTTGCGAAACTTGCGCAATATTCATAAGACCGCATCTGCGCAGGTTTCCCTAGCGATGGTGATGATCGATCCGTTCGTTTGCTCGCGAGATTGTGTCGACGCACTGAACGATGCTGGCATATCTGGCGTCATAAACGTCCCACCAGCGGCAATCGTCGAATGCTGGATAGCCGCATGAGGCCAGACAGGAGCTCGAGCATGGTCGTATGTGGAATGGTTGGGCAGCCTGGGCGTAAGGACAGTGTTCGCGGCTACATGCACTTGTGAGACGACGGCCGTGGAGAGCCGCCTGGAGTCCTGTTCCGGCAGAATTCCATATTTGCCGCCAGAAGCCCTGACCGCGATGGTCGGCTCCGACATGGAGTCGGTGCACATCAGTGGCCGCCACGGATTGTCGGTGCCGAAGCCGACGCTCTCGATCTAGCTGTAGTGTGATCTGTTATACCTGCTTTCCTTCGCCAAGGCCTCGAGTGCCCGTAGTCTTCGGCCGCCGTCAATTTCGTTTTCGCCCACTAGCGCTCCGACAACGGACCGCCGGGAGTTGACGTCGCGCTCAGCATTGGCCTCTCTATTTCCGCGTAAAGACGTCCTCAAGGCTGTTCTTCCGTTCTTGGCTCGCACCGGCCGCAAATAGCACAGCAGTTATGTTAGCGCTTGCAGCGCTCCAGGCTGGACGTCACGGGCGTAACGTATCAAAACCTGCCCATCGCGACGAAAATCCTGCGACCACACACCGTCGCCCGAGCTCGCTAGTCCAGATAAGCATAACGCGCCATAAGGGCCTTGGTACGAGCCTTGCTTGTTGAGGTGCAAGACGATGCGTTTCGCGCCGGCCGAGCGGCTTACCTCCGCTCGGTGTCTAGTTCGACACATGGATGTCTGCGACCAAACAGCGGTGAAATCAATAAGACCCGACGCATGCATCACTCATAGTCTAGGAGACAAAGTATGTCCGGTGTTGCAGGCGCGTTTGTGTTGCCTTCAAGCCGCTCAAAAAAGACCGCTTATGATCAACTCAAGCACATGGTGCCGAAGCTAGAGAACCGAGGGCAGGCCGGGTTCGGCGTTGCCGCGTTTATGCATGAAGGAGGCTTTCAATATACGAAGTCATGTCGGCCGCCAGGCAAACTGGCAAGGATTGGTCATGATGAGCAGGATGCGCGTTTCAGAGCGAATGTAGCGATTGCACACGTTCGTACGCCATCTTTTACAGTAAAGAGCTACGCTGACTTGCAGCCGCTTGACAATCACAAGGCCGGATTGCGCCATTTGGCGGTTTGTTTGAACGGGGCGTTGGTCAACGCTGATGAACTAAGGGAAGAGCTGCGCACCGAAGGTCATCCGTTCAGCAGCAAGTTGGATGCGGAGGTCTTGCTCAGGCTGACCGATCGCATTTGCCAGAGAGATTACTGGCAGCACGCTTTGCCTGTTGACTACGAGAAAGTCTTTCAAGAAATCGACCGCCTCGTTGACGGTGCTGTCAGCGCACTCATGCTGGACGGCCTCGGAAATCTCACCGCCTTCCGCAATCGCAGTGGTTTGCGACCTTTGGAATTTATGCAAACCGAGGACGGCTTTCTACTTTTTGCCTCGGAGAACAGTGCGTTTTATGGACTAAAAGGCCAAATCGACGAAATCCGACCAAGTCACATTAAGCATGTGAACGGCAGAACGGGTGATTGCCTTGACCGCTTTGTGGGCCGCGATCGCCATAGTCCCAAGCTTTGCGCCTACGAAACGCTCTATTTGGCAAACGCAAGAACGATGGTACGTGGACAATCTAATCTGACAACCCGTCGTAATATAGGCTTGAACTTGGGGCGCGTTCTCTGGCCGCAATTGCCAGTCGAAACAAGCTCCGCGCCGATAATCGTAGCGTCCATGCCGCGTACCGGGGCGCCATATGCTGACGGCTTATTTTCATCTCTGCTCAAACAGAAGGCTGTCCTGGTCGAACGAGATGAAGTCGTCGCGATAGGCTGTCATCAGCGGACGCTTATCGGTGTGCTTGGTGAGCGCAAATCACTTATTTCGCAAAAGTACCGTCTCAACGGAAGGAACGTGCGAAATAGAAACATCATCGTAGCCGACGAAGCTCTCATTCGTGGCGATACAAGCCGGGCAATCACGAAAATGCTCCTTGGCGCCGGTGCCAAAGCTGTGCATTGGGCAATCGGTTCGCCGCCAATCGTTGCGCCGAATTACTACGGTATGGGTATAGAGACCATAGATGAGTTAGCGTTCTGGCGCATCTGGAAAACTCTACCAACCGAAATGCGGCAGGAAAGCTTGCGCTTTCATAGGATCGCGCCGCAAACCCTAGAGGTGATTCAGCGCAAAATAGCTCTATCGATCAACGCTGCCACTGTCACGTATCTGCCCTTTCAAACTTTCCTTACATTGCTGCCGCAGGGACATGATGGAATCGATCTATCTGCGTTTACGTTCGAGATGCCGACTCCTGCTGGGCAAAAGCGCGCAAACGAAAACTTGAGCAGGTTCATTTCTGATCAGCTCGAAAAGAAGTCTAGTGAATGAGGCCACGATGAAACCTGCTCTTGTATTCGATTGGAATGGAACACTCCTCGACGACTCCGACGCATTGCTGCAAACCGCGAACATCATACTTGGCCGCCTCGGCCGCGCTGCTATCGATGTAAAGACGTTTCGCGACAGCTTCGACGTCCCACTTTCCGCGTTCTTTCGTAACCTAGGAATGTCGGACAGGGATATCGAGACTGTCGACCGAGATGATTGTGCTATGTTTCACGACACCTATGAACCCTTGGCGGACAAGGCCGTTATGCGCGGTGGCGCGCGATGCATTTTGGAAACAGCACGAGAACAGGGCGTTTCTAGCATTATCGTCAGTAACCATATCCTCGATCCCCTTCGCAACCAATTACGAAGACATGGCATCGATGATTGCATCACGGAAGTGCTGGCATTTGAAAGCCGCGCTACTCAATTCAAGAGCATGAGCAAAGGGGAGCGGCTTCGTCGATATATGCAGGCATACAATCTGAACCCAAGCTCAACTGTCATCGTCGGGGACATGCCTGTCGAAACGGATATTGCACGCGATCTTGGCTTGATCAGCATAGCCATTACCGGCGGATGTGTGTCCGCGTCACGTTTGCAAGCGGCGCAACCAGATTATCTCATTGAGGACCATCATACACTAATGACCATTTTGCAGGACCGCGGTCTTTTTGAAGCCTCATAATGGCGTATGGTATGACTCGTTTATCAGCAGCAACGCCAGGGACGGCACGACAAAGAATTGGCTTGATCGGCGCAGGACGCATGGGAACGGGGATGGGAATCAGCCTTTTGCGTCATGGCGCCGAGCTGCATATCAAAGCCAACAAAAGCCGTGTTGGCGCGGAACGCCTGATTGGCATGGGTGCCTACGAGCACACCGCAATTTCCGAATTGGCTCGGCATGTAAGTGCCGTCGTTTTATCCCTGCCCTCAAGCTGCGAGGTTGAGGCAGTCTGCCTTGGGCAACATGGGCTATTTGCACATTTGGCTCGACAGAGCTTGATACTTGACTGCACAACATCCTATCCCGCTTCAACACTTGCTTTGGCAGAGCAGGCTCTAAAGCGTGACTTACACTTCGTTGATGCTCCCGTAACACGAAGCCCCGAACAAGCAGAGGAAGGACATCTCAACGCCATCGTTGGGTCGAGTGAAAACACCTTTGCCGCCGCTGCTCGTGTTCTTACCGCATTTTGCGAGAACATTGTCCATGTGGGTGATGTTGGGCAAGGCCATAAGCTCAAGCTTGTCTACAATAGCATGACGATGGGCATTGCGGCAGTGGCTGCCGAAGCTTGCCAGTTTGCCGAAGCCATTGATGTTGACCTTGCAACCTTACGCTGTTTGGTCAGTCGCGGTGCCACCAACAGCGGGATATTTCAAAATTTCGCAGCCTTTTTGTTGGGCGAAAAGCGGAATGCTTTGGCGATATCGATTGCAAATGCCAGGAAGGATATCGACTGCGGCGTGCGATTGGCAAACGAGACGGCGTTGAGGGTCCCGGTTCTGACTGCCGCCGCGCAAAAGCTCCACACTTCTGTTGCAGAAGGCAAAGGTGAATTGACGTTGCCCCATCTCGCGCTATCCGAAGAACATAGATCTTAGCCCAATGGCCCGAAAGGGCCTTGATTTAACTGTGCCGTCCATGTCTTCCCGCCGCCTGCGAAACTGCGGATGGCGGTACCATCACCGTCTTTTCTGCACTACCGGTTCGGCGCTCGGGCTCGCAGATTGCACATGGCAACATCATTGGACCTTGCGGTCACTCGAGTGCCACCGCGATATCGGGACATGGAGTTGCGCTCGATGATCACGAAGCGCCCCGGGAATTGGCTTTGTCGGTGCGAATTCCAAATTGACCTGAGACTTGACTACGTGGTTCAATCGATGATGCTTTAGGAAAACATCGATCTTTCTCTGGATAGGCCTTCCGCTGTCGTTCATAGCGCCACGGTCCGCCCGGCGGGGATTTCGTGTAACACGGGCTCGGACAATGCGTCTTCCCCCGCTTTGACCGACAAATTGGCGTCTTCTTACCGGCGACCGTCGATGTACATCGACAGCCTAACGTCATGTCGCTACTCAGGAGCGCTGACGGCCCGAGGGCGTTTACGTCGTGCTTGCACTGGCATCGCCTGCTTGGGCTGCGGCCCGCGTTCGACCTGAAATGCGGGTGCTGTGGCCGCCCAGTTCATCGCAGAACGCTCTAGATTCCTCGCGGATCAGTGCGGCAAGGTCCGCTTCGAGCTTGGGTTGATGCTCGAAAATCGCCTCGATCAAGGCTTGCGCCGGCTGCTCGGGAGCCTCCACCAGCGTCGCTCTCCCCGTGCGCCCCGGGGGAGCGAACACCCGCTTGACAACTGTCGGTGAGCCTTTGAGACCGCATTTGGAGAGATCCTCGACGCCGGCGTCCTGCGCGTTCCATTTCAAGATTGGCGCGCGGGCGGCCCGCAGCGCATCCGCCATGCCGCCGCGGCGAATCTCGTTGGTGGCCTCGAGCATGGTAACAAGACACGGCAGTCTAGTGAGCAGAACCTGGACGCCGCCTTCAGCCCGCCGTTCCGCTTTAAGCGTGCGCGCGGTAAGGTCTAGCGCTCTAATCTTTGCGACGTAGGTCAGTTGCAGAATGCCAAGCCGCTTTGCGATGCCCGGTCCCACCTGCGCTGTGTCACCGTCGATGGTTTGCTTGCCGGTAAAGATGAGATCTGGCGGCCCATATTCCTCGGCGACTTTTCGGATCGCGGCTGCCAACGCATAGGTTGTTGCCAGTGTATCGGAGCCTGCGAAGTAGCGGTCGGTGAGCAAAACGGCTCGGTCGGCTCCAAATGTAAGCGCCTTACGTAAGGAGTCTTCGGCCGACATTGGTCCCATTGTAAGCACTGTTATCTCGCCGCCAAACTTGTCGCGCAGCTCCAGCGCTGCCTCGAGCGCGAAGAGATCGTATGGATTGATGATCGTCGGCACGCCCTGACGCATGATGGTGTTGGTCACCGGATGCACACGAATCTGTGCGGAGTCAGGAACCTGTTTGATGCAGACGACGATGTGCATATTCTTCTCCATGTGGTGCAACGGTTGGCAAAGCTATCAGCAAGTGTCGTACCATGGCGTCAGCGTTCTAAAGGCACCCGACCGGTACAAGGGCTGGGTACGGCGTTGGTGATGCTATCCTGACGTTTGGCAGGCGACAGAACTCCGACATTGTCGTGGGTGTGACAGCGCGCTAGAGTTGTCGTTGATCTGATCCTGAGAGCGGCATGGTATAGACCAGATACGCTTTTCTTGGGTTGCCGGCTGCGGATCGAATTTTCTGCAGCGAGGATAGCAAAGTCCATGCTCCTGCTACCGGCCGATTTACATTAGATCTCGTTCGCAGCATCGAAAACAAATCGATCTCTCTTAGGGCAGCTATTGTCTCTCTCTTGCGGCAGCAGGTCTGTGATTGACCGCGGTAAGTTAAGGCAATGTACTGTCGTCGATCATGATGACAGTGAAGCCGGCGGACTGCATTGCAGTCGATCGTATTCAGGTTCGGCGGAAGCCCAATGTCTGGCGTCTGTTCTTGCAAAGTTTTGCCGGTCCGCTTCCCGGTGAGTGCCAGCTTGGCCAGGCCATAGACATAGTTCGAGGCGCATCCGCGATTAGCTACGCCGACGCCGGTGACACGCATCGGCGTCCTGCTGTTCTGATTCTTAGCGATACTGCTTTAGAAGCGCTTGATCTCGATCCCGTATTTTCTCAGTGCGTACCCGATTTGACGCGGCGTCAATCCAAGCAGGCGCGCCGCCTTTGCCTGTACCCAGCCGGACCTTTCCATTGCCGCAATGACGCGCTCGCGATCGGCAATCCTCGGGCCACCTGCGAGAGCTGCGCCGGCAGGTGTGAGCGGAGCCAGCGCGCCGCCGTAGGGCGGCACCGGATCGGCAGCGTCAGTCGCCTCTGTGGAGGGATTAACAGGCAGCGGTACATCCAGCCCCCGCAGAAGTCCTGTCTCGTGCGGCTTGCTCTTCCATAGCTTCGAGGAAAGGCACTGACCTTGCCAGCACGCAAAATCACTTTTGACGATTGACGGTCCGGGCGCCAACGTTGCCGTCCGTTGGACACAGTTTTCAAGCTCGCGCACATTGCCGGGAAATTCACAGTTCATCAGGGTCTCAACCGCACTCGGATCGAAAGCCAACGAACGGCCATTTTCGCTGTTGAAACTTCTAAGAAACTGAGTAGCCAGCAGCGCAATATCATCCCGCCTTTCGCGCAAGGGCGGAAGCAGCAAGGGAACCACGCTAATGCGGTAGTACAGGTCGGCGCGGAACTCATTTCGTGCCACAGCGTCTTCAAGGTTCTTGTTCGTCGCGGCAATTACACGAACGTCGACCTTGATTGTTTGGTTGCTACCAACACGCTCGAACTCCTGTTCTTGCAAGACGCGCAGCAACTTCGCCTGAAACGAGGGCGATATTTCTCCGATTTCATCGAGAAAGAGAGTTCCTTTGTCAGCCAGTTCGAAGCGCCCCTTGCGCGAGCTGAAGGCGCCGGTGAAGGCACCCTTCTCATGACCGAACAACTCCGATTCCAGAACCGTCTCGGAGAGCGCAGCGCAATTCAGCTTTATAAAGGGCCTCTTTGCGCGTGATGACAGCTCGTGAATGGCTTTTGCAACCAGCTCCTTGCCGGTGCCTGATTCGCCGCGCAGCAACACTGAGCTGTTCGATTTGGAGACCACAGCGATCTTCTCCAACATGGCGCGCAATGGCGGGCTATCACCAATGATCCCCGGGATCCGAACTGTCTTCCGCTCCCTCGCAGGCTGCTTGAGCTCGACTGATTGCTTTTCCTGCGTGTCCTTCTCAGCCATCCGCCGGTTGCGGTCAAACGTCAACAGGCGATGCAGCTTGATGGTCTGGCCAATCAGATTGGCGATCATGGTCAGAAGCCGCACGTCATGATCGAGTCGAACACTCGACCTGTGGTCGACGACGCGATCGATAGTTAGCGTGCCAGCGACTTTCGCATCAATGCGAATGGGAACGCCGATGAACGACACTACGACATCATTCGACGCGCCGAGCATATCCATTTCCGCGGCAGTAAAGGCGGGCTCAATTGCTACATTTTCGGCAATGAGCGGGCTGTCCGTCGCCACGATCTGGTCAATTGCCTTGAGCGGTAGACGCATCCGGTAACGCTCGTCACTGCCCTCGCTCCAGCCGGGGCCGACGGTAATGTCCGGCATTCCATCATCGTCGAAGAGCGAGACGATGCCGTGTCGCATGTGCACAAACGATTGCAGAAGGTCGACGACGTTCGCCAATGTGACCTCTAGGTCGCATGGGGACGTAATTACTTTCGTAATTTCAAGGATGCCGGTCAGCGCACTCTCGCGCAACGGCTCTATGAACACCCGTGGGGCCGCCTCCGATTCCGAGTGAAGTCTTTCGCGTGCGGAAACAACATGCAGCATAAGGAGGTCTTCCTTGTCAAGATCGCCCTCCCTGGCACCTTGTTCGGTTTTACGAGATTCGTGTTGCATGTCGTCTCGCTCTAAGCGCCATATTGACGAGATGACATAGAAGAATAGCAGGTTTTCATTGCATAACGGCGCTTACGGCACCGTTTCTTGTTCTTGTGGCGGAGTTACCCGGGCCCTGACGCGAGTGAGACAGGAGTCAGGTTGATAGGGCCCCAACTGCGGATTGTCATAACCAACTATAGATGTTGGCCTCCGTTGATCGGCACCTCGGTGCCCGTGACATAACTCGCAGCATCCGAGCATAGGAAGAAGAGAACCTTCGCGACCTCTTCGGTGTTGCCCAACCGGCTCAATGGGATGCTCGGCAAGAGACGCGCTTCCGTTTCTGGTGACAACATGTCCGTCTTGATTT
Organism: Bradyrhizobium sp. CCGB12; assembly: GCF_024199845.1. Classification (NCBI taxonomy): domain Bacteria; kingdom Pseudomonadati; phylum Pseudomonadota; class Alphaproteobacteria; order Hyphomicrobiales; family Nitrobacteraceae; genus Bradyrhizobium; species Bradyrhizobium sp. CCGB12. The sequence goes on along the minus strand of NZ_JANADO010000001.1, from coordinate 5,498,039 downwards.
CTCCCGGCGCGATTGCGTTCACGCGTATTCCATGCGGAGCGTAATCATGCGCCATTTCACGTGTCAGACAGGCGAGCGCCGCCTTCGAAGTCGCGTAGGCACTGCCAGCAAACGGGTGCACCCTCGAGCCTGCGATTGAGGTCACATTGACAATTGATCCTGATGCGGCTTTTAGCTCGTCAAAAAACCCCTGCGCAAGCAGGATCGGAGCCACCATGTTAAGGTGAAACACCTTCATCCAGGTTTCGAGTGACGTCGTCAACGACGTCAACCGCGCGCCATTCTGCCCTTTTGGCGAAACGCCGGCATTGTTGATTAATGCGTGTAAGGGTCCACCTGCGAGGCGCTTCTTCACCTCGGCAATTGCACGCGGCAGCATGCGATGGTTACTGAGATCCACCTGGATATGGTCGCCCGGTCGTGAGTCCCATGGGCACCGCTCGTCATCAAATGGCTGGCGCGCGCAAGATATGATGCGCCAGCCAGCTTCCGAAAACAGCTTTGCGGTAGCGTGACCAATGCCACGCGTCGCCCCAGTCAGCAACAGCGTCCTCCGTTCTCCCCGCTGGGAACCGGCTTCAACGCCTGAAAGCGGGATGTCCACGTCCGACGCCGCATCGCCATTTAGTAGATCAAGACTCAACCGCGCCTCCTATCCTCTCGCCTCGCCCGAGAAACCGTTGCAGGATTTGGGCCACACCAACGAAGCGGGCGGTCCAAGTGGGGTGAGCGATCCAGCGGCAGGTCCGGAGACAGTTTCGCAGCTTTCAAACATTGCGCGTATGCTTTCTGACAACAACGCATGTTCATTACAAGGCCAATTAGAGGACCTGCGCATGTGGTCGGCCTCCTGTTCAGGGTTCACACGATCCGCAACGGCTAATAGAATCCTGAAGACTCTGGGCGTGCGGACAGACGATGAGCCGCGTCATGATCCTGATCGAATTGGCCCCCGCCTAATTGAGGCCGATCCACAGCGATGCGCCTCATTGACGCTGCAAGAATACTCTCAGAACGCCTTCCGGGAAGCCCAGCCCGCGCTTGAACGATCGCAAATCAGACGTAACCCGCCTCGTACGTTAGGTTCATCTACGATTTGCGTTGGACACCATGTCCGTTCTGCCTGGCCGATCAAGCATAGGCACTTGGCGCATCATGCATCATGACGCAATCAAACAGTTGGGCTGTTTGTAGGCGTCGGCGTCGCGCGGAATGATGATCCTGCGGGTGCGGCTTGATGGGATCACCGCCGTGGCGCCGCTCTCCGCGATGGTCGCGCGCAGGGCGTTGCAGTCATAGTCTTTGTCGGCGAGCACGGCATCGCCGCTCTGGCCATCGAGCAGTGCGGGCGCCTGGGTGATGTTATTAACCTGTCCAACCGTGACGATGAAGCGCAGCGGATGGCCGAGCGCATCGGCCAGCATGTGGATCTTGGTCAGTCCGCCTCGGGAGCGCCCCAGCGCCCGATCTTTGGCCCCCTTTTCCGCTCGTCGCCTGCTGATGGGCACGAACGATGGTGCTGTCGATCATCAGATACTGGTTGTCATGACCGGGGGACAGAGCAGAGAACACGCGCTCCCAGACACCAGCATGGCACCAGCGGTTGAAGCGCTGATGCACCGTTCTCCACTTGCCGTACCGCTCCGGCAGGTCGCACCAGTGGGCGCCCGACCGCAAAACCCACAAACATCCGTTGACGAACGGACGGTTCTCCGCAGCTGACCGTCTCGATCGCCAGCTTCCCCAGGCAGAAGCGGCGAAATCCTCGCCCATTGCGCCTTGGTCAGCTCATATCGCCTCCATCATCCGCACCGTGTCGAATCACGGTGCTCTATGAATCAGCTATCAACCGATTGGGAATCCTGAATGTCGATCGGCCCTAGGCGGGAGCATCGTTGCCAGTGATGCGCAGCCGGCTAGCTATGATCCGACGGTCACCCTCAATGACGAGCGTCGCGTGTTCGTCAAAATCGGCGCCAGCGAGGAATTGCCGTCGCCGAGTTCGCGCCTCTGGTGTGCCGCGGCATTTGTAGTGCGAGACCAGCGTCGACCGCCGTCCTACCGCACGCCGCGGAAGGAGCTCGATGTCCGCCCCGTGACAAGATCCCGTTCACGTGAAGGCGTAGTGCTTTTCAGTCGGTCTAATGATCGCGAAGCGCCGGGTTTTTCTCGTGAACGGAAGGGTAAAGTTCGATCCGCAGAGATCAGGTTGCCGCTCGTAGCTCCCGGGCAGCTGCGACCATGTTAACCAAGGCCGGACGCACTTCCTCCCACTTTCGGGTTTTCAGGCCGCAATCGGGATTAATCCATAGTTGAGAGTCGGAGAGCTGTTGGCGCGCGAGCGTCAGGAGGTGTTTCATCTCGGCCGTATCAGGAACGCGCGGCGAATGGATGTCATAGACGCCCGGACCGATCTGATTTGGGTACTTGTAGCTCCTGAAGGCGTCCAGCAGTTCCATCTTCGATCGCGACGTCTCGATCGAAATGACGTCGGCATCCATATCCGCGATAGCATCAATGATGTCGTTAAATTCGGAATAACACATATGAGTATGAATCTGCGTTTCGTCTGCAACGACTGAAGAGCAAATGCGAAAGCTGTCTACGGCCCAATCGAGATAGCTTTTCCACTGTGACTTGCGCAGCGGCAATCCTTCACGCAACGCCGCCTCGTCTATCTGAATGATTTTTGCTCCGGCGTTCTGAAGGTCGGCCACCTCGTCCCGGATCGCGAGCGCGATCTGTACGCAAGCCTTGCTCCGGGGGATATCATCACGAACAAACGACCAGTTCAGAATGGTCACCGGCCCAGTTAACATTGCCTTCACCGGCTTCTCGGTCATCGACTGCGCATAGCGCCACCAGTCGACCGTCATCGGCCTCGGACGGGAGACGTCTCCAAACAGAATCGGCGGACGGACGTAGCGTGAGCCATAGGACTGAACCCAGCCGTGTTTCGTGAAGGCGAAGCCCGATAGCTTCTCACCGAAATACTGCACCATGTCATTTCGCTCGAACTCGCCATGCACGAGCACATCGAGCCCTATGTCGTCCTGCCATCTCACTGCACGCGCCGTTTCCGCTTTGAGAAACTGCTCGTACTGCGCGTCACTCAACGTTCCCTGCGCGTGGGACGCACGGGCACGACGAATCTCCGCAGTCTGCGGGAATGATCCAATCGTCGTCGTTGGGTACGCTGGGAAGGCGAATCGCGCGCGCTGAAGCTCGACACGCTCAGCGTACGGCCTGTCGCGGCGACGCATTGTTTGGCCAATCGTCGTCATACGTCGGGTGACATCGGCGTTGTGAATCTTAGACGACTTCTCGCGAGCCACGGCCGCCCGTTTGGAAGCCGCAAGGCGGCGAGATACATGGGCATGATTGCCGGCGAGCGCACTTCCCAATGTGGCCAGTTCCTTGATTTTCTGGACCGAGAACGACAGCCAACTCTTTACATCGAAATCGAGATCGCTTTCGAGCTCCAGGTCGACTGGGACATGAAGCAGCGAACATGAAGGAGCGATCTCGACGCGGTCATGACCCAGCTTTGCGATAGTGGGCGCCAGCTTGTTGAACAAGTCCGGCAGATTGGAGCGCCAGACATTTCGCCCATCAATGACTCCAAGTGAGAGAACGAGATCGCTCCGGGCTATGGCGGCGATGAGGCTCAACTGATCTGAGCCCCGAACCAGGTCGACGTGAACGCCAGCCACGGGCAAGGCCAAGGCTGTATCGAGATTGTCGCCGAGGCTCCCGAAATAGGTAGCCAGCATGATTTTGAGGCCGGGTACCTGCTTTGCGAAATGGGTATATGCCCGCCGCAATGAGCCGCGTGATGCTTCGTCTAGGTCAAGGACTAGGCAGGGCTCGTCGAGCTGAACCCATTCCGCACCTCGCGCGGCTAGTTCACGAAGGACATCGACATAGACCGGTAGAAGCTGGTCCAGCAGCAACAGTGGATTGAACGCTGGATCTGCGCTCTTGCCGAGTTTCAGGAAGGTGACGGGTCCAACCAGCACGGAGCGCGTCTGGTATCCAAGGCTCTTTGCCTCCTCGTATTCCTCAATCGGCTTACGCGAGGAAAGCTTGAAGGTTTGGTCCTTGCGAAGTTCCGGGACCATGTAATGGTAGTTGGTGTCGAACCACTTTGTCATTTCCTGCGCTGCCGCGCCGTGTCGATGATCGGCATGCCCACGATCTGCATATTCTTCTGCGCCGCGCGCCATGGCGAAGTAGGTCTTGAGTGACACCGGCCCTGCCACCCAACCGTAAACGTCGGGAATCGCGCCGACCATCACGCTGGTATCGAGCACATGGTCATAGAGCGAGAAGTCGTTCGAAGGAATGACGGTCGCGCCGAGCGACTTTTGCCGGGCCCAGTTGGCGAGACGAAGTCCGGCCGCAGCCTCCAAGAGCTGCGCTTCGCTTGACTTACCGGCCCAGTAGCTCTCAACCGCGAATTTGAGTTCGCGGCGCGGACCGATGCGCGGCATACCCAGCGTTGCAACGCGAACTGAAATGTTGGACATCGCTTCAACCCCATGTTTGGAGGCGAGGCGAAGGTGGATGCGCGCAGGTACAGGCCGCCGCAGTGGCAACTGCTTGACGCACCACCGGGACACCCCGCCCGTGGACGAAATCGTTGCCGGGGCAGGTCTCCTGGCTCGCGGATCATCGCTGCTGTCCGGCCTTCCCGAAGCCAACCGGCCTCAGTGACAATATTGGACAGCGGCTCGCCGCTTACAGTTGCGGGGGCAGCGCCGGCATCACACCGGCTTCCCTCTTAGCTCCGGATCAAGCGAGACCCAGAGAACCTCGGACGGAATCAACTTCCTGCAAAACAATCGTTTCGTCAACCCTTCAACATCGCGGCCGCATCCTCCTGGCCGATTGGACACACGCCAAATGGGGAGACATCTGATCCGAGCCGCAACGCATGGCCAAGCCTCGTGACGTCCGCCCGAGTGGATTGTAAATATCTGCCGACCATTTGTGCGCGCGCGGGCTTCACACGTCTCCGGTACCGTTTGCCATCGGCTGGCTGCTGGCGACCGCCAGATCATGGTCGCGAAGTGTGGTCATCGGAAACAGTGGGTGCGCAGGCAGAGGCGTCTGGTCTTCGACTTCGGAGTCTCGATCAATTCGGGGCGTCGCGACGCGGCTTATCCGACGAAGCCGTGGAGGACCTTTTAAAAGAGCGTTCCGGCGCGAATCTGAGGCGGCATGTGCCTGCTGGGCGATTTCATCTCACTTTGACGGAACGGCAATGAAGCCTGGCGCGCTCTGTCGGACTGGGGGCAGGGCGTTGTGGCGATCTCGTGTCGAAAAGCCGTGATGCTATCGAGAGCGTCGCGAAGTACACATAGCATTTGATCAGAACGCGACGGAATGTTGCGATCACTACGAGGGAGAGTGTTTGCGCCGAGCGCATCTCGGACGGAGTCGCGTTGCGGCAAACCAGATTATGTAAAGGTACGGAGCACCGGCGTCGCATTTGTTGCATGCACAGCGCCATAAAGAGTAAGTTGTAAATCGCGATCATTGGCGCGGCCGTGCGGAAGCAACGCGAACTGATGGCATCTTTGTTGGGAGCGAAGATCGAGAGTGGCTGTTCAAGTTCGCCAAAGAGTATGACGTGCTAGTGCGGCCGCCCAAAACTGGTAGCGTGCATGAAGTGGCGCGAGCCAGACCTAAGCCCAGAGTTCTAGTGCTCCGCAGCTTCCCGACAGAGCCTCGAGCGGGTCGCCGACGACGGCGAGGTTGGCGCCCTGGCTCACGACCGCGGAACTGACCGGTGATCAGACTTCCGCCGCTAGCTGGTCGCGCCCTCGGTTTGTGCCCTCCGACCGGAATTGGATGGTGAACCAGTCGCTTAATCGACCGTTTGCTGGCTACGTACGCACCTTCTTCCAAGAGGCGTGAAGCCTTGGCATCCGGAAAAGCGGCGCGTCGACCAACTCGGGCCTTGAGGCCGCTAGCAGTTTGGCAGCTTCACGGACATCCGGGCTGCAAGTTTTGAAGAGCATTTCAGTGAAAGAGCATCGCGACTGCCCGCCATATCCCAGCCCAGAGCAGCGCATTAAAAAGGAGCGCTGCAATCAGCCCGTAGTTCCAAACCCTCCTCGGTCGCGAATCATTGCCATGTGATCTGCAATAGGCGGTGTTGCGTTTGAGCGTCGGTTGTCTCATGGGGCAGCGTTCTTCCTACACTGATCAAGAGCCATGGCGACATATGCTGCTGAGTTGGCTCCAGCGAGACCTGCGTCGCATTGGCGGCTACGGTCATCATCGGCAATCGGCATGCCATGCGAAGAACGTCACAGCGCTGAGAAAAGCGGCGTCTGAGCCGGCCGGCAGAGTGATTTAGCTACGCCATTGTCGGGTTATCGACATAGACGTCCTAAGCCGGACATCACCGACACGAGAAGGCGTCCTTTCAAACAGAAGTATGCCTGCACGGCTTAGCTTCTCCTCATTCGCTGGGAGCTATCGGCCGAAAGGCGCTCAAGCAATGCGGCAATGTTTAAGGATGTTCTCGCAGCTTGATGGCGGCTGGGCGAGAAGTCTGCTGGTGAGACATTCCAGGAAGGTGTCCTCGAGCGCCAAAGGCTGCAGGACATTCTTGGTCAAGGCTCCGTAGCACGGCGCACTTGTTCAGCATCACATCAGTTGTCCCCCGTCAGGTATTCGAGCATCCTATTGCAAGCCCCCTCAGCCGTGGCGAACGTTCGGAAGGGCGAACCACCGATTTTTATGGCGCCACGGCTATCGCCAAGCGGTCGCCACGACGCCACATAGCCGGAACGTCCGTGAAAGCCGGGGCCGGTCGGGGTCGCATAGGTGATCACAAATGAGAAACTACGGCCAGTTGCGCTCCATACTTCCAGGTGCTCGACGGCTCGGTGAAATTGAAGGGTCATCGCCAGTCGTTCACCTGTAGTTGGGAGCTCCACGCCAGAATGAAATGGACCGTGTTGTGGGGCCGTAGAGATCGCCACTGCCGCCTCGGATATATCGGTAAGTGACGCTTGCGTCGTGCATCGGCGATCGCTGCAGGATAAGTCAACGTTCGAACTCAATCACACTCGACAGGTTAGTCGACGCTCCTGCGAGAATCGGGCCAGTTGCAGTATTGCCCCTCAAAGATATAGCCGCGCTCAATTTGAGCATGCCAAGCAAGTTACAGTCTGAGGCCGGGCGAACGCATCAACAGCCGGCTATACCCGGCCGAGCGTTGGCTATTAGAGCGATCAGTTGCGGTTAAACACTTCTTGTGAATACTCAACGCGCGGTCTTGTCACACTGCAGCGCGGTGCCGAAATCCAACGGCTTTACTACTGATCTGCGCGCAATCTTGCGCCACATTACTCTGGACACGGTTGGCGATCGGAGACGATAAACTTGGAGGGATGCGTTTCCAGAGCGACTCATGAGTTACTGCGCGGGGTCGCGACGAGTCGGTCGGACAAGAAGTTAAAGCTGAGGCGATCCTCCCTATCCTGGAAAGTCTCGCGTCAAGGCAGAGCAAATCTTCAAGGAGCTAGTGACTGTCTGCACAGACGATGGAAGCGCTCGTCGGCACCAAGCGTAAAATATTCGTGGCGCCACACAGATGACTTATTGTCACTGTTTCAGGCTCGGGGGGGCAGCGAGGGCATTCGAACGACCAACTTACATTGGGAGGCACGATCGATGAGCTATCATCGTGTTTGCGACCAAACTGGGTGAGGGGACCAGATAGGAGTTCCGTTGCTACCAATTACGTTGCCAGGTCTTGAATGGACCAGGGATGGTTAGCGACATAATGTAGCGTCTCTCTCTACTACTGAACCGGTAGGCGCTCGTCGGTCACGCTCATTGTATGACAAAAGCCCCATCAAGCTCACGCTGTCGTGCAGCAACTGGCACCTGACAGCAGGCGATGTGGCGCAAACGTGCAAGCACCGTCTCGGTGTGACGATGAGAGGCTTCGTGGAATGTGGAGAGAAGCCATCAGAGTTCGATAGACGTCATTGGAGTGGGTGATGATCGACATCAACCACTCTTAGCTGGTGGTTTAAGATGCGTCGGTATCCCGGGCGATAGTGCCTGAGTTTGGGGCTGAGGCGCAGCCGGAGCCTCTTGGTAAGATGGCGAATAACGTCATCTATGCGGGATTCAACGATATGCGCCGACCAAAGGAGCGAGTGTGCGATCGCAGATCATAGAAAAGCTTGAGACGGGGCGCATACGATCTGGCCGACTTGCGAGTGCTCCTGGATCAGGTCCTTGTGGCCATTTTCTTGTGCAAGGGCCCTGTGGCTGTAAGCTCAACATCACCGCACTGGTCCGCCCAGGCTGGGAGCATGTCTCCGTCTCGACGCCACGGCGTTGTCCAAATTGGGACGAGATGTGTTTCGTTAAGGACCTGTTTTGGGACGAAGAGGAATGTGTGATGCAGCTGCATCCGCCCCATTCGCAATACGTGAATAACAGTCGGTACTGCCTGCATCTTTGGAAGCCCATTAATCGGGATATTCCGATGCCGCCACCCGGCTTCGTAGGCATCGTTGGGTTGGGACCTTCCGAGGCAGCTATCTTGCTTGCACAGATGCAGGCGCGATCGTGATGTGCTGGAGAGATAATCCAGTGCGCAATTCTGCTTCGCGTAACACCTCCGCCAATCCATACGCAAAGCAAACGCTTTTGATGGAAGTACAGGCAGGCGTCGATTGGCTCGATGTCGCCGATTAGTCGGCACGTCGCCTTGCAATTGTGGCATTGCATTGGCCGCGGTTGGGCTGGCCTCACGTTCACGCGCCACTGACACATCATGCCTGTCGAGCTGCGGCTTCAGCATGCCGGTGATTGACCTTGATCGGGATAGATGGGGTGGATCGACCATTTGAGTTGCGCGCTGGCGGGTATCGTCGATAACGCCGCGCGGCCGTAGGAACAAATCGCCTTCTTGCGCGGCATCCGCGCCGGTGGGCAGGTTATGATGGCCTTTGTCGTACTGAGCACAGGCCTTCTGGTCAATGCGGTTGTCCGGCGCGTGAAATCGGTGCTGTCAATGACTTGATGTCACGATAGATAAATCGCCAGCGCGCAACTCGACCTTGGCTTCTCGAAAACAGGTGACGTAGCTACAAGGACCATGCTGGGCTGTCAGGCCGACATTGCGATCATATACGTTGATATAGACTATATACGTTGATATGCGTTGCATCGTGGCGCATCGCGTGTGATTCCGCTTTAGAAGAGGGAAGCTTCAGTGGATCACCGCGCCAATGGAAAAAGTCGACGAACATCAGCATATCCTTTCGCTGCTTCAGAAGCCAAATCCGGTTATCCTGGACATCGGTTGCAACGATGGAACGGACGCGAAACAGTTTCTCGAACTGTGTTCAGGCGCCCAACTATACTGCTTTGAGCCGGATCCCCGAGCGAGCGCTCGATTCAAGAAGAACATGGGTCCGTATCTCGACAAGGTCAATCTCTTCGAAATCGCGGTCAGCCATCGAAATGGGAAGGTGGATTTCCATCCAAGTAATGGAGAAGGAGATGCAAAAGAATGGGACCTCTCTGGCTCAATTCGCCGACCCAAAAACCATCTCACTGAATATGATTGGGTCCGCTTCGACAACCCCATCTCAGTTGAAACGCGAAGGCTGGACGACTGGTGCAGCGAAGCCGGGCTGCACAATATTGATTTGATCTGGATGGATGTGCAAGGAGCCGAGTCTGATGTCATCGCTGGAGGGACGCAGACGTTGAGCAACACGCGCTTCCTCTACACGGAATACAGCGACCGGGAGCTCTACGAAGGGCAGTTGTCCTTGCGAGCCATTCTCGATCTATTACCTCTCTTCGAAGTGGCGACTCACTATCCACGCGAAGTTGAGGGCGACGTCTTGCTCAAGAATAAGCGTTTTTGAGCGAAATTCCATCTCTGAATTGGTGCAGAAGTTTCGTCCTCTAACGTCTCGAGGCGTGACAGAAGGGCTGAAACTTGCTTGAGGCTGCCTTCTCTGATGGCGGCTTTATCGTGCTAGTGAAACGTTGCGCGGAACAATGACGACCCGCTCCAGCCATGGTGATAGCCCTTGCGCGGGCTTGCTAGACTGCTCCGACAGAGGTTCGATGATGCGCTCCCCTGGCGGTTTACTGCTGAGGGCGAAGGGATGGGTGGTACAGCCAAGCTGGCAATAGCCGGGCTGCTCAGCTGCGTCCTTTAACTCTTGCGGGAGTCTTTTGCGGCGCCGTAAGCCAACGAAGCGGAGCGACCCTTTCGCGAACTCGCCGCTGTAAGCCCAACCTGGAGAGCAGTTGCGGCGTCGACATAGGAAGCATCGTACCGCCAGTAAGCAAAAAAGGCCCGGCCTCATTTTCTGAGGCCGGGCTAAAGTCAGTCTGGAACGGAGCGATGCTGCTACACATCGCACCAAGCGTCGGCAAAGAGAGGGCTGCCAACGGCTTATTTGCGGTCAGGAGGTGCCGCAAATTCTAATGCCAAATCGACATTCGACTTAAATTTGGTATCGCCTCCATCGCTGCTGAAGACGAGAATAGCCTTCGCAATCGGCACACGCGACAAGGCGGGCAACTTGGTCAGTATTCGCTCGCGTGTCTGGCGCCGCGCAGACTACTCCTTAGCGTCAGGGCATGGCATGCTTCGCTGAGGATTTTCAGTTTTTGCGTCATATGCTTTCGAGTTCCGTCCAACGCCATCTCGCTTCGCATAGCCCGCTCTCCTCGATGTTCGCGACTTCGTTCAAGATTGTACAATGTGACGTTACGTGTGATTCAAGGCCTTTCGCGAGCGGCTGCACAAAATTACTAAACGTACTGGCGCTCAGAGTCGCCAAGATCGTCTGTAACTTCCTAGCTAATCTGTTCTGGAAGCTCGCGCGGTTTGCTTAGTCGACATGAACCTTCACACTATATCGAACCTTCTCGTTTGCTATACCAATGCCAGGTATATTCGGCGATCTTGAGCGAGACAGGGCCCTTTTGGCCAAGAACGGCATCAGATGGTCCGAGCGAACAGGCGACTTACCGGCAAGGTCTCCGATTGAAGAATTGTCGTGAGGGGCATGACGAGCTCTGCTCATCTGGATGGTACATCACGAGAACGGTCGTGCCGCGCTGACGACTGGCTGGCCCGTGCTCTAGGAAGCGGCCAGCCCTTCGTAACATTCTCGTCTAAAGCGATTTGTCAGGTCAATCCAATGGACGCTGCGCTATACATTGATTTCAGTTGGCTCGATATCTTGGCCACCTGCGGCGGCTCGACTTGCACGACCGTCAGCTCAGCAGATCGACTCTGCCGGTCTCGAGCCGATAAAGACCCCCGACCACCTTCAGCCTGTTCTGTTCGATTGCCATCTTCAGAAGCGGGGCTGCTGACATGAGCTTATAGACGTTCTCAGCCACATTTTGCCGGATCGCATTGGCGAGTGCATCCCCGCTCTCCTGCGAAGAAGCCTTTACCGCGGGCGCAAGTGCAGCAACGAGCGATGGAATGTGCCCGGGCAGAATAGTGTCATCCTCTAAGGATTCGATGGCGGCACCGATGGCGCCGCAGCGATCATGGCCGAGGACCAGGATTAGCGGCGTCTTCAGCACGTGCACCGCATATTCCATGCTGGCGATGGTCTCATCGTTGGCGCAATTGCCAGCCACGCGGCAAACGAACAGATCGCCAAGCCCGCTATTGAAAACATACTCAGGGACAATTCGTGAATCGGCGCAGGTTAGGACTGCCGCATATGGATTTTGACCGCCGACCAGAGCTTTGCGTTCGTGCCTGAAGTCGCCGCCACGCGCCACGCCTCGAACATAGCGCGTATTGCCTTCCATTAGTCGCTTCAGCGCAGCCTTTGGCGAGAGCAAGTTGCATGGTTTGGGCGGCGCTGTTGGGTCCGCCGCGCTCGCAATCTTGCCGCCAAGCAGTATGCCCGCCGCCGAAGCAGCGAACAGCATTAGAGAACGGCGGGATGGCGCCGTCGGACGACGCAGGAAGGGGAGGCAGTCTTCGCACATGTATTTCCTCTCAGCGCGCTTCGCAAGCGCGTTGCGTGACCTTCGGGCTCCGCCTCGCTGCAGAACCAGCGACTAACAAAATTGCGCTGCGCCAACCGAGTGACACAGGTAAGTGATCGAAGCGCTCGCCCTCGGACCAGTAGCACTCTCATCGAGCGTGGTTCCGAAACGGCTCCGATCAGAATCTGAAGGGTGGCCGCGACCTTCATCACGAATTTCAGACTACGTCCTGACGCAGCGTCAGGTTCAAGCGCTTTGTTCCCATTCGGGTCTTGCGCCGTATGCCAGGACACCGGTAGCCTCTCTCCAATGCAGTATTTGGCGGCATATTCGCAGCGCAGTTTCTGCCGAGTGCGGAACGAAGTTGGATAGCCAGAATGTATTCCGCCGATTCCCTTGACGAGCAGGACCTCACGACCACTGTCGCGGCGCGAGAGGCCCCCGGGGCAAGACCAATCTGGCCTAGGCACGCCGCATCATCCGCCAAGGTCAGTGAATAGCGAGCCCACAATAGGGCTCCGCTCCTGGTGAATAGCTAAAGCACGTTGGCCCTGATGCGGGAGAGAGAATGCACCCGCGAGATTGCACGAAATGATCATTGAGCCGGCGGAGTGCGAGCTTTTACCCGGAAATGTTTGCGACTGTATGGATGGCTGTTTCTGAATATGAGCCGTTCAACTGGGACAAGCCGAGAGTCCATTTGGCGCAATCACGGGCGAATTTGTAAAACAGAGCGGACAAACGTTGCCAAGTTCGGCAGAAGCGTAGAACTTGCGACAATACTGTCGGAGCCAACACCGCAGTGTCAGGTCTAAGCCGACCTGCTACAGCTGAGCTACGGGGGACCTTCAAATCTCTTACGGCACGCCGCTTGCTTCGATGCGGCCGGGCACGGTCCGGCGCGCATCTGTTGTCGTGACCGAATGCACATTGTCCGTTCGCTCTGGCCAGCTTCAAATTGCGCCAGCCGCACCGCTCAAGCAGTTCAGGATACGTTCTATGAAGCAGTCACTCCTCGCCGCCGCGTTGCTCTCAATGGCATGTTTGGGCGCTCCGGCGTTGCCCCAGAAGCGGGTCCCTACCACTGAGGTGGAGGATCCGTTCCTTTGGCTCGAGGAGATCGACGGACCACGCGCACTCGCTTGGGCGCGCGCCGAGAACGATAAAACGCTCGCAGCGCTCCAATCAGATCCCCGGTATCACCGATTCTATGAAGAGGCGCTGGGCATCCTTCAAGCCAAGGACCGGATCCCGTATGTTTCGTTGGAGCGGCAGGGGCTCGACAATTTTTGGCAGGACGAAAGCCACGTGCGAGGCATCTGGCGGCATACCACATTCAACAGCTATCGCAGCCCGGAGCCACACTGGGAGACTATTCTCAGCATTGACGAGCTGGCCGTCACGGAGAAGAAGAACTGGGTCTTCAAGGGCGTTAGCTGCCTGCCGCCCGAAGAGCGCCTCTGCCTCGTGGAGCTTTCTGACGGCGGAAAAGACGCCGTGTTCATTCGCGAGTTCGATCGGTATGCCAAGGCCTTCGTACCAACGGGGTTCGATCTTCCGGAGGGAAAGCAGAGCGTCAGCTGGGTCGACCGCGACACCATACTCATTGCGCGAGATTGGGGCGAAGGGACCATGACGCCGGGGGGCTATCCCTTCATCGTGAAGGAGCTCAAGCGCGCTCAGCCGCTCGTTCAAGCGCGCGAGGTGTTTCGTGGGGAGCCGAACGATGCGATGACGGCGCCATTCGTGCTGCGGGACAGTGAAGGCAAGATTCATGCGATCGGCGCCATGCGCGCCATCAGCTTCTTCGAGCAGGAGTATGTGCTCTTCGGGCCCGACGGACCGATCAAGCTTAACTTGCCAAAAAGGGCGAACATCGTTGGCATCGCCAGTGACCGCCTGATAGTGACGCTCGACGAAGACTGGGCGCCGTCCGGCAGCACCGACTTTGCTGCCGGATCGATTGTCTCGTATGACCTGGCCGAGTGGAAGCAGGATCCGCTGCGCGCGACGCCGTCGGTGGTCTTCCAGCCCGAGGCTCGGCATGCGCTCAGCGGGCTCGCGGTCACCAAGAACGTTTTGATCCTAACGATCCTTGACAATGTTCAAAGCAAGGCTTTCACCTATAGCTACGACCAGGGAACGTGGCGGGCCGCGCCGATCCCGCTCTCTGTCAACAAAAACGTCAGCCTGTCAGCCGCTCGCGCTGAAACGGACGAGGTGCTGTTCACGGTCTCCAGCTATCTCGTGCCGACTTCCCTCTGGCACTTTGACGCGGCAACCAAACGTCTCGAGATTCTGAAGACGACACCTCCTCGGTTCAACGCGTCCAGCCACGTTGTGGAGCAGTTCGAGGCAGCTTCGCTCGATGGGACTCGGATTCCCTACTTTCTGGTGCGTCCAAAGAACGCAACGCTCGGGGAGCCGATCCCAACCCTTCTCACCGGTTATGGTGGGTTTCAAGCTTCGCTCCTGCCATCGTATGCCGGAGCGATGGGGCGCCTCTGGCTTGAGCAGGGCAATGCATATGTTGTTGCAAACCTGCGCGGCGGCGGCGAGTTTGGACCGCGATGGCACAAGGCCGCCCAGGGGGCAACAAAGCAGCGGACGTGGGATGATTTCATCGCTGTTGCCGAGGACCTGATTCGCCGGAAGATCACCTCTCCGGGCCGGTTGGGCGTGATCGGCGGCAGCCAGGGAGGTCTGCTGGTAGGCACCGCAATTACTCAGCGACCCGACCTTTTCAACGCTGCGATCGTGGAGGTGCCGCTGCTCGACATGCTTCGGTTTACAAAGTTGGGCGCGGGCGCCTCCTACATCGGTGAATATGGTGATCCCGCCGTGACCGAGCAGCGCGGATGGCTGGAGGCCTACTCGCCTTATCAGAAACTGGCCCAGGGCAAAAACTACCCGGTACCTTTCATTCTCACCTCCACAAAGGATGATCGCGTGCACCCGGCGCACGGCCGCAAGGCAGCCGCCAGGCTTGCTGCCCTCGGCCAGCCGTATTTCTACTTTGAGAATTTCGAGGGCGGACACAGCGCGGGCGCCAATCTCTTGGAACAGGCTCGCCGGCTGGCACTCGAATACACTTATGCATCCAAGAGGCTTGTGGATTGAGTAATGTCGGCGGGGCAGTTCGTTCAGGCCGCGCAGCTGGTGGCCTGTCAGCATCAGCGCGTTTGAGCGGGGCAGATCACGGAGCGGTCCTGCTTGTACCCTAAAGAATGACGAAACTTGAAGCGAGCGAGGTTCACGTAACGGCAGATTATCGCGATTTCATTTTCGCAGTGATAGCCCCATCTCGGGCTAACTTGCGCTCTATGACTCCATCCAGTTATTCGCAAGTCCGCGTGAGCTCTGACGGCGGCAAGAGCTCTCCTCAAAGGAGCTTTCGCGGGATTCGGGACGACATGGAGCGGAAATCGGCTAGCCTTCAGTGGTGAAGACGCAGCCTGAGGCATGAAGCTGGCGCTTTCCCAGCAGCAAGGCTCTGAGGGTAAACGCGATCTCCCGCCGATCCACCAACGCTGGTTCCGAATACGGCTGCTTGTAGGAGCCGTGTTCCGCATCATCAGCCGCAAAGAATGCGTGCGCCTTGCGCTCCCATTGAGGGGAAAGAAAATGGCAGAGCAGATTCAATCGCACGCGGTAGTGTGGATCGAGAACCCTATCGCCAAGATATTCTTCATAGGACTAACAGGCGTTGGCGCCGCGACCGTGCGCGCTCATAAAGTGTGTACGATTGGAGCTTCCGGCGTGAATGACGATTCAACTTTTCTCGTCAGGGTAGGTAGCGCCCTGAGTAGCTGTACCGATCTGCTGATCGTCGGACCGGAGACCGAAAAGACCAAGCTGACGCACTTTCTGAGAACGAACAGGCGCGACCTCACCATCCGCCTTGAGACAAGCCATCCCTCGACCGACCGGGAAATCGTAGCGCTTGGGCGAAAGCGCTTCCGGCTCGATTGAGCTCTTCTGATTGTCGACCGTGCAACAGATCGGCTCAAATAGAAGAGATGAGGATCGTTTTCACGAAAGACCACCACCCAGTACATGCGCATCCGTTTAGCTCGGTCAGTAAGCGCCGGTGCAGATGGTGATTCTGCAGTTGGCGGACGATCGCTGGCTTGCTTTGCTCCTAGCGCCGTCCAACCTCTGGCCAATAGTGCTGTTAGCCGGCTCCGCGTACGGTTGCCGATTGCGCAGAGGCGATAGGACGATGCGACATTTTCGCTTGGCGGTTCTCATTGCGCCTGGATACGCTCAGTTCGTAATCATTCCAGTGAGATTCGCATTGCCTGCGATGCTGCTTGTTCCACGACCGCAAGCCCGGGATCTCTTAGGGCGCTCGGGTTGATCCGAGGTTCCAGCGCCACGGCAGCTGCTGATCGTCATATCCGGGAGCACTAGCGCACCAGAACCGCGATGTGGACAAGAGCTCTGCGCCGAAGAGAAGACCCCGGCATTTGCTGCCGGGGTCCCATTTTGAGATAGCTGGTCAGAAGTCCATGCCGCCCATGCCCCCCATGCCGCCGCCCGGCGGCATGGCGGGGATGGCCCCGTTCTTCTTCGGCAGCTCGGCGACCATGGCTTCCGTGGTGATCAGGAGCGCGGCAACCGAGGCAGCGTTCTGGATCGCGGTGCGCACGACCTTAGTCGGATCAATGATGCCCTTCGTAACCAAATTGCCATACTCGCCGGTTTGCGAGTCGAAACCGTAGGCGTATTGCTCTTTCTCCAGGATCTTGCCAACGATCACCGAGCCGTCTTCACCGGCGTTGATCGCGATCTGGCGAGCGGGAGCCGACAGCGCCTTGCGCACGATCTCGACGCCGGTCTTCTGGTCCTCGTTCTTGGTGCGCAGGCCCTTGAGCTGCTCGGAGGCACGGAGCAGGGCGACGCCGCCGCCCGGGACAATGCCTTCTTCCACGGCCGCGCGGGTCGCATGCATCGCGTCATCAACGCGATCCTTGCGCTCCTTCACCTCGACCTCGGTCGCGCCGCCGACGCGGATCACCGCGACGCCGCCCGCGAGCTTGGCGAGACGCTCCTGGAGCTTCTCACGGTCGTAGTCCGAGGTGGTTTCCTCGATCTGCGCCTTGATCTGGGCCACGCGCGCCTCGATGTCGGCCTTCTTGCCGGCGCCGTTGACGATCGTGGTGTTCTCCTTGTCGATCATCACCTTCTTGGCGCGGCCGAGCATGTTGAGCGTGACGTTCTCGAGCTTGATGCCGAGATCTTCCGAGATCGCCTGGCCGCCGGTCAGGATCGCGATGTCCTGCAGCATGGCCTTGCGGCGATCGCCGAAGCCCGGAGCCTTGACGGCCGCAACCTTGAGGCCGCCGCGCAGACGGTTCACGACGAGGGTCGCGAGGGCTTCGCCTTCGACGTCCTCGGCGACGATGACCAGCGGCTTGCCGGTTTGCACCACGGCCTCGAGCAACGGCAGCAGCTCGTTCAGCGAGGAGAGCTTCTTCTCGTTGATGAGGATGTAGGCGTCCTCCATCTCAACGCGCATCTTGTCGGCGTTGGTGACGAAGTACGGCGAGATGTAGCCGCGGTCGAACTGCATGCCCTCGACGACGTCGAGCTCGGTCTCGAGCGACTTGGCTTCCTCGACGGTGATGACACCCTCGTTGCCGACCTTCTTCATGGCGTCGGAGAGGAACTTGCCGATCTCGGCGTCGCCATTGGCGGAGATGGTGCCGACCTGGGCGATCTCGTCGTTGGACGTGACCTTCTTGGAGTTATTCTGGAGGTCCGCAACCACGGCCTCGACAGCGAGGTCGATACCGCGCTTGAGGTCCATCGGGTTCATGCCGGCGGCGACCGACTTGGCGCCCTCGCGGACAATCGCAGCAGCGAGCACCGTGGCGGTGGTGGTGCCGTCACCAGCCGCGTCAGCGGACTTGGAAGCGACTTCGCGCACCATCTGGGCGCCCATGTTCTCGAACTTGTCGTCGAGCTCGATCTCCTTGGCGACGGTGACGCCGTCCTTGGTGATGCGGGGAGCGCCGAACGACTTGTCGAGCACGACGTTGCGGCCCTTCGGGCCGAGGGTGACCTTCACGGCATTGGCGAGGATGTCCACGCCGCGCAGCATCTTGTCGCGGGCGTCCACGCCGAACTTAACTTCTTTGGCAGACATGTGAGTTTTCCTGAGTGTTTTACTTGGTCTCACCCATGTCGGCGCGCGGCATGCGCTCCTCAGGATGAGTCCTGCGAGCGGTGATTTAGGCGGCCTTCTTCTTGGCGAACGGATCCGTGAGAACGCCCAAGATGTCGCTCTCCTTCATGATCAACAGCTCCTCACCGTCGATCTTGACCTCAGTGCCTGACCACTTCCCGAACAGGATGCGATCGCCGACCTGGACGTCGATCGGGACCAGCTTGCCGGACTCATCGCGGCCACCCGGGCCCACGGCGATGACTTCGCCCTGTGAAGGCTTTTCCTTCGCAGTGTCCGGAATGATAATGCCGCCAGCGGTCTTTTCTTCTGCGTCGATGCGCTTGACCACGACGCGGTCGTGAAGCGGACGGAATTCCATGCAGATCTCTCCTAAGCATTTACACAAATTGAGGATTTCCCGATTGTTAGCAATCGGAGCCAGTGAGTGCCAATCTTGGCGCACCTGAGATAGGACTGATTTGTTGGGGAACAAGTGCTTGTAGGAGGAAAATCCTGACTCACCGCGATGCTGTAGTCCGCTCCGGGCCAGATCACCTCGCGAGCTTGCGGCCGAGTGCCCGACGCTATTCTCAGTGAGCTCTGTCTCTCGACCCAATATCGCTTTCCAATTCGAACTCTTTCCGCCTTGCCTTGCAACCATGATCTCAAAGCGAATGGTAAAGCAGTGCCGGTCTGGCGTAGTTTCGAATGATCAGGTGAGTCGCCCTGGCGCGAGCGAGCGGTTTGGGCATTCTGCGCCGAGATTGGGGTTGCCCTTCTTGGATCGATGATCCGCTAGCCCTCGCACCCGATCCGCTAGGTTCGCGCCAGAATGCCTCTGCCCGCATTGCGGCGGACTGGCGCTGGAGCAAATCGACAGCAGCGTATTTCCTCTCACAATAGCCCCCTTCATACGATCGCGCCGGGTAGCGCCCACAAGCGGAAAGCGGCTCCCCTTGAGTTGCCGTCGCGCCGCCCGTGCGGATTCGGCCTCGGAATAAATCGGCTGAAAACCTTCTTGGATTGCTACCTCGATCAGAGGCGCGAAGATCGCAGCGGCAACTCGGAGGTCGTACTTGACGGAGAGATAGTGGGGCTTGGCATCGCAAGCGCTGTTCTGCCAAGCTACGCCCATCTGAATGGTGCCGCAAAAATGCGACAGGGTGTGCTCGAGCTTGCCAAGTTGAGCGAGCGCCACGTCTCAGCGCTTAGGTCACGGCGACGAGAAAGCCGAATGTCGGGCCAAGTTCGCCCTCGGCCTTCGCCGAGCTGTATGCCCGCATCAAAACGCGGCAATGTTCTTTCAGCGCCTCCTGCTCGGCATTGGAGGCGACTTCCTTCTGCTGCCAGCTTGGGCGTAGCGCTTGAAGTAAACTGCGCTTCGCCGCGTGCGAATGATGCCCTCTGCTCGAAAGGGGAGCGATGGGAAACTCTCGGCAAAAGGGCGCAAAGTTTTAAGCCCAAGGCGGATTGGCCGGTCCATTCCAGCTTTGGCTTCCGCCTCCTTAGCCCAGCCGAGCACGACGACGAGACTTCTACGAGGGTGGCGCAGGTCCAGCGCAAAGCTGAGCGAGACCACATCACGTTTCTTCCAGCTACGGTCAATCACCGCATATCATTGCCGGCACGGAAGGTGAGGGCACACGCGCTGAGCGCATCGCGTTGGACTGTTGACCGGCCGGGCATGCGCAGACCGCCAATGAGCCTGTTCCGCTTCATGGCATCGAGACGTGACCTGCCGTTCGACCGGAATAAGTATTCGGCATCAGGCATGGGTGCGAAGCTCTTGGCTCTCCACTGTGGATACAACTTAGAAATTTGACAAAGAGCTGCGCCCCAGACGCGATAAGTGCCTCGCCTGGCGATAAACGTTAGTATAGTCTTTTCAACCCTTCCCATATCAGCTGTTTATCTTCGTACGATTGAGCTCACCTTCGACTTTGTCTCACGTCTGCTAGGGGCCGCGGGGGGCCAATTGGAGTGTTAAAAGCTCCGGATCCTGTCATATGGATCGAATTCGATAGGTCTTAGACGATGAGCAAGCGACATCCTTCCCACAAGATGCTGCGCAAGGGGTCAATGCTGATAGAACCGCAGCGCTGCCGTTACTTTGTTCGAGCGACGACGACGCCGATGGCCGCTCAGCTTGTGCACGCTTAGGAGGACACATGGTCGACATTACTAATCATTCGCCCGCAGTATGCTTTCTCCTCGGCCTTCCGCGCTCCGGGACGACACTCCTCGCCCATTTGCTGCAGCAACATCCGGATATCACAGCTCCCCCTGAGCCCTGGCTGATGCTGGCACTAAACGAATTGGGCAGGGTAGACCACCGTCACCCGGCAGGCGCATCAATGATCAAGACCGCGACCTCTGAATTCTTGGCTCGTATAGATCGTACGATCGTCAGCCGCGCTTTTGCCAATGCGGCGTACGGCCAATACTTGGCAGCGGCGCGCAAGCGTATCGTCATAGATAAGACGCCGCGCTATTGGATGGTACTTGAGTTTCTGGAAACTCTCTATCCAAAGGCACCACACATCCTTCTGATGCGCAATCCCTATGCTATTGCCGCCTCCCTGAAATCGACGTGGGGGATCCCTCTCCAAGCAGAACCCTCCTATTCCATCAGCATATCGTCTCTCGCCGATCTCCTGATCCGTTTACCCGACAGCATTGCATCTGCGCTTGCTGATCTGGTCCTGGGTCTTCCTAAACTTGCAGCGCACCGGGCTCGACCGCACACCCAGCTAGTGCAGTACGAGCGCCTTGTCGCGCAACCCGAGGCGGAAGTCTGCCGCGTGATCGCCGGCCTCGGTTGTGATCCAACAATCTCCGCGCCAGCCACGACTGAGGAAACCGAGTATCTTCAATCAAGTAGCTTCGGAGATCGGAAGATCCTGGATAGACAGGCGGTTGATGAACGCTCTGTCCAAACCTGGCAAAAACAACTGAGCATCGAAGAGATGCAAACAGTTACCGATCTAATCGGCGCCGATCTGTTGGTGGAGCTCGGATATGAGCAAGAACTACGACAGGCACAGCAAGCTGGAGTTGTGGACAAAGGGCGAGAGGTAACCGAACTTTATCGTCGGATCTTTGAAATTTGGTGGAATTTGCGCTGCTCTGACGGAGGAGCAACGCGCCTGGACTCATCCAGCGCTGCGGCACCAACCCATAGTGTCCGCCAGCCGACTGAGAGCTCTTACCGCAGCTCTGAGCTCCCGAAAAATGCGGAGGCGCAACATTTGTCCGGGTCCGAAACTGAGGACGGTGTGCCATTGGCAACGCGGGCTCTATTGAGCCAAGCGCTGTTGGCCTCGGAGGATGATCGTGCCGCGCAGCTGGACGCTATGCGTGATCGCGATGCCGTTATTGAGACGCTGCGAAAAGAGATCGCGCGGCTTGAGGTCGCTCTCAACGATGGCGTGCCATGACTTGCAGTGTGGAGCAAAAGCCCTGCTCTCACTGTACTAGTCTGCTATTGAACAGAATCAGGGTAGCAGAAGCTTTCGAGCCTAGCTGCGCGACCAGCCTTCGAGTGGCATATGACTCTGTGCATTGCTGCTCGCCGCACGTTTGCGCCGACGGAAACGCTATTCAGCCGCCTGGTAACCGGCCGAATCAAGGCGGCACCCTTAGTCGATAGAGAGCCTTCATCGGAAAGAACTTATGCTGCCGATACATCTGCGCCGCCTCGAAGCTGAATCAATCGAAATCATGCGAGAAGTAGTCGCCGAGTTCAATAAGCCGGTCATGCTCTATTCGATCGGAAAAGACTCGAGCGTTATGCTTCACATTGCAATCAAGGCCTTCTTTCCCGCTAGGTTGCCGTTCCCATTGCTGCACGTGGACACAACCTGGAAGTTTCGCGAGATGATCGCATTTCGGGATCAGACGGCCAAGCGGCTTGGCGTGGAGCTGATCGTGCACGTGAATAACGAAGGCATCGAACGGGGGGTGAACCCGGTCGATTCGGGGGCAACACTTCACACTCAAGTGATGAAGACAGACGCCCTGAAGCAAGCGCTCGATTTC
Organism: Bradyrhizobium sp. CCGB12; assembly: GCF_024199845.1. Lineage (NCBI taxonomy): Bacteria > Pseudomonadati > Pseudomonadota > Alphaproteobacteria > Hyphomicrobiales > Nitrobacteraceae > Bradyrhizobium > Bradyrhizobium sp. CCGB12. Next base: position 5,475,805 of record NZ_JANADO010000001.1, on the reverse strand, counting down.
CATCAGTTTGATGCGGCCTTCGGCGGAGCGCGACGTGACGAGGAAAAGAGTCGCGCGAAAGAACGGATCTTCTCCCTTCGTTCGACCGGGCATGCCTGGGATCCCCGTAACCAGCGGCCGGAGCTTTGGAATCTTTTCAACACCCGAATTCGGCAGGGCGAAACTATGCGTGTGTTCGCAATGTCGAATTGGACCGAGCTCGACATCTGGGAATACGCCATGATCGAGCAGATCCCGGTTGTGCCTCTGTACTTTGCAAAACAAAGACCCGTCGTACGACGAAGCGGCGCAACGATCATGGTGGACGACGAAAGATTTCCGCTTGAGCCCAATGAAACACCTCAGATGAGGATGGTCCGCTTCCGCACTCTGGGATGCTATCCTCTGAGCGGAGCCATCGATTCCAACGCGACCACGATCCAGGAAGTCGTAGAGGAAATGCGGAATGCGACGGTATCTGAGCGCCAAGGACGCTTGATTGATACCGATGAAGCCGCTTCGATGGAGAAGAAAAAGCGAGAAGGTTACTTTTAATGACTTTCATAGCGACGAATCTGGTTGGGGCCGGAACAAAGGACCAGATGCGATTCATCACCTGCGGCTCCGTGGATGACGGGAAGTCGACACTGATCGGCCGGCTGTTGCATGACAGCAAGATGATCTGCGAAGATCAGCTCACGACGCTGGAACGGGACAGCGCTAGACACGGCACCACGGGCACCGACATTGATTTCGCGCTGCTCGTCGATGGGCTTGAAGCTGAACGAGAACAGGGTATCACGATCGATGTGGCCTACCGGTTCTTTAGCACCGGGCGACGCTCGTTCATTGTGGCCGACACTCCCGGCCACGAGCAATACACTCGTAACATGGCAACTGGTGCCTCGAAGGCCGAGCTCGCCATCATCCTGATCGATGCTCGAAAGGGCGTGCTGGTCCAAACCAAGCGCCACTCCTTCATCTGTTCCCTGCTGGGCATTCGTCATGTCGTGCTAGCTGTGAACAAGATCGATCTCGTCGATTACCAGAAGAAGAGTTTTGATCAGACAGTTGACCAATATTTGACCTTTGCGGCCGGTCTCGGCTTCGCCTCTATCGTTCCGATCCCGATCTCCGCCCGTTACGGCGACAATCTTGTCAGCCGTTCAGATCATACCGGGTGGTATACTGGTCCTTGCCTGCTCGACCATTTGAACAACATCGATATCCGACCCGACGCGGCTACTGCGTTCCGTTTTCCGGTCCAGTGGGTGAACCGGCCCAACCAGGATTTCCGCGGTTATGCCGGCTCTGTGGCTTCTGGAAGCATCTCGGCAGGCGAGGAGATCGTTGTCGCGGCCTCCGGGCAAACTACACGAATCAAGCGGATCGTGACCCAAAAGGCTGATCTTCCCAGCGCCGAGGCTGGCGATGCTGTCACCATCACCTTGGAGGACGAGATCGACATCAGTCGCGGCGATCTTCTGGCGCGCCCGAACGAGCGTCCGAAGGTCGCCACCCAGTTCACCGCCCATCTAATCTGGATGGACAAGGACCCACTCGTTCCCGGCCGCAATTATATCCTGCGTGTTGGATCACAGACCAAAACCGGCAGCATCACCGCAATCGAGCACCGGATCGACGTCAACACACGTAAGCACGTGGCGGCGAGAAGGCTTAATCTAAACGAGATCGGTTTTTGCAACGTGGCGACCGCACTGCCCGTGGCGTTCGATCCTTTCGATATCAATCCGAAGACGGGATCACTTATCGTTATCGATCCCTATACGAATCGCACGGTCGGAGCCGGCATGATCGCCTTTGGGCTGCGGCGGACGACCAACATCGCTTTGCAATCGCTGTTGGTAGATAAAAGGCAACGTGCCGCACTCAAGAACCAGAGGCCTTGCGTCATCTGGTTCACCGGGCTGTCTGGCGCGGGCAAATCAACCATTGCCAACATCGTCGATCAAAAGCTGTTTGCAATGTCGTGCCACACCATGATGTTGGACGGAGATAACCTCCGGCACGGACTAAATCGGGATCTTGGTTTCTCCGAGGCCGACCGCGCTGAAAATATTCGGCGTGTCGGCGAGGTCGCCAAGTTGATGGCGGACAGCGGGTTGATCGTAATTTGCTCGTTCATCGCGCCCTACAGGGCTGAACGCGACCTGATACGCAATCTGTTTGATGAGGGGGAGTTCATCGAAGTGTTTGTCGACACGCCACTCGAAGAATGCGCCCGGCGGGATCCCAAGGGTCTATATTCCAAGGTGAATTCCGGTGGGATCAAGGGCTTCACCGGAATCGATGCGCCATACGAAAGGCCGATAAGGCCTGAACTGCAACTCAGGACTGTGGGACAAGAGCCCGAGCAGCTAGCGGATACGGTTCTCGATCTCTTGGTGGCGCGCGGGGTCGTTGGCGATCACTAGCGTGCCCTTCTCCCATGCCTCATTGCAGCTGCGTTCCAGTGAAAGGCGATCGGCAGACGCTTAGCGGAGCAGGGGCGCATTGAAGTCTCTGGGGTCGATACAGGGCAGCCAACATGACGGCTGGCAGTGCGACGCGCCGCCAACAGTGCCGATGCGGGATTGCCGCCGAATCTCTCTCGCGCTGAATTGTCACGCCTCCGTTCAATCAGGCGACGTGAGCCAGATCCAAGCCGCTTCGGGAAGGAAAGACAACGCGGGGTTTCATGTGCGACGCGCAGCAAACCCTTCCAAACGGAAGCCAGATGCGACCAGCATGTGCTGCAAGGGAGCCAGCCGCGAGCGGAACGGCTCAGAGGTGCCATCCGTCGCCACAGCGCGCAGACTCATGAGATCCGGTCGTTCCGAAACGCGCGACCCGAATCTACAGTTAGCCATATAAGCCCGCTTGGGGCCTCGTTGCAGAACCGTTTCGCGCGAAACCAGATTGGGACTGCGGATTGTTCAGCGTGAGATGGACGCGGTGATGTGGCCGATAGGCGAGCCACGCTTTCAAGCTGATTCGTGCGTGGCGCCGGTATCATTGGCGATGGGGATGTCCAGGCGTTCAGAAGCTGGGGTCGACTATTCGGAAGCTTCAAGAGCTCAAATGTCGGTAGCGCCTGTAGCCTTTGGCGCGGCAGAGCGAGAGCATGCCGCAGATGAAATTCTCGTATGCCGGGCACCATCGGGCAGATGGGCTGCTCGCGATCGTGCCGAACCTGACGTTTCTCATCGATACCGATCACAAGTGCTAGGTTTGGCTGGATAGTAGGGCCGCCGATAGCGCGTATCCAATCGATAAACAGCGGTTCGCTCGACGCCTTGAATGCTACGGTGCGGCTGCAAGTCGAACGGCGCCCACATTCGGTATATCATGGTGGAAGAACCGCTTTCCGTCGAGCGGACCGAGCAGTGTTTCGCGTCGGCTAGCGTCGTTCGTTGTCCGCCGGGCAGCCTGATCGTCGTCGATGGTGCAAGGCCGGACAGGGCGGGTCGTCAAGCAGGCCATCACAGCGATCCTTTAAGAATTGCCGGCGCCATTGTCTACGGCGTGTTCATCGAAGGCAGGTTCGCCAGCCGCGGGCTTGTTTGGCAGCTTCCGTACACAGCAAAGTCGCGCTGCACCGCTCGGGTAGCCGCTAAGCCCGCTCGTCGATCGCATTCCGCCACAAGCTTTCTCTTCAGAGGCCCGATGTCATTTGTCCTCTAGACGCTTGGGGTCGTCTTACCTTTGGAGTTTCATGACAGTCATCTTGGAAATCGTACACAGACGGAAGCCGCCCCGAATTAAATGCGACACAGCTGCGTTGTCCGAAAAAAATATCTCGGCTAGCGATCTGAGAGGGTTGAATCGAACCTTACGTCAAGTTGTAAGATATCAAAATAGGAGGTGACGGGCTTCGGCACTAGAAGCCTTCCAAACGAGTGACAAAGAGTGCGAACGTCCGAGGCGCAAGCGCCATGACTCCGGTCATCAGCGACTATCGTGAAGTTGGATGTGTCTGGGGCGCTATCAATGCGCGTCCGACAGACGCCCTTCTCACTGTGGATGGTTGATTACACGTAAGCAGACTGGCGGACTGCCGACGACGCGAGTGCTGACCCTCGACCCGCATCTCATGCGAAAAGAGACTGATGCGCCGCTGCAACGGTGCGAGCGCCAATGCGATTGGGCCAAGTCCTCCGAGAGCTGAATGACTTAGGTGCGCGCTACGGAGACAGGTCTGAATCGGCGAGAGGCTCGAGCGTGCCGTTTACCGGTGCTTGGCCAACGTCAGGCGAAACACATCGTGTGCGTCTGCCGAATCTTAATGAGTGCAACATAAAGGGGATGGTGTGACGAGAGAACGTTCTTTGCTGACGCCTGGCCCAATGTCGTTATCACCGGCAGTGAAGGCCGAGATGCAGCTCGACCTTGCATCGCGCGATTGCGAGTTCAAGGAAGTGACCGCGCGCATGAGGCGGCTTATGCTCAATGTGTCGGGCAATGCGGAAGGCTATTCGGTCGTTCCTATCCAGGGGGGCGGCTCCTTTGGAATGGAGGCCGCTCTCTCTTCCTTCCTCACCCGGGCCGATCGGCCGCTCGTTTGCATAAACGGCATTTATGGAGAGCGCATTCTCAAAATTCTTCGGCTATGGGGCGTCGAGGCGGTGAAGCTTATCAAGCGAGCCACCGATCCCTTGGACCCTGAGGAAATCGCCGAGCGCTTGAGCCGAGAGTCAGGTATCACGCACGTATGCGTCGTCCATTGCGAGACGACGACCGGAATTGTGAATCCGCTCGAGCCGATCATGGAAGTGACTAGGCGACGTGGCGTGAAGACTATCGTTGACGCGATGAGTTCTTTCGGCGGCGTCAACATCGATCTGAGTCGTGGCGGACCAGACGTCATTGTTACGTCGAGCAACAAGTGCATCGAAGGTCCACCGGGATTGGCTTTTGTCATTGCCTCCCGCGAGCTCCTTGAGAATGCTCTCCAAGAGCCACGATCGTTTGTTCTCGACGTCAGAGATCAATGGCGGTCGCTTGAACGCACAGGTGAATGGCGATCAACCCCTCCAACACACATCGTTCAGGCAGTTACAAAGGCATTGGAGATCCTGAGCATCGAAGGCACTGATGCCAGGCGCAGCAGGTATGAGAAGATAAAGGACAGCATCATCCGAGAGCTGGAAGGGGTGGTGCCCCCATTGCTTGCGGAGCACCTGCAGTCGCCGGTTTGCGTGGCGTTCACCGCTCCAGCTGGAATCTCTGACCAGGTGGCGTTTGATGGGCTATACCGCCATCTGGCAGCCCATAATCTCTACATCTACTCTAAGCTGCACCTTCCTACCCGCAGTTTTAGGATCGGCTGTATTGGCGAGATTCGATACGATTGGATCGAGCGGTTGGGCTGTGCCTTTCGCACTTACTTCCGGTCCGGTCGGCCTAGGTCTGTGGGGCAAGCGTCAGCCCAGGAGACTCGCGACAGCAGCGCAGAGATCTCGGGCCCAACGGCAGCCATCGCGCAGCTTCCATATTCAACCGAAACTGCTGCTCTCCACGCAGGATACCGCCGTGATCCGGCGACGAAAGCTGTGGCAGTGCCGATCTATCAGAGCACGGCCTATGAGCTCGATGGCGATTTGAACCATATTGCTGACGTCTACAACGTAAAGGCTGATGGTTTCACCTATACCAGGATCATCAATCCGACGACCCGCGCACTGGAAAAAAGGTATGCCGCCGTCGACATGGGAAGCGACTCGCTGGCTGTTGCATCGGGCCAAGCGGCGACGTTTCTCGCGATCGTAAACTTATCAAGCGGTGAGGTGGGAGATAACGTCGTCGCTTCTCCGTATCTATACGGAAATACATGGAATCTGCTCCACAACACCTTGAAGCGTCTTGGGATCAGCGTAAGGACGGCCGACCCTCGAGACCCCGAGACCTTCGAACGTGCCATTGACGATCGGACAATATGTCTGTTCGGGGAGGTGATCTCGAATCCCTGTCTGATTCCGCTTCCTGTACGACAGCTAGCGGAGATCGGCAGAAGGCACGGCGTCCCCCTGGTCGTGGACAATACGACAACCCCCCTGGTATGCCGGCCGTCAGCTCTCGGCGCTGCGATTACGACGTACTCTGCCACGAAGTACATTTGCGGTCATGGGACGACGCTCGGCGGACTGATCGTCGACAATTGTGAGTTCGACTATCGGGGAAGGTCTCGCTTTCCGCTGTTCAACGGTCCGGACGATGCGCACGGCGGAATCATCTGGCGCAATGCGTTGGTGGAGGTCGATGACCTCGGAAAGAGCGAGTTTCTTCTCAAGGCGCGCATGACTTGGTTGCGCGATACTGGCGCGGCCATTTCGCCATTTGCAAGCTTCCAGCTCATTCAAGGATTGGAAACCCTGCATCTTCGCATGAAGGAGCACTGCGAGAACGCCAGAATTGTAGCCAACTTTCTGAATGAACATCCAAAAGTGCGTCGGGTCTACTACCCGAGCTTGTTTGAAGGAGCTGACCGGGAAATCATCGATCAGACGCTCGATAGCGGGTACGGGCATGGAGCGATGATCATGTTTGAGGTGGAGAACGAGCAAGCCGGCCGCAAGTTCATCCAGAACGTCAGCTTGATGTATCACGTATCGAATGTGGGGGATGCCCGCACGCTAGTAACCCATCCTGTCTCTACGACCCACACCACTGTCCCGCGGGAAAAGCGCGAGGCTGCCGGCATATTCGGCGGCTCCATCCGGCTTTGCGTCGGCATCGAAGATATTACCGACATCATCAAGGACTTGGAAAAGGCGCTTTCCGCAATCTGACAACCTGAAAGCCGATCCAGGAAGGGGTTCTCATGAAACAGGCAGATGCTTGGAAACTGAGGTCGTCGCGTTTTGAGCCGGTTCAATTTGATCGCGAGATCAACCAGCAGCTCTCCGCGCTGAGACCTGATAACATCACGGGGGCCGTTTACATCGTGAAAGACTACGCTGTGATCGCAGCTTGCGTCCTTACGACGGTCCATGTCTCCTATTGGCTCTATCCAATCGCAGTTCTCTTGATTGGGGCCTACCAGCGCGGATTGACGACGATCGCTCACGATGCCGCGCACCGCACGCTCGCGAAGAATACGACCTGGAACTACATCCTGGGCATCTTGTTCGCGGCATATCCCTTGTTCCAGCGCCACTGGGCCTACCGCATTTCACACGTATATCTGCATCACCCATATCTCGGCGATCCGGAGAAGGATCCCGACTTGAAATTCTTCCTGTCCAGCGGCGTTTACGATGTCCTGCCCCCTAAGCAGTACGCTTTCAACATGATCTGGAAGCCGATATTGGGCGGCGCGACAGTCGTGTATCTGAAGTACCTATGGACCAATCGGTTCTCGATAAGTGTCGAGGACCAGAGCCGGTCGGGGATCCTCGTCGACAAATATGGCTTTTATCTCTTCTGGATACTCATACTCGGTGGGGCATATCTCGTTGGACTGCTCCACATCGTCGTCCTGTTTTGGATCGTGCCCTACCTCACAACGTTTCAGGTTCTCGGCTGGTTCATCGAGCTCGCCGAGCACTCACCAATGTGCGAGACCGAGACAAAGAATGTCTACCTGACCCGGAATAGAAAGGGAAATTTTATCGAGCGCGCCATTTTGGGTCAGAATTTGGACGAATACCACCTTGAGCACCACCTATCCCCCGGTATTCCTTTCTGGCTCTTGCACAAAGCTCAGAAAATTCGAATGCAGGATCCTCACTACGCAAGTGTTGCCGCAACGTGGGGAGGGCTCTTCGTCAAGGGACCTCAAGGTCAACCTAGCGTCATTGCCCAGTTGATGGACCGAAATCGGCGCTTGTATCAACAGTCTCTGGCGTGTCGCGATGCGAAGGAGCGGTCGGCTTGATATCGCAACGGACAGAAGCACGAGCCGTGGTGGGCGTAACCTCAAACCGTCTTTTGGCAGATGGCGTGCACCGGGACTGGTTGCGGCGCAAATACGTCCAAGCTCTCGTCCGCTATGCGGGCGTGGCTTGCGCGATATTGCCGACAATCGATGCTGAGGATGCCGAACTCGACAATGATCTGACGATCATGAACAGGCTCGACGGTTTGATGTTGACGGGGGATGAATCGAATATTGATCCAGTCATCCTCACCTCGTCCGCTTCGGGCAGGCTGAGGGCGACAAGTCAGCACGACATTCAAGCTGGCGTGAGAGATCGTCCTCGTGACAGACTGTCGGCGGCAGCCATTGAGAAGGCCGTTGCCCTTGGGATGCCGATACTGGGCATTTGCCGCGGCCTTCAGGAGCTTAACGTCTATTTTGGCGGCACACTTTACCCATCCCTGTCCGAATGGGGGCTGCAAAGCGGACAAATGCATGCTGAGAAGGCCGGTTTGCCGAGGGATCGCCAGTACGATACAGCGCACACCGTGAAATTTTGTCCGGACGGCGTTCTCCTTCCTATCGCTGGCGCGGCCGAAGCACACGTTAACTCCTTGCATAATCAGGGCATAGAAAGGCTTGCGGCTGCGCTAAAGCCTGAAGCCTGGGCGTCCGACGGTCTGATCGAGGCGGCCTCGGTAACAGGCGGGCCGACGCTGCAGATTGGGGTGCAGTGGCACCCCGAATGGCACGTCGAAACTGATCCCCTGAGCAAGCAGCTTTTCAGCGCATTTGGAGCGGCGTGCGTCACGTACCGCTCAGAAAGTGGCAGAGGCCGCTTGTGAAACTCCAATCGAAAAGGGACCCTTTAGGATCGAAAGAGCGAGATCCATCTAAAACGTCCGCGACATCACGGTTCTGGTTTCGCGCAGTTCTGCAGCCTTTGCACAGGCCGAGCGGGCAATTCGCTGCAGGAGTGCTCCTTGTTGCGCTCTATGTTCTCGTTAGCGCCGCAGGTGACGTCTATGCAGCAGCGTATTTCCAGCAAGCAAATGTATGGATCACTCTCCTGCTATCCTTTGCTATTGTAAGCGTGACATTCAACGTCTTGGCTCACCGCGAAGGCGTTGCAGTGAGAGTGGGGAAGTCATCGAGTCTTGCCTTTGTGTCGCTCAATTGTGTCACCGCGATAAGCTGGATCGGCTTGTTTGTCGGACTGAAATATGCCGAGCCCGCTATCGTCGTCACGTTCATGGTGGCATTAGGACCCACTGCAACAGCATGGTTGAATGCACTGATCAGGGGGCAGGGACGTCTCCCCAAATCAGATGTCGTCGCGAGCGTTCTGATTGCGGCTGTCGGTAGTTACATGGTCTGGATCGCGGCCAGCGGCAACGCTGGAATCGAATGGGGCCCACGATCATCCCTTGGGATCTTCCTGGCAATCGTAGCTGGGCTGTCGCTTTCGCTGACCAGTATCCTCGTGAAACTGCTGTTTGATCGTGGATTATCTAGCCGACAAGTACTGGCTCATCGTTTCTACGGAGCAATCCTCTTGTTGCTGGGATTGAGCGATCATTCCAGTATCTTACAAGAACTCTCACAGCATTGGCTTGCAATCGTCATGATTGCCCTTTCAACGATCGTTGTTCCCTTGCTCCTGGTGCAAGAGGGCATTCGCCGCGTAGAGCCATTCACCGTCAACATGGTCTTGTCCACGGCACCTATCATTACGTTTCTGTTCCAGTACTTCGATTCTCGCATCGTGCCGTCATTTTATACGCTCGTGGGAAATGTTCTCATTTCGGCTATCGCCGTGGGTAACCTCTACTTCCAGTACCGGAGATCCGCATGAAGGAACGTGTTTGTGTCATAGTCGACGCATACTCAACAGGCCGATACCTCCCGGAAGAGTTCAAAGGTTATGGAATAAAGACTGTGCACGCGATGTCGAGTGCGCAGATTCCGCCAATCTTTCAGTCGCACTTCAACGCCGACGTCTATGATGAAGTCCTTAGGCCGGGCGAGCGCATGAGTGACGAGGAGGTCGTGCAGTTTCATCTGGAGGCCCTTCGAGGTAGAGAGCTGGAATTCATCATAGCCGGATGCGAATCAGGAGTTGAGCTTGCCGATTCGTTATCCGAACGGATCGGGCTGCCTTCGAATGGGACCGCGTTGTCAGCTGCAAGGCGCGACAAGTCACGCTTGTCTGACGCGTTGACGTCTGCAGGGGTGCGATCGATCAGACAAGTTGTATCCGACAACGCCGAAAACGTCACAACCTGGATGCGTCAACAGCGCTTCGACGAAATCGTGATAAAGCCCTTGAACAGCGCTGGTACGGAGGACGTGTTCTTTTGCTCGACCGATGCTGATGTTCGCAGGGCTGTGAATGCTATTGTCGGGAAAACAAATTGCCTCGGAGTGATGAATCGCTTTGCACTTGGCCAAGAGAAGATAAACGGTCAACAGTACACCGTGAACGCTGTATCGATCGATGGCGAAACGTTCATCACGGAGGTGTGGACTTATGACACTGTTCTCGTCAAGGGCGCGGCATCCGTCTGCTCGCTTGAGCAGCTGCTGGAAGGCGAGGAGCCGGTTGTTCAAGAGCTGTCGGACTATTTGGTGCAGGCATTAAAGGCGCTTGAGATCGTCAACGGACCTGCTCATGCCGAGATCATCGTAGATCGCATGGGGCCGGTTCTGGTGGACTGTGGAGCGCGGCTTCAAGGGACAATGTCCGCAAAAGCCCGGACCATGGCTTTGGGCCACAATCATATAACATCGACGGCGTGGCGCTACGCAGATCCCATCGGCTTCACTGAGTATATGAGGCGACGCGGCCCTTACAGGCGGAAGGCTCACGCACTGTGCGTCTCACTCGTCTCCGATATGGATGGTGTTGTCAACGGCTATCCCGGACTCGAATCAATCCGCAAGCTGCCCAGCTTCGCCGATGCGATAGCATTTGTTCCGATAGGTCAAAACCTGGTCCGGACGACCGACTTAGCATCTACTCCGGGAATCGTGTATCTCGTGAGCAATGACTTGACTGAGCTTGATAACGACTATCGCAAGCTGAGAGCAATGCGTATGGACCAGGTGTTCGAGTTGAGGGCGCAGGGTCAGAGTTGATGGCAAGCGAACGACAGGTGGGTCCCTTGCATGAGTCGCGTAAGGCCTTGATTGGCGTATGCGACTTTGATGGTGTTCTTCGAGGCAAGCTTGTTCTGTCCGACGATGTCTCGGCTGGTGACAGGATAATCAAGTTCTCCGAAGCCGTGCTGGCGTGGGATTGCTCGGACCGAGTGATACAAGCCAATTCTGCGCAAGAGCTGCCTTCAGTATTCGGAGACGCCGATCTGCGTGTTTTGTCGGCCACCGCGCGCGCGGTACCTACTTGCCATGACCGTTTTCTTTACCTCGCGGAGTTTGCAGGTGCGCATGAGAGCATCTGCCCACGTGGTGTTTTGCGGAAGGTTTTACGCAGAGCTGCTGACCACGGATACAGTTGCACTGCTGGATTCGAGTTTGAGTTCACGCTGTTTAATGAGAGCGCGGAGACAATTCATAAGAAACCATATGATCAATGGGTCCCCCTAACGCGAGGCCCATTCGGCTACTCAGTAGCGCGCACCCTCGCCAGCAATGAGCTGTTCGACGAGATTTTGGCCTTTTGTGATGATGCTAGACTACCCCTCAGCGGGCTCCACTTTGAAACCGGCCCTGGCGCGATTGAGGCTTCGCTTCGTCATTGCGATGCCCTCGAGGCTGCGGATCGGGCAGTCTTACTCAAATCGATTGTGAAATCCTGGGCTCAGACTCGGGGCATGATGGCAACGTTTATGGCCAAGGTTTCGGAGAATTGGCCAGGACAGTCGGGACATATTCACATTTCAATGTCGTCGAATGGTCAGAATGCATTCTACGACGGCAAGGCGAGCCGCAACATCTCGGGAACTATGAACCAATTCGTCGGCGGACAGCTGAAATACATGAACGACTTTTGTGTCCTCGCTGCGCCCAACGTGAATAGCTATAAGAGGCTGCTGCCCGGCTTTTGGGCTCCAACCTGTCCGAGTTGGGGAGTTGATAATCGCTCTTGTGCAGTACGGGTCATTCCGGGCAACGAGTCCGCGCACCGTCTTGAATACAGATTGAGCGGCGCAGATATAAACCCCTATCTCGCGCTCGCCGGTGCCATCGGCTCCGGTATTCTGGGCGTTGAAGAGAATGCTGTGTTGGCAACTCCAATTGCTGGTGATGCAAGCGAAGAAAGACACGCTGCCTATGAGCCGCTTCCTCAGAACTTGGCTGAGGCCACATCCCGGTTTGCGCAGTCTCAAGAAGCGATTGACGTTTTCGGCGACAGGTTTGTTGAAGCGTTTTCCCGCTCCCGGCGGTGGGAGTGGGATGCTGTTCAACATCGAGTGTCCGACTGTGAACGAGAGCGGTACTTTGAGGTCATTTAGCCGCGATCGGCCGTTCGGATGCGGTGCATCTGGATGATCACAGAAGGCGGACTGTCACTTTGGTCCGGCTCCCATTATCGGTAGAAGCTGTCGTAGACACATAGCAGGCGCGATCACCGCCTCGTTCACGTAGAGGAAGAGCTCCGCTTCGCCCGCCTTGTATGTTGTTTTATATGTTTGTGGCGTTGGCGCCCATCAGAGTACAGTCAGGGCAAAACTGGGAGAGGACGCAGTCAGCCTCTCTTCCTCGATGACGCGTTAGCGGCACATTGACATGGCTCGAGGCTTCGCAATCTACCTAATGTTGGACCGATGGTTTTGTTGAACCCTACGCTACCAGCTTCAATCTTGAAGCCCAGCTGGCGTGGGCCATCTCCGAGGATTGCACTCAGGACTCCATGGCGATTCTCAAGCGAGCTCTCTCCGGCCCTACGCGTAATCAGGGACTGCACGCTGGAGCTTAGTCAGGCCTGTCAACCCTAGCCTCGCACAAACGCTGTAGTGAATTTAGTCGAAAACGGCTGCGCACTAACGTGGAATTCAGGCGCTACATCGGTGTCTGCCGCTTCCGATTGTCGATAGTCGGCTTCCTTGTGGCTGGAGAACACAGGAGATGTGCCCGTTTGCGCCAATCGCCGGCAGGGACGCAAACACCTTACGCGGACTTGCCCCTAGTGCTGCGATTGGAGGGCAGCAACGCGCAGCTTGGAATTATCAGACACAAGAGAGACGAATATCGGGCAAAGCTTGTTACCAGCTGCGGTTTCACTCACTGAATGTCGGCCTGCGCGGCTCTATGCTTCAAGTTCGCGCGGGGGCTGCGTGCAAGTGATGTAGGCCCAATCACCGAAGGGGGCCTCCGCCTTTCGACACGGAATCTTAAATAGGGACACGTGCGACAACTCCGCCGGACAACCATCAATGGGACGTTCGAACGAAACTCGGGAAAGGGGCGCGCCAGGCAACTTCAATGGGGCAGCTGCTTGTTGATCTCCAGGCTCTTTACACTGCAGCGCCCGTCGACACCGACGGGCACGTCCCCCTGGATCGTGGCGCGACGAACGATGCGATGCTGGTCCCCGTAATCATTTACGGCATAGTGATGTGTTGCGCGGTTGTCCCAGATCGCAACATCACCTTCCTTCCAGCTCCAGCGGACGGTATTTTCAGGCGCGATGATGTGGGATTGAAATAAATCGAACAGCTTCTGGCCATCGAATTTCGGAATATCGACGAAGCGCTGCACCAAACAGCCGAGCATCAGTGCACGCTCGCCGGTTTCGGGATGAACTCGCACGACTGGATGCTCGGTCTCAAAGATCGTTTTGGTGAAGACCTCGTCAAAATGCTTCTTATCGACTGCACGAACGCGAGCCATTCCAGCATAATCGAAGGCGTTGCTGTGGACTGCCCGTAGCTGTTCGGCAAGCCGCTGCAGCGGCGTCGGCAGGTCGAGATAAGCGGCTGCGGTATTTGACCAGATCGTATCGCCGCCGAATTGTGGAATCACAACAGCCCGAAGCACCAGAATTTTAGGATAAGCATCAAGGAACGTTCCATCTGCGTGCCACACATCGGCCCGGCCACCGCCGCGGGAAGAATCGAGCTCGAGAAGCGACGTCATTGCCCCGGTCGTAGCGAGCGTTGGATGCGGAACAAGCTGTCCCAAGCGCGCGGCAAAGCGCTCCTGCTCGGCGTCATCGAGATGAAACTGATCACGGAAGAAGATCGCCTTATGCTCAAGCAGCAATCGATTGATTGCTGCGATCGACTGGTCCGGTAAATCGCCCGAGAGTTTGATTTTTCTGATTTCAGCGCCGATGCGAGCTGCGCGTTTGGCGACGGCGTTATCCGGAATGCCATCGCCAACCAAAGTCGTTTCGCTCATGCGGCATCCTCCAAATTATGCGGTTCTTCACCGATCAACTCAGTCCCCCGCGACAGGCGACAAAGGAGACTAAAAATGCGCAGCACTCGGGCAACTGGTCTCCCTGAACAAGACAAATAGGCTGCGCAGATCGCTGCTTATCCGGGAAATCTCCGATGAGATGTCGCTTGAAGGGCGTCTGTCCTCTTGTGAAGAATCGTATCGATTCGTGCCCTGGAAGGGTTTCGTAAGATGCCTAGCGGTGTTTGCCTTTGCGAAGGGCCTCAGTGATTGTAATGCAATTGCGATCATTCAAGAAGGTGTGGACGGTTGATGCATGCTGATGCAGGCATCGCACTGTCTTCATAGGAGGCCCCTCATTTTGACTAGCAAACGTCGAGCAATCTTCGTGCCAGCTGCGAAAGCGCCTCTTGGGTGGGTTCATTGAGTAGTCACGCTCAAGGATCAGAGAATCCGCGCGAGGCGATCACCGGATCGGCCGCTAGCTCGGCCGAATAGCATAGCGATGTTCTCAAGGCTTCAGTCGTACTTTGCCTCTCACATAGCTACTCGAGAGAGCCGGGAGCGATCATTACGCTGCCCAGGCTTGAAGACTCGCGGCCTCTCGTACCTTGTTGTTTCGAAAGCGACGAGACATTTGTAAGTTGTCAGGCATAGACAAGTTCTGGATGCGCGGTAGTCCCTGACAAGAGGCTGCCAGATGCGCGCGGGGCTAACTGACCTTGCCTGCGAAGTGAGTCGTTTCGTACATCATCAAGGTTTGGGACCTCCCGCTGCGACCGGCAACGCCATCATCGCTCAACGGGTGCGCATCTCGGCTTGCGAAGCTCTGTTTGAGCGAGATAACGAATCCCCGGGGGCGACAGCCGCCACCCAGAACTTCAAGAGGCGACTATTCCCGAGAATCATAGACCGAGAGGATCCGCAATTGCGGCTGGACGGCACGTTCCAAAGTCAAGCGTCGTCCAGAAGACTAGCTCGCCTCGCCAAAATGTCTCGATTCCCTTGTTGGACAGAGTAAGCTCGATCGACCTGGCTATCGAATTCATGACGTGAAAAGACTAGGGAAGGTTGACTGGTGGCATGGACGCGGTCAGCCGGGGCACAAAGCCATCTTGATGTCGGCCGCGTGCTGCCAACATAATCGTAAACGCTACAAAGAGGATCAGAAGTCCACGCATTCCCGAACACTTCCTCCGATCGCAAATATGAAGCGGCTGGCAGGTGATCCGTTCGCTCTAGGCGTCACCGGGAGCATGCCGTCGCTTTGACGCAGGTTAACGGGTATGTAAACCTCGCACTGAGGTCCCAAACTTCAATATCGCCTTTGTTTCCCGGCAAGACTGCGAACAGTCGGGTGCTCGCGCTTGAAAAATGCACTCCTGCCCAGACTGCAGCAGGAATCGTGCGGCGCATCCGACTGCGCGATTAATCACCTCTGATCCTTATCCAGTTCGGGCGTTTATCAGGTCAGCGTATCGCGTTTCGACCATTGTGGTTGCCGGGCGTACACGATCAGTCGCCATCGAATCGATCGTTGCGCCTCTCTGTGCGAATGATGTTCCTGCGGCGGCAAGACGTGGTCCGATTGCGATGTCAATCTCGCGATGAGGCCCCACGCATTGGTAAGTTCCGCATGAGTGGTCACGAATCCTGGCTCCTCATCCTGGTCAAAAGCCTCGCGGTCAGACTCTTGCACAATGCCGGTTTATGGAGATCGCAACGCGTCATCTCTGGATCGATCAGCTGATAAGCCACGATTCAGGGCACAGAGTTAATCAGCTGAGCCTGCCTTCTGCGAGTGTGCTAATTTCCATCTTAAAGCGCGACCTCGCAGATCGCCGCCGGCGCGCAGGAGCGCCCCTCCATCGCGAGCGACCTTGGAGCGTCGCAATCGTATCGCGCTTTTCCTGTGCAGCGTTACTGCGCGGAGTGGCCGGTTGGCGCGGAAAAACGTCGGTTCGTGAGGCTAGATACATCGACGCTGAGGCCGGCGTGATCTTCCCGACATCTTCGGCGCATGACCCATTCGTTTCGTGCGGGTGGCTCACTGAAAGTCTTGACCCTCATCGACTATCGCGCCAACGAGAGCCATTGTAGGTCGAGGTGCAGAACAAGGGATGATGGATGTGATCGATCAAGCTCGCGGCTCGGAGTTGCCTCCCGTCTTGCGCAAGTCATCAGGACGCCTTGCGTGGGCTTTTGGACTTGTCGTCGTCTTCACCGGTCTAGGCGTTGGTGGAGCCTTTTACTGGCCTCATATCGACAGATTCTTGGAGGCGTCAGCGGCACCTGAAATCCTCCCGATGGCGGCGTTGTCATCTGAAGACAAAGCGCTCCTTTCGGAGATTCGGGTGGGGCAACGGGAGGCAAGCGAGGAGATTGCAGCCCTCAATCGAAACATCAGTGCGCAGCAAGCCGATTTGCAGCGGATGTCGGAGCAAATCGCAATCCTGACTTCAAGAACTGAATCTCTGCAGAGCCCAACCACTGCTGCGCCTCCTCCTGCGGATCCACGTCCGCCAGCAGCCAATGCCGCTTCGAAGCCGACGACAAGAGCCAGTCGCCCATCTAAACCGGAAGGTCCGGTTTCAGTCGGGGGCGCGCCGCTGCTCTCCGAGCCGGAGGCGAACCGCCAGTAATCCAATGATGAAGCCCTCCTTCCTGTCGGGCATGGCTCGTTGAAAATCCATATCGATCCAGTAGCGAGGATCGCGGTGATTACATCAGGCCTTCCAGGACGTGCTCGGTGAGGAGACGAGAATGCGGCTCCGCCCTCAAGCCCGAGATCGCCTCTATGGCTCGGGACTGCCACGGCAGTCATGGCCCCCGGCAGGCCCGCTACGGAGGATGGGGGCGCCTGGCATGGTCGGGGAGCAGGCGAACAGCATCCACCGGTTCCGCCTTGGACATGGTGATGGCCCTTGCGCCGTGCCGCCTGGCCCCGCAACGGCGGACGCGCTTGCCCGGCCGCCGGAGAACATCTCCGCCGACGCGCGGAGATCGCACTTCACCCGATCGGCCGGCCGGCCGTGAGCGTGGGCAGGCCTAGGCGAAGCGTTCGCTCGAGATGCCTTTCATGACATTCCGACCTTTGAAACTTAAGCGCCCAATAGCATGATCGCCGGCAGCCTCGAAGACTGAGGATCGATCAGACCAGCCCCTCTATGTAGATCGCTCATGTAACCTGGCTTTGACACTCACGATCCGCTCCCGCAAAGTTTAGTTTCCGGATCTTGGCAACGATCTCCGTATCTCATGGGCAGCAAGTCTGTGCGAGCCGTAAGAAGTTAGAGAGCAGCACGTGTCCTCGCTGGGTAAGTATTGATTCGGGGTGAAACTGCAGCCCATAAGTTGGTTGATAACGATGTGCAAGGGCCATGACCTCGCCATCCTCCGAACGGGCTGTCACCATGAGATGCTGCGAGCAAACCTCGCCGAACTCAACAACAAGAGAATGGTAGCGGCCGACGCAGAGTGGGGACGGCAGTTCCGTAAAGAGCCCACGGCCGTCATGTGCTATATGCGAGGCACGCCCGTGCATGGGACGATGTGCGCGCACGACACGTCCGCCGAAAACGCTCCCGATGCACTGGTGTCCAAGGCAGATGCCGAGAATTGGGACGTGCCCCGTAAGCTCGCGTATGACGGCGGTAGATATTCCGGCCTCACTTGGCGTACAGGGACCGGGGGAGATGACGATTGCCCGCGGCTTGAGCGCAACAAGATCACCGATGCTGACCACATCGTTGCGAACGACCTCGGTTGGTTCTCCAAGCGCCTTGAAATGCCGGGCGATGTTGAAGACGAAGGAATCGTAATTGTCGATGATCGCAATCATGGCGAACCGGATGTTTCGGCCCGGAATGCATCAAATATTCGCTGTGCCTTGGCGAGTGTCTCCTCGTATTCTGCCTCTGGGTTCGACATCGCCGTCACACCGCCACCCGCATAAAACACGGCCAAGTCGTCGCTGATCGTGACGGTGCGGATCGCGATGTTCGTGTCCATATGACCGTCAAAGCCGATAAAGCCGATCGCCCCGCAATAGACCTCGCGCGCCACACGCTCAATTTCCGAGATAATTTCCATTGCTCGCACCTTCGGTGCCCCGGTAATGGAGCCGCCGGGAAAGCAAGCGCGCAACAGGCTAACGGCGTCTTGGTCTGCTGCAAGTTCACCCGAGACGGCCGACACGAGGTGGTGCACCGAGGCATAGGATTCGAGTTGGCAGAGCGTTGGGACCTCCACCGAATGCGCAGTGCACACGCGAGACAGATCATTACGCAGAAGGTCGACGATCATGGTGTTCTCAGCGCGATCCTTCTCAGACGCAACAAGGATTTCAGCACGGCGCCGGTCCTCCCCGGGGTCAGCGGAGCGAGCCATCGTGCCCTTGATGGGGCGCGTTTCAACTTGTCGTCCGTCAAGCTTCAGGAATCGCTCTGGCGAGCTCGATGCAATAGCCAGCTTGCCGTAACGAAGGAGGGCCGCAAAGGGGGCGGGGTTCAATGACCGCAGCCGGCAGTAGAAGCCCAGCGGATCGAATGAGGTCGGCAGCCGGGCACTGAAGCGCTGCGCAACGTTGGCTTGGAAGATGTCTCCAGCAAAGATCAAGTCGATGACGCGCTGTACTGCCGCAATGTACCCCTCTCGGCTAAAGTTCGAGCGCCATTCTCCCAACGTACCGGGAAAGCCGTTCCACAGCCGCCCTGGCCCGGCAAGATGTGCGGCAAACTCATCGGCGCGACGGCCGGCACGGGCCCTACGGGATACGGGATCCTGCTCCGGCCATCCCGTAGAAACGATCCAGCATCTGTCGTCACGATGATCATGGGCGAGGATCACGTCATAAAAATGCAGGATGGATTGGGGCAAGCGCTGACCGGGAAATGCCGGCGCTGGCAATCGCTCCAACGTCCGGTTCAGATCATAGGCAAGGAAGCCAGCCGCGCCGCACTGGAAGGGCGGAAGACCAGGGCGATGCTCCTGGGGATACTTCGCGAGAAGGGCGCGGAGCATTTCCCATGGATCGCCCTTTATCGCTCTTCCGTCCCAACTCGCCTGTCCGTCCATGACCATATAGGTGCTGAAGGGGTCGCAAGCCAGATATGAATAGCGTCCCAGCGACTCATGCCTTGCGGCGCTGTCGAGAAACGTGAGGTGAGGTCGATGCGCGAGACGGAGCATCGCCGTGACAGGATCGATCCATGGCAGCTCACGGACCTGCATCTGGCTGTCGCTCTCCGGCCGGTTAGAGTGCAAAGACTTAGGGATCTTACCCTAGCAGAAGCGATGTTTTTTCTAGACCCGGACTCTTGAGATGGTTTGTCAGGCTAATACGCCCGGAGCGCTGGGTAACTAGCCGGTTTCTGACCCGGAGATGAACCGCTCAGCCGACACATCGTAGTCGGCCGCGAACCGCAGTTCTCGCAGCGGTCGCACACGCCTGATCGATTCCTGGTAGAGAGCGTGCTCCTTGTAGGCTGTGAGTTCCGCCTCGCTGTCGAACTCGCCATAGACGACAACGTCGACGTCGTTGCCGAGCTGGTCGGTCTTGCGGTTGCGGGAGACCTCCAGCCGGCGTGCATGCGGAATCGCCGTGAGAACCGACAGGCCGTCGATCATTTGTTCAATGTGGGCCTTGTCCTTGGCAGTGAAGAAGACGATGTGACGAATCATGATTGACCGTACGAATATCGAAGTTGAAGCGCCTGACTATCTTGAAACGCAGCCCGCCGCAATGCGGAGCGCTACGTACCAACGGTCATCCTTTGTCGGGACGTAGGCAGGCAAGGCGCTCGATCGTCTGAATGTGGCGCGTGAGCAGGTTGCAGGCTTGATCGACGTTGCGCGCGCGCAGTGATTGCAGAATCAGGCGGTGATCCTGATTGGGCCGAGGTCGCCAGCCAGCGCTGCGCGCCATCGCGAACACCAGCCTAGAATTTGCAAGCTGCAGGCCGCCAAGGCTCGCCAGCAGTCGCGGCATCGCACAGGGCGCCACCAATGCGTGGTGAAAGGCGCGGTTGGCCGTTTCAAAATCCTGGAGCGTCTCGGCATTGTCTCCTTCAATCAAAGCGAGCTCGATCCGTGCCAAATGGGCCGATGTGAGCCTTGGAGCAGCATTACGTAACGCGACCACCTCTAGCGCGGCACGCATCTCGGCGATCTCCTTCACCGAATTGATATCGAGCGGAGCAACTCGAACGCCACGACGAGGCGCGGCAACGACAAGATGTCGAGCCTCGAGCTGCCGAAATGCCTCGCGCACCGGAACGTGACTTGAATGGAATTCTCGCGCGACATGATCCTGGCGGAGTGGGGCGTCCGGCTGCAGGGCGCCGGTGATAATGCGTTCGCCGATCGACTCGGCAATGCGGCCAGCTGTCGTCAAGTTCTCGCCATCAGTCATCATAGATTATCTATCGGAAAAACCAGTGCGCTCGTGGGCGACCTCAGTTAGCATCAATCCAGAACAATAGTCATAGATAATTTTACGGACTATCTATGATTTTGCGAGCAAGCTTATGGTGGATGTCTTGAAAGAAGAGAGCGGGAGCGGCAACAGCGCGCCGGTTCGCAGTGATTGGAAGCGCGCCGATGCCGCGGCGCTCTACAGCCTGCCTTTTGCCGATCTGATGTTTCAGGCGCAGGGCGTTCATCGCGCCAACTTCGATCCAAACCACATTGAAACCGCAAGCCTGCTCAGCATCAAGACCGGCGGTTGTCCTGAAGATTGTGGCTATTGCTCGCAGAGCGCGCATTACGACACCGGGCTGAAAGCCACGCGCCTCATCGATCGCGCCGAGGTCATCGCCACAGCGCAGCGCGCCAAGGACGCCGGGGCGACCCGATTCTGCATGGCCGCAGCCTGGCGCAGCCCTAAGGGACGCGATCTCGATCGGGTCTGCGACATGGTCAGCGCGGTCAAGGAGCTTGGCATGGAAACTTGCGTCACGCTCGGCATGCTGACGCCGAACCAGGCTATACGGCTCGCTGAAGCAGGGCTCGATTTCTACAATCATAACGTCGATACCTCGCCGGAGTTCTACGGCAAGATCATCACCACCCGCACCTTGCAGGACCGCATCGACACACTCGCGCAGGTGCGCGATGCGGGCATCAAGGTATGCTGCGGCGGCATTCTGGGCATGGGCGAGGACGTCGAGGACCGCCTTGCGATGCTTGTTCTGCTCGCCAACTTTGCGGCGCATCCGGAGAGCGTGCCGATCAATGTGTGGAACGAAGTTCGGGGCGTGCCGGTGAATGAGACTGCGGAGCGTCCCGATTCGATGCGATGGTGCGCCTGGTGGCCACGGCCCGGATCATGATGCCGAGGAGCGTGGTGCGGCTATCCGCGGGACGGCAGTACATGACTGATGAGCTGCAGGCGCTTTGCTTTTTGGCCGGTGCGAATTCGATCTTCATCGGCGATGTGTTACTGACTACAAAGAATCCGCAGCGTGACCGCGATGCGAACTTGTTGAGTCGGCTGGGCGTCACTTCTGCGCTTGCCTGAGTGAGACAGGGAAGCCGGTTTATTCTTCGCAAACTGCAGTGTTAGGTAACAAATGCAGATTACCTTGATGAAGGGCAAAATTCATCGCGCCTCGGTGACTGAGGCCGATTTGCACTATGAAGGCTCAGTCTCAATCGATCGTGCACTGCTGGACGCTGCAGGATTTTTCGTCAATGAACGCGTGGAGATCTACAACATCGAAACCGGAGCGCGTTTCGCAACCGATGTCGTCGAGGCGCCCCGAGGCTCTGGCATCATAAGCTTGAGCGGCTCGGCGGCGCGGCTCGCATTGCCTGGCGATAAAGTTATCGTTGTTGCATATGCCTCATTCGACGAGGTCGAAGCAAAAACGTTCAAGCCGCGCATTGTGCTGGTGGACCGAGAAAATCGCATTTTGCCGGGCTGAAATCGACCACCCTCAAGTTCGTTCCCGTAACCCTCAACATCGCTTGGCACGTCTTGGGCTTGCCATGGTGAGCGATAGGTCCAATCCTCCTCATGACGCTTCATGCTTATGTCACCGCGTTGCATGACCTGAAAGAAGCCGGCCGGCTGCGTGGCCTCAAACCGCGCGCAGGCGTCGATTTTGCTTCGAACGATTACCTCGCCCTCGCAAGCGCGCCGCGGATGAAAAAGGCTCTCTTGGCTGGGCTCGAGGCTGGCACGCCGATCGGAGCCGGCGGGTCGCGGCTTTTGCACGGCAACTGTGAAGAGCATGAACATCTCGAGGCAGAAGCTGCCAGATTCTTTAAGGCAGATGCGGCACTCTTCTTTGGCGGCGGTTATGTCGCAAACTTCGCTATCCTGACAACGCTGCCGCAGCGAGGCGACTTGCTCGTCTTGGATTCTTTGGTGCACGCAAGCGTTCACGAAGGTGCGCGTGCCAGTCGGGCCGAGTTTCGAGTGAGCGCCCATAATGAGCCCCAGTCTGTCGAAAACACAATTTGTGACTGGCGGGCCAAGGGCGGAGTCGGCCGCGTCTGGATCGTGGTCGAAAGTCTTTACAGTATGGATGGCGATTTCGCGCCGCTCGAAGACTTGGTCGGGATCGCTGATCGCTACGATGCATTTCTCATCGTGGACGAGGCGCATGCCACAGGCGTCTACGGCGAGCAGGGGCGGGGGCTTACCGCCCCTTATGAGGGGCGCGAGAATCTTCTGGTGGTTCATACGTGCGGCAAGGCACTCGGTGCCGCCGGCGCTCTTGTCACTACGGCAGCGGTGCTGCGTGATTTCATGGTCAATCGCTGCCGCCCCTTCATCTTCGCGACCGCCCCATCACCCTTGATGGCCCTCGCCGTGCGGGAAGCAGTGCTAATCCTGCAGCAGGAGCCCGAGCGACAGCAGCGCCTGGCGAGGCTTGTCGCGTTCACGCATCGGCAGATGGAAATCCGTGGCTGGCGAAATCTTTCGCGCTCGCAGATTGTGCCATTTGTCGTCGGCGATAATGCACGAGCAATGCGGATTGCCTCTGCGCTGCAGGCCCGCGGCTTCGACGTCCGCGGAATCCGTCCACCAACCGTGCCGGCAGGCACAGCTCGTCTTCGCATCTCACTGACGCTCAACGTCGCCGAGGAGGATGTGCGTGCTATGCTCGATGCTCTTGTCGAGGAGGCAGCATGTCAGCCTCCATGACCCGGCAAAATCGTGCCGCTACGGCTGTTTTCACAAGGGATGACCGAGCTCCTGCGAGCTATCGGGAACCGGGTCGTTTCTGGTCTCGAAGGAGAGATCGGCATCGAGCTCGTCGCATGGCCTGGCGATGTCAAACCGTACTGGGTTGCAAACCTCGGATCACTCATCGTGGTCTGCTCGAGCAAACTCGCAGATCCGATGCGTGATGGCATGAAAAGCTTTGTATTGGCCTCATCGGATGCCGAAATTCGGCAACAAGGGGCTCAATATTGGGCACGTTAGGCTCACGATTCAGGCAATAAGAATGCGAATACGAAAACCCTCAGTCGAGGGTAGGGCATTCGATGCGCGATGCGCGCACGAGAGGACGAGGGGAGTAGCTTGATGGGTCAGCAGATCGTGGTGACCGGTACGGATACTGGTGTCGGGAAAACGGTTTTTTCCGCGGGGCTCGTCGATCTCCTCGGCGCCAGCTATTGGAAGCCGATCCAGGCCGGCCTTGAAGGGGAGACCGATACCGAGATCGTCACACGACTGGGCGGTCTGGCCCCCGATCGCATTGTGCCGGAGCATTACCGCCTCACGACGCCTGCCTCGCCCCATCATTCTGCCGAAGTTGACGGAGTTCGCATCGACCCAGACTCGCTGAATGTGCCGGAGACCGCGGACCGGCCGCTCGTGATCGAAGGCGCCGGCGGGCTGATGGTGCCGCTGAGGGGCGATACGCTCTACATTGATGTCATTGAGCGATGGCGCCTTCCAGTCGTTCTTTGCGCGCGTACGGCGCTTGGCACTATCAACCACTCGCTGTTGGCAATAGAGGCTCTGCGAAAGCGCGAGATCCGCATTCTTGGGATTGCCTTCATTGGCGAAAGAAATGCTGAAGCTCAGACTGCAATTCGCGAGATTGGGCGGGTACGTTGGCTGGGTCGCTTGCCCTGGCTCTCTTGCCTGACGACCGACACGCTGCAGTCCACGTTCAAAGCCTCATTCCGCCGCGACGACTTCAATCTGTAATGCTGAAGTCAATGTCGCCGATCTGGCATCCTTTCACACAACATGCGCTTCAACACGAGATGACAAAGGTGGTGCGTGCTGATGGTGCCTACCTCTACACCGCAGATGGCCGCCGTATCGTAGATGCAATTTCATCCTGGTGGGTGGTGACGCACGGTCATTGCCATCCGCACATTGTGCGCGCCATTCAGGACCAGGCAAGCAAGCTCAACCAGGTGGTGTTTGCCGGCCATACTCACGAGACCGCTGAGGATGTTGCTGCGCTACTCTTGAAGCTCGCACCTCCAGGCCTTGACTATGTTTTCTTCTCTGACAGTGGATCAACCAGTGTCGAGGTGGCCCTGAAGATGGCCCTCGGCTATTGGCACAATATCGGTGAACAGAGAATCCGTATCATCGTAATGCAGCATTCCTATCACGGCGATACGGTTGGAGCGATGTCGGTTGGTGCCCGAGGTGTGTTCAATGCGTCATATGGACCCCTACTATTCGACGTCAGATCAATCCCGTTCCCAGCGAAAGGTCGCGAGCAGGCGACGCTCGATGCGCTAGAATCCGCTTGTCGAAACGAAATTCCGGCCGCCTTTATCGTGGAGCCTCTGATATCGGGGGCGGGTGGAATGCTGATGTACCCAGCCTGGGTGCTGAGGGAGATGAAGCGGATCTGCGAAGCCATGGATGTCCTCTTCATTGCGGACGAAGTCATGACGGGCTGGGGCCGCACCGGAACAATATTCGCCTGCGAGCAGGCCAATGTCACGCCCGACATCGTTTGCTATTCCAAGGGAATTACCGGAGGGGCGCTTCCACTTGCGGTGACACTCTGCCGCGCAGATATTTTCGATGCTCATTATTCGAAAGATCGCACGCGCACGTTCTTCCATTCGAGTTCATATACTGCGAACCCGGTGGCCTGCGCCGCTGCGAGGGCCAATCTGGAGCTCTGGCAGGATCCGGAAAATCGTCAGCGCGTCGCGTCGGTCTCCATCATGCAAGAGCAGGCAATTGGGGCATTCCGCGCAGACGACCGGTTTAGGAACGTTCGACGCCTCGGCACGATTACCGCACTCGATCTGATAACGAGCGATGCGGGTTATCTCTCCGAGATCGCTCCCAAGCTTCAAGCATTCTTTAGAGACCGAAATTTGCTGTTGCGACCGCTCGGCGATACGATTTACGTAATGCCGCCCTATTGCGTCACTGCGGCAGATCTTGATGAAATCTACGCCGGCATCAGGGAGGCCGCCGATGTGCTGACCTCGAGGTGCGTCTACCGTGCGTCGGGAGCCGGAGCCCTCTAGTGCAGATTAGGCTAAGATTACAGCCGGTGCTGCAGTTAGGCGCACCGCTTAGGATATTCATTGCGTCGCCGATCCCCCTCGTGAGGAGGCAGCCTAACCCTCACGAAGCTCGCGCAGCGCCATGCGCAAAACCGCAAGAGTGGACCAACGTGCCGCCCTCCTGCGCGGCCGTGACCGTCTGCATCGTGGACGGGAGGCGCCAGCCAAATGCGGTGTAACGGCTACCCGCCTAAAAGTCATGATCACTCTTGGTGAGAACGAATCCTGCGCCGTTTGGCCGAAATTCGCCGAACTTGTGCGTCGATTTTCCGGTCTGATCAGTTTACGGCGAGAAAGCGGTGATAGGCTTTTTAAACGTTGCTCGGGAGGTTCCCACGTGTTGTGCTCCAACGCACTCCTAAGCCGCACCCGGCACATTTTGCAGGTGGCCAAGTTCAGTCCACTTAACTCATCGCCACTAACGGGCAAGCGAACGATCGGCAGGTCTCGCGAAATCAGTTCTTGAGCGCGCTGATCAAATGGCACGCGAATATGTTCGCGCAGGCAGTGATTGGGAATGTGATGTCCGCCTCGACGACTGCGAAGTGTATACAGGCAGATCTACTGGCGCGCTCTATGCGACGATCGGAGGGCTCCGCGGGTAATGATGATCGTCGATTTGACCTGATAGGGCGCGAAGTGAAGCCGCTGCCAACGATGGCTGCGAAGGCGAACTCACGGCAGCCGCGGCCGAGCAAATGCTCAGCTCTATCGCCAAGGTCAGCGATCAGTCTCTTAGGATCTCACAGAATCTATCGCTGAGTGCCGTTGTAATCGAAGCGCAGGGCCGCGACAACCAAGCCTTTGGCAGGATACGCATCGTGCACCTCGGCGCTAGGTAGTGACACTCGAACTCGTTCTCGCGCACGCTCACGTCTGCGGATGCGCCTCGCCAAAGCCAGCCATCGTTGAAAAGTCGATGTCGAAATTGTTCGCCGCCGTCAGGTCGTGATTACTTGAAGGTGTGCTTAGGGGGTCTGGAATGCCTAACTATCTTGCGTCGTATGATCTGAAGGAAACGAGTCCTGATCCCCATCCCATATTTCTGAAGCGGGCCATAGCCTACGGCTGGAGTTGTTGGATTCTTGCCTCCAACAATCTGTGGTATCGGCTTCCGAACACGACCCTGGTCGGCGCCTTTGATAACTTGGTCGTTGCCGGAAATAAACTCGAAGCAGCCCGGGTGGCAACACAGAACGAGTTGGGTCGCGCGGTCACTATGAGCAAATGGATCGTCGTCGACTACGGATTCGCTCGGTTCGATTCTGACCAGCGGCAGAGCGCTTGACATGGAAACCCCGGCTTTTGCCGACGGCCCAAAGCTCACCATACGTTCCGGTGATGGCGCCAGCGATCATGCCGGGCCGCGTCAGCTTTCCCATCCGGGAGCTCAAGGTTGAGCTCGGTCGAATCCACCGTTCAGGTTTGCGGAGGATCGGTTGCTAAGGATCGAGGAGTGTTGGGAAACTGCGATGTGCTCTCCCCGGTGTGTAGTCACTGCGCCACCAAGTTGACGCGCAAGTTTCTTTGTTTGCCACCATTGACAGTTTCCTGTCGCTTTCTTTAGGAAGCGATGAAACGAGGGATGCGGGCCAGCCGTTCGGGATCTGAGATGAGTCACAATTCGGAATCGCCTATTGAACGTACCACGATTCCAATCCTGCTGCGCTGGAAAAGCGAGGGCCGGCGTGTCGTAATGACTACCGCTTACGACGCCGTCACTGCACGCATTGCCGACCGCGTCGTAGATATCATCCTAGTCGGCGACAGCGTCGGCAATGTCTGCCTCGGCTTCGAAAACACGCTATCGGTCAGCGTGGCGATGATGAACCATCATCTTGAGGCGGTCGCGCGCACAAGGCCGCGTGGCTTGCTCGTGGCCGATATGCCCTATCTTAGCTTTCATCTCAGCCGAGAAGAGGCGATACGCAGCGCCGGCGGCTTCCTGCAGCGTGGGGCGGATGCCGTCAAATTGGAGGGCGGAGCCAAGCGTGCCGAAATGGTGCGCGCCCTGGTCGATTGCGAGATTCCTGTAATGGGCCATCTCGGCCTCACCCCTCAAAGTGTCAACATAATGGGTGGATTCAAAGTTCAGGGGCGTACAGCCGATGACGCTTTGCGCCTACTCGATGATGCGCAGCGACTGCAGGAGGCCGGATGCTTTGCTCTGGTCCTGGAAGGAATCCCGGCCGAACTCGCCGCGCGAGTGACCGAATTCCTGACGATTCCGACCATTGGAATCGGAGCAGGTCCTGATTGTTCAGGCCAGGTACTCGTTCTCCACGATGTGCTGGGCTTGACTGAAGGTCGCCGCCCCAAATTCGTTCGCGCCTATGCGGAGGGCTTCCAGCTGTTAAAGGAGGCGCTGTCTCGCTGGGCTGCGGATGTCCGCAACGGTGCCTTCCCGGCACCCGGAGAATCATATCGACTTCCTGAGGGTCTACGCGAAACGATCGCAAATTGGACGCCTTCCAACCCAACCAAATAAAAGCTCAACATGCAAACAATCACCACGGTCCTTGAGCTGCGTCAGGTTCTCGCAGAGGCTGTCAATGCTGACAAGCGCATCGGACTAGTACCGACAATGGGCTATCTGCACGAGGGACATCTGGCGCTGATCGAGGCGAGCCGGGCGCAAAGCGATGTTACGGTCGTAAGTATCTTCGTTAACCCGACCCAATTCGGACCAAGCGAGGATCTCGCCACTTATCCGCGCGACTTAGTGCGCGATGAAAGACTGTGCCGCGAAGCTGGCGTTGCGATCGTCTTTGCGCCAAATGTACAGGAGCTCTATCCGACCCACTTTGAGACTTTCGTCGAGCCGGGTGAGCTCGCAAATTCGCTATGTGGAGTTTTCAGACCCGGGCACTTTCGTGGTGTTGCGACTATCGTCTGCAAGCTGTTCAATTTGGTGCGGCCGGACGTCGCGTTTTTCGGGCAGAAGGACTTTCAGCAATGCGCGATCGTGCGCCGAGTGGTAGCTGATCTCAATCTTCCGGTCGAGGTTATTACCGTGCCAACCGTGCGGGAACCGGACGGGCTCGCGATGAGCAGCCGTAACCGGTATCTCGGCGAGGAGGAGCGTCGGCGTGCTCTTGCCATCAGCCGAGGGCTGTTCGCTGCAGGGGCAGAGTTTCAGATAGGTGAGCGCAATGTTGAGGCACTCGTAGCAATCGTCAGGCGGCAATTGGATGAAATCGATCGCGTGCAGTACGTCGAACTCGTCGATACCGACACACTCAAGCCGGCCACGAGACCGTTGAGTCGTCCTGCAGCTCTTTGCGCCGCGGCCTATGTCGGCTCGACCCGCTTGATCGACAACATCATCCTGAAGCCAAAAGTGTGACGTGTAATGCGAGCATGGATTGAGGTGGACTCGCTGGCGTCACCGACGCACGCTCGTCTCGCGCTTTGATCTTCTCGCAGTTTTCGAGGGAAACTGTTTGAAGGACACAGCCACCTGAATGGCTTTCGGCTTATCACTCGCAATTCAACGCGATCGTCGATCTCAAGCCCGTGACATCCGTTCGGCTGGGCCGATCGCAAGCTCGTCCATTCTATCCTCTCTTCGAACGCAAGCGAGAATGCGCCCGGCGCGGCATTAGATCTCTCCGCACGCTTTTCTAAAGAATAGGAGGCAGCGCCGTCTCGCCAAAATAGCCGTAAAATGGATTATCTCACACTCATACCGGCATGAAGCATGCGTTAAGTAGAAGGATGGATATCGCTCTCGTTAAACGAGCTTGCACCCACGGCTTCAATGCGACGCAGCTGAACGTACTCCGGCCAGCCCGATCTGTTGATTCTCGTCGAGAATGTGCGGCGCGCCGCAGGATTTCACAGTGGACGCGCTATTCATTGCATGATTCGAGATTGAAGAATCGTTAGTGTTGGCTGGTCTCGGCGAGGCACTAACGTGCGTTTTCGCCAAGGAAAAGACATCGGTTCGCAATGCTTGCGGCAGCCGTACGTCGCGAGATTTGGCATCGTCGAACCAAGTCCGGTGACGCAGTGGAGGAAGTGGAAGGGCATCCAGGTAACGCCGACGGGAGGCGAGAATGAACGTTAGACCCTATAGTTCCCAGCAATCCTCGGTGAAATGCTGCGCAATGTGTGATCGAAGATTTGGGCTCGTCCGCTATTATCACTGGCGAACGGCCCTGTGCTCCAAGAAATGCGTGGTCCGTTTCAAAGAGCGGCAGAAGGCCGACCATAACTGGCTCCGTGCGTTTGCGAGCGGCTAAAGGCGAGATCAAGCCGATGTATCCAATCGGCTAAGCAGGCTCCCTCGCAATCCAGGAGATCGGGGACCTCATCAGCTGGATCTCCAACACCTCCACCGAAGCTGCCGGTCAATGTCGCTGTTTGGAGCAATTGACGCGGAGCTACCGCAGCGTCGTTACCCAGACCACACGCGCCGCCTGCTGGGTCGGATTGTCGAACATGTGCGGCACGATGCTCGGAAAGCGAAAGCTGTCGCCGGCTTCCAGCACATGGGCCTGGTTGTCGAGCCACAGCCGTAGGCTGCCCGAAACGATGTAGCCGGCCTTCTCGCCGGTGTGTTGCAGGAAGTCGGTGCCGGACGAGGCGCCGGGATTGAGCGTGAGTTCGTAAAGTTCGAGCTGACCCTTGCCGTCGGGCATGAGCGCTTCCTTGACCACGCCGCTGGCGGTGAGCCGCAGCAGCCGGCGGTTACTCCTGCGTACGACGTAGGGCTGCACGTCGGCGGGATCTCTGGTTTCGAAGAAGTAGGAGATGGGCACATCGAGCGCGATGCTGAGCAAGCGCAGCGTGCGGATCGACGGCGTGACACGCGCGCGTTCGAGCTGGCTGATCATGCCGATAGAGAGACCGGTCTTGTTGGCGACGTCCTGGATCGAGAAGCCGGCTCGCTGACGCAGCAGCCGCACGGTCTCGCCGAGGCGCAGATCAACAGCATCGTCAGCCTCGATCGCCGGATCGTCCTTCCTGCCTTTTGTCGCGACGCGACCATCCATGTCGATCTCCCCTGCATCATTTCAGGCCCGGACCACGGCGGTCCGAGGTTTCATTCGGAGTGAAAGGTTGCGCTTCTTAGCATGTGACTACCGGCTGTATTTAGTCATGCCGAAATTTGGGCTGGAGGATCTTATAAGGAAAGCCAACTCCTGTCCCTCTGCCGGTTTTTAGGGGGCGCGGGAGGCGGTGCCGCGTGCCATAAAGAAGACTGAGTCATGGTAGGCGGCGGCCAAGTCCTGCGTGGGACACTGCAGCTTCCGCACGGCCGGCAATTCTTCCAGCTCGGCGCGCGCGCCGCGGCGAGATGGACCCTTTTGGTCACCTGCCTTTGCCCAGGCGACCATCATCTCATGCCGAAGACCAAATCCTAACTATCGCGGCTGCATTCCGCTCCTCGACCAATTGGGATCCCAGCTTCGACAGCCCACACTTTGAATTGCTGGCGAGCCGTTCTATGTCACTGACAAGCTGTGGCCGGACAGATCGAGCAGACATCGCTTGCAAAATAAACGTCTCTTCGATGCCGCCGTTTTTCCGGCGCTGGCTCCATGCATCCAGGTTTAGCAATGCCTCCTCGCCAGCAGAGCTTTCTCGGGGCCCGCAGTTCCTGTTTGCATCATCGGCTTTTAGGCGTCACCCAATCTTACCCGACCTTCGTGCGAAAGCCTGTTAGGGCGTAAGAAATGAGGGCTAGCCTTCTCGCCACTGCGGTCTTTCGGAAGAGGATTGGCACGTGGTTTACGGGCCCAAGCGCCCATCGGAGGAAATCATGCCAAGGAAGCTCGCCGCTGATCGCGGCCTCGTGGACCGCGATACCAAGTCAAATTCCCACTTGCGACGAGGTGTGTGTCAGCTTGCCGTCAGCTAGGCCCACTATCGAGGACCATAGGCTGACGGCGCCGCGAAAAGTAGCAGACAGAATGGTCATCGCATGTGGAATCAAAGCAGTGTTTCGCCCATCGTCTCTGTGGCTGAGCGATCAGAGGTAAAACGTTGCAGGCCGTTTAGAAACACGGGCCTGTCGCTTGCTGTGTCCTTGATTGCGGCCGCAAGCGTGAGCACCCTCGTGAGGGCAGATGAACCTTCGCCGAAATACATCGAGGTGCTGAACGCCCTTCAGGCGGGAAAGAACGTGAGAGTCGTGATGGATCTGAGTCGCTGTACAGTTGCCGATGGTGGAAAGCCAGGCCCGGCGACGCAGGGTGGATTGGTCATCAATGCTTTCCGGGTGACCCCCAAGAATGGCATCAGCTTCGCCAATACACATCAAACCCTCGATAGTTCGGGGCAAGCGGTGACGGAATACATTCGGCACAACCTCAGCCGCGAGGGCAAGCTCACCGTGCGCGCATCTAAACTTGTGGTCGGCACAGTCGATGTCGTGAATCAGGGCGAGTTTGTCTGCGAGCTGCCGGAGGGCGCAAAGTTCATCTGGTAACCGGTTGGTCTCGCCCGTTGAAGCAAGTTGGTAATCATTGCGCCAGTGAATTATGGCGTGACAAGCCTGCCCATGAATCCTATACGCGGCGCTTGGCCGGATGTCGTCGTGCGAGCAGGTCGACCATCTTTACTGAGCTCGTGAGGTATTAGAGCGTAAGCGTAGTTCCCTTCCAAACTTCTCGCGGCACATGGGATACGCGAGCTCCAGGATCTTTTCGAACGATCTATGCTTGACCACACGCTTAAGTCTGACATGACGGCGCGGGGGCCGGAAGTGATCATGAAGTTGGAGCATCGTCAAGTGATCATGAAGTCTCGGGCGACAGCTTAATCGAGGGCCGAAGCTTCGGCAGCAGATCTTAGAGGATATTCAGGACGGCGAGCCGACGTGGCGGAGGACGCCTAATTGTCCGATGATTGCTCACCGCGTGACGATAATCCTACCGGATGTGGCGCCGTCGCCGCGATCGAGAGACTCATCTCGCCTGATCAGGCGATAGGTGAGAAGAGTGGCCTACGGCGCATCTTGCTTGCATGCTGCTCAGTGAAGATTCAGGACATCTCCACGCACCAGGTGCCGATAGCCCTTATCAGCCACCCATTTGGCTCGCGCCAAACGACAGTCATGCGTTCGCTCGTACCTTGCGCGGTCATCGAAACCCGACCAATTGGCACGCCAATTGCTGGAACATGGTTGAGGAAGAACGCCACCATCTCGATGTTTGAGAGAATACCAATCTCAAACCCTAATCGGTTTTCTGGTTGAGTTTTAGTGAAGTCGAAGTCGCCGAAGCGTTCATGGCTGTCAGGCAACATACATTATATGGGCATCCTCGTTCCCAAGATTCGAATGGAGTCGACGAAGCGAGCGTGTTTGATGTGCCACGGAACTGCGCTGAACTCGGTACTGTCGTCCGTAAGGACGATGGGCTTTTCATCTCGACCGGAACGGATCGTGGGTTCGGCGGCAATCAACGGACTCCCCAAGAAACCTTGTTGACTGCGACGCCAACGCGGCAATCGGGTTCACTGGCGAATCGTGATCGGAGAGGGACTCTGTAAGCGAACGCTGAGAACCATGGATCATGAGATGAAGAGGGCGAATTGAATTCCCCGCAGGCCCCATTGTGGTCGGTCGGATCGAGCAATCACTTCCAGAGAATGTGCTCTTCATTCGCCTGGCCAGGTCGGATCGCAGCCGGCCGGGGAGTTTTCGCGTGATTGTGGATCAGCCAATGGTTTGGTCGAGCAAGTCCGATAGATTCATGCCGTTGTCAGTTGCTGTGTAGTACCGACTGTACTCCTGCAGAACATTCTGGATCCGCTGAACCACCGGCTTGTCGAAAGTGAGAAGGCCGACAGGGATGAGAAAGTCCTGCACGCTGTCGACGGGACAGTGTACGGAGATGGCCGCGATCAGGCCTCGCATGAGCAATAACTCGAGGCTCGGCGGGATTTCTGCGACCTCAGTTCCGGCGACAATCAAGTCGAATGCTTGGCGAGATGGCCAGCCAGCTTTCCAGCAACGAGCCCGATGGAATTGTGAAAGCCCCCGCAGGACTGGTTCTGACGTTGCCCGCAGTGCTGAAAGGTCAGGGCAAACGTTTGAGAAAAGATAAATTCTTGAAGTTCGCCGCGTCCGGTGCGGCATGGGGTAGCCGAATTCATTATTTGGCGGCGGCTAAGGCGGAGCCGAGGGCTGGCCGGCCCCCGTGTCCTCTATCTCCGCAAACGCGGGGCATAGTTCTCTACGTTGCGTACTGACCTAGGCCTAACGCAGCTTGTGCGCGACATCTCGCCGCTTTCCAGCACCATGTCCGATAGAACGAAGCAATTCTGCGGCTTCAACGCAAGAAGCGCACGATACGAGCGCAAAGGCAGGTCTAATATCGACAAGGCCATAGAGGTAATGGGTAGGCACAACAATATCCTCATCCCGGTAGCCGGTGTCCCATTCCCGAGACCTAAGTAGGGGCGCTCGCGGCAAAAGGCGCTTGATGCGGTGGCGGGGCTGTTGCGCCAAGGCGGGGCTGCCCCCGCTCCTGCGGAGCAATCGTGGGGGTTTCATGCACAATCGTGACTTTGTCTCCGACAGCTTCCTGACACTGACCGCGGTCGGCTTGGTGATGCTCTGCTCGAGCCTGCTCGCCTTTGTGTTCGCTTGAAGTGAATGCGCTAGTTGCGTTTTTGCGCCTTGACCAAGCTAAAAGTGCCTGTCGGCTAGCAACGACGGTGCCTAACACTGAGCGACGAATCGATATCGACCAGCTTGCGGGCGGCGGCTTCCGTGGGCAAAGGGGCGGTCGGTGGTCACCGCCAGACCTTTTGGTTCAGATAAGATTTCATAGCCCCGAGCCTCGAAAGTTGTGGGAAGACAACGTAGATGAAACTGTCTTAGCTCACGTGCCATTGCAGGATGGCGGCGGTTGTTCATATCCCGTGCTCTTGCCGTCCGCCGCGGTAAGTCCGGTCGAGGTGTTTTCGAGACGAGCCCCGCAGAACAGGTCTAGCCCGCATCGATTTAAAGGACATTATCGAGGTTAACACTAACACCGCTCTGTCGGCGCGCCGGACAACGCCATTCTTGTTAGAACGATCCAGATGAGGGATTGCAGTGCGGCTCGCACTCAAACTGGAAGTGAAATGTGACGATTATCCTAGCCCTGCTAGGGAGCGCGATCATCGGACTGGCGACGGGTCTGTTCTTTCAGTCTGGGCCTTGGTGCTAGTGTCCTCGACGATCGCGGTCCTCGCCGCGATCGTTCTTCAGGTCTACGGCCTTGGCTTCTGCGCTGGCGTTTCGGTGGTCATCGGATGCCTCGTCGTCGGCCAGCTCGCCTACCTTCTGGCAGCGTTTCGTCTGCATAAGGGAGACATCTCAGTTCAGGACGAAGCTCGCGGTGACCCAGGCGAACACTGCCATCAGGATGTCCCCGACGAGCACCAGTAGCGCAAGGCCCGTCCAGGAGGGCAGCTTGCGGCGCAGCCGGAGGGTTTTTCGCCGTGTCAGCAGACGGCCCAGTGAGAACGGAGGTGCGTATCTGACACCAATGCCAGCCGCATTTTTTTGAAACACCATGGATTTCATTGCGGCACACGTTTCAATGTTAATGGTCGGTCCACCGTCTCATCAGCAAAACAAGTGCCAGTGCGGAGCATGCGTGCCAGCGGCGGCGGCCCGGAAACGACAGCGTTGGAAGTGCGGCATGGGGTCTGCGTGTCACGTGGCATGGGCGGCCTCCGTTAAGGCGAGTGGCACTGCGCGAGTCTGATCGGGCGGCATGGGGTGGGATCAGCATAGCCTCGATCGATTTCCCGCGTCGGCTCGCGAAAGAGGATGCAGCCGTTTATTGGGGCTGTTCTGAAGATGACTTCGATACTGGAGAAAAAGGGCACAGTGCAGGGGGCGATCCTCGACACGCAGCGCTGGGACCGTAAGGCTAGCTGCGGCGGAAACCCGGAGGTGAGGCAGGAGGAGGAGTGCCGACACAGGCTCAAGCAGGCGCAAATTGATCGCCTCCTCGACACTTCGGCAGGCCACCGACATTCGCGCCGAGGCGCTTCGGCGCATCGACGATCGCGACTTGTGGGCGCTTCAGGCGATCCGCCAAAGCGACGAATTTGACATGCGGACGAAGTCGACGCGGTGTCCCTGGCTCTTGCCTTGGTCAAGCCCATTCTTGCTTGTCCTCCACCAATGGCCTGCTGCCCCCGGGCCAGTGCTAGGACGCTCCCAAGTTAAAGGTTCTCAACACGCGGAAAAAGCTAACGACGGACCTGTCGGGGAGCCTAACAGTGGGTATCAATAAGGCGCGCAAGCCCGCTGCAAACCGGCGGGGTCATCGATCTTAGGCCCGCTGCACCGGGAAACAGGAAGATGGCTGGTGGCCGTAAACTTAGTGCGGCACGAGAACTCAAGCGGGTAACATTGAGCCGTTACCACGACGTTGCTGCTCCCGACAGAACCCGCAATCTAGATGGCGCTGGCCGTCTGACGAAATTGCCGCCGGAATTTCAAATGCTAGCACGAGCCGCCGGCGATATTGGCTGGAAAGGCCGGCGCTCGCCCTGACGGCAGCACCGCCACAACGCCCTCCGCCGTGGGTGAACCGCGCATCGGCGACGATGCTACCGGAACTGTGCTGAAGCCGGATTTCCGGCGCGTTCCTCAACACGCGCGATGATTCACAGCGGGGGCAACCGAGATTTCGCCGACTACGCGCAGTGCGCGTGCGATATGATCATTCTGAGCGTGCTTACGTGAATTATGGAGTTCAGTAATTCCTGTGTATTTGGTCACTGGAATTTGAACAAACATAAGGCGAATTACGCGCAGGCTCGATAGAATCTGATGATCTTGTTTAACGCTACATCACATCAAAGATGAGGGCCTGGATTCCGTATGGTTCATCCAAGCGGCGTCGACAGCTGAGGCGCTAGACGCATGCTACGACCCATGGAGAGACCGATAGGATCATTGTCACGAGACTGGTGAACGGTCAGCGTAAAGGCTGCTTGTCTGATGCAAAGCAAAGCAAGAAAATGAGTTCATGGGACGGACTTAGCCCTGGCCAGTTCTTGGCTCGAGTCGGATTTTCAGTCGCTATCACGGCAGCGGTTGTCGTTGGGACTTTCGTCGCAATCCGCTATATGGCGGCCTTTTTTGGATGATCAGAGTCAGGTGCAGTGCCCGAGCATTCCAGCCCGCGAGCTCTTTCCGTGCCCAGAAAATTTCGTAGCGACCTAAGACGGGACCTCCATTATACCAGTGCCGGGGGGCGCATGGAGAGTGTAGCAATGGCAAAGGACCCTGACGACCTAGGCGTATCGCAGAGATCGAAACCGACGGGTCGGCTGCGATCATAGTTGAGCAGATCGAGGACGAGATCACCGTCGCTATCGTGAGCGTTGTGGACGTTCATTTTCAGGTAACGGCCGATCAGGCGCTCAAGCTCTCTCAGGCCCTAGCAGTTGCCGCGGAGAATGCGGAAAAATTCCGTTGGTCAACCGAATGGTGACACCCTGCGCCCGGCGAAAATGACCCAAGTACGGTTTCGACCGTGCGGTGCAAGAAGAGTTCGACGATCCGGTAGATGCGGTCGTGCATCGATGTATCCGGCCTCTGCTTGGAGCGCAGTGCTCCGGGCCATCATGGATATCAGCGCGCAATGCGATCTGGTTAGCGGACAGGCCTGGGACGGGCCATTTGGGTCACCGGTGTTCGCATGCGCCGGGAAGACCGATCCTTCATCGCCGTCTCATCCTCTCGCAGACCTCGGCGGGTAATGTATCTTACGTCATCGATAGCTCCTCACTTCGCGCGTTCCTTTGTTCGTGCCTGGCGGTCGATCCTTCGTCCGGGCCTGCGCGCGTAAGGGGCAGGTATTTGGATTGCCAAGGCGTGTCGAGGAAGCCGCGGCACAACTGGCGTATTTGAAGAAGCCCGCGATGGCCGAGGGCGCCGATAGGTTGCTGGCCGACAAGGGGCTGGCTGCCGCAGGTGCGGCGGATGTCGCAACACGTGTCGGAGCCAGCTGGACGCATAATCGACTCTGGCGAGTAGGCCGGGCCGCGCAGGCGGCCCGGCTCTGTTGTGTCCGAAATTTTGCGCACCACATGCGCGCGTCGTCGTATTGCGTCTCAGAAATAAGGATCGAGATTCTTGACAGGGATGACAGACATCTTGCCCATGGCCCATCGGGTCCGTTTGTGCCGCTACCGAGATTCGGAGGGTTTGGATAGTCCCGGCGAGCGGGGACCCGAGGGCCCGCGCCATCCATTCCTTCCCGCGCCGGAGCCGCCGCTTCCGGGAGTAACCGGCGCTCCACCTCGGCCACCGACCCCACCCCGGCCGCCTACGCCTCCATCAAGTCCGCGCACAAGAACGGCGAGATTCAGAATGCCGGGCGGTATCTCTTTTACTTTGTCATCGAGGAGCTTCTCCGCAATCACGCGAGCCGCGGTCATACCGAAGGCCCAAGCGAAAGAGCGGCGAGCCTATATTTGTCGCGCAGATGCTCCAACGTATCAACAGCAACCCTCGTTACAATGCGAACGTACCAATGCCAAATCTCCATGAGCAAAACCCATACGAGAATGCTCGCCGCCTGGACGAAACCCCAAGGAAGCTCCATTCGGCCAACCTCAATGGAGGTTTCTGGCGACATCACGAGAGCGAGCGCCAACATGACAAAAATCCCAATAACCCCCACCAGCCCACGCCACCATTTCCAACCGCCGCACACTTGGTTCTCGACCAAATGCAGCTGCTCCAACCCAATTGCGTCCCCCGCGTATCCTTCACGTGCTCTTTGAATCATCGGCTGGAGAAAGCCCACCAGGTAACGCCATGCGGCGTGATCGACAGCCGTAAACAGCGCCAGGGCGCCAACGAACTGAACGAATGTGTCCACCCACACCAGGACGGCACCGAAAACAGAGATGGCGGCCGCGAACCCAATCGCCTGCCAAGGCATCCTGCCTTTATTCGGGGCCTCCAGATAAACCCGCTCCTGCAATCCAACATCCCAGAGCGTGCCCCACACCCACGCGAAGAAATAGATGATCAGAGCGGTCTTCCAGATAACGTCGCTGGCAGACGCATCAGTGATTAGCTGTGCGATGTCGGCTGAAGATAAGTTGCGAAGCTTTAGCCATGTGAAAATGAGTGGCAGCAGAAAAAATATCGAGCGGACCATGAGCCGAGCAGCAGCCGCGAGGTTCGTTCGAGAGACTATGCTTGTCGACTTTACAATTGGATCGGTCACAGCGCCCGCCCCCGGTCACTACCTTTCCTATAGAGTGCCGGAGAGCTTAATCGGAGCGTGTCCCTAGCGCAACTTCCGTCCACACAGGGGCTGCTGCGACGCGGGCCGCCTACTTCAAGAAATTCACTCGCTGCTTCTCACCGGAGTTTCTAAATGAAGAGCAGGTATGAGGACACCTTAAGAAGCCGCCACCACCCATTTCCTCTCGCGGTTCACGATCTGACAAGTCAACTCGCCGCAGAGATGCGCCAACCCCCCCCCCAAAGAAATCTTTGAAAATCCGTCGCCTCGCATCCATCCTTAAAACCTTCAAACCCATCGCTTCGCACATTTCATAGACCGAAATGACTTCAGCCGATTTTCCGCCGATCAAAAACTGCGCTTTCGCCTGGATTTTTTCTTGTAGCTGATTCGGAGAGCATAACTCGCGAGGAGAGCTGATAGCAGCGCGAGGAGGGCCGAGTTCAGCCCGCGCGTGCTCCTCCACTCTAGTGCACGTTCCCTTGTTGCGCGCGGTTGCACAGCCGAGCAGGTCCTTCGAAATCATCGTGTACCCGCCGCCGCGGCAGCCGCACTTCACGAGGCCGGCGAAAAGGTATCTGGGCCGGCGGCAATCGTAAAGCTTGTTCTCGCCAGGCGCTGACGACTCGTAGGCGAGCGCCTGCTGTTGCGCCTTGACTGCATCCCATGTTTCCTGATCGACAATGCGCAGCTCGGGGACTTCCTGGATCACCCATTGGGTTTCAGGATTCAGACGAGAAACGCGCTTTCCAGTATCCGGGTCCTTGAAGCGGAGCCGATTCCACACGGGCGGCCCACATAGATCTCGTTGTTGAGGATGCCAACGCCGCGCTTTGGGTTGCCGTGAACGGTTGATGACCCCCCTTTAGCCTCTTGCGGTCCAGGCCCACCTTCGCGGTTCAGCTCGAAAGCGATCGTGCGCGAGGACTTGCCGGCGAGGTAGTCTGCGAAGATGCGGCGGACGACAGCCGATTCGGCCTCGTTGATGGTACGGTCACCTCGGATCGCTCGCCATCACCCGCGAATTGCTTGGCGACCTAATAACCGAAGCACAGCCCGCCGCCCGACTTGCCGTCCGCGGCGCGGCCATGCAGACTCGCCGCGTCTTGTCCGCGAGGTCCTTCAGGAACAAGGCGTTCATCGTGCCCTCCAGCCCGACGTGCATTATCGCCGCCGTCGCCAGTGCGAACGACTGCGTCGTGGTAACGGACAACGAGAAAGACTTTGCCGGTGTCCAGACCATCAATCCGATGCGTGGACCGGTGTGAAGTCAAGCCAGACGGCGGCTTCCGCTTACGGCCGCTTTTTCGGTCGCGCCGATAATTCGATGCGCCCGCGATCGCGCCTTCGAAGCTCGGCCCGGTACGAGCGCCGTCCTCCTCTCAGGTCTCGGACCATCCTGGCGCAGAGGCGGCCGAAGTTTCCCGGTTCCGCGTATAGGTACGAATGCCCCTGCGGCTTGAACATTTTCTCGGGCGGCGTATCAGCTTCAGATGGAAGACAAGATTGGAGGCATCGAGGTCGGCAAACTCGCCAATTTCGTCATGCTTGGGAGGGATCCAATGACGTGCCCGAGCGACCCAATCTTGAATACTCCTGTCTTGCGAACGATCGTTGGTGGAATTGACACTGATGCTTACATCAAATCCGCTTCGTTGACTTGATCCGTTAAGGAAAAGGCAGCCCCGCATGAAAGCGGGGCTGCAGCTAAAGAGAGCCTGATTTCTCTCCTTGTCCGGCCGGGAAGCGGCCGAAGCGCAATAAGTGGCGGTGAGCCGCTGGTCATTAGCTCATGGTCGGCATCACGAACTCCGCACCGGTGCGAATTCCCGTCGGCCATCGGGTCGTTATAGTTTTCAGCTTGGTGTAGAAGCGAACCCCTTCTGGACCATGCATGTGATGATCGCCGAACAGTGAAGCTTTCCAGCCGCCGAACGAGTGGAATGCCATCGGAACGGGAATGGGTACATTAATGCCGACCATTCCAACCTGAATCTGATGGGCAAACTCGCGGGCCGCGTCGCCGTCTCTAGTGAAGATCGCGGTGCCGTTGCCGAATTCGTGTTCGTTTATCATCTCGGCAGCCTCGTCGTACGATTTGGCGCGGGCGACTGCGAGCACCGGCCCGAAGATTTCCTCTTTGTAAATCTTCATGTCGGTCGTGACGTCGTCGAACAGAGTTCCGCCGATGAAATATCCTCCTTCATATCCCTGACGTCGGAAGTCGCGTCCGTCGACGACCAGTTTTGCGCCTTCCTCGACGCCGGCATCAATATAAGCCCGAACCTTTTCGAGATGCTGCTTTGTGACCAGCGGACCCATCTCCGCGTCGGGATCTGTGCCTGGTCCGATGTTCAGTGCACGCACCTTCGGTGCCAGCTTTTCGATCAGTCTTTCTGCCGTCGTGTCCCCAACGGGCACAGCGACCGAGATTGCCATACAACGCTCGCCGGCGGAGCCGTATGCGGCGCCCATCAGCGCATCGACCGCCTGATCCATATCGGCGTCGGGCATCACAATCATGTGGTTCTTGGCGCCCCCAAGCGCCTGGCAGCGCTTGCCATTCCGCGTTGCCGCCTCGTAAATGTAGCGGGCAATAGGGGTTGAGCCGACGAAGCTGACGGCGACGATATCGGGTTCAGTGAGAATTGCGTCCACCGCCTCCTTGTCGCCCTGGACGACGTTGAAGACCCCGTCAGGCAACCCCGCTTCCTTTAGCCATTGCGCAAGCAGGAGCGGGGCGGATGGATCGCGCTCCGACGGCTTGAGGATGAAAGTGTTTCCGCAGGCAAGAGCGACCGGAAACATCCACATCGGCACCATAGCCGGAAAGTTGAACGGCGTGATTCCGGCCACGACGCCAAGTGGCTGGCGCAGCGAATAACTGTCCACGCGTGTGCCGACGTTTTCCGTGACTTCCCCCTTTAAAAGTTGGGGCGCGCCGGTCGCAAACTCCACCACTTCCATGCCGCGCTGGATTTCGCCCTTCGCGTCGGAGAACACTTTGCCATGCTCGGAGGAGATCACCTGAGCGAGCTCGTCGATCCGACCTTCGATCATTCGCAGGAATTGGTTGAGTACCCGCGCACGGCGAAGAGGAGGAGCGCTCGCCCAGATCGGAAACGCTTTCCTAGCCGCGGTCACGGCCGATTTCACGTCGAGGGCCGATGCTAGGCCCAGCGTTCCTGTCTGCACTCCAGTGGCTGGGTTGTAGACGGGTGATGTGCGCGTGCTTCGACTCGCTACCAATGCGCCGTCGATGAAATTTGGTATGGACGCGGTCACAGGTACTCCCCCACAAGCTTGATTGCCTACAATATGAAGTGCATAAAAATGCGTAACAATCGCCGAATTTGCGGTCCCGTTGTGCAGAAAGTGTAGTTATGGACTGGGAACGAGTTCGCATATTTCTCGAGGTCGCGCGCGCTGGGCAGATATTAAGAGCGTCAAAGCGCCTGAAGTTGAATCACGCCACGGTGGCCCGCCAGCTCACCGCTTTGGAGCGGAGCCTGAATGCCACGCTACTTGAACGACACACGTCAGGCTGCACGCTGACGGCAGCGGGGGAGGCCTTGATTGCCGCTGCCGAGCGAGCGGAGAGCGAATTTCTCAAGGTCGGATCGAGCATTGCCGGTTCGGCGGAGGCAGTTACCGGCACGGTGCGAGTGGGTGCACCCGATGGGCTCGGCAACTATTTCCTTGCTGATCGTTTGGGAGCGTTGGCGGCGAGACATCCAGGCCTCGTGATCCAGTTGGTTCCCTTGCCGCGGACGTTCTCACTGTCTCGAAGGGAGGCAGACATCGCAGTCACTTTGGATCGACCGAAGCAGGGGCGTCTGATCCTGTCGAAGCTCACTGGCTACACTCTCAGCGTCTACGCTTCCGAAAGATATCTTGCGCGCGAGGGCGTCATCAAGGATCAGGCCGATCTTGCCGGCCGCCTCTTCGTTACCCACGTAGAAGACTTCGTATACAGCCGGGCGCTGGATTATGCATCTGCTCTTGGCCGTTTGATGTCGCGCCGATACGAATGCGGGAGTGTTGTTGCGCAACTAGAAGCTGTTCGAAGCGGACATGGCATTGGAATTCTCCACGATTATGCTGCACAGCGCTATCCGGAATTGATCCGCCTTCTTCCCGATGTGCGGTTCGTCCGGAATTACTGGCTCACTTCTCATCCCGACTCACACGAGACCAGGAGAGTTCAGGAGGTGCATCGTTTTCTCACCGCTTCCGTCAAGGCAGCGAGAGCCTCATTCGAGATGAAGTGAACCGGTTAACGCGCTGAAAAAGCTCATTCGGTGGACGTTAAGCTGATGCGATGTGGTCGCTGGTACTTTGTCAGGGGCGAGGAGCGGGTTGTTCAACTGGACTCGATCAGGAGACTATCAAGGTACTTTAGCGCTCTCCAGCACTCGTCACCTGTACTGCCGCGCGCAGTTGCCCGATTGGGCAGGACCCGTCTCTTCGAGATTGTACCGGCCCTGTTGTCCGAGCGAAGACACAGCCGCGAAGTCTCGGTACCGAGATATCTTAGCGGATATCGATCGTAGGCGCGAGACACATCATTGCCAAGGCGCGCGCGCAACTCGATGCGGCGAAGTCGAAGAGG
Organism: Bradyrhizobium sp. CCGB12; assembly: GCF_024199845.1. Taxonomy (NCBI): domain Bacteria; kingdom Pseudomonadati; phylum Pseudomonadota; class Alphaproteobacteria; order Hyphomicrobiales; family Nitrobacteraceae; genus Bradyrhizobium; species Bradyrhizobium sp. CCGB12. Next base: position 5,432,256 of record NZ_JANADO010000001.1, on the reverse strand, counting down.
AATCTTTCGACGAAGGGGGTTCTAGCGCATATCTGGGCGGCCATGTTGACGGAGAACCTTCCCGGGGCGCAACAAATCCTTCGATAGGGGCGAAGATCAGCAGGAGGCCCATCATGAACATGTTCGTATCGGCAGCTACTGCCGTCGCCGCAGTACCCTCCGCCGCGCAAGCGCTCGCAGGCAATCAGTCCAATGGCACAATCGCCTCGTCGCGATGTTGGCACACGCAGAAGCGGTCGTAGACCTACTGCGCACCCGCGACGCACCAGAGGGGTGGAAGATCGATGAGGTGGCTGCCGAGCGGGCGCTGCATACTTTCGGAAATCGGCAACCGACGGGTCGGATGATGAAGAATTGCGCGAAGCTGCAATAGAGTTTCTCAGCAGCTACGGTCAGTCGCTAGATCGGGTTTTTGATGGAAACTCTGCGGCTCCACACTCCGGCCTCCCAAGCCGGATCTCCATCGTCAGCGACGCGCGGGCAGAAGGCGGCGAACAGGAATGGGAGCGCGCTGTAAGCAGTGCGTCTCGTGCAGCCAAGCGCGTACTGGCTGAGCCCGCGCTCACGGGCAATGGTCCTCTTGATGAAAATCCACGTCGCCGGCTTCGAGCTCGATAGCCCCGCGGCACATCCACGATGCCATACCGGGGACTGAGCACCGCTGCTTGGGAGCCGGGGCGCTTCTCAGCAGAAGGTACTGAATTTGCCGCGGGATTGGCGCAGGCTCGAGGTGCGCAAAAATGGCGCTGAGCTAATAGCCAGCGGCCCGCAGGCCGACGCTGGCGGGCCATCACACGCAACTACCGTCAGCAGTAGGATCGCAAGCATCGCTGGCGGCCCGAGACGACGAGATGCAGCCCATTTTGACTAAATAGGGGGTTGTGCTCGCCGAAAGGTTGCATGATGCTCACGTCCATAGTTTTGGGGACGAATCATGGCGAAACTCTCAACGAAAGTCGCTACGCGCATCACCGCTCAACTCAAGAGATACCAAAGCGTCTTAGCGGGGCTCCTGAAGCGCGATGTCAGCGAGGCCGACACGGTCACTGTCGTCAACGATATGCTTTCTGACATCTGCGGCTATGACAAGTATCTACATGTCACCAGTCAATACGCGATCCGCGGCACTTATGTTGATCTTGCAGTGAAGGTTGACGATGACATCCGGTTCATTATCGAAGTAAAGGCCATCGGGATCGATCTCAAGGATGCCCACGTCAAGCAAGCCATCGATTACGCTGCCAACGAGGGAATCGAGTGGGTAGTGCTCACGAACGGCGCTCATTGGCGAATCTATAAGGTGCATTTCGGCCAGCCGATAGAGAAAATCCTCGTTTGCGAACTGGACGCGATCGAGGAAAGCGCCAAGAGTCCTGAGGCGCTTGAATGTTTTGGGAATTTGAGCCGTGAAGGCTTCTCAAAGAGCACGATGGCCGAGTTCCTTCTGCACAAGCAGGTCACGAACAAGTTTACTGTCGCAGCCGTTCTGCAGACCGACTTCATCCTGGAGGTTCTGCGTCGAGAGATTCGTCGGATGAGTTCCGGCGTGAAGGTGGAAGTCGACTATCTGAAGACCTTATTGCGCGAGGACGTCATTAAGCGCGATTTGGTGGATAGCGATGAAGCGAAAGCGGCTCTCCAGAACATCAGGCGTTTGCAACGGGCTGCCACCCGGAAGAAAACCGCGCCGAAAACCGCTGATGAAGAAGCGCCAATAATTGCCCCGGTTGAGGATGCATCCGCTTCCCTCCCACGAGCAGTCGCTACTCCTTGATCATGGATCGCGGACGCGCAGCCTAGTAGGGGAAGTCGAATGAGCCTTGATCCGGAGACTTACAGGAGACAGGCTGAAGCTGCGTATCAGCTCAGCTTCGAATTGTGGAAAAGCGTCGCTAGGGCAGCACAGATCGAATACGGTCGTTGGCTGGTCAATACCTGTGGCTCATACACTAGGCGCTAGGTCGGGGTTCTTTTCAAAGCGCATGCCCTAGAACATCCTCCATCCTAATCAGTCGCTTTATTTTGGTTTGGGGCTGGCATCGTGTCGGCGTTCATCGCCGCATTCGCCGCTTGGTGGAATTTCATCTTCGCGGCGGTGCTGTTTCATAGTTGAATGGCGGCCCGAGCTCAACGCCGCCGTTCTGACGAAAGCTGGCGCGCCGGCCGAGGCCTTTCTGGGCTATGCGGTGTTCGTGGATGGCGAAGGACACCGCATTTTTGACAGCACACACGACGTCCGCGGCTGCCGGGCGGATAGCTTAATCAGACGCAATGTAGCCCATCCCGACTCGTCCATTGAGGGTTGTAAGGCCTCGATTGCGGCTTCTGATGCGGGAACAACACTAACGCTGCTTCTTCACCACATCGGGTGCTCACTGTTGCCACTTAAACTGCCCGACGTCACCGTTAAGCTGCCTCGGACGGCAAAGTTGCCGACTTTCGGTTTCGCGTCACGTTCAAGCGCCCGTGCATCTCCTTGCTGGCCTTAAAGTGCGGCAAGCGCTTCTCATTAACTCGCACGAGCTCACCCGTTCGCGGATTTTTACTCATGCGAGCCCGCCGTAGCCTGGTAGAAAAGATTCCGAAGCCACGAAGCTCAACCCGATCTCCGCGCTCGAGCGCAGCGACGATCTCGCCGAGAATTGCATCTACAATGTTCTCGACGTCGCGCCGGTAAAGGCGCGGGTTTCGGCGGGCGATACGCTCCACGAGTTCGGACCTAATCATTGACGCTAACATCCATAGCATTCATGAACGATCATTTCCTCGAAAGCGCCTGCCCATGTCAAGCTGCAGCTGGGTCGATCGACTGACCCGGCCGAACGCAAGTCGGTTGAATAGACGAAGCATTCTGAAATTTCGCATTACCAAGGTAGCGCTGGTATTATGATCTACCAAACGCGCAACTACTCTGCTAGAGCTGTGCCGCTTTTGCGCTCCCGTGGCTGTGGCGTTTGCGTTGATCCTCAAACTTTGAATGACCACTCAATCTATTATCGCGCCATCCCATTCACGAGCGACAGCTGGTGCTGTTGAGATCCCGGAATGAGAGCGGACGGTCTGATGTCTGGCGTTGCGAAGCCAGCATGCCGCTTGTCTCGGCGACGACGGGCTCTGTCTTGATCGTGCCGATGGATCCATTGAAATCAACAAATCAGACAGGAGCGCCGGAATTTCCGACGATTTGAGCGACGTCTCAAGGCTACTTCATCGTGTTGAATCGGAACGCAGCCAGCGTTGCCGCCGAAGAGCGCCGCTTTCGCATTTTCTCATCGGAGCACGCTTTGACGGACTCGATTGCCACCACTTTGGGGCACGAAGCGCAGGAATTCAGAAGGGCAATTTCCAAAGCAAATAGAGAAGCGAAGCGATAGCGCCCCAGAAAACGATCCCCCGGATTATGAAAGCGAGTGTCATGGCCGAGCCGAAACGTTTGATCCGCCTAAATACGCACGTCGCTGAGCCATAGCGATTTCATCGATCGCGTCCGCCAGTCCTCCTAGGAAGACTTGATGCCACCCATCATCATCAGGAAGCTCCCAGTCCCGCAGACTGGCGACGTATCGGGTGAGAGCGATAACGCCAGCGATCGTGGTTGGCGTCGATCGGATGAGCACATTTGCATGCTCCGTGAGAGCCAAGTTCCGTTGGACGCTGATTTCGTCGGCGGCATCAAATTCGGAGCCTCCCTCTAGCTTCGCCAATACCGACGCGGCCGCATCGTAGTGGGCGGACAGTTCGCGATGCTTCTCAATTACGACGAAGATCAGATCCCGCTCGGCAGCAGCGACCGGCGGCGTGGAAATTTTCTGGGATGACATGCTAGCCCCGGGTAAATAGCGACGCGATGTTACCATGGCAGCACGGCGATTATCAGCGTAGAGGGGCTGTCATCCGCTGTCTTTCTGCTTAATCGGCTTTAAAGGAACAGAGATGGTACTCACGAACATTGGGCGAGAAAGGAGCGCCGGGCGCGTCAGAATTACCCAACTCAAGGCTGCAAATAAACAGGGAATCAGGATGAAGCAGATTGCCCTTCGGGGCAGCTGAAGTGACGCGAGCTTGACGTAAAGCAGTGTACGCAACGACAGCGACCGTAGATCAGTCGTAAACCCGATGAGAAACGGCCGATGGCTACATCGGGTTTGCCGCGATCGGAGAAAGAACTTTTCCAAACACTCTTCCATGCCGCTCAAGTCCTAACGCAGTGAGGCCACGTTGCTTGGTGCACCTGCACCTCCTCGATATAACCAAGCGCAGCGTCGCCATGGAGCTGCTTCTAGATCAGATGGCTTTCGCGGTAGCTGCCGATCCTAATCGAGCAGTTCGCGCAAGGCGGCCTCAATTCGCGGACCTTGAACGGCTTTTGCAAGGCGCGAGCGCCGCCGCGCACCGAATCGAGGCCGCCGTTTCGGAATAGCGGCTGGCGAATATGATTGGCCCCTCGGGGGGTCTTGAACGATCTTCGCGACCGCGGCACCGTTCATGCCGGGCATCGCAAAATCCAAGATCATCGCGTCTGGCACAATCCTCTCGAGCGTCGGTAGGCTGGCGGGACCGTCTTCGGCGAAGAGATCGGCTGATACGGCGTCGGGAGCCTCGGGAGCTTTGGTCGCGCTGCGTGCGGCATCCGGCCTACGGAGATAAAGCCGAACGGTAGTACCCGCTCCCGGCGAACTCTCGATCCGCGCCGACCCGCCCGACTGATGGAGGGTGCCGTAGACCTGACGGAGACCGAGCCCCGCGCCCTTGCCCGTTTCCTTGGTCGTGAAGAAAGGCTCGAAGGCGCGGTCGACCATCTCGGCCGCCATGCCGGATCCCGAATCCTTGATGAAGAGTGCGATATATTCGCCATCGGTGGTGATGATCAGTTCGTCGCCATCCGGCATGGCGTCTCTTGCATGCGAGCGACGTTGAGTAGGGTCAGACCTTCGATGGCGCGTCGTTCGTGCTCATCTGCAATTTGAGCGAGGCGCAAGAGGACTTTCCCGTAATGCTTGGCCTGTAGGATCGCGGCTGCGTCTCCTTGCGAATGGCGCCCGTCCATGCCGGCCGTCGGCGCGGCTGCGAAGGCCTCGAACCTGACGCCGAATTCGCGTCCGACGAGATCCCGAGCCAGATCCTCGAAGTCGCCGCGGAAAGGTTTCCAAAATGTAGGTCACTGCTCAGAGTTCGTTGTAAATCGGGATCGAAGCGGCGTGCTTGTCGACCACTTCGACGACTTTCTTTTCCAGGGGGAGATCTGCCTTGCGCTCCGTCCACATCTTCTTGAAGCGTTGGACGGTTTCCGCGGCCGTGTCGACGGCGAGCTTCTCCGAGATCCTTGCCTTCGCTGCCAGATGCTTCAGCTCGTCTTTGGAGAATTCGGCCATCTTCTTCGTGCGCGAATAATTCAGCGCCATCTTGTCGTCCGCGATGTACGGTATGGTCGACAGCAGATCGTAGGCGGGCGACAGAACCGGCGTCCGGCGGTCGGGATAGATCACCGACCAGTTCTTCAGGTGCATGTCGGCGTTGCCGATCAGTGTGCTGAACACGAGACGTCGGACAAACTCAGCGATGCCGGCCTCGCCGGTCTCTAGGCCCAGGACGCGCGCGATGCTCCGATAGTTGGCCTTGTCATATTTCTCGTCCGGGAACACGCCGAATATCTGCGCAAAATCCTCCATGTGGACCGGCCCGTCGGCGGTGCGGTCGAACCGCTTAACGGCCAGCGCCCGTCCCTTCAGCTCGCCGATACCTTCCGGGAGTCCGTTGATCGCCTCGACGTCGATAAGTTGAAGCTCGGGCACTTCCATGCCCATGTCCTTCGCTAAGGTCATCATTGAGTATTCGTTCTCGGGCACGCCCGTGTACTGATGGGAGGGCAGCTTGACGATCCACGAACCGCCGACGCCCTCGACTGGAATGGTTAGTCCGCCTCTCTTTGGATCGTTCTTGAGCGCGGAGAATTTCAGCTGCACGCCCGCGAGCGAGAAGCGCAGCATGTTCTGCCGTTCGTCTGGTGTGAGATCCTCCTCAACCTGAGGCGGCAATGCTTCTCCGTCCGCCGGTTGGACCGACAGGGCGCCTGGAAGGTCTCGGCCCAGCATCCATAGAAGAAAAAACTCACGCTTTTCCTTCACGCCCGCACGTTCCGCGAGGTAGCGGCGCAGCGGCCCCTCCGGCAGAAGATTGGAGAAGAAAGGTGGAAGGACCTGCTGATACGGTTTGAACGAGGTGAGCAGGTTTCCGAACGAGTCCTTGAAGGACAGGCTCAATGTCGGACGTGCGAGGTTATCGATATAGTTCTGGTTGAAGGCAAGCAGCGATCGGTCGCCCTGCACCAGCGTGAGGGTCGCGATAGGGGCGTCGTGTAGGCGTACGTCTAGGACCGATACGTCAGGCATCGTCGTCCTCGTCGTCGAGAGCGTAGGCGGGACGGGGGGTTTCTACGGGATGTGCGATCCGGTTGCGCAGACCCTGCAATACGCCTGCTGAAGTTTCCAGTACTGAGTTGGGGATCGGTTCGGCGCGATAGCCTCGCAGTGTGTCGACGACGTCGTTGACAACCGTCAGGTCAGCTTTCGAAAGGTGGACCTGTTTCAGAAAGCGTAAGTATTCGGCGATGCGGTCGAGCGCGGCGGAGCTACCGTGGCGTTTCCTTTGTCCGGAAACGATGCGTTCGGCCTTGGCGAAGAGGTTTGAGGGTCCTTCCTCGAGGGAGAAATCGTTGGTGTTCGAGCGCAGAACGGCTTCTACCGCGGGAAGCAGCTTCTTAGGCACGAGTACAATCTCAAGGTCGAGTGCCCGGACCATCTGGATGAAGCTGGACAGGCCTGGTTCGAGGCGGCCGGTCTCTATCTGGGAGATATGCGCTTGGGTCAGACCCGATCTGACGGCCAACGCACGCTGGCTCATGCGCTCTTGCGTGCGTTTCGCCTGAACGCTCCGGATAAGGTCTTGGCTGGGATATCCCATGATGTAAAATCCTAATCAAATGACCATTTAGACAACGATAATATATCAAATTCCTGGATTCAATCGATAAGTATTCTTATCAAGCTCAAGATATGATAAGAAAAATATATCAAAATGATGGAATCCCCAACGAAATCAGCGACGCGCGACCACGTGATGCCGCGGGCCGTGGTGAGCCGCTTTCCGGCTGTCTCCCGGGAAACGACCACCTTCGGGATTTTTGCGCAAAAACCCAGGCGTCGGCGCCCCCACCAAAGTGCGTCGGGCAGAACCGGGAGGTAGAAGATATGGACGCCGAAATGGAGGCTTTTCGGGCAGGCAAGCGAGATATTACGAACTTCCAAGACAAAGGATGAGGTCCTCGCGCGAGGGAATCCGGCTCTCGCGAAAGCTCGAATGTGATGCATCCGTGATGTGATGCATCCGTGATGGCCTATTCGCTCAACTCCGCGACCATGACGACGGTCGATTTGGCCGGAAGCACCTTGGCTGGCGATCACGATGCCCGGCAAGGGTTCGCTGTCCTTCCAGACTATCTTCGACTTGCATGACCGCGCACGTCCGGGTTCAGTCGGCGGAACAGCTAGACAAACCGGACGCCGAACGAAACGTCACGGAGCTTCGCCGGAAGCGACCGCTCGACGCCGGATGGCACCACTCCAGAGCCGCCGGCATCACCAAGACGATGATGGGCGAGATCGCGAGAACCCGCGCATGACCTATCGAAGGTTACGAAGTGCAGTTGCCGCCAGGGAAGCATTCCATTTTCACGTCGGACAGGCCGATCATTACAGGTAGCGGGCGAACATCAGCAAGACCTCATGCTCATCCCGCTCTCGCCAACCTGATTCGTCGCAACCAGTCGCCAAAGATAGCCAAGCGGCTGCACGAACTGGACATGGATAAGCTCGTTGCACCGGTCAACGATCGCCTTTCAAAGCAGGTAGTCAATTGCGTTTACTGCGCCGATGACCGCCATCTGCGCTTCACTCGTAAGCGCTTCGCCTGCAGCGGAAAGCTTCGCCGGGCGAGTAAAATCCTCCAGAAGGCATGCAACGTCAGGCCATTCGTTCGCTCTAAATTCCGCGATAGTTCGGCAATCGTTTCTCGAAAAAAACGTTCATTCCTTCCTGCTGGTCAGCCGTGCTGAACGCGCACCGAATTGCCTTCCGCTCGAATTCGAGCCCAGCATCCAACGTGGTCTGAAAGGCGGCGAGGACGGCTGCCTTGGCGAGCTCAGTCGAGCGGGGAGGCTTCTGGGCGATCATTTCCGCGATTTCGAGCGCTCGCGCCTGTGCAATACCGGTTTCAACGACTTCAGCGACGAGGCCGGCCTGCATCGCAGCACGGGCAGAAATGGGTTGGCCGGTCAGTATCATCAGCATGGCCAGAGATTTCCCTGCCGCGCGCGTGAGACGCTGAGTTGGGCCGTCGGCCGGCAAAATCCCAATGCTAATCTCAGGCTGCGCGAACCGCGCTCCTTCGCCTGCAATGACAATGTCAGCGAGCATGGCCAGTTCGTGACCGCCACCGAAGCAAATGCCCTCAACCGCGGCGATCAGAGGCTTGGGGAAATTGGCGATGTCCCGCCACACAGAACGTCGCGCGGGATTGTCGATTGCCTCAAACCCGCGCTGCTGCATCTCGCTAATATCCGCCCCGGCAGAGAAAAACGCTTCACTCCCGCAGAGGACGACGCAACGAACATCCTGATCGGCCGCGGCACGCCGCAGGTCGCTGCAAGCTCCGCGATCAGATCGTTGCTCAAGGCATTTCGTTTCGGCGCCCTGTTCAACATCACAACGCGCACATGGGCCTTAGGAGTCGTCGAGTGGATGAGATCGGACTTCTCAGTCATTGAGGGTGCCTCCCGAAAGAAATGAGAAAGCTTGCGCTTAGACTGAAATCGATTTCTATGCAAATCACCCCGAAAAATGCTAACTCTTATCAATTTAGCTGCCGCGCGCTTTAACTCTTGTACGCCTGAAAGGCAGCCTCGTTACTGACGAGATAGCCTAGCTCCCGCAACTTCGCCAATCGGCTAGCTGGCTTGTTATCCGACTGAGCGAACGCGGGCGACATCCGCGGATTAAAAACTGAGATTCGCAAATAGCTCAATCAACGCCAAACAGCCGTGACCCTGCTAGTTCGCCAGCGGCGCGCCACCCTTGCCGCTGGTCAACTACCGGACCTAGTGATTGATCGAGGTGCACGGTACATGGCAAATGTTGATTAATGACCGTTAGACTCTGCCTAGGTGCACAGATCATCCGAATGATTGATCCACCGACGCTCCGGCCGCGGGATTCTGCGCGCGAAGGCGCGCTCCGGCAAGTTTTCGTTAAAAGGCGCGTTCGACTTTGCAAGCGACATGATCACTCGCGGCAGGAATATGGCAGCAGTTGCGACAGGCTTTGAGAGACCCCGAATCGAAAAATTCGAGTCATTTACATTCAACAACGCGCAGATGGTCGGTGAGGTGAATGGTAGAGATCCCATCATCTTTGATAAGCGTGCAATGGAGAGAAAACCGCAAGATCCCCCATGAACGCATTATCCTCTCGCCAAGGCCGGGCAACCCTCATACTCCGAGATATGCTGCGCGATGGATGTTCTGGCCGGCAGCACCGTTGCCGTCTTGGGAGTGTGCCTAGGGCATCAATCCATCGTCCATTTTCACGGCGCATCCGTCTCGCACGCGCCGTCAAGCCCATGAAGGGCACCGCGGCTCGACATGAGGTCCCAGCGGAAGATGAGCGGATCGCAGAAGAACTGCGCCTGGACGAAAAGAGCCGGGCCGAGAATCTCATGATCGTCGACCTGATGCGGAATGACCTCGGACGCTGCCGCACCAGAAGCATTCATGTGCCAATCCTTCTACACATCGAAAGCTACGAGGCAGTCCACCAACTGGTGAGCGTCATCCGCGGAGAACTGGCCTCGCCCGAGGAGATCATCCCCTGCATTTCTGCGTGTTGGTCAGTGACCGACGCGTTAAAGGTCCGCCCCCCGCAGATCACTAAGGAAAATTTCCTCGAACTTGCCTCGGGCTCGGACAACGCGATGATTGCGCGCCGCAGCGGATGCTTAGGTGCTGTCCTTAGCACACATCACAGGGGAGCCTGCGAACTCGAAGCCATGATCATAAACGAGCAAAAAGGACATCTCCTGATGGTCCGCATCTACACGCTCGGCCCAGCGAGAAGCTATCACCATCATGCGACCTTCAAGTATCTTGAGTTCCAGGGAATCTCGGCATGCGACATCATATTCCTAGACGATCTCGTGGCTGGAACGGCTGAGGCAGCAGGTCGCGGAGAACAGCTATGTCCTCTAATGTAGCGCGCCTAAATGTCCATCTCGGGACGGCGAAATATCGCGATCGTCTGTAGGTCGTCGACACATTCATACTGCACAGCAGCGCATCGCGGTCCTCAGACGCAAGGGCATAAAAGAGCCTCGAACGCTGCATCTTCCTGAACCAACAATGGGATATATCGACACGAATGCTTGGAATCAGATGATTTGCGAAACGACAAAGGCGGCTGTTGAGAACAAACTCATTGAAAGGCGAGTATAACGCCGGAGATCGCGAGGTGGTGACGACCGGGCTGCTATATGGCCCGAGGTCCCCGCTATTCCGATACCATGATCGCCACTCTCCCTCCTGAGTTGAATGAGGCGCTGCCCTGAACATATTACAAGAACGTGAGCGGGCACCATCATGATCTCACCCCCTCCCGATGCAAGAACAAAACTCATCCTTACTGCTCTAACCATTGGTGCCTTCGCTATTGGCCTGAACACTTTTGTCATCATCGGCGCGCTTGATGTGATCTCTCGTGACCTCTCGATTTCTACCAGCGCGGCGGGCTGGATCATCTCGATCTACGCAATCTGCTACGCCTTCTTCGCGCCGCTGAATGCCTGGACGTTCAAGACCATGAGCCGCCGCAATGTCCAGATCCTGTCTGTCTCGATTTTCATCGTCGGCAATCTGGTCTGCGCGATCGCACCGAATCTCCTAATCCTTGCGGCAGGTCGCGTCGTGTCGGCCTATGGCGCGGCGATGTTCACGCCGGCGGCTAACGCACTGGCTACCGAGCTCCTCCTGCCCGCCCGCAAGGGGATCGCGTTGTCCCTCATCTTCGGCGGTATGACCGTTTCACAGGTTGCTGGCGTTCCGGCCACCAGCTGGATCGCAGATGCAATCGGCTGGCGCTATGCCTTCGTCTTCGTTGTCATCGCCGGGCTCCTCGCATTGCTGATCTCCACCCCCATGATGTCTGGGATCGCTGCTAAGGCGCCCGAGCACGAAAAAGGTCTCGCCTCGAAAGACTTCCCCAAGATCATCTATGGTGTCCTTTCCGTGACACTGTTCGTTGTCGTTTCCGAATTCGTCGTCTATTCCTACGTCAGTGTCTTCATCACCGGTTCTCTGCTTGCCGGGGTGCCGCTGCTCTCGGCCGCACTCTTTGCTTATGGTCTCGGAGCCGTGACCGGGAACGCAGCCTGTGGCTTTCTGACCGACCGTTTCGGGCCCTACAAGGTCCTCATCGTGGCGGTCGGGGCACAACCACTCCTGCTGATAGGGCTTATTGCCTTCGGACAAGATGGTTTCCTCACCCTGCTCATCGCCTTCCTTTGGGGCAACGTAAGCTACATGTATCTCGTCCCCATCCAGCACCGGCTCCTCGGCGTAGCCGGGGGCAGGTCGAGGCTGGTCCTGGCGATGAACAGCTCGACTACCTTCGCGGGCATCGCCATTGGCGCTTTTCTCGGCGGAGTTATCCTCGAGAACAGCGGGGCCAAATCCCTGGCCGCGGCGTCCATCCTGATTGGCCTTGCCGGCGTCGGGCTTGCTGTTGCCTTCGTGCGCAATCCAGAACCGGTAGAAGCTGCGAGTGGGGCATGATCAAGACAGTACAAGACGGCTAGCGGACGCGTGTCGAGGCACTGCTGAAAACTGGAAGATATCGGAAGGCAGATAGCGGCGGCAAAGAGATGCCCAACAAGTCGGCGACGACATCGAGATGGAGAAGAATGCCGGCCGTATCAGATGTCTTTAGGCAGCTGGCCGCCGCCTCCACGTTGCCGATTGCTGAGAGTAGGCGTTCGAACTAATACGTGAAATCCACTACACGCGGATGACGCCGAGGTGATACCAGATCATAAGCGTCGAATATAGACCTCCTCTTCAACGCGCCGCAGACACCACGTTGGGCCCCTGTCGCCAATATGCAGGCGCAGGCTGAATCAATCACGTTTGGGGCCAGCGCGGGCAAAATTGGGATCTCTACGCGTTGCTCCCGCGCTGGCCTCATCGACTCGCGGGATCCACAAACATCCCGTCCTCCTGTCGCTAGCGTCCCGACCAAACGATTCGTTTGTTTAGCGTCTGGATTTCGTCGAGCGTCTCACGCCGAGGTTCAGTTGAGTGGATCTCGAAAACAGTCACTGAGGCGCGATGAATTCGGAATGGATCGCAGCTGCGCTATTGAGGGCTGCATCGACTGGCAGACTTCCAAATGCGAGCTGACAAAGCAGATAATTGGCGCCGGCTTCCTCCAGATGATTAAGAACGGTCTGCCGCACAGAAGCGCGCGTTCCTACGACGCACAGTTCACTTTCGATTGCGGCCTCGAAGGTGGGGGGAAGGTTGGAGGGCAGTGATATGTCCTTTAACTCGTACAGGAACTTAAAATTAGCGAGCCAGCGTTCGTAAGCAGGTGCGGCGAGCGAATGGGCCTCTGCCTCAGAACGTCCAATCACGATCATGCGGAGCAACGCAATAAAGCGGTCCCTTCCGTCAGCGGAGCGCTCGGTGTTTCCATGAGCCCGAAACACGTCGGTGACTTTTCGAACAACAGAAGACGGCCCCACACACGCAAGGTTTGCACCATTTGCTGCCGCCCAACTGGCTGACTCTGGCCGATTTGTGGCGACCCACGTTGGGGGGTGTGGACGCTGGTGGGGCGAAAGGGTCAAGGGAACATCGTCGAGCACAAAATGCTGCCCCCGATAGTTTAAAAGGCCACCATTCATCGCATTAGCAAGAATTTGGGAAGCTTCCTCGTAACGACTAGCAGCCACATCCGCATCGACCCCGAAATATGTCAGTTCCAACGGGAGGGAGCCGCGACCAATACCCACTTCAAGTCTGCCATTACTCAAGTGATCCAACATGCAGATCTCCTCGAACGCGCGCAGGGGGTGATAGAGGTTAAGCAGCATGACCAGTTGACCGACACGAAGCCGCCGGGTGCGCTGTATGACGCTGGACAGAAACAAGTTCGGCGAGGGGCTTCGTCCATGGGGGGTACAGTGATGCTCCGCCAGATGATACGCGTAGAATCCGAGGCGATCGTAGGCCTCTGCCAAGACCATGCGGTCCGCATATTGTTCGGTGATATTGCGCCCATTCTCATCAAAATGATCGAAGATGCCGCAAGTGAGAGTCGAAACAGGGATGTTAGTCACTCGATTATCTCCAACTAAGAGAAGTTGAGCTCTGCTGGCTGTCAAAGGCCGGAGGGCCTTGAACGGAATGCATTGCTTGTGATGCAGGGCGGTCTAATGCCCCGCGGCGATAACTCTTGGATTCCAGAGGTGCGTCCGACAGCGCTCAAAGAGGCCTAGCGAGGAGACTGGCCCGACGCCCAAAAACGTTCTGGCGCACATGCCGGTCCGCCGGATGAGTGTTGAATAGGAGGCCGTCAAGAAGCGCTGTCTGCTCCGTAACGAAGCTTGCGGACGGCGGTAAGAAACGCGTCCATCTGCTCCTTCGTACCGATGCTAACGCGGATGCAATCTTGCATGCCATCATCCGCAAAGAAGGCGACAAGAACCTTCTGACGTTCAAGAGCGCTCTGCCACCATCTGCCGTCCTGACCCGCAGGCACACGGGCGAGCAGAAAATTCGCATGCGAGGGCGTTACAGCGAACCCGAAGTGAGAGAGTGCGTCCGAGACTCGCTGCCGTTCATGCTTGATGTAGCTATGGTTCTCGTCATAAGCGCGGCGATGCGCAAGGATGCTCATGCCGACGGCATGCCCGATCACATTCATGTTGAAAACGTTCTGGATGTTGCGAAGCCTCCCGATCAACTCGGGGTGGCCGAACGCGAAGCCAACGCGAATGCCCGCAGCTGCGTAGCTCTTGGAGAACGTACGCAAAACAAGAAGATTCGAATACCGAGTCAGCAGATGCAGTCCGTTCTCGGGCGCGAAATCAATATATGCCTCGTCCAGCACGACCAATCGGTCATATCGCGCGACGAGGCGCTCGATCTCAGCGACCGGCACAAAGGCGCCCGTGGGATTGTTCGGATTAGCCAACAGAATGAACTTGGCGTGTCTTGCAGGGCCGAAGAGCAACTTATCGATCGGTAGGCTGTCATGTTCGTCGCAGGGGACTTCAAGAAGCTGCGCCCCTTGTAACATCGCTAGCTTACGGTTGAACGAAAACCCCGGCGACATCATTGCTATGCTGTCACCCGGCGCGAGAAAGGCTCTATAAACTAGACTAAGAAGTTCAGATGATCCATTACCAGCCATGACGCGATCCGCGGACATGCCATAGGCAGCGGCCGCTGCTTCCCTCAAGCTGACGTTGTCATTCTCCGGATACAGATATTGCCGCTCTAGAGCTGCAATTGCACTTCGCATCACGATGGTTGGCAACGGAAATGGATTCTCATTCGTATCTAGCTTCACATAACTATCATCTGGGGCTGGTCGGCCAGCCGGGAGAGCGTCCAATTCGCGAGCGATCGGAGTAAGCGACGATAGCAGATTCCGTAACTTTGCGTCCGTCATCATTATCTCCGGTTTCTTTGGTAGAGGAATTCTGCGCAAGAAGTTCGGCAAGCGCGCTGATAGCTGCGGACGGGCTGAGTGTTAGCAGTCTTTAATTCGGGCGAGCGTATCGGGTCAGTGCCCCCACGAAGGTCGGCTGAAGTCACCTAGGCCGGCGAGTTATCTCCAATGTTGTGAGCAGCGGCGACACTCTCAATTGATCCGATCGATCCACCGATACACCGTCATCTGAGCTCGGTAAGCACATCGAGCGAACTGAGTCTTCCGCATCAGACTTCCTTGTGAAAGGGTACGAGATCCAGTTCGTCAACGAGCGACGCACTTCAGTTGATTAGCTGGAAGCAATGCTGATCCGCGTCGCCTGCCTACGATTTCGTATGCGCTGCGCGGAATGATGCTGTCTGCTGATGGAATCGACAAGCGCGAAAGGTTGACATTTGTTGCTGCAGGTGTCGCGCCGACCTCGCATTCAACCGTGTCGTTGCTGCCGCGGCCAGCAGCAGTTCGGCACGATGATGCTTGAAACGAGGGTAGCTTAGTTTCAAGCAGGCGGAGCGTGTTGTTGGGCCTATGAATGAATAGCGGCCGCGAACGAACGGGGTCCACAGGGTTTGTCGCGCGAAGTTTTCGTCCAAAGACTGGAGCCATGTCGATCATCGTTCCGCTGTCCAGTACATTCCTCGGTCCTTTGCGATCGAGTGGTTTGTGGCCGCTTACCCTCGTAGGCGACGACAGTCGTCCGCTCCCTCGGAACCTCTTGTCGAGAAGTGCAGAAGTAGCGCTTCTGAGATCCAAGCCGCGGCTTAGCCGGATTGCGTCCGGTTGTACGTCACCGTCTCCTTGTCTTAGACGGTACAATTTGACGCTACGTGCGATTCAAGCCCCCCAGGGCTCTTTTCAATTGATTTACTAGAGTCCGCAGGCTCAAAAGCGATGGAGCGTATGCTGGCGCTTGTGCGACGCGTGCTTGGAGCAGAACCGCACCTAGCGTGAGCCGATGGTCTACTCATTGCTCGCGCCGGAGATGGAATACGTCAGAAAGAGCTGGGCACACGGACCTTGCGAGTCGGAGACAAGGTCTAGCTCGCCACCGAGTCGGCGCACGCCAGGGCGGGCAGTTCGTGGCCCGTGTGGAGGTGATGGCTGGAACGGTCATTACGGCCACACTTGCAACTGTCATCTTCCAGATGGGGGGCTGATCAAACACCATGTAGCGCGCGTTCCTTGTCAATGCTTATCGCGGTCACGTCCCGCCTCGTTCCAAGCTCGGGGTGTTCATCTCCGCAGCAAAATGGCGGGTGACGCCACAGATCAAAGCGAGCTCTGCGGGTTTGCACTGTCGCGCCGCTCATCGACAGGATCAGATCCAAGTACGGCATGGGTTAATTGCCTATGCCATCGAAGGAGACGCCATCGACGCCATCCGCGCCACTGTGGTTAATAACGTCCGCCATCTCCCAAGTTGGATCAGCTGTTGTCGTGCCAAATCCTCATCAGGTTCATGCGCTCCCGCTTCAGCTCGTCCGACTTCCGGATTCTTACGGGCGACTACCTATTGTGGCCCTCGCTCGAGAAGGTTTCCGCTCCAGTGCCACTGCGAACAAGAATGCCAAGCACGACTTCGAAACTCGTTCTCTGCCACGCGTCATCGACCCGCTGGCAATGTCGACCGCTGGGTGTCAATCGCACGCAAGTGACAACTCTGAACCGGCTACCGCGATCTTGTTCCACACGGTAGGGCCAGATGCGGTCTGGCTGTCATAAGGCTTGAGTTGCGTACGATCAGTTCGCAGGTAGATATGCCGTAGGTGTCAACCCTAGACGATCAATTTGCCTCGGTTTGATTGCTCGAGTGGGCATCGAGCTTCTTCAACTTGAAATGCTGGATTTTGCCCAACTCGTTTCGCGGCAACTCGTCTGTAAAGATGATTTCGCGTGGCGCCTTGAAGTGCGCGAGCTGCACCTTGACATATGCGATCAGAACATCCGCCTCAATCCGGGCTCCTGGCTGCTTGACCACGTAGGCGACCGGCACTTCGTCCCAACGAGGATCGGGCCGGCCGACAACGGCACATTCCGCGACATCCGGATGCTCCGTAAGCACACGCTCCACCTCCGCCGGGTAGATGTTTTCTCCACCGGAAATGATCAAATTCTTCTTGCGATCGAGAACCCAAAAATATCCGTCCGCATCGTGGCGTCCAATGTCGCCGGTATAGTACCAGCCGTCGCGCAAAACCTCTCGGGTTGCCTGTTGGTTGTTCCAATATTCACTGAAGAGATTGGGCCCGCGTACCGCAATCTCGCCTGCAGTGCCTGGCGGTAGCCTGTCGCCGGCATCATTCACGATTGCGGCCTCGCAGCATAGGCCGGGTAGTCCCGTCGAACCATCGCGTGTGAGATCGCCGCATAGCCTTGTATAGAGAGCAATGGGACTGGTTTCCGTTGAGCCGTACACCTGCAGCACCGTTATCCCGCGACCGGTCAATTGTTCGATAACGTGCCGTGGCACCATGGTCGAACCTGTGGAGATGGCCTTAAGGGAGCATACGTCGACCATAGGCCATCCGTGATGATCGGCCAGAGCTTGGATCGTAGCTGGCACCAATACGGTTAGCGTGGGCCGATCGCGCTCAAATGCTGCAAGGGTTGCCTCTGGCGTAAACCGCCTGTGGAGCGTAACGGTCGCGCCGTAATGCAAGGCTGGCGTGGTCAGAATGTTGAGGCCGCCGACGTGAAACAATGGCAACACGGATAGGATATGATCGGTCGCGCTGAGCCCATGCATGTGCCGACTCATGACGCCATTCCAAAGCAAGGCTTCTTGGCGCAGCACCGCGCCCTTGGGGCGTCCTGTGGTCCCCGACGTATAGACGATCAGGAGTGGGCAGGAGAGATCGACATGCGCGTTGCGATCATCGCCGCGCGCTTGCTCGAGCAGCTCATGCCAATTGCTTCCGCCGACGGGATCAAAGTCGAATCCGATAATGGCCGCAAAGGGCAACTCCTGCGCCAGCATCGGTAGGATTTCGTCGAAGGCCTGTTCAAGCACCAGGACTTTGATACCAGCATCGGACAGAATGAAGAGCTGCTCGGCGATCGCAAGCCGCCAGTTCAATGGCACGAGGATTGCGCCGAGTCGCGCGCAAGCATACAACAGAATGAGATAATCAGGCCGGTTGAGGCTGAGGATCGCAATGCGGTCCCCTCTCTCGATGCCGAGGCGGGTTTCCAAAGTACGCGCGGCCTGCTCGATACGACGGAGGAGAGCGGCATAGCTTAAAGTGGCCCCCTCGAAATGGATTGCCGCTTTATCGGGATCGAACGCCGCGCTTCGCTCAATCAGGGTGCTGAGATTAATCATCAGTCGCTCACTCTTTTGACATTGACCTCGTCTTCGTTCGGACGCGCTCAAAAGTGAGATTCCGATCGTGGTTCGAGGGGCTCGATTGGGCTGTTGTCGGTTGATTGACGAGCGGCTCCCCGGCGATCGCCGGGCCAGAACGGCGAGTCCATCCAAGATCCCGTTTGCATCCCGCAGGCCGCTCTCTTTGCTCCTCAATGACCGTTGCGAGAATACCTGCGGGCAACGGAGGGATGACGTCAGCCTCGTTACGGAAATCGGTCGTCCATGATCAGAACGTCCTTTCGATGTGCACGCGAATTGCGTTTGCATCGGCATCGATCCAGTCGAGCGCGCGGGCCGCTGCAATCATCTTTCGGTAGCCTGTTTCCCAGGAGCTGTCGTCATCCGGCCGGCCTGGCAAAATCCGAATAAGATCAATAGGCACCAGCGCATTATCCCGATCCACGAGCGCAATTCCTCTTAAGGCAGGCGATCCCATAGTGGGTTCGACCTTGCACACGAGCTTAAGCTTACGAAACTCCAAGGGATCCAGCAGGTGTAGGCCACGTTCAGGTGAGTATTCGATGATCATTGCGACATGTATGGAAGATGGCTCGTTGATTGGAGTGATTCTGTGCGATACTCAGCCCTAGGTCGTGCCCTGATGCTTACCAGCGGTTTCGCATTGCCGAAATTCGATTTGCGTCGACGGACTGGATGTCACCTCGGTATGGTCCTAGTGATCGCAGATCGACTTGCCGCCGCCTCTATGCGCGAAGGCACGTGACAAGTCTTGGCTCGCCTATGGTGTCATTCTTCATCCTCTTCAATTGAGCCGCGGCAGATTGCATCGGCACGCTAGCGATCTCACACACGGCCCCATTCGCCCTCGGCAGCCGCGAGGCAGTTGCGATCGGTTCGGTCAGTTTGCGGCCACAACTCGACTTTAAAGAACCCACTATTGACGCGTACACCAACCTTGCTAGGCGGGGTTGCTGGTTAATGGTGTGAACCATGGTGAGCCGTGACGTGGGGTGGACGATACATATCGGCCAAGAGGCGTCGCGGTCATAGCGTCAGCAGGCAAACCGAGTGCGCCACGGTCGAGCGGATTGCTGCCACCAAAGGGATAGGCTGATGATGGTCTTGCCGAACGCAAACCCGCGATAATCGAGCCGGACGAAAGAGTCTGCACCATCAATGCGTTCCGAGCTCAACGTTAGGCTGACGTGATAGCAGCGCAAGGGTTGCTGCCGTGACATCGGACTGCCGCATCAGACTCTCGCCGACGAGGAAGGTTGAGACGCCAGCCCGTGAGAGTCTGTGCAGATCGGCATTCGCAAAGATGCCGCTTTCGCAGACGGTTACACGGTCTTTTGGAACCAGCGGCGCTAGCGTTTCGGTGGTCGCTAGCGTTGTCACGAAAGAACGCAAATTTCGGTTGTTGATGCCAATCATTGGCGAACGAAGTGTTAGTGCGCGCTCGAGCTCATCGTGATCATGGATCTCAATTAAAACGTCCATACCATATGAGTGTGCGGCGGCTTCGATCTCGCGGGCAGCGCCGTCGTCGAGAGCCGCCATGATGATCAGGATACAATCAGATCCGTAGGCGCGTGCTTCGGTTACCTGATAGGTATCGAAGATGAAGTCCTTACGCAGTATCGGTAGGTTTGTTGCAGCTCGGGCCGCCGTCATGAAATCGAGGTGTCCCTGAAAGGACTTTCCATCCGTTAGGACTGAGAGGCAGGCCGCTCCGCCGGCCTCAAAGGCCTTGGCCAGCAAGGACGGATCGAAGTCAGCGCGAATGAGGCCTCTGGAGGGGGAGGCCCTCTTTATCTCGGCAAGAAGTGCGTACTCGCCCGCAATATGCTTGTTGCGAATCGCGCTGACAAATCCGCGCGGCGCCGGAGCATGCCGTGCGAGGGCCTCGACCTCTGATAGCGGCACCGCTCCCTTCGCGTAGACGATCTCTTCGCGCTTGTAGGCCTCGATCCTGCTCAGAAAGTCGTACATTCGCTAGCCCACTGTCAAGCGTTTGACACTTCGATCAGACGTTTCAGTCGTGCCGCTGCCGCGCCCGTATCGATTGATTGCTTTCCGATGGCAACGCCGTCCTTTAAGGACTTGGCGTGTCCGGCGACCACCAGTCCTGCGGCGGCGTTGAAGATCGCTATGTCGCGATACGAGCTTGGTATTCCGTCCAGCACGCTTTGTAGCGCGACTGCGCCGGCGTGGGCGTCGCCGCCCTTTAGACTTTCTCCGCTACAGCGAGTGAGGCCCGCTTCCTCCGGCGTCACCTCAAATGTTCGGATACAGCCCTCGCTAAGTGCGGCGACAAGAGTCGAGCCAGTAAGAGTGATCTCGTCAAGGCCGTCCGAACCATGCACTACCCACGCCGAGTTAGCGCCAAGAGTCTGCAGCACTTGCGCGAAAGGCTGCACCCAGCCGCGCGAAAAAACCCCCACCACCAGCCGCGTGATCCCTGCCGGATTGGCCAGCGGGCCAAGCATATTGAAGATGGTGCGGGTCGCTAGCTCGACCCGTGTCGTGCGGACGTGCTTCATCGCCGGATGATGGACGGGCGCATACATAAATCCGATACCAGCTTCGTGCACACAACGACCAACGTGATCAGGATCGAGATCGAGCTTCACCCCGAGCGATGCTAGGACGTCGGCGGCGCCTGAGCGGGAGGAGGCCGCGCTATTGCAATGTTTTGCAACCGGAATGCCGGCGCCTGCGACAATGAAAGCGGCACATGTCGACACGTTCACCGAACCGGAACCGTCCCCGCCGGTGCCCACAATGTCGATCGCCTCAGCGGGCACGCTCACCCGCAGCATCTTGCTGCGCATGGCCGAAACCGCTCCGGTGATCTCCTCTACGGTTTCGCCCCGCACCCGCAGCGCCATCAGGAACCCGCCGACTTGTGAAGGCGTGGCCTCGCCTGAAATGATTAGTTCGAACGCCGATGCCGCTTCTTCGCGGGTCAGCCCGGCTCCGGTGGCGACTTTCCCAATAAGAGACTTGAGGGAATCCATGGTAATTGCGAGCCGTATCTTGGTTGCTGCGATTGCAGAAGCTGCGTTATCTAGCCAATCGGGTGTACGCAGACGGTTGTCAGCATTTCATCTCGGCGGCCAAGGACGAGCTTCCGCTCGCAAAATCAGGCTGGGTATATCTGTTCGCGGCGTTCCTTGGCGCTTCGCGCAGGCAGTCGAAACCGCAAAGCAAAGCGGCGTTTCGGATGCCGCCGTTCGGTCTTGCGCCGCGTACGGCCTGGTGCCTGGCTCATGAGAGTGCGCCGGCGCTCGCGGTCTGTCCGCTTCACAAGTTATAAGTCGATGCACGCGGACCTTCCCCTATGCTGCCCTTTCTCCACTCAATTGCGCTAGCAGCGTCAGCGCTAAATGGTTCGAGGTCAGTGTCACTCACTGCAGGCTACAACCTGACGCAACGTACGCTTCAAGTCCTCCGATGCCGTTCCAACGGTTTATTTTACCGGATGGACGTTTTACAGACGCTAACCGCGAACGGGTAGCTAGATTACCTGCATTGGCAGTCGGGAGAGCTAAGCGGCCTCGCTGTATTGAAGAATGGTCGTTCCCTGCCGATCACTCCGATCAGCCGACCTCGGGCATAGCACCGGAACGAACAATGCTTGCGCTTTGCGTCGAGGTCAGAACGAGAAGCGATGAGCACCTGCGGCGGAGATGAACCTGGTTTCCACTTGGGAGGCGGTGCGATCGATTCGTTCACCGACCCAGGCTGAAGATTCGAGTTGGCATTGGCGCTGCGTTTGAAGTGACCGCGAATAAGCTGTGCCGAGCCGCGAGATCCCACCATCGCCTTTGAGTTTCACTTGGCGGTAGTAGCTCGGCTCGCCTAACGACGATCTTAGTCTGGTCTCGGCAAGAGCCATCATGCGGCGGCGCGCTGCCGATGGCGGACAGAGGGACCTAATCGCGCCATAGGCGCGTCAATATTGTCTCAGTGCGAGTGATTGTAAGGCCGGCCTTTTCGAGAGCATCCAAGATCTTGCCTGCAACCACTCGCGGGCTGCCCCGGCACTCTTTGCTCAGGTCAACCGATAGTGCGCCGGCGATGAGCGCAAGCGCTTTGTCGTGCAACGCGCAGTCGTAATCGGTATACTCGCCGCAAGCGCTACAGGCGATCACCGGCCGGCCAGTCCAAGGGTCGTGCAAGGCAGTCTGATGCCATTTATCTGCGTGGCATTTCGGGCACAGCATAGACGTGGTTTCCCCGGCGGCTGAGCTCGCCCGATGTGGCAATCAGCTGGACGACTGCTTAGCGGCGCTACGTCCGCTGAAGCATTGAGATTGAAAAAGAATCTTTCAGGCTCTAGAACGAGCAACGATCGCGACGAGCGCGGTAGAAGCCCAAGGACGTAAAAAGCCGTTTCTCCCATTGAGATGCTCGTGAGCAACCAGCGCGAGCTAGACAAGTACGGTGGATCAGAACGCGCGCTCGATGAAAAAGTCCATCGACGCTCAGTTGGATTATTGTCATTGAACCGGATCTGCCGCTTCACCGCCCCTCCGTGTCAAAGTGGTCGCACAAAGCCAACTCAAGTTCCCCGCTGAGAAATTCGAGCGGGCGCTCGCTCTTGTCGTCGAGCAGAGCGCAACGCTATGCTTGCCCCCGTGATGAGGGCAGCTCGCGAACCAAGTCCTCGGATTATAGCGCGACGGTGTTTTGAACTTTCGATGACGTGAGGTCTACATTCGTGAGTACCGGAGCGCAGCGCTTTGGCTGCGCGCGTTTCGGAACGAGAATGCCAGTCCGGCTCTGATGTAGCGGAGAAACATCGTTCCTTCATCTGATCTTGATCTCTGGTGCCCACCGCTACATTCTAAAGACGCCGTAATGAGGTGCCTCGATCGGCGCATTGAGTGAGGCGCTAAGAACCATAGCAAGAGCGTTCCTTGTGTCCACTGGATCAAGAATTCCGTCATCCCATATTTCGGATGTCGCATAGTAGGCGTTCGACCGCTCTCGATACTCTTCCACTATCGGCTCGCGAATGGCCGCCAGCTGCTCTTCCGAAAGGCGCCGACCGTGGCGCGCTAATTGCTTTGCCTTGACATGTGTTAGCACGCCCACCGCCTGTTCAGCGCCCATTGCTGAGATCTGTGACTGCGGCCAAGAAAATAGAAAGCGTGGATCGAAAGCTCGTCCTGCCATAGCGTAGGTACCGGCTCCGTGGGAACTGTTACAAACGAGCGTGAATTTGGGCACAGACGCTCCAGCGACGGCCATGATCAATTTAGCGCCGTCCTTGGTTATGCCGCGTCTTTCGTAATCGCGGCCAACCATGAAGCCGGTGACGTTCTGCAGGAAGAGGAGGGGTGTTCGGTTCTTGTCGCACAACTGAATGAAATGAGCACCTTTCAGTGCGCTTTCACTCAGGAGCACACCATTGTTCGCCAGGACACCAATTTGATAGCCATGCAGCTGTGCAAAGCCGCACACCAGAGTGTCGCCATAGCACGCCTTGTATTCGTGGAATCGACTGCCATCGACCAGGCGAGCGATGACCTCTCGCATCTCGAGTTGCAGGCGTGGATCCCTTGGAAGGATGCCATAGAGTTCTGACGCGTCATAGGCGGGGGCCTCCGGAGCGGCCCGATTGATCAGGGTCTTTGCAGGCTGATCGAAACGAGCAACGATATCCCGCGTGATAGCAATCGCATGTGCCTCGCACGTTGCGGAATAGTCGCAGGTCCCGGACACGCTGGTGTGTACGTGACCGCCGCCAAGCTCTTCGGCAGAAACTACCGCGCCAGTGGCAGCCTTGACGACTGGAGGGCCGCCGAGAAAAATCGCTCCCGTACCCTCGACGATGATGTTGTAGTCACTGAGTGCCGGAACGTACGCGCCGCCTGCGGTGCAATGACCCATTGCGATAGCGACCTGCGGCACTCCCATTTTGGACAGTATGGACTGGTTCCGAAAGATTCGCCCGGCATGATACTTATCTGCAAAGAACTCCGCTTGCATCGGTAGGAAGCCGCCGGCGCAATCGCACAAATGAATCACGGGCAGACGATTTTCAATCGCTATATCCAAAGCTCGCACGATCTTCTTGACCGAATGCGGATACCAGGCCCCGCCTTTCACACTGGGGTCATCCGCGTGAACAATGACCTCACGGCCCGCAACGATTCCTAGGCCGACGACTTGGGCCGCACCCGGCACCTCACCGTCGTATGCCCTGTTGCCAGCCAATGTCGAAAGTTCCAGGAACGGCGTATCAGGATCGAGCAATGTCTCAATGCGATCGCGAACGAACATCTTTTTCTGCTGATGCAGCCGCTCGATCTCTCGCGCCGGCCGGTCGAAGCGGATGGCATGCTGGAGTGCCTTCAACTCGGATGCAAGACGCATATTGTGAAGTTCGTTGAGCCTAAACTCCTCCGATCGTGGGTCTACCTGAGAGGCGATCCGCTGCATTCTAGAGTCCTTCCTCTAAAAGGCTAACCAGTACGGCGTCACGCTCGAAGCTTTCACCTTCTTTGAAGTGAATGCGGCTGACAACGCCGTCCTTTGGAGCGCGTATGGTGGTTTCCAACTTCATGCTCTCGATGGTCATCAACGCCGTGCCGGCCGACACGGATTGCCCCGGCGAAACGGCGATCGTAAGCACGATCCCAGGAATTGGCGCCCGGGCCATCAGATGATTGGCTTCCCGGCTTGCCGAAGCGAAAGCTCGCATCGGATCACGATAACGCAAACTGCGCGCCAGCCCGCGCATATGCAAATGGATTGTCTCACCATCGATGACGAACCTGACTGGCTCGCGTTCGCCGGCGATAGTGAGAGTACCGCGACGCTCCGATTGGCGGGAGAATCTCAGTGAGGCAAGCACCCCATTATCCATGCTAAGGCGATATCCCTCTGCGCAGCGTACGAGCCACAATGGATAGTCTATTCCATCGACCTCAAAGTGGTGTTTCAACTCAATTTCTCCAGCTGCCTAGCGCTGCGTGAAGCTCTGGCACGGCATCTGCCGAGTCACGGACCGGTCTTGTCAGCAGCGCGGCCGCCGCCAAGAAGGCCGGTAGTGCGGATTCGGCGTCGCCCTCGGCAAGAAAAGGATTTTCGTCCAGATATCCGGTATGAACTTGGCCGCGCAGAAATCCGTCGTCCGCTAGGATGCGCGCCAGGGTGCTCGCGTTCGTTTCGCAACCAAGAAGAATCAGTTCGCGCATAGCGCGACATGCCTTCTGCGCAGCTTCGATGCGCGTGGGCGAATGCACGATAATCTTCGCCAGCATAGGATCGAACGCTGTCGTAATTCGTTGGCCTTCCAAGATGCCACTGTCGATCCGCACGTCGTCGCCATCCGGGTATTCGAGCATAAGTATCCTGCCGGTTGTGGGGGCATACGCGCGTTGCGGCGCTTCCGCACACAGTCGGACCTCGATCGCATGCCCATTTTGCAAGATGTCGGATTGCGTAAATCCGAGTTGACAACCAGCGGCAGCATAGATCTGTTCTGCAACAAGATCGATGCCGGTGGTCATCTCGGTCACTGCATGCTCGACCTGTAGGCGGGTGTTCATCTCTAGAAAATAGAAATTTGCTCCATCGAAAATAAACTCGACAGTTCCGGCATTACGATAATTGGCGGCACGCGCGATTCCGACGGCGGCGTCGCATAATCGTTGACGCATCTCTAAAGACAGTGCCGGCGATGGCGTCTCCTCGATGAGTTTTTGGAATCGCCGCTGGATCGAGCACTCGCGCTCGAAAAGATGAACCACGTGTCCAAACTCGTCGCCGAGCACCTGAATTTCAAGATGACGTGGGTGTTCGACATATCGTTCGACGTAGAGTCGACCGTCTCCGAAGTAACGCTGAGCCTCACTGCGAGCTTGTGCAATCGCGTCCTCCAGCGAATTGAGATCGCGCACAATCCGCATGCCCTTGCCTCCGCCGCCTGCCGAAGGCTTGACGAGCAAAGGGGCTCCAACTGCTCGTGCCCGGGATAAGAATGTCCCGGGGTCGTCCTCTTCTACGGTGCTAGGAGCGACCGGGAATCCGTTCCGCTGGACAAAGTTGCGAGCTCGAATCTTATCGCCCATCAGTTCCATGCTATCGGGAGTCGGACCGACAAACGTAATGCCGGCCCGGATCACCGCGCGGGCGAACTCTGCATTCTCCGATAAAAAGCCGTAGCCAGGATGAAGGGCGCCAGCACGCGCTTTGTGAGTAGCAGCGATGATCTGCGCGATATCGAGATAGGCCGCAATGGGGGTAAGCCCGCTAATGCGGATAGCGGTGTCGGCCATGGACACGGCGAGAGTGTCCGCATCGATCTCGTGGTATACGAGTGCAGAGCGAAGCCCGAGCTTGCGCAAGGTCTTGATGATACGTACAGCAATCTCGCCCCGATTGGCGATCAAGACTGTATCAAAGGGCAATCGCTTCATTTTCCAGATCGTTTGTCAAAACAATGTTCATCAGCGCCTCGTTCGTGAGCCTGCAAGGCTGTCGTAAGGCGTGACGGCGCGAGCCCAGGGGGCACAGACTTGGCAGAGTTAGATTGTTTCGGCGCTGATGTGACTTGGGGTACTCCGGCTGACCGACTTGACCGGCGCTATTGCAAGTCGTCGCATGGCGAAGCTCGCTCGAACTGCCGATAGCCATCGAAGTCCGATTACAGGTCGGTGCGTCTGGCCACATGGTGAAACCATCTGGGCAAGCGCGCGCTTCTGTTCTGTGTTTCATTGGCATGGTGATGCTTCCTCTGTAATCAGCAGGATAGATTGCTGAAAGATGGTCTCTTCTCACCATCGCCAAAACTGTGGGGGACAAGCGAACCCTGATTGCCAAAGTTGGAATTGTGCCATGCGTGTCGGAGAAGGGTCCTGGGCGATAGCAACTGGCGATAGCCTTGCCCGACCGCGGGCTGAAGCATTTGACGAGACTCGCTCGTTCCGGGCGCGTGAAACCAGAGTGCCGATGGGAATCGAGGGTGCGACGGAGTTTCTATTAGCGTGTTCGAGGACACACCGGGGGGGCGCAATGTGAGCGCAAGATCGTGAGACATTCCCAATTCTCGTTGGCCGTAAGCGCTTGATCGCTAGACACCGTCGTCACCTGCGTTAGGACCCTACAATCTGACGCCACGTGCGATTCAAGCTTTATGTCGAGACTCGCACATTTTGGGAACGATGGGGTGAAGGCGGACAGACCAGGCTCATCTTGGTTGCCGCTGAGAGGCGTCGGGCTCGAGCCCTTGCTACGCGGCTTCCTGAATGCCTCGCCATCGCGGGAAGTCATCGACACACGACGACAAATGAGGCTGCATTGTGAAAGTCGGCCTACGTGATCGTACGTAGTGCATGTGTCGCATTTTCTTGATCTATCAGAAGCATGTTCGTCTGCATGAAAGAGAAAAAAACATTCTGCGACGCCCAACACTGGCGACGTCGTGCGGAAGCGACGCGGACCAAAGCTGCTTCCCTTGACAGCGAAAGATCCAGAGACAGGCTCATGAGGGTCGCCGAGGAATACGAGAGGCTGGCCCGATTAGCGGAGGGGCGGCAGGGGAGTGATGACGACGTAGAGTGTTGATCGCTGCGTTTGGCATGGCGTTCGAGAAAAGTCCTATTCGGCCGAACGCCATGTCCCGGCCCATTTGCGAACGAATGCACCGCGGCGATCTAAAGTGTTCCGATGAGTGATGGGTTAATCAAGCCATATTGTCATGGTTGGTACAGCCTCGCGTTTTCCGTTGCGGTGGAGCGAGCGTGGCTGTACCAAGTGAGCGTCGGCGTTTAGTCATCGGCTCGCCGTCACGCCGAGCGAACAATCATGTTCGCCGCAGCGAAGTGTTTTGAGGAGCGACTGAAGTGGCGATGGGAACTGTGAAGTGGTTCAACGCGATCAAGGGCTATGGATTCATTAAGCCCGACGAAGACGGTCCTGACGTGTTCGTGCACATGTCTGCGCTCAAGAAAGCGGGACTGACCGAGCTGCCGGAAGGACGCAAGATCAGCTACGAACCAGTGACCGGACGCTCTGGCAAAACATCAGCCGAAGACCTGCGCATTAGTTAAGCTCTGCTGTCGTGCTGCCTCGATAGGGACGCGCGCATGGGGGCATGCGCCCGCGCTGCGGTGGCAAGCCGTAGCTAGGATTCAACTGCCATCCCCGTGCGGCGCCGCGTGATTGGCGCCGAAGACGTGAAGACTATCCCTCTGAGACGGTTGCCGGAAAACCTGAGCCTGATCACGATCGGCGCGAAGGTACAGCGCCCGTCAAGCGTGGCGCCGGCGAGCGCGGCTTGAACGCCCAACTCCTCTGTAAGTTTGAACAGCTGCCGCTGGTCGCGGACCACCGCTTGCTAGCTTGACCGGCGGGGCCTACAGAGAGAAGAACGCCGAGCGCCTCGCCCTCAGCGATGGCGACCGCGACAGGGCCTCCGAGACGCGCGCCGGCGCGGGCAAGCTGCGCATCCCCAAGCCGCGCAAGGGAAGCGACTTCCCGGGTTTCCTGGAGCTGTGCCGAATCTCCGAGACGGCGCTGACCGCCGGGATCCAGGAAGCCTAGTCGTAGGGTGGCGCGCGACCCGCTCTTAGACGATCTGATGCTGACGATGAGAATGAGCGGGATCTCCAAGAGCCAGGTGAGTCGGCTAGAAGAGATCGAGAAGATGAAAACCTTCCTAGCGCCGCGCGATCGAGCGCGACCGGCCCTATTTATGGCTCGATGCCAGCTACGTGAAGGTACGCCAAAATGGCCATATCGTTTCGGTTGCGATTATCATCGCGGCCGGCGAGAACAGGATGCCCGGCACGATAATCTGCTCGGGGACATGGCCTCCTCCAAGGCCTAGATGTTCTGGACGGCACTCTTGCGCAAGCTCGCCTGCCGCGGCCTGCGCGGCATCAAGCTCAAAATCTCGGTTGCTCACGAAGGTAACAAGGTGGCGGTCGCCAAGGTGCTCAACGCCAGCTGGGAGCGCTGCCGCGGGGGCCGTTGAAGAAGTGGTTGCGCAACCCATTGGGCATGACGGCAAAGTTGGGCGGCGTGTCGTCCGGCCTTCATCGCGACGCGCCATAACTCAGGACGGTACGGACGTGGCGCAGCCGCAATGGCGGCGTATCGCCAACCAGCTGCGTCCCCGAAGCTCGCGGCGTTCCTCTCGATGAGGCTGAGTCCGACGCCCTGGCCTACATGAGCTTCCCGGCCGCGCACCGGCCAAGCTGCCCTCGGCCAATCCGCTCGAACGGGTCAACGGCGAGATCAAGCAGCGGACCGACCTGGTCGGCATCCTTCGTAACGAGGACGCCATCGCCCGCCTGGTCGGCGGCATCCTACTCGAAAAGAACGATGAATGAGCGGTCCAGCGTGGCTGCTACATGACGGTGGAAACGGTCGCGCCGTCGAGCGATGATCCCGCCGTCAGATTGCTGCCAATCGCCAGCTGACCGATTTGGCCCATGCCGGATGAACCGTGGCGACCGAAACTCAGCTACACCACGCCACGGGGCACGATCTCCATTGCAACTGGCTTCGAGCTTTCTGCCGGCTCCGCGGCAATCCGGACTGACCGGCGTTGCCATCGAGGAGAAAGGCGCTCAAACCGCGAGACCAGGGTTTGATTTTCGATATGAGCATTCGATGTTAGTGTTTTAAAACAACTATACGAAGGTATGGAATACGACATTTTGCGACTGTGCTCAGTTCAGCAACCGATCTCCAAACCGCTCACGAGTGCCTGTCGGAGTCGAACAAATTGCTGTATTTTGTCTGAATTGATGATCACTCTCGCTATAAGGCCAGAAGGCGACAAGCATGTTTTACCAGCTCGCCACGTTGGGACGTTCAGCCACTCAGTTTGTCTTCGGTGGTATTACGCTTGCGGTGGTGACGCTGGCTTCCATGTACATTCACAGTCCGTTCGCAGCCACGGCGTTCGCCTGCCTGGTGGTGATCTTGTTGTTTTCGCTGATGGGCAGCTTCATCGCATCATTGGCGCTTTCCATCGCCTCCGTCGCTGCTTTAGTCTACGTGTTCACGTTGCCCACGATCAGTCTCCGGATCGATGACCACCCGGACCTTTTGGTGGTTGTCGCATTCTTTAGTGCCTCAATTGTCGGAACGCACCTGATCGGAAGTGTCCGCCACGAACTGGAAGCTGCGCGTGAGATCGCAGCCAAGTTACGGCACAGCGTGGCCGATCTGCATAATCGAGAGAAACTGTGGCGCGCAATCTTTGAGCATAATCCGGCTATGTACTTCATGGTCGATGAAGCTGGTACGGTCCTGAACGTCAATACTTTCGGCGCGAGTCAACTCGGCTATACGCCTGCAGAACTAGTTGGCCGATCCGTGCTGAATGTCTTCCTGGGAGACGATCGTGAGGTCGCCCGCGAACGCATCGGGGAGTGTCTTACAGATATCGCGCAATTGCGTACCTGGGACATCCAGAAGGTCAGAAAAGACGGCTCGGTGTTGTGGGTGCGCGAAAGCGCCAAGGCCATGCTGGGCGCCGACGACAAGCCACTCGTCCTGATCGCCTGCGAAGATATCACCGAGCAAAAGCGAACCGAACTTGCTCTGCAGCGGAGCGAAGCTCATTTGGCTCAGGCACAGGAATTAAGCCGCACTGGCAGCTTCGGCTGGAACCTCGCTGGCGAGGTCTTTTGGTCGAAGGAGACGTTTCGGATTTTCCAGTACGATCCGGAAACGAAACCGACACCGCAGCACGTCCTTGATCGCACTCACCCAGAAGATAGAGCATCCGTCCAGGATACTCTGGATCGAGCGTCTCGAGGCGAGGATTTCGAACACGAATACCGATTGCTGATGCCGGATGGGTCGGTAAAGCACATTCACGCGCTGGCACGGGCCACGAGAAACGCGTCTGGTGTTATGGAATTTGTCGGGGCGGCGACGGACATCACGGCAGCAAAGCAGACGGAACAGCAACTGCGTCGCAGCGAAGCATATCTGGCCGACGCGCAGCAGCTCAGTCGCACAGGCACTTGGTCCTGGGACTGTCAGGGTCGCTGTTTTGCTTATCGCTCCGCCGAGGTCAGTCGTCTCTTTGGCTTTGATCCGGACGAGCTCGTGTCGCTTGAGGCCATCCGAGCGCGCATCCATCCGGATGACCTGCCGCTGCAGCAGGAAGTGCAGCGTCAGGCTATCGAACAGAAAAAAGGGAACTTCGAGTACGATTTCCGAATCCGTCTTCCCGATGGCACGATAAGGCACATACACTCAGTTGCGCACGCTGTGGTGGGAAGCGACGGCTCGACCGTCGAACTCATCGGAACGCATATGGATGTCACCGAGCAACACGCAGCCAGGGAACGGTTGGAAAACACTCTTGCTGCGCTACGTGAGAGCGAGCAGCGCTTTCGTGACTATGCCGAAACTGCTTCCGACGGGCTCTGGGAGACCGGGCCGGACCACGTGGTCACCCTCATATCAGAACACGCAAGCGCTGCGGGCGACTTGGCCACAGGGCATCATCTCGGCCTGCCTCGCTGGGAAATTGCGTGCGACGTCGAAGAAGAACCCGAGAAATGGCAGCAGCATCGGGCCATTCTAGATGCACACCTCCCATTTCGCGATCTGATCTATCGCGCCGTGAACAGCAGCGGATCTGCGATCTACGTCCGGACGAGCGGCAAGCCGTTTTTTGATGTAAGCGGCAAGTTTCTCGGCTACCGCGGCGTCAGCAGCGACATTACCGCGAAGATACGAGCAGATCAGGCCGAACAAGAACTGCGGAAGGCACAGGCGGATCTTGCACATGTGACGCGCGTGACGACGCTGGGAGAACTAGCAGCCTCCATCGCCCACGAAGTAAACCAGCCGCTCGCGGCCATTGTCAATAACGCGGATGCCTGCCTCGGCTGGATTGGGCGCGAAACTCCCGATGTGTCCGCCGCGCGCAGATCGCTGGGGTGGATCATCGACGACGCTATACGGGCAAGCGACGTGATCCGCCGGGTCCGCACACTTGCGAAGAAAGGTGATGTCGAGATGGTACCGCTCGATATCAATGACGTCATTAACGAGGCCATCGCGCTGTTGACACGTGAGCTGTTGAATCACCACGTGACTATGCGTACCGAGATGGCGCCGGCACTTCCCACGATCCTCGGCGACCGGGTTCAGCTGCAACAAGTGATCATTAATCTGGTGATGAATGGAATCGAGGCCATGCAAGCAGTTAATGACAGGACGCGCGAACTGGTGATTCAGTCATCCCGGGACAATATGGGGCGCGTGGAGCTCAGCGTGACTGATTGCGGCGTCGGGATTGGTGAGGATGTTAGTGTCCGGATCTTAGATCCCTTTTTCACCACCAAATCGAGCGGCCTTGGCATGGGTCTCGCGATCTGTCGTTCGATCGTAGAAGCTCATGGAGGTTGCCTATCAATCGACCGCAAGCAAGTGCCGGGCGCGACTTTTCGATTTGCCCTGCCGGTGGTGTCGTGATCGGAAAATCAGACGTGCGTGAACCTTCAAGTCCTTATCTGAGACCTTAAGCCCGCGCGAGCAGGCAGTGTTAAAGCTGGTCGGCTGCCGGTCCAATGGACAGGTAATCAGCCGCGAGTTCGGACTCGCGGAGCTGGGCATCACAACAAATTCAGGGGCGTTCCGGGCATCCCTGAAGGCTTCGCCCGGCTCTATGTTTCTGCAGTTGCGCAGTAGCCGGTTCACAGAGGCCGCTCGGCAGCGCTCTGCACGATTTTCCAGCCATATGAGCGCTGGCCTGTCTAACCTGCATTGTGAGAAGGTCGACATTCGCGACAGCAAAGGCCTCGGACCACTTAAACTTATAAAGCAGCGGCCGGGAGACGCGTCGCCAATCAACTTGCAACAGGTGGGGGACTTCTACTCTGGAATTGTCCTCGTCGGCGCGCGATCAAACTCGCTCGCGCTCCAGACGCCCACAGAGCCTCTCAAATGTCCCCGGCATCTCGCTTGCCGCCGATCGCGAATCGCACAAGAACGGAACGAGTCAATTCGGACTGTTTCAAGGGCCCCGCGTCCACTTCATGCGGAACCCGGCGCATGCCGGCAAAGGCGGAAGGTGCCTCGTCTCCGCTTTCATCGCCACTGGAATCGCCAGGATGATGCCGAAGCGGGCAGGACACAGTGGCGCAAGAGTCGCCGACCAGCTCCGTCCAAACTACCAAAACTTGCCGCCTTCCTGGATGAAGCCGAGGCTGATGTGCTCGCCTACATGAGCTTCTCTGCTCCGCTCGCTGAAGCTGTACTAGATTCCCGACCGAATATATTCCGCGTGCTTGAGGTCTGTTGGGAAATGCGATCTTCCTGAGAAGCCGGGTTTTGGGCGAACGGACCACTCATTGCTTGACGCAGCGATCAGTTCGCATGCCAAGTGTTGCTTGTTGTTGCCCCGTGAGCTTTGACATAGGTCAATCTCGTTGCCGCAAAGTATGCTAGAATTTTACCTAGAACGAAAGCGGCGGCGGGGCCGGAACCGAGGCGTAGGCCGTGTACAAGTTCGTCGAGAAAATAGTTGGCGATTATATGACACGTAGGCCGAGGACGGTCAGGCGCGACACGACGATGCGCGAGCTCGGCGAGCTTTTCAAAACCGAAGACTTCAACGCTTATCCGGCCACGGATGGCAGGCAGGTGCTCGGCGTAGTCTCAAAGCTCGACTACCTGTCCTGCTTTGACTTCTCAGCCACGCGCATGATTCCGCGATACCCCGATCTGATGCAGCGCACGGTAGCCGATCTACTGACCTCCGAATTCATCTATGTTGCCCCGGACACTCGGCTGACGCGGGTACTTGGCTTGATGGTCAATCATCGTCTTAGGAGCATGCCGGTGCTCGATGCTAATCAGCGGCTCGCCGGCATTATTTCCCGCGAAAACGTCATGCACGCCGTACGGGATTGCGCGTAAGCGGCGAAGTCCTGATCAAAGCCGTCTGAACGTCGGGGTTAGCTCACCTTCATCCGGTGAAAACTCAATTGCGGCAAGTCAAATTCAGCCATTCACCAAACCTCGATGCGTTCAGATAGGATCTATCATTCCGGCTGCGGCCGACGTCCCATCAACGAGTTTCAAATTGCGCTAGCGGGATCATGCGATTCGGGCGCACCATCGTTCAGTACGCAACGGCATACTGCCGGGCAGTGCAACGCCCTATTCGGCAAAGAAAAGCCCGGGAAGTCGAGCAGCAAGCGTAGGCGGGTGGTCTGCCTGGTCGCAGGTCGGTAAAGCGTTGCCATCCTCTCTTGAAAGGTCAAGACCAGCAAGATGCGTCCAAGTAACAGTTGCTTAGCGCCAGCTTCGCCGGTGGTTCGGATGTACAAGCATTGCTTCGTCCGTCCAAAGCGATACCTGAGGCTCGACTTGCGTCTTCGCGGAAAGTCCAGCGCAGAGGACGCGATCGAGTTCGAGATCGCAATCATCTGAGGAACGCGCGATCGGAAGCCCCCGTTGCGGCGCCGGGCGACACCGCATATTCGCCAGAGTCTAGCTACTGACACTCTCCTCTTGGCCCCAAAGACTGGCAGCTCCGTTCGTCAGGGACTGAAGGGCATACACGAGAATAGTTCTTTACATTCTACGTTCCTATATCCAGTTGCAGATGGGCGGTTTGATCCGAACTCCATGTCCCGGAGCCGCTCGCCCTGAGAAAGCACGTGATTGTCAACCGTGTTGCAGCAATCTCTCCTGCCTGGTGCGGATCACTTTGAGGTATCGGCTTCCTTCCGATCAGCAACAATTTCACTCCCGCAGCTCGATGCGAGATATGAGGCGCAAGTGCTTATACGGCGCCGAAGACCTGACCAGCCATAAAGCCCGCGGCTCACGCGGTAAATCGCTTCGCGGCAATGGCGCTTGTCAGCGCGTACAGCTCGCCGCCGCCTCTCCGCAGCTACTTCGCACGTGCGGGCGCAGCCTCGAAAGTCGCATCGTTCTCCGGGTTGGACGCGGCGTCGCCTGCCGCAGCAGTTGCCGATGTCCTCCACAAAACATCACAAACAACCGTAATAAGACGCTGGCGAGCGCGCCAAACGGCAGGGCCATTCATGAACCCTTCGTCGAGCTGGAGCAGAGGCCCTGTGATGGGATCCGCGCCTTTTGCGTACCGAATTCTGTTACGATAGCACATGCCGAGCGGCGAAATGGACCCGCGCGTGCAGAGCTCCAAATCTAATGCGCTTAGGTCTGGAACTTGCTCATCCACAGGTTACAGAATCTTAGACGTTGATCGCAATGACGAACTCGTTGGTTGAAAATTCCGCTCGCTGTGCTAACAGCGCCGCCTAATGAAGAGTAAGGAGCTAACAAGTTGAAACAACCTGCCAAAAAGAAGCCAACGCGACGCGAGTGGACGCCCGCTGATCTGCGGGTTCTCAAGAGACATTCGAAGGATCGAACACCCGTTTCGAAAATATCGAAGGAGATGAAGCGAACCGTTGGTTCACTGCGTCAAAAAGCCCTCGGGTTGGGCATCGGCCTGGGTCATCAGCGCTAACAAAGCTGAGGAGTTGCAGGAGGAAATGGCAAATAGGTCTGCCTTCGAAGAAAGGTGTCCGGCTTTGGTAGTTTCAACACACGCCGGTCCCTCCGAGGAACCGCTGCGCAACTTTTTGGTCGACCTGGCAGCCGGACTAGCGAGGGAACACGATCATGGACCGCGAACATGTGAAGGGGCGCTGCTGACAAGGCAGAAGGCGTCCTCAAAGAAGGTGCCGGGAAGCTGAGTGGCGACAAAGACATGGAAGCCGAAGGCAAGATCGACAAAGCGAAGGGGGCCGCCCACAACTCCGCGGGAGATGTGAAGGATGCGGCGCGCGACGCCGGTGACGCCCTGAAAAAGTAGTAAGATGGTAAGACCAAGAACTAGCCGCCTTCCGGGCGGCCATTTTTTTATCCTTCACTATTGGAGAGGCTGGCTCAGGCCTCTCAGCGAAGGCAGCGCCGCAGCTGGCTGATGGCGAGCGCCTCGTCGTTCTCTCTCCGAGGGGAACGGCGATCGCGAGGCCCGGTTAGGAATTCGCTTCTGTTTCCGGCCTCGCATCCACGTAATTTCAACCGCCACAAAACCGACTGTACGGCCGTAAAAAAGGTGACATGAGATCCGACTGAGCTCTCGCTCCCGGGCATCCAGGTATGCGATCGGTAAGTCATTAACTATCCTTGACCCGGCGAATGGCTGTGACGACCAAAGCAGCAAGCGGGATGGGAGCACTCCCTCGCGTAAAAGCTCTATCCACCATCTCGCCTTTGCAGCGACCGATCCATTTTCTCTTCCTACGCTATCCTGTTCGTTTGCGCGAGGACGGCCGCAATCATGCGATGAAGGAGAGTCGATACTTTATGCGAATGTAACTCTCTGCAATGATCTACTCGTATGAGCTCCACCACAGCTGAAAAGCGTCGATGTCTGATCGAACGCAATCTGAAATTACACCTGATACCCCTCTTCGCCTTGCCGATGCCGCGAAGATAGCATTTCCTTTAGGAGGAATGACTGTCGCGGGACTGCGCCGTGAGCGCGATCGTAGCCGGTTAGTGATCGAAAAGATTGCCGGCAAGGAATTTACCACGCTGGCGCATATCGAACGGATGCGAAAGCTATGCCGCGAAGAAGCAAGGGCGCCAGACTCCAGCTCAAGGCCGCCCGCCGAGATAAAAACCGAAAGGTCACTCACCAAGCGACATGGATCATCAGAGACAGCGGACGGGATGTCAGCACAGGCTGCGCTCCAGATGAGATTGCGCTCGCGGAAGAAAGACTAAGGGACTACATAACTTCCAAGCACATTCCGAAGCGACGAGTTCGTCACATAGACGATATCGCTATTGCGGATGTCCTCTCGATTTATTTGGATGCCCAGCTAGACAAGCTTCGCAGTCGCTTCAGTGTCGATAGCGAAAACGAAGATAACATCCCAAATATCCGCAAGTTCAAAAAACGAATTGAACGATTGAATGTGTGGTGGGGGGCAAAAATGCTCGGCGAGGTCAATGGTGAAGCATGTCGTTCCTACACCAGAAAACGTTGCAAAAGGGGCGGTGCACGCCGAGCTCTTGAAGATCTCCGCGCCGCCATCGGTCACCATGCACACGAAGGGTATCATCGGGAAATCGTGAAGGTCTCTCTGCCTGAGAAGAGCCGAGAGACAAGTGGTTGACGCGCAGCGATGCAGCCAAACTGATCTGGACCTGCTGGCGTCATCGCGAAATGCAGAAGGGTTCGCGTCGGCGGTCGGATGAGATAAAGGTCGCAACGAGCAAACGGCCACTGCGACATCTTGCTCGCTTCATCTTATTGGGAATTTACAGCGGCACCCGTGCCGGGGCCATCGCAGCCGCATCTCCCATTCCAGCGCTTGGTCGATCGTACGTAGATCTGGAGCGAGGTCGCTACTACCGTCTGAAGCAGGGGGCGGCGAAGACCAACAAGCGACAGCCGACTGTGCCGATCCCCTTGCGCTTGCTTGCTCACCTGCGGCGCTGGCATCGGATCGATCCAGAGGCAAAGCATTTTGTCGAGTACAACGGAAAGCCTGTGAGCTCGGTCAAAACGGCGTTCAGGACTGCCGTTAGGCTTGCGGAACTTGGTCCGGGAATCTCCCCCCACACTTTGCGACACACCGCAGCGACGTGGCTCATGCAGAGAGGTGCGGATCCTTGGCAGGCCGCAGGTTATCTCGGAATGTCGCTACAGGTGCTGCTCAACACGTACGGCCATCACCATCCCGACTATTTATCCGATGCGGTCGAGAAAATAGGCAAGCGCGGAACAGCCGGCGAACGAAGGACGCACGTTTCTGGTGCGGTGATTCCGATCAAGCGAAGCGGCTCATTGTAAGTACTTGATTTCGTTGGTGGGCTCGGCAAGGCCTTTCGAGACGTTATGCCGAGGTGGGCGACGATCTCGCTTCAGGCGTTTTCAAGGACTTTCGGGGCCCTGTTACCCACTCTTTTGGCGGTTTTCCGAGCTACGGTCTTGCGGTTGAGAAGGTGAAGGCAGCGTATCGCACCGCATATTCCATATTCGACAAAGATCGCTTTATTTCTCAATAGCTGTGCGGGCTCGGCATCAAGGCGCGCGACGTTCGTCCTTCAAAACAGTCTGGTTTGAGAACCCGCACAAGAAGCCACGCCATCCGCCACGGATTTATCCGCGTCAAGGAACTGGCCCTTGCGCGGGCTCTACTGGCTTTCAAAAGACCTGTTCGATCCAGAGCTTCAGGGTGTTATGAGAGGCGCAAGAGCTCTTGAACAAGCTGGAGCACAGCTATCTCAAGGTCCACGAGATGCTGCTGCCTCGATCCGGCGGCGACCCAATCTCGGACATGTTTGCGGACGCCTTGCCTATTCCATCGCCCGCGACGATCTTCAGGCCAAGACGATCCACCTCTACCGGCTCGCGCGCGCGGCCCTGATCTATCTCTCGCTCGGCATCCACCGCGAGGAGGAACGGCGCAGAGCTGGCAAAACGCCAGGTCTCATCGCTCCCATGATGCTCTATCCGTGGCGCGATCAGCACAAGCTGTAGTGACCTCGTTTCATCGCTCCCAGCAGGCGGCACCACCGGCCGTGACAGCGAGAAACTCGGCGCTGAACTCCATCGGCTCTTCTCCGTTGCCAGCGTACCCGTCGTTTCGGTAGCGAAGCGATCAGATCTCGAGCACAAGAGGATTGGCTTTCAGCGCTTTCACCTTGAGCTTGCCGCCGCTCTCGGCCTTCGCTTCTGTCAGCGCCTCCTCGACCCGCAGAAAATGCTCGAGCGATTTCTCCAGCTTCGCGGTCGACTTGCCGGCTTCCTCCTTGGCTTCGATCTGCTTCTTGAGATATTGGCTCGAGCAGTTAAGCCAGACCGTAAAAGACTGGCCGGCCTCGGGATTGGGCGAGAGCTCGCCATCCCCTCCGAGACGGGATTTCAACAGCACCTCGATGATCCGCAGGTCGGGATTCTCGTGCTCGCCATTGGCACAGAAAACGTAGTGATCGGCGGTGATACGCTTGACGAAATCCCGGTCCAGGTTGTGCTCCGAGCCGTGATGCTGGATCTTCAGCAGGTCCACATGAAGTCCCTTGCCGTCTGCGAGAAGGCCGTGATGCTCCAGCCCGGCCAAGATGTCCTCGTGGTGGCCGTCGCCGGTCATGATGGCGCGCGTGACGCCGCCGCCGGCCTTTGTTTCCTCCAGCAGCAACATGAGCGAGGCGAGATTCGGCTCCGTGACCTTCGCGCGCCGGCCAATCTCGTCGTCGATTGACAGGTCGAGGGTTCCGGCGGGAAGACCCGCGCGGTTATTTTCAAGCCACTCCTTCAGGCTTCTCACCGCATTGGCATTCTTCACGTCCATGAGCCATGCATTCCAATAGTCGCGGAGTATCTCCAAATCCTTCTCGAATGGCCCGATGACGCGGATCGACAGCTTGCTTCCGGGTTTGAGCCTAATGGCGTTGTTGCCGCGCACCATGGCAAGCAGGTGGTTGAACTCGCCGTTTAAGGGGATGTCGAGCTGATCGGCCGCAATGCGCCGCGAGACCTTGATCGCCTCCGGAATGGAGTTAGCGATGTTGCTATAGGCGGCCGCGAGCTTGATCGCGGCGGGATTGCCCGAACTCGACAGAGTGTTGGCCCGCGCCGCCAGCATGGTGCCGATTTCGCCTGCATTCTGCGGAACCAGGGCCTTGAAGGAATTGTGCCAGATGCGTTTGACGACCGGCGGCTCATCAAACTTGGGCTTGGTCGAAGGCCGATTGTTCGCGACCTTGTGCTTGTGAACGCGCCACTGGACCTTGTCTTCGAGGAGCTGCAGGACGCCGGCGATGTGATCCTGGTCGACATGCGAGACGTACACGAGATCGAGCTCGCCACCGGCCGCAGCGAAGCGTCCGAGGAAGGGCCGTACCTCGGCCGCGTATGAGCCGGGCATGCCGCCATCCGCGAGGATTGCGACGTCGTCGGATTCGATCAGCAAGCAATCGCCCTTCTCCGAGGGCAGCAACGTGATCTTCATGACACGCGCCCCTTGAAACGATCCTTCGCGTCGAGCCGGGCCGTGACGTGTCCCGCCTCCCCGAGGCAGGCCTCCGGCATGATCACCCCGAAACCGCAATCGTTCACCCATTCGAACGTGCCGCCCGGCAACGGTTGCGCGGTCGCTTTCAGAATGCCGAGGATCTGCGCCGCCGTGAGAGTCTTCTCGACTGCGAGCATCAATCCGATCACGCCCGCCACATACGGGCTTGCCATGCTGGTGCCGGTCATGGGTATCCACGGCTCGGCCGGATCGCCGAAACCGTTCGCGGCGACGATGTCTGTGCCGGGTGCCAAGATGTCGGGCTTGGGCCGGCCGTCGCGTGTCGGCCCCTGGCTCGATGTGATATGCGCGCTGCGGCGCGCCTCGTGGAGATTCGCCACCGAGACGACGCGCTGGCCGCAAGCAAGCGCGCTCACTGAGGAGGCGTCGACGTTTGATCGCGCCGAGAAGAACGAAGGCCAGTATCGCGCACCGTCGCCGATATCGACCGGATCGTCGCGTTCGATCCAGGCGTGGAAGCGGCCGTCGCGGATGACAAGACCATGGAGCTTCACGAGCCAGGTTCCGGCCTTCACGCCGACCACGACGTCGCCCATGAAGGGCGTCAAGTAGACCGCGATGTAGTTGGCGCCGTTCGCGGGATGATGCAGCTCGTTGTAGATGCTGAGCATGGTGCGGTCGGCGAGCTGGAAGTTCTCCAGAAATTCGCCCGGCGCGATCGGTCCGATCCATTGCCCATCCGGCGGACGGATGCTGATCGCGAAGCGGTCCTGCGGTTCGTACCAAAGCTCCATCTCGTTTTCGGAAGCGTCCTTAATGCGGTCTCCGATCACTTCCCACTCAAGGTCGTGATCGAGCCCCTGCGCCGCGATGCGCGAGCCCGCGTGAATGCGGCCCAGCATGTATCCGAGATCGTTCGGAGCTTCGGGTCGTTCCTGGCCCGCATTGCCGGCCGCAATGCAAATCGATCGGCCAGGTTCTGCGAGCAGGACATCGAGCCACCGATCGAGCGCGCTTGAGCCGTCATGCGCATGCCCGTTAGTTCCGAGGCTGATATTGATCGAGATCGGTCGGTCGGCGGCAAGATCAAGCAGGTAGATCACGGCATCGAGCAGCCGCGTCGAATCGTAGAATGAGGTTCTGCGCTCGAGGTCTTCGTCCGGAAGCGAAATGAGGACTGCGGCGATGTCGGCCTTGCTGCAAACGCCGCTATTGCCGGCCGCAATGCTGGCCACATGGGTCCCGTGCGCGCCGACGACCATCTGCGATTGCGGCTCGAGATCATGTGGCGACACATGCACCTGCTTGGCCTCGGCAACCGCCTGAGCCATGTCGGCAGAAGTAATGACGCGGCCGTAATCGAACCCAATCGGTCGTGTGCCGTCTTTCGCGCCCTGATCCCAGATGCTCACGAATCTCGATTTGCCGGCCTGGTTCAGGAAATCGGGATGGGCCCAATCGAATCCCTCAACGTCAATGACCCCGATGATGACGCCGGCACCGTCGCCATGCTTCTTGCGTTCGTTGCCGACCACGCGAGCCGTCGGGGTACTGGTCGTCGCGCTGCCCTTGAGCGGCCGCGGCGGCTTCAAATTCTCCGCCGGCTCGATGATGACGATATTGGCATCGCCAGCGAGGTTCTCGATCT
The DNA here is from genome assembly GCF_024199845.1 of Bradyrhizobium sp. CCGB12. Taxonomy (NCBI): domain Bacteria; kingdom Pseudomonadati; phylum Pseudomonadota; class Alphaproteobacteria; order Hyphomicrobiales; family Nitrobacteraceae; genus Bradyrhizobium; species Bradyrhizobium sp. CCGB12. The sequence goes on along the minus strand of NZ_JANADO010000001.1, from coordinate 5,390,436 downwards.
CCTCAAGCCCGAGACGCATTGCGGCGAGCCGGCGGCCTTGAGCGCGATCATGCGGTCCGAGCCTCACCGGTTCAGTCGACTGAACGAAAACATTCACTTCGACATTTTCGCGCCGATCGGCGGTATTCAGGTCCTTGACCGCGGTTTTACGTTTGGAAATCTCCCCGGGAGCAACCGCGGCGCCGAGCCGCGGGGCTTGTGTGGCGAGGGCGGAAGTCACTTTGAGGCAGCCCTGTACCTCAGCTTTGGCAGCGTTGACCCGCGCGTCGCTGTTGGCCAAGACCCGGAGCTTCGGATGCATGCGCCGTCGCGCAAGCGACTCATATCTTTCGGTCATGGTTGTGAGCCTCCCCTTATGGCAACCATGACACGAAGTTGTTCCAGTTTCTACCGTTTGGAACCAGCTGCGTCTCTTTGCCAGAGGGGGGGCGTCGATAGCTGGGCGCCTCATGTTCCCGCCAAGTTCCGCCCGATTTCGCCTCGTGGATAGTGTCGGAAAACGAAGGCCTGGTCTGGATTGGACGGAATACAGGGCGACCGCAGCACTAAGTCAAAACTGGTGCCTAGTCCGCATCTGGTCTACGGATTCCTGACCACCGCGTCGAACGCGGTCGCGGAGTCGATTCACCCCAAAGCAAAGCCAGCAATCCTTAATACTGACGAGGAGCGCAATGTCCCCCTTTGCCCGACGATGGGCTGAAGATCGTCATGCGCGTCGTCAACAAGGAGGACGGTCTCATCGCGTCGCCGTCGCATGATGCGCAGCGCGATCGCCCAGCGCTCACGCGACCCCAATTGACGTCAACTCCTGCAGACTGGTTGACGGCGATACTATTGACATCGTGCCCGATCGCAACCGGATGGTCGGCTATGACACTCCAGAAGTCAGAACGTTGCGACGCAAGGTGTCAGCGGACGAGCAGGCTTTGCCAACCATTGCCAAGGAGCGCTTTGCCGAGCTGCTACGAAGCGGGCCGCTGGATCTCACCGAAGTCGCCTGTTAGCGAGTACCATCGGCACCGATAGATGCAACGGCGGCCAGAAGTGCGGAATCCTTTTGCTCAATGGCCGGAACCGGCGGCGACGCTCCAGGCGACGATACCGATGTAAGCTATTGATCATGTTGGTGGGCCCGGCAGGGCCCTCATTTTCTCTAATTTCCAATGGCTTGGAGGGAAGTGGGCAACATTATCCCTTTGAGTGATTTCAAGGGTTTCTGGAGCTGTGTTGCCCACTTTTAGCGACAGGGCCGTGGTTGCGACTGCAGCGATTTGACGACTTCCGCGTGCATTGGGCATACTTTTTGCGGGCTCGATTCGGCGCACGGGGGAGAACTGAAATGCAGCCGTTTTCTTTTTGGCCTATGTCGCCATCTTCATTGCCCAAGTGTCTGCGGGAATGGAAGGGATGCAACTCTACTTGGGCGTCGGTTCATTTGTAAGCTTCATCCTCTTCCTTCTCGCTGCTGCGCTTCCTGTTGTTGGGTCATTCCTAGCCGCGGCGGCTGTCTATTACGGCGCCCACGGCGGTTGGCAGTGGGAGTGGTGGCAAGCTTTAGCGCTCGCGGTCCCAGGCATAGTCCTTTGGCTCGGTGTCATGGCCATGGGCGGCCTGGCGCCCTATTTGGAAGACGCGCGTAGGTGAACAGGTTACCTAAGCTGCTTTGGCTGGTTGCGGTTGCCCTGTTGCTGGCTGGGACCCTGAACATGCCGTACGGCTATTACACGCTCCTCCGGATCGTGATTTGTGGCTTTTGCGCCGTGGTCGCTGCATTTGGCTTCGCGGAGAGATCGAACATTTGGGCGACCGCCTTTGCGTTGCTGGCTGTCCTCTTCAATCCGTTCATCCCTGTTTATCTGAAACGGCAGGATTGGCTTTGGCTGGACGTCGGTGCCGCGGCGATCATCGCTGCGCACCTGGGATGCCGGATCTTTGTTGAGCGAAAGCCAAACGGCTGAGGGATGTTTCATTTAACGAGCGTCCCTGGCGGTACGCCCAACGAGTGGGCTCAGGCAGCAAATACCGCGATGGCTCGCCTTCAGGCGCGCAAGGTTAGTCAAATTTCCTACGAGGCGCCTACACAACTCGGATTTTGCTGTCGGTGGATAGGGTGGGGCGATGAACCTTCTCGCACGAATGAATGACGGGCCGGCCGTACGGTCAATTTCGCCGCGCCGGGAGTTAGGTGCTTACGAGGCGTTGTGGCTCGAGAAGGGGGCTACCTTCAAAACAATCGCGGAGAAGTTCGCGTTGGACCGGACTGCCGTGCCCTCCGACTTCGTTTCAGGTGCTGTGGCGGACACTCGTGCATCAAAAGTCTTGGCTGCGCTCAAGAAGGCCGGCGTCTCCAGGTTTGGTACCCGGCTCAATCTTACCGGCAACTATCCTGCGAAGCTTCGAGATGCGCGGCATCCGGTGGAGATGCTTTACTTCCAATGCGTCTGGGAACTCGTCGAGACGCGGAGCGTTGCGCGCGCCACAGACGCGCGTGATCGGTCTTTTCGTCGCCAGGCGCGCGATTTCAAATCCGTTTGGCGAGGTTTCGATCGATGAGTTGTTGAGATAGAGATATTTGCCGGGGTAAATGGCGTCTAAGCTGATCGTCGACAGCCCAACCTAACCCATTAGAACAAGTGATCGCCGACACCCCCGTCGCGTCAACGGTGGGCCTTATAGCGCCGCGGGTACTGAGGAGGCTGGGCTCATGACGGGTCAGCGCGCACGACACGAACTGATCTGCTGCTACGACTGCGGCAGAGGTGTCTCGTTTTCGGCCTTGGCTTGTCCGCACTGCGGTTCGCGTGAGCCAGCCGGGCCCTATGTGGAGGGATCCAAGGAGCCACGCCTGCACCGGATCGAAGAGAAGAACGATCAGACCTTGATTGGCATGACGGTCCTGTGCTCCGGGATAGGCTTCTTCTACGGCGCGGTGATGATCGGCGCGTTCGGCGCCCTTGGTTACGGCTTGCTCGGCGCCATCATCGGTGCGCCCGTTGGCTTCATCATCAATGTCAGCCGGCGGTTTTTGGGCTGATGCGGCGGACGTTGCGAGAGGTCACGCACGATCTCCGCCATCCTTCCCTGCGAAGAGAAGAAAGCCCGTCTGTTACCCACCAAAACAGAAGTTCTAAACGGAAGGTAACTGAGGGGTGTTTCCGTGAGCAAATTCAAGCCCCGTTTTGAGGCTTGGCGATCCCGGGAGGACTGATTGAATTAAGCTACTTCAAGAGCTTAAGGGCCGGGTTAGGCAATTTCGGTGCGATTGAATCGCATAGAGATTTTTGGCGATTGCCTAACGTCTGTCCGGGCAGGGAAGTTTAGCTGACCGCGACACAACCGCACAACAAAAAAACGCTTTTAGGTTGTCAAAGGAACAAAGGAAGGCCGCGGCGCGGTGTTTTCTCCCGGGCAACTTTATGCCGGCCAGTTCTAGGTGCGCCAACTGTCTTGTCCCGGCCCTCGTTTTTTGAGGGTGGCGCCCTGTGTCTGCGCGTCGCCAATCGTATCTGGTCTTACTACCAGCCCTAACCAAGCCCCGGCCTTAATCTTCAAAGACCTCTTTACCAGGCGCGCGGTGGATTCCTAGCTCCAGCGTTTAGTGGCGGGCCGCGGGAGCCGCACTAGTCATTATTGGTCCCAACCTCGGAGGCCTCCGTGACCACAGGACAGCAGATCGTTGCCGACTGGAAGCGCCGATATCTGCCCGACGACCCGCCGCGAGAACGCATGGTCATCCATGACGACAGTGTAGCGTTCTACGCGACGGACGGCGAGCGAACCATTTGCGCCCGCCTAACGCGGCGCACTGAAGAGAGGATTTGCACTTGAGGGTATTGTCCGCCCGGCCAGGGCGAGAGCCGATAATTGGGCATGTCGATATCGAGCTAGATCCCGGCATCAGACTCTACGGCCTCCGCGTGTCCCGGCCACAGATGGCTCGTTCCGAGTCTTCGGACTCAGCAACGGCCACGGCCGGATATGCGCTTTTGACCGTGATGCGGTTGACGCAATCGCTAAACAAACTCTTCAGATTATGACCATGAATGGACTTCTCCGGAATGACTCTGACGCCACCGGGACAAGCACTCTCACCGAAGATTCGGCAGCGGGTGTCTTCCCGCTTCGCTACACAATTCAAATTGTTGTTAACAACATGACTGCGGTCACAACCGCGCAAACCGCCGACTCGTCTGTTAGCAATGCACGTGTGTTGCTCGAATTCGATAACGGCTTCGCGAACCCGACGCTGAACACGGATTTGACCGTTGACGTCACGTGTAACGGGGGCACCAACTGGACCGCCGCGACCCTCTCAGTTGTGACAAATTACGGGCAGGGCGGGCGCAAAGTTGTTGAGACGGCCGACACGGCAGGAACGTCGTTCGCGGCACGGATCAAGACGCTGAACAACAAATATGTGCCGATCTATGGACTTTCGACGAGCGTGCATTGAGGGCTGGGTCGAAATGTCAGTTGGTCGCCCGAGGGGAGGGCTCGCCGACGGGGCTGCCGGGACCGCGAGGCCTCGACCTCGGGCAAGTGCAGGGCCGCCGCCATCGCACAATCGATAGTCTGCACCCGATCTCGTCAGACCGTTGCCAAATCAATATCGAAATCTGGCAGCCGGATGCAATCGGTGGAGTTTTCAATTACCGCTGATGTCCGAGCCCAATCCTCAGTACGATTGCCTTCTGACGTAGCGCTCCCTCTGTTCGCTTGGTCAACTTCGCGATTTTGACGACAGGCGTGCGTGCTTTGGAGTGCGCCTTCAGGTCCTTGATGTCGTCCTTCGTCCACTCGCGGCGAACTGCTTTTGTCTTTTTAGCCAACGCGGCGCTCCTTTAAATTTGAGAGCGCGGTCTAACAACATGGCGCCTGGTGCGCAACCCCGGGAGAAACTTTGCCGAACGACGACTTCAACAAACAAATTGGCCAGCTACCGACAAACGACAGCTTGCCACTGCCATCGCACAAGAAGGAGACAGGCGCCACGGCGATCAAAACTGCGAGGCTCCGCACGGTCAATTCCCTTCAGGAAGGTGGTTGCCTTCCGCGCTGTACGAACTTCTTGATCCCAGCGACGGTTCGGGCGAGCGAAGCAGGTAAATGTCTTCCCTTGCGGGGCAGGATCACGATAAAAACATAGAGCAGGTTGAGCAGCGCCCAGCTGCCGAGGCAAACAAAATGTACTTCATCGCATACCCGGGAAAATCCGGCGGCAATAACCAATCTAAGTAGCAGGAAAAGCGAAGCGAACTAGTGGGCTGACGCAAGTGCAATGTTTGCTCAAACGAAAATGCTTTCGTCGAGTCCTCCGTCGCGCGGTGCGTTCCCTTCAGGCCCCGGGAAACGCGACCTTTAGGTCATCCGGTCCATCGCCCGGGCACGGGCTTCCATCCGGTCCGCGAAGATTTGCAAAATCCGAGTAGTTTCCGGAGGCAGTTCGCGGACTAGCCGCCTAAGCTCCGCAAGATCGGCTTGGATCTCGATTAGCATCGACAGTGAGGTTGGTGTCACTTTGGCGGCTGCAAGCCTGGAGACTGAATCCAATCGACCAGATGCGCGCCTGTCTCGGCAACCCTGGCCCGCTTGAGCAGGCTCTCACGCTCCGCTCCAGCGGGCAACTGACTGGCTTTGTCCTTCAGCTTGTCTGCCTGTTCGGCCATTCGTTCTTCGAGGGAACGCGTCTGCTTTATTCTTCGGCGGTGCAGCGTCATTACATCGCGCTCCGATCTATTTAGGATGTCCCCCTAAACGGCCGAGGGAATGTTCAGTTCCTAAAAGTGGAACCGCGCAAGAGCCTTGAATCTCAAATTATTCACGTGTGAATAATTTGCCCCATGGTGCGGCCGGTGCGGGTGGCTGCCTGACTGTCGCACGGACCCTGTCGTTTTCGACAGGTGCGGCCCGTTCCGGGATGGGCGCATGATCGCCCCCGCTAAAGGACGGAGAAATTGCTGTGCAGCGCTACTACTTCCCGATCATTCACTATGGTCAAATACGGGCGGACGAGGAGGGAGAGCTATTTGGCTCCGCTGAACTAGCGGTCCAGTACGGCGCCCGCGTCGCACGGGATATCGCCAGCGATCCAGAATATGACCGTGGTGCGGGCACGGTTGTAATGGTGGTTGACGGCTCCGGTGCACAGATCGCGCGGCACAGAGTTAGTAGTGTTGGCGGAGCACAACCGCGTCCGGCGCTGTGAGGCGATGGGCGACGGGTGCGGGTGACGAAGAGGGCGAGGGCGCAGTTACGAATCTCACCACTTTCTTGTGATTTTCTGGATTCCTGAAGGGATCTTCCATGGCTGAAACCTCGATCGAATGGACCGAGCACCTGCGACGCGCGCCCTGTGGCGTCAACCAGGTTTGCCGCCCCACTGTTTGAAGAAACATGCGGTGCCGTAGCGACGACAGGCGGCCTCGATTTCCCGAACCCACTCAGCATCCGCGGGTCCATGGCCGGCGCGCGATCAGCACATCGGCCAGTACACCGGTAGCGACCTCCCGCTCGAATTCCTCGATGATGCGTTCGTAATTGCCGACCGGTATGACATCGTCGGGCCGCACAGCAGGCCACCAGTGATCCCGGCACTCGTAAAAGTCGGCTTGCCAGGGCAGCGCCATCCATTTCGTCAGATCGCCTGCCACCAAAGCGTCCGCTACCCGGAAAGCTTCGCTATAGAAGCTCCTGTGCCGGACCACGGACGTCAGCTCTATCCCGGGATAGAAGGCGCCGCCCTGCGTGAATTCCAGCGCGGCGAAGGTCAGCGCAGCCGGCTGTTGGGCAACCGGGAATATCCGCGAGCCAGCCGGGAGCCGCGTTGCCGCCCAGTCTTCGGCGAAGTGACCGTCCTTCCACTGCGCAAACTTGGCATATTGCATCGGCGTAAGCGTCAGCCACGTTTCAGGCACTTCGTGTTCGACATCTCCCTCGTCACCCGCAAGGGCCGGCATGTAGTAGAGCGTGGCCTGCTGCCGGGCAACGATGGACTCGCCGCTTACGACGGGCCAGCGCTGCGTCGGCTGATCGTCGTCATAGGGTGGCGTTGCGACGGGATGGCGAAGGCGCGCAAAGAAGCCCTTGTGACGCGAATTGGGCTTTGCCGCTTCCGCCGCCGACGCAAGGAGCTTCATCTTCTCTTCATCCGGAAGGGCGCCGCGCTTTCCTGGCGCGTGGCCGCGCTGGCTTCTTCGCGAGACCCATTGGAACCCGCTCATCGCCGTCAGCGACGGATAGATGTCGCGCGCGAACGAGACATCGTCGCTCGGCCTTGGGCCAAGCTCGCGTGACAAGAGCTGCGGCTGCGGTCGGCGCCGCCGTCTATGACAGGGACAGGCAGGCGATCTCCGCTCGGAGATTCAGCCGCGGCATGAAATGCGCGAGCAGCAGCACATAGCGGCAAACCAGAACAACAGCGGCAGCGTCAGCCGCCAGTCGGCCTCGCCCAACAGGAAGATGCTGGCTCCGCGGTACATTGCCAAATACCAGACCGAGCGAATGGCGGCCCCCTGCGGTTTCGCGCGGCGACCCGGCCGTGTGCATCACGCAGTGCCCGAGGCCTCCGGGATAATCTGTCTTGAAGAATTGCCAGCTCTGCCGCACGACATGCCAGTGGCTGATCCAGCGGATGCGGGACGTCACCGCGGGTACAACAAGGCTGGGATAGCTCAGAGATCCGCATCCAGGCCCCAGCCGCAAACTCGCTAACTCGGAGACGGCGGCGCAGCCAGAAATTCCACACGCGCGTGCTGCGCACAGGGGTATTGAGGTATCAAGGGGCGGCCTGCAACGGACCGATGGCGGACGGTAATCTCTTGACGATGTGGAACGGGTGCCTTTCACTCAAGCCGTTTCACTGCAATTGCGGAAAGTAATGCTGCCGGGCTACGAGTGCTATGAGCGTTAGCGCGGTGCGTGTTAGAGTGTGTCCATAAGTCTAGCCAGCAGTTTCGCCCCGACGCATGACAGACCTCCACGCTACCGGAGGGGGCAAGGCCACCGCCAGTGGTATGCTCTTTCAGCAACGTTTGGGCGCTATGGTCGCAACGTGGATACTTGCGGACGTTTGCGTTGACCACCGCCTTGGGTTAGGAGGCGCAAAACCGGTCTGGCTTCGCTTCGAGACGAGCGCTCCTGTAGACGACCTGTTGGTGGCGACGTTAGACGGCGGCTTTATTGCGTTTCAGGCGAAAACGACTTTATCGTTGTCGGCTAACATCGATAGCCCGTTTGGCAAGACTATCAATCAGTTGGTTCGCCATTGGCAGGCATCGCGGCTTGGTAACGGCGACCTCGGCTGGAATCGACCGTTAGACACCGCCCGCGATCGCCTCGTAGTTGCCGTTGGTCCGACCGCACCAGCCTCCGTCCGGATCGACTTGCCAGCTGCCCTCAACGCAGCTGTGCAGCCAGGCGCCATTATAATGACCGATAAAGAGAAGAAGGCATTCGTTGCTTTCAGCTCCTGTGTTTCCCAGTCTTGGGCGCTCATGAGCCGCGAGCCGTGCCCGACGGACCTCGTGGCGCAGATTGCCCGCCTTTGCGCAGTCGTCGAGTTTGACCCGGAAGGAAATGACAGGGCCGGTTTGATCGCGACTCTCGGGACGATTCTTCCAAACCACAATGACGCATCTGCGTCCTGGAATCTCCTGGTTCAGATCGCAGGCGATCTTATGACGAAGAGAGCCGGCGCAGATTTTAACGCCCTAGAGGCGGCTCTGGCGACCGCAGGGGCGAAGATACGCCATGTGAAAGACCCGACTGTCGCGACTTTAGAGCGGATATTGAAGCGCTTTGGCGTTTTTTTGGTGATTCCAAGCGTCCTGTCAGTGGCCGCATCGTTGCAAACTATTTACTCATTTACAAATGTGATCGCTGATGTTCTGCGAAATTGGGACATTTTCGAACAGGCGCTTTGGACAGCGATCCTCCAGCCTTTGTTCAATGTGTTTCGTATAGAAATACAATCACAACTTGTTAGCGGCCTTACGATACCAGTTGTTTGGTCGATTATCGGACTCAGGCTCTATCTATTCCAATCATCACCCAATCAAACTGTTCGGCAAAGCATCCCGGCCACCGCACCGGAGCCACTAGCCCTGGCAATCGTTGTGGCCTTGGTTTATTTGCCCGCATGCTTTTATATTTCTCTGAAGCTCCAGGGTATGTTCGAGGGATATCTTGCACCGGATCCTCTCATGCGGATCGGCGATACACTTCCTTCGATCCTCCTAGTACTAGGATCGCTGGCACTTGCGTTTGGTATCATTTCCCGTGCATTTGACGCGGCCAACCGTAGTCTTTTTCTTAGCTGGCCAAGTTTCCTGTATGCAGGCTACCTGCTGGTCTTGATTTCGTTCTTTATCGACCGTGAGGTTTCTCTCAATCGCGGAAATTACTCGGTCAAATTCCTCGGCGTTCATAACTTCTTTGAAGCACCCGCGTTGCACAATGTCCCCGCGGCAGTCCTGCTTGTCCTGTACGCGTTGTTCGGTCTCCCCATTTATCTTGTTGGACGTCACACGAGTCGACCAGTGGCTATCGTCACATTGGGCGTGCTTGGAGTTTTGGCATTGGATGGGTTGTTCAAGGCGTGGTCGACGGCGCTCTCGGCCGTGAGGTGACTTGTCTTGGCCGCATCAAGGCATAGCCAACCAGCCGCGGAAAATGAAGCCTATATGGAGCAGGCTTACGTTCGAGAGGCTCGCCTCACGCAGGATCGCTTCGTCCTGGTCCGGCGCGATGGCTATCAGCTCCCTGTGTATTGCTGCGCGGGGCGTTCGCCACCTTGTTGGAGCCGATGCCGGAGGCGATCACGAAGCGGCGTATCATGACAGCCAAGGCGCGCTCGCCTTCACTCTGCGGAACGCTAAGCGAAGGAGGCCGCAAGGCTTGAGCCGACGGCGGGCTTCGGCCGTCGTCCGTCGCCCCTTTCGCAAGCCAAGAAGTGTACAAATGCAGCTGCATCGGCGATTGGATGCGAAATTGCCGGCTGAATGCGAGGTCTGGATCGACGGGCAGGTCCTTGGCGTCGCCAAGCGATACGCAGCACGCTTGCGAGCTCGTCGGCGACCTCGTCGGCTCGCGTGATGGCGCTGGGGATTGCGCTCTTGCCGGCAGGCCACGGCAAGCCGCGCCCTGATCGCCGATGCTCATCACCGGCACGATGCAGGTAGCTTGTTCGCCGTCGATGCCGCGCTCGGCCTGGATGACCTCGGTGCTCTCTCCGGTCTGGCGGGCGGCGGTCGTGGTGCGGCTCGCTGTCGCACTCCGCGCTTGGCTGTCGAAAATAAGAACTGCGCCGACCGAATTTCCAAGGTCTGACATCCCCTAAGCATCTGGGACTTAAGCAATAAGCACAACCGTCCAACGCCGTTGATCGCCTTGTTGACAATCCGATTCGCGGCATTCAACCTAACGTCGGCCACTGGAAGTGGATACACTTGCCTAGCCGGGTTTTGAGAGCTTCAAATATTTTGACTGTTGAACGCGTGATACGTGGAGATAATTGCCGTGACCAATCTGCTTGGTACTCCAGCAGTCAGCGCTGCTTAGCTGCGCTGAGCACATCGCAATTTCCCCGTAGGGCGGCAAGTGCCGAGAGCGAATAGTCGCGCTTTTGGCGCACGGCGAACGCCTGCGTGACTCCGTTGTGTTGTAACAACCGCTGAGAGCCAGAGGGTCCGGATGTCAGTCATCGTCTGCCGACCAAAGATTCTTCAGCCCGAAATGCTCGCGAACGCGGAGCGGAGAGCGCTGATAATCAATCCAGCCAACGAGACCGAGCGGCACACAATCGAACGCACGCCTGTTGGTCGTCGAGGTGGCCCGCGGCGCATCGCCGTGGTGGTCGGTCGCAAGTGGCCGGTCAAGGGAGTGCAATTGAGCGTCTCTTTCATGGATAGCCCAAAGAGTGACTTGAGAAAGCGCATCCTCCTCCACATGAACGCCTGGGGAGAGAAAGCCAACGTAAAATTTGCCGAAACCTCCGGGGTCGGTCAGGTCCGAATTGCGCGGCTCGATTCTCCCGAAGATCAGGCTGGCTACTGGTCATATGTCGGTACCGAGATTCTGGAAGTACCCAAGAATCAGCCGACCATGAACCTCGAAGGCTTCACGATGCGAAAGTCGGAAGCCGAATTCAAGCGCGTTGTCCGCCATGAAGCCGGACATACCCTGGGGTTCGACCACGAGCATATGCGCAGCGAGATCGTCAAGCTCATCGATCGTGACAAGGCTATAAGTTTCTTCGACGAGGACCAGGGCTGGACTCCCGAAGAAGTGGAAGAGCAGGTTCTGACGCCGCTGGCGAAGAAATCGATCATGGGCACCGAAGAGGCCGATCCGATCTCGATCATGTGCTATCAGTTGCCCGGCGCCATCATGAAGAACGGCAAGCCCATCAAGGGCGGCAAGGACATCAATCCGAGGGACCATGCGTTCGCGGCGTCGATCTACCCGAAAAAGAGCAGGACCGCCACACCGCCGCCATTTGACTTCGAAGACAGCTCGCCGGAATCGGCGGAGCCCGGATCCCGGGAGCAGCCGGACGCCGCGACACCGCCGGAGCCCGCAATCGGAACCCCGTCCTACAGCGGTCCGGGAAACGTATTCGAGCTCGTGGTCATGGACGAGTTTCGGTCGAACCGCGATACGCCGCGCAGCGGTGAGACACCGGAATTCGCCCAGGTGCTTGCGAGCTACGGCGGCGCCCGCGTCACATCGTTGATGCGGCTACGTGCCGGCGAGGACGGCGAGAAGACCCAGTTCGGGAAAATCATCGGAACGCACGAGCGCATCAAGAAATACACCAACCGGGAAGAAGGCTCGCTTCCCGGCGACAAGGAAATGATCGCCTTCGGCGAACAGCTTTTCAATACGCTGTTTCAGGGCGACGTCCGCCGCTTGTATGACGAAGCGCGCACGCGGCAGGGCCGCAAGCTCGATTTCATTTTCACCTCGATGATTCCCTGGATCGCCGAAAAGCCCTGGGAGTTCGCCTACGACCCGGGGCGGAAGTGTTTCCTTGCGACCGAAGAGATGCGCTTCACGCGCAATGTTCTGACCAGTATTCCCGCCGACCAGATCAAACCTAGGGCCGGACCGTTGCGGATCCTGGTCGCGTCGGCTCAGCCCCTCGGATACGCCCTTTTGTCTATCGAGCAGGAAGAGGCGGTGATCCGGCGCGGCTTCGAGCCGCTCATCGCGGCCGGGCTCGTGACCGTCGAGCCGCTGGCGCGAGCAACGGCCGAAAAGCTGCACGGCCATCTCTCGAACGGTAAATATGACATCGTGCATTTCATCGGCCACGGGACGTATGATGAGGAGCGCGGCGAGGGGCGCCTCGTCTTTGTGAATGAGCAAGGAGAAGAGCATAGCCTCGGCGAACGTTCGGTGCGCGAGATTTTCTGCAGCCGAAACCTGAGCCTGGTGTTTCTCAATGCCTGCGAAACCGGCGCCGCAGGGCGCGCAGAGTTCAACAAGGGGGTCGCGCAGTCGCTGGTCGCGCACGGGCTGCCGGCGGTGGTCGCAAACCAGTACAGCGTCCTGGACTCGTCTGCCACCTCGTTCGCGCAGCACTTCTATTGGTCGCTCGCCCAAGGTAATTCTCTCGGCGAGTCGGCGCGTGAAGCGCGCATCGCGGTCAACTATTCTTTGCACGGCGAACCGATCGACTGGGCCGTTCCGGTGCTGTATGCGCGAGATTCAAGCCAGGTGCTGTGCAAGCCGCCAGCAAGGCGCAGCTTCGTTCCCGAAACCCGTGTGCGTCCCGATGCACGGCGCGCGACTGCCGCGCACAGCGTTCGCGTCGCCGTCTGGGACATGGACAATGTCTTTCCGGCATTGGATCGCACGCTCGCGCAGATGAATGCCGCCCAGAAGGAGTTTGGCTTCGAGCTCGTTCGCCTGTCGGTTCCACTCGATGTCTGGGACCTGCGGGAAGGCAAGCCGATGTTTCTATGGGCAGAACGTCTTGCAAAGCGATTGCGCGGGATGACGGTCGAGCTGGAGGTGGACATCCTGGCCTGTATTACGCGTCACTGGATGCGGGATGATGAATGCGAGAATACCTACGGTTGGTGGCCGAAGAATCGTAAGCCGCCGATCGTGATCCAGTCCGTGGCCGGATTCGACCAGCTCGCGCCGGAAGGACGCGAAACCGATCGCGTCATCGCCAATGAGATGGTTGGGAACCTCGCGGGGTTCTATGGCGATCTGGACGGCCACGAAAGGGGAAGCAAGGATTGCCCGCTGTTCTTCAACCGGGAACGCAAATTCGAACATCTCGCCGCCCGGAAGCGGTTCGACAAGGATTGCCGGGAAAAACTAAAGCATCTCGGCGCAAAGCTCGATGCGCTCGATGCACTGCTCAATGTCTTTCCATAAATGGAGATGCGTGATGGCGAAGAAGGTACGCAAGTCAAGACGGCGAGCGCCCGTTACTTCCGGCGTGAGCGCCGCAATAAGGAGCGGCCAGGCGATGGCGGAGGATGTCATCGCGTTCCGGACCACACGGAATCGCAAGCGGGCAGCGACGGTCAGACGAATGGCTCGTGCGCCCAAACCACGGCGAGCGCCGGCGCCGCCACAGATTCCCGCCCGGACGCGAGCCCTGCTCGGAAGTCCGGTGAGCGCGGGCGTCCTGATCGCCGAGGGCGATTCTTGGTTTGACTATCCCTTTCACGATGTCCTTCAGGTGCTCGAGGACGACTATCTTTACGACGTCGAATCCGTTGCTCACAAAGGCGATACTGTCGACGACATGGCGCACTCAGGTGGCCAGTTCGAGGAGTTTGCGAGGCGGCTGGAGAAGTTGTTGCGCGCCAACAAAGTCCCGCGCGCGATTCTGCTGTCCGGCGGCGGCAATGACATTGCCGGAGACGAATTCGCGATTTTGCTGAACCACGCGGCATCGTCCCTTCCGGCCATCAATGACGATATTGTTCGCGGGTTGATCGATGTGCGCCTGCGAGCGGCCTATGAACGGATCATCAGCGGTCTGACCAGGATCGCGCAGACCTATCTCGGTCGACCGATTCCCATCGTGACACACGGCTACGACTACGCGCTTCCCGATGGCCGGGGCTTCTGGGGCGGATTCTGGCTGCTTCCCGGCCCCTGGCTGGAGCCCGGATTCCGGAGGAAGGGCCACGTTGACTTCGGCAAGAACTCCACCGTAGTCATCAAGCTCATCGATCAGTTCAACGCGATGTTGAAGGACGTGAGCGCCATCCCTAGCTTTGGACATGTCCACTATCTGAATCTTCGCAACACACTTAAGCGCGACGGGACCTACAAGAAGCATTGGGAAAACGAGCTGCATCCGACAGAGGAGGGCTTTAGGCTGGTCAGCAAGAAGTTTGCTGACCTTGTTGCGAGACTATAGAACATCGCCTCTGTCAAACCAGGCGAGCCAATTCGGTTGCGGCCCGTCTTTTTGTATGTTCGCCGGCTGGTGCGGACTCCGAGAATTTCCTTTCTAAGAGCAAATCAGACTCAAGACTTCCGTTGGAGCGGCGGTCCTTAGGTGCGACGGAGCAGTTGGCTTTTTGAACGACGGGGCGTAGGAGCGAATACCCCGCAGATCATAGGCCGATCTGATCAGAAGGGCTCCTACTGGGCACGACAGCATGTTTGTGGAAGATGTGACGTAGATCGTAGGTACGGCTCTCCTTGGCGTGATCTTTCGGAAGCGCTTGGGGATTGGTGAAGCGTTGCTCTTCGGTCGATGGAATATCAATGGTGATGGTGGCGGATCTACAAGGCGACTCAAGTCATGCGGATTGACCCGAGTCAGGAAATCCGCCCCGGGCTCAAGAAGAAGGCGTCCCGCTATCAAGCTTGACCACCCCTATCTTGTGGTCCTCAACGCGCTGTCGGCGCATCACAGTGAGCAGGCGGTGATCGATGCCTTGCTTGGCAGTATGTGCGCCTCTCCAGAGGTCCAAACGGCGAGGGATTGTCGAGGAGCTGCGCAAGCCTGACGGCGTCTGGTATGGGCCGCCAGATGGTCAGCCCCAGAATACGCGTGTGAGCGGCGTGCTCGCCTTTGCCGACTGATCCGTGGATTTTTGCGAGCAAGATCGGCTTGCTCATCCCTCATCCTTGGGCTGAGTAACCGCTCCCCGAACTTGAGCTCGGCACGTCAGAATTCACGCTCGTCGGCAACCAGCACGAGCGCAAAGAAGGGAAGCCCATGCACGAACCGGTCGGCCTGAAGTGGCTGCGGATGATGGACTACGCATCGCTCATTCCTGCATTGATCGACCTCAGCGCAGGCGGCTACGAGAAGTTCATGGGGCAATTTTACATGGCCATCATGAACGGCGATAACAAGGCCGCTGTCGATTATGAACAAGCGCGCTCGGGAGGCAGCTGGTTTGAGGAAAACCGCGCAAGAGTGTCTCTTTCACTTTACACCACACTTCGACACCGCCTTCTCTGAGGCGATCGAGATGGTGAATAAGATTGATCCCTCAGAGTTTGAAAGGAAGCGGCTAGAAAGAGGGCGGGATGATTTGCGGCGTCTCGTCAGTGGAGGAATACGCCGGTATGCAGCCTTCAAAGTCGTCGTGGGATGGTTGCGGGTGGCCAGCCTGACATCGCCACTGCACTTTCGTCACGACAGGATCCCGACAGTATGCCATCACGCTGCCGCAAGTGCTCGTTCCCAAACGAGCCCTCCCAGTCCCCTCCGCAAGCGAAACGCGATGCACATCTTGCTCGAACGTTTTGAAAATCGGCCGGAGCGCCGTGCAGACAACGGACCGGTCGAGACTGCTACAACGACAAAGATATATGCTGTGTCAGGGGTCTGATCCTTATGGCATCTCCCTTCGGATCGGGCTGTTGGCTGCGCTGAAGCCCTGCTTCGCAGGTCTTCACCCTTCGGGCTTCCATCCCTGACGCCGCGCGCTCGCGGAACCGGTCAGCGCCTTTCGGCCAGCCTGTGCGCTATGAACGGCCGCGATATTAGAGTGAGAGTGCCGGCCGGGTTGGCCGTGACGGGTTGGAAGTCGCGGGAGAGGCTCGCGTCGCCCGTCGCGGAGACTCGCTATGTCGAGACATGCTGTTCGAGCGCGCGCCAGCGAGAGTCGAGCAAACCTCTATGACGAAATCACCGAGAAGATCATCGGCGAGCTGGAGGCCGGCCGTGTGCCCTGGGTTCGACCTTGGGCAACGGCTGCGGCGAAGGCGCCGCTCGCCATGCCGAAGAACGCCGCCACTGGCCGGCAATATTCGGGGATCAACATTCTGATCCTCTGGGGCGCCGTCGTGGCCCATGGCTATCCCGGCCAGAGCTGGCTTACGTTTCGCCAGGCGCTCTCGCTCGGCGGCAATGTTCGTAAGGGTGAGCACGGCACGACCGTCGTCTATGCCGACCGCTTCGTGCCGGACGACGAGAAGAAGCGCGCGCGTGAGACCGGCGAAGAAGCCGCCACGATTCCGTTCCTGAAACGGTTCACCGTCTTCAATGCAGCGCAGTGCGAGGGCCTGCCCGAGGACGTGGCGATCGTTGCGCCGCCGCCCCCGCCGGGCCTGATCGAGCCGCAGGTCGAGGCGCTGATCCAAGCCACCGGCATCGACTTTCGGATCGGCGGCAATCGCGCCTACTACGCGCCGGACGCCGACTTCGTCACGGTACCGCCACCGAACGTCTACTTCGAGCCGATCAACTGGCATCGCACGGCTCTGCACGAGTTAGGTCACGCCACCGGCCATGCCTCCCGACTTGGTCGCGATCTTACCGGCAGCTTCGGTACCAGGAAATATGCGTTCGAAGAGTTGGTCGCTGAAATGAATGCGGCCTTCTGCTGCGCCTCGCTCGGCATCGTGCCGACCGTCCGGCACGCCGACTACATCGGCTCCTGGCTCCAGGTGCTACGCGAGGACAACCGCGCCGTCGTCCGCGCCGCGTCGCAGGCTAGCAAGGCGGCTGATTGGATTCTCGGTTTCCTGCCGGCCGATGACCAGGCTCAGCCCGTCATTGACGTGAGGGCGGCATGATCCTCCTGACTCTCAAGATACGCGAGCGCCTGCTCGCCAATGGCCGTGAGCCCGACGTCGACCACGTTCCCGTGGTCAAATTCTTCAACCCGCTCGGTGCGGGATTCTGGCTTGCGACCGAGCTCGACTCCGACGGCGACACGCTGTTCTGTCTGGCCGATCTCGGCGAACTCGAACTGGGGTCGTTCAGCCTGGCAGAGATGATGGAGCAGTCCGTCTGCCATTCGATATGGGAATCGAGCGCGACACTCTCTTCGAGGGCATAGTCCCGATTTCGGCCTGGGTCGAGGCCGCGCGGCGGACCGGCGGCATCCGGGAGGCGGAGCGGGTCCGCTATGCCGCGGCGTGGGCCAAGCGGGAGGGCAAGTGACGCGCCTGTCCATCATTACGTTGTGATGTCGCCGAAAGAAGAGAGGCAGAGGGCCGCAAACTACCATACGCGCGTGAATATATCTGTGCCCTTCAACTTGCTAGGCTTACCGTTCTTATCAACGTAGAACAGCGTCCATGACGTGGGCATTTGAGCGCCGTTAGTTTTTCCGACCCAACGAGTAAAGGAATTGCATTGGGCAAAAGTAACAACAAAATACAAGCCAGTTGGACCAACAGCTCCCGATGCAGGATAAGGAATGCCCTGGCACGCAAACCCTTGAGCATGATTTGTGAAAGTCCCTTGTATTGCCCCGTTATTAGCAGACCAAATAAACAGTTCCGAGCCCCGTTCGTTCTTCCAGTATGAGGGAGCAGGAAGCCCCTGCGCCAGGACCTCGCCGGAAAGAAACAAGAATTGAGCGATAAGCAAAAGTCCGAGAAATCTCTTCATATTGAAGCCCCAAAAGAGTTCGCTTAAAGGTAGCAACTTAGATCATGTGCTCGGCTGGCACAACGACTTGCGCAGCTTTTTCTATTTCTAAACCTCCTTCGTATGAACCGTACATGAGCTCGCTCTCCCCAATCCTTCTGTTCTCTTGCAGCGAATTTTTGGTGAAGCTCGGGCTGACGTTCTTCACTCTTATCTTACGTTCGGCGCCGGGATGCGGCTTGTATGCGCCAAATCGCGCCGGATCGCGGCGAAGTCGGATATATCAAGCGCCCGCGGCGCTTGGTATCCGAGCAGATTCTCGGCTATTGTGATGTGAGGCTTCTGCCCATGACCGCCATCGTCGGCCGGAATGCTGAGAGCAGAGGACCCAGCGACAAGCCTGACGACTCGCATCAGGTCCAAGGAATCAGGTCTCCCGCCTCACATCGACATTGTGCCGCCTCCAGCGGCTGGCGGGGTATGGACCATACCGCACATTATTGCCGGGTAGATGGACGCTCGCGCGCTTGCCTCTCGGCTGGTCACATTAGCAGATTGCTGATCAGGTACTGAAGCTCTTGCGGACGATTGTTGATGGTTGTAGGCCAGCGATCCGCGCTATTAATGGTGGTAGCTGCGCGACTCTGAGCGTCGAACTTGACCGTCGTATCGGGGGGACGAACATGGCAAAGCCGGAGGACGACGCCCGCAAAGCGCTGCTGGACCGGGCGCAAGCGCTTCTCTCCAACGATGCTTCTCCGACTGTCAAGAAAAGCCTCAAAAGCAATCTTGAGCCGCTGGCCGCGGCGTTGTTGCTCGAATGGATCGTGGGCGACAAACGCTTCGAGAGTCAGAGTCAGCAGACCGAATATTGGCTCTCCCGATTCTATGAGGGAATATTCGTCGACGAGCAGCCCGATGCAACGCGGATCTACGAACGATTCGGGATCAATCTGGCGCGCGCCGGATATCTGGCCCGCCTGCTGCGCGCCCGGCGAGCTTCTCAATGGCGCCAAGCGGCGCGAGCCGAATTGAAGACGCAGCTCGAACGGTACAAGGCCCGTGCCGAGGAAGCCAGGAAAGAAGGCCAAGGTCACGTCACCGAGTTCGACGTAAGCCTGTCACCTGGCGCCGCCGACGAGATGCGTGTCGTCTACGACCGGCTAGCGGCCTTCATGGCCGAGCGCGAACGGCCGAAACCTCCAAAAGCGAAGCCGGGCTTCGGAAATTCCAGATGGTTCGGCGTGCCGGCTGAAACGCTCCTTTCGATCCTTGAGGCAATTGCGACCGGAGATGGCATATGAATGCAAATCCCTTGGCGACTGTTGGCTTGATGCTGACGCTGGCCGGCCTTGTCGGCAGTTTCTTTAATATTCAGCTCAGCCAATGGCTTCGTGACCTCGTTGCGCTCGCGCAGAAGGTGAAGCTCAACAAGGCGCAAGGCAACGACAACCAGCAGAAGGCGATCGTCGAGTGCAAGATCGAGATCGAGAAACTCGCCAATGTCCAAAGCTATGTGATCAACGGACTGGTTCTAGCATTTGTCGTTTTCGTCCTCGTCAACGGTCTTGTCATGATCGAGGCAGCATCCGCCGACCCATTATATCCGCATGTCCATCGCGCTCTCTGGGTTTTTCTTTCGTTCTTCATCGCTGTGTCGCTGTGGTTGAGTTTTGACGGTTGGCGCATCGCCAGGGGCATTCGGACGACGCTTGCGCAAAAGCCATAAACCCATCAAACGTTCGCGTTCACAGGCGTCGAAATCCAACCCAACGCTTTGGGACATCGCCAAGGCGCTGTTTGCAAACGACGTTGCGCGTGATCGTGCCTATACGTTGCGGCGTTATCAGGTCGAGACCGCGATCCGCGCAGTTGAAATCGCGCTCGCGGGCCGGAATGCCGGAATTGAACTTCCAACCGGAACCGGCAAAACGCTGATCGCGTGCCTTGTGGCAGCGCTCTGGAAGAAAATGCGCCCCCCCAGCCGCGTGCTGCTGATCGTGCCGTCACGCACCCTGGTCGTTCAGCACTTCGATGTGGCGCTCTGGATTGCGAAGAGCCTGATGGTGGACCGGCTGACCGACGACCAGTCCGGCGATCCCGGAGCGCTGCGACGGACGATTCTGCGAAGTGACCTTCTTGTTTCGACGCCCGGAATCCTCGCCGGGGCCGTCGCGCGGGGCATCGCCGATGACGTGATTGCATCTTTCGATCTCGTGATTGTGGACGAGTTCGATCAGTTCGTTGTCGTTGACGAGACCGATCGAGAAAGCGCCGTGCGGTATGCCGAGCTCTGGCAACGGCTGGTGCGGGAGCTTCCGGCCGCGGCGCGATATCTCGTCAAGGCGGCAACCCTCGGACTTGCCTCGCAGGAGCCAAAGCGTCGAGTCCTGACCAAGGCCCCAGCGACGTTCAGCGTTGATTGGCAGGCTGCTCAACCCGGTGGCGATCACGGTTCCCGAACAGAGCTATGCCGCGGTAATTCTGTTCCAACCAATCCGGATGTCCCGGGTGCGCGATCGCAATGTCGCTGTACTGCTTGAGGCTGTCGACGTCTCGAAAGGCAAAACCCAACTCCGGCTCCATGAGGCGATTGGTCCGGTGGACTACAAAGACGTCGAGCGGCGCGCGCGGCAGTTGTGCGAAGGCGCGCCGAATCGTTCGGTTCAGCTCCGTTCGGGAGCGGGCGCGATGCGCTCGATCTTCCTCACCAACCGGTACGTCAGGCGTTCTGCGGCATCACCAAACTGATGATGATGCCACAACATATCCTCGAAGACCTGACGAGGGGTCTGGGAGCAGACTTCGGTGACTGCAAAATTAGAACCCGGCGCAACGAGATCGCATATCTGGACAGATCCGCCGCATGCTGACCGAGAAGACGTCACCTATGACGAAATGAAAGCGGCTTTTGAGGATAGCTGCTTCAAGATCGTCCTCGACAACAACGCGCTGATTTGCACAGCGAACCCGCTGCGCGTCTCGATTGCCTGCACCACCTTCTGCGGGATGCACGATCATCTTGATGCTCCCCGAGCGAATGCAGGCGTAATCACCCCAGGCAGCCCGTCGATACCGCAAGCCAAGCATCGGCAGGGCAGGCGCATGGGCTGGTTATTGCGTTTGCCAGCATAGGATATTTGCACCTCGAAGGGGCTTGAAGCTTACGCAGCGTCAAGTTGTATATTGCCAGCCTTCGTGATGTCTAAGGGAGCAAAACGGCCGGGAATGGTAACCAGCGCTGGTGATTGACGACGAGACTCACCGCATATGATGCTCAGCTGCGCCACCGAGTTCGGTCCGCTGATCGTCTTCTATGCTGTGAATGCGAAATTCCAGTTGATGGCGGAGGCTCAATTCTCAGGGGTGGGAGCAAGGAGTATCGCGGAGAAAGACTGCACCGCACCTACCTGGATTGGTGGCCGCCGAATCCAACCGTTGGTCTATGCTGGTCCGTCAGGATTTGCAGATTTAGGAGAGATTAGGAGAGACGAGAATGGCTAAACGCGCACGCATTCGCTACGTCAACAAGACGGACAGAAAGAACCCTCACGAAAGAATCACACATGTTTGGGAGCTAACCCCGACGGAACGCCGTGGAAGCGATTCATTGATCAGGCTATCAAAGATATCGAGATAATCATGGTTTGCAATCGCACTGCGTGGGTTATGGACCGGAGCAATCCGTCCGACGCACAACGAGATGCCGGGCATGATCCTGTCGGCGGTCGATATCGTGCGCCGTCATGGTGATCTGCTCGATGAAGCCATCGTCCGCCGCGAGCTCGAAGGCAACATCTGTCGCTGTACCGGCATCACAACATCGTCAAGGCGGTGCTGGATGCGGCCGGCCGCATGAAGGTTTCGCAGGCCGCCGAATAAGCGGCGCGGCTCCGCCGATCGAGAGTCGCTGCGCTTTCAAACGTAAGTGCGCAAATAAAGTTGCTCGGGAAGACGGACATGGGCCTGGATGGGATTGGCGCCAGCGTTGTGCGCAAGGAAGGCAAGGGGTTCATTACTGGCACGGGCCGGTCCGTGGACGACATCAAATTGCCAAGCATGACCTATGCCCATTTCATCCGCAGCCCGCATGCACACGCCAAGGTAAAGAACATCGATGCCTCCGCCGCGTTGGTGATGCCTGGCGTGGTTGCGGTGCTCAATGGCAAGCAGATCGTCGACGACAAGGTCGGAAACCTGATCTGCGACTGGGCCATCGCCTTCAAGGACGACAGCCCGATGAAGATGGGCGCATGGCCTGCGATGGCGCCGGCGACGGTGCGCTTCGTCGGACAGGCAGTTGCGGTCGTGATCGCCGAAAGCGAGAATCTGGCGCGCGATGCGGCGGAGGCTGTGGTCGTCGACTACGAAGAGTTGGCGGCGGTTGCCGACCTGCACGCCACGATCAAGGCCGGCGCGCCGCAACTTCTCCCCAAAGCTCCCGGTAACCAGGTCTATGACTGGGTCATCGGCGACGAAACTTCAGTGAACGGCGCCTTCGCGAAGGCCGTGAACGTGTTGAAGATGGATGTCACCAACAACCGCCTCGCGCCCAATCCGATGGAGCCACGCTCGGCGATCGCCGACGATGACGCGGCCGAGGAGCACTACACGATCGCCGCGCATGCGCTGGAGGCTTCGGAGGCCGACATCGTCATCGAGAACGACGAGTTCAAGGTCACCGGCACCGACAAGTCGATCGCGCTGCCGATGGTCGCGCCCGTCGCCTACACCGCGTACAATCTGCCCGAGGGCATGGAGCCGGGCCTGAAGGAAAGCGCTTTCTACGACCCGACCAACTTCACCTTCCGGGCCGGCGCCTATATCTGCGAGCTCAAGGTCGACCCGGGCACCAGCAAGACCTCCTTCGTCAACTTCGTCGCGGCCGACGATTTCGGCCGCCTCAAGGAGGTAACCAGAAAGCTGGGAGCTTGAAGACAGATCATATCCTTGCGGTCAACGATCGGAGTAAGCACCTCCCTCGTAAACAACATCATACCTTAGGCAATCTTAAGGAGGAGACAAGATGTCGATCACGATGACTCATAACGCCAAGTCTGCCGCTGAGGACCGTACTCAGCCGATGGGGAATTTCAAACTTGCGGCAGGAGTCACTCTGGCGGTGCTAGCGCTGATGGTGTTCTGGCGCATCTTTCAGCAGGTCTATGCTTGGAGTGCCGGCCTGGATTCGACTGAGCCCGCGTTCGATGCCGCCTGGATGACGTTGCTGAAGGTTGAGCTTAGCGTCATCCCTTTGCTCTGGGTGGTGACCTGGGCGTATCTATGGTTCACGCGAGACCGCAATCTTGGCGTGCTCAAACCGCGGGAAGAGCTCCGGCGCTACTTCAATCTGGTCCTATTCATCTTCGTCTATGCCTTTTGCGTCTGGTTCGCTACCAGCTTCTTTGCCGAGCAGGACGCCTCATGGCATCAGGTTGTGGTCCGGGATACAAGCTTCACGCCAAGTCACATCGTGCTGTTCTACGGCACCATGCCACTCTACGTGCTGTTTGGCGTGGGATCATTTCTGTACGCGATGACGAGGCTGCCGAAGTTCGCAACGCAGATCTCAATTCCATTCGTGCTCGCGGTTGTAGGTCCGTTTCTAATATTGCCGAACTTGGGCTACAACGAGTGGGGCCATGCCTTCTTCCTGATGGAAGAGGTGTTCTCCTATCCCTTGCACTGGGGTTTTGTCGTGATGGGCTGGAGTGTGCTGGCCATGGGTGGGCTCCTGATCCAGATCGCGATGCACATGCTTGAAGTGATCGGGCGGCTTTCTCAAGAGGACGAAGTTTCGGTCGCCACCCAGCGCTGAAACCGCTTATGAACCATTAATCGCTGACAGCCCGGCATGTGCAAAGCATGCGTAATCATGTCGGGCGTCGGCTTCCAGGAAGTCGATCTCAACTCGGTAAAAGAATTAGGAGGAAGCCATGCAAGGAGGAACGTCTGTGAGACTGTATGGCCTCGAATGGCCTAAAGAGTCAGCAAGAATCTCAAGAGTGTTTGACCTTCTCCTCGCCGCCATCCTTTTTCTGGCCGTCTCCGGCGCATTCCACCTGCATTACATGCTGACCGCAGGGGACTGGGATATGTGGATCGATTGGAAAGACAGACAGTGGTGGGTCACCCTGACTCCAATTATGGCCATAACATTCCCTGCAGCTTTGCAGTATGTGTTTTGGACGAAATTTAGACTTCCAATCGCCGCTACATTTGCGGTCGTTTGTCTCCTGTTCGGTCAGTGGATAAATCGATATTTCGGTTTCCACCTGTGGTCGTACTTTCCGATGAGCGAGGTCATTCCAGCGCTGCTGATACCTGGCGCACTAGTCCTCGATGTCGCTCTTTTGCTGACCGGGAATTTTTTGTTCACGGCGATGTCCGGCGCCTTTGCATTCGCACTGCTTTTCTACCCGACTAACTGGTTTTGGCTGGCGCCATATCGGCTACCCGTAGAAGTGATGGGGCAGCTCGTTTCCGTGGGCGATTACATCAGCTATGCCTTCACCCGCACCGCACTGCCTGAGTATATCCGGCTGATAGAGCGAGGCACGCTTCGAACTTTTGGTGGCCACTCAGCCATTATCGCGTCCTTTTTCTCGGCGTTCGTATCCATACTGATGTATTTGGCGTGGTGGCATATCGGAATGCTCCTCGCTCGTGTGGTAACGACGCCAAACACCCTGAAAAATTTCATGGGGCTCACCGATAAGGATGAGGCCAGCTGAGACAGCCCAAAAAGCGATAGACGGTACCAGCCTGCAAGGGCGCTTCGTCGCAGCCGAATGATTCTGCTGGGACTGTGGAGGACTCCAAATGAGAACATTCTGTTTCCACGAAAGCTCATGCGTGCGTGTAGTTTTATCGGCAGCGGCGGCGATCATGCAGATCGGAATACTGACCTTCGTCCCAGATGCTGCTCTGGCGCATGGTGAGCGCAATCAGGAGCCGTTTCTGCGGATGCGAACGGCTCATTTTTACGATGTGAAGTGGAGCACGAACGAAATTCCCGTGAACGGTGAAATCGTTGTCACCGGCAAGTTCCGACTCTTCCCGATCTGGCCAGTCAACCTACCCCTTCCCGAAGCGGCCTTTCTGGGAAACGGGACGCCGGGCCCGGTGCTAGCCCGAACCGAGAGCTACATTAATGGCGTCCCAGCAATTCAGTCCACCAAACTGGAGTTGAACCGGGACTATGAATTCAAAACAGTGCTCAAAGGACGAGTGCCAGGCCACCATCACGTCCATCCGATGATCAACGTGATGGGAGCCGGGCCGCTGCTCGGTCCGGGAAACTGGCTGACGGTGACGGGGAACGAAGGCGACTTCAAGCTTTCAATCAAAACTCTCAGTGGCGAGACTATCGACAATCTCGAAACCTGGGGCCTTGACAGGGTGTTCGTCTGGCATGGCTTGTGGGTTGCGGTCGCCATCGTGTGGCTTGTCTGGTGGTTGCGCCGGCCGCTTCTGCTGCCTCGTTTTCGCGCGTTGACGGAAAAAGGCGGCGATCGATCTCAGCTCGTTACCAGCACCGATCGCCTATTCGGGGCCGGTTTGCTCGTGGCGACGATTCTCATCGTATTCTTCGGCTTTCAGGCGACCGACACCGCTTATCCAAGGACGGTGCCGCTGCAGGGGTCCCGCGCAACCGTCGAGCCCCTACCGGAAGTGCCTGAGCAGGTCAAAGTTGTGGTCAACAAGTCAAACTATGACGTCCCTGGCCGCTCGCTTCGTATGAACGTGACACTGACGAACAATGGGAGCTCGTCAGAACAGCTTGGCGAGTTCTTAACTTCCAATCAGCGCTTCATCAACCATGAGGTTAGCCAGGCAATGGCGACGGTGGATCCGAATTACCCCAAGGAATTGCTTCCTCCGAATGGGCTTAAGGTGAGCGACAGCCGACCGCTCAAGCCGGGTGAAACGAAGACAGTCGATATCGAAGCGGCCGACGCGGCATGGGAAACGGAGCGCTTGAGTAGCCTGATCAACGATCCGGACAACACGTTGGGAGGACTGTTGTTCTTCTATGACGAGCACGGCAAGCGGACAATCTCAAACGTCAGCGGCCCCATGGTCCCTGTATTCACCGATCCCGACAACCGCACGGCTGAGAATCCGAAAGGAGGTGCGGGTTGAACATCGTAAAAGCCGCGGTGCTTGGAATTCCACCTTTGCTCCTCATCCTAGATTGCGGCGGGGCGCGGCCAGCGATTGCACACGGGGGAGTATCGATGGAGAAAGACGTGTGCAAGCTTCGCGCCGGGCCCTATATGATGCATTTTACCGGATACCAGCCGGCCAAGCAGGGGAATCAGGAATTTTGCGAGGACATTCCGGAAATTGGCCGCACGGTCATCGTCTTGGATGCCGTCGGCGATGTGCTACGTGATCTGCCCATCGAGGTGCGGTTGTTGCGAGACGCCGGCAACGACGTAGACGGCGAGGCCGTCCTTCGAATCCCGCCAAAAAAATATCCGACAGGCTCACTATCGTTTCAGTACACGTTCCCCGAATCCGGGCGCTTTGTGGGCCTCGTGACAGTCGGCGACGGACCGAAATACGTATCGAGATTTCCGTTTTCGGTTGGTTACGGCAACGGAATTTGGGTCCGATATAGGGACAGTTTCGCAATCGTTCTAGGAACGCTGGCAGCCGGAGCCGCCCTGTTTTGGTACTCCACGTTGCGCAAGGAAAGCTAGGCTAGCATTTTGCCGGCCGCTGTCCGGCAATAAGGGTCACACTCATGTCTCACGAAAAACACGGAAACAAGAGCGATTGCATCCGAGTAGCGACGGGGCCATCACTTGATCGGGCTGGCACGCCAAACTTGACCGCCGGCACCGGCAGGGCGCGAACTAGGCTGATTCAAGAGACGGTAAAAGAACTCTCGTCCGCAAGCAGGCGTCCGGTATCAGCGCTTGGCATCACGTTGCTGTGCGTTGGCCTCGTGTGCCTGCCGACGGCTGTCTCTGCACATGCCGCTCTCGTGAAGTCCGATCCCGCGAGCCGGGCAGTGTTAGCTCATTCGCCGCAGCAGATCGAACTGTGCTTCAACGAACGCATAGAGCTCAAGTTTTCGAAAGTGGAGCTCAAGAACGCCAACGGTCAGTCGCTAACGCTCGGCGATTTGAAAGCAGGCAATGATCCGAAGTGCATGGTAACGGCAGTATCTGACATTAGACCGGGCAGCTATTCGGTTCATTACCGCGTGCTCTCGCAAGACGGGCATGTGGTGGACTACGGCTATCAGTTCACCGTCGAGGAACGTTAGGCATGCGGAATGACGGTATTGTTTTCAGCTCTGTGCAAGGCCATCGCTGACATTGCGCTTGCATGGGTCATAGGCGGTGTACTCTTTCTGTTGTTGGCAGGGCCGTCTTCCGATCCGTTCCTTGCCGCTTGGCAAAGACGAGTGAAGGAGAGCTTTCTCTGGGCGGCCAGCATTTCCCTCTTCGGCACCGCTGGGCTATTTATCGCTCAAGTCGCGATTGCGACGGATATGGCACTACCGGAGATAGTAGCGTCTGGCCAGGCGCTGGAAAGCTTCGGATTTGACACACATTACGGTCGGATCACGCTTGCAAGGTTAGCGCTCTCTCTTCTTTTGCTGCTGTCGACAGCGATCCTAATTCGCGGCTGGTCGAGGGAGCAGAAACGTTCAGCTTCAATCGTGACAGCCGGGACAGCAGCACTGATCGCGCTGATTGGTCCACTTGCTGGACACGCCGCCGGGGAAGACGACAGCCGTTGGCTCGTTCCGACCTATCAACTTCATGTGCTCGCGGTTTCTGCTTGGCTTGGGGCCTTACCGGCTTGGATCTGGCTGGTGGCTTCGGTCGCTGTCACCCCCACGGAGACTCGGCGCGTCTATGTCGCAGCGACGCTGCGACGTTTCTCCCAACTAGCAATCGGTTTCGTGGTCGTCGTCGTCACATCAGGTTTGGTGCTCGCGTTTAGCTCCGCTAGTTCGGCTGGCGAGTGGCTTGGCACGACCTACGGTCAACTAATTATGACGAAGCTTGCTCTACTTGCATGCATCCTGTTGGTGGCCAATCGGATTCGCACGCGCTTCCTACCCGTCATGGAAACCGTAGGAGCAAAACCCGCGGCTTTTCTTGCAGGAGCTGGATGGGCAGCAACTGAATTATTTTGCGGTATTCTGATCGTCGGCTGCGCAGCCGCGCTCTCTTCAGTCATACCAGCACGACATGATCAGCCCATCTGGTGGCTGCCGTTTCGCTTTTCGATCGAAGCCACGTGGCCGGCGTGGCCGACGCCCGTTATCGCGTCGGGCGCCTTCTCACTAGCACTATTGTCACTGTTCTGGGGCCTGCTCGTTTGTTTGAGAAAGCCGCAAAAGGTAAAAGCAGTTGCAGCAAGCGCCGCCGCCGTTATTTCGGTCGTAGGCGGTCTGTCGCAGATATCCGTGCAAGCCTATCCCGATACGTACCGTCGCCCGTCGGTTGCCTATTCGACGATATCAATAACCAATGGAAAGCGTCTATTTGCCCAGAATTGTGCGGATTGCCACGGCAGCGGAGGGCTTGGCGATGGTCCGGCGGCGTCGACCCTTCCCAAGCCGGCCGCGAATTTGAGCGAACCGCATACTGCGCTGCACACGGCCGGTGACATGTTTTGGTGGCTTAGCCATGGAATTCCAAAAAGCGGCATGCCCGGATTTGCTGATGTATTGGACGAACAGGCCCGCTGGGATGTGATCAACTTCCTGCGGACGTTTTCAGAGGGATTTCAGGCGCGCCTCCTTTCGCCTGAAATCGTACCGGATCATCCGTGGCTGGGGGCTCCCAATTTTTTCTTAGAGGACGAAAATGGGGCGGAGAGGGAGCTGAAGGACTTCCGTGAGCAGAGCAATGTGCTGCTCGTGTTTCCCGAAAAGTCCGACGCAATGCGCGTCGAACAGCTACGCCTTGAGCAGAAAAGATTCCGGAAAGAACGATTGTGGGCGATTATCGTGTCGCCGGACGCAAAGCTGGCGGCGGGCGTCCCGAATGTCCGGCATGGAGCACAAGAGGTTAGAGAAACTTACGATCTGCTCTCCCGGAGCACCACAAATCGTGGAGATCCCAAGCGTTTGGAAATGGGAAGACATTCCATGGAATTCCTAATCGACAGGTTCGGATACATCCGTGCGCGCTGGTTGCACGAGGAGGACGAATGTGGTTGGGAAAATTCCGACGAGCTGATCTCGCGCGTCCGAGTTCTCAATAGAGAGTCCAAAAATCTCCCGCCACCCGCTCAACATGTGCACTGAACTAGTGGAAATCTTTCAGGGCTCGCAAACAAAGGAGGAAAGCATGCAAATATCATCGCGTCCCAGCCGGTTTGGCGATCGATTCGAACAGTTCATTTGGTGCATGATTCTTGTGGCTGGCGCTCTGGTCGCGGCTCCAGCCCACGCACAACACCATGAGCCGGGCATGCACCATATGCACGGGTCTGACGGTGCGCCCGTTGCGAGATCGGGAAATACCGGCGAGCTGCCCGCATTGAAGATCCTCCTGCCGCAATCGGGTAATACCATCGGCGAGCGTGTTGCTTTCGTTTTCCAAGCCGACGATAACATCGCAGAAATGACCATGAGCTCTGCCAATCCGAGCGTTCATCTGCATGTTGCGATGGACGAAACCGAGCTAATGCCAATGGCAGACCAACTGATTCAGCTTGGTGATGGCCGCTATCTCTATGTTTTCGATCTACCTGCCAAGCCTGGTCGGCACACAATAAGACTCTATTGGGCGGATCTGCAGCATCACACAATCTCCGAGACGGTACAGACCCTCAACGTCGTTGTGAAGGAATCAAAATGAGCAAGCCGTCAATCATTGGGGGCTTAGGTGTGAGCCATTATCAGGAAAGTCATGCGAGTGCGCTAGCTGATCCGGGAGGATTTTGGGCGGACGCTGCGAACGAGGCTTTAACCATCGCTGACTCTGGCCGGCTAAAGCCTGCGGTTTTGTGACTTAGTCAGACTGGTCGTCCTTCGACATCACGTGATCGCAATAACTACAGAGTTCGTGCGAGTCCCAAGAGGCATTATTCGGGGCGAGCGAAGTGCTGCACCGCAAGCACTCGTCGAGTTCGAGCTGACACCAAGCGCAGCAACCCTGAGATTATCAGGTAATGACTTGATGGCCTTATCGTTCAGTAGACCTCACGAGATCTGTCGTCGCAAGCAGCTTACCGTCATCATCGATAATGAGCCCAATAGTGACTTCTATCTTCTGCATACTTCTCCAAAGCAGGCCTCCGTAACGCCCGGAGGCATCAACGGAAGCCGAATGCCTTGGGCAAACGGCGAACGAGATGAGACGATTATTGGGCAGGAGAATTGATTTTCAACCGCTCGGGCGAAATTGCGCGCTGCGCCTCTCGGTGTTGCATAGATCAACGCATATGCAACCCGGATCGACTGCCTTTGTCGCGATGGCTGGCGTAGGCAGTCGGAGCTGGTCTGCAACAGGCGGCGGTACTTGAACCGTCAACCAGTGAACCCGCTTGTCCAGCAGGCCCACGCGGCCAAGTTCGTCAGGCCATGTTCAAGATATCGCAACAACAGCATATCCTGCGGACATCAGGTCGCCCGCGATACGGCCGCAATGTCACCTTTCAGGAGACTTCACGAATTCCACAGCGAGTGGGGCCGGCGCCGGAGTTGGTTGAGGCCGTGGTAGCGGCGGCAGCTTCTTCCAGCGGGCTTCTTCGAGGGCGCTGACGACCCCTTGCAGAAGGATGTCTGCGTAATTCGTGATAAGGCGGGCGCAAACCGTCGATACAATTCCGCCGTTGGATGCAGTGTAGAAAATCAGCCGGGGACGCTCCGGTGACATGTAGACAGATGAAGTGTCCTTGTCGGACGCGAGCGCCTCGGCAAACGCGAAACCCATTGGCGGGGAACGGTTCTGTGCCGCGCTAAATTCGGCCGGCGAGCCCGGCCAGGAAGTGTCTCGCGGAATCCCCGTATACACGACCGGACATTTCTGCAGTGGGCCCGAGCCCGGCAGAGAGCTGACATTGCTGATGATCAGGTCGTAGGGCTCATCATCGAGCGCCGCCTGCCGTGCAAGCTTCAGCGCATCCTCCGGCGACAGGGCTCGCTGAACGCTGACGTTCATCGCCGCCAACGCTTGTCGTTCGACAACGTTGTTGGGCAGGTTGGTGTCCAGCCATAACACCCGCGCGCCTGAAACGGCACCACCAACCCTTGCCGCACGCGCGAGAGCGCCTTCCAAGAACTCGCCGTTTCCTTGAAGTAGCGGAGCGCTACCCTTTAGATCGGCGAATTTCTTTTCTGCGGCTTCCCGGTCAAACTTGACGCCAAATGCTTCACCGTGCGTGATCGTCGAAAGCCAGTCGAACAATCTTTCGCGGTTCGCGTAGGCATAAACCACCACGACGATCGTGACTATGATCCTCAGGAAAGTGCTGATCTGTCGGAGCAGGCTGTCAATAATAGACTCAGAAGGGGCAGGTGCTTCTTCAACTTTCATTTGCGGACCCCGTAGATCAAAGCTGAATCGCCTCGACGGTCTGGCGAGCCGACGCTTCATCTTGAAATTTGGCGACTTACCGCGCGTTGTCATGCGTCTGTGCGAAACCGTTGGAAGCGCCTCTCCTCATGTCACAGAGGCGCCGCAATGAACAAACAAAAATTGTGGCGTTGCAAGCGGAATTCGAGCGTCTTAAGGGCGATGGTCCTCGCTCCCGAACCTCACGAAACGTCTTGGTAAGCCATGCCGCATGGGCCAACCCATTGAGGTTGATATGTCTTGAAGCCTTTCAAGCGCACCGATTTCTCAAGACGTACCGCAACAAGACGGACAAGAACGATGCCCGCGACCTCGCGCAGCTCGTGCGTATGGGAGGAGAATTTATCCGGCCCGTCACTGTCCGCGCTCGCAGACCAGGAGGATCGGACGCTGTCCGTCTCCTCGATGGGACGCTTTATTATGCGGCTGCCGCCGCAAAGACCCTAAGGGCTTCGCCCTCGCGCGTGCAAGCCCCTTCCGCCCAGAACGCAAGAAAACTGCCGCCAAGCGAAGGGCGTCAATTTTCTTGCGTTCTGGTTCCCAGCGAAGGGGCTTTCCGCTTGCCACCCCATGCGCCGCGCCGACCGCATCCTGTCGAGCTTTCGGCGGAAGATCAGGCTGCTCTTGATGTGGCTCAAGGCGAGTTCGACCGGCTGACCGAGCAGCATCAAACGGCCGAGGAACTGCCCGATGAGGTGGATGCACGGTTCGGTGAACTGGGGGTCAAGGTCGAGCAGCTGGAAGCGAAACGGCAGGCCTATGATCCGGTGATGTCGCGCGCGGCGGCGCTTTCGTCATCCTCAATCATGACGGCACCGTCAGGATCGAACGCGGTTTCATCCGCCCTGAGGATGACAAATCCCGCAATGAGACCGGGCTGGACGGCGACGGCCAAGCACCAGATGAGGAGGGTAAAGGGGACGATGCAGCCATGCGCGACGGTGATCGGGAGTCCTCGGATTGTTTGATCGATTTGCCTTGAGGTACTGAAACAGTCGCAATTTTTGGTGCTGCCAAGAATCCCCCGCCGGCGCGAACGACTTTAGACTTAGCCAGCTTCCGGAATCTGCGCCACGAGCGTGCGAACGGTGTCGAGGCAAGTCTCCTGCTCATGTTCCCATCCAGGCTGGATGTCGAGTTCAGCAAGGTCAGCCTTGAGGTAGTCGACGCGGATGCTATTGACGCGTTGAAGAAGGTCTTTCTTCTTCGAAGCGACTGCGCCCAGGTTTGTGGAGAGGGTGTCGCCGTAATCCTTCTTGATGACCGCAATATCGAAAATGTCACGCGGCTTCAGCATCGTTGAACGATGGTACATCTTCTTGAGCGCGATCTCAGCCGGTGGCTCGACCACAATTGTTGGCTTCCAGCCCGCTCGAATTGATGTCAGATCAATTTCTTTCTCGATCGGATCAAGATCCGAGAGATTGCCGCTGACGATGAAGTCGATCTCTCCCTCGGGATATCTGAGCTTGAGATAGTGCGCGGCCTTGTCCCAACCGGTGCAATTCCACACGTCTGTGGTGTCGGGAGACAACAAGGCAAGGTCTTGAGGATCATCGATGAACGCATCGATGTCCCGGCTCAGCCGGTGGTTGGTGTAGATCATCAGGGCTGTGCCACCACCCAGGACCCAATCGGGGACCGGCTGCCCCTGTTGTTTGAGCTCCGAAAGCCCGTCTAGCGTTCGGCCAAGAAGTTTACGCCAGCCGCTCAAGTGCCTTCTCCAATGCTGGATTGCTTTCGCCGGTCGTTGACTTCATCGATTCATAGGAAGCCGCCAAGTCTTGAATGGGAATGGCGTGGCGTTGTGCAAATTCCAGAACAAGCTCGGGGCGTACTTCCGTGAAGAACGTTGCGACATGTGCAATCCAATTTCGCCAATCTCTCGAGGTTATACGAGCCACGAGGTCGGTCGAACTCATCGTTCGGCGATACGGAGCGTTCGTGGTACCGAGAACGAGTTGATCGATATCACTTGATCCGAATGCGCGGCTGGAAGAGGGCAGGCTGTTATTTTCAGCGTTTGTCGCAGGACCTGTCGTTTTTTCTGTATCGAGCTCAAACGCATCCGCCAAGCCGCGACGGCGATCCTCGAGGCGCTTCAGTGTCATGACATCGTCGACGAGAACCCGTCGATGCCGTCCGACCAGCCGGAAAGGAAGCTTGCCTGAGTCCATCCGTTGGTAAACCAGCGGCCGAGAGATGCCGAGAATTTCGGCCGCCTTCTCGGGAGAGATCTCGGGATCAGACTTGAGAAGGAAAACCTCACCTGTTTCAGCCAGTGCCGTGAGAATGCTTTTCATGGCATGGAGCAGAGACGGCGGCATTTCTGCTGCGACTATCTCACCATCAGCCTGGGTGACGAAGAGACCGGCGTTCTCGAGCATCGCGGCGCGGTCGAGAAATTTAGCTCCCTTTCGCGCTTCGTCACGTTCGCTACTTTCAATCTTCAGCCGGGTCAGATCTTCG
The DNA here is from genome assembly GCF_024199845.1 of Bradyrhizobium sp. CCGB12. Taxonomy (NCBI): domain Bacteria; kingdom Pseudomonadati; phylum Pseudomonadota; class Alphaproteobacteria; order Hyphomicrobiales; family Nitrobacteraceae; genus Bradyrhizobium; species Bradyrhizobium sp. CCGB12. Next base: position 5,356,599 of record NZ_JANADO010000001.1, on the reverse strand, counting down.
GCCAAATCGGCCTCCATCTGTAATAAGTGAAGTAAGTGTAATATCTGAAAGGCTTCTTAACAAGCCGTTAGTCGTGCGCTCTACGCATTTACGAATTTAGCAAATCATCAACCGCCGCTAACAATTGAATAAATTGCATTCTTCGTTTTGGAGCGAGTCTCTCCAATTTTGTCGCGATCGTCTCAAGGGCCAGCGAGTTCTGAGTTCGCGCCTCGCTGGGCGCGGTAAGCCATAGTTCCAGTCTTGCCGCCGTCTTCTTCGCAAGTTTTATCTTTCGATTCAATACCTTGCTGAGGTGAGGTTGCGACAACTCGCACGCCTGCGCCACGGTTGACTGGGTTGCTCCTGTCTCACGCATTCTGGCTTCGATACGGGTCAACAAGTCAGCTGTGGGCATTGACCAATTCTATGTAATACATAAAACTGGCTATTCATTGCATAAGAGAGTGTCCCATGCAACGAGTCGTCGGAAGGTTTGGCGACAAGTTTGAGTTTTTGGATCTGCCAGAGCCGGATGCGCCATTGCTGGGTGATCTGCGTTGGGGCGCGTTCGAGCACCCTCTCACGCCGGCGTTCTGGGTTGCTCAGGCATGGCTGACGGGAAAGCCGTCAGAAGGCGGCTTCCAGCTCGGACGCACGCTTGAAGAAGAAGTCGTGTATTGCGTCCTTGGTGGTTACGGCATCCCGGCTGAGGTCGGTGTCGCTGCCGCGCAGAGGGTGTGCCGTGCCCTTCCGCAGCTATCAACCTCATTGGATCAGCGCTCGTTACTACGTGACCTCCTGTCACGTCCGCTCGAGATTGCCGGCCGCAACGTGAAATATCGCTTCGCTTCGCAACGTGCGGCGTACCTGGCGCGCGCGCTTGCGATGTTGACCGCCGTGGATGAGCCCGAACTGTCGGACGTCGCGCTTCGAAATGCACTCTTGGAGCTGCCCGGCATTGGGCCGAAGACGGCTTCGTGGATTGTTCGCAATCGCCGCACAAGCAACGACGTCGCGATCCTGGATGTTCACATCGTCAGGGCTTGCAAGATCATGAGGGTCTTTCCCCAAACAGCCGATCCGGCACGGCGCTACTTCGAACTGGAAGAGCGATTTCTCGCGTTCTGTCGGGCGACCGGCTCGGCAGCATCAAGCATGGACGCCGTCATGTGGAGCACCATGAGAGCGCTAGGTCAAAAGTTTATGCAACAACTGGTTGACGGCGTGATGTGCGTAGGAAACTCTTCGGATCGACAATATTCGGAGGGCGCAAATGACAGGGTCGAACGGCTCGCGTGATAGCGATGACAGCTTCAGCGGCGGGAGCGGGGGAAGCAGTGATCAGTGCACGCGAAGCCGGCGTGGGCCGATAAACAGCCCAAAATCCGCGGTACTGGCGCCACTTGGCGTTAATTCTGTCTTGGGTGTCGAGGTGAGGCGGCTCGGTCCTTCGCCAATCCTGACAGTCGTTGACGCCGCCGGTAGCCCCGCCGGTTCACTGACGTTCGTTGGCTATCTCGAGCTGATCGATTGCATCGAGAACCGCAATTTTACGTATAAAGCGACCATCACCAACATTACGGGTGGATCCTACGAGGTCCAAGTCGATCCGGTATGACGCGGGATCTTACGATCGTTGGCGGCATCTATCTCGAACGATGCATTCAGCCGCTATGGGATGCCGTCTACGGCTCTGCCGGCAGAGCGGCGCATGCCGCGCGCAACCTGATCCCAGGCCACATAACCCTGCACTCGTACGTAGAACCTGCAAACAAGCCGCAGGCAGAGCATCTGGCCGAAGATTGCGGCGCCACGTTGGTATCGTCTCCTGCGGCGCATGGCGTAAGTTTCAGCTACCTTCATCCCCTGTCGGTTCCGATCATTCGACCTTCGCTCGAACGAATGAAGACGCATGCGGCAATACCAGTGAAGGGTGACGTCGTTCTGCGGTTCGGCATGCTTGAGGGCGATGCGGTCGTTGACGCCGACATTGCCGTCTACGATCCCCAATCCGCATTCGGAGCGCCGTCGTTCGATGCGAATGGATCGCGCGCTCGTCGCCTCGCGGTCGTGATGAATCGTCAGGAGGCAGAGCATGTCACCGGTCACGCCGACCCGGCCCACGCGGCAAACAGTCTTATCACCAGCGGCTCGGCAGAGGTCGTCATCGTCAAGATGGGAAGCAGCGGAGCAACGGTGACCACGCGCAGTGGGGCATCCGTAATTCCAGCCTACCGCTCGACATACGTTTGGAAGATCGGATCTGGCGATGTTTTTTCCGCGACCTTTGCGGCGTTGTGGGGGTGTCACGGCATGGATGCGCCGCACGCGGCCGATCTCGCCTCGCGCGCAGTTGCCCTTTACTGCGATACGCGAACGCTGCCAGTTCCAGCCATCGCCGATTTGCAGGCTCTGACGTACGAGCCCGTTGTGCTAACGAAAGGCACGGTCTACCTCGCGGGGCCGTTCTTCGATCTTGCTCAGAGGTGGCTTGTCGAGGAATCGCGCGATCAACTGCGTGCTTTGGGCGCTTCTGTTTTTTCGCCGCTTCACGAAATTGGCCCTGGGCCGGCGTCGATTGTCGGACCGGCGGACATCGCCGGGCTTGAACGCTCAGACGCGGTATTTGCGATCTTGAATGGGCTTGATGCGGGGACGATCTTCGAGGTTGGCTACGCCGTGAAGAAGGGAATCCCGGTCGTTTGTTTTGCCCAGAACGTCAGCAGTGAAAGTCTCAAGATGATCGAGGGGACGGACTGCGAAGTGGTCGATGAATTTGTTTCGGCGTTGTATCGTACGATTTGGAGGCTGCCGAAGGCATGAGGGCCGTTCTGATGTCTGGAGGTATGGACTCCATCTGTATCGCTTGGTGGAAGCGGCCGGAGATCGCTATTTTTGTCGATTATGGGCAGAAACCAGCGCCAGCGGAGCGTGATGCGGGCTTTGCGGCGTGTCGCGCGATGAATATTCGCTACGAGCAAGTGAAGGCTGATTGCAGCGCACTCGGATCTGGCGATATGGCCGGCACGGCTCCCAGTCCTCACGCTCCGGTCTCGGAATGGTGGCCCTTTCGAAACCAGTTGATCCTTACGCTTGCTGGTGCTGCGGCATTGCGTCTTGGCGTCACCGAGTTGCTGATTGGCACGTTGAGAACTGACGGTCAGCATGCCGACGGTCTTCCAGCTTTTGTTGAGAAAATTTCCGATCTGATGTCAATGCAAGAGGGCGGCCTGATTGTGAGTGCGCCGGCAATCGCACTTTCCGCGTCCGAGCTGGTCGTCGCGTCTGGCATAGACAAACAAATCTTGGCGTGGGCGCACTCCTGCCATACCGGCGAACTGGCGTGTGGGCGGTGTCGCGGTTGCGTTAAGCATTACGAGACCTGGAAGGCGCTCGGTTGGGATGCGCACTGACGAACCAAAGCCACGCAACGTGCCGTTGGTGTGGTCACCCTACGATTTCGAGGTTGTTACCTCGGAGGTGCTGACGCGTCCCGATTCTTCACCATCGCGGAGCTTTGCAGATGTGATCGCAAAGCGACGCTCGGCCGTTGGCAATCCAGTTGATTTGAATTCCGTCGCTGAATTGCTGTGGTGGGCAGTTGGCTGGAAAGGCTACGCCTCAGGCGGACGCGCCGGCTTGCCGATTGCCTGGGCTACGAGCCCTTCATCTGGAGGGCTTCAGTCAGTCAACGTCGTTTGCATCGCCGATGATGGTTCAGCACCAAGACTGTATGATCCCGTCCATCATGTCTTTCTGACTTTGCGAGCCGACAATGAGCTCGTGCAAGCGGAGAATCGTCAATCCGTTTTGTCAGTCACGGGCCTGCAAAGCGGATGCACGCTACGCTTGGTCAGCGATTGCTCGAAAATTTCGGCTGCTTACGAGAACTTTGATTCTCTCGTGTTTCGCGACGCGGGCGCAGTCCTGGCAACCATCTGTCTGTGTGCCGAATGGCTCGGCCTTGCGGCGTGCCCTCTAGGATTTCTCGGAAGTGCGATGTTGCCACTGCTCGGCCTACCCCAGGATCGTTTCCAGGCGGTCGGAGGTGTCCAGGTATCGCGCCCGAGAGACGCAAAAGGCTGACAAGTTAGCCGTTACGGAGCGGTCTGGAGCTCGGCCACGCCGTTCTCGTGCTAGCCGCTCGATTGCAGGCGCGCAGGCCTTCGAGCTTTCCTCAAGAGGTCGGCGACGTGGCTCGTCAATCCAACGTCCCCTCGGATGTGTAGGCCGATATGTGCCGGGAGTTGCCCGAGCAGTCGGCGGAGTTCTTCCAGCCCGTTGGATACGTCGAAGACTTCCCATTGATCCGCATCGCCAGGCACTAGCGTGGAAGCTGAGCTGTCGGTCGCGCCTTTGTGCAATTGCACGATCCAGACCCGCGAGCCGTCATGCACCCACTCAAACCTCACCGGCCCCAACTTCGCTTGCGTGAAGCGGTATGTCTCTTGGATGTCGCGAAGCACGGCGTCCGGCAAACGTTCCGGCAGGCGTTCGCCCACCATGAACCTATCGCCTTCACCAGGCGTTCCCTCGATGACGATCTGTTGGTCAGCATCCATGATTGCCGCCCCGGCAAACGCGGCGGGTACGGCTTGTTGGCAGAGGACGGCCGAAATCGCTTCACCCGTTGGATCCTCCTCGGCCAGAAGGCGGAACGGATCGAGCCAGCCTTTCGCCGTGGTGAACTTGCCAGGTTCTTGCTCGCGCGGGCAGGTGCGGATCCACACCTCGTTCGCTGGCGTCGGTTGCCCGAAAGCGAATGGCGCAATGCGTCGAGAGATGCACGTTGTTCGCGGAACGGGCAGTCCGATGAGATTGGCGATAAGCAGGCCGAATGTCTTGTCACCGATAAGCCGGCTGAACCGATTGGGCCATTTCAGCGCCGCCATCGCCGGCGCGCTGTCTGACGCCTCATACTCCCACATCAGCGTATGGCCGCGGCGCCAGCCCCGCGGTTTTGGATGAATGCTGAACTCCAGTCTTCCGCGACCGGCGTCAACCGTTGCGACCGGAAAACCGTAAACCGTCTCGAGCAGCGAAAGTCCCCAATCCAGAGGCAGGGAAGCGGTGCCGCCTTTCTCAACGCAACGAGGTGTGTCGTCGGGGGAAAATTCGATGACGCCCCCCTGGATCACGCCCGAGACGCCGCCGTCCGAGACGTCGACGGTTTCATTGGCAATGATGTAGAGGCCTTCAGCGGACATCTTCCGCACCAGCGCTTCTATCTGGGCGAGGTCTGACAGTCCGTAACGAAAGTCGCGGCTTCGCGGGCTATCTGGCGTGAAGCTCCGTAGATTGATGGTTCCTTCCGGGCAGCGCTCGAGAAGGGAGCGTAAGCTTTCCTCGAGACTAGCGAATGTGTGGTTGGCATCGAAGCCGGCAACGCAGCTGAACTCCTGCTGGGGCTCAGCCGCGCTCGGGGAGTAACTTATGAACTGCGCGACGTTTCCGACCCGGGCAAGCTCGTCGAGAGACTTGTCTTTCCTGAACAGCATCAACCGGGTCCTTGTACGGGAAGCCTTTGGGGCGGACCAGCGGTATGGAGCCCGGTCCAGCTGCTTCCGCGGAGCGCTACTGCCTGTCACCTGCCAGCCGAGCTGGCCTCAAGCTGCCGGATCTCCTAGGAACTCCAGCAGCGGCATTTTCCCACTTTTAGTGCCGCTAGCCAGCCGTCAGGGCAAGCCTTCAGGACGCCAAAATATGTGGACGGCAGACGGTTCGGTCAGTCGGTCCAGGCGTTCCACTTTGGGCCAGCATGCCTCTGGCCGACGCTCGGATCAGTTGGCAGAATTGATCTCGTGGGCCTGCCAAATAGCGGAATATTAAGCGTGCCGGGCCAAACTGAGTGGACCTTCTGCTGCGGTCTAGCGTAATGTCACACAAAGAGGGACCGAATCATGACCGCCTACGCTGCTGTACTCGAGGCAAGAGATCTGGCTGAAAAGGAAGTCACCATCCTGAGGCGGGTGCTGCTGAAGAAGGGCGCTTCCGTAAAGACAGCGGGTACCGTGGCTGCTTCGCAAAATACGAAGCGGGTGAAGCTTGGTCGCAAGAAAAAAGCCTAGCCTTTACTCTGCCAACGACTGGAAGCGTGAAGTCGTTGAGAGGAGCTCCCCCGACCCGTGGCGCCTTCCGGTAGGACGTGACTACGGCAGGATTATCCACAGCGCGAGCTTTAGACGACTGCAGGGGAAGACGCAGGTCTTCCCGGGCCATGAGTCTGATTTTTTCCGAAATCGCCTCACGCACTCGCTTGAAGTAGCACAGATCGCCAGCGGCATCGCCGAGCGGCTGAACCACGTCGACCCTTACTTTCGCGACTTCCCTCTTGATCTTCGTTTGTGCGAAGCGGCGGCGCTTCTCCACGACATCGGTCATCCCCCGTTTGGTCACAACGGTGAGCGCGCGCTCGACGATCTGATGCGCGGGGCTGGAGGCTTTGAGGGAAATGCGCAGACGCTGCGCATAATATCGAGACTCGAGAAAAAGATCCTCAGAGCCGAAGATTCCAGGGGAGATGACCGCGCGGGATTGAATCTGACCTACCGCCTGATGGCGGCCGTTTTGAAGTACGATCGCGTCATTCCCGCACGCCGAACGCAAGGAAGCAAGTTTGTAAAAGGGTACTACCAATCGGAAGCGGATGTTGTTCGTAACATTAAGTTGCACACGACGGGGCGACCTCCTCGAGGAAAGTTCAAGACAATCGAATGTTCGATCATGGACGTCGCGGATGATATTGCATATTCGACGTACGATCTCGAAGACTCACTGAAGGCCGGTTTCCTCAGCCCTGCGTCGATTCTCGCGTCAAAGGACGGTTTGCTGGTAAAGGTTGCGAAGAAGACGTCGGAGGAGCTCGGCCGCAAGGTTTCTGCGGATGACGTCCTTGACATCTTCAGTGATATTTTCGCCGATATGGTTCCGGCTTCAGCCAACTCAAATGAACCGTTCCTAATCCCATTCGTGCAGACGTTTCGGACTTCGCAAGCCTTGAGCGACTCCGGCTACCTTCGCACCAAGCTGTCGTCCGAATTGGTTCACAAAGCCCTAAACTCGGTCGAAGTCGAGCCCGATCCTAAATATCCGATGTTGAGCACAGCCTACCTCAACGATGAGGCGCGCTTACGGGTCGAAGTCTTGAAGCAATACACCTTCGAAAGCACGATTTACTCTTCGCGTGTCAAGTTGCCCGAGTTTCGCGGATACGAGGTCGTGAAGAGCATTTTTAAGGCGCTCGCCAGCAAGAGGGGCTATCTGATGATGCCTGACGATGTGCGCGAAAATCATGCGAATGCCTCGAGCAGGCCAGAGCAGCTCCGCATCATTTGTGATTTTGTTGCCGGCATGACCGATCGTTACGCGACCGAGTTTTTCGATCGACTGCATTCGAACGCCGGTCACAGCATGTTCAAGCCAGTCTGATTTTCTGCAAACTGTAGGCCGAGGTCTCAACCAAAGTGCGCGCTAGCAATGACTAGCGCCCGGTAGCGCGAGCTTCTTCAGCTCGTCGCCATAGCCTTGGGAGTAGGCTTTGCTTTTCCAGACAATGAAAGGCTCATGCACGCAGTAAAGACGTGTCGCGTACGGCTGAAAGTACTTCTTCGCCACATGCGCATCGCATAATTGCGCATCGAGGCAGACCTGGAGCTCGGCAAAGAATCCCACCAGGAGATCGAGATCGGGAACCAAGCCCCTCTGGGTGACGGACGATGACAGCGGAATGACCGATTTGTCGACCACCGACATGACGAGCTGGCGCTTTCGGTTCGCGAACTCCTCCGGTGACGCGACTGGCGTCTCTTCCAAGGTCCGAAGGACGTCCTTGACCGAGTACCACGCCATCCCGATATGGGTCTGCGCCGCCTGAAGCGGATCAGTCGAGAATCTGCGTACATAACCCAGTGTTTCGGCAACGCGCGCGTCGTGTTGCTTGTCGAAATATTCGCGGACGGCCCAGAGCCCGCCAGCCAATGTGCCGAGGATGAGCAAAATCTTCGAGATAGCTTCAAGTCTGTCCAGGATGACCTTCATTGGCCGCTCATCAGTTGCATTTCATGCGAGGACGTAAGAGTCCGCGTCCGGGAATCCGGGAGCGGCTGCGGCAGATTTCAGGCAGCGTAGCGCGGCCTTAGACAACGAGATGCTTTTCGTGGCCTTTCCGTCTGTCTTGGGCTTGCCGATGCTCGGCAAGTCCGCTCGAACGGTGCCGGCCACCTGGCCTTTCAATCGGTCTGAGGGGAGGCAAATGTCTAGGTAGATCATGACTGGGTCACTCAGATCATCCAGGAAGGTGTCGACATTGTCGGCGATGCATCTGGCCTCGGCTTTTGAGACGGTCGTCTGTTGTGCAGGCGCGGGTCGGACGAAACCGCAAAGCGCCAGGAGAGTGATCGTGAAGCAGAAGCAGAATCGCCGCATGGATGGCATCCTCTAAGGTTTGAAGCCGGTATATACGAATCCCGCCCATGCCCAAGGCTCAGCATAGGGGCGGCTATCCCGGAAGCGAATTCGAAGGATCTGCTCCAATTTGGCCGCATCGCTGCCTGGGGCGGGCCCAAGTGTGCGCAACACGTCGGCGAGTTGCGAGCCGGTACTGTTGGACAGCCACACCTGGGCATCTTGGAGCGCGCGTGAAGGAAGCTTGCCTGAATACAGCTCACGCATCAGCCGTGTCATCAGAAACAGAGTTGGCCCGTCGCTCGCCGGCCAGAGAGAGGATACAGCTCCTTTCGCCCCAATGCTCATGAAAGCCGCGGGCAGTCCGACGAATTCATTTGCCATCGTGGCCGTCTCGACGCGGCCGGTCTCGCATGCGGACAATACGATCAGATCGGGAGATTTGCGGATTTGGGCCGTTTCGATGTCACGCACCTCAAGACGATCCTTGCTGCTGAGACGTATGCTCGACCGTTCCGGGGCGTCGGCGTCGAAACGAGCGTGCCCAACAAAGTGCAGTATGTCGGCCTGTTCGAGGGCCTGGAGGAATTGGCCCTTGTCGACCGGACCTGCAAGCGTCACGCCGCCTAGAACGGCCGACACCTGAGCTTCGGTGGGCGCGTAAGGCAGTCCGGAGTCATCGGACGGGTCCGCAATCGAGTAGAGCTTCGGAGGAGTGCTCGCCTCGGCGGTTCGTGGCTGCCAGAGCACCAGGCTCGGCAAGTACAATACGCTGGCGGCGTTCATGAGGCGCTTTCCCGATGGCTCCTTCCCCACATGAAGGGGCAGAAGCGCCAGTTCGCCTTGCACGACGAGAATCACGTCATCGCGCGGCCATAAGCCCTCGCCCTCAAGTGTGCGAAGAAGCGGGTCAAAGAAGCTCGCTCCTAGCCAGTCACCGGCCTCGTTGATCGTTGCGTTCCAGCGGTCACCGGCAGAGTCAGGCTGTTCGGCTTCGAAGATGCTGCGGTAAGTCTGGAGCCAGCGATCCTCCAGGAAGTGGGCGACTCGATCGCCATCAAACTCGTCGAGAAATACCTGCTGGAGCACGAGCTGACCATCTTTCAACGCGGCGGCGAATACGACGCAGCCAGCCGTTGTCACGATCGGCATGAGCACGATGGTCCGCCCGGTCAGGCGCTTTTCGAAACTCACTTCCCTCAGTTCGCCGGGCTTGGGATCAGGTAGCGAGCTCAGCCGTTGCTTAAGGAAGCGCAACCGGCCTTCATCGGCGAGTATGATTGCATCCAATATCTTACCGGTGCGTGCCAGAGCGTAGGCGGCGCGTTCGAACCAGCGATCTGATCTTGCAGCATCGAACCGAAGCACGTCCTGTCCCAGCGTTGGGTCGAAGGATGTGCGGCTTAGCTCCGCGGCCTGCCCGTAAAGATCGGAGGCGCCCGGCCAATTCCTCTGACTGAACTGCAGATTGGCTAGGTTGACGAGCGTATCGGCATGCTCGCGGGGCATCTTGGCAGCGGTGCGTTCAGTGAGAGCTTGAGAGTAAGCCTGTTCTGCGCAGCTGCCCAGTTCGGGCCGCTTGCGGTCGTTGCAGCGATTGCCGAGATTGTTTTGAAATGTGGCCCATAAGCGGGGTGCTAGCCGCCGGTCCGTCAACTCGATCGCTTGACGCAGATCCTGGATCGACTTGTCCAAAGCGGCAGGATCGCCATCCTTCGCCCTGACGCTGAAATAATCGGAGGAGAGTGCGAACAGTCGGGCTCTTGTTAGGGGCGGCGCGCCAGCGGAAGCGTTCTGAGCGCGTGTCAGTTGGGCCCCGATAGCGTCGAGGTCTTCATCCTTCCCGAACGCCAGACGGTGTAGCCGAACGCTTACCAGTGTTTCGAGAATCTCAGCTGCCACGCCGGTGGAATCCGCCGCGGCCAGCAGCTCCTCGAGCAGCTTCTTGGCTCGTTCCAGATTGGCGGGGACACCAATTCCGGATGCCTCTAGCGTCAGTGCCAGACTGATCCCGGTCTTGATCCAAGTGGTCTTGTTGCGCGGCGAAACGCTTGAATATGCAGCGTCGAGGACCGTAATGGCCTCTGAGAGGTTCGTCTGGTGATTTCCCGTCTGTTTCTTGAACAGAATACTTCCCAGATTACGCTGGACGTTGAAAGCGTAGATTGGGCCAAGCTTCTGCGCGAGAAGGCCACGGAGAAGAGTCTCGGCTTCGTCCAACGAGTTCGTTCGGTCGGATCTATGGGTTCCGAGAAACGCGGCGAGATTGAGTTGTGCTAATTGCTGGCGGTCGCCGCGAAAGACTTCGGCTGCCTCGCGCAGCGCGGTTTCAGCTTCGTCGGCCTGATCCGGAGGTAAGGCACCTTCCGGGGCTTGAGCAATCAAGGTGCCCTTGTCGAGTAGAGCGCTGGCGCGGTCGGGGCCATGCACCTTACCGGCATCTGTGCTGAGATATCGCCGGAATGCATCGATGGAGGCCTGCGCACGTGGAAGTCCGCGGCTCGACAGATCCCTCTCGACCTCACCCAAAAGCTTAAGGCTCTCGGCGCAATGCTCGTCAAGAGGTGGGACTGCGCAATTAGTAGTGTAATACTGCCCAAGCGATCGGGTGACTTGTCGAAGCTCGGCAGTTGTCGAAGCACCATAATAGTCCAGGCGGATAGCGGCTAAAGCCGTGCCGTTCCTGAGCTTCGGCTCGTTCGCGGTCTTCAAATACTCTGCGGATTTGCGCGCCCAACGCGCAGCTGTGCGGAAGTCAGCAGGCCGGCCACCATTGGCTCCGGCAAAACTCAACGCGATCTGGTATGCAGCTTGAGCGGCCAACAGGCGGTCGGCCTTCCGCCCGAGACATTCCAGCATCTGCTCCAATCCGACAGGGGGCGGGGCCGCCAAGGCCAGGATCTCCCTCAGAGAGCTGTTGCTGCACCTGGAGCTCACTTTTGGCGTGTGTGACTTGGGGGAGTCTTTGGCGTGGCTCACCGCAAAGGTGGTGGTGAGAAGCAATGTGACCGCGACGCATAAAAAGCGCATGTGCAGGCTCTCTCTAACGCCAACATAAGGCCTGAATGCGCTCAGGAACAATTTCGCAGATAGCAGTCATTTCTTGCTCGCCGACGTTAGGCTTCGTCGTCATCACCAACTGCTCGGATCAAAAGCGCCAAGAACCTTGCGGAATTCCGAGTTGCTGCCTCCCGCGATCTGATTGAAGACGGAGTTGTCGCCGCCCCAGATCTGGCTGGGATTATTGATCATACTGCTCGAGCCGCCGAGCAATTGACGCGGATTGTTGATCACGGAGTTGGGCCCGCCGGTGATCTCGCCGACGGCGCGGATGGCCTTCACGATCTCGTTGTTGGGTCCCGGGCCTTTCGTAAGATCGTTGAATGCGTTCGTCAGAGTTAGGACGATCGTATTGTTCTGGCCGAAGCAACTGGTGCCGATGCTGCCTTTGAAGCATTTGGTCAGTTCGTTGATGGTGAGTTGAGTGGCTGTGCAGCCGGCAAAGCCGATAGGATTTCCACCAGTCTCGACGGCACATTCGGCTGCGATCCGCCATTCCTCATTCATCGCGGGACCTGCGGCGCAAAGAGCGAATGACGTAGCCCCGGAACTGGTCGTGGCGCAACTGACGACCCGGGCGGCGTCTGGTGGAAGTACCGCGCCTGCGGCACAGCCTGCCAACTGAGCCTTATCGCCGTTGGCGTTGGAGACGCAGGAAAGAACCTGGCTTGTCTTGGCGTCTAGAATGCCGTCGGCACAATTTGCAATGAGCGAACTAGCGCTCCGGCCGGAGGAGATGCAGGTCCGCACGTGCTGGGCGGTTCGTACCTCAGGCTTGTCGCCGAGCAGGCAAAGTGCGACGTCGGTGGACGATTTGCTGCCATCGCCAACGCAATTGGCAGCTCGTGCGGCGTCGCCGCCGGCGGCTGTTGCAGCGCAATTGGTCCAGGTCCCCTTGCCACCTGAGCTCATGCAATCGAACAGCTGCTTGGCTTTTGCGTAATCGGGGGAAAGGTTGCCCAGGCAGTCAGCGGAGCCGGTTGCGGAGTTGGTCTTTGTCAGGCACTCGGCTAATTTCTTCTGAGCGTCGGGCAGATCTGCCGTGACGCAACCTGCCGCGGTCGCATAACCGCCGGCCTGCTTGACGCAGTCGCGGATCTTGTCCGCCTTGGCCTTAATCTCGGCGCTGGGGTTGCAGGCCAGGACGCTCTCGGCCGACGGCGTTCCCCGGATGGCGCAACCGACTTGGAGCGCGAGATTGGGATCGTTGACCTTGTCGGTAAAGCAGAGCAGCCGTTCGCCCTCGGTCTTTTTGCTGAAACAATCGATCAGCGGTTTCTTATCGGCACCAATCGTCGGCATGACGCAATCAGTAAAGGCGCCTTGAGAACTGGCGGCGGCGTTGCATCGCTCGATGTCGGCTTTAGCCGGCATTGCGGGAATATCGACTTCCGACAGCATCAGGGCGCTGGTTCGGTTCAGACCTCGGGCAACAAGAGCAGAATCCAGCGCCGCTCGTCCGCTGACAGTGTCGGGGTAGGCGGGGCACTGCTGACCGAGTGCACAGCGCAACAACGCTTTGGGAGTGAGCCACACGCCGGAGCAGTAAAACATCTGCTCGACAGTGACGGTCTCGTTATTCGTAGCACGCTCATTGTAGCAGGACAGCACCTTCTTTGCGGTTGCGACCTGGTCGAGTGAGCGCCGGTTCGGACCTGCGACCTTGCGATCCGGTTGCCGCACGTTGGGTTCATCTAGCGGTCCGGACGCAATTGGCCTCCAATCGCCGATATCGACGTTGTCGGGTATTTTCCAGATAGCCGGGGTCAAAGTGATGGCGATAGCACGGGCGAGCGCGGCCGTCTGAGTTGCTCGAACATGACTGACATAGGACGCCAGCACAATTGTCCAATTGCGCTGATCAGTGTTTGGGGGATACAGGGCGAAGGCTTCGAACGGGAACGAGCTTCTCAGACGTTCGAATTGGGTCCGGGCCTCAGGCTCGGTCGTGCTGCTCGCCACGATTGTGAAGTATGATCTGGCGGTTGCCATTTGTTGTGGACGATCATTGAGGCGGCTCAACGTGGCGGTCTTGACCGTCGTCAATTGCGCGAACCGATCCCGATATTGATCCAACAGGCAGGATCGCGCCACCAGCGCGTCCTTTGGCAAGAGAAAGCCAATGTCCGGAATGGCGCACTTTGCTTCGAGACCGCCGGCCCAACGATTGTGCTCACGCGTCAGCGATGACCGTTCTGGTCCTGCCAGGCTTTCCAGCTGGGCGGCGTAGAGCCTGCTTTCTTCTTCCTTGAGAGCCGCGATTTCAGCGTCGAAGCAGCTGAACATGGCGATCGGCCTCATCAGACCATCGCAGCTCTGGGCCGAAGCCGACTTGCCAAATATCGAAATCGCAACGAGAAAAATACAAATAAAAAAGCCTGCGCGCATCGGTCAACCTCCGAGCTTCACGCGGCTTGCATGAAACGTCGAAAGCATCCAAAAGTAAAGTGCCTCGTTGAGATCCGATATTTCAATCGCGGTCGCTTGCGCGGATCACGCGAGCTGAGCCGGTTCTGTCTGCGCTATGATGTCTAGGCTCCGAACGTGTCGAATGCTGAAAGCGCCTTCGCGCCGTAGACGGTTGAAGGGCCGCCGCCCATTTCGATCGCGACAGTGATCGTCTCGACGACCTCCTGTCGGTTCGCGCCGTGCCGCATCGCATTGTTGACGTGAAAGACGATGCATCCCTCGCATCTTGTGCTGATGGCGATTGCCAGGGCCATCAGCTCCTTCGTCTTGACCGATAATGCGCCTTCCTTGCCAACGGCACTCATCAGGCCTTGGAACGAGCGCATCACCTCTGGCGCCGCCTTGTAGAGCTCGAGCGCCTCTTTCCTCGCGTCATCGGCAATCTGTTGGTAGTCCATGCTTGGGGCGCTCCTGCGATGGGCATGATGAGATACTCGTTTTACATCGCGCATCCGCCGGGGTCACGTTCCTCAAACGCGGTCGCAGCCCGTGCCAAAACAGGAAGGATTCAAATTCCGGATCGCAAACGAGACCGTTTGGCCGAGCAGCTCGTCTGTTCCGCCGCATTGCCATCCCGTCGGGACGTCCGCGGCCCCTCGTGGGAAGCGCGACACCGTGAGCTCGCGCGATGGTGTTTGTCGCCGAGCGGCCGGCCAACGCGCGTGGCTGCCCTGATTTGGTCGGAGGCGTCGCGGTGCAACCCAACGGCGATGAACGCTTCAAGTGTGCCGATGCGCCGGGCGAGAGGGGCGGTGTCGACGAGGTCATCGGCGCCGGCCTGATGTGCGCGATAGCTGGTCCAGGGCCAGAGTTCTGCCTTGCTCGTCAGCCGCGCGCGCACCGGGTTGAGCAGGACATAGCGGGCCGCTTTCAGAAAATGCCGCTCGTCGAGCGCCACCGAGGAGAACCGGCTTTGCCAGAGGGCGCCCTGGCGGGACGGTCGCTGGTTGCTGGTGCGCGCAAACCGACGTGCCGCTTCAGCAACTGACCGGCTGAGACCTCCGGCGGTGGAGGGGGTGAGTATCAGGTGCACATGATCGGGCATCAGGCAGTACGCCCACATCGCGGTTCTGTCCGGCGGGTCTCTTCGCCGAGAAAGCGCAGATAGTCCCGGTAGTCCTGATCCTCGTGAAAGACGAGCTGACGATCGACACCCCGATGGGTGACATGGTGGGGGTGCCCCGGGGCGACGAGGCGAGCCGAACGCGGCACGATGAACACTCCTGGTTAAGGTGCCCCAATTTTCGGCTTTCGAGGTTCGCGCGAGGCCAGCAGCTCGGACCCGCAAGCCGCTCGCTCGCTACGGCGCTTTGTGGAGGCGCGCTGCGCGAGCGGCTTGCTTCGCAAAAGTGCAGCGGATGGCGATGAGCAGCCGCCCTTTCGGACGTTCTCATTTGTCCTGTTCGCGTCCTGATCCCGGCATTTTTTCTCCACTGTAACGCCGATCATTCTGGTCAAGGGCTTGATCTATCTCGAAAAGATCGGAAATCGGTTCGACATGAACCGTGGCTTTTTGCGCGAGATTCCTGAAGATATTCACCGTCAGGAACCGGCTGGCGAAACGTGACCGAGCATTCCGGGTACGTTATCGCGCCTTCCCTTCTTTTCCACACCAGCCTGCGATCACAGGAACCAGGCGTAGCTGGCAATGAGCTGGACGCACTATCGGCTCGAACGATCTGTGCTTTGGTCGCCAATCAGCCCGGTTCGGATAGCGGGCTTGGGGCTGCTGATCCTGAATTGCCTGGTTAGGTCTGTTTCCCGATGTTTCGCGGCCGCTCAGATCCTGCCAGAGTTTTGTTGGACTGTTGTTGCGCCCGTCGCGCGCCCAAGTGTCGCGGTCGATTTGCGACTGCGTCGATAAAAATCATTAGACAAATTCCAAATCACAATTTAGGATTGTAGTCGTATGCCGGACGGCTAACTCCTTTGTTTTGCTCCTGCGTTGAAAGTCTTTGAGCGTTGCTAGCTGGTCGCTACGCGCGCTGATACTGAATTGCTTCGCTTCCGAATGGACAGTGCGACGCCGAATGATTTGATCGCTGATCAGCGATAACGGCGTCCGATCTTACTGACAAAAATATTCGGCGGTTGATCCGTGAGTGATATTTTAAACCTTCGGTACGGCAGCGGCTCGCTCGCTCTGAGCAAGAGCAGTACCCTCGCAGCTGTCCATTCCGGCCCGTTGTTTCAGCCCGCTGCAGAAAATCAAATCGCTTCTCGCTCCGGTTCGTATCAAATCCGGAATCGTAGCGACCTTGGAAACATAAAAACGCTCGGAGCCGGAACGCGGAGGGATTCCAAGAGCCTTGAAAGTACGATCGACAGGCTGTCACGTCCCGCGGAAATTACCAATGTCTATCACAGCTCTCCCGACATGGTGCCTTTCGTTCCGACCGGAACAGTCTACCTCGAATTTCATAAAATGGCCGATGAGCAGACGAGGAACGATCTGATCACCCGGCACCACTTAAAGCTGGTGAGACGGGAATTCGATGGCGGGTTGACGCTTCATGTGGACGATCATCGACGGGACGCCGTCGAAGTCTGTGCCGCCTTGCAGCAGGAGCCTTCGATCAGGATCGCCGAGCCCGATCTGTCGACAGAGGGTGAGGTGAAGGGCTTTGCCGTCCCGAACGATGCTTTGATGGATCACGAGTGGTACCTCGAAAATACCGGTCGTAACGGCGGCGACGCAAGCGACCTGAAAGCAGGCGCAGATGCGCGGGTGATTGCAGCATGGCGTCTGCTTCAAGGCTTCGGTTCTCCCGACGTGGTGATTGGAATTATCGATGACGGCTTCGACTTGAGTCATCCCGATCTTGCGGATCGATCGGTGCATCCTTGGGACTTTACACGCAATGCGGCCAACGTCGCTCCCGAACCCAACCTCACATCGCCACAGTTGGGAAACTGGCATGGCACGGCGTGTGCGGGGATTGCCATTGGGGCTACTGGCACCGGCAAGATCGTCGGTGCGGCTCCGGGATGTTCCTGGATACCGGTGCGCTGGTCGAGCCTGGAGCCGATAGAGATCGCGAAATGGTTTGACTATATGCACGAGCGTGGTGCATCGATCGTCAGTTGTAGCTGGGGCGCTCGAGCGACCAACTACCCACTATCGACGCGGGTTGCCAAAGCGATCAGCCGTTTTGCCACCGAGGGGCGTGAAGGCAAGGGCAGCATCATCGTCTTTGCCGCCGGCAATGAAGGCCGTGACGTCAATGATCCGGCCCACGACAGCGTAAACGGATTCGCCATCCATCCGGATGTCATAGCAGTCGGAGCTTCCGACAGCCTTGATGAACATGCTTCCTATTCAAACACCGGCAAGGAAATCTGGATATGCGCGCCCTCGAGCAGTGACAGCGGTCGTGGTGTTACGACTGCCGACGTGACCGGAGAATTCATCGACTCGATCGGAGCGACGCGTCCCTTGGGCTATGTGCCGGGTGATTACAACGAACATTTCGGCAAGACATCGAGCTCCTGTCCGCTGGTCGCCGGAATCTGCGGGTTGGTGCTGAGCGCCAATCCAGGACTGACCGCGGCGGAGTGCCGCGAGATCCTCAAGCAGACCGCACGTCGGATCGGCGATCCTGGTTCCTACGATGCTGACGACCATTCACGACTCTTTGGATACGGATGCGTTCACGCCGAGGCGGCGGTTGCCGAGGCGAAGGCCCGTTTGTTGCAGGCTTAAGCGAATCCGCCGTCTGCAGGTCAAATGTTTGCCCCGGAGGGCGCGAGTTGTAACGCAGGAGGAGGCTATGTGGGCATTCCGGGCTTTCGCGATGATGATCGCCGTCAACGCGAGCTTGCATTCGGCCAGCTCGATGGCACAGGAGGCATGGAAGGAACCTCAAGATACCGCCGCTGCGATCACCGAACCGGACCGGTACGCCTGGCGGCTTTTCGTAGCCCTCAACTGGCCGGCAAACGTCAAGCAGAGGGCACCGGATTCAACCAAGAAGTTTGGAGATGCCGCACCGGGACCGGTCGTTTGGGAAACCTGGCGGAGCGCGCATAACAGTGCAGCCGACACGGCTTATCCCATCGACGGTTCTGACCCTGGCGCCTGGCTCGACAAGGAAACGCCCGCCGACAAACCTATTGCTGGCCTGGACCGTGGCGCGGTGCAGCAACGAATCCTGCTGGAGTCGATGAAACTGGGGAACACGCCGTTGCCGGCATTCGAAGAGAACATCGCAGAGGCGTTGGAGAACGAGGATACCGTCAACGAGACGAGATTGAATCAGGCAACATTCGAATTCGTGAGATCGAAGAAGCTCTACAACGTCGACGAACAGATCAAGCTGTTTACGAACCGGGTCCAGACCATCGCCTTTCCGCTCGCGGCCAAGGAAGTGAAAGCGCAATGGCGCGAGATCTCGGAGGCCGACAAGCCGCGTTATCACTGGGTCAAGTCCGATAACGGCAAGATATATGGACTGACGGCACTCCATATCACGACAAAGGATTTACCGAATTGGCTCTGGGCGACCTTCGAGCATATTGACAACAAGATTCCGGAATCCCAGGGCGGGCGCAAATTCAATATCGGCTGGAATCTGAAGTCGGTGGATCGCTTTGCTTGCCCCCAGGGGCCGCATGATTGCGAACAGGCGCCGGCCAATATCGGTCTCGAAGGCACCAAATGGGCAAACTACCGGCTTCGCGGAACACAGGTCGATTTCGTTGACAGCCGCGGCAACATCACGTTGCTTGCGAATTCGCAGCCCGAAGGCGGCTTCCAGAACACGTCGTCATGCATCACGTGCCATGCCCGGTCAACGATCGGCGCGACGGCACGCATGTCGGTCTTCAAATGTCGGGGGCAGGGTTCGACGGGTATGCCCAATCCGGCGTGGTTCGTCGACTCGGCCAACAATCTCAGGTTCGTGCAACTCGACTTTGTCTGGTCTCTTTCCAGAGCCCGACGGGCAAATCAAAGCGAGGCTCGCCCGGCTCAGGATCCGCTCTGCTCGAATTAGATCGTCCTGCCGAGGGAGAATGTGATGACAACCAACATTCCCGGTTTTGTACAAACCATCAAGGTCAACGATTTCCTGCCGGGTGATCCACCAATCGATATAACTGACATCGTTCGTCAGGCGGATAGCGGCGCAACTCCGCGGATACTTGCGCGGTTAGAGACGGATAAGCCAGATGGAGAGCAACCGCCGTCACTGCCAAAGTTCTTTTCGATTGCACGGCGATGCACGCATGCCGGCTGCAATATCCTCAAGGGTAGTCCGAACTGGGCGACGGCTGACCGGCCCATTGTGTTCAGCATGCTTGGGGAGGGGGCTACGGTTTATCCGGTCATCCAGTGTCCGTGTCATGGCAGCAGATTCGATCTGACCAGTGGCAAGCGCTTGCTGGGGCCGGCGCCGCCCGGTGCCAATCTGGCTCAATTTGAAACCAGGATTGAGACGGTGGGCGAAGATGCCTATGTGTTCGTGGCACTAGCTGCCACGGCCTGACGCGCACAGATCCACTTTAACGAGCGGAGGCTGACAATGGCAGCAGCGGCACTGAAATGGACGCCGACCGGTGCAACACCCAGCCAGCGTTACGACGATGTCTGGTTTTTCAACCCCACTGTCGGATGGGCGGTCAACAGCTCGGGACACGTCCAGAAGACGACCAACGGCGGACAGACATGGGACACCAAGTTCAAGACACCCATTCTCCCCGGTACTAATCGGCCGGTCTACCTTCGCTGCATGGCTTGGCCGAGCGAGCAGGTGGGGTGCGTCGGAACGCTGACGACCGAGCTCCGGCTCTATCGCACCACGGATGGTGGCGAACAGTGGAATCCGGTCACTCTGCCGGCCGCCGCGCCAAAGAAGGTCTGTGGATTATATGCGGTAGACCAGTCAGTCATCTACGGTTCGGGGACCAACGATCCCAGCGATGGAGCTGCGATCATCAAGAGCAGCGACGGAGGAAATAGCTGGACCGCGATCGACATGTCGGCGCACGCGTCCAATTTGATCGACATCTTCTTCCAGACCAGGGAGCGCGGCTGGGTTGTCGGCGGCTTCTCCGACAAGGCGCATCCCACATATGATGACGTCAAGCCGGTGATCCTCTTTACCGAGGACGGGGGGACGACGTGGGTCGATCGTCTGAAAGACATACGCTCCCAATTTGTGGAGGGCACCTGGGGATGGAAGATTCAGTTCCTGAATGACCAGCTCGGATTCGTCTCGCTGGAGAACATGACCCAGGCCTTCATTCTCAAGACCGAGGATGGCGGCAAGACATGGTCGAAGTTTTCGGTGCCCGGTAATGCCAACATTGAAGGCATTGGTTTTCTCGATTCATCGAATGGTTGGGTCGGGGGATGGGGCGATGAAGATTTTGCCTCGGGCAAGAGTAGCGTCACGAGCGATGGTGGGCAGAACTGGCAGAATGCAGATTCGATCGGAAGGTTCATCAATCGATTTCGCTTCTTCGGCAACCCCGTCAATCTCGGATACGCCGCGGGACGGACCATTTACAAATATGCACCGGACGTCGCGATCGAAGGCGTCGCACCGGTTGCCGTTGCCGCCGCCGCCCGCGCGGAAACCGAAAGCACTCCGTCCTACGACAAGCAGGTGCCGATCAGGTTCCAGGTACCCGCCGGGAGCCAGCGCGCAACGCTCCATATCTGGAATCGCTTCGGCAAGGAGATGCGAACGCTGATCGATGAAAAGAAGCCCGAAGCAGGGTCTCGGGAAATGGTATGGGACCGCAAGGACGACCGCGGACAGGCGGTTCGCCATGGCGTCTACATCTATCGAGTGACGGTCGACGGGAATGCAGAGAGTGGCGTCTTCGCGTTGCGCTAGCCGAGATGCTACGCGGAAGGCGTAACCTGTGTCGGACGATTGTGTAGTGATGACCCTAGGGAGGGACACGTGATGCAAACGCGCTTTATTGCTGCTGGAGCTCTCCTTGCCACAATTCTCATGAGTGCTCACGCCGCATCGGCGCAGGGAGTGCCGGATGTAACGCCCAAGGTGCTGCCCGACCGGATCGACGATGTACCGGATGCTGACGGGAGCCCGTTTCGGCGCTTCGACAATTTCAGTTGGCGGGCGTTCATCGCGCTGAATTGGCCTGCACTTGAGGGGCCTGAAAATCGCGGGATGCCGGACAAGACCAGGAAGCCGGGTGATAGCGGACCGCGCGTGTGGGAGACCTACAAGGCGCGCTACGAAGTTTTCGCACCGGGCGCGCCAGAACCGAAGGACTGGACTAGCTACGCTGGCGCGAATCCGTGCGGCGGGGTCGACAATAAGACGAAGACGCTCAGCGCATTCAGTCATTTTGCGGACTACAATCAGGCATCATTCGTGCTGGAGAGGCTGGCTAATCCGCTGATCGACCAGAGCAAGATGTATACGCGTTATGAGGTCCGCTTTAGCCGCGAACAGTTTGAGTCGATCGTGGATCCCAATAACAAATGGTACATCAAGCAGAATTTGCCGACGGCGGCGAAGCCGGGAACGTTCAAGGATGGCTCGGTAGAGATCAAGGCCGCCTGGCGCGTGCTCAATCCTGGTGATGGCACCGTTCGCAGCCGCTTCTACATCAACAAGGCGATGGTGTTCGATCCGGTTGCGACGGATCAGCAGGGGACAGTCGTCTGCAATGAGCATGAAATTGCGCTGGTCGGATTTCATATCGTCATCAAGACGAAGTTGCGGCCGCAATGGATCTGGAGTTCTTTCGAGCACGTCGACAATGTGCCGCCCAGGACTGACGAACCCGATGCCAAGGCCGTGCCTGTCCCATACTCATTCAATTCCGGATTGCCGCCGCAGGTAGTGGCGCCGATGCCGGCGCCAGGGATGATTTCCGAGACCAACCGGCCTGACCCGAATTTGAAGATGCAGGTTATCCGCGCGCAGCCGATCCGGCCGGAAACGATGCAGATGAATCGGGATTACTGGAATCTCCCTGACATCAAGGAGACCGTTTGGGCCAACTACATGCTGGTCATGACGCAGTGGCCGAGAGTGCCGGGCACGCCCGGCATCGGCAACGCGGGAACGCCATTTCCGACCGGTGTCTCATCCACGCTCGCGAACACGACGATGGAGACCTATCAACAGAGAAACGGCAGAAGCTGCATCGAGTGCCATCAAGAGGTTTCCAACTCGCTGGGCAGGGATTTCGTTGCCTTCATGGGCTTCGACGCCACAGATCCTGTGCAGCAGGCGATTGCCGCGGCAGCATTCCGGGCCAGTTCCATCCGCGCTGCGAATGCGAACAGGAACTCGCCGAGCCTGGACTCTATAAGGAGTCCGTCGCGAACTGCACTGGATGATGATCCATCGGTGCAGGCTTTGGTCCGGATCCTTCAGGAGCCGTGAGATAGAACGCCGTGATGTGCTGAACAGGAGGGCGAAGAATGGCGGGCAAGATTAATACATACGGCGAGTTTCAGGACTTCATGGACGCCTGCTGCGTTAAGGTCCAGGCCGATCCGGACCTCTCGGGGCATGGGCGATGGTGGCGGCAGATGGATCACAATGAATTTGTCACCACCGGCGAGGTCAAACATCGGCGCGTAGTGGTGGTTGGCGATCCCGACAATTCAGTTGTGATCCAGGCGTTGCGAGGCGTCCCGCCGGACTTTGCCGACGATCCCGGCGCATTGTTCGGCCGTATGCCGCAAAATGCTGCGGCATTTTTCGACGTGGCCGATATCGACGAAATCGCAGACTGGATCAAACGCGGATGCCCAAACGGCGGGGGGGCCGTACCGGCTTCCTGACATGGTGACATTTATCGGGAAGGGCTGCTCCGGGCGAGTTCGTTCGAAGGACAAAAAAATCAGGTAAGTGAACTAGCGCGGCCGGATATCACGTGATTATTGATAAACCTCTTTAGCTGGAGGTTGTCATGCTCAAAATGGATGTGCTTCAGTACCTTATTGAGCGCGGTCCAGGCCGGACGGAGGTCGAGCTGGCCAGGGCAATTCATGGTGACAAAGGATATCAGCAACAGGTCAACAAGGACTTGGCGTTGTTGCTGGGAAAAGCAACAGTCACGCGGCGCGGTGAACCATGGCGATACTATCCCGCCTGACTTCTTCCTCTTCGGAATGCTTCAAGGCCAAGGTAGCTGTACGCTTCCCCAGCCGCAATATCTCACGCCGAGGCAAGCTGATGTTCCAGCTCGAGATGCTGCCTGCGAAGGCGATTGCGTAATCCTCTGTTGGGGCGACACAGAAAGGCCCTATCGCCTGCTGATCGATGCAGGGCGTGAGTCGACTGCTGAAGCTGTGCAAGCCTATGCCAACCAGCATGGCCGCGCGAACGACATGTTCGAGCTCTTCATCATCACCCATATTGATCGCAATCACATCGAAGGTGCCGTAAAGTTGCTAGGCGATGCGGCCTTTCGGCCGCTCGTCAAGCAGGTCTGGTTCAACGATCGTGGTGACCTCAACTATGCCCCACCGGCCTCGGAGTTCGAGACCTTCGGCGCGCTCGACGGCGAGCGCTTGTCTGCACTCATCGCCGGCTATGGGATCGCGTCCAATTCGGGTTTCAAGCCCCCGCCGGTCGCCGTCGAAATTACCGACGGTGCAGCTTCAGGGCGGTTTGGTTCTCACGGTGCTCTCGCCTGACCAGGAGCAACTGGCCAATCTGGCAAAGCCTTGGGACGATACGCTGCGCGGGGCTTGACGAGAGTGGAGAGGTTCGGAACGCCGACAGGCTTTCGATGCTTGCAATCGATGACGCCATCAGGAAGCTGGCGAACCGGGAGCGGAACCAGGTGGCCGGATGTATGCACGCCCACGATGAGCTGGTTGTGCTCAACCGGCTTCTGATGTTCTCCCTCAACGACATTGGCGAGGGCGAGCTTCACAATCATGCGCAGGGCGTCCAGATGTGGACCGTGATGCAGTTGCTCACAGGCAAGCTGTTCGAAACATGGAATATGCTCGTTGAACGCTTTCTAAAATCCAACCCAGAAGATCCCGCGATTGCGGCCTTGAGTGACGCACACAAGAAAGACCTTGCATGGCTGAAGGATTACTTCGGCACCATCCCGCTGAAGGACAGCGCGCTTCGCACGATCCGCGACAAGACCGGGTTTCACTATGACAAACTGAACCTCGATCAGGCGACGAATGCCCTGACCGAACAGGAAAGCATGATCTACGTGGCCGAGCATCCGGCCAATGCCTGCTGCTATCTCGGCTCGTCATTGATCTTTAGCGCAGCTTTTGCGGCAATCGCTGACAAGCACGCTGATACGTCAGCCATGAATCAGAGCGAGCGGATGGCGGCAGGCGTGGATATTGCCCTTGCCGATCTGAACGAAGTCAACCTCCGCATGCACAATGTCCTGTACAGTCTGATCGAACATGGGCTCACCCGCGCGGCGGGTGGATCGTTCGATAATCTCGTCCGCTTGGACGTCCCGGTCGTTGGCGCACCTATGTCGTCGGCCGTGGCACTGCCGATGTTTTTGGACATCGAGCAACCACGAAAGCGGCCATAGCGTCGGCTCAGCGCATATCCTCTTGAGGGGGCGTTCTAATCGTCGCGCGCAAGTGTATTGGCTGGGCAGGCTGATTTCGTCGTTGCGAACAGATCGACTTAAGCGCCGAGCAGAATACTTGCCTCATATGTCGCAACCGCATCAATGATGTCCGAGCGCCGCGTATGTTTGTAATGTGCGAACCTCTGCACGAACGAAGGGTGGACGTATCTGGTGCGGTTTCTGGTGCGGCGGCCGCGCTGCGGGCAACGAGAACTAAGTAAGCCATTGATCACGTTGGTGGGCCCGGCAGGACTCGAACCTGCAACCAGACCGTTATGAGCGCGGGGCATCGATCAGCTTGGTCGATGCGGAAACGAAAAGACGCCACAACGACCGCGTATCGAACATACTGCGGGCTTCGTCGAATGACCTGACGATAGCGATGGTAGTCGCGATACGTCGAGTTAACGCGAATCGCCAACGCCAATGATCCTTGCTGCTTGGTGACCGTGCGGATGCGGATCTCGTCGTGAGAGATCAGCTTAAGCCTCTTTATCGGCCGTTGAGGTGGGAGCGGCAGGTGACGTAGGCGGGATGATCTTTTGGCAGTGTGCCCCTGTTGTGCCCCGGACTTTTGGGGGCACGCTTTGGGGGAAGCACGCTAGTAAGTAATTGCAGATAGGAGAATAATGGTGGGCGCACAAGGGATCGAACCTTGGACCTCTCCCGTGTGAAGGGAACGCTCTCCCGCTGAGCTATGCGCCCGGGACCATCATGCAGGCGGCCGGACCTTTCGGCCGGCCGGCACATTGGAGCCCGCGATTTAGAAGTGCGGGCCGAAGGTGTCAAGTTTCCAGGCGCGGCGGGGCCGGAAAACCTTCCGCCCGCCACGCAATTCGCAGGTGAGGCCGGGTTTCCGCCCCCTTACGCGCCCTGCTGGCGGGCGCGGGAGGCATGGGCCTGGAGCGCGCGGATGCGCTCGGCGAGCGTTCCGCCGCCCTCGGGCAGGGTGGCTGCGGCCGCGCCATTGGTCGCGGCGTCGTTGGCCGGGCGCGGCGCCGGCTTCATCGGCTGGCTAGCATCTGCCGCGAGCAGGGCCTCGATCGGCGAGTTCGGGCCTTCGAGCTGCATGGCGAGCTTGGCGACCTCGGCGGCGATGTCGTTGATGCGCTCGCGCAGCAGCGCATTCTCCATGCGCTCGGTCGCCCAGGAGCTTTCCGCCTGCTGCTGGATCGCGTTGATGTCGCGCTGGAGCTTGGCGCGCTCGTCGCGCGCGGTACGGAGCTGCTCCTCCAGCGCGGCCTTCTCCGCGCGCAGCGCTTCGAACGCAGCCGACGATTTGCCGCCGCTCAAGGCGGCGATCTCGACGCGCAGCTCCTTGACGGTGCGTTCGGCGCTTTCATTGGCCTGGCGCAGCTGGTTGTTCTCATAGTCGCGCTCGGCGAGCAGCTTGCCCTGCGTGGCGAGGCGTCCCTCGAGGTCGGCAACGCGGCCCGACAGCATCTCGGCCTCCTTGACCTGCACGATGAGCTGGCGATCGAGTTCCGTGACGCGCTGGCTCAGATTCTCGACGCGGCCGCGGGCGTCGCCGAGCTCGCGCGAGGCGGTCTCGGATTCGGTGCGCTCCTGCGCGAGGCGCGCCTGCGTCGCAGCAAACTCTTTCTCGGCATCGCCGACGCGGTTCTTCAGTTCCTCGATCTGCGTGCGCACGGCGACCAGCTCGACCTGGCGGCTCTCCGCCATCATCGAGCGGTCGGAGAGTTCGGAATTGATTTTTGCCAGTTCGCCCTGCTTGTCGGTCAGCGCATTCTCGGCAGCACGCAAGGCTTCGGTCTTGGCGCTGAACTCCTCTTCGGTGGCGCGGAGCTGCTCCTTCACCGCCTTCTCGCGCGCCTCCAGCGCGAAGATCGTGGCGTTCTTCTCACCAAGCTCGATCTTCATGCGGTTGATGGCGTCGCTCTTCTTGCCGAGTTCGGCGAGCTGGCTCGTGGTCTTGTTCTTGAGCTGCTCGACGCTCATCTCCAGCCGCCGCGCCGACATGGCGAATTCGGCGCGGAGCTGGTCCTTGTCGGCCTGGATCTCGGCCATCGACAGCGGGGTGGCGGCCTCGAGCCGGCGCGTGGTCAGGCGCACCGCGCGATTATGCACCAGCGGCACGAGGGCAAGCCCGCACAACATCGAAAGCAGGAAACCGATCGCCAGGTACATGATCGGTTCGACCATGGGCCAGAACTCCCAGAGCTAAGGAAAAATTTACCAACGACAATGGCATGGGGGGCCGGCAAAAAGCCAGCCCCGCTCTGTCGTTAACCTTGATCTGTACCCAGACGGGAGAGGGCCTAGAACGGGTTCCAGGTCGCGCGCGGCGTATATTTGAGATAGCCGATATTGGCGCCCAACCGCAGGCCGAGGCCGGAGCGGATCGGCACCAGCACGATGTTGTTGGCGGTGAGCGCCGTCATGCCGAAGCCGCCGATGATGTAGGCCGAGCCGTCGAGGCCGGCGAAGCGCTGGTAGATCGCGTTGGTGGCAGGCAGATTGTAGACCAGCGTCATGGTGCGCGCGCCGTCGCCGCCCCAGTCGAAGCCGAGCGAGGGGCCTTGCCAGTAGACGCGCAGGTCACCGGCGTTCTTGGTGTAGAGCGTGCCTTCGCCGTAGCGCAGGCCGGCGACGAAGGCGCCGGAACCCTCCTCACCCAGGATGTAGCCGTTCGGCAGACCCCATTGGCTGACCGCCTTCTCGATGATCGAGGCGAGCCCGCGCGAGACGTTGCCGAAGAAGCGGTGACCGGCGGTCACGAGCTCGTCCGGCCCATAGGTGGAGGGCGACGGGGTCCGCTGCGGCGGCGGCAGGTTCGGCGGCGGCGCCTGCTGGGCGGAGGCCGGCACGATCCAGCCTACCATCGCGACGAGCGCGAGCGCAGCAAGGCGTGATGCGAAAGTCATAAAAGAACCCCTGGTATCGAAACCGGTCGCTTCCTTAACCTGACGCCAACAGGCACGGCTCTAGGTTGCGCCGGATGTCCCCTCGACTCGGATGTTATCCGCAGCAACTATGACGGCACAACGGCAGGAAGATAGCCCTTTGCGCCCCGGAATTGCCTTGATCGGCCGTCTGGTTTGCCTGCTGGCGGGCATTTGGATCATCGGCCTGGGGTTGCCGGCACAGGCCGCCACCACCGAGCGGATCGTCGTCAACCGTTTCAGCGGCGTCGCCATCGAGGGTTTCGATCCCGTTGCCTATTTCGTCGATGGCGCGGCCGCGCGAGGCAAGGCGCAGTTCGAGGCCAACCTCTGGGGCGCGGTCTGGCGTTTCCGGAACGAGGGCAACCGGGCCTCCTTCCTGGCCCATCCCGAGATCTACGGACCGCAGTTCGGCGGCTATGATCCGGCCGATATTGCCCGCGGCGTCACCGTCGCCGGCAATCCCCGCTTCTTCGTGATCACGGCGCAGCGGCTCTATCTGTTCAGCCGGGAAGCCAATCGCGACGCCTTCGCCGCCGATCCCGAGCGCTTCCTCTACGAGGTCGGCAAGCGCTGGCCGCCGCTTCAGGACAAGCTCGGTCAGTAGCCGCCTGCCGCCTGCGGGTCGCCCCAGGCGATGAACTCCGGGATGATGAAACCGCTGCCGCTGCGCTGGCCGAACCGGAGCTCGCCGCCCTGGCCGTCGGTCACCTTGCCGCCGGCCGCGGTCACGACCGCGCAGCCGGCCCCGACATCCCATTCCGAGGTCGGCCCGAAGCGGGGATAGATGTCGGCGCTGCCTTCCGCGATCCGGCCGAATTTCACGGCCGAGCCGGCCGTCCGCCGCACCGCATTGGGCCTGCGATCGATGAACGCCTCGCTCCTGGGATCGCCATGGGAGCGGCTCACCGTCGCAATCCAGGGCTCGCCCTGCGCTGGCAGCTTGCGGGTGCGGATCGGTTCGGCTGCGCCGATGGTCGCGCCGTCAAAGCTGACACGCTCGGCGCCGCGGTCGACGATGCCGCGCCAGAGCAGGCCGAGCGCGGGCGCGGAGACGATGCCGAGCAGCGGCACGCCTTCGGTCACCAAAGCGAGGTTGACCGTGAACTCGTCGCGGCCGGCGACGAATTCCTTGGTGCCGTCGAGCGGATCGATCAGGAAGAAGCTGTCGCGAAACGGCGGCGAAGCGAGCTGGGTCCGCTCTTCCGACAGCGTCGGCACGTCGCCGGCGAGTTGCGCGAGGCCCTCCGCGAGGATCCGGTCGGCGGCAAGGTCCGCTTCGGTCACCGGCGAGCCGTCCTGCTTGCCATCGACCCGCATCGCCGCGCGGTTGACGCCGAGAATCGCTTCGCCCGCCTTCACCACCAGCGCGGTAAGAGGCTCGATCAATTGGAATGCGGCCTCGGCGTCGATGATCCTCACTTGCATGCCTCATTCATCGGCGAGTCTCGCCCCCTCGGTTGATTCGCGGCAGTCCTTTATGGCCGCTTCGAACCTATCGCAAGCTAGCTGCCATAGGCTTGCGAATGTTAGAACCCGCAGCATCCGTCAAGCATGCGTGATTCGCGGCGTCCAGCGCCGTGCAATTCCAGGAACCCTCCAGGACCCCATTATATGTCTGACGCCTCGTCGCCCGCGACCGCTACTGCTCCCGATATGCTCGAACTCGCAGCGCTGCTGTGCTCGCGGGTCTGCCACGATCTCATCAGCCCCGTCGGCGCCATCGTCAACGGGCTCGAAGTGCTCGACGACGATCCCAAGCCCGAGGATCGCGAGTTCGCGCTCGACCTGATTCGCAAGAGCGCCAAGACGGCCTCCGCCCGGCTCCAGTTCTGCCGCCTTGCCTTCGGCGCCGCCGGCTCCTCCGGCGCGCAGATCGATCTCGGTGATGCCCAGACCATGGCGCGCGGCCACATCGAGGACGGCAAGTGCTCGATCACCTGGAATCTGCCGCGACTGCTGCTGCCGAAGAATCGCGTCAAGCTGCTGCTCAACATGCTGGTCGTTGCCCAGCACACCATTCCGCGCGGCGGCATGCTGACGATCGATCCGATCGGCGAGGGCGAGACGATGAGCTTTCGCATCACCGCGACCGGGCACAATGCGCGCCTGCCGCAGAACATCTCCGAGCTCCTGAGCGGCGAGCGCGGGCCTGCCGCCGATGCGCATGCGATCCAGCCTTATTATACGCGACTGCTGGCGCAGGCCTGCGGACTCATTGTGACGCTCAAACCGGAAGGCGAAGCCATCATCGTTAGCGCTTCGTAAACGCGCGCATCGCTCTCGCACAGTTAATCGAATCTTTACGAGGCGCTTCGGCTTGTCCGGAGCGCCTTATCTCTTTGTTGGTTCCGTTCTTTTGCACTTACTCAACCAATATTAAACGCTTTGCGGTGAAGCTGGCCTCATTCCGAAATGGCGCATCACGCCTCGTGCGCGCCCTCCCTGTATGAAGGCCTGTTTTCATGGATGATCTGTTGCGGGAGTTTTTGACGGAGACCAGCGAGAGCCTGGACACCGTCGACAATCAGCTGGTGAAGTTCGAGCAGGAGCCGAACAACGCCAAGATCCTGGATAACATCTTCCGCCTCGTCCACACCATCAAGGGTACCTGCGGCTTCCTCGGCCTGCCCCGACTGGAAGCGCTGGCGCATGCCGGCGAGACCTTGATGGGCAAATTCCGTGACGGCATGCCGGTGACGGGGCAGGCGGTGACGGTGATTCTGTCCTCGATCGACCGCATCAAGGAGATTCTGGCCGGCCTCGAGGCGACCGAAGCCGAGCCTGAAGGCAACGACCGCGATCTCATCGACAAGCTGGAAGCGATGGTCGAGCAGGGCATGGCGGCAATGGCGGCTGGAAGTGCCGCTGCTCCCGTTGCAGAAGCCCCGCCGCTCGTGCCGGAAGCCCCGGCCGCTGCGCCGGCAAAAGATATGACCACGGGCACGCTGATCGAGCAGACCCTGGAGCGTCCCTTGCGTCCGGGCGAGGTCTCGCTCGACGAGCTCGAGCGCGCCTTCCGCGAGACCGCGATCGAAGCGCCGGCCCCGGCCCCCGTTGCCAAAGCCGAGCCCGCGCCTGAAGCTCCGGCCGCCAAGGAAGCTGCAAAACCCGCCAGGGAAAAGGCCGCGCCGAAGAAGTCGATGGCCGACGAGGCCTCCGGCGAGGGCGACCGCATCGCCAACCAGTCGATCCGCGTCAACGTGGATACGCTGGAGCATCTGATGACCATGGTCTCCGAGCTGGTCTTGACCCGCAACCAGCTTTTGGAGATCTCCCGCCGCAACGAGGACACCGAGTTCAAGGTGCCGCTGCAGCGCCTGTCCAACGTCACCGCCGAGCTGCAGGAGGGCGTCATGAAGACGCGCATGCAGCCGATCGGCAATGCCTGGCAGAAGCTGCCCCGCATCGTCCGGGATCTGTCGAGCGAACTCGGCAAGCAGATCGAGCTGGAGATGCACGGCGCCGACACCGAGCTCGACCGCCAGGTGCTCGACCTGATCAAGGACCCGCTCACCCACATGGTGCGCAACTCCGCCGATCATGGCCTGGAGACCCCCGCCGAGCGCCTCGCCTCCGGCAAGGGCGAGCAGGGCACCATTCGCCTGTCCGCCTATCACGAGGGCGGCCACATCATCATCTGCATCGCCGACAACGGCAGAGGCCTCAACACCGAGAAGATCAAGGCCAAGGCCATCTCTAGCGGTCTCGTCACCGAGGCCGAGCTGGAGAAGATGAGCGAAGCCCAGATCCACAAGTTCATCTTCGCGCCGGGCTTCTCGACCGCGGCCGCCATCACCTCGGTCTCCGGCCGCGGCGTCGGCATGGACGTGGTCCGCACCAATATCGACCAGATCGGCGGCACCATCGACATCAAGAGCGTGGCCGGCGAGGGCTCGTCCGTCACCATCAAGATCCCGCTGACCCTGGCCATCGTCTCGGCCCTGATCGTCGAAGCCGCCGGCGACCGCTTTGCCATCCCGCAGCTCTCGGTGGTCGAGCTGGTGCGCGCCCGCGCCAATTCCGAGCACCGCATCGAGCGCATCAAGGACACCGCGGTCCTCAGGTTGCGCAACAAGCTCTTGCCGCTGATCCATCTGAAGAAGCTCCTGAAGATCGACGACGGCGCCGCGTCCGATCCCGAGAACGGTTTTATCGTGGTGACGCAAGTCGGCAGCCAGACCTTTGGCATCGTCGTCGACGGCGTGTTCCACACCGAAGAAATCGTCGTGAAGCCGATGTCGACAAAGCTGCGTCACATCGACATGTTCTCCGGCAACACCATTTTGGGCGATGGCGCGGTCATCATGATCATCGACCCCAACGGCATTGCCAAGGCGCTCGGCGCCGCCGGCTCCTCGGCCCATGACATGGGCGACGAGAACGGGGCGCATCATATCGGCGCGGGCGAGCAGACCACTTCGCTTCTCGTCTTCCGCGCCGGCTCGTCGCAGCCCAAGGCGGTTCCGCTCGGGCTTGTCACGCGCCTCGAAGAGCTCCCCGCCGACAAGATCGAGTTCAGTAACGGCCGCTACATGGTGCAGTACCGCGAGCAGCTGATGCCGCTGGTCGCCATGGAGAGCGTCACCATTGCGAGCCAGGGCGCCCAGCCGATCCTGGTGTTCGCCGATGACGGCCGCTCCATGGGCCTCGTCGTCGACGAGATCATCGACATCGTCGAGGAGCGGCTCAACATCGAGGTCGGCGGCTCCAGCCAGGGCATTTTGGGCTCGGCCGTGATCAAGGGCCAGGCCACCGAGGTGATCGACGTCGGCCACTTCCTCCCCATGGCGTTCGCCGACTGGTTCACCCGCAAGGAGATGAAGCCGTCGATGCACTCGCAGTCGGTGCTGCTGGTCGACGACAGCGCGTTCTTCCGCAACATGCTGGCGCCGGTGCTGAAAGCGGCCGGCTACCGCGTCCGCACCGCGCCGACCGCGCAGGAGGGCCTCGCCGCGCTGCGCGCGCAGAGCTTCGACGTGGTGCTGACCGACATCGAGATGCCCGACATGAACGGGTTCGAGTTCGCGGAAGTGATCCGCTCCGACAACAATCTGGGCGCGATGCCGATCATCGGCCTGTCCGCCCTGGTGTCGCCGGCGGCGATCGAGCGCGGCCGTCAGGCCGGCTTCCACGACTACGTCGCCAAGTTCGATCGTCCCGGTCTGATCGCGGCGCTGAAGGAGCAGACCGCGGGCGCCGCCGGCGCCTCCGAGCTGAGCCGCGCGGCAGCCTAAGCAGGACCTGAGGAGAGACGAGATGAGCAAGAAGACGCAAGTGGGCGAGGGCGCCATGGTCGAGTACGTCACCGCGATGATCGGCGGCCAGCTGTTCGGCCTGCCGATCTCGCGCGTCCAGGACGTGTTCATGCCCGAGCGCGTCACCCGCGTGCCCTTGTCCTCGCGCGAGATCGCGGGCGTCCTCAATCTGCGCGGCCGCATCGTCACCGTGGTCGACATGCGCGCCCGGCTCGGCCTGCCCAAGGCCGAGGACGGCAAGGTGCCGATGGCGGTCGGCGTCGACCTGCGCGGCGAATCCTACGGCCTCTTGATCGACCAGATCGGCGAGGTGCTGCGCCTGCCCGAGGACGGCAAGGAAGACAACCCCGTCAACCTCGACCCCCGCATGGCCAAGCTCGCCGGCGGCGTCCACCGTCTCGACGGTCAGCTCATGGTCGTCCTCGACGTCGATCGCGTCCTCGAGCTCGCGCCCGAGATGATGGCGGCCTGATACGGCGGCATTGCCGCCGACGGCCTTGCAATTGGAAGTGCCCCGCAAAGGGGAGGAAGCAGAGGTTCACATGCGAACTTGTCTCGTCGTTGATGATTCCAGCGTCATACGCAAGGTTGCGCGCCGGATCCTGGAGGGTCTCGACTTCCAGATCCTCGAAGCTGAGGACGGTGAGAAGGCGTTGGAGGCCTGCAAGCGCGGCCTGCCCGACGCGGTGCTGCTCGACTGGAACATGCCCGTGATGGATGGTTACGAGTTCCTTGGCCATCTCCGGCGCATGCCCGGTGGCGACCAGCCCAAGGTCGTGTTCTGCACCACAGAAAACGACGTCGCGCACATCGCGCGTGCGCTGCACGCCGGCGCCAACGAGTACATCATGAAGCCCTTCGACAAGGACATCGTGACGGCGAAATTCCAGGAAGTCGGCCTAATCTGAGCGATCGCCCGGAGGCTGAACGGATCCTTCGGCGCTTGTTTTCAACTGAACCGTTTCAGTCTGAGTTGGTGAGTAATGAGTGTTGCGTTCGCAGGTAATTCGACCACGGGCTCGTCGCGCGAAGCCGGGCCGCTGCGGGTGATGATCGTCGACGACTCCGTCGTCATTCGCGGTCTGATCTCGCGCTGGGTCGGTGCCGAGCACGACATGGAGGTTGCGGCCTCGCTGCGCACCGGGCTCGAGGCGGTCAACCAGATCGAACGCATCAATCCCGATGTCGCCGTGCTCGACATCGAAATGCCCGAGCTCGACGGCCTGTCGGCACTGCCGAAGCTGCTGGCGAAGAAGCGCGATCTCGTCATCATCATGGCCTCGACATTGACCCGCCGCAACGCGGAGATCAGCTTCAAGGCGTTGTCGCTCGGCGCGGCCGACTACATTCCGAAGCCGGAATCGACGCGCGAGGTGTCGGCTGCGGACATCTTCCACCACGATCTGATCCAGAAGATTCGCCATCTCGGCGCGCGCCTGCGCAGGAAGCCCGCGGTTGCGAGCCCGCCGCTGGCGCCTGCCGGCCCCGCACCGGCCACCGCACGTGCACCGGTTGTCGCGCGGCCCGCCGCGCCCGCACCGGCCGTGCATGCGTCGTCGGGAGCGCTGGCCCTGCGCCCGTTCTCGACCCAGACACCGAAGGTGCTGCTGATCGGCTCCTCGACCGGAGGTCCCCAGGCGCTGATGGCGCTCGTTACCGAGCTCGGCCCGGTGATCGACCGCGTCCCCGTGCTGATCACCCAGCACATGCCGCCGACCTTCACGACCATTCTCGCCGAGCATCTGGCGCGTTCGAGCCGCAAGCCGGCGGCCGAGGCGGTCGACGGCGAGCCGGTGAAGCCGGGACGAATCTATCTTGCGCCCGGCGGCAAGCATATGCGCGTCGTGCGCAGCGGCGCGGACGTCGCGATCTCGCTCGACGACGGCCCCGCCGTCAATTTCTGCAAGCCCGCGGTCGATCCGCTCTTCACGTCCGCCATCGACATCTGGCATGGCGGCATCCTCTCCGTGATCCTGACGGGCATGGGCTCGGACGGCATGCGCGGCGGAAAGGATATCGTCGCAGCCGGCGGCAGCGTCATCGCGCAGGACGAAGCCTCCAGCGTGGTCTGGGGCATGCCCGGCGCGGCCGCCAATGCCGGCATTTGCGCGGCGATCCTGCCGCTCAACCAGATCGGCGCCAAGGTCAGTCGCCTGTTCGCGGGGGACCGCTCGTGACGCCGGTTGACTACGAGTATCTGCGCAAATTCCTGAAAGAACGCTCCGGCCTCGATCTCTCCGCCGACAAGCAATATCTGGTCGAGAGCCGGCTGCTGCCGCTCGCGCGCAAGGCAAGTCTGTCAGGCATTCCCGATCTCGTGCTGAAAATCAGGAACGGCGACGGCCGGCTTGCGACCGACGTGGTCGAGGCGATGACCACCAACGAGACCTTCTTCTACCGCGACAAGATTCCGTTCGATCATCTGCGCGAGTCGATCCTGCCGAGCCTGATCCAGGCGCGCGCGGCGCGCAAGTCGCTGCGCATCTGGTCGGCGGCGTCGTCGACCGGTCAGGAGCCCTATTCGATCGCGATGTGCGTGAAGGAGATGGGTCCGGCGTTCGCCGGCTGGCGCATCGAGATCGTCGCCACCGATCTGTCGCAGGAGGTGCTGGAGAAATCCAAGGCTGGCATCTACAGCCAGTTCGAGGTGCAGCGTGGCCTGCCGATCCAGCACCTGATGAAGTACTTCACGCAAATTGGTGAAGTCTGGCAGCTCAATGCCGACGTTCGCGCGATGGTGCAGTTCCGCCAACTCAATCTGCTGCAGGACTTCTCCCATCTCGGCACGTTCGACGTGATCTTCTGCCGCAACGTGCTGATCTATTTCGACCAGAACACCAAGGCGGTGATCTTCGAGCGGATTGCGAAGGGGATGGAAGCCGACGGCACGCTGCTGCTTGGCGCCGCCGAATCCGTCGTCGGCATCACCGATGCGTTCCGCCCGATCACTGAGCGCCGCGGTCTCTACCAGCTCAACCCCGTGCGCTCCGGCCGTCCGATGGGCGGATTGATGCCTCCGTCAATGAAGATCGCCGCGGCGAGGTGATTTTCTTCCTTCTCCCCTTGTGGGAGAAGGTGGCGCGAAGCGCCGGATGAGGGGTTGCTTCAGCAAACTCCAATGCGAGATGTGTGTGAGGATAGAGACCCCTCACCCGTCTCGCCGCTATCGCGGCGAGCCACCCTCTTCCACAAGGGGAGAGGGAAAGAACGCGCCTCACAAAATCGCATGCGGCAGAAATCGCGAGCGGTTGCCCGTGATCGGGCTCTCGTCCTCGCGGATCGACAGGCCGCAGGGTTCGTGGCTCACCAGCCAGCTTCCAATCACCGGATAGAAGCCCGAGAAATTCGGCAGCGGTGACAGTGCCTGCCGCACGAAACCTTCGGCGCCGTAGGGACCCGTTTGCTCGTCGACCGGCGTGCCGCCCGACACCAGCGTGACGTTGGCGCCCTCGCGCGACAGCAGCGGCTTGCGCACATAGGAGGTTCCGAGTTCAGCGGCGCGCGGATCGTCTTCGAAGAAGGCCGGCAGCAGATTGGGATGGTTCGGAAACATCTCCCACAGCAGCGGCAGGATGCCCTTGTTGGAGAGCACCGCCTTCCACGGCGGCTCGATCCAGAGCGTCGGCGCGTCCTTGAGCTTTGCGCCGAAGGCGTCGTGAAACATCCACTCCCAGGGATAGAGCTTGAAGGCGAGTGCGATATCGCGATCGTCGAGATCGACGAACCCGCCACCCTCATCGCGCCAGCCGACCTCCTCGATGTCGAGCAGCGTGGTTGAGAGCCCCGCCTGGCGCGCGGTGTCTTCGAGATAAGCGAGCGTGCCGGCGTCTTCCTCATTGCCGGTGATGCCGGCGAGGTGGATGTGGCGGCCGCTAGCAATCTCCTTCCACGCCGCGATCAGCCGCTCGTGGATGGAGTTGAATTGATCGGAACGCGACGGGATGATGCGCCGTTCGATCGCTTGTTCGAGCCAGGTCCATTGGAATACCGCAGCCTCGAAGATCGATGTCGGCGTATCCGCGTTGTATTCGAGCAGCTTTGCCGGACCTTTGCCGTCGAACTTCAGATCGAGCCGGCCGTAGAGGCTGCGGTCGCCGCGCGCCCAGCTCTCTGCGATCAGGCTCCAGAACGCTTCCGGTATCTTCAAGCGCCGCAAGTAGCGCTCGTCGCCGATGACGCGGCCGGCAAGCTCCAGGCACATCGCGTCGATCTCGCCGGTCGGCGTCTCGATGCCGTGTTCGATCTCGTCGAGGGTAAAGCCGTAATAGGCGCGCTCGTCCCAATAGCGTTCGCCGTCGATGGTGTGGAAGACGAAACCGCATTGCGCTGCGGTTTCTCGCCAGTCGTCGCGCTCGAGACAGGTGATGCGCTGCATGTTATTTCCTGCGCATGATCTCCGCGCAAACGCGTTCCGCGCTTGTCGCGAGGGAAACCCGGTGCCCGCTTTTCCGGATCATGCGCTAGCCGCCGCCCGAGAAGCCGTGGCCGAACGAGCCGAAGCCGCCGCGGCTCACGCTGCTGTGGCCGGAATCGGACGACGTTCCCGACGAGGAATGGCTCGAGGAATCGCTGCTGAAGAAGCTCGATCGCGACGACCAGCGCGAGCTGCTGCCGCCTGACGAACTGCTGCTGCTACTGCTGCACGTCGTGGTCGTCTGCCCCGGCGCGGCGCCAGGAGAGGTCTCGCAGGTCTGACGCGGCATCAGCGTGTAGGCGGTGGTGCCGACCGCGATCGTGCCCATCACCAGCAGAGCGACATGGCCGGAGCGCTTCACCGGCGGCCGCATGGCCGGTGGCTCGGCCACCGGTCCGCGCTTGCCGAACTCTTTTCTGGAAGGTTTGTCGGGCATTTTAATAGATCATGCTGGCGGCGTTCAGCAGGCCCGCGGCGAGCGAGGACAGACCGAGCCAGATTGCCGGTGCAAGCTCGCCGGCGGCGATCCGCGCAGACAGGTTCGGCACCGGCACTCTCACCAGAAAGAACACGATGACCTGAACGATCAGCGCGATCGTCGCCCAGATCAGGCAGTCCAGCACGTTGGCCGAATGTGCGATGGCGCTGACCAGCGGCGACACGAAGCCGAGCAGGCTGAGGCCGAGCGCAATCGCGGCGGCCGGCTCGTTGTCGCGGATGAGCTGGAACTCGTTATGCGCCGTGATGCGAGTGTAGACGAACAGATAGGCCACGATCGCGATCAGCCCGGTGCAGAAATAGACCAGGAAGGCGGGCAGGCCGGCGAGTGATTGCAGGATCATCATTCCCCC
This sequence comes from Bradyrhizobium sp. CCGB12, assembly GCF_024199845.1. NCBI lineage: Bacteria > Pseudomonadati > Pseudomonadota > Alphaproteobacteria > Hyphomicrobiales > Nitrobacteraceae > Bradyrhizobium > Bradyrhizobium sp. CCGB12. Next base: position 5,318,702 of record NZ_JANADO010000001.1, on the reverse strand, counting down.
ATCGTGCAGCGACCATTCGTCGGCGGGAGGAGGATAGCGGTTCAACGGCTGGAGGGTGATGAAACCTCCTGCGTGTCCCCAAAAACAAAACCCCGCCATTTGCGGCGGGGTCCAGGCTGGGAGGAGCGAGCCCCGGGGGCTCGCGACGTAAACTTAAGGTCAGGCGGGAATGCGCTCTTCGTGCTCGTGCGGCTCGCGTAGCACGTAGCCGCGGCCCCACACGGTCTCGATGAAGTTGCGTCCCTCGGAAGCGTTGGCGAGCTTCTTGCGGAGCTTGCAGATGAAGACGTCGATGATCTTCAGCTCCGGCTCGTCCATGCCGCCATAGAGATGGTTGAGGAACATTTCCTTGGTGAGGGTCGTGCCCTTCCGCAAGCTGAGCAGCTCCAGCATCTGATATTCCTTGCCGGTCAGATGCACGCGCTGGCCGCCGACTTCCACCGTCTTGGTGTCGAGGTTGACGACGAGGTCGCCGGTCTGGATGACCGACTGGGCATGGCCCTTGGAGCGGCGCACGATCGCGTGGATGCGGGCCACCAACTCGTCCTTGTGGAAGGGCTTGGTCATGTAGTCGTCGGCGCCGACGCCGAGACCCTTGACCTTGTCCTCGATGCCGGCGAGGCCGGAGAGGATCAGAATCGGTGTCTTGATCTTGGAGACCCGGAGCTGCTTGAGCACGTCGTAGCCGGACATGTCGGGCAGGTTGAGGTCGAGGAGAATAATGTCGTAATCGTATAGTTTACCGAGATCGACGCCTTCTTCCCCCAAATCGGTCGTGTAGACGTTGAAGCTTTCCGACTTCAACATCAGCTCGATCGACTGCGCGACGGCGCTGTCATCTTCAATCAGCAAAACGCGCATGCCAGTTCCCCATAGTCGCCGCTCCTGGGCGTCAGGTCGGCCGCATTCGCGGCACTCAACAAAACGCCTTTGAACAACTGATTCGGATCCTGACAACAGATGGTTAACAAACTCTGATTCTGGAACGCAAGTCCTCCCGGTGCAATTTTTGTCGAATCGCCCTAAGGTCTTGCGAGTGAAGCAGCTTTCGTCACCCGATTCCGTTCAAGTTCCACTTTAAGAGACGGGCCTAACCGACTCCCGCGACTCAGCCTTCTTCTGAAGGGGAGTCACGCTCAGTCTCAAAGACAGTGACGCAATGATTAATGATGCGGGTAAACACGAAGTTAAGCGCCGTTCAGAAATATGGCGAAACTTAAGGTTTTCACCGTGAAGCCCCGGATCGCGAAGGCGCGCCCCTTATGAAGGCTCATCTATGAAGGCGTTGGCCGAACAGATCGGCGACATCGACGGCGTCAACATCTATGGCCGCGTGGTCGGCGTGCGCGGCCTGATGGTCGAGGTCGCCGGTCCTATTCACGCCATGTCGGTCGGCGCGCGACTGGTGATCGAGACCGGCGCCAATCGCTCCATCCCCTGCGAGGTGATCGGCTTCTCCGGCAACAATGCTGTCGTGATGCCGTTCGCCGGCCTCGACGGCGTGCGCCGCGGCTGCAAGGCGGTCATCGCCAATGCTGCCAATCAAGTGCGGCCGTCAGCGGCCTGGTTCGGCCGCGTGGTCAATGCGCTGGGCGAGCCGATCGATGGCAAGGGGCCGTTGCCGCAAGGTTCCTCGCCGATGCCGTTCCGCAATACGCCGCCACCGGCGCATTCGCGCAAGCGCGTCGGCGCGCCGCTCGATCTTGGTGTGCGCGCGATGAACACCTTTCTCACCTGCTGCCGCGGCCAGCGCATGGGTATCTTCGCAGGCTCCGGCGTCGGCAAGTCGGTGCTGCTGTCGATGCTGGCGCGCAACGTCGATGCCGCGGTCAGCGTCATCGGGCTGATTGGCGAACGCGGCCGCGAGGTGCAGGAGTTCTTGCAGGACGATCTCGGCGAGGAGGGTCTTGCGCGTTCCGTCGTGGTGGTCGCGACCTCGGACGAGCCGGCGCTGATGCGCCGCCAAGCCGCGTATCTCACGCTCGCGGTCGCGGAGTATTTTCGCGACGAGGACAAGGACGTGCTCTGCCTGATGGACTCGGTGACGCGCTTCGCCATGGCCCAGCGCGAGATCGGTCTGTCCGCCGGCGAGCCGCCGACCGCCAAGGGCTACACGCCGACCGTGTTCACCGAGCTGCCGAAGCTCTTGGAGCGCGCAGGGCCGGGCCTGGGGGAGGGCGCCATCACCGCGATCTTCACGGTGCTGGTCGACGGCGACGACCATAACGAGCCGATTGCGGATGCCGTCCGCGGTATCCTCGACGGCCATATCGTGATGCAGCGCTCGATCGCCGAGCGCGGCCGCTACCCCGCCATCAACATCCTCAAATCCGTCTCCCGCACCATGCCGAAATCGGCCGATCCGCAATTCTGGCCGACCATCCAGCGGGCACGGCAGGTGATGGCGACCTATGCCGACATGGAGGAGTTGATCCGGCTCGGTGCCTACCGGGCCGGCTCCAGCCCCGAGGTCGACGAGGCGATCCGCCTGCACGAGCCGCTGGAGACCTTCCTGCGCCAGCGCAAAGACGAAAATGCATCACTCGCGGACGGCTACCGCCAGTTGGCGCAAATCCTCGGTAATTTGGAAACGGAACGCTAACTTTGTCAGGTCATCATCCCATCACACAGAGTAGCAGCGCCGGTCTTGGCCCAGTCGGGCCTGTGGGGAGACCGGTGACGTCCCACGTGCAGCGAGGGGACTTCTGGGGAGTACGAGTCGATGAAGTCACGTGATACCCTCATCCGCCTGAAGAAGTTTCAGGTCGACGAGAAGCGCCGCCGGGTCACCCAGATCGAGACCATGATCGCCGACTTCCAGCGGATGTCGGTCGATCTCGAGCGCGAGATCCAGACCGAGCAGGAGCGTGCCGGGATCAACGATCCCTCGCACTTCGCCTATCCGACCTATGCCAAGGCCGCGATCCAGCGCCGCGAGAACCTGACCCGCTCGGCCGACGAGCTCAAGGGCCAGCTCGACGAAGCCAAGGCCGCGTTGGCCGAGGCCTTCGAGGAGCTCAAGAAGGTCGAGCTGCTCGACGAGCGCGACCAGGCCCGCGAACGCGCCGAGGAAAACGCCCGCGAGCAGGCCGACCTCGACAGCATCGGCCTGATGCGCGCCCGCATCGGCGCCGTCGCCTGACGGCGCCGACAGCCAGACCACCGAGAAATCCGCGAAACCCGGACCGCAAGGTCCGGGTTTTCGTATGTGCTGTCCACAGTGTGGCGCCGCGCCCCTTGGTGGTCGGCTTTGTCGCGCGCTATGGTGGTGCGGTGCCAGGGCTTGCGCGGGACGCGACGGGCCGCGTGTCGGGGGACTGAATGCTGACGCCAGCAGAGCTGGTCGGGCTGATTGAGGCGGTGGCGAAGGGCGATCAGGCCGCGTTCGAGCGCCTCTACGTCGCCACGCGCGCGAAACTCTATGGCGTCGTGCTCCGTATCTTGCGCCGTCAGGATCTTTCAGAGGAGGTCATCCAGGAGACCTACGTCAAGATCTGGAACGGCGCCGGCCAGTTCAATCCGGCTCTGTCCTCGCCGATCACGTGGATGGCGTCGATCGCGCGCAACCGTGCGATCGACGTGGTGCGCAAGAAATCGGAAGCCTCCATCGAGGAAGAGCCTCAGGCGATGGAGGTGGCCGCCGACAGTCCCGATCCGCTGGCGCGCCGGGAAATGACCGAGGAGTTGAAGCGGCTCCTGGAATGTATCGGCCGGCTCGAGCCGGACCGTCAAAAGCTCGTGCTTCTCGCCTATTACAACGGCTGGAGCCGCGAGCAACTGGCGGAGAAGTTCGCCGCGCCCGTCAACACGGTGAAGACATGGCTCCGGCGCAGCATGCTGGATATCCGGGAGTGCCTCGGACTGTGATGGCTTGGACGATGAAAGTGGTTCTGGACTGCAATTGATGGCCTACACGGAGGACCATATCGCGCTCGCCGCGGAATATGCGCTCGGTACGCTCGACGCCGACGAGCGCGCGCAGGTCGAGACCATGATGGCGGTGGATGAGGCGTTCGCCGATATCGTGCAGGCCTGGGCCTTCCGGCTCGGCGTCCTCAACCAGATGGTCGGCTCGGTCGAGCCGCGTCCGATCGTGTGGGAGAATATCAGGTCCGAGATCGCGCGCACGGCCCTTGCGCAGGAGCCGCCTGCGCTTGCCGAGGCTTCGCCGTCGCCACCTCCGCCCATCCCGGAATTGTCCTCGCCGGAATTGTCCTCGCCAGAGACTGCGTCGTCGGATTCCTCGACGGAGGGCGTGCCGTCCCCGGAGCCGCAGCCTCCCGAAGTCGAGCAGGCGGAGACGTCGCCTCCCAAGCCTGATGCTCTTCCGGACGTCGCGCCGCAGTTCATGCCGCAAGTCCATGCCCCGGATCTCAACGTCGTCCGGGCGCCGCCGGCGCCGGTCGTCGACGATGGCAATGTCATCTGTCTCGAGGGGCGCGTGAAGCGCTGGCGCAATATTGCATCCGCCGTCGGCGCACTTGCCGCCGCGCTGCTCGTGACGCTGTCGCTTCAGATCTTCCTGCCTGATGCACTGCCGGGCCCCTTGCGTCCTGCGCCGCGCATCCAGACGGTGGAGGTGAAGACACCAGCCGCGCCGCTCACCGCCTCGGCGCAATATGTTGCCCTGCTACAGGACCAGGGTGGTGGTCCCGCCTTCATCCTCACCATCGACGGTGCGACGCGGAATTTCACGGTCCGCAAGGTCGGTGCGACCCCGGAGCCCGGCAAGAGTTTCGAGCTCTGGCTGATCTCCGACAAGCTGCCGCGACCACGCTCGCTCGGTGTGATCGGTGCAAGCGATTTCACCGCGCGTCCGCTGCTCGCTTCCTACGATTCCGACGTCGTCAACGGCGCGACCTACGCGGTCACCGTCGAGCAGGCCGGCGGCTCGCCCAATGGCCAGCCGACCTCGGCACCGGTGTTTTCCGGCAAGCTGATCGAGACCGTGCCGCCGGCGCAGCCACAGCAACAGCCGCCGGCGAAGAAGTAGCTCTCTCCATCGTCGTCCTGGCGAAGGCCAGGACCCATTACCCCGACTGAACGTTGTGGCGCTGCATTGGAACCACATCATCGTACGCCGATTGGCGGCGGTGGCTATGGGCACTGGCTTTCGGCATTGCCAGTCCCAAACGGTTGCCGACCGCTCGGCAAAAGTGTCGTCACCGTCCATCCCGCCGTCGCATTCCGACAAGTCGCGCCGAATCCGTCCCCGATTTGAACCTCCCCGCAATCCGCCGCGTCAAATCCCCGGAATTTGAAGTCGGCGAGGCCGATGCCGGAACCGGAAAAGGGGCGAGAAATTCAGATGGATGTAGTGAAGGCTCCCGGCATCTTCATTCACCAATATGCGGGGTTGCCGCACGGCCCGGCGTTCGAGCACTGGCGCGAGCGGGCCTTCGGGTCCTGCGGCCTCGACGTCGGGCCGAGCCAGGGCGACAGCATCGACTGCCGGCTCCAGGTCAGCATCGTCGACAACATCGCACTGGCGATTCCCGAAGGCGCCTCCGCACAATATTCTCGCACGCAGAGCCACCTTGCCGACGGCAGCGACGACCTCGTGCTGATTGCAGCACATGCGGGCCGCGTCCGTGTCGGGCAGAACGGCCATACTGTGGAGCTCGCGCCTGCGCAGATGGTGCTTGTCGACATGAGCATCACCGGCACCGTCGGCCACACCGACGAGGACCGCTTCACCACCATTCGCATGCCGCGCCGCGCGCTGCTCGACATCAATCCGCGCGCCGAGGAGAAGCTGTCGCAGGTGCTCTCCGATGGTGCGGTCGCCGAGACCATCTTCCGCTACCACGCACTTGCCGCCAATCAGGCGCCGCATCTCGATGCCGTCGGCCAGCGCCTGACCGCGCAGCACATGGTCGATCTCGTCGGCCTCCTGCTTGGGACCGACGTGGAGCATGCCAGCCTTGCGCGCGGACGCGGGCATGCGGCGGCGCGTCTCGATCTCATGCGCGCCGACGTGATGGCCGCACTCGGCCGCAACGACCTCTGCCTGTCCGAGGTCGCAACGCGCTCGGGCCTCAGCCCGCGGCAGGCGCAGCGCCTGTTCGAGCAGGCCGGCACGACCTTCACCGAATTCGTGCTGGAGCAGCGCTTGCTCCAGGCGCGCAAGCTGCTCGGCGATCCCCGGGCCAGGACGCGCAAGATCAGCGACATCGCACACTCCTCGGGCTTCGCTGATCTGTCTTATTTTAATCGCGCCTTCCGCAAGCGCTTCGGCGCGACGCCGTCGGAGCTGCGCGAGGCGTAAGTCGCGATTTTGTGCAGCGGCAGCATTGCTGCCGCAGTTGGTCGCTGCGGGCGGTTGAGCTATATCTGCCTGCGCGGGCAGACCGCGGGATTCGTTGGAAGGTACAGTAGGCGGACATGGCGCGTATTGTCGTGCTCGGCGCCGGGTTTGCGGGCCTGTGGGCGGCCATCGGCGCTGCGCGCAAGCGTGACGAGATCGGCGCGAACAGCGACATCGAGATCCATCTCGTCGACCGCAATCCCTATCACAATATCCGCGTGCGCAATTACGAGGCCGACCTCGGCGAGGTCGCGCTGCCGCTGCCGCAACTCCTCGATCCGATCGGTGTCAGTCATGGCATCGGTGAGGTCGAAGCCATCGATCCGGCACGCCGCGAAATCTCGCTGGTCACGAGCGGCGGCGAGGAGACGCTGGACTATGACCGCCTTGTGCTGGCGCTCGGCAGCGAGGTGATGCGTCCCGACATTCCCGGCCTTGCCGAGCACGCCTTCGACGTCGACACCTATGCCGCAGCGCTCCGCCTCGAGGATCATCTCGTCTCGCTCGGACGCAGCGCGCCGTCGCCGGGGCGTTCGACCGTGGTCGTGGTCGGCGCCGGCTTCACCGGCATCGAGGTCGCGGCCGAGATGCCGGCGAGGCTGGCGCGTGCAGGCATCAATGGCAGCCGCCGCATCATTCTCGTCGATCCCAATCCAGCGGTCGGCACCACCATCGGCGCGCAGTCGCGTCCCGTCATCGAGACGGCGTTGGCCTCGCTCGACGTCGAGCTGCGGCTCGGCGCGCGCGTCGTGTCGGTCGAGGCCGCCGGCATGCACCTCAGCTCGGGCGAATTCATTCCGGCGCAGACGGTGATCTGGTGTGCGGGCATGCGTGCAAGCCCCTTGGCGGCGAGCTTTCCAGACGCGCGCGATCGCCTCGGGCGCCTCCTGGTCGACCCTTTCATGCGGGTTGCGGGTGTCGGCGGCGTATTCGCGGCCGGCGACGTTGCCTCGAGCGTGATCGACGGGCTGCATCCGACCGTGATGTCCTGTCAATTTGCGCGCCCCATGGGCCGCTTCGCCGGCCACAACGTGGTAGCCGATCTTGCCGGCCTGCCGATGCTGCCGCTGCGGATCGACTGGTACGTGACCGTGCTCGATCTCGGCGGCTGGGGCGCGCTCTATACCGAAGGCTGGGATCGCGAGGTACGCGCGACAGGCGCGGCCGCAAAGGCGACCAAAGAGACCATCAATCGCAAGCGCATCTATCCGCCGCTGACGGGTAGCAAGGACGAGCTGTTCGCTGCGGCCGCGCCGACTGTGCAGGCACCGCCGCCGACCTATGGGGCGCGGTAGTATCGGGTGACGCTTCTGGCAGGGAGCTGGTTGGAGGATCGCGGCTGTGCGCCTTGCTCCGTCATTGCGAGCGCAGCGAAGCAATCCCGAATCTTTCCCCGGAGCGAGTCTGGATTGCTTCGCTCCGCTCGCAATGACGGGAACCCCAGACAGGCGAAAGCGCCCGTGGGGGGCGGGCGCTTTCAGTAGTCGACTTGGGGTTGGGGTCGTCTACATATCCACGTGGCGACTTTGGGGGGCTGGTAAAGAGCCGCGTGAATTCACAAAACTTGTCAGATCTCCTTAGCGAACGAGGGATGCGTTCGAGCTGGTGATAACGACCGGCTTGCCGGCCTTGATGACGCGAGCCGTCTGGGTCAGACCTTCATCCGAACCCGTGCGGGCCGTGATGCCGAGGCCTGCCACCGCGATCCCTGCGACGAGGGCCACGACCACGATTTTCAAGTGGGTCGAGCGATCTGCGCTGTAGATCGAGTGGTTCACGGAAGCCTCCTGCCGCCATCTACCCGAAGTAGTCGCCAGCCTTTTCAGACAGGTTCATGCTTCCGGTGTCCAACAACCTAGTATCGAGTGGATTCGTTCCCAAGAGGCTATCACAAGAGCGTGAAAGGACGTGAAAGGTCGCGATCGAAAGCGACCCTAGATCGTTCGATTATATAATTATTTCAAAGATGTAATGTGCCTGGACAGCACTTTTTCGGGTTGTGGTCGACAAGGCGCCAGGAACTCAAAAACCATTTGCCTGTGGCCGAAAAACACACGGCTTCTCAAGGCAAATCAGATGCTTCCGACTGTTTTCAACCTCGCCCTGGGGTGGATTTCGGCTTGCGACAGCACGGTCGTCTGGGCCCGGAACCGCTCCACCAGGGAGCGGACGAAGGGACGAATTGCCGCGGAGGTAACCAGCACCGGGGCCTCACCTTCGCGCGCGGCGCGCTCGAAGGCCTCGCGCACGGCGGTCATGAACTCCGACAGTTTCGAGGGCTGCATCGCGAGGCTGCGCTCCTCGCCCTGGCCGATGATCGACTCGGCAAAGGCCTGCTCCCAGCGCGCCGACAGCGCGATCAGCGGCAGGTAGCCGTTGTAGGAGGTGTTCTGCGCGCAGATCTGGCGCGCCAGCCGGGCGCGGACATGCTCGACCATGGTCGCGGGATTGCGCGAGAAGGCGAGCGAGTCGGCGATGCCTTCGAGGATGGTCGAGAGGTCGCGGATCGAGATGCGCTCGGCCAGCAGCAATTGCAGCACGCGCTGGATGCCAGAGACCGTGACCTGCCCCGGCACGATGTCCTTGACCAGCTCGCTCTGCTCCTTTGGCAGCTCCTTGAGCAGCTTCTGCACCTCGCCATAGGAGAGCAGGTCCGACATATTGGCCTTGAGCAGCTCGGTGAGATGGGTCGAGAGCACGGTCGCGGCGTCGACGACGGTGTAGCCTTTGAGCGAGGCCTCTTCCTTGAGGCTGGCGTCGACCCAGGTCGCGGGCAGGCCGAAGGTTGGCTCGGTGGTGTGGATGCCGGGCACCTGCACCTGGCTGCCGCCGGGGTCCATGACCATAAACTGGTTCGGCCAGATCTTGCCGCTGCCGGCGTCGACCTCCTTGATCTTGATGATGTAAGTGTTGGCCTCGAGCTGGACGTTGTCGAGGATGCGCACCGCCGGCATCACGAAACCCATCTCGATCGCGAGCGAGCGGCGCAGCGCCTTGATCTGCTCGGTGAGGCGGTCGGTACCGTCGGGGCCGTTGACCAGGGGCAGCAGCGCATAGCCGAGCTCGATCTTGAGGTCGTCGATCTTGAGCGCGGCGGAGATCGGTTCTTCGGCCGCGGCAGCGCCCGGCGCACCCGGCGTGCCCGGAGCGGGCGCGGCCTTGGCGGCTTCTTCGGCCTTGGCCGTTACCCGGTTGCGGTTGCGGGCGTTCCAGGCCAGCGCGCCGGCGCCGGCGCCGAGCGCCAGGAAGGGGAGGGTCGGAATGCCCGGCAGGGCGGCCAGCACCAGCATGACCGCTGATGACATCGCCAACGCCTGCGGATAGCCGGAGAACTGCTTCATCAGCGCCTTGTCGGCGGCACCGGAGACGCCGGCCTTGGAGACGAGCAGGCCGGCCGCGGTCGAGACGATCAGCGCTGGCACCTGGGTGACGAGGCCGTCACCGACGGTCAGCAGCGTGTAGCTGCGTCCGGCGTCGGCGAAGGAGAGGCCCTGCTGCGCCACGCCGATGATCATGCCGCCGACGATGTTGATGAAGACGATCAAGAGGCCGGCGATGGCGTCGCCGCGCACGAATTTGGAGGCACCGTCCATGGCGCCGAAGAATCCGCTTTCGTCCTCCAGCTCTTTGCGCCGCTCCTTGGCGACCTTCTCGTCGATCAGGCCGGCGGAGAGGTCGGCATCGATCGCCATCTGCTTGCCGGGCATGGCGTCGAGGTGGAAGCGGGCGGCGACTTCGGCGATACGGCCCGAACCCTTGGTGATGACGACGAAATTGACGATGATCAGGATGGCGAAGACGATGATGCCGATGACGAAATTGCCGCCCATCACGAAGCTGCCGAAGGCTTCGATGACGTGACCCGCGGCGGCCGTGCCCTCGTGCCCGTGCGACAGGATCAGGCGGGTCGAGGCCATGTTGAGCGACAGGCGCAGCATGGTCGAGATCAGCAGGACGGTCGGGAAGGCCGAGAATTCCAGCGGCGCCTGGATGAACAGCGAGGTCATCAGGATCAGGATCGAGAGCGTGATCGAGATCGCCAGGAACAGATCCAGCACGATCGCGGGCAGGGGGAGGATCAGCACCACCAGGATGGTGAGGACGCCGAGCGCCAGCGCGATGTCGCCGCGCTTGAGGATGGTGACGATCTCGTTGAGGGAGGGGATCGAGGGCCTTGCTGCGCCTACGCCCTGTCCTGCGGTGACGTCGACCATGGTAGCTGCCTCCCCGCGCGACTGCCTTCCGCGCGCCCCAAACGTCTGCGCAGCGGCCGAGGGGCCGCCGTTCCGAAAGTGAGGCACCGCACTGGCGTCCACGGGAGCTCCCGTTCTACGCGGCTGACGACACTCGACTTCACTCGGCAATTCTTGCCGGGTGTATGGTTAGCAAAGGGTTAACGGAGGGTGCGGCACGAAGATCAGACCGGGGTGTTTCGGGGCCCGAAAGGCGTCATTCCGGGCTCGCGCCAAGGGGCGCGCCCGGAATGACGGCTTGGCTGGCATGCAACCCCTACTTCGCCTTCTCCATCTTGGTCACCGTGTAGCCCGAAGCCGCTTCCTCGGCCTCGAAGGTCACCTTGTCGCCGACCTTCACCTGCTTGAGCATCGTGGCGTCCTTGACGCGGTAGACCATGGTCATGGGCTCCTCCATGCCGAGGCTCTTCGCCGGCCCGTGCTTGAGCGTGATCTTGCCGGTGCCCTCGTCGATCTTCTTGACCTCGCCGCTGATTGAGGCAGCCCCGGCCGCCAGGGCTCCAGTGGCAATGGCTCCAGTGGTAGCGCTCAACGTCAGCGCCAGCGCAGCAGTGATACCGATGATGCGGTTCATGGGAGTTCCTTCGCTTACTTCACGGTGACGTGGCCGACCATGCCGTAGTCGCGGTGGTCGGGGATTAGGCAGGAAAATTCGAACGTGCCGGCCTTGCTGAACTTCCAGAGGATCTCGGCGGACTTGTTCGGAGCGAGCCTGACACCGTTGGGATCGTCATGCTCCATGTGCGGATGCTTCTTCATCTCCGCCGCATGCGCGAGATTCTCCTTAGGCGTGGCGAGCAGGAATTCGTGGTCCTCCTTGCCGACATTGCGCAGCACGAAGCGGATCTGCTCGCCGCGTTTGACCTCGATCCTGGCCGGTGCGTAGTCCATCTCGTTCATCAGAATCTCGATGGTGCGAGCGGGCTTCTTGGGATTGCCGGGCTCGCCGGCGGAAAAGGTCGCGTGCCCGTGCTTGTCGTGGGCCAACGCCGGCACGGTCGATAGCGCGGTCAGCGCGAGGCCGAGCCCGATGGTCTTCTTCATTGCAGTCTCCTGTTGGTTCATCGAAACGCTCACATCTTCATGTTCTTCATCGGCGCGGCGCCCGGTTGTCGCCGCGCCGGCTCCGTGGCCGGTGCGGTCACTTCGTAGGCGACGGTCCCCTTCGGGAAGCGATACGGCCCGGGATCGCGATAATCGTCGCGCGCGAGGTCCTCGCGGATCTTCATCACCGTGAACATGCCGCCCATCTCGATCGGCCCGAACTGGCCGGTGCCGGTCATCATCGGCAGCGTGTTGTCGGGCGCGGGCATCTCCATGTTGCCCATCGCCATGCCGGTCGAGCCCATGGCCATGCTGTCAGGCGCGAGCTTGCCGACGGCCTTGGCGAGATCCTTGCGCGACACGCCGATGAGGTTGCGCACCTCGTGCCCCATCGCATTCATGGTGTGATGCGACTTGTGGCAGTGGAACGCCCAGTCGCCGGGATTGTCGGCGAGCACGTCGAAAACGCGCACCGCGCCGACCGGAACGTCCGTGGTCGTCTCCGGATATTGCGCGCTCTCCGGAATCCAGCCGCCGTCGGTGCAGGTCACCGCGAAGCTGTGGCCGTGCAGATGGATCGGATGGTTGGTCATGCTGAGATTGCCGATGCGCACGCGGACCTTGTCGCCGAGTCTGACCGGGAGCGGATCGATGCCGGGAAACACCCGCGCATTCCAGGTCCACATGTTGAAGTCGGTCATCTCGTTGACCAGCGGCAGATATGTGCCGGGGTCGACCCGATAGGTGCTCATCACGAAGACGAAGTCGCGATCGACGGGCCGGAAGCTCGGATCGCGCGGATGCACGACGACCATACCCATCATGCCCATCGCCATCTGCACCATCTCGTCGGAATGCGGGTGGTACATGAAGGTCCCGCTCTTCTTCATCTCGAACTCGTAGACGAAGGTTTTTCCCGGCTGGATGTGCGGCTGGGTCAGCCCGCCGACGCCGTCCATGCCGCTGGGAATGATCATGCCGTGCCAGTGCACGGTGGTGTATTCGGGCAGTCTGTTGGTGACGAAGATGCGGACCTTGTCGCCTTCGACGGCCTCGATGGTCGGGCCCGGCGACTGGCCGTTGTAGCCCCACAGATTCACCTTCATGCCCTCAGCGAATTCGCGCACCACGGGCTCGGCGACGAGATGGAACTCCTTCCAGTCGCCGTTCATGCGGAACGGCAGTGACCAGCCGTTCAGCGTAACGACGGGGCGATAGTCGGGACCGCTGATCGGATGCAGCGGCGGCTGCATCACCACCTTGTCCATGTGCGGGGCCTCCGGAATCGAAGCGGCCTGCACGCGGCCGCTGATCGCCGACGCGCTGGCAAGCGCGGCGGTGCCCAAAAATCCTCGGCGGGAAAACATGTCGGCCTCCATGTCAGTGTCCGCCATCGGCTGGTGCTGCCGCGGCGATGGTGGTTGGATTGTCACCGCTGGCCGCAGGTGCCCCGCCGCCATTGACGGCGGTCTGCAGGTCGGACTGCGCAAGGAAGAATCTTTGTCTGGCATCGATGGCGCCGCGCAGTGAGGCCAGACGCTGCCGCGCCTCGGTGAGCAGCGCGAAGATGTCGACCTGCATGCTGGAGAAGCGCAGCTGCATCTCTTCGGTGATGATTTTTCGCAAGGGGATGATCTCGCGCTGGTAATGACTGGCGATGTCGTAGCTGGAGCGATAGACCCGATAGGCATCGCGCGCTTCGGAGCGGATGTTGACGGCGCGCTCGGTCAGGCGGTTGAAGGCGAAATTGTAGGTCTCGGCCGCCTGGCGCACGCGCACCTCGCCGCCGTCGAAGATCGGGATCTGGAATTGCACGTCGAAGCCGCGTTCGCGGAACGGTGCGCCTTCCGGATCCTGGGTGCGGCGGGAGATGCCGGCGAGATCGAGCAGCGTGACGAAGCGTGTCGCTTCGGTGAGGTTCAGCGATTTCGCCAGCGCCGCCAGCTCCAGTCGCGCGATCTGCAAATCGATGCGATGGGCGACCGCGTCGGCCTCGATCGTGGGCAAGGCCAGCGGCCGGCGTGGCAGCGGCGGTAACGCGTTCGGCAGGCGGAAGTCGAGGCCGCCGTCCCACAGTCCCATCAGGCGCGCAAGCCTTTCGCGTGCGCTCGCTGCCGTCTGTCGTGCGGTAGCGAGGTCGGCGGTGGTCTCGGCGTAAAACACCTGTTCGCGGGCCTGGTCGAGCTTGTTGAGCGAGCCGGTCTCGCCGAGCTTGACCGCGAACTGTGCGGTCGATTCCGCCGTCGCCTTCGCATCCGTCAGCAGCACAACCATCTCGTTGCCGGCAACCGTGCGCCAATAAGCGCGGCGGACGTCGGTGGCGAGCCGCAGTGTCGCCAGCGCCGCGCGCAACTGGGCCTGACGGAAGCGGTCGCGGGCGATGTCGGAGCGGAACGGCAGGGTGGCGAGCGCGAGGATGTCGCCGACCACCTGCCGCTCGATCTCGCTGGCGCCATTGCCTGAGATCCGCGAGATCGAGAACACGGGATTGGGCGGCAGGCTCTGCTCGACCAGATCGGTCTCGGCGAGCGCCAGCTCGTTGTAGGCCGCTTGCAGTCCCTTGTTGTTGAGCAATGCAATCTGCACGGCGGTCTCGACGCTCAGCGTCAGCGACAGCAGCCGGCGCACGCGCCCGTCGACCGCGTCGGCTCCCTCGCTCGTTCGCACGAAAGCGACGTCCTTGTTGATGCTCTGGCTCGCCAGCTCCGAGACGGCATTCATGCCGCCATCGGGCGAGAACGCGGCGCAGCCGGACAGACTGAGCGCAGCGAGAAGGAGCAGGCTTCGCGCGAGATGGTGTGTCATGGCGCGGTCCTACCGGTCTTGCTTCGGCTGTGGCGCGACGTTCTCGTTGCGCTCGCGCCATGGCGCCGGTGTTGCAGGCCGAAGGCTGCTGTAGGGTGCGATCGTCGATCGATAGCCGACAGGCGCGACCTTGGCCGCGGGATCGGCAGGATCCGCGGCAGCGATTTGTGTCGTTGTCGGCATGCAGCCGGCCAACGCCAGCGCAATCACGGCCAGCAGCGGCCAACTAAATGGAAAGTGTCGTCCACGCGCCGCGGATGCGGCGGCGGACTTCGCCCCGGAAAGCGTAAGCATGATTCATCCCTGATCTGTCCTTGGAGACCACAGGTTCGCGCGCGCTGACGCGCGTTCGGCCTGACGTCGTCGCGTCAGATCAGGCGATGGGAGGACGGTAGTGCGGGGGCGGCGTCGCGCTGTGCAGGCTGGCCACGATCTCGGGCGCGCAGGCGGAGACGGGCCGAAGCGGCTTGGCGACGCTGGGCAGATCGGCCGGCAGCGCGCTCACGCACATCATCGCGCAGCATGGTCCGGCCGCACCCTTGCCGCCATGATGATGCGGAGCGGGCGTGTCCTGCGCGGCGGTCTGGTGATGCACATGTGCGCCCGCGTGGTCATGCGAGGAATCGCCATGCACATGGCTTGCCTGCATATGGTGGTGCGCCGGCACCTGATCGGCGATCTCAGCCTCGTCCGCAAGGCACGGCGCGGGGCCGCTGCCCCAGGCGAGGGCTGCTGCCGGCGCGAGCACGCAAAACAGATAGGCGAGGGCAACGAGGCGCCCCACCCTGATCCGCATCGATCGCGTCAATCGCAACAGCATTCCGCCGATAGGCTCCTCGCGCGGCAATGTTGCACACGCTGATCGCAAATTAATGGCAAAACGCGCGCTCGCCAAGCGCCTTCTTACCGCAGTGCACCGCGCATGCCCAATATCGCGCCACGATGCTTGACCCCCTGGCAATCCGCGGGTCATGGTCCGACCCGTGCACGCGCCAAATCACTCAGGACAAACGCCTGATTCATTCAGCCCTGATTCCCGTCAGGCCTGGATGCGGCTCGTCATTGCGCTCCTGATCGGCTCGGTCGGCGCCGTCGGCATGTGGGCGGTCGTGGTTGTGATTCCCGTGGTGCAGGCGGAATTTGGTGCCACACGCGGCGCGGTGTCGCTGGCCTTCACGCTGATGATGTTCGGTTTCGGGCTGGGCGGCGTGATCGCCGGCAAGATCACCGACCGTTTCGGCATCGTGCCCGCGATGGCGATCAGCATCGCCTTTCTCGGCGTCGCCAATGTGCTCGCGGGACTGTCAACTCAGCTCTGGCAGTTCGTGGCTGCGTATTTCCTCATCGGCCTCGGTACCTCCGCGACTTTCGCGCCGCTGATGGCGGAGGCCTCGCATTGGTTCGAGCGCTATCGCGGACTTGCCGTGACCATCGTCGCCAGCGGCAATTACGTCGCCGGCACGATATGGCCGCCGATCGTGAGCTGGGGCGCGCAGACCGCCGGCTGGCGCTACACCCATATCGGGATCGGGCTCGTCTGCGTGGGCCTGATGACGGTGCTGGTGTTGGTCCTGCGCGCGCAGATGGGCGACGATCACATCCGCGATCATGCCAACGCACCTCCGCCGCGGGTCGACCTCAAGCTGTCGACCAACACGCTGACGGTGCTGCTCTCGATCGCCAGTATCTCCTGCTGCGTCGCGATGGCGATGCCGCAGGTGCATATCGTCGCCTATTGCGGCGACCTTGGTTATGGCGTTGCGCGTGGCGCCGAGATGCTGTCGCTGATGATGGCCTGCGGCATCATCAGCCGGATCGGTTCGGGCTTCCTCGCCGACAAGATCGGCGGCATCCGCACGCTGCTGGTCGGGTCGTTGGCGCAAGGTTTTGCGCTGGTGTTCTATTTGTTCTTCGACAGCCTCACCTCGCTCTATCTCATTTCTGCGATGTTCGGCCTGTTCCAGGGCGGCATCGTGCCGAGCTACGCCATCATCGTGCGCGAGGCGATGCCGGCGAGCGAAGCCGCAACCCGCGTCGGCATCGTGATCTTCGCCTCGGTGTTCGGCATGTCCTTCGGCGGCTGGGTGTCGGGCCTGATCTTCGATGCGACGGGTTCCTATGCCGCGGCGTTCGCCAATGGCGTGGCGTGGAACGCGCTCAATATCGGCATCGTCGTGCTGCTGCTGATCCGCTCGCGCATGAACGCGGTCAAGGCGGGGCCCGGTTTTGCGACCTAGGACCGATGCCCCCGATGCCGTCAGGTGTGAGCCTCCGCTGGATCGGGTTGATCCTCGCTATCGTCCTGCTGGATCAGGGGACGAAGCAACTCGTCGTCAGTTTGTTGGAGCCAGGCCGTCCGATGGTCGTTCTGGCGTCGGACACGTTGCCGTCAGTCGATTTCATCCTGTCCTACAACAAGGGCATCTCGTTCAGCTTCCTCAGGTTCGCGGATGACGCCCAGCGTTGGCCGCTGGTTGCTCTATCTCTTCTGGCCTGCGGCCTGTTGGGCTGGTGGCTCAGCCGCGTGCTGACGAGCCAGCCGATACAGGCATTCGGACTCGCGCTGATCATTGGCGGAGCGCTCGGTAACATGCTGGACCGCGTTCGGATCGGCTCGGTGATCGACTTCGTCCACGTGTCTTACAAGGCGTGGTCTTTTGCCGTTTTCAATCTCGCCGACACCGCCATCACGTTGGGCGCCCTCGCGACGTTGGCATCCACATTTCTGGTGCCCCAAGGCGTTGGCACCGAGAGCCAGGAGCCGCCACGTCACGGCCGATGAGAAGAGGGTCTAGACCGCCTGTCTCGCCTTCAGCAGCGAGCAGCCGGTGATCTTGTAGCTGCCGTCAGCCTGCTGCTCGAGCGTGTACAGCGCCTCCCAGGCCTCGCCATTGGCATCGACGATGTGGACGCGCTGGGCGATCCAGTTGCCGTCGCTCTTGCTCTCGCCGAACTCGAAGCTCTTGTGGCGATAGACCGGCGCGTAACCGTTCTGCACCATCGACATGAAGATGTCCGGGGCGGGAAAAATCTCCTTGATCGCCGGCGCGGCATGGGAATAAGCCGCGGCCGCATCGTCGCGCGCAAAAGCCTGTTCCTGGGCGCGGATGACGCTCTGTGCGGCCGTGACATCGCCGGCGAGCGCTGGGACGGCGCGGAGGGCAATCGTGAGAGCGACGAGCAAAGCGGACGTGCGCATGACAAGGCTCCGCGTTGAAATCCTGGCGATGCTGATCCTAGCATGACCTCTCAGGAAGTACGGGCGTGCTATCGCTTTCGTTTCACTGCCGGCTTCGCGGGCCTGGCGGCGCGCGCCTTTGCGTTGGCGGCTGGTTGCACCCGCAAGCCGTCCACGAACACGTCGAGCATCCGCAGCACCGAGGACTGCCATCCGGGCTGGTCGTGCATGTAGCACATGCCGACCAACGCCCTGAGCAAATCCTCCGGGCTGATATCGCCGCGCATTTGACCGGCTGCGACCGCGCGATCGAGTAGCGAGCCGATCGCCTTGGTCAGCCGGTCCATCGAGAACGCGGCAAGTTCCGACGAACTCTGGAACGTCAGCGCCAGCGCGGCTGACATGCCTTTCTTGGTGGCGACGAATTCGACGTTGGAACGCAGCCAGCGCCGCAGCGCGTCGACCGGGTCTTTTGCATTCTTCAGTTGCTCGGCAAGCTCGCTGAGCTGTTCGACCTCGCGCCGGTACACCGCCTCGAACAAATCCTCGCGCGCCGGAAAATGCCGATAGAGCGTGCCGATGCCGACGCCGGCACGTTTTGCAACGGCCTCGAGGCTCGCCTCCGGTCCGCCGGCGTTGAACACCACCTTTGCAGCTTCGAGCACGCGCTCGCGATTGCGCACGGCATCGGCGCGGGGCTTTCGAATCTGGTCGGTGTGGTCGTCCATCCCCGGCAATGTAGATCACGAATTGGTTAGATTGAACCCTTGTTGAACCCTTGCGGGGCTGCATCGCGTTGGTGGCGCACGGGCTTTTGACGAATTCCAAATATTTTCCGCCAGCCCTTGTTAAGCGGAGGGTACCTCCGTATTTTCGCTCAAGTGTCGGTCCGGATTATGTTCGGGCCAGCGCATATCGACGGCGGCCACGGAGGTGGCGCGCTGCGCGACGACTCATGTCCATTTCTGATCGGAGCCTTGTATGAACCACTCCATCAGCCTCACCGTGAACGGTGCGCGGCGCGACTTCGTCCTCGACGATCCGCGCGTCACGCTGCTCGATCTGCTGCGTGAGCGCCTCCATCTCACCGGAACCAAGAAGGGATGCGACCGCGGCCAGTGCGGCGCCTGCACCATTCTGGTTGACGGCAAGCGCATCAACTCCTGCCTCGCGCTCGCCATCAGCCATGACGGCGCCGACATTCTCACCATCGAGGGCGTTGCGCGCGGCGACCAGCTTCACCCGATGCAGGCCGCCTTCATCGCCCATGACGGCTTTCAGTGCGGCTTCTGCACCCCCGGCCAGATCATGAGCGCGATCGGCATGATGCGCGAAGCGCAAGCCGGCAACGATCCCGAGCGCATCCGCGAATGCATGAGCGGCAACCTGTGCCGCTGCGGCGCCTATGTCGGCATCGTCGATGCCGTGCTCGACGCACAAGAACGCATGGACGAATCCAATCAGAGGCGCTCCGCATGAAGCCGTTCGATTATGTCAGGCCCGGCACGGTCACTGAAGCCGTTGCCGCCGCGGCCCAGCCGGGCGCCGTCTATCTTGCCGCCGGCACCAATCTGCTCGATCTGATGAAAGGCGGCGTCAGCCGTCCGGATCGTCTCGTCGACGTCACGCATCTCGACGGACTCGACGGGATCGAGCGCCTCGCCGATGGGTCGTTGCGCATCGGCGCGCTCGTCAGCAACGCCGATCTCGCGCATGACGCTGAATTCGCGAGGTCGTATCCCGCGGTGGCCGAAGCGTTGCTCTCCGGTGCCTCCGCGCAACTGCGCAACGCCGCGACCGTCGGCGGCAATCTCCTGCAACGGACGCGCTGCGCCTATTTCTACGACACCGCCAGCCGCTGCAACAAGCGCGAGGCCGGCAGCGGCTGCGATGCCCGTGACGGCGAGAACCGCACCCACGCCGTGCTCGGCTGGAGCGAGAGCTGCATCGCCACGCATCCCTCCGACTTCTGCGTCCCGCTGGTTGCACTCGACGCAATCGTCGAGATCGAGGGCAGAAACGGCCGGCGCGAGATCGCGCTCGACGAGCTGCACCGCTTGCCCGGCGATACGCCCGAGCGCGAGTCCGTGCTCGAGCCCGGCGATCTCATCGTCGCAGTGCGCCTGCCGCCTGCCGCGCGCGGCTTTGCCGCGCATGCGCGCTATCTCAAGGTCCGCGAGCGCACGTCCTACGCCTTCGCCGTCGTCTCGGCGGCGGCTGCGCTGCGGATCGAGAATGGCAGGATCGCGGAGGCGCGTCTCGCGTTCGGCGGCGTCGCCGCAAAACCCTGGCGGGCCCGCGCCGCGGAGGACGTTCTCAGGAACGTCGCGCCCACGGCCGACGCGTTCAAGGAAGCCGCCTGGCGTGCGCTCACCGATGCAAAGCCGTCCGGCGACAACGCCTTCAAGATCGAGCTCGCGCGCCGCATCGTCGTGCGCGCACTGACCCTTGCCGCGGCCGGCACGCCCGCGCGTATCCCCGCGCTGCCGGCCTCTCCCTTTGCTTCGATGTCTGGAGCCATCCATGCCTGAGCTCAACCTGACCAGCGCGCCCGCCCATCTGCGCCACGGCTCGAATATCGGCCAGCCGCTGACCCGCCGCGACGGGCTCCTCAAGGTGAAGGGGCAGGCAACCTACGCCGCCGACAATCATCCGTCCGGCATGCTGTTCGCGGTAATGGCGGTCGCCAGCATCGCGCGTGGCCGCGTGACATCGCTCGATGTCGAGGCAGCAAAGCGCCATTCCGGCGTCGTCGACGTCATGACGCCCGACCACAAGCCGCAGCTCGCGATCGATCCGGAGATCAAGACCAATCCGTTCGTGTTTCGGATGGAGGTGCTGCAAAGCCACGAGGTGCGCTACGCCAATCAGCCGATTGCGGTGGTGATCGCCGAGACGCTCGAGGCTGCCACGGAAGGCGCGACGCTGCTGGCACCGCGCTACGAGGCGCTGCCTGCGCTGGTCGGCCTCGATGCCGGCGAAAGCTTCGTGCCGCCGGTCGTTGGTGTCGGCAACCCCGCGGCGCATCACCACGGCGATATCGAGGCGGGCCTTGCCTCGGCCGACAAGCAGATCGATGCGATCTACGAGACGCCGCCGCAATATCACAACGCCATGGAGCCGCATGCGATCGTGGCTCACTGGGATGGTGACAGACTGTCGGTCGACATGCCGACCCAGGGCCTGATGATGTCCCTGGCGCGTATCGCCGAATTGTTCGGCATCGCCCACGACAGGATCCACATCCGCAGCCCGTTCCTCGGCGGCGGCTTCGGCTCCAAGGGGCTGATGGCGGGACCGCAGACGCTCGGCATCATGGCCGCCAAGCTGGTCGGCAAGCCGGTCAAGCTCGTGCTGCGCCGTGAGCAGATGTATGGCCCGGTCGGCCATCGCGCGCCGACGCGTCAGCGGCTGCGCATCGGCGCGGATGGCGAGGGGCGTCTGACCGCGCTTGATCATCACGCCAGGACCGTGTCGAGCACGTTCGACGACTTCTACGAGCCCGCCGCCGATGCCTCGCACACGCTCTATGCGGCGCCTGCGATCCGCACCTCGCATGATGCCGTGCGCGTCAACACCGGCACGCCGCTGTTCATGCGCGCGCCGGGCGAGGCGACCGGCTCGATTGCGCTCGAGAGTGCGATCGACGAGATGGCCTGGGCTTGCGGCATCGATCCGCTCGCCTTCCGCCTGAAGAACTATGCCGAGGTCGAGCCGATCACCGGAAAACCGTTCTCGTCCAAGGCGCTGCGCGCCTGCTACGAACAGGGTGCAGCCCGCTTCGGCTGGGCGAAGCGCCCGCTCCAGCCGCGGCAGATGCGCGACGATGCCGGCCTTCTGGTCGGCTGGGGCATGGGCACCGCGACCTTCCCGGCACTGATGTTCCAGGCCGAGGCGCGCGCGGCCATCCGCCGTGACGGCTCCGGCGTCATGGAGATCGGCGCGCATGACATGGGGCAGGGCGCCTGGACGGCCCTTGCGCAGATCGCGGCCGATGCCGTCGGTCTCGATATCGACCGCGTCGAGTTCAAGGCCGGCACCTCCGATCTGCCCGACGCGGGCATCGCCGGCGGCTCGGCGCACACTGCGACCGCGGGTGCGGCGATCTACAGCGCCGGCGCGGCCGTGATTGCAAAGCTCGCCGATCTCGCCACCAATGACGAGCGCTCGCCGCTGTTTGGCGCCGGCAATGCCGGCGTGATCGCGCGCGACGGCAGGCTGCTCCGACGTGACGACGAAAGCCGCGGTGAGAGCTACGCGGAGATCCTGGCGCGCGCAGGCGTCGCCGAGGTCGAGGCCCGCGGCACCGGCGCGGCGAACCCTGCGGCGATGGAGGAATATGCGATGCACGCCCACGGCGCGGTGTTCGCGGAGGTGAAGGTCGATCCCGAGCTCGGCCAGATCCGCGTCACACGCATGGTCGGCGCGTTTGCGGCGGGACGCATCGTCAATCCGCATCTGGTGAAGAGCCAGCTGTTCGGCGGCATGATCTGGGGCCTGTCCTTTGCGCTGCACGAGGAGGCGGTCACCGATCGCCGCACCGGCCGCATCATGAATGCCAATCTCGGCGAGTACCACATCCCTGTGAATGCCGACGTGCCACCGCTCGACGTGATCACGGTCGAGGAGCATGACCCGCATGTGAATGCGCTCGGCATCAAGGGCGTCGGCGAGATCGGCATCACCGGCAGCGCTGGCGCCGTCGCCAACGCGGTCTGGCACGCGACCGGCGTGCGGGTCCGTCGCTTTCCGATCAGGATCGAGGAATTGCTGACGCAGCGTTGAAGCGGGCAGGCGGGGCGAGACTTGCTCGCTCCGCGCGGCCGGTCAGTTGATCATCCTGCGCAGGACCTTGATCTGCTTTCGCTGCGCCTCGATGTATTTCGCGATGGCGTCACGCAGCTCGCGCGAATGAAGCTTGTCGGTGTCGCGCTGAACTTCCTCGAGCGCAGCTTCTGCATAAGCGAGAGCGGTCTTCATCTGCGAGCCCTGTTACAAAGCGGCCCCGGAGTGCCCAAGGAGGTGCTTAAATGTCCGGAGCCTTACGCCACGACTGCTCGGCTACCGTTCGCATCATATAGAGGTTCGGCTCGAGGAAATTGAGGTGACTCAAGCTCCGTAAGATACCGGTGGCTCCGTAAGATCACGGATAACAGACACGTGTCAAAACGTCGGCGGCGTGCACGCAGAGATCACTTCGCACGGCTTGCCGCCGACGCAGCGGAAGCGATGTGGTCGGCGGCTCTCGAAGTAATAGGCATCGCCCGGATTGAGGATGCGCCGCTCGTCCTCGACGGTCACTTCGAGCTTGCCCGAGATCACGATACCGCCTTCCTCGCCGTCATGGACGAGGTGGACGCGACCGGTATCGCTGCCGGGCTCGTAGTGCTCCTTCAGGATCTGGAGACTGCGGCCAAACAGATTGTCGCCGATCTGGCGGTAGGAGATCGGCTTCTTGCCGACCTCGGTGAGCTCCTCGGCGCGGTAGAAGATCTTGCGCCGGCTCTCCGGCTCCAGCGCGAAGAACTCGGCGAGCCCCATCGGGATGCCGTCCAAGATGCGCTTGAGCGCGCCGACCGACGGGTTCATCTGGTTGGATTCGATCAGCGAGATCGTCGAATTGGTGACGCCGGCACGCTTTGCCAGCTCACGCTGTGACAGCTTGTGGCGCGCCCGGATGAATCGCAGACGTCCACCGATGTCGACACTCATGGTCTGGTCCTTGCCTGATCCGGTGTTGCAGGTGTTGCGGATCGCGCAAATATGGACCGGCGGCCTCAGTAAAATCAATGGCTTGCAGGCCACAAGAAAAGGACTTGTTGCGCTTTGGAAGCCGTGGCTCTGCTAGCCCGTCAGCAAAGGAGCGCGGCCGTGACCCTTCATCAGATTCCGAACACTATCAAGACCGACTCGTTCTGGATGCCGTTCACGGCCAACCGGCAGTTCAAGAAGGCGCCGCGCCTGTTTTCCTCGGCCGAAGGCATGCACTACACCACCGTCGACGGTCGTAAGGTGATCGACGGCTCCGCCGGCCTCTGGTGCGTCAATGCCGGTCATGGCCGCAAGCAGATCGCAGCGGCGGTCGAGCGGCAGCTCATGACGCTGGACTTCGCGCCGACATTCCAGATGGGCCATCCGTTGGCCTTCGACTTCGCCGAGCGCCTTGCCGAGATAGCGCCGAAGGGTCTCGATCGCGTCTTCTTCACCAACTCGGGCTCCGAGTCGGTCGATACCGCGCTCAAGATCGCGCTCGCCTATCACCGCGCCAATGGCCAGTCGAGCCGGACCCGCCTGATCGGCCGCGAGCGCGGCTATCACGGCGTCGGCTTCGGCGGTACGTCGGTCGGCGGGATGGTCGCCAACCGCCGCGCCTTCGCCACCCTGCTGCCGGGCGTCGACCACATCCGGCACACACACGATCTCACCCGCAACGCCTTCGCCAAGGACCAGCCCGAGCATGGCGCCGAGCTCGCCGACGATCTCGAGCGTCTGGTCGGCCTCCACGGTGCCGAGACCATCGCCGCCGTTATCGTCGAGCCGGTGCCGGGGTCGACCGCGGTGCTGCCGCCGCCGAAGGGCTACCTCCAGCGCCTGCGCGAGATCTGCGACAAGCACGGCATCCTCCTGATCTTCGACGAGGTCATCACTGGCTTCGGTCGGCTCGGCACGCCGTTCGCCGCCAACTTCTTCGGCGTCACGCCGGACTTGATGACGACGGCCAAGGGCATCACCAACGGCACCATTCCCTGCGGTGCGGTGTTCGCGAGCCGCAAGGTGCATGACGGGATGATGGTCGGCCCGGAGAGCCAGATGGAGCTGTTCCACGGCTACACTTATTCGGCGCATCCGACCGCCTGCGCCGCCGGCATCGCGACGCTCGACATCTACAAGGACGAAGGCCTGCTCACGCGTGGTGCGTCGATCGCCGAATACTGGCGCGATGCGCTGCATTCGCTGAAGGGCCTGCCGAACGTCGTCGACATCCGCAATTGCGGCCTGATGGGTGCGGTCGAACTGGCGCCGCGCGGCGGCGTCGTCGGTGCGCGAGGCTACGACGTCATGGTCGATTGCTTCAACACCGGCCTTTATTTGCGCATGAGCGGCGACTCATTCGCGATGTCGCCCCCGCTCATCGTCGAGAAGAGCCACATCGACCAGATGGTTTCGATTCTCGGCGACGCCATCAAGAAGGTGGCCTGATAATTGCTCTCGCCGTTGCGGAGAGTTTTCTTGCAGCGGCGAGCGTGATGCCGCGGGAGTTTGACGAAGCGTGAAAGTCCTGATCCTCGGCAGCGGTGTCATCGGTGTCACCTCTGCCTACTACCTCGCGCGTGCCGGGCATGAGGTGACGGTCGTCGACCGTCAACCGGAGCCGGCGCTGGAGACCTCCTTTGCCAATGCCGGCGAGGTCTCGCCCGGCTATTCCTCGCCCTGGGCCGGCCCCGGCGTGCCGGTGAAGGCAGTCAAGTGGCTCTTGATGAAGCATGGCCCGCTGGTGGTGCGGCCGAAGCTCGATCCCGTGATGTGGGTCTGGCTGCTGAAGATGCTGCGCAACTGCACCAGCGCGCGTTACGCGGTCAACAAGAGCCGGATGATCCCGATCGCGGAATACAGCCGCGACTCCTTGCGCGATCTGCGCCGTGACATCGGCATTCAATATGACGAGCGTGCGCAGGGCACGCTTCAGCTGTTCCGGTACCAGGCCCAGCTCGACGGCACGGCTGAGGACATCGCCGTGCTCAAGCAGTACGGCGTACCTTTCGAGGTGCTGAGCCGCGAGGGCTGCATTGCGGTCGAGCCGGCCCTCGGTGGCGTGAAGGAGAAGTTCGTCGGTGGGCTTCGCTTGCCGCAGGACGAGACCGGCGACTGCCACATGTTCACGCAGGCGCTGGCCAAGCATGCCGAAGCGCTCGGCGTGCGCTTCATGTTCAACAACGGCATCGACCGCATCGTCATCGACGGTGCGCGCGTCAGCGGCGTTGCGACCAGTGCCGGCCTGTTGCAGGCGGACGCCTACGTCCTCGCGCTCGGAAGCTGGTCGTCGCGGCTGGTTGCGCCACTCGGCATCTCGCTGCCGGTCTACCCAGTGAAGGGCTATTCGATCACGGTGCCGATCAAGGACGCCTCCGGCGCGCCGGAATCCACCGTGATGGACGAGAGCTACAAGGTCGCGATCACGCGCCTCGGCGATCGCATTCGCGTCGGCGGCACCGCGGAAATCTCGGGCTATTCGAGCAAGCTCTACGATGCACGCCGCGCCACGCTCGATCATTCGCTGACCGATCTGTTCCCGCGCGGTGGCGATCTCGCCAAGGCGACGTTCTGGAGCGGCCTGCGCCCGATGACGCCGGACGGCCCGCCCGTGATCGGCCCGACGCAATACGCCAACCTCCACCTCAATACCGGCCATGGCACGCTGGGCTGGACCATGTCCTGCGGCTCAGGCCGCGTGCTCGCGGACATGCTGTCCGGCAAGAAGCCGGACATCGACGTCAGTGCGCTGACGGTGGATCGGTACAAGCACAGGTTTGGGTAGCGGTCTCTCCGATCGTCATTGCGAGCGCAGCGAAGCAATCCAGTATCCTTCTGCGGAGACAATCTGGATTGCTTCGTCGCAAGGGCTCCTCGCAATGACGATGTGGAGGCAGCGTGCGTCGTTCAAGTCCATCTCCGTTACCCCGAGGTGGCCGCTCCTGCAGCGGCCCTCGAAGGGCGACGGCCCGGCTCTATCGGGGCCGTGCATCCTTCGAGGCTCCCCGTGGGACGCGTTGCGTCCACGCCTCGCACCTCAGGATGACGGGCTGAGAGTGTGCGCTCGGAAGGAGGGAGGCTTACGCCCCCGTCACGCAATTCACCCACAGCACCACGGCCTTTGCATCCTGCGCCGGATTGGAAAACCGGTGCGGCCGCCGGCTCGCAAATCTGAAACTGTCGCCCGTTTTCAGCGACCATGTCTCGCTGTCCACCGTCAACATCATCTCGCCGTCGAGCACGAGACCGGCTTCTTCGCCATCATGGGTATAGAGCTCGTCGCCGGTCGAGCCGCCGGGCTCCAGGTGCACCAGGAACAGGTTGAGCTTGTTGTCGGTGCTCGCGGGGCTGAGCAACTGTTTCGATACACCGGTTCGCCAGAGCTTGAGTTCGGGCCGTTGAAGTCCACGCGTCACCACCTGGTCGGATCCGCCATCGGCACTCGGGCTCGCGCCGAACAAAGCGGCGATGCCGACGCCCAGCACGTCGGCCAGTGTCGCCAGTACCCGCAGCGACGGTGAAGACAGGCCTCGCTCGATCTGGCTGAGGAAACCGATCGATAGGTCCGTGCGCGCCGCGACCGTTTCCAGCGAGAACTGCCTGACGCGCCTGAGATCCCTGATGCGGCGACCGACCGCGACGTCCATCGCGGGCTCGGCGGGTTTGGTGACAGCCTTGGTTCTGGCCCTGGTCCCGGCCTTGGCCTTCAGCTTCTTCGCCGGCTTTGCGCCGGCCGGTTTGCGCATTCTTTTGCCACCGCTCACGTCAAACCGCTTCCTTCATGTGCATGAAAACCGCTTGCATCGGTCGTGAAAGTGTGACCAAATTTTCATATTGGTGAAAATAGGCCGAAACGGCTTGGCCCGCAACGTCTGATCACGACATGCGGCGAGCGCCGTCATCGGCCAAGCCCAAAAGGGGGATGCGATGAAGCGTTTTGGTCTGGCCGCAGTGGCGGCACTCGCACTGGCAGCGATGGCGCCGGCTTCGGCGCAGCAGGTGTTGAAGGTTGGCTCGACACCAACGGGCATTCCCTTCACCTTCCTCGACACCAAGACCAACACCATCCAGGGCATCATGGTCGATCTCGTGACTGAAGTGGGCAAGGATGCCGGCTTCAACGTGCAGATCGAGCCGATGCAGTTCTCGGCGCTGATCCCGTCGCTGACCTCGAGCAAGATCGACATCATCGCGGCCGCAATGTTCATCACGGCGCCGCGCAAGGAAGTCGTCGACTTCTCCGACCCGATCTACACTTATGGCGAAGGCTTGGTGGTGCCGAAGAGCGACACCAAGGCCTATGCCACGCAGGATGATCTCAAGGGCCAGACGGTCGGCGCCCAGGTCGGCACCGCCTTCGTCGACGCGCTGAAGAAGACCGGCCTGTTCGCCGAGGTCAAGGCGTACGACACCATCCCCGACATCCTGCGCGACGTGAACACCGGCCGCCTCAAGGCCGGCTACGCCGACTATCCGATCCTCGCCTACAATTTGAAGCAGGGCGGCTTCCCCGAGGTGCGTCTCGTCGACGGCTACAAGCCCGTCACCGTCGGCTCGGTTGGCATCGGCGTGCGCAAGGGCGAAGCTGCGCTGCTCGGCAAGATCAACGCCTCGCTCGCGAAGCTGAAGGCCAACGGCACCATTGACAAGATCCTCGACAAATGGGGCCTGAAGGCACAGGGTTGATCGGTAGAGACTAGGCTTTCCGATGAAAGGCTTCTGGCACGACACCGTCGAGTTCTTCCCGATCCTGATGAACGGCGTCGCGCTGACGATCATCGTCACCATCGGCTCGCTGCTGCTCTCGACGGTGCTCGGCCTGATCTGGGCGATGATGCGGGTCTCCGGCATCAAGGCGCTGTCGATGCTCAGCGCCAGCCTGGTCAACGTGATCCGCGGCATCCCGATCATCGTGCTGCTGTTCTACCTCTATTTCGTGATGCCGGATCTCGGCGTCACACTCACAGCGTTGCAAGCCGCAATCCTCGGGCTCGGCATCGCCTATTCGGCCTACCAGGCGGAAAACTTCCGCGCCGGCATCGAGGCGATCGACAAGGGGCAGATCGAGGCGGCGCAGTCCATCGGCATGGGCTGGTGGCTGACCATGCGCCGCGTGGTGCTGCCGCAGGCGGTGCGCATCGTGCTGCCACCCTACGGCAACGTCATGATCATGATGCTGAAGGATTCCTCGCAGGCCTCCACCATCACGGTCGCCGAGCTTGCCCTGCAAGGCAAGCTGATCGCGTCCTCCACCTTCAAGAACACCAGCGTTTTCACGCTCGTGGCGCTGATGTACCTCACCATGAGCATTCCGTTGATCCTGCTGGTTCGTCACTTCGAGAAGCGGGCCGGCAAGCGATGATCGAGCTCAGCGACGTCCACAAGAGCTTTGGCAAGGTCGAGGTGCTCAAGGGCATCACGGCCGCCGTTCAGAAGGGCGAGGTGGTCTGCATCATCGGCCCCTCCGGCTCCGGCAAGTCGACCATCCTGCGCTGCATCAACGGGCTCGAAAGCTACGACCGCGGCGAGATCAGCGTCGAAGGTCTCAAGGTCGACCGCGACGCGCCGTCGATCGTGGCCGTCCGCACCCAGGTCTCGATGGTGTTCCAGCGCTTCAACCTGTTTCCGCATCGCACGGCGCTGGAGAATGTGATCGAGGGGCCGCTCTTCGTGAAGAAGGAGCCGCGTGCGCAGGCCCTGGAGCGCGGCCGCGCGCTGCTCGCCCAGGTCGGGCTCGCGGAGAAGGCCGATGCGCATCCGCCGCAGCTCTCCGGCGGCCAGCAGCAGCGCGTTGCCATCGCGCGGGCGCTAGCGATGCAGCCGAAGGCGATCCTGTTCGACGAGCCGACCTCGGCGCTCGACCCCGAACTGGTCGGCGACGTCCTCGGCGTCATGCGCAAGCTCGCTGACGACGGCATGACCATGGTGGTCGTCACCCACGAGATGGGCTTTGCCCGCGACGTCGCCGACCGCGTGCTGTTCATCGATGGCGGCGTCATCGTCGAGCAGGGGCCGGCCAGGGCGCTGCTCAATCAACCGCAGCATCCGCGCACGCAGGATTTTTTGCGCCGCGTGCTGCATCCGCTCTGACCGGAACTTGCCATGACGACGCGCCTGCCTTTGCCGCCCTCGCTCTATGCCGACACTGCCGTCGCGCCGGTCGCAACGCCGCCACTCGATGTCGACAAGACCGTTTCCGTCGCGATCGTTGGCGGCGGCTACACCGGCCTGTCCACGGCGCTGCATCTGGCAGAGCAGGGCGTCGAGGCGCTGGTGCTGGAAGCGCAGGAGCCGGGCTGGGGCGCGTCGGGCAATAATGGCGGCCACACCAATCCGGGCCTGAAGCACGACCCCGATCAGATCGAGGCCGATTTCGGCGCTGAGTTCGGTCGCCGCATGATCGACTTTTCCTACGGCACCACGAATTTCACCCACAACCTGATCCGTCGCTACCAGATCCCGTGTGAGGCGCGGCAGAACGGCACGCTGCGCGCGGCCTATAATGAGGCCAGCGCTGCCGCGATCGAGAAGACCGCGCAGCAATGCATCCGGCGCGGCATGCCGGTGAGGTACCTGAACCGCGAGCAGCTGCGCGAGATGACCGGCACGGATCGCTATATCGGCGCCATGCTGGACGCGCGCGGCGGCGATCTGCACCCCCTCAGCTACGCCCGCGGCCTCGCGCGCGCCGCGATCTCCGCCGGCGCCAAGGTTTTTGGTGAGACGCCGGCCTTGTCACTGCGCCGCGAGGGCAGCCGCTGGCGCATCGAGACGCCACGCGCCGTGGTTCGTGCTGAGAAAGTCCTGCTCGCCACCAACGGTTTTACCAACGATCTCTGGCCCGCGCTCCGGCGTACCGTCGTGCCGGTGTTCTCCTCGATCGCCGCCACTGCGCCACTCTCCGAGGAGGTTGCGCGTGCGATCATGCCGACGCGCTCCGTCCTCTACGAGAGCGGACACATCACGGTCTATTACCGTATCGATCAGCAGAATCGCCTGTTGATGGGCGGACGCGGCCCGATGCGCTGGATCAACTCGCCGTCCGACGTCGCTTATCTCATGCGCTATGCCGAGAGGCTATGGCCGCAGCTGAGGGGCGTCGCCTGGACGCATGGCTGGAACAGCAGGCTTGCCATCACCAAGGACCATTATCCGCATGTGCATGAGCCCGCGGAGAACATCCTGATCTCGCTCGGCTGCAACGGCCGCGGCGTCGCGCTCTCGACCGCGATGGGCGCGCAGCTCGCACGCCGATTGATTGGCGGCCCCAAGGCCGAGATCGACATGCCGGTCACCGGCATCAAGCCGATCCCGATGCACGCGTTCTGGCCGGTCGGGGTGACGACCGCGGTGATCGCGGGCCGCGTGCGCGACCGGCTCGGCATATGAGAAGGCGCCGCCCCCTCAGGAGGGCGACGCCTTTCATTGGAAGATATTGAGCGTCAGCAGCGGCCTTGCTTCCACAGGCCGGGCGGGCAGCCGTGACCGCGCCAGCCGACCTTGCGCCCATGGTACCATCCCGGCGGGGTGCCATGGTGGTAATGGCTCATCTTGTGGCCATGGCCATGACCATGGCCATGACCGCCCCCATGGCCACCCTTGGCCAGTGCAGGGCTTGTCAATGTGAAGCCGGCCGCAATGATCAGCGACGCGGCGAGCGCAAGTTTCTTCATCATGTCCTCCACGGAGCGAGCGCACTTGTCCGTTCAGCGAACGAACCGTGGGAGCGTTAGTTCCCTGCGAATGTGGAGGAGTCGTGACGCTCGTGCAGATGCGTAATAGCCCGAGGGCTCAAAGCGCGCTGGCATCATCTCCCGCGCGAGCTCAGTCTTCCGCCACCGCGTCAGCCCAGGGCTGGAAGATCTCGACCGCGCCGAAATTCGTGTCGCCCTCGCGCATCACCACGCTGGGGCAGGCGAATTTCTGCGGCAAGGCCTGCACCTGGCTTTCTTCGTAGTCGAAGCGTGCAGCCAGCGTCTTGCGTACGTCTTCCGGCAGTCGGGCGTCTCCGATCACGATCGCGCCTTCGCTGGCGTCGATGCGCGGCTGATGGATGGCGGCATCGAGATCCATGCCGAAATCCATCGCAAAGGACACGAGCTGCATCACCGAGGGGAGAATGCGACGGCCGCCGGAGGCGCCGACGGCGAGGCGCTTGCCGTCCTTGGTCTCGGCGATAACAGGCGTGTAGTTGCAAAGGCAGCGCTTGCCTGATGCGAGCGAGTTGGTGGTGCCCGGCGTCGGATCGAACCACATGATGCCGTTGTTCATGGTGATACCGCTGTGCGGCGTCACATATTTCGAACCGAAGGACGAGAGCAGCGTCTGCGTCACCGCCGCGATGTTGCCGTGACGGTCGACCACGGAAAAATGCGTGGTGCAGGCGGGCGCAAGATATTCGGCGCCGAGCGAGCGCTTGCCGTCGGCATCGCCCATGTCCTTCAGCCGCTCGCGGAAGGCTGCCTGCAAGGCGAGTGCATATTCGACATAGGCGGTGGCATCCGGCGCGCCTGCGGGCGTCAAGCTCTGCTGCAACAGGCGCAGCGCATGTGCCATCGTCGGCCCTGCCGTGAGCTCCGGCGTCGCAAACACCTTGCCCTCGCGATAAGGGATCGCCAGCGGTTCGCGCAGATGGGCGCGGAATGCGGCGAGATCCTCCACCGACAGCGAGCCGCCGTCGGCCTTGACGTCCGAGGCGATACTCCTGGCGAGATCGCCCTGGTAGAAATCACGGGGGCCGGCCTCGGCAAGATGTGACAGCGTCGCCTTGAGCGTGTCCTGCGGCAGCCGCGTCTCGGACTTGACGCCCCATGGCGCGCTCGGTGGCAGGCCGTCCTTCAGGTATGCGGCCGCGCTTGCGGGATAGCGCCTGAGATCGGCGGCCGAGCCCGAGATCGTCAGCGTGGTCCACCAATCGACCAGCAGGCCTTCACCGGCGAGCGCGGCAGACGGCGCGACCAGATCCTTCCACGGCATTCTTGCGTAGCGGCGATGCGCCTCTTCCATTCCGGCGACGACGCCGGGCACGGCGATCGAACCGGGGCCATGGATGTTGCGATCGTTCTTCACCCGCGACCAGGGGAAGAGGTCGGAGGCGGCGCCTTCGCCACTGAGCGGATAGTCGGCGGCGCGCAGGCTCTGCGGCGCGCACATGCCATAATCGATCACTTCGTAGCGATTTTCCTTGGCGCGGTAGAGCACCATCGCGCCGCCGCCGCCGATACCGCTGTTCCAGGGCTCCAGCACGTTCAGGGCAAAGGTGGTCGCGACGATCGCGTCCACGCAGTCGCCGCCCTCGGCCAGCACCTGCGCCCCGACTTCAGCCGCCCGCCGCGATTGCGAGGCGACAATGCCGCCTTTGGATGCGACGGCGGGTTTGCGGACGGCTTGGTTGAGGCTGAACTGATGAGGCATGATGTCGTCTTGATCTCCGGCTTCAGTTGTCTTGCTTCAATCGTCTTGCGTCGTTGTGCTGGCGTTGAAGCTCCGCGATTGGTCGGGCGCGCGAAGAATGGCACATTGCGACCAACGAGAACATCGAAAGGGAGGCGCGACATGGCTGGTGTGAAACAGGCGCGGGATGGCGCGGTCGGGATCTTGACGCTCGACGAGCCGGCCAGCTTGAACGCCATGACGCCGGACCTGCTCGGCGCACTTGCCACTGCCGTCGCCGAGATGACGCGGGATGAAGGCATCCGCGCCCTGATCCTCACCGGCGCCGGACGCGGTTTTTGCTCAGGACAGAATTTGAAGGCATCGGAGGCGCTCGGCGAGGATATCGCGGCCGGCGTCATGCGCTTCTACTGGCCGGCCTTCAAGGCGCTACGCGAATGCCGCGTGCCCGTCATCGTCGCCGTCAACGGGGTGGCGGCCGGCGGCGGCTTCAGCCTCGCCATGGCGGGCGACATCATTGTTGCGGCGCGGTCGGCGAGCTTCATCCAGGTCTTCAGCCGCATCGCTCTGGTGCCCGATCTCGGTTCGACCTGGCTGCTGCCGCGCCTGATCGGTCGGCAGCGCGCGCTCGAATTGATGCTGCTGAATGAACCGCTCACGGCCGAACGTGCCGAAGAGATCGGCCTGGTGCGGCAGGTGGTCGACGATGCCAAGCTGATGGAGGAGGCGCTCATCCTGGCGCGGAGCCTCGCCGATGGGCCGACACGCGCTTTGGTCGCGACGCGCCTGCTCGTCGAGGAAAGCGAGCATGCGACCTATGAAGCGCAATTCCGCCGCGAGATCGAGCTTCAGGCCACGATCCGCAAGAGTGCCGACGCCATCGAAGGCCGCAATGCCTTCGTCGAGAAGCGCAAGGCGAGGTTCACTGGGCATTGAGGGGGCCAAGACGCAAATGCCCGGGACAAGCCCGGGCATGACGAGTTTGGAGCAGTGGTTCGCCGAAAGGGGCGGCCCCCGGTCTCAGAGCGAGCGGTCCAGCCGGCTGGCCTGGTACTTGGCGCGCCATTTCGGGCCCGGTCCGCGCATGTAGTGAAGCTCGGGGCGGTACGGGTTGCCTGCGACCCTCATCAGGGTCTGCCATCTGGTGGCGACGAAGCTCAGGGGCTGGCGGAGCAGGCTCAGGGAAGCGATCAACATGGCATCACCTCAATGCGGCTTGCCGAGCATGGCGGTGAAGGGAAGATCGAAAATCTCCTCGCCGTCGTCGTCGCTGACATGGATCACCCAGTCGCGCCAATCCTCGTTGCTCGGCGTCAGGATCATCGACCGCATGATCTGGGCGGCGCGGTCGCGTGCCTCGGTGAGATTGGAGACGGCGGCGCCGTAGCGATCGATCAGGGTGCCCTCGGTATTCGAGCAGTGAAAGTAGACCTGGACCATTTACCCCTCCTGTAGGGGAGCGATTGGGATGGCAAACTGATACCACCCGAGGCATTCGCGAAACATTCGGGTCGAACCCGGTAAGGGAATTTACGGAGATTGGTCGGTGCGAACGCCGTTTCAGGTTTGATCACAGGCGGGTGAGCATCAACTGGACGGCGCTTCGGCGGCATGGAACAAGCTTACCGGGAATCCGGGGGAGCTGCCGTGAACTACCTTACATTCTGGCGTGGCGGCCGACGCCTCCGCCTGCTTGCGGCTGTCGTCGCCGGGACGCTGCTCGGCATTGGAGCGGAAGCGTCGTCCGAAGCGGTGAGGAAGAGCGGTTATGCGATCGGCACGGCCACCTGCGGCAGCGGCGATCTGGCCTTTCCCAGGATTCAGCTCGACATGAAGGCGGGATTTTGCGCCGGCCTCGTCGCCAGCGAACAGGATGGCCTCAAATTCCCCCGCTCGATCATCCAGGTGCCGGGCCGCGACCTGTTCGTCGTGGCCGACATTGGCGGCTGGGGCCACACCGATGGACGGCTGCTGCTGCTCGATCCACACGCGCCCCAGGGCCGGCGGTTCAGGGAGCTATTGACCGGCGTCGAGTATCCGTTCGGCCTTGTGATCGGCCCCGACAGGAAGCTCTATGCCTCGACCGCAGAGACGATCTTCCGGTTCGACCCGCTCGCCGACAATCCGCGCGGCACGGTCGAGACCGTCATCCGTCACCTGCCCGGTCGGCGGATCAGTCTGCCCGACGGCACCAGGCTCGACGAGAGCGCGCATCCGTTCAAGCAGTTCGCCTTTGACCGGAAGGGGCGGCTGTTCGTCAATATCGGCTCGCACAGCGACGATTGCGTCACGCCGGCGCCAATCACGAGGCCTTGTGCGGCCGCCGAGGGCGCTTCGGCGATGGCATCGATCTGGCTGTTCACGCCGCCTGCAGGCGGCGTCTTCCCGGCGTTGACGCCGAAGGATCCCGACCCGCCGCACATCGTCTATGCGCGTGGCTTGCGCAACTCGATGGCGCTGGCGCTGCACCCGAATTTTCCCGAAGCCGGCTACGCCTTCCTGCAAGCCGAGAACGGCCGCGACCTGCCCGACATCTTCAAGCCGAACGAGGAGATCAACGCGATCGAGCAGGGCAGACACTATGGCTGGCCCTATTGCTACGATGTGTCGACGCCGAGTCCGGAATTCAGGAGCGTCCTGCAATCGGGCCAGTACAAATCGTTCTGCACGGCCAATGCGCTCTATAAGCCGCCGCTCTCGCTGATGCCACCGCACGGCGCGCCGCTTGCGATGCTCTATTATCACGGCGCCAGATTTCCGGAGCTGGACGGCAAGCTGCTGGTTGGCCTGCACGGCTATCGCCCGACCGGCAGCCGCGTCCTCGTTTACGATGTCGACGACCACGGCTTCCCCAAGACAAGCCCGGGGCCGGTGCACTACCACGTCAGTTGCGCCGCCGACCCGACCCGCAGCTTTCAGACCGAGCGCGGCGACGTCGCTGCCGCACCGTTCGAGGAGCTGATCGCAGGCTGGCACCGCGTCAACGGCGCACGACCGCAAGGCGCCCCGGTCGGCATGACGGTGGCGGAAGACGGCGCAATCTGGCTGGTCGAGGACAAGAACAAGACCGTGATCCGCATCGATCGCGCGGCGGGCGATGCGCCGCCGCCGCTGCCCTGCGACATGCGCAGCCAGGCGATGATCGATCAGCTGGCGGCGTTCGTGGCGCGAGACGCACAGAACAGCGTCCGGCTCACCACCCTGCGCAAGGGCCTGGTCGAGAAGCATTGCGTCGGCTGCCACTCGGAATTCGGCCTGAAGCCGGGCCAATCGGAGGCGGACAAGGACGGAGCTGCTCTCCGTTTCATGCTGTCGCAGGACGGGTGGATCTATCCCGGCGACCCTGATGCCGGCAAATTGCGTACGCGGCTGCGCGGTCTCGGCGCGGAGAAGCTGATGCCGCCGGGCGGCGAAAGCCTGCCGAAGGCCGAGCCGGGTTACACGCGGCTGCTCGACACCGCTGACCTGCTCGTTGCGAAAATGGTCCCGGGCACGCGAATGCGGATC
Source organism: Bradyrhizobium sp. CCGB12 (assembly GCF_024199845.1). Lineage (NCBI taxonomy): Bacteria > Pseudomonadati > Pseudomonadota > Alphaproteobacteria > Hyphomicrobiales > Nitrobacteraceae > Bradyrhizobium > Bradyrhizobium sp. CCGB12. Next base: position 5,282,464 of record NZ_JANADO010000001.1, on the reverse strand, counting down.
AAGTCCGGCCCGCCGCAGCGCAAGTTTTTTGGCAGGACCAACAAGGAATGCGGCGAAATACCGGCCGCCAAGGTCGTGGTCGTGACACAAAGGAGCGCTGTAGACAAACCCGGCTTCAGCCGGTTCTTCCGGCCGGCCGATCCCTATCTGAACGGCGAGTGCACCGACGACGATGGCTATTACATCCGGCAGGAATTTCTGGTGCCTGTGCAGTAGCATCCTTCTCGTCGTCGCGACTTCGTCCGCCCAGGCGGAAACGAAGCTGTTCGAAAGCGCACAGGTGACGCCCGCGGGTGAATATACCTTCGGCATCGAAGGACCCGCCGGCGACCTCGACGGCAACCTCTTCGTGGTCAATCTCGGCAAGCCCGGCACCATCGGCAGGCTGCCAGTCGGCGGCGCGGCGTCCGAGCCATTCACGGTGCTGCCCGAAGGCAGCGTCGGTAACGCCATCCGTTTCGATCGGAACGGCACCATGTTCATTGCCGATTACAAGAAGCACAACATCTTTGCGATTCCGAAGGGAGCGACAGAGCCGGCCGTCTGGTTTCACTCCGACGAGATGAACCAGCCCAACGACATCACGATCGCACGCGACGGCACGATCTATGCGAGCGATCCGAACTGGAAGGGTCGGCAGGGCCACATCTGGCGCGTTGCGAAGGGCGCCGACGGCACGGTGCAGGGGCAGATCATGTCGGCGCCGCGCGCGATGGGCACCACCAACGGCATCGATCTCAGCCCGGATGGCAAGACGCTCTATGTCGGCGAATCCAGCAGTGGCCAGCTTTGGTCCTATGGCATCCGGGGCAACGACCTCGTCGACGCAAAGCTCGTCAAGTCGTTCCAGCCCGACACGATTGACGGCCTGCGCACCGATGTCACCGGCCGCCTCTATGTGGCGCGCATTCTCAAAGGCGCGATCGTACTGATGAAGCCCAACGGCGTGGTCGAGCGCGAGATCGCGCTGAGGGCCAAGGAGCCGACCAATCTCGCTTTCGGCGGCGGCGACGGCAAGACCGTCTTCGTCACCCAGCGTCAGGGCGGCTTCATCGAATCCTTCCGCACCGATCAGCCCGGCCGCGAGCATTGTCTTCAGCGCGGCCGCTGCTAGGGCATGATCGGCCGATCTGCTTCTCGCGCAGGGCCGCGCGACAGGTGCGGCGTTCTTCTTGCTTGCATCTGGCCGCCGCGGGGATCAAGACATCTGTGGCACTATTGAAGCGTTTTCGAGCGAAGTGGATACCGGTTCGCGTAAAGAAAACGCGTTAAAACTAGAGTCTAATGCAGGCGACCACGGAGTGTTGGAGTGAAAGCCGTCCATACCGAGCTGCACCGCAGTCATGATCCGCAATTCTTCCTGGTTCGCGGTGTCGTCAAGCGCACCACCGAGCAGCCCGAGCGCGCCGACCGTCTGCTCAAGGGATTGAAGGACGGCAAGCATCAGCTCGTCGAGCCGACCACATTCGGGCAGGGCCCCCGCGCGCGCATTCACAGCCCGGAATATCTGTCGTTTCTGAGCGAAGCCTGGGACGCCTGGACGGCGCTCGGCGATTCCGGCCCGGAGATGATCGGCAACATCCACCCGGTGCGCCACGCTGCGACCTATCCGACGCACATCGTCGGCAAGCTCGGCTGGCACACCGCCGACACCGCCGCGCCGATCGGCCCGGGCACCTGGGCCGCCGCCTGTGCCGCGACCGACGTCGCAGTCACGGCGGCGCAGATGGTGATGGACGGCGAGGATGCGACCTATGCGCTCTGCCGTCCGCCCGGCCATCACGCCTATCGCGACATGGCCGGCGGCTTCTGCTTCCTCAACAACAGCGCGATCGCGGCGGCGCATCTGCGCCAGAAGCACGAGCGCGTCGTCATCCTCGACGTCGACGTCCATCACGGCAACGGCACCCAGGGAATCTTCTACGCGCGGCCGGACGTCTACACGATCTCGATCCATGCCGATCCAGTTGCCTATTATCCATACGTGTGGGGCTATGCCCATGAGCGCGGCGAGGGGCCTGGCCTCGGCGCCAATCTCAACATCCCGCTGGCCATTGGCACCGGCGATGATGCCTACATGCTGGCGCTGGACGTCGCGCGCAGGGCGATCGAGTCGTTTGCGCCGGGCGCGCTCGTCATCGCGCTCGGCTTAGACGCCTCCGAGCACGATCCACTGAAGGGATTGGCGGTCACCACGCCGGGCTTCCGTCGCATCGGCCAGGCCATCGCGAAGATAGGCTTGCCGACCGTGTTCGTGCAGGAGGGCGGCTATCTCTCGGATATTTTGGGCGCGAACCTGACCTCGGTGCTGGCAGGATTTGAAGAGGCGCGGTGATTTTCGCTGAATTGATCGTCATTCTCCGTCATTGCGAGCGAAGCGAAGCAATCCAGAATCTTTCCCCGGCATCAGTCTGGATTGCTTCGTCGCATTAGCGCAAAATTTCTTCGCAATTTTGTCGCGAGCTCCTCGCAATGACGATGTCGATGCAGTGCGATCAGTAGTTAAAACATCCCGCTCGCCGCGAGCGCCTTGCAGACGTGCTGCATCTCGGTCTCGTCGGCGACCATGTCGAGCATGATCGTGGTCAGGCCTTTCGCCGCGAACTGCTTCAGCTTCGCTCCGATCTCGGCGTAGCTGCCGACGAGATAGGGGCAGTCGGCCTGGAAGGTCAGGAACGGCAGCAGCCAGTAGCCGTTGTCGTGAAGTTCGCCGCTTTGCCCCTCATACAGCCGCCGCTTCCACACGGAGTCGCTGTTCTCCACGGTCAGCGCGAGCAGCTCGCGATCGTCGACATTGTCGCGAAAGCGGGCCCTCGCGGCCTGCCGCGCCTCGTCGCGTTTCTCGCGGGCGAAAATCCCAAAATTCATGCCTGGCGCATCGAGCCCGCGATCGAGGTTGGGCGGCAGCATCTGCATCTTGATGCAGCCGGTTTCCCTTGCCACGCGCTGCGCCGCTTCCGACTGGCCCGCGATCAGGAATTCCGGCATCAGCTCGGGCGGTAGGCGCGGTCGCAGTTGCAGATTTCTGGCGTGATAGAATCGGCCCTGGAAATTGACCGGACGCGGGCTTGCGAGCAGCTGGCGCACCAGCACCACGAATTCGCCGAGACGCACGTAGCGGTCGGCATGGGAGGCGTCATCGCCCAACCCCTGCAGATCGCTGACCGCCGTTCCCGTGATCATGTTGAGATAGACCTTGCGGCCGTAGAGCTGCGCGAAGGACGAGACGAACTTCGCCGCGGTGAACGGATGCATGTAGACCGGATTGACGGCGATCAGCGGCGAAGATCGCGCCGTCTCCGCCATGATGTGCTGGGCCATCGCCCAGGGTTCGACGAACACGTCGTTGCCTTCGAACAGCAGGATGCCTTCGAAGCCGTTGTGGTCGGCGAACCGGGCCACCCGCATCAGCTCGCCGACATATGTCTTGGGATCGCGGTTGCGTGAAATCGCCGGAAAGACGCGCAGCCGCGAGGTCGTCATTCCGCCGCTTCCCGGAGCGGCCAGGTATTGCGGCTGATGGGAAGGCCGCCGTCCGCACGGGAGCCGTCGGCGATGGCGAGGCGGTGCGAGGGGGATGGCGAGCACAGCGAGAAGCGCCATCCTTGCGGATCGTCGGCGATATCAGGCTTGAAGCTGATCTCGATCGCTTCGTGCGACACCTGCATGGCGAATGCATCGAGCGGCAGATTGAGCCCAAAACCCCTGGCCTTCAGATAGGCCTCCTTGAGCGTCCAATAGTCGAAGAAGCGCTCGATCGCGGCGGGCTCCGGCAGTCCGCGCAAGGTTTCGACTTCCTCCGGCGCAAAGAAGCGAAGCGCCGTGGATAACGGCGCGATGCGCCGGGACACGGTTTCGACGTCGACACCGACGGCCTCATGCCTTGACACGACGCAGGCGACGCAGCCGTCGGCATGCGACAGGCTGAAATGCAGTGCGGCCGAAGTCTTGGGCGCCGCGATAAACGGCCGACCGTAACGGCCGGCCGCAAAGGACCAGTCGGTAGGCGCAACGTTGGAGGCGACCTGCGACAGCGCCATGCGCAGCATGGCGTGCGCGAAAATGTACTGCCGTCGATGCCGCTCGAACATGAAACGGTCGGCCCGGATCCGTTCGTCGACCGAGAGCAGACGCCGGCACGCATCGACCGCGCCCGGCGCGTCGACGGTTTCGATCAGTCCGACGAAGAGTTCAATTCTGTCGTCTGCCATCAAATGGGCCTTTGGCGTCGGACGAGGCCAAATCCCCGATCCCGACGGAAGAATCAAAGTGAGCAAGAAGCAGCCTGAGCGGACCGCTCCTAGCGGTACACCCGGGCAAATTCTTGTCGATTTGCAGGCCGGTTTACAGGCGCAAGCTTGCGCGAGACCCAAACTCGACGCGCAAGCGGCCTAGCTCCGAAAACCAGAGTCCAAGATTCGTACGGGGTCCCGGCCGACGAGCCTTACGTTTTCTTCTTCTTCTTGGCTTTCTTCGATCCGCTCAGCATCGAAAGGCTGGCGTCGACGTCCTTCAGCGCGGATTGAAGCTTCTTCTTCTCGGCGGTGAGCAGCTTCTGGAGGGCCTTGCGGTCCTTGTCGCTCAACGAGGTACCCTTGGCAAATTTGATGAAACCCATAACACTCCCCCGGTTGAAAATAATCGTCCAAATCCAAAACGCGGGAATAATCTTGCGCGGCGGCGCCAAAATAATCAAGATGCAACTTGCTCATTCACAGCTTTGACGAGTGAACCCATATGGGCCCGTCCGGCACGGCCGGTCATGCCGCCCTGCGAGCGAGCAATCGGCCGAGCGGCATGTTGGGTTGGGCGACGGCGGCCTCCAGCAGCGCGACGAGATCCTTCATCCACGCGCCGACCATGCGGCCGTCGAGCAGCTCGTCCTTGTAATTGCATGAGCCTGTGATTCCGGTCGGGCGCTCCTTGAGCATCAGCGACAGCCAAGTCTGGTCGATCGGCAGCACCGGCTGGCCCTCGCGCGCGATGTTGCCGATCGACTCTGTGGCGAGATCGGGCAGATCGAGCGGCTGGCGCAGCGGATTTTGCAGGGTGAAATAGACTTGGAGCAGCGAGGCCGGATCGATTCCCTCCCGTTCCAGATGGTCGGCCAGAATGTTGAACGGCAGCTCCTGCCGCGCATGCGCATCCAGCACGCTCTGGCGCACCCGCGCCAAGGCTTGCGCGAACGACAGCTCCGGCGTGATTTGCGTGCGGATGATCACCGTGTTCTCGAACGGGCCGACGATTCGGTCGATGTCCGGCTGGGCGCGATTGGCCATGGCGGTGGCGACCACGATGTCGGTGCGGCCCGTTCGCGCCAGCAGCAGCGCCTTCAGGCCGGTGAGGAGGCACATGAATTGGGTGGCGTTATACCGGCCGGCGAAAGCCGTGAGCCTGCCGATCAGCTCGCGCTCGAGGCTCACCGGGTGATGTCCGCTGGATGCGCCCGGGCTTGCTTCGCCGTCGAAGATGGGGCCTGCGCCGCGCAAATTCTCGCTCCAGTCGACGGCCTGGCGGCGGGCCGCGTCGGTGCCGCACCACCAGCGTTGCCAGCGCGCGACGTCCGAAAAGGCCGGCGGCAATGTCGGCAGCGGCGCCGACGGATATCCGGCCAGCGCCGCATATCGATTGGACAATTCCTCGAACAGTACGCCGATCGACCAGCCGTCGACGATGGCGTGATGCAGCGTCAGCAGCAGCACATGGTCATCGTCGTGGAGTCGCAACAAGCGGGCGCGGAGCAGCGGCGCGCGCGTGGTGTCGATCGGGGTAAAGGTCTCCTGCTCGATCAGGAGATCGATCTTCCTGAGCTCGAGCGCCCTGCGCCGCTTGTTGTTATGGGGATGACCGCCGCCGATGGTCTCGACGGTCAGGACACGGCCGATTGTGTCGGCCGCGACGATGTGGCCGGCGGCCTCCTCGCCGTTCCAGCCGAATGCGGTTCGCAGCGATTCGTGCCGGCTGACGACATCGTCGATCGCCTGCGCCAGGGCGGCCGGATCGAGCGGTCCCTGGAGGCGGAAGGCGAAGGGCAGGTTGAAGAGCGGCAACCCCGGCAGGTTCTGTTCGATCCGCAGCATCTGATCCTGCGCGATCGAGAGCGCCGGAGGACCGCCTTCGGCCAGCCTCGTTGCAACCTGCCTTGTTTCAGCCGCCCATTTTTCACCCAGCCTTGGGCCGCTTGCGCCAGGCTTGTGCGGCTTCGCCGCCACGGCCTCGTCGACCCGACGGGCAAGCTCTTCGATCGTGGGGGCCTCGAAGATGGTCTTGATCGGCAGCGATACCCCGAGCGCGCGGCTGAGGCGCGCCATTGCCTGTCCCGCGAGCAGCGAGTGGCCGCCGAGATCGAAGAAATTGTCGGTGACGCTGATGCTCTCGACCTTTAGCAGGTCGGTCCAGATGTCGGAGAGCACCTTTTCTGTAAAGCGCCGTGCCGGCACGGCCGCGTCCGGTCCGGATGCCTCCTGCTGCGCCGGCGCCAGAAGCGCGGATCGGTCGATCTTGCCATGGGCGTTGAGCGGCACCTGATCCAGGAACAGGAAGGCGGACGGGATGGCATGGCCCGGCAGTCGGCCCTTCAGGAAGTCGCGTAGCGCGCTGGCGCTGCTCGTGCTGCCGGGCCTTGCGACGATATGGGCGACCAGCCTGACATCGCCGCTCGTCTCGCGGCGCGGCTCGACGATGCCGGCGCGCACGCTGGGATGCTCGACCAGTGCGGTCTCGATCTCCTTGAGCTCGATGCGGTAGCCACGGATCTTGACCTGATGGTCGGCGCGGCCGAGGCATTCGATCGTGCCATCGGCGCGGCGGCGGGCGAGGTCGCCGGTCCGGTACAGCCGGCTGCCTGCACGGCGCGAGAACGGATCGGGCAGAAAGCGCTGCCGGCTCTGCGCGGGATCGTTGATATAGCCACGGCCGACGCCGGCGCCGCCGATGCAGAGCTCGCCGGTTACGCCGACCGGCAGCGGCTGGAGGTTTGCATCGAGCACGTAGAGCTGGGTGTTTGGCAGCGGCGCGCCGACCGGAACGTTGCTCGTCGTGGCCGCCGGCGTTCTAGTCAGGCGATGCAGGGAGACGTCGTCAGAACATTCCGACGCGCCATAGGCATTGATCAGCGGCACTTTCGGGCAGCGGGCGAACCAGGCGTTGCAGAGGTCGACGGGCAGAGGCTCTCCAGTCGAGATCAGCAATCGCAATTTGGAGAACGCGCGCTGGACCTTTGCCTCGTTCATCCGTTCGACGACGACACGCAAAAGCGATGGGACGATCTCGAGCACCGTGACGCCTTCGCGTTCGATCTCCTGCGCCAGCAGGATCGGATCCTGCACAATCGCGTGGCCGAAGACATGCACGCGCGCGCCGACCATGGGCCCGGCGAGGAATTGCCAGACGGATATGACGAAGCTCTGCGGCGCAGTCTGCGCGATCACGTCCCTTGTGGAGAGACCGAGCTCGGAGATGAGCGAGGCCAGATGGTTCGACAGGCCGCGCTGCTCGATCATGACGCCTTTCGGCGCGCCGGAGGAGCCGGACGTATAGACGAGATAGCCGAGGCTCGAGGCGGTGCGCCGGACGGTGCGGACCGGCTCTGTCGCCGCCGGCGCAATCACGTCTTCGAGCTCGGCGACATGGATCCGCTCGACCAGCGGATCGAGCAGCGTCCCGACCATGGCGGACTGGGCCCGTCCGGTCAGCAGCACGCGGGCACAGCTCGATCCGAGGATGGTTGCAAGCCGCGCCGGCGGTTGGTCGGGATCGAGATTGAGGAACGCCGAGCCCACGCGCTGCACGGCGATCATTGCGGCGAGCAGGTCGGGCCCGCGCGCCGCAAGCAGGGCGACCACGCTCTCGGCACCAACGCCCTCGCGGGCCAGCCATCGAGCGATCGCCTGGCTGCGGCGCGCCAGTTCGCGATAGCTTAGGGACGTGCGGCCGTCCGACACCGCAGCAGCGTTCGGCGTCCGCTTGACCTGACGATCGAAGCGTTCGCACAAATTGCCGCGCGTGGTGAATTCGACGCCCCGGCCTTTCGCCAGCAACTGCCGGCGTTCGGCCTCGGTCAGCAGCGGCAGGCGGGAGATGCGCTGCTCCGGATTGGCGACGACGGCCTTGAGCAGGGTCTTGAACTGGGTCGCCATGCCTTCGATCGTCCCGGCGTCGAACAGATCGGTGGCGTATTCGAAGAACCCGGTGAAGCGGCCGTCGGCCTCGACCAGTTCGAGCGTGATGTCGAAGCGCGCCACCTTGGGATCGACTTCCAGCCGGCGCGTCGAAAGGCCCGGGAAGCGCGCCGCCTCGATCGAGGCGTTCTGGAGGATGAACATGATCCGGAACAGCGGATTGCCGTCGGTTCGGCGGGCGATCTGGAGCGCGCGCAGCACCTCCTCGATCGGCAGGTCCTGGTTGCGGTAGGCGTCCAATGTGACCTGCCGCACCCGCCGCAACATGTCGCCGAAGCTTGGATCGCCGCTAAAATCGTTGCGCAGGATCAGCGTGTTGGCGAACAGCCCGATCAGGCGCTCGCTTTCGATCTGGTTGCGGTTGGCGATCAGCGATCCCGTGGCGACATCCTCATGCGAGGTATGGCGGAACAGCAGGCACTGGAAGGCCGCGAGCAGCGTCATGAACGGGGTGACGCCCTGGTTCTGGCTCAGCGCGCGCAGATCGGCCGACAGAGTGCTGGAGAATTCGAGATAGTGGCGGGCGCCATGACCGCTCCAGACCTCCGGCCGTGGCCGGTCGGTCCGTAACGGCAGCGTGGTGACGCCGTCGAGCTGGGTCCGCCAATAGTCGAGCTGTTCCTTGGCCGCCGGCGTCTGCGCCCAGCTCTGCTGCCAGAGCGCAAAGTCGCGATACTGGTAGGTAGGCGAGGGTAGCGCGGCGGCGCTCCGCTTGCGCGCGACCACGTAATGGGCGGCAAGCTCCTCCCAGAACAACCGTTGCGACCAGCCATCTGTGACGAGGTGATGGACGTTGACCACCAGCGCGTGGCTCGTGCTGTCGAACGACAGCAGCGTGACCTTCAGTGGCGGCTCGCGGGCGAGGTCGAAGGGATATTGCGCGAGCTTGAGCGCCTCGCGCCTGATGATTACGGCGCGCTTGTCGGCCGGGCACGGCCTGAGCTTGATCCGCTCGAACCGCGGCGGCGATTGCAGCATAAGCTGTGCCGGTTCGCCCTGCCGTTCGACGACGATCGAGCGCAGCGCCTCGTGGCGCGCGCAGAGCGCGGTGACGCTCGCGGAAAGTGCGGCGACGTCGAGTTGGCCCTTGAGAACGGCGACTTCGACGACATTGTAATTGTAGCGGGTCGGATCGAGCCGCGAGAGCACATACATCCGCTGCTGCTGGAACGACAGCGGCGCGTCTGCGGCCGACGCCCGACGCCAGGCCGGTTGTCCCGCCTCGCGGCGGCTTGCGGCGGTCCCGAGCCGTGCGGCGAGCGCGGCCACGGTGGGGCAATCGAAAATGTCCTCGAACGAGAAGTCGACGTTGAAGCGTTCGCGCAGGCGCGAGCGCATCTGCGTCACCGCGAGCGAATCCGCGCCGAGCGCGAAGACGTCCTGGTCGGTGCCGACCCGCGGCAGCTCCAACAGACCGGCCCAGATCGCAGCGAGCTGGGTCTCCAGCGCGTTGCGCGGCAACCGGGCCTCGTCGTCGCCGTCCATCGTTGCGATCAGCTCGGCCAGCGCATTGCGCTTAACCTTGCCGCTGGCGCCTTTCGGCAGCGCGGTAACACTGCGGATCAGGCTCGGCACCTTGTAGGCCGCGAGCCGCTTTCGGGCGAACTGGCGCAACTGGTCCGAGCCCGCCGCGGAGTCCGGCCGCAACACCACGACGGCGGCAACGTTCTCGCCGAGCTTCTCGTGCGGGACGGCGAACACGCCGGCCTCAAGCACCGCCGGATGGCCGAGCAGGACCTCTTCCACCTCCAGCGGTGAGATCTTCTGCCCGCCGCGGTTGATGACGTCCTTGATACGGCCGACGATGAAGAGGTAGCCGTCGGCATCGAGATAGCCGAGGTCGCCGGTCCGGAACCAGCCGTTGCGGAATGCGGCCTCTGTCGCCGCATCGTCATTATAGTAACCGCGGCTCATGTTCGGCCCGCGCAGCATGATCTCGCCATGCGCGCCGCTCGCAAGTGCGCGGCCGGCCTCGTCCATGATTGCGATCTCCGGGCCCGCGGCGCGGCCGACCGATCCGACCTTGCGCAGCTCGAACGGGTTGGCCGCGATCTGCGAGGCCGCCTCGGTCATGCCGTAGGTCTCCAGCACGGGTACGCCGAAATTTGCTTCCAATCCTTCGAGGATCGCCGGCGCAAGCGAGGCCGAGGCCGAACGGATCACGCGCAGGGACGACGACCGGACGCGGTCCGGATCAGCTTCGGCCGCGGTCAGCAGCGCGCGATGAATGGTCGGCACCGCCGTGTACCAAGTGGGTTGCAGCTCCCGCATCCAGCCGAAGAAGGAGGATGCGTCGAAGCCGTCGGTGCAAATCACGCTGGAGCCGGCGGCCAGTGCCGTCAGCAGGCCCGAAATCAGACCATGGGCGTGAAACAGCGGCAGGACGTTGAGGAGGCGATCGTGCGAGGTGAGCGACAGCACGCGGCCGGCATTATAGGCGGACAGGCACACATTGCGATGGGTCAGCGGCACCATTTTCGGCCGCGCCGCCGTGCCTGACGTCAGCAGGATGAACGCATCGTCGTCGCCGCGGGAGGCGACGTCGGCAGTCGCCGGCCCGACCGTCGGACCGATGAACGCGCAGCCGCCGAGATCGTTCGCCGGCCCCGGCACGAAATCGATCACCGCGATGTCGAGCGCCCTGGCGACGTCACGACTTGGTGAGTTCATGTCGGCCCGGGTCACGAGCGCCGTCAGCTTCAATTCGCTGAAATAGCGTTGCAGCTCGTCCGCAGTCAGATCGGGATTGACGGGGACGCAGGCACCGCTGGAGGCGACCGCGATCAGTGCCAGCGCGCTGTCGGCGCCGCGCGGCAGCGCAACGGCGATGCGGTCTGCGGGGCCGATGCCAAGCCCACGCAGGGTACGGACCAGTTGCTGGATCAATTCGCCCAGTGCGCCGAAGCTGAGGGGCGGCCGGCCCGGGGCGAGCAGCGCGGGTGCCGCCGGCATCTTCCGCGCATGGAAGTCGAGCAGGCCGCTGATATGGGCAAAGGACTTGGTTTCGGGGCCTGCGCCTTCCGATCCCTCTCCCGCTCCGGATGCAATGTCCGACAACGCCATTCCCTTTTGATCTGATTGAGCTATTCTTCCCAAGACTTAGGGAACGCGTCCAGTCTGAGGTGAAGTTCGGCCCCCAAAATCTGTGATTGAGGGGTCCAAAGCCCTTCGACGGAGTGATGGTCGGGCAGAAATCACCATGCTGGAGAATGAGCCGGGCACGGGAACGGAGGGCGGGCTGAAGCGCTGGCTCGAGGGCATCGGTCTCGGCCACTACACCGATCTCTTCGCGCAGCACCGACTCGATCTCGACGTCATGGCGGACCTGACGGAGTCGGATCTGGTCGAGCTCGGATTGCCGCTCGGTGATCGCAAGCGGCTTCAGCGAGCCATGTCGGCGCTGTTCCAGGCCGAAACGGCCGATCCGCCGGCAGTGGTGGCGCCTCCGCAAACGCGGGCGGAGGTCGGCGCGGAGCGGCGTCAGCTCACGACCATGTTCTGCGACATGGTGGATTCCACCTCGCTCTCGGTGCAGTTCGATCCCGAAGACGTGCGCGACATGATCGCGAGCTTCCGCGAAACCTGTGTCCGCGTCGTCAAGCATTACGAGGGCTTCGCCGCCCGCTTCGTCGGCGACGGTATCCTGGTTTATTTCGGCTATCCGACCGCACATGAGGACGACGCCGAGCGCGCGGTGCGCGCCGGGCTCGAGATCGTGCGGGTGCTGTCGAGCGCGCGCGCGATCGAGCCGCGTGGTGCGCTCAGCCACTCGCCAGCCGTCCGCATCGGGATCGCGACCGGTCTCGTCGTGGTCGGCGATCTCGTCGGACAGGGCACCGAAGAGCGCGACTCCGCGGTCGGCGAGACCGTCAACCTTGCCGCGCGCCTGCAAGGCCTGGCGTCGCCCAACGGCGTGGTGATTTCCGCCTCGACCCAGTCGCTGCTGAAGGGGAAGTTCGACTACCGCGATCTCGGCGCCCATGACTTGAAGGGCATCTCCGAGAAGGCGCAGGCCTGGCACGTGATGCGCGCCTCGCGGGTGGAGACCCGCTTTGCCGCCGCCATGGGCACGCGGCTGACGCCGCTCGTCAACCGCGAGGAGGAGATCGCGCTGCTGATGGGGCGCTGGCAGCAGGCCAGGGACGGCGACGGCCAGGTCGTCGTCAAGTTCGGCGAGCCCGGCATCGGCAAGTCGCGCATCATTCAGGAAATCTTCGAGCGGATATCCGGTGATCGCCATGGACAGGTCTCGCTGCAGTGCTCGCCTTACCACACGTCCACGGCGTTCTATCCGTTCGCCGAGCAGCTCAAATTCTCGCTCGGCCTCGACCGCGAGGATGCCTCGGCGCTGTCGCTGACGAGCCTAGAGACCGCGATCGCCACCGCGCATGGCGACATCGAGCAGGTCACGTCGCTGTTTGCCGCGCTGCTGTCCATACCGACCGGCGACCGCTATCCGCGGCTCGACCTTTCGCCGCAACAGCAGAAGGATGCGACCGTCGCGGCACTGGTCAATCACCTCCTGGGCCTTGCGCGCGAGATGCCACTGGTGATCGTGTTCGAGGATCTGCATTGGATCGACCCGACCTCGCGCGAGGTGATCGACCTCCTGGTCGACCGGGTGCAGAACCGGCCGATCCTGGTCATCATCACCGCGCGTTCCGAATTCCAGCCGAGCTGGAATGCGCATTCGCACATCACCACCCTGGTTCTGAACCGCCTGAGCCGGCAGCTCCGCACGACGCTGGTCGAGCGCGTCGCGGGGCGAGAGCTGCCCAGGGAAGTCGTCGAGGAGATCATCGTCAAGACCGACGGCGTGCCGCTGTTTCTGGAAGAGCTCACCAAGACCGTTCTCGAATCCAACCTCCTGACCGAGCGGCACGGGCGCTACGTGCTGTCGGGGCCGTGGCGGCAACTGGCGATACCGGCGACCCTGACCGACTCGCTGATGGCGCGGCTAGACCGGATGGGGCCGTTCAAGCGGATCGCACAGATCGGCGCCACCATCGGCCGCGAGTTTTCCTACGAGACGCTCCATGCGGTCGCCAACACGCCCGCCGAACAGATCGAGGCCGCGCTCAATCATCTGGAGGAGGCGGGGCTGATCATGCGCCGCGGCCATCCGCCCGAGGCGCTCTACTCCTTCAAGCACGTGATGATCCAGAACGCCGCGCATGCGAGCCTCCTGCACAGCGAGCGCCGCAAGCTGCATTCCCGGATCGCCCAGGTGCTCGCGGAAATGTATCCGGAAAAGACCGAGCGCGAACCGGAGATGCTCGCCCATCACCTGACCGAATCCGGACAGAGCGAGGGCGCCGCCAGCTTCTGGCTCAAGGCCGGCAAGCAGGCGGCCAAGAGCGGCGCCAATCTGGAAGCGATCGGTCATCTGCGTCGCGGCCTCAGCGTCGTGCAGGCCAATGCGCGCATGCAGGGCGCCGACGAGATGGAGCTCGAGCTGCGGATCGCACTCGGCAATGCGCTGATTGCCGCCAAAGGCTATGCCGTGCAGGAGGTCGAGGAGAACTACATCCGCGCGCTCGAGCTCGGCCAGCAGCTCGACGACGACGAAAAGGCGTTTGCCGCCACGCGCGGGCTCTGGGTATGCCATTTCATCCGCGCCGATCTCACGCGCGCGCACGATCTCAGCGTCGAGCTGTTGAGATTCGCCAAGCGCGAGCGCTTGAACCAGCGGGCGCACCCGGCGCAGCAGACCGGATATCTGATCGAGGCGCACCGCTCGATCGCCATGACCATGCTCTATCGCGGCCGCTTCGCTGCCTCGCAGCATCATCTGCATCGCTGCATCAACCTCTACAGCCCCGATCTGCACTCCGATCTGATGGAGCGCCACGGCACGGATCCCGGCGTCGTCTCGCTGTCCTATCTCGGCTATCTCCTGTGGTTCCTCGGCCGGCCCGACGCGGCGCGGCAGCACAGCGAGCAGGCGATCGCGAATGCCGAGAAGATCCGCCATCCCTTCACGCTTGCCTTCGCGCTCGTGTTCGGCGCCTATCTCTGCCAGCATTTGCGCGACGTAGAGGGCACGCGCGACCACGCCAACCGCGCCATGATCATCGCCACCGAGCACAATTTCCTGCACTGGAAGCAGCAGGCGGCGATCCTGCGCGGCTGGGCGCTGGCTCAGCTCGGCGAAGCCGACGAAGGCCTCAGCCAGATGCGCTTCGGCCTCGACGAGTACGAGGCGATGGATTCCTGGCTCGCCGGATGCTGGTTCCGCTGTCTGCTCGCGGAAGCCTATGCCAAGGTCGGGATGCGCGATGCCGCCTTGCGCGCCTTGGACGGCGCGCTCGCGACCGCAAGACGGACCGGCGATCACTCCTACCTCGCCGAAGTCTATCGCCTGCAAGGCGAGATCACGCTGTCGGACGGCGACCCGGCGTCAGCGGGGGAGGCCGAGGATCTGTTCGGCCTGTCGCTGGAGATCGCGCGCAAGCAGGGCGCGCTGTCGTGGGAGCTTCGCACCGCCGTCAGTCTCGCGCGGCTGTGGCACCAGGCCGGCAGGCGCGAACCTGCAAGCCTCCTGCTCGCGCCCATCGTCGGCAGGTTCAGCGAGGGTTTCTACACGCCGGACCTGAAGCAGGCGATGCAGCTGGTCAGGGAGCTCGGCGCGGACGCGCTCATCCGTGAGCAGGCCCATCCCTGACATGAGTGATCTTGCCGCCGTGCGTGCGCGCTATGTCGAGCGGATTGCCAGGCGCGAGCGGATCTCCTCGCCGCGCCTGCTCGAAGCGCTCGCCACTGTCCCCCGTGAGGATTTTCTGGCCAGAGGACCCTGGCGCATCAAGGGCGAGGCGGCGCGCAGTTATCGGCTGAGCCCCGACGCCGATCCCGTGCATCTCTACGACAATGTTCTGGTCGCGATCGATGCGCGCCGCAGGCTCGACACCGGGCTGCCGAGCCTATGGGCACATTTCATCGACGTGCTCGACGTCAAGGAGAAGGACCGTGTCGTGCAAATCGGCTGCGGGCTCGGCTATTTCTCCGCGGTGCTGTCGAAGATCGTCGGCCCGAAGGGCAGGGTGACTGCAGTCGAATGCGACGAGCGGCTTGCGGAGCGCGCTGCGGGCTACCTTCGCGCCTATCGCAATGTCGAGGTGGTCCATGGCGATGGGTGTGAGAAGGTCGGCGATGCCGCCGACGTCGTCATCGTGCATGCCGGCTTCGCGCATCCGCACCCGCTCTGGCTCCAATCGCTCCGTCCGCGCGGCCGCCTTCTGGTGCCGCTGACGCAGCGGGACCGTGAGGGCGCCGCTCTCAAGATCACGCGGAGAGACCGGGGTTTTGAGGCCGAGGCGGTGCAGCAGATCCGGATCTTTCCGGGCCGGGGCCGAGGTGTGACCGCGCTCGACGACCGCGTCGCCGACTGGTGGCAGCGCGCTTCCGCACTGGCGCCGCTGCGCTTTCGCAGGCTCGAGCAGGGGTTGCCGGCGGATGGCTAATGCTTCGTTTCGTTTTACCTTGATTGCGAATGTAAGTTTCCAACGCTTCCCGCCGCCGCTATGACTACCGGCTTGATGGCCATTTGAGCGCGCCCCATGCATTCCGTTGCCCTGCTGTCCGCCAGCTATGCCAAGGATATCGAGCGCTTTTCGCTGCTCAGCGAGAGCATCGACACCTGGCTCTCGGGATATACGCGGCATTATGTTCTCGTTAACGATGAGGACGTGCCGCTATTCGAACGGTTCGCGTCCGACAAGCGCGTCATCGTTCCGGCCTCGCGCTATCTGCCGAAATGGCTCTTCGCGCTGCCGCCGGCGCTCCAGTTCATCAGCAAGCGGCGCGTCTGGCTCTCGCTGCTGTCGTCGCCGGTGCACGGCTGGCATATCCAGCAGATCCTGAAGATCGCCGGCGTCCTCAATGCGCCGGAGCAGCGCGTCTGCATCCTGGACTCGGACAATCTGTTCTTCCGCGAATTCGACGTCGGCCAATATGCCGGCGGTGAGAAGACGCCGCTCTTCGTCACGCGCAAGGGGATCGACGCCGATCATCCCTTGCATGTGCTGTGGCTGCGCACCGTCGATCAACTTCTCGGTGTCAAACAGCGCTCGTTCCCCGCTGACGACTATGTCGGCAACGCGCTGGTCTGGGACAAGGACGCCGCGCGCGCGATGACCGACGCCATCAAGTCGGCGACGGGCCTGAGCTGGGCTCTGGCCCTGTGCCGGAAGAAGAAATTTTCCGAGTATCTGCTTTACGGAAACTTCGTCGCGAACTCGCCGGAACATCTGGCGGCGCATCGGGTCACGGAAGACAGCATCGCGGCCTCGCACTGGGACGACACGCGCCTCGATCGTCCGGCGATCGAAGCAATGATGCGGGCCGCCTCGCCCGAGCAGGTCGCGCTCTGCATCCAGTCCTATTCGTCGACCTCGATCGACGACATCCGCGACGTGTTCCGCCTCTCCTCGCGCGACCGTCGCAGCCCGAGCCTGTCGCCCGACCATATGGGCGACGAGAACCAATTCGAGACGCCGAAGACTCGCTAGAGCGGGATCCGGACCCCAAGGGCCGCGTTAGCGCAAAAAGTGCAGCAGTTTTCCGAAGAGATCATGCGCGAACAATAGCGGTTACGCGTCCTTCGTGAACTTGCTGATCACGTCCATGAACGGTTTTGGCTTGAACTCCCCGTCGAGCGGCAGCGGACGGTTCGGCTGCTTGTCCTTGCGGGCGAAGGTGCCGTTGATCCAGCTGTAGCGGTCCGAGATGCCCCAGGTCAGGATCGAACGCACCGGGCCGCTGGCTGAAATCGCCGTCAGCAGATCGTCGACGCGCTTGGCGACGATGGCATCGCGCTCCGCCGGACTCCCCGTCAGCTTCTGATCGTCGACGTCAAGCTCGGTGACGAGCACGTCGAGCCCCCAGGAACGCAGCTCGGTGACGAATTCGCCGAGGCCATGGGTGTCGATCTCGAGCTCGGCATGCAGATGCGATTGCAAGCCCACGGCGTGGAGCGGAACACCCTGGTCGAGCAGGTCCATGATGAGATTGCGGTAGGCCGCGCGCTTGGCGATGAAGGAGTCCTTGACCGACTCGATGTCATATTCGTTAATCGCCAGCTTGACGAAGGGATCAGCTGCGGCGGCCGTGCGGAAGGCCCGCGGAATCCAGCTGTGACCGAGATGCTGCGTCCAGAACGTGTCGCGCCGGTCGGTGACCTTCTTCGGATTGTCCGGGATCGGTTCGTTGACGACGTCCCACGACGTCAGCTTGTCCTTGTAGTAGGAGACGACGGTGCCGATGTGATCGACGAAGGCGCGCTCGACGCCTTTGGAATCCTTGATCTGCTTGGTCCAGTCCGGAATGTCGTGATACCAGGCGAGCGCGTGGCCGCGCATCGTCAGGTCGTTCGCCCGCGCAAAATCCAGGATCGCATCGGCGCGCTCGAACGCGAAAGTGTGCGCGTCCGGCCGCAGCATCGGCCATTTCAGCTCGAGCACCGGCACCACCTGCGTGCAATAGGTGCTGATGGCGTCGCCCAGCCGCGGATCGGCTTGGAGGTCCCAGAGCGTCGCCGCAGCGCCATAGCCCGGACGGCGCTGGGCGAGCTTCGGCGCAGGCGCAGCGGACACGGATGCGCCTGCCGCGAGCGTTGCGGCACTGCCGAGGAGAAATTCGCGTCTGTCGAGCCTGGTCACGGCATTCCTTGCAACGCCGGGGGTGTTCTTGTCGAGCTGGCTGGCCGAAAGCCTTCGTCAGCCAGCGTGACGCTGCATCGCCGCTTCGGCGATCTCGTAATAGTGGAGCGCGCCCTTCTCGAGCGTCAGGTTGTCCAACACATAGTCACGCGGCGCGAAGTCCCCCGCGCTGACCTGCGACCAGAAGCGGCCCCAGCCGGACGTGAAGCCGTCCGCATCGGTGAAGGTCATGCCGCAGCGCGCGTCGAAATAGGGCACCGAGGACACGCCGCCCTCGAACCTCACCTTGTCCGGGAAATATTTTGGATCCTGCCACGGTCCGCCGCGATCCCAGGCAAAGACAGGAACGCCGCTCGACAGCGCTTGCTGGCAGGCGATGCCCTGGCTCTCGTGCTCGCAGAGGAAGATCATGCTGCGGCAACGCGCCAGCGCGGCCTTGTAATCGTCTTCCTTGTAATGGCCGTAGCGGATCACCTCGACGGTGCGGCCGTTTGCTTCGAGATGCCTGCGGATCGGCTCGATCAGCTCCGGCTCGTACCGCCCGTAATCCCAGCGGACCTTGTCGTAGAGCAACACGTCGACGCTTTTCTGATCCGCCGGTGCTGGCGTCCACAAATCGGTCTCGATGCCGACCGGCCAGGCGTCGACATGGGGCCAGTGCGGACGGAACATGTCGGCGTACCAGGCGCAAGGCACCAGGACGCGTCTCACGTCGAGGTCCTTCAGACGCTCCGGCGCATCGATCGGGTGGTCATACATGGCGACGCCGAGCAGGAGCGGGTTCTTCCATTTGAACCAGTCGAGCACGAACGGCCGGCCGATGATGCAGGCGAGTTCCTCGGGGTGCTTCTGGATGTAGCGATAGTCGTTGACGCGATAGCGGATGCCGAGCCGGTCGAGGCCCGCGCACAGATTGAGCAGGACGCGCCGCTGTCCGCTGATGAAGGACTTGCCCACCAGCAGGCGTCGCAGCAGCGGTCGGAAGTGGCGGTCACCGGGGAACCAGCGGTCGTCCCGTTCCTCGAAGAAAAGGTTGAGAATCATCCTGTCGCGGCCTCCCGCGCTGCGACCCGCCGGATGCATGGGCGCGTCGGCACCGCGATGCGGCAGGGAGGCCGGTTTCGCCCGTGTTCGTTCGGCAACGTCCATGTCGGTCACATCAGTGCATCGGAGGAGTCGGGCGACGTTTCGATATCATTGCTTCTTTTCTGTGATCCCGCCGGCCCCTTCAAGGACAGGGCAAATTTAACGCTAACGCGCGATAACCGCGCGATGGCTCCATTCGCGGTCCGGTTTGCAGACTTATGCGGCTATCCTTGCCGATGCGGGCGGCGCAGTCCGATTGCCACACCGAAGTCCAACTGTCTTAACGATCCGTTAACTCCATGGCCGCCAACGGTCCCGTGCTCGCATGCTGAACCGCCATTTCTCGATCTATCTGGTCGCCTACATCCTGCCTGCGGCGGTGGGGTTCTTCGCGGTCACGGCCTATACGCGGCTGCTGACGCCGGCGGAATACGGCGTCTATGTCGTCGGCATCAGCCTGGCGGGCATTCTGGGTGCGATCTTCTTTGCCTGGATCAAGCTGTCGGTGTCCCGCTATCAGGCGATGTCGGCAGAGGTCGATTTTCGTGGCACGGCGATCGTCGCCTTCGCCCTGACGGTCGCTGTCCTCTGCGCGATGACCCCTTTGGCCTTCCTGTTCCGCAGCGACGTCAGCGTCGAGCTGCTGCTCGCCAGCATGTTCGTCGCGGTCATGGCCAATGCAGTCGATGTCGGCCAGGAGTTCGAGCGTGCCAAATTGCGGCCCTATCGGTTCGCGGCGATCTCGATCGTGCGCAGCGTGGCGAGCGTCGGCTTCGGCCTGCTCGGCATCTGGCTCGGTTGGGGCGGCATCGGCTTGCTCCTGGCATTCGGGCTGGGCTCGCTCACTGGGATCGTGCTCAACCTCGCGGGCGACCGCACCAAGATCGCGCGATTTCAGCGCAGCCAGTTCCTGCAGCTCGCGCGCTACGGCCTTCCCTTGACGCTGGCCGGATTGTCCGTCGCGCTCTATTCGACCTGTGACCGGCTCATTGTCGCCTATTTGCTTGGCAAGGACGCCGCCGGCATCTTCGGCGTCGCCGCCGATCTGCCGCGCCAGTTCATGGTCATGATCGCTTCCAGCGTCGCCGCCGCGACCGTGCCGCTGGTGTTCCGCTCCCTGTCCGAGAACAACGAGGCGGTGACGCGCGAGCGGCTGACCGAAAGCCTCGATCTGCTGCTCGTCGTCGTCGCGCCCGTTGCCGTCTGGCTCGCGCTGGCCGCGGACCAGGTCGCGGGCACGCTCGTTGGCGTCGATTTCCGCGCCGGTGTGTCCGCGCTGCTGCCGACTTTGGTGCTCGCCCGGTTCTTCGGTATCGCCAATCAGTTCTATGTCCAGATCAGCTTCCAGCTCGCCGAACGGCCTTTCATGCTCGCCGCGCAATCCTTCTTCACGCTGCTCGTCAGCGTGATCCTGATGTTCGCACTGGTCGCCTTCTATGGCCTCTACGGTGCGGCGCTGGCGACCTTCGTGACGGAGGCGATCGGTTTCCTTGTTGCCGTGGTCCTGATGCATCGCGCTCATCCGGTCCCGTTCGACCTCAACCGCCTCGCCGCTGTTGCCGCTTCCGCTGCGGCAATGGCGGCCGCGATCCTGATTGCGCGATCGCAAGCCGGCGGCACCGGTCTCGTGTCGCTCATCATCGTCAGCCTCGCCGGCGGCCTCGCTTACGCCGCCGCGGCCTGGCTGCTGAATGTTGCGAACGTGCGAACGTTGTCGCTGCGCGTCCTCCGAACGTTCAACCGCAAGGCGCTGGGCGTTTAGTGAGCATCGGTGGGCGTGGCCGCCGCCGCCCCGGGTAGTTGATTGGACATTCTGCCGCAGCGATCGAGGCCAGCTTCGGGCCAGCCTCGGCCTGCGGCCGCCTTCCGCCTGTGCGAACCGTCGTATATGAGAGATTGTTGCCGGAACGTGCCGAATCTCGCCACAGACGGAACGTAAGGCGGCTTCGATTTCTTAATCCAGAGCTCGCAATTTGACATTTGAACGACACCAGCGGACTGGCAGTTCGACCGAGGATGGCATGAAAAACCGACTGACGACGGCGCAATCCACCAGGGCGATGCGGCGTCGGGGGCCTGCCGGGATCATTGCGCTTGCGACGGTGGCCATATTTGCGGCGGTGGCCCCGGCGACTGCGGCCAAGCAGGCCCGTCAGTCGGTCGAGGCGGTGGCGCCGCGTGTGGCCGGCGAGCCGATCATGGCGATCGTGTCGATCAAGAGCCAGCAGGTCACCTTCTACGACGCCGACGGCTGGATCATGCGCGCGCCGGTGTCGACCGGCACCACGGGACGCGAGACGCCGGCCGGCGTCTTCGCCATCCTCGAGAAGGACAAGGACCACCGCTCGACCATGTATGACGATGCCTGGATGCCGAACATGCAGCGCATCACCTGGAACGGCATTGCGCTGCATGGCGGCCCGCTGCCCGGCTATGCCGCCTCGCATGGCTGCGTGCGGATGCCGTTCGGCTTTGCCGAGAACCTGTTCGACAAGACCTATATCGGGATGCGGGTGATCATCTCGCCGGAGGATACGGTCCCGACTGAAATCTCTCACCCCTCGCTGTTCATGCCGAAGCAGGACGCCATTGCGGCGGCACCAGGCCGTGTTGGCAAGCTCTCCGCCGAGGCCGAGGAGGCCACAAGGGCCGCCGACGAAACCAAGAAGGCTGCATCGGCAGCCGCAAAGGAAGCGGCTTCGCTTCCGGCGTCGCTGCGCAAGCTGGAACAGCAGAAGGCCCGCGCCGACGCCGAGCTCGCCTTTGCCGACAAGACGCTCGCGAATGCAAAGACCGATCAGGCCCGCGCCAAGGCCGAGGAGCTGAAGCAGAAGGTTGCCACCAAGGCTGCGGATGCAGCGACGCAGCTCGACGCCGCCAAGGCCGCCGCGCAACCGAAGCGCGACGCCGCCGCCGCCACGAAGGAAGCCGCCAAGGCGGCGGCGACCAGGAAGGCCGACGCGGTGAAGGCGTCGACCGATGCAAAGCTCGCGCTCGAGCCGGTCTCGGTCTACATCAGCCGTTCGACGCAGAAGCTCTATGTGCGGCGAAACACCCACAAGCCGGCGCCCGACGGCGGCGGCGAGGTGTTCGACACCAGCATCGAGGTCCCCGTCACGATCCGTAATCCCGACCTGCCGCTCGGCACGCACATCTTCACGGCGATGGCGAAGGCCGATACGGGCCTGCGCTGGAGCGTGGTCACGATCGAGAACGGCGACGAGGCCAGGCATGCGCTCGACCGGATCACGATTCCGCAGGAGGTGCTGGACCGCATCGCGCCGACCGCGTTGCCGCGCTCGTCGATAGTCATCTCCGACGAGCCCTTGAGCAGTGAGACCAACTACCGTACCGAATTCGTCGCGGTGCTCAGCAATCAGCCGCAGGGCGGCTTCATCACGCGCAAGCCGACTGCGCCGCCGGCCATGATCGCGAGCGATGACGGCTGGGACAATGGCGGCAACGGGTTCGGCTTCTTCTTCCAGCAACGCGATCCGTATGTGCAACCGGCCAATCCGCGCCGGCGAGGCCAGTATCAGTATTATCAATCGACGCAGCCGGTACAGCGGGGCTTTTGGTAGGCACGCAGGGTGTTGCTTGCGGCGCGGGCTTACGGCCGCGCCGTGATCACCAGGGCCTGAATCTTGGCTTCGACCGGTCCGGATCCATGGCGCGCGCGGATCGCATCGGTGGCCGCGTCGGTCGCGGCCTGAAGATCGCCGCCACTTCTGGCCTCGATTTCGCCGCGCAGCGGCGTGCCTTGGCAATAGGCGAACGCCACGAGGTCGGGCGTCGGTGCACGGCTGACGGCGGCGCGTGTTTCGATCGAGATGTTACCAAATCCTGCGCGTTCGAGATCGGCCCGGATGGTTGCCTGGTCGAAGTAGCCGTGCGGCGTCCGCGCCATGAAGCGGGGCGGATCATCGGGAAATACCTTGCCCAAGGCCGTCGTGACGTCGTCGGCGAACACGTTCTCCTCGATGCGATCCCAGACATTGAAGAGGAACGTGCCGCTCGGCTTCAGGACGCGCCTTGCTTCTGAATAGCCCTTGACGCGGTCCGGAAAGAACATGGCGCCGAACTGGCAGCAGACCACGTCGAACTCGGCGTCGTCGAAGGGCAGGGCGGTCGCATCCGCCTGGCGCCATGAAACGCGGGAGTCCTCACCCTGGCGCTGCGCCGCGATCGCCAGCATCGGCTCGTTGAGGTCGGTCGCAACATAACGGATGCCGGGGGGCAGCGCCGCCGTCACGGCGCGGGTGACGGCGCCGGTGCCTGCGGCAGTTTCGAGCAGAACCGAGGGCGAAAGTGCGGCGACACGTCTTGCGATGTCGTCGGCATAAACGGCGAAGATCATCGGGACGAGATGCTCGTCGTAGAGCTTTGGGACCGAGCCGGCGAAAACCTTGTCAGTATCGGACATGCTTGCCTCGCTGAAGGTTACGAGGTTCACGTTACCACGGATCGCCGTCTACCGCGCGCCAGCAAAGAGATGACCTCGCAGATGGCGGTCTACGATTCCTCCAAGGCCGCGCTCGGCGGTCTCATGCTCGCAAATTTCAGATTGCACCCGCTAGCCATTCCCTCTAATTGTCTTGGACAATTGACCAAATAGAATGGTCGTGCGTTGAAGACGCGTGACAGGGATGGAAGCATGCCGCAGGCGGATGGATTTGGATTGGCGGGGATCATCGGCATGCCCGTTGCGCATTCGCGCTCGCCCGTCATTCATAATTACTGGCTGAAGGCGCACGGCATCCGCGGCTCCTACGTGCCGCTCGCGGTCAAGCCGGAACGGCTGGAGGATGCGCTTCGTGGACTCGTCGCACTCGGCTTTCGCGGCTGCAACGTCACCATGCCGCACAAGTTGACGGCAATGCAAAAGCTCGGCCGCGTCAACGAGACCGCGCGGCGCATCGGCGCCGTCAACACCATCGTCGTCGAGGACGACGGCACGCTCTCCGGCTTCAACAATGACGGCAATGGTTTTGTGCAGAGCCTGCGCGACGCCAGGGCCGACTGGCGCGGCGATGCCGGGCCGATCCTGCTGCTGGGCGCGGGCGGGGCCACGCGCGCGGTGGTCGTGGCCCTTCTGGAGAATGGTGCACGTGAGATCCGCATCGCCAATCGTACGCCTGAAAAGGCGCAGGCGCTCGCAAGCGACTTCGGCGCCGCCGTCAGCACTGTGGCATGGGAGGATCGCGGCACCGCGCTCGGCGATGTCGCTCTCCTCGTCAACTGCACCGATCGCGGCATGGTCGGCAAAGCGCCGCTGGAGATCGACCTCTCGCGCCTGAAGCCCGAAACGCTCACCGCCGATCTCATCTATACGCCGCTCGAAACAGCGTTCCTCGCCGAAGCCCGCGCGCGTGGCTGCGTCACCGTGAACGGGCTCGGCCTCGTGCTCAACCAGGCGCGGATCGCCTTCAAGGCCTGGTTCGGTGTCATGCCCGACGTGACCCCGGAGCTGATCAAAGCCATTGAGGCCACGTTCTGACTCGCCGCGGGGAGTTCTGCGCCATGACACTGCCGGCGTCTCCCAGGATCGACTGCCACATCCACGCGATCGATCCCGTCCGCTTTCCATACGGCGCCGACACACCGTATCGGCCGAGCGGGCAGGAGATCGCGCCCGCGGCGCAACTGATCCGCGTGTTCGATGCCTTCGATATCAGGCACGCGCTCGTGGTCGCCACCAACACTGGCTATGGCAGCGACAGCCGCATCCTGCTCGACACATTGAAGCAGGGCGGCGGCCGCTTCAAAGGCGTCGCCGTCGTCGAGAATGACGTCGATATCAAGGAGCTCGAAAGGTTGAAGGCGGCCGGTGTGATCGGCGTCGCCTTCAACGTGCCGTTTCACGGCACTGACTACTATCGCCACACGGCGCCGCTGCTGGAGAAGCTGGTTAGCCTCGGCCTTTTCCTCCAGATCCAGGTCGAGCAGGACCAGCTGCTAGATCTGCTGCCGCTGATCGAGAGATCGGCCGTGCGCCTGGTGATCGACCATTGTGGCCGTCCCTCGGTCGCGCGGGGTGTCAAGGGTGAGGCCTTCCAGGCGCTGCTGGCGCTCGGCCGCGAACGCGACGCGCATGTAAAACTGTCCGGCTACTACAAATTCTCGCAGCAGCCGCACCCCTATGAAGACACCTGGCCGTTCATCGCCGCCCTCGTCGAGGCCTTCACGCTCGATCGCTGCGTTTGGGGATCGGACTATCCGTTCCTGCGCGCCCCCGAACGGCTCGACTACGGCCCGCTGCTCGCGGTGCTGACAAAACTGTTTCCGGACGCGAGCGATCAGCACCGCCTGCTGTGGCGAACGCCGGCAAGGCTGCTTGGCGTCGAGGGATCATAACAAGAAAGCAACGGGGAGGAGGACATCATGAGGCATCTTGCAGGGGCGCTCGGCATCGTCGTCGTAGCATCGCTCCCGACGGGGGCAGCCAGCGCGCAGAGCACGGTCTATATCCCCGACGTCATCGAGCTGTCCGGGCCCGGCGCCGTCTCCGGCACCAACTGGCGCGATGGCGTTGCGCTCGCGGTCGACGAGATCAACAATGCCGGCGGCATTCTCGGGCGAAAAATCCAGACCGAGCATCTCGACACCCAGAGCAATCCCGGCATTTCGCGCGCGCAAGTGCAGAAGGTCCTGGACAAGGATCCTTACGTCGTGCTCGGGCCGATCTATTCCGGCTCGGTCAAGGTCAACATGGCGCTGACGCAAGCGGCCGAGATCCCGCAGATCGTCGGCGCAGAGGCTGCCGACATCACCACGCAGGGCAACCCTTTCGTGTTCCGCACCGCCTTCGGCCAGCAATTCTCGATGCCGAAGATCGCCAACTATCTGCACGACAGGCTCAAGGTGAAAAATGTTGCGGTTCTCTGGGTCAACAATGACTTCGGCAAGGGCGGCCACGACAATTTCCTGAAGGAGATGAAGGCGCGCAATATCGAGGTCGCCGCCGACATCTCCACCGAGCAGGGCCAGGTCGATTTCGGTTCTGACGTCATCAAGCTCAAGGGCGCCAAGGCGGATGCCGTCTTCGTCTACACCAACGAGGAGGAGAGCGCCCGCTTCCTGATCGAGGCGAAGCGGCAGGGCCTGTCGACGCCGCTGTTCGGCGAGACCACGCTGCTCAGCCACAAGGTGGTCGAGCTCGCCGGGTCCGCCGCCAACGGCGCGCGCGGCCACGTCGGGCTCAGTGCGGATGCACCGGTCCCGGCGATCGAGGCGTTCACGAAGAAATTCAGCGACCGCTACAAGTACCGGCCCGACCACAACGGCATCAAGGGCTACACTGCCGTCTACCTCGTGAAATACGTCACCGAAAAGATCGGCAAGTTCGACAGCAAGGCCTTTGGCGCCGCGATGAAGGGCCTGACCCTGACGCCCGACAACGCACCCGGCATGCTCATGGAAGCGAGCTGGGACCAGAACGGCGACATCGACCGTGCCAGTTTCCTGGCCGAGATCATCGACGGCAAGCAGAAGATCGTCGAGACGCTGCCGAAGCTCAAGGGGGGCAAGGGAAACTGAAGCGCGCCCGCTCCGCGCTCAGAGCTCATCGAGTGCGGCCCATTGCGGCACGTGGGCGGCGAGCTTGTCGAGCAGGCGCTCGAATTCGCTGCGCTCGGCGCGCGTGAGGCAGGCCAGCATGGCGCGCTCCCGATCGCGCAAGACCGGGATGTATTTTGCGTAGAGTGCACGGCCGGCCGCCGTCATGAACAATTGCTGGCGGCGGCTGTCGCTCTCGTCGGCGGCGCGCCGTATCAGCTTCTTCTTCTCCAGCGCGATGATGCCGCGGCTGATATTGGCCTTGAGATGGCCTGAGAACTGGCAGATCTCGCTCGCCGTCACGCCTTCGCGAAAGTTCAGGAAGATCAGGGTGACGATCTCCGGCCGCGTCAGGCCGAGCTCCATCTCGATCCGCCGAAACGACGGCTCGCGGTAGAAGTTCAGCACGTAGCCCATCCTGTAGGCAATCTGGAGCTCGGTGCCGCCGATCACCGCGGCGAGCGGCTCCCGCTCCGGTGCAACGATCTTGTCGCTTTTGTCGCTCCGCGGCGCGGCGCGCGTCGATTTTCGAGATGGTCTCATATGAGACTTTCTGGTTGATTTCCGGTTCGGCATGATCTTAACATCGCCGCGCGGCTCGCAAGAACGGCCGTCGTCGATAGTTGTGGAGGATCGGATGGAGGCGGCCGGGCAGAAGGCTGTGGACCCCTCGCGCGAGCGCGAGGTTCGGTGCTTCTATGCGGGGACGGCCGCGCATCCGGTCTATGTCGACCATTTGCAATCGCCGCGCGCGGCCACGGGCAGGGCGCCCGTCGTCATGGTCCACGGCGCCGGCCACACCGGCACCTGCTATCTGGCAACGCCGGACGGGCGGCCCGGCTGGGCCGAGCTTTTCGCGGCGGCGGGCCGGGACGTGTTCGTGCCGGACTGGCCCGGCCACGGCCGCTCGCCGCAACCGGCGGATTTCCCACGGCTCGGGACCGCCGACGTCGCGACGTCGCTGTTGGCGCTGATCGAGCAGATCGGTCCTTCCGTGCTGTTGGTGCATTCGGCGAGCGGGCCGATGGCGTGGTGGATGGCGGAACGGCGTCCCGATCTCGTTCGCGCCGTCATCGGCATCGCGCCGGGGCCACCGGCCAATCTGCTGCGTGATCTGCCCGATGACGGCACAGCGATCCTCGCCCTGCGCGATGACGCGAGCGCCGGTCATCCGGTCTATTCGGACGAGACCAGACCGGTGCGGCTGACGGCTGAATTTGCCGTCGCCTATTGGGCCAACGGGCCGCGCTTTCCGCAGCACGCGTTCGAAAACTACTGCCGCTCTTTCGCGCCGGAGAGTGCGCGCATCCTGAACGAACGCTTCAACATCGGCGGACGCGGGCTCAAGATCGATGATCCCGAGTGTCTGCGTAACAGGCCGATCATGATCGTGACCGGCGACCGCGACCCGCGCCATCCACGCGAGGTCGACGCGGCGACGGCCAGCTATCTCGGCGCGGAGTTCGTCTGGCTTCCGGATCGCGGCATGGATGGAAACGGTCACATGATGATGATCGAGGACAACAGCGACGACCTCGCCGCAATGATCCTGGCCTGGCTCGACGCCATCCAATGCTGAGACGTGGCATCGAAAGGGATGACAGATGAAATGGATCGTTCGCGCTCTCCTGCTGTTTGCGCTCCCCGCCGGCGCGCAGGCGCAAGTCAGCGCCGAAATCGTCAAGCTCGGTGTCTTGACCGACATGGCTGGCGTCACCGCCGACATTACCGGCAAGGGCTCCCTGGTCGCTGCGCAGATGGCGGCGGATGAGATCGGCGGCAAGGTCCTGGGCAAGCCGATCGAGATCGTCTCCGCCGATCACCAGCACAAGGCCGATGTTGGCACGGCGATCGCCCGCCGCTGGTTCGACGTCGAGGACGTCGATGCGATCGTGGACGTGCCGAATTCGGGCGTCGCGCTCGCGGTCCAGGGTCTTGCCCGCGAGAAGAAGCGGATCGTGCTCTTTTCCGGGTCCGGCACCACCGCGCTCACCAATGAGCAGTGCTCGCCCTATGGCATCCACTGGACGTACGACACCTATGCCGTCTCGCACGGCACCGCGTCTGCGGTGGTCAAGGCCGGCGGCAGCAGCTGGTTCATCCTGGCCTCGGACTATGCCTTCGGCCATCAGCTCCAGCAGGATGCCACCAGCGTGATCAATGCCGCGGGCGGCAAGGTGCTGGGCGCCGCGCGCCATCCGCTCAACACGCCGGATTTCTCTTCCTTCCTGGTCAGCGCGCAGGCGTCGGGCGCCAAGGTGATCGGCCTCGCCAATGCCGGCAATGACACCGTGAACGCGATGCGGCAGGCGGGCGAGTTCGGCCTGGTGCAGGGGGGCCAGAATCTCGCCGCGCTCATTCTCTTCCTTCAGGACGTGCACGCCCTTGGCCTTAGGGATGCGCAAGGTACTTACCTCACCACTGCGTCCTATTGGGACATGAACGAGGCAACGCGCGCCTGGTCGAAGGCATTCTTTGCGAAGACCGGTATGATGCCGTCGATGCTGCATGCCGGCGTCTATGGCGCGGTGCGCCACTATCTCAAGGCCGTCGCCAGCGCCGGCACCGACGAGGCCGACAAGGTTGCGGCCGCGATGAAGGCCCTTCCGGTCGAGGACATCTTCTCGGAGGACGCACACGTCCGTGCCGACGGGCGCGTCACGCGCACCATGTATCTGGTTCGCGTCAAGAAGCCGTCGGATTCGAAATATCCCTGGGACTATTTCGAGATCGTGCGCAAGATTCCGCCCGAAGAGACGGTCTGGCCACTCGCGGACAGCAAATGCCCGCTGGTCAGGGCCTCCAGCCGCTGAAGCGGAAACAGGTTGGCAAAGCCGGCCCGACACGGGCATGATGTGGACATGAAAACGACATTGCTCAAACCCGAACACTACACCCGCTCGCCCTGGAAAAACGGCGGCGGTGTCTTCACCGATATCGCGGATGCCCATCGTGCAGGTAGTCCGGCAAAGGATTGGGACAGTCTGCTCTGGCGTTTTGCCTCGACGCCCATCGTGACATCAGGTCCGTTCTCCTACATGCCCGGCATCGATCGCCTCCAGATGGTCGTGGCCGGACGCGGGCTGGTGCTGAAATCGCCCAAGCGGGAATTCGATGAACGTGAACCTTTCATGACCGTGCGCTTCGCCGGCGAGCTCGAGATCGTGACCGAGCTCGAAGCCGGCCCGGTCGAGGTCGTGAACTTGATGGCGCGGCGCGGGGTGGCCGAGATCGAGCTCGAAGCGCTCAGGGGGAGTGGCGATCGATCGTTGACTGCCGGCACGCACCTCGTTTACGCAGCTCGCGGCGATTGCAGCATCCGCTTCGACGGCGGGGATCTGGTCATCCCGAGCAACGGCACGCTAAAGGTCGAGCTGGCCGAGCCATCGAAGCTCGCGCTGGTTTCGGGCTTGGCGGTGCTGGGATCGATCCGGATGGTCGGCTAGAACCTCGCCAGGCCGCTGCGCGCAAACCGGGCAACTGGCCAGGTTGACGCGGCAAGGCCGGAGCACGATATCATCAGCAAGATGCAGACCGCCGCTTGAGGGCAGGATATGAACGCGCCGCCGGACAACCCCACCACGCAAGCCGACAGCGTCGTCGACTGGCTGATCAACGGCACGCGCGATGAGCGCTTCGTCGACAATATCTTCGCGCAGATGTGCATCCGCCTGCAGCAGGCGGGTATCCCGCTCAAGCGCGCGACGCTTCACATCCTCATCCATCACCCGCAATGGCTGGGAGCCCGGATGATGTGGTCCGACGGGATGCGAGAGGCGGAGATCGCACTGGTCGACTACGACGTTCGCGAGCGGTCCGAATATATCGGCAGCGCGGCCAACGAACTCCAAAACGGTGCCGCCGAGGTGCGAGAGCGGCTCGAACGGGATCCGTCGCTCGGCCGCAAGCACGCCCTCTATGACGAGATGCGGGCGCGAGGCCTGACCGACTACGTGGCCTGGCCGCTCTACCACACGCTCGGCAAGCGCCACCTCGTCACCTTCGCCACCGATCGTCCCGGCGGGTTCGATGATGCGCATATCGCGGGCCTGAAGAAGCTCTTGCCGGTGCTGGCGCTGGTCAGCGAGATCCGCGTCAAGAACCGGCTGGCGCGCACGCTGCTCGAGACCTATGTCGGCTCCCATGCCGGCGAGCTGATCCTGGCCGGCGCCACCCGGCGCGGCACCGGCACCACCGTGCGCGCCGCGATCATGATCTGCGACCTCAGGGATTTCACGAAAATCTCCGACAACTGGCCGCGCGACGATGTCATCGATCTCCTCAACGACTATTTCGATGCGATGTCCGAGCCGATCGCGCGCCACGGCGGGGAGATCCTCAAATTCATCGGCGATGGCCTGCTCGCAATCTTTCCGCTTCATGAGCCCGATGCCTGCGCCAACCTGCTCCATGCCGTGACCGAAGCCCGCAAGGCCATGGCCGCGCTGAACGAGCGGAATAACGGCACCGGCCGCGCGCCGCTGAACTACGGCATCGGCGTTCATGTCGGCGACGTCATGTACGGCAATATCGGATCATCAAGCCGGCTCGATTTCACCGTGATCGGCCCCGCTGTCAACATGGCCTCCCGCCTCGAGGCGCTCACCAAGCAGCTGGGGCGAACGGTGCTGCTGTCGCGCGCGTTCGCCGAGCAGGTAGAGCCGAAGTTCGAGCTGGAGCATGTCGGCCAATACGAGGTGCGCGGCTTCAGCGATCCGATCGAGCTGTTCGCGTATCCGGGCTGACACGGGCGAGACCGGCGCGGTGGTCGTCATTGATCTCCTCCGGTCCGTGCCGGCCTGAACGGCCGCGGCCGTGACGGCCGTGACCGTGATTACGCCTGCCTCCTCGTCACTTTTCCGAGATCGAACGAGAATCCGGGCCCGGCGAGCGGGCGCGTTCCAGCTCACCGATTGCGCAAACGCACGTTTGCAGGCTCACTCCTCATGCGCGGAGCCACGTGTCGTGCGGATGGGCAAATGAGGACGCCTTGTTGAAAGAGATCGTTGCCTAGGACTCGTAGACTGGTTTTGTTGGCGGCTCAGACCACGCATGCCGCCCGCTTCATCGGGCTGCAAGGCAGGTTCGGTGCAACAGAACAGGTGATCGGCGATACCGGGCGCGACAACCAGAGGAGACGTCCATGCCAATTTGCTCCGGAAATCTTCATGGTCGAACCGGGCGCTGTGCAGTCTGCGATGCCAGGTTCGGTCTCATCAGGTACTACGCGTGGCGCAAGCCGCTTTGTTCGAAGAGGTGCGTCGAACGTTTCGTGACGCGCCGCCGGGACGACCGCGACTGGATGGGTCGTTTCCCGATCGCCTTTGACGTGTCTCCAGAGAACCGTGCGAGGATTCCATGACGCTGCAGATGTCACCACGAGGCAAGCAATATATGGAGACGGCGCAGAGCCTGCTCCGCGCGGCCCGAAGCATGACCGACGAAGTGGTCGCGACGCGGCTGAAGCTGCTGGCCGATGACTATCAGCGGCGCGCCGAGAAGGCCTCGAGCGTCGATGCAGCCAGGCCGGCGGCGCGCCGGACCGCCAGAACCGAATACGACTGGCCGACGGAGCTCGCGTGAGATGATCAAGATCATTGCCGTGCTCTGTCGTCTCGCCTCTCCGACGGACTGTCATGAACAGATCGTCACGACCTCGGACTTCGCCGACGTCACGATGCAGTCGTGCCTGATGGGTGCGCCGCAGCTCGCCGAATGGATGGCGCAGCATCCGGCTGAGCGTCTGGCCGCATGGCGGTGCATGATCGGCAAGCAGGGCGGCGGCAGGGGAATTTAGGATCCGGAGATCGCAGTAGCGAGCCGGGAAGCACCGTTGCCAACGCAGGAATGTCCGACTACCTTTTGGCCAGGTCCGCCCACTCGTTCCTGCGATCGGCCGCGCGTACATGCCAAAATTCCTTCGCATCGGAGTCCTTCAGTCGAACGTATCAGGCTACACCTCGAAGGCGTGGTGCATCAGGCGCGCCGGTTCGACCATCTTCCTCAAGTGGGGTGCCGTGGAGGTCCATGGCACTGGTGCCGGGCGAAGGGTCTGCTGGGCGCGCCTGCCGCAGGAGAAGACGATCCGCTGTCGTACCGAGCAGCGTGCCCAGGACTATGCCAAGGCCGCGATCGCGAGACGACGCAGCCACCGCTATGAACCGCTGACGGGGCCGATTGCGAATCCGCGCCGATCTGCGGTGCCCAGCACTGAGCTTAAGCAGGCGCTCGCCACCATCCTGATCGTCGATATCGTCGGCTCCACCGCGAAGGCTGCCAAGCTTGGCGATGCGCGCTGGACCAAGGTCATGGGCCACTATTACGCCGCGGTCCGCAAGGAGCTGAAGACCGCGCGCGGCAAGGAAGTCGTGACCACCGGCGACGGCGTGCTGGCGACGTTCAAGGCGCCGGCCGCCGGCATCAATTGCGCGACCGCGATCCAGAAAGCCGTGCGTACGCTGGGCCTCGAGATCAGGGTGGGGCTGCACACGGGCGAGTACACGATCAGCGGCGGCGAAATGGTGGGCCTCGCCTTCCACATTGGCACCCGCGTCGCCGCGAAGGCGCGCGCCGGCGAGGTTTTGGTGTCGAGCGCGGTGAAGGAGCTGATGAAGGCGCAGTCTGCGATCAGCTTCCGGGATCACGGCATGCATCAGCACAAGGGCGTGCCGGAGCGGTGGAGGCTGTATCGGGTGGAGGGGTGAGGCACACTGCCGGAATGAACCGGGAGCGTTGGTCGCTCCGTTTTCTCCATTCACTCGCACTCGTCCCGCCTCGACTATTCAAACTTCCTTTCGCTCCGATCGTTGCGGCCTTGGCGGGGCTTGCCTCGTTGAACACGACGGCAGTTCGTCGCGATAACGGCCCCTTTGCACAGGTATCTGGCTTGGTGCCGCCCGGCGAACTAAGCTAAGGGTTGTGCGCCGCAAAGTTTCGTGCACCAATATAGGCATTCTTAAAGCGCTATTTGGGGGCATCCATGATTCACACAGCGTTAGGCCGGCGTTTCATCATTGCAGTCATGTCTTTGACATCCTTGGCGCCGTGGGCGGCTTTTGCCGAACCGGGAGATTCGGACGCGCAGGAAGCTTTCGCGACGATGCTTGGGCGCATAACGAAATGCAGTATGATCCTGCCGACTGCAACTCAGACAATTAAAAGCGCAAACAGGATCGGGGCCGTCTCCGAACTAAGCTTAGTCTATAGCGCAACGGTCAACAGCAACTTCCCGAAAGAGATTGTCACGAAAAACGACAACAAGCCTTGGTGTACGCCAAAGGCAGCCTTCAAGCTTCCCGATGCCGCGGACTATCAACAACATGGCAATGTGCCCTTTCGGCAGAAAAAGCTCGATATCGGCGGATCCGCAAAAGTTGAGCTCGAAAAGATTTTCAAGCTGGTTGACGCTTCCTGGTCTTACGTTGATGCCGTCGCATTTGGAATCTCGGACATCCAGTCGGTTGATTTGGACACAGGAGATCAAAAGGCATCCATCGGCGCCATGCTTGATAGGGGGGCAGAATGTAGCGACAGTTTGAAATCTACTCAGTCTCAGATGATTTGGCGGATATGCACTGGCCAAGTCAAACTCGGCGTCTATTTCAACCGCGAGGTTCGCGGATCCATTGTTAATGCAAACTTGGGAGCGCTCCAGGCAAATTTCGAAGCGCACTATCAGAGTGAGTTAAGTGGCGTAGCGGAAACCCCTTGCAAAGGGGACAGCCCGGTTGCAGCTGGCGCTGGCGCGCCTGGAGCAAGGTCAACCGGATCGTCTCCAGCTGTCGCTCCAAGTCCGGCACGGGCTGCTACGCCCGTGGCCAACTCACCATCGGCGGCTACCTCACCGTCGACCAATCAAGCGATCGCGGCTGCAGCCGGTGCCGCCGCTGCAGCCGCGGTCGTGGCCGTTCTGGGAGGGAGTGGAACGCAACCCGGCGCGGCGGCGGCGGCGGCTGCGGCAGCACCGGCGGAGTCAAAACCCAAGAACGATACCGCTGATCCAGACAAATGCTACAAGTATGCAATCTATGAATCAGCTCCAAACGCCGTTGTGGGGGTCAATCTGACGCCGAAAGGGAGCGGCAGTCTTTCTGTGGTCGGTCTTACCAAGGCGGTAAAAAGCGAGCGGCAAGCGAGGGCCCGATGATCGCTTACCGCTATTGCAGGGCCCTCGCTGCGATTCTTGTGGCAGCGTTTGTTGGAAACTGCACCCGACAACCCACTCTGCGGTCTATCGCCTTCCGTGAGTTCGGCCCACGGTCAACCGTTCTCGATCCCGTAGCTTCATTGCCGGGTGATGGCAGAAGGTACGCGCGCAACAACTACGCGTATGTCCCTGGCACTTTGGTCGCACCTCTTGTTGAGAATGATCGCGATCTGGTTCGAGGACTTGCCGATCGTTGGAATACCGTTCACCAAGATATTCGGTTTTGTCCGCAGCATCGCTTCAAGCTCCGCCAAATTGCATTGGAGAAGCACAAGGACATCATTGACGATTACATAATGGATCAGACGCTTTCGTTCGATCCGCAAACATGGGCCAATCGATCTGCATTGCGCCAATCCTATTCAATGTTGGCTGAAAATGAGATTGGGCGACTCAAGCGCGTAACGTTTCGATTGAAGAACATACGATCGTACACGCTTGATCAGTCCCAATTATATGATGCGAAGGAGGAAATAAAACGCAATGGCTGTTTCGCACTCCTGGGCGGTCGATCGAATTTGAAGCAGGTCGCGCGAGCCTATGTCGGAGATATTGATCTCGATATTGAATACGCCTCAGGCGGCAGATTGGGTACGGACGCCGCTCGATTCCATATCGAGAGGTCGAACAGCTTTCGTAGAAATGCGAAATCTGTCTTGCTTGCCGTCATAGCAAATGAAATTTAGTCGATGTCAAAGCTGACGCAGTGGTCTATCCTTCTTGCCGCTGCGATGCATTTTATATCGTCGCCGGCGCATGCTCAGTCCAAAACTATTGCTCAAGACATCGCGCGACGATTTGCAGTAAGCCATGTTCTTCTACCGTTTCGTCCTCTGCGGTGCGAGAATTCCTTCCCTGCTTGTCGATCAACGAATGATTGGGGAGCTGCATCTTCGCCGATCCTCATTGCAGTGAATTCTGCCCCCGGCTCAGAAGGAAGTAAGCTTGCTCCCCAACTCCTGACGATTGAGCAAGCGGATCTTTGCATTCGGCCTGCAGAAGTCGTGAGGAAGCAAGTCTCGCATTTTGATGTCGCTGATCTCGGTAAACTCGAATATCCCCTATCAAAGGCTCGTGGAAGAGAGACGTTGCAGGAACTGCTTGGCTTTGAGGTCACTCCTCAATCAGAACCAAGCAGAGTGCTGTTGACCAACATAAAAAAGCAGGGTGACTTTGAGGGAGTTAGGTATAAGGAAAGCGCATCGGTTCTTTGCTCCGGCGCTGGATCGGCGCGATCGCGACGACTGATCGTCGCTGATGCTATTGTTGGCAAAATTGAGATTGAATTTCCTCTGCGGTCCGCCGCCGCAGTGCAGCACTCATCAGCGTCACTTCTGAATAGCGGCTTTGACGAAACGGCAAGGACGCACGATGCAATCGCCTATGTCAGCAGATACTACTACGTCCTTGGATTTTCGGGATCCCATCTTGAATAGCCGTAGATCTCGACACCTGAGTAGCAGGATGGCACGACTATAGCCGCAATTGACGTCATCCGTTTGCGGTGCGCGTATTCCGCTTCAATTGTCCATCGGCCAGAGGTTGCGCGGCCGGTGTCGGTATTCCAGCTCCTTCCAGTTCATGCTGGCGCCCCCGGGCGAGTCGACGAAGAGCACCTTGGCTGCGGATGGCGCATAGGCCGCATAGAAATGGTTCGCCGATTTCACCACGACGATCTTGCGCGACCTCCAATCGAGCCCCATCGGGGTGAAGAGGTCACCGAGCGCCTGGATGCGCTTCTCTACCAGCACGACCTCGATGCCGGCGACGTCGATGTTGACCGCGCGGCCCATCGGAGTTTTGCCTCCGGAACCGAAGCAGTTCAGCATGTCCGGCGACGATGCACAGCTCAGCACGCGGGCTTCGACGTCGAGTGGCTGGCCCGATGCCGGCGAGTGTTTTCCGCCGAGGCGCAGCGGAAGTCTGGCGCCGACGCCTGCCGAATAGCAGATCGCGAGAGCTCCAGGATCGTAGAATGGGCCGATGCAGGCGTCCGTGACGCCGCGCCTCAGCATCGCCGCGAGGACGAACGTGGAATCGCCGGCCGCCCCGCCGCCCGTGTTGTCGGCGACATCGGCGAGCACGATCGGATGGGCTGAACTCCCTGTCGCCTCGTCGAGCGCGGCCTCGATGCCCAGATACTGCGCGAAGCACCGGTCGCGAATGCCGAACAGCTCGTCGCGGAGCTGTGCGGCCAGTGCATCGCCCAGGCTCTTTCGTCCGTCCGTGATGACCAGCATCTTCGATCCGAGTTCGGAGCAGTCGCCCCAGGCGAAGCCGTGGACGAACGAGATCGAGAGGACGCCGTCCGTGCCTTCGAGCTCTTTCATGCGCCGTACGAACGAGCTCATCGGCTCGCGCAACGTCATGAACTGCGCGATCATGTTGCAGGGGACGATGGACATCACCGGCTTGATCTCCCTGCGCGCCGCGTGCAGGCAGAGATCGACCAATTCCCTGGCACGATCGAGGATATCCAGATGAGGATACTCCTTGAAGAAGATCAGGATGTCGGCGTTCTCGTACTTCCTGCGTGACAGGAAGCCATGCAGGTCGAGCTCGACGCCGATGATCACGTCGGGCCCGACGATCCGGCGAACCTCGTCGATCAGATCGCCTTCGGCATCCTCGTAGCCGTCGGCGATCATCGCCCCGTGCATGGCGAGCGCGACGACATCCACCGGCATCGCGGCGCGCAGATCCTCCAGCAGGCGGTCCCGCAGCGTCTCGTAGGCCGTCCTGGTCGTCATGCCGTTGGGCTCGGCGAAGCCGCCTCGCCCCTGCACGATGTCCAGGGGCTCGACCAGCGCGCGTTCGCGGAGAGCGCGAAGCACCATGCCGAACAGATGATACTCGAAAGGCTTGCCGTCGCTCGCCGGCAGTTCGTTTGGCATGAACTGGTCGATCGAGGTCGGAAGCGGCGAGAACGTGTTTGTTTCCGTGCCGAACAAGGCCGTGAATATTCGCATGGTCATCCACCGAAGGCGCTCGAGAGAGGCCGTAGCTGATCGATCGGGGAGTTGGAAGCGATCGGCTGCCAACTCGCGTTTGTGTTTCGTCTCGTCGGACTAGGCTTCCGCGCTTGCCTCGGCCTCGGTCTGAAACTGAGGCACATCGGCCGGCGCGGGACGCAGCGCGACCAGCATCACGACGCCGGCCAGCGCGAAGAGCCCCGCGACGAAGTACATCGACATCGCGACATCGCCGGTGCGACTGTTGATCTGCGCCATCATGACCGGGCTCACGACGCCTCCCAAGAGCGCAAGGCTGTTGATGAAGGCGATGCCCGTGGCGGCGACAGGCTTTGCCAGATACTCGGTGACGACGGTCAGGAACAGGGGGAGCGCCGACGCAAGACCGAGCATGGTCACGCAGAGGCCGGCGAGAGAGCCCACGAAATTGCCCTGCGTGAGAATGCAGATCCCGAGCCCTGCCGCTGCGACAAAGGCGCTGGCAGCGTAGTGCCACCGGCGTTCGCGCGTCCGGTCGGAATGCCGGCCCACGAAGATCATTGCGGTGATGCCGACGGCTTGCGGGATCGCCGCGCAAACCCCCACCAAGAATAGGTCCTCGACGCCCCAGCCCTTGATCAGGCTGGGAATCCAGAACACCAGTGCATAGTTCGCCGCGATGAGGAGAAAGTCCGACAACGCGAGCGCATAGACGCGCCAGTCGCGGAACAATGCCTTGAGCGCGCCGCTCGAAGCCGTCGTGGTCGGCCGGTGATGTTCGATGTCCGCCTTGAGGCGCTGCTTCTCCTCGCTCGTCAGCCAGTGGGCGTCTTCCGGGCGATCCTGCAGCCAGAGATAGGCAGTGATGCCGAGGAGGCTGGCGGGCAGGCCCTGGGTCAGAAACAGCCATTGCCAGCCGGACAGGCCGCCGACGCCGTTCAAATATTTCATGATGGCGCCGGATGCCGGTCCCGCGATGACGCCGGCGCCGACCACGGCGGCCATGAGGATCGCCAGCACCTGTCCCCGGCGCGGCTCGGGATACCAATAGGTCAGATAGAGCACGACGCCAGGCAGGAAGCCGGCTTCGAAAACGCCGAGCAGGAAACGCATGACGTAGAATTGCATGGGCGTCTGGACGAACATCATCCCGGCCGCGACGAGGCCCCATATGAACATGATGCGCAGCAGAGTCTTGCGGGCTCCGATTCGCTGCATCAGCATGTTGCTGGGCACCTCGAACATGACGTATCCGACGAAGAACAGTCCGGCTCCGAAACCGTACACGGCGTCGTCGAACGACGGGAGCTCGGCCATCTGAAGCTTGGCATAGCCGATATTGACACGATCGACATAGGCGACCATGTAGGACACCATCAGCAGGGGAAGCAGCCGCCATCCCACCTTCTTGTACAATGCATCGTTAGCGGGATGCGTGGCTTGCGAGGGATGCGTGGCTTGGAAAGCACTTGAATGAGATTGCTTGGTCATGGCGCGCCCTGATCTTTGATCGGAGGTGCCAGATACTGAGCAGGGGTCTCGGAGCGCGCAATTTTGCAAGTGGTTGACGAATGGTGCAACCTGACGCGACCAATGCGCCAATTGGCAAGAGACGGGGTCGGGGCATCAGATGCACACCAATGCAAACTTTCCTGGCAATCTGAAGTTGCTCTGCAACCACTACCGGTCCATTGCCGAGGTCTGTCGCCGGCTCAAGATCAATCGCGCGCAGTTCAATAAATATCTCAGCGGCCAGACCGCGCCGACCGCGCACAATCTCAAGCGCATCTGCGACTTCTTTGGGATCGACGAGAGCGAGATCGTGCGGCCCCATGAGGAGTTCGCCCGCATCATCGGCGTGCGTCCCGGCTCGTCGAGCCAGGCCGTCCCGGCCGCGCCGCCACTCAAGCATATGGAGGAGTTGCGCCGCCGCTCGTCGGACGCATTGAAGAAGTATGTGGGCTACTACTTCGAATATTACCATTCCATGTCCTCGCCCGGACGCATCCTGCGGTCGCTGGTGCATCTGCGCGACGAGGGCGGGCATGTCGTCTGCGAACGGATCGAGAGATTGCACGATCCCAGCGCGCCGACCCGGCACGTGCAGTGCCGCTATCTGGGCACGGCGTTCTACCTGCAGGAACGCATCTTCGTGCTCGACTACGAATCGCTCACCTCCAACGAAATCACGCAAACGGTCCTGATTCCGAGCTTCAAGAACCGGATCGTCCGCCTGAACGGATTGAAGCTCGGCGTCAGCGCGGCCGATCAGCGCGCTCCCTGTTGTACGCGCGTCGTCTGGGAGTATTTGGGGGTGCAGGTGCCCCGCATCAGGTGCTACCGCCAGCTCGGTCTGTTTGCCCCCGATGACGATCAGATCAATGCGGATGTCAGGCGGCGTCTACAGGAAACCCGGTTCGATCAAGGTCTGTTCTTCGTGCCCTGAGCGCGAGCGACAGATTGCGCCAGTTGCTCCGGGCAAGTCGCGCCATCG
This sequence comes from Bradyrhizobium sp. CCGB12, assembly GCF_024199845.1. Classification (NCBI taxonomy): domain Bacteria; kingdom Pseudomonadati; phylum Pseudomonadota; class Alphaproteobacteria; order Hyphomicrobiales; family Nitrobacteraceae; genus Bradyrhizobium; species Bradyrhizobium sp. CCGB12. The sequence continues at coordinate 5,242,337 of NZ_JANADO010000001.1, read as the reverse complement.
AGGCGCGACTTGCGAAATTGCACGGCGGTTGAGCGCGCGGCAAAACCGGCCGCGTCTTCAACGGTGCCTGTCGTCATGAACTCGTTCGCTTCGCAGAATCCGGATTCTCATCCCAAGGCTTCGAACATCGCTCTTGCGGGCTATGTTGCCAGGCCCCGAATCGGGATCATCACCGGCTCGGGCCCCGAAGCCGGGCTGGACCTGTGGACGAAGGTGCTCCGGGAGAATCGCCGCCGGATGGGCTCGCAGTTTCGTCACGACACCGACGCGCCGGCGGTCGACATCATCTCCGATCCCGAGCTTGGCCTGTCCATGGAGCTCGATCGCACCGAGCCGGAGGTGTGGACCGCGCTGCGGGCGGATGCCGAGGCGCTCGAGGGGCGGGTTGCCGCCTACGCCATCGCCTGCAACACGCTGAATGTGTTCGCTCCGCGCCTGAACGAGCTCGGCCTGACGGCGCGCCTGATCTCGTTCGCGGACGTGCTCGGCACTCATCTCCGCCGACGTGGCGAGACGCGGGTGTGCCTGCTGGGCGCACGCACGGTCGCCGAGCTGGGAGCGTGGTCACCCTATCGGTCCTTGCGCAGCGTGGTTGATTTCGAGCCGCTGGACGAGGACGGGCGCATGGCGCTCCACCAGCTCATCTATGACGTCAAGCAATACGGCGCCGAACATCCGCCGTTGCGCGTTCGATTTGCGCGCCTGCTCGAGCGGGTCCGATCGGACACCGTGCTGCTCGCCTGCACCGAACTGCCGCTGATCGCGGACGTGGCGACGACCAAGCACCTGGTCGACGTGACCCAGCTCGTTGCCGAGGCGCTGGTGGATTGCACCGGACTTGCGGCGGCGTCGGACGGCTCATGAAGCCGAGCGGCAGGCCAAATGGCAGGCTTGGGGTCGTGATCACCGGCGGCACGATCGGCATGCACGGCGGCGATGACGGACTGGCACCGGCGTCCGGCCTTGCGATGCGCCTGCGCGAAGCGTTGTGCGCACAGGGGCGGCATGATGTCGGGCCGTTCGTCGAGCTGGCGCCGCTGATCGACAGCGCCAATGCGGAGCCCGAGTTCTGGGTGCGCATTGCGGCCGCGGTGGTATCGCTCGTCGAGGATGACGATTGCAGCGGTGTCTTGATTCTCCATGGCACCGACACAATGGCCTATACGGCGGCTGGTCTCGCGTTCCTGCTGTTCGGCTTGCCCGTGCCGGTCGTACTGACCGGCGCCATGCATCCGATCGGCGACGTCGGCAGCGATGGTTGGGACAATCTATCGGGCGCGTTGGACCTGCTGACAAGCGGTCCGCCGGCAGGGACCACCGTCTACTTTGCGGGCCGGCAGATCCCGGCCGTCCACTGCAGCAAATGGCGGACGCAGACCGCCGATGCATTCACGCGAACTCTGCGGCCGACGATGGATCGGTCCGCGCCCGCTCTGCCGCCCTGGAGCTATCGCGAACTGGTCGCGCCGGCCCGCGTCGCCGTGTTGCCGCTCCATCCCGGCTTCGAGCCAACGGCTCTCGCGGCGCTCGCGGCTGCCGGTGTGCCCGGCTGCGTGCTGGAGTGTTACGGGTCGGGAACGGCTCCGGTCGCGGACCCGCGTTTCATCGCCGCTCTCGAATTGGCGCGTTCTCGCAACATGGTCGTCGTTGCGATCAGCCAGTGTCCCGAGGGCGCGGTGGCGTTCGGCCACTATGCGACGGACCACCGGCTGAAGACGGCCGGCGTCGTGAGCGGCGGCGGCATGACGCGCGAGGTCGCCTTGGCAAAGCTCGGGATCCTGCTGGGCGCCGGCCTGCCGCCCGCGGCCTGCCGGGACTGGATGCGCGTGAGCGTGTTCGGCGAGCTATAGAAGTTCGGGTGCGCGGAGGACGGCGGGCGCGCGAGACTTCCGTGTCCCAAGCTTTCCGGTTTCAGGACAGCTACTTCGTCACGATCCGTCGCGTTGGCGTCACGGTGCTGGCAGGCGCCATCGGTGAGAGCGAGAACGTCAGCCACGTATTCCAGCCTGCCGGCCGATTCTCGGCAGCGAATTCGCCGTATCCCTTCAGGTTCAGATAACCCTGCATATCGCCGACCGGAAACAAATATCCGATCTGCGGACCGACGCCGATGACACGCGACCGGAAACCACCCAGGATGGGGTTCTGTCCGGAATCGTCTGTAATCTGCTGATACGCGTAGCCGACGAGGCCGACAAAGAGCTGCTTCGAGAGGAACTGCGAAGCACCCCAGTCGACATGGAAGTCGACGCCGCTCCGATATTGCGTGTCCGGATTCCTGAAATTGTAGGTGAAGCCCGCGACCGCCGAAAATTCGTGTCCCGCCTGTGGGTCGAAATAGGTGTAGCCGCCGCCGCCATCGATCGCGCCGTGACCGATGCCGAGATTGGCCAGGCGGTTTGGATCGTAGGCCCCGACGGGAATGTCTCCCGTCGCATAGGTCATGAAATTATGGACGCCTTGATTCCATTTCAGCGTCACCTGCGGATAGAGGTCGCCCACGGAAGTGACGGAGTCGCCAATGCTTCCCATGCGAGTCACTGCAAATGGTCCAAACCCCGTTGTGAGCGTCCCGCTCAGATCGGCGGCCGATCGCCCGAACAGTCCAGTGACGCCAATGGCCAATTGTCCGCCCAGCACCGGCGTCGCGAAGGTGTAGGTGGGGTTGAGCAGCACCAAATCGGCCTGCGCATTCAGATGCAGATTCAGGTCGACGTTCACGCTCGCGGGAAACCGGCCGATTTGAATTTCTCTTGCGGCGGCCGCGGTGCCGAATGCCGATACGGAGGTGTGATAGTAAACCTCCGCCATCGACCATCCCGGGACCGCGGGCGTTGCGGCAAGACTGCTGAAGCGTCCGGGAAGCCAATAGGAGACGCCGCTTTCGTCGGCGTAGGCGGCGTTGGATAAGGCCGCGGACATCGCCATGATTGTGACGATGGCCGAGCAGATCAGTCGACGACGAGACTTGCGTTCGGGTATGCAGCGCTTCATGTGCTCCCCCAATGTCCGTTCACGACAGTATGCCAGCGAGATTGTGAATGTCTCGCCTTAATGGAACGAACCGTGAGATCGCCTCGCCGTGTTGCGCCGGGGGCACGCTTCCTTGATCTATATCAAGGCATTCGCCCGACTCCTTGCGCCATTACTGCTTGTCGATGCAGTGCGTCGAGCACCGTCGCTCTCAAAAAGACAGGCGTCGCGCTTGCGGTGTCCCAGTATGGATTCATTCCCTTCGCGCATTGCGCGCGGGACAGCGTCGTGGAGGGGCGCTGACTATTTCAACGGCTGCACCTTCGCCGCCATATCCGGAGCGCGGCTGACCCTGTAGGTGGCGTTGCTGCATTTCAGGACCCAGACGGCATGATCGGCCCTGGATCGCTTTGCATCTCTCGTCGCGCCGAGCGCCTTCTCACAGACAAAGCCCTGCGTGCGGATCTGCGCCGCAAGCATCTGCTTCGGCATCTCCTCCGCGGCTTGGGCGGCGGATGCCGTCAGGCCGGTATGAGACACAGGTCCGGTCAGGAGCGATGCTGAGAGGAAAACTGCACCAGCAAACAGACGAATGGGCGTAACAACGTTGCGATCATCGCACTGCATGTAACTTTCCTCCTCCTTGAACCGATCGGTGGCTAGAGATAGGCCGTGTAGGAGCTCACCCATACCAGGATCGAGGCGAGCAGACCGATTACCCCGGCCTTGTCGGAAAAGGCGGTGGCGCTGCCGGACATGCCCAGCCGAAGCCGGTCGCGATCCATCCCATCGGGGATCGAGATTTCCGCCGGAAACACCGTCGCACCGCCGAACGTGTTGGTGCGGGCCAGCGTCCCGGATACGGCGATCTGACCTTGCCCGATGCCCTTGGGAATGCCGATGATTTTGGCGTGATAGATGTGGCCCGGCACATTGTCGAACACGATGTCGACAGCGGTGCCTTCCTTGATGGTCTGAAACCCGTTCTGCGAGAACATGCCGACCAGCGCGATCTCCTTCTCCACAATGAAGGACATCGCCGATCGCAACTGAAATGCGCGGTCGCCGACAGTCAGGGCTACGACGGTGACATACCCGTCTTCAGGCGCGCGAACGGAAGTCTGCGACAATTCCCAATTGGCGCTGTCGAGCTGCGCCTGAAGCTGCGCAACTGAGGTGTTCACCCCGCCAATCTCGGAATCCAGAGCGAGTTTGGCGCTTTGCTGAGCCGCCTTGGCCGCCGCGAGCTGGGCCGAAACTGTCTCGTATTGTACCTGCTTGTCCTGCGCCTGAAATTGCGTATTGGCATCGTCGGCGGCCAGCGTCTCGATGTCGGCGAGACGCTTCTTGTTGTAGGCGGCCTGCGCGACCAGGCCCGCCACAGTGGCCGTCGCCTGCTCGTAATTCGCCTTCAGGATTTCAGTCTGCTGCTTTGCCGCCGCAAGCGATGCCTGCAATTGATTGACCTTGTATTGAAAGGGCGCCGCATCAATCTGAAACAGCACATCGTCCTTCTTCACCGGCACGTTCGGTTTGGCTGGTATTGCGACAATTTGTCCCGTCACATTCGGCGTCACCTCGACGACGCGGCCGGTCACCGTCACGCGGCCTGACGGCGTGAGGTAATTAAAAAGCGCGAGAAACGTCGCGAGAATGAATCCGCCGATCAGCAGCGAAATCGTCCCCGACACCCAGCCCCACCGCACGAGTCTGAATTTGGAGAATACGAGCCAAAGCGCAACGAGGTAGAGGCACAGAATAATGACCATGGCTGGTCCTCATTCTCTGATTGTGCTAAGGTGATGCTCGTGGAGGTAGCTGAAGCATCACCTTTTGAATGCTACTAGACTACAAGTCCCTAAATTCTAATTCCAGCGCGCGTTTTTGAGTCTGCGGACGCCATGCGGCGTTAACTGCAGCCGATGTTGCACGACCTCTCGCTCGGAAGCGGGAGCGTTACGCCAACGATTTTTTCAGCGAGGGAATCCATTGTCATGCGCACTACAAACTTGAATCAGATTTTCGGATTACTGGCTCTGACCGCCGCGATCGGCGTGACCAACGTAGCGCTTGCCCAGCACGCGGCAACGACGCCCACCATGAAGACCATTGGAACGCCGTCAACGTCGGCCAAACCGGAGATCGTGCCCTCGCTGTTCGTGCTCAACTCCCGTGGTGCGACCTTGCAGGGTGACACCCTCGTTCTGACCGGCGTGTCGCCGAACTCGATCATCTTTGCCGACCGCCCGGTGCGGGCTGCGGGCCACCAGGCCACCGCCGACGTGATCGCGGACTGGGGATCGGGCGAGGACAGTTTTGCCAAGAACGCTCCGAACGCGACCATCTCCGTGCTCGGCCGAGATGGCGCGGTGAAGGACGCCGTCGTGGTCCTCAAGAATCCGAAGCTCGAGGGCGACAAGCTCACCTTCAATGTGCAGATGCTTGAAGGCGATCTTGCAGGCGCAGATGGCGGAGCGGCGCTCTTCATCGACATCATCGGCCGGCCGTTCACGCCGCTCTCGTTCGCCGGCGTCGCGCGGCGCAGCGCATTCCGCGGCGCGATGTATGCCGGCGCGCTGGGTGCGGCGGCGTACGGGGCGGCTGCGTACTACCATCCATACTACCGTCCGGCTTGCGGCTACTATCCATACCCGCCTTGCTATTGAGGCAAGACAGCCGCATTGGCGCTCGAAAGGCGAGCTGCGCGCCCTGGATCGCGAACAGCGCGCCCCTTGATTTAGGTCAACGAATGCGCCCGGTGCGGGCCGTCCAATGGATGAAAGTCATGCGAAGACGCCATTGAGGCAGGAACATTCGTCATGCTGACGAAATGCGATCTTCTCCGTTGGCCCGCCCTGGCGGCACTGGCAGTTGCAGCGGGGCCGATCGCTGCGCTGGTGCAGACCTACGACCAAACGCAACAACACACAAGAATACAGGAGAATTCGACATGCATCGGGGCATTTTGACACTGACGCTATCACTCTGCATTGGCACCCTGAGTGCGTCCTCAGCGCTCGCGCAGAGCGCGGCGCCGGCAATCACGGAGCAGGAGGCGCACGCAATCGCAGTTGATGCCTATGTCTATTTCTATTCGCTGCTATCGATGGACGTCACACGGAAGCAGTTCACCAACATCGGGCCCGGCAAGGAAATGGCGAAGGGGCCGCCGAACATGTTCAGCAACGTACCTGAATATCCACCCGCGGACTTCAAGGGCGTCGTTCGCTCGAACTTCGACACCTTATATTCCAGCGCATGGCTCGACATGACGAAAGAGCCGGTCGTCATCACGGTACCGGATACAAACGGACGCTACTATCTGCTGCCGATGCTCGACATGTGGACCGACGTGTTTGCGTCGCCCGGCTGGCGGACGACCGGCACCAAGGCCGGGACGTTCTTGGTAACGCCCCCGGGCTGGCGGCCCGATCTGCGCGAGAAGTTCGTCGAAGAGTTCAAGCTTCCGGCGGACACCCAGCGAATCGATGCGCCGACGCCGTACGTCTGGGTCATCGGCCGCACCAAGACGGACGGCCCGCACGACTACGATGCCGTCCACAAGATCCAGGCCGGCTACAAGGTCGCGCTGCTTTCCGAGTACGGCAAAACGCCGAAGCCGGTCGAATTCAGGCCGGATCCGAGCGTCGACATGAAAACGCCCCCAAAGATCCAGGTCGATACCATGTCGGCCGGCGTCTACTTTGCCAATGCCGCGGAGTTGCTCAAGCTGCATCCGCCGCACATCACCGACGAGCCTATCATCGCCCAGATGAAGAAAATCGGCATCGAGCCGGGCAAGAGCTTTGACATCGGCAAGCTCGACCCGGTGCTGCAGCGGGCAATGGAGACCGCACCGCAGGACGGCCAGAAACTGATGGCCTGGAAGGTGCCGACGCTGGCGCGGGTTGCAAACAACTGGTCGATGAACACCGACACCATGGGCGTCTATGGCAACTATTATTTGAAGCGCGCGATCGTCTCGCAAGTGGGCCTCGGCGCCAATCTGCCCGAGGACGCCATCTATCCCCTCAACCTCGGCGACGAATCCGGCAAACCGCTTGACGGCGCGAACAAGTACACCATCACTTTCGAGAAGGGCGCTGCCCCGCCGGTCAATGCGTTCTGGTCGGTCACGCTTTACGATCCGGAAGGCTTCCAGGTCGGCAACGTGCTGAATCGCTTTGCCGTCAGCAGTTGGATGCCGTTCAAATACAATGCGGACGGATCGCTCGATCTGTACTTCCAGAACGAGTCGCCGGGCAAGGACAAGGAAGCCAACTGGCTGCCGGCCCCGAAAGGACCGTTCAATCTCACGATGCGCCTTTACGCGCCGAAGTCCGACGCGCTGACCGGAAAATGGAGTCCGCCGACGGTGACGCGGACGCCGACAACGGTCGGGCTGTCGGCTCAATAACGCGCCGCGATGAGCGTCGGCGCTTTGGCGCCGGCGCTCATGCCCGACAACAGCCACGATGGAGAGGGGAGGCATGGCAGGCGTGACCTTCGCCGATCCAGGTGTAGGCCAGGAACAGCTGCAGCAGCAGTCTGCCGACGGCACCATGCTCTACGTTCCCGGCGGCACGTTCCGAATGGGTTCGGATCGACACTATCCCGAGGAAGCGCCTGTTCATCGGGTGACGGTCGATGGCTTCTGGATGGACCGCGTACCCGTGACCAACCGGCAATTCCGGCAGTTCGTCGAAGCAACCGGCCATGTCACGTTGGCCGAAACGGCGCCGGATCCAAAGGACTATCCGGGCGCGCTGCCGCATATGCTCAAAGCCGGTTCTCTCGCATTTGCGCCGCCCAAGCGGCGCGTCGATCTGCGCAATTGGGGCGAATGGTGGACATTCAAGTTCGGCGCCAACTGGCGACGGCCTTACGGTCCCGGCAGCTCGATCCGCGGACTGGACGAGCACCCGGTCGTGCATGTCGCCTTTAGGGATGCCGAGGCTTATGCCAAGTGGGCGGGCAAGGAGCTGCCGACCGAGGCCGAGTGGGAATTCGCGGCACGTGGCGGCCTTGACGGAGCCGAGTTCGCTTGGGGCGACACGTTCGCGCCCGGCGGGCGTCAGTTGGCCAACACCTGGCAGGGCGAGTTTCCGCACGAGAATCTGGCGACCGACGGCTATGCGGGCACTTCGCCGGTGACGGCGTTTCCGCGGAACGGTTATGGCCTTCACGACATGATCGGCAATGTCTGGGAATGGACGACGGATTGGTACGCGGCGAAGCACGAAGCCGATGCGCCAAAAGCCTGTTGTATCCCGGAGAATCCGCGCGGCGGTCGCGAAGACCAGAGCTACGACCCATGCATGCCCAGCATCAAGATTCCGCGCAAGGTGCTCAAGGGTGGATCGCATCTGTGCGCCCCCAACTATTGCCGCCGCTACCGGCCAGCGGCGCGCCATGCCGAGCCGGTTGATACATCGACCTGTCACGTTGGCTTCCGCTGCATCAAACGGGAGAAATTGACACCATGAACGATGAACAGAGCCGTTTACGACAGAAACAAAAATTGCTGTTGGCCTCCGGCCTTGCGACGTTGCTTGTCGTTTTGCCAGGTCCTCTCACTGCGCTGGCGGTGGCGCAGCAGATCACCGGCACACCGGGCACGCCCAGCGCCACCATCACGCTCGATGGCAAGCAGCTTCCGCCCGAACCTCCAAAGTTCGGCGGCGTGATCAAGGAAGAGGCCAAGGACTCAAGTCCGTATTGGCCACCGTCCGTCGCGCCGCCTAAGGGCGCGCCGAACGTGCTGCTGATCATGACCGACGACCAGGGGTATGGCGTATCAGGCACTTTCGGCGGTGTCGTTCCGACCCCGGCAATGGACCGCGTCGCCAAGGCCGGCCTGCGCTATACGCAGTTTCACTCGACCGCGCTGTGCTCGCCGACAAGGGCTGCGCTGATCACCGGCCGCAACCACCATTCGGTCGGGTATGGCGTCATCGGCGAAATGTCGACCGGCTATCCCGGCTACAACTCCGTCATCGGCCAGGAAAGTGCTACGGTCGGGACCATCCTGCGGGACAACGGATTTGCCACCTCGTGGTTCGGCAAGAACCACAATACGCCGACTTATCTCTACAGCGCCGCCGGACCATTCGACCAATGGCCGATCGGCATGGGCTTTGAATATTTCTACGGCTTCATGGGCGGCGAGACCGACCAGTGGACACCCTATCTGTACCGCAACACGACCCAGATTTACCCCTGGATCGGCAAGACCGGCTACAACCTCACTACCGACATGGCGGATGAGGCCATCAACTACATGAACGGGCTGAACGCGGCAGCTCCCGACAAGCCGTTCTTTGTTTACTACGTGCCCGGCGGCACCCATTCGCCGCACCAGCCGAAGAAGGAATGGATCGAGAAGTTTAAGGGCAAGTTCGACATGGGCTGGGAGAAGCTGCGCGAGCAGATCTTCGCCAACCAGAAGCGCCTCGGCGTTGTCCCCGCGAACACGCAGCTCACCCCCTGGCCGGATACCCTGCCGAAATGGGACTCGCTCTCTCTCATCCAGAAGAAGCTGTATGCGCGCGAAGCCGAGGTGTTTGCCGGCTATGCGGCCTATACCGACCATGAAATCGGCCGCGTTATCCAGGCAGTCGAGGATATGGGCAAGCTCGACAACACGCTGATCATCTATATCAGCGGCGACAACGGCACCAGCGCGGAAGGCACGCTGGAGGGCACTCCGAACCAGATGACAGCCTATAACGGCGTTCTGAAACTGCCGGAAGCCGAGCTGATGCTGCACTACGAGAATTGGGGCTCCGACAAGACCTACCCGCATATGTCGGTGGCGTGGTCATGGGCCTTCGATACCCCGTTCAAGTGGACCAAGCAGGTGGCGTCGCATTTCGGTGGCACAAGGCAAGGCATGGCGATCTCATGGCCCGGCCACATCAAGGACGTCGGCGGCATTCGATCCCAGTTCCATCACATCGTCGATATCGTGCCGACGATCCTTGAGGCCACAGGCATCGCAGCGCCCGCGACGGTGAATGGAATCGCGCAAAAGCCCATCGAGGGCGTGAGCATGGCCTATACGTTCGACCAGTCGAACGCGAACGCACCGTCAAAGCGCACCACGCAGTATTTCGAGATGTTCGCGAACCGCGGCATCTACCACGAGGGTTGGTATGCATGCACGACGCCGCCCGCGCCGCCATGGCTATTGGGAACGGCAAAGCTGCCTGATGTCACCAATTACAAATGGGAGCTTTACAACATCACCGAGGATTTCTCGCAAGCCAACGACCTCGCAGCCAACAATCCCGACAAGCTGAAGGAGCTTCAGGCGCTGTTCCTGGGTGAGGCGGAGAGATATCAGGTCTTGCCGCTGGACAATTCGGTCCTGCCACGTCTGACGACGCCGCGTCCGAGTGCGACTGCGGGACGAACTGAATTCACATACAAGGGCATCAATCCCGGAATTCCCGACGGCAACGCACCCAGCATCATGAACAAGGACTACAAGATCACTGCCGACATCACCGTCCCGCAGGGCGGGGCTGAGGGAATGATCGTGACGCTCGGCGGACGCTTCAGCGGCTATGGCCTCTATCTGCTGAAAGGCAAGCCGGTCTTTGTCTACAACATGCTGGATTTGAAGCGATACCGTTGGGAATCGGGGGTAGGCGCGCGGGACTGGCTGGGCTCGGCGCTCAAGCCGGGCAAGCACACCATCGTGTTCGATTTCAAGTATAACGGACCGGGCTACGGCAAAGGCGGCACCGGCGTGCTGTCAGTCGATGGCAAGGAGGTTTCCCGCCAGTCGATCCCGCACTCGATCTCGTTTATCATGGCGATCGACGAGTCGTTTGACGTTGGCGTCGATACACGCACCGGAGTGGATGACAGCTACAAGCTGCCGTTCCAGTTCACCGGCAAAATCGACAAGCTGACATTCAAGCTTGGACCGACGCAGGTATCGAGCGACGAGCATCGGATCATCCAGCACGCCCGCGCCAAGGCAAACGACTAGATCGAGCGCCATTGAGTCTGCGGGCGTTGAAGGGTGCCCGCAGACTCGTCCCTGCACGACTCCAGGACATCGCCGCGCTGATTGATCCTGTCCTTGCGGCCGCGGCCTGTCGCGACTGGATGCGCGTGAGCGTCTTCGGCGAGCCGTAGCCGTGAAATGGTCGAAGCCCCCCGAACCGAGGCGCCCCCCGCCGCCAATTCTTTGCTCGGGAAAATTTTCGAGCGGCCCTTTTGCACTGGATTATGAGCGGCAGAGCATTGGTCAGCTTCGCTGATCTTTTCCGCCTTGGTTCGAGTCCAATTGCCTTCGTTCCGATTCGCTAGTGCGGTTTCTGGCGCGAAACTGGTGCAGTGCTCCGAAGCTGGCCGGCGCGGGTCCAGGCCCGATCTGATTCACCCCTCCAGGCACGGGCCGGGCAACCGCGTGCGCTTAATGAGGGTTTAACGCTTTTGCGCAACAGATAGATCACCAGCGCGGAATGTCCTAGTTGCAAGTGCGAACCGAGCTCCCGAGGAGGGGAATCGGATGGGACTGCTTTTTGTTGGCGTGCTGGCAGGGGTCCTGATCGGCTTTGGCTTTTTCGCGCCTTCCCGAGGGTATTTCCTTGGCTGCGCGTCGCCGCCCTGTTTCGACAGGGTCGCGGTCGCACGACCCGCGCAGCTAATGCCGACGGCATTGGCGCCGGATCCTCCGGTCGTCAAATCGAATTCTGCAACGCCGGCAAGGCCCGGCAAGAAATCATCTCCAGAGAAACGCGGCTCGGCCGACCTCGCCAAAGCGGCGTCTCCGCGGACGAAAATCAGCGTCCCGGCATCCGAACGGCCCGCGGACGTATCAGACCCTGTCCTGGAAAAGGCGAAGGTCACCATCGCGGCGAAGATCGAGGATCCAGGATCGGCCGAATTCACCGATATGAAGCGGACAATGCGAAAGAACACGCTTGGACGCCCCGTGGATACGATTTGCGGGCGTGTGAAAGGAAGAACCGTATCAGGCGGCGAGACCGGAGAGAGACCGTTTCTTTATCTCGTGAAGGAGGATGAAGCCTATGTCGTCGACGGCAAGTCGGGGTCGGCGGCGTCAACGGCGTATCGAAATATTTGCAATTAGGAAATGCGTCGACTGCGTCACCGCGGTACGCGCCCGAATGATTTGAGCGGAAAGAATTTCCACCCACGCGCCGAGTGATCCCGCAGCGGATACGGCACTAACGGCGGCACTGCGCCGCTCTCGTGCTGCTGCATTCAGGATGAATGCAGCAGCAGGGGAGACGCAACACGAAATGGGAATATCGCGGAAGTTCTTTTATCTCGAGGAAATCATGGACGACATAACCAACTCCTCAAGGCGACTCGATGGATCGCTTCACTTGCCGGTTCTGGTGATCGTCGAACCGCTCCTGTTGCCCCGCACGTGTATTCTGACCGTCCTCAGGCGGGAATTGGCGGAAGTCGAGATCCTCGACATGGCAACGGTCGAAACCCTGGACTGCACGTCAACCCGCGATGTTCGTCTGGTGGTGCTGAGTATCGCCGACAAGTCCATCGACGATCCCTCGGTTGAGGGCAATCTCGCCTTCGTTGCGGAGTGCTGTCCCAACGCCGCCGTTGCGATCCTGTCAAACCATGACGACGAGCCGACCGCGCAGGCCGCGATGCAGCGGGGCGTGCGCGGCTTTCTTCCCACCTCGCTCCCAATCGAGGTCGTCATAGCCGGCCTCCGCCTTGTTCTTGTCGGCGGCGTCTACAGGCCATTGCCGGTCGGCGGGATGAACAGGATGCCGGATTTCGAGCCGCCGGATGCGCGCGGGCTTGCGCCCGCATACCTTATGAACGAGGGAGCCAGAGCGGCTATCGACAGGAGCATGACCGGTCTCACGCCTCGAGAGCAACATGTTCTGGCGGAATTGGAGCTCGGCCTGCCCAACAAGCTGATCGCCGCCAAATTGAATCTCTCGGAAAGCACGGTCAAGATGCACATCCAGCACATCATGAGGAAGTGCGCTGCGCACAATCGGACGGAAGCCGTGCTCCGCTGGCGCGGCCGGTTGCCCGCGCAGAGGCGCGATCACGACCCCGGCGCAGCGCCAATGCTGGAGAGCTAGTCCTCTCTGAATGCACCACGGAAGCTGTCGAGCAGGGGCCTCAGTGCGTAGAGAGCCACGGTACCGCGTCCCGTCGTGATGAACACTTGAACCGGCATGCCGGGGACGATCTGGATGTCGTTTGCGACGATCTGCGCGTCGTCGATCCGGATCTTGGTCGCGTAGTATGGCTGGTCGGTACGCTTGTCGAGGAGCCGGTCTGCGGACACGTGCACGACGGTTCCTTTCAGGCGGGGCACGCGACGCTGATTGTACGGTACGAGGTGAACCTCGGCATTGAGGCCGGGATGAACCACATCGATATCCTCAGGCCGCAGGCGCGCGGTCACGATGAGGCGGTCTTGCCGTGGCACCAGGTCCATGAGCGGGGCACCCGCTCCGATGACGCCGCCGGCTGTATGGATCCGCAAATCGGTTATCACGCCGTCCTCGGGCGCCTTGACCTCCGTTCGCGATAGCTGATCCCTGGCCGCAAGCAACCGCTCGCGGAGCTGAAATATCTGGTTCTGTGCTTCGCGAAGCGACTGTGCGATCTCGTTCTGTCTCTCGCTCTCGAGCTTGAACAACGTGGCCTGTTGTTCGCTGATGACCTGCCCGGCGCGGGAAATCTGCGCGGTGATCTCGCCGCGGCGGCCCTCGACGTCGGCCAGCTCCCGCTGCAGGTTCAGAAGTCGCGGCCGCCGTTCGAGCCCCTTGTTGACGAGGGTCGCGACCATGTCCAGCTCCTCCCGGACGATGCTGATCCGCTGCCCGGTGGCGCTCTCCTGCGCCGTGAGACCTTCGATCTCCTTCTCGACTTGACGCCTTCGTTCGCGAATGACCGCGAGCTGCGACTCGTGAACCTGCAGGCGTGCCTGAAAGATGAACTGCTGCGCCGACACCGCAGCGGCGGCCACGCCGTTCTGCTTGCTGTCCTGGCCCAGCGCGTCCGGGATTGCGATCGTTTCAAATCTCTGCTGCTCGGCTTCAAGCCGAGCGGCACGCGCAGCTGCATCCCACAATTGGCCTTGAAGGCTTTGCATCTCCGAGCTGGCCCGGGTGTCGTCCAGCGCGATCAGCGTTTGGCCGCTTCGCACGATATCGCCATCCGAAACCAGGATCTTCCTGACGATACCGCCTTCCAGATGCTGAATCGTTTTGCGGCTCGATTCCGATTCCACGACGCCGGAGGCGATCGCGGCGCTTTCGAGCGGCGCGAGGCTCGCCCATGTCCCAAGCCCCAGCATGAAGCAGAGCACCAGCAGATTGCCCGCGACGGTGATACCGCGAAGCCTTCCGCGTGGAGAGGTCGGCGTGGGCGTCGAGCACCATGGAAATTCCAGCGGCGCGAAATCGTCGATTGCGGTCACCACGACTCCAGACCGTCGGGCGGGCGGAGGGCTTGCCGGCGCTCGCATGAGCCGGTCCCAGATCATGGGAAGTCTCGATACGGCGGCGTGCTTCCAGATGGTGAGAGAATTCCAGATCATGGCACAATCTGCGAAGTAACTTGGGGGCGGCTCAGGTGCCGTTCAAAGATGTCCTCGCTGTCGCCGAACGCGGCGACCGCACCGTCTTCCATGATGGCGATCTTGTCCGTGGCGGCGAGGAGACCCATCCTGTGAGTGACGACAACGAGGATGACACCTTCGAGCTTCATGCGCTCGATGGCATCCAGCAGCATTCGCTCGCCGCCGTAGTCGAGGCTGGCATTGGGTTCGTCGAGAACGATCAGGCGCGGGTTGCCAAAAAAGGCGCGGGCAAGACCGAGGCGCTGCCGATACCCGCGTGAGAAGGCTGCTTCACTGTGAACCGGCGTGTCGTAACCCTCGGGCAGGCGCATGATCGCCCCATGGATTCCGACGAGCTTGGCCGCTTCCACGACCTTCTGCCGGTCGGCATCTTCAAGGCGTGCGATGATGTCGTTGATGGTGTCGCCGAAAAGGTTGATATCCTGGGGGAGATAACCGAGGCTGTCGCCGCTGCGGCCCTCGCGGAGCAGCGAAACGTCGGTATTGTCGAGCAGGACACGGCCATGCGTCGGCATCGACAGCCCGGCGATCACCTGGCCGAGCAGGGACTTGCCTGATCCGGACGGACCGATAATGCCAAGGCATTCTCCGGGCATGAGGCTGAACGAGACCCCGTTCAGCAGGAGATGGTTGCTCCCCGCAAGCCACACGCTGACATTGTCGACGACGAGGCCACTTCGCGCCTGCGGCGGGAAGACCGACGCGCTCTCCTGCCGGACGACGGGGAATGCGGCGAGAAGTGCGCCGAGCCGCTGGCAGGCGGTCACGGCCGTCACGAGTGATTTCCAGCCTGCGACCGCACTTTCGACCGGCGCGAGCGCCCGGCTGAACATCAGCATCGCAGCAAAGATGATGGCTGGATTCTTGCCGTGATCGAGGACGAGCCATGCGGCAGCCCCCATGATCAAGACCTGCGACAGCGCGCGAACCGGCTTGGCCGCCAGTGAGACGATCTCGCCTCGCCGGAGTGCCACATCGTGCTCTCTGCGCGCTTGCTGCGCGTCACGGTGGATCATGCGCGCAGCGCTATCGAACATTCCCATGGCACGGATCATGTGGATGTTGCCCGCGGCGGTCTGAAGGCGACCGTAGCTTCTGGAGAGCGCGGCGCCGGATCTGAGCAGAACGTCTTCCGTGACCAGCTCTCCGGCAACCGTGAGAGCGAACAGGAAGGCGACGCAGCAGGCGCCCACCATGCCGAGCAGGGGATGGATCAGGAAGAGGACAAGGAGGAACAGGGGCGCCCAGAGCGCGTCGAACAGCATCGTACATGCGCCGGACTCGACGAACTGGCGCAGCACGGTGAGATCCCGATATGCGCCCGACGCTTGCGTCCCATCGCCGCGAAATGCCGATTCGAGACCGGCCGAAAGCACGCAAGGACGAAGGCGATCGTCGAGCCAGCCGCCGAGGCGTCCGAGGACGGCGCGCCGCAATGCATCGAACACGCCGCCGACAACCACTGTGATCGCGACAATGAGCGTGAGCAGGAACAACGTGTCGCCGCTCCGGCTCGACAGCACCCGGTCGTAGATCTGAAGAAGATAGATGGAGGGCGCAAACAGAAGCAGGTTGTAGCTGCAGCTATATGCGAAGACGAGAGCTAACGGTCCCACGCAGGACCAGAGGGCCGCGTGCAGTGGCGTTCGGATCTGCGGCAGGATGGGCAACCGAAGGGGCGGCATCAGCATGATCATCACCGCCTGAAATCGAGGTCCGGCGCACCTGACCGATGGCCAACGCAATCCGGCAACGGCATCGGTACATCATTGGCGTGAAATCCAGGACCGGCGGCCGCGGCCGTCGGTCCCTCCAGTCGGACGAGCGGCTGGTCAGAGCGTATCGAGATCGAAGCTCACTCCGCCACCCCATGCGAAGTTGCCGTCTCCGCCATCGCCGCCGATGCCGGCCGCAACTTCCTGGTGCTGGTCCACCATGACCTTGTTGATCTGGGTGGCATCCGTATTGGCGTGGACCTTGGACGTATCGTAGCCGCTGTAGGATTTCTGGCTTCCGTTCGACTCGGCGTCTCCGCCATGGGCCTTGGAGAGCACCGAGGCCTTGGCGTTTGCGCCGCCGGCATCCCAATCCGCCGACTGTTTGACGTGATCGCCGGTGCTCACGTGCACGTCAGCACCTTCCGCCTTGTTGGTCGGATCGTAGTTGACAGTCGGCTTGCTGATGATGGCTCCCTTGAAAACACCGTCGCCGCCATTTCCGGCACTTTGACCACCGGTGTCGATCGATTTGACCTTGATCGTATCCGAGACGTTGATTGCCTTTGGCAACATTTGAGGCCTCCGTCGTTGTGTTGGCTGTCGTGCAACATCCTCCCCATCAGGCGGACGCGCGCGCCAAGTCTGATCCGCTCGTGCGCGAGGGCGATAGATGTCAAATCGGACACCACCCGGTTTGGTGGGCCTACGTACGAAAGTACGAGTTTTCGTCAGGGGAGGCCGCCTCTGCGTGGGCTTTGCATGCGGAGAGTGGCGACGGTGCGCGTCGCGATGCGATCGGCCATGCGAGCGATGCAATTTTCGCTATGCCAGCAGGTGAAGATCCGACAAGAGATGCGCGAAATCGCCGCCCAGCGCGAGGTTGCCGGTGCCGCCGTCCCCGCCAACTCCGGCGATCTGGATCGCACTCTGGTCGATGTGCACGTTGTTGACTTGATCGGCGACGGCCGTCGAATGTGGACCTGCGATTGCTATGTTGATGGGGGCGTAGATCGCGACGCTGACGTCGATCAGGCTGCCTGCAAAATAGCCGTTGCCGCCATTGCCTGCGCTGTTCGAACCGGTTGCGATCGTATCTGAGCCGCCCCACAGATGGGAGAGAAGGCTTGCATGGCCGCCCGCCGCGGCGTTGTCGCTGCCGCCGTGGCCGCCAATACCGGCGATCTGAATCGCGGATTGATCCACGGAGACATCATTTATCTGGACCGCGTAAGCGCTGGAGCCATAGCCCGCGATTGCGATGTTGATCGGGTTGTACACGACAACCGAGGTATGGACGAGTTCCCCGTAGAACACGCCGTCACCGCCATTGCCGGCCTCGGTTCCGCCCGTGTGAACGCCAAAGACGCTCCCTCCGTTGCTTGATCCCCAACTGGGGTCGAGCGTGATGACGCTGCCGCCGGCGGCCACATTGCCATGTCCGCCACTTCCGCCGACGCCCGCGATCTGCGTAGCCGATTGGTCGATGTCGACCGTGTTCGACTGACTTGCATGCGCAGAGCCGCCCGGGCTCGCCAATGCAATATTGATCGGATGATAAATCACCACGGGAGCGTCCACGATCGCACCCGAGAAATAGCCGCTGCCGCCGTTCCCGGCGCTGTTGTCGCCGCTGGCGATCACGCCGGAGCCTGAGGACGACGTGACGTTTCCTCCCGATGCAAGGTTGTCGTTGCCGCCATCACCGCCGACGCCGGCCATCTGAAAAGCGGACTGATCGACATTCAGATTGTTGGACTGGCTGGCCAGGGCGACCGCGCCGTATCCCGCGCTCACTGAGATGTTGATCGGCTCGTAGATCAGCAGGGACGCGTGAATGATACCTCCGTAGAAGTGGCCATCCCCGCCGTTCCCGGCCGTATTCGCCCCACTCTCGATCGAAGCAATGCCCATCCCGGCATGGGATGCGCCGGAAGCAGGCTTCGTGGACGAAACATCCGGGCCCGCCTCGGTGTGGTTGCCGGCGTGGCCGCCGGTGTCGACCCCCGATGTGGGATGTTTGTACTGAACCGGGTCGCGGTCATGATGCCAGGCATGCGCGCTCGTGGCGTGCGCTTCAGTCGGGCCGGGACGATGGACCGGGGCGCCACCGCCGACCGCCTCAGTCACGAACGGGGCCCTCGGCGCAGGACCCGGTCCGCCCTCGCCGTCGTACCCATCGTGGTGATGAGAGGCGTGATGCAGCCGGATTCCATCCGACATTCGCGAAAAATCCATCGTAGCCTCCCTCGTCGCAATCGCTCGGCGCGATCGGACGGGTTCTGCACTCCGGGCAGAATGTCATCCCGGGAAGGTCGAATGCCCAGCCCTCAGTTCGGATATGGCGTTTCGTCTGGCAGCCGTAACATCGGCTACATCCGTTCGGGTGCGGCTACAGACTTTGCATTGCGGGGTGCGCGTCACGCAGCGGTGAGCATGCCGGTTCGCCGTTCGCGCAGCCGTGACTTTTCACTGCGTGTCTTTTCTCGATCGCATCCCTACATAACCCTTGTCCAAAAGAATTCGAAGGAAACGCTTTCAACAGAGCAGCCGATTCCAGTCAGCGCGAATGCTCCGCACGAGAACAAAAATCCTTCGGAGAACGAGTATGATTGGATTCAGGACTTCCATTATTGCGGCGATGATGTCGATTGGCGTGATCAGCTCTGCAAGCGCACAGTGCCCGCTCTGGGCGACTCAAGATCCGGATTCGTTTCAGGCGCAATATCCCGACAGGGATGTATTGAACGGCTGCGAGCTGACGCCAGCAGGCAGAGCGGGTCTGGAGCTCCCTGGCGGCGCGGCTCCCTGGTTCGGGCCCAACAGGGCTTATGGGGCCATGCCTGGCGTTGCTCAACATCACCGCGTGCAGCACCGGCCGCGGTGAGCTTCTGGAGATAAGCCCGAATGGCGGATTCCGGCCCTCGTTGATGGCGCTATTCGCGATCGGAATTTCGCAGAGATGAGCTTTCGGAAGCCGTGACGCCGTCGTGGAAAAGCCATGGGGCGCTGCAGAGATCGACGAGTGCTGGCCTCCGCGTGATGATGCTTGCCGGGTGCGGTCGCGGCCCATCTGGCCGACAGCCCGGCAGCCCTCGGGGGCGTGTTCTCGGTTCGAACACCTCGAGCGAGCCGCCTCGCTCACGGTATGATTCGCTTCTCTCGCAGAGTCGTGAACAGGTCGAAGAAACTTTCGTCCGTCGCCTGATAGTCAAGGAACCCCAGCCGACGACTCTTGCCCATGTCGGTGACAACCTCGATTGGCCGACCGAGGTCTCCATCGGTGTGCCACGCAGACGCCAGCCGGTTGAGATCCGGTTCTGCCAAATGATGCTTCCGGGCGATGTCCGACCAGATCGGGCGGGCGTCGCTCATCTGTTGCTCAAGCGGAAGGCGCTCGCTCGGAAACGCTGCTGGCTGCAGTCCGAACCAAGCTGCCAAGCGCCCCCACATCCACTTCCAACGGAACACGTCCCCGTTGACAACATTGAAAGCCTGATTGCGGGCGGCATCTGTCGTGGCCGCCCATTCCAGATGTCTGGCCAACAGTCTGGCGTCCGTCATATCCGTTAGTGCGTTCCACTGAGTTGCAGAGCCTGGAAACAGAAAAGGCCGTCCGATCTCGCGGCAGATCGTGGCATACGCAGCGAGCGTTGTGCCCATGTTCATGGCATTCCCGACGGCATAGCCTATGATCGTATGTGGCCGGTGAATGCTCCAGCTGAAGCCGTCTCGTTTCGCCGCCGCGAACACCTCATCTTCCTGGGCATAATAGAAATTCTCAGTATCGAGCCGAGGCTGGTCCTCTCGAAACGGCGTGGCGATCAAGCTGCTTTGACCATAGGATTCGAACGGCCCGAGATAGTGCTTAAGGCCAGTTACGAGTGCGACGTGCCTGACCGACGCGGCAGATGACAATGCATCCAGCAAGTTGCGCACCATCGCAGAGTTGATCAGGATATTCTCTGCCTCTGTTTTCTGTCCAAGCCACGTGGTGAAGAAAACATGCGTGGGACGCAGATCGCGCAGCGCCGATCCGAGAGACGCCGGATCCAACAAATCAGCGGCGATCGGCAACATACCCGCGATATCAATTCCTGGCCTGCGTGCCAGCCCGTACACTGACCACCCGCGCTCCAGCAGATGCCGGGCAAGATTGTTGCCCACTATGCCGGTTGCTCCTGCGACAAGTGCGGAACGTTCCATCTTCGGACCCTTTGCGATCCATTCGAGATGGGGCGCCGATTAGGCGCGAGCAATCCGAATCCCTGTTTCGTGATGTTGCGAGTTTGTCCGGTTTTGGCCCTGAACTGAACACCACGAGAGCCATTGCCATGTCTGCTGTCTTAGGGAAGCCGGACGTCGTCCGACCGATCGGCTGACCGCTGCTCTTGACCCGAAACGGACTTGGTCACATGCTCTCAGCTACGACACGGGGTACTCTCAGCGGCAGCTGCCTTGCTGTGAGCACTCGCGGCTGCAGCGGCAAAGATCGCTCCGGTGTTCTCCGGTGCAAAGAACTCGGCTGGTGATATCGTGCCAGCGTTCAGTCGCGCAAATCCATCCATGGCCATCTGATTGCCGTGCACCGCCTGAAGCAGCTGTAACAGCTCGGGCGGTGGAGACTCGAGCGCTGCGAGTTCGCAAGTGAAATCGTACATCGCTCCACCTCGCTCGTCGCGGATTCGCTGATAGTCGGCCATTGCATTGTCGAATGACCGCGCCCCCGAGAGGGACTCATGGAGTGCCTTCGCGCAGAGTTCGGCATCGCGGAAGGCATCGAGAATTCCCTGCGCGGTGATAAAGTCCTTATTGTAACCGGCGTCCCCCACGAGGGCCCATCCGGGGCCGTATGGCTTGCGGAAATAGTTCGGTACGGCAGTGCCGGCGAATGATGCTACGCGGGTTGCGCAGCGCAGCCGTTTGGCAAACGCCGGTGCCAGTTCGATCGCCTTCAAATAGTTGCCCTCGATGTCCTTCCGGTTCTCCGTAAACTCGGCGTAAGGCCATCCGGCAATCACGAGCGTCAGATCGTCGTGGGTCGGGACGACCGCAAATGCGCGCTTTTCGCGACTATAGGCTTCAAACCGACCGTCCATCGGCAGCCCACTCCAATAGCTGTAATAACCGGCCAGCAGAGGCGGCTTCTCGCGGTATTGCTCAGGGTGAACCGCATCGCTTACCATCGAGTGCCGGCCGTCTGCCCCGACGACAACGTCCGCATGTTCCGTGACGAAGCCACCGTGCTTCGATCCACCCTTGATGCCGGCCGCACGCCCCCCATCGATAATAATCTCCTCGACGTTGAAACCTTGACGGATCTCGGCGCCGGCTTCGGCCGCGGCGTCGACCAGCAGCTTGTCGAGGATCGTCCGACGGGGACAGTAAGCGACGGGATTCTCGTCCGTGCCCGGCGTACCGGCGATCGTGAACGCGCCGAAGTCGAAGGCGTAAGTATGGATTGGGGGACATCCGGTCGCCACCAGCCTGTCGAGCAGCCCCCATCGCGAGAGCGCCCCTACACCGAGGGGATGCAGGATATGAGTTGAGATGGTGTCGCTCGGGAATGATGCGCGGTCGACCGCCAGCACCCGGTAGCCCTTTCGCGCCAGTAACATGGCAGTTGTCGAACCGGCGCAGCGCGTACCCACGACTATCACGTCGAATGCCTTGCCCATTGAAACCTCCTGCGAGACCTTGCCGGCGGTGCGTCGCGATGCGGCTATTGGTAGCGGCATCCACCCTGAGGGAACAGGCTAGGGCAAATCCGCATTCCAAACTTTGCCGGAAATCCGTGCTTCTTTGCAGCGTGGTCACGCTTCACGATCGGCGGAGCAACGAAATGGATGCTCTATCGGATGCGCTGACGTCGGTGCGCATGACTGGTGCCATCTTCTACCATGCGGAGTGCACGGCCCCTTGGGGTTTCCAGGTGCCGCACCTGCATGACGTCGCCCACGTGCTCGCGCCCGGGACCGAGCGTCTTGTCAGCTACCACCTGGTCATCGACGGAAAGGCGGTGGTGCGCTTCCCGGGCCAAGAGCATATACCGGTTACTGCCGGGGATATCCTGATCATTCCCCACGGCGATGCCCATACGGTTTCAAACGGATCGCCCTCGACCTTTCTCGACAGCGGAGCCTCGCTCGACAAGTATCTGGCGGGCAGTCTGACAACGATGCGATTGGGCGGCGGCGGCGAGACGACCAGGTTTGTATGCGGCTATTTCGGTTGCGAGCGGCATGCGGATCGGCTCTTCCTCGCCGGGTTGCCGCTGATGATCAAGATCAACCTCCGCGGCGACGCGGCTGGCGAGTGGTTGGAAAACTCGGTCCGCTATCTTGTCTCTCAGGCCGGATCGGCGCGGCCGGGACAGTCAGTCCTCCTCTCCAAGATGGCTGAGGCGCTCTTCATCGAGAGCATTCGCCGCTATATGGAAGCGCTGCCGCCGGAGCAGACCGGCTGGCTTGCGGGCGCGCGGGATCCGGTCGTCGGCGGCGTACTGGCACTTCTGCACCGGAGGCCTAGACACCATTGGAGTATGGACGAGCTTGCTGTGGAGGCAGGCGTGTCGCGCTCGGTCCTCGCCGAAAGGTTCTCCCGCTTTCTCGGCGAACCGCCACTGACCTATCTGGCGCGCTGGCGATTGCAACTCGCTGCAAGAATGCTGCAGACGAGCCGGGAAGCGGTCTTACACGTGGCGTCCGAGGTCGGATACGATTCGGAAGCGGCGTTCAATCGCGCGTTCAAGCGCGAGTTTGGCATTCCGCCTGGACAATTCCGGCGGTCGGCCTTTCGATCGGGATCAACTGGTAGCGAGAAGCCAACCCGCGGCCGACCCGTCTTGGTCTAAGTATCCGCTTCTGGCCGATTCCGTTGAAGAAGTCCGTCTCGCGGCAGAGGCGGCCGCAAATTGCAGCGCGAACCGACCATCTCTCAGGCCGCCTTTGGCTGCGGCATTGGGACCAGCTTAGCTAATTTCCGAAGGTTCTGCGCGGCTGCTGCGAGGAGGAACTCGTCACGGGCACCATTCGGTCCACGTAGTCGCAGTCGGTCCAGCCTGAGAATGCGTTTGAGGTGAGCGAACAACATTTCGACCTTCTTGCGCAGTCGTCTTGATGTTCGCCCCTCCCAGGTGTTGGCAATCGCCCGCGCCATGTCGCGGGCCCCCTCATGAATCGAACGAGGCACCCTTCGAGCAGGCGTGTTCGGGCAGCAGCGTGGCCTCAAAGCACAAGCGTCACAGTCAGCCTTGCTCGCTCGATAAAGCAACGTCTCGCCATCATTCACACGTGTCCCTGTTGTGGTCAGTGTCTTGCCGCCAGGACAGATATAAACGTCGCCGGCTGGATCATAATTGAAGTCCTCCCGTGCGAAGGTGCCGTCCTTGCGTGCCGATTTGTCGAACACGGTCACATGCGGCTCGATGCCGTGTTCATCGACCAGCCAGCCCAGCATGTCGGCTGAACCATAGGCACTATCACCGAGGAGTCTGGACGGGTGGAGAGCGAAGTTCTTCGCGGTTCGCTCGATCATGCGCTTGGCAGCGAGAACTTCCGCCTGCCGTATCGCCGTGGTCGGCTCCACGTCGACAATGATCGCGTTCTCCACATCGATCAGATAGTTGGTAGAGTAGGCAAAGAAAGCCTGCCCGCCATGGGCGCCGGTCCAGCGTGCGGCTGGATCAGCCGGTGAGATGAACTTGGGGACGATCTCGGTCGCGGCCCCAAAAGCCGCATCGTCCAAGACGGCTAGATACTCGTCGATGGCACGGCTTGCAGCTTGTGGGGGCAACCCCTTCTCGCCCTCGACGCCGTTCTGCCGGTTCGCGTCGGCCTTGATCAGGCTGGCATCGACTGCAAAGCTTTCTCCGCCAACCAGCCCCTCGTCGATGCAGCGGCGCAATACGGCCTCGAACAGCTGTCGCAACAGATCACTGTCGCGGAAGCGGCCATGTCGGTTCTTCGAGAAGGTCGAGTGATCGGGCACGTCACGATCGAGCCCAAGGCGGCAGAACCAGCGGTATGCCAGGTTGAGGTGGACCTCTTCGCACAAGCGACGCTCCGATCGGATACCGAAGCAGTAGCCGACCAGCAGCATCCGGATCATCAGCTCGGGGGCGATCGAGGGACGCCCGATCGTGCTGTAGAAGGGTGACAGCTCTCGCCTCAGCCCATCGAGGTCCACGAACCTGTCGATTGATCGCAACAGATGATCGCTCGGAATGTGCCGCTCGAGCGAAAACTCGTAGAACAACGCAGCCTGCTCACCCAGCTGATGTCCCATCATGATTCAGTCCTCTCGCGACGACTGAATCAGCGAAGATCAATCGGCGCAAGCGTCGACTTTTTCAACAAAATCGACCCCAACCCGACATGGCGGGTCAAGTCAGCGATGTCGGCTCAGCGAAACAAGGCGGACCCTGTGTTGGTACGCAGATCCGGAAATGGAATTGGGCTCGCGCTCGGCGAGCCCAATTGTGCACTCGGCATTTCAAGCCTTGTGGTGGACAGTCTGTAGGCCATAGACCGGCGTCGGGATGCTCTCGTGGCGCGCCTTCAACTGCAGGGAAAGGAATTGCGAGTAATGCCGCGACTGATGCAGGTTACCGCCGTGAAACCATAGTCCTTCCTGCTGCGTCGGCTTCCACATGTTACGCTGTTCACCTTCCCATGGCCCGGGGTCCTTTGTCGTATTCGAGCCGAGGCCCCACACCTTGCCGACCTGGTCGGCCATTTCCGGACTGACGAGATCGGCGACGAAGCCGTTCATCGAGCTGTAGCCGGTGGCATAGACGATCACGTCCGCTGGCAATTCCTTGCCGTTGTCGAGCCTGACGCCGTTGGGCGTGATTTCCTCGACCTGTCCAGCGAACAGTTTGATTTTGCCGTCAATGATGAGCTGCGAAGCGCCGACGTCGATGTAATAGCCCGAGCCGCGGCGCAGATACTTCATGAACAGCCCGGAATCGTCGTCACCGAAGTCCAGCCTGAAGCCGGCCTTCTCCAGCCCGGCATAGAAGGCGGCGTCGTCCTGGCGGATCTTGTCGTAAACAGGCTTTTGAAACTGATTCAAGATGCGGTAGGGCAGTGAAGCAAAGATCAGATCGGCCTTTGCCGTGGTCATTCCGCTGCGGACGGCACGTTCGGAATAGAGGTCACCGAGGGTCGCCATCAGCGAATCCGAGCGCACAATGTGCGTCGTCGAGCGCTGCACCATCGTCACGTCGATGCCGGCCTCGTACAGCGCAGCGCAGATGTCATGGGCCGAATTGTTCGAGCCGATCACCACCACCTTCTTGCCTTTGTAGCCGTCGGAGCCGGGATGGCGTGAGGAATGGTGTTGCTCGCCCTTGAAGTTTTCCATGCCTTTGATTTTCGGCATGTTCGCGTTGGCCGACATGCCGGTCGCGAACACGAGCTGCTTGGGCCGCAGCGTGATCTCCTTGCCATCCCGCTCGACGGCGACGGTCCATTCCTTCTTGGTGTCGTCCCAACTGGCGTGTTTGACGGTCGTGTTCGTCCAGTAGTTCAGCTCCATGACCTTGGTGTACATTTCCAGCCAGTCGCCGATCTTGTCCTTGGGCGAGAACACAGGCCAGTTCTTGGGGAAATCGATGTAAGGAAGATGGTCGTACCAGACGGGGTCGTGCAGGCAGAGCGACTTGTAGCGGTTGCGCCAGGAATCACCGGCGCGTGCGTTTTTTTCGGCGATGATCGTGGGCACTCCGAGCTGGCGCAGCCTCGCCCCGAGCGCAATGCCGCCCTGTCCGCCGCCGACGATAAGCACGTAGGGCTGGGTCTTGAAGCCGAGTTGCTCGGCTTCCTCGTCGCGCAGCTCCTTCCAGGTCTTGGAGCCGGGATTGACGCCGTGCCTGGCGCCGAGCGGTCGGCTGAAGCCAGCCTTTTCCTCATGGCCCTTGAGTTCGGCCATCGTTGTCAGGAGCGTCCAGATCTGGCCGTTCTGCAGTCGGATGAGTCCATATCCGCGCGCGACCTCGGTCTCGAACGAGATCCAGGACTCGGTGACGCCGCCAGCCTCGGTTGGCGTTTCACCCTCGGCGATTTTCCAGTTGCGCGGCTTCGCATGCGCGAGGCAATGCGCGAGCATGTCGCGGACCTGATCGCGACCTTCCATGGTCTTGATGTTCCAGGTGAAGGCCACGAGGTCGCGCCAGTAGCATTCCGGAGCGAACATTTCCACGGCGGTGTCGTAGTCGCCCGCCGCAAGCGCGGCGCCAAACTTGTCGAGGAAAACCTGGACGCGCGCGCTAAGCGTGGTGTCGAGCATCACTTCCTCCCGGATGTCTTTTGCAATTGTTCTGCGCAGGCAGCGTGACATTACGCCGAATATTGCGGGAATCCAGACCGGCGCGGCAGGGTTCCCGGTGGGCTTCAGCGCCTTTCGGGCCGATTCCGCCGCGAAACTGGTGTGGGGCGCCGTGAGGCCGAACGCCCGCGTGTCCTCCGTTTGAGGCTTCCGCTTCCGAGCTCGGTCTATTTATCGTCACACGGCCTTCCAATTCTCACCAAGTTTGGCGGTCAGCAACGCTTCGACATCCAGCAGGGGCGTGACGCTTGACCAGCTCAAGGGTTGCCGCGCCTCGGAAGAAGACGGCCGGCCTCGGACGAGCATCATCTGGCAGGGTCAAAATGTTAAATGAAGCAATCAATCATGTGTTGCACGAGGTGCAGGCCGCGCGGCGTGACCTCACCCTGACCACCTTCAGCGTGCGGCAGGCAGAAGCGCTTCGCAGATTGGATCGAGCCAAAGCCACCCTTGCCGATCTGATGCAGTCCCGGAGCCAGTACTGGGCCTCTCACGACAACGCTTCCATCCCGCGATAAGTGGCGGGATGACTGCGGTTGATTCTTCTTTCGCGCTCGCCTGCGTTTCCTGTCGTTTCCTCCGATTGCGTCTCGGTTTGTAAGATAGCCGAGCTTGGAGGCATTGCCTTCAAGCGTTGAGATTACATAGCGATTCAGCGACCGGGGCGCCGGAGCTTCGGAGGAAGAGTATTGATCTACATCAAAGGACAACTCCGAGGTTAAGCTAAAGCGCGTCCTCGCCTCGGAGACGAAGTTCGGGGGCAAACTGGCACGAACTGCATAACTGCTCGGCCGCCTGCAGGGCTGGACCGTCGTCGTCATGAAGGAGGACTGGAAGCAGATATTCCCGACCGAAAACGCAGGGAAATAGAAGCAGGCGAGCGCCATGATCATCGAACCCAGAGCGACGGATGCTCCGATCGTCTCCATCCGGGAGGGCCTGGGTCGAAGAGCCTATCCGCCGAACTCGACCATCTTTGCCGAGGGCGAAGCCGGAACGCTCGCCTATGTCCTCCTTCGGGGCGACGTTACCATTTTCCTCAGGTTCGGGACCGCCCAGCAGCGTGCCGTGACGGAGCTGAAGCCGCCCGAGATGTTCGGCATTCACGCTCTCATGGCCGGGGCGCAACGCGCGGCGACGGCCTACACGAAAAACGGATGTGAGCTCCTGGCCGTGAGCGAGACCAGGCTCAGGCAGAAACTGGAAGAGGCCGATCCTTTTCTCCGGTATTGGGTCGACTATCTGTCGAAGCGCATCAACGACCTGTCCACGTGAGCCGAATGTGGAACTTGTAGCCATGCGTCGTGCAGGCGGAGCTCCGCGGATCCCGCTATTCGTCACGGTGTTGATGCTGTTCGTGCTCGCGGCCTTTCTGCTCGGAACCGCGCTGACGATCACCAATTTCATCGAGACCCGCAGGACCGCGGTGAAGGTGGCCGGCGAGACCTTCAAGGCCACGATCGAACGGATCAACGAGCGGCGGCTCGGATTCTTTGCTCCCGCTTTCTTGATGGCGGCGCAGCTCAGCGACGACCCCTCCGTAAAACGGATCGACGGCCTGAAGATGTCGATCGAAGCGCTGATTCTGACCACTCTCTCGCTGAATCCGCAGATATCGGCGGCCTATGTCGGATACGAAGACGGCGGCTACTTCCAGATATTGTCGATTTCCGAGGCCGAAGCTCCTTTCATCGCCGCATTGGGAGGGCCTCGGAACACGCGGTTCGCGATTCAGCAAATCCACAAGCGAAGCGAGACGTGGCTCTTTCTGGATGCCGGACGCCGGCAGATCGGCACGCTGGACAGGCAGACGGAGTACGATCCGCGGCGGCGCCCCTGGTATCGAGATGCCAAAGCGAGTCCGGACAGGACCGTCCGCAATGCACCTTACATCTTCGCCACCACCTCGATGCCCGGCTTCACTCTCGCCAGAGCTTTCGACGGCGGAGCGGTTGGCGTCGACATCACGATCGATCGCTTGATGGCTTATGTCCGCTCGGTTCGATTGAACGATGCGCATCGCTTCCTGGCGTTCGACGACCAGCGGCGGATCCTTGCTCATTCGGATCCCGGTCAGATGTTCAAGTCTTCTGGAGGCGACACGGTCGTCGTCGCGACCGTGGGCGACGTTTCCGATCCCGTCATGCGGGAGGCGATACGTATATTCGAGCGGGACGGTCCTTTTCCCCTGACGCGATTCCACGCGGCTGGCGCCGACTACTTCTCTACTGTCGTCCGCCAGATCGCCAGGGACGGTGGCGTGTTCTTCGTGCTGTACGCGGCGCCGCTTTCGGATTTCATGGGCACGTTCGTCGATGCTGCCGCGCGGAGTATCCCAGCGGCTCTTCTCATCTTCGCGCTGTCATTGCCGGCGATTGCCTATTTCGCACACTCGATTTCGAAGCCTGTCATGAGGCTCGCCGGCGAGGCCGACCTGATCCGATCGTTCAAGCTCGACGCTCCGGTCGGCTTCGATTCGCGGGTTCGGGAGATCAACGCGCTGATCAGGTCGATGTCGGGGATGAAGGGAGCGATCCGAGAGGTATCGAAGTTCGTGCCGAAGACGCTTGTGAGGGACATTCTCGAGACGGAGAAGGTCGTCGCGGTTGGCGGCGAGGCGCGCTGCGTCAGCATCCTGTTCACGGACGTCCAGGATTTCACCGCGATGGCCGGCTCTGTTTCGGCTGCGGATCTCATGAAGCATCTATCCGAGTATTTCGAGGAGCTCGCCTCGGTGGTCCTCCGGGAACAGGGCACGGTCGACAAGTTCATCGGCGACGCGATCTTCTCATTCTGGAACGCGCCGGTGCCGGTCGAGCGGCATGAGCATGTGGCCTGTCACGCCACGCTGAAATGCCGGGCGGCCGCTCTCCGTCTGAACGAACGTTGGCGCACCATTGGGCTTGCGCCATGGAGAACGCGGTTCGGACTTCACGTCGGCGAAGCCGTGGTCGGAAACGTCGGGTCGTCCGATCGGATCGATTATACCGCCATCGGCGATACCGTAAACCAAGCCTCCCGGATCGAAGGGCTGAACAAATACTATGGCACGGAAATTCTTGCGAGCGGGCAAGTCGCCGAGGCCTGTTCGGACGCGTTCTTGTTTCGTCGCGTCGACAGGATCCAGCCAAAGGGTACCGGAAAATCTTTCGACCTCTTCGAGCTCCTCGGTGCCCTCGATGGAGAGGAGGAGTTTCGCGTCACTCCCGCGATGACGCAGCTCGTTCGTGATTGGAACGGCGCCTACGAAGCATACGCCAGCCGCAACTGGATGCGCGCCTTCGACGCCTTCGAAGCCTTCGCACGAGAGCGTCCGGACGATGTCCTGGTCGGAATCTACCTCGACCGTGTTGTCGGCTTTCTGCTGGAACCGCCTCCGGCTGAATGGGACGGGATCATCCACTTTAGCAAAAAGTGATCTCGGTCGACCTAGCGAGCATCTAGGCCAGGCCGGAGGGCGCCTCTGGCAACGCGAATGACCATGGCGGCCGTCCCTTGAACCGGCGCAAAAATCGAGGCGAAAATTCCGAGACGTATCGGATGGATTGTGAGATCGAGTCGCCTTCAAAAACGAAATCGAGTCGGGCTCAAAGTGTCCGCACACACGGGTAGTCCGTTGGTAGGCCCGGCAGGACTCGAACCTGCAACCAGACCGTTATGAGCGGGACGGGGAGCCGGAGAATGCTGAAAAGATTGGTGAATTCGCTGAGGATTGGTAGCGTTCGTTCTTGATCAATAGCGTTGTAGTGTTGGTTATCGATTGGTCCAAAACGGCGGTCTCTCTCGTCTCGAGCGTGGTACCCTCACAACCCAGCCGCGACCCCCGGGAGTACCTGAACAACAAGCTAGCTGCGGCTCGTCCGGTCGAGATAAATATATCGCCGCCGACCAGACCATCCGAGCGCTGTTCCCTCACGGCATGTATGATTTCTGTATTCAGAACGGGTGGGTGGCCTCATGCGCTTTTCAATTTGGGCAAGCTGAGTTCTATCGAACTGATGAAAGGAGCAACTCGTGCAGGGGAGGGAAAGCTGGACGTGGAGTCGATGCTCATGCTCCCAATGATCAAGCCGGTCCCCTGATCTATGTTGACTCATCTAACAGCAATAAGTGCGACGTGGCGAGAGCCTTCAGTTCCCAACTCGCTTTCGAGAGGGATTCCACGCGGTACCACGAGCTGCGTAAGCCACGTGGGCTTCGGCTTGATTTCAATAACGTCGCGAAAGCCCATCTGCCGAGTCGCTTCTTTGAACATTCCGGCGCTGATCCGGGTGTTGTCGTTGAACGAGTGCGGGAAGTCAGGCAGGCTCGATAGGTTTGGGTGAGGTGGTTGGTAAGAGATCAGCAATCGTTCGGTTTCAACGAGTTGGCCCCAGAATATCAAGGCGCGCTTAGTTGCCTTCCCAACAGCGGCGAGAAAATAAAGCGGATCGGGTAGATGGCACATGATCGCCGACATTACCGTGACGTCGAACTGCCCAATATCTGGCAATTCGTGTGTGCGCGAATTGTACGAAGCGTGGATAAATCGGGCCTGGGTGCCGAGTGCATCATTGAGGAGTTGTACGGCCGGCCCATAATTGCCGAGATCTATGCCAGTTGCTCTCATCCCGCGGATTTCCGCTCCGACTGGGAAGTAGCCATTGTTGCAGGCGACGTCGAGAAGTGTCTGGCCCGGGAAGCGCACCGCGATTTCGTCCAGAATGTCCTCGTACATCGCCCGAAGTCTTGCATTGGTGTCGACCGCAATCCGCCAGTCCGCGGGATCCATCTCCTTCCGCCTTAGAACGAGCGCGGGCTCTGTCCGTGGGTCGCTGCCTCGCAGCCACGAATAGGCCGCTCCAGTTTCGATGTCGTCAGACAGTATGAACGGCTGGTAATCAAGGACTCTCGACGCCGTATCGATATCCCCTCGCAGAAATTTCCGCAGATCCATGGTCGTTTCTAATTCCTTTTAATCTGCATCAATCGGTCGATGTCTCGGCTTCAATTAGACCACGCCGAAGCGAGGCCCCTGATGATCGGGATGCTGGCTTCGACCGTTTCCTGCTTTCGGAAGAAGGGCGGCAGGTAGTCTTTGCAATCGATCAGCCCCGACGGCTTGTTGTTGTGGTTCTGTTCAAAGAATACGCCATGCGACCCGATCGCATTCGATATGAGTTCTGCGTAGATTTTGACTTGATGGGGACTCATCTCGCTCATCGAGAGCGTGTTGATCACCAGGTCAAATTGCTGGCCGCGAAGATGGGTTTGAGCCAGGTAGTTGGGAAGAAGACATACCTCTCCGATCGAACTTTGGTCGATGCTTATCTCCGTTCCCGCGAGTCGAACATCACGGTCCAAGGCCACCGTCAGGTAAAGACCGGAGAACAGGAGAGACTCTGGAAGATCGCAGATCACGTATTGGGTGGGCTTGAGTGCATTCAGAACGCCGAGGCAGAGCGCGCCATAGCCGCCGCCGATTTCAAGAATGCGCAGCGAGCGACCATGGAAGCGCTCCAGCACACCGGAAAGGGCGATCAGGCTCATACGCTCTTGATAGTCAACGATATCGACGTTCAAAATTTGGTTTCTCCACCACCAGCCGCATTCGCCCAGAATGTTTGGAGCGTTCAGCACGAATTGAGATGGAAGATCTTTTGTCAATGCTTGCCAATGCGACACAACTTGGTCCCGCTGCTCCTTGCTCCATTTCGTCGCTAAGTCATCGGCGACTGGGTTGGTTCCGCTGGTGCCTACACCGGGTCCCATTCTGCCGAGGTTGTTCCCGGTGAAATTCTGCGCCCGGAAACGCAGCAACCGGATCTCTTGTGGCGTGAGCGTTGCTAGCAACGTGTAACATCTGAGGTAATCATTTGCCGCTTCGGCATCCCAATTCGCGGCAGGCATTGCGAATCCCTCGTTGATCTCAGCGGAGCTTGCAATGAGTTCGCGCCGCCTTCGAACGGAATTTGTGATGGCGGCGCCGAGGCGCTGCGCCCGGAGAATGCTTGCCTCGGATAGCTTCTGATTTTGTAGGTGCGAGGCAATCCGCAGGTCCTTCGGCCGCGCCCGAGTTAGACGACCAACCATCTCAAAAACGCCCATGCCCGCTCCTCATCGAAAGGGCCGGAAAATAGCCCACAACCCCTAATCGAGCAACCGGAGAACCGACCCTGGCCATCGCGTCCCCCTCGTAGGGCTGGTGCGTTGCGCGTCAGTGCAAGCGTGCCCGTCGCGAAGGTAATCCAGCTTGCGCTCAAAGCGCTGGGTTAAGCCGCCGATGCCGGCTGTTTCGGACAGCATACCACACTGCCGGATCTTCAGCGCAGCGCCCGACTGCCGGGACAAACATCATCAACGTCTTGCTGCATTGAAACTGCGCCCCTCCCAAAAGGAAGGCCCACCGAGCGCATTTTGCGCCAACATAGCCGTGTGGTAGAGCTGCTTCCAATGAAGGACCATCAGATGAACATGGCTGGCCGCCATGCCGCCTTCCTCACTCCCCCGCGACTTCAAGCACCAATATGGGTCTTCCGGCAACACTTCAGGCACTAAATCCATGAACTGTCGCTATTCCGGCATCGAGGCGACGATCCGAGCGTAAAAAGAGCAGCAGACGATAAGATAGGTAAGATAATAAGTGATGGAAACTTCGGCACCTCAGAGGAAGTCCCGACAACGCGGTCTGCCAAAGCACCTCAGGAGCTTGGAGGCAGAATCCATCGAGATCATGCGCGAGGTGATTGCAGAGTTCAGGGCACCCGCGATGCTGTATTCGATCGGCAAAGATTCAAGCGTGATGCTGCATCTTGCGATCAAGGCATTCTATCCGGCAAGACCTCCATTTCCTCTTCTTCACATCGACACGACATGGAAGTTTCGCGAGATGATCGCGTTCCGGGACGAAACCGCACGTCGGCTCGGGATTGATCTAATCGTCCATGTCAACCGAGACGGATTGGCGCATGGCATTAGTCCCATAACCTCTGGATCCTCTGCACATACCCAGATCATGAAGACGGAAGCGCTCAAGCAAGCACTGGACCTCCATGGCTTCGACGCGGCATTTGGCGGTGCCCGGAGGGACGAGGAGAAGAGTAGGGCCAAGGAACGTATTTTCTCCTTCCGCGCAAAAGGACATGTATGGGATCCGCGCAATCAGCGCCCCGAATTGTGGAACCTGTTCAACACACGGATTCGGCCGGGCGAGACCATCCGCGTATTCCCACTTTCGAACTGGACCGAATTGGATATCTGGCACTACATCATGCTGGAAGAAATCCGGGTCGTGCCGCTCTATTTCGCCAAAGAACGCCCTGTGGTCCGCCGCGACGATGCTTGGATCATGGTAGACGATCATCGCCTGCCTCTCGCGTCTGGCGAACTGCCGGAAATGCGATGTGTTCGATTTCGAACACTCGGTTGCTACCCGCTAACGGGAGCAATTGAATCCGACGCCATCACCCCCGAAGAAATTCTATCCTGCGGTCGACGCGTCTGTCGGAACGTCAGGGCCGCCTCATCGACAGTGATGAGACCGCCTCGATGGAAAAGAAGAAGCGAGAAGGCTACTTTTGATGGACGGCGTCGACGGTGCCGGGGAGCGCGCGAATAGGGACCTTCTCAGGTTCCTGACTTGTGGATCAGTAGATGACGGCAAGTCCACGCTGATCGGGCGACTCCTTCACGATTCGAAGCAGATCTTCCAAGATCAGTTGTCTGCGCTCGCTAGGGATTCGGCACGCTATGGCACGACGGGCGATCGCATCGATCTGGCCCTTCTCGTCGACGGCCTCGAAGCCGAACGCGAACAGGGAATCACGATCGATGTTGCATATCGCTTTTTCGGAACGTCGAAGCGATCCTTCATCGTCGCCGACACGCCTGGGCACGAGCAGTATACGAGGAACATGGCAACCGGAGCATCAAACTCCGACCTTGCCATCCTGCTCATCGATGCCCGGAAAGGCGTTCTGGTCCAAACACGTCGGCACTCGCTGATTTGCTCGCTCCTCGGTCTGCGCCACATCGTTCTCGCCGTAAACAAGATCGACCTGGTCTCGTATCAGGCAAGCGTTTTTGAGCGGCTTGTCTCGGACTATCGCGTTTTTGCATCCAAGCTGGGCTTCTCGTCCATCGAAGCGATTCCGATCTCGGCCCGCGACGGGGACAACGTCACGAGCCCCTCGAGCAGGACACCCTGGTATGATGGCCCGACCCTGCTGGAATACCTAGAGACCGTCGACATCGCGCACGGAGCTGCCGACAAGCCGTTCCGGTTTCCGGTGCAGTGGGTCAATCGTCCGGGACCCGATTTCAGGGGTTTTGCCGGAACGGTCGCTTCCGGTACGATCAATCCCGGCGATCCCATCATCGCGGCCGGCTCCGGCCAGACGTCAACCGTGAAGGAGATCATCACCTATGAAGGCCCGCAACGATCCGCCGGAGCGGGCGACGCCATCACGCTGGTACTGGCGCATGAGATCGACATCGCGCGCGGCGATCTCCTGGTCAGCCCGGCGTCGCGTCCCGAAGTCTCAGATCAATTTGCTGCCCATATCATCTGGATGAGCGATCAACCGCTCATGCCGGGCCGTTCGTATTTGGCCCGCATCGGGACCAAGACCACTCCGATCTCCGTCACCGGGATCAAATACAAGATCGACGTCAATACGCGCGAGCATCTAGCGGCCCCTACACTGGGTCTCAACGACATCGGCTTCTGCAACCTGTCGACCGGCACCCCGGTTGCGTTCGATCCCTACGAAAAGAACCGCAAGACAGGCTCGTTCATCATGATCGACCGGCTGACCAATGATACTGTCGGCGCCGGCATGATCGCCTTCGGCTTGCGGCGTGGTACCAACATCCCCTGGCAGGCGACCCTGATCGGAAAGGCCGAGCGCGCCGCGCACAAGCAGCAAAAGCCGGCAATCGTCTGGTTCACCGGCCTGTCAGGGGCGGGTAAATCGACCATCGCCAACTTCGTAGAGCGACTTCTTCACGCTGCCGGTCATCATACAATGATGCTCGATGGTGACAACGTAAGGCACGGGCTCAACCGTGACCTCGGCTTCACCGAGGCAGACCGGGTCGAAAACATCCGGCGCGCCGGCGAGGTGGCAAAGCTGCTCGTGGATGCGGGACTGATCGTCTTGTGCTCTTTCATTTCGCCATACCGGGCGGAGCGTGAAACGGTACGGCGACTGGTCCCGGACGGTGAATTCATCGAGGTCTTCGTCGACACGCCGATCGAAGAATGCGCCAGGCGCGATCCCAAGGGGCTATACGCAAAAGCG
This sequence comes from Bradyrhizobium sp. CCGB12, assembly GCF_024199845.1. NCBI lineage: Bacteria > Pseudomonadati > Pseudomonadota > Alphaproteobacteria > Hyphomicrobiales > Nitrobacteraceae > Bradyrhizobium > Bradyrhizobium sp. CCGB12. The sequence continues at coordinate 5,206,425 of NZ_JANADO010000001.1, read as the reverse complement.
AAAGCCGGCGAGATCAAGAATTTCACCGGCTTCGATGCGCCATACGAAGCCCCCGAAAGTCCCGAAATTCATTTGCGCACGGTCGGCCAGCAGCCCGAACCACTGGCCCATCATCTCATCGAAAAGCTGACCCAGTTTGGACTGATATGATAGACGCACGAGCACCACATTACTGTCTTGCTCGCCTGTAGGCCCAATGAAGGCTGTCGCGCAAAACTCCGACGTAGACTGAGATCAAGCTGCGTTCAGAGATCACGTCGGGGGTAAATCTCAAATCGTAGAGATTCGGATCGACAGGACCGATCCTCATCGGCACAGCGATGATGCAGTCGCGACGCTGGAAAAGGTTGTACCTTAAAAAGCTTCCGAGCGGTCGGACCTCGCCTACTCTGTCGTCACCACCGGACTTCAACGGAGCTGATGCCTCAACTCCAACTCCGCGTTGGTCAAGCGCACCGGATTCGAACATCGATCCCGCTTTCCCGGCCTCTTCGGCTTCCATCGAACGCGCAGAAGGTGCGACCACGGAGGCGGTTTGGTCTTGGGACGAGCGAAGCTTCTCCAACTCGGATTTGACGAGTTTTCCGACCATCGGCACGACTTGTCGTTCGACCACCCTCGCGACAATTTCAGCGCGTACCGACGCCAAGCTTTGGGAGTTGGCAAATCGCGAGAGCCCCTCCTCGGAGAGCTGACGGAGATCGGCGCTGCCAGCCGAGAACGGAATTCCATAGTAACGTTGCTTGAACGAGACAATATTGTGGTCGAGGAAATCCGTTTCGACCAAGAACGGAACGGAGAAGTGCGTGGTCGACATCAATCGCAGTGGTCGATGACGAAACGCCGCAACGTGACGCGGCAGGACTGACGAGCCGTCGTAACCGAACTTCTCCATGAAGTCTTGAGGGAGTGCCTCAAGCTGACGAACGACGTTGGCCGACAAGGCTTGTCGCCATCCGTTGATGCGGCCCTCCCTGAACGTGGGACTCGAACGACCGGACGCAGCGGAGCACATGTCCCGGGTGACCCCAGGCACGTGCAATTTGAGCTGCAGCGACCACACCAATGCCTCGAATGCCTCGTCCGAACCACCGCCAGCATCGCCAACGATCTCTTCAAACGAAATCGGGACTACGTTGCCGCAGTCCAGCCAGGCCGCAAACTCGCCGACCCGATCACGAACCGAGCCAAGCAGCCATCGATCCTCCATCAGTCGGGCAATACGTTCCTCGAAGGAAAGATGTCCCAGCAACACCGACAAAGGACTGTTGCCGTCGATGTGCCAATAGTTCGCTTCGGAGACCAATACGTCGAACGGATTGCGGTAGTTGAAAAGCGCGGGCGACCGCATGAAGGGATGAGCCCGATTGCCGAACGGCGCGCGCTGCAGCTCGTCCCGGAAGAACTCCCGCGTCATGGTATGCGCATTGCTGTGAAGCAGATAGTACCAGTGACCGCCCTTCGGCTGGTCCGGGGCAACGCCGCCAGCGGCATAGCCAAGCGCTTCTGCCAATCGAAAGAGAAGATGTGTGCCGGCCTTGGGTATCGATATCAGGTAGAGCGGCAGGTTCGAATAATAACGGTCCGTGACCGGAGCAACCAGAGTTGGCGCGCGGCTGTCCACGTAGCCGAGCAGCGCGGCGCTTACCTTCTCTGCATCACCACCAATGAGAAGAATTGCGTCGAAGGGATCGAACGCTTCGGGCTCGGCCAAAGTCGGCGTTTGGCCGTTCCGTTCCGATACTCGGAAAGCTTCGCCGAATTCCACAGAAAGAGCTGAGGCAATCTCAGCGGCCGCATCGTCAAGAAGGTGCGCGGAGACAGTTCGATAGCCTCTCTCCAATAGACCGCGGACGACACCTATCCAAGAGCTCGCACGGTCCGGCTCGGGAACAAATTGGAGGGAGCGCCCCCTCCGTGGCGCGCGGTCGTTTTCATGCATCGTGTCGGATCATTCCATAGTCAGTTTGCAACGCCATCGCTCAAGGCGATACGCAAGGATTCGTAGGAATCCCGGACGATCGCACCGGGAATGCTGTGCGGATCCCGCTCCGTGAGATCGACAGGGCCTGCCGCGCGTGGAATGGCGCTAAACTCGCCGCGATGCGAAACGAGATTGTATTCGTTCCAACTGCGGATGAGCAATGGCGGCACGCTGCGGTCGACCTCGAGCACATCAGCCGAACCGTCAGCGAAAGCCTGTCGAACGGTTGCCCGCAGCTCATCCGCCATCGCAGCCGTGACCCGCGGCATCCTCTCCGCCATGGCTGCGGAAAGGGCTACGGCAGCCTCGACGCTGGCAACGGCACGAGTCTCCGTTGAATAATCACCAGCCAACAACTGCTCCAGCACCGCATTCAGCTCGCCAGCCGCCTTCTCGGCGGCTTCCCAGACCGCCATGACGATCGCCTCGTCCGAAAAGCCCGAACGTTCGATGCTTGAATGCACGCGCCATCCGTACCGTCGAAAGGCAAATGCGCTGGCATCAATGTTCGACTTATTGAATGCAAAGCCGAACAGATCGAGATCGGCGTGATCCTCAAACACCTTTCCACGGGAGACCAGCTCCGCAACACGCTGTTGAAAAGGCGTGTACCGCGCCTCCTTGAGAGGCTCGATGCGGCCATAGCCGAATACTTCCATGGTGTGCTCGAGGCCATGCTCCCGGATGATCTCGAGATGCGCATTGGTCATCCAATTCTTCCAATCGCCCACCAAGCCTTTGCCACGGCGGTAATTGTGCTCATGCGCACCGGTGAGATTGACATGATCCAGGCGTTCCCAGACCTGGTTGGCGTGATCGGCCTCGATGACCAGACCGGCTTGCAGCGCAACGCGCCGGATGGTTTCTGCCGAGCGATCGATCAGATCTTCCCATCGCGTCACATGAAAACGATCTGCGACCGGCAGGAACTCGTCAAAGTAACCCTTGTAGTGACGAACGATTCCCGTGAAAAAGTCGAGATTTGTAAACTTGAAGAGTGCAAGTCTCTGCCGCATTTCATCGTTGTCATCGCGCGGATCGACGTAACGCTGAATATACTCGCTGGCCAACGCATTGAGAGAGAACAGCGACGAGTTGACAATGCCGATGGGATTGCGCACGGACGCGAACTTGAGAAAGTCCTGGTATTGCGCCAGTTCAGTCCACAGGCGCGGGTGACTGTGAGAATGAACGATAGAATCGGTCTCCAACACTTCGGCCGGATGGGCAATCACCAAAATAAAGTCGCCCATACCTTTGACGCCGAGATATTTGCGGAAGCACGCACGGGAAGGTTCATCCGCCTTCAACCATTTCGGTCCGCCGGCAACAGTCTTGAAGTTTCCGTTGTAGATCAGCCGGTCTCGAACCCCGGCCGCTGTGAACGCGGCCTCAATGGCCGTAGAGATATAGTGCTGAGTTTGCCGGACCGCTGAGTTAATCAGGCGCTGCTTGATGCCGTAGCGCAACGGGTCCATCGGCAATAGTTGCGAAATGACGCTGCTCAGAAGAGCGAAGCCGCTTCGCGGCGCTCCCACGACCAAAGGGCGCATATTCCAAGAACCTTATTTGCGTGGCATTTGCCCACCTTGGGCGCACAAAGTACACATAACGATGCCCTAGAAGCAATCGTGAATTGTACTCTGCGGGCCTGTCGATCATCGCTTCAACGTGATCCTGTTCCGCACCACCGGCTCTATGCAGCCAGGAATGCACATCCTTTCAGCTGCAAGGAACTCTGCGCAGCGCGCGCATGAGCGTCGCCGTCGGTCCCACGCGTCTGAATGACAGAAATGTATCGACACGACAGCGCCGTCGCAGACCACTGCTGAGAGCACGGCCACAGCAGCTCAATTAAGCGGCTTACGTACGGCGGCTGCGGCCACTTCGGTCCGATGCTGCTCCACTTTATCACGCTTAGCGATGATGCCAGCCAAAGCTGCCACCCCCAATACGTACATCCACCCCTCGGTGAAGTCAGACAGGTGAGAGTTGAAGATCGAGCCGATGATGTTCTGTGTGATGACGACCAGACCCAGGTCCGAGATGTATCCCGAACCAAGGAACATCCGCAGATGAGACGCCCACATTCCGTAGAGGACCAGCACGCCCAGTAGCCCCCATTGGACTGCCGCGCTCAGCGTCTGATTGTGCGGATTGGCAATGATCTCAGCCGAAGTCCCCGTATGGCCAACTGCCGCGATCTCGAACAAATCCCGTACCGATCCCGTGCCGTGGCCGATCCAAGGCTTCTCGATGAAGAAGCCAATGGATTTTCGCCAGAACTCCAATCGTTTTCCGACAGAAGACGGGACATCGGCACTACGATACTCTTCAAATTGAGTGCCGACGGAGAGAACGCGAGCACGCAGATGAGGCGACGAAAACCATGAAATCGCGAACACGAGAGCCCCAGCAGCGGTCATTGCGAAGACACCTCTGCTTCCAGCATGGCGCCAGGCAAGCACCAAAAGCATAAAGGGAATGCAAACAAGCGCTGTTCTCGAGGTCACAACGAACAACAGATTGGCGGCAAAACCCACCCCAAGCGCAGATACAAGTATCGCGTATTTCCAGTCCTTGCGCTCGGCCAATTGCAGCGCCGTCAGGATCAATCCCACCAGGCAAGCGGTAAATTCCTGGCTCTGATCGATATAGTTTCGAACCGGGACGCCATAGTCCTCGCCGCAACATCGTCCGGTCTTCAGCGCCAGGGTCGGCTGAAACACGACCAGCCAAGAATATAGGAGGAGAACGGTGCAGGACACCAGGAACGCGACCAGGATCCAATGGGCCCGCTCCGATTTCTGAAAATAGTAAAAGAGGAATGGAAACAAAAGCAGCTTGACCATCGGGCTGAGGCCGTGCACCCCGTCGGACATCCCCGCCTCAGACCAGCAAATGCCAACGACTGCCAACGCCAGGAACGCCAGAGGAAAGAACGAGGCCGGCCGGCGGAACGACCGCCTGAAAAGCGCGACGTCCACGCTGCCCAAAACGATCGCCAACAGCGGGATCAAGAGAATCAAGAAGGCCGATGTCGACCAAGGTAGTGTGGCCGACAGCAAAGCGGCCAGTACATCCGCAGCAGCGAACCAGTACCGAGATGTCCGAAAGGCCTCAAAGCGCTGTCGTGCAGTCGAACCACTCAAGATCGAACCCATCGATACCACGTCGCAGCCGCATTGGCCGAGCTCTGGGAGGGGAAACCGAGCCAGCGTTTGGCGGGCAAGAGTGGTCCAGCTATTGGTACGTAGACTTACTTGAAATGCCCGTCAAATACAGCCACAAGACGTGCTCGACCACCCATCCATGCACCGGGCCGAGCCTCCATAGCCGATTTTCCATGCACCGAAAGCTAGCCCCACAGACTCCCGACCGCCAAGTTCTTGGAACGTCGGCATCCGCCTCCAGGATTGATCCTTTTCCCTATCGTCAGGATAGCACCGCGGCAAGCCATCTCGACACCTGAATATCAACACACCAGCCGGTTCACCCAATCTTTCGGCGTCGCCGGTCAACCAAGGGCAGATAGTTAGGTATGACAGACACAAAACATCTGAGCCTTTATATCGGCAACCACGGCAAATCGGACGGAATTGAGGACTACATTACACTGATCACTGCGATCATGGGGAGACGTGGGATCGATGTGAAAGTCTCCTCCACTCTCGATCCCGAGGCGATCAATCTCATCATCGACGAATTCACGAACTACGTCGAGAATCGGCGCATCGCGAATTTCAAGAGAGCACACCCGCACAGCAAAACGATCTTTGTGTTGACGGAGTTCACTGTCCGCAACTGGGGCGTGACATCCTTCAACAACTTCGGCGGTCCTCTCGATGCAGCGACAATCGTTCTGTTCGACGTGTACCTGCGGTTCGTCCGCGACGACTTCGGCAAGATAGAAGCTGGACGTGTTCTGCGGCTATTGTGCTATTCGCCGCTGTTGGCCATGCAGTTATTGCCGACCATCATGAAACTAATCCTGCGGATATTCTTCAAGCGCTTCTCGCACCCTGTTAAGTTTCTGCGCAGTAACCACCGGACGATCTACTTTCACATGCGCTACCTCGGCTTGATGGCCTCCCTGCATTACGCCGATGCTGTAATCACCAGCCACGAAAAGGTCATCGAAGGCGTCGCCCGAGAAGATGGGCGTCCTCTCGAGCATTTTGGCGTATTGTATCCGGAGCTGGATCCAGAAACAGTGATCGACAAGCTGATGCTGGATAAGAAGCTCTTCATGGAAATCACCGGCTCGGTCACGCAGTATCGTCAGAAGTGGATTGAACGCATTAATACGCAGCTGACTACGCTGGGGCTGCAGAATGTCTTTTATTATTGCAGGGCGCTTCCGTTCTCCTTCCTTGCCTCCGACGAGCCGGCTCACCGCGGGGCGTATTCGCTACACCCGCCACAAACTCGCAGCTGGCCATATTCCAGCCCCACGAGACTGTTTCGTGCCTTGTCGGTCGATCACAATTTGCCGATTCTGACCCATCATTTTCACCAGAATCCGATTGAAGATGTGTGCTTCGAGCTCAAAGGCACGGCTTCGTTCGTCGAGTTGTACGAGATGTTCAACGATCGCAGTCGGCTCAGAAACTTCATCGAGCCCAAGCTAAAGCGATACAACGAGATCGTTACTGCGCGTAACGATACGCTCGCCCAGCATGTGCGCAAACTCTTGATTCCCGCGGAACCGGCAACCTGATGCAAGACCAGCGTTATCTCCAGTGGGCTGAGCTGCTGTACCTGCTGACCCTCAAGGAACTTAAGGTACGCTACAAACGTAGCGTGCTCGGCTATCTCTGGGCGATCGCCAATCCGTTCGTTTTTGCCTTGGTCTATTGGCTCGCATTCAAATTCATCATGCGCGTAGAGATGGAGAACTACATCGTCTTCATTCTAACCGGCATGTTTCCTTGGGGATGGCTTAGCCAATCGACAATACAGGGTACCGGCAGCTTCGCGAACAACCTGTCGCTAGTTCGGCGCGTGAAGCTCCCGAAACTGATTCTGCCTCTCAGCAATGTGATGCAGGAAATGTTTCACTTCATGTTCGCTATTCCGGTCGTGTTCTTCTTCATGGCGATTAATGGCGAACGCATTTACCCTGTAACACTACTCTGGCAGATGCCCTTGATGCTGATCTTGCAACTGCTCTTCGTGTTTCCGCTGGCCGTAATTGGAGCAGTACTCAACGTCTATGTCCGGGACATTCAGTATTTGATCGGCATCGCGTTCTCAGCTCTCTTCTTTGCGACGCCGATGGTCTATCCGTTGAGCATGGTGCCGGTCGAATATCAGTTCTATTTCAAGCTGAATCCGATGTACTGGCTCATTGACAGCTGGCGGATCGTCTTTGCCGGCGGCATCCTTCCTTTGGACCATGTGGCGTGCGTGTCCGGCTCCATCGTCGCGTTTTCCTTGATTGCTTGCTGGGTCTATCAACGCCTTGCGATGCGGATTCCAGAGTTGGTCTGATGCCAGTTGTCACGGTAAATGAGGTTTGGAAAACCTATCACAATCAGCCGATGCTCGGCATCAAAGAGCGGTTGGTCGGCAAGCGAGTGGCGGCCCAAGAGGGGCGCTTCGCGCGAAGCTGGGCGCTGCAAGACATCACCTTCAAGGTAGACGCAGGACGATCTCTTGGGATCATTGGGCATAACGGCACCGGCAAAAGCACTCTGCTGAGCTTGGTTCTCGGAACGATCAAGGAGGATCGAGGCGCCATCGCGCGCAGTGGACGCATTGGTGCGATGCTGGAGCTGGGATCGGGCTGCCATCCCGATCTCACCGGGCGAGAAAACATTTTCTTGAACGGCTCGATTCTCGGCCTTCGGATCAATGAGATCAAACGCAAATTCGATTCGATCGTCGCGTTTTCGGAGCTTGGGCCCGCGATCGACCTGCCAATGCGGGCCTACTCTGCCGGCATGTCGGCCCGATTGGCTTTCGCAGTTTTGGCGCACGCAGACCGGGACGTCCTGTTGATCGACGAGATTCTCGCCGTCGGCGATGCAGCTTTCCAGGCCAAATGTGCAGACTACTTGGCCAATTATACGGCCTGCGGAGGTACATTGATCGTCGCTTCGCACGATCTAGAGAGTCTGCAAAAACTTTGCGTGGAGGGCATCTGGTTACATGAAGGCAAGCTGGTCGAACAGGGACCGATCGCGACCGTGGCCCGATCGTATCAATTAGCCATTGTTGAATCCCTTCACAAAGCTTGAGGAGCGCCTTGAATAGACTGGATACACTCCGTAAGCGGGCGCATCGACGTTCATGACGAACCTGCGCTGGATCGAGACCCAGCGCGACCGACTCGGACTGCACAGGCATGAGCCAGTTCGAGGGAGACTTCGGCAGCGGGGCTCAGTTCCCGCACGATGGCATGCGCATCGGACACAGACGGAACTCCGGCGCAAACAGCTTGCATTGTGGTCACACTCCCCCCACAAAGCTACATTCTGGGCGCCATCCCCATGCGGCGCCAGGACTGGGACGTAGATGAAAAAGCGAATCTCTCTGCTGCTGCCGACTCGCGGACGGCCTACGCTCGTCGAGCGTTTCCTTCGCAGCGTGGTGGCAGAGAGCACGCATCCCGAACTCATCGAGATCATCCTGTGCGTCGACGACGATGACACCGGCAGCCACGGGATTACGTTCAGCCAACTTTCCCTGAGGACCGTCATCGTTCCTCGTCAGACGATGGGCGCTTACAATTCGATTTGTTTCCAGCATGCTACCGGCGATATCACCATTGCCGTCAACGATGACATCGTCGTCCGAACCAAGGGATGGGACGACAAGGTACGTGAACTCGATGCTCGCTATCCGGATGGGATCTACCTGGCTTATGGGAACGATCTGTTGAAAGGGGCCCGTCTGTGCACCTTTCCGATCCTATCGCGCCGGGCTTGGCTCCCGCCTGCTGTACCCTATCCCGTCGAGTACAAGGGCGCCTTCATCGATGTGCACTTGATGGACATCTTCAAGCGCTTGCAGAAACGTGGCCATCAACGGATCATGTACGAGGAGGACCTCGTTTTCGAGCACCTCCATTATCGCAACCATCCCGAAGCGCTCGACGCGACCTATACCGATCGCTCCCGATTTGGAGACGACCTCACCTTCATAGCTCTTCGAGAAGCGCGCCGGCTCGAGGCCGACCGATTGGACGCCTTGATCGCGAATACGGCCCTCGCGTCCGCCCCGTCTCCGCGACGAGCGGGATGCCCATCTCCGGGACTCTTTTCGATCATTTCGCTCTGCCTACGCAGTTTCCTGTTTGATTCGGATTTACCGATCAAATGGAGAGCGTATCTTTTTGCCTGGCTAGTGACAAGGTACTATTTCAGCAGAATCTTCAACGTAGCCTGAACCGAGGCCAATTTAGCCCAAGTTAGCCCACACGTTCGCTGAGGGCACCGGCCAGGGCGAAATGTTCATCGCCCACCAGTCGGAACAATGGGTTTCATGAATGGACCTGAAGCGGCATTCTGACCGATTCGCGTCGGGTTGATCGGCTTATCTTTCACCCCAAATGGTTGTTTCCAAAATGGATTCCATATATACGGCGCCCAGAAGTTGGGGACAGCGGATGGACGCACTTTTCGTAACGCCGGACTCGTCAGCAAAGGCCTATCAAGAGCTCGCAAAGACATTTTCGGCTATCGAACCGCCGACTTGGTCGCTCTTGCTTGCGGAGTCCTGCCGAGCGAAGGGATTTGAGGTCGGAATTCTCGACAGCGACGCGGAACGTCTGTCATTGCAAAGCACGGTGACGCGCATTCAGGACGCGAAGCCGCGCCTGATCGTGATGGTGTTGTACGGGCAGAACCCGAACTCCGGCACAACGAGCATGATCGGCGCCGTCGATCTATCGAACGCGCTCAAGGCGGCCGGCGTCGGAACTCCCATCTGCTTTGTCGGCTCGCACACCAGCGCACTTCCAAAGGAGGTTCTCGCTTACACTTGCGTTGATATCGTCCTGCTCAACGAGGGCGTCTATGCACTGCATAATCTCCTTCGATCCAATCTGAGGAGCGATCTTCGGACCATCAAAGGAATAGGATACAAGGTTTCAAATGGGGCCGCGCAAGAGCTCATCTTGAATCCGCCCGAACAAATCGTCCCGCAAGACCGCATGGATGTCGATCTTCCCGGCTACGCCTGGGACCTGCTTCCTTATCACGAAAGACCGCTCGACCTCTATCGCGCGCACTTCTGGCATGCCGGGTTCAGCCACGACAAACGAACTCCATTCGCTGCAATCTACACATCGCTTGGATGTCAGTTCGCCTGCAATTTCTGCATGATCAACATTGTGAACCGCGTCAACAATGACGACGGGACGGATGCTTCGCATTCGCGCGGAATGCGCTTCTGGAGCCCGCAATGGGTCGCCCGCGAAATGCGTAAGCTCGCCGATATGGGCGTCAAGACCTTGCGCATCAGCGACGAGATGTTCTTCCTGAACCGAAAATACTACACGCCTATCCTCGATGACTGCATACAGTCGGGCTATGGATTCAACATGTGGACCTACTCCCGCATCGATACCGTTCGGGCGAACGTCCTGGACAAATTCAAGCAGGCAGGGGTCAACTGGCTCGCGCTGGGCATCGAAGCAGGGAACCAAATGGTCCGTCAGGAGGTCTCGAAAGGAACATTCCGGGAAGTCAATATTCGGGACGTGTGCAAGACGATCCACGATTCAGACATCAACATCATCAGCAACTACATATTCGGATTTCCGGAGGACACCAACGAGACGATGCAAGAGACCCTGGGTCTCGCCCTCGAGCTGAACACCGAGATGGCGAATATGTATCCTTGCCAAGCCTTGCCCGGCAGCCCGCTCTATTACACCGCTCGCTCGAGCGGATGGGAGCTGCCACAGAAGTTCGAAGAATTTGCGTTTCTTTCGTACGAGAGCGTGCCGATGCGAACGAAGTATCTTTCGGCCGCGGAGGTCCTGAAGTTTCGCGACGAGGCGTGGCAGACCTATTTCAGAGATCCGTCGTACCTCGCGCTCGTCGAAAGAAAGTTCGGCACGATCGAACGTCGCAACATCGAACAGATGTCGGAAATCCGGCTCAAGCGGAAATTGTTGGGTGATTGAGCAGTGGCAATCCATGCTGTTCCCTTGAGTCAGGTCCGCCTTCGCAGACTAGCCGCGCGAGTTCCACAGTGATCATCACCAGGACCCCGTACCGTGTTTCCTTCTTTGGCGGGGGTACAGACTACCCCGCCTGGATCCAGGAACATGGCGGTGCCGTACTCGCGACTGCAATCGACAAATACTGCTACATTACGTGCCGACGGCTCCCGCCATTTTTCGAGCACAAGCATCGAATCGTTTACTCGATCATCGAGAACGTCTCGAACATCGACCAGATTAAGCATCCGGCGGTACGCGCGACGCTACAGCACGAAGGCGTGACCGAAGGGCTCGAAATCCATCATGACGGCGACCTTCCCGCCCGATCAGGACTTGGATCGAGCTCCTCCTTCACCGTGGGCTTGCTTCATGCCGTGCAAGCGCTGCGCGGCAACATGTCGAATAAAGACGCCTTGGCGAAGACTGCGATCCATATCGAGCAGAAAATGCTTCACGAGAACGTAGGATGCCAGGATCAGGTCATCGCCGCCTACGGCGGCATGAACTATGTCAGGTTCCGGGCAGACGGTACATTCGACGTGTCGCCGGTCATCGCTTCGCCCGAACGCAAGGCCCAGCTCAAGTCCTATCTGATGCTCTGCTTCACGGGGTTTTCACGCTTTTCCTCCGAGGTAGCAAAGTCCCAGCTCGACAACATGGCAGCCAGTGCGGCGCGGCTCAAGCGTATGCGCCTGATGGTGGACGAAGGCGTTGAGATCTTCGTAAATCGCTCGCTCCCGATCGAAGCATTCGGGGAACTCCTGCATGAAGCCTGGCTCGCCAAGCGAACCTTGTCGGACAAGGTGACAACCGACGAGATCGACGCGATCTATGAAGCCGCGCGTGACGCCGGAGCGATCGGTGGAAAGCTGCTCGGCGCGGGCGGTGGCGGCTTCATGCTTCTTTTCGCCAAACCCGAGCGGCACGCGGCAATCCGCGAAAGACTGAAGAGTTTGATTCACGTGCCCTTCGATTTCGAAGACTCCGGCAGCCGCGTAGTCCTTTATCAACCGAACGGCTTATGATCATCATGACGGAAACGGCTTTCTCCATCGAACTTCGCGGACCTGCATGCGTGCGGCTTCACCGTCCCCGTCTCGAAAGGCATGCTCCGACCCGGTCAGTCCGCAGTGTGCCCCCACCAGTGTACTCCAAGTGAGGCCGTGTCTTGATCAGCAATAGCGTCAACCTGCGTGACAAGGCGAACTGGGTCTGGAGGGAGACCTTGTCAGTGCACCGTCGCGCGCCCGAGACACGCATCGCATCCTCACTGTCTTCCATCGAAATTTTCGTCGCCCTGTATTATGGGGGCGTTCTGATTATCGAGCCCACCAATCCCCGATGGGATGGTCGCGATCGTTGCGTGATCAGCAAGGGACATGGTTCGATCTGCATGTACCCGATCCTGGCAGATCTCGGCTTTTTCCCGGCCGCCGAGCTTGATCGCGTATGCAAGGCCGGCGGCATTCTGGGCGGGATTCCCGATCCCATCATTCCCGGTTACGAAACCGTTAATGGGTCTCTGGGCCATGGTCTCGGTGTCGGAGCGGGAATGGCTCTGGGGCTAAAGCGCGGCGGCTCGAACCAGAGCGTCTTCGTGGTCTGCGGAGACGGCGAGCTGCATGAAGGCGCCAATTGGGAAGCTATCATGTTTGCATCCCAGCATGAGCTCGACAATCTTCACCTCATCGTCGACAACAACAGCATTGCGATGCTCGGCTTCACCGATGACATCGTTTCCCACGCCGGGCTCGTGAAGCGACTCGAGGCATTTGGATGGCAATGCGTCGAGGTCGATGGTCACGATGTGCTGGCCGTGCAAGAGCAGCTGTTGAGCCTGAAAGCGATCAACAGCGGGCGACCGAAGGCACTCGTCGCACGAACGCTGAAAGGACGCGGCGTTCCCGGCCTGGAAAATGAGGCTCTTTCTCACATTATGGCGCCGAAAGCTGAACTTCTCGACGAACTCCTGAAGGCCTCCGATGAGCGTTAAACCGCGAGCGATGCGCGATGCGCTGTTGGATCAGATACATCGGGCCATGGCCCACGATCCGAAGATTTTCTTCGTCTCTGCCGACTTTGGGTCCCCGGTGCTGGATCGCATTCGCGCCGACCATCCCGCGAGGTTTGTGAATGTCGGCGTAGCCGAACAAAATCTGATCAACGTTTCCTCGGGACTTGCGCTCGAAGGCTACAAGGTTTTCGCCTACGCGATCGCCCCTTTCATCACGATGCGCTGCTTCGAGCAGATCAGGGTGAGCCTGGCTCTCCTGTCCGAGGTTCGCCCGATGAATGTCAATCTGATCGGCGTCGGTGCAGGTTACAGCTATGTCGTGTCCGGTCCAACGCACCAGTGTTACGAGGATATTACGCTGATGCGCGGGCTGCCGAACTTCCAGGTGCTCTCACCATCCGATCACATCACCGCGGAACAGCTTTTCGGAATATGTGCCAAGATTGGCCCCAAATATCTTCGTCTCGATGCGCAGGTACTGCCCGTCCTGTATGCGGACGGTCCGCCGGATGTCACGAAGGGATTTCATGTTCACCGACGCGGCCAGAAGATCTGTCTCGTAGCCACGGGCTACATGGTACACACTGCATTGATCGTCGCCGACCGGCTACGCGAAGTAGGAGTCGAAGTCGGCCTCGTTGACTTATTCGACCTTGCGCGCTTTTCCACGGAAGCTCTGTACGACGAGCTATCGCCGTATCAAACCATCGTCAGCATGGAGGAGGGATTCGCAGGCCGCGGCGGCCTCGACGCTCTGCTCTACAATTTCCTCGGACATAGCGCGCTCGACGCCAAGCTGCTCAACATCGGAGTTGAGGGCGGCTACCGCTTCGAGCTCGGATCGCGTGCCGAATTGCATGAGCAAGTTGGCATAGGCCCCGACGTGGTGACGAAGCGCGTGCTTCAAATTTTGGCTTCATCCTCGAAGACTCTCCCTCCCCTGAACGGTGGTCGCCCCCAATGAAATTCCCCCTGATGCGCAACAATATCGCGCGCGAAGATCTGGACGCTCTCATCGAGCATTTGAAGCAGGACGACCCAGTCCTCACGAACGGTCCGAACGTCCGCGCGTTCGAGCAGGAATGGAATGAGTGGCTTGGCACCAAGTACAGCGTATTCGTCAACTCTGGCGCCTCTGCCAATCTCCTGACGATGGCCATTCTGAAGATTCGCCATCCGGAGGGTGGTGAGGTGATCGTGCCGCCGCTCACGTGGATTTCGGACGTCGCGTCCGTGATCCAGAACGGCTTCACGCCGGTGTTCATCGACATTGATCCCGCGACCCTGGCGATGGATGCAACGAAGATCATCGATGCCATCACCGAACGAACACGAGCCGTATTTCTAACCCACGTGCAGGGCTTCGACGGGCTGACCGACGAACTGATCCGGCATCTCGATAAGGTCGGAGTTCCGCTGATCGAAGACGTTTGCGAATCTCATGGGGCTACGCATCGCGGCAAGAAGCTCGGCAGCTTCGGCTGGATATCGAACTTCTCCTATTACTATGCCCACCACATGACGACCATCGAAGGCGGCATGATTTGCACCAACGATCATGCTGCCTATCAAGCGGCACGAATGTTGCGGTCCCACGGCATGGTCCGAGAAGCCAACGATCCGGCCATCAAGGAATCGTACGTTGCAGCTCACCCGGATCTGAATCCAGATTTCATCTTTGCTCACGCCGCCTATAACGTGCGCAATACCGAGATCGGGGGCATACTCGGCCGACGGCAGCTTCCTCGGCTCGACGCGAACGTCGCACGTCGGACAGATAATTTCCTTCGTTTCCTATCGCGCATCAACCCCGAGAAATTCCGTACGAATTTCAAGACAGAGGGCTCGAGCAACTACGCTTTCAATTTGGTGCTGCGTCAGCCTGATATGGATCTTGCCGAACGTCTGATGTCCGCCATGCGCGCCGCCGGCATCGAGTTTCGCAGAGGCAGCGCGGGCGGAGGCAACCAGCTTCGTCAGCCGTATCTGAAATCATTCGTCCCGGCGGAGCACTACAGGAAATTCCCCCAAACCGACCACATCCACTTCTTCGGCTTCTACATCGGCAATTTTCCCGACCTTAAAATTGATGAGGTCGATGAGATTTGCGCCATCCTCAACGCGGTGAATTGAGATTAACAGCCATGCAAGCAATCCTGGCGGTCGGCAAGAGTACGCGCCTCCACGCCGCGGTTTCTGACTTGGCCCTCGATCAGTGTCGCGCGGCCGGCGTATCGGAATCCGGTTCTTAACCCATCGGAGTGCCGATATGACCGCCACGAGAGCAGCCCCGCTGACAAGATTGACCGCCTCGATCGAGGCGAAGCGAAAGCTCCTGTCTGATCTGGATCGGATTGCCGTATTCGAAGCAATTGCCGATGTCGTCATCGCTACGTACAAGTCCGGCGGGCGTCTCGACATCGCCGGAAATAGCGGATCTGCGGCGGATGCCCAGCACCTGGCAGCCGAGTTTGTCAGCAAACTCGCCCGAGATCGCGCGCCCTTGACGGCCGAGGCACTGACCGTCGATACATCGATCCTGACCGCGATTGGAAACGACTATGGGTTCGATGCGGTCTTCTCCCGCCAGATCGAGGGAAAGACGACGGCCATGGACATCTTTCTCGGAATAACCACATCCGGCAATTCGAGAAACATTCTCGAAGCGCTACGCACTTGCCGCAAGCTGAATATTCGTACGATCATCTTCTCGGGCGGCAATGGCGGCCTCGCTGCCGAGGAAGCGGACTATTGCTTGCTCTCACCCAGCGAGCACCATTCAAGAAATACACATCATCTTTGCGCACGCACTCTGTGAATGCGTAGAGAGTGCCATGTTTCCGCTCCGATCGACGTGACGCGCGCTGCAGAATCGAATTAAAGCCATTCGTAACGAGGGAATCCCCCAATGAGCTACAACATTCTCGTGACTGGCGGTGCCGGTTATATCGGATCAACTCTGGTTCCCCGACTGTTGGACGCTGGCCACAAGGTAACCGTGCTGGACAACTTCATGTTCAAGCAGTCCAGTCTGAACCAGTGTTGCCATTACGACGGCTTCAGCGTGGTTGGGGGTGACATCCGCAGCGAACAGACCATGCAGCCGCTCCTGAAGAAGGCCGATGTCATTTTTCCTCTCGCGGCACTGGTCGGAGCTCCGCTGTGCAGCCGGGATCCCATTGGAGCCAAGACTACCAATCACGACGCTATAACGATGATGTTGAAGCATGTGTCCCGCGATCAGCGGATCATCATGCCGACAACGAATAGCGCCTATGGCTCCGGCGACGAGAACAACTATTGCACGGAAGAATCTACGCTCCGCCCAATCTCGCAGTATGCAATCGACAAGGTGGCCGTTGAACGCGAGCTGATGGAGCATCCGAACGTAATCAGCTTCCGACTCGCCACCGTGTTCGGAATGTCGCCCCGCATGCGTCTTGACCTGCTAGTTAACGACTTCGTGTACCGGGCGGCAAACGACCGTTTCGTCGTTCTCTTCGAGGGACATTTCAAGCGCAACTATATTCATGTCCGCGACGTCGCTCGGGTCTTCGAGCACGGGCTTGCGAATTTCGAGAGCATGAAGGGCCAAATCTTCAATGTTGGCCTTTCAGACGCAAACGTGTCCAAAAAAGAGCTCTGCGAACACATCCAAAAATTCGTTCCTGAGTTTTGTTTTGTGGATGCCAAGGTAGGTCGCGATCCCGACCAGCGCAATTACATCGTCTCAAACGCCAAGGTTGAGAAGACCGGATATCTACCCAGTATTTCGCTGGACGTTGGCATCCAGGAGCTCCTGAAGGGATTCGTCATGATCAAAAATTCCATCTATGCAAATGTTTGATCATTGGCCGGTGAGTTAGCTAGCTGGAGATTCTTGGTGGCCCGCCGCGAGAAGCGGGCCTAGCGGACCGCGTTGGATCGCTGATCTGTTGTATCCACGATAATCTGATAGAAATCGATGAGGGAACGCCAATGGGGGACGTACCGTTCGAGTTGAGGGGAAAGAGTGTTTTTGTCGCTGGCCATCGAGGAATGGTCGGCAGCGCGCTTGTCCGCCGACTGATGCAAGACGTCCGATTATTGACGATCGAGCGAAAGAAACTCGATTTACGCGACTAAGCGGCACTGACCGACGCGCTTGAACCGACCAACGAGCCCTATGCAATAGCTAAGATCGCCGGTCTCAAGATGGTGGAGGCTTATCGAAGCCAGTACGGCTCTGATTTGATCAGCGTAATGCCGACCAATCTCTATGGCCCCGGTGACAACTACCATCCTGAGTACAGCCACGTGATGGCCGGCTTAATACGGCGCTTTCACGAGGCCAAACTCCGACGCAACCCGCGTGGTGGTTTGGGGGACGGGTGCGCCGAAGCGGGAGTTTCTATACATTGACAACATGGCGGATGCTTGCATGCGCCTGATCAAAACGTACTCGAGCTCCGAGCTCGTAAACATTGGCACCGGCGAGGAAGTCACCATCGCTGAGCTCGCCCGCCTGATCGCGGACACCATCGGCTATCCCGGCGAGATCGCGACCCGACGGAGCGCCGCGTAAGCTGCTCGATGCAAATCGGATTGCCAAGTTAGGTTGGCGTGCAAGGACCTCGCTAGAGGAAGGCATCAAGCTAGCGTACGCGGCATATTTATCGAATGAAGCGGGCTAGCAAACCGACGACTGCTTTCGATCATAAAGATGCTCGGCGGAGAGTTACCCCTTATCGACCTTCTTCGCTCCTCATGCGGGGTCCCCCCTCAGCCCTTTCGATACAAATGCGAGGTTGGGGAATTGTCGAGGCGCAGATCACGGCTGGCTCCGCGTAACCTTCAGCCATAATCGTTACTATGACGCACGCGGCACTGGGCGTTAGCGGTGGTTCCAAACTGATCAAGAGCAATCGAAGCGGGCCAGCCGCCTCCGCGGTGTGGCCCTTGGGCCATGTCCCGCCAATGAACTTCTCTCCTCAAGTTCTCAGTTTGACCTGTGCAGGGGTTCACTCACCGGTCAAATGGGCGCACTCCCTATTTGGGACCTGACGGCTTTTCGGCGCTTAGACGGCATCAATACGTAATCTAAGATCGCTTCATTATTCTCAGCGAAGCTGCAAACGACAATCTGGCACCTGACTGCCCACTCCGATTGGCGGATGCCGCCCGCTTGTGTTTTCCTGAAGGTGGAATGACCAAGAATGGTTTGCTTCGGGAAGCCAGAAGAGGGCGTCTTCGAGTAGAGAAAATCGCCAATAAGCTGTTCACGTCCCCTAGTGCTCTCGCAGAGATGAGAGAATTATGCCGAGTAAAAGTCGAGGCCCCGGCTATGGTGGAGAAATGATCGCCGAAAGGGTCGGAGAATCATTGCCAAAGGCACCTGGATCGTCATCGATGGCGGCAAGCATATCGCCACAGGCTGCGTTGTTGGCGAAGATACAAAAGCGCAAGAGTTCTTAGCGGCATATACCGCCGAGAAATACAGCCCTGCACGCCGTGTAAGAGATATCGAGTCCGTCGATGTCGCTGATGCACTCTCAATCAATGATGACGATTGTCGCGCGCGCCAGGCGAACAAAGCCAAATTTGATGAGCGGATGGTGCGGCTTGTCAAATGGTGGGGCGGGAAAATGCTTTCCGAGGTCAACGGATCAAACTGCCGCGCGTATGCGAGATCGCGTGGTAGCGATGGCGGTGCGAGGCGCGACTTTGAAGACCTAAGGGCGGCGATCAATCGCCACGCGAAGGAAGGTTTTCATCGCTTGCGCCATGGAGAACGCGGTTCGGACTTCACGTCGGCGAAGCTGTGGTCGGAAACGTCGGGTCGTCCGATCGGATCGATTATACCGCCATCGGCGATACCGTGAACCAGGCCTCCCGGATCGAAGGGCTGAACAAATACTATGGCACGGAAATTCTTGCGAGCGGGCAAGTCGCCGAGGCCTGTTCGGACGCGTTCCTGTTTCGTCGCGTCGACAGGATCCAGCCAAAGGGTACCGGAAAATCTTTCGACCTCTTCGAGCTCCTCGGTGCCCTCGATGGAGAGGAGGAGTTTCGCGTCACTCCCGCGATGACGCAGCTCGTTCGCGATTGGAACGGCGCCTACGAAGCATACGCCAGCCGCAACTGGATGCGCGCCTTCGACGCCTTCGAAGCCTTCGCCCGTGAGCGTCCGGACGATGTCCTGGTCGGAATCTACCTCGACCGCGTTGTCGGCTTTCTGCTGGAACCGCCTCCGGCTGAATGGGACGGGATCATCCACTTTAGCAAAAAGTGATCTCGGTCGACCTAGCGAGCATCTTGGCTAGGCCGGAGGGCGCCTCTGGCAGGGTCAAAGCCCCTCAGGCGGCCGGCTGCGCGAAACAGGTCGGGGCCGGCCCTCTATCACGCCGCGGAAAACGGCACGCCCGTTGCGCTCCCGATTGGCAAGGAGCACCCGAAATATCGCGGCTGGCGCCCGGCAGCGGCGACGCGGCGGTGAGGCCGGGTGCTAACCACCCCATCCCGCGAACGGATTATGACCTGGTTCTGGTTGGTCATCATAGTGCGGGGTCGGTTGATGGCGCTTCGGTGGTGCCGGTGAATAGGCCCAGGCCGCAGCGGTCCCAGGCGTCAAAACACGAGAATGAGCAGTTGCATGATGCCGATGGACCTTGGCTGCCGGCGCGGCGCTTACGGGTGCACACAGGATAATCAAAAGGCTCAAAACCAGACCCGATCGCATGGTAGTTTCTCCGATGGACCTACGATGGGGAGTTAAGTGAGCCTCGGTCCACGCCTCCGCAATCGGCCACGCCTGCAAGACTGGTAACGTCCGCGGCATCGCGCGCCGGTTGGCGGTCGAATTCGTGCGAATCTGTAAACCCCGCATACTGGCAGTGGCGTCACGGTTTCGGGTCTTTCGTCGCCGGGGCTGCCGAGAACATTCAGTTCATGGTGAAGGACTCGAAGAGGTACGCCGCGACCGCCGCTGGCGGTTCGCCGATTTCAGGGACGGCAAGCTCGCCAACCATGCGGTCGCCAGGGCGTGTTCCTCGGTCGCATTCTAGCATTTGCAGCAAGACGTAGGTGATGCTACAGATTGGAGTTAAGGCACTTACATGAACTGCTGAAAGGCTGAATTCGAATGCAGATTCGTACACCTCCGCGCCGTCGCTTCGGGTCGACCGATCGGGCGGTATATGTCGTCCTCTGCGTCCCGGCAGCCGTCATGTTCTGCCTCATCGGAGTGATGGGGCCTGCGCTCGCGCAACAGGGTTCCGAAAGCACGGTGGTAGCTGCCGCGACACTCCCTCGCGATCTCAGCCCCTGGGGCATGTTCATCCAGGCCGACATCATCGTGAAGGCCGTCATGGTCGGGCTTGCCTTCGCCACGTTGGTCACCTGCACGGTCTGCCTGTCCAAGACGGTTGAACTGTTCACTGCGCGCCGCAATGTACGGCGGGCCCTCCGCGAACTGGCGGCAGCGCGGAGCTTGGACGAGGCGGTGCAGGCCGTCCGCGAGGGAGCCGTGGCACGGTTGCTCGAGGGGACTGTCGCCGAACTTGATCTGAGCACCGATCGGATGGACAGGGAAGGCATCAAGACGAGGATCGCTTCCCGCCTGCAGCAGATCGAGGCGGCTGCAAGCCGGCGCATCGCGTTCGGCACGGGCGTGCTGGCGACCATCGGAGCAACCGGTCCCTTTGTGGGCCTGTTCGGTACGGTCTGGGGCATCATGAACAGCTTCATCGGCATCTCGAAATCCCAGACCACCAACCTCGCGGTCGTTGCGCCCGGCATCGCAGAGGCGCTGCTGGCGACCGCGCTCGGGCTTGTCGCCGCCATTCCGGCGGTGGTCATCTACAACCTGTTTGCGCGCCAGATCGGTGCGTATCGCGCGCTACTCGGCGAGAGCTCGTCGGAAATCGCGCGCCTTGCGGGCCGGGATCTCGATGGCGGTACGATCGCGCCCAAGCGACTACGGCTCGCAGCGGCAGAGTAAGTTGATGGCGATCAATCTCAACCAGGCCGGCGGCGATCTCGCCGAGGTCAATGACATCAACGTGACGCCGTTCATCGATGTCATCCTCGTGCTTCTCATCATCTTCATGGTTGCCGCCCCGCTTGCGACCGTCGATATCGCCGTCGACCTGCCGGCGTCGAATGCTCAGCCGCATCCACGTCCGGACAAGCCGGTCTATCTCACGGTCAGGCCGGACCTCACCTTGTCGGTCGGAGACGAGACCGTGAGCCGTGCCGCGCTGGCCGGTGCGCTCGATGTCGCCACCAACGGCCAGAAGGACGCTCGGATCTTTCTTCGCGGCGACAAGATGGTTCCCTACGGCGAGATCATGCGTGTCATGAACGGCCTGCGGGCGGCCGGCTATCTGAAGGTGGCGCTGGTCGGACTGGAGCAGACGTCCGAACCATGAAGCGTCTCGCCGCCGAAGATGCGTCGGATCTGAAGCGCTGGACGTACAGCAGCCTCGC
Organism: Bradyrhizobium sp. CCGB12; assembly: GCF_024199845.1. NCBI lineage: Bacteria > Pseudomonadati > Pseudomonadota > Alphaproteobacteria > Hyphomicrobiales > Nitrobacteraceae > Bradyrhizobium > Bradyrhizobium sp. CCGB12. The sequence continues at coordinate 5,184,786 of NZ_JANADO010000001.1, read as the reverse complement.
CGTCCTGACCATGTACAGTGCACTTGCTGCTTCGCTCGCGACGTGGCAGCGGCCCGACGATCTCGAGCCGGCCGAGCCGACGGGCGCCGTGGTGGTCGACCTTGCGCCGTTGCCCGCCGCGCCATCGACCACGCCGACCGACATTCCGCCCGGGCCGGAGCAGGTGATGTCCGAGGCGCGCCCCGAGGCGAAGCCTGAGGTCGCACAACCCAACGATACACCGGAGCTTCCGCAGGCCGCCAACCCGGACGCCGTCGTCGATGTGCAAAAGAACGTGCAGCCCGACGCCATGGCGGAGCAACAAGCCGCGTCGGCGACGTCAGCGCCACCGGCGGCGGTGTCGGAACGCATCGCTCCCGTGGCGGCCGCACCGACACAGGGACAGCCCGATCAGAAGAATTCGCAGGCCGTTGCGACCTGGCGTTCGCAGATACTGGCCCTGGTCGAACGCAACAAGCGCTATCCGGAAGCCGCGCGATCACGGCGCGAGCAAGGGATCACCCAGGTTCGATTCACGCTGGACCGCAACGGCATCGTCGGCGATGCGCGCGTCACCCAGAGTTCAGGCTCCGATGCGCTCGACGGCGAAGCCATCGCGCTGCTGAAGCGCGCGCAGCCGTTTCCTGCGCCGCCCGACACTTTTGCGGGCGACGTCGTGGCGGTCAGGCTGCCGATCCGGTTTACCGTCAAGTAAGGACGGCGTTTCGCGCATCCTTGGACCGGGGTGAATTTTGAACGGCAGCAGAGATGGGGCGCAGGTCCAATCGAACCTGATCCCGCTTTACTCTCCGGCGATCGCGGCGCCGAACTTATAGTTTACGCCGAGGCGGATCGCATCGGTTCTGACCTGCGCGTCGGAATCGAATGACGTCGCCATCCCGGCGGCCATGTTCGGCGCGGCACGGAATGAGCCGAGATCGGCGTGCAGATACTCGATCCGTCCGGTCCAGTTGCCGAACAGCCGGCTTTCCAGTCCCGCGCCGACTGCCCAGCCGAAGCGGAACGTGTCGACATTGAAGGGCGTCGTCGTCGCAGCACCGGTGGTGGTGAAGCCCGACACCGTTCCGGACGAGCTCACGGTCCCGAACGGCACGCCGGCCGTGACGTAGGCGAGGCTGTTGGGCGTGACCGCAACGCCGACGCGGCCGCGCAATGAGGCCATCCAGTCGAGCCGATAGTTCATGTTGGCCGTCATCGGGGCATCAAGCGGAAGCAGCGCCGCGTTGCAGGCCGCTGTCGGGCACGTGGTCGACGACTGGCCGCGCTGGCCCGCGTAGACGAAATCGCCTTCGATGCCCGCCACCATCCGTCCCATCGTCCAGTTGTAACCGGCCTGAACGCCGAGCCCCGCATGGTCGAGCCCGGCACTCGGGCGGTCGCCGTCGAGCGGGATCTGGCTCGCATTGTCGATGAAGCCCGCATAGGTCTTGGCGGCGCCCCATGAATATCCGGCGTTGCCGCCGGCGTAGAAGCCACTCCAGTCCCATGAGGCGGTCGGGGGCGCCTTGCGGAAGATCGATGGCGTGTCCTGCGCGCGTGCGGCGCCAATTCTCGTGTTCGCCGGCGCGTCGGCGCCGTATTTGACATTGAGGAACAGCTTGACGGTGCGGCCCGGCTGCAGGATCTCGTCCTTGTGGAACTGCACGGAGTTGCGGATGTCGGCGTTGAGCAGATTGTCGCCGATCAGCCCGGTCGCCACTTCCACCGCGCCCCAGGGCGAATCCTTCCAGCGCTGCCGGTGCTCGAGCTGGAACTTGAGCAGGTTGTAGCCGTCGGTTGGCGTGTCGAATTGTGCAAAATCGTTCTGCCTGAAGGCGTGCAGCAGGTTCAGCCGCGCGTACCATTCGTCGCTGCGCCAATAGACGCCGCCACCGAGCCGCATCGGCGGAATGCGCGGCACGTTGGTGCCGTCGGTGAAGGTGGCGCGCACCATGTCGAACTGGCCTTCCAGTCCGAAGATGCCGCCGGAGAGGGGGGAGACATCCCATTGCCAGGACAATTCGCCGCCGCGGAAGATCGCGTCGCGCTGGGAGTAGGCGACCTGGATGTAGTCGCCGGTGCCGCCCGCGGCGCAGGTCGCAAACGTCGCGCCGCAGAAATTGCCGGTCGACTGGCCGAAGATGAACTTGTCGTAGCGGGTGTAGTACAGGTTCGCATCGAACCTGACCTCGCCGCGGGTCCGCTTCAGGCCGATTTCCGCGGTGTTGGCGGTCTCGAGCGTCAGGTCGGGATTGCCGATCTTGAAGGTCTTCTCCGAATCGTCCGGACCGCTCGCGAACAGTTCGAGCGCGCGCGGCGCACGCTGGATGCGCTGCAAGGTCAAGCTCGCCTGAAGATACGACGGAAGATCCTTGATCACGCCGACGCTGAGGCTGGTCGGCAGGAAGTCGGAGCGGGACGCCGAGCTCGTCGGCAGGGCCGGCGGCGGCAGATTGTTCGACGGGAATCCGAATGAGGTGCCGGCGACGTCGACGGATTCGATACGCCCGGCGAACTGGGTTCGCAGCGTATCGGTGTGTCTCATTTCCTCGAAGAAATATCCGGCGGCGGTCGTGGTCTGCGCCGGGAGCAGGATGGCCTGGCCGAGCGTGTCGAGGCGCTGGTAGGCGCCCTGCACGCCGACGATGCTGGTCAGCGCGCCGAGCGGCGTCACCACCGGCTGGCTCTCCACCTCGACCTTGCCTTCGGTCGCGCGGTTCTTGAACGTCGCGCCGATGGTCTGGAAAGTCCCGAAAGCGGTCTGGTTGACGTCGACCTCGTCGTGCCGATAGTCGGAGTAGCCGAGCCAGTAGCGTACGGCGGCGAACGCGACGGCATCGGGGCGGTATTCGCCCTTGCTCATGATCTTGGTCTGCTCGAGATCGTTGTGCTGTTGGCTCTCGGCCGACGCGATGCCGGGGACGTGATAATCGCTGGTGAAGCGGGAGATCGACAGGCCGACATAGCCGCCGTCGAACAGATAGGAGCCGCCGATCGCCGCGCCCGCGCTCTGCATCGCCGAGTTCGGCTGCCGCCCGTTGAAAGCGGGCGCCGGGCTGGGCGGCACGAGATACGGGTAGCTCGGGATTCGATAGTCCTGGCCACCGCGGCCATAGACGTCGGCGTGCACGGCCACGTTACCGGCGCCGGCATCCAGCAGCAGGCCGCTCTCCCAACCGTTGTCGACCGAGGTGACGGCCGACCGCAGCTCCGCGGCCATTCCGCCGACCGGCGCGGCGGTCGGAATCCGGTTGTTGGTGACGTCGACGATGCCGCCGACCGCCTGCGTGCCGAAGCGCAGCGCGCCCGGTCCGCGAAACACCTCGGTTTTCTGCAGCGCCAGCGGATCAAGCGGCACGCCATGATCCTGCGCGATGTCGGAGACGTCGACACTGCCGATGCCGTTTTCCTGGATTCGGACCTTGGCGTCAGACAGGCCGCGGAGAACAGGGCGTGATGACTGGGTCGACAGGCCGGCCGAGGTTGCCCCGGGGGCGGTGAAGAACAGATTTCCGAAGCTCGTGCTGGTGCTTGCCTGAATCTGGTCGCCGGTCAGCGCTGACGGTGCGAAGGGCGGGGTGGCGGATGTGACCGCGGATGGCGCGACTGGCGCCGGTGCGGCGCGCGACGTGGTGGGTCGGCCCGTCGGCTCGTTGCGGGTGGTGCGGCGCGTCGCCCTGGGCTGCCGGCCCTCGACCGTCACCTGGGGAATTTCGATTTCCGCCGGACTGTTGGCCTGTGCCGGCGATGATGGCGCGGGCGCTGATGGCTGCGTCGCAGCGGCGGGGGATGGGGAATCGGACGTCGTGGGGACTGGCGCGGGAGCTGCGGATGGCCGCGCGTTCGATGCATCCGGCGTCGCGGGCGGCTGGGACTGGGTTGCGGGCGACCCGGACGGACTGTCGGTCGAGGGCGGGGCGGCCTGCTGGGCTGCCGCGATCCCGTGCAAGCAGATCAAGGCAACCGACGTCGTGCCCAATAGGGCCCGACGAGCAACGCAAACACGCATCCCCGACCTCCAACGCGCCTTATCAAGTACACCAATATGTAGCTAAGGCTACAATTGAGAGGCATTGGCTACGATGTCAAGGTGGGGCTGTTGCAATTGCGAAGCTGTTGCAGGAAGGCGACAGGAAAAATCGCCGGCTTGCAATGTCCTGCCGGGGAGCCCATGGTCGGTCAGCCATGAACGCGGATTCTCCCATGAGCCGGAAGGCTTCACCTGCTCGCAAGGCCTCGCTCCATGCCCTCCCGACCGAACAGGCGCAGGCGCGGCGTTTTGGCAAAGCCCGCACCGCGCGGTCGACGGCCATCCTGGAGGACTATGTCGAGCTGATCGCCGATCTGATCGAATCGACAGGTGAGGCGCGCGCCACCGACATCGCGCGACGTCTCGGGGTGTCGCATCCCACCGCGATCAACACGATCGCGCGGCTGAAGCGCGAGGATCTCGCCACGGCGCGCCCCTACCGCGGCATTTTCCTGACCGAGAAAGGCGAGGCGCTCGCAAGGCGCGTGCGCGCGCGCCATCGTCTTGTTCTCGAAGTGCTGCTCGCGCTCGGCGTGCCAAGGGAGGCCGCCGAAGCCGATGCCGAAGGCATCGAACACCATGTCTCGGAGGCGACCCTCAAGGCCTTCTCGGATTTCCTCAAGGGATCGCGGATCAAGAAGGCGAGTTAAGGGAGGCCTTCGCTGCAGCGAGATGCGTGCCAGGCCCCGCTCGCCGTGGATGCAGCCCTAAAGCGCGACGAGATTAGGATGAATCGTCATCGCGCTTTAGGTTTTCATTTGAGCATGATCTCCGCGCAAACGCGTTCCGTGGAAACCGCTGCACACTTTCCGGATCATGCTCTAGCGGCCGTCCTCTTTGCTGCCGCCAGCGGGTAGCTGGTTAAGCGTGAAACAGGTTTCCCTGGACCCCATTGCGACGCAGCTGCTCATCAATCAGGATCGTTCGAACGCGCGCAAGCTTTTGAGGACTGTTGCCCGCGAGATCGGCCGACGATTGTCCTGAACATGCTTCACGATGGACTTGATGGTGGCCGGTCGCCTCTCGCTTCCCAGCAGCTAGTCGATCAGAGAGACACGTGTCTGGTCGGGCGGATGCCGAAATTGATCAAGATACTGCGAAGTTCGTCATCCGACATGAGGTGGCCTATGATGTAGTGGATGCTACATTATCAAGCCTTGGCACCAACGGTCAAGCTGCGAGTCTTCCCATCAACCAGTTGCCGCAGGCTAGCGGCTGGGGCTTCGCCCCGCGTCGGCGGCTTCCTGATCGACGCCTCTCAGGGTGCTGTCGGCGCAGCGAGATCGCCTGGACAGTCAACTGAAGGGGCTGAGTCTACGAGCGAGTGGAGAGCCTCGATGCTGCAGCGACTTTGGCGGGATGCGGGTGTGCGTCACGCTATCGTGAGCATACCGATTTGCCGTTCGCACAGCCGTGATTATTCACCGCGTGTTTTTTCCGAGCGCATACCTACCTCATGCTTATCCAAGAAATTCGAAGGAAACGCATTCAATAGAGCAGGCAATTCGAGCCAGCGCGAATGCTCCGCACGAAAACAACAGCCGTTTGGAGCACGACTATGGATGGATTCAGGACTTTTGTTATTGCAGCGATTATGTCGGTTGGCGTGATAAGTTCTGCGAGTGCCCAGTGCCCGTTGTGGGCGACTCAACATCCAAATTTGTTTCAGGCGCAATATCCCGATCGGGATGTGTTGAACGACTGCGAACTGACGCCAGCAGGCAGAATGGGCCTAGTACGCCCTGGCGGCGCGGCTCCCTTGTTTGGGCCCAACAGGGCTTATGAGACAACGCTTGGCGCTGCTCAGCACCATGGCTTTCAACATCGATCGCGGTGAGTATCTGAAAATAGATCCGGATGGTCGGATTCCGGCGGAGAAACCGGAGCCCGCCAAGTCGAATGACCAGAAAATCACTCCGTGCACCTTCGGTGCACCACAGTCGATCTCGTTCGAGTCTCTGACTTCGGCGCTTTGATCTATGTCAAGCGCGTCTGGGGTTACAGAATTCATCCGGTTCAACGATCAGCATATCTGCTGATTATCTTGATGCTGACGTGAAGCGACAAGGTGTGTCTAAGATGCCACTGGTTCAGCTATTCCAATGTGAGCGTCGGCCCTCAAACATACGACGCCTCAAGCTAGTTAGGGCTCGCTTATCCCGCCAAAGACAACAATTTCCCGTATCTGAGCCGCTACTTCGTTCATTTGTCTCACCAACGACAGCAAGTTCTCAGGCGGACTCAGATCGTCCGTTAGCAGGCTGATTTTGATATCCGCGACTTTCGACTCGGCGCGGAGCGCGGACACAAGCAAGTCGCTAAGGGCCTTTTGTGTCCCCGTAAGCGGCTGTTCAAGGTGCTCTCCTATGATCGAAGCGACAGACGCAGCCAAGCTTACCACGGCCGTCGCGATCGCCACGTGCCTCTTGTCGAGAGCGAGCGCCGAGATCACTCCAACACTAGAGATCGCCGCTGCGATCGCGCTGACGAGCTTTATCGTCCGGGCCCGCTTTATCTGAAGCACAAGCGCCTTGATGACCTTGGACAGTCGGCTTTCGGCTGCGGCTATGCCAGCCTCTGCAAAAGCTCGCAAAGCCTCGGCCCGGCGTCCGTCGTGCAGCTCAGACTGGGAGGTCTCGTCGCCGAGTACAAACGAGGTGTCAAACAGCCCTTTCTGTTCTGGAAAGAGCGTGCGCAAGCGAGCCAACTCCGCTGGCGTTTCGCTCGCCACGAGATTGGCTATTGAGCGAACGGAGAGATGCGCCGCGCCGTCGAAATTTTCCATCTAGTCGCTCACATCTCTTTGAACCGCCTTGCAAACGGTCGCCGATGCAGGATGATTCTCGCAGTCCAGCCGAGCTTCAGCTTCCGTTGCCGACTTCGTCGTTGGGGCCGGCAAGCGCGTCATTTGAAACAGCATACCGCCAAGTGACGTCACAGCACTTATGGTGCCCGGGATGAGGAACGCAGCAATGACGATGACGGCAACCCGACCGATAACAGGCCAATTCTTTTCGGAAATCCAGTCGACCAGCCAGCCGGGTAGGTGCTTTACCGTCCGCCAAGCTAGAACAGCATAGGGAATCATCAGAACGCTAGCGACCACTAAGACATAAGTTGGGTAGCGCTCGAACGAAAAAGCTAATTCCGCGAGTGCAAGCACTGCCGGAAGGCAGAATGCCACAATTAGCCCTAGGCGAAGCGCGATGAACGCAACAAAAAAGATCGTAGAGATCACAAAATGCAAAGGCCGTAGGAATGCGGACCATAAGTGTTCATGAAGGAAATCGCGAAACGACCAACCGCCAAATAGGAAGCTGATTGCAACAAGCGCGCTAATTAGGGGGGCGACGACAAAAAACAATATTTCCCGGCCACATTTAACCACAATCGACCACGTCGGATGCAGTCGAGGATTCGGAACAATCGGAAACAGTCTAAGGTACGCAGCCCTGTTACGACGAAACATGAATGTGAATGCAACGATTCCGAAGCCCCACCACGGAATGAGATATTGCACAATTCCCTCGGCCTCGATGAACCTCACTAGTCGGAGCGAAAAGGCACCCGTGTTGACTGCTTTCTCGTGGCGAACCAGTTGCTCAAGTTCGAGCACACGATGCTCAGCGAGCTTATTCATCGCGGGTCCGGTGATCACGTACGGAGATTCGCTGCGGCCAAATGCACCGAGCATCTGCGCATATGATTTGGCATTCATCGCCTCTGATAGGGAAGCCGAAATGCCGACGTCTGTGACCGAATCTACGAAGCCGCTGCGACCGGTAGCACGAACGCAACTGCAACCGGCAGTCAGAACCGTTACGCCGGCATCGTCAGCGGCCGCTTCGAGTTCGGCAATCGCAATTCGCTGAGTGACATTTCCTCCGGCTGATCTGGCGACAAAACTGCCATCTTCGACATGTCCGATGGCTATGACGACGTCACCGCTGCGGTAAGGCAGCGCGATCTTTCCACTGGCATCGACAAGAAGCCGGCCTTCGGTCAGTTTATCGCCAGCAGCATCGGCCAACCGTTTGATGCTGTCGACGTCGCTGCCATCAAAGAAAGCGGCGACACGGATCCGCTCCGTTTGCACCGGACTTTTTAGAAGCTCGACAACCTCTTCCGTCATTTGCTGATCCAGTCGCACAATAAGCCCTGGGCTCACTTCCCGGAAACGTCCCAATGTACCGTTGCCGAGGGGAAGAATGCGCAGCGGAACTGCGCCAAATCCACTCTCGACAACAAAGACTTGGCCGTCCTTGGCGAGATCGTCGATCTTGTTGCCTAGCAAGTTGGCCGTCTCGAGGGTCATCGCATAACGCTTGGGGTTGACGCGCATTCCGCCTATGTCATCGATGACCCCTCGGGCCGCCCGTACCACATCGTCGGATAGATTGACGACCGCCCGTGCCGCGTTCGAAATTCCCTCTACGATTACTTGCGAACCCTGCACATCGACGAAAACGGCAGCGCCACCCGCGAGAAGCATGGCTTCTCGCTTGGACAAGCTACGCAGGGTTGCTCCACTGACAACGGTCGCTGTACTACGGGTCGCTTTGGAGCCCTTCGAAAGCCAACCTAAGGGACCGCATTGAGCGTCCGTTCCAAATCCACTGAACGCTAAAAGAAGACAAAAAATTATTGAAAGCCGATAAGAATGCATTGCAGCCTCCCGCCGCAACAGTTTGCTGATCTTACGCTTCCATGGGCTCCTTGGCACGGTCATGGCTCTGACCGCAGTCGAAGTCACAAGAGTTCTGATGTCGCTGTGGACGTCCTTGCAAGCCTATAGTCCGCGTGACGGACGGACTTCGTGCGGCAAAACAACAGCTGATTAAATGTCCACTACTGGTTGCAGAGTAGATAACACTGACGACAATCTGGCATTTGTGATGCTGTTCACAGTTCTAACGGAAAAATTGCGTTCGGTCGGTCAACAGATAGCACCGGTCGGGACGCTAGTTCGAAATCAAAAGGCAGCGGTTTCGTGAGACGGCCAATCTTCGGCGGGACATGTCGGCTCGTTACCGGAAAGTTCCTTCCAACCTGCGGGGCGCTCGGGCCTACTTTTTATCTTCTCACCCCTCGCGCAATCGTCTCACTTGCCATTGATTATTCTTCCCGCGCGCAAACAACATGAGGTAGAAATCGATAATTAGGGCCCGGCATTCAGCCTATGATCACACTCTTTGTCGACACAAACATCCTGCTTTCGTTCTACCATCTGACCAGTGAGGATCTGGAAGAGCTACGCAAGCTGGTGGCCCTGGTCGACAAAAAGGAGATCAAGCTTACATTGACGGATCAGGTGAGAAATGAGTTTCTGCGCAATCGAGCTACAAAGATAGTAGACGCCATGAAGCGGTTGCAGGAGCCAGTGCTCAAAGTCTCATATCCAGCTTTCGCTAAGGACTATCGAGAATACACGGAGCTGCGGACGCTGCTCGATGACGCTAATAAGAAGCGCGCGCAATTGGTGGAAGCTATCACGGCAGATGCAGCGGGCGCAAAATTGAAGGCGGATGCGCTGGTGGACGAACTATTTGGAAAGGCCACGATCATTGAGGTGACCGAGGAAATTTATCTTCAAGCTCTCAAACGCTCGCGACTCGGTAACCCGCCGGGAAAAGAAGGGTCGCTGGGCGACGCAGTTAACTGGGAATGTCTGCTTTCGAAAATCGCGGATAGAACATCAGTTCACTTTGTGTCCGAAGACAGAGACTACCGCTCCCATCTCTCGCCGCCAGAAATGAGCGAGTTCCTAGCTTTTGAGTGGGAAGATCGAAAGCAGGCAAGCATTCATTTTTATACGCGGATCTCAGATTTTTTTAAACTCAACTTTCCGGCCATCAAGATAGCGAGCGACATTGAGCGGGATCTTCACATAGCCGAACTCTGTGAGAGCCGGACCTTCGCAACCACCCATTTGGTGATAGCGAAACTCGCGAAACACACCGACTTTTCGCCTACCCAGATCGAGGAGTTGATGCGCATCGCGCAGACGAACAACCAAGTTGAGTGGATTTTAGGTGACGCGGACTTGCACGGCTTCTACTCCTCTCTTCTCAAACATGCACCGAAATTGTCGCCCGATATACTTGACCAGCTCGAACAGGTGGTGAAGTCAGGCGAACCGAATCAATGACGATGATGTCTTGAAAGGGCGCTGTCTCATCTCACGCAAAAGGCCAACATTGTTTCGAGCTCAGCGCGGATCGCCGTGAAATAGCGGTTCACAGGGACGCGGGCCTACGCAGGTGAAGCAATCAGGAATGATCCATCTCACGGCAGATCCGGGACGGAATATCGACCGCCGGGTGCTTTCGCCCGGCAGTGGCTGGGCAGGCAGCTTGGCTTTGTTGATGCTTCGACGAACGTTCGCTTTTCAGATTGCGCATGGGTTGCAATGAGGTAGAGGACACCAGCGATACACACTGTCGCCAGGCTCGCGACTACTACGCGCAGCCCATCCCAAAGCAACATCTTACCTAGCGCACAGATCGTCACGTCGGATGGAATAAAGTTGAGTCGTTAATCGTTCGTACGCCCGTGCCTATTATCGACCAAAGAGTAGTTATGGCGCTGCCCAGCGTCGTGAGAGCTCGCGAGATCGAAAAGCAAGAACCGTCCAACCAGGCTCGTCCAGTATTGGCACCGGAACGGACAGAGCACGTATCTGTGGCGATAGCTGTAGCGGCGATTTTCCGGCTTGTGCGGTGCTGGCTATAAGCCTCTGATCTCATTGGTGGGCCCGGCAGGACTCGAACCTGCAACCAGACCGTTATGAGCGGCCGGCTCTAACCATTGAGCTACAGGCCCCGCCGCGAGGCGGCCGCTTCGCGCGGCCGGCAACGGTGCGCGGTTCGTTTACAGGGACCGAGGCGGGCGTGCAATCCTCAAGCGATTTCAAGCGATTTCAAGCGAGTGCTCATCGGCTCGCGTCAGGACAACGCGCCAAATAGAACTGCCCTGACCAAGCCGGAACGCCGGGGCTGCGCGGCATGCATTGCTCCCGGGCGATCGCTGGAATTCGGAATAATGGCATTCTGCCAGTGTTTTGCCCGACGTGTCAAATGGCCTTGCGGTCGTCGGCCGGGTCCGGCTTTTCCGCTTCCGTAACCCCCTGTGATTGCTCATGTCTTCTACTGTGCATGGGGTTGTTTTCGCACTTATTGTTGTGAGAGGGCCCCTCGGCCCCCTCAAACGTCCTGCCCTTGAGCGACAGGCCCTGCGGGGCGGTGCCTAATCCACCGACACCCCCGCGAACTCCACCACCTTGCGCCACTTCTCGGTTTCATCGGTGACCAGCTTGCCGAACTCGGCCGGCGTCATCGGCTTGGCGAGGCCGCCGGTCTCCGCGAGGCGGGCGACCAGCTTGGGGTCCTTCAGCGCTTCGCCGACGGCCTTGTTGAGGATCTCGATCACCTCGGGCGGCGTGCCCTTCGGCGCGGAGATGCCGTAGAAGCCGACCGCTTCAAAACCCGGCACGGTCTCGGCGATCGCGGGCACGTCGGGCACGCTCGGCCAGCGCTGCGGCGAGGTCACGCCCAGCGCACGGACGTTGCCGCCCTTCGCCTGCTCCAGCGCGGACGGCAGATTGTCGAAGATCAGCTGCACCTTGTTGGAGATGATGTCGGGGAAGGCGATGGCCGAGCCGCGATAGGGCACGTGCACCATGTCGCATTTGGTCATCACCTTGAACAGCTCGGCCGACATGTGCACCGAGGTGCCGTTGCCCGACGAGGCAAAGGAGATTTTTCCAGGATTGGCCTTGCAGTAGTCGACGAACTCCTGAACCGTCTTGGCGGGGAACGCGTTGGAGACGACCAGCATGTTGGTGAGCTGCATGATGCTGGCGACCGGCACGGTGTCGCGCAGGAAGTCGAACGGCAGCTTCTTGTAGAGCGATGTCGAGATCGCGTTGTTGGGCGCGACGAACAGCAGCGTGTAGCCGTCGGGCGCTGCGTTGATCGCAGCCGCGGCCGCGATGTTGCCGCCGGAGCCGGTGCGGTTCTCGACGATGAATTGCTGGCCGAGACGGTCCGACAACCACTGCGCCATGATCCGCGCCACGATGTCGACCGGGCCGCCGGCGGAAAAGCCGATCAGCCAGTGCACCGGACGGTCGGGATAGGCGGCGGAGGCGGGAGGGGTGGTGCTGAAAAGTGATGCAAGAATGACGAGCCCGAAAACACCGTTACGCAAAATTCGCAACATGACGCCTCCCATTGTTCTATTGTCGTTGCGGGCATGCTTTCACAAAATCGGGCTGCTGCCTACATCGTCGCAAGTCGGTGTTGACGCAGTTTCGTCAGGGACCACCATGAGATTCGCGACCATCATTCTCGCTGCGGCGCTGTTCGCCGGTCCCGCCGCTGCTCAAACCGGAGGCAACGCCATTCCGACGACGACAATCAGTCTGGGCACTGCGACGCCCGGCGGCGGCTTTCCGCTCTACGGCAACGCCTTCGCGGAGGTGCTGAACGCGGCCGATCCGCAGATCTCCATCGCGCCCCGCAACACCAAGGGCAGCAACGAGAACATCCCGCTTCTGGAGAAGGGCGAGCTCGATCTCGCGCTGGTCGCGGGCGAACCGGCCTATGAAGCCTTTGCCGGCATCGGCCGCGCGCCCGTGCGGCTCAAGATTCTCACGGCGATCTATTCCAACCCCGGCATGTTCGTGGTGCGCGCGGACAGTCCCTACAAGACGATCCGCGATCTCGTCGGACAGCCGGTCGCGTTCGGCGCCAAGGGCTCGGGCCTGCCGATCCTGGCGCGCTACGTGCTGGATGGACTCGGGTTGAAGCAGGACGAGGACTTCAAGGCTGTTTATCTCGACCGCGCCGGCGACGGTCCCGCGATGGTCGAGGATGGCCGCGTCGCCGCGCTGTGGGGCGCGGGCATCGGCTGGCCCGGCTTTGCCGCGGTCGCATCGAGCGCGTCAGGCGCACGCTTCATCGCACCCAGCGCTGACGAGATCACGCGCATCCGCGCCAAGCATGCGTTCCTCAAGCCGCTGCTCGTGCCGGCGGGTAGCTATCCGAAGCAGGCCGAGCCGATCGCGTCGCTGGGGTCGTGGAGCTTTGTCCTCACGCGCGAGGATTTGCCTGATGATGTCGCCTATCGGCTGGCGAAGACGCTGCATGGCGCAGAAGTGACGTTCTGCAAGAAGCTCGCACAGGCCTGCGAGACGACGGCGTCGAACACGGTCGCGGCCGCGCCGAAGGTGGAGCTGATCCATCCCGGCGTGATGAAATATTTTCGCGAGATCGGGGTGGTGAAGTAGGACGCGGCCACACCCGCCGCCGTCATGGCCGGGCTTGACCCGGCCATCCACGCGTCACCGCGACAAGCCCGGGCATGACGAGTTGTGTGCTTTGCGAGACCGTCACTTCTTCACCAGCGGGCACGCCGGGTCCGGCGGGCCGAACGCCTTGTCGCCGGAGATGGTGGTGAGGATCTTGTAATAGTCCCACGGATATTTGCTTTCCTCCGGCGTCTTCACCTGCACCAGCCAGAGGTCGTGCACCATCAGATTGTCCTCGCGCAGGCGGCCGTTGCGGGCGAAGAAATCCTCGATCGGCTTTTCCCGCATCTTCGCGGCGACCTTGAGCGGATCGTCGGTGCCGGCTTCCTTGATGGCGTTGAGATAGTGCATCACGCTGGAATAGACGCCGGCCTGCCACATCGACGGCATCTTGTTCATCTTGGCGAAATAGCGCTTCGACCATTCGCGGGTCTTGTCGTCCATGTCCCAATAGAACGACGTGGTCAGGAGCAGGCCTTGAGCTGCCTGCAGGCCGAGGCCGTGGATGTCGGTGATCAGCGCCAGCAGCGCCGCCATCTGCTGGCCGCCCTTGAACACGCCGAACTCCGAGCCGGTCTTGATCTCGTTCATGTTGTTGGGGGGGCCTGCGGCAATGCCGATGATCTTGGCCTTGGAGGCCTGCGCCTGGAGCACGAAGGAGGAGAGGTCCGGGGTCGCCAGCGGCGGCCGCACCGAGCCCAGCACCTTGCCGCCATTGGCGGTGACGACGGCGGACGCGTCGCGCTCCAGCGAATGGCCGAAGGCGTAATCGTCGGTGATGAAGAACCAGCTGTCGCCGCCGCGCTTGACCACGGCGTCCGCCGTGCCGACCGCGAGCGCGCGGGTGTCGAACACCCATTGGATCGCGTAGGGCGAGCAGAATTTTCCGTGGAAATCCGCGGTGCCGGTGGAGTGGGTGATGAACAGCCGCTTCTTCTCGTTGGCGACGTTCTGCACCGCGAGCCCGACCGCGGAGACCGGCACGTCGACGATCAGGTCGACCTGGTCGACGTCGTACCAGCGCCGCGCGATCGTGCCGCCGATGTCGGCCTTGAGCTGGTGGTCGCCGATCACGATGCTGATCGGCTTGCCGAGCACAGTGCCGCCGAAATCGTCGATCGCCATCTGCGCCGCCGTCACCGAGCCCTGGCCGGTCGGCGCGGAGGCCGGGCCGTTCATGTCGGTGAGCACGCCGATCTTGACGACGTTGTCGGAGACCTGCGCCGACGCCGCACCCGGCAGCAGCGATGCCGCCAAGAACGTCGCTGCAAAGGCGGCCGCGACCGGCAGTCCAAATCTGATTGGCTTCACGCTCGTCCCTCCCTGATCCGGCTCGTTGGCCGGTGTTGCCCGGGTATGCCCGGCTGAATTGGTTTCTTTTGCAACTATTTGGGGGTGGGCGTCAACGTCAGGCCGCGAAGCGGATCTGTCCCGCGGGCGAGGGGTCGTAACCGGTCAGTTCCTCGGCGCGCTGCCGTAGACGCCTTTCGCCGAGGAGCCGGAAGAGGGCCTGCATGGCGGGGCGGAAATAGCTGCGTTGCCGCATTGCGAGGTCGAAGTTCTCCCAGACCAGCGGCACGAAATCGAGGCCGGCCGAGCGCGCCGCCGCGCGCGTTGCGATGCCGCAATCGGCCTGGCCGGCGCGGACGACCTCGGCGAGGTCCGGGCCGGTCAGGGCCGGCGCCTCCACGCGGCGCAGATCCCGTGTCGCGGCGCCCCCGCGCTTCAGGAGCATGTCGAGCAGCATCTGCGCGCCTGTGCCTTGTTGTCGCATCGCCATCCTGGCGCCGAGGGCGAGCACGTCGGACAGGCCGTGCAGGTGCTTGGGATTGCCTTGCGGCAGCACGAGACCCTGCTCGCGGCGCACGAATGCGACCAGCACCGCATCATGCAGGTCGGGAGCTGCCCGCAGCGCCTCGACACTGGCATCACCGGCGAGACTGCCTTCGGCGTCCAGGGCATGGAAGTGCACCGCCGCGGCCATCACCTCGTTGCGTTGCAGGCGCTCGAGCCCGCGCGCGCTGCCCTCGCTCATCGATCCCAGGCCCGAACCGGATTCGCGCAGGCTCCAATCCAAAAGCTCGTCCTGGCTGCCGCCGACGACCGGCGGCGGCTCCGCGATCAGCATGCCGGCCGGACGGGCCAGTCCCGACAGCACCCAGAGATCGAGTTCGTGCCGCGGGAAGAGCCACTTCCCGGTCACCTTGGTGCAGGGGATCGCACCGGTGGTGACGAGTTCGTACAGCTTGCGTTCGCCGAGCCGAAGATAGTCGGCGGCTTCGCTGGTCGTCAGGAATTCCATCCTGCATTCCTATGCAAATTCTTGCTTCTTTTTGACGTTCGACGCAGGTGGTGTAACTTATGTCCGCGGGGACCATGCCCGATCATCTCGCTGCTTTGCAACACATCCTCGCACGCGATTTCTGCTTTGGTGAACGATCTCAAAGCGCGCGCGCTTTGCCGAAATTTCCCGAGCGCGGAGCGCAAGGAGCAGATGCGTCACGAGTGCGGCGCAATCGGTCGCCATCATGATCGCGTCAAATCCAATGGGAACCCGATCATGGCCGTCCGCCGCCTCTCCGTTGCATTCGCGCTTCTCTGCGGCCTTGCCGCAAGCGTTGCGGCGTCATCCGCGGAGGACCGCGACATCGTCCTCGCGACGACGTCGGCGACGCAGGAATCCGGTCTGCTCGATTATCTGTTGCCGATCTTCCGCGAGAAGACCGGCATCGACGTGACGGTGATCGCACGACGCGCCGACGAGGTGCTCGACGGGGCGCGAAGGGGCGAGGTCGACGTCGTGCTGATGCATGCGCGCCCGCAGGAGGAGAAATTCGTCTCCGACGGTTTTGGCGTGAAGCGCCTCGACGTGATGTACAACGACTATGTGCTGATCGGGCCGAAGAGCGATCCCGCCGCGGTGAAGGGCAAGGACATCGCGACCGCGCTGAAGGCGATCGAGGCCAAGGGCTCGCCTTTCGTGACGCGCGGTGACCGCTCCGGTACCCATGCTGCGGAGCTCGCGCTCTGGATCGTCGCCGGTATCGACATCGCGACCGCCAAGGGCGCCTGGTATCGCGAGGCCGGGCCGGGCATGACCGCGGCTCTCGACGCAGCGCGCGCCGCGAACGCCTATGTGCTGTCCGATCGCGGCAGCTGGATCTCGTTCGGCAATCGCGGCGATCTCGACATCGTCGTCGAAGGCGACAGGCGGCTGCTCAATCAGTACGGCGTCATGCTGGTGAATCCCGGGAAGTTTTCGAACGTGAAGAAGGACCTCGCGCAGACCTTCATCGACTGGCTGACCTCGCCGGAGGGGCAGACGGCGATCGCCGCCTACAAGGTCGACGGGCAGCAGCTGTTCTTCCCCAATTCGGACAGGTCGGGCGGCTGAGACGGGCAGCGCCGGCGGTTGCCAAACCGGGCGATGCATGGTCCATCATGGCGCATGACCCAGCGCCTGCCGTCCTCGCTCACGCCGCTCGACACTGCGCTCGCCGAGTTGCTGCGCGGCATTGATCCCGTCGCGCCGGTGGAGCTGCCGACGGCGGAAGCGATCGGCTGCATCGCGGCGGGCACTCCGCTGCTTGCGGCTTGTCCGCCTCGTGACGTCGCCGCGACGGATGGCTGGGCGCTGTCCGCCAACGATCTCGTCGGTGCGTCCGCCTACTCGCCGCTGCCGCTGGCGATGGCCCCTGCGTGGGTCGATGCCGGCGACGCGATGCCGGAGGGATGCGACTGCGTGCTCGATGCGGGCGCGGTCGAGCTATCGGGGCCGCTGGCCCAGGTGTTGGCAGAGGGCGTGCCGGGGCAGGGCGTCAGGCGCGCGGGAAGCGACGTCGCCGCGCGCACGCCCGCCGGGGCCGAGGGATATCCCATCAGTGCGGCTGATCTGCTGATCGCGCGCGTCGCGGGCGTGGAGAAGCTCAGCGTGCGGCGGCTCCGTCTATGCATCGTCAATGTGCCGGGTGCAACGGCAACGGCGCAGATGATCGCCGACATTGCGCGCGCAGCGGGACAGGATGTGAAGACGCTTGAGGCTGGCGCGCGCGATGAAGCATCGATTGCAGAGGCGCTGGATACCTCTTCCTGCGATGTATTGCTGACGGTCGGTGGCAGCGGCGTCGGCCGCCGGGATGCCGCTGTTGCGGCGCTGGCCCGGCGCGGCCAGGTGCTGGCCCATGGCCTTGCGCTCCAGCCTGGACGGACCGCCGCGGTCGGGCGGCTCGGACCGATTGCCGTGGTCGCCTTGCCCGGCTCGCCCGATCATGCGCTCGCGGCCTGGCTCGCACTGGTGCTGCCGCTCATCGACCAATTGTCGGCGCGCAGGCCGCGCCGACGGGTGACCCTGCCGCTGGCGCGCAAGATCGCATCCGGTGTCGGCATCGCCGAAATGGCCCTGCTGTCTTGGGAACATCATGCGTGGATGCCGCTTGCCGTGGGCGAATGGTCGCTCCAGGCGATGGCCCGTGCCGATGCATGGCTGCTCGTCCCCGCCAGCCACGAGGGATTTGCGGCGGGCACGCCGGTCGATGCCTATCTGATGCGGGAATGATATGGGTTCCGGCATGACGATGATTCCGCGGTCGCAAGAGCGCAGCGCGCTCGAACAGGAGCAGTTCCTCAAGATCCTCTCGCGCGAGGAGGCGCTGGCGCGCTTCGACGCCGCGCTGTTCCCGCGCCCGATTCCGACCGAGATGCGCAAGCTCGCCGATGCGCTCGGTGCGGCGCTCGCCGAAGACGTCACGGCGCCGATCGATGTTCCGCCGTTCGACCGCTCCAATGTCGACGGCATTGCCGTGCGGTCCGCGGATGTCGTTGCTGCGGGCGAAGGCAAGCCTGTTCGCCTTGTGCTGAACGGCGAAACCATCCACTGCGGCACCGTCCCGATGCTGCAGGTGGCGGCCGGGTCGGCAACGGCGATCGCCACCGGCGGTCCGCTGCCGCGCGGCGCCGATGCCGTCGTCATGGTCGAACATACCCAGCCGGCGGGGGCGGATGCGATCGAGGTTCGTCGCGCCGCGTCTCCCGGGCAATTCGTCTCCTATGCCGGATCCGACATTGCGCGCGGCGAAGCGCTGCTGCGTGCGAGCACGATCATCGGTTCGCGCGAGATCGGCATGCTGGCGGCGTGCGGCATCGCCGAGGTAGCGGTCGCGCGAAAACCGCGCGTGGCCGTGATCTCCACCGGCGACGAATTGGTCCAGCCCGGCGAGGTGCTGGCGCCCGCCGACATCTACGACACCAATGGTGCGATCGTCACGGCTGCGATCGACGAGAATGGTGGCGAGGCGGTCTTCCTCGGCGCCATCCCCGATGATGAAGCCAAGCTCGAAGCCGCCATGCGCAACGCGCTGGCGGAGGCCGACATGCTGGTGCTGTCGGGCGGCACCTCGAAGGGTGCGGGCGATCTGTCCCATCGCATCATCGGCCGGCTCGGCGCGCCCGGCATCATTGCGCATGGCGTTGCGCTCAAACCCGGCAAGCCGCTGTGCCTTGCGGTTTGCGACGGCAAGCCGGTGGTGATCCTGCCAGGCTTTCCGACCTCGGCGATGTTCACCTTCCACGACATGATTGTGCCGGTGCTGCGCAGGATGGCCGGACTGCCGCCGCGCTCCGATGCGAAGGTGAACGCAACCGTGCCGGTGCGCATTGCTTCCGAGCTCGGCCGCACGGAATTCGTCATGATCTCGCTGGTCGAGGGCAGGGACGGCCTGATCGCCTATCCCACCGGCAAGGGATCAGGTGCGATCACGTCGTTCGCGCAGGCCGATGGTTTCCTGCGCATCGACGCGCTCGCCGACCAGATGCCGGCCGGGACCGAGGCCGAGGTGACCTTGTTCACGCCGCATGTGCGCGTGCCCGATCTCGTCATCGTCGGCAGCCATTGCACCGGCCTCGATCTCGTCACCGCGCAGCTCGCACATGCCGGCCTGACCGTGCGCTCGATCGCGGTCGGCAGCCTCGGCGGGCTTGCAGCCGCGAAGCGCGGCGAATGCGATCTCGCGCCGATCCATCTGTTCGACGATAGAAGCGAGACCTACAACACGCCCTATCTCGTCGAAGGTCTCGAACTCGTCCCCGGCTGGCGGCGGATGCAGGGCATCGTCTTCCGCAACGGCGACAAGCGTTTCGAAGGTCTCGGTGCAAAGGACGCCGTCGCCGCCGCGCTCACCGATCCCGCCTGTATCATGGTCAACCGCAACCAGGGCGCTGGCACGCGCATCCTGATCGACCGGCTGCTCGGCGGCGCGCGCCCGGAAGGCTATTGGAACCAGCCGCGCTCGCACAATGCAGTGGCGGCGGCCGTCGCGCAGCACCGCGCCGATTGGGGCATGACCATCGCGCCGGTCGCCCATGCGGCCGGCCTCGGTTTCATTCCGCTCGCCGAAGAGCATTATGACTTCGCGCTGGTAACGGCGCGCAAGGGCCGGCCGGCCGTGCGGGCCTTTCTTGATGCACTCGGCTCGAATGAGGCGCGTGCGGCACTCGAGCAAGCGGGTTTTCGGCCGGCCTAGACAGACGACGCGGCATTCAAGCCGCGCGAGAGGGGGACGCGATGGCAAGGCCGCTTTCGGTTGCGATCGTCGGGGCCGGCATGGGCGGACTTGCGACCGCCGCGGCGCTCCGGCGCGTCGGCATCAAAGTGATGGTCTACGAGCAGGCCTCCCAATTCGCACGCATCGGCGCCGGCATCCAGATCGGCTGCAACGCGATGAAAGTCCTGCGTGCGCTGGGTCTCGAGACGCGGATGCGCGAGCACTCGTTCTATCCGCGCTCGTGGAACAATCGCGACTGGAAGAGCGGCGACATCAAGTTCGACATGATCTTCGGCGAGAGCGCGGAGGAGAAATTCGGCGCGCCCTATCTGCTCGCCCATCGCGGCGACCTGCATGCGGCGCTGGCGAGCGCGGTCCCGGACGAATGCGTGCGCCTCAACCACAAGCTGGTCGGTCTCGACGAAGCCCGTGACGGTGTCCGACTGAGTTTCGCCGACGGCGCGAGCACTGTCGCCGATGCCGTGATCGGCGCGGACGGCGTCCATTCGACGGTACGCGATATCCTGTTCGACACCGCGCCGGCCAAATTCACCGGCCGCATCGCCTATCGCACCACCTATCCGGCCGCGATGTTGGGCGGCGCAGGGATCGACGACTGCACCAAATGGTGGGGCGAGGACCGCCACATCGTGATCTACTACGTCAAGCCGGACCGCAGCGAAGTCTATCTCGTCACCAGCCAGCCAGAGCCGGATTTCCGCATCGAGTCCTGGTCGGCGAAGGGCGACGTGCGCGACCTGCGCGCATCGTTCGAGGGCTTTCATCCGCAGGTCGGACGGGTGCTGGCGGCGTGCCCCGACGTGCACAAATGGGCGATCATGGACCGCGATGCGCTGGAGCGCTGGACCAACGGCAAGGTGACGCTGCTCGGCGATGCCTGCCACCCCATGACGCCCTACATGGCGCAACGCGCGGCCATGGCGATCGAGGACGCCGCCGTGCTGTCGCGCTGTCTCGACGGTGTCGATCGAGACGGGGTCGCGGATGCATTCCGCCGCTTCGAGGCGACGCGCAAGCAGCGCACGACGAAGGTGCAGGAGACCTCTCGCGCAAATATCTGGCTGAAGGAGCGGACCGATACCAGCTGGGTCTACGGCTACGACGCCTGGTCGGCGCCGCTGGCGGCCTGAGCGCCCTGGTCCCGCTTGCGCTCACGATCCTCGGCCTCGGCAAGCGCGCGTCGTGCGGCGGGTGGCAGCGGCTTCGGGTCCGGCGGAACCTCGACGATGTCAGGCTTGCCCAGCTGTCTCGTGCGATCGATCGTCTCGGAGAGATCGAATACGAAATCGACGAATTCGAAGACGGTGTTCAAGAGAGGGGCGGCCATGGCTCGTCCGGGGAATGTCCAGACCTGTGGTCGCTCCTGTCCCCGGTCCGGTTCAAGACGCCATGAACTTGGATGGCCGCCGTCGCGACCAAGGCCTATGAACCAGGTCATGACCGCGTCAACGCCCCTCAATTTCCGCAAGATCGCTGCACTCATCGCGGCAACCGGCACGCTGTTCTGGCTCTACACCTTCCATTACATCGCGAATGTCCCGCCCGGGGACGGCAGCGGCTTTCAATGGCTCGCGGTGTTTCCGTTGGGCATGGTCTTCGGGGCGTTCTTCCTGCCGGCCTGGCTGCTGGTTGGTATCGGCCGTTTGCCGCGCTTTACCACCGCTGTCGGCCTTTGCGGCCTGATCGCCTTCGCCATCATCTGGGCGCAGCTCCTCAACGAGTTTCCGAAATCGTAAAATCGCTAGGACTCATCGAGGGCCGCCAGCCGCTCGGCCTCGGCGACGTCCTCGACCGTGTTGGCATTGAAAAACGGATCGAGCGGCTCGGTCGGCCATGTCACCGTCGCGAGCGGATAGCGCGCGGTCCAGCGGTCGATCTTGCGGAGGTCCTCGACGACCAGCGCGTGGCGCAGCTCGTTGCGCAAGGCGACTTGCCACAGGCCGATAACCGGATGCGACTGATCGCCCGATGCAGCGACTGCGAGCTCCGCGTTCTCGCGCTCCCGTGCATCGTGCAGGCGAGCGACGAGATCGCGCGGCAGGAACGGGCAGTCGCCGGCGGCGCTGAGCACCCACGCGATCTCCGGCCGGTTCGCTGCAGTCCAGTCGAGCGCAGCCAAAATGCCGGCGAGCGGTCCGGGAAAGCCGGGCACGTCATCGGCGACGACCTGCAAGCCGAACGGGGCGAAACGTGCGGGATCGCCGTTGGCATTGAGGATCAGCCCGCTGCACTGGGGCGCAAGGCGCGCGATCACGCGCGCCAGGATGGTGCGACCGCCGATGGTGCGCATCGGCTTGTCGCCGCCGCCCATGCGCCGTGCGAGACCGCCGGCAAGCAGCACGCCAAGAGTCGACGGAACACTCGTTGCCGGAAAACTAGTCGTCACCACCTTCACCCTTGCGCTTGTGCTTGGCCGATTCCTCCTCGACGTAGGCGAGGTCCTGGTCGTAGACGATGCGCTCCTCGCCCGCGAGCGCGATGAAACGCTTGCCACGGGTGCGGCCGACCAGCGTCAGGCCAACCTGCCTTGCGAGATCGACGCCCCAGGCGGTGAAGCCGGAGCGCGACACCAGGATCGGAATGCCCATGCGCACGGTCTTGATCACCATCTCCGAGGTGAGGCGCCCCGTGGTGTAGAGGATCTTGTCGGAGGCATCGACGCCGTGGCGGTACATCCAGCCCGCGATCTTGTCGACGGCGTTGTGGCGGCCGACATCCTCGGTGTAGCACAGTGGGGCGCCCTCCTTGCACAGCACGCAGCCATGGATCGCGCCGGCCTCGAGATACAGCGAGGGCATGGTGTTGATGGTCTGCGTCATCTGGTAGAGCCAGGAGGTGCGCAGCTCCGCCTTCGGCAGCGCGACGCTCTCGACAGCCTCCAGCAGGTCGCCGAAGGCGGTGCCCTGCGCGCAGCCCGAGGTCTGCGTGCGCTTCTTCAGCTTGGCCTCGAAATTGGTGTGGTGCGAGGTGCGTACGACCACGACCTGGAGGTCGTCGTCGTATTCGACCTCGGTGACCACGTCATTATATTTCAGCATGTTCTGGTTCAGCAGATAGCCAAGTGCCAGATATTCCGGATAGTCGCCGATCGTCATCATGGTGACGATCTCCTGCGAATTCAGGTAGAGCGTCAGCGGCCGCTCCATCGGGACCTTGATCTCGACCCTGGCACCGGTCTGGTCGGTCCCGGCCACGCTCTGGGTCAGGCGCGGGTCGTCCGTGTCAGGGAGAATCAGGGGCGCCAAGGTTTTGTCGGTCTTCATCATGGCCGCGAGGTTAGCATGACATTCGGGTCAAGCCGATATAAGCATGGCGGGGAATGGGCAAAATGCCTCCGCTCGTCGTTGCGAGCGCAGCGAAGCAATCCAGAATCTTTCCGCGGAGACAGCCTGGATTGCTTCGCTGCGCTCGCAATGACGGGGACAGACCGGAGGTTCCATCGGCTGGCGAGCTGTTGGCGGAGATCGAACGGTTATGAAAGTCATCGGCCTTGCAGGCTGGAGCGGTGCGGGCAAGACCACGCTGTTGACGCGGCTGATCCCGCATTTCAACGCGCAGGGGCTGCGCGTCTCCGTCATCAAGCATGCGCATCACCGGTTCGACGTCGACGTGCCCGGCAAGGATTCCTGGCGGCATCGCGAGGCCGGCGCGGCCGAAGTGCTGATCTCCTCGGCGAACCGCTGGGCCCTGATGCATGAGCTGCGTGGCGCCGCGGAGCCGCGGTTGCCGGAACTCTTGAGCAAGCTGTCCGCGGTCGATCTCGTCGTGGTCGAGGGCTTCAAGCGCGAGCCGCACCGCAAGATCGAGGTGCATCGCGCCGCCAACGGCAAGCCGCTGCTGTTTCCCGACGATCCCGGAATTGCCGGCATTGCGGCCGACGTCGCGGTTGACACAAGGCTGCCGACTGTCCATCTCGACGATATCCCGGGCGCCGCGGCACTGTTGCTGCGCGAGGCGATGCCGGTCGAGGAAGCGGTGGCAAAAAGCGCTGCGCTGCGCTGACGAGGCACCATGGCGCAACTGTCGGACGATTGCTTTGCCTTCGGCGGCCCGATGATGTCGGTCGACGAGGCCGTTGGCCTGATCACGACGCGCGTCAACGCGATTGCGGATCTCGAAACGGTAGCGCTCGTCGATGCCGACGGCCGCGTGCTGGCGCGCAACGTTGCTGCGCCGCTGCCGCTGCCGCCGTTCACCAACTCCGCCGTCGATGGCTACGCCGTGCGCAACGCGGATCTTCCTGATAGGGCGGAGCAGGCGCTTCCGCTCGACGGCCGTATTCAGGCCGGTGGTCTCGCGCAGGCACCGATCAAGCCCGGCCACACCGCGCGCATCTTCACGGGCGCGCCGATGCCACCGGGCGCCGAAGCCGTCTTCATGCAGGAAGATGTCCGCATCGACGTATCAGGCAGAATCGTGCTGCCGCCGGGGCTGAAGCCGGGCGCCAATGTCCGCCCCGCAGGCGAGGACATTCCCGAAGGACATATCGTGTTGCGCGCCGGCCAGCGCTTGCTGCCGCAGCATGTCGCCCTTGCCGCAGCATTCGGCTTGACGCAGCTCGAAATGATCAGGCGCATCCGCGTCGCGGTGTTCTCGACCGGCGACGAACTGGCATCGCCCGGCGAGCCGCGCGCGGCCTCACAGCTGTTCGATTCCAACCGTTTCATGCTAATGGCGATGCTGCGCCGGCTCGGCTGCGAGGTCAGCGATCTCGGCATCTTGCGTGACGAGCGAACCTCGCTCGCCAATGGCTTGAAGCAGGTTGCAGGTCGCCATGATCTGATCCTCACCACCGGTGGTGTTTCGACCGGCGAGGAGGATCACGTCAAGGCGGCAGTCGAGAGCGTCGGCTCGCTGGTGTTGTGGCGGATGGCGATCAAGCCGGGGCGGCCGGTGGCGATGGGCATCATCGACGGCACGCCGCTGATCGGGTTGCCCGGCAATCCCGTCGCGAGCTTCGTCACTTTCGTCCATGTGGTGCGGCCGACGGTGCTGGCCCTGGCGGGTGCCCTGCCGGAGCCACTCTTGCCGATCCCTGTGCGCGCCGCGTTCACCTACAAGAAGAAGGCGGGCCGGCGCGAATATGTTCGCGTCTTCCTGCGCAAGGGGCAGGACGGTGGGCTCGAGGTAACCAAGTTTCCGCGCGAGGGCGCGGGGCTGTTGTCGTCCCTGGTCGAGACCTCCGGCCTGGTCGAGCTCGGAGAATCCATCACGGGAGTCGAGCCCGGGCAGAGCGTCGGCTTCCTGTCCTACGCCAGCCTGATCTGATGCCTCGTGCGTTGACGCCACCGCTCCGCCCCGCCATGGTGCGGCGATGACCAGGACGACACTCGATCTCACCGGGCTGAAGTGCCCGCTACCGGCGCTCAAGACGCGCAAGGCGCTTAAACCGCTCAGGGCGGGGGACCAGCTCGAAGTTCACTGCACCGATCCCCTCTCGGTGATCGATATCCCCAATCTGATCCGCGAAACCGGCGACAAGGTCGAGATCACCGAGCGCAACGATGCGCGCATCGTGTTCCTGGTCGAAAAGAGCGACGCCCCGTAGAAAGGCGAATATTCACGGCGGCGACGTTTGACTATGCTGCGCCTGTGTGGGAAGCGGCTGGAACTTCGCTGCAATGCGAAAAGCGCCGATTATTGCGGTGGATGATCTCAAACCTAAGACATCGGGGATGACTTTCTCAACATCGAGGGCAAGTGCAGCCGCAAGTCCCGCGGTGGGCCGCGAGCCTGCCGTCAAGCTCGGCAAGGCCACGGCGGGGCCCGAGTTCAGCGCGCTGGCGCAGGCCTCCATCCTCATCGTCGACGACGAGCCGGGCATGCGCAATTTCCTGGTGCGCACGCTTGCGCCGCGCTGCAAGCTGGTGGATGAGGCTGCCGATACCGACCAGGCCTCGCGCAAGCTCGATTCCAACCGCTACGACGTCGTCATTCTTGATAACATCATGCCGGGCAAGAATGGCGTCGATTGGCTCGCTGAGCAGCGCGCCGTCGGCTTTTTCGCCGACGCCATCCTGATCACCGCCTATGCCGATCTCGACACCGCGATCCAGGCCCTGCGCGCCGGCGCGGCCGATTTCGTGCTCAAGCCGTTTCGCTCCAACCAGATCCTCAACGCGGTGGCGCGATGCCTCGACCGCGTCCGCCTCCAGCGCGAGAATTATGTGCTGCGCTATGCTTTGCGTGCCTCGTCCGACCGCACCTTTCTGCGCGACAATCTGATCGGACAGTCGGCAGCGACGCTGCGCGTGCGCGAGACCATCGCGCGCGTTGCGGGTCTGCCGACGTCGGTCCTCCTCACCGGCGAGTCCGGCACCGGCAAGGAAGTGGCGGCGCGCTCGATCCACTCGCTGTCCGACCGTGCCGACAAGCCCTTCGTGCCCGTGAATTGCGCGGCGATCCCGCCCGAGATGATCGAGGCCGAGCTGTTCGGACACATCAAGGGCGCCTTCACCGGCGCCGATTCGGGGCGCGAGGGCTTATTCCTGTATGCGCATGGCGGCACGCTGTTCCTCGACGAGATCGGAGAGTTGCCGCTGCCGATGCAGAGCAAGCTGCTCCGCGTGCTCGAAGACCGTCGGGTCCGTCCGGTTGGCTCCGAGCGTGAAGTTCCGGTCGACCTGCGCTTCATCTTCGCAACCAATGCCGAGCTTCAGAAGGAGGTCGAGAGGGGGCGTTTCCGAGCTGATCTGTACTACCGGCTCAACGTGATGCAGATCCGCCTGCCGCTCCTGAAGGATCGCGGCGACGACGTGCAGGAGCTTGCCGCCATGTTCATGAGCAAGCTGTCGGTTCAGCTCGGCATGCCGCCGGTGCCGATCGACGCCTCGGTGCGGACGGCGCTCGCAAGCTATGACTGGCCGGGCAATGTGCGCGAGCTGCGCAATTTGATCGAGCGCACGCTGATCCTCGGTGCCTTCCCCGACGATTTCGCCGGTCCGCGCAACGACGGTCAGTCGGCGCCTGCCGACAGTCTCGCGGAGCTCGAGCGCCGTCACATTCTCGGTGTGCTGAAAGAGGTCAACGGTAATCGCGAGGAGGCGGCTCGACGCCTCGGTATCTCGCGCAAGACCATCGACCGCAAATGCGCGTTGTGGGATGTCTGATGCTGCCGGCCGCAGCGGCGAGTTCGTGCGGGGACGCTCTGTCCGCTTCCGGCTGCTCGCGATCGCGCTGCTGCCGATGCTGGTCATCCTGCCGCTGCTGCTCGGCGTTGCGATCTACCGCTGGAATGCGAAATTCGACGCAACGCTGATCTCCAAGGTCAACGGCGATCTCACCATCGCCCACCAATATCTCGCCCGCATCCTGGAGAAGACCGGCGTCCAGCTCCGGGCGCTCGGCCTGTCGGCGCGCTTCCAGGAGGTGCTGGCGCCGGATGCGCGCGACTCCTTACGGGATCTGCTCGAGGAGACCCGCAAGGAGATCGGTCTCGATTTCCTGTATCTGACCAACGGTCGCGGCGATGTCCTGGCCTCATCGCCGCCGCTGCAGCATCAACCGAGAAGCGACTGGCCGATCATCATGTCGGCGCTGTCGGGCCAGGTTCCTGCAACGGGCGTCGACATTTTCGGAAATGACGAGCTTGCCGCAATTTCGCCGGCGCTGGCCGAGCGCGCGCGACTGGACCTCGTGCCGACGCCGAACGCGGTGCCGACCGACCGCAGCACGGAGACGCGCGGCATGGTCGTGCATGCGGCGAGCCGGGCGATGCTGCCGGACGGTGGCGCGGCTGCGTTGGTCGGCGGCACGCTGCTCAACCAGAATCTCGAGTTCATCGACACGATCAACGATCTCGTCTATCGCGCGGCGAGCCTGCCGGAAGGCAGCCAGGGCACCGCGACGCTGTTCCTGGACGACGTGCGGATATCGACCAACGTCCGTCTGTTCGAGGGACGACGCGCGCTTGGCACGCGCGTGTCGGCGGCGGTGCGCTCGGCCGTGCTGGGCGAGGGGCGCACCTGGCTCGACAGCGCCTTCGTGGTCAATGATTGGTACATCTCCGCCTACGAACCGCTGGTCGACAGTTATGGCAAGCGGGTCGGCATGCTCTATGTCGGCTTTCTGGAGAAGCCGTTCAGCGAGGCCAAATACCAGACATTGGTGATCATCATCGCTGCGTTCATCGCGATCACGGCCGCGACCGTGCCGATCTTCTTGCGCTGGGCAAGCTCCATCTTCATGCCGCTGGAGCTTGTCACGGCGACGATCAGCGAGGTGGAGCGCGGGAATCTTTCCGCCCGCACCAAGATGCCGGTGTCGGGTGACGAGATCGGCCGCGTCGCGGTTCATCTCGACAGCCTGCTCGACCAGATCCAGGAACGCGACCGACAGCTCCGGGAATGGAACGAGGAACTGAACGTTCGCGTGCGGGAGCGCACCCGAGACCTCGAACACGCCAATCTCAAGCTCGAGGCAACCACCAAGCAGCTCATCATGTCCGAGAAGCTGGCCGCGATCGGCGAGATCACCGCCGGCGTTGCACACGAGATCAACAATCCGATCGCGGTGATGCAGGGCAATCTCGACGTCATCCGCAGCGTGTTCGGGGCCGATGCCGACAAGGCGAAGGTCGAGTTCCGCCTGCTTGACGAGCAGATCCACCGCATCAGCCAGATCGTGACCAAGCTGCTGCAGTTTGCACGGCCGGAGGAATATGCCGGCTATGTCGAGCGCCATGCGCCGACAAGCATCATCTCCGACTGTCTGCCGCTGGTGCAGCATCTCCTGAACAAGACCGAGATCGCCGTGGTCAGGGACGACCGCGCCAACCGGCTCGTGCTGATGAACCGCAATGAGCTTCACCAGGTCTTGGTCAATCTCATCGTCAACGCCATCCACGCCATGCCGGACGGCGGAACCCTGACGCTCCGCTCCTACGATGTCGAGCGCGACGGCCGGCAAGGCGTCGCCATCGAGGTCACTGATACCGGCATCGGCATGAGCGCCGAGGTGATCGAAAAGATATTCGACGCCTTCTACACCACGAAACGGCGGCAAGGCACCGGGTTGGGGCTCTCCATCAGCCAGACGCTGGTCAAGCGTCAGGGCGGGCAGATCACGGCCGAGAGCCGCGTCGGTTCGGGGAGTACATTCACGGTGTGGCTGCCGGAAGCAACCTGATTGGACATTTTGTCCGAGGATTTCAGGACATTCTGTCCGGTGCGGCGCATTGCACTGCGGGAAGTCGTTGAATCATCACGATGCGGCTTCTGGCACGCGCGTTGCTCATATCAAAACAGGGTGTTGAGGGGGGATGAGGGCGCGATAGCCGTCACTGCAACGCTGCTTGCGAGGTGAAGGGACATCACTCGCGATCAGCTGCTTGCTCGGCGCACATGACGCGATGCGCACCAGACCATTCCACTTCGACATGAAGTCCGGCCTGTCATGCGCGGCTGTCAAGCACGCACGACCGGTCTCAACCGATGTGCCGGCAAGGCCGCGCTTGGGAGGTAATGCTTATGTCGACTGCCGATACCGTTCTTGCACCGGTTGGTGCTTCCGGCTTTCTCGATCGTGAACGCACGATCGCGACGGCCGGTTTCAATCGCTGGCTGGTGCCGCCGGCGGCGCTGTGCATCCATCTGTGCATCGGCATGGCCTACGGCTTCTCGGTGTTCTGGCTGCCGTTGTCACGCGCGATCGGCATGTCCGCGCCGAAGGCCTGCCCGGACATGTCGCTGTGGCAGGAATTGTTCACGACCAGCTGCGACTGGAAGGTCGCCAGCATGGGATGGATGTACACCCTGTTCTTCGTGCTGCTCGGTATCGCGGCTGCGGTCTGGGGCGGCTGGCTGGAGCGCGTGGGACCGCGCAAGGCGGGCTTCGTCTCGGCGCTCTGCTGGTGCGGTGGTCTCTTCCTCGGCGCGATCGGAATCTACACCCATCAGCTCTGGCTGCTGTGGCTGGGTTCGGGCGTAATCGGCGGCATCGGCCTCGGCCTCGGCTACATCTCGCCGGTGTCGACGCTTGTGAAATGGTTCCCGGATCGTCGCGGCATGGCGACCGGCATGGCCATCATGGGCTTCGGCGGTGGCGCCATGATCGGCGCGCCGCTGGCGAACCTGTTGATGAACTACTTCAAGACCCCGACCTCGGTCGGCGTCTGGGAGACCTTCGTCGCGATGGGCGTCATCTACTTCGTGTTCATGATGATCGGTGCGTTCCGCTATCGCTTGCCGCCGCCCGGCTGGCAGCCGGAGGGTTGGACCCCGCCGTCCAAGGCCAACGCGATGATCTCGAAGAACAACGTCCATCTCAACGATGCGCACAAGACGCCGCAGTTCTGGCTGATCTGGTGGGTGCTGTGCCTGAACGTGTCGGCCGGCATCGGCGTGATCGGCATGGCCTCGCCCATGCTGCAGGAGATCTTCGCCGGCAAGCTGATCGGTCTGCCGGACGTCGGCTTCAACGCGCTCGATGCCGGGCAGAAGGCCCAGATCGCGGCGATCGCGGCCGGTTTTGCCGGATTGCTCTCGTTGTTCAACATCGGCGGCCGCTTCTTCTGGGCCTCGCTGTCGGACAAGATCGGACGCAAGAACACCTACTACACGTTCTTCATCCTCGGCATCGTGCTCTATGCGCTGGCGCCGACCTTCGCGGCGATGGGTTCGAAGCTGCTGTTCGTGGTCGGCTTCGGCATCATCCTGTCGATGTATGGCGGGGGCTTTGCGACCGTGCCGGCCTATCTCGCCGACATGTTCGGGACCCAGTTCGTCGGCGCCATCCACGGCCGGCTGCTGACGGCGTGGTCGACGGCGGGCATCATCGGCCCCGTCGTGGTCAACTACATCCGCGAGTTCCAGCTCGCGGCCGGCGTGCCGCGCGACCAGCTCTACAACACCACCATGTACATCCTGTGCGCGATGCTGATCGCGGGCCTGATCTGCAACTACCTGATCAAGCCGGTCGATTCGAAGTGGCACATGAAGGAGGCCGACGTCGCCAAGTTGCAGGCGGCCAGCGCCAGCGCTGCAGCCGCGGGACCGCACGGCTCCTACGGCATCGGCTTTGGCGGGCTTGACGCCAAGGCGGCAATGTTCTGGGCCTTCGTCGGCGTTCCCCTGCTCTGGGGTGTCTGGAAGACGCTGGAGAGCGCGGTCAAGATCTTCTGATCGCACATTCATCGCGAGCGGGAGCGCACCCAAGGGCGCGCTCCCGCCGCTCATTTCGATTGTTTCAAACTTACCCCTGGGGGATTCGATGGTTCGTAAACTCGTTTGTGCCGCCGCCATGCTGTTGGTCGCCGGCGCGCTGCAATCCGCGTCCGCACAGACCGCCGCGGCACCGGCCGTAAAACCGGCCGCTACAACCGAAGCCAAGCCCGGCAAGATCAAGCTGACCGCGCAGAAGCTCAAGGACATGAAGGCCAAGTGGAGCGCCAACAAGTCGAAGCTCAAGGACTGCCGCAAGGACGTGAAGGCCAGAGGTCTCGCGGGTGACGATCGCTGGTTCTATATCGAGGAGTGCATGGGCAAAAGCTGACCGGTCAGCGCTTGGGCATGGAAGGGCACCTGTAGCCTCGGAGCGGGAACGCGATACGATTTCGCTATCGCAGCATAGGAAGGCTTTATTGATCTCCAGGCCAATTCAGGCTTCGTTCTGTCAATTGGCGCGTTGGACGAACGCAAGGCAGTGTCCGGCAGTGATCCGGAGTTTGCCTTTGAGTCGCGCTTAACTGCTTCCGCAAGCTTGATAATTTACTTGGCATCTGGCATGCCAAAGGCTAGAACTGGAGCTGTTCTAAAAGACGAGATCGAGACGAATCGATGAGCGACGACGTGCACAAGGTCCGCCCGTTCGAGCACCCCGGTGAGGGACGCCGGCGCGCCAAGGCGACCCCCAAGGGCCGCCAGGTCGATCCCACCGCCGCGCATGAGATCGAGCTGTTGCTTGGCGACAGGCCGCGGCGGCGCGATCTCCTGATCGAATATCTGCACCTGATCCAGGACAAGTATCACCAGATCTCGGCCGCGCATCTGGCCGCGCTCGCCGACGAGATGAAGCTTGCCTTCGCCGAGGTGTTCGAGACCGCGACCTTCTATGCGCATTTCGACGTGGTGAAGGAAGGCGAGCCCGACATCGCACCGCTGACGATCCGCGTTTGCGATTCGCTGACCTGCGCGATGCTCGGCGGCGAGAAGCTGCTCGAGGATTTGCAGAGCGCGTCGGGTCCGGGCATCCGCGTCGTGCGCGCGCCCTGTGTCGGCCGTTGCGATACGGCGCCTGCTGCCGAGGTCGGCCACAACTTCGTCGACCACGCGACGGTTGCCAATGTCATGGCGGCGGCGAAGGCCGGCGACACCCACGCGCATCTGCCCGATTATATCGGCTACGACGCCTATGTCGCCGGCGGCGGCTACAAGCTGCTCAATCGCATCCGCTCGGGAGAACTCTCGAAGGACGATCTCTTGAAGGCGCTCGACGACGCCTCGCTGCGCGGTCTCGGCGGCGCCGGCTTCCCGACGGGGCGCAAATGGCGCGCGGTGCTCGGCGAACCCGGCCCGCGGCTGATGGCGATCAACGGCGACGAGGGCGAGCCCGGCACGTTCAAGGACCGCGTCTATCTCGAAAGCGATCCGCACCGATTCATCGAGGGCATGCTGATCGGCGCGCATGTGGTGCAGGCAAGTGACGTCTACATCTATCTGCGCGACGAATATCCGGCTTCGCGCGAGATTCTCGAGCGCGAGATCGCAAAGCTGCCGCCGGGCGGTCCGACGCTGCACATGCGCCGCGGCGCCGGCGCCTATATCTGCGGCGAGGAATCCTCGCTCCTGGAGAGCATCGAAGGCAAGCGCGGCCTGCCCAGGCACAAGCCGCCTTATCCGTTCCAGGTCGGCCTGTTCGGCCTGCCGACGCTGATCAACAACATCGAGACGCTGTGGTGGGTGCGCGACATCGTCGAGAAGGGTGCCGACTGGTGGAAGGGCAATGGCCGTCATGAGCGCCATGGCCTGCGCAGCTTCTCGGTCTCGGGCCGCGTGAAGAACCCCGGCATGAAGCTGGCGCCCGCGGGTATCACCGTACGCGAGCTGATCGACGAATATTGCGGCGGCATGGCCGACGGCCATCAGTTCTACGCGTACCTGCCGGGCGGCGCATCCGGCGGCATCCTGCCGGCGTCGATGGACGACATCCCGCTCGATTTCGGCACGCTGGAGAAGTATGGCTGCTTCATCGGCTCGGCCGCGATCGTGATCCTGTCGCAAAAGGACAGCGTGCGCGCCGCGGCGCTGAACCTGATGAAGTTCTTCGAGGACGAGAGCTGCGGCCAGTGTACGCCGTGCCGCGTCGGAACCCAAAAGGCGGCGCTGCTGATGCAGAAGCCGGTCTGGAACCGCGCCTTGCTGGAAGAATTGAGCCAGGCGATGCGCGATGCTTCGATCTGCGGGCTCGGACAGGCGGCATCGAATCCGTTGTCCTCCGTGATCAAATATTTCCCTGACGAGTTCAAGGAAGCGGCCGAATGACGAAGATTACGTTCGAGCTCGACGGCAAGCAGGTCGAGGCCAAACCCGGCGAGACGATCTGGCAGGTCGCGAAGCGTCAGGGCCGCGACATCCCGCATCTCTGCTATTCGCCGGCGCCGGATTATCGCCCCGACGGCAATTGCCGCGCCTGCATGGTCGAGATCGAGGGCGAGCGCGTGCTCGCGGCGTCCTGCAAACGCACGCCGTCGGTCGGCATGAAGGTGAAGACCGAGTCCGCGCGTGCGACTGCCGCGCAGAAAATGGTGATGGAGCTGCTCGTCGCCGACCAGCCGGCGCGGGAGACCTCGCACGATCCGGATTCGAAGTTCTGGCAATGGGCCGAAACGACAGGTGTCACCGAGAGCCGCTTCCCCGCTGCCGAGCGCTGGGCCACCGACGCCAGCCATCCGGCGATGCGCGTCAATCTCGATGCCTGCATCCAGTGCGGCCTCTGCGTGCGCGCCTGCCGTGAGGTCCAGGTCAACGACGTCATCGGCATGGCCTATCGCAGCCATGGCTCGAAGATCGTGTTCGATTTCGACGATCCCATGGGCGAGTCCACCTGCGTTGCCTGCGGCGAATGCGTTCAGGCCTGCCCGACTGGCGCGTTGATGCCGGCCGTGATGCTGGACGATCAGCAGACGCGCGTCACCTACGCGGACAAGAAGGTGGATTCGCTGTGCCCGTTCTGCGGTGTCGGCTGCCAGGTGACCTATGAGGTCAAGGACGAGAAGGTGATTTACGCCGAGGGCCGCGACGGCCCCGCCAATCACAATCGTCTCTGCGTCAAGGGCCGCTTCGGCTTCGACTACATCCACCATCC
Source organism: Bradyrhizobium sp. CCGB12 (assembly GCF_024199845.1). Lineage (NCBI taxonomy): Bacteria > Pseudomonadati > Pseudomonadota > Alphaproteobacteria > Hyphomicrobiales > Nitrobacteraceae > Bradyrhizobium > Bradyrhizobium sp. CCGB12. The sequence goes on along the minus strand of NZ_JANADO010000001.1, from coordinate 5,150,606 downwards.
GCATCGCCTGACCAAGCCGCTGGTGCGGCTGCCGAACGCGAAGAAGGATGCCAACGACCAGGTCGACCCCGCCAATCCCTTCACCCATTTCCGTGAGGCGAGCTGGGAGGAGGCGCTCGACATCGCCGCCAAGGGCCTCGTCAAGATCCGCGACGAGAAGGGCGTGAAAGCGCTGGCGGGCTTCGGCTCGGCCAAGGGCTCGAACGAAGAGGCCTATCTGTTCCAGAAGCTGGTGCGCACCGGTTTTGGGTCCAACAATGTCGATCACTGCACCCGGCTGTGTCACGCCTCATCGGTGGCGGCGCTGTTCGAAGGCCTGAGCTCGGGCGCAGTGTCGGCGCCGTTCGCGGCCGCCATGGACGCCGAGGTCATCATCGTGATCGGTGCCAACCCGACCGTAAACCATCCGGTCGCCGCGACCTTTATCAAGAACGCGGTCAAGCAGAACGACGCCAAGCTGTTCGTCATGGATCCGCGCCGGCAGACGCTGTCGCGTCATGCGACCAAGCATCTGCAGTTCAAGCCGGGCTCCGACGTCGCCATGCTGAACGCGATGATCAACACGATCATTACCGAGGGCCTGACCGACGACCAGTACATCGCCGGCTACACCGAAGGCTTTGACGACCTCAAGGAGAAGATCAAGGAGTTCACGCCGGAGAAGATGGAGCCGATCTGCGGCATCCCGGCGCAGACCCTACGCGAGGTCGCCCGGACCTATGCGCGCGCAAAATCCTCGATCATCTTCTGGGGCATGGGCATCAGCCAGCATGTCCACGGCACCGACAATGCGCGCTGTCTGATCGCGCTGGCGCTGATCACCGGCCAGGTCGGCCGCCCCGGCACCGGCCTGCATCCGCTGCGCGGCCAGAACAACGTGCAGGGGGCCTCCGATGCCGGGCTGATCCCGATGTTCCTGCCGGACTATCAGCCGGTCAGCCGCGACGACATGCGCGGCGCTTTCGAGAAGCTCTGGCAGCAGGATCTCGATCCCGTCCGCGGCTTGACCGTGGTCGAGATCATGAACGCGATCCATGCCGGCGAGATCAAGGGCATGTATATCGAGGGCGAGAACCCCGCGATGTCCGACCCCGATCTCCAGCATGCGCGCCAGGCACTGGCGATGCTCGATCATCTCGTGGTGCAGGATCTCTTCGTCACCGAGACTGCGTTCCATGCCGACGTGATCCTGCCGGCTTCGGCCTTTGCCGAGAAGGACGGCTCCTTCACCAACACCGATCGCCGCGTGCAGCTCGCGCGCCAGGTGATCAAGCCGCCCGGGGATGCGCGGCAGGACCTCTGGATCATCCAGGAGATCGGCAAGCGTATGGGCCTGCCCTGGAATTATTCCGGCCCGGGCGACGTCTTCACCGAGATGGCAGAGCTGATGCCGTCGCTGAAGAACATCACCTGGGAGCGGCTGGTGCGCGAAGGCGCGGTGACCTATCCGGTCGACGATCCGAACAAGCCCGGCAACGAGATCATCTTCACCACGGGCTTCCCGACCGCGAGCGGCCGCGGCAAGATCGTGCCGGCCAAGGTCATCCCGCCGGACGAGATTCCCGACGACGAATATCCGATGGTGCTGTCGACCGGCCGCGTGCTGGAGCACTGGCACACCGGCTCGATGACACGCCGCGCGCAAGTGCTCGACCAGATCGAGCCCGAGGCGGTCGCGTTCATGTCGCCCAAGGACATGCGCAAGAAGAAGCTCGTACCCGGCGACTTCATCCGTCTGGAGACCCGCCGCGGCGCCGTCGAGGTCAAGGTCCGCTCCGACCGCGACGTGCCGGAGAACATGGTGTTCATGCCATTCTGCTACGCTGAGGCGGCGGCGAACTTGTTGACCAATCCCGCGCTCGATCCGTTCGGCAAGATCCCGGAATTCAAGTTCTGCGCGGCGCGAGCCGAACGGGCCGAGATGCGGGACGCGGCGGAGTAAGACTCCGCCGTCGTTGGGCGGCACGCTGCCGCCAACCCACTGCTGTGTCCCGGCGAACGCCGGGACCCACCGCGTGATTCATCGATTGCGGATGGTCGCAGTACCGAACGACTAGCTTCCGCCAAACTGCTCCCTGGGGTTATGGGTCCCTGCCTGCGCCGGGACGACACCGTGGGTGTGACGCTCATCTGCGCCCACACCGTCATTGCGAGCGAAGCGAAGCAATCCAGACCGCCTCCTCGGTGAAATTCTGGATTGCTTCGTCGCTTCGCTCCTCGCAATGACGGTGGTAGATTTGGCTCATGTCCAAAGCCACCCCAGCCACGCGCGCGCTTGAGACCGCCGGTGCTGCCTTCACCGTTCACGCCTACGACTACGATCCCGATGCGGAAAGCATCGGGCTGCAGGCCGCATCGGCGCTCGGGGAAGATCCCGCGCGTGTCTTGAAGACGCTGATGGCGCAGGTCGACGGCAAGCCGGTCTGTGTGATCGTCCCGTCCGATCAGGAGGTCTCGATGAAGAAGCTCGCCATCGCCGCGGGCGGCAAGTCGGCGCAGATGATGAAGCCGCCAGAGGCCGAACGCGTCACCGGCTACAAGGTCGGCGGCATCAGCCCGTTCGGGCAGCGCAAACAGGTGCGCACCGTGATCGAGCAGAGTGCGCTTGCGCATGACCAGGTCTTTCTCAACGGGGGTCAGCGCGGCTTGCAGGTGCGGCTGAGGCCTGCCGACGTGCGGGATGTCCTCAAGGCAGTTGTCGCCGATGTGCTGGCGTGACGGCAATGGGGTGGGATCATGAGGTGGCCGCGGCTGCTGTGGCTCGCGGCGCTGCTCGGCATCGGCCTTCCGGCTGAGGCGCATCAGGTCAACCTCGTCACCGCGCGCGTGGCGCTGGCCCCCGATCGCACGGTGAGCGTCGAGCTCGGAATGAAGGGCAGCGATATCGATCGCCTGATCGGCACGAGGATTCACGATGCGAGACAGGACGCGGTCGATCCCGCCGCGGTCGAAGCGGCCAGGCCCGCAATCCTCGCCTATGTGAGCACGCATTTGGCTGTCACAGGCGGTGGCAGGGCCTGTTTGGTCGGACATGCCGCGATCCTGGCCGACGGCGACGGCATCATCTACCGCAACAGCTTTGCCTGCGCCAACGCCGCCGGCGACATCATCTATCGCTCCACCGTGCTGACCGAGAAGGATCCGGCCGCGCGCCAGGTCGTGCTGATTGCGCAAGGCAAATCGGAGACGCAGGCCTTGCTCGATGCCGGCGATACCTCGGTCACGCTCTCGACCGCGCCGCCGCCGCTGTGGTCGACGATGCAGCGCTATCTGCTCACCGGCATCGAGCACATCTTCCTTGGCTACGATCACATTGCATTCCTGATTGCCGTGGTGCTGTGGGCGAGACGGCTCATTCCCGTCGTCAAGATCGTGACGGCCTTCACCGTCGCCCATTCGATCACCTTGTCGCTGGCCACGCTGAACGTCCTCGTCATCCCGAGCAGCATTGTGGAGCCGGCGATCGCGGCCTCGATCGTCTTCGTGGCCGTGGAGAATTTCTTTGCGCGCGATGTCGACAAGCGCTGGCGTATCGCCTTTTTGTTCGGACTGGTCCATGGTTTCGGCTTCGCCGGCGCGCTTCGCGATATCGGCCTGCCACCGAACGCAGTGGTGCCGGCGCTTGCCGCCTTCAACGTCGGCGTCGAGATCGGACAGGTTGCGGTCGTCGCGGTGGTGCTGCCGATCCTCGCACTTGCCGATAGATTGACTGCTCAGGATCGATCCGAGCCGGCGAGAGCGGCGGGGCTGGTCTATGCGGTGTCCGCGGTGATCGGTCTGCTCGGCGGCTACTGGTTGCTCGCGCGCGTCTTCGAAGCTTGAGCCAGCGGCCTACTGCTTCTGCAACAGCTTGAGCCGGCAGCGCAGCGCTTCGCGAATGTGCGCGCGCGCAAGCTGCTCGGCCTTGTCACCGTCGCGCGCGGCGATGGCGTCAATGATGGCCTGATGCTCATCGTGGCTGGTCGAGGGGCGGCCAGTCACCGTGAAGGTGGTCGGGCCGAGCAGGGCAATCCAGTCCTGCAATTCCCGCGACGCGTTGTCGAGATAGCGGTTGCGCGCGGCGCGGCAGATGGCCTCGTGGAAGGCGCGATTGAGCCTCGCCATCTCGGCCGCGTCGGTCTCCGACGCTTCGACGAAACCCTGCTCGATATCCCTGAGTGCGTCGATCTCGGGCCGCGAGGCGTGCTCGGCGGCGAGGCGCGCGGCGGCGCCTTCCATGATCTCGCGCATGGCGTAGAGCTCGAGCACCTCGGAGATGTCGAGGTTGCGCACGATCAGCCCGCGGCCGCCGGCGGGCTCGACGAAGCCGCGCGCTGCGAGGCGGCCCAGAGCTTCGCGAACCGGGGTGCGGCTGACCTTCAGCCGTTGCGCGACCTCTTCCTCGCGCAAGCGATCGCCGGCGCGGTAGCTGCCGGCCTGGAGCGCCTCGCAGAGCGAACGGAACACGGCTTCGCCCAACGCCACGCCGGCCCCGCGCGCAATCGTTCCACCTGCCTTTGCCGGGCGTCTGGCCATGCTTTCCTCGAAACAAGGCGCATCCTGCCCATGCAGAGATGCCGCTTGCGCCGCCAATGTATATCTTTGTATACAAAAGTACGCAATGATGGATCGGGTTCACCGCAGCCGTCGGCGGGCAGAATGTCTCTAACTTCGTCGCATCGGGCAGACGGCATGGGTAGCAAATACGACGTGCTGGTGATCGGCGGCGGCAACGCGGCCCTGTGCGCGGCAATCGCCGCCCGCCACGGCGGCGCGTCGGTGCTGGTGCTCGAAGGCGCACCAAAATTCTACCGCGGCGGCAACACCCGCCATACCCGCAACATGCGGTGCGCCCACGATGCGGCGACCGAAATCCTCACCGGTCCCTACACCGAGGAGGAGTTCTGGGAGGATCTGCTGCGCGTCACCGGCGGGCAGACCGACGAGGTGCTGGCCCGACACATGATCCGGGAGTCCAAGGACATCCTGAACTGGATCGTGGAGCAGGGCGTGCGCTGGCAGCCTTCGCTCGGCGGCACGCTCAGCCTCGGCCGCACGAACTCCTTCTTCCTCGGCGGCGGCCGCGCGATGCTGAACGCGCTGTACCTGACCGCCGAGCAGCTTGGCGTCGAGGTCGCATACGACGCCGAGGTCACCGACCTCGTGCTCGAGGACGGCATGTTCCTTGCCGCGCGCCTCAAGCGGCCGATCAACGGCGAGACCGAGATCCGCGCCACCGCGCTGGTCGCCGCCGCCGGCGGGTTCGAGGCCAACATCGAATGGCTCAAGCAATATTGGGGCGAGGCCGCCGACAATTTCCTGATCCGCGGCACGCCCTATAACCGGGGCTCGATCCTGAAGATGCTGCTCGAGAAGGGCGTGCAGGAGGTTGGCGATCCCACCCAGTGCCATGCGGTTGCGATCGATGCCCGCGCGCCGAAATTCGACGGCGGCATCATCACCCGCCACGACTCGGTGGTGTTCGGCATCGTCGTCAACAAGCATGCGCAGCGCTTCTACGACGAGGGCGAGGATATCTGGCCGAAGCGTTACGCGATCTGGGGCCGGCTGGTCGCGGCGCAGCCCGATCAGATCGCCTACATCATCTTCGATTCCACCGTGATCACGAGCTTCATGCCGACCCTGTTCCCGCCGATCGCCGGACAGACGGTGGCCGAGCTTGCCGGCAAGCTCGAACTCGATCCGGCTGCTTTGGAAAAGACCATCACGGAGTTCAACGCCGCGGTGCGGCCCGGGACGTTTGATCATACGATCCTGGACGATTGCGTGACCGAGGGCATCACGCCGCCCAAGACCCATTGGGCGCGCAAAATCGAGACGCCGCCTTATCTCGCTTATCCGGTGCGGCCCGGCATCACCTTCACCTATCTCGGCACGCGCGTGAACAAGGAAGCGCGGATGCTGATGGCGGACGGCAAGCCGTCGGCAAACATGTTCGCGGCCGGCGAGATCATGGCCGGCAACGTGCTCGGCAAGGGCTATGCCGCCGGCATGGGCATGACCATCGGCAGCGTGTTCGGGCGGATCGCAGGACGGGAAGCGGCGAAACATGCACGGAACTAGGATTCTGGACGAAGCCGACCGTCTGATGACGGTCTGCAATTCCTGCCGCTATTGCGAGGGCCTGTGCGCGGTGTTTCCGGCCATGGAGATGCGCCGCGCCTTCTCCGATGGCGATCTCAATTATCTCGCCAACCTCTGCCATTCCTGCGGCGCCTGTTATGTCGATTGCCAGTTCTCGCCGCCGCACGAGTTCAACGTCAACGTTCCCAAGACGCTGGCAATTGCGCGCGCCGAGTCCTATGCGGCCTATGCTTGGCCGCGGGCGTTGTCTGGCACGTTTGCGCGGAACGGGCTCGTGATCAGCATTGTCGCCGCGCTCAGCATGGCCGTCTTCATCCTCGGCTTCGCCGCCCTAAACGACCGCAGCGTACTGTTCGGCGTGCACACCGGCCCCGGCGCCTTCTACAAGCTGATGCCGCACAATGCGATGGCCGCCTTGTTCAGCGCCGCGTTCCTCTATGCCATTCTCGCGCTCGTCATGAGCGTCCGTGCGTTCTGGCGCGACATCGGTGGGCCGATCGGCGGCCGCGCCGACGGCGGCTCGATCTTCCAGGCGATCCGCGACGCCGGCGAACTGCGCTATCTCCACGGCGGTGGCGTCGGCTGCTATAATGAGGACGACAAGCCGACCGACCGGCGCAAGCCCTATCACCACCTGACCTTCTATGGCTTCCTGCTCTGCTTTGCCGCGACGTCGGTCGCCACGCTGTATCACTATCTCTGGGGACGCGAGGCGCCGTATCCGTGGTGGGACCTGCCCGTCGTGCTGGGCACGCTCGGCGGCATCGGTCTCATCGTCGGGCCGATCGGCTTGTTCATGGCCAAGATGCGGCGCGATCCCGCGCTGCTCGATGAGAGCAGCTACGGCATGGATGTCGGCTTCATCGCCATGCTGTTCCTGACCGGCCTCACGGGCATGGCTCTTCTGATCCTGCGCGAGACCTCTGCGATGGGGCCGCTGCTGGCGCTGCATCTCGGCGCAGTGTTCGCGCTGTTCGTCACTATGCCCTATGGCAAGTTCGTGCACGGCATCTATCGTTTCGCGGCGCTGGTGCGTTACGCGCAGGAGCGGCGCAGCGAAGCCGGCTCTTGAGGGGCGCGCGAGGCTGACGTATCCCTTGGGCCCGTTCGCAAGGGGTGCGAATCGCCTGGGGAGCCCGCGCTCATGTACATGTTTCTACCCTTTCTGCTGGCGCTCGCAGGCTGCGCCTGTGTCTGGCGTTCGCGGGCGGGACTGAGCTATGCGCTCTGGAGCGCAACAATCGTCGTCACTGTCGCATGGTTCTTCCACCATGCGACTGATCCGTTGAAATTCTCGTTCTGACGGCATCGAAAAGGGCGCCACGGAGATGAGCGGACAACGATCGGCCGGCGCGATCCTGAACATGCTGGGGCTGCTCGGAATCTCCTCGGTTCTGGCGGTCGCGTTCTATTATCAGCTCGCGCTCGGGGAATTGCCTTGCCCGCTTTGCCTGCTGCAAAGGGCAGGGTTCATCGCGATCGGCATCGGCTTTCTGTTCAATCTGCGCCTCGGTGAGCGCCCGTCGCACTACGCGATGATCCTCATCGCCAGCCTCGTCACCGGCTTCATTGCGATGCGGCAGGTGTCGCTGCATCTCGCGCCCGGCGATCCCGGATACGGCTCGACGCTGTTCGGCCTGCATTTCTACACTTGGGCGCTGATCGCGGCGGTCGGGGTCGTCTGCTACGTCGCGCTTGTCCTTGTCCTGAAGGATGTGGCTGGCAAACCAGTCGGAGACGTGCTGATGGGCGGGCAGGCGTCGAATGCGGTGTTCGCGATTTTCGCGTTGCTGGTCGCCGCAAATCTCCTGTCCACCGTGCTGGAGTGTGGCGCGGGTCAGTGCGACGACAACCCGGTCCGTTATCTCCTGCTCAGGTGATCGGCACAGAGCGGAAGCGGCCGTCGCGCAGGAAGGCGATCGTCTGCGCGATCGCGACGGCGTGGCGCGGAAGCCCGGTATGGGACGCCTTCACGACGACATGGTCGGCCATTCCGGTCAGCATTGTGCTTTGCACCGAGACCCGCCCGTCATTCGGCTTCGGCAGAACGAAGAAACCGGCGACCGGATCGATGAAGCGATTTCCTGCGATCACGCCGACGGGGTAGTCCAGGGCGAGCCGGGTGTTCGTTCGGGTTGCGGTCGTGAGTTCAAGCCCGGCGGGCCCGTAGACCGAGCGGTAGAGCCAAGTTCCGCGCAAGAGATCGGCGACCTCGCTGCCACCGTTCGGCGTGCCCAGCATCACCACGCCGGCAAGCCGTGGGGGCCGGTACTTCGCGATGTAAGCGCGTGCCACGAGGCCGCCCATGGAATGGGCGACGAAATGCAATGGAGCGTCACGCTCGGCGAAGCGGGCGACCTCTCGATGGATATCGTCCGCGAGCGCTGCGATCGGCTTGCTGCGGCTGGCATAGTCGATATTGAGCGTCGCGAACCCGGTCGCCTGGAGTGCTCGCTCAAATCTCTTCAGGGATGCCGAGGTGCGCGCGATGCCATGAAGCAGAACCACTCCCGGGCATTGCGCGCCGCCTTGCTCAGACGCCTCGTGCATCTCGTTTACGCCACCTCTCGCTCAGGCGATGACGCCTGCTCGCGAGCCATCGTCGTTGCCGTGACATAGTCGGTCTTGCCGGTGCCGAGCAGCGGCACCTTGTCGACCACCATGATCGCCGCGGGCACCGTCAGCTCGGACGCGCCGATCGCCTTGGCCTGGCCCTGCATCGCGCTGCGTTCGGCGTTCTTCTCCGTCGTCAGCAGCACGATGCGCTCGCCTTTGCGCTGATCGGGTATCGACACTGCGACCGACGCGGCCTGCGGCCACAGCGTCGTCGCGATGCTCTCGACCGCCGACAGCGAGACCATTTCACCCGCGATCTTGGCAAAGCGCTTGGCGCGGCCCTTGATGGTGATGAAGCCGGCGGCGTCGATCGCCACGATGTCGCCGGTGTCATGCCAGCCGTCGGCGAGCGGCTCGAGCACGCCGGGATTTTCGGCCCGCAAATATCCGAGCATCACGTTCGGTCCGCGCACCGAGAGGCGTCCACCTTCCTCGATGCCGGGGACCGGATCGAGGCGGCTTTCCATCAGCGGCGAGAGGCGGCCGACGGTGCCGGGACGGTTCGCCATCGGCGTGTTCATCGCCAGCACCGGCGCCGTCTCGGTGACGCCATAGCCTTCGAGGATGCGGATGCCGTAGCGCTCCATAAACACCTGGCGGGTGCGGTCCTTGACCGCTTCGGCGCCCGCGATCACGAGGCGCAGGGTGCGGAAGTCGTAGGCGTGCGCCGAGCGCGCATAGCCGGTGAGGAACGTGTCGGTGCCGAACAGGATCGTCGCGCCGGTCTGGTAGATCAGCTCGGGCACGATCCGGTAGTGCAGCGGCGAGGGGTACATGTAGATCGGAATGCCCGCCAGCAGCGGCATCATCATTCCGCCGGTCAGACCGAAGGAGTGGAACACCGGCAGCACGTTGAACACCTTGTCATTGGCGTTGGCGTCGACCCGTGCCAGCGCCTGCGCCGCGTTGGCGAGGATGTTGCGATGGGACAGCACCACGCCCTTGGGCGTACCTTCCGAGCCCGACGTGAACAGAACGACGGCCGGATCGTTGGCCTGGCGGGTGACGCGCGGCGCGGTGCCGGCGAGCAGGCCCTTGATCTTGTCGGCCACACTGATCGAGGCCCTGACATCTTCGAGATAGACCACACGGGCTTCTGCGGAGATCGCGGCCATCAGCTTGTCGAGCTTGCCCTTCTCGATGAAGGCCTTCGACGTCAGCACGGTCTTCACCTGCGCGGCCTTCATGGCGGCGAGGACGTTGACCGGGCCGGCCGAGAAGTTGAGCATCGCCGGCACCCGGCCGATGTTTTGCAGCGCCATGAAGACGACGGCGACGCCCGCCGAGTTTGGCAGCAGCACACCGACATTCTCGCCGGCCGCGGTTCCGGCCTCGAGCTTGCGGCTCAAGACCTGCGCGCCGAGGATCAGCTTGCGATAGGTCAGCTTGGTGCCGAGCGCGTCCTCGATGATGACCTTGCCGGTGTCGCGGTCGCGATAGGCGTGTCCGAGCGCCTCGAACAGCGTGTGATCGAGCATCGCGTTCTTGACCATCGCGTCGATCATCACGTCCTGGAGTGCGGCGCCGGCGGCATTGCGGCGCGCCTTGCCCTTCAGCTGCGGATCGACCGGCAGCTTGATTGGCGGCAGGATGGTCACCGTCACGCGCGGGAACCACGAGCGCTTGACCTGGCTAGAGTTGAGATAGCTGAGATGCGAGCGTTGCGCGCCTTCGATGCGGACAGGCACGACCACGGCGTCGGCCTTGTCCGCGATCATCGCGGTGCCGTCATAGACCTTCATCAGTGAGCCGGAGACCGTGATGCGTCCCTCCGGGAAGATGACGACGGGCTCGCCTGCGGCGACGAGCTTGATCAGGTCGCGTGCGGCCAGCGGCTTGGTCGGGTCCATGGTATAATGCTTGACGACGCGCAGGAACGGCTTGGCCCACCAGGCCTTGGAGATGCCGGTATCCACGGCGAAGCTCGCGTCGATCGGCAGCACGGCGTGCAGCAGCGGGCCATCGATCAGGCTGACATGGTTCGGCGCGATCAGCATGCGGGTGCCCGGAGGCGGCAGGTTCTCAAGGCCGCGAACCTCGGTGCGGAAGAGGGCGCGGAACAGCAAGCCGCCGAAGTCGCGCACGCCTTCCTTGCCCCATTTGGTCAGCACGAACCACACCGCACCGAAGCTTGCGACGGCGAGGCCGAAGAAGATCCAGCCGATATGGAGGCCGGCCGCCTGCAGCAGCGCGACAAACAGCGAGCCGGCCACCATGAAGGCGGCCTGCAGCACATTGCCGGCGGCGATGATGCGGGCGCGCTCGGACGGCACCGACCAGGCCTGAACAGCGGCAAAGGACGGAACGACGAACAAACCGCCGCCGAATGCAAAGGCGACGAAGTCGATCAGCATGCGCAGGCCGGCGAACGAGGTCGCGAAACTGGCCGCGGTGATGTCCTGACCCTTGGTGGTCGCGCCGATGGCCCAGGCGAGATCGAGGCCGGCACAGCCCATGATGATGGCACCGATCGGCACGAGAGCGAGGTTCGGTCGAACGTGGCTCAGGCTGGCGGCGAACAGCGAACCGATGGCGATGCCGATCGCGAAGATCGCAAGACACAGCGTCACCACGCCCTCGGTGCCACCGACGACGTCCTTGACCAGTGCCGGCAGCAGCGACAGCACGATCGCGCCGACCAGCCAGAACCAGGAGACGATCACGGTGCCGTCCCACAGCCGGCGGTCGGCGTGCAACGTCCTGAGTAGGCTGAGCGTCGAGGTCCAGGGATTGGCATCGACGGGCAGGTCGGGCGCGGAGGGCGTCGTCTGCGGAATGCGGGCGGCGAAGGCCCAGGACAACAGTGCGAGCGCGACCACGGCGGATGCGACCCAGCCCATATGTGCGGAGCCGGCCACGAACTGGCCGCCGGCGACGGTGCCGAGCAGGATGGCCATGAAAGTTGCGCCTTCGACCAGCGCGTTTCCGGTCGCGAGCTCGCCGAGCGCGAGCTGGTCCGGCAGCATGGAATATTTCACGGGCCCGAACAGGGCGGCGATGATGCCGAACAGCGCGAGCGCTGCGAACAAGAGCGGTACCGAATGCAGGAAGAAGCCGGCGGCGGCGAAGCACGCGGCGAAGATCTCGGCGAATTTGAGCCGCCTTGCGACAACGGATTTGATGTATTTGTCGGCGAGCTGGCCGCCGAGTCCGGACAGGATGAAATAGGGGAAGATGAAGACGGCGCCTGCGATCGTCACCAGGGCATCGCCGTGGCCGGTCGCGGCACTATAAAGAAGGATGATGACGAGTGCGTTCTTGAGCACGTTGTCATTGAGCGCCGAGAAGAATTGCGCCCAGAACAGCGGCGCGAAGCGGCGTGACGACATCAATTCCCTGATCATGACCAGTCCTGTTTTGAAAAGGCAGCCTGAGGTTCGTTACGTTGTCTGTGAAGCGTCACGACCAGAAGGGTATGGGACGAACGATTGCAAGGTGACGACGGTCGTCGGCCTGCTTTGTCCCCTCGATCCCTCCGATCCTGTTGGTCTCCAAGTGGTCTCGTTAGGTTCGCAAATATCTGGTCGCGGCCACTTTCCGGGCGGCAGGGCCGCGCCTAGTGGATATCGCGTGGGGCGATGAGGAAAAGCTGAACCGCATCGCCAAGGTTTGTCGAAACGGCTGCCAATGTCGGGACATGGTAATTCCTTCCTTGCAACCGGGTCTTGTATTCGAGCCGATCGGAACGTTCCGGCTGCGCACCTCAGGTGAGGTGGGCGAGGTGGCGAAAGGGCGAGAGGCGACCGAGCAGGCTGAACCGGCGGCCCTCCTGAGGGGCATGGGCACGGCGCGTCCGCCACATCCGGAAGGTCGCGCGCCGCTCAGCGAGCACGCCGGCGATGTCGCAGGCATTTGCGATGCGATCGACCGGGGCCATCACGAACTTGAGGACGGCCCGGCCGAGGCCGGTCACGAGAGCAGCGGCGTCATCGACGAAGGTGGAGGCGATATCAACAGCGAGGGTTTGCATTTTGCAGGTCTCCGGGTTAATTTGAACAATGTTCACATGAATAGCTTGAAAATGAACAATGTTCAAGAAGAATCGCTGCGGGAGCAGAAAAAAAATCGGCGACGGCTCCAGATCGTGGAGATCGCCCGCAGCATAATTTCAGCTAAGGGGCTGAGATCATTGAAGGTTCGGGACGTTGCGGAGGCTGTCGGCTGTTCGGTTGGCAGCGTCTACAACGAGTTTGGCGACTTCGACGGGGTGATCCTGACCGTCAATCGGGAGACCGTTCAGGCCCTCACGGCGCGACTCCGCGGCGTTCCTGCAGAGGATCCCGTTGGCCAGCTCCATGGGCTTGCCGCGACCTATCTCGACTTCTTTGCTGGGCACGCCAATCTGCTGCGCTCCCTGTTCGAGCATCGGATGGAGGACGATCGTCCTTATCCGGACGACATCCTTCAAATGGTGATGGACGCCTTCGCGCTGATGCATCCACCCCTGGTGCGGCTATTGCCTGACGCGGATGACGTGAAGATCGCGCTGCTGTCGCGTACGCTGTTTTCAGCGGTGCATGGCATCATCTCGCTCGGCCTCGAGGAACGCATGGTGGCCGTGCCGCCGCAGATGTTGCGCCAGCAGATCGAGCAGTTTGTTGACGCCCATCTCGCCGGCCTCGGCATTTTGCCGGTCGGCGCACGGCTAGCCTGATGAGGCGGCGCCGCTACCAGGCATATCGCAGGCTCGCGAGGCCGGAATAGGTGGTGCTGCGGGCCGCGATCTCGCCGTCGAACTTGGCCGACAGGGCAACACCGTTCGCAAACTTCAGCTCCGCGCCGGCCGATGCGAGCGCGGCATCTTTCGCCGGTGTCGCGCCATTGACGATGAAGCTCGCGCCGGGCAGCGCCTGGAATGCGGCAACGAGCGAGGGATCGCTGACCCAATCATGGGCCCAGGCCGCGCGACCGCGCAACATCAGGACCGCTTTCGGCGAGACCAGCGTCGCCCGATCGAAGCGCGCGCCGAGCTCGCCCCGTGTGTCGGAGGCCGTGCGTCCCCGATAGGTCAGGCCGAAGCCGCTGCCGGCCAGATCAGTCTCGGCATAGGTCGGTGTGCGGAAAACCTGTGCCTGGACCGCCACGTAGGGCGTGAAGCCGCCGAGCGGCGTGGCGAAGCGATAGCCACCCTCGATGCGGCCGCCGACGGTTTGAGCGTCGAACTTCGCGGTGAGCTGGTTGCCGAACGGTGCGAGTCGGTCCGTCGACACCCAATGATTGGCCACGGCGAGCGAGGCGGCGAAATAGCCGGGTCCCTTGCGGACCGCGGTGTAGACGCCGGCCTGTAACGCCTCGCTCTTGCCGCCACCGATCGCCTGCGCGAGGTCCCATTTGGTGCCGCCGCCGGAGAGCGCAAAGCCGACGATCGCGTCGTGGCTGAAATGATAATCGGCTCCGGCCGCAACGCCGCCGGCGCGCGCGCCGAGGTCGTGACTCCCGATCACGACAGGGTCGCCGCTGGTGCGGTTGGCGCCGCCGAACGCCGTGCCCCAGACCGACCAGCGGTCCGCAAAGGCCGGTGCCTTGGTGGCCGGTACGCCCAGGACCTTGTTGTAGGCGAGGGCGATATCATCCGGCAACGCAGCGCGTTCGGGGCTGAAGCCGAGCACCGCGTCGCCCATGCCGTTGCTTGCGCCCCCGCGGCCGCCGACGAACGGATCGAGCATGAGTCCGAGAAACTGGCCCGTGAACTGGAAGGCGCCGTGCTGGGCGCCCGTCGCGGCTTCCCCTGAAAGCTGGTCCAGACCGTAACGGAGCTGGGCGTCGCTCTGGCCTGCAAAGGATGCGAGGAAAGGCAGGTTGGGACCGAATGAACTCAGTGCGCCGGCCACGGCCTTCTGGTTTTGCGTCTGCGCGACGGCGGGGAACGCACTGTTGTTGTAGTTGAGCGTCAGGAAAACCGAAGACCCGTCAGAGCTGAGGGCGGAGGTGAAGAACTGCGGATTGTATCCGCTGAGCGTTACGCCGGAGAAAGTCCCGGTGAGGCCGCCGAGCGTGCTGAGGATGGTATATTGCGTCGACGGGGCGTAGGCGCCCGCAAGGGTGGTGACGGCGATGGTGCCGCCGTTCAGCGTGGCGGTCACGGCGGCAATCTTGTCGGATTGCCCGGCCGCGTTGACAGAGATCGCATAGGTCGATCCGGCGTTGAACGTCGCATTGCCGTTAACGACGAGCTGGCCGAGATTGCCGGGCGCGACCCTGCCGCCGGACAACACGGTGAGACCGCCGATCGCGCCGTTGCCGCCGAGCGTGCCGCCGCTGACGGTCGTCGCGATGTTGGCCATCAAACCGTCAACGATAAGCGTGCCCGCCTGGACGTTCATGGTGGCCGTTGCGTCCATCGTGATGCCGGTCAGCGTCCAGGTGGAGCTGCCGGTCTTTTCCAGGACCTCGAATTCCTGGAATTGGCTGGAGAAGCCAAAGGTGGCGAGGTCGAACGTACTGTTTGCTGTCCCGCCCAGGCGCAGCGTGTCATTGCCGTTGCCAGCTTTGACGAATCCCATGACGTTCGATCCCGCTCGGAGTTCGAGGACGTCGTCGCCGTCCTTGAGGTCGATCGCGGTGCTGGCGCTGGTCTGGATCGTGCCGGCGTTGATGACGGTGTCCTGATTGGTCGAACCGAGGATTGCGGAGCCTGAAGCACTCGAGACCGTGCCGGCGTTGTTGATGGTGTTCCCGTTGCCTGCGCCGCTGAGATCGATGGCCGAGCCACTTCCGGCCAAGACAAGGCCGCCCGACAGGATGTTCACCTGATTGCTCGCCGCCCCAGCTCCGATGCCGATCCCGCTGGTTAGAGGAGCGGCGCTTCCAACGGTGCCCCCGATGACGACGATGTTATTGCTGGAATTCGACAGGGCGAGTCCTACCGCGCCCACGGCCGATGACCAGACCGCGGCACCCGCATCGATCGTGACGGTGTTGTTGTTGCTGCCGTTCACCACTGCAATGCCGTCGCTGTTGGCGGACGTGATCGACGCGTTGCCGGAAACGTTGATAGCGCCATTGGATGCGGCTTCGAAGACGACGCCCGCAAAGGCGGGATCGTTCACGGACGTTGCGGTGCCGTCGCCAATGCTGACGGTGACATTGCCGACCGCAGGCGCCGTTCTGACGCGGGTATTGCCGGTTCCGATGCAGGTGATTGCATCGCCTGACTGGAGGGCCGTCTGCGTACCGCTTCCGGCAATCACACAGGCCGCCTCGGCTGACGTTGTGAGCCACGGCAGCGCGCCGCCCGTGGCAAGAGCGCCGATCGCAGCGCTCAAGAGAAGCGCATGCCGCGGGCATGTCCTTGTGCGACGAATATCCGGCGAGGCCAGCAAATCAGTCCAAAGCACCTGCAAACTCCTATTGCGACCCGATCGGATTCGGGAGGCAACGTTGACTGGTGCCATGCTTAGCGAGGGAGGTTCCGGCTATCGTGGACCATCGCGCAAGATAGTGTGGTGAAATGCGAAGACGTAGCCAATTTGGCTGCCATGTTGCTGCGACGTCACATGGCCGCGCGTCTCGAGACCCTTGGACGATGTCTGCAATCGGATGCCGCGGGTTGAGATGGTGCGGGCCGCTATCAGCCTCGCGCTGCGGCGGGTTCGCGCGGCCGTGCCGCAACGACGACGACGTCCGGTCTGCCGCCGTCGACCTGAACCCGGTTGCGTCCCTTTTCCTTCGCGCGGTAGCAGGCGGCATCCGCGCGCCGCATCGCATCCTCGATCGCGGTGTTGCGGTCGGCGATGCAGGCGACGCCAATGCTGGCGGTCACCGCAAAGCAACGATCGTCCCAGGCGAAATTGAACAGCTCGAGTGATCGGCGCAGCCGTTCGGCGATATCGGCGGCGTTTGAGGGCGGGCACTGCGGCAGGATCAGGCCGAATTCGTCGCCGCCGAGCCGGGCCACCAGATCATGCGCATGCCGGTTCTGTTGCAGGAGGCGCGAGACCTGGCAGAGCAGGCGGTCGCCGGCGAGGTGGCCGCAGGTGTCGTTGACACTCTTGAACTGGTCGAGGTCGAGCAAAATCAGTCCCAGCGGACCCGCCGCGGCATTGTCCAGCTCGCTTTGCAGGCGCGCCTCGAACGCGCGGCGGTTGGAGAGGCCGGTCAGCCAGTCGTGCGACGCCTGCCAGGCCAGGCGCTCCTTCTCGGCATGCAAGGCGTCTTCGAACGCCTGCCGTTGCAGCACCAGTCGCCGCGTATGCCAGATCAGGAGCAGGATCAGCGCCACGGCGGTGACGATGTTGATGCAAGTCAGCGTCACCTTGATCGCGCGGGAGCCTTCGCCGAGGACAGTGGAGAACCGGTTGGCATGCACCGTGAATTGGGCATTGAGCTCCGAGAGTCGCGACGACAGGTATTGCAGGCGATCGTCGTCTTGAATGGGGCCTTTCTTCAGCTCGGTCCGGATGACCTCGCCGAACACGCTGAGCTCCAGCAGCATGGGATCGGTGGCGGTCCACTCCCGGATCGCTTCCTGAAGGAAGCTGACGCGGTTGAAGTAGCGAAACAGCCAGATCAGTCCCGGTACGTCGTCGGGATGGTTGCCGCCTTGCAGGAAGCCGATGCGAGCGGCCTCGACGTCGACCGGATCGCGTTCGAGCGCCCACCGCGCGAACTCGTCGCCGATGGGAACGGCGAGCGAGGACTGATATTGCGCGAACTGGCTTGCCTCGCCCGAATGCAGATAGAGATTGAGGAAGTAGACGGCGTTCTTCTGCGAGCGCGACCACAACGCCTCGCCAGCGACATAGGCGCGGACCGAGGACATCACCTCGAGGCTGAATCCCGCGATGGCCGCCTGGAGCAGGACGACCAATACGAAAGGCGAGACGAGCTTGATGACATGAAGGAAACTGTGCCCCTTCGTCGACGTCGCTGTTCTGCGAAACACCCTGCGTCCCCAAATCGATCAACAACCCCAGCGGAGCGTTGCGCGTGCAACGCCAAGTAGAGGAGAAGGTTGCTTAACTCGGCTTGAACAGCGCGGGGGACTGCGCCGCAGGGTGAAGGCGCTGTGAAGTGGATGCGCGCAGATCGGTTCAAATGCCGGTCAATCGGAACTGGCGAGGTGCATCGGCGAACAAAGCCTTGTCATTGCGAGCGCAGCGAAGCAATCCAGACTGCCTCCGCGGAAACATCCTGGATTGCTTCGTCGCAAGTGCTCCTCGCAATGACGGCGTGGCGGTGGGTGCGCGCTACACGCTCTCCGTCGTCATGCCCGGGCTTGAGCCGGGCATCCACGCCTTTCTTCGCGACGACGCGCGGATCGCCGGACAAGCGCTGACCTGATCGAGAGTTTGGATTGCTGCTAGACCAGCACCGGCTTGCGCACGCGGCCGGCGTCGCCGAACACGCGCAGGTAACGCTCGATCTCCGAAGGCAGGCCGGTCGCCTTCTCCGGATTGTCGGAGAGCTTGACGGCCGGATGTCCGTCGACCGACGAGACCTTGCAGACCAGCGAGATCGGATCGAGATTGAACGAGCCGTCCGGCGTGCAGCCGACGAAGTCGTTGGTGAGGTTGGTGCCCCAGCCGAAGGAGAGCCGCACGCGGCCGGCGAAGTGGTGATACGTCTCCTCGATCGAGCCGACGTCCATCGCGTCGGAAAAGACGAGCAGCTTGTCCCTGGGGTTGCGGCCCTTCTTCTCCCACCAGGCGACGATCTCCTCGCCGGCCTGGATCGGCGGCGCGCTGTCGGGGCGAAAACCGGTCCAGTCGGCGACCCATTCCGGCGCGTCACGCAGGAAGGCTTTCGTGCCAAAGGCGTCGGGCAGCGCGATCAGGAGGTTGCCGCCATAGGTCTGGCGCCACTGGTCGAGGATGCGATAAGGCGCCCAGCGCAACTCCTCATCGTCCCTTGCGAGCGCGGCTGCGACCATCGGCAATTCATGCGCGTTGGTGCCGATGGCTTCGAGATCGTTGTCCATCGCGAGCAGCACGTTGGAGGTGCCGATGAAGGACGAGCCGAGGCCTTCCTTCACCGCCTCCACGCACCAGCGCTGCCAGAGGAAACCGTGACGGCGGCGGGTGCCGAAGTCGGACAGCCGCAAGTTCTCCAGCTTGCGCAGCCGCTCCACCTTGGTCCACAGCTTGGCCTTGGCGCGGGCGTAGAGCACGTCGAGCTCGAACTTGCCGCGCCCCTTGATCGCCGAGCGCGAGCGCAACTCGTTGAGGATCGCCAGCGCCGGAATTTCCCACATCGTGGTGTGGCTCCAGGGGCCGTGGAAATGCAGCTCGTACTGGCCTTCGACCTTGCGCAGCTCGTACTCGGGCAGGCGGAATTCGGCCAGCCAGCGGATGAAGTCGGCCGAGAACATATGTGTCTTGCCGTAGAAGGTATTACCGGCAAGCCAGATCAGCTCCTTCTTGGAGAAGCGGATGGTGCGGGCATGGTCGAGCTGGGCGCGCAGCTCGCCCTCGTCGATGATCTCGGCGAGACGCACATGGCGCGAGCGGTTGATGACCGAGAAAGTCACCTTCTGATTCGGGTAGTCTTCCCGAATCATTTGCAACATCAATAGCTTGTAGAAATCGGTATCAAGCAGGCTGCGGATGATGGGATCCAGCCGCCAGCTGTGATTGTAGGTTCGGCTCGCAATGTCGGTCACTGTCATGGGGGGATTTTAGCGTGGCGGCCCTCGCGCAACCAGTGGGTTTGACGAGGGGGCTGGCCATCGCGCGGCACCCGGTGGGGCCAGCGGCGACGCCCGGAGGTCAGCGGCGGTGAAACAACCGCCTGGTCCAGCGCAATGGCGTGGTCAGCCGCCAGGACGTGGAGCTTCGGACCGCCGCCAGTTGCGCCCTTGCATCGTCCCGTTCCGCCAGAAATCCGCGCCGCTCGGCCGCGACGGCATGGAGCTCGGCAAGGGCGGAATCCCGTTCCGCCGTAACCCAGTCGCGCATCGCTGCGTCCTCACGCCACAAGCCAAACTGACGGGCGAATGCTCGGCGCAAATCGGCGTTGAGCCTTTCGCGCATGGATGCTGTCAGGGCGTCCGCTTCCAGCATCTTGAGCCGTGTCGACGGATTGCCGATCCCGGCATAGTGGTGGACGATCGGGTCCGGTGCCGTGGCAATGCCAGGAATCGAATTCCAGGCCGTGTCGAGACGCGCAAGGCGCGATCGGTTCGGTTCGTTGCAGCGATTTGGTCCAAGTCCCAGGCATTCATCATAGCCGAGGACGTGGAGTATGGTCGCCTGGTCGAACCACGGATGCGGCAATTGGCCGACGTTCCAGACCTGTTTGAAGAACGCGCGCGACCAGTCGTTCACGCGGATCAGCATCACGCCCGAATTGAAGTGCGGGACGAAATCCGCGGCCATGATCTCGGACGTGTCCGGACCGTGCCAGGCCATATGCAGATCGGCCCCACCCACCGCATCCGTCCTGACATCGACTTCGCTGCGAAGGATGACGGCGTCAATGTCCATCCACAACACGAAGTCGAAATCATCCTCGAGTGCGGCGCGAATCACTTCGATCTTCAGCCATCCGCGCGGACGTCTCCAATCGTTGCCACGGATGAAGCGAAGCTCGTAGCCATGTGTCGCGGCGAAGGTCCTCATTCGGGGGATTGTGAGCTCTGCGAGTGGCTCCTGAGCGGAATCGCAGGCTGTCAGAAGGCACACGCTGGACGTCACAACACCTCTCCGGACGCTGTTGACTGCGTTCCTTCACGGCAGGCGAGGTTCTAGCGTGATCCTCATGATGCAGCCAATGGACGTGGCGTGAACGGTCGTTCGCAAACTCAAATGCTGGCGGCCGCGGCGACGGACTCAAGCTGTGTCCGGATCCAGCGATGGGCCGGGTCTTTCTGGTAACGCTGGTGCCAGACCATGAACATCGGCAACTCGGCCAGCGTTCGCGTGCGCGAGGCCAATGGAATCCGTGTCTGCGCGAATCCGCGCATCACGCCGGGTGCGAGCAGGCTCGGCATGCTCGCGAGCATCTGCGAGCCGCGCAGAAAGGACGGCACGCCGGAGAAGCTCGGCACCGAGATCGCGATGTCGCGGTGGAAGCCGTTGGCCGCCAGCCGGCGATCGAAGTCGAGCCGCTCATTGTCGGTGTAGACCACGGTGATGTGGCGCGCCGCGAGATAAGCGCCGCGGCCGGCCGGAGCGTTGCGCGCCTTGGCGTCGTAGTAACAGACGTAATGGTCCTGGAGCAGCCGCTTCTGCACGATGTCTATGCCGGAGGGCGGCAGCGGCGTGATCAGGAGATCGCAGCGGTTCTCGCGTAGCATCGCGGGCGAGGGCGACTGCGAGGGGATCACGCGCAGGTTCAGGCTCCTCACTTGCGCGGCGACATGATCGAAGAATCGCGGCAGCAGCAGGTCGCGCTGGAAGTCGTTGGCGGCGATGGTCAGCGAAAGCTGCGCGTGGGGCGGCTCGAACGTGACGCCGCCGGCAAAGCTTCGCATCTCGTCGATCAACGCGCGTGCCTTGCCGGCCAACGCCTGGGCATGGGCCGTCGCAACGATGCCGCGGCCGGACTTGGCGAACAGCGGATCGCCCACGATTCGCCGCAGCTTGTTCAGGGCGTGGCTGACCGCGGATTGGGTCAGGCCGAGCCGCGTGGCCGCCGCCGTCACCGAACCTTCCTCCAGCACGGCGAGGAACAGTTCGAGAGCATGGCCGTCGAGGGCCAAATGATCGATTTCCTTCATGTAATTGATTATAATCGATCTATTTATCTTGAGAATAGATCGTCAGATGATCTCCCGACAGCCGTGCGCCGGGCTCGGCGCCAGAGGGAGAGACAACGCCGATGAACGCCCAGGCGCCAGCCTTGCAGGATCCCCGCCTCAACCGCCCCGAACCGTTCACACCGCGCGATGGCGGCTTCTTCCAGCGCGACCGTTCGATCCATCCGCCGGCGCATGCGCCCGGCTACAAGTCCTCGGTGCTGCGCTCGCCGCGCCAGCCGCTGCTGTCGCTGGAGAACTCGGTCTCGGAGATCACCGGACCGGTGTTCGGCCACAACGACCTCGGCCCGCTCGACAACGATATGATCCACAACTACGCCAAGGACGGGGATCCCGTCGGCGAGCGTATCATCGTCCATGGCCGCGTGCTGGATGAGACCGGCCGCGGCGTGCCGAATACGCTGGTCGAGTTCTGGCAGGCCAATGCCGGCGGCCGTTACCGGCACAAGAAGGACACGTATCTGGCGCCGATCGATCCCAATTTCGGCGGCTGCGGCCGCGCGCTCACCGACGCCACGGGCTACTATTACTTCCGCACCGTGAAGCCGGGCCCCTATCCCTGGCGCAACTTCGTCAATAGCTGGCGGCCCGCCCACATCCATTTCTCGGTATTCGGCTCGGGCTTCGCGCAGCGGTTGATCACGCAGATGTATTTCGAGGGTGATCCCTTGATCCCGGTCTGTCCGATCCTGACGACGATTCCGGACAAGGACGCGCTCGACCGCCTCGTGGCGCCGCTCGATCTCAATGCCTCGACGCCCTTCGACTCGCTTGCCTACCGCTTCGACATCGTGCTGCGCGGCCAGCGCTCCACCTATTTCGAAAACCGCCCGGAAGGAAACTGAGCAATGCCGCAGCCGCTCAACTACCTCAAGGAAACCGCCTCGCAGACCGCCGGGCCCTACGTCCATATCGGTCTGATCCCGGCGATGGCCGGCTTCGACATCTTCGAGAAGAACTTTTCCAACGTCCTGGTGACCCCGAACACCAAGGGCGAACGCATCACGCTGGAAGGCAAGGTGCTCGACGGCGGCGCCACCGTGCTGCGCGACGTGCTGCTGGAGATCTGGCAGGCCAATGCGAGCGGCCGCTACAACCATCCGGCCGATCGCTCGGCGGGTGCGCTGGACGAGGGGTTTCGTGGCTGGGGTCGCGCCGGATCCGACTTCGACAGCGGTCTCGTCACCTTCGAGACCATCAAGCCCGGCGCGATCACCGACAAATCGGGCCGCAAATGCGCGCCGCATATCAATGTCTGGATCGTCGCGCGCGGTATCAACATCGGCCTGAACACACGGCTCTATTTCTCCGATGAGGAGGCCGCCAACGTCGCCGACCCCGTGCTCAACCTGGTCGAGCCGCCGGTGCGCCGCAAGACGCTGGTTGCCACGCGCAGCGAACGCGCCGGAAAGGTGGTGTATTCCTTCACGATCAACCTTCAGGGGCCGGACGAGACGGTGTTCTTCGATGTTTGAGGGGCGGCTGCCGTCCCAGGATCATTCCACCCGGTCGTCGCGATTGATCGCTCCGCGCGTAAGGAACTGCGGTGACTGACGCATCTCGCGCGATCCCAGCCGCTCGGCCGGATCGCGGCCCAGTTGCGGCTTCAGTTCTGCCAGATCAATGAAGACGTCCGCTTGTCGGCGCAGGTCGTCGGCGATCATGGGTGGCTGGGTGGAGAGTGTGGAGACGACCGTCACGCGGATACCGCGGCGCTGCAACGCTTCCGCGAGCGAACGAAAATCCCCGTCGCCCGAGAACAGCACGATCTGATCGACATGCCCGGCGAGTTCCATCGCACTGACGGCGAGGTCGACATTTATGTTGCCCTTCAGTTTGCGGCGGCCGGTGGTGGTGTCGACGTATTCTTTGGTGAGCTTGGTGACGACAGTGTATCCATTGTAGTCGAGCCAATCGATCAGGGGGCGGATTGACGAATACTCCTGATCCTCGATGACGGTCGTGTAGTAGAAGGCTCGCAACAGCGAGCCGCGGTTCCGGAATTCACCGAGCAGACGCCTGTAATCGATGTCGAAGCCGAGCGCCTTGGAGGTGGCATAGAGATTGGAGCCATCGATAAAGAGTGCGATCTTCCCGATCGAGGACATTATGCGCAAATCCCCAGTTCCGCTCGAAAACCGGCCGGTTCAGCCGCCAGCGTGCGGTATGTCGGCCGCAAAACGCTAAAGCCGCCGATGGCTTGCTGAAAAAACAGCGCAGACGACCGGACAGGTATGGCCGTCTTGCGCCAAGGTTAGGGAGGTCCCGTGCCACCAGCGCCAGGGCGCCGAATGCCGCCACGCTAAGGCGTACGCATTCCTCGCTCAATTGTACGGAGGTAAGGGGACGTTATCCAAAGGATGGGACCCCATATACGAAGGTAAGTAGCGACGAGGTCTATCGTGGTTTCGCAGTGTGGCTTCGACCATGGGCGGTCCTTCAGCCCTCGTCGCCATGGAGCTGCGCGCGAAAGGCGCGCGGCGATACGCCCGTGGCGGCGGCGTAGACGCGGCTGAAATAAGCAGGATCATCGAAGCCGAGCGCATAGGCGATCGTCGAAACCGGCAGGTTGGTGTAGACGAGGTTTCGCCGCGCCTCGCGAATCAGCCGGTTGAGGATCAAATGCGAGGCAGTGTCGCCGGTCGCCGCCCGCGTGATCCGGTTGAGATGGGTCGGCGTGACTGACAGCGCCTTGGCATAGTCGGCGACGCTCCAGCGCTCCAGATGATGCTGCTCCAGCAGCGCCTCGAAGCGGCGGAACAATCCGCTTTCCGCCGTGCCATTGCCGCCGCTCTCGCTCGTGAGGGCGCGTGCCACGAGCCCGATCATGGCCGACGACAATGCGCGCAGCACATGCGCGCGGCCGAAATCGCGCGCCGCGTGCTCGGCGAAGATCTGCTTCATGGTGGCGCGGATCTGCGGCGTGCCGCGCACCACGTTCGACCGCGACAATGCGCCGCGCAAGCCCTCCGCGGCGAGCAGCGCCTCGTCGAGAATCTCCGCGGCGATGGTCAGCACCCATCCCTGAGTGTCAGGCACGAAGCGGAAGCCATGGACATGGCCGACTGGCACGTTGACGATCTGCATCGGCCGGAGCGGCACCACGCGCCCGTCGAGCGTCGCCTCGCCGCCGCCGCGCTCGATCAGCAGTACCTGGTGCAGCCGGGCATGGCGGTGCACGGCCAGCGTCCAGTCGTGCAGCACCGAGCGGGACGCAATCGTCTCGCAATGCACGACATCGGGCAGGTCGCCGGACTCGCCGAACAGATTGTAGACCCGGATCGCCGGGGCAGGGGCGACGCTTCTCATGTTCGAATAGTACAAGACAAAGGCGAAACCCTCCATCGGTTTGCAGCATCGAATCTGCAAAAAAGTGCCGACGGGAGGACGCAAAAATGAAAGTTCAGGTCTGTATCATCGGCGGTGGACCGTCCGGGCTGCTGTTGTCCCAGCTCCTGCATCTGAGGGGCATCGATACGGTCGTGCTGGAGAAATACAGCCGCGACCATGTGCTCGCCCGCATCCGTGCCGGCGTGCTCGAGCAGGGCTTTGCGAAGCTGATGCGCGAGGCGCAATGCGGCGAGCGGATGGACCGCGAGGGCGAGATCCACCGGGGGTTCGAGATCGCCCATGACGGCGTGCTCTCCCAGATCGACCTGCACAAGCATTCCGGCGGCAAGTCGGTGCTGGTCTACGGCCAGACCGAGCTGACGCGCGACCTCTACGAGGCGCGCGATCGGCTCGGCGGCAAGGTCGTGCACAAAGCCGAGGATGTGACGCCGCACGATCTGACGTCGGACCGTCCCTACGTCACCTATCGCTCGAACGGTGAGGTGATCCGCGTCGATTGCGACTACATCGTCGGCGCCGACGGCTTTCACGGCGTCAGCCGCAAGTCGATCCCCAAGGACGTGCTGCGTGAATATGAGAAGGTCTATCCGTTCGGCTGGCTCGGGGTGCTGTCGCGCACGAAACCGGTGTCGCCCGAGCTGATCTACGTGAAGCACGAGCGCGGCTTTGCGCTCTGTTCCTTGCGCTCGCAAGTGTTGAGCCGCTACTACGTCCAGGTGCCATTGACGGACAAGGTGGAGGACTGGAGCGATGACGCGTTCTGGGCCGAGCTGAAGCGCCGCCTGCCCGAGGACGTCGCCGGCCGCCTGATCACGGGTCCATCGATCGAGAAGAGCATCGCGCCCTTGCGCAGCTTCGTCGCCGAGCCGATGAGCTATGGCCGCCTGTTTCTCGCCGGCGACGCCGCGCACATCGTGCCGCCGACCGGCGCGCGCGGGCTCAACAGTGCCGGTTCCGACATCTACTACCTCTATCACGCCCTGCTCGCCCACTATCAGAGCGGTGATGATTCCGGTCTTGCGGGTTACTCCGCCAAGGCGCTCGCCCGCATCTGGAAGGCGCAGCGTTTTTCGTGGTGGATGACGATGCTGCTGCACCGCTTCCCCGACCGGCTCGAGTACGAAGATCGGCTGCAGCAGACCGAGCTGGAATATCTGCTGTCGTCCGAGACCGCGCAGCGCCTGCTCGCGGAGAACTATGTGGGGCTGCCGTTTTAGACGATGAAGTATTGTGGAGGGCGGCGCGGATGTTGACGCTTCCCTTCCCCACAAGGGGACAGGGGAAGAGAGCGCGCTTGGCCGCCGTAGCTACTTTCCTTCGAGCGTATTGACCGGCGTCCACTCAGGCGGAGGTGGACTTGCAGCAAACGCCTCCGCACGTTTCGCGAACAGCGCTGACGCTGGATCGGACCCTGCCAGCTGCCCGAAGGCATCCGCCGCCTTCGCGAACTCCCTTGCGCGCCAGCAGGCCAGCCCTTCCGCATACGCCGTCACCACCTTCGCCTGCGCGTCGCTCTCGGCCCCTCTCTCCGCCAGCGGCTCGAACACCCGGATCGCTTCGCCACGCCCCTGCACCCTGATTGCATCGAGCTCGCGCCAGGCCAATGTGTCGCCGGTCTGCGCCATCGTGGTTTCCGATGCCATGATCGCGGTGCCGTAATATTTGTTGGCGCCCTCGAGCCGCGAGGCGACGTTCACGGTGTCGCTCATCACGGTGTAGTTGAAGCGGCGGCGCGAGCCGATATTGCCCACCACGGCTTCGCCGCTGTTGAGGCCGATACGATGCGACAGGCCGTGGCCGGCGAAGGCGGGATTGTTGGCGTTGAGCTCTGCGAGCTTCTCGTGGCATTTCAGTGCGGCACGCACCGCATTGCCCGCATGAGCGGGATCGTCGGCCGGCGCGCCGAACATGGCGACGATGGAATCGCCGATGTATTTGTCGACATAGCCGCCATGGGCTTCGATGATGTCGGTCATGGCGGAAAGATATTCGTTCATCAATGTCACCAGCTCGCCCGGCGTCATCGTCTCGGCAATCGAGGAGAAACCGCTGAGGTCGGAGAAGAACATGGTGACGTTGCGCATCTCGCCGCCGAGCGCCGGCATCTTGCCGGACGCAACCATAGTGTCGATCACTTCAGGGGCGAGATAGAAGGCAAAGCTCTTGCGCAGGAAGCGCTCGTCGCGATCGGCCAGCACGAAGCGGTAGCCGATCATCGTCGCGAGCGCGGCGAGGCTCGCGAGCGCAGGCTCGGTCAGCGGCAGCGCCAGCGCGTGGACGAACGCGCCGACGGCCACGGCGGCATAAACGGCGGTGAGGCCGAACCAGGCGATCGCCGCGCCGCCAGGCGCGAGCATGCAGGCCGCGCAGGCGATGATTGCTGCGAACACGATCGTGAGAACGGTGCGCATGGGAAAGCCGAGTTCGGTGACGGCGTCGTGCTCGATCAGGTTTCGCACGACCGTGGCGTGCACGAAGACACCGGCGATGTCGCTGCGGGCCTTCTGCGCGCCGCTTGCAGGGATGGGCAGGGCGCATCGTGCGGCCGGCGTTCCGTCATGCCCGCCGGACAGCCGCATCGAGGTCAGCTTGCGGTCATCGAAATTGAGGACGGTGCCGAGCAGAACGACCTTGCCCGCGAAGGCGCGATGAAAGAAGTCGCGGTCGCCCTTCTCGACGCAGGCGCGCAGATCGGCGAAGGAGAAAGTCGGAACGTCACGGCCCAGCCCTCGAAAGTTGAGCGTCAGTGTGTTGGGCACCGCGCTCGGGATCGCATAGCCGGACAATTCGGTCGCGCCGGACGGCACGATCCCGGGCTTTCCGCCGAGCGCGCGGGCGGCGAGCTCGACGGCCATGGCGGGCACCGGCTTGCCGTCGATGGCAAAGCTCAGCGGCATGCGGCGGATGACATCGTCTGCATCGGTGTGGACGTTGAGGGCGCGGATGTTGGTTCGTACCGCCAATTGCTGCGCGCGGTCAGGCCGCTCCGGATGGTCGTTGCTCAGGATCTCGCCGAGCACCAGCTTGCCGTTGTCCGAGAGTTGTCGGAGCGCGATCAGGTAGTCCCGGTCAAATCCCCTGATCCGGCTGCCAAGCGAGGTATCGCCGAAGGGAATCTCCGATTGCTCGATCGAGCTCTTGAAGATGACGTCGAAGCCGATCACCTTGGCGCCGCCCTCGGTGATGCTGGTGAGCACCCGGCCGATCTCGCGTGTCCAGGTCTGCGTCGGCGATCCCTTGAACGGCGGGGTGTCGTAGGTCTCCCCATCGATCGCCACCACGACGACCGGCGACGTCGCGGGATCACGGCGCTCGCCGACCAGCTTGCCGCGCATCGCCGTGAGGATGTCGAGCGACAGACCTTGCAGCGCCTGTAGCGGTGGGGACGTGAAGATCGCGCCCGCGAGGAACGCAATCAGGATCGCCGCAACGAAGTCCCGTCCCCCGATCCGCCGCATCGCGCCGTCGCCGGCCGTCTATTCGAGACGCAGCAGTCGGCCGATAATCGGGGTCGGCGACGAGGTGGCGCTGGCGTCGACCTGGAAGGTGTAGCGCTTGGCACCGAGAATCGCGAGATAGCTGCCGCCCGGGGTCAGTGACTTCCCGGCCTTGGCAAAATCATAGAACTTGCCGCCGATCATGGCATCGCCCTTGAGCGGCACGCTGATCGTGGGCTCCTTGCCGTCGGTGCGCTCGATCACCAGCGTGCTGCCGCCCTTGGCTTGCACCAGCGGGGAGACGCCGTAGAGCGTTGGCAGCTTGGCCGGAGCACCTTTCGCGTCCGATCGCATGGTGCGGAACGTCGTCGCGGCGCTCTGGTTCGCCTCGCGCTCCGATAGTCTGGCCGCATTGGTATCGCAGGGCACCTTTTCCCGTTTGACCTCGCCCAGCTGCACGGTGCTCTCCTCGGCGCCAACAAGGACGACGCCTTCGCTGATCGTCTCGCGCTGGCAGGATTTGAGGTAGCTGAGCGTGATGCTGGCCTTGGGCCCGAGCTTGATGATCTTGCCCGGCGCCACATAGTCCATGAACGCGATGCCATCGACCTTGCCTTGGACGTCCTCGACGATCGCAGCAGGTGTCTCCGCCACAGCGGGCGCCGCAAGACAGAACGCGCCGACAAAGGCGCCGATCAGGCTTCTCATGGGTATTCTCACTCAGTTCGACCGATGCTTTGCCAGTCCCCGTCCCGGTCCGATGCTTAGCAGCGGGGCGCCCAGGCAAGTGTGACCAGAATCACTCTTTGATATTGGTGCACTTTATCAGGAACAGGTTCAAATCGGCGACCCGGGGTCAGGCCGCGGGCACGATCGCGGGCGGTCGGTCCTGATCGGGATGGCTGCCGGGCGCCCGCTCTATTCCCTCCGCGACGGGCGCGAGCGCCGCCTCAGCCTTGAGAAACGGCGTCCGCCGCTGACCGGCGGCGATCTCGACCACTTCGTCCCAGCGCGACAGGAAGGCTTCGACGCAGGCCGGATCGAACTGCCGGCCCTTGTTCTCGACCAGGTAACTGCGCGCCACCTCGAGCGGCATTGGCTCCTTATAGGGCCGCCGGGTCGTCAGGGCGTCGAAGACATCTGCGACTGCGACCACGCGCGCGGCGACCGGAATCGCGTCCGCCCTGAGCCCGTTTGGATAGCCCGCGCCGTCCCAGCGCTCGTGATGGCCTGCGGCAATTTGCGCACCGAGCTGGATCAGCTCGCAGCCGGAGTCCGCCAGGATCCGCTCGCCGATCGCGGCGTGCGTCCTGATCACTGCCATCTCCTCGTCGGTGAGCTTGCCGGGCTTGAGCAGGATATTGTCGGGAATGGCGACCTTGCCGACGTCGTGCAAAGGCGCGGCGAGATAGATGTCGCGGCAGAGCCGGGCCGGCAGGCCGAGCCGCTCGGCGATGATGCGGCTATAGCGGGCGACCCTCAGGGTGTGCTCGCCGGTGTCGTTGTCGCGGTATTCGACTGCGAGCGCGAGCCGCAGGATGATCTCCTCCTCGCGCTCGCCGAGCTTTCGTGTTGCTGCAGCGACCTCGCTGGCCAGATGAGCGGCACGATCGCTGAGCTTGCGCACGGCTGCACCAAGCTGAATCAAATTCCGCAGGCGCACCGTCATCTCGACGCTTTGCGGCTGCTTGGGCAGGAAATCGGTTGCGCCGGCCTGCAGCGCTTCCATTTTGATGTCGTCGGTCTGTCGCGAGGTGATCATCGCGATCGGGATGTCGGCGCAGCCGGGCAGGGTCCGGAAGACACGGATGAAGCTGATGCCGTCCATGTGCGGCATCTCGTAGTCGACCAGCACGAGGTCGAAGACGCGCTCTCGCGCGCAAGCCAGCGCTTCCACGGGATCGAGGAAGGTGGTGGCCTCGACCAGACCTTCGGCCTCGATATGACGTTTCAGGAAGTTGAGGACGGAGCGGCTGTCGTCAACCAGGAGCGCTTGGGTCAGCATCGGCGGCCGGACTCGTTCGGATGGCGAGGCAGGACCTCCACGCATAGCCTTTGCGATTTAACGCGGAGCAAACATCCAGGCTGCGACGAACTGACTCACGACTGCGCACAGCGCATGAGAAATGAGCGAACCATGCACGTTTGCATGCATACGCGAAGTTCTAGGGTTTGTGACCCGTAGTTGTACGGTGATGCCCATTAGGGCTTTGCACACTCTCCCACGCGAATAGTCGCAGTGCAGGATTCGCGTCATGCGTGCAGCGAGTCCCGAGGAAATTTGGGGGACGAATGTCGTCTGATGTCACCGAGCCGAAGTGGTCCCTACGGCTGCCTGCCGATTGCAGCATTGCTGCGATCCGCAATGTCTATGATCTGATCCGCGAAGCTTTCGGCCGGCAGGACCGGCTCGAGATCGATTGTTCGAGCGTCGACAAGGCCGACGTGACCTCGATCCAGCTTCTGCTCTCGACCGCCAAGACCGGCGAGGCTCAGGGCCGCCCGGTGGTGCTCACATCATTCTCCCAGTCTCTGCGCAACACCCTTCGCCGCGCCGGCTTTTCCAGCGAGGCGATGATCGATCAGCATTTCCCGCAAAAGAAAGATGGCACCTGATGGCCACGATTCTCACGGTCGACGATTCCCCCAGCATCCGGCAGATGATCAAGGTTGTGCTTGAGCCGGCCGGTCACAACGTGATCGAAGCCGGCGACGGCGCGCAAGGACTCGCCAAGGCCCAGGCCGGCAAGCTCGACCTCGTCATCACCGACCTCAACATGCCGGTCATGAACGGGCTGGAGCTGATCCGCGCACTGCGCAAGCTGCCGAGCGCCGTCGGAATGCCCATCGTGTTCCTGACCACCGAATCCAACGACACGGTGAAGCAGGAAGCCAAGAGCGCGGGCGCCACCGGCTGGATCACCAAGCCCTTCAAGCCCGAGCAGTTGCTCGCCGTCGTCGGCAAGCTGGTGCGTGCATGAGCGCAATGGACCCGACCGAGGTCTTTCGTCAGGAAGCCAGCGAACTCTTTGAAGTTCTGGAAGGGGCTCTGCTCGATCTCGGCCAGCGTCCCGACGATCGCGAACTGGTCGATTCCGCCTTCCGCGCCCTACATACGATCAAGGGTTCGGGCGCCATGTTCGGCTTCGACAAGGTCGCCTCCTTCACCCACGAGTTCGAGACTGCCTTCGACCGGGTCCGCAAGGGCGAGATCAGGCCGACGCAGGAGCTGATTTCGGTCGCGCTCGCCGCCAAGGATTACATCCGTGCGCTGATCGAGGACCCCCAGTCGACCGACGACATCATCGGCGAAGCCATTCTCGACGACCTCAAGCGCTTCGTTTCGTCCGACCAGCGTGCCGCCCCTGTTGCCGAGATCATAGAGGCGCCGCCGCTGGCCCCCGGCGCGAGCAAGCAGGCCGGCTGGCATCTGTATCTCGAATTCGAGTCGCACATTTTGCGCAACGGCTCGAATCCGCTCGACTTGCTAGAAGATCTCTGCAAGCTCGGCCCCTGCTTCGTCGTCCCGATCACGGACGGCATCCCGTTCCTCGACGAGATGGAGCCGGAAGACTGCTATCTGAAGTGGGACGTCAAGCTGCACGCGGCCTGCGACAAGGACGCGATCGACGACGTCTTCATGTTCGTCTCGGACGAGATGAAGCTGACGCTCTCGCCGTTGGAGCATGTCGAAGCGCCCGCGCCGATGCCGCTGTTCAATCTCCTCGACGAGGAGTCGGTCCCGACGGCCGAGATGCCTGCGCCCGTGATCGAGGTGGCTGCCGCGCCCGCCGCCGAGCAGCCCGTCGCAAAGGCTGAACCGAAATCCGAATCAAGGCCGGAGCCGAGGCCCGAGGCCAAGCGTGAAGAGCGCGGCATCGCCACCGTCCGCGTCCAGGCCGAGCGCCTCGACGAACTGATGGACCGCGTCGGCGAGCTCGTCATTGCCCAGGCGCGGCTGACCCAGCTCGCCGCCTCCGGCTCCGACCTCTCGATCAAGATGATCGCCGAGGAAATCGAGCGCCTTGCCTCGTCCTTGCGCGATACCACGATGGGCGCGCGCATGGTGCCGATCGGCTCGTTGTTCGGTCGCTTCCGTCGCCTGGTGCACGATTTGTCGCGGGATCTGTCGAAGCCGGTCGAATTCGTCACCACGGGTGAAGACACCGAGCTCGACAAGACCATGATCGAGTGCCTGGCCGATCCGCTGGTGCATCTGATCCGCAACGCCATTGATCACGGCATCGAGGACACTTCGACCCGCACCGCAAACGGCAAGACCGAACAGGGCCGGATCGAGCTCGCCGCCGTCCATTCCGGCGCGCAGGTGCTCGTCACCGTGAAGGACAATGGCGGCGGCCTCAACACCGCGCGCATCCGCGCGAAAGCAGAAGAGCAGGGGCTGATCGCGGCCGGAGCCGTGCTCACCGATCACGAGATCCATCAATTCCTGTTCCACCCGGGCTTCTCGACCGCGCAGACCATCTCGGCGCTCTCAGGCCGCGGCGTCGGCATGGACGTGGTCAAGCGCACCATCGAGAACATGCGCGGCACGATCGACCTGTCGACCAGGCCGGGCCAGGGCACCACCGTGACGCTCCGTCTGCCCCTCACGCTCGCGATCATCGAGGGCCTTCTGATCCGCGTCGGCGAAGGCCGCTACATCATCCCGCTGTCGGCCGTGGAGGAGTGCGTCGAGTTGACCGCCGATGACGAGCGCTCGCGCGGCCGCAATTTCCTCAATGTGCGCGGCGGCCTCGTGCCGTTCCTGCGCCTGCGTGAGATCATGTCGTCGCAGGGTTCGCCCGACCGGCACCAGAAGACGATCATCATCTCGACCGGTGAGACCCGGGTGGGCCTCGTCGCCGACCAGATCATCGGCAACCACCAGACCGTGATCAAGTCGCTCTCCAAGCTGCATTCCGACGTCACGATCTTCTCCGGCGCGACGATCCTGGGTGACGGCACGGCGGCGCTGATCCTCGACGTCGCGCAGCTCGTCACGCTGGCGCAGTCGAAGGTCGAGAAGCAGCACATCAGCGAGGCGGCGTGATGAAGGAAGGTTTGGCTGGCGAACGTCGGGCCGATGCGATGCAGGTCGTGATGATCGGCCTCGGCGAGGAGAAGTTCGCGCTGGATGCCGGCCTCGTGCGCGAGATCATCGATCCCGTGCCCGTGACCAAGGTGGCGGGTGCGCGCGCCTTCGTTCCCAGCGTGATCAATGTGCGCGGCAACGTCATTCCGCTCGCGGATCTGCGCATCCGTTTCGGCATGCCGCAGCCCGAGAATTCGGCCGACACGCGCATCGTCGTCATCGAGCTGGAGCTGGACGGCGAGCCGGTTCTGGTCGGTGTTACCGCCGATAAGGTCTACGAGGTCACGGAGATATCGCAGACCGACGTGCAGCAGACGCCGCGCGTCGGCATGCACTGGAAGCCGGAGTTCATTCGTTTCATTGCGAAATGGCGTGAAGAGTTTGTCATCGTTCCGAACATGGAACGCATCCTGCATTGAGAAGAAGTCTCGGGCGAGACTGGGGGTAGGGGCTGGAAATGAGATTTACCGTCAAGGCAAAACTTGCCAGTGCATTCGGCGTGGTCCTGTTGCTCTCGATGGCCGCGGGCGGCCTTGCTTACGTGAAGCTGAGCGAGATGATCGACACCGCCGACAGCCTGGTGTCGCGCGCCGTCCGGATTGACCGTGCGGCGGAAATCGAGAAGGGAATTCTGTCCCAGGTTCGGGCCGAGAAGAACCTGCTTCTCGCGCCGGATAGTGAGGCCGATCGCTTCATCGCCGAGATCGCCAAGCAGCGCGAGACGCTGCTGAAGCTGAAAGAGGAGATCCATGCCGCGGCCTCTGCCGAGGGCAAGAAGCTGATTGAGAATTTCGGCGCGGCCTACGTCCGGATGAATGCCGTCCAGGACGACGTCTTCAAGACTGCCAGGACCGACAGGACGAAGGCCGTCGAGCGCTCGTCGATTGAGGCTCGCAAGGCGGTCGGCGAAGCAATGGAAGCCGCCGGCGTCTACGTCACCAACGTCAAGAAGAACATGGCCGCCCAGGCGGCCCAGGCTCATGAGGACGGCAACCGCGCTCAGTTCCTTCTGATTTCGGCCGTGCTTGCATCGCTAGCGATCGGTCTGATTGCTGCGATCTGGATTTCCATCAGCATCGCCCGCGGCCTCGGTCGTGCGGTCGGGCTCGCCGGCGCTGTTGCCGATGGCGACCTCAGCCAGATGATCAAGGTGTCCAGCAATGACGAGATCGGCGACCTCACCAAGTCGCTGAATGTCATGGTCGAGAAACTCAAACAGATCGTCGAGGAAGCCCTGACCGCGGCGCAGAACGTTTCGGCCGGCAGCCAGGAATTGTCCGCCAGCGCCGAGCAGCTGTCGCAGGGCGCGACCGAGCAGGCCTCCTCCGCGGAGGAAGCTTCGTCCTCGATGGAGGAGATGGCCTCCAACGTGAAGCAGAACGCCGACAACGCCAACCAGACCGAGAAGATCGCGGCGCAATCGGCCAGGGATGCGGAGGCCAGCGGTGTCGCCGTGGGCCGTGCCGTCGAAGCGATGCGGACCATCGCCGAGAAGATCACGATCGTGCAGGAGATCGCCCGCCAGACCGACCTGCTCGCGCTCAACGCGGCGGTCGAAGCCGCACGCGCCGGCGAGCACGGCAAGGGTTTTGCGGTGGTCGCCTCAGAAGTGCGCAAGCTTGCCGAACGCAGCCAGGCGGCTGCGGCGGACATCGGCACGCTGTCGACCGAAAGCGTGAAGGTGGCGCAGGAGGCCGGCGTCATGCTGTCCAAGCTGGTGCCCGATATCAAGAAGACCGCCGAGCTGGTGCAGGAGATCACCGCGGCTTGCCGCGAGCAGGACGTCGGTTCGGCCCAGATCAACCAGGCGATCCAGCAGCTCGACAAGGTCGGCCAGCAGAACGCCAGCGCCTCCGAGCAGGTGTCCTCGACCTCGGAGGAGCTTGCCTCGCAGGCCGAGCAGCTCCAGTCGACCATCTCGTTCTTCCGCATCGAGCATGGCGGACGCGACGAGAAAGCATCGGCGCC
This sequence comes from Bradyrhizobium sp. CCGB12, assembly GCF_024199845.1. Lineage (NCBI taxonomy): Bacteria > Pseudomonadati > Pseudomonadota > Alphaproteobacteria > Hyphomicrobiales > Nitrobacteraceae > Bradyrhizobium > Bradyrhizobium sp. CCGB12. Next base: position 5,115,358 of record NZ_JANADO010000001.1, on the reverse strand, counting down.
GATCGACCGCGCCGTCACCCAGCTTCGCACGAAGGCGGCGCACATGGCAGCAGCGGACCGCGGTGCGAAGAGGTCCGCGCCCGCCCGCAAGCCGGCTCGGGCGATGAAAGTCGCCGGCGGCGGTGGCTTCGCTTTCGACATGCATGACGGCGAAGACGATCGCGACGCCGAGTTCCAGCGCTGAACAACCGGTCCGGCTGCGTGCCGGACCGTGCTCATTCCCAAACCTTCGGACCCCTGGACTGCATCATGGCCGCAACCTCGCAATATCTGACGCTCGGGCTCGCCGGCGAGACGTTCGGCATCAGCATCCGCAATGTCCGTGAAATTCTCGACATGCGGCCGATCTCGCGGCTGCCGCACGCGCCAAACTTCTTGCTCGGCATGATCGACGTGCGCGGCAGCGGCTATCCAATCGTTGATCTCCGCACCAAGCTCGGCCTGCCGAGCGTCGCCGCCACCGAGGCGACCCGTATCATCATCCTCGACGTGCCGATGAAGGACCGCCTAGTCGGCGTCGGCTTCGTCGCCGATTGCGTGTTCGAGGTGACCGACATCGACGAGCAGGCGATCGAGCCGATCCCCGAGGTCGGCGGCAAGTGGCAGTCCGATTACGCCGCCGGCATCGGCCGCAAGGGCGAGAAATTCGTCGTGATCTTCGATCTCGCCAAGCTGATGGCGAACGACGAGATCCCGGAAGGACGTAACGCGGCCGCGGATTCATCCCGCGCCGCCTGAGTTTGCACGTGCGTGGTCAAGCGTAGCACCCCAATTCGAAACAACGAGACTGACATGAGATTCACCGTCAAAGCCAAGCTTGCCAGCGCCTTCGGCGTCGTCATCCTGCTGTCCATGATCGCCGGTGCGGTCGGTTACATGAAGCTGGCCGATATGGTCGGCACCACCGAGCTTCTGGTCGGCCGTGCAGGCCGCATGGAGAAGGCCGCCGAGTTGAAGGAAGGCATTCTGTTCCTGGTGCGCGCCGAGAAGAACTCGATCCTCGCGGCGTCCGACGCAGAGCACGAGCAGTTCCGACTCGACCTCATCAAGAGCCGCGAGGCGGTCGCTAAGTCCAAGGACGAGATCTACGCGGCGGCTACCGAAGGCGGCAAGAAGCTGATGGACGTCTTCAACGTCGCCTTTAACAAGCTGAACGCGTATCAGGACGAGACGGTCCTGCTTGCGAAGACCGACAAGCCGAAGGCGCTGGACCGCTCCATGCATGACGGCCGCAAGGTCGTCGCGGATGCGATCGAAGCGGCCGATGGCTACATCAGGAACGTCAAGAAGAACATGTCCGAGCAGGCCGAGCAGGCCAAGCAGGATGGCGCCCGCGCCGAACTGATACTGATGAGCCTGGTCATTGCCTCGCTCCTCATCGCCGCGGTCGCCGCGACCTGGATCGCGATGAGCATCAGCCGGGCGCTGGCGCAGGCCGTCGGCCTCGCCGACGCGGTGGCGATCGGTGATCTCAGCCACAAGATCGAATCATCCAGCAATGACGAGATCGGCGATCTCATCAAGTCACTGAACGCGATGACCGTGAACTTGAATGCCACCGCGGCGGTCGCCAACGAGATCGCGCAGGGCAATCTGATGGTCGAAGCCAAGCCGCTGTCCGAGAAGGACACGCTCGGCCTTGCGCTCGAACGCATGGTGGACAAGCTTCGGCAAATCGTCTCGGAGACGTTCACCGCGGCGCAGAACGTCTCGGCCGGCAGCCAGGAGCTCTCGGCCAGCGCCGAACAGCTCTCGCAGGGCGCGACCGAGCAGGCCTCGTCCGCGGAGGAGGCCTCTTCTTCAATGGAGGAGATGGCCTCCAACGTGAAGCAGAACGCCGACAACGCCAACCAGACCGAAAAGATCGCAGCGCAGTCCGCCAAGGACGCGGAGGCCAGTGGGGCCGCGGTCGGCCGCGCCGTCAACGCGATGCAGACCATCGCCGAAAAGATCACGATCGTGCAGGAGATCGCGCGCCAGACCGATTTGCTCGCGCTCAACGCCGCGGTCGAGGCCGCCCGCGCCGGCGAGCACGGCAAGGGCTTCGCGGTGGTGGCGTCCGAAGTGCGCAAGCTCGCCGAACGCAGCCAGGCCGCCGCCGCCGAGATCGGCACGCTCTCGGTCGACACCGTCAAGGTGGCACAGGAGGCCGGCATCATGCTTTCCAAGCTCGTTCCGGACATCAAGAAGACGGCCGAGCTCGTCGAGGAGATCACGGCGGCCTGCCGCGAGCAGGACGTCGGCTCGGCGCAGATCAACCAGGCGATTCAGCAGCTCGACAAGGTCGGCCAGCAGAACGCCAGCGCCTCCGAGCAGGTGTCCTCGACCTCGGAGGAACTCGCCTCGCAGGCCGAGCAGCTTCAATCCACGATCGCCTATTTCCGCATCGAACAGGGGGCGAGAGGACCGGCGGCCGCGCCGATCGACCGCGCGGTCAACCAGTTGCGCGCCAAGGCCGCGCACATGGCGGCCGCCGAGCGTCCGGCCAAGAAGCCGCAAGGCAAGCCGGTGCGCGCCATGAAGGCCGCCGGTGGCGGCGGCTTCGCGTTCGACATGAACGACAGCGGCGACGACCGGGACGCCGATTTCCAACGCTAGGACCCGCAAGGGTGCCTGCGGACCGGCCCGCTCGATGGGACCGGTCCGCTTTCAGCGGTTACGTGAACGCGTAGGACTCATGATGGCCCCTATGGCCCGACATTCAGTGCAGGCGGCCATCCCCGACCGGGGGCAGGAAGCCATGATGCCCGCCGTGCAGGATACGGCCGTGCATCTGTCGGACCGTCACTTCCGGACCATCGCCCAATTGATCGAGGGCCAGGTCGGCATCAAGCTGCCGCCGGGCAAGCGGCTGATGCTGGAGGGGCGGCTGCACAAGCGCGTGCGCGCGCTGAACTTCTCCGACCTCAACGAATACGTCGAGAACCTGTTCGAGGCCGATCATTTCGACACCGAGCTCACGCATCTCATCGATGTGGTGACGACCAACAAGACGGACTTCTTCCGGGAGCCGCAGCACTTCACCTTCCTGCGGGACGTCGCGATTCCCGCGCTGCTCAAATCGCATGGACGCAGGAATGCGAACGTCAAGGTCTGGAGCTCGGCAAGCTCCACCGGCATGGAAGCCTATACGACTGCGATGGTGCTGGACGACATGACGCGGAACGGCTCGCGGTTTCAGTACCGCATCCTCGGGACCGACATCTCGACCGCCGTGCTGCGCCTCGCCAAGACTGCGATCTATACCCGCGACGTGCTTGCGCCGGTGCCTGAGAATTTTGTGAAGCGATATTTCCTGTCGTCGCGCGACAGGTCGCGCGGTGAGGTGCGGGTGGTGCCGGAATTGCGGGGCATGACGCATTTCATGAGGATGAACCTCATGGACGCGTCCTATCCGGTCGACCGCGACGTCGACATCATCTTTTGCCGCAACGTCCTGATCTATTTCGAGCGCGAGACGCAGCGCAAGGTGATCGAGCAGCTGTGCAGCCATTTGCGGCCGGGCGGCTATCTGCTGGTCGGACATTCGGAATCGATGATCCACAGTGCCGTGCCGGGCTTGAAGCAAGTTCAGCCAACCATTTTCCAGGTCTGATCGGAGCGCCGCCTAAAATGCCGAGGGAGAAAGTTCGCGTGCTGATCGTGGACGATTCGGCGTCGGTGCGCCAAATCCTGCAAACGATCCTCAACGAAGATCCCGATATCGAGGTGATGGGGACGGCTTCGGATCCGTTCGCGGCGGCCCGCCGCCTGCAGAACGAAATCCCCGACGTCATCATCCTCGACATCGAGATGCCGCGCATGGACGGCATGACGTTCCTGCGCAAGATCATGGCGCAACGTCCGATTCCGGTGATCATCTGCTCTTCGCTGACCGAGGAGGGCTCGAACGTGATGTTCGAGGCGTTCGAAGCCGGTGCGGTCGACATCGTGCCGAAGCCGAAGATCGACACGCGGCAGGCGCTGCTCGAATGCTCCACGCGGCTGCGCGAGGCCGTGAAGTCGGCGGCCCGCGCCCGGGTGCGCCCGCGCGCGGAGCGCCGCGTGGTCGAGAAGAAGCTGACGGCCGACGCCATCATCCCGCCGCCGGTGCAGGGCAAGACCCGGCCGACGACGGAGCGCATCGTGTGCATCGGTGCCTCGACGGGCGGCACCGAAGCGCTCAACGACGTCCTCGAGATGTTGCCGCCGCATTGCCCGCCCATCGTCATCGTTCAGCACATGCCGGCGGGCTTCACCGCCGCCTTTGCGAAACGCCTCGACAGCGTGTGCCAGATCCGGGTCAAGGAGGCCGAGGATGGCGAGCCGGTGCTGCCGGGCTGCGCCTATATCGCGCCTGGTGCCCGTCACATGCTGCTTCAACGCATCGGCCTGCGCTACCAGATCGCGATCAAGGACGGCCCGCCGGTGTCACGGCATCGCCCCTCCGTCGACGTGCTGTTTCGCTCCGCGGCCCAGCATGCGGGCGCCAACGCGCTCGGCGTGATCATGACCGGCATGGGCGACGACGGCGCGCGCGGAATGCTGGAAATGCGCAAGCTCGGTGCCTCGACGCGGGCGCAGGACGAAGAGAGCTGCGTGGTGTTCGGCATGCCCAAGGAAGCCATCGCCCATGGCGGCGTCGAGAAGGTCGTATCGCTGCACCATATTCCGCGCGAGATCATGCTCTGGTACCAGGCCGGGCACGCTGCGGTGGCAGGTTGATCGCAATGTCCGCCATTCCGGCCAGCACGCTCAATGAGGCGATCGCCGCGATCGAGGACGTCTCCTCGCGGATCGAGGACGTGTTCGCCCGCGTCGGTCACGAGCTTGGACGCGGTCATCTGATCTTCAAGGAGCTGAACCAGGGCCTCGCAACGCTTTCCTCGGAGCTCGCCGGTGCGGAGATCGAGGGTGCCGCGACTGCGTTGCAGGAGATCGCCGCGCGGCTCAGCGAGCTGGCGCAGGCGCTTCCGGCCGAGACGGCCCTGCTGGAGACGATCGGCAAAAGCACGGCGGAGGCATCTGCCTTGCTCAAGCCGCTGTTCAAGCACATCCAGATGATCACCATCATTGCCCGCAGCGCGCGGATCGAGGCAGCCTCGCTCGACGGTGACCGCGAGGGCTTTCTCGCCTTCACGCAGGAGGCCTACGATCTCGGCAAGGCCGTGCAGGGCTCGATCGAGGGCTGCGCGCGGGATCAGCAGCGTCTGTCCGAGGCCGTCGCCACCGCATTCGGCCGGCAAAAGGAATTCGAGGGCCGCTACCGGAATCAGCTGGCGGCGGAGAGCGTCGAGCTCGGTGCGGCCCATTCCGGATTGCGCGACCAGCGCAGCAACAGCAGCCATCTCACCGACCTCACGAGTTCCAGCACCAGGAAGATCGCCGAGGCGGTGGGCAGCGCGATCATCTCCTTGCAGGCCGGCGACAGCACGCGTCAGCGTCTCGAGCATGTCTCTCACGGTCTCGGCCTCGCCTCGGGATCCACCCCGAGCCTCGTTCCCGAACCGGTCGCGAGCGACGACGGCGCGCGCGCAATTTGCCAGTTGCAGGCGGCCCAGCTCAGGGATGCCCAGCGCGAGTTCAGCGGCGACATTGGTCAGATCGTTCGCGCGCTGACCGCCATCCTGCGCGATGCCGGCAGTGTCGTCGGCCACGGCCGCACGCTGTTCGGCGGCGAGGACGGCGGCGCGTCATCGTTCCTGTCGCGCATCAAGCAGACGCTGGCTCACGCCTCGACCCTGATTGTCACCTGCGAGGGTGCGGGCCGCTCGGTGGACGAGGCGCTTGCGATCGTCGAGGACACGCTGACGAAGTTTCGTCACGCGATCGCCGGGCTTGCCGAGGCGACCGTCGACATCACGCTGATCGGGATGAACGCCGGTCTCAAGGCAAGTCATCTCGGCAGCCGCGGCAGCGCCTTCGTCGTCATCGCCAACGAGCTCAAGGCGACCGCCGACCAGGTCTCGGCGGGGGCGGGGCGCTTGAGGCCCGTACTCGACGGCATCGAGCGCTCGGCCAGAGAGCTGAAGCAACTCCGCGTGCAGGGCGATCCCACGCAGCTCGCCAAGCTCGAGCCGCAGATCCTTCAAGCACTGCGCGAGGTCGAGGCCGGCAACGAACGGCTCGGCAAGCTGATGGGCCGGCTCGTCGATGAAGGCGCGGAATTCGAGCGTCTGATGAATTCGGCGCAGGGCCTGATGACCGCGCTCGGCGATGGCTCCGCGACATTGCCCGCGGTCGCCGCGCGCCTCGAAACCACGAGCGTTGGCGTGCAAAGGCCGCAGCCGCAAGACGAGGCCGTGCTCGACGGGCTCTTCGCACGCTACACGATGGAGCGCGAGCGGGACGTCCACCGGGTGTTCCTGCAAACTCTCGGACTGGCATCGATCGCCGCTACGCGCCGGGTCGAGGCGGTCGCGGCAGCCGATGACGGCATAGAATTGTTTTGAGGGCGCAGCCGGCTTCGCTTCGGGCGTCGGCAGCAATTTGACGAGTTGATTTTGCCGGGCGTTAACCGTGGCGGCATGCCCGCTGCATCGGTCATTGTCGCGCCCCACAGTTGGTTGCAAATACCGGTGAATTTCACGACGGATGTTTTCAATGCTGAGAGAAGGCAAATACGCTGCCTGGTTCAGGACGCCGCGTGGCCAGGGCACCGGTGTCGTCCATTTGGCCGAGGGGCGGATTTCGGGCAGCGACTGCTTCTTCACCTATGGCGGCTCGTATCGGGTCGATGAGCAGCGCTTCACGGCAATTCTGACCACACGGCGATATGCCGAGGGACCGCCGACGGTGTTCGGGCCCGACGAGGTCGAGGTCGAGCTCTCGGGCGTGTGCAGCGGTGCGATGGCGACCTGTTCGGGAACGGCGCGCGAAGCGCCGGACGTGATGTTCGAAGCCACACTGATCTACAGTCAGGAAGATACGCCGGCTGCCGATGCCAAACGCGCGGTCGTGAAGCTCAATGCCGACAAGCTGCCCAAGGGGCTCGACGGCCGTTCTCGGCCGCGGCATCCGCCAACGGCGGGCCCGCCCAGGTGAAGGCCAAATCGACAATGATCCGCGCGGCTCCACGCGCGTTCGCGCCCATTGCCATGATTAGCGTTGCATTGACACTGTTGTCTCGAAATCACGCCGCAGCGCGCTGCAGCAACTCTGCCTTTAGAAGCGAGAGCTAGTCTGCGGCCGATCAAGTGTGGTGGAAGAACATGCCTCAAATCTGGATGACATACGATGAACTCGGCGCGCTTTGCGGCTGCGGCGCAATGGAGGCCAGGGACCGCGCCATCCAGTTGTCGCTCGATCGTCGCAGGAGTCGCGACGGGGCGACGCGCGTCAAACTCGACCTGGCACTGACGGCCAAGTTCTTTGCATCCGTTCGTGACGCGGATTTCGATCTCGATTGCGCCATCGAGGCGCTGCACGATACCCATCGGCAGATGGCCGAGCTGTTGGCTCCCACCGAGTTCCACAACAGGCGTGGGGTGGCCTGAGCCGCCGCATGTTCCGGCCCGTGACCGACTGCGAAGGCTAATTCCCGCGGTCGTTGTCCCGAATCAGCATAAGCTCAGCGATGGAATTTCCGGCTATTGTCGGTGTTCAATCGCGATGGGGCGCGGAGTCCGCAGGAGGAGTGCATGATCAAAGCCGTGTGTCGGCCGTCGGTGGCACTGTTGGGGACGCTTGCGCTCGTCGGAAGCGTCATTGCGACGAGCGCAACGGCAGGTGCGGAGGTCGTGAAGCTGAAAGCCGAGCTCAAGGGAAGCAACGAAGTGCCTCCGAACAGCTCGCCCGGATCAGGCAAGGCCGAGGCAAGCTACGACACTGAGACGAAGGTCCTGACTTACATCGTCACCTATGCCGGGCTTACGGGACCGGCGATGGGGGCGCATTTCCATGGCCCCAGCGATGCCGGCAAGAACGCCGGCATCGCCCTGCCGTTCAAGTCGGCGCAAAGCCCGATCCAAGGCAGTGCTACGCTCACCGACGCGCAGGCGGCGGATCTGCTGGCCGGAAAGTGGTATGCGAACATCCACACGGCCGGGAACCCGGGCGGTGAGCTGCGTGGCCAGATGATGAAGTAAAGACCGGTTGGGCGTCTCACCGGTCATCTCGCTTGAGGGATGCCGCTCTCTTTAGGATGGCGGTCGGGGCAAGAACGCCAAGATCATCTGGGCGAGCATGACGCCCACGGTGCCTCCTGCCGCCTTCTGCAACACATCGAGGAAGCCCGGATCCCGATCGGGTATGAACGCCTGTATGAGCTCCAGCCCCATGGCGACCGCTATGACGAGAGAGCAAGCCAGAGCGAACCGTCCAGGCAGCAGGAAGGACAGAAGGAAGCCGAGCAGACCATAGGCACTGAAGCGCTCGATCACGACGATCCAATAGGCCTCGTGATGCCCCATGAGCGCGGGTCTTCCCGACAGCCTCGCCAGGGTGGCATAGACAATCAGTGCAAGACAGATGCTCGCGGCCGCAATGAGGTGGTTCTTGCGCATGGCGCCAACATACAAGGTTGATCGCCGGTCTGGTTCGAAAGCCGAAAACATCGTTAAAGGCCCCTGCCGCCATTAAAGGTCGGGCGGGCACAGGTTTGGTTTCAAGGTGGGACGTTTGGGCGGCTCGGCCCTGTAAGAAAGCTCGGACGTCTTCGCGCCAGTCAGGCCACCAAGGCCGTGCCGCTGGAGGCCGCCGCGCCTGGCGGTGCCACGCGGCGCGATTCAACGAGCTCATTGAACCTGGCGAGGGGCACGGGCGGCGCAACGAGATAACCTTGGCCTTCCTCGACGCCGGACGCGACCAGTGCGCGGAGCTGCTCTTCCGTCTCGATTCCTTCCGCGACCACGGTCATGTGGAGATCCCTCGCGAGCGCCACCAGCATTTCCACGATCGTCGTCGTCGACGCGTCCACGGTGATCGTGTCCACGAAGAACTTGTCGATCTTGATCATGTCGGCGCCGAGGCCCTTCAGTCGGGACAGTCCGCTATGGCCGACGCCGACGTCGTCGATGGCGACGCGGAAGCCATGGTCCCGCAGCTCGGCTACAACCGCCGCGGCGCGCGCGAGATCGTCGAGCTCGTCGCGCTCGGTTATCTCGACCACGATCTGGCGCGCGGAGACCCTTGCCGTCAGAACCTTGCGACGCAGCGTTTCAACGAAGCCCGCACTCAGGAGATGGTTGGGAACGACATTCAAGGACATCTTGAAATTCTTGTTCGCCTTCAGCAGGGGCTTCAGGTCGGCGAGCGCCGATCCCAGGAGATGCCAGGTCATCGCCTGGATGCGCCCACTGGATTCGGCGAGCGGAATGAAGTTCATCGGCGGGACCACAGAGCCGTCTCGGCGCAGCCAGCGCGCCAGAATCTCGCAGCCCTTGATCTGACCTGTCCTGAGGTCGAAGATTGGTTGGTAGTATGGCTTGAATTCGCCGGCCGCCAGCGCCCGATCGAGATCGGCGACAGGCCCCTCCATTCGACGGCTGCGTGCCAGCAGAATGCCAAAGATTGCGCCAAGTCCGAGGGCTACTGCGAGCGCGGGCCAATAAGCCTCGTTGTTCCAGCTTGAAAGGACTGCGTGCTCGAGTTGGATCGTGGCATGAAGCGGGAAGCGAGTGGAATTCCTGTCGAAACTGATCGGCTCCAGCAGGGACTTGTCGGCGTCGGTCTGGAATTCGCCGAGCTTCTCGCCTCTGCTCAAGGCGAGGATCACCTTGCTGTGCGCGCGCAGTTCGGCGGGCATGATGTCGAGCAGGCTGGCATTGATGCCGACAATGGCGACAAGGGCGGAGCTGCTGTTGATGTCCCTGAGCACGCCCAAGGCGTCGCCGCCGAACTGCTCCACGCGGAACAGCGAAAGCGCCTTGTCGCGCGACGGCAGCATGTCGCGGCGATCCACCCATCCCTTGTCGAATTCGAGCGTTTCGGAATAAGCTGAGCAGATCACCGAGCCATCCGGTTTGACGAGGCGGACGTCCTTGATCGCCGAGCGCTGGTAGACGTGGAGGCGGATCGCTTGCAACGCCCCGGGCTCGCAGCTGGCGAGATTGCGCCTCGCGAGCTCGTCCAGGCTGGCCGCGGCAAAATCGACCGCAAATTCAGAGCGGCGCAGAACGACCTCGATCAACTCGTTGAGCTGATGCGCCTGCTGATTGCGAATGACGGCCTTTGCGGCGAAATGGCCCGCCAGCCCGAACGCCATCGTGCTCGCAAGCACGAGCGCCGCAAACGAAAGGTTCGGTCGCTGTAGTCTCATCCGGTTCAGGCGAAATCAGGCGATGCTTGGAGCTTGATCCTAGCCGGCGGGCGCTAAGATTGGGTTTAACGGGCAGCCTGGCTCCGAGGCCTGATCCGAGCGGTTGCCGCGCCAATGGTCGCGCGACCCAGGCGAGCAGCATGATCAGGACGTTAAGCGTCCTTCTCCCGGCGTTGGCTGTGGGGAGCTCGGGGACGCCCGGCTCCGCAACCCGCCCCGGGATGGGTTCCCAGGATAAGACGCAGAACTGGGGTGAGGGGGCCGGAGGGACCGCTGCAGGCGGGAGCTTGATCGACGTTCACCGCCCCAGGCGATGACGGACGGAAAAGACCTCGGGATAAGGTTGGCCGGGCCTATCGTGGGGCGCGATGGGATGGCGGGTGGCCCACAGCCGAAGCACCACGAATGCGATGTTGATCGCCAGCCAAACCAATATTGCGGAAATGGCAAAGTGGACCATTGCCAGACCTCGCTGTGAAGTCCGAGTTAACGCCCAATCGCTGCTGAGGTTCCATTCTGCCAGGACGAAAGCTGCGGCTGCGTCGAAGGGGAGCGTTGCCGCGATGCGGACGAGGACGGCCTGCTGTCCTCGCTACTCGGTTTCCGAGGCTAGCCTTTCTTGCCCGTCTTCGACTTCAACGAAAGACCAAGCCGCAACGCCATGCGCTTGATCGCATCAGGCGAGCGCCCGAGCTGTTTCGCCGCCTCTTCCAGCGAAGCCGAAGACTTGGCCAGCTCCATGAGCCGACGGTCTTCCTTGAACGACCAGGGCTTGCGCGCCATAACCGAAATGATCCTCTCGTCGACACTAAGGACAAAGCCGCCAAGCGACCCATGTTCGCTCGACGGCTTTGCTTGGGTGGGGCCGGGCTTGGGGGAGCCCGGTGCGAAGATGGATAAGCGAAACGCGACAGTTCGCAACAAACAACGCAGGTTAAGCTAACCGCTCAACCTTACCGCGATGAAATAGCCGCATAGTGCTCCGTATAACCACGGAGCTTTCGTCAATGTCGTCTGCAATCGCCAGCAGCCGCGCTCGAGAATGCGTCGGCGAAGTCTTCATCACGCGAGGCGCGTCGACGTGCTCGATCATGGCGCGCTTGCGACTTGAGGCTGCTTGGCGGGGTGAACGCGGGTTAACATCCCCGGCAGGATTTGACTCTCGAGCAATGAGAGATTTCGTCGTTCCCTCGGCCCCTCGCTTCTCGCGCGACGACCAATCTTCAAGCACCACGTTGCACAAACTTCATCTTCGTCTGACAAAAGTTTCAGCGGTGGCTGTCTTGAAGTCGTGACAACGACAAGATGAAATAGCATGGGAGGAACGTTCCAAAAAAATCGGAACATTCCAGATGTTGGCAATTTTGGTTTTGGCGTCGATCTTCGTAGCGGGCTTTTGTTGCGGCTATGGCGTGCGGGCGTGGCGCTCGCGCAAGCGATCGGCACGATATCGTCTCTATGCCCCCTATACGCCCGCCGCGATGGGAGCTGGTCGAAGTCAGCCCCCATCGTCATGATCGACAATGCGTGGCGCACCAGCTGCCGAATGGTCGTGATGGCGAGGCCGGATAACCATATGCGGTTAGGTTAATCTGCCGCCGTCCTTGAGGCTTTCGGAGGGGCAGCCTAAAACGTATCAGTTCATTGCGACAGTTTAGCCGCCTCGATTTTTCCGGGGCTCGCGTAGGTAGGCGTGGATGGCGTATGTGATTGCGTTGCTGGGCGCGGCGACTTGCGGCCTCATTTTGAGTGTATTTGTTTGTGCCTATGATCGCCGGCTGAAAGATCTTCCGGGGCCTTGGATCATGAACGAGGGCCTCTCCAATGATTGATCAAAGGCACAACGCGCCCCGCAGGTATTTCGTCGACCCCCAAGGGTATCGCGTCCTGATCGGCCTTTCGCTCGAGGAAACGGCGGAGTTCGAGGCGCTCGATCCTTCATCGAAGCAGACGGTTCAAATCGTGGCTGAAATCCGCGAGGATGAAGGGGCCGCCGCCGCGGGCGAAGTTCGATGGCTCGAGCTCTATTCCAAGCACGAAGAAGCCTGGCGGGCGTGGATCGCACAAAGCCAGGCGGGGCGGACGCCACATTTAAGCTTTGTTAACTATGTCTGACCGATGGTTAGCCGCCTAAATCTCGAATGTGGGATGGCCCAAATGTTTCAGCTGTTCCTGAGAGCGCGCGCACACAATCTTCTCGGCTCCCGCCGCGAGGACAAAGGATTTAAAGCCCGCTCCGCCGAGCGTGATGCCGAGACCGACCGCGTTCGGATCGGTGCCGTGCTGGCGGCGATCGAAACGGCATTGCAGGAAGCGGAGAAGGAACAGGCCGGCCTCAACCGGCGTGTTGACGATGCCCTTGCACGTGCATCCGTCACCTTCGGAAATGGCACCGATGAATATCTCGAGCGGGAGCCGCTCGACAATTATCATCAGGATCTCTTTGCGGCCGACATCTCGAATGGCCAGCGGCGGCTGAAGGAATTGGCAAGCACGATTGCTCACCTGAAGTTCGTCAAGACCGCAATGCTCACGCGCTTTCCGGATTTCAAGCCGCCCCAGCTCAACAGCTAGTACCGGGGATTTGCTCCCACACCCCGCCGCCTTCCGGATACGTGACGACGCCGAGGCGACGAGCGGATTTCACGGCTCTGTCACGTGCAATGCCTCCGGCAGGCAAGGTCGACCGCGTGACACTTCGGCGCCGCTTTGCGGTTTGGCGCTTCGATCCTTTTTGCTATGGTTCCGGCAACCATCACGGATCGAAGGAGCGAAAGAGGTGCCGGTCAAGAATTTGCGGACGTTGGTTGGATTGGCAGGTGTTTTGACACTGGCCGCGCCGGCGACGGCTTCGGCCATCACGGCCGAAGTGGCGCGCGCATGCGATGCGGCGGTGGCCAAGGCCTTTCCGCCCAGACAAATCGGCAACCCTGCGGCTGGGAGCGCCAAGGGAACGAGCAAGGATCAGCGCGTGTACTATCAAAAGTGCGTCGCGAACAACGGCAAGGTCGACGACATGTCGTCGGACGCACCAAAGGACACCAAGCCGACCAAATAGAGGAAGGCTGCGGCCAAAGCGCGATGCGATGAATCGTCATCGCGCTTTAGCTCATTGCTTGAGCATGATTCCTTCGGAAATCCGCTGCACGCTATTCCGGATCATGCGCTAGCGTCGGGGCGGCGGACAGGGCGAATAGAACGCGCCATTCGCCGCATTGATGCGCTCGACGCATTGATTGGGATCGGTGACCGTTCCGGCCACCGTGAAGTCGTAGCCCATGCCCTTGACCACCACGATGTAACGGCCGGGAGCGAGCGTAAAGCCGTCTTGCTCTGGTTGAAGCAGTAGCATTCTCGACTGGTCGTCGATCGGACCTACCTTGTAGGGGTAGGACATGCTGCGAATGACCCAGGAATCGCCAGCGCTGACCATTGAGGCTTTCCCGGCGGCATCGACGCCCATCGACCGGGAGACTTTCGCCACCACCCGAACGTCGGTCCCGTTTGCATCAACGCCCCCGTCGGGCCTGAACACGATGAATTTGACGTCGCCGTCCGTCAATGTGGTTGCGCTCGGCGTGTTGATAGCTGCCGAGATCGCGACGCGCCGGTCCGGAATCTTTCCAGGCACCGACTTGAGCTCATGGAGCTGGCCTTCGCTCAAGGCGTAGACGCCGAAGGTTGTCGGCACGGGCATTGAGGGTTCTGCAGCTTGCGCCGGCTCGTTTGAGCTATCAGCGGTTCCGCCCAACGAGGGAGCGATCGACTGCGGTTCCGGGTTTGTGGGTGCGCGCTCTGGCGGCTGCGCCACCTGCGACAATGCGGTCGGTTGCGTCCTTACCCGTGTCCAATAGATAGCCGCGGCCCCGGCACCCGCAACGAGCAGGAGGATGGCGGCTAATCGAGCGAGAGAATTGAAGGCGCCGCGCCGTTTGGCTTGGTCGTGCGATGTTGTCGGTGCGGCAGCACGGCTAGGCGTCTCCGCAGCCGTCGGACCGGTCGATGACGCCAAAGCAGGCGACGTCGGAAAGGGCGGAGGAACAGGGATGTCGACCGGCGGAGAATTCGGCACGAGGATCGTGGCAGCCTTGGCCGGCGAGGATGTCTCGCTTCGCTCAAAGGACCGCTCGACCTCCCGAATGGCGCGTTCGAGGACTTGCTGGAGCTCTCGTGCTTCCCGCGCGTCGGCGTGGGTGAATTGTTCCAGGAGCTTGACGCGGGCCAACTCGTAAACGACGTCCCGCATCTGCCGGGGATCGTCGGAGATGTCGCGGATCCGCCCTGATAACAGGCGGACAAGTCCGGCCTTGATCTCTTGCGCCTTCAGGGCGTTGGCTGCAGTGTCGCCGGGATCGGTCATCAAGGCCGATCAACTAACCCGGATACAGCGGTTTCGCTAGGCTTTTTCACCCGGGATTCCTGGCTGCGGTGAATCGCTCTCATGGTTCCGGCCCGAAAAGGCCCCGCGCGATCGTCTCGAAGAGCTTGCTTTTGGGCAAAAACCTGTGACATTTCGCCGAGCTCCTCTTTCCGGTGTTTGACCATGCGCGGCGTTTTGACGGCAATCATGTTTCTGGCCTTCCTGGCTCAGTCCGCTTCTGCGCAGGGGGTTAAGGATCAGGCCAATACGACCAGCAACAGCATCATCACGACACCCACGAAGAAGGCGAAGACCACCGAAGCCGCGTCTCGGCCGACGGCCGTCCGAAATGTGACGGCGGGAAGCCTTCCTGCCGGAAGAGCAGCACAAGGCGTCTGGAGGGATGGCAAGCTGATTGCCGTGCCTCGATGAGCTTACGCAACGAACCGTGAAGGAACGGTGTTCGCCTCCCTGACGTTCTTGCTCGGGAGATATCGCATGAACCGATTAGTCTTGATCATACTCGCACTTGTCGCGCCGGCCGGCGCCTGGGCTCAGGGCGTCAATGATCCCTCGACGCCCAATCGCAATGTGATCATCGTCAACCCGTCGCAGCCGTCGCCCTCCACAGCGACGCGGAATATTCCAAGCCAGATCCAGCAGCCGCTCACCAGCGGCGGTCGTGCCCGGCCCTATTACGGGAACAGAACCCGGGGCAGCGGGTCGAGCCGTCGTTATTAGTCGCCCTGGCCGCCGCTTCTGTGGACGTTGTGAGACAAGCTATTGCGGGTTTACCTCGACCTCCAGGGTCGATGTCCCGGCCTCACGACCGTTCTTGCCCGAAATCAGCAGCGTGAACTTGTCGGGGCCACGCGCTTGATTGTCTGCCAAATAGCGGAAGCCGGACCCGACCACCTTTAATTGTCCCCGTGATGGTCCGCTCACGACTGACACGCTGAAGATCTGCATATACGACAAACGCAGTCCCTGGATGCAATCCGCCCCAGGCGCGATCGACATGGTCCACGTCACCGTATCTCCCGACAAGGCAAATGGCGTCCGCTCCTTGACGCAGGACGGGCTCGCGTGGGCCGCCGGGCCGGACATGGCGAAGACCGCGACGCAGATGACTGGCAGCAATATCGGTCTTGCACGCACCCTCGGCGGCTCCAGGAGCGGAAGCCGAAAGCTAGCAGCAATGAGCTCATGAGGTCTTAGACCATTTGACGCACGGGACGGGCTGGACCGCATCCCCGGAGCACAACGCCAGAGCCACCAAGCAATGCTACGAGCCACGTGCCGAATTCCTCACGAGCCAAAGCGGAAAGTTTGCCCGTGAATCGGCTTTCTTGCAATCGGCAAGGGTATAGACTGAAGAGCTGGAGATAAGGATATGGGCAATGGTCGTCCTTGTCGTTCTGCCTGGAGTCATCGGTGTGCGAACGGGTCGGCGTGACCATTATGGAAAGCGGTTTGGAGCGCCGTCTCGGGCGGTCATGATTGTTGCCGGCGCGCTCGGCCTTGGTCTTGTCCACCCTTCATTGTGCCTCGCCCAGACCGAACCGGAGCCCTCGCTCAACGACTATTTTCCGCCGAGCGAGCCGGAAATATCACGCGACGAATGGCGTCGGCGGATCGAGGACGCACGGCGACGGGCCAGGGAGGTCTCGCGTGAGCGGCGGGAGCATCCAGAGCTCTATAGGCCAATTCCGGAAGACCCGGACCTCGTCGCGACCGAACGTCTGCTTAACGACGAAAGCCTGCAGCGCGGCGACATCGTCGCGACAAAGAAAGGCATGTTCGTCTATCAGGGGCGACCCGATCAGCCGCGCCGCGATCAGGACTTTGTCCCGGTCAATCCGAAATCCGTGCGCTGAGACATTCGCGGCGGCCTCCGAAGCGACAGCGACGAAGCTCGCACGGGTTCAGTACCGTCGCAAAATCTCGTTGAATTTGGGATCGGTCACTTTCGTAGTCTCCAACAGCAGCGACTTGCCTTGCGGAGTTGCCTGCACATAGGCCGCGATCAGCAATGGCTCGTAACGAGAGCGATTGGCCAGCGCGGACCGGATGTCGGATTGCGCCAGGAGCTTGATCTCTTCATCGGTCGCAGCCGCGCTCGAGATCACGGTCCAGACGCGAGAGAAGGCGACATCGATCGGCACCGCCCCGGTCAAGTAAGACATTTTCACCGTCGGCGTTACCGCCTCACCGGCCTGAGCCTGCAGCGTGCCGAGCGTGAGCCAGAGTGCGGGCCTGATCGGCGATACCTTCAAGGCGGCCACGACGGCACTTTGAGCTGACTTGTTCTCGCTGGCCCTGCCACCCGCCTCAGCTGAAGGGCGGTGAAGAACGTCGGCAGCCATTGCTGCCGCGTAATTCGCAAGCAGGTCGCCATCCCATGAAAGGGATGCCAAACCACCCGCGGCCGCCAGCTTGGCCTTGTCGGGCGGAATCTCGCCCGAGAACAAGTCGCTCGCGCGAAAGCTCGGTCGTATGAGATCGCCATAGAAGGCCATGCCTGCGTGTAGCGCCAGCAGGATTGCGATGCAGATGCCGATGACGCGAAGCAGGATGATGCGGTTCATGGTGGGGATCGGCGAGGCGGTGAGGGCGAGCCAACGACGGGACAGAGGTTCGGCCAGTGCTCTAAATTGCGAGCAGACTATCGCCTTGGATCGTCAACAGCGTCAAGTTTCCGGTCGCGTATGCACCGGTATCGATGTTGATGCGGTTTGAACGAATATCGGGTGCGCTGACCGGCGTATGACCGTGAACGATATATTTGCCGAAGCGCTCCTCGGAGGCCAGGAATTCCTCGCGGATCCAAAGCAGGTCCTCATCCTTTTGGCGATCGAGCGCAATGCCCGGCTTGACGCCGGCGTGGACGAAAAAGAAGTCGCCGCAAGTGAAGGAGGAGGGCAATTGCTGGAGGAAGGCGAGGTGCTCGGGTGGAAGCGCGCGCGTCAATTCATCGATCAGTTCGACCTGCTGCTCTGCGGACGGGTTCATGGTCGGCTTGATGCCATAGGACACCAGCGTCAGCAGGCCGCCATAGTGGCGCCACTCCTGCAGGCGGGCGGGGTCCTTGAGAACCTCGAGCAGGAAGACCTCGTGGTTACCCTTGAGGCAGACCGTCTCGTGCGACTTCGAGCGCTCAATCAGGAGATCAAGAACGGCACGCGAGTCTGGGCCCCGGTCGACATAGTCGCCGAGAAAGACCTGAATGGCTCGCCCCGGGGACGAGCGGGCAAGATCGGCATCGATCACGGTTAACAATGATTGAAGCAGATCGGCGCGGCCATGGACGTCGCCGATCGCATAGACGCGAACGCCGTCGGGAAGCCGAGGCTTGGTCTTCTTTCGAAAGCGGCTGGAAAGGCCCATCAGGTCGGTCGAATCGCTTCTAGCGTCACGAGCAGAACGTCGTGATCGCTCTTAGCAGAACAAGTCACACGTCGGTATTCTTAATTGTTTCCGACCGATTAGCCCGCATTTTGATTAAAGGATCGCGCGACCTTTGAGCCGTATTTCAAGACGTCTCGCGTAGCGTTTCCCCAACAAGAACGGGGAGCGCGACATGCGCAAAGTTGTAAAGTTCCTGGCGGCCGTGGCCGCTGTCGTCGCTGTTGCCGGGGGGCAGCAGCGAGCGGAGGCTGCCTTCGTCGGCGCGCCCTTGGGGCTGCGCGGTGCCATCCAATACATCAAGTTCGACCAGCCGACGCTGGCGCCGATGGCATTCACGATCTTTTGCCTGAAGTACAAGGACGAGTGCAAGCCGCGGCCGCAGCAGATCGTGTTCAGAGGCGGTCGTCTGAAGCTCACCGCGGAGCGGTTGGCGCAGATGCAAGAGGTCAATCAGCAGGTCAACACTGCCATCCGTTCCGAAGCCAATCTGGAAGGGCTGCGCGGCGAGAAATGGCTGCTGCATCCCACGAGTGGCGACTGCAACGACTACGCTGTGACAAAACGCCACGATTTGATTGCCAAGGGTTTCCCGGCGCGCTCGGTGCTGCTCAGCGAGGTCGTGACCAGCTGGGGCGAGCATCATCTCGTGGTCGTTGTGCGCACCTTCTCAGGCGATCTCGTGCTGGACAATCTCTCCGGCCACATCCTGCCGTGGTCGAAGAAGCCCTATCGCTGGGTCCGTATCCAGTCGCCCAAGAACCCGAACTACTGGGCGTCGCTCGGCGATCGTGCGGTCTGAGAAACCGACTTCATCGTGAGGATTGGCTGACGCTCTGCGACAGTCCCAATCCCACGATCGCCGAAAGGCACAGGATTGCTGCCGGCCACAATAGTCCCGGGCCGGAGAAGCTCTGGACGAGTGCGAACAAGACACAGGCGGCGGCCGCCGCGGGGAAGAACGAGTCGCGTCCGCGCTGGAGCGCGCCGAAGAACAGGCGGACCAGGGCCAATAGGCTCACCGCCATCATGGCAACCAAACCGATCCATCCCATATCCGCAAAGATTGCCATTGCGGCCGAGGGCGCGGTCAACGTCGCGCCAGACTCGCTCTGATAAATCCTCGCGACGGCCGAAAAGGTCCCTGCGCCCGCGCCGAACCAGCGTGTGTCGGCCAACATGCGCTCGAGGGCTGCCTTCGTCTCACCTCCCGCGTCCGGGACGAGTCGCATGAGGATCGGTCCAGAGCTCTTCTCGAAGAGGAAGGTCAGGACGATGGTCGCGCCAATCAATGCAGCCAACGACAATGCGCCCGCTGCCAATGGTGAGAGATCGAGCCTGCGAATGACGAGGATCAGCAGGATCAGCACAACGCCAAAGGCCGCTGCGATCGCGCTGTTCGTTCCGGAAAACCCAAATATCGCTGCTGCGCTGACCAGAGCCCCGACAAGACCGCAAAGGCCGATCGCGATCGAGCGAAGAACCGAGTGACGCGTTTCGGCCCGTTCAGCAGCGAGCTGCATGATCGCCAAATTAAGCATGAGACCGAGGCCGGCCAAGGTCGTCGCGAGGTCAGAGGGCGCGGCTGCAGCAACTGCCGGCGACAGCCGATGCAAGTCCAAAATCAAGGCGGAGACCGCGGTTACTCCACTCAGCACGAAGAGGACCAATTCGGCGCGGCCGCGGTCGCGGACCACCAGGATGGTGACGCCGAGCAACGAGATTACCGCAAGCGCGAGCAGCAGCGCGCTCGCCGTCAAGCCGATATCGGCTGTGATGGGCCCGAGCGACAGGCCTCCAAGGACGTCGTGAGCGCTGGCCCAGATCGGATGCGCCCAGCTCAGCGGAAGCGGAGCGAGCTGCGCCGCGATACACAGCGGAATGGCGATCAGGATCCAGCGGCCCGAGGAGGTCGCGCGGACATAATGATCGTAGTCGGCCTTTCGCGTGCTCGAGGCGGCCGCCAGCAAGCTCAGCGCTGCGGCCATCGTCCCCAGCTGTGCACCGACCTTGGCGCCGGCGATTTCGAGAGCGGAAGCGGAGACGATGGAAACGATGAGGGCAAAATAAGCGAGGGACAAACGGCGCGCTCGAAGGGAATCCTGAAACGGTCAGGTCACCATACAAGCGGGCGGATGGTTTTCAAACAGAGGCCTGCTTCGGACCCGCGGTTCGACCTTGGGTCGTTCGTGCGCGGGCTCGTCGCCGCGTCGATCGGCGCGATCAGCGGGTGGCCTTGATCGGGCGAGGGAAGACACGGGCGGCTCGCGTGGCGGCAAGTCCAAAGCGCGCCGCTGACCCGAAGAGATAGCCACCCTGGAGGGCGATGGCCGCGAGCGCCACGCCTTTCAGGCTATCGAGCACCGTGAGATCGACCATCAAGCCGACCGGGATGGCGGCGAGCACCATGGCGAAGGTCAACGGCAGGAGCACCAGGACGCGAAAGCGTTGGCCCAGCACGGCACCTACGAGAAAGCTGAAAATTAAAAGCGCGGTCATTCGAAACACTCTCCGTGTTTCGGACCCTAGATTTCCCCCCTAAAAAGACCCTTAAGTTGTATGGCTAAATTTGGCCTATTGGCCACAATTTGCCTGCAACGCGTGATAGGCCTCCCGCAGCCCGGCCAACGCCACCACACCCTTGATCTCGCTGTCACCTTCCCTGACCACCACGGACAACGAAGGCGTCGTCTGCCACTTGCCGGCGGCAAAGGCGGAGACCTCGTCGGGCAGGAGCACTGCAGCCCCCGCGGCGGCCATGCTGGCATCGAAGGTCAATGTGCCGCCGCCGGTCGCGGTGATCGTGACCTTGGGGCGGCTGCGCGGCGGGAAGGGCCGGATCAGGGCCACCAGCACGTCGATCTTGCCCCTCGGTGCGCAGCGAACGATCAGGCCGGCAAAGTCCGGGTCCGACTGGGTCGTGTCCGCCGTCTTCATGATGGCGGCGAAGCTCTCGCCGTCCTTGGTCCCCTGGGTCCGGGTGAATTTCCAGATGGAGGAGGGGGTGGGGGCGGCCACCTCAACGATGGGCGCGGCCTGGCACGGGGATCGCGCGCTGCCGGCGCAGGGGGTGGCGGGGTCCAATGGGCGATCCGCGGCACCAAGGAGGGAACCTGCCAACAGCGTGATCAGAAGGAGGCCAGACACGGGGAGTCCTATCTTAACGGAACCCAGCCTTAGCAGACGGTGGTGAGGTCAAGAAGCCTTGCTCTCGCCATGCTGAGCCCTCGACTTGGGCGGTTTGCTCGTCAACCGGGCACACGAAATACAACAAACGGTCACAAAGGGTTAAACTAAGCTCCAAAGAGTGGCCCACACGCAACAGTGGCCAACCGATACACCGTTAACCACTCCGGAACCCTTGTCGCACCCGCCGCTCCGCCGTACCAATCGAAGGCTAATTGGGGTCTCCTGGGGCGCGATTCATGCATTCCTTTGCCAAGTCTTATTTATTCAAGCCAGCGTTTCTGGCAGCCGCTTTGGCGCTGGGGGCCTGTTCGACCAATCCCGGCTCGGGTCCGTTGACGGACGACGTTAACAACAAGATCCAGACTGAAAATGCGCCGGCCTATGAGCTAGTGCCACTCAATCCGGCCACGGTGAAGATCCTGCACACTCACGAGCCCAAGGGGCTTGCGGGCGCTTTCACCGACAAGCGGCCCCCGGCCAGCATCGTGTTCGGCATCGGCGACGTCGTCAGCGTCACCATCTTCGAAGCGGCGGCAGGCGGTCTGTTCATCCCGGCGGAAGCCGGCGTCCGTCCGGGCAACTTCGTGACCATCCCGGACCAAGCGGTCGATAATGATGGCTTCATCACGGTGCCCTATGCCGGCCAGATCAAGGCTGCGGGCCTGACGGCGGTTCAGATCCAGCGCTCGATTATCGACAAGATCGGCAACCGCGCCATCGAGCCGCAGGCGGTCGTTGCGATGTCCTCGCAGCGAACCCAGCTCATCAGCGTGCTCGGCGAAGTCAATTCGCCGGCGCGTTATCCGGCGAGCGCGGCGGGCGCAAAGGATAAGGTTCTCGACGCCATCACCCGCGCCGGCGGCATCAAGGGCCAGGGCTTCGAGACCTGGGTCATGCTCGAGCGCGGCGGACGGCGGGCGACCGTGCCATTCGAAAATCTCGTGATGGCGCCCGAAAACAACGTCTATGTTCGCCCCGACGACAGCATCTACGTCTACCGCGAGCAGCAGAAGTTCCTGGCGTTCGGCGCCAGCGGCCAGAGCGGCGAGTTCAACTTCGATGCCTGGCGCATCAACCTTGGCGAAGCGGTCGGCAAGTCCGGTGGTCTCCTGGATGGCCAGGCCGATCCGGCTGCCGTGTTTCTCTATCGCCGCGAGCCGCGCGAGGTCGCTGCCCAGCTCGGCATCGACGTGAGCAAGTACACCTCGGAGACGGTCCCGGTCATTTTCAACGTGAACTTCCGCGATCCCGGCGGCTTCTTCCTGGCCACCAAGGTCATGATGAAGAACGGCGACATCATCTACGTCTCGAACTCGCGCAACGTCGAAGTTGCCAAGTTCCTGTCCTACCTGCGTGTGATCATGGCGACCGGCAGCGATGCCGTGAACCTCTCCAACGACGCGCTGATCTTCCGCAACAACATCAAGCTGGCGCCGTAAGGCGGGGCCAGTCTGATCCACCACAATCGATGGCACCGGGGCTCGTCCCGGTGCCATTTTTGTTGAGCGATCCAAGCGGTGCTGCCGGCTCTTTGGATCAAGGTCCCACTGAGCAGGTCGCCGGTGATCGGTCATCCCACAGTGTCGCGAGGCCTCATGCGCTTTGGACTGCAAGCATTCTGGTGGTGTCTGGTCCTTGTCGTTGCTGGCCCTGGTCTGCTTGGGGAAGCGTCCGGCGCCGCTGGAGAGCCCGGCGTCCGGCACCGGATCGACGTGCTGGTCTCCGCCGAACCCGATGCGCCGATCTTTCAACGCTTGAAGGGGGCCAGGGGCGAGCTCTCCTTCACGGTTCACTTGTCAGCCAACTCCAGGGAGAGCCGGTTCTTCGGGATGCTGCACCCGTCCTTCCCGGACATCGTTGTCCCCGATGCCGCCAACAGGCCGCTCACCCAGCAGACCAAGCTGTGGGTGGAGGAGGTTTGTCACCAGCGGCGCGGATTGCCTAAGGTGACGGTGACGCAGCTCGGTGGGCATTTCGGCGAGGGGGAGGGGCGGATGGAGATCTTCGCCATCAACCGGCACATCGGCCTTCTGGTGCCGCCCGACGAATTAACCCCTGGAATAAAACTCGATCCGGGAAGCGATAGCTTTGGGGTATTCTATGCGTTCCGGGCGCAGACCCGGAGCAGCCGCCTCAACGTTGATCTGAAGATCTATTCGATCGATTGCTTCCTCAGCTAGAGCAGGGCTCGCCCCAAGACGACGATGCGCTTTTGGCCTCCCAACATAAGCTGGTCCAGGATTGGTTGGTCATGGAGCGTGCCCGCGACCTTCATCCTGTTCTTCGTGGCCGCCACTGCGCCATTTCCGTTCGGCTCGACCAATGATCTGTCGATCGCGTTCTGGTGCCTGTGTCTTGGGATTGCGGTGATCTTCGCGCCGACGCGCGATCTGCGCCGGCCGCATCTGTGGCTCCTGGCCGGCATCGGCCTGATCGTCGTGGGTTATGCGTTCGTGCTGCATGAGCAGCTCTCCGATCATCCCTGGGTCGCGCCATTCCAGCCGATCTGGAAGCAGGCGTCGGATCTCCTGGGCGTGCCGATCGCCCCGTCCGCCTCGATCGTGAAGAACGAGGCGTTCTTCGCGCTCGGTGCGCCGCTTGCCAACATTCTCGCGATCGTCCTCGGCATCACCGTCGGCGCCGATCGCGAGCGCGCGCGCCGCTTGCTGTGGGTGATCGCGAGCTCGGGGGCGCTGTACGCGCTGTACGGCGTGCTCTCGTTCCTGATCGAGCCCACCATGATCCTGTGGCGGGAGAAGAAGGCTTACCTTCCCAACGTGACCGGTACTTTCATCAACCGAAACACCGCTGCTGCCTATTTTGGTTCCTGCGTGGTCATCTGGATGATATTGATCGTCGAGCAAATTCGCCCCGACCTTCCAAAGCGCAGCTTCTTCTGGAGGGGATTGATTCAAGCGCTTGCTCGCGCGCTTCGAGAGCAACCAGGTCTTGCGATCGTGGCGGGGTTTTTATGCCTATTGGCGATGTTCATGACTGCGTCGAGAGCGGGCGTCATCCTCTCGCTCCTGACTTTGATTGTCGCGTTCACGCTCCAGGTGAGAAAGGATCTGCGGCCGAGGACAGGTCTGCTGATTTCGCTCGGCGCAGGATTGATCATCGTGCTCGGGTTGTTGCAGCTCCTGGGAGGTCAGGTTGGCAGTCGATTTGAGACGCAGAATCTTGTGGATGAGGGGCGGGTTGAAGCCTGGAAGTCCGCGGTCCGCATAATTGCCGAGAATCCGTGGTTTGGGACCGGCTTGGGGACGTTCGAGCGCGCCTTTCCCCCGTATCGCAGTTCAGTTATTTCGATCAGCGGCGTTTGGGATGCGGCGCACTCAACTCCGCTGGAGCTTGCATCCGAAGTCGGTCTGCCTCTTGCCCTTCTAATCGCGCTCGCTTGGGCTATCATGTTGATTTTCTTGACGAAAGGAGTGTTCGTACGTCGGCGCGACGTCATCATTCCGCTCGCGGCCCTGAGCACAGCCGCCCTCTCGTCGCTCCACTCGATGTTGGACTTCACGCTTCAAGTGCCGGGCTACACAATTCCATTCTTTGCTCTCTTTGGTGCTGGTCTGGCCCAGTCTTTCCGCTCCCGCGATGTTTCAGCCAAGGGTTGATGTGATCTGCGGCGAAGGCTGCAAGATGCGCGGGAAATTGGCGCCCGGTAGCGTATCGGGATTGACAAAAACGTCTAGTTTTGAAGCAGTTGCACTGTTTACGAACTTTTTAGAATATATGGACAGGCGTACTGTCATGCGTTACCTTCTGCGCTGCACGGCCATTTGCCCAGGCAGGGGGCAGCTTATATTTGGAGGTATGTTATGAGCCTTATTAAGGTTGCGGTTCGGATGGCTGCGGCCACGGCCCTCGTGGCGACGATCACGACGGCCGCCAGCGCCGCCGTCTACCCGCCGCAGCGCCAGCTGCCGGCCACTGTCATTTCCGAGTTCAAGGCCTCCCCCAACAGCCTGTTGCAGCAATATCCGACCGGCGGCCCGCAGCTGATCTCGCGCGTGCGCGACCTCGGCGCCTCCGATCCGACCACGCTCCCCGGCCTGATCGCGCTCCTGAAGGATCCCGCGACCACCAAGGACCAGATACGCGCGATCGTCGGCGGTCTCGCCCAGGTCGCCCGCATGGCCGCGACGTCCGACGCTCCCTTTGCCAATGAGATCCAGACCGCGATCGCCAACACCGGCAACGCCGACGTGATCGCCGCCTACCAGGCTGCAACCGGCGACGTCGCGATCGCCGCGACCGGCGGTGGCGGTGGCGGTAGCAGCGGTTCGGGTGGTCCGGTCAACGGAAACGGCAACACCGGCGGTGCCAACAACGGTGCGCCCTCCTTCGGTGGCCTTCACTATGCGACTTCAGTGTCCCCAAACGCCTCTGCTGGTGTGACGGGGACGTCCGTTGCGAGCAGCAGAGTGAGTTCGCGTTGAGCGGCTAACTAGGTGGGGCGAGTGGCTCCGACTATAAGCTCTTAGTAAGAGTCCGCGCCGCATCCTTGGGTGCGGCGCGCTTTATTTCGACAATATTTCCGCCTCTGGCGCGCGACGTCCTTGGGGATAAGACTTAGATGTTGCAGATAACGAAACGGCCGACGTCCGTGGACCCGGCGGGCGACGTGCCTGGATCGCCTGCATCGGACACAATTTCCAATTACCTCAGAATTATTCGTCGCCAGTTTCCCACCATGCTGGCCATTCTGGCAGCCTGCCTGATCGTCGGTGGGCTGTATCTATTCACTGCTGCCTCTCGATACACCGCGACAGCCTCGCTGGTCATCGACACGCGGAAGGTCCAGCTCTTCCAGCAACCCTCTTTGCTCGGTGACGTCACAGTCGATTCGTCAACCGTTGAAACTCAGGTCGAGATCCTGAAGTCGGAGAATATCAGTCTGGCAGTTATCAGGGACTTGCGCCTGATCGATGACCCCGAATTCGTCAATCCGGGCGGCGGCGTCATCGGAGCCGTTGTCGGCTTCATCGGGCAGCTGTTTGCGAATCAAGGCGGAGCTTCGGAGTTCGAGCAGACGCGCCGGGCTCTCGCGGTTTTCGATCGGTCCCGCACGATCAAGCGCATCGGTCTCACCTATGTGATGGAGATCAGCTTTACCTCCACCAATCCGGAGAAGGCGGCGCGTATCGCGAACGCCATCGCCGATGCCTATGTCGTCGACCAGCTCGAGGCGAAGTATCAAGCGACGCGTCGCGCCAGCGTGTGGCTCCAGGACCGCATCAAGGAGCTTCGCACGCAGGCCTCGGCGGCTCAAAAGGCCGTGGTCGATTTCAAGACCGCCAACAATATCGTGGACACGGGCGGCCGGCTGATGAACGAGCAGCAGCTCGCCGAGGTCAACAGCCAGCTGATCATGGCGCACGCGGCGACCGCCGAAGCAAAGGCACGGCTGGACCGCATGAACGACATGCTCAAGCAGGAAATTCCGGACGCCAACGTTGCCGACGCGCTGAAGAACGACACCATCGTGAAGCTGCGCGGGCAATATGTCGACATGGCTTCGAAGGAATCGATCTGGGCCGCCAAGTACGGCGCGGACCACCTCGCCGCGGTCAACCTTCGCCGGCAGATGGCTGAGATCAAGAAGAACATCCAGGATGAGCTGAGGCGCATCCAGGAGTCCTACAAGAGCGATTACGACATCGCCGTCACGCGCGAGGAGAGCATCAAGTCAAGCCTGAACAATGTGGTCTCCGAATCGCAGCTCACGAATCAGGCCCAGGTGCAGCTGCGCGAGCTGGAAAGCAATGCGCAGTCCTACCAAGCCATGTACGACAATTTCCTTCAGCGCTATATGGAGTCGGTCCAACAGCAGTCCTTCCCGATCACCGAAGCGCGCCTTATCAGCATGGCGTCCCGTCCGCTGATTCGAAGCTATCCCAAGTCGGTTATCGTTCTGGGGGCCGCGCTGTTTGCCGGCTTGGCGCTCGCTTTCGGTATCGCTTTTCTGCGTGAGTTCCTCGACCAGGTGTTCCGGACAACCGATCAGGTTGAGGAAGTCCTGCAAACGAATTGCCTTGCGATCCTACCGAAGATCGTTGCTGGAGAGAGCACCAAGCCGTCGTGGCTTGGCAAAACCGGAAGCGCCGAGATTGGAACCCGCAAATCGGATCCGCAGTCTGGCCTGTTGAAATACGTGCTCCACAATCCGATTTCCCGCTTCAGCGAAGCGATTCGAACAGTGAAGGTGGCGGTCGATCTCAATTCAGTCGTCCGTGAGAACAGGGTCATTGCCATGACCTCGACCTTGCCAAATGAGGGCAAGAGCACCGTGTCGACCAACTTCGCCCAATTGATTGCCCACTCCGGCGCGCGCGTCATCCTGCTCGACACCGATCTTCGAAATCCGTCTCTTTCCAGGGCGATGGCGCCGGCGGCCACCGCTGGACTTATTGACGTCGTGTCGGGCAAGAAGAAGCTCGAAGAGGCGCTCATCGTGGATGAAGCGACCGGCCTGGCGTTCCTTCCCGCTGGCTCGACCTCCAAGCTAGTCCACACCAACGACGTGCTCGCGTCACAATCGATGGCCGAGTTCGTGGCCTCGCTGCGCAAGGCTTACGACTACGTTGTCCTCGACCTGCCGCCAATGGCGCCGGTGGTGGACGTGCGCGTGACGGCCTCTATCGTCGATTCCTACGTTTTCGTCGTCGAGTGGGGGAAAACGAAGATGGACGTGGTGCGGCACAACCTGGCCAATGCGCCGGAGGTGCACGATCGGCTGCTCGGCGTCGTGCTCAACAAGGCCGATACCGCGCTACTGGCTCGGTACGAATCCTATCACGGGAAGTACTACTATCAGAAATACTACGCACGCTATGGCTACACCGACTAGCTTTACGGCTCGGACCTGCGCACGAGTTTGCCTGGCCGTACTCGGGGCGGGCGCGATCGTATGGTGCGCGACGGTCTATTCGGTGTTCTGGAATACTTCCATCGTCGAGCCGCTCGGCCGCCACGTCATCGACGGAGACCGGGTCAAGACGTCCGTTCTGGACCGGATCATCGAGCAGCGCCCGCGGCACCTGGAGGCATCTGTCGAGCGCGCATCCTATTGGCGCGCCATGGCGGCGATTGATCTGGGGCGGTTCGAGGGCGCGATCGATCGAGCCGATGCGCGGCTGGACGAGTTGATGGACCTCCTCGATGCCTCCACGAAGGAACTGCTGTCGGCCTCGCCCGCAGAACCCTACTTCTGGTTTGTCCGCTATTGGCTCCTCAATATGAGGGAGGGATTCTCGGAAAAGGCGGCGGCGGCCCTCGCGATGTCATATCGCGCCGGTCCGTATGAGGGTTGGATCTCGCTCTCGAGAAACCGCTTTGCTTTGGCGATCTTCAATCAATTACCCGAAGCGCTCCAGCGGGAGGTCGCTGCCGAATTCGCCGGCATGGTCCGGTCATGGATGATCGGCCCGGCCGCGACCAACATGGAAACGGTTGGCTGGTCGAACCGCGACGCGCTGATCCGACAATTGGACGCGGTCCCGATTGCTCAGAAGACGACACTGGTGACCACCCTCGAAAAGGATGGATTCGTGATAAAGGTGCCCGGTGTTGGAGAGCGCGATCCTCGCCCCTGGCGCTGACAGGTGAAAGCAATGAAACTGCCATTTGCGCTATGTATCTTCGTGACAGCCTTGTTCGCGGTCGAGGGCGCGTTGGCGCAGACGTCTACGCCGGGCCTTCAGAGCCGGCTGACCTTTCAGGACAATACGCAAGACCCCACCAAAAAGGTTCATAAGGACTACGGCGGCCAGCCGTGCCTTAGGTACGAAGGCGTGGCGCGCAGCCATACGCTTAACCCGGACCTCTACGACCACGTGGTCAGCACGCTGAACAAATGCCCGACCAGGATTAAGGTAAAGCTGTGCTATCCCGGCTCGGATAATTGCGTTGACGCCGACATTCCCGCATATGGACGGAAGGACCTCGTTCTCGGTGCGCAGCCGAAGATGAAGTTCTTCCGATACATTGCGACTGAGAAGTTCTAGGCGGAGCGAGGCGTGGCGCTGGCAAAATCGACCGGGCTGGTGACGCGACCGTTGTCTCATGTCACCAGGTTCCCATCAATAGCAAGACCGGACGTCGCCTCTTGGCCGTTCTTGCGGTTCTGGGCTTTTTATGCCCTAGTGACCTATGCGGACTACTTCAATCTGCTGGGGTATTCAACCGCAGGAATTGGTGCGATAGGCAAATATGCCTTTTTTCTTTTGCTTTTCTTTGCGTTTGCGATTGGGTGGCTAAGGAGTTCTCGATCGAGGCTCGGATCTAACGCTCCGACAATCTTCTTGTTCTTCACTATTGTTTCGCTGATTCCATTCCTGACGCAGCTGGTAGGCGAAGGCGATACAAATAGCTACGCGTCGGCCTTTGTGCCTAGTCTAATTTACAGTATGAGCCTTGCGTTTGATCCAAGTAAATACGGGCGAGACCTGCGGCAACTGAATAGTCGAGTTCAACAGTTGCTATTGGTCTTATGCATTCTGTACGATGGCGAGCTCATTCTTCGCAACTACAGCGGTCTGGCATATTTTGCGAATGTGGCCAACCAGACGAACCATCTTAAATCGATGGTGTTTGTGGCAGCGCTTGGGTTAGCCTACCTCTCGCACAGAAGCTTCTCTTATTTGCTCCTGTTGTTCTTCTTGACGGGGCTGTCCGAGTTTTTGCGTCCTTCCAGCAGTCTTCTACTTGCGACTGCTGCGTGCGCTCCGCTTTGTATGCTTATTCGGTCGAGAAGCATCAGGCCAGCAGCTTTGATCACTTATGGAATCATAGGTTTGGCTGCACTAGTGCCCTTTCTGCTCCACTATTTTCCGGAGGTCGCGCAGCTAGTCACGTCGCTTGAGGAAACGGCCAAATCCGATGCTCTGGGCGGGATATCGAATTCCACTGTCCGTTTGGCAATCATGGATTTGGCTTTCCAGCGCATTGAGTCCTCCTCTTGGCTCGTAGGTGAGCTGTTCTCAGGTGGAACGTCCGTCCAAGTGGCCAGTCTCCTATCGTTCTGGACGGCAAATTATGCTTCTGGTCTTGCTCAAATCCATTCTGATTACGTCTGCGTGCTGCTTGAAGGAGGTTTGATTGGATATGCAGCCTTTAATGTCGGTATTGCGTTGGCTGCAAAAAGATCTCTAGTATCTATCGGAGGTCTCGCCGGGAATGAGTTTGCGCTCGCCAGCAGCGGAGTCGTGTTCTGTCTTATCTTTGTTATATATTGTTCGGCAAATCCGATGTTGCAGGTTTATCAAGCTTCAGCCCTCATCTGGGGGTTGTTTCTGATATCGGATATCGCTTCACGAGTGATTGATCAGGACCGTGATCAGTCTAGGCGGCCTGTGAGCCGTGGAAACTCGAGCGACTGATGTCCACAACGGAAACTCCGCCCGGAGAGATCACGGGAATACAGTATCTGCGAGGCATTGCTGCATCTTTGGTAGTCCTCGATCATGCGGCGTCTATCATGGAGTTGCCTGAGTTTCTAGGACCGGGTCGATTTGCGGCCCACCTTCAATACGGTTGGATTGGCGTAGATATCTTTTTTGTCATTAGCGGTTTCATTATCGCGGTGACATCGCTCCAACGAGCGTCCTTAGAGAGTCGTTTGAGTGTTTATGTTTTTGCGCTGAAGCGATTTGTCAGGATAGTGCCCTTCCTGTGGTTTGCGGTTGGCCTATACGCGAGCGCGAGATTTCTTGGGCGCGGTGCTTTTGAGGCGGGGCCATATCTGAACGCAATGTTTCTCTGGCCATTTGGGGAAGTGCGCCCCAATGTCGTTTGGACGCTGCGTCACGAAGCGCTGTTTTATTTGGTTTTTGCATTGTCTTTCTTGATCGTTCGGTTGCCGGTTCTAATAGGACTTTGGTGCGTAGCTCCCATCTTCTGGCTCTTTGCACGTGAGTCGTTAGGGCCGCTTGGCGATGATTACAGGGTTCTTAATTTCTTGTTGAACCCGGTGAATGTTGAGTTTGGAATCGGCCTCCTCATTGGAGTTCTTTCGCTACAAAAGGGTAACTTGAATCCCTTGCAATCACTGCCCTTGCCTGCGCTTCTTTCTTTGATATTGGTCGAATTTACAGTGGCCGATTTGTTTGGTCTTAGCGCTGGGGGTGGGGCGGGAGCGCTGATTCTTGGGCCGCTATCCGGACTAGTTCTCATTGTTGCCCTTAACATGAAGCGTCCTACTAGTATTATTGAGCGTGCATTCGATCTTCTCGGATCGGCGTCCTATTCCATTTATCTGATGAGCAATATTGCGATTCTCGGGTTTTATTCGGTCGTGCTGCGGTATCTTTCATGGCTGCCGCCGCTACTGTCTCTACTTCTCGCGTTCGCGTTCGCGATCGCATTCGGATTGCTCGTTCACTTGTTTGTCGAGAGACGACTATTGCTATTCTTCGGCGCGATACTGAGGGTGCGTGGCAAAGCCCCGGCAGTCAAAGTAGAGATGGCTGAAAGCAAGTAGGGCAATGAGGTACTTCTTCGAAGCGCTCATTTGTTTCGTTTGCCTCTTGGTTGTCGGTGGCACCACATTTGCTGGTGGGCGCGTTCCCTCAGAATATTTTGGTATGACCCACATCAATACGTCGTCTGTCAACGTCGACAACACGGGATCGCTCGCCAAAGGGACTTTCATAAACTGGCCGTATATCCAGGCGAAGCCGCAATCATACTCCTGGTCAAATCTTGACGCGTGGGTTTCCACCGCCGAACGGCTCGGCTTCGACTTCTATTATAGCTTCAAAGCCGTTCCGGCGTGGGCGGCCCGAGATCAGAGTGCATGTGAGCCAAGCAGCTTGCCGGCGATCATGCGATGCGCCTCGATGCCACGGGATATCGCTTTGTTCGACGAGTTCGTGACCCGTCTGGTGACGCGATACAAGGGGCGCATCAAATTCTACGAGCTCTGGAACGAGCCGGAATACGATCTGAAGATTGCCGTGCAGGATATGGTCGAGCTGACCAATCGCGCCCATGACATCATCCGCCGGATCGATCCCGCTGCAAAGATCATCACCCCCTCACTCAACGGGCGCCATGCCGACTATGCCGACCGGTACTTCGCCGCCGGCGGCACTCGTGACGTGGATGTCGTGAGCCTGCATACCTACACGGGGACGCAGACCAACTATCCGGAGACGATTGATCCTGGCTATCGCGGGCCTGGTGCACTGGTCGCGCCGATCCTTCCGGTCCTGCGCAAATATGGACTGGACCAGAAGCCTCTCTGGAGCACGGAAGGTGCCTGGAGCGATCGCCCGAACAGCTTGCCAGACCCGCAGGATCAAGCGGCCTTCGTCGCCCGCGCCCTGTTGCTCCATTGGTCCTCAGGATTCTCGCGCTTCTACTGGTATGCATACGACCATTCCTCGATCGGGACCCTGCGCAATACCCCGGCCGGACGTGCCTATTCCGTGACCAAGCGTTGGATGCTCGGCGCCACGATGGTGCAGCCCTGTCGACGAGATTCTTCGGAGATATGGCGCTGTGAACTAAGGTCTGCCACCGGCACGCGCGTAGTCGCCGCGTGGTCGTTGAAGGACGGATTACGGCTGAATATTGGATCGGCGAAAACGATCAGCAATATCTTCGGTGGCGAAGTGGCAACCGTTGGTCGGGTGGTCGAGCTGAGCAAGGCCCCCGTTTTCTTGAAGTTTGACCAGTAAGGACGTTTACATCGTCTGCTGGACAGGCCGGTGCACCTGGGGCAAATAGTTTGTGCATCGCAGCGACAGCGTGGGTGAGCATGGCCGCGGGAGCCAAGAAATATCAGGGTCTGCTTGGAGGATTAAGACCTGGGGATGTCTCGACCGCCCAGGGCAGGGCCCATGAGCGTCAGCGGCGATTGCTGTTGACCGCCGCAGCCTCCATGGCGAGCAAGGTGATCTCTGTCGGCACCTCGCTGATCTCGATTCCGCTCACCTTCCACTATCTTGGGCCCGAGCGGTTCGGTATGTGGATGACGATCAACTCTTTCGTCGCTCTGCTGTCCTTTACCGATCTGGGAATGGGCAACGGAGTGCTCAGCCTTATCGCCCGCGCTCATGGCAAGGACAACAAGGCGGAAATCGTTGAATGCATTTCCAGCGCGCTTGTCGCGCTGATCGGCTTGTCGGCGGCTCTGGCCGTCCTTTTTGCGCTACTCTATCCGGCCTACGACTGGGCGCGGCTTTTTAACGTTCGCTCGCCCGTCGCTGCCGCCGAAGCCGGCCCATCGATTGTGGTGCTGATTTGCTGTTTGCTTGCTGCGGGGCCCGTGTCCGTTGTCCAGCGCGTACAGATGGGCTTGCAGCAAGGCTTCGCCGCCAGCGTTTGGCAGTGTATCGGCAGCTTCTTCTCGCTGCTTGGCGTCCTGCTGGTCGTCTATGGCCAGGGCGGCCTGCCCTGGCTGGTGGCCGCCTTCGCGGGCGCTCCCGTGATTGCCGGCATTCTGAACAACGTGGTGTTCTTCACCATCTCTGAGCCGGGGCTGCAACCGAACCGCTCGGCCGTGAGCAGCCGCTTCGCACGTGAGATCGTGAAGAAGGGGTTTTACTTCTTTCTCATCCAGCTGCTGATGGCACTGTCCTATTCGACGACCAATCTCGTGATTGCCCAAGTCTTGGGACCTGAAGCGGTTGCGGAATACGCCGTTCCCGACAAGCTCTTCGCGATCGTGTCAATGTCGGTCGCGATGGTGACTGCTCCGCTGTGGCCCGCTTACTCCGAAGCGGTCTCTCGCGGCGATCGCGAATGGGTTGCCGCCACTGTCCGGCGCGCGGCATCCGGAAGTATCTTCTTCTCTGCGGCAGGTTCGCTTTTGCTCGTTGTTCTCGGCCCGTGGATCATCCGACATTGGGTCGGGTCCGCAGCGGTGCCGACCGTCGCTCTGTTGGCAAGCTTTGCCCTTTGGAAGGTCGTGGAGGCCGGCGGAAACGTGCTCTCGAGCTTCCTGAACGGTTTGCACATCTTCCATATCCAGCTTTATGTCGCAATCCCCACAGCGATCGCCACGTTGCTTCTGAAGATCTACTTCGTGGGCGCGATCGGTCTCCCCGGAGCGCTGGCTGCTTCGATCATCAGCTATTGTCTGTTCACAGCAGTTCCCCTAACCGTGCTTGTGCACCGCATTCTCAGCCGCTGGGAAGTTGCCGCGTATTCAAAATGAACATGACCCGGCACCGATCGAAAGCACCGCGTTGGAGCTCAAAGCCGTTGGCACCGATCGGCCTCGGGCTGAGCAAACTGGGCTCGTTCAGTCACGCTCAACCGAAGGCGTCCGACGCACTTATTGCCGGCGCGCTTGATCTCGGCGTCAACCTCTTCGATACGGCCGACATCTACGGCCAAGGTCAAAGCGAGAAGCTTCTCGGGCTGGCTCTGCGTCATCGTCGCGAACAGGCGATCATCTGCACTAAGGTCGGATACAAGCTGTCGAAGCGACTGAAATGGGCTGCTAAGATCAAGCCGATCCTGCGCCCGGTCATCCGAGGCTTCATTGGTTCATCCAGCCGCGCGGGTTCGGCCCTGTCCGAGATCCGGCAGTCCGCGATCAGCCAGGAGTTCGGCAAGGCCTATCTTTCAGGCGCGGTAGACGGCTCGTTGAGGCGGCTTCAAACCGACTATGTCGATCTCTTGTTTCTGCACAGTCCGCCGCCAGGCGCGCCTCTCGACGAAGCTTGGGACACGCTGCTTCGTCTCAAGCAGGCCGGCAAGATCCTCGCCCTTGGCGTTTCGGCGCGGACTCTCGAGGATGCAATGCTGTTCGCAGTGTCGCCTCACCCGAATGTGCTGCAGGTACCCTGTACCCAGACGGGAGATCAATTTTCCGCGCTCTGCGCGTTGGCGACGCGGAATAACAAGGGGCTGATCGTACGCGAGTTGTTCACCGGGGTTCGGCCAGTGGATCCGCATTCTCGTTCGCAAGCCTTGAGGCAACCCTTTCAATATTCCAACGTGGACGCGGCGATCGTGGGGACTGGAAATTTGGACCACCTGCGCGAGAATGCAGCGGCTCTATCGGAATCGACAAATTGATTCTCGATGGTCGACAAATCTCGGCGGGTTCGGCGCGAGACTACGATGTATGCATCGTTGGTGCAGGCCCCGCTGGTATCACCGCCGCCAAAATATTGGGCGATGCCGGAGCAAAGGTCGCGCTGCTCGAAGCCGGTGGAGAGTGGTACTCGCGCAGCGAGCAGGAGGAACTGACCGGCGAGGTGTCGAACCCTCGGGCCGAACCTCCCCTGGACCGTCATCGGATCAGAAGATTTGGCGGCACGTCGACTGTCTGGGGCGGGCGTTGTGCGCCGTTCGACGAAGAGGACTTTGCAGGCAGGCCTCACGCAGGTCTGCCCTCTTGGCCGGTCAGCTTTTCGGTCATGAGGCGGCACTATGAGGTTGCGCATTCCTTTCTCGACCTGGGACGCTACGAGTACGACACCTCGATTGCGCTATCGCCTGGCAGTCGAGAGCTATTTCCCGGCATGCGCTGGCAGGATGTCGATGCAACCAATCTTTGGCGGTTCAGTCTGCCGACCGACTTCCGTCAGAAGTATCGCGCTGAAATCAGCCGCTCCGCCAACATTCACTTGTACTTGAACGCACCCTGTCTCGAACTGATCCCGGGCCCCGATCCAGGGGATATCCTTGCCGCAGAATTTCCATTGCCTCACGGGGATATGGCTCGGATTTCGGCGCGGACATTCGTGATTGCGGCGGGCGGTCTTGAAACGGCGCGACTCCTGCTTCTGTCCAGGTCCCGTCATCCGAACGGCGTCGGAAACGACTACGACCAGGTGGGTCGATATTACATGACCCACCTGTACGGGACGCTGGCCACGTTACAGTATCTTGGAGATCCGCGGCTCGTGCGACATGGCTTCGAAACGAGCGTCGACGGGGTCTACGTACGCCACATGCTGCGTGTTGGGAGGTCGGCGGAGACCAAGCACGGGCTGATGCACTTCAACGCTATCCTTGCGCCGCCGTCGTTTGAAGATCCCTCTCACAAGAGCGGTATCCTGTCAGCAATGTATTTCGCCAAGTGGGTTCTCGCTCGCCGAATTCCAATTGAGCTGATGGACAAAACGCACCAAGAGGTGGCGTTTGATGGATTCAAGCACCTCGGCAACGTTGTCGTTGACTCTCCGGCCACGTTGAAGTTCGCAATAGATTGGCTTCGTCGGCGCCTGTTGAGCACGCGGAAATTGCCTGGCGTCGCGCTCTACAGTTCGGTCGGAAAATATCAGCTCCTGTACAGTGCCGAGCAGAGCCCGAACCCCGAAAGCAGGGTAGTTCTGAGTACATTGCGGGACGTCTACGGCAAGCCGAAGCTTCGCTCCGAGTGGCGTTGTACTGAGAAGGACGTCGACACGATCGAACGTAGCCTTCAGATATTGTCCGATGACATCAGAAATTCGTCTTCAAACAAGTTGGCGTTTTCCCTCGATTGGAAAAGGTTGCGACAGCGCATAACAGAAAACGCTAGCGTCGGAAGTCACCAAATTGGAACAGCGCGAATGTCCGCGCACGAAAAATCGGGGGTTGTTGATCCATCTTGTAGGGTTCATGGGGTGTCGAACCTGTTCATCGCAAGTTCAGCGGTCTTTCCAACTTCGGGTAGCGTCAGCCCCACGCTATCTATCGTGGCGATAGCCTCGTACGTCGCGCAACAGGCGCTGGCGCAACTCAGGCTTTAAACATAGCGGGCGCGGCGTATACTCTTCCCACGGCAGCCGCCCATGAAGAATCCAGCGCCCGCTGGCGTGCTGCTTCCGATAATACGTCCAGGAGCTGGTGGTCCGAGGCGAGCCGGTTGATTGCTGCAGCAAGCTCGCTGATCACCTCCGAAGCGGATTTGGCCGACGTCGACACGACGATGCCAACTTCTGCATCGACGAGCGTAGCTGGGCCGCCCAGCTCCAAGCATATCACGGGCAGCCCATGGCCAAACGCCTCCAAAACAACATTGCCGCTGGAGTCGTGCATGCTCGGAAAGAGCATGACATCATGCGATGATAGCATCGCGAAGACTTCCTTTTGCGCTTTTGCACCAACTAGGCTGATAAACGTCTCAGCGCCAAGACTGGCGACGAGCCGCTCGCAGTGACTCCGCAGCTTGCCTTCGCCAACGATTACCAGTGTGACTTCCGTGCCTGCTGCTCGCGCCTGCGCCACTGCACGTATCGCCAAGAGTACGCCTTTCCAACCCAAAAGGCGGCCGACGAAGATCAGTCGGAGTGGCCCCGTTCGATCGCGGCCACCGATGGGGACCATCGCAGCGGTATCGACACCGATCTCAAGGGATACTTCGGAAGTCACACCGATTTGAGCCAGCCATCGTTGTGTGTCTCTGGTCTTTGAAATTACCCTCGCGCCACGCAGTGCCCAACGCAGCATTGGATTGAGGAGCCCGAACAAATTGATGAAGTAGCGGATCCCTTCCGAGATCTGAGCGCTCAATGGCAGGCTGCGGACGAGAGGTAGGGTGGCCATTTCGGCGCCGCCGATCGGGCCAACCAGCAGTGGAATGCCAAGCTTATGGAGATGTGTGGTCTGTCGCCAAGATCCGAAGGTGATGTGATGTGCGCAGTCGAACTGCTCAACCAAGTGCTGCCGGCGCGCGGACTTAAGAGCTGTACGTTGCCATATCGAATAATACAAATGCGTGCCGGCGATCTTCTTGAGCGGCATGAGCCAATC
This sequence comes from Bradyrhizobium sp. CCGB12, assembly GCF_024199845.1. Taxonomy (NCBI): domain Bacteria; kingdom Pseudomonadati; phylum Pseudomonadota; class Alphaproteobacteria; order Hyphomicrobiales; family Nitrobacteraceae; genus Bradyrhizobium; species Bradyrhizobium sp. CCGB12. The sequence goes on along the minus strand of NZ_JANADO010000001.1, from coordinate 5,077,466 downwards.
CGGAAGATCGTGATAAATGAAAGAGAGGTTCTGAGGTGCGGATAGCGTCAACGTTGCTTCAATGGCAGCCCGATTATTACGCCGTGTGAGCACGCAGACTTTGTGGCCCATCTTTGCCAGTTCGTTGGCCCAATGCCAACCAACACCTGGCTCCGAGCCTTTTTGGGGCTCGCACGCGTAGGCTGACAGAAGTATTTTGAGCTTTCCGCCCGTGCCTTCTTGCAATGCCATGAGAGTCTAAGCGGTGGTCCTTCGCCGCAGTTCCTGCAATCCGGAGCGAAGGACAAATAGTGGCGCCAATATCAAATAGCGACGCCATAGCCTCTTCGGCTCGGAGCAGAGCCGATGCAACCATTCCAGGCCGAAGTTCTGCATCCAGATGGGCGCGCGGCGCACATCTCCCGAAAAGAAATCGAATGCTGCGCCGACACCGAACAGAACGGCCCCATCGATTGCGCCGACGTGCTTTTTCATCCAATATTCCTGCTTGGGCGTGCTCAGGCCAACCCAGACTATTTTCGCTCCGGAGTCTCTGATTTTCTGCACGAAAGCGCGGTCCTCTTCGGCGGTCAGCGGGCGGAAGGGCGGGGTGACGTGACCGGCGATCTTCAGTCCGGGAAAGCGGACCGAAAGCTCTCGCGACATCCGTTCGGCAACGCCGGGCTTTCCGCCGTAGAAGAAATGGCTCGCTCCAATTTTCAGAGAGAGGTCGCATACGTTCAACACGAGATCCGCTCCGCAGACCCGCGAAACGGCATGGCCCCGCTGGCGCAGGATCCAGACCAGCGGCATTCCGTCAGGGGTTACCATCCCGGCGTCTTCGTGGATTCGAAGCAGCTCCTCGTTCCTGTGACTCAACATCACGCCATGAACGTCCCGCAGGCATACGAACCGGGATACGCCGTGCTCGATCCAGTGTTTGATCGTTTCCAGCGCATCGGCCATTGTCACGAGGCTGATTGGTACGTTCAGGATCCGGTCACGCGGCGGCGACCGTTCCAACGTCTGTGAAAAATCCGCTTTGTAAGTCACTTCGATGCCCCCTGCCCAAGTCATCGTTTCAGCGTTGGATCCGCAGCTGAGTTGCCGCAGATAGCTGTCGCTGGTAATTGAGATCATAGCAGCCGCTCAGGAGCCTCGCCGACACTCGCATAGCGTAGGCGAGCACTCTTTTCGGCGAAAGAAAACGCGGTCTGTCAGACTTCCAGTATCTCATGCGTATGCGCCTGTCTTCCTCGGTGCTGGCAGCCCTAAGCGCAACGTTCTTCTGCTCGGGATAATAGCGCATATATGACCAACTGCGCCGCACATGATGAAGCCTAGAAACCTGTGCGAACCGGGCCCACAAGTCGGCATCCATCGCGAGGTTAAATGACGGGTCGAGCCCGCCAACTCTCTGGTACAGCCGCCGCCGCCAATAAGCGGACATGCCTGGAATGTAATTGTACGTATACATCCAGACGAAGAAGTTGAAGCCGATCTCCCTGTGTTCTCTTAAGACGTTGCCCTCCTTGTCAATCCAGGTGGTGTCGCCATAGACGAAATCAGCAGTGGGCTTGTCCCGGAAGAACTGGTCGACTTCGGCAAGGCAGCCGGGCTTCATCAGATCATCGCTGTTGATCCAGCATTGGACGTCTCCAGTTGACTGTGCGAACCCCGCAACGAGAGCTGGGGTCTGGCCGCCGTCAGGCCCGCTCACCCAATAAGCGATGTGCCTCTCGTATTCCTTGATGATCGATACGGAATCATCGGTTGAGCCTCCGTCCATGACGATCAGCTCAAGATTCGGATAGTTCTGGCCAATAATGCTGTCGAGCGTCTTGCGAAGATAGCGTCCCTGATTGAACGAGGGAACGACGACCGAAATCTTCAGAGAGTTCACTTCATTGTCTCCAACAACTGATCGATCATACCGGCATAGCGTTCGACCACTCGGTCCTCCTTCCACTGCTCCCAGGAGCCGATGTACAATCCGCACACATCCAGCAGATAGGCGAGCAATTGCAGGTGCAGCGCCTCTCGTGCGATCTCCGCGAGGCCAAACTTGTTCATGAACTTGCTTGTTGCCTTGAGAACCTCGTTCGGACCTCTGAGAGACGCCCGCTGCAGCACTCTGGGCAACAGAATGTAATGAAAAACGTCGTGCGCCGGCGGGTAGTCTTGAGTGGCGTACTCCCAATCGAACACGCAGAGTTCGGTGTCTACCAGCTTGGTGTTCCAGGGCACAAAATCGCGGTGAGCAGGAACTGCTTCGAACGGCCGACGTAGTTCACGGCGCAGAGCGTCCGTTACCTTGCTGTAACGGTCGACCCATGTCCGCGGCAGTATTCTGGAGCAGCTTTCGAACGCCTGATCGATGTTGGTGCAGGCGCGGGTCTCGCACCAAGGCATGGTCCGCCGGCCCAGGTCGTGCAAACCCTTGAGGAACGCTGCATGCGGCAAGTCCGGTTGTCCCCGCGGCCTCTTGCCGGAAAGGGACGACTGGACCAAGATAAGCCCCCCGTCGAATTCGGAGAGCGCGACCAGGCGCGGTACACGCAGGTCTCTGCTGCCGGCGACCGCAAGTTTTTCTAACCAGTGGGCCTCGTTCTCCAGCAAACGTCGCGTGGTTTCGCGATCGGCAAGCTTGGCGAAGGCGATGCCGTGGTCGGAGCTGTCCAACAGCAACAACGTCTTCTTATTGTGCGGGCCGGGCGTGCCGAAAGAGACAGCGATGGCGCCAAACTCCAAGGAGTTCGATAAAGCAGAAGCCAATCCCGTATCGATACGAAGCGTCGGGCGATCGGTCCGGCCGATGGCGTGTCGAAGCGCAAACAGCGTTCGTTGCGATGGCGACAAAAACGAGCGCAATGAACTCTTCAGGGCGCCAGCTGACGAGGGAAGAACAAAACGAGGAGAACCGCTAGGATACCAAAAATGGGTAGCAGTTGCTGGCGGCGACGAGACAACCAAGCCCATCATGTGCTCAAAACAGAAGTGCCGGAAAAAAGGATAATTCAGAGTGAGGAATGGCTATACCACATCCTTAAATGATTGTAATAGCCCACCTTTTGAAGAGTTTGCCTTTATAAACAACGGAGCCCTGCGTGCGCATTCTCCAGGTGCATAATAGCTACCAGCGTCGGGGCGGCGAGGATACCGTGGTTGCGGCAGAGGCGGCCCTGCTAAGGCAAAACGGGCACCACGTTGAGCAACTCATCGTCTCGAATGATCAAATCATCGGATTTCGGCAGAAGCTTTCCGCCGCGCTTTCAGTTACCTACTCCACTAGCTCGCGAGACTGGCTCAAGGCGAAGGTCGGTTCCGCACGCCCAGAGATTGTGCATTTTCACAACCTTTTCCCGCTTCTCACACCTTCTGTTTACGATGCCTGCTGGGATGCGGGAGTTCCGGTTGTGCAGACGCTGCACAATTACCGCTTGGGCTGCATAAACGGGATGCTGGCACGCAACGGCGCCATTTGCGAGAAGTGCTGGATAGGATCCCCGCTTTGGGGCGTCCTTTATCGCTGTTATCGGAGTTCAGCCCTGGGCTCTGCTGCGGCCGCTCTTGCGTTGGCTCACCAGCATGCAAAGAAGACCTATCAGACCAAAGTCACTCGGTTTATTGCGCTGACCGAGTTTGCCAAGCGAAAGTTCGTTGATTTGGGGCTGCCCGAGCACCGCATCGTGGTAAAGCCCAATTTTGTCGCGGATTCTGAGGAGGATTTGCCCAAGGCCGAAGCGAGGCATGGCGCGCTGTTCGTTGGCAGGCTGAGCGAGGAGAAGGGTGTTTCGGAACTGGTCGAAGCTTGGCGCGAGATCGACTATCCGCTCACTATCGTCGGCGAAGGGCCATTGAAGTGCAACATGCAGGCAATATCGCCGCAGCACATTCGATACACCGGTTTTCTGTCATCGGACGAAGTCCGACGAATGATGAGGAAATCGGCCTTCTTGGTTTTTCCGTCGCGTTGGTATGAAGGTCTGCCGATGGTCATCGTAGAAGCATTTGCTTGCGGCCTTCCCGTGCTGGGTAGTGCACTTGGCGGAGTGGCCGAATTGCTCGCGACCGGTGAAGGAGGTTGGTTGGTCCGTCCGGGCTCAACCTCGGAGTTGCGGAGGCTCGTTCAGGACATCCTTGCCAGCCCCGATGATATGAACGGGAAGCGACTTTCCGCCCACCGGTTGTTTGAACGAGAGTTGTCTTCGACAGTCAACTATCATCAGCTTATCTCGATCTATGCCGATGCGAGAGCTGAGTTCGAGAATGCGAGGAACTAGAGTGCTGACCACACCGACGGTTGAGACCACGAGTGATCAATGCGAAACGACCGGACTATTAGAGAGGTTTTTTTCTGCGCTTAACACGTCGCCCTATCCGTATTGTGTGGTCGGCGACACGTCTGAGTTGCCGCGCATACCCGAGAACGACGTTGACCTCATCGTTCAAGATCATGACCTCCTTTCCGTGCGCAGATTCATCGTTGACTGCATGGGACATTTGGGGGGCGTTCTGGTGCAGTGCCTGCAGCATGAGCTGAATGCGTACTATCATGTGTTCTGGTTCAAGGGGCGACCCGCTGGCAGCCGCTTCGTGAAGATCGACGTTTGCAGCGATTACCGCAGGGCAAGACAGCTGATCCTGACGGCAACCTGGCTTTTGGAGGGGCGGCGACTCGCCTGCGGCTCAGGATCTAATCCTGTCTTCTACGTTCCTGCAGCCGATCGGCAATTCGTCTATTATCTTGCTAAGCGTATTCACAAACTAAGCGCGAGCGATAAGGTGCTTCAGCATCTCGCGGACCTGCAGGGAGGATATCGCGAAGAATGCGAAATGGCGCTCAAGCTGTTCTGGTCGAAGACGACGCGTTCGCAACTTCAGGCTGCGATCCAGGCTTTGGACGTGTCTCGCTTCGATCAAGTCATGCGGCAGGCGCGCGGCGAGCTCGTTGCCAAATTGTCCTCTCCCTCGCTTGCTGAGCGATTTGCGGAATGGAAGCGACGTTGGGACAGGGTATGGGCACCCACGGGGTTGGTGCTGTGCATATTGGGACCGGACGGAGCGGGAAAGTCGACGATTATCAATCTCTTGAGCAAGCGGTTGAAGGCCGTAGGACGGAACGTGAGGACGTACCATCTTTACCCGCCGCTGAGACTTGGTGCGCGGAAATCTGACGTGCAGGTCGTCGTCGATCCCCACGCCAAGCCTGCGCGAGGCGCGCTCGCCTCGACGCTCAAGCTCCTTTACATGGTGGCCCTATACAATATCGGGTGGTGTCGATCAGTCTGGTGGCCGCGCAGACGATCGACCCTTATTTTCTTTGACCGATACTACTACGATGTGTTGGCCGATCCCGCGAGGTATCGCAGTGCAGCTCCACGCTGGACGGTCCGGTTGCTTGGCAAATTCGTTCCTACGCCCGATCTGACAATTGTGCTCAACGTTGAGCCCGACACTGTTCGTGCTCGCAAAGTCGAGGTCTCATACGAAGAGAATGTCAGGCAGCAAAGGGCCTATATCGAGCTGGCGAGTGCTCTGCACAACTCGCATCTCGTTGATGCTGGTCGCGCACCCGGAGAGGTCGCCGACGAAATTGAGGCGCTGGCCACGGGCCGACTGGGACAGCGAGCCGGTAAACAATTCCGACGCTCGCTCGCTGCATCTAGCGTGTAGCCGAACGCCTGTCTCAGTATGCTCTTGGTTGCGCAACTGTAGTGACTGCAGTTCGCAGCAGGATCGCAAAATCGAGCCAGAGACCCCAGTTGTTGATGTACCAAAGATCATACTCCACGCGCTTCTGCATCAGCTCGAGCGTGCGGGTTTCTCCGCGATAACCATTAACCTGGGCCCAGCCGGTGATGCCGGGCTTGACGTGGTGGCGGAAGGCATAGTTGCCGATGATCTGCTCATATTCGGTGTTGTGGGCGGCCGCGTGCGGGCGGGGGCCGACCAGCGACATGTCGCCCTTGAGCACGTTGAGGAGCTGGGGCAGCTCGTCGATCGAGGTCTTGCGCAGCCATTTGCCGATCGGCGTGACGCGTGGGTCGTTCTGCTGCGCCTGCCGGATCGTCGGGCCGTCCTCGAGCACGCGCATGGTGCGGAACTTGAAGATCCTGAACGCGCGCCCGCCAAAGCCGTGGCGGGTCTGGCGGAAGAACACCGGGCCCTTCGAGCTCAGCTTGATCAGGATCGCGGTCACCAGCATGACCGGCGCGAACACCAGAAGCGCAAAGCTCGCGCCGACTAGGTCCAGCGCGCGCTTGAGCGCGCGTTCGCGAAGGGTGAGCGGGGCGCGGCGCAGCTCGGCGGTGAAGGTGTTGCCGGTGCCGGAAAGCGGATAGCGCAGGAAGCGCGCCGTGTTGGCGTCCGGCACCAGATGCACCGGGACGGGCAGGATCTTCAGCACGTCCAGAATGCTGTCGATCGCATGCTGCCGGCTCCAGTTGATCAGCAGGAAGACGTGCTCGATCCGGTGCTCGCGCGCATAGGCGATCAGCTCGTCGAAGCGCGGCGCCAGCGAGGAGAGCAGCAGCGGCGAGGCGAGCTCCTTGGCCGGGATCTCCATCACCCGCATCAGGCGGTAGCCGTGCTGGCCGAGGTCGTCGACCGCGTTGGAGGAGGTCGCAAGCCCGAACTCGGCGATCATGATCGCGCGGCCGTTGGCGAAGGCACCGGTGCGCAAGGCATGCGCGGTCCAGCGCGCCGCCGCGATCTTCCAGGCGAGGAGGACGGCGAGGCCGACCAGATAGAACGAGATCGTGGTGCCGCGGGAGAACTCCTCGCTGACCTTCATCGTGAAGGCGATCGCCAGCAGCGCGCTGAACAGGCCGGTCCACGTCGTCAGCGTCATCCGGAACGTGCGGGCGAGATTCGTGACGGTCTTCAGGTGGTAGCCCTGCTGCACGATGGTCAGAAGGGCGAAGTTGACGGCAACCAGCACGCTGGCCGCGAGATAGACGTTCGCCTTGCCGAGCATGCCGGCGGTGGCGACGTGATAGCCGACCGCGCAGCCGATCCCGCTGACCACGATCAGCGCCGCATCGCCCACGGCGATCAGCCTTTCCACAACCACAGGGCGCAACCAGCTCGGTACAAAGCCTTTAGCTGTTGCGGCGGCTGGCTCGACCACACGAACTTCCGCCGGGGAATCAGGGACGGGCACCGGTCGATTGGGAAGAATTGTCATCCTGCCAAACCCATTGACGCAAAATTCATTGCCCGAACAAGCCGTGCTATCGGTCAATATCGCTGTTAGAACAAGGCGAAGGAAAAATTAACCTTACCCCACAAGCTTGCATTGTAGCCGATCTCGCGTCGCCTGATATGTTAAATTTCACAACTTGTTAGGAAGTTCTCGTTGCCTCGAACCCAGTCCCGGCGGCGAACTCGGTCGCGAGGGAAGCGCTACCTCGCCATTGGCCTTGCTGCCGTGGCTCTGGTGGGGTCTGTGCTTCTCCTCCTTCGTCCCGGATCGACCCCCATACGAGCTCCGACAGTATCCTCGGCTCCCACGGTCAAGCTCCTTCTGGATGGCCCCCTTGGCGCGCGGTTTGCCGGCGAGCTCGCCGCGTCGAGACAGGGATACTTCTCCTCCCGCATCGAGGTGTCGGCCCAGCCTGCAGACCCTGACTTCGTCCAGACGATTGCACGCCAACATGCCATCGGCGTGACGAGCGGCCAGAAGTTCCTGCTGGCGAGCTGGCGCGGCGTGCCCGTGACCGCCTTTGCCGCGAGCTTCCTCGATACCTCGGTCGCGATCTTCACGCTCGAGACCTCGGGATTGCGGCGGCCGGCCGAGCTGGTCGGAAAGCGGATCGGGTATCGCAGGGGCAGTGAGGGCGACGTCGTTTTTGATGCCATTATGGCGCAGCTCGGGCTTCCCCGAAGCCAGATCACCAAGGTCCCGGACCGCGACAGTTTCGAAGCCTTGAGGGCAGGGGAGGTGGATGCGATCGTCGCCGCGATCGACCAGCAACCGGATCCTTCGAGCCCGGCCTTCGCCAAGGTGAACGTCATCAAACCGCAAGATTACGGCATCCATGTTCCTGGCCTAGTCTACTTCGCGAGCAATGACCTCGTCCATGAACAGCCATCCATGATTGCCGATGTTCTTCAGGGCGTCATTCGAGGGTGGCAATTTGCCTATGCGGATTATGCACGGAGCGTGCCCGTTCTTGCCGGCGCCGGCCCGGCCGGGCTGAATTCCGAGCGGCTTAAATTCGAGCTCCAGCAGCAGCGGCCGCTGGTGCTGCCGACGGGTGGTCGCATCGGCGACTATGACGAAAGCCGCTGGCGGACGCTTCGAGATATTCTCATCTTCGCCAAGCTCGGCGAGGAAGACGTGCCGCTGGCGCAGACAGTCAACTACCAGTTCCTTCGGGATGTGTATCGTCGTTCACCCGACCTCGCGGCCCCCGGCGCCTGGAGCGAGGAAAAATAGGACCAAGAAGCCACACTTGCGCGCCATATCGACCCAAAAGGCCTTCGGCCGCCCCGGCATCGGTTGCTTTTCTGCCGGTGGCCTTGGTAAAGTTCGGTTCACTATTTGGGCTAGTCGCGAAAGTGGCCTACGGATCCGTGACGTCGGTTGGCTGGGATCTGACGAGCGCCAGTCGAGGTCAAATCTGCGGGGCGAGGAGCTTTTTGGGATGTTTAAGACGTTGATGCGAGCGGGTCTTTTGGCTGCAGCCGTTTCCCTTTGCGCGGCGAGCGGAGCGAGCGCCGCGATGCAGATGCCGGCACCGGCGGCCCTGCTCACGGGTGAGAGCCAGGTGACGCCTGTTACGTTCTGGGCGCAGCCGTACCCATATCGCTATGTGCCGTGGCGCCGTTGCCCCCTGGTGCGGGTCGAGACGCCCTATGGCTGGTACATGGACCGCGTTTGCGCGCCGGTCGGTCCTGTCCTGCGTCGGGCATACTGAGGTCGGGCTAACCGAGCGGGCTGCCGTTTTTTCAAGGATCTTTCAAGGCAGCCGCACAGCTGATGCGGCTGCCTTGCTTGTTTTTGTTTCATTGTGTGCTGACCTTTTGTGCGCGCAGCGCAGGTTCACCATGAATATCTTTGTCGGGCCGGGATAGGCTACCGCATGGTGAAGATTGTGTTACCAGTTCGGCGGGGCTGCATCGGCAGCGGCATTGTGTAAGGCGGCGGTGGATGGATCTCCCGGCAGTGGTGATCCGGTCAAACGGACGCTGATAGAGGATACGATGACAGGGGCTTCAACCTACGATCTCACGGGCAAACGTGTCTTTGTCGCGGGCCACCGCGGCATGGTCGGATCAGCTGTCGTCCGCAGGCTTGCGTCAGAGAATTGCACCGTGCTGGTTGCCGATCGACGTGAGCTGGACCTCACAAAGGAAGAGCCCACGCTGAGATGGCTTGAGGCCAATCGTCCCGAGGTCGTGGTTCACGCCGCTGCGAAGGTCGGCGGTATCGCAGCCAACAACAATTTCCCGGTCGACTTTCTTTGCGACAATCTTGCGTTGGAATTGAACGTGATCCGCGCAAGTCACACGGTTGGCGTGCAGCGCCTGCTGTTTCTGGGCTCGTCCTGTATCTATCCCAAGCACGCCAGGCAGCCGATCGCCGAAAGCGAATTGCTGACGGGGCCGCTCGAGCCGACCAACGAGTGGTACGCGATCGCCAAGATTGCAGGCCTCAAGATGTGCCAGGCCTTTCGCCGGCAGTATGGCGATGATTTCATCTCGATAATGCCGACCAATCTCTACGGCCGTGGCGACAACTACCATCCGGATCATAGTCACGTCCCCGCAGCGTTGATCCGGCGCTTCCACGAAGCCAAGATCGTCAATGCGCCCAGCGTTTCCGTGTGGGGCACCGGCACACCGCTTCGCGAGTTTCTCAACGTCGAGGATTTTGCGGACGCCTGCGTTTTCTTGATGAAGAATTATTCGAACGATCTCCCGATCAATGTCGGCAGTGGCGATGAGTTCTCGATCGCGGACTTCGCGGCGACTGTGGCGGAGGTCGTGGGTTACGAAGGCGAGCTGGTCTTCGATACGTCCAAGCCTGATGGTACCCCGCGCAAGCTTCTGGATAGTTCACGGCTTCGGGCGCTCGGTTGGCGTGCAAATACGCCGCTACGGTCGGGGCTTGCCGCAGCGTATCAAGATTTTCAGAAGGGTTACGGTCGTCATCTAGAGGTCCGTGCAGCTACTTAAGTTTCCGAGCTTCATGACTGGGGGGCAACAATGTGCTTCGAGTTGACCTCAGAAATCCCGTGTTGAAGTGGGAGAGTTAGCTGGCCACTTTACTTGGTAGCAATTGTGAAGCGGTCGTCTGCATTGCCTTCAGAGCTTGATCTGGGCGACATCTCTGCCGCACCAGATCCCAGATTTGTTCGCCGTCACTCGTGGCGTGGGAAATATCTAAAGCCGTGCTGCTTAATTAGTTCATCTCGTTTCGCAGACTCTAGATCTTCCTTCATCATCTCGCGTACGAGGGTCTCGAAAGAAGTTTGCGGTTGCCAACCGAGCTTTTCTTTCGCCTTGGAAGGATCGCCAAGCAAGGTGGCTACCTCTGTTGGCCGGAAATAGCGTGGATCGACTGACACCACACATTTTCCGTTCGCAATATTGTAGCCCTTCTCGTCGACGCCGGAACCTTGCCACCGGATCTTCATGCCGACTTCGCTCGCCGCCACGTTAACGAAGTCCCGTACTGAATGTTGAATTCCGGTTGCGATAACGAAATCTTCCGGTTCTTCTTGTTGCAGCATCAGCCACTGCATCTCAACGTAGTCGCGCGCGTGTCCCCAATCGCGCAGCGCATCGAGATTGCCCAGATATAGCCGCTCCTGTAGGCCTAAGTGGATCCGTGCCAGAGCTCGCGTGATCTTTCGGGTTACGAAGGTTTCGCCGCGGACGGGAGATTCGTGGTTGAAGAGGATGCCGTTGCAAGCGTACATCCCGTAAGCCTCGCGGTAATTGACCGTAATCCAATAAGCGTAGAGCTTGGCGACGGCGTACGGCGAGCGCGGATAAAACGGAGTAGTCTCCTTTTGAGGGATCTCCTGAACGAGGCCGTAGAGTTCCGATGTCGATGCCTGGTAGAATCGAGTCGACTTTTCTAGTCCGACGATGCGCATTGCCTCAAGAATTCGAAGGGTGCCGAGGCCGTCGGAGTTCGCTGTATACTCGGGTTCCTCGAATGAAACCGCCACGTGACTTTGTGCGGCGAGATTATAGATTTCGTCGGGCTGCACCTGACCAACGATACGTATGAGGCTCGAAGAGTCGGTTAGATCGCCATAGTGTAGGCGAAAAAGTGGGTTGGGCTCGTGAGGATCGAGATATAGATGATCGATGCGGTCTGTGTTGAAAAGGGAGGTTCGTCGCTTGATCCCGTGGACCTCATACCCCTTAGCCAGAAGTAGTTCCGCCAAATATGCGCCGTCTTGACCAGTCACACCGGTTATTAATGCTCTTCTTTTCGTCATAAGGTTCGCCCAAAAGCTTCGATCCCTGTGTCTACCCGAAATTCAAATTCTTGCGAGTGCAAAATGGCCGGGCGCTCCTTTATTGGCGCCTAAGAGTTAATCAGCTGCGGGGTCTAGGAGCTTGTCCTAGCAAGTAACTGCAGAGGACGTGGGTCGCCACTACGTCGGGCTGCATTGTGCCAGCCGTTTCCTGGTGAGAAGCGCTTCCCGATAAGAGGCTAAGTCGTTAGGGAAGATGCGACGTCGCGAAAACGTCTTCAAACGAGGCTATCCCTTTGCGTAGGCGGACCGTTTTGCGAGGTTTGTATGGCGATTGTTTGGATCCTTGGAGGGGCAGCGCTCAGCGCTCCGCTTCTGCTAGTCTTTTTCAGCAATATCTACCTCGAATTGGCATCTAGGCATGCCCGAAAGCGGCGTCTGCGCGCAACATTGAAGGATCGGACATTGGGTCGCCAAGAGGAGGCCATTGTCCTCGAATCGCGTGAGGCCGAGGCATGTTCTTAACCATTTCTCTTCTGATCCTCTGGTTGGTATTCAATATCGCCTTCGTCGCACTTCGACTGCGCGTGATCGAACGCCGTGCGACGCCGCTAAGCGTCACTAAAGATCGTCATTGGCGCACAGACACCTACGCTTCGAAACTGGCGGTCGTGCCCCGAGGTGTTGGGTAACTAGGTGGGAGTGGCAAGCCGGCTCGACCTGCAGGGGACGGAACGACCGGCATCTCCAAGATGCCAAGTGTAGCGAGATCACAAGGTGAAGGCGCCGGTGGCATTCTAACACAATGGCGGTCCGCGCCTTATCGGCCATGCGGCGCTGATCCAATTCTTGAAATCGTGGGTTTATGAGTGTGAATTGCAAGGCTGGCTTGAAATGCGCGTCGCGATGGTCGGCACACGTGTCAGAGCCGGTCTTCGTCGCGACGTCAGTGGCATCGACAAGATGGGAAGATCGCTCGACAAGATCCCGATATGCCTATCCACCGTGCGACCAGTTGAACAGGTCAGACCGCAAAGTGCTCCCGCTGTCTGCGATCTGCATCTTTCGTTGGATCAAGCTTAGATGTGTTGTGGTTCGACCGATCAGCTTCTTCTCGCCTCAATCTGGCTTGCTGTCGTCTCTTTCGCATGCGCCTTGATGTCAGCTCGAGATACACGTTGCTGAAGACCACGAATAGAACGATTGATCCAAACAGTACACCTCCTAGGATCACGAGAATTGTCATGCTTCCTCCTGAAGTAATGCCGCTGAAATGCATTTAATGGTGAAATATTTAAATAATCAATTTAAATAATGCATTAATACTGAAGATGTTGTTCAAGTTTTGATTGTGACTAGAATACACTTCTCTTTTTGGTAGAAATTCTCCAACCAGGAGAGCGCGTGGCATGAACAAGCGGACTATTGCACGCCGTGGCCACCAACAAGGTGAGCTCATCCGGTTCGATCGGAAAAATGAGGGCCGGAGCGGCACCTGGGTTAGCGTCCCTGTCGCATTTACGGGAGGGGATGCGCATGTTGGTACGTCTGCAGGCTCTTGTGAATCCGCAGGACCCCTCACCGTTGCTAGGCATTCGCTCAGCTATGCGGAGGGCGCACGATCCAGCATGCGGATGTCCTGGATGTTGTGAACCGGGCGTGATGGTAAGGGCTTTGCTCTTTGCTCAGCTTGCCCAAATTCGCATCTTGCGAATAGAAGCTCGACGATCAACGCCTCATCTGCACGAGCTACTCCAGGCACTTTGATGCCTTGGGACCACGATGCGCAAGACGAGCCATATTTGGTCGTCGAAGATTCTGAACCTCCTTCAGCAACATTAGGCGTCGAAGCTGTGCTCCGTTCAGGAGTGATTCAAAAAGTATGAGGATCTCGCGCGCCTGAACGTACACCTCCATGCTGATAGCATGTTGATCGAAGCCGAACGATCGAAGTCGGGCTTCGATATCGAGCGCAGCAGAAGCGTCAAGTTGCCAATCCAGGGCGTTATTGAACGTGTAGACTTCGGCTATGTCCCGGAAGTCCGGGGCGATGCCCGCCACGTCGACGCGACGAAGCGTCATCTCGATGGCCTTTTGGCGGTAGGTGTTCAAGACTCTATGTCTTAACACCCGATAGCGTTGCATCTCCCAAGAGAGTTCGGCGATGTCGATGGCGAGCAGCCATTCGACCGCTGATTGAGGCTCGAGGTCGCTGAAGATTGCGCCCTGAAGCGCGTGATAGTGGTTGATGTTTTCTCCGGGCAGAAGCTGCGGAGGGGGACACAGTGCCTCGAACTGAGACGGCAAGACGCTCGCCGGCTGAGGTTGAGCTAGGCTGACAGGACCATTCATTGACCTGGCGCCTCCGATAGTGAGCGTGACGTCGGTCTAGCGGCGTTTGCTACGTTGGCCAGATGGATAGGGCTGGCGTCCCAAAGCTCCTTTGCGATCGGCAAGGGCGCAATTTGCAGATTGGTCCACCAGGCTCTTTCATTGCCGTGTCGGTGCAGGGACTGGTGATGGGATCGGCACAGGGGGACGGTGAATTCGTCGCTGACTTTGCGTCCCAAGGTCCGTGGTTGGGCGAACTTCAGGTGATGTGCATCGGCGGGAGTCTTCTGGCAGACCAGACAACCTTGGCTGCGGATAAAGGCGAGGTGATCCTTGCTGCGTCTTCGAGGCGCCTCTTTTGGGAAGGCGAGACCGACGTGCTCTTCGGGAGAAGCGTTGGCAGATGCGTGAACGTCGTTGATTATCTCCAGAGGATATTCGTCAGCTAGAGTCGGTTCGACCGCTGACACGGGCCGCTGGTCTGCTAAATAGATGTCGGGAAGGGCGGCTTCCTCGAACCTCTTCTGGTAAGCGGCCTCGAGAACACGGGCGTCCGCCGCTAGAAGAGTGTTCTTGAGGGGCAGGGTGATCTTGGCCCAGGCAAGCAGCCTGTCGCCCACCTGGAGAGTAAGCTCGCCCAACAGCCGGTCCAGAAGCTCGGCAGAGCGTTCGGGTGGCAGGACTGGTGGCCGCTTTAGGACGGCCTTAGGTGGCTTTTCCCTGGTTCCCGGCGCGGGTTGCGGATCAGGGGCCGCAGGAGGCTCGATCGCGACGTCGGGCGCGTCCAAATCGTCCTCACCGGCGATTCCGACCAGGGCAAAGAGCGCATACCGGCGCGCGTAGGTGAGCGCTGCTCCCATCCGGTGCGGTGCCTCAACGTCCTTGCTGGGGCAGACCGGAAGGTCCGATGAGATCCACTCTCCTGATGCGTGGGCAAGCAGAGTGGTGAGGTGGATTTGGCCAGTTGCCTGCTCGGTCCGAGTCGTCTGGATGGTGGCGATCTCCTGCTGACTGAGCGTCTTGCGGACGATGTCCAGGCCCGAGGCCAGCGAGGCGTAGCGGAAGGTTCGGTCATCCTCCCGGGGGAAGGGAGACCGGATGACGGCGGTCAGGGTCTTCTCCGGATTCGTCAGTTCGGCCTGGGCCCGGGCGAGGGCAGCTGCGATGGTTCCGATGCGCTCACTGGACTGATGCATGGGAATCCTCCACCGCTTGGGCTTCGAAGCTGATCGCCCCGGATTTGGACCGCTTGGCCTTGATCCCGTGCCCGGCGGCCTCCTTGGCATCCTCCGGCACGAGCTTCTTCAGGTCCGCCTTAGCGGTCTCATGCTCTCCGTGTGCGTCCCGAGTTCGCAAATAGGTGCCCGCCAGCTCTGCCCATTGGTTGGAAGTCGACATGTCGACGACCTTCACCGCCTCAAGCCTTGGCCGAGGCGTCTCAATGTTGAAGAGCATGGGCGGCTCGCCGCTCTGGACGCAGCGCCAAAACTTCTTTTCGGCTGTCAGAAGAAGATGTTGGTAGAGCGGGTCAGCGTACACTTTGATCTCGACCCACTTGCCGCCCCCTGTGATGATGGAGAGCACGGAATTACGGGTGGCTGTCACCCACATGTTGTGCTGCAATTGGGCCATGTGTTTCTCGGCCGCGGCTTCCTCGGTGAACGCCCATGGCAGCATGAACTTGGCCTCAAAGACTGCGCCGGTTTGTTCGACGATCCCGTCCAACGTTGCCGCCATCCATTTATGGACCGGGTGACGAACACGCTTTTGGATGTCCTTGATGGTTTGTCCTGAGGACTTTTGATACCAAGCGCGGTTCAGAACTTCGGTCACGGTGCCGAGCTGAACAATCAGGTTGTCGGAGAGCTCTTCCGGCTCGACCTCGCCACGCTTCTCTCGCCACAGCCGCGTGAGGGCACCCTGGTCATCTCCCATGATGATGCGGGCATCCGAGCCGCCAATGAAATGCCGCCGGTCATTCGGATTGAATCTGATGATCTGATGCTGTGGTTCGGCAACGCCGTCACTCTGTACGCTACGCACGGGTATCTCCTACTCCAAGAACAGCGGCGCTTGTCGCCGCACTGCCTGAAGCCCCGCATCCGCGAGGTGAGATACCGGTACCGCCATCGCGCCCGGCCGACTCAGTAACGCTCCAATCGCAGGGGAACGCCAGTCCTTTCTGCAGCAATCTTGTTGCTCATCGCCGCAAAATCTGCGCCGCGAGCGCCGGTCCGGCACCCCAATGCAAAGTAACAATCAAAGCCAAATCGTGGGGGACCGAAGGCGACGAGCTGCAGGACGGCCTCTCGGCTTTGCTACTCCCCGGTTCAACCCAGCGATGAGGCCGGCTTCCTCCGCCAGAGCCCTCAACGTTGGTCGGTTTGCGAGGCTCCTCGGCCGAGATCAAAGACACTCCGGTCCAGACCGTCTGCAGCGCGCTGGCCGAAGACTTGAACTGGCGTCCCGCCTGCGCTTCAATCAAATCGTTCGGAACTTCATTTGACCCTTTGATTATTTATTCTCCCGGGATTTTTCATGCGGGTCTATTTGATCGTTGGCAGCTGGCTTCTGCTGAACCTGCTCTTTGTGCTGATTGTGATTCCGCCGCGCAAGTCGTCGCCGACAACACCGGTGGTCTGGGCGATCAGCGTCATCAAGAGCCTTTTTAGAAGGCCGAAGAAATAGCAAATCCTCAGCCGGCCGAATCTTTGGCTGAAAGCGCCGGGTAGTTGCCCGACAGTTTTTATCGACCATCCGCTCAGCATCGAGACAGTGTAAGAACCAAAACTTGGATGGTTGCCTTCACCAACGATACGATACCTCGCAATGGAACAGTTGAACTTTTGGACGGATCGAGCGAAACCTGACTGGAGAAGCACGCATAAGCGAGCGCGGCGCATGACGTCAGAACGAAAGATCGAAGCGAACCGGCGGAACGCCAAGCAAAGCACGGGGCCGAAGACAGGCGACGGCAAGGCGAGGTCGAGCCGTAACGCCCGTCAACACGGGCTTTCCCGTCTTAAATTGGAGGACGATGTCAGCTCAAGCGCATCACTTGGCGCGATCACGGCAGGCTTCGCGTTGCAACTGAGCCCAGTCGACACCGATGATCTTGTCCGTGCCCAGTTGTGGCTGGCTCGCATCCGGCAGGCTCGCCACGACATGCTTGCTGCGTTGTCGGAATGCCCGAACCCGAAATTAGCGAAGCGTCTTGTCGGATTGGCGCGCTATGAGAGGCCGGCCCGGGCCGCCCAACGGCGTGTCCTGAAGCGCTGGCTGAAACAGGGATGACAAAAGCGACGGGCGGACCGCTCTATCCATTTAGAGAGCCTGCGATCCCTATGCCCTGCCCATCGCGCCAAGGGCGAGGATCTCAGTCCTGCTTAATCGCGCTCCATTCGAGCAGGGAGGGGGGCGGCATCGTGAAGCCGACCAGCTTCGTAGACAAGCTGCTCGATATCCATTGAGACTCGGACTGCTTCGGTCACACCACCTGCCTCCGCGCAGGCATGTGCCGCCTTGGCGACCTGTTCGGCCGCCTTCAGCTTGGCGTGGATTTCCGCAAGGCACGCTTTGATAGTTGGTTCGACGATTTCCGATTTCATTGGCGGTCGGACTCCGTTGAGAGACTTGAGCCGCCGCATGCACGCTCCGGTCGGCGCAGAAGTCCAGCTATTTCGAGCAATCATTGTGGGCCTATTGGAGCACATCGTGAACTGGGACGAAGTGAGGGTGCCGAGGCGCTAATCCGCGATCTCATTCGGCCTGCAACAATTGCAAGCCGATTGACAGCTCGAGATTTCGCCTTGCTCTCTGATTGAGACTCAGATTCTGTTACTCATTATGTGACCCATTTGCGCTTTGGAAAATTATCGTGAACGGCGAAGCCGGATGCATGATTTGTAGCCAAGCCCGAACGCTCAAGGCGCTCTTTCCGATTGCGCGCGACTACGAGCTGAAGCTTTACGAATGCGCCATTTGCGGAAACGATCTGTGGCTGGTTGCCCGCGCCTCCAAATCATCGGTAGCCCAAGTGCAGCGTGGGATGTCTCGCGACCTGCCGTCCAAGAAAATTGAGCGGGCGCCGAAGCGCTCTCCTGGGCCGGTTGCTCCAAATCTCAAAGGTCCGCCATCGTAAACCGACGGCCACTCAGCGCTCTCAGGCTGGAGCATATCTCCCTCGGCCTTTTCTCGCGTCCCCCCGCTTGCCCCATCAACCGCCGATCGGTCCAGAAAGCGTCTGCAGCCCCGCCTCAATGGCAGCGATGTCCTGCTCGATTTGGACGATAGATGATCGGCAATCGAAACCAGTTCTGGCCTTTAGATCAGCGGCCAACCGCCGGCGATGCATCCTGAGAGCTTCGAGCGACTGTTGGTCTTTCAGCCGAGTGAAGCCGTCAACAATCAACTCAATCGCACTCGACATAACGCTGCCCCATGATTAAAATTTCAAATTTCAATATGAGAAGAGTATGAGAAATTCGAATTCGCGCAAACCCAAAAAGATCCGGCTCAATGCAATGAACACAGAGCGCCTCTTGATTCACGCGAAGTATTCTGCCATTTTAAATATGCTATTCTAAATTCAATTTTTTTTAATCGGCGCCTTCGAGAGCTGTTTTCGAAATTGTATTCCACCTCGCCGGATAGAAGATGATCGACATAGAGATTGTCCGTTTCCAGACCCATCGGAAGAACATCGAGCGGTACATTCGACTGCTCCAAACATCGCTGACCGAGGTTGAGCGGCAGTACATTGAGAGGCGCTTGACCGAAGAACGATCGGCCATGGAGCGGCTACAGGTTCTATTGGTCGGGGAGGCTGATGCTGCCGATCAGGCACGTAACCCCCAGCCCAGTGTCAACCCGGCAACAACTGCCAACGGCGGTCAACCTGAGGTCCCTTCGCAATTGCCCGCTGACCGAGATGCGCAAGGATACGCTTGGCGAGCGAAAGAATCCGCGCAAGCACCCGCTCCAATGTGATGGCTGAGCGCCGGGGCCGTAAGGATCTGTGACACCGGACGTTGGTCTACTAATCCTTGGATGTACCTCGGAGCACAAATTGAACAGCTTTTCGGATTCGCTGACCTTGCTTGGGGTCAATCGCATCCAAGTGATAGATTCGGCATAGCAGGCCGTTGATACGCCTTACAATGTCTCTGTTGTTGGAATGCCGATTCCGGGCGCGCACCAGCTGACGGCGCACCTCGAACAGGTCCACGCGACGAAACGCTCTTGATTGTACCATGCGAGTTGGGCCCAGCGCGTGTCGGCTGAATCGTAATGTCAGCCGCAGACCAGCGTGACTCTTACGAGGTCGGCGTGATTATCGCGGGTCAACCGCTGCAGGCTTCAGGGTTGCAGCGCAGATCAAAAAAGCTCTTTTAATTAAATTTCTGTGGTGTTATTAGCATTTAATTATTTAAATTGCAAATTTACGGGTGGGGCGCTGGTTTGAATACCCCATTGAGCCAAAAGGATGTTGCCGGATCTGAGGTGGCTTGGGGGTCCTTTAGATTCCCTGAGCCTGCCAAAGCCCACGCACTCATCGTTCCCGACGCGCATCTCCTTTTCTCAGGGGAATATGCACGTTCGGGCCATGACCTCATCATTTCCGATCCTAACCATCGGATCACGATCCCCAATTACTTTCTAGGTGACAAGCGTTCGCCGCTCAGCTCGGCGGACGGCGCGCTGCTCGATGCGAGAGTTGTTGAAGCCCTCACCGGCTATCAAACCTTTGCGCAAGCCGGAGGAAATGCCGCCGCCGGAAAGGTGATTGGCCGTGTCGCGACTGTAACGGGAAGCGCCAGCATCGTTCGCAACGGCGTTACGATCGAGGCAAATAATGGAGACGTCGTTTATCAGAACGATGTCGTGCAGACTGGAAGTAGCTCCACCCTCGGTCTCGTTCTGATCGACGGCACCACGTTCAACCTCAGCGCCAATGCTCGCTTCATGTTGAACGAATTGGGATATGAGGGGCAGAGTAGCGCGAGCGGTACCTTAGTTAGTCTGACGAGTGGCACGAACCATTCGATGTTCACTCTCATCCAAGGTGCCGCCAGTTTCGTCGCTGGCCAGGTTGCCAAAACGGGTGACATGCAGGTCGCGACACCTACAGCCGTGATTGGAATTCGCGGTACTGCCGTCCTTCTCAGCGTCGATGCTGTGGATGGAAAAGTCTCGGTTTCCGTCGCTGATCAGCAAGATGGCCGCGTTCATTCCGTGCAGGTGTACAAATGCGATCCGACGAGTTTGCTTCAAGGTGTTTATGTCGCGGGAGAACCAATCGGGATAGTTACCAGCGACGGTCCATCGCTAACGATCACGCCGACCGCCAATTTCGAGGTGGTCACCCAAACTGTCAGCAAGACCCCAGGCCAGGTTGCGCAGGAATTCAACGTTTTTCAGCAGGTATTAACGACCTACGATATCGGGAAGCAGATCGCTCCAGACACTCCGGCCCCTAGCGACGGCAAGCGAGGAGATGTCGATACAAAGTCGCTGCAGAAGTTCGCTGGGAGTCCCCCACCATCACCCACTGAAGCTCCGACCACTGTTATCGCGGACGACATAAAAGGCCAAGCTGGTGCGGGATCGATCACTCCGGTTGCTGTGACTCTCGCCTCCATCACGGGAGGTTCTACGTCCGCATCAAAACCGCTCGTCCCCACTTTGGATACATCGCAAGCCGTTCTCGTGGCTTCGTTCGGCCCCGTCATTATCAGCAGTGCAGGCGGCCCAATCAACCAAGGAAATCAAACGATCAGCGGAACAGTTGATCCGTCCTTCGTTGGAAGCACAGTGACGCTGTATGACACCTATAACGGTGCCACCACGCAAATTGGAACGGTCACTGTTGGCTCAGGCGGCGTTTGGAGCATAGCGGTTACGTTGGCAGGAGACGGCGACCACAGCATCGTGGCTTTGGATCCTAGCGCCAACGTTACCACGAGCGTCCCCGTTGTTTTCAACCTCGACACGACGGCACCGACGGTCGAGATCACCAGCACGAGCGGGCCAGTCAGCCAGGCCAGTCAAACCATCACCGGTACGGTGGGCGTCGCCGATGCAGGCGCCACCGTCACCATCCTGGACGGCGCCACTGCTATTGGCACCGCCATCGTCCAGAGCAACGGGACCTGGAGCACCACGGTCACGCTCGTCAATGGCCCGAACTCGCTGACCGCTCGGGTGAGCGATGCGGCGGGTAACACAGCCACCAGCAGCGCGGTGGTCTACACGCTCAGCACCACCGGCCCGACCGTGACCGAGGCCCTGGTCGCCGACACCGGCACGTCGGCCACCGACCACGTCACCGCCAACCCGGCGCTGAGCGGCACCGGCCTCGCCAACACCCTGGTGCACTTCACCATCGACGGCAGCCCGATCGCGACGACGGTGACTACCGATGCGCAAGGCGCCTGGTCGTTCACACCGAGCGGGCTAGCCGACGGACCGCACACCATCGTGGCGAGCCAGACCGACACTTTCGGGAATACCGGGTCGGCGTCGCTGAGCTTCACACTCGACACGACGGCACCGACGATTGCGATCGCCAGCGCGGGCGGGCCGGTCAATCAGGCCAGCCAGACCATCACCGGCACGGTGGGCGTCACCGATGCAGGCGCCACCGTCACCATTCTTGATGGTGCCGCCACGATCGGCACCGCCATCGTGCAGGCCAACGGCAGCTGGAGCAGTACGGTCACGCTGAACCAGGGCAGCAACTCGCTGACCGCTCGGGTGAGCGATGCCGCCGGCAACACTGCGACCAGCGGCGCGGTGGTCTACACGCTCAGCACCACCGGCCCGACCGTGACTGAGGCCCTGGTTGCCGACACTGGCACCTCGGCTACCGACCACGTGACCGCTAATCCGGCGCTGAACGGCACCGGACTTGCGAACACCGCGGTCCATCTGACGATCGACGGTGTTCTCAGCACCACCACGACGACCACTGATGCGCAAGGCGCCTGGTCGTTCACGCCGAGCGGGCTGGTTGACGGATTGCATTCTGTCGTGGCGAGCCAGACCGATCCCTTTGGCAACACCGGCTCGGCCTCGCTGAGCTTCACCCTGGACACGACCGCACCGAACGTTGCCATCACGAGCGCAGGCGGTTCGACCAACCAGGCCAGCCAGACCATCACCGGCACGGTCGGAGCAGCCGATGTCGGCGCCACCGTCACCATCCTGGACGGCACCACCGCGATCGGCACCGCCATCGTCCAGGGCAACGGCAACTGGAGCACCACCGTCACGTTGAACCAGGGCAGCAACTCGCTGACTGCACGGGTGAGCGATGCCGCCGGCAACACCGCAGCCAGCAGCGCCGTAGTCTATACGCTCAGCACCGTCGGCCCGACCGTCACCGAGGCCCTGATCGCCGATACCGGCACGTCGGCAACCGACCACGTCACCGCTAATCCTGCCCTTAGTGGCACCGGCCTTGCCAACACCGCGGTGCACTTCACCATCAACGGCAACCCGATCGCGGCAACAGTGACCACCGATGCGCAAGGCGCCTGGTCGTTCACGCCGAGCGGGCTGGCCGACGGATTGCACACCATCGTGGCCAGCCAGACCGACACCTTCGGCAACACCGGTTCGGCCTCGCTGAGCTTCACCCTGGACACCGCCGCACCGACAGTTGCCATCACCAGCGCGGGCGGACCGGTCAACCAGGCCAGTCAAACCATCACCGGTACGGTGGGCGTCGCCGATGTCGGCGCCACCGTCACCATCCTGGACGGCACCACCGCGATCGGCACCGCCATCGTCCAGGGCAACGGGATCTGGAGCACCACCGTCACGCTCAACAACGGCCCGAACTCGCTGACCGCTCGGGTGAGCGATGCGGCCGGTAACACAGCCACCAGCAGCGCGGTGGTCTATACGCTCAGCACCACCGGCCCGACCGTGACCGAGACCCTGGTCGCCGACACCGGTACGTCGGCCACCGACCAGGTCACCGCCAACCCGGCGCTGAGCGGCACCGGCCTTGCCAACACCGTGGTGCAATTCATCATCGACGGCAGCCCGATCGCGACGACGGTGACTACCGATGCGCAAGGCGCCTGGTCGTTCACACCGAGCGGGCTGGCCGACGGACCGCACACCATCGTGGTGAGCCAGACCGATCCGTTCGGCAACACCGGCTCGGCATCGCTGAGCTTCACCCTGGACACCGCCGCACCGACAGTTGCCATCACCAGCGCGGGCGGGCCGGTCAACCAGGCCAGCCAGACCATCACCGGTACGGTCGGCGTCGCCGATGCCGGCGTCACCGTCACCATCCTGGACGGCGCCACCGCAATCGGCACCGCCATCGTCCAGGGCAACGGCAGCTGGAGCACCACCGTCACGTTGAACCAGGGCAGCAACTCGCTGACTGCACGGGTGAGCGATGCCGCCGGCAACACCGCAGCCAGCAGCGCGGTAGTCTATACGCTCAGCACCGTCGGCCCGACCGTCACAGAGGCCCTGGTCGCCGACACCGGCACTTCAATCACCGACCGCGTCACCGCAAACCCGGCGCTGAACGGCACCGGCCTTGCCAACACCGTGGTGAATTTGACAATCGATGGTGTCCTCAGCACCACCACGGTGACTGCCGATGCGCAAGGCGCCTGGTCGTTTGCACCGAGCGGGCTGACTGATGGACCGCACACCGTCGTAGCCAGCCAGACCGACACCTTCGGCAATACAGGGTCGGCCTCGCTGAGCTTCACGCTCGACACGACGGCACCGACGGTTGCGATCACCAGCGCCGGCGGGCAGGTCAACCAAGCCAGCCAGACCATCACCGGTACGGTCGGCGTCGCCGATGCCGGCGCCACCGTCACCATTCTGGACGGCGCCACCACGATCGGCACCGCCATCGTGCAGGCAAACGGCAGCTGGAGCGGCACGGTCACGCTCAACAACGGCAGCAACTCGCTGACCGCTCGGGTGAGCGATGCCGCCGGCAACACTGCGACCAGCGGCGCGGTGGTCTATGCGCTCAGCACCACCGGCCCGACCGTGACCGAGACCCTGGTCACCGATACCGGCACGTCGGCGACCGACCACGTCACTGCCAACCCGGCGCTGAGCGGCGCCGGCCTTGCCAACACCGTGGTGCGTTTCACCATCGATGGCAGCCCGATCGCGGCGACGACGACCACCGACGCACAAGGCGCCTGGTCGTTCACACCGAGCGGGCTGACTGATGGACCGCACACCGTCGTGGCAAGCCAGACCGACACCTTCGGCAACACCGGGTCGTCCTCGCTGAGCTTCATACTCGACACCACGGCGCCCACCGTTGCGATCACCAGCCCAGGCGGGCCGGTCAACCAGGCCAGCCAGACCATCACTGGCACGGTGGGTGTCGCCGACGCAGGCGCCACCGTCACCATCCTGGACGGCACCACCGCGATCGGCACCGCCATCGTCCAGGGCAACGGCGGCTGGAGCACCAGCGTCACGCTCAACAACGGGCCGAACTCCCTGACCGCACGGGTGAGCGATGCCGCCGGCAACACCACGACCAGCGCTGCGGTGGTCTACACGCTGAGCACCATCGGTCCGACCGTGACCGAGATCTTAGCCGCCGACACCGGCACGTCGGCAACCGACCACGTCACCGCCAACCCGGCGCTGAGCGGCATCGGCCTCGCCAACACCGTGGTGCACTTCACCATTGATGGCAGCCCGATCGCAGCAACGACGACCACCGATGCACAAGGCGCCTGGTCGTTTGCGCCGAATGGGTTGTCCGATGGACCGCACACCATCGTGGCCAGCCAGACCGACACCTTCGGCAACGCTGGGTCGGCATCGCTGAGCTTCACCCTGGACACGTCGGCGCCGACCGTCTCTATCACCAGCGCAGGCGGACCGGTTAACCAGGCCAGCCAGACCATCACCGGAGCGGTGGGCGTCGCCGATGCCGGCACCACCGTGACCATTCTTGATGGTGCCGCCACGATCGGCACCGCGATAGTGCAAGCCAACGGCAGCTGGAGCAGTACGGTCACGCTGAACCAGGGCAGCAACTCACTGACCGCTCGGGTGAGCGATGCCGCCGGCAACACTGCGACCAGCGGCGCGGTGGTCTACACGCTCAGCACCGTCGGCCCGACCGTGACCGAGGTCTTAGCCGCCGACACCGGCAGTTCAGTCACCGACCACGTCACCGCTAACCCGGGGCTGAACGGCACCGGCCTCGCCAACACCGTGGTGCACTTCACCATCGACGGCAGCCCGATCGCGGCGACGACGACCACCGATGCACAAGGGGCCTGGTCGTTCACACCGAGCGGGCTGACCGATGGACCGCACACCATCGTGGCGAGCCAGACCGATCCCTTCGGCAACACCGGCTCGGCCTCGCTGAGCTTCACCCTCGACACGACGTCACCGGCCGGCGGTGCACCGGACCTAACGGCGGGCTCGGACAGCGGCAGTTCGAGCACGGACAATATTACGTCGGCGACCTCACCCAGCTTCACGGTGTCGCTGAATCCGACCGATGCCATCGGCGATACGGTGCAGCTGTTGCTGGGCGGCTCGCCGCTGGCGCATCCGATCACGCATGTGATCACGGCCGCCGACGTGACGGCCGGTAATGTCAGCCTGACGGTGACTGCCGGCGATCTCGGCGCCGATGGCGCCAAACAGATCTCTGCGCAGTTCAGCGATGCCGCCGGCAACAGTTCGACGACTGCGTCACTGAGCTTCACCCTGGACGCGACCGCACCGAACGTTGCCATCACCAGCACAGGCGGGCCGGTCAACCAGGCCAGCCAGACCATCACCGGCACGGTGGGCATCGCCGATGCCGGCGCCACCGTCACCATTCTTGATGGTGCCACCGCGATCGGTACCGCGATCGTGCAAGCCAACGGTAGCTGGAGCAGTACGGTCACGCTGAACAACGGAGCGAACTCGCTCACGGCACGGGTGAGCGATGCGGCCGGCAACACCGCAACCAGCAGCGCGGTGGTCTACACGCTCAGCATCACCGGTCCGACCGTGACCGAGGTCCTGGTTGCCGATACCGGCACATCGGCAACCGACCACGTCACGGCCGACCCGGCGCTGAGCGGCACCGGCATCGCCAACACCCTGGTGCACTTTACCATCGACGGCAGCCCGATCGCGGCGACGGTGACCACCGATGCGCAAGGGGCCTGGTCGTTCACACCGAGCGGGCTGACTGATGGACCGCACACCATCGTCGCCAGCCAGACCGACACCTTCGGCAATACCGGGTCGGCTTCGCTGAGCTTCACGCTCGACACGACGGCACCGACGGTTGCGATCACCAGCTCAGGCGGACCGGTCAACCAGGCCAGCCAGGCCATCAGCGGCACGGTCGGCGTCGCCGATGCCGGCGCCACGGTCACCATCCTGGACGGCACCACTGCAATCGGCACCGCCATCGTCCAGGGCAATGGCAGCTGGAGCACCAACGTCACGCTCGCCAACGGCCCGAACTCGCTGACCGCTCGGGTGAGCGATGCCGCCGGTAACACCACGACCAGCAGCGCGGTGGTCTATACGCTCAGCACCGTCGGCCCGACCGTGACCGAGGTCTTAGCCGCCGACACCGGCAGTTCAGTCACCGACCACGTCACCGCTAACCCGGGGCTGAACGGCACCGGCCTCGCCAATACCGTGGTGCATTTCACCATCGACGGCAGCCCGATCGCGACGACGGTGACTACCGATGCGCAAGGGGCCTGGTCGTTCACACCGAGCGGGTTGTCCGATGGACCGCACACCATCGTCGCCAGCCAGACCGATCCCTTCGGCAACACCGGCTCGGCCTCGCTGAGCTTCACCCTCGACACGACGGCACCGGCCGGCGGTGCACCGGACCTGACGGCGGGCTCGGACAGCGGCAGTTCGAGCACGGACAATATTACGTCGGCGACCTCACCCAGCTTCACGGTGTCGCTGAATCCGACCGATGCCATCGGCGATACGGTGCAGCTGTTGCTGGGCGGCTCGCCGCTGGCGCATCCGGTCACGCATGTGATCACGGCCGCTGACGTAACAGCCGGCAGTGTCACCCTGACGGTGACTGGCGGCGATCTCGGGGCCGATGGCGCCAAACAGATCTCTGCGCAATTCAACGATGTTGCCGGCAACAGTTCGACGACCGCAGCGCTGAGCTTCACGCTGGACACCACGGCGCCGACCGTCGCCATCACCAGCGCCGGCGGGCCGGTCAACCAGGCCAGCCAGACCATCACGGGCACCGTCGGTGTCACCGATGCCGGCGCCACCGTCACTATCCTGGACGGCGCCACCGCAATCGGCACCGCGATCGTGCAGGGCAACGGGGCCTGGAGCAGCACGGTCACATTGAACCAGGGCGGCAACTCCCTGGCGGCACGGGTGAGCGATGCCGCCGGCAACACCACGACCAGCGGCGCGGTGGTCTATACGCTCAGCACCGTCGGCCCGACCGTGACCGAGGTATTAGCCGCCGACACCGGCACTTCAGTCACCGACCACGTCACCGCCAATCCTACGGTGAGCGGCACCGGCCTTGCCAACACCGTGGTGCATCTGACGATCGATGGCGTTCTCAGCACCTCGACGGTGACCACCGACGCGCAAGGGGCCTGGTCGTTTACGCCGAGCGGGTTGTCCGATGGACCGCACACCGTCGTCGCGAGCCAGACCGACACCTTCGGCAACACCGGGTCGGCGTCGCTGAGCTTCACCTTGGACACGACGGCGCCGAGCGGCGGCACGCCGGATCTGACGACCGGTTCGGACAGCGGGATCTCGGGCACGGATAACATCACCTCGGCGATCTCGCCGAGCTTCACGGTGGCGTTGAACCCGGCGGCCGCCATCGGCGATACAGTGCAGCTATTGTTGGGCGGCTCGCCGCTGGCGCATCCGGTCACGCATGTGATCACGGCAGCCGACGTGACGGCCGGGAGTGTCAGCGTGACGGTGGCTGCCGGCGATCTCGGCGCCGATGGCGCCAAACAGATCTCTGCGCAGTTCAGCGATGCCGCCGGCAACAGTTCGACGACTGCGTCACTGAGCTTCACCCTGGACACGACGGCGCCCACCGTTGCGATCACCAGCCCAGGCGGGCCGGTCAACCAGGCCAGCCAGACCATCACTGGCACGGTGGGTGTCGCCGACGCAGGCGCCACCGTCACCATCCTGGACGGCGCCACCACGATCGGCACCGCCATCGTGCAGGGCAACGGCAGCTGGAGCAGCACGGTCACGCTCAACAACGGAGCGAACTCGCTCACGGCACGGGTAAGCGATGCCGCCGGCAACACCACGACCAACAGCGCGGTGGTCTATTTTGTGGGTGTGCCCGGCGCCATTCTCGGCGACGCTGGCGACAACAGCCTGACCGGGACTGCCGGGAACGATGCATTCCAGGGCTTCGGCGGTAATGACACATTCAACGGTTTGTTGGGCGTTGATCGGGCGGTTTACGTCGACGCGACCGGGGCTATCACCGCCGATCTGACCGCAGGGACCGTAACGGGTCCAAGTGTCGGCACCGACACTTTGGTCGGCATCGAAGCTATCCAGGGCAGCAACTTTGCCGACCATTACTCGGCGGTCGGCTTCAGCGGCAATTCCGGAGTCCCTGGTACGCCGGTAGGCTTCAATAGTTTTGAAGGCATGGGCGGAGATGACATCATCGTTGGCACGGTCAATCCTTCTGGAGAGATTCTGACCCGCATTTCTTATGTCAGTGCGACAGCGGCAGTCGTCGTTGATTTCGCCGCGGGAACGACGAACGGCGATGCGTCAGTCGGCAATGACTCCTTCACCAATGTCAATATGGTCATTGGGTCGGCGTTTGGAGACACGCTGCGGGGCAGCGACAATCCGAACGGCACTTTCGAGCAATATGACGCTCGTGCCGGCAACGATCTGATCGATGGCCGCGGCGGCTATGATTTCGCCGTCTATAGCAACGATGTCACCACAACCACCGGTATAACCGTCAATTTTGCGGCCGGAACGGTCACTGGCGATGCGACGATCGGGGCCGATACGCTGCGTTCAGTCGAAGCCGTCCGCGGCACCAACTTCGCTGATACTTACAATGCCACTGGTTTTAGCGGCACCAGCATCAATGCCGGATCGAGCGGCACCTTCAACAATTTCGAAGGCATGGGCGGCAACGACAACATCCTCGGCAACGGCAACACCCGACTTCAATATACACAATCAACTGCCGGCGTGACGGTCGATCTTCTCGCGGGCACTGCGATCGGCGATGGCTCGGTGGGTAACGACACATTTGCCGGCGTCAACTCCGTCATGGGCTCGATCTTTGCCGACACGTTTTCGGGCAGCGGCGCCAACGAGAACTTCATGGGCCTTGCCGGCGATGATTTTATCGATGGAAAGGGCGGATTCGACACAGCGCAATATGCCAACCTCTCCTTCACGACAGGTGGGATCAGCGTTCATCTCGCCGCTGGAACGGTGACCGGCGATGCCTCGAGCGGCACCGACACCTTGCGTTCAATCGAAGGCATTCAAGGCACGAATTTTGCCGACACCTATGACGCGACTAATTTTGGCGTAACCGGCGCGATCGACCCCGCTACCGGCCTTCCCTATGCCAACAGCGGCAACAACGGCACCTTCAATCAATTCGAGGGGATGGGCGGTAACGACGTCATCACCGGCAACGGCAATACCCGTCTGACCTACGCCAATGCGACCGGTCCGGTGACGATCACATTCAGTCTCAATGGCTGGACCAGCAGCACCAGCGGCGCGTCGGGCACCGTGACCGGTGATGGATCCGTAGGAACCGACATCTTCTCAGGCGTCAGTTCGGTATCGGGCTCGTCATTTGCCGACACCATCACCGGCTCTAACAATCCTAACAACACATCGGAAGAATTTGCCGGCCGCGGCGGCAATGACTTCATCGACGGCAAAACTGGTTTCGACCGAGCTTTCTACAACAACGACGGTTCTGCGTCAGGTATTCAAGTCAATATGGCTTCGGGCGTGGTGACCGGCGACGCTTCGATCGGAGCAGACACCCTCCGATCAATTGAGGCGATCCGCGGGACCGCTTTCGCCGACACGTATGTCGCGACCAATTTCGGCGTCTCCGGGCCAAATCTCGGCGACTTCGGAACTCTCAACGAGTTTGAGGGAATGGCCGGCAATGACTCAATCACCGGCAATGGCAGTACCCGCATCGCATTCTACAATGCCCAGAATGGGGTGACCGTTGATCTCATCGCCGGCAACTCCCACGGGACGGTCGCTGGTGACCTCGCAGATGTCGGGACAGACACGTTCGCCGACGTGAACGCCGTCCGTGGCTCGACTTTCGGCGACGTCATTCTCGGCGACGCCAACGCCAATGCACTCGACGGCAGGGACGGCAACGACCGGATCGATGGCCGCGCCGGGGCCGATACCCTGACCGGCGGCAACGGCTCTGACACTTTCGTCTATGCCGATGGCGGCGGAGCAGACACCATCACTGACTTTGACCGTACCCAGGGCGACACCATCGACCTGACAGGGATGTCCGGCATCTTCACGCTCGCAGACGTCCAAGCGAAATCGACGGTGAGTGCCGGCAATACCATCATCAATTTCGGCGGCGGAAATACTCTGACGCTGATAGGTGTAACAAGTCTCCAGCAAAGCGACTTCGTCTTTCCTAACGGCACTAACGGGACCTCAGGCTCGGATGTGCTGCTCGGAACGAGTCAAGCGGATGCAATTTCCGGTCTTGCAGGAAATGATCGGCTTCAGGGGTTCGGCGGCAACGATCTGCTCGATGGCGGGGCCGATTTCGACCGCGCTGTCTACACCGATGCCACCGGTGGGATCTCCGTGAGCCTTACGGCAGGAACGGCATCCGGTCCGGGCGTGGGGACCGACACGCTAGTGGCTATCGAAGGCGCGGTTGGCAGCGATTTTGCGGACACATTCAATGCGTCCGGCTTCGTAGGGATCACCGGTACTCCTGGTACACCCATCGGATTCAACGAGTTCGAGGGCCGCGGCGGCAACGATACCATTTTAAGCGCCGTGAACGTTTTGGGCGCGGCCCTGACGCGGGTTTCCTATGTGAGCGCCACCGCCGGCGTGACCGTCGATATCGCCGCCGGAACCGCGGATGGAAATGGAACCGTCGGTCACGACACCTTTGTTGGCTCGGGGATTCTTGCAGTCTGGGGCTCTTCGCTCGCTGATACCCTTTTCGGAAGCAACAACGGATTCGCCACGCTCGAGGTATTTGCCGGGTTTGCTGATAACGACGTGATCGACGGCCGCGGCGGCTTCGACCGCGTCGACTACAATAACGATCCGGCCACCACGTCAGGGATCACGGTCAATCTCGCGGCTGGCACCCTGACAGGAGATTCCAGTGTTGGTACCGACACACTTGTGTCGATCGAAGCCGTCCGCGGCACCAATTTCGCCGATACCTACAACGCCTCCGGGTTTAGCAGCACCAGCACGAACTCTGGATCATTGGGCACCTTCAACGAGTTCACCGGCGAGGGCGGCAACGACATCATCACGGGCAACGGCAACACACGCATCGGATTCAACAATGCGACCGCGGGCGTTGTTGTGGACATAGCAACCGGCACTGCTGCCGGAAATTCCACGGTCGGAAGCGATACGTTCACAGGCGTCAATGCCGTCATGGGCACGATGTTCACTGATTCCTTGTCCGGTAGCGGCATCAACGAGACATTCACCGGGCTTGGCGGCAACGACACGATTGACGGTCGCGGCGGCTTTGACACTGCCAGCTACAACAACATCTACCTTTCGACCGGCGGTGTCACCATTGACATGGCGACTGGCACCGCCACCGGTGACTCCTCGATCGGCACGGACACGCTGCGTTCGATCGAAGCGATCCAGGGAACCGCCCTTGCCGATACCTATGTGGCCACGGGCTACGGCCTCGCAGGCGCTCTCAACGTCGGCAACAACGGCAGCTTCAATCAGTTCGAGGGGCTTGGTGGTGACGATGTCATCACCGGCAATGGCAACACGCGTCTGACCTACGCCAATGCGACCGGTCCGGTGACGATCATTTTCGGTCTCAACAGCTGGACCAGCACCACCAGCGGCGCGTCGGGCTCCGTAACCGGCGATGGCTCCGTCGGCACCGATACTTTCTCCGGCGTTGGCGCGGTGTCGGGGTCATCATTTGCCGACACCATCACCGGCTCCAACAATCCCAACGGTACAGCGGAGGATTTCGCCGGTCGCGGCGGCAATGACCTCATCGACGGTAAAGCTGGTTTCGACAGGGCCTTCTATAACAACGACGGTTCTACGTCAGGTATCCAAGTTGATATGGCTTCCGGCGTGGTGACCGGCGACGCTTCGATCGGAACAGACACTCTCCGATCAATCGAGGCGATCCGCGGCACAAACTTCGACGATATTCTCACCGCAACCAACTTTGGCACCTCAGGTGCAAATGCCGGCGATTTCGGCACCCTCAACGAGTTCGAGGG
This sequence comes from Bradyrhizobium sp. CCGB12, assembly GCF_024199845.1. Lineage (NCBI taxonomy): Bacteria > Pseudomonadati > Pseudomonadota > Alphaproteobacteria > Hyphomicrobiales > Nitrobacteraceae > Bradyrhizobium > Bradyrhizobium sp. CCGB12. The sequence continues at coordinate 5,045,194 of NZ_JANADO010000001.1, read as the reverse complement.
AATGGACGGCAATGATGCCATTACCGGCAATGGTAATACCCGCATTGCGTTCTACAATGCGCTGGATGGGGTGACGGTCGACCTCGCCGCCGGTAACTCCCACGGGACGGCCTCCGGGGATCTCGCAGGCACCGGAACAGATTCATTTGTCGGCGTGAATGCCGTCAGGGGCTCGGCTTTCACAGATTTCATTTTCGGCGACGCCGGCAGCAACACATTAGATGGGCAGGCAGGAAACGACGTGATCCAGGGACGAGGAGGCGCCGATACCTTGATAGGAGGAGCGGGAAGCGACCAATTCGTCTTCGCTGCGGTTTCCGATTCTACGATTGCAAACCACGATACAATCAGTGATTTCGTTCATGCTGCAGACACCATCGATACTACGGCGATCGCGGGAGTGACGAGCGTCCAGGGCTTGCTAAGCGGGAGTGCCCAAATCGATGCGCATAGTATCGGATGGATTCAGAGCGGCGCGAATACGATCGTCTACGTCAACAGTTCGACCGTAGCGCAGAATCAGGGGGCGGCGGATATGGAAATTGTTTTGAGCAATGTAACTGCGAATACACTGACCAGTCAGGACTTTCTCCTCCACATCTAACGGTGCAACATTCGTGAATACGCGTCGAAATTCGCTTGCCGCTCAAGGTTGAGCTTGTGTTCGTGTTGTCTCAATCCGGTTCTGGGAATTGAGATGCATCGCTCTTGCCGAGTTCTTTTTGCTGCTTTGTATGGGCGGCCAAGCCGGCAGATGCACAGGAATGCGCGGCCTTTTACGGCCGAATGCGATTGGCCTGCGCGGTAGCAAAGTATCCCGCGTTCGGCGCTCAAGTCGAGCGCTGAAGGATGAGGCGCGCGCAATAGGCTTATGGGTTGTCAGAGGTGATCCCGGGTTTTAATGGCTACGTGGCCGGTTGTGTACGCCGCCTTCCTGCGGTAGCTCGACTTCAGCGGAGTACAATCACGCGCCGCCATTGACGGGATATGGCGCAGCTTAGCGAGCTGTCAACGAGCCTGTGCGCTACCTCAGGGGCAACTCGGTGGTCTGAGGTCCGCTAAGGGCTACCGGGGGACGCTGGCGGAGCCAGCCGATCTGGTCGGTTCAGGGCGGGATCTGCCACGACTTTCGGTCAGAATCGTATGTGCAAAAAATAGATAGCAATTCTCTAAACATCTTTAAGAATCTATTTAATGTTTATCATAATACTCGACGCATATTTGAATTTTTTGAGGACAATGAGTCCGACATCATGAATTTCCCGCGCCCCGCGCCGCATGTCGCTGTCGTTCGGCTAAATGGACTCACAAATGTATTGTCGGAGTTGGACGGAGAGAACCTGCGCACCCGAGATGACATGCGTCGCGCTCTATGGATTCTCGATCTTGCCAATCAGTGCGTTCGGAACATTCTCCGCGATTTCGCAGATGATCCGAATATCCGTCAGCTTGCTCGCCACGCGGAAGACCTGGCCACTTCTGTAGAGGAAGCCCGTTACCTGGTTCAGCACCGGAGCGACAAATACCTAACGCTGCGCCGTTCCCGGCGATGACGCCGATCTGTTTGGAAGATGACCTGGTTGAAAGGGTCCGGGACATGAGGCTAGTCGCAACGCATCAGTATTCCTTTCTCGATGTCCAGACCTTGACTGAGTGTCAGGCGCGCGACACGCTATTTCGATACGACGAGAATTCATTTCTGTTGCACATGACTCTTGGTGAAGGGGAGGACGACCAGCTTCTCTGGTTGGATAGCCGTGCGGCACTGCTTTGGATAAATCAAAGCGCGAGGAATACGGATCATTTTAGGGGCTGAATTGGACCCTGGAGCCAATGGTAGAGACCCGGCGTGCACCACGCTTCCGAGTGGCAATGCCAGTGCAGATCGAGTATAGGCGCGATAAAATCCCTTGCATGATCCGCAATATCTCGACGTCGGGTGCAGCGCTGCAACTTCAGGAATCGACTGGCCGAATACCTGTCGCCTTCGCATTGATCATATTGGGCTCTGCTCTCAAATTGCCCTGTCGCGTGGTCTGGCGAGCCCCCTTCAGAATCGGCGTGACGTTCGTTTGAAGGTTGTCCGGACTTTGACGGCAGGTAATTTAGCACTCAATTGCCACTAAAGGTCGTGTCAATCGGCAAAGATTGGACGCCGAATGACAGCCTGTCTCCGTCTTTAGGAAACCGCGTCTCCTTTGGGTCCACAAGCCGCCGACGCCGAAGCGATGTCCGCTCTACCTCTATGAACCGACATTCCGATGAACAGAGACACCTTCGGCAAGGGGGCCACATCCGCACATGCATGGATTGATAGTTATGGCCACATAGCGGACGTTGGCGAAAAGTCCGGCGTGGCTGATGGCCCATGGAGCCGTCCAAAGCATCACTATCGGAGACATAGCAAACATTGGAAGATAAGGGGTTGCCTTGGTGGCGGCCTCAATTCGCGAAAAACCTGTGGTTATTTTTTGATCCTGCCGGCTGAGGTAGCTTGGTCCCTCATGTGCCGCTCGTATCGCGGCTGAATAGACCTTAACTTTTCCGACGCCGCCGTCGTCGCCGCCAATTTTGTTCGCAGTCGAAGGGCCTACTCCAAAGGAAAGCTCCTCAACATAGGATACGTGCTGTCTTAAGCTATCGTTCGAAAATAGCTCCGACCTTCTCCGGCGGGGGCCTTGCGAACGGCGATCGCCGGTTCTCAGCGTGTCGGACTTGGAGCCTAACCAGTGCTAAAGCGCTGAAGGCGTCCCGTATTTTCCCGGATGGACCGTTTTGGGTGCGACTCGATAGGCTCTAAAGCCGACCGAGGGAGGGTTCCATGCGCCTTGCTCAGGTATTTGCGCTAATCTGCTGCGTGATGATGGCCAATCCGATTGGGTCGCACGCGGCCGATCTCAAGAGCGATGTTGCCGCGGCTTACGAGGCATTCAACGCAGCCTTCAACAAGGGGGACGCTAAGGCCGTTGCTTCCGCGTACCTCCCGAGCGCCAAGATTCTGCCGCCGACCCACGCGGTCGTGTCTGGGCCCGCTGAAATCGAGAAGTTCTTCGCCGGTTTCTTTGCAAACGGTGTTACCAACCACACACTGGATATTATCGACGCTGGTGGGGATGATAAGATCGTTTATGCAACAGCGAACTGGAGTGCCAAGGGTAAGGGAGCGGACGGCGCGCCGCAGGCTCTCGGCGGCATTGCTACACACGTCTTCGAGCGCCAGGCTGATGGCTCGCTCAAGCTGAGGTTGCATACCTTTAACTGAAAGTTTCGCGTCGTAAGCAGCGGGGCGGCGCCCGGCACGCGGGTATTTGCGGGCAAGAGAGCTGGGGCGCCGGCGTGGAGCCGACTTGCCGCGCAGTTGAATCAGATTTGGCGGCCGCCTTGCAGGAGTTCCCCGATCGGAGCGCTCTGTCAGTGCCGCCCTCTCAGGCTCGCGACCGGCCAAATCTGAATTAGGTGTCGTATGGAGTGTTCGACCTGCAAAGCGGTCGTTCCGGACGGCTGTAAGTTCTGCATTGAGTGCGGTGCCTCTTTGCCCGTTGCATGTCCGTCTTGCAACCACTCGAATCCTCCACACGCGAAGTTCTGCGGAAAATGCGGCAACCAGCTGAAGGCCGGTATATCCATCGCATCGGTAGAGATACCCGCAACGCCGCCGCCGCAAGCAATCGTGCCGTTAACATCCTCGGCGGAGCGCCGGCAAGTCACAGTGATGTTCAGCGATCTTGTCGGCTCTACTATCCTCGCGACCCAGCTCGACCCTGAAGACCTCCATGACGTGATCAACGCGTATCATAGGTGTGTTGCAGAAGCAGTCAGCGGTTTGGGCGGCTATGTCGCGAAGTACATGGGCGATGGCGTCTTGATTTACTTTGGTTACCCGCAGGCGCACGAGGATGATGCGGAACGAGCCGTGCGGAGTGGCCTAGCCTTGGTCGAGGCGGTCGGCCAGCTCCAATCACCTCGCCGGCTTCAAGTGCGGATCGGCATCGCAACTGGACTCGTGGTCATCGGAGATCTGATCGGGGCCGGTGAGGTGCAAGAGCGCGGGATTGTTGGCGAAACGCCAAATCTGGCCGCTCGACTGCAAGCCTTGGCAGAGCCTGACGCTGTCGTGATTGGCCTTCAGACACGCCTGCTTCTCGGAAATTTGTTCGAATACCGCGACCTGGGAAAAGTGCAGGTCAAAGGATTTGCCCAACCTGTCCATGCATACCGAGTCGATGGATTGAGCGCCGTTGACAGTCGATTCGAGGCCCTTCACGCGACGGACCTTACGCCGCTCGTCGGTCGCGATGAGGAGATGGAACTACTGCTTCGTCGATGGGAGAGGGCGAAGGGCGGCAGCGGCCAAGTTGTGCTGATATCTGGCGAAGCAGGAATCGGCAAATCGCGCGTAGCAGCCGCGCTTCTCGGACGGATTGGCAAGGAACCACACACCCGATTGCGCTATTTTTGTTCGCCTCATCACACGGATAGCGCATTCTTTCCGCTCATCCATCAGCTCGAACGAGCCGCCGCATTCCAGCGTGACGATGACGCGCGGACACGAGCAGAAAAGCTCGATGCTCTGCTCTCGCGTGCAACGACTGCGGCAGAAGACAACCGACTCATTGCCGACTTGCTGTTGTTACCCGATATCGGAGGGTATCCGGAGCTCCGCCTTAGCCCACCACAGCGTAAGCAGAAGACGATTGACGCGCTTCTGCGACAGCTCAACGGTCTGTCTAAGCAGCAGCCTGTGTTGCAAATCTTCGAGGATATGCATTGGAGCGATCCGACGAGCCTCGAGGTGATGGATCGGACAGTTGAGCTTGTCCGCCGATTACCGGCGCTGCTGCTCATGACCTTCCGGCCCGAGTTCGACCCACCCTGGGTCGGCCAGCCGCACGTCACTATGATGGCATTGGGGCGGCTCGATCAGAACAATGTCTCTGCGCTGATCGAAACGATCGCGGGCAACAGGGAAATGCCGCCGGAAATAGTCAATGAAATTGCGGAACGCACGGATGGCGTGCCGCTCTTTGTCGAGGAGTTAACGAAGGCCGTGGTCGAAGCCGGCGTCCACGGACCCGAAGCGGCAAGTACACTGTCCACGACGCCCTCGCACACTATTCCCGCTACCCTGCACGCATCGCTCATGGCTCGCCTCGACCGGCTCGGCCCGGCAAAGGAGCTTGCCCAGATCGGTGCGACTATTGGGCGAGAGTTCTCCTATGAACTGCTGGCTGCGGTGTCGTCGCTAAAGGAGCCGGATTTGCGCGCCGGTGTAAGCCAACTCACCGCAACGGGGCTGGTCTTCAGCCGCGGTACGGCGCCCGAGGCATCCTACCTGTTCAAGCATGCACTCGTGCAAGATGCTGCTTATGGGACCATGTTGCGCCGAACGCGACAGCAATTTCACGCGCGGATCGCGAAGGTGCTCGAAGAGCGCTTTGCGGATCGGGTGGCTCGCGAACCGGAGGTGTTGGGACACCACTTTTCCGAAGCGGAGAAACCGAACCATGCCGCCGGCTATTGGCTCAAGGCGGGAAGACAAAGCGCCGAGCGCTCCGCCAATCTGGAGGCGATTAGGCATCTATCTCGCGCGCTCGAGTCGCTGAAAATGCTTCCGGAGAGTCCTGAGCGTGATCGGCAGGAGCTCAACGTACAGAGCACGATCGGCACGCCGCTGATCGCCGTCTACGGCTACGCGGCTCCGGAAACAGGTGTAGCCTTTAGCCGCGCACGCCTTTTAGGAGAACGACTCAGGGACGCGGGCGCCCTGTTCGCAACTCTCAGCGGTCAGTGGGCCTTTCACGGCGTGCGGGGCGATCACTACTTGATGCGGCAACTAGCCGACGAGGCACGACGCACATCCAAGCAAATGGCCGATGAAGCGCTTGAGCTGGTGAGTCACCGATTAGCCGGGCTGAACGCCATGCACTTCGGGGCGTTCGACGAGGCCCGATCCGCGTTCGAGACGATCCTCCGGATCTATGATTCGAGCCGGCATCGCCCGCCGCCAGTGCATTACATCCATGATCCGAAATTTTATGCGATCGCATATCTGCCCGTCATTTGCTGGATTCTAGGGTATCCGGAGCAGGCGCGAACGTGGCAAGGAAAAGCGTTCGAATACGCGTCCGACTTAAACCAGGCCACTCTCAACACCCACGTGAAGATTTATAGCGGAGCTGGACTTGACGAACTACTTTTCGACTCAGGCGCCGTGCGCGCTCATGCCGACGCGATTATCGAACTCGCCGATCAGCACAACCTGCGCTACTTCCGGTTCAGCGGACTGATCCTGAGGGGCTGGGCGATAGCTGAAGCAGGAGCCGGCGCGGAGGGTCTCGCGCTGATGCAACAGAATTCAAAGGAACGCCTGGCCATCGGTGTCAGTTGGTGGCAGAATCGATACCTGTGCATGCTGGCCGCGACCTCCCTGAAGCAGGGGCGCACCGAAGAAGGCTTGGCCGCACTCGCGGAAGCCAAGGATTTGGTAGCGCGTATCGACGAACACACTTGGGAGGCGGAGCTCAGGCGAATAGAGGGCGAGCTCCGGCGCATGCAGGGCGCCTCGCCGGCCGAGGTGGAGGGCCACTTCCAGGCGGCGCTTGCAATCGCCCGTGACCAGAATGCCAAGTCTTTCGAATTGCGGGCTGCCATCAGTCTCGCGCGATTGTGGCATGAAGAGGGACGCTTCACCGACACTCGTCGAAATCTTCTCGCAGGAATTTATAGCTGGTTCACTGAAGGGTTCGATACGCCCGATCTCAAGGAAGCCAAGGGACTGCTCACCGAATTGTCATGCGACCGCCCGTGCTAACCAGATGGGACGATCGCAATCAGCACTTAGATCGATGATCCGGAGATGCCCGCTGAGCTCGCCTCTAAGGTTGCGTCCAGAGCAAAGCGCAATTATTTATGACTACCGATTAGCTCCCGCAACTTCCATCGGTCCAAGGTAACGAATAAGATCTGTAAATCTGTGACGCCTAAGGAGTAGCGCTGTCCACTCTCTGCACCCAAGAGGGTAAGCACTTCGGTCGTCAATTCGAATGTCCGCTATTGGGCGCGTACTTAACGTACTTTTAGATGGCGAGGTCCGAGTTGGGTCAATCGCGTCGAGCCGCGTTCTCGGCCCGTCCGGTCTGGCTTCAACTGCTGACATCCCGCGTGTTCGCGATCTTCGTCTTAGGATCACAAGCAGACGTCCGCAGAAGCCTAGCTGTTGCGGTTGAGGCATCGCGAACCGGCGGATTCTATTCGACCCGATGAGGCGAAATTCCGAGTTTCGCCACGCCTCGCGCTCAGCGGAGCGCGAGATCTTGGGATTGCAACCGTCGCCAACGGAGGCATAGCGGCCGTGTCACCGAGCGGATTTGACGGCATTCCATTAAGATCGACATCCCAATAATACGATACGCAAACCTGCTCATCGGACGCCACCACAGTACAAGTGCTTGGGGGCCCCGGCTTGCACTGCATCCGGTTCTGATAGAAGGAAATGGGCACGCCTTCGCAGCGTACATGCCATCTCCAGCAAGACCTCTCAATCGAGCAGGTGTCGGGATGAAGCGGCGAATGCCGTCGCGAGCTCTAAAAGATTAAGTTCCTTGAGCGATCTGCGCATGGCTTCCTGAGTGGATGGTGCACGGACGACATCAAAGATTACAGATGCGACGCACAGCAGAGCAACCGCGCCGAACATATGAGACCCGCGAGGGCGCATCCTATTCTCACCGCCCATGCAAGCCACCTCTCGCCGCACACTCCACGCGCGGCGCACCTTATAGCACGTCTGCGGACCATCGGTGATCAACGTCCGCTGCGGGTCAAAAATCGGCGGCGAACGCTGCGACCGAACGGTTTCCGGTCTACGCGATCGGAGGGGCGCTCGGTCCGGCCGCTATTGCTTTCTTTCGCGCGCAAAGAGTCGGAGCAGCTTCAAGGGATCGGTCCCCAGCGCCTCTGCAATGGTGATGAACTCAACGACGTCGAGCCGGCGTTCGCCGCCCTCGTATTTGGCGACGAAGGATTGCGGCTTGCGGAGCTTCTTGGCGAGGGCCTGTTGGCGGATGCCGGCCTTATGTCGCGTCGCGACAAGAAGGGCGATAAGGCGGGCATATTCGGCGGATTTGAGGGACTTTTCCATTAGTCGCCGTGCGTATTGATTCGGCGACGGTCAAATTGATCCCGAAACGGGATTATCCCAAAACTGGATACTTGTCCGAAGCTGAGCTATCAGACCTTGCTAAAAGGCTCATGGCGGGCGAGGAGGCTGACTTGGTCGTTGTAGAATGTCGGGGTTGCGGCGAAGAAGTTGCCGATCGGGCTTCATATTGTCCGAATTGCGGTGTGCGACGGCCCGGGATCGCCAACCCGTTGGCAGACTTTGCTGAGGGGGCAAGGCAGCAACCGCACAGGCGGCTCGCAAGGCGCGGCGAAAACCAGGGGGCGATTCTCGGCGTTATCGGTTGCTGCTTTGGCCTTCTAGGCGTTTTCACCATTGGGTTTGTGTTTGTGCCCCTATCGACGTTGTTCGGGTTAATTGGTCTGTTAAGAGCGCTACGCTATCGAAGTTCTGGCGGTGCCTGCCTTTCGCTAATAGGACTGACGTTTTCTACTTTGGGTCTCTTTCTATCGCCAGTCCTGCTGGTGACGATTGGAGGTTTATTCGCTACTTCTCTGGCTGAGATCAGTCCGCCCAAGGACGTCTCACAATCGTCCGCACCTGGGGACGGTCACCGGTTGCCGAATCAGGAGCAGAAATTCTGTGAACTTACGACCGCCGCGTCGCTTGAATACTTCAGACTGGCAAGAGATGCTCGAAAAGCGCGAGATGATAAGAACAACATCATGGAAAGGAGGATTAAGGATGCGATGACAGAAGTAGCCCGTACGCGCAATGCGGATGCTGTGAAACTTCTGCAGGCCGAAGGCTTCTCTTTCGAAAAATGGGGCGTCTCGCTGCTGGAGGTGCAAACACCCGATGATAATCAAGTGTCTTTCTCGGTCCGGCCACTATGCTCCGACATCATCACGATTCATCTGCTAGCCCCCGCTCAGGTCTCGATCATCGAAACGCTCGCGGCGAGAGAGACGGGCGATGCGCTCGTTGTGTCGGGGACATTTATCGCCTCGCGAACGATGCCGGGCGAGCCACCGCGGCCGCCTGATGCCGATCATTTCGAGAAGAGTGTAACCGAACGCGGTTCAATGGAAGAGCCGGAATTCCGAGCTAAGCTGCGATAGTGCCGGTGTGTCTTGTGCGAACCGAGCCATGCCTTCCCAAGTGGATGGGCGCGTCAATATCCGCTGGAGTTTCCGAGGGCGACTGCGACGCCATAGCAAAAGGTATCGAGAAGGTCATCTTCATAGTCCTCTTTTGCGCCGACCCTAAACCGCTCTACTTGATCGAGGAGATGATTCCTTGATCTCTGCTTATATACGGCGGTCTTGCTGAATGCGGGCTCCGTGTACTTGACCTTACCTTGATATACGTAGCCTGAGATCGAAATCGCTCGCTCATCTTTGCCAAGGGCAGTGAGTTTGCTCTCGATGGCGTGTGCCGCCCAGCCCCGACGTAGTGCCTGCTGCAGTAAGATTGTCCCGGAGTTCTTGTCCTCAATAAAGGCCCCGATCGCGCCCGCTCTCGCTCGGCAGCTCTTGGCGAAAGCCTCGAGACGCTTGAACACATCCGGCAGCCAAGTTTCCAGCAGCGCTCCTTCGATTTGAGTGATATCCCAGTCCAGAATCGTGAGCGGAAACTTCGCCGTGGTGTTAAGAGCGAAGTAGGTGACCGCAGTTGCATCGTGTTCGGACCCCGTTTTTGAGGCGGTGTCAATCACTGCAAAGACACTGTCGCAGTGAGATGGAAGCGGAACGGGATGGCCGTTATCCAGGAGACGGTCTCGTGAAAAGAAAGCGACCCCGGACCAATCGACAAATTCGGCTAGATACTCCTGCTGATAAACCAGGGGATCGTTTTCAGTTTGAAGAGTCTCAATCAGCTGATCCCGACGAGCCTGCCAGGCGACCTGACTCTCCGCAGGGAGCACCACGGGGAGCATTGGATTATCCATCGTCGTTGCGCGAAACTCTGCGAAGCCATATCGGGGCTCGGTGCAGACGTTGTAAAAAAAGTTCTCCGGATCCCTGCCGGAGGAATTGGAGCAGACCAGCGCTTCTCCTTGATAGTCGTAGAGCGTTGGCTTTATGGCTTTCTCCCACAGCTCCATCACAGAACCGGCTACCGTGTTGCTTCCGTTCTTGGCGAAAGCGGCTTCATCAATCACAATGCGACGGTAACGACGTCCACGCCCCGCGATCCCGTTCTCCAACGTCCAGAAATCGAGTCGTCCTCCGGTGTTCATTCGGATGACACCGGCTGCCTTTGATCCCGTGTCGATAATGGGATGAAGTTCGTCGGAAAGCTCGTTGTAGACCTCTGACCAGGTGCGGTGTTGAGGTGCAAACCAAGCGCATTCCCAACCCTGAACCAAGCCTTGGCTGATCCATGTCTTGGCGAGAGCCGTCTTTCCAAAGCGCCGGCCACATCTTAACGCCTTGAACCGGCTGCCCTGCAAAGCCCAATAGGCCTTGGCTTGACCGTCGTGAAGACGTTGCAATTTTACTTCGAGGTGGTCGGAGGCGAAAGAGCGCGCCATGTCTATTCCGTATCATTTGGATCAATCGGGCGCAGCAAGGACGAACTCGTGGACGACTTCGTAACAGAGCGGCGCACGCGTGCCCGTTGCTCTGCGGCGAACTCGCTGGTCTTTTGTGCGCCTGTTTGCCCCTCGTAATCGGGAAGCCAATCCACCACGAAGATCTTGCGGCTCCTCAGCTCCCCATACCTTTCCGCATGCGTAAGGAGTGTCAGGAGCGCGGCTGCGCTGCGAACGTCGCCGGATAACGCCAAACGGACGTGGTTATGCGCACTCAGTTCTCTCCGGCTGACGGTCTTGGCTTTTCCGTTCTCGCGGTACGTGGCCGCAGCATCAAGGACGCCGCTGATGGCATCGGCGATGGAAAAGGGTTTGCGCTTGGGCCGTCCCTTGGGATTGCCGGAGACACCTTTCTTGAACTGAGAGCGTTTAGGTGGCCTGCGATAGCCGACCTTGTCCTCATTCATGGTTGATTGCTGCTCCATTCCATCTCTTCGTCGCGACAGTCCTGGTCAACGAAGACGAGCTCGAGCGAGGGTGTCGACATTCGATGAGCCAGCCGCTCGTATTTTAAACGGACCGCAAGCGCGGTATGATCTCCAGACAGCTCCTTCTGATAAAGTTTCAAGAGGATAATCTCGAGCGTCGTCATCGATGCGCGGCGGCCATCCAGCTCGATCGCGAGACGGTTGCCGAGTAAACCGTAGATGTAGCCGGTTATACTCATCGATGGCGCGCTAGCACCTCGTTGCCGGTGGCGCCGGTGGGAACGGGACGAGCCGTTTGGAACGTTGAGCTGTTCGGTTGAAGACGTCACTGCGCTGCTCCACACCGAGCGGCGCGACTTGCGTAAGTGTCACCGTTCCTATCACGGGCCTCACGGCCCGTGAGCTTCTGCCAGCGCTGGATAGCTACGTCGACATAGCGGGGGTCTATCTCGACGCCGGAGCAACGGCGTCGCGTTCGCTCCGCCGCCAGAATGGTTGTGCCGCTTCCCAGAAAGAGATCCAGCACAAGTTCGTCCGGCTTGGTACAGTCCAAAATTGCGTCTGCAACCAGGCGAACAGGTTTTACAGTTGGATGGAGATTAAGCAGCTTCTTTGCATTCTTCCTCGGAAATGAGTTCGCCCCGGCATAGTGCCATACATTGGTGCGATTGCGCCCGAAACGGCCGAGCTCAACGTTGTTCTGGTGCGCGGCGTCCCCATTCTTGAATACCGCGATCAACTCGTGCTGCGAGCGGTAAAATGAGCCAAGACCCGCGTTGCTCTTGGACCACACGCAGACATTGATAAGTTCGAGCTGTTTGGCCCGACCAGCTGCCAGCAGATCTTCGATATGGCGCCAATCCATGCAAATGTAGATGACGGCGCCGGGCTCGCTTCGCACGCGAATCGCGTCCAGCAATTTCAAGAGAAAGTCGCCATATTCTGCACGAGACATTTCGCCGGTGGCCATCGCGAATTCGCGATGCGTAATTTGGCCGTTGCCGCAAACCATTCCATCGATTTTGAGATTGTATGGCGGATCCGTGAAGACCGCCGCCGCACGCTGATCTCCGAGCAGGGCGTCATGGACGTCTTGATTGAAAGCGTCGCCGCAATAAAGGCGATGGCTTCCGAGTTGCCAAAGGTCGCCCTCTACCGTTACCGTTGGTCCCAGAGCCGGCCAATTCTCATCGGCTAGGTCGGTTGTGTCAGGCTGGTCGAGCGATTGAATTCGAATGTCGATCTCAGGAAGTTCGAATCCCGTAGTGGTGATGTCGAAGTCTTGCGCGATCTCCGAAAGCTCTTTTAATTGAACGGCGAGTAGGTGATCATCCCAGGACGAGCGATCGGATAGCTTGTTGTCAGCCAGCATGTAAGCCTTAGCTTGCGCTTCGGTGAGGTGCTCAAGCAATAAGACAGGAACGTCTGCAAGGCCGAGAAGGCGCGCCGCCTCATAGCGCCCGTGGCCAGCAAGAATTGTTTTGTTGCGATCAACGAGAAGCGGCGCATTGAACCCAAAAGCCTCGATGCTCTTGGCGATAGCGCGGATTTGCGCACGGCTATGCTTGCGCGCGTTCGTGGAGGATGGGCGGAGCGTATCAAGAGAGAGATAGTGAAGAGCTCTTGTTTCCCTGTCACGTTTCAGTGCGTCATATGATTGTGCCGCCACTTCCATAGTTCACTCCAGCTGTTTCGGTCGACCGAAACATTCTGCGCTGGCTGCAGCTCAACTGCTACTGAATGAAATCCTCTAGTTGTCCGAGGACTTTCATGCAGTGGCAAAGCGCGTCAAGCGACGCATCCCTTCAGTTCTGCTCGAATATCGTCGCGTGGTCGTTCCTTGGCCTCTACAAAGTAGGGACGCCACGCGCGATGGGGCTGATTGCCCCAGCTCTTAATTTCTCCACCGGAGCATTCCCACAGCTTAAGAGCGCACCTCCCCAGGTAAGCATTTGAGGGGGCGAAATATTCACCCCGAGTAAATACGGCCGAGACTTCATATATGATTGCCGCACACAAAACCTGAGCCGAAAGGACGTCCTCTGGTACGGCTTTGCTTGCTCCGTTTTTGATCTTACCACCGGCGTGAACTAAACGAGGGGACGACTTGGCTCGTTCGATCATGCCCTCAAGTTTGACCAGCGCGAGATCAAGCCCTCCAAAATGCTCAAAGAAATAGTTCGGCGGCACTACGAATGCCATTAGCTGGGGCTCGTTAAGCACGTCACGCGCCGCCTTGAGTTCTTTGCCGGCCTTTACCAATCGGTCCAGTACCTTCTTTCGTGTGAGGCGTCGCCCATCCTGGGCGATAGCGACGCGTACACACCGCGACCAGTAGACCAAAAATCTTCGAAGCCACCAAGGCGGCTCACCACCTGCGATAAGACGAGCAAGCTCGCTGAACCAATCCTCGTCGTCCCAGGGATCGGCCGGAAGCGTTCTCACAGTTAGCGTGACCCCCATAGACACCACTCCTTCACGATGACTTAAATGTGTCTCGTTATTTCACGATGCTGGATTTCAGAAGGGAAGTGGCGTCTCGGATCGAAGCTAGTTCCGGCAGACGTTGTCCCCGGCTATTTTGTGGGCGCTCGCGAAGTGCGTTTGACGTGAGCTGTTCGTTAGTGTCGTCGGACGAGCGTCGCTTATGTCGGCGGAGGCGCAGCGGCCGAATTCCGTGTTCGTTTACTGTGTTTGACGGTTTGTGAGACCAGCTCCGCGTGCCTGGAATGGCAAATCCCTGTTGTAGGTTCAGGACTTCCCTGTTTTGCCAATGCCGATGTCGCTGTTTTACATTCGCTATTCCCTGCTAGCCTTTCGCCCAATCACGGCTGCAAGGGATTGAACAGACAGGGATATTGAGTTTCGTGGGGCGTCGATGCTCTTATGCGCCGGCCACAAAAATTGCTCGAGGCGCAGTTACCCTTGATGCGGCGCAGTAGTGTCCCGCGGGCCTCATGTCCAATCCGGTTGACCTCGCGATCCAGGCGCCTCTGCTCGCCGACGATGTTGGCGCGGCTGTCGCGTTCGAGGCGAAACAAAAATCGCCGCCATCCGGTTGCCCGGTGTGGCGGCGATCGTTAGTCGGGCCGAGCGCTGCTCGGCCAAGCGTTCGAACTACCGAACGTACCAATATCCCCACCAGAGCTGGGACACAGGCCGTGCCTGCGCCTTCACCGCTGCAACTTCCTCGACCGCGCGAAGCTGGGGGCCATAGATCGCGGGCGGGTAAACGGGATCCCAGTAGACGTATCCACCTTGGACCGAGGCCGCTCGATGATGTGCCGGAGCAAGCGCAAGTTCGGCGGCCGGTGCCACGGATACGGTCAAGGTGAGGCCAAGGACGGACAGGGCAATGGATGGAATAAGGGCGCGGAAGTTCATTGGATTGAATCCCTCTGAAATGCGACGCGAAATAATGCGACGGCTCCCGGATGGTTGCAAGGGCATCGGTCGGCCAATTCGCCCCGAAAATCCCTTGTCGCGGGGCGCGTGCGGTGTGCCCGTCGCGCATCTGCCCGATCACTTGGATGCGTTCAGGCTGCGAGGCGTGGCTGTCTCATATGGAGTGGTCGTCAATAGAGTGTTCGGTGACCGTCGCCGATCGAGGCGGCATGCGACAGAGGCCGGCAGGCTTGGAGCGAGCGCTGCATGCAGGATCGGACGTTGAGCAATCTTTCGGCGCCGATGATTCACTGAGAACCATGATGTCGACACACTGCTCGCTCTTGATGGGAGCCGGACTATTCAGGGCGAATCCTATGACTTCTGCGTTTGTCTCCGCTTCCGTTTTCGGCGCTGGTCTCATCCTGGGATACGCGCTGCGCGCTTGGCGCGTTCAGCGAAGAGACGCGAATTCGTCCTACGGCACCTCGCGCCGGACTCCCCAACCCACCTCAACGTTCGGCCACGCCCGACGAGCCTTTTAGATATCGTCTAATTCGCTGTCGGCACCCAGCTTCACACTGAAACGACGGGACATGATGACATGAGTGAGCCCAAGAAGGACGCTCCACGACGCTACATCGTGGATGGCGCCGGACAGCGCGTGCTCGTTGGGCTGACGATCTCGGAAACCATCGAGTTCGAAGCGTTGGATAAGCCGGACACCCGCCCAGGCGCTGACTTGATCGGAGAGGCGGCGCGCGTCCGTCAGGCCATGCATGGCGAACGTTGGGTGGAACTCTACATCAAGCACGAGCGAGCCTGGAGCGACTGGATGGCGCAGACGCGCGCGCAGCCGGAGAAGGCGCCTCTGCTCAACTAGGGCATGATCCGGAAAAACGCGGACGTTCATTCCATCCTTGCGAGGCCGTCTCGCGCGTCGGTGGCAAGCGGTTGCGGCCCTGTCATACCGCGAGCATGCGGCTTCCCTGGATGCTCATCAGGGTGAGATTGCCGGTCGCATAGGCGCCGGTATCGATGTTGACGCGGTTCGCCAGGAATTCGGCGCTTCGGACCGGCGTATGGCCGTGCACGACGTATTTGCCGAACTGCACTTCGCTCTGCAGGAACTCTTCGCGAATCCAGAGCAGATCGCGCTCCGTCTGATCGGCCAATGGAACGCCCGGGCGAACGCCGGCGTGGACGAAGAAGAAGTCCCCGCACGTGAAGCTCAGCCGCAGATTGTCCAGGAATTCGAGATGTTCGGTCGGCATTGCGCGAATCAAATCGCGCAATATCGATGCCGGCTCGTCGCGCTTCAGGTCCGGCGGGGCGAGCCCGTAGGACATCAATGTCTGGGCCCCGCCGACGGCGAGCCAATCCGCGAAAATTGACGGGTCTTCGAACACCCTCACCAGAAATGCCTCGTGGTTGCCCTTGAGGAAAACCGCATTTCCCCGGCGACTCCGCTCGACCAGGATGTCGAGAGTGGCACGTGTATCCGGACCGCGATCGATGTAGTCGCCCATGAAGACCTCGATCGCATAGCGTGGGCGGCTGCGAGCCACGTCGACGTCGATCACCCGAAGCATGGGCTGGAGCAGATGCGCGCAGCCGTGAATATCCGAGATCGCATAGATGCGGACGCCTTCCGGCAAATGCGGCTTTTGTATCGGCGGTCGTGGTCGGGCGAGAGGTTTCATGGCGCACAATCGATCGGGTGGTCGAGAAAATTTCCCCAAGTCGCCGGCACCGGAGGGCTCCCCATCTGAAGTCGGTGGGGTCGCGTCATCGTTGTCCGGCGTGATCACGCCAAAAGAAGGGCGGTAGTTTTTGCCTACCTTGTTTTGCAACGGATCGCATTGATAGTACGAATTGCATCGCTGAAACGCAGAGCGCGGCAAAGATGCATGCCTCATGCAAATTGCAGCGATACATCCGCAGATAGAAATCCATTGAAGTTCCCGCAAATGATTCCTGCGCACTTCGCGAAAGCAAGAAGCGCCTCAAAGATGAGCGAAGACGCGCTCGCGCGATCACTGCGACATCGTGGTAGATGCGGAACTTGATTCAAAATAGGGCAGCGCGCCGCTGATATGTCAGCACTGTGACGAGATTTTCAGCGCGTTGAATGTCGATGCGTATTTCGACATGGCGCATCATCCGTGCATCGCAAAAGTTTTGCGTGCGGCGCCACAATGTCGCTGCGATCACTCAACACTTTCCGCGCGGGGAATTGACGAGTCTTCAGCATCACGATGAGCGTCAGACACTCTCTCGATAAGGCAGAGGTTCGAATGGCTGTTGCAACTTATGGTTCTGAGAATGCCCATGCGCTGTCATCCATGCGCGGTGGCGCCCTTCAGAGGCCATTTCAGATCGTCGTCATCGCTGCTGACTTTCTGCTGATCCTGTTGAGTTATGCCGCCGGGGCTTCACTGTATGGCGCGGCCGTCGCTTCGCCTGCCGACGGCGCGTCGGTGGGGGCCGGATTGTTCGTCGGCGTCGTATTCGTCGCGGTTGCTTATTTCCGGGACGTCTATGCCACGCACCGCTTGCTCAATCTCGTCTGGCAACTTCGAAAAGCAGTCTTCATCTGGCTGACGTCGCTGACGATCCTGGCCGTGGCGGCGTTCCTGCTGAAATCGACGGACAATCTGTCGCGCGGCACCGTCATCGTCTTCGCCGTGATCGGCGGACTTGGCCTGGTCAGCCTCCGCTTTGTCTGGCAGGCAGTGTTCGGCACCAGCTTTGCGAGAAGTCGGTTGGTCGATCGCAAGGTGATTCTGCTCAGCCTGAAGCCGCTCGATTTCACCTCGAGTCGCTTCAAGGATCTGCGCAGGAATGGCTTCGACGTCACGCGCCATTTCGTGCTCGGAGCCGATCGGGATGACGGGCATTGGGAGCGACAGATTCGAGATGTCATCCGTCAGTCGCGCTCGGCCGATGTCGACGAATATCTGCTTGCGATCGACTGGAACGAATTGCCGATGCTCCGAAAGCTGGGCCCCTACTTGCGCGCCGTCCCGCAGCCGATACGCCTCCTGCCGGACGACCCGCTCGCCGATCTGGTAGCCCGTCCGTTCCTGCCGGTCAGTGGAACCGTCGCGGTTGAAATCCAGCGACCACCGCTCAGTATTCTCGAGCGGTTGCAAAAGCGCTGCCTGGATGTCGGGATCGCCCTGTTCGCGCTGGTGCTCCTGACGCCGCTGCTGCTGACCGTCGCCGTTCTGATCAAGCTGGATTCACCGGGAACCGTCATTTTCCGGCAGTCCCGCCGCGGGTTCAACGGCAAGCCGTTCCAGATCTGGAAATTTCGCACGATGACCGTCTCCGAGAATGGTGAGACGGTTACGCAGGCGACCAAGAAGGATGCCCGGGTTACAAAGATTGGGCGTTTCCTCCGCATGACGAGCATCGATGAGTTGCCGCAGCTCTGGAACGTGTTGCGCGGAGACATGTCACTGGTCGGGCCGCGCCCGCACGCACTCGCCCACGACAATTACTATGACGAGCTCATCAGCAAGTACGTGTATCGCCATCACATGAAGCCGGGCCTGACCGGCTGGGCCCAAGTCAACGGGTTCAGAGGGGAAACGCCGACCATCGATCTGATGGAGAAGCGGGTCGAGTACGATGTCTGGTATGTCAGCAACTGGAGCATCTGGCTCGACCTGAAGATCATGGCGCGCACCGCCTCTGCCGTGATGTTCCAGGAAGCCTATTAACTGAGGGCCGCAAATCCTGGCCGCCGGCTGGATCCTCAAATCGTAGGGAAACGCGAGATTCAGGTTCCGTCGCGTGAGGATCTGCCGAAGAAGCGAACAATAGCATCGCGCAGGGCAAGGAGCGGCGGCACGAGCACGAAGAAGGCCCCCATCGCAACGGAGGCTATGACTTGACGGACCGAGAACGGTTCGTCCTGCTCGATTTCTCTTCTGCTGGGGTCGATGGGGGCGGGTGACAGCGTCGTCGCCATCGACTGCCGACGCGGCTTGCGAGGGGGAACCACGATCAACACGAACAGGATGTTGAGCAGGACCCAAATTGTCAAAATCGTAAGGATGATCAGCATCCAAGCCACCGAAAACGGACTGCCAATATGAGCCGAGGTTAGCCCCACGGAACCAAGAAGGAAAGGTGCCTAAAGATTTGGCATCTCGAGGCATCAAGGACCGGGTCTGTCGCCGCTTTGCGATGGGTGGCTTGGCAGCCGGCGCAGTTTCCTAGCCAATCAGTAGTTGTCGTCAATCCTTGCTTTTGGGCTAGAGCAATGGTCGCAACTTGTGGATTCCGGACGAATACGGAGATCGGAGCGGTCCGGGCGCGCCTGGAGCGATCGCCACCGGGCGGGGGGCTCTAGCCGTCCCCATGCGCACCGGCGCGCTTGATGGCCCCGACCCCGACAATGCCTCCAGGCACGAATAAGGCCCGCTGCCAAAGGCAGCGGGCCTGAGGTCGTTCCAGCTCGGCTAGCGCGTTGCGCCAGCGGCGCTCGGCCGCGGCCTAAGCGTGCTCGTGCTCGACGTAGTAGCTGTTGTGGTGCTTGCCCTTATAGGCCTCGATGCGCTTGAGCATCTTCGGGTTCGCGCGGTTGAGCACGGCGCCGATCAGCTTCTTCTGGAGGACTTCCGACCCCGAAACCGACTCCTGAAGAGCGGTTCGCGTGGTCTGTCCCCATTCGATCACGTAGACCATGGCGTCGATCAGGAAGCTGACGGCCTTCGAGTCCGCCACCGGCATCACCGGGGCAAGATCGATGACGATGTACTCGTAGTGCTCCTTCAGCACCTTGAGCAACTCGGCCATTGCCTTGGACCCAATGACGTCGGCCGAATTGACCATGCGCGAAGCCACGACGGAGGGCAGGAAATCCAGTCCCGTTTCCTTGCTTCGCTGCACATGATAGCCGAGGCTCGCCGGGTCGTTGAGAGCCTCCACCAGTCCGCTCTTGGCGTTGGGCGCGAGCTCCCGCGTCAGCGAGCGCGTGTGCAGATCGCCGTCGATCAGGACCGTGCGATGTCCGGTCAGGGCGATCAACTGCGCGAAGTTGGCGGCCACCGTCGTCTTGCCTTCCTTTGGAAGCGAGGAGACGATGCCGATCACCTTGATCTCGCGGGTCAGGCGCGCGACGTCGATCGATACCTTGATGTTGCGCAAGGTCTCGGCAAACCGCGAGAACGGATGATCGACGACGTAGCGGGACAGATCGGGTGGGCCTGTCTTCGCGGACGTCGAAAGCAACGCGCCGGTCTTCGTCGGCGGGCGAATGTCCGGCAGGACGCCGAGGCATTTCACGCCGAGCTCATCCTCGACCTCGCCCGGGGTCCGCAACACGTCGCTCAGCAATTCACGCGCGAATGCTGCGCCGAAGCCGAGGCAGAGGCCGCCCACCAGGCCGCCCACCAGAGCGAGGACCGTACGCGGGGAGCTCTTGCGGTCCGGCTTGGCGGCGGTGCTGATGAGGCGCGCCTCGCTGAGCGGAAAGCTCTGGTTCTGCGTCGCGCTCTGTAGCTTCTCGAGGAAGTTGTTGTAGAGATTGCGGTAGGTGTCGGCGGCGCTTTCGAGATCGCGCAGCTTGACCTCGGCCTGGCCCTTGTTGCCGGCCTGGGCGACGAGCTCCTTCACGTTCTTTTCGAGCGAGGCCTCCCGGCTCTTTGCGATCTCGTAGTCGCTGCGATAGGCGTCTGCGATCCGGCGCAGCTCGTCGGCGATGTTCTTGCGCAGCTCGTCCATCTTGTTGGCCAGGTTGACCGCCGCAAGGTGGGTCTTGCCGTAGCGCCTGGACCAGTCGGCATACTGCGCCTGGAGGTCGAGATATTGAGCGCGCAGACGGGTGATCACCGAGTTGTTAAGGGCGTCCGTCACAGTCGATTGCGCAACATCCTGATCGGAAATCGTATCGATCCGGTCAAGCCGGGCCTTGGCTTCGGCGGTCGCAGCCCGTGCCTGAACGAGCTGCGTGTTAAGGTCCGACAATTGCTGCTCGGACATCAAGCCGCGGCTGGTTCCGACGATGTTGTTCTCGGCCTTGAAGGTCTGGACGGCGCGATCGCTGGCCGATGCCTGCTCGCTCAGCTCGAGGCTGCGCTGCTGCAGCCATTCGGTGGCCCGCTTGGTGGACTGATATTTGGCCTCCAGGGCGCCGACGAGATAGGCGTTGGCGATGGCGTTGGCGATCTTGGCGGCCTTGTCGGGGCTCCGCGCGCGATAGTTGAGCGACAGAACATATGTTGTCAGGACACGTTCCGTCCTCAGGTTCTTCTGAACCTGCTCGACCACCGCATGTTCGATTTGTTCCTGAGATGCCGGTTCGCGGGAGCCGAACAGCGACGTCGCCTTGCCGATGATGATGGAGAGAAGGCCCGGATTGGAGCCATTGAACTCCGGGTCCTCCGTCAGCTTCAGGCGACGGACGACGGACAGAATCAGGTCGTCCGAGTTGATGACTTCGACTTGGCTGTCGACGTAGCCGGTATCGATGAGGGCGCTGTTGGCGTTGCTGTCCTTATCCAGAACCTGCGCCTGACGCGTATCCATCATGATGCGGGCATTTGCCGTATACATGGGTTGCGCCGTGATCAGGTAGACGAGCACCAGCGCCAGCGACGCGCCGGCGCATGCCGCGACGACCGGCCACTGGCGGCGCAGCACGTCGGCCACGCGCTCGAAGCTGAGGACCGCCCCGCCGAATTCGATGCCGAATCGGTGTCCCGACTGGAAATGTTCTCTAGGCTGATACATTTGCTAATTCGCTGCCTTTGACGGTCATGATCATTGCGGAATGGGAACGGGCTTGAATGGATTGGCCAACTTGGTCTTCCATTCGCCGTCGAGCAGGCCAGTGCCCCGGGGTGGTTGCGCCGCTCCCTTGTCCTGCGATTGTGCCTGGACGCCGGGATCGTCCTCTCCCGCGGCGGAATAACCGGCTTGCACGTTGAGATCGCCGATTCGCTGCACGAAATCCCTGATCTTGCGCGCAGCGTCCGGCTTCTTAGACGTGCATCGTCCTTCGGCAATGCGCAGCGCGGCGCCGATGGACGAGCGATCGGTCGAAGCCGAGGCCGAGATGAGCGTCTGGACGGACGGCAGCACCGACGGATTCGTCGCGATATAGGTCGCGAGCCGATACCGCAGCTTCTCCTTGTCATTGCGCAGTCGCTCCAGAAGCGAGGAGGGCGATTTCACGAAGGTGTCGAGTTCGAGTTGCGAGGCGCGGTCCGCAAATTCGACGCACTGAGCGCGGCAAGCATCGACGCTCGACACGATCAGCGCAGAACTTATCAAGAGAATCGGTAGCCAACGCGGCTGTGCATGACGACGTGTTAGTCCGC
Organism: Bradyrhizobium sp. CCGB12; assembly: GCF_024199845.1. Taxonomy (NCBI): domain Bacteria; kingdom Pseudomonadati; phylum Pseudomonadota; class Alphaproteobacteria; order Hyphomicrobiales; family Nitrobacteraceae; genus Bradyrhizobium; species Bradyrhizobium sp. CCGB12. The sequence goes on along the minus strand of NZ_JANADO010000001.1, from coordinate 5,023,333 downwards.
GGCCCATCCGTGTTCCTTGCTTCTGTTGCAATAGGAGAACACCCGAAACTTGGCAGGTAACTGTGTCAATTTTTGTGCGGCGCAAAAGTTAGTGCGGAACTGCCGACAACGGATGCGTCGTCTGCATTTCGCTCGGTTGCAAAAACATGAAATGCAATGCCTGCGAGATCGGCATGTCGCGCTCATGAATGTTGCAATCTGAAAACATAAGAGGCACTCGCATATCCGCGCGTCGCAAAAACCGACACAAGTCACGATGTGCCGCATTGTTCCGTTCGAGCGAGAGAATATTCCGTGCGACATCTGCACGCAGACAGATCAATCGTGCTGCGAAGACCACTATCGCAACAGCGCCGAATTTCGCGCACACTTTGCACGCAAATACTCGCAATCATCACATCCTGATCGACCTGCGCGCCGACGCACGCGCGCGCCAGATGAAAAGTGGCATGAACTTGGCGTTCGCATGTCCGAATGATCTGCAAGGGTTGAAATTATCGTCGATCGTCATGCGTCGAATGCGAGTCCGCGATCGCAGACATTGAACATGTGCGAGACCCTGATACACACTGCTGCGGTGCAATAGCCTGGGAATGTTGATGTGACGGAGTTGGTTCATCGTGAGAAGGCGCATGTCCTGCCGCTCGACAGCATCCGAGGGATCGCCGCGACCTCGGTGGTGATTCACCATCTCCTGCTGATGCCGACCTTCCTCGCGGCATTTCCGCATAACGCTTGGATCAACTGCTCCTTCTTCAGGAGTGCGTGGCTGCTGGTTGATCTGTTCTTTGTTCTCAGCGGGATCGTCATGTCGCTCAGCTATGTCGAGAGCGATTTTGGACGCTTCTCGCTGCGCGAGTTCATGGTGCGGCGTCTGGCGCGGGTCTACCCGCTGCATATCGTCATGCTGCTGGCAAATCTCGTGTTCCGCCTGCTGCGTATCGGTCTGGTCATGGCAGGCGTCGTGGTGGCCGCGCCCGCGGCCTTCGAGGTGAACAATGCCTATTCTTTCGGCCTCAACGTCCTGCTGCTGCATTCGATGGGGTTCATCGACTATCTCAGCTGGAACGCGCCGAGCTGGAGCATCAGCGTCGAGTTCTACACCTATCTGGTGTTTGGTCTGATCGTCCTGCTGGCCCAACGCATGCGTTCCCTGTTGTGGTTCTACGTCCTCTGCGGGGCGCTTGCGGTCGGAAGTCTGGTCTTCATCATCTTCGTGCTCGACAAGAGGAGCCTCGGGCTTCAGACCGATTTCGGCATTCTGCGCTGCTTCGTGAGCTTCTTTCTGGGCGTGCTGACGGTCAGGATCGTTGATCGCCTGCCGGCCAAGCCGGGCCCTGCTGTGCAGGGCGCGCTGCAATTCGTCGCGATGATCGCCAGCATCGCCCTCGTGTCCTTGGCGGAGACCAATCCTGCGGCAACTTTCCTCGCGCCGGTGACGTTCGCGATCTTCCTCGGCAGCTTGCTGGCCTTTCCGGACGCGCTGCTGGTGCCGCGGATGCTGGTGGCCAGGCCGCTGGTCTGGCTGGGGCGCCGCTCCTACTCCATCTATATGGTGCACGCGCTCGTGGTGCTGCTGGCCGAATATTTCGTGCGGGCGGTGGGGGCAGGGCGGATCGCTGCGCTGGATTCGATCTGGGCGGGCCTGCCGGCGACGCTGAACCTCGTCGTCTCACTGGCCGCCGTGCTGGTGGTTTCGCACTTCACCTATCTCTACATCGAAATTCCCGGCGGCAAGTTCATGCGAAATGCGCTCGGAAGCCGTCCGGATTTCGCGCCATCTGCCGCGCGATCGGCGCGGCTGACCAATTGAGCCTGATATGAGCATCCTCGCGCTGCATCGGCCGCGAATCACGCTGATCAGCCTCAATATCGAGGCGATCGCGCTCGGGGTCTACCTGATCCGCGACGCCTTTGGCGGCGTGATGCGCTACTACACCAGCATCTATCACGTGGATACGCTGTGGTATCTGCCCGATGGCGTCGCGCTTCTGTGTCTGGCCCAGTTCTTCGTGCATTGCATCCTGCGCAATCGCAGCACGCTGGCCCTGGTCGTGCTCGTGCAGATCATGTTGTCGCTCGTGCTCGGCTACTTCATGATGGGTACGATGAACGCGGCGATCTCGTCCTTCAAGATGATGCTGCCGGTATTCGTCGGATTCTGCTTTTGCGATTCGAGCCTCGGCTCGTATCGAAAGCTGCTGTCGGTCATCGCAGCGACCTTCTATCTCTCCATCATCGGCGTCTTCCTGACGAAATTCTACCTGATGCCTTGGGTGGGGTACAAATACGAGTCCTTCGGCGCCGTACGCGAGGCCGGCCGGCTGTGGTGGGCTTATGGCGGCGACGACCAGCGCCTCATGGGCTTTGCGGCCGACAACACCATGGCGGCCTTCTTCATCCTCGTGTCGTTCGCGATCACGTCCATTCGCATGAGCACGACGTGGTGCCTCTTGTTCGGTTCCATCGCGATCTATGCCATTAAACTGACCACCAGCAAGACGACCATGATCGTCCTCGTGCTCTACCTGATCTTGTTGGTGTTCGTGCGGATGCTGCCGGAGAAATCGCGCTTCCCCGCAATCCGAAGAATCGCACAGTGGTCCTTTGCTGCGATCTTTGTGCCGTTCTTCATGATCGTGGTCGCTTCCGGCACCGCGGCGGTGCCGCACTCGACCCTGTTCAGTATCGTCGATCGCATCAACAACAGCTGGCAGCTGCCCTTCGTCTATATGAGCCAGCTCATGCCGATTGGTCTCATCACCGGCTGCGGGGCCGGCTGCTTCAACTATCCGCAGAAGCTGTTCTCGCCGCTTGCGCACTTCTGGGTGCCCGTCGACAATTTCTACATCGGCACTTACCTGATGTTCGGACTCCCGTTCGCAGCGTTCATGGTGATGGTGTTCCGGGCGACGTTCGGCGCCACCGACGTCTACAAGCTCACGCTGATCTTCGTCGTCAATTTGTTCACGATTACGGTCCTGAACTACGGTCCGGCATCCGGCCTGCTGATCATCGCGTTGAGCTTCAGCGAGGTGTTCTCGCGGCGTGCGACCTCCGCACGGGCGGGCGACGCCGTGCCAATTGTCATGCGGCAGCCGGTGCCGTCATTGGAAGGCTTCCGCCCGGATATGCCGGCGGCGAGCGGAAGCAGGTGAGAACGAATGACGCATAAACGGCTCGCATTCATCGACACGCTGCGCGGCATTGCCGTGTTGTCGGTCCTGGTCCAGCATGTATTCGAGATCATCGTCGAAAAGCACCCGACGGGTGCCTATTATTGGCCCATTCATGACGTGTTCGGCTACTACATGAACTTCGGCCGGTTCGGCGTCGTGTTGTTCTTCTTCGTCAGCGGATTCGTCATTCCGTTCAGCTTTCCGGACAGCGCCACGCCCGTGCGCGATTTTGCGATCAGCCGCTTCTTTCGGCTCTATCCGGCCTACTGGACCTCGCTTCTGGTCGGGCTCGTGACGATGCAGTTGCTGGAGTCGAAGATCTATCCGCTGGGGCAGATCGCCGCGAACGTGACGATGCTGCAGACCTTCGTGAATGTCCCGAACCTCTGGGTGTTCTACTGGACGCTGGCGATCGAGCTGCTGTTCTATGTCGGATGCACCATTCTCTTTGCGATGGGGTTGCTGAACCGGCGCTTCACGGCGGTGACGATCGTCGTTGCCGCCGCGTTGATCGGAACCAGCGCTGCGCTCCTGGTCGAGAACAGGACCGTTTCCTCGGTGATGGAGGTCGGGCTGAACCTGTCGGCGATGTTCCTGGGCAAGATCATCCGCGACACCGTCATTGGCGGAAAGCTGCGATGGACCCATGTGGCCGTCTGCACGCTCATGTATGCGATCTTCGCCATCACCCTGTCCGACCGGCGGTTCGGAGGCGTCTATCACGAGAATTTCTTCCACAGCTATTCGATCGGATCGGCCTATGTCTGCGCGGCGCTGGTCTTCATCGCCTTTGCCGTGTTCGGCGAGAAGATGGCGTGGCGCCCAATGGCGTTCGTCGGCGTGATCAGCTATTCGGTCTACCTGATGTCGCCGTTCGTGATCGTCTTCATCCATCGCCTGGCCTGGGTCGGCGATGGGCCGCTGGCATGGTCGATCTTCCTCGTCATGATCCTGGCGTTGTCGATCTTCGTCAGCTGGATGACATTCACCTACGTCGAGAAACCCAGCATTGCCTTCGGGCATAGGTTCCGTTCGGCGCGAAGAAAGCCGATTGTTCTCGAGCCTGCCCTCAGCACCCAGGGTGCCGCAGAGTGATCAAGGCACCTCACCAGCCCGGCGTCGCCTATGATGGATCATTCGTTCCTTCGATCCAGGGCCTTCGCGGCATCGCGGCGCTGAGCGTGCTGATGGACCATTTCTACGACATGCCGAAGGCAGGCATGTACGACATCCCGAACCCCGGCTTCCTGCCGCCGCTCTGGCTCTGGCTGCAATCGGTGATCAATGTCGGCGGGCACGGTGTCGAGCTGTTCTTCATGATCAGCGGCTTTCTGATTCCCGCGAGTTTGATTCGGCACGGTTCGCTGCCGCGGTTCTTCTTCGACCGCGTCCTGCGCATCATGCCGGTGTTCGTCGTGCTGCATCTTGCGCTGTTCGCGATCGGGCCGATCGTGGCCTACAAGTTCTTCCGCGGCATCGATCTGACCAGCTATCTCTCGATCTTCGCCGCCAATCTGTTCTTCGTGCAAGACGCGCTCGGCTTGCCCATTGCCCAGCAGAATGCCTGGACGTTGACCTATGAGTGGGCGTTCTACATCTGGTTCGCATTGACGTTCTCGATGCTGCGTTTCGGGGGGAGGATGGTGGCCGCCCCCTTGATCCTGCTCGGCATCGCTTGCCTCCTGCACTGGCCGATCACCGCGTTCTTCTGCATCGGGATGCTGTTCAGTGCGACCGGTTTTCGCATCTCCATTCCCGGGCCCGTCGGTCTGTTCGCGGGCCTGGCTTGCGGAGCCGCTATGTATGCGAGCCTCGTGCTGTTTCACCCGTTCGTGGGGCTCCTTCCCGGATTTCTGCTGTTCGGCATGGCGCTTGCCCCGGAATCGGGCCTCGGGAAAGTTCTAAGTACGCCGGCGCTCCAATATGTCGGCAAGATCAGCTACAGCCTCTATCTCGTGCATCCCTTCGTGCTCTTTCCCTTGCAGATGATCGGCCTGAAGCTGGTCGCGCTCGGTGTTGACCGCTGGCTGCTGTGGGCCGCCTTCATCGTGCTCGGGCTGGTGATGTCGTTGGTCGCAAGTGCGATCAGCTATGAATTGATCGAGGTGAGGCTGAGGCGTCTGCTGGATGGCACGATCCGCGGCATGTTCTTCCGACCCCAGATCGAGCAATCGGTTTGAGAGACCGCCCGTCGCGGTCAGCTCACGGTACGACCGGCGAGCCTGTGATAGGACCCCAGCAGCTGCTCGGCGATGCGGTCCCAGTTCAGGATGCCGGCTGCCGTCTGCCGTGCGCCCTCGGTCAAGGTCGCGGCAAGAGGCTTCGAGGTCAGGACGCGTTCGAGCGCATCGGCCAACGCAGTCGCATCGCCAGGAGGAACCAGCAGCCCGTTGACGCCGTCAGTCACGACGTCGGGAATGCCACCGGTGGCGCTGGCAACGACCGGACGCGCATTCCCATAGGCTGATGCAAGGACGCCGCTCTGTGTTGCATCCTTATAGGGCAAGGCGACCACGGTCGCCGATTGAAACAGCCGCCCGGTATCCGCGGGCGAAATATAGGCGTTGATCGCCTTGACGGTCGGCATCGCCTCCATCCGCGCGCCGAGCCGCGTCATCTCGGGGCCGCGGCCGGCGACGATCGCTTCATGCGCCACTCCGCGCTGGACCAATATGTCGATCGCATCGATGAACACGTCCAGGCCCTTGTATGCCCACATCCGTCCAAAAAACAGGATCCGCGCAGACTCCGGCTCGGTGACCGCGCCTTTGGCTGGCGGAACCATAAGCACGCCGTGCATGCTGGAGACCGTCTCGCCCTTGAAATCAGGCGAGGCGCGGCGGAAATCGGCAATGCAGCTCTCGCCATGCGTGGTGACGACCGATGCGGCTGCGCGCATGCGTCCGCGCCAGGCATCTTCACGTGGCGAGGTGCCGGAGCCGCCTTCCGAATGCGGAATCGCATCGTGAACCGTCAGCGCGAGGGGGATGCCGAACGGACGAAGCAGCTGGATCAGCTTGGATGTGTAGATCTCTGGAACTTCGTGACAATGAATCACGTCCGGACGAAACGAAATTATGTCCATGAAGGAGGCGGGGATGCCGATCGCGCCGCCGCGGCGCAGGCTCAGGTCGCGAATTCGTGTTTCGAAGGGCGCGGCCACGGCGATATCGGCCAGTTCCCACTGCTGGTTCGCGTCCTTGGCGTTGAGCACGAGGCGGACGTCGCAATGATGCGCCAATCCCGCTGCGAGCCGATAGGAATATTCCGCAAAATGCGGTGCGTAGATGGCCACACGCAAGCGCCTGGAGTTACGGAAAGAACGCTCGGCGGGCGAATTCATCAAGGCATCCATTTTGCATCACTTCGCAAAGGTTGATTGGAGTGTAGTCCACGATTTGAACTCACTTCCACACTAAATCGGGATCGTGACGGCTCTCATCTGATTGCCATCACTCCGTCGTAATGTAGCGAGCAATGAGTTCTCCTCCGTGATCGGAGATGGTGACGTCGCGGCAGCATCGTGTGCCAAGTCGTCTAGTCTGCGATTGTGGTTGGATCTGTCGGAATTGGGTCGAATTGTTGATGAATGTCACGCAGGGCAAACAACATCAGGTCGTGGTTGCCTTGTTCTGGTCGCTTGCCCAGAACTGGGGCGGCCGGGCGCTGTCGTTCGTCCTGTTTCTGGTTCTGGCCCGGCTGCTCAATCCCGCGGATTTCGGTCTTGCTGCGCTCGTCGCCTTCATCCTGCTGCTGTTGAGCTCGATCGCCGAGTTCGGCTTCGGCGACGCGTTGATCCAGCGGCGCACGCTCGAGTCCGCCGATGTGACGCTGCCCTTCTTCTGCTCCTTTGCAGCTTCGACGGTTCTGGCGGTCCTGATTGCGTTCCTTGCAACGGATATCGAGCATTGGCTCGACGTGAAAGGGCTCGCACCGCTGTTGACGGCCGCCAGCCTCTCGCTTCCGATCGGCACCGCGACCCTGTTCCAGGAGGCGCTCTACAAGCGCCAGATGGATTTTCGCGTGCTCGCGGTCAGGACCATGGTGGCGACGGCCATCTCCGGCATCGTGGGAATCGCCTGCGCCTATGCCGGATTCGGCGCTCTCAGCCTCGTGATCCAGGTGGTCGTTCAGAGCGCGATCAGCGGCTTGTGGCTCTGGAGCCAGCCGCGGTGGCTGCCGATGCGCGGCTACGACACTGGAAGCTTTCGCGAGCTCTCCGGCTACAGCGTCCACGTCGTGCTGAACAGGCTGCTGGACTTCGCCATCGTTCGGACGATCGACATGATCATCCTGTCGCTCTATGGCGTCGCTGCCCTCGGCATCTACACGGTTGGTGCGCGGGTCTACATCATCCTGATGCAACTCCTCACCCAGGCGGTCATGGACGTCGCGTTGAGCGCGCTGTCCAAAATCGCTCACGAGCGCGACCGTATTGCCGGCGCCTATCTGCGCAGTGTCAGTCTCGGCGCGCTGGTCGGCTCCCCCATCTTTGTGCTGCTTGCTGCGATCGCACCGGAGTTTTCCCTGCTGCTGTTCGGCGCGAAGTGGAGCGGTAGCGAAGCGGTGATGAGGCCGCTGATGCTCATTGGCGCGATTCAGACGGTGCAATTCGTCAACAGCGCCTATTTCGGCGCGCTGGGGAAGCCGAACTACGTCTTTGCGCTGAACATCCTCAAATTCTGCGCCGCCGTGCCCGCGATGTTCCTGCTGCCTTCACGCGACATTGGTCAGCTGGCGACGATCTTCGCGTTCGCGCAGCTCGTGGTGACCCCCGTGACATTCGCGCTGGCGCTCCGGCTGCTGGGCCTGAGCTGGAGCCAGTTCCTGCGTCCGATCGCGGGCTGCCTGTGTGCCATCGTTCTGGCCTATGGCGCGGTCGTGCTGTGCCGCGAGGCGACCCCCGGCCTGAACCCCTATTTGCGGATGGGGCTGCTGTCGTCGTGTTTCGGCGCGACGTATCTGATGTGCATCCTGCTGTTTTGGCGGAAGCAGCTCTTCTCGCTGATCGATTTCGTCGTGAAGCGCGGTGCGACCGCCTGAGGAAGACGAGGAGAACGACGTGAAACAATTGATCCCGGTGCCCGTTCGCAGGCAACTCAGAGGCTGGCTCAACAGCGCTAAGAATACGCCCTTCGCGGTCGATCTTCTTGAGCTGCGCAGGTGGCAGATCGCCCGGAAGGACATCGGCGTCAACGCGGCGCCGCGCAACGATCCGCGCCGGCTCGTCCTGCTGCCGTCGGACCCCTGGAGCATTCATCAGTCGCGCGGCGACGAGGCGATGATCGAAGCCGCCGTCGGCGAGATGAAGCGGGTCTATCCCGATATGGAGATCTACATCGTCACCGCCACCGTTGCCGCGAGCGCGGATGTGCGCGCCATGGGTTTCAAGCCGCTCGAGATCTGGAGACAGCCGTTTTCCTACGAGAGGGTCGCACAGGAGCTCTCGATCATCCGACCGGATTTCGGGATGGTTCTGGGAGCCGACGTGCTCGATGGATACTATTCGCCGGTGGATGCGGCGCGCATGCTGCTGGTTGCCGACCTGATGGCGGCGTTCGGCGCCAAGGTCAGCGTGCTCGGCTTCAGTTTCAACTCCCGTCCCGCGAAGGCGTTGCGCGAAGTGTTCCGACTGCTCGATCCGGGCGTGGTCTTGAATCTACGCGATACGATATCCCTTCAGCGTTTCGACGATTTTGCCCGAAAGCGCGCGCGTCTCGTCGCCGACGCAGCGTTCATGCTGACGCCGCGCGTCGACACCGTGGCGGTGAAGCAGATCGCGTCCACGATCGCACGGCAGCGCGAACAGGGCCGCAAGGTCTTCGTCTTCAACATCCACCCGATGTTATTCAAGAAGCCGGAACCGGCCAAGCTGGAGCGGATGATAGAGCTTGCCGCGGGCGCCATGGAGCGCCTGTCGCGGCAGCACAATGCAAGCTGGTTGCTGCTGGCGCATGACTACCGCCCCGAAATTGCCGACGACAATTGCCTGCAGCCGCTGGCCGCTCGGCTTCAGCCCGCGCTCGGGGAGCACGTGCATCATGTCGATCAGGTTCTGTCGGCCGGCGAGATCAAGGCCGTTGTCGGTCTGGTCGACGGCGTGATCACCGGCCGCATGCATCTGGCAATTGCTGCGCTCGGGCAGGGAACGCCCGTTGCGGCGATCACCTACCAGGACAAGTTCCAGGGCCTGTTCGCGCACTTTGCGGTGAGCGAGCAGCTGTTGCTCTCGCCGGCCCAGTTCCTCGTCGGGGACAGCTTCGAGAAGTTTTTGCTGCACTTCCTCGGCGCCTATCAGGCTGCCGGCGAGCAGGTCCGTCAGATGCTGCCTGGCGTCATGGACTTGTCCCGCGCCAACGTCGCTCCCCTGCTGGACGAAGGCGCGATGCGGATGGTGCGGGAAGCCGACGGCAAGGTCGCCTGAGCGCTCTGACGCCCTTTGGACGGCGTCAATTGACCGCCCGCTCGGTGTTCTCGAAGCGTATGGACGTCTCGGCCGTCGCCGGCCGGGCCTTGCGCGAGGACACGAGCCCGGTGTCGGCCAGGCGATTGACGAGGCGTCGCGCGGGATTCTCGAAATAGGCGTAGGTGCGATCGGCGACGATCGTCAGCACCACGCAGCAGGCGAGGGCGAACAGGCCGAACTGATCCGGGCGCAGTCCGAGCCAGGTCCACAGCGGCTTGAACGCGGCAATGAGAACGGCATCGTGCAGCATGTAGATCGCGTATGAGGTGTTGCCGAGCCGTCCAAGGAGGCGGGCGCCGGGGAATTCGGTGAAGGCGCTTTCGCCGACAGCGGTGAGTAGGATGGCGCAGGAGAACAGCAGAATGGCGAGGTCCGGCTTGGCGAAGACGTTGAGGACGAGCACGGAGATGCCGAACATGGCGATGCCGACGAACACCACCCGCTTCTGCCGATAAGGCTGCGACATCCGGAACAGGATCGCGAGCAGGATGCCGTTCAGGAAGCTCGGCAATGCGCGGAGCATGCCGTAGTCGTAATTGGCCCCATACATCTGTGACCGTTCCTGCCAGATCGGCAGATGGCCGTGCGCCAGGATGAGATAGAGCCCCGCAACGACGGCGGCCAGCGCCAGGGGATGCAGCTTGCGCGCAAACAGCATCAGCAGCGGAAAGATCAGGTAGCAGAAGAATTCCGCGCTGATCGACCAGGACGGCGAGTTGAAGCTGAGGTGATTGGTGACGCCCCAGGCCTGGAGCAGCAGGAGGTTGTACAGGAAGTCCAGCGGGGTCGAGCGGGCCGTGCGCTCCAGGCCGACGCCGATCAGCACCACGAAGACGAGCAAGCTCAGCAGGTGCAGCGGATAGATCCGCGCGATGCGACGGATCATGAAGCGGGAATAGGCGCGGACGCCGCGCGCGTCTGATGGATAGGAATAGGAGATCACGAAGCCGGACAGGATGAAGAACATGTCCACGAACAGGCCGTAGGAACCGTTCCAGGCCGGCGAAATGCCCGTGTCGATCAGCTTCAGGTGGAAGATGAAGACCCCGAGCGCGGCGACGAAGCGGTAGAAGTCGAGAACGACAAAACGTCTTGCTTCACTGGCTTCCATCGGGCCTCGGAGTCCTTGCGCGGTTCGTCTCCCTTCTAGAGACGAATTGTGACGCAAGTTCGCAAGCGCGCTGGCCGATACGGCGCAATCGCGGCAGTGCGTCTGAATGCATGGGCCCCATCCAATTGCGGATGGCAGTCAGTTCCTGCTCATCGATGAGGCAGCCGCCCAACAAGCGAACGGGGCCGGGACCCTGCATGGTCCCGGCCCCGGCTATGCTGGCGCCCGTCTGAGTAGCAATTCGCTCAGACGAACAGGAAGTCGTGGCTCGTCAGGCTCGAGACATAGACGTTCTTCAGGAGGATCGTGTCGTTGGCCGAGAACGTGATGAGCGCGTTCGTGCCGGACTGCGTCATTTGCAGGTGACTGTAGTCCGTGGCCAGCAGCTTCGAGATCGCGATCGTGTCGTGGGTCGTGGAGTCGCCGGCCTGGAAGTTGAGGATCTGGTCGTGGCCATGATCGTAAGCCACGGTGGTCGAGCCCGGCGCCGCCGAGAACACGTCGTTGCCGGCCCCGCCGTCGATCGTCACACCGCTGGCGACCGCCGTGACGTTGTGCGTACCGTCGGCCTTGGTCTGATCGAAGAACTGCAGCGCATTGGCGGCATTGTAGTTCTCGTGCTGGGTGGTGCCAGCCTGTCCGTTGAAGTTGAACAGGAAGACGTCCTTCGAGCCGTCCGCGTTGTTGGCGGTCTCCTGGGTCTTGGTACCGGCGGCATTGTAGATGTCGGTCACCTTGCTGCCGTCGTTGTGGATGACCTGGCTGTAGTCAAGCGTGCCGTCGGCGTGGGTCCGGGTGAGCTCGACCAGCTTGCCCGAGGCATCGAGGTGTTGATGCTGGGTGGTGTAGGACTGACCGGTGACGTGATAGTTCCAGTTGTCCGACGTGCCATCGGCATTCTTGATATAGGCAGCGGTCTTGACGCCGCCAGTGTAGACGGTCGTGGAGTTGTAACCGTCGCTCTTGGTCGTCACCTCGCTGGTGATGACGCCCTTGGCATCGTACCAGTCGGAGGTCTTGGTGCCGTCGGCGCTCTGCTCCAGCGTAAAGGCCAGGCTGTTGTCCGCGTGAGTGCGAACGATATGGGTGAGGAAACCGGTCGAATCGTAGCTGTCGTGCTCGTTCGCATAGGTCTGGCCGACGATGTTGAACTGGAAGACGTCCTTCGAACCGTTGGCATGGTAGTCGGTTTCCGTCTTTTTGACGCCGTCCGCATCGTAGTTGGTCACCACGCTGCTGCCGTCGCTGTTGACGATTTGGGTATAGTCGAGCGTGCCGTCGGCGTGCGAGCGGATCACCTCGGTCGTCTTGCCGGTCGGATCGAGGTGCTGATACTGCGTGGTATAGCTCTGACCGGTGATGTTGTAGCTATAGTTGTCGTGGCTCATGTCAGAGTTGGTGATGTAGGTCGCGGTCTTCACGCCGTTGGTATAGACCGTCGTCGAGTTGTAGCCGCTCGGCTTCTCGAGCACCTCGCTGGTGAGAACGCCGCTGGCGTTGTACCATTCCGTGGCCTTGGTCCCGTCGCTGCTCTGCACCAGCTTGAACGCCATGCTGCCGTCGGCATGCTTGCGGATCAGCGTGGTGAGGAAGCCGGTCGCATCGTAGACGTCGTGCTCGACCGTATAGTTCTGGCCGGTGATGTTGAAGAGATAGACGTCCTTGCTGCCGTCGGCGTGGGAGTCGGTCACCTTCGTCCGCGTTCCCGCGGCATCGTAATTGGTGACGACGCTGCTGCCATCGGCGTTGATGACCTGGGTATAGTCGAGCGTGCCATCGGCATGCTTGCGGGTCACGTCCGTGACCTTGCCGGACGGGTCGACGTGCTGGATCAGCGTGGTGAAGCTCTTGCCGGTGATGCCATAGGCGTAATTGTCCTGGCTGCCGTCGGCATTCTTGACATAGGCGTTGGTCTTGACACCGTTGTTGTAGAGCGTCGTCGAAGTGAAGCCGTCCGCCTTCTGCACGACCTCGCTGGTGAGGCTGCCGGCGGCATTGTACCAATCGGTCGTCTTGGTGCCGTCGGTCGTCTGGACCAGCTTGAAGGCAGGACTGCCGTCGGCGTGCAGGCGCGTCAGGCTGGTGAGGAAGCCAGTTGCGTTGTAGACGTCGTGCTCGGTCGTGTAGTTCTGGCCCGTAATGTTGTAGGTCCAGACGTCCTTGCTGTGATCGGCATGATAGGCGGTCTCGACCAGCTTGACCCCCGTGGCACTGTACGTGGTGATCACGCTGCTGCCGTCGCTATTGTAGACCTGGGTCGAATCCAGCGAGCCGTCGGCATGGCTGCGGGTCACCGAGGTGACCTTTCCCGAGGCGTCGAGATGCTGAACTTGAGTCGTGAAGCTCTTGCCCTTGATGCCGTAGGTATAGTTGTCCTGCGAACCGTCTGCATTCTTGATGTAGGCGGCGGTTTTGACGCCGCTCGTATAGAGCGTGGTGGAGTAATAGCCGTCGGACTTCTGGACGACTTCGCTCAGCAGCGTTCCGGCCGTGTTGTAGGTGTCGGTGGTCCTGGTTGCGTCGGTGCCGACATGAACGAAGTTTGTCTTCACACCATTGGTGTAGCCGATCATGTCCTTGGAACCGTCGGTGTATGCGACGATGGTCGAGATCGGCTGCCCGCTCGCGTTCAGACCGGTGTCCGACTTCGACAGGAGATTTCCGCTGGAGTCGTAAGTCTTCGTGTTGGTCCAGGTCGCCGCCGCATTCGTCACCGAGAACGAGTATCCGCCCTGGATCTTGGAGAGGGCGCTGCCGTAGTGGGCGATCATGTAGTCCATCGTCGCCTTCGAAGCGACCGGCAGGACGTGCGAGTCGGTCAGCGTAATGGTCTGCAGCGCCGTCGAGTCGCTGAGGTCGGACAGCTGCGGCACGATGTCGGCGGCCGTGCCGCTGACGGTGGTCCGGGTGTCCGGCGGGGTCGGAGTGGTCGCAGGCGCGTCGATCTCGATGATCAGGGGGTGATCGCTGACCGGAATGGTGATCGTGCTGACGTCGGTGTAGCTGGCGATCGCCGTCGTTCCCGTCAGCGTGTCGTACACCTTCACCGAATGATGCACGCTGCCGAGGTTCACCGTGACGGTCTTGGTCGGATTGGAAATCTCGGTGTCGTTGGCGTCCTTCCAGAGCTTCGGCTCCGCCCACACGACGAGCTCGTAGGCACCGTTGCTCTTGCCGAGCACCATGCTGTTGCCCGAGGCCGGCATGTTGCTCAGGGTGTAGTTCAACGGATCAGTCGGCTGCTGGCCGCCCTTGCCGTCGTCGGCCAGAATGGTCGTCAGGTTGTGAATCGCCGTCGCGGCGAGTTTGGGCGTCCCGTCAGAGTTGAACAGTCCGAAATTGGCCTCAGGATTGGTATTGCTCGCGGACGAGTCGCGGTCGAACAGCTCGTAGAGATAAGTCGCGCTCACGCCGCCCTTGTAGGCATCAACCAGCGTGTTCAGGATCGACTTGGCCTGCACCGTCTCGTTGACGCCGAGATATTGGGTGTTGGCTTGCGTGGTATAGCCGGTCTCCGTGATGACGACAGGCTTTCCCGGTGCCGCGGCCGAGACGGCGCTCAGCGTTGCCGCAAGTGAGCTGCCGGGTGTCAGGCTGGTGCTGACATAGGCGTGGGCATTGGCGAAGTCGACGGAGCCCGACATGTCGCCGAGCTTGTTGTAGCCTTGGGGATCGTTGTAGGCCAGTGACAGATTGTAGACGGGGATGCTGGCGAGCGCGGCATTGCCATTGACGGCCTGATAGAGCGCACTCTGGAACTGGGCCGCGGCACTGAGGCTCGAACTGCCATTGTAGCTGAAGGGTTGGTGGTTGGCCTCGTTGAGCCCTTCGATGGCGCTGATGCTGCCCGGATGGCTCGCTGCGAACTTCTCGAGCGATACGATGTAGTTCTGCAGCCCGGTCGCGCCGGTCTGGGGCAGGGCCGACGATACCAGGAAGTCGAATTTGTAACCGGCTGCGGCCAGCCCCTCGACGACGGGTTGCGCTGCCGGGCTGGTCCCCATCGCGTCGCGGAGACGGGTGACGCCGAGATACTCGAGGTCATCGGCCATCAGCGCGAGATTATTGTAGCCGGTCCACCCGAATCCGGCGTGCGTGTTGACGCCGATGGAGTTGATGAAGCCGCTGGCGGACAGGATAGTTTGGTCGGACATTGCACACTCGATTTTTCAGCGCGAGCAAAATTGCTCGCAGGGATTGCGTTCAAGCTTCTCTGTCGAGTGTGAATTTCAGATAAAAATCGACGCTACAAATCGCGAGTGAAATGCGGTTCCTTGAGGAGGAACAGGTTTGCTCACGATGCAGTTATAATAGTGATGCGATGCCGGTGCACGATGGCGTGAGGAAGGCGCTTTCAAGATTTTCCACGGCCCGTCCTGCTGAATTGATGCGCATGTTGCACAAATCGCTCAATGCGCGCGCGCGAAACCGCAATGTCCGCGCGGCGGTGGACGCTCACACCGCAAAATCATCTGCTTCCTCTCAACGATCGATTTACGCATTGGCGCGCGATACGTTTGCAGATGCCTCCTTCGTGGGCGAGTGATCCGATACAATTTATCGTAAAGGTTGTGCGTGCAAATCAGATGGGCTGGCGGGTGCGACGAATTAGCCGCGGCGGGCCAACATCAGAAAGTCACCGCGCCATCCGATGATTGCCGTCGCGATCGCGGCGACCACGATCTTGCCGGCGAGCCATGCCGCGGGCTCGGTCGGCATTGCGCCAAGTGATCCGATCAGGATTGCGGCCACCAGCGCCTGCGTGACCAATGACCAGCGCGGGAACGCCTCGAACCGCAGGGTCGGCCCGAGCGCGACCAGGATGGTCGCGAGCGTGGCGAGCGACGCGCAGCCGACCGCCTGTCGCGGCGACAGGCCCGCCCAGACCGCGGCCAGCGCGACGACCGCGACGACCGCCAGCTGGCCGGCCGCGACGACCACGAGCCTGGTCGCGAGCTTCTCCAGGTGCGGAACCACCGCAATGGTCGCCTGTAAATGCGTGTGCAGGAAATAGAAGGCGGCCACCGCGGGCGCCGTCGCCAGGAAGCCATCGAGGCTCTCCTGCGGCACCAGAATACGGGCTGCATCCGGAATGAAACCGACCAGTCCGCCGAGCAGCACGAGCGTCGTGCAGATCATGAATTCGAACATCCGTCGCGCCGATTGAACCGACTTCATGACGGTTCCGTGTTCGAAGTCCTTGACCACGTCGGGATAGCTCACAGTGTGGATCGCTGCATTCAGGACCCAGAACGGACGTTGCAGCAGGTCGAGCGCAATCGAAAATCCGGCACCAGCCCCCGTCGCACCCAACCGGCCAATGACGATGACACGGAGCAGCACCGGCACAGACAAATGGATGACGGAGGCGCCCGCCGCGAGCATGCCGTAGCGGGCGAAAGTCTTCCAGTCGGCGAGCATCGTCTGCAACGAGGCGCGTTCCAGCGGCGTGCGATATGTGGCGAGGCCGGCGACGAGCCCCAGCGCGTGACCCGACGCAATACCGAGCAGCGCTGCTTCGGTCGTCCCTGAAATCGCGCCTCCCATAGCGGCGCCGGCCAAAAGCGCGGTGGCACGTAGCGCAAGTAGAGAGGACGCGACGCCGAGCCGGTCGGACAGGCGGACGGACAGGAAATACAGATCCGTCAAACCCTGAAGCACGGCTATGCCAAGGCCGAGCGCGATGATTCCTGCCGGGAGCGTGCTGGCCAGGGATGCGCAGCTCCCGACCACCACCAGCGCGCCGGCGCTCGACAGGCCTGCGGCAAAGAGCGACCACCTCAGCCGAGCCGCCTCGTTCCCCTCCGCTGCTGCCAGAAAACGCAGTCCGGCGAGTTGCAGCCACTCGAACATCAAGACGCAGAGCAGCTGGCTTGAGGCCAGCGCGAGGGAAAAGCTGGTGTAGTCGGCAGCGGGCAGCAAATGGCTGATCGCGAAGATCAGGACGATCGCCGCGGCGCTCTGATAGACGTAACCCGCCATCGCGAAGAGGCGTGTCATCTTGGAATGAGGCGCTCCTTGCCGACGGCGCGTCCCTGTGGCGCATCGGCCGTTGCTGCATGCACGCGCGACATCCGCCGCTGGCGCAGTTGTTCATACAGGTTCTTGTATGAAGACAGCACGTCGGCAAATATCCACTTGTTGGTATCCGCGATGAGGCGCCGGCTAATCTCGTCGATCTTGTGCGGATCCGCCGCGACTGCAAGCATGCTCTTGGCCAGGGATTGCGGATCGGCTTCGGTCAGCCAGCCGGTCACGCCGTGCTGGATGACCTCGGGCATGCCGCCGAAGCGCGTTCCGAGCAGCGGCCTGCCGGCCGCCTTGGCATCGGCGACGACGAGCGGACCAGGGTCGTGCCAGATCGACGGGGCGACCACCACGTCGACCTGCTTGTAGAAATCGTCCGGCGACACGAAGCCCATGAACTCGATTCGCGCATCCGGCGCGAGCGCCCTGAGGCGTTGCTGCTCCTCGTCGCTGACACGACCGGCGATCATCATCCGAATGCGATCACGGGGCAGCATGGCAAGTGCCCGCATCAGGTTGTCGATGCCCTTTTCCTCCGTGAGGCGGCCGATGAACCCGAACGTCACTTCCGTGGTGCAGACCGGACGGGGATAGGGCGCACGTGGCGGCTCGGTGGAGGCATTGCGGATCACGGTCCGGATCGGCGTCTCCGCGAACATGCCCATGTCGGTATGAATGGACAGGACGCGCTCGCTCACGCCGACCACGGCGCTGAGCCAATGCGTGGCGCGCTTGCGATGAAAGGTCAGGATGCCGCAGCTCGTGCAGGTGTGTTCGCAAGACCGTCCCTTGTCGAACCGCGAGCAGCGCGGACAGGTCAGATAATAGTCGTGAAGCGTATGGAGGACGGGCACGCCGAGCTGGGCGGCAACGCGCCAGATCGCGGTGGTGAGGCCCGACAGGTTGTTGGAGTGCAGTACGTCCGGCTTGAAGGCCCGGATGCGCTCCGCGATCAGGGGCGCCTGCATCTGCCAATCGTCGACGGCGTGCCAGATGCTGCGCACGGCGACGTTCTTCTGCTCGGTGAAGGGCAGATAGACGTTCTGCACGGGCGCGGAATGGACGTTGATGCCGTTGCAGCTTTCCGGTGCCTGCTCAGGCGAGGACGCGGCCCGGATCACTTCGACCTCGTCACCGCGCTGCATCAGGCCTTCGGCGAACCTCCGCGCGAAGATCTCTGCGCCGCCGACGATCTTTGGGGCCTGAGGCGTCGGATAAAGCGTGGACGTCAAAAGAACTTTCATCGCATCAACCTCTTGTCTGCAAAAAATCGCGTCTACCGCGCCGGCCTGATCTCCAGGGCGGGAACGGCACTGTCATTGGCTGCAATCAGCACCGGCGTGCTCGAGACGGGAATCCAGACCCCGGAGGCGGACTTTGCCGTCGGGTCGCACGGCATTGCAAAGCTTGTGCCTTGCTGATCGCCCTTGAGCCGGATCTCGTAACGTCGGTCCGGAGCCTCGGACCAGACCGCTATTCTGCCGCCGGCAGTCGTTGATGCATTGATCGACACGACACCGCTGGCGAGCTCTCGCCGCTCGGCACTCAGGCTGGAGCGAATGAAAGCCCAGGCGCCCTGAGCCGCACAGGCAACCGGCTTTGGCGAATTGTCGAAACGATAGAGTCCGAAATTGTCCTCCAGCTCCGATGGGTTCTTTCCACTGTCCTTGAGTTCGTAGAGCCACATTCCCTTGAGCCAGCGCGCGGTCGACGCCCACAGGATGAGCTGCGCCGTATTGTCGGCCTGGGCCTGTTCGCTGACGCCGCATTTGTTGGTGGCCGTGGTCCAGCCCGTCTCGGTGACGTAGATCGGAAAGTCGGGGTTTCCGCTCGCTTGGCCGACGAGGCGGTGAAACGCCGTCAGCCGGTCGATGATTTCGGCCGAGGTGCGTTTGCTCGGGCCCATGCAGAAATTGTAAAGATGGATCGAAGCGCCGTCCGCATATTGAAGGATGCCGGTCCGCAGCATCTTTTCCGTCCACGTCCAGCCCGGATCGTCGCCGAGCGCTCCGACCAGGAAAGGCGCATTCGGCGCAACGCGCTTGACCGCCGGTCGCGCGACGTGCGCGAGCGCCAGATAGTTTTCCGGCGAGAACGCGGCATCTTTCTTCGCCGCCAGATTCCATTCGTTCCAGAGCTCGAAGATCGGATGCTGCGGCAGGACCGATTGCGCGGCGGCCGCAGCATAATCGGCAAACCGTTGCCGCGCCTCATCGGTCGTCGGTGGCGAGGAATTCGGAACGAGATGATGGCCGAAGGCGAGGATCAGGAGAGGGCGCGCGACGCCGGATTTGACTTGTGCTTCGAGCCTGCCGAGCCTGGGCGTGAATCCCATCCGGCGTCCCCCCACCTCGAAATCGGACCAGGGGAAATCATCGCGGAAGGCGTTGAAGCCAAGTTGCTTGATCTGGGCGACGTTCTCCGTAGGCACGTATCCGCGTGCGCTCACCGGGCCGCCCAGTCCCTGATGCGTGCCGACCCCGAGCAGGAATCGGGCTTCGAGCGGTTGTGCCTGCTGCGCAGAGGCGGCGACCGGCAAGAGAATCGATGCGATGAGCCCCGCGAGGCGGAAGCTGCCGCGAACCAAGGTGCGTGGGAATGTCATTGGCTAGATCATGTTCGCGAGTGATGCATTCGCGGTGACACCAATTCCGGTCCGTGACATCGCCATCGCGATCTCCTGCATCTGCGAGGGCAAGCGTTTACGTTGAGCCGTCGAGCCATCAGAAATTCTTGGAGAGGTCCGACTCCAGCCCGGCCTTCGCCTCGACCGGCGCCCGGTCGTCCTGGAGCAGCTCGGCATAGACCTGCTGCAATTGCCCATGCGTCTTCTGAACGTCATAAAACTGCTTGAACCGGTCGTAGCCGCGCTGTCCCAGCACCTTGAGATCAAGATCGAGCGCTCGCCGGAAACCGTCGACGAGCGGCTGGACCGCGACGGGCTCGCAAAGCACGCCGGTCACGCCATCGACGACGATTTCGGGCAATGCTCCGCTGCGGAATGCCAGGATGGGCTTGGCCGCGCGCATCGCTTCCAGGGCGACGAGACCGAAGGCTTCCCATCGTGACGGGATGACGACGAGATCGGCCGCCTCGAGCTGGGTTTCGATGGTTGGGCGGTCGAGCCAGCCCAGCAGGGACACATTGGACGGGACGGTCGGGCCTTCGTACTTGTTGACGACGGAGGCGCCGACCAAGCGGATGTCCAAGACATCCTCGAGCGAGCGAGCCGCTTCGATCAGGAGATCGAAGCCCTTCTGACGGTCAAGGCGTCCGATGAACAGGACCTTGACCTTCGTGGACGTCCAATCTGCCGCGACGGGCTGCGGCGTGCGGCTCTTCGAGATGCCATTGTGGACGAGAGTGAGGCGCTCGGCGGGAATTCCGGCGCGCACCGCTTCGTTGAACTCGTCGCCGGAGATGCAGATGATTCGGTCCGACGTGCGCGCAAGGAGGTTTTCCGCCGCCTTCGTCACGAGATGGCTCAGCCGGCCGGTCTCGCGCGAAAACGCCCAGCCGTGTGGACAATAGACGACGCGCGGACCGTTCGAACGGGCCGCCAGCGCGGGGCGGAGCACGAGGCCTGCAAACGAGGAATGCAGATGCACCACGTCCGGCCGGAAAGCGTCCAGGGCCTGCATGCTTGCGCGCAGCATCTGGAAGAGCCCGGAGACGCTGCGGCCGGATCGTCCGAACGTCGTGATCTGATTGTCATCGATCGCGCCGAGGTCGCGACGATGGTCCGAAGGCACGACATAATGCACGTTCTCGGCGCCGAAGCTCGCCTGTTGCTGTGGGTGCAACTCGTTCAGGTAGCTCGCAATCCCGCCACGAATCGTCTCGGCGATGTGCAGCACTTTCATCGTTTGCCTTCCGTAGGGCCTCGTTGGAGAGCCGGACATCGTGGATCCTTAGTCTGATTTCGCGAGTGCGAAACACAGTTCCTCGAATACGTAGCGATAATGGGGCAGGGATGTGGTGATGTTGCGCCAAGTTTTTTTGTGCTTGCGATCGTCGCAAGAACGAAAAAAAAGTTTCATGGAACCATGCAACAGGCAGCGAGTTGCAAAACGTTTGTGCAATTACCATTGCGCGCGATAGGCGAGTTGCGGCGAATTTCAAGCAGCACTGGCGACCTCTGCCGGCCCTGCGAGATGATCGAGCAGAGCCTTCGCTGATTTCTTCCACGAGTAGAAGGCAACGCGATCCTGCTGCCTCCTGCGCTCCTGATCAGAGATGGCGCCGGCTGCCAGTCTTTCGAGCATGAGTTGCCTCAGCGCCTCGGCGTCGCTGGCGCGAAAATACGCAGCCGCATCACCGCACGTCTCCACCACGGCATCGGCCGTCGAGGCGATGACCGGACAACCGAAGATCATGGCTTCGAGCGGCGGCACACCAAAACCTTCGTAAAGCGATGGAAACACGAATGCCGATGCATGTGCGTAGAGAGCCGCGATCTCGCTGTCCGTCAGGCGCCCGGCCAGCAGCAGGCCGGCGGCGCCTTCGCCCGAATTGTCCTGAAATACCTTGCTGTTGTCGCCGCCGACGATGACCAGGGGAACGTCAGCCCGCTCGAGCAGCTGGATGGCACGAATCGCGACGGACAGATTCTTGTTTTTGGTCCTCGAGCCCACGTAGAGAAAGAATTTCCGCGCCTGAAGCCCGAGCCTGGCAATAATGTCGGGATCCGGTTTCGTCTTTGCGAAGTGTTCTGCGCTGTTGGGAAAGACCGGGATCTTCGTTGCCGATAGGTTCAGCACCTCGGCAAGTTCCTTGCGCGAAAAGGCCGATACGGTTGCGATGCTTGCGTGCCGGGCGAGCATCTGGCCCATCGTTCGGTGAACTGCCAGATAGCGCCAGTTGAAGAAATCGGGCCTGCGAAAGACCTGTGCGTCGTGGATCACGACAATGTGGTCGCGATGGAACACCGGGCCGGCATTGGCCAGACTGATCAAGCGGCCTCCCGCAGCGGCGCGCGCCAGTTCGATTTGATCCCAGGCATGCCCGCGCAACCGGCCGACGGTGCGAATCTTGATTCGCTCAAGCTGCAGGTCCTCGCTTGCATCCACGGGCGTCAGCAACTGCCAATCTGCGTTCCGCAGCGAGGCAGGAGTCTGCTCCGACGCCAGCTGCGCGTCGATCGCCTTGACGATTTCGGCGGCATAACGCTGAACGCCGGTGAGCTTTTGCGACAGAAAGCGGCCGTTGATGAAGAATTTCAATTGGCTACCACGATGGTTGATCGGAGTCCGGGCCGGGCTGCAGGAAACAGGTGGTGGACGAACCGCAAAGAGCAACCGTTAGGTACAGAAATATGACGCGGCTCTGCACGGTGCTGACGCTCTGCATGCATGGCTGGCGCCGCCTTGCTGGGTGCGAGGTCGCGGTGTAGATGTCGCGCATGAGCGATGACACCTGCGATGACACCTGCACCCTTCGAAGCGGACGGCTCCGCGCGACCGTCAAGGCGCAGGGCGCTGAGCTGTGCTCGCTCGAGGACGGGGGCGGCATCGAATTCGTCTGGCAGGCGGGGCCGGAATGGCCGCGCCACGCGCCGCTGCTGTTTCCGATCGTCGGGCGTCTTGCCAATGACGAATTACGGCACCGGGGCAAGACGTATCGGATGACCCAGCACGGCTTTGCGCGCGACAGTCGCTTTGCATGGGCAGAGCGCGGCGAGAGCCGCTGCACCTTGGTGCTCGAAGACAGAGAGGCGACGCGTGCGCTCTATCCGTTCGCGTTCCGGCTCACGGCCACCTATGCGATCGATGATTCCGGGCTCGACCTGACGCTGACGATCGCCAACACCGGCAAGGAGACATTGCCGGCTTCGCTCGGCGGCCATCCCGCCTTCAACTGGCCGCTCCAGCCCGAACTCGCGAAGGAGAGCTACGCGCTGACCTTTGCGAAGGCGGAGTCGTCTCCCATCCGCCGTCTTGATGGTGGACTGCTGCGCGCGGCCGCGGAGCCTGGTCCTGTCAAGGGCACGGTGCTTCCCTTGTCCGAAGCTCTGTTCGTCGATGATGCCGTCATCTTCGACCAGATCGAGAGCGGTTCGGTCCGCTATGCCGCGCAGCAAGGCGCATCGACCGGGCCTTGGCTGAAGATGTCCTGGCGCGGCTTTCGCGAACTCGGCGTCTGGTCAAAACCGTCGGGGGCGCCGTTCCTCTGTATCGAGCCCTGGCGCGGCTATGCCAGTCCCGCCGGCTTCGATGGCGAGTTCACCGACAAGCCGGGCCTGATGCATATCGCGCCGGACGCGCAGGAGCAGTTGTCGTTCCGGATCGAAGTCGGATCGTCTTGAGCTGATCGATGGGCTTCAGACCTCGATGCGCGTGAGGTCCTCGCCGAGCACGACCGGCCCCGCATAGTCCTGACGGACATCGTCGAGTAGCGCGTTCAGCATGGAATCGTCGGTGCGCGGACGGTGATGGGTCAATGCGAGCTTCTTGACTCCGGCCTTGGCCGCGACCTTGCCGACCGTATCGCCGCAGGCGATGGTGAATTTCGCAAGGCGGCGGAGGTGCTCGTTGTTGATCTCCGGCGTTGCGAGGAAGCAGCACTGAACGAGCAGGTCGGCTCCCTCAGCCAGTCGCTCGAGTCCGGGGCAGGGGACCGTGTCGCCGGAAATCGCAATGATCTTGCCCTCCGCCTCTAAGCGGTAGCCGAGGCACATCCAGCGCTGCAGGAAGGCCGGCGGCATGTCGAGGCCGTCGCCATGTGAGACGAGCTCGGCGCTGATCTTCCAGCGCCCGGTATTGAGAACGGGGCCCGGTACGACGTCCGTTGCGACGACCGGCTTCCAGCCGCCGAAGGTCGGCTCGCCCCGATCCCGCCAGGTGATGTCCTTGTCGTAGACCTGCGTGATCAGCGTATTGACCAGCCGTTCGGTATCTGGAGGTCCATAGATGCGCAGCTCGTCCTTGCGTCCATGCATCCATGAATTCAGCATCACATCGTAGAGGTCGCCGATGTGGTCGAAATGGTGATGGGTGAGAAAGACCGTCTTGATGGCGCCAAGCGGCACGCCGGCCTTGCTGAGCTGCACCATGACGCCGCGGCCGGCGTCGAACAGGATGTTCTCGTCGCCAAGCCTGATCAGCGTGGTCGTCGCCATCCGGCGCGGGTCCGGGCGTGGACCGCCGGTGCCGAGCAGTATGACCTCCATGACGCCACCTCCAGGTGCAGATCCCTGCGACGCACAGTAGATGCGAAGCTTCCGGCGGAGCAAGCCGCAGCGGGCTGTCGAGGTAGTATCGTATTTTCCGAATTATGGAGCTTGCTGGCGCGACGATGCGCGGGATGAGAATTGTGGGGCAATTCATACTTAATGTGTCAAGATCATGAGCAATATTGTTTGGGCATCGCAACACGCATAGTATCGCGGCAGGCAATTTCGGGGGCTCGAACAGGTCGTGAATGGGCGTTCACAAGACAGCGCGTTGCGCCACGATCTGAATTTTCAGGCCGGCTCGCAGGCACACAGGACATCGAATATCGTGGCTAATTCCGCTCGTCAGGAATCGCGTCCTATTGGCCGCGAGCGCCTGATCGTTGTCGAAGATGATCCGGTGACGCGGACGATGCTGGTCGGATATTTCAACGAGAACAATTTCGACGTGGTCGGCGCCGGCTCCTGCGCGGAATGCCGCCAGGCACTGCGCGCGCGTACTGATCTCGTCTTCCTCGACGTGCAGCTGCCTGACGGTGACGGCTTCGAGCTCGCCAAGGAGATCCAGGCGACCAGCAACGCCGGCATCATCTTCGTGACCCGTCGCGATACCGACGTCGATCGCATCCTCGGCCTCGAGATCGCCGGCGACCACTACGTCACCAAGCCGATCAATCTGCGTGACCTGCTCGCGCGTGCGCGCAGCGTGCTGCGACGGCGCTCGATCGACCGCAAGGCGGCGCGCAACCACAATTCGATCGCGTTCGGCGACTGGATCATCGACCTGACCCGGCGCGAGCTGCTCGGCAGTGACGGCAAGCCGGTGGCGTTGACCCGCGCCGAATTCGACCTGCTCGCCGCGCTGGTCGGCGCCGATGGCCGTCCGCTCAGCCGCGACTATCTGATCGAGGTGGTCAGCAACCGCCAGGCCGAGGTCGACATCCGCACGGTCGATGCGCTGGTGGCGCGGCTGCGCCGCAAGCTGGTCGGTAGCGGCACGCCCGTGATCGCGACCGTCACCGGTGTCGGCTACAAGCTCGCGCTCAGCGAGCGGCTCTAGAGCATGATCCGGAAAAGCGTGAAGCGGTTTTCCGACAAGATCATGCTCAAACAATAGCATCGCGCGCGACATCTCCGTCAGCGCGATGCGACGCGCTTCCATCTTGCTTCGATGCGCGCCTTGATCTGGCTGATGCGGGCCTCATGCGCGGCCCAATAGGCGCGGCTCGCGGCGGCGGTGCCTTGGCGATAGCGGGCATAGACGGCTTTGGGCGGCGTCGACGCCTTCGGGGCGCTCGCCGCTCTTGCCGGCGCCGCGGCAATTGCCGGAGGTGCCGGATCCGGAACGGCCGCGGTTTCTGCTCCCAGCGACGTCGAATTCATCGCGAGCAGACGATTACGCGCCCGGTTGCAATAGACTTGCGACCGCGGCGTCATCGTCTCCTCGCCATGACCCGCCCGATATTTCATCAGGGCGCGGCAGAGATCCCCGCTCGTGAGACGCCAGGCACGGCTGAGATAGAGCACCCCGTAGTGGATGTTGATATCAGGCTCCGCCAGTTGGGCATTGCTGCCGCGGAATCCCAGCATCGCCGCAGTCTCGGGCCGCACCTGCATCAGCCCGATTTCGCCGACGCTGCCGATCACGGCCGGGTTGTAGCCGCTTTCGACGAAGACGACCGCTTCGGCGATATCGGCAGGCAATCGGGTGTTTGCCGTTTCCCGTTCGATGATTTTCCGGATCGCGGCGCGGGAGGCCGGC
The DNA here is from genome assembly GCF_024199845.1 of Bradyrhizobium sp. CCGB12. Lineage (NCBI taxonomy): Bacteria > Pseudomonadati > Pseudomonadota > Alphaproteobacteria > Hyphomicrobiales > Nitrobacteraceae > Bradyrhizobium > Bradyrhizobium sp. CCGB12. The sequence goes on along the minus strand of NZ_JANADO010000001.1, from coordinate 4,997,617 downwards.
GTTTCTCCGGCGCCGAGCTCGATCCTGCCGTCGGAGAGCGTCGTCGTGGGCGGCTCGTCCAGGCCGCCGTCCCCGGCGTGCGCGCAGATCGGGGCCGACAAGAGCACGGCGACCGCTGCGCGCCTCCACGTCGCGTTAAGATTGAAGCGTGTCCGATCCCGAGGCATGGCTTCCTGATAGAGCTTTGGAGTTAACAAACCGGCCTTGCGGCACGGCTAGCGCGCGCGGGCGCTCTGATCCGTCACGGGTCCTGGCGCGGGTCCCGCCAGCTGGTCGTCGACCGCATAGAGCGTGCAGCTGGACGACCATTTCATGCAGGCGGCGAGTGAATCGCGCCGGGCATCATCGGCGGTCACGCGTCCCGAGCGCCAACCGTAACCGCCGTTCGGCGACACCGCAAACGCCTTGTGCGGTATCATGCTGGCGAGATAGCGCGCGAACTCGGCGCGCACGGCCTCGTTGAGCTGGCGCGGCGGCGGCAGGGAATCGGGCGGGCCCAGGATGTCGCGGCCGACGAGGCCGCGCTCGCGCAGGAAGGCATCGACATAGGGCGTCCATTGCGGACGGCCCACGACCGAATAGAGGTAATGGCCGTCCTCGCCGTAAGGCTGCGCCGCGATGAATGTCGCGTTGCCGCCACTGCCGCGAAACCCATCGACGAAGCGGCGCGCGAGATCGGGACCGAAGTACGAATCGTTGCTCGCATAGACCCACAGCATCGGCACGCGCGAGGTCCTGCCGAACGTGGCGAAGGCCTGCACCAGCCCATCCGGATTGCAGACGTCGTCGTCGTCGCGCGAGCCGCGGCCGCCGGCAAAGCTGATCGCGGCGACGAGGCCGGGCGGCGCCTGCGCGGTGAGCGCGACGGTGGCGAGTCCGCCGGCGGAATGGCCGGCTGCGATCATGCCTGATGTCGTGACGTCGGTCCGGTGCGCCATCGCATCGATCGCGGCACGCAAATCGGCGACCGCGACGGCAGTCGCGGGCAGATAGGCGGCCTTCGCGCAGCCGCCGACGCTGTCGACGCGCCCGCCGGGCGAGCTGCCATAGCCGCGCCGCATCACGATTAGCGCGGCGAAGCCGCGCCGGGCATATTCGAGTGCGACGCCGTAATATTTGTGCGCCGACATCGTCGCGCGGTCGTCGAAGCTGCGCGGCGAGCCGTGGCTGAGCAGGGCGAGCGGATAGCGCTTCGCTCCCGCCGGGCGCACCAGGAACGCCTCCAGACCCTGCGGCCCGGCCTCCGCCATCGGGATGCGCAAGTCCTCGGTGTAGAACTCAGCGGCCATGGCATGGAACGGCGCGCTCGCCAGGGCAAGCCAGATGGTCAGCAGAGGCAGCAGCTTGCGCGGAGGCACCATGAGACGATTCGAGGGCCGGGACGCCTCGACCTTAGCATGATCCTGCAAAAGGCATGATCCGGCAAAAGCATCGCGGGGACGGCAGGCCTGTCTCCCGCCGGCTTCACTTCGGGACCGGCGCCCCGGAGCTGTCTGCCGTGTCGCCGCGGAGCTCGCGTTCGAACCGGCGCTTCACCTTGGCGAGGTCGTGATCCACGGCTGCGTTACGCAGCGTCGGGTTGAGTTCGATGTCGGTCTGCTCGACGTGTCCCGGGGACGAGAGAGTCAAGGAACTGGCGAGCAGCAGGGCCGTTGCGAAAATGGTCATGTCTCTATCCATGCGCCCAAATGCGGCCATTTGTTGCCGGCGTGGGTTGGCGGGTGCAAGCCCGATGCTATGGTGTAGCCGGACCTCATTTGACAACGACGAGGATAGTCCAGTGGCTGATGTTCATCCCGCGGCGGGCAAGCAGGCCTCGCCGGACACGCTCACCAATATTCCGCGGCTGGTGACGACCTATTTCGCCGGCAAGCCTGATGTGGCCGATCCCGGGCAGCGGGTGGCGTTCGGCACGTCGGGCCATCGCGGCACCTCGTTCAAGAACACCTTCAACGAAGGCCACATCCTCGCGACCACGCAAGCGATTTGTGATTACCGGCGAGAAAAGGGGCTGACCGGCCCGCTGTTCATCGGCATCGACACCCATGCGCTGGCCGAGCCCGCGCTGGTCAGCGCCGTCGAGGTGTTCGCGGCCAACGGCGTCGAGATCATGATCGACAAGGACGGCGGCTACACGCCGACGCCGGTGATCTCGCACGCCATCCTGACCCACAACAAGGGGCGTACCAGCGGCCTCGCCGACGGCGTCGTGATCACGCCCTCGCACAATCCCCCCGAAGACGGCGGTTACAAATACAATCCGCCGCATGGCGGCCCGGCCGACACCGACGCGACGTCCGTGATCGAGAAGCGCGCCAATGCTTATCTCGCCGACGCGCTCAAGGGCGTGAAGCGCATCGACTACGCCAGGGCGAAGAAATCCGCGAACGTCCACACCTATGACTTCATCACGCCCTACGTCGCCGATCTCGGCAATGTCGTCGACCTCGACCTCGTCAAATCCGCCGGCGTCAACATCGGCATCGATCCGCTCGGCGGCGCCGCGGTGCACTATTGGCATCCGATCATCGAGCGCTACGGCCTGAAGGCCACCGTGGTGAACGAGGCGATCGACCCGACCTTCCGCTTCATGACGGTCGATTGGGACGGCAAGATACGCATGGACTGCTCCTCGCCTTACGCGATGGCGAGCCTGATCGCGATGCGCGACCGCTTCGACGTCGCGTTTGCCAACGACACCGATGCCGATCGCCACGGCATCGTGACGCGCACCGGCGGCCTGATGAATCCGAACCACTATCTTGCGACCGCGATCTCTTACCTGTTCGCGCATCGTCCGAACTGGGGCAGGGACGCTGCGATCGGCAAGACCGTGGTGTCGAGCTCCATCATCGACCGTGTCGCAAAGAAGCTTGGCCGCAAGCTGGTCGAGACGCCGGTCGGCTTTAAATGGTTCGTCGACGGCCTCGTTGGCGGCTCCTTCGGCTTCGGCGGCGAGGAGAGCGCGGGCGCCTCGTTTCTGCGCCGCGACGGCACAGTGTGGACCACGGACAAGGACGGCGTCATCCTCGGCCTGCTCGCCGCCGAGATCATGGCGAAGACCGGCCGCGATCCTAGCCAGCTGTTCAATGACCTCACCGCCGAGCTCGGCGTGCCGCATTACGCACGCATCGATGTCGCCGCGACCGGGCCGCAGAAGAACATCTTGAAGTCCGTCACCCCCGAACAGCTCGGCCTGAAGGACCTCGCCGGCGATCCCGTCCGCGCCACGCTGAGCAAGGCGCCCGGCAACGGCCAGTCCTTCGGCGGCATCAAAGTCGAGACCGATTTCGGCTGGTTCGCTGCACGTCCGTCCGGAACGGAGGATGTGTACAAGATCTACGCGGAAAGCTTCCGCAGCACCGAGCACCTGAAGCGGATTCAGGAGGAAGCCAAGGCGGGGTTGGCGAGGGTGTTCGCGGCGTAAGACGTTCTGGAGCGCGGCTCCTCTTCTTACTCTCCCCTGGAGGGGGAGGGGTCGATGCGTATGCAGCGAAGCGAAATGCGCAGCGTAGTGGGGTGACAGTCCCTCGGCGATGAACAGTGCCCGTGTGGAGAGATCACCCCACCCCGTCGCTTCGCGCCGACCCTCCCCCTCCAGGGGAGGGTAAGTCGCATCCTCCGCCGTCCTCATCGGCCTTCGTGGGAACGATCCTCAGTTATATGTATACAGAATCTCCAACATAGGTAATTAGATACGTTAATTGTGCCTCTTGAACAATTCTAGATATCTATTTATGTATACACAACGCATACAATAACCCCAGGGAGATCGCCAGTGACAAAACCCTTCCCCATGAATGCCTGGTACGCCGCCGCCTGGGATGCCGAGGTGAAGCCGGCGCTGCTGCCGCGGACGATCTGCGGCAAGCACATCGTGATGTACCGCAAGGCCGATGGCTCGGTGGCTGCGCTGGAGGATGCCTGCTGGCACCGCCTGGTGCCGCTGTCCAAGGGCCGGCTCGAGGGCGACACCGTCGTCTGCGGCTATCACGGCCTGAAATACAACGCGCAGGGCCGCTGCACCTTCATGCCCTCGCAGGAGACCATCAATCCGTCCGCCTGCGTGCGCTCTTATCCCGTGGTCCAACGTCACCGCTACATCTGGCTCTGGATGGGCGATCCTGCGCTGGCCGATCCCGCGCTGGTGCCGGACATGCACTGGAATCACGATCCGGCCTGGGCCGGCGACGGCAAGACCATCCACGTCAAATGCGACTATCGCCTGGTGCTCGACAACCTCATGGATCTCACCCACGAGACCTTTGTGCACGGCTCCTCCATCGGCAATGACGCGGTCGCCGAGGCGCCGTTCGACGTCACCCATGGCGAGAAGACGGTGACTGTGACGCGCTGGATGCGCGGCATCGAGCCGCCGCCGTTCTGGGCCAAGCAGCTCGGCAAGTCCGGGCTTGTCGACCGCTGGCAGATCATCCGCTTCGAAGCGCCGTGCACCATCGCCATCGACGTCGGCGTCGCGCCAACCGGCACCGGCGCGCCGGAAGGCGACCGCTCGCAGGGCGTCAACGGCTTCGTGCTCAACACCATCACGCCCGAGACCGAGAAGACCTGTCATTATTTCTGGGCGTTCGTGCGCAACTATCAGCTTGGCGAGCAGTGCATCACCACCGAGATCCGCGAGGGCGTCTCCGGCATCTTCCACGAGGACGAACTGATCCTCGAAGCGCAGCAGCGCGCGATGGACGAGAACCCGGATCGCATCTTCTACAACCTCAACATCGATGCCGGCGCGATGTGGACGCGCAAGCTGATCGACCGCATGGTGGCGAAGGAAAGCCCGCCGCCGCACCTCCAGGCCGCGGAATAGCCGATATGGCCGAACGTGAGGTCGACCGTTCCGTCTCGCAGACCGTGAAGGCGCAGCTCGCGTTGCGCGACCAGATCCTGTCGGGCTCGTTGCGCCCGGGCGAGCGCATCTCAGAGCTCCAGGCGGTGGAGACCACGGGCGCCTCGCGCACGCCGGTGCGCATGGCGCTGGTGCGGCTGGAGGAGGAGGGGCTGCTGGAAGCGATCCCCTCCGGCGGCTTCATGGTGAAGGCGTTTTCAGAGCGCGACATCTCCGATTCCATCGAGCTGCGCGGCACGCTCGAAGGCCTGGCCGCGCGCTTCGCCGCCGAGCGCGGCGTCTCCGCGCGCGAGCTCGAGCCGCTGAAGGAATGCCTGGCCGCAATCGAAGAATTGCTGCGCCAGGTGCCGATTTCGGTCGATGCCTTCTCGTCCTATGTCACGCTGAACGCGCGCTTCCACGCGCTGCTGACGGAACTGTCGCGCAGTCCACCCTTGATCCGGCAGATCGACCGCGCTTCTGCGTTGCCGTTCGCCTCGCCCAGCGGCTTCGTGATGGCGCAGTCGGCGCTGCCCGAGGCGCAGCAGATCCTGATCATCGGGCAGGAGCACCATCGCGTCGTCATCGATGCGATCGAGAACCGCGAAGGCGCGCGCGCCGAAGCGATTATGCGCGAGCATGCGCGGCTCGCCGTGCGAAACCTTCGGCTCGCGCTGCGCAACCGGACCCATCTTGACCTCTTGCCGGCGCTCGCGCTGATCAAGACCGCAACCGATTGAGGGCAGTCACCATGCGCTTCATCGAAACCTGGATTCCGGCAACGCTCGTGTCGACGCGCGATCTCGCCCCCGGCATCCGCGAATTCCTGATCCGGCCGGATCATTTCGACGGCGCCGCCTATCCGGTCGGCAGCCACATCAATGTCAGCGTCACCATCGACGGTCTGCCGGAGACGCGATCCTATTCGCTGGTCGGCGAGGCCGCACCTCCCGGCTTCAAGATCGCGGTGCGCCGCACTGATGATTCCCGCGGCGGCTCGCGCTACATGTGGCAGCTCCAGCCGGGCGCGCGGCTCGACATCACCCAGCCCGCCTCGCTGCTCGCGGTGGATTGGGCGCGCGAGAATTATTGCCTGATCGCCGGCGGCATCGGCATCACGCCGATCCTCGGTGCCGCGCAGGCGCTGGCCCGCCGCGGGGCTGATGTCACGCTGCACTACGCCGTGCGCTCGCGCACTGAGGCCGCCTATCTCGACGATCTCGCCACGCTGCTCGGCGACCGCCTCGTCGTCCATGCGAGCGACGAAGGCAAGCGGCTCGATCTGGATGCGCTGTTCGCCTCGGTACCCGAGGGCGCGCTCGCGCTGTTCTGCGGCCCGATGCGCATGCTGGATGCCGCGCGCCACGCCTGGATCGGAGCCGGCCATTCGCTTCCCGACCTCCGCTACGAGACCTTCGGCTCCAGCGGCACGCTGCCGACCGAGACGTTTCGCGTGCGCCTGAAGGGCTCTGACGTCGAGCTCGAAATCCCGCGCGAGCGCTCGATGCTGGATGTGCTCAATGCCAGCGGCCACGACGTGATGTATGATTGCAAGCGCGGCGAATGCGGCCTGTGCGCCATCGACGTGGTCGCGGTCGACGGCGAGATCGACCATCGCGACGTCTTTTTCAGCGACCATCAGAAAAGAAGCAACCAGAAGATCTGCGCCTGCGTCTCCCGCGCGCGGGGCACCATCACGGTGGATACGCTGCTGCGCGCGGATGCGGTTTAGGTTGGACAGCCGCTATTGAACACGGTCGTCATGCCCGGGCTTGTCCCGGGCATCCACGTTCTTGGGTGCCGCTAAGGAAGAGCGTGGATGGCCGGGACAAGCCCGGCCATGACGACGTAGAAGCTTTCGTGCAGCCTACGCCGCGTAGATCGCCCGATACTTCTTCGTATCCAGCAGCGCCAACACACCGTCTGCCGCCACCGGACGGCTGATCAAATAGCCCTGCACTTCGTCGCAAGCGATCTGGCGCAGATATTCGAGCTGGTCGGCGGTCTCGACGCCTTCAGCGACGACGCCGATGCGCAGGTCGCGCGCAAGCGAGATCACCGACTTCACGATCGCGGCACAGTCCGGCTGCACCAGCATGTCGCGGATGAAGGACTGGTCGATCTTGATGCGGCTGAACGGCAGCTTGCGCAGATAGGTGAGCGAGGAGAACCCGGTCCCGAAATCGTCCAGCGCCACCGTGACGCCGAGCTCCAACAGCGCGTTCAGGATCGGGACGGCGGAACCGTATTTCGACAGCAGCATCGATTCCGTGATCTCGATCTCGAGCCGGCTGGGAGAGATCTTCGCATCGGCCAGCGCCTGCACGATGGTCTGGAGGATGGATGTGTTGTGAAACTGCGCCGCGGAGAAGTTCACGGCGACCCTGATCTCTTCCGGCCATTGCGCCACCGTCGCGCAGGCGCGGCGGATGACCCATTCGCCGATCTCGTGGATCAGCCCGGTCTCCTCCGCGATCGGGATGAATTCGCTCGGCGGCACCAGTCCGCGCGTGGGGTGCTGCCAGCGTAACAGGGCCTCGAAGCCGGTGATGCGGTTGTCGCCGAGACCGAGGAACGGTTGGAACACCAGGAACAGCTCGTCCCTTGCGATCGCACCCTCGAGGTCCGATTGCAGCGCCTTGCGGTCGCGCGACACCCTGTCGTCGGCTTCCTCGAAGAAGCAGACCGTGCCGGCTCCGGCCTTCTTGGCGCGATAGAGCGCCGTGTCGGCATTCTTCATGATATCGAGCGCGGTGGTGCCGTCGCGCGGCGCCAGCACGATGCCGACACTGGTCGCGCCGGCGATCTGGCGGCCCTCGATCTGGAAAGGGTCAGTGAAGGCCGCGACGAAGCGCTCGGCGATCTCGAGCGCATCTTCCGGCCGCGCCAAATTATTCATCACCAGTGCGAACTCGTCGCCGCCGATGCGCGCGACGTGCTCGGCCGCGCGCGTGCAGCGCTGCAGGCGGCTCGCGACCTGGACCAGGAATTCGTCGCCGGCGGGATGGCCGAACTGGTCGTTGACCTCCTTGAAGCGGTCGAGGTCGAGCAGCAACACCGCGAATTCCTCGCCTGACAGGGCCAGTCGTTTCAATGCGGCTTCGAGCGTCTCGTTGAAGGCGACGCGGTTGGGCAAATGGGTGAGGGGATCCTGGCGCACTGTGCGCTCCGCCTCGATCTGCCGCATCACGCGCCGCGCGAACGCGAACGAATTCACGAACACGCCGCGGATCAGCACGCTTCCGTAGACCACGACGAGGAAGGCGATCAGCAGGAAGGCGAGATCGCCGTTCCTGCCGAGGCAGACGGCGATGCCGAGGAAGATGGGCGCCGTGAAGGCGATGGCTGCGATCGGGATCGTGGCGAAGGCGAGCGCGCCGCCGGCCAGCATGCCCGAGCAGAGGCAGGTGATGACGAGCTGGCCGCCGGTCGAGGCATCGGCGAAGAAGGCGACCGGGACGATCCCCCAGGCCGCGCCAAGGATGAAGGCGTTGCGCACCAGCCGATGCATGGCGCGGCGCGAGACGAATTGCGGCTTGGTGATGCGGCGCGCGGCGTACGATTGCACGCCGAATCCGATCGCGGCGGCGGCGACGGCGACCGCCCAGATCAGGCCGGGCATCCTGTCCGGCGACTGCCACAGCGCGATGGCCAGCACGATGGCGTTGCAGGCATTGGCGAGCATGATGCCGACCGAATAGCCGAGCACCAGCGACATCTGTTCGGCGCGGATATGGCCGCCCACGGCTTCGTCGGTAGCAGGACCGCCAAAGGCCGACAGATCGCCGGCGAACAGCCGCGCGAAATAGCTGGTCGTTTGAGTCCGCATTCAAGAGCCTAGCAGCTTGAGCCGTTTGTCCGGCTCGACCTGGAGAATTCGCTGCAAACCTTTGAGGAACTATGAATTATCCCCGTTTGCCAGGCTCGCTATGCCACTTCTCCGTGTTCAAACGAGGGTATCGATAACAAATCGATACAAATGCGGCGCCCCGCGTTACGGCTGTAGCGGAAAGCTGGCGCCACTGGCTCTGATGTCATGCTCCGGCGATGACACCGGCATCCGGGAACCCCTGTTCGCCCAGAAACCGCGTCAGCGCATCCGTCTGCTGCGAATTCACGAAGGCGCCGATGTAACCGTCAGGACGCACCAGCACCCAGTCTCCTGGTGACAGGGTGTAGGCGGTACGGAAGTGCGCGCCTTCGTCGATGAGCTCTTCACCCAGGCCGATGCAGTGTATGTGCAGTCCAGCGCGCGCCGTCACGGCCTCCCGCTTCACCTCATAGCCAAGCAGGGTCCAATGGGGTCCCTTCAGCAGTTCGAACAATCGCGTCGCATGTCCGGCGGCACCGCGGAGCGGCGCATCCGGCGCACGGTCTCCCGCGAACGGGCCCTCCGAACGCTTCGGCTTTTCCAGTGCCAGCGACGACCCGGGATAGCCGATATCCAGTTGCTGCACCTCGCGGCCGCGCCTCATGTCGCCGCGCTTGGCGGCTTCCAGCAAATTCGTGGCAAGGCCGAGCATGCCTGCGGCAACGGGACGCCGCTCGCTTTCATAGGAGAGAAGCAGAGCTTCGGACGTGCCGCCGATCACCGCGGCGAGCTTCCAGCCGAGATTGTAGGCGTCCTGCACGCTGGTATTGAGCCCTTGCCCGCCTGTCGGCGGGTGAATGTGAGCCGCATCTCCGATCAGGAAGGCGCGGCCATCCCTGTAACGATCGGCGAGGCGCGCGTTCATCTGATAGGCCGACGCCCAATGCACGGCGTGAACGCGGATGTCGTCGCGCCCCGTGCGCTCCGCGATCATCGACGAAAGCCCTTCGGCCGTAAGATCGACCTCGCCCTCAAGCGAAATCGGAGCCTGCAGCTGAAACAGCTCCGTTCCGGCCAATGGACACAGCGCCATCTGGCGGTCCATCGCGCCGTCGTTGAAGCGGTGCCATGCGGTGCGGTCCAGCCCCGTCAGGACGACATCGGCCACCACGGCGCGCACGCCAAGGGTCTTGCCCTGAAAACCGATATTGAGCGTGTGACGCACGAAGCTGCGCCCGCCATCGGCCCCGACGAGATAACGCACCCGCATCGTCTCCATGCCGGCCTTGCCTGAAAGACGCGCGGTCACACCGTCCTGGTCCTGCTCCAGGCCGATCAGTTCGCAGCCATATTCGACCCGCTGTCCAAGTTCGAGCAGCCGCTCGCGCATCACGGCCTCGGTCTTAAATTGCGGAATCATCAGCGCCATATGGTAGGGCTCGGCGGGCGTCCGCTCGATGAGCGCCACGACGTCGGAGTCGCTGAAGCTGCCGTCGTCGCGGTATTCACGCTGTGGCGGGTAGTGACCGCCGGCCGCGACAATGCGGTCGAGAACGCCGAGATCCTCGAATATCTCCTGGGTTCGCGGCTGGATTCCCTTGCCGCGCGACCCGTGGAACGGGCGGTCCATTTTCTCGATCAGCCGAAAGGAGATGCCCCGCCGCGCGAGGTCGATGGCGAGCGTGAGGCCGGCCGCGCCTGCGCCGCAGATCAGGACATCCGCCGTGAATTGCTTTGTCATGGGATCCTCAATATGTGTAATATGCATATATTAAATGGAGGGCCGCCGGGGTGTCAAGAAGGGTGCAAAATACACATATTAAAAAACAGGTCCGTTCGCTTCACGAGGCGTTGATCGACATCATCAGCGTGATGAACCGCCGGCAGGGCGACGAGATGATGATCCGCGAAGCCGGGATATCGCTCGATCGCGCGCTGTTTCCGTTGCTGGTCGGTATCGAGCGGCGCGGCCCGATCGGCGTCGTCGATCTCGCCGATCGCATGGGGCGCGATTACACCACGGTCAGCCGACAGGTCGCGAAGCTGGAGACTCTGGGCTTGGTCAAGCGCCACGCCAGCGAAGCCGATCGCCGCGTCAGCGAGGCCACCATTACGCCCAGCGGCAAGGCGATGACGGACGCGGTCGACAGGGCGCGTGAGCGGATCGTCGGCGGGATGTTCGCATCCTGGCACGATCAGGAGATCGAGGATCTCGTGCGCCTGATGCGCAAGCTCGCCGACGCGATGATCGCGCCGGGCGAGCGAGCTTGAAATCGCTCACGAAGCGCGGCTCGTTACCGCTCCATCTGCTTCGGATCGTAATAGAACCGCTCCTCGATCAGCTTGTCGCCCCGCCAGGTCTGCCAGGCGATCTCGTCTAGTGTCCGTGTGGCCCCTTCAGCGTTGGTGAAGCTGAAGATCCAGCGGGTCGCTACGTGGTCGCCCTCGATCAGGCTCGGCCCGATGCGCACGGCCTTGACCTCCCTGGAGGCCGCCAGCACGGCGCGCTCCTTGGCGACGAGCTTGTCGCGGCCGACCGTCGGGGCGGTGTTGTTCTCGTAAGTGGCGGCGTCTGACGTGCAGAATTGCTCGATGGCGCCGATGAAATCTCCGGCTTCCAGCCGCTGGGCAAAGGCTTCAACGATCTCGCGGCTCGGCATGGCATACCTCTCGAATAAAACCGACTACTAGTCGGTAAATACCGACCGATGGTCGAAAAGTCAACTGGCCGCCTGTGCGCAATTGGACTAGACGTGAGACATGGCGAAGCAGGCGGAACGGCGCGCGGCGACGACGGAAGCGATCCTGACGACGGCGCGCCGCCTGTTCGGGACGCAAGGATTCACCGCCACCACCATGGACGAGATCGCGGAGGTTGCCGGCATCGCCAAAGGCGCGGTCTATCATCATTTCAAGACCAAGGAGGCGGTGTTCGAGGCCGTGTTCGATCTCGTCTCGCGCGACCTCGTCGTCGAGATCGATGGTGCGGCGCGCGCCGAGAAGGACGTGCTCGCCGCCATGGTCGCGGGCACCCAGCACTACTTCGCCGCGACAGCGAAGGGTCCGACCGGCCAGATCATCCTGCGTGACGGGCCGGCCGTGCTCGGCTGGGAACGCTGGCGCGAGATCGACGCCAAGCATTTCGGCGGCAAGCTGCCGCGCGCGATTGCGGCGGCGATGGAGGCCGGCCTGATCGCGCGTCAGCCGGTCGAGCCGCTGGCGCGGCTGTTGCTGGGCGCGGTCACGGAAGCCGCAGTCGCCTGCGCCGGACGCGCCGATATCGCAAGGGCGGGTGCGGAATATGCCCGTGCGTTCAGGTCGCTGGTCGAAGCGCTGCGCGTCGCGGCATGATCGTGCTAATTGACGTCAACGGAAACGCCAACACCAACAAGAAGAACAGTAGCGCATGAACGCAATGTCCTCCCTGACGCCGTCAGATCCCGAGTTCGACTACATCATCGTCGGTGCCGGCTCGGCCGGCTGCGTGCTCGCCAACAGGCTCTCCGCGAACGGCAAGCACAGCGTGCTGCTGCTCGAGGCTGGCCCGAAGGATTCCAACATCTGGATCCATGTGCCGCTCGGCTACGGAAAACTGTTCAAGGAGAAGACCGTCAACTGGATGTACCAGACTGAACCGGAGCCCGAGCTGAAAGGGCGGCAGGTGTTCCAGCCGCGCGGCAAGACGCTGGGCGGATCGAGCTCGATCAACGGTCTGCTCTATGTCCGTGGCCAGCACGAGGACTATGATCGCTGGCGCCAACTCGGCAATGCCGGCTGGGGCTATGACGACGTGCTGCCCTATTTCAAGAAGGCCGAGAACCAGACGCGCGGCGCCGATCAATATCACGGCACCGGCGGTCCGCTGCCGGTTTCCAACATGGTCGTGACCGATCCGCTGTCGAAAGCCTTCATCGACGCTGCCGTCGAGACCGGTCTGCCCTACAACCCTGATTTCAACGGCGCGACACAGGAAGGCGTCGGCCTGTTCCAGACCACGACGCGCAATGGCCGTCGCGCTTCGACGGCGGTGGCCTATCTCGGCCCTGCGAAGACACGCGGCAATCTCAAGATCGAGACCGAGGCGCTCGGTCAGCGCGTGCTGTTCGAGGGCCGCCGCGCCGTCGGTGTCGAATACCGGCAGGGCGCAAATGTACGCCGCGCGCGGGCGCGGAAGGAGGTCGTGCTGTCGAGCGGCGCCTACAATTCGCCGCAGCTCTTACAGCTCTCCGGTGTCGGCCCTGCCGATCTCCTCCGCAAGCATGGCATTGACGTCGTGCTCGACGCGCAGGGCGTCGGCCACGATCTCCAGGACCATATGCAGGTCCGCATCGTGATGCGCTGCTCGCAGAAAATCACGCTGAACGACACCGTCAATCATCCGCTTCGCCGCACCATGGCCGGCGCGCGTTATGCGCTGTTCCGCAAGGGCTGGCTGACGATCGCGGCGGGCACGGCGGGTGCGTTCTTCAAGACCAGCCCGCGGCTGGCTTCGCCCGACATCCAGGTGCACTTCCTGCCGTTCTCGACCGACAAGATGGGCGAAAAGCTGCACGATTTCTCCGGCTTCACGGCATCGGTGTGCCAGCTCCGGCCCGAGAGCCGCGGGACCTTGCGCATCAAAAGCGCCGACCCGACGGTGCCTCCGGAAATCCGCATCAACTACATGTCGACCGAGACCGACCGCACCACCAACGTCGAAGGCCTGAAGATCCTGCGCAAGATCCTGAATGCGCCGGCGCTGAAGCCGTTCGTGATCAACGAGTACGATCCCGGGGCGAAGGTATCCACGGATGCCGAGCTGCTGGAGTATTGCCGCGAGCGCGGCAGCACCATCTACCATCCGACCTCGACCTGTCGTATGGGCAATGACGCGCTCGCGGTGGTCGACCAGCGGCTGAAGGTGAAGGGACTCGAAGGTCTTCGGGTCGTCGACGGCTCGATCATGCCGGACCTCGTGTCCGGGAACACCAACGCGCCGATCATCATGATCGCCGAAAAGGCCTCCGACATGATATTGGAGGATGCGCGGTAAACACCGCGCGTCGAAAGGATTAGGACTTGGCTACGCGATTCAAGATCGGCACCCGCAAGAGCGCGATGGCGCTGGCACAGACGGAAGAGATTGCGCGCCGCCTGACCGCGGCCGTGCCCGATCTCGACGTCGAGATCGTCAAGTTCGACACCACGGGCGATCTCGACCAGACCAGCAAGCTCTTGCCCCATGGCGGCAAGGGCGGCGCCTTCGTCGCGCAGATCCGCGCCGCTGTACTCTCGGGCGAATTGCAGGCCGCGATGCACTCGCTGAAGGACATGCCGGGCAATGAGGATACGCCCGGCCTGGTCATCGGCGCCACACTGTCACGCGATCCTCCCAGCGATGCGCTGGTCCTTCGCGATGGCGTGACGCTGGCGGCGCTGCGCCAGTCCCGCGGCAAGGGTTTCAAGATTGGTACCAACGCCGTGCGCAGAGCCGCTTATGCGCGGCGCCTGTTTCCGGATGTGGAGGTCATCCACTTCCGCGGCGCGGCCGATACGCGCGTGCGAAAGCTCGACAATGGCGAGAAGCAGCGTCTGCCGGACGGCGGTGCGGTGGGACCGGCCGACGCGCTGATCATGGCGCGTTCGGGTCTCGACCGCGTCGGTCTTTCCAGCCGCATCGCCCACGAATTCACCGCGGCCGAGATGCTGCCCGCGGTAGGGCAGGGCATCGTCGCGGTCGAATGCGCCGCGCAGGACTGGCAGACGCGGCAGATCCTTGCATCGATCGACGATCCCGCCGCGCACGCCAGCGCTGATGCCGAGCGCGAGGTGCTATGGGTGCTCAACGGTCACTGCAATTCGCCGGTGGCGGGCTTTTCGACCATCGCTGGCGATCAGATATCGCTGACGGCGTCGGTGCTCGACCTCTCCGGCAACACCATCATCGAAGCCTCGCGCGCAGGCCCCGCCAATCGTCCGCGTGAGCTTGGCCGTGCCGTTGGGTTGGATCTGCTGGCGAAGGGGGCGTCGGAGATCATCGAGCGCAGCCGGCCGCGCTAGACCTTGCTGCGAGATCACAACCGGCCATTCTACGATTCTGCACCTGTTTTGCCCGACGTGTCAAACGCGCTCGGGCGGCGAGCCATGCCAGTCCAAATCTTTCAATGACTTGTCTACTGTGCATGGGGTTGTTTTCGCGTTTTTTGTTTTTCCGCGCCCCAGGCACGGAAATAGATCACCCCCGTACGCGCTTGACCATCTGCTCGACATGGGCGATCGGCGTTTCCGGCTGGATGCCGTGGCCGAGATTGAAGATGAAGCGCCCTTGCCCAAAATTCGCCAGCACGTTGTCGACCGCGCGGTCGAGCGCGGCGCCGCCCGTGATCAGCACCAGCGGATCGAGATTGCCCTGCACGGCGACCTTGCTCTGCACGCGCTCGCGGATGAAGGAGGGCTCCGCGGTCCAGTCGATGCTGACCGCGTTCACACCGGTCGCCTCGACATAGCCGGGCAGCTGCGCGCCGGCCCCGCGGGGAAAACCGATGATCTTCGCATCCGGCACAATGGCGCGCACGCCTTCGACGATGCGCCGTGTCGGCTCGACCGACCAGCGCGCGAATTCGGCCGGCGGCAGCACGCCGGCCCAGGTGTCGAAGATCTGCAAGGCATTGGCGCCGGCTGCGAGCTGTAGCAGGAGATACTGAATCGAATTCTCGACCAGCACGTCGATGATTTTCGAAAACGCCTCCGGATGCCGGTAGGCCATCATGCGGGCCGGTGCCTGGTCCGGCGTGCCCTGGCCTGCGACCATGTAGGTCGCCACCGTCCACGGCGCGCCGCAGAATCCGATCAGCGCGATTTTGGGATCGAGCGTGCCGCGCACGATCTTCAGCGCTTCGAACACAGGCTTGAGCTTACCGAAGTCGGCGCGCGGCGCCAGCGTCGCGACCTTCGCCGGATCATCCAGGGGATCCAACCGCGGACCCTCGCCAACCTCGAAGCGCACGGAGCGGTAGAGCGCGTAGGGGATCACCAGAATGTCCGAGAAGATGACCGCCGCATCGAAGCCGAATCTGCGGATCGGTTGCAGCGTCACCTCGGCGGCGAGCTCCGGGTTGAAGCAGAGATCGAGGAAGCCGCCCGCCTTGGCGCGCACCTCGCGATATTCCGGCAGGTAGCGGCCGGCCTGCCGCATCATCCAGATGGGCGGGTTGGCCTGACGCTGGCCGGAGAGCACGTCGATGAAAGGCTTTGTCGCAGACTGGGGCACGAGCTGTCCTGATGCAGATTTGAAGTTCCTGATACACCGTGAGCGGTCCGAGCGGAACAGGGGAACCAGCGCAAATGCGCCGCGTTGACCAGCCAATCGAGGAGGATTTTCATGGCTGAGACATTCAACCCTGCGCCGCACGACAAGCATGCCGACGATTTGCGCGAAGCGATCGCCGCCGATCGTCACGCCAAGCTCGATGCCGGTCTGGAAGACACGTTCCCGGCTTCCGATCCCGTCAGCGCCGCCCAGCCGACGCCCTCGAAGGCGGATGCGGACGCCGAGCATCCCTCGCTCTGGGACAAGGTTAAGGCCATCTTCAGCTAGCGGAAGGCCGGATTCCGATAGGGTCGCTAATGTTCTATTAGCGATGCGCTGATGCTTGCGTCCGTACGACTACGGAAAGCAGGCAAATTGCCGCGCATTGCTGCGGCAGTTTCAGAGTTCGATAACAGAAGCGGCAGAGTTTCCGAACGATCGGAGAATTCTGCCGCATGAGTGTTGCTGCCCAAAGAGCCGGATGGAGTCCTCTGCCGCTGCGCGCGGCGGCGTTCGTCGTGCTCACCTGCGCGACCATTCTTGGCGTCAGCGCCTGGCGTGAATGGGCAGCGCGCGACGCGGTGCTCAGAGGTGCCGAGACCGAGATGGCGAACGTTGCCCGTTCGCTGACACAGCATGCAGAGGACAGCCTCGATCTCCTGGATTCCGGCGTCGTCGGCGTCGTCAGCCGATTGGAGATGGACGGCGCGGGACCTACCACCATCGCCAAGCTCGGCAACGTTCTGGAGGCGCGCAAGAAGGCAGTTACCCGCATCCACGGCGTCGCCATCATCGACGACCATGGCAACTTGCTGACCTCGCCCGGCACGATCGGCTCGACCCTGAGTGACGACGGGTTCTTCCGCTATCACCAGCTCTCGCCGAAGCGCGGGGCCCATGTCGGGCGTCCCGTGAAGAGCCTCCTCGACGGTGAATGGATCGTCACCCTGTCGCGCCGCTTCAACAAGCAGGACGGCAGCTTCGGTGGCGTCGTGCTTGCGACCATCAGCGCCAATTATCTCTCGCATTTCTACGAGGAGTTCGAGCTCGGCCGGAACAGCTCCGTGACACTCGTGCATGGCGATGGCATGATCATCGCGCGCAACCCGAGCAATGACAAATTCGTCGGCCGCAGCGTTGCCGAGACGCCGCTGTTCCGCAATGCCAGCCTGCAGCGGCCGGGGGGGGCCTATCATTTCAGGTCGCCGCTGGACGGCGCCGAGCGCGTCAGCTTCTTCAAGCGCAGCAGCCGCTATCCGCTGGTCCTGCTCGCCACCGTCGACAAGGTCGAACTGCTGGCCCCCTGGCGCGCGGCCGCAGCCTCCCGCATGCTCTACGTGGTCGCGCTGGTGATACTGATCGCGATCATCGGTGCCGTGCTGGTGCGGCAGTTGCAGCGGGGCCAGCACATGGCCGCGGCCCTGATCGAGAAGGAGGCTCACTTCCGTCTGCTCGCGGAAGGCTCCAGCGACATGGTGACCCGCATCGGGCTCGACGAACGGCTGCGCTATGTTTCGCCCTCGTCGGTGCGCGTCGTCGGCTGGCGCGCCAATCAACTGATCGGCACGCCCGCGCTGGCCGGCATCAATCCGGAGGACCTGCCGCAGGTTCAGGCGATCGTCGATGCCATGAAGCGTGGCGAGAAGGAGGAGGCGCGCCTCGTCTATCGCAACTCGCACCAGGAGAACGGCGAGGTCTGGCTCGAATCGACCATGCGGGTGACGCGCAAGGACAATGGCCGCGTCGACGGCGTGGTGGCGATCTCGCGCGACATCACCGAACACAAGAGGCTGGAAACCAGGCTCGAGACGCTCGCGATCGAGGACAGCCTCACGGGCCTTGCCAACCGTCGCGGCTTCGACGAACGGCTGAAGGAGGAGTGGGCGCGCGCCTATCGCGACCGCTCCAGCCTCGCCTTGCTGATGATCGACGTCGACCATTTCAAGGCCTACAACGACGAATACGGCCATCCCGCCGGCGACGCCTGCCTCCGCCTCGTGGCGCAGGTCATCGCGGCCGAGACGCAGCGCCCCGGCGATCTGGCGGCGCGCTATGGCGGCGAGGAGTTCGCCATGCTGTTGCCGAACACCGATGCCGCAGGCTGTGCCAGGATCGGTGACCGGGTCCGACGCGCGATCCGCGAGGCGGGCCTCGTCCACACCACCAACCATGCGACCGGTTGTGTCACCGCCTCGCTCGGAGGCGCGGCCTGCCGGCCGGTGCTGGAGCGCACGGCGGGCGTGGTCTCGCTCGTCGAGGCGGCCGACCAGGCGCTCTACGCCGCCAAGGAAGCCGGGCGCAACCGGCTGATGATGTCGGGCGAGGTGGCCAGCCTGATGCCCAGGGCGTCGGGTCAGTAGCTCATCGTCTCAATAGTGCGGCGGGCGCTCGTTGGCAGCGCCCGGCGCATTTGCTTCCGCCTCCTGGAGCCGTTCGTTGAGCTGTGCGATCTGCCGCGTCAGCACGTCGATCTGCTTCCACTGCGCCGTGATGGTCTGATTCAGCGTCTCGATCGTGTCGTCCTGGTAGGTCAGGCGCGTCTCCAACGCGTCGATGCGCTCGCTCAGCGTCTTGATCTCATTCGTCACGGCCGAGCCCCAATTCTTTGTCGCGCAAGTCCCGTTCGCGCGAGCCAAGTTCTTGCAATCCATGGCCGAGCGCGACGCGCTCGTCGAACACGAAGCATTCGCCGCGCCAGCGGCTCTGCGTCTCCGGCACCTCTTCCAGATATCTCAGGATGCCGCCCTTGAGGTGATAGACCTCGGCAAAGCCGCGCGCGAGCAGGTGCGCGCTCGCCTTCTCGCAGCGGATGCCGCCGGTGCAGAACATCGCGATCCTGCGGTGCTTGGCCGGATCGAGCCGTTGTGCCGCAAAATCCTTGAACTGGCCGAAGCTCTTGATGCCGGGATCGACCGCGCCCTCGAACGTGCCCATCGCCACCTCGAAGGCGTTGCGGGTGTCGAGCAGCAGCGTATCGGGCGCCGCGATCAGCGCATTCCATTCGGCCGCGTCGACATAGGTGCCGACCTGCCTTGTCGGATCGGCGGCCGCATCGTCGAGCGTGACGATCTCCTTCTTCAGCCGCACCTTGAGCCGGCCGAACGGCATCGCCGCGGCGGTCGAGAGTTTGAGTTCGAGATTGTCGAGCCTGCCGCCGAACATGTTGCCGTGCGCGAGCTCGTGAACGAGGGCGTCGATCGCCTCCGGCGCGCCCGCGACCGTGCCGTTGATGCCCTCCTGGGCCAGCAGCACGCTGCCCTTCAACTCCAGGCCGGCGCAGAACGCGCGCAGCGGCTCGCGCAGCTCGCGATAATCCGGGAGCGCAGCAAATTGGTAGAAGGCGGCAACCTTGGTGATCGAATTCTCGTCAGACATGGCGGCTCGTTTAGCAGGCGGCCGGCGTCCGGAAAACCCGTCCTGGCCGAACGCCGCGATCGGTCCATACGTCCAGCGGATGGCAGCTATTTCGCTGGTATGCCAGCATTGCCCCGGGCGGCGGGAATGTGTCATGTAGGCCCGGTTTTTCCGAGATGGCGTGCCGTCCGCGGCCACGGCCCAAGAGGCCTAACGAGAGCAAGAATTCGCATGAGAAACTTCCATTTCCCCGGCAGGTCCACGGTCCACGCCACCAACGCGATGGTGGCGACCTCGCATCCGCAGGCCTCGCTGGCCGCGATCGAGGTGCTGCGCGAGGGTGGCACGGCAGTGGACGCGGCCGTTGCTGGCTCGGCCCTGCTCGGCGTGATCGAACCGCAATCGACCGGCATCGGCGGCGACTGTTTCGCGCTGATCCAGCCGCGGGGCGAGGGCAAGATCTTCGCCTATAACGGCTCCGGCCGCGCGCCGAAGGCGGCGAACGCCGACTGGTATCTCGAGCGCAAGATCAATTCCGTGCCGCTGACCTCGGCGCATGCGGTGTCGATCCCCGGCGTGGTCGACGCCTTCGCGACCGTGCTGCGCGATCACGGCAAGTTCGGTTTCGACCGGCTGCTCCAGCCCGCAATCAAGGCGGCCGAAGAGGGCTATGTCGTCGCGCCCCGCATCGCCTTCGACTGGAAGAACCAGTTCGAGAAGCTGAAGGGCGGCACCAACACCGTGCGTTACCTGTTGCCGGGCGGCAAGCCGCCGGTGGCCGGCGACGTCATTCGCCAGGCGGAGCTCGGCAAGACCCTGCGTGCCATCGCCAAGGACGGCCGCGATGCCTTCTACAAGGGCCCGATCGCGGAAGACATGGTCGAGACGCTCAGGGGAATCGGCGGCCTGCACACGCTCGACGATTTCGCCGCGCACACCACCGAGGTGACGACGCCGATCGGCACCAATTACAAGGGCTATGACGTCTGGCAGTGTCCGCCGAACGGTCCGGGCCTCACCATGCTGCTGATGCTCAACATCCTGTCGCGGTTCGACCTGACGAAATACGCGCCGCTCAGCATCGAGCGCTTCCATCTCGAGGCGGAAGCCGCGCGCCTCGCCTACATGCACCGCGAGCTGCATGTCGCCGATCCCGACCACATGCAGATCGAGGTCGCCAAGATCCTCGCCAAGGAATTCTGCGACGAGCACATCGCCAAGATCCGCATGGACGGCATGCTCGATCTCCCGAATGTCGCACCGCCGATGAACCCCTCGACCATCTACATCACGGTCGTGGACAAGGACCGCAACGTCTGCTCGTTCATCAACTCGATCGCGCACTCCTTCGGCTCCGCGATCGTCTCCAACAAGACCGGCATTCTGCTCCAGAATCGCGCCGGCGGCTTCCGCATCCAGCCCGGCCATCCCAACTGCATCGCCGGCGGCAAGCGGCCGCTGCACACGATCATGCCGAGCCTGCTCACCAGGGGCGGTCGTTCCGTGATGCCGTTCGCGGTGATGGGCGGCCAGTATCAGCCGGTCGGCCAGACCCACGTCGTGACCAACATCCTCGACTATGGCTGCGACGTGCAGGAGGCGATCGACATGCCGCGCGGCCTGCACTACGAGGGCCAGTATCAGCTCGAGGACAGTGTGCCCCCCGCGATCGTCGAAGGCCTGAAGAAGCTCGGCCACAAGACCACCAGCGTGGTCGGCCCGCTCGGCGGTGCCCAGGCGATCTGGATTGACTGGGAGAAGGGCACGCTCACGGGCGGTTCCGATCCGCGCAAGGACGGCTGCGCGCTGGGCTATTGATCACAAGCGCGCGGGGCGAAGTTCCTCGCATCAGGATCAGGAAGATTTGACAAAGGGTGACGCGGCAATTGCTGCGTCGCCCTTTCTCGTTCGGAACTGCGCTCATCGCTCCCAGTTAAGGGGCGATGAGCGGTGCAGGCGTGCGCTGCTGTTCTTGCCAGCGGCGGAGGCCGTCCATGTCCGACAAATCAAGTTCCAACGCATCCGGATTCGATCGGCGCGCCTTCATCGCCGGCGCCGCCGGGAGCGCGCTCGTCCCGATGACGGCGCGTGCCGCCACGCAGGATGCGAATGCGCCGGTCGCCCGGGATCCGGCGCTTCCCGTCGACGTCACGCTTCGCGTCAACGGCAAGGACAAGCGCCTGAGCATCGATGCGCGCACCACGCTGCTCGACGCGTTGCGCGAGCATCTGAAGCTCACCGGCAGCAAGAAGGGCTGCGATCACGGCCAATGCGGCGCCTGCACGGTGCTGATCGACGACCGGCGCGTGGTGTCGTGCCTGACCCTTGCGCTTGCCGCCGAAGGGCAGGAGGTCACGACGATCGAAGGCCTCGCCACCGACGACCGTCTGCATCCGATGCAGCAGGCCTTCATCGACAACGACGCGTTCCAGTGCGGCTATTGCACGCCCGGCCAGATCATGTCGGCCGTCGCCTGCGTCAAGGAGGGCCACGCAAACAACGAGGCCGACATCCGCGAATATATGAGCGGCAACATCTGCCGCTGTGCCGCCTATCCCAACATCGTCGCCGCGGTGAAGCAGGCCGCGCCCGAGATCATGAAAGGCTAGGCGCATGCGACCGTTTTCGTATCAGAGGGCAACAGACCCTGACATGGCCGTGCAGGCGCTCGGCGCCGCCGCGGCCGCGAACAATCCGCTGACCCAGGCCCCCGCGCAGCCGCTCGCGGGCGGCACCACGCTGCTCGATCTGATGAAGCTGGACGTGATGCGGCCGGCCGCGATCGTCGATATCAATCCGCTGGCGCAGGCCTGGTCGGCGATCGAGCCCAAGGGCGACAGCTTGCGGCTCGGTGCGCTCGCGAAGATGTCCGATGTGGCCGCGCATGACGAGATCGAGCGCAACTACCCGGTGATTGCCAATTCCCTGAAGCTCGCGGCGAGCGCCCAGCTGCGCAACATGGCAACGCTCGGCGGCAACGTGATGCAGCGAACGCGTTGCAGCTATTTCCGCGATGTTTCTTATGAGCATTGCAACAAGCGCAATCCAGGCTCCGGCTGCGCGGCCATGGACGGCGTCAACCGCATGCATGCTGTGCTCGGCGTCTCCGATCAATGCATCGCGACCTATCCCGGCGATTTCGCGCAGGCGTTGATTGCACTCGATGCCATGGTCGAGATCACGGGCAAGGCCGGCACGCGCAGCATGCCGTTCGCGCAGCTCCACAAGGCACCGGGCAGTACGCCCGACATCGAGACCACGCTTCAGCCCGGCGAGTTGATCTCGGCCTTTGCTATGCCCGGGCGCTGGCCGCGCTCGGTGTATCTCAAGGCGCGCGACCGGCAATCCTACGAGTTCGCGCTGTCCTCGGCTGCGGTCGCGCTCGACGTGCAGGACGGCACGATTCGTGACGCGCGCGTCGCGCTCGGGGGTGTCGCCACCGTACCCTGGCGAGCGCGCGAGGCGGAGGCGCTCTTGAAGGGACAGAAATTCGACGAGGCCCTGGCGCAGCGCGTCGCCGATGCCGCTTTCGCAGACGCCAGGGGGCGGCGGCACAACAGTTTCAAGATCGCGCTCGGCAAGCGCGTGGTGGCACGCGCGCTCCAGCAAGCCGTAACGATGGAGATCTGATCATGACCGCTGCTGCTCCCGAGCCGAAGGCGAACATGGGCAAGCCTGTGCCGCGTTATGACGCGGTCGTAAAGGTCACGGGACGCGCGACCTATGCGTCCGACATGCCGCTCGCCGACCCCGCCTATGCGTTCCTCGTCACCAGCGCGATTGCCAAGGGACGGATCGACAGCTTCGATCTCGATGATGCCAGGCGCGTCCGCGGCGTGATCGACATCGTCACCCACGAGAACGCGCCGAAGCTGAAGGAGTCGAAGCTGTTCAGCAATGGCGGCCATGCGGGCACGACGATCCAGCCGCTGAAGTCGGCCGATATCGCCCATGACGGCCAGATCATCGCGGTGGTCATTGCCGAAAGCTACGAGGCGGCGCGCGAGGCCGCCAACCGCGTCAAGGTCAGTTACACGGCCACCGCGCCCAGCGCGACCTTCGACTCGCCCGGGACGACCACGGCGGCCGCGAAGGGGCAGAATGCACAGTTCAAGGAAGACCCGAAGGTGGGTGATTTCGCGAAGGCGTTCGACGAGGCCGAGGTCAAGCTGACCGCCTCCTACGAAACGCCGACGCAGCATCACAATCCGATGGAGTTGTTCTCGACGAGCTGCGCCTGGATGGGCGACAACCTCGTCATCTACGAGCCAAGCCAGTTCGTCTACGGCCTGAAGAACGGCGTCGCCGAACAGCTCGGCATCGACGCCGACAAGGTGCGCGTGGTCAATCCCTATGTCGGCGGTGGCTTCGGCTCGCGCGGCTCGATGACACCGCGCACCGCCATCATCGCCGCTATCGCCAAGCGCCTGAACCGGCCGATCAAGCTGGTCCCGACCCGCGACCAGGGCTTTACCATCACCACCCATCGCGCCGAGACCCGCCACGAGATCAAGCTTGGTGCGCGCCGCGACGGCAAGCTGGTCGCGCTCAGGCACGAGGGCGCCGAGGTCTCTTCGCGCCCCGACGCCTATTGCGTCGGCGGCACCAAGACGACGACCCGGCTCTATGCCTGTCCGAATGTCGACAGCCTCGTCTCGATCGTGCGCGCCGACCGCAACACGCCAGGCTTCATGCGCTCGCCACCGGAGGTGCCGTATCTGTTCGCCCTGGAGAGCGCGATGGACGAGCTGGCGGTGAAACTGAACATGGATCCGGTCGAGCTTCGCCGCATCAACGACACCACCAACGAGCCGATCACCGGCAAGCCCTATACGTCGCGCTCGCTGATGGCCTGTTTCGACGAGGCCGCCAAGGCGTTCGGCTGGGCGCAGCGCTCGCCGCAACCAAAATCGATGTCGGACGGCGACTGGCTGATCGGCTATGGCTGTGCCTCAACCTGCTATCCGACGCAGATGGGGCCGGCCGCTGCGCGGGTGCGGCTCCAGCGCGACGGCCGTACCCGCGTCGAGATCGCCGGCCACGAGATCGGGACCGGCGCCTACACCGTCATCGCCCAGATCGCGTCAGAGCGGCTCGGCGTGCCGCTCGAGAAGGTCGCGGTCTTCATCGGCGACAGCGATCTGCCGCCGGCGCCCGTTGCCGGAGGCTCGAACTCCACGGCCAGCACCTGCTCCGCGGTGATGATGGTGTGCGACCAGATCCGGCAGCGCCTGTTCAGGGCGGTGATGCCGAGCCAGAGCCTGACGGACAAGGCCAAGGAGACCGTGGGCATCGGCCAGACACCGGCCACGCAGGCGGCGAAGGGCGACCGCCCGCTCGACCTGGAGAAGGCCTTCGACGCGCTCGGTGTCGGCGTCGTCGAGGAATATGGCGAGTGGAAGCCGGACGGCGCGCCGCTGGATTCCTTCCGCGCCATGCATAGCGGGCAGGTGCGGCTCGTGGGCGGTCACTCGATGAAAGACCAGATCGCCTATGCGTTCGGTGCGGAGTTCGTCGAGGTCCGCATCAACCGCTTCACGCACGAGATCCGCTGCCCCCGTCTGGTCGGCGCTTTCACCGGAGGCCGCATCATGAACCCGCGCACGGCGCGCAGCCAGCTGATGGGCGGACTCATCTGGGGCATGTCGTCGGCGCTGCTGGAGGCCACCGAGATCGACGAGCGCACCGCGCGCTACGTCAACGACAATCTTGCCGACTACCTGGTGCCCGTGAATGCGGACGTCTCCGGCGTCGAGGTCATTTTGCTCTCCGAGCAGGATGATCACATCAACCCCGCCGGCGTGAAAGGACTCGGCGAGCTCGGCAATGTCGGCACCAATGCGGCGATCTGCAATGCGATCCATCATGCGACGGGCCAGCGCATCCGCAAGCTTCCGGTCCGGCTGGAAAATATCGAGGTGTGAGGGGTGGAAACCTCATCCGCGTTGCGCTAGACACCTCCCGCCTCAAACGGAAGGTGCCTTATGCAGCGTTTCCAGCGCGCGCTCCTCGCCCTGATGTCGGCACTCGCGATCACCGTGATCGCCAGCGTGTCGCATTTCGTTTCCACCCCGGCCTCGGCCCAGACCGCAGGAAAGACCATGACCACAGCTTCAGGCTTGCAGATCATCGACGGCGTCGTCGGCACTGGCGCTTCGCCAAAGCCGGGCCAGATCTGCGTGATGCACTACACCGGCTGGCTCTACGAGAACGGCCAGAAGGGCAAGAAATTCGACTCATCGGTCGACCGCAACGAGCCGTTCGAATTCCCGATCGGCAAGGGCCGCGTCATCGCCGGCTGGGACGAGGGCGTCGCCTCGATGAAGGTCGGCGGCAAGCGCACGCTGATCATCCCGCCGCAGCTCGGCTACGGCGCCCGCGGTGCCGGCGGCGTGATCCCGCCGAACGCGACGCTGATGTTCGACGTGGAATTGCTCGCGGTGAAGTGAGCGAAGGTCCCCACGTCGTCATGGCCGGGGCAAGCCCGGCCATGACGGAGAAAATAGCGTGAAACAAAAAGACCGGCCTCTCGGCCGGTCTTTTCGCTTCTCAGCTCTAGGGGCGTCACTCTGTTGCGCGACGTGCCGCAGCCGCGGCGCGATCCATCGCGTCCTTCGCGGCGTCCTTGGCATCGCCCATGGCCTGCTGGCCCTTGCCCTTCACCTCCTGGACCGCGCCTTCGCCCTTCATGCGGTCGGAGCCGGTGGCTTCACCGATGCCCTGCTTGGCCTTGCCGATTGCCTCGTTGGCGGTGCCCTTGATCTTGTCGCTCGTGCTACCCATGAAACTCTCCTTTCAGATTGCTCGCAACGACAACATCTTACGGCTATGGGGGTTCCGAATTTGGTATGGCTAGCAGGCGCAGCTTTGGGTTAGTTTGCCGCGGACGGAACCAACAGAAAGCAAGTCCCATGACCGGCCATGATCATTCGCATTCCCACCATGACCACGATCACGACGATCGCTGGAAACATGACGGCGTGCGTGTCATTCCCGGCAACCAGCTCGACACCAATGTGCCGTCGACGGCCGGCATGGACCGCGCGGCCGCCATCAACTTCGCACGGGTCGGTGCGCAGAAATTGTGGGCAGGCACGGTCAGCATCAAGCCCGACGCCAAGACCGGTGCGCATCACCACGGTCATCTCGAAAGCGTCATTTATGTCGTGAAGGGCAAGGCGCGGATGCGCTGGGGCGAGAGACTGCAATTCACCGCAGAGGCGGGTCCCGGCGATTTCATCTTCGTCCCGCCCTACGTCCCGCATCAGGAGATCAACGCCAGCCCCGACGAGGTGCTGGAATGCGTGCTGGTGCGCAGCGACGGCGAGGCGGTGGCGATCAATCTCGACATCGAGCCGATCGAGAAGCCCGAGACCGTGCTGTGGATCGATCCGGTGCACCGCGATCCGAACGAGAAGAAGTAAGGCTGCCGAGGGGAGCGGGGTTCGGTGCGACAGAACCCCGCATGCGCGGCCTTAAAAAAATATCCGGAAGCTATGTCGGGTGGCCGTCGGCGCATCCGTCCTTGGGCAGAACCCCGCCAAGGAGCTTCCGATGCCCAAGATGATCTTCGTCAACCTGCCGGTGACCGACCTCAAGCGCGCCACCGCCTTCTATGAGGCGGTCGGCGCGGTCAAGAACCCGCAATTTTGCGACGACACCGCAAGCTGCATGGTCTTTTCCGAGACCATTTTCGCCATGCTGCTGACCCACGACAAGTTCCGCAAGTTCACGCCGAAGCCAATCGCGGATGCCAAGACCTCGAACCAGGTCCTGTTCTGCCTGTCCGCGGACAGCCGCAGCGAGGTCGACGATATCGTCGCCAGGGCTGAGGCTGCGGGTGGGGTGGCCGATCCCAGCCCGAAGGACGAATATAGCTTCATGTATGGCCGCAGCTTCGAGGATCCCGATGGCCATATGTGGGGTGTGAACTGGATGGATCTCGCGGCCGCGCCTCTGCAGCCCGGGATGGCGAACGCCTGATTGCAGCTCAGAACAGGAGCATTCGAATGTCCAAGGTCACGCCCTGCCTGTGGTTCAACGGCGATGCCGAAGAAGCCGCGAACTTCTACGTCTCCCTGCTGCCCAATTCCAAGATCGTGCACGTCCAGCGCAACGTCTCCGATGGCCCGTCCGGCAAGCAGGGCTCGGTGCTCGTCGTCGAGTTCACGCTCGGCGGGCAGCGCCTGGTCGCGCTCAACGGCGGCATGAAGATGGAATACACCCATGCGCTGTCGCTGATGATCGATTGCGATGACCAGGCCCAGGTCGACAGCGTCTGGAGCGCGTTCCTGGCGCATGGTGGCAAGGAAGAGCAGTGCGGCTGGCTCAGGGATCGCTGGGGCGTGGCCTGGCAGGTGGTGCCGAAGGCCATATTCGAATTCTTGTCGAGCCCGGACAAGGCGGCGGCTGCGCGCGCCATGCAGGCCATGATGAAGATGGTGAAGCTCGACGTCGACGTTCTGCGTCAGGCGTTCGAGGGCAAGTCGGCGGCGCCACGTACTAAGTGCCGTTGGGTGGGCAAAGGCGCGCGCGTAGCGCCGTGCCCACGATCCGCCCGCGATTAAGAGAAGTGGTGGGCACGCTTTCGCTTTGCCCACCCTACGAGACCGTGCCCGCCCGCTAATAATTGATCCGCAGTCCCACGCCGCCGTGGATGGTGTTGCCGACCGGCTGCGGACCCAGCGTGCCGTTGGCGAAGAGATCTACGATCCAGCCTTTTTGCACGCGGAAGCCGAGCCGGCCGCCATATTCGAACCAGCCCTGGTTGCCCATGGTCGGCACCACCACGCCGGTGCCGGTCACGGTCGCCACGATGCCGCTGTGACTGGCAAAGGACTGCACCCAGCCGCCGTTGATGTTGGTCTCGATGTTGCTGCCGTAGAGATGCGTCCACTGGCCGCCGATCTTGACCAGGCTGGTGCGGTCGGTACCGGTCGCAATCGTCGCGTCGAACGGATTGAAGGCGACTGCGCTGTCGGTGTAGCCCGACACGCGCTGCCAGAGCTGCCAGACCTCAACGGAGGCCGCGACCTCGTCGCGCGGCGATAGCCGGCTGATCCATCCGGCGCGGCCATAGACGGCGTAATTCGAGGCGTTGGTCGAGCTGGTCACGTTCACGGGGCCGAGGTTGGTGTCGTAGCTGCGCGTGTAGCGCGCCTTCTCCCACGGCGTCAGGATCGTGCCGACGTCGAAGAACGGGCGCGAGGAGCCCCAGTCGGTGAAATCGTAACGCAGCGCGAAGGCCCCGATCGGCGCGCTCGTGATCTTGTAGCCGCCCTCGTCGTAATGCGTGTAGGCGATGCCGGCGAGCAGCGACAGATTGTTGGTCAGCTCCTTGCGGCCGTGGATGCCGGCTGAGAACGAGCCGGCCGAGCCGAACGCGCTGATGCAGTCACCGCAATTGACCTGCTCGTTGACGCCAAGCAGCACCGTGCCAAGCACGCGGTTGGTGATCATTTGGTTGAAGCGCTGATTGGCGAGGCCGCCGATCGAATTGCCGCTGGAATCCGCGCCGGTCGGCGTCGGGCTCGGCGACGGAATTGGATTTGGCGTGGGCGAGGGAGAAGGCGACGGCGAGGGGCTCGGCGAGGGCGAGGGCGACTGAGCCGCGGCCGAACCGATGCCGAACGCGGCCGAGCAGAATGCAACGGCGACAACGAGCGCCGCCCGCATCGCGAACTGTCTTGCCCGGTTCGACATCGTCAACGCCCGCACAGCATGCCGTCGTCCTGGACGGCAGGCGTGATGGTCGGCGATGCCGCGGCATATTGGTTGACGGCGCAAAGCCCGGCACTCGCCGCGCAGTTGGCGGCAAACGTCCAGGGCGGCGTGTTGGTCTTGGTGATGCTGACCTTGCCACCGGTCGAGGTGATGATCGCGGTGTCGCCCGGCTGGGTGAGCTGCACGCATTGAGAGTTCGTCGTGCAGACGCTGGCCGCGCCGTCCTGGAGCACCACGACCGAGCGGCCGCGCTGCGAGAGGATGTCGAGCGTGGTGCCGCGCACACCGATGGTCGCGAGCGGGGTCGTGATCTTGTAGGCGCTCTTTGCGGAGTGCCCGGTGACGAAGCGGAATGCGCCGGTGGTCATGCGGATCGCGACATCGCGATAGCTGAGCTCGTCGTTGAAGACGGTGCGGTCGAGCTTCAGCGTCGCGCTGGGGCCCAGCGACAGATTGGTGCTGTCGGCCATGACGAAGCGCGCCGCGCTGTCGGCGCCGGTGCGCACGGTCTCGTCGCGCAGCATGCTGTCGCCGACATTGATCGGCGTGCTGGTCGCGGCTACGCGCACCACTTCGTTCTGGATCACCACGGCTTCGCCGACGCGTGTCTGCGCCTGCGCGCAAGGGCCTGCGCACAATGCGGCCGACAACAGAGAGGAGAAAAGCCAGAAACGCAAATTCATTTCGTAACCGATCGATATGTCCCTGATCGTACCGGATCGCGCGCACTTCCGATGTGGCGGAATTATCACAAGCGGCGCGGGACGTGCGTTATGCTTAGTGACAGCAGCGGCAGAATGCGTTCAATGAAAATCGCGATCTCTTTTTTGTCCGCGGTGACGCAGATTTGCCACGCAAAACATCCCCACAGCAGGCGCTCGAATTGTCCGCGGTCCCAAAAGTGTCGCGGAGCGCAGTGATTGCTGTCGCGATTTTCCTGGTTGCTCATCTCGCGCTGCTGATCGGTCTCGCAACGCCGGAGAAGTTCGTCTTCGACGAGGTGCATTATGTGCCGGCAGCACGGCAGATGCTGGCGCCTGTGATGTCGCAGCCGATGCTCAATCCGATGCATCCGCCGTTAGCGAAGGAGCTGATCGCGGCATCGATCGCAACCTTCGGCGACAACGCGTTTGGCTGGCGCTATCCCGCGACATTGTTCGGCGCACTCGCGGTCGTCGCGATCTATCTGTGCGGCCTTGCGCTGTTCTCCGCGCAAGGGCCCGCTATCGCCGCCGCGCTGATCGCCGGTTGCAACCAGATGCTCTACGTGCAGGCGCGCATCGCCATGCTCGACATCTTTGCGCTCGGCTTCGGCCTGCTCGCGACCGCCGCCTTCATGCATGGTTTTCGAAGAGAGCGGCCGCACGCGCTGTTCGCGCTCGCGGGCAGCCTGTTCGGTTGTGCGGCCGCCTGCAAATGGAGCGGCCTGTTTCCGCTCGGCGTCTGCATCGTCATTGTCGCGGTGATCCGCCTGATGCAGGGCTGGCACACGCTGTTTGCGGACGCCAGGCCGAGCGATTGGTATCGGCCCGATCTCTGGGCCGGCTTTCGCGTGCAGCATGCCGCGCTCTGCTTCGCCGTCTTGCCGGCGATGACGTATCTTGCCGCCTTCGTCCCGCTCTACGGATTGTCGCTGCCGGATCTGATCGAGGCGCAGCGGCGGATCTTCGCCGACAACACCACGACTGCGATCGCCGGCCACACGTATATGAGCGCATGGCCATCCTGGCCGTTGCTGGCACGTCCGGTCTGGTTCCTGTTCGACAAGACGGCGGAGGACAACATCGCCGCGATCGTCTTCCTCGGCAATCCGCTGGTGGCCTGGCCGGCGCTGCTCGCGCTCGCTGTCGTGCTGCGTGATTTCATCGTCGCGCGGCGCTGGGATGCATTCCTGATCGCGGCGTTCTATTTCGGCCCCTGGCTCGCCTGGGCGTTGCTGCCGCGTACGCTGGGTTTCCTCTACTATTACCTGCCGGCCGCGACCACAGCGTCGCTTGCACTGGTCTATGTGCTGCGCCTGGAGGGGCTGCCGCGTTGGCTGCTGTGGGCCTATGTCGGCGTCGCCGCAATCGGCTTTGCGATCATGCTGCCGATCTCCGCGGCCTTCATCGGCACTTCCATGCGAACCTTCGGCAAGCTGATGCTGTTCCAGAGCTGGATATGACAGCGCCGCCTGCCGGGGGCGGCAGGCGGCGTGCTTCGTGGAGCAAAGACCTGGAGATCACTTCGACGCGGTCTTGGTGTCCATGTTCACGACCTGGACGCGGCGGTTGATCGGGTCGGCGCCGTTGGCAGTATCCTTCAGCTTGGTCTCGCCGTAGCCGACGGTGACGAGATCGGTGCCGTTGAGACCGTAGTTCTGCACCAGGTACTTCTTGATGGTGTCGGCGCGCCGCTCGGAGAGCCCTTGATTGTACTCTTCGCCGCCTGTGGCGTCGGTGTGGCCGGCGACCACGAAGGTCGAGCCCTTCAGCGCCGGATCGGACAGGGCCTTGCCGAGGGCCTGCACCGATGCCACCGACGTCTTGGCGATGTCGGCCGAGTTGTAGTCGAACTGGATCTCCAGATCGATCTTCGGCTTGGTCGCCGCAAGCTCGGCGATCTGCTCGCGCTCGCCGATCGAGAGCGACCGGGTCGAGCGGTTGCGCACGGTGTTCAGGAAGGTCGATTCCTTGGCCTGCGCGGCGGTATCGGCCTGCGGCCCGACGGACAAGCCGCGGGTCACTGGCTTCGGCTTCAGTGCATCCAGGATCTGGCCCGCGGAGACGTTGCCGTCGCCGGCCAGGGCCAGGCCTGCCGTCATCGATAGCGCGGCGGAGAGAGTGATCGCCTTCAGTCCAAAGTACTTATTGAAATGGGTCATTGTCGTATCCTCGCTGTAACGCCTGATGGCGATTTGATGCTGCGAGCCTAGGGGAGGTTCAAATACCCCGATGTGATGCGGGTCACATTCCTTTCCTGTATCTCAGGGCCGGAGCCAATCGGCATCCGGGGCAGGTCGAGTTTAGTGGCAACGCCCTACCACCGGGAAGAAGCCTGCCTCATTCGGCACCGAGAGCAGAATGCTCATTTATCTCGTCTTCTCGGACGAGCTCCAATACTTGCTGGACTCGCGGCCCCGGCGGGTACAATCTTTCCGTTATTGCTCGTCACCAGCCGATATTGCCCGCTGCGTCAGCAGCCCGAAAAGTGTGGTCGCAGCGTCTCTCAGCTCGGTTCGAGCAACAGAAATCCCCGGGTGATCCAGATCACAGTGCGTTCTCGTGAACTGGATCAGATTGCTCTCATCGGATCGGCTCAGGCCGATGCGATGGCAGCGAAGAAGTTTGGATCAGGGGAGAATGATCATGCGCTTCTTGATCGCAGCAATTTCAATCGCAGCATTCATTGTCAGCGGCAACGCGGCCTTCGCGGACAAGCGCGTCGCCTTCGTGGTCGGCAATGCCGCCTACAAGAACGTCCCGCAGCTTCCCAACCCCGCGATCGATTCCAAGGCGATGGCCAGGGTGCTGCGCAATGTCGGCTTCGATGTCGTCGAGGGAGCCAACCTCACCCGCGACGCGATGACTGCAAAGCTTCTGGAGTTCGGCAAGAAGAGCGAGGGCGCCGATGTCGCGGTGTTCTTCTATGCCGGCCACGGGATTGCCGTGAACGGCGTCAACTATTTGTTGCCGGTCGATGCTGACCTGAAATCCGAGATGGACGTCAAGCTGGGCGCGGCGATCAATGTCGACCTCACGCTCGATCAGACCATGTCGGACGCGAAGGTGAAGCTCGTGTTCCTGGACGCCTGCCGTGACAATCCGTTCGCGGCAAAGATCCGCTCGGCCAAGGCCACCCGCTCGGTCAACGTCCAGACCGGTCTTGCCGAGATGAAGTCGGGGGAGGGCACGCTGATTGCCTTTGCCACGGGCCCCGGTCAGACCGCGCTCGATGGCGAGGCGGGCACCAACAGCCCGTTCACCCGTGCGCTCGTCGCCAACATTGCCCAGCCCGGGATCGAGATCCAGCAGGCGATGACCAAGGTCCGCGCCCAGGTCAGTGACGAGACCAGCAAGGGCCAATTGCCCTGGGGTCACACCAACCTTACGGGCAACGTCTATCTCAATCCGGTTGGCGTGCCGGCTGTGGCCACGACCGATACGGCACCGGTGTTGGCCGCGGGCAAGCAGGGCTCCGACGTCGAGCTCGAGTTCTGGCGTTCGATCAAGGACTCCAACAAGATCGAGGAGCTCAACGCCTATCTCACCAGCTATCCCAACGGCACGTTCAAATCGATCGCGCTCGCCCGCATCGCGGCGTTGCAGGATGGTCCATCCAACACCACCCGCAACCTGTCGGCCGGGATCGATCCCGCGACCTTTACGGAAGAAGCCAGCCAGGTGTCTGAAGACCAGATCGGCCTGGACAAGGGCCAGCGCCGCGACGTGCAGCGCCGCCTCACCGGGCTCGGCTTCGACGTCAAGGCAACGGGCAAGTTCGACGAGGAGACCCGTTCCGTGATGAGGCGGTGGCAGGCTGCGCGCGGCTATCCCGCTACCGGTTATCTCAACAAGCTCCAGCACAAGGCTCTGCTGTCGGAGATTGTCTCGACCAGCGCGGCCTCCTCCGAACAGGCAGACGACGGGCCGGCGCGTCGCCGTTCCCAAGGCGGCAGCGGCCGGCGCCATTATAGCGGTGGCGGTGGTGGTGGTCCGATGGGCGGCCCCGGTGGTTTGCTCGGCGGTATGATGGGCGGGTTGTTCGGCCGTCGCTGAGCGCAAGCAAGAAGGCGGCCCGGTTCGGGCCGCCAATCTGTTCCGGAAACCTGTGCACATCGATTATCGCAACGCCGTCGCGGCATGGCCCGCTGGCGAACAAGAAATCGGCCAGATGACCGCCTAGCAGACCTTTGATCGCCATTCGCGAGCGAGGGGAGCCGAGTTCCATCCAGTGCCGAGGCCAAGCGACTACCAGCGTGACTACCAGTATCGCAGCGGCCCGCCGGATCGGACAGTGTCCCTGAGTTCCATGTCCATCTATATCGGCGCGGCGATGATCGCGGTCGCGATCCTGCTGTCGACGCTGATTACGGGGCTGACCTCCCGCTATGTCGGCCTGGAAGGGCCGACCGAGGAGAACATGTGGCTCGTCGATCGTCTCACCGGCAGCGTCTATCGCTGCCAGTCGGAGGGGCGTGGCAGGGCGTCGTGTGAACCCGATATGGCGACCGGCAGCGTCGGGGAGCGCCCAAAAGCCGCACGCTAGCGCGCGCGAAATACTCTTCTCTGCGGAGCGCGATCCCGGAAAGATGGATCCCGCGTAGGCCGGCACGGCGCCGGTTTCGTTTTCCGGAGGAGAAAACTGGATGAAGACCCTGTTGCTCGCAGCAGCATTCGTTGCACTTGCTCTATCTCCCGCATCCGCCGCCAAGATGGCGTGCACCAGTGCGAACATGGCGAAGCTACTTACCGGACTAGGCGGCGAAGACACGCCGAGCAAGGTCGCTGCGAGGAAGTCGATGGCCTCGGCCAATTCGGAGATGAGCAAAGGCAACATGCCGGGCGCCTGCAAGCACTACATGAGCGCTGAGAAGGCGATGGCGATGAAGTAAGGGCTTCCCGCCGAACTGCACGTTCCGGCCGCGCTGTCAGCAGCTGGCAGCGCGGCTTTTTCGTGAGCCCGCCGCTTTGCCTCGGCGCGAATCCCGCTACATTGCTTCCGCAATGTCCGGCGCCCCGAAACCTCTCCCCCTCTCGACGACACAGGCACGGCAGATCTGGCTGCGCGCCCAGCGGCTGCACGAGCGCGCGCCGTTCGGCGATGGCGCGCAGGCCGTCGCGGACGCGGTCGCTCATCTCGGCTATGTGCAGATCGACACCATCAATGTGATCGAGCGCTGCCACCACCACATCCTGTTCAGCCGTATCCCGTCCTACCGGCGCGCCGACCTGCGCCATGCCCAGAGCGTCGACCGAAGCGTGTTCGAATACTGGACGCATGCACTTTCTTACGTGCCGGCGAACGACTTCCGCTTCTTCCTGCCGGCGATGCGCGAGCACCGGCGCGAAGGGCACAAATGGTTCGCCTCGGTGAAGTCGGCCGACACGCGTAAGGTCATGCGCCTGGTGCGCGCCGGGCCGCTGACGATCCGCGACATCGAGGACGACGTGCTCACGGAGAAGGAGCATCTGTGGCAGAGCCGAAAACCCTCGAAGCGGGCCCTGCAGCTCGCCTTCTATACCGGCGCCGTGACCATCAGCGCACGCCAGGGCATGCTCAAGACCTATGAGTTGATGACGCGCCATTTCGGCTGGGACACACTGCCGAAGCCCGCGACGGCGAAGGAGATCACGGCCTATCTGCTCGACCGCGCGCTGCGCTCGCAAGGTGTGGTGAGCCTGGATTCGATCTGCCATCTCGATGCGCCGCGCAAGAAGGCGGTCACCGGCCTGATCGCCTCGCGCGTCCGCCGCGGCGAGCTCGTGCCGATCGCGCTCGAGCGCGCCGGCAAGCAGGAGCATTGGGCATCGCCCGCGTTGCTGGAGGCGAACGGCGAGGTGCCGCCCGATCTCGTCCACATCCTCTCGCCGTTCGATCCCCTGATCATCCAGCGCAAGCGCACCAATCTCATCTTCGGCTACAACCATCTGTTCGAGGCCTATGTGCCGAAGGCCAAGCGCAAGCTCGGCTATTTCGCGCTGCCGGTCCTGGTCGGCGACGAGATCGTCGCCGCGCTCGACCTGAAGACGGATCGGCAGACGAAGAAGCTGTTGATGCAGAAATGGACCTGGGTCGGGCAGGGAAAGAAGACGGCAGGGCGCAAGGAGCTCAAGCGCGTGATCGAGGATGAGCTCGATCGCTTCGAGCGGTTTCAACTGGCGGAGTGAAGGCTGATCGCTCGACGGTCTCGTAGGGTGGGCAAAGCGAAGCGTGCCCACCATCGCCGCGCGTAAAGGGGAAATGGTGGGCACGGCGCTAGGGCGCCTTTGCCCACCCTACGAGACCACGCTTCTCGGCGAGCCGATCGATCCAAAGGCCAAACGCAATCCCCACCGCATAAGCCACTAGATTCCACAGCGAAAAAATCCGCCCCAGCAGCAGTGCGCCGGCCGTCGTCAGCCGGAATGCATCGAGCCATGGCGTATGCACCAGCCGGGAGAACTCTACGGCGAGCGCGATCGTCAGCGCGATCGCCGCGAGTTGGCTTCGGGTCAGCCGCGGCAGCAACACCCCGACCAGCAGAAACACCATGGTCGCCCACAGCAGCGAGCCGCCGTACTTCACAACGAAGGCGGGCAGGCCGAGTGGAAAGCCGTACCAGCGCAGGGAGAGCCCGCAGATGATCACCGCAAACGCGACGGCGGCGCGGATCAGCGATGTCCGTGGCCGCGCAATGGGTTTATCCGGCTGCGTCCCATGCATTACTCGCTCCATTGACTCTTTGCCCGCGATGCTCAAAACCGCCACCCAGCCCTAGAAAAGCAACAACCCGGGGGAAGCCATGAGCCAGACCACCACCTATGCCGGTGCCGCCGGCGGCGCCAACGCCAGCAAGAGCGAAATCGAGACCTCGACCATCCGCGCCATCTCCTGGCGCCTGATTCCGTTCCTGGTGCTGGCCTACTTCTTCTCCTATCTCGACCGCGTCAATCTCGGCTTCGCCGCGCTGACCATGAATGCCGAGCTGAAATTCACGCCGCTGATCTTCTCCTGGGGCGCCGGCATCTTCTTCATCGGCTACTTCATCTTCGAGGTGCCGAGCAACCTCGCGCTGGAAAAATTCGGCGCGAGCCGCTGGATCGCCCGCATCATGGTGACCTGGGGCATCATCTCGGCGCTGATGGCGCTCACGAGCGGCGTCACGAGCTTCTATGTGCTGCGGTTCCTGCTCGGCGTCGCCGAGGCCGGTTTCTTCCCCGGCATCATCCTCTATCTCACCTATTGGTATCCGGCCGAATATCGCGCCCGCTTCCTCGCGGCCTTCGCCATCGCCGTGCCGGTCTCGACCGTGATCGGCGCACCGATCTCAGGCCTGCTGCTCGGCCTCGATGGCATCATGGGGCTGAAGGGCTGGCAGTGGCTGTTCATCATCGAGGGCATTCCCTCCGTGCTGCTCGGCATCGTCACCTGGTTCTACCTCACCGACAAGCCGGAGAAGGCGGACTGGCTCTCGGCCGAGCAGAAGGCCTGGCTGAAGGGCAAGCTCGATTCCGAAATCGCGGCCAAGCAGGCGGTGAAGCATCTGTCGCTCGGCGAAGCGCTGTCCTCGCCGAAGGTGATCGCGCTCAGCCTGATCTATTTCGGTTTCGTCGGTGCGCTCTACGGCATGCAGTTCTGGCTGCCGCAGATCGTCAAGGCGTTCGGCCTCACCAACGCGCAGACCGGCTTCGTCACCGCGATCCCGTACCTGTTCGGCACCATCGCGATGATCCTGTGGGCGCGGCATTCGGATGCGACGCGCGAGCGCGTCATGCATGTCGGTGCGCCGCTGCTGCTCACCGCCGTCGCGCTCGCCATCTCCTCCTATCTCACCGACCCCACCATGACGATGGTGGTGCTGACGGTGGCCGCGATCGGCGTGTTCTGCTGCTTCGGCGTGTTCTGGACCCTGCCGACCGCCTGGCTCTCCGGCACGGCGGCCGCCGGCGCCATCGCCCTGATCAACTCGATCGGCAATCTCGCAGGCTTTGGCGGGCCTTACCTGATCGGCTGGGTCAAGGAAGCGACCGGCCAGACCTCGACCGGCCTGCTCGTGCTCGCCGTGCTGCCGCTGATCGCCGGCATTCTGGTCTTCGTCGGCCGCCACGACAGCAAGCACGAGTTCGCGGAGCAGGGGCGGTAGAGCCGCCCGACTCCGTAGCCTTGTAGGGTGGCGCGCCCTGTGCGCGCCGTGCCCACCATCTTTCCTTATTGTGACCTGTCTGGTGGGCACCCTTCCGCCTTCGCCCTCTGGGCTTCGGCGGACAAGTCGCTTTGCCCACCCTATGGCAACACCTTCCTGATAGCGGCCCTCCCAATCCTTACCACCTCTTAACGATCACGCATTCCTGATGACTGACGATTATTGACTTTTATCAGTGATTAGTCGACATTCCTCTCATTGCAGCCGCAGGAGTGTCCCTCGATGTTCGTCAGGTCGATTTTATCGAGCTATTCCAGGCTCTTGGCAGGAGCGTCACTGGCTCTGATGGCGGTTTCGCTGGCCGGGTGCAATGACACCGTCGCTGAGAAGGCCGAGCCGCCGCGGCCGGTTCTGGTCGCAACCGCCCATTACGACGCCGAGACGCCCGAGCGCAGCTTCGTCGGCACCGTCAGGCCGCGGATCGAGAGTGACCTCGGCTTCCGCGTCGCAGGCAAGGTCGCAAAGCGTCTGGTTGAAGTCGGCCAGACCGTCGAAATCGGCCAGCCGCTGGCGACCCTTGATGAGGTCGACCTGAAGCTCCAGGCCGAGCAGGCCATCGCCGAGCAGACCGCCGCGACCGGCGTGCTGGCCCAGGCCGCCGCGGCCGAGCAGCGCGCCAAGGATCTGAAGGCCAAGGGCTGGACCACGGATGCGCAGATGGATTCGAGCCGCGCCGCCGCCGATGAGGCCCGCGCGCGTCTCGACCGCGCCGTCCGCTCGGTCGAGCTGACCAAGAATTCCCTTTCCTACGCGACGCTCAACGCCGACGCCCGTGGCGTCGTCACCGCAACGCTGATCGAGCCCGGCCAGGTGGTCGCCGCGGGCCAGGCTTCGATCCGCGTCGCCCGCTTTGCCGAAAAGGAAGCGGTCGTCGCGATCCCTGAGACGCTGGTCGGACGCGCCAAGTCGGGCGCCGCCAGCGTCACTCTTTGGTCGGAGCCGGACAAGAAGTACGCGGCGAAGCTCCGCGAGATCGCGCCGGCCGCCGATCCGGCCACGCGTACCTATCTTGCGAAGTTCTCGCTGCCCGAAGCCGACGACAAGGTTGCGCTCGGCATGACTGCGACGCTGACGCTGTCGGATGCCGCGACCGAGCGTGTGGCACGGCTGCCGTTGTCGGCGCTGTTCAACGAAGGCGGCAAGCCGTCCTTCTACGTCGTCGACGACAACGGTGCGGTCACGCTGAAGCCGGTCGTGGTGAAGTCCTACGAGAGCAACGACGTCGTCATCACCAGTGGTGTCGAAGAGGGCGCCAAGATCGTCGCCCTCGGCGTGCAGAAGCTCGATCCGGGCCAGAGGGTGCGGATCGTGTCGTCACTGTCCTTTTAACTTCTGTCATTCCGGGGCGCCCCGAGGGGCGAACCCGGAATCTCGAGGTTCCGGGTCTGGTCCTTCGGACCATCCCGGAACGACGTGGGAAGTGAGTTACGTCGTTGCGAGGAGAGTTTCGGCCCAAGCGCAAATGCTGGGGCTGAAGCGGCGAAGCGATCCAGAACTTGCCCAGCCCCCTGGGTTGCTTCGCTGCCTCGCGATGACGGTTTGAAAAGAGTGGCTGTCGTTTTCAATTGGATCGTCTTTCGGAGAGTGCGATGAAGCGCTTCAACCTTTCGGCCTGGGCCGTCAGCCATCCGACGCTGGTTCTGTTCCTGATGATCATACTCGGTGTCGCCGGGTTCTTCTCCTATGAGAAGCTCGGCCGCGCCGAGGATCCGTTCTTCACGGTGAAGGTGGTCAACGTCTCCGTGATGTGGCCGGGCGCGACCGCGCAGGAAATGCAGACCCAGGTCGCCGATCCCATCGAGAAGAAGATCCAGGAGCTGCCCTATTTCGAGAAGGTGCAGACCTATTCGAAGCCTGGCTTCACCGCGCTTCAGGTCACCTTCCGCGACTCGACGCCGCCGAAGGACGTGCCCTATCTCTTCTACCTGCTGCGCAAGAAGCTGGTCGACGTGCAGGGCCAGCTGCCGTCCGGCATCCTCGGGCCCGTCGTCAACGACGAGTTCTCCGACGTAGACTCCATCCTCTACATGATGACCGGCGACGGCGCCGATTACGCCCAGCTCAAGAAGGTCTCCGAGGGCTTCCGCCAGCGCCTGCTGAAGGTGTCCGGCGTGACCAAGGTCGACGTCTACGGCAACCAGGATGAGCGCATCTTCGTCGAGTTCAGCCATGCCAAGCTCGCCACCCTCGGCATCACGCCGCAGGCGCTGTTCGATTCGCTCGCCAAGCAGAACAACGTGACGCCGGCCGGCACGGTCGAGACATCGTCGCAGCGCGTGCCGCTGCGCGTTACCGGCGCGCTCGACGGCGCCAAGGCCGTGGCCGAGACGCCGGTCGAGAGCAACGGACGCGTCTTCCGCCTCGGCGACATCGCCACCGTCACCCATGGCTATGTCGATCCGCCGAGCTTCATCGTTCGCCAGGAAGGCAAGCCCGCCATCGGCATCGGCGTCGTCACCGCCAAGGGCGCCAACATCCTCGATCTCGGCAAGGAGGTCGAGAAGGCGACGAGCGAATTCATGAAGGCGGTGCCGCAGGGCGTCGACGTCAAGCTCATCGCCGACCAACCCAAGGTGGTCGAGCACGCCGTGGGCGAGTTCGTGCATTCCTTCATGGAAGCGCTCGTCATCGTGCTGTTCGTCTCGTTCCTGGCGCTCGGCTGGCGCACCGGCATCGTGGTCGCGTTGTCGGTGCCGTTGGTGCTCGGCATCGTCTTCGTTGTCATGAACATGATGTCGCTCGACCTGCACCGCATCACGCTGGGGGCGCTGATCATCGCGCTCGGCCTGCTCGTCGACGATGCCATCATCGCGGTCGAGATGATGGTGGTGAAGATGGAGCAGGGCTGGGATCGCATGCGTGCGGCGTCCTTTGCCTGGGAATCAACTGCGTTTCCGATGCTCACGGGAACGCTGGTCACGGCCGCTGGCTTCCTCCCCATCGGCTTTGCCAATTCCGCGGTCGGCGAATATGCCGGCAGCATCTTCTGGATCGTGGCGATCGCGCTGGTCGCCTCCTGGTTCGTGGCGGTGATCTTCACGCCCTATATCGGCGTCAAGCTGCTGCCCGAGATGAAGGCGCACCACAACCACGATCCGCATGCAGTCTACGAGACCCGCATGTACCGGGGCCTGCGCGCCATCGTGCAGTGGTGCGTCAACCACCGCATCACGGTGGTGGTCGCGACCGTCGGCGTCTTCGTCGCCTCGATCGTCGGCTTCGGTCACGTCCAGCAGCAGTTCTTCCCGCTCTCGGAGCGGCCCGAGCTGTTCCTTCAGTTGCGCCTGCCCGAGGGGACCGCCTTCAACGTCACTGAAAAGGCGGTGAAGAAGGCCGAGACCCTGCTGAAGGACGACAAGGACATCGAGACCTATACGTCCTATGTCGGCCAGGGTTCGCCGCGCTTCTGGCTCGGCCTCAATCCGCAGCTTCCGAACGAGGCCTTTGCCGAAATCGTCATCGTCGCCAAGGGCGTTGAGGCGCGCGAGCGCGTCAAGGCCAAGATCGAGAACGCAGCCGCGGAAGGCATGCTGACCGAGGCCCGTGTGCGCGTCGACCGCTTCAATTTCGGCCCCCCCGTCGGCTTCCCCGTGCAGTTCCGCGTGATCGGCCCGGACGCCAACAAGGTGCGCGAGATCGCCTACCAGGTCCGCGACGTCATGCGGCAGAACAAGAGCGTCAAGGACGTCCAGCTCGACTGGAACGAGCAGTCGCCTTACCTCAAGCTGGTCGTCGACCAGGACCGTGCCCGCGCCATGGGTCTGACCCCGCAGGACGTCTCGCAGGCGCTGGCGATGCTGATCTCGGGCGCACAGGTCACGACCGTGCGCGACGGCATCGAGAAGGTCGGCGTGGTCGCCCGCGCGATCCCGTCCGAACGCCTCGACCTCGGCGGCGTCGGCGACCTCACCGTCACCTCGCGCAACGGCGTCGCCGTGCCGCTGCAGCAGATCGCCAAGATCGAATATGCCCATGAGGAGCCGATCATGTGGCGGCGCAACCGCGACATGGCGATCACCGTGCGCTCCGACGTCGTCGACGGCGTGCAGGCGCCTGACGTCACGGGCCAGATCACGCCGAAGCTGAAGGCGATCAAGGACAACCTCGAGCCGGCCTACCGGATCGAGCCGGGTGGCGCGTTCGAGGAATCCGCCAAGGGCAACGCCTCGATCTTCATCCTCTTCCCGGTGATGGTCATGGTGATGCTGACCCTGCTGATGATCCAGCTGCAGAGCTTCTCGCGCCTGATCCTGGTGTTCCTGACCGCGCCGCTCGGCATCGTCGGCGCCTCGCTCGGCCTCAACGTCGCCAACGCCCCGTTCGGTTTCGTGGCGCTGCTCGGCCTGATCGCGCTCGCCGGCATGATCATGCGCAACACCGTCATCCTGGTCGACCAGATCGAGACCGACGTCTCCCACGGACTGACCCGGCGCGAGGCGATCGTGGAGGCCACCGTCCGCCGCGCCCGTCCCGTGGTGCTGACGGCGCTGGCCGCCATCCTCGCCATGATCCCGCTATCGCGGTCGGCCTTCTGGGGCCCGATGGCGATCACCATCATGGGCGGCCTGTTTGTCGCGACCTTCCTGACGCTGCTGTACCTGCCGGGCCTCTATGCCCTCTGGTTCCGCAAGAGCCTGGATGAGGCGGGCACGCCCGAGCAGCCTGCCGCGCCGCAGCATGGGAGCGATGACCAGCACGCAATTCCGCTTGCCGAAGCGGCTGAATAGATGAGAAGACTGCTGACCAACGAGTCCTGACTGATGGCCCTTATTTCGGAACATATCGAAGTCGACACCCGGGATCGTATCCTCGAGGTGGCCGAGCGGCTGTTCCGCGTGATCGGCTACCAGAAGACCACGGTCGGGGACATCGCCAAGGAGCTCAGGATGAGCCCCGCCAACGTGTATCGCTTCTTCGAATCGAAGAAAGCGATCCATCAGGCGGTGGCGCGGGGCCTGATGGGCGAGGTGGAGCTCGAGGCGCAGCGGATCGTGGCCCGGCCCGGCCCGGTACTCCCACGCTTCCGCGAGCTCCTCACCACCATCCACCGCATGAATACCGAACGCTATGTCGGCGATAACAAGCTGCATGAGATGGTCGCGATCGCGATGGAGGAGGACTGGGACGTCTGCGTCGCCCATATGGAGTGCATTGCGGGCGTGATCGGCCAAATGATCGCGCAAGGGGTGGCCTCGGGCGAGTTCGAGGCGCCCGACCTGCAACTGGCCTCGCTGTGCGCCTGCACCGCGATGATACGCTTCTTCCATCCCCAGATGATCGCCCAGTGCGCCACCAAGCCGGGCCCGACCATCGACCAGATGATCGATTTCGTCATCGCGGGTCTGTCTCCGCGCCACTGACGGGCGGGGAGTTTCCTCCTATAATTAGGCCTTGTCGCCCCGCATTGATCGGCTGGTGGCGGCGCAGGACGGATCAACAAAACTCCGTCATTGCGAGCGCAGCGAAGCAATCCAGACCGTCTCCGCGAGGGATTCTGGATTGCT
This sequence comes from Bradyrhizobium sp. CCGB12, assembly GCF_024199845.1. NCBI lineage: Bacteria > Pseudomonadati > Pseudomonadota > Alphaproteobacteria > Hyphomicrobiales > Nitrobacteraceae > Bradyrhizobium > Bradyrhizobium sp. CCGB12. Next base: position 4,954,207 of record NZ_JANADO010000001.1, on the reverse strand, counting down.
TCGCTGCGCTCGCAATGACGATCAGGGAAAACCAGCGTGACCGACAAAGACCTGTATTTCTACGAGCCCTCCAAGGGCCACGGCCTCAAGCACGATCCCTTCAACGCCATCATCGCGCCGCGGCCGATCGGCTGGATCTCCTCGCGCGATGCGAGGGGCCACGTCAACCTCGCGCCCTACAGCTTCTTCAACGCGTTCTGTTACGTGCCGCCGATCATCGGCTTCTCCTCCACCAACTGGAAGGACACGGTCGAGAACATCCAGCAGACCGGCGAGTTCGTCTGGAATCTCGCCACGATGGATCTGGCAAAGCACATGAACGCAACCGCGGCGCATGTCGCCCCCGAGGTCGACGAGTTCGAGGTCGCGGGCCTCACCGCCGCGCCCGGCAAGCTCGTCAACGTGCCGCGCGTGGCTGAGAGCCCGGTCGCCTTCGAGTGCAAGGTGTCCGATATCGTCCGCCTCAAGGGCGCCGACGGCAAGGAGGCCGACGCCTGGCTGACGCTGGGCGAGGTGGTCGCCGTCCATATCGACAAGGCCATGATCAAGGACGGCGTCTATCAGACCGCCGCCGCCCGCCCCATCGTCCGCGCCGGCCGCCGCGGCGACTATTTCGAGATCAAGCCGGAAAACATGTTCGAGATGGTGCGGCCGGATTAGGCCAACGCCTCTCTCTCCACACGTCATTCCGGGGCGCGCCGTCAGGCGCGAGCTATGATGCGCAATTGCGCATCTGAGAATCCATACTCCCGATCGTGGTTATGGATTCCGGGCTCGACGCTTGCGCCTCGCCCCGATGACGGCGCGGCATCCAGCCCTTTCTCCTCCCGGAACTGCCCGCATGCCCCGGCCGTTATGGTCCCCGGGGCGGTCGCCCGGTCGCGTCAATTCGCTTCGTTTTTGCTCGCGAAGTGTTCACCTCCGCCAGCCACTTTCCGCTAAAATACCCGACACCCGCGCCGATGCATGAGGTCAGCCATGAGCTTCCGCCGCGACAGAATTACAAAGCCGATCTTCTCCTGGGCGCGCGGCGTGCTGCCGGCGATGTCCGGCACCGAGCGCGAGGCGCTGGAGGCCGGTGACGTCTGGTGGGATGCCGATCTCTTCACCGGCAATCCTGATTGGTCGAAGCTGCTGAAGGTGCCGCAGGCGAGGCTGACCGACGAGGAGCAGGCCTTCCTCAGCGGCCCCGTCGACGAGCTCTGTGCCATGCTCGACGAGTGGAAGATCTTTTGGGAATGGCGCGACCTGCCGCCGGACGTCTGGCACTTCGTCAAGCGCGAGAAGTTCTTCGGCATGATCATTCCGAAGGAGTTTGGCGGCCTCGGCTTCTCGCCCTATGCGCATTCGGAAGTCGTGCGCAAGATCTCGACCCGTTCGATCGCGGCGGCGGTCACGGTGATGGTGCCGAACTCGCTCGGACCTGGCGAGCTCCTGATGCGCTTCGGCACGGAAGAGCAGCAGGCGCGCTGGCTGCCGCGGCTTGCCGACGGCCGCGACGTTCCCTGCTTCGGCCTCACCAGCCTCGAGGCCGGCTCCGACGCCGCCTCGATGGTCGACACCGGCATCATCTGCAGGGGCGAGTTCGAGGGCCGCGAGGTCGTGGGCCTCAGGCTCAACTGGCACAAGCGTTACATCACGCTCGGCCCCGTCGCGACGCTGCTCGGTCTCGCCTTCAAGGCCTATGATCCGGACCATCTCGTCGGCAGCGCGGAAGAGCTCGGCATCACCGTGGCGCTGATCCCGACCAATCTACCCGGCGTCGAGATCGGGCATCGCCACTTGCCATCGATGCAGGTGTTCCAGAACGGCCCGAACCGGGGCCGCGATGTCTTCATCCCGCTCGATTATGTCATCGGCGGCAAGGAGCGGCTGGGGCAGGGCTGGAAGATGCTGATGACGGCGCTCGCTGCGGGCCGCGGCATCTCGCTGCCGTCGCTCTCTGCCGCAGGCGCCGCCTATGCCGCGCGCACCACCGGCGCCTATGCCCGCATCCGCGAGCAGTTCGGCATCTCCATCTCCAAGTTTGAAGGCGTCGAGGAGCCGCTCGCGCGCATCGTCGCGACCGCCTATCAGTTAGATGCGGCGCGGCGGCTGACCTGTGCGGCGCTGAATGCCGGCGTCCATCCCGCCGTCATCTCCGGCATCATGAAGCTGCACGCGACCGAGCGGATGCGCGTTGCGATCGACGACGCCATGGACATCCATGGCGGCAAGGCCGTGATCGACGGTCCGCAAAACTATCTCGGCAATCTCCACCGCGCCGTGCCGGTCGGCATCACCGTCGAAGGCGCCAACATCCTCACGCGCAATCTCATCGTGTTCGGGCAGGGCGCGATCCGTGCCCATCCCTATCTGCTCGACGAGATGAACGCGCTCGCGGACACCGATCGCGAGCGCGGGCTCACCGCGTTCGACAAGGCATTCTGGAAGCACGTCGGCCATAGTTTCGAGACGCTGCTCCGTGCGTTCGGCCGGAGCTGGACGTTTGGCGCCTTCGCGCTGGCGCCTGATGCGGGCGATGCCACGCCGTTCTATCGCCAGCTCTCGCGCTACTCCGCGGCGTTTGCGCTCTGCGCCGACATGGCGCTGCTCACGCTCGGCGGTGCGCTCAAGCGCAAGGAGATGCTGTCGGCGCGCTTTGGCGACATCCTGTCCGAGCTCTATCTGCTCTCGGCTGCACTGAAGCGCTGGCAGGATGAGGGCCGGCAAAAGGAGGATTTTGCCGCGCTGGAATGGTGCATGGCGACGGGCTTCAAGACCATCGAGAACCGGCTTGCCGAAATCCTCGCCAATCTGCCCAATCGCTTTGTCGCGGTCTTCCTCAAGCTCGTGGTTCAGCCGTTCGGCGCCCGTGTGCTCGGCCCCTCCGACCGCGTCGTGCACCAATGCGCAAGCCTGGTGCTGGAGCCGTCCGCGGCGCGCGAGCGCCTCACACCTGACCTGGCCCATGTCGATGACGACGGCGGCTTCGCCCGCCTGGAGCGTGCGTTCAAGCTGGTTGCAGCCACCGACGCCATCGCCAAGCGCATGCGCGCGGCGCATGTCCGCGACTGGGAGGACGCGGTCACCAAGGGCGTGATCACGCAGGCCGAGGGCGAGCAACTTGCGGCGGCACACGAAGCTGTCACAAAAGTCATCGAGGTCGACGATTTCGCGCCGGACGCGCTGTCGCCGATTTACAAGAAAGCCGGCGACGTGCATCAGTTCTTCCAGGAACTCGGTGAGCAGAGGGCGGCGAGCTGATGGCACGACCGGTTTTCATCGTCGACGGCAGCAGGACGCCGTTCCTGAAGGCACGTTCGGGGCCGGGGCCGTTCACGCCGGTCGATCTCGCCGTGCAATGCGGCCGGCCGCTGCTGGCGCGCCAACCATTTTCGCCTGATGACTTCGACCAGGTCATTCTCGGCTGCGTCAACGTCATCGCCGACGAGATGAATCCGGCCCGCGTCGCCGCGCTTCGGCTCGGCATGGGCGAGGACATGGTCGCCTTCACCGTGCAGATCAATTGCGGCTCCGGCATGCAGTCGATCGACACCGCCTATCGCTACATCCGCGAAGGCCATGCCGACATGATCCTCGCCGGCGGCACCGAGGCGCTGAGCCACGCGCCGCTGGTCTGGCCCAATTCGGGTGTGCGCTGGTTCGCCGGCCTCGCCACCGCCAAGGGCGTGGCCGCGAAACTCGCCGCTGCCTTCAAACTGCGCCCACGCGATCTCAAGCCGATCATCGGTCTGGAACGCGGACTGACCGATCCCGTCACCGACCTGAACATGGGCCAGACCGCCGAGGTCGTCGGCCATCTCTTCGGCATTACGCGCGCGCAGTCGGATGCCTATGCCGCCGAGAGCCATCGTCGGCTCGCGCATGCGCAAGGTGCAGGGTTTCTCAAGGGCGAGGTCGAGACCGCGTTCACCCGCGACGGCAAATTTTTCGACCACGACGACGGCGTGCGTCCGGATTCGACAGCGGAGACGCTGGCAAAACTGAGGCCGGTGTTCGAGCGTCCCTGGGGCCAGGTGACCGCCGGCAATTCCTCGCAGATCACCGACGGTGCCTCCTGGGTGATCCTGGCCTCCGACGCCGCGGTCGCAAAGCATAAGCTGACCCCGAAGGCGGCCATCGTCGACAGCCACTGGGCCGCGCTCGATCCTGGCATCATGGGCCTCGGTCCCGTGATGTCGGCAACGCCGCTGCTCCAGCGCAACGACCTCACCATCCAGGACGTCGAGACCTGGGAGCTGAATGAGGCCTTTGCGACGCAAGTGCTCGGCTGCCTTGCAGCCTGGAACGACGACAAGTTCTGCCGCGGGATCCTCGGTCTCGACGGCGCGGCCGGTGAGATCGACCGTGAGAGGCTGAACGTCGACGGCGGCGCCATTTCGCTCGGCCATCCCGTCGGCACCTCCGGCAACCGCATCGTGCTGCATCTCGTCAATGCGATGAAGCGGCTTGGCACGCGGCGCGGCGTCGCCACCGAATGCATCGGCGGCGGGCTCGGTGGCGCCATGCTGATCGAGGCGGTGTGACCATGGATTCCAGGATCATGACCGCACTCGCTGATCGCGTGCTCACGCTCGGGCCCCCGCCCGTGCCCGACAGTCCCTACAAGCACTTCAAGCTGACGCGCGATGCCGATGGCGTCGCCTGGCTCTTGTTCGATCGCGCCGATTCCAGTGCCAACACGCTCTCTTCGGACGTGATGGAGGAGTTCGACGCCGTGCTCGCGGCGATCGAGACTGAGCGCCCGGCTGGGCTCGTGATCCGCTCGGCAAAGCCGTCCGGCTTTATTGCCGGCGCCGACGTCAACGAATTCCGTGGTGCCAGCGACCCTGAAATGGTGGAGACGCGGATCCGCGCCGCGCATGCTGTGGTCGATCATCTGGAAGCGCTAAAACTGCCGACGGTTGCCGTCATCCACGGCTTCTGCCTCGGCGGCGGGCTCGAGGTTGCGCTGGCCTGCCAGTCGCGCATCGCCATCGAGGGCGCGCGCTTCGGCTTCCCGGAGGTGATGCTTGGCCTGCATCCCGGCCTCGGCGGCACCGCGCGCTTCACCGCGCTGGTCAATCCGACCCAGTCGATGGCGCTGATGCTGACCGGCCGCACCATCGATGCACGCCGTGCCAAGTCGCTCGGGCTCGTCGACACCGTGACGCAGGAACGCCATGTTCGTAACGCGGTGAAGGATGCGCTGTTCGGGCGCCTGAAGCGGGCGCGGCCGGGCTTTCTCACTCGCGCTGCCAATTTCGGCCTCGTGCGCGGGCTACTCGCAAAACGCATGCGCGCGGAGGCGGCGAAGGCCGCATCGCGCGAGCATTATCCAGCGCCTTACGCGCTGATCGATCTCTGGGAGACACATGGCGGCAGCAAGGCTGCGATGCTGAAGGCCGAGCAGGCCTCGTTCGCCAAACTGATGGTGACGCCGACCGCGCAGAACCTGATCCGCGTCTTCTTCCTGCGTGAGCAGATGAAGAAGGCGGCCGGCGAGGGCAATGCCGTCAAGCATGTCCACGTCGTCGGCGCCGGCGCCATGGGCGGCGACATTGCCGCGTGGTGCGCGGGGCAGGGACTGCGCGTTTCGCTCGCAGACATGAAGGCCGAGCCGATCGCGGGCGCGGTGAAGCGTGCTGCCGATCTCTACGGCAAGATCATCCGCAAGCCGACCGATGTGCGTGACGCGCTCGATCGTCTCATCCCTGACATGGACGGGGAGGGCGTGCGCAACGCCGATCTCATCATCGAGGCCGTGCCGGAGAAGCTGGAGCTGAAGCAGAAGGTCTACGTCGGGCTCGAGCCGCGGATGAAGCCGGGCGCGATTCTCGCGACCAACACGTCGAGCATTCCGCTCCAGGATTTGCGAACGACGCTGGCGCGGCCGGAGCGTCTGGTCGGCCTGCACTTCTTCAATCCCGTATCGCGGCTGCAACTGGTCGAGGTCGTCAACCATGACGGCAACGACCCGCAGGTGCTGAAGGATGCGCTCGCCTTCGTCGGCGCGATTGACCGCCTGCCGCTCGCCGTGAAGAGCTCGCCCGGCTTCCTCGTCAACCGCGCGCTGACGCCGTACATGCTGGAAGCGATGGTGATGCTGGACGAGAAGAGCGAAAAGCGGCTGATCGACGCTGCGGCCGAGCAGTTCGGCATGCCGATGGGACCGATCGAGCTTGCAGATCAGGTCGGGCTCGACATCTGCCTCGACGTCGGCGACATGCTGCGCACCAAGTTCGGCGATCTCTTGCCGCCGACGCCGGCCTGGCTGCGTGAGAAGGTCGCCAAGGGCGAGCTCGGCCGCAAGACCGGCAAGGGCTTTTACGTCTGGAAGGACGGCAAGGCGGAGAAGGCGCCGCTCGCGGAAACCGGTCCGCGCGTCACCGACCAGATGATCGATCGCCTTGTGCTTCCGATGTCCAACGTCTGCGTCGCGGCGCTTCGCGAGGGCATCGTCGACGATGCCGACGCGGTCGACGGCGCCATGATTTTTGGCACCGGTTATGCACCGTTCCGCGGTGGTCCGCTGAACTATGCGCGTACGCGCGGCGTGGAGAATGTCGTATCCACCTTGCGCGCGCTGGCCGAACGATTCGGCGAGCGCTACGCGCCCGATGCGGGCTGGGACAGTTTCAAGTGAGAGCGCCATGAGCGAACACGCCACGACCGGGCCGAGCGGCGATCTCTGCATCCGCACGCTGGCGATGCCGGCCGACACCAATGCCAACGGCGACATCTTCGGCGGCTGGCTGCTCAGCCAGATGGACGTCGGCGGCGGTGTGTTCGCCTCGAAAATCGCGAAGTCGCGCACGGTGACGGTCGCGATCGAAGCAATGAACTTTCGCAAAGCGGTCTATGTCGGCGATCTCGTTTCGGTCTATGCCAATCTCGTCCGGGTCGGACGCACCTCGCTCACCGTGAATCTGGAAGCCTGGGCGCTGCGGCGCAGCGAGGAGCATCCGTTCCTCGTCACCGACGGTAACTTCACCTACGTCTCGATCGACGAGCACGGCCGCCCGCAGGTGGTTCGCGCAACCGACGCGACGATCGCGACGTAATCGCGCGCGACGCTCTGTCTCATTTCACGAAGACGTGCAGCGCCGCCAAACGCGGCGCGAGTGAGTCATCGCGTCGGACTTCGCCAAGAACCAGACAAGAACCAGTCATAAAACGGATGAGGTCCCAGCGTACTTAATTGCGTGTCGATTCGGGGTGGAAACGGCCTCAAATGCTCAGGAACCTTTGGGCACGCATGCCGTTATTTGCCCGCACTGAGGAATCCACGGACCATGCCGGACAGCTACATCATCGAAGTCAATTCGCAGACCGCAGGTATCGTCGTTCGTTCTTCCGGAGGCTACTGCTTCTTCGCTTCATCCCACCGCTTCAACCGCCTCGAGGGCCAGCTCTTCCGCAACGCCCGCGAAGCCGAGCGCGCCGCGCGCAAGCTGATTAACGGCGATGTGAAGGAGGCGGCGTAAGCGCCTTCCGCTAGCGAATTCTGACGCGCGAAGCGTGGTCGGAATTTTTTGCAGCCCTTGATGTTGCTGCCTTCTTCCTTCTCCCCTTGTGGGCGAAGGTGGCGCGAAGCGCCGGATGAGGGGGTCTACTTCCGCGCGCCCAAATGGAAATGAGTTCGGGGAGACATACACCCGTCTCGCCGCTGCGCGGCGAGCCACCCTCTCCCACAAGGGGAGAGGGTAAGAACACCATCACAATTTCGTCGCCGCCCGCGACAGCAGCTTCCACTCGTCGCCCTGCTTCTGCCAGTTCATCAGGATGTGAAGGTTGGTCGACACTTTTTTCCCATCGGCCGCCATCTCCTGTTCGCCCAGCCAGTGGAAGCGCACGATCGCGGCGGGGCCGACGACCTTGATGGTCGGGTCCTTGTATTCGATTGAGAGGAATTTCGACTTGCCATCGGTGGCATTGGCGACGAAGGTCGCCTTGTCCTCGACCTTGCCGCTGGAATGGCTGTAGCTGAGATCATCCCAGCACAGCGCACCGAGCGCCTTCGGGTCGGCCGCGATCTGGGCGAGACGGAACGCCTCGACCTTCTTCGCCACGGCCTCTTCGTCTGCCGAGGCAGCGAGCGCCGGTGCCGTGAGAGCGAGCGCGGAGACGGCGAGAGTCGAGAGAGCCAGATCGCGTCGATTGATCGTCATCGTTTCCTCCTTTTTGATCTTGCGACGAGTGTTGCAGCCGCGCGCGACTTTGTCGAGGGTCGCAATGTCGTCATGTGGATGCGTCATTGCGCGTTCGAGGCCGTATTGATACGTCTTTCGTATTGATGCGCCGCGGATTTGGGAAAGTAGAGAAATGATCGAGGCTATCGGCAGGGCACTGCTGTTCGACATCGACGGTACGCTCGCCAACACCGACTCGCTGCACCTCAAGGCCTTCAACCAGGTGCTGGGACCGCGTGGCCATGTGTTCGATCACGCACGCTTCTCGAAAGAGCTGCAAGGCTTCGCCAATGTGTCGATCGGCGAGCGCTTTCTGCCCGACGAAACGCTGGAGCGCCGCGCCGCGATCCTCGACGAGAAGGAAGCGGTCTTCCGCACGCTCGTTGCCGGGCAGATCGAGCCGCTGCCGGGGCTGCTAGCACTGCTCGACCGCGCGGATGCGGCCGGCGTTCCCATGGTCGCCGTGACCAACGCGCCGCGTCTCAACGCGGAGCTGTTGCTGTCGGGCCTCGGCATCACCGAGCGGTTCAAGGCCATCGTCATCGGTGACGAGCTGCCGCACGGCAAGCCGCATCCGCTGCCCTATCAGGAAGGGCTGCGCTTCGTCGGCGGCAGCGCTGCAGCCTCGGTCGCGTTCGAGGATTCACGTTCCGGCGTCCAGTCGGCCGCCGCCGCCGGCATTCCGACGATCGGAATCCGGACGAGCCTCAGCCATGCCGATCTTGTCGGTGCCGGCGCCGTTGCCTCTGCAAGCGCCTTCGACGATCCGGACCTGCTCGTGCGCCTCGCCGCCGCCATGGCATGGTGAGCCGCCCCATCCGTTAACCGTGATCGTCTCCCGCATTGACCGAACGCGCGAACCGCCGCACCATGCATCGCTCTGATTTGAGGTTTTCGCCGTGACCGGACTGACCCATCGCCAAGCCGAAATCCTCAACATCGCGCGCGCCTCCGGCCGCGTCATGGTCGAGGAACTCGCGCGCCGCTTCGAGGTCTCGGCGCAGACCATCCGGAAAGATCTCAACGATCTCTGCGAGCGGAGATCGCTGACGCGCATCCATGGCGGCGCCATCATCGCCTCCGGTGTGGAAAACCTCGCCTATGAAGCGCGGCGCTTCGTCGCCGCCGACGAGAAGAAGGCCATTGGCGCTGCGGCGGCCTCACTGATCCCGAACGGCTGCTCGCTGTTCATCAACATCGGCACCACGACGGAAGAGGTCGCGAGCGCGCTGACCTCGCACGAGGATCTGCTCGTCATCACCAACAATCTCAACGTCGCCATGCTGCTCTACCGCCATCCCCGCATCGAGGTGGTGGTTGCCGGCGGCACGGTGCGGCGTGCCGACGGCGCGGTGGTCGGCTCGACCGCGACGCAGCTGATTGGCCAGTTCAAGGTCGACTACGCCATCATCGGCGCCTCCGCGATCGACGAAGAGGGCGCCTTGCTCGACTTCGACTACCGCGAGGTGCAGGTGGCGCAGGCCATCATCGCCAATGCCCGCAGCGTCATGCTGGTCGCCGATTCCACAAAACTCCGCCGCAGCGCGCCGGTGCGCATCGCCCACATCACCCAGATCCAGACCTTCGTCACCGACCAGGAGCTGCCAGAGCGGCTCGCCACCATCTGCCACAGCAAGGGCATCGAGGTGGTGGAGGCGATGCCGAAGGGGGCGGACATCGATGATGCCCAAGCCGAAGCGCAGGACGCTGCGCCTGAAGCGACGCCGGTGGTGCGGCTGAGATAGCGGCTTAGGTGTCGTCCCACGGGTTGAGCAGCGGGACGCCTGTCGGCTCGAAGTCTGCCACGTTCCGCGTGATGATCGTCAAGCCGTGAACAAGTGCGGTTGCCGCAATGAGCGCGTCGCGTTCGGCCCGCGGGTTGGGGACGTGAAGTTGCGCACAACGCTGCGCCACGGCTGTATCGATGGCCAGGATTCGACCCTCAAAGCGAGTCAGAATCTGGTTGTCGATCCAACTGCGAAGAACGGCACCTTGCGCCGGGTCTTTGCGCTCGATCAGGCGCGCGCCAAGTTCAATTTCGAGTATCGAGATCGCGGATAGGAAGAAGTTTGCCGCGGGACTTGCATTGGCCCAGGCGACGACGTTGCGATGGGCCTTATCACGCCGCCTCAGTTCGGAAAGAACATTGGTGTCCAGCAGAAACATCAGTCGAGATCGGCAGGCTTGAAAATCCCACCGGCAACGCGCGGCGGATCGAAATCAAAGTCCGTGTCCGCCTGCGCCAAAGCTTCGGCCAGGCTCATATGCCCGCCGGTCAGACGCAAATAATCTTCAATCGTCAGCAGGACATGGGCCGGACGGCCGCGGTCCGTAATAAAGACGGGTCCCCGCGATGCCGCTTTTTTTGCGCCGCTGGTGTCGTGGTTGAATTCTCGGCTGGTGAGAGTGGTCACCATCATCTGCACCTCTCATTCGGTCGGGACGTTGCCCCATTAGGTAGAACTTATGTAGGCACGTTACTACATTCAACTACCGTTCGCCCTCAGTCCAAGCTGTTCGCCTGCCGATTTTTCGATCGTATTGCCCCCAAAAAAGTTCCGCTTTCACTTCCTTTCGCCTCTCTTTCATCTTGCTTTCGTTTTTTGGTGTGATCTAATCAAAAACGAAAGTAGCCGCTCGATGGAACGGGCGGTCGTCGGGGGATGCGTCTGTTGGAGCGTATTTTCGACCTCGCCATCATCGGAGGCGGTGTTAACGGCTGCGGCATCGCGCGCGACGCGGTGGGCCGCGGCAACACGGTTTTCCTGTGCGAAATGAACGATCTGGCGAGCGGCACGTCGTCCTGGTCGACCAAACTGGTGCATGGTGGCCTGCGCTATCTCGAATATTATGAGTTCCGCCTGGTCCGCGAGGCGCTGATCGAGCGCGAAATTCTCTGGGGCATCGCGCCCCATATCATCCGCCCCCTTCGTTTCGTTTTGCCGCATCACGCCGGCCTGCGACCCGCCTGGCTGCTGCGGCTGGGACTCTTTCTCTACGATCACATCGGTGGCCGCCATTTGTTGCCGGCAACGCGCTCCGTCGACCTCAGACGCGACGAGGTCGGCCGCCCGCTGATCTCGAACCGCTACGCCCGCGCGTTCGAATATTCCGACTGCTTCGTCGATGACGCCCGCCTCGTCGTGCTCAACGCGCGCGATGCCGCCGACAAGGGCGCCGAGATCCGCACGCGCACCCGCGCCACCGAGATTCGCCAGTCCGACGGCGTCTGGACCGTCGGCATGGTCAACACGCTGACCGGCGAGCGCTCGCAGGTCCAGGCGCGTGCGCTGGTCAATGCCGGCGGTCCCTGGGTCGAGGACGTGCTCGGCCGCGGCGCCGGCGTCAATGCCAAAGCCAAGGTGCGCCTGGTCCAGGGCTCGCACATCGTGGTCAAGAAGCTCTACGACCACGACCGCGCCTACATGTTCCAGAACGCCGACGGCCGCATCATCTTCGTGATCCCGTACCAGGAGGATTTCACGCTGATCGGCACCACCGATCGCGACTATGACGGCGACCCCGCCAAGGTGAAGGCGACGGCCGAGGAGATCCAGTATCTCTGCACCGCGGCGAGCGAATATCTGGCCAAGCCCGTGACTTCGGAGGACGTGGTCTGGACCTATTCCGGCGTGCGTCCGCTCTATGACGACGGCGCCAGCGAAGCCAAGGCGGCGACCCGCGACTACGTGTTCGAGCTCGACACGCCCGGCGGCGTGCCGCTGCTGTCAATCTATGGCGGCAAGATCACGACCTATCGCCGCCTGGCAGAGGAAGCATTGGAACGGCTCGCGCCCTACCTTCGCAGCGCGAAAGCGCGCGAGGGCTGGACCGGAAAATGGCCGCTGCCCGGCGGGGACATGAACGTCTCCGACATCGACGGGCTGATCGCCGAGCTCCAGCGCGGCTATCCTTTCCTCAGCCACGAGCATGCGCGGCGCCTTGCGCGCGCCTATGGTACAAGGGCGATCAAGCTGCTCGGCGATGCGAAATCGGCCGCCGATCTCGGCCAGTCCTTTGGTGCAACGCTGACCGAGCGCGAGGTTCGCTATCTCATGGCCAATGAATGGGCCGTCACCGCCGAGGACGTCGTCTGGCGCCGTTCCAAGCTCGGCCTGCGACTATCTGCCGACGAGGTCGCGGCACTTGACGACTGGATTAGGACCCACGCCGTGCAGCAAACTCCCCTGCTGGAAGCAGGAGGACGTTCATGACCGTGACACTCGATCACGTGACCCGAACCGTCGAGGGCGTCCCGCACATCCGCGACGTCTCGCTGACGCTCGAGAGCGGCACGCTCAACGTGCTGCTGGGGCCGACGCTATCGGGCAAGACCTCGATCATGCGGCTGCTCGCCGGGCTCGACAAGCCGACCACCGGCAAGGTGCTGGTCAACGGCAAGGACGTCACCGGCGCCGATGTGCGCCAACGTTCGGTCGCCATGGTCTATCAGCAGTTCATCAACTACCCCTCGCTCACGGTCTACGAGAACATCGCCTCGCCGCTGCGCGTGCAGGGCAAGCCGCGCGATGAGATCGAGGCGCGCGTGGCCGAGGCGGCAAAATTGCTGCGGCTCGAGCCGTTCCTGAAGCGCACGCCGCTCCAGCTCTCCGGCGGCCAGCAGCAGCGCACCGCCATCGCGCGCGCGCTGGTCAAGGGCGCCGATCTCGTGCTGCTCGATGAGCCGCTCGCCAACCTCGACTACAAGCTGCGCGAGGAGCTGCGCGCCGAACTGCCGCGCATCTTCGAGGCCTCCGGCGCGATCTTCGTCTATGCCACCACCGAGCCGACCGAGGCGCTGCTGCTCGGCGGCAACACCGTCTGCATGTGGGAAGGCGAGGCACTGCAGATGGGCGTGACCTCGAACGTCTATCGCCGGCCGCAGACCCTGCGCGTCGCCCAGGTCTTCTCTGATCCGCCGCTCAACCTGGTGGGCCTCGAGAAGGGGGGTGGCATGGTTCAATATGCCGGCGGCAGCGCCGCGCCGGCGTCCGGACTTTATGGGGGACTTCCCGACGGATTCTATCGCGTCGGTTTCCGCGCCCATCAGCTCGGGCTCGCCAATGGCGAGGCCGACCGCCATGCCTTCCATGCCACTGTCACGGTGACCGAGATCACCGGTTCGGAGAGTTTCGTGCATCTGACCCGCGACGGATTGAACTTGGTTGCGGTATTGCACGGCGTGCACGAGTTCGAGCCCGGCCAGACGCTCGATGCCGTGCTCGATCCGAACGATGTCTTCGTTTTTGACGCGGCCGACCGTTTGGTCGCTGCTCCCAAGACTTGAGGAGGTATGCGCCATGGCCCGCATTGACCTCGTCGATCTCGCGCACTCCTACGGCGGCAATAATGCCCCGCCGGAAAGCTTTGCACTCAAGCCTGTCACCATGACCTGGCGGCAGGGCGGCGCCTATGCGCTGCTCGGGCCGTCCGGCTGCGGCAAGACCACGCTGCTCAACGTCATCTCCGGCATCATCACGCCGTCACGGGGGAAAATCCTGTTCGACGGCAAGGACATCACACCGCTGTCAACCCAGAAGCGCAACATCGCCCAGGTGTTCCAGTTCCCGGTCATCTACGACACCATGACGGTGGGGCAGAACCTGGCGTTTCCGCTGAAGAACCGCAGCGTGCCGAAGGCGGATATCGACAAGCGCGTCGCCGAGATCGGCCGCCTGCTCGATCTCGAACCCTATCTGAACCGCAAGGCGACGCGGCTCACTGCCGACGCCAAGCAGAAGATCTCGCTCGGTCGCGGCCTGGTCCGCTCCGACGTCGCTGCCGTGCTGTTCGACGAGCCGCTGACGGTGATCGATCCCGAGCTGAAATGGCAGCTTCGCTCGAAACTGAAGGCCCTGCATCGCGAGCTCGACCTCACGATGATCTACGTCACTCACGACCAGACCGAGGCGCTGACCTTCGCCGACACCGTCGTCGTCATGCATGATGGCCGCGTGGTGCAGAGCGGCACGCCGGCCGAGCTGTTCGACAAGCCGGCGCACACCTTCGTCGGCTATTTCATCGGCTCGCCCGGCATGAACATCCTGCCGGCCGAGGTGAGGGGACGCGAGGCCAAGGTCGACGGCCATGTCATCGCGCTCAACCGCAGCTATGACAATCTGCCCGCAGGCGCGAAGATCGAGATCGGCGTGCGACCAGAATTCGTCGACGCCGTCGCGCCCGCGCCCGGCCTGCTCACTTCAAAAATCGAGCGCATCGACGATCTCGGCCGCATCCGCTTCGCGCGCGTCCGCGTCGGCGAGGCCAAGCTTGCGGCGCGCGCGCCAGCGGGCTTCACCAGCTCGGATGGTAACGCCGGGCTGAAATTCGATCCGTCCCATGTGCACGTCTATGCCGACAGCCTTCTGGTGGAGGGAGCCGCCTGATGGACAAAACCGTCAACCAAAAAGCCTGGTTCCTGGTACTGCCGGTGTTCCTGGTCGTCGCCTTTTCGGCGGTACTGCCGCTGATGACGGTGGTGAACTATTCGATGCAGGACACGTTCGGCAACAACCAGTTCTTCTGGAACGGTGTCGGCTGGTTCAAGGAGCTGCTGGATCCCTCGACCGATCTCGGCGGCCGCTTCCTCGCCTCGCTCGGCCGCAATCTGTTCTTCTCGTTCGTCATCCTTGCCATCGAGGTGCCGCTCGGCATCGTCGTCGCGCTGTCGATGCCGCGCCAGGGCTGGACCGTCGCGGCCTGCCTCGTGATCCTCGCGCTGCCGCTCTTGATTCCGTGGAACGTGGTCGGCACGATCTGGCAGATCTTCGGCCGGCCCGACATCGGTCTGATGGGGTACGTCCTTAACCACATTGGCCTCGACTATAATTACGTCTCCAACGACATCGACGCCTGGGTCACCGTCATCGTGATGGACGTCTGGCACTGGACCAGCCTCGTCGCGCTCCTGTGCTATGCCGGCCTGAAGTCGATCCCCGAGGCCTATTACCAGGCGGCGCAGATCGACGGCGCCTCGCGCTGGGCCGTGTTCAAGGCGATCCAGCTGCCCAAGATGAATCGCGTGCTGCTGATCGCCGTGCTGCTGCGCTTCATGGACAGCTTCATGATCTACACCGAGCCGTTCGTCGTCACCGGCGGCGGACCCGGCAACTCCACGACCTTCGTGTCGATCGAGCTCGTCAAGATCGCGCTCGGCCAGTTCGACCTCGGCAAGGCCGCCGCGCTGTCGCTGGTCTACAACCTCATCATCCTGATCGTCTGCTGGATCTTCTATACCGTCATGACCAATGCAGGCGCCGAGCGCAAAGTCCAGGCGGAGAACGAGCCGGCGGCGGAGCCCAAGGCTTCGGCTGCGCTCAAGCCCGTGCCCGCGCTCAAGCCAAAGGAAGGAGTGGCCTGATGCATTCGATCCCCGGCCGCCGCCTCATCATGGGGCTGTTCCTGATCTTCCTGCTGTTGCCAATCTACTGGCTCGTCAACATGAGCTTCAAGACCAACGCCGAGATCGTCTCGACGATGACGCTGTGGCCACACACTCCGACGCTCCAGCACTACAAGCGCATCTTCACCGACGAGAGCTGGTATTCCGGCTATATCAACTCGCTGGAATATGTCGTCCTCAACACCATCATCTCGATCTCGGTGGCGCTGCCGGCGGCCTACGCCTTCTCGCGTTACCGCTTCCTCGGCGACAAGCACCTGTTCTTCTGGCTGCTGTCGAACCGCATGGCGCCGGCGGCGGTCTATGCGCTGCCGTTCTTCAACCTCTATTCGGCGATCGGGCTGTTCGATACGCCCTGGGCCGTCGCACTCGCGCACTGCATCTTCAACGTTCCGCTCGCGGTGTGGATCCTCGAAGGCTTCGTCTCCGGCGTGCCGCGCGAGATCGACGAGACCGCCTTCCTCGACGGCTATTCCTTCCCGCGCTTCTTCATCAAGATCTTGGTGCCGCTGATCGCGAGCGGAATCGGCGTCGCCGCCTTCTTCTGCTTCATGTTCTCCTGGGTCGAGCTCCTGCTCGCGCGCACGCTGACCTCGGTGCAGGCCAAGCCCATCGCCGCGATCATGACGCGCACGGTGTCGGCCGCCGGCATGGACTGGGGTTTGCTGGCCGCGGCCGGTGTGCTCACCATCATTCCGGGCGCGCTCGTGATCTGGTTCGTCCGCAACTACATCGCGAGCGGTTTCGCGCTCGGCCGGGTCTGAGGAGGCTCTTATGGAATCCATTGCATGGATGGCCTGGACGCTGCCGACGGCGATCTTCTTCGCAGCGCTCGCCTGCACGCTTGCCGTGATGACGTGGCTCGCGGCGGTCTATCCCGAAGCGGAGCGCGTCGGCGTGCTCAGTATTCCGACCACGCGCGGCGACCGCCTGTTCATCTCGCTGATCGCGGCCGCCGTGATCCATCTGTTGTGGATTGCATTCGTCGGCACCGACGCGCTCGCCACGCTGCCGATCGGCGAGG
Source organism: Bradyrhizobium sp. CCGB12 (assembly GCF_024199845.1). NCBI lineage: Bacteria > Pseudomonadati > Pseudomonadota > Alphaproteobacteria > Hyphomicrobiales > Nitrobacteraceae > Bradyrhizobium > Bradyrhizobium sp. CCGB12. The sequence goes on along the minus strand of NZ_JANADO010000001.1, from coordinate 4,937,607 downwards.
AGGGCGTGGAAATCTCGCGCCTGTGGCTCGCAAGTGGAATTTCGCTGGTCATGGCCGTGCTCATTTTCCGCACGGTCTAGCTTGCGAAGGGACGGCCAGATCCGGGAGCAACCCGGGCCTGTATAAAGTTTGTCGCTGCAACGGAGGATCAACATGCGACAGTTTAGGAGAAGGAAAGGTCCATTGACCAAGAATAGCTTTCTGACCATGTCCAGCGTCGCCGCGATTGTCGCGGTGTCGTTCGCCGTCTCGGCGCCGGTGCGCGCCGCCGACGACGCCACGATCCAGAAGTGGATTGCGGAATTCCAGCCCTCGACCTTGTCGAAGGACGACCAGAAGAAGGAGCTGGAGTGGTTCGCCAAGGCCGCCGAGCCCTTCAAGGGCATGGAGATCAACGTCGTCTCCGAAACCATCACGACCCACGAATACGAGTCGCAGACGCTGGCCAAGGCGTTCTCCGAGCTCACCGGCATCAAGCTCAAGCACGACATCATCCAGGAAGGTGACGTCGTCGAGAAGCTGCAGACCCAGATGCAGTCGGGCAAGAACGTCTATGACGGCTGGATCAACGATTCCGACCTCATCGGCACCCACTTCCGCTACGGCCAGACCATCGCGCTGTCGGACTACATGACCGGCGAGGGCAAGGACGTCACCGACCCGATGCTCGACGTCAACGACTTCATCGGCAAGTCGTTCGGCACGGCGCCGGACGGCAAGCTCTATCAGCTGCCCGACCAGCAGTTCGCCAACCTCTACTGGTTCCGCTACGACTGGTTCACCAATCCCGACTACAAGGCCAAGTTCAAGGCCAAGTATGGCTACGAGCTCGGCGTGCCCGTGAACTGGTCGGCCTATGAGGACATCGCCGAGTTCTTCACCAACGACATCAAGGAGATCAACGGCGTCAAGGTCTACGGCCATATGGACTATGGCAAGAAGGACCCCTCGCTCGGCTGGCGTTTCACCGACGCCTGGCTGTCGATGGCCGGTAACGGCGACAAGGGCATTCCGAACGGTCTGCCGGTCGACGAATGGGGCATCCGCATGGAAGGCTGCCGTCCGGTCGGCTCGTCGGTCGAACGCGGTGGCGACACCAATGGTCCGGCTGCGGTCTACTCGATCACCAAGTACCTCGAGTGGATGAAGAAGTATGCTCCGCCGCAGGCTCAGGGCATGACCTTCTCCGAGTCCGGCCCCGTGCCGGCGCAGGGCAACATTGCCCAGCAGATGTTCTGGTACACCGCCTTCACCGCCGACATGGTGAAGCCTGGCATTGCCGTGATGAATGCGGACGGTACGCCGAAGTGGCGTATGGCTCCGTCGCCGCACGGCTCGTACTGGAAGGAAGGCATGAAGCTGGGCTACCAGGACGCGGGCTCGCTCACGCTCCTGAAGTCGACGCCGGCGGATCGCCGCAAGGCAGCCTGGCTCTATCTCCAGTTCATCGTCTCCAAGACGGTGTCGCTGAAGAAGAGCCATGTCGGTCTCACCTTCATCCGTGAATCCGACATCTGGGACAAGTCGTTCACCGAGCGTGCGCCGAAGCTCGGCGGCCTGATCGAGTTCTACCGCTCGCCCGCGCGCGTGCAGTGGACCCCGACCGGCAACAACGTGCCCGACTATCCGAAGCTCGCGCAGCTCTGGTGGCAGAACATCGGCGATGCGTCGTCCGGTACGAAGACGCCGCAGCAGGCGATGGATGCCCTCGCGGCCGCTCAGGACTCCGTCATGGAGCGCCTGGAGAAGTCCGGCGTGCAGGGTGCCTGCGGTCCGAAGCTGCACAAGAAGGAAACGGCCGAGTACTGGTACGCCAAGGCCCAGAAGGACGGCACGATTGCTCCGCAGCGCAAGCTCGCCAACGAGAAGCCGAAGGGCGAGACGGTCGACTACGACACCTTGATCAAGTCGTGGCCGGCGTCCCCGCCCAAGCGTGCGGAAGCGAAGTAAGAGACACGTAGCGTCATCAAATACGAGAGGCCGGGAGCGATCCCGGCCTTTTTCCTTTGGTGAGTTCGGCACGCTGTCTCCACACCGTCATTGCGAGCGCAGCGAAGCAATCCAGAGTCTTTCCACGGAGGCAGTCTGGATTGCTTCGCTGCGCTCGCAATGACGCGTGTGTGGCAAGCACCGTCGCACACACTCGCTGTCGTCGCCCAGTGGTGCGCGACCTACTCCGCCGGCTCGGCCGCGAGCGTCGGATAGTCCGTATATCCCTTCGCACCGCCGCCGTAGAACGTGGTCTTGTCCCAGTCGTTCAGTGCCGCGCCCTGCTTCAGCCGCTCGACGAGATCAGGGTTGGAGATGAACGGCTTGCCGAAGGCGATGAGGTCGGCCGCATTCGCGTCCAGCACCTTGTTGGCGAGATCGAAATCGTAGCCGTTGTTGGCGACGTAGGCGCCGGCGAAGCGCTCGCGCAAGGACGCATAGTCGAACGGCGCGATGTCGCGCGGACCGCCGGTGGCGCCCTCGACGACGTGGAGATAGACCAGCTTGAGCGCGCTGAGGCCATCCACGATATGATCGAACAAGGCTTGCGGATTGGAGTCGGAGAGGTCGTTGGCCGGCGTCACCGGCGAGATGCGGATGCCGGTGCGCTCTGCGCCGGCTTCAGCGGCAACCGCCTTGGAAACTTCCAGCATCAGCTTGGCGCGGTTCTCGATCGGGCCGCCATAGGCGTCGGTTCGCTTGTTGGCGCCGTCCCGGGCGAACTGATCGAGCAGATAGCCGTTGGCGCCGTGGATCTCGACGCCGTCGAAGCCGGCCTCGAGCGCATTCTTCGTCGCGCGCTTGAAGTCGTCGATGATCCCTGGAATTTCGGAGAGCTCGAGCGCGCGCGGCTCGGAGACGTCGGCGAATGTGCCGTTGACGAAGGTCTTGCCCTTGGCGCGGATCGCGCTCGGCGCGACCGGGGCGGCGCCTTTCGCCTGGAGGTCGACATGCGAGATGCGGCCGACATGCCAGAGCTGGATGAAGATCTTGCCGCCGCGCTCATGCACGCGGTCGGTGACCTTGCGCCAGCCGGCGACCTGGTCCCTGGAATAGATGCCGGGCGTGTCCTGGTAGCCTTGGCCTTGCTGCGAGACCTGGCTCGCTTCGGTGATCAGCAGCCCTGCGGACGCGCGCTGGCTGTAATAGTCGGCGGCGAGCTGACCAGGCACGAACGTGCCGGGCACAGCGCGGTTGCGCGTCAGCGGCGCCATCACGAAACGATTGGCCAGCGTGATCGGGCCGAGCTTGTAGGTCTCAAACAATTTGGTCGGACGGCTCATGGGGATGCTTCCAGGCAATGAGAGGTCACGAACACTTGTGCATCGCGACATCGGGCGCAAGGCCGGAGCCATACTCGAGGCGCAGGCGAGCTACGCGGCAAGGCCGCGTAGCATGATTCATGTGCAATTTCGACCACGGCAGCAGAATTTCGCTACGCGGCCGTGCGATCCGGCAAATCAGTTCGCGCCGAGGAAATCGCGCTTGCCGATCTCGACGCCGTTGTGGCGCAAAATGCCGTGAGCCGTCGTGGCATGGAAATAGAAGTTCGGCAGCGAGAACGCGCTCAGGAATTGCTGGCCCTTCATGGTGATGGATTTGTCGGGCCCGGCCGGGAAGGTGACGTCCTTGGTCTCGGCGCCCGCGAACTGCTCGGGCTTGAACGACTTCACGTAGTCGATCGTCTTTGCCAGCCGCTGCTTCAGCTCCGCGAAGGTCGTCTCGGTATCGGGGGTGGAGGGCACCTCGCTGTGCGTCAGCCGCGCACAGCCCTTGGCGGCGAAATCGCTGACGAGCTGGATCTGCTTCGACAGCGGCAGCATGTCCGGGAAGAGGCGCGAGCCGAGCAGGACGCTGGGGTCGATCTTTTTGGCCGCGCAATGCGCTTCGGCCTTGGTGAGCAGGCCGGTGAGGCTGTTCAGCATTTGCAAATAGGCGGGGACGGCCGCGTCGTAGAAGGACATGTGATGCTCGCTTTGATGGTGGGAAAGCTCAGGAGAAACCTGAGCCACTCACATGGGAGCGTCATGGAAAAATGCAATTGCGGAAAGCTGCTGGTGCAGTGCGAAAATTCTCCGCGGCGGTCATCGCCCGCGAAGCAGGGTTGCTACCGCACCGTCGCCTGTGGCTGCACCTGCGCCGTGCCGCCGCGCATGCGGGCGAGCAGCTCGGCGGTCGGCCAGGAATCGGCGGGCAGGCCGTACTTGATCTGCATCGCCTTCACCGCCGTGCGGCTCAATTGCCCCATCACGCCATCGACCTTGCCGACATTGAAGCCGGCGCGGACGAGGTGCTGCTGCAGCTCCTTCAGTTCGTTGAGCGGCAGTTGCACAACCGGCACGGCGGACTGCCGCATCGGCGCGGCGCCGGCGATGCGGCTGGCGAGATAGGCTGCGGTGGTCGAATAGATCAGCGAGTTGTTCCACTCGGTGTAAGCCGCGAAATTCGCATAGGCGAGGAACGCTGGCCCGGTGCGACCCATCGGCAACAGCAGCGAGGCGGGCAGGTCGTCGTTCGGCAGCGGCCGGCCATCGGGATAGGTGACGCCGAGTTGCGCGAATTTCGCGCGCGGCAGCTTGATCGTCAGGTCGGCCTGGTCCCACGGAAAGTTCGCGGGCGCGCGCACTTCCTGCAGCCATGGCTCGCCGCGCCGCCACTTCAGTCCGGTGGCGATGTAGTTCGCGGTGGAGCCGATCACGTCGGGCGCGCTGCGCAACAGGTTGCGATGGCCGTCGCCGTCATAGTCCACCGCATAGTTGAAATAATGCGTGGGCAAGAACTGCGTCTGCCCGAGCTCGCCGGCCCAGGAGCCGATCATCTCGGATGGTGAGAGATCGCCACGGTCGATGATCTTGAGCGCCGCGATGGTTTCCTTCTGAAACATCTCGGAGCGGCGGCAGTCATAGGCCAACGACACCAACGACGGCAGCGTATGCAGCTTGCCGAGCTCGGCGCCAAAGCTGCTCTCCAGTCCCCAGAACGCGGCGATGACCGCCGGCGGCACGCCATATTCCTTCTCGGCGCGGGCGAACGCCGCCGCATGCATCTTGATGCGCGCCTGGGCGTTCCTGGCCGCGCCCTCCGACGCCCGGTTGCGCGAGAATTCGGTGAACACCTGGCCGAACACGCGCTGGCCGCGGTCGCGGTTGACGATGCTCTGGTCGTAGGTGAGGTACGGCGCAGCCTCGGCGAGCGCGTGCTGCGACACGCCCTCGGCGACGGCCTGCTGCTTCACGTCGGCGAGGAAGCGATCGAAGCTCGCGCCGTTATGGCACGACGCGGCGCGCGGCGAGGGAATTGATGTCCTGGGGGCCGCGGGCTTGCCGGGCGGCGGAAGCATTTGGGCGGTGGCGGTGGCGGAGCAGGCGAGGAGCGCGACGGCCGCGATTAGAAATCGGGTCTGGACCATAGGGGTTCCGGCGGGGAATGAGCAGGCGTGGATTCGCCCGAAGTCTAGGTGAAGTGATCGCCTCAGGCCATCCCCACCCTGCGCTCGCCGCCGATCTGGCTGGAGGACGATCGGTTGCCCGCCTTGGTGCGTGGGGCATGCGTTCAGAAGGCAAGCGCTTGGCTCGGTTGGATCAAACCCGCCGAATCCGGGTTGACCTGTCGAAACCGCTATTGAAAGGCTCGTCCCCATGGCCGAGTTGGCTCCGGCCTCGTCGCAACGAACACCGGCCGTGCGAGCCGCGTCCTCGCCCATGCTCACAGCCGGCGGCATCGTCCTGGCCATCGGAGCCCTCTATCTCGGCCGGGAAATCTTCGTTCCTTTTGCTCTTGCTATCCTGCTGAGCTTCGTTCTCACGCCCTTGGTCAATTGGTTGAGACGTTCGAAGGTGCCCCGCATTGCAGCGGTACTGCTCGCCGTTTCCATTGCTTTTATCGTCGTCGCAGGGATCGCCTTGGTCGTCGGGCGCCAACTGGTCCAGCTCGCCAGCAACCTTCCCAATTATCAGACCACCATCACCGAGAAGATCCGCTCGTTGCAGAGCTCCGCGCCAGGCGGCGGGGTCGTCGACGCCGTCACCACGACGATGCAGGATCTCGGCAGGGAGATCTCGGGAGACGAGAAAAAGTCGGGGGTCGCGCCGTCCCGGCTTGGCGCCGGTGGTGAGAGTCGGGAGCCCGTTACCGTGCGGATGGAGCCGCCACAGCCGAGACCGCTGGAGGTCATTCGCGCTGTCATAGGGCCGTTGCTGGCGCCGCTTGCGACGTCCGGGCTGGTCGTCATCTTCGTGATTTTCGTGCTGCTCGAGCGCGAAGACCTGCGCGATCGATTCATTAAACTGGCGGGAGCCGGTGACCTTCAGAAGAGTACTCAGGCCATCAACGATGCTGCCTCGCGGGTCAGCCGTTATCTGCTGATGCAGCTCGTCGTTAATCTGACTTACGGGCTGCCGATCGGTGTTGCACTCTACTTTGTTGGCGTACCGAACGCGATTCTTTGGGGCCTGCTCGCAGCGGTACTCCGGTTCATTCCCTATCTCGGTCCCTTTCTGGCGGCGATATTTCCTGCTGCCCTGGCCATCGCCGTCGATCCGGGCTGGACGATGCTGTTCTGGGTCGTCGGTCTGTTCCTGACGGCTGAACTCGTCAGTAACAATGTCATCGAGCCTTGGCTCTACGGGTCCAGCACCGGGCTGTCATCCCTTGCGATCATCATCGCCGCGATCTTCTGGACGATGCTGTGGGGACCGGTCGGGCTATTTCTGGCGACACCTCTGACCGTCTGCCTGGTCGTCATTGGGCGCTACGTCCCACAGTTGGAGTTCTTGGGCATTCTTCTTGGCAGCGACCCCGTGCTCGCGCCGGAGGAGCAACTCTACCAGCGGCTATTGGCCGGCAATCTGGAGGAGGCGGTTGAGTTTGCCGAGAACTATGTCGACGAGTGTTCCTCGTGCGAGCTGTACGATAACGTCGGCATTCCAGCGTTGCGCTTGGCGGAGAACGATCGCCAGCGCAGCAGCGTCGATATCAACTACCGGCGTCTCGTCGCAGATACGGCGATCTCGGTTGTGCGGGAAGTTGACGACCATATCCGCGAGTCAGCGTCTGCAGTGGAAGAGGGAAATCGGACGGCGCAGCGACCATGCGTCCTCTGTCTCGCAGGACGCATGGAGCTCGATCATGCAGCGGCGGAGATGCTCGCGCAGGTGCTCGAGGAACGCAACATCGGCGCCAAGGTCTTGCCGCCGATCGTGGTCAGTCGGGGAGCATTGGAGCAACTTGATCTGCAGGGGGTTGACGTGGTGTGCCTGTCCTACTTTCACCCGCAGCCGCAGGTCTATGCCCGCTATGTCTTTCGTCGCCTGCGCCGTCGGGCGCCCCAGGTGAAGCTTGCCGTCTGCTGCTGGAATTTGATCGCCGGAACGGAACAGACGGGAGAGCTCAAGACTCAGATGGCTGCCGACGCGGCTTTCGCCTCCCTCCGGGCTTGCGTCGAGCAGGTTGAAGCATGGGTCGGTCGCGCGGCAGCTCTCGGCGATACGCCCCAGCTCACAGCCGACGCCGAACGTGCCCAGCTCGCCGCGCTGCGCGACCTCGGCTTGGACGCCGCGAAACGCCAGGATCTGGATGAGGCGTCCAGAAAGGTCGCACAGGCGTTCAACGTTCCGATAGCGCTGGTGACATGGGTCGATAACATGCAGCCAGCCGCCGCTGACAGCCGCGCCCAGGACGTTCAAGCAGGTCTGCAGGGCAATCATGAGGGCTCCCTCGACGCGCATGTGATCGCTGCAGACGATATGCTGGTTTCGGAGGATGTCACCGGGGACCCGCGCTTCGCCGATGATCCGCATGTGCTGGAGAGGGGCATTCGCTTCTACGCGGGCGTTCCGCTACGGACTTCATCCGGTCATGTTGTTGGTTGCCTTTGTGTCATCGATACTCAGCCGCGGGAGTTCACCGACCGAGATCGTGACCGCCTGAAGGAGATGGCGAACCAATTGATGGTCGATATCCAGAGCACCCAAGCGACTACAGGCGTCGATACGGATAGCTTGAGGGAGGCGCATCCCGCCCCCTAGGGAGAGGAAGCCGACATTGCCGCTATGAGCACGTGGCGCTAGCCGAACAGCCGCATCAGCAGCGCTTTGCCGACCGGGAGCGCCCTGACGCCCCGAAAAGCGCGAACATACTCGCCGGCATAGAACGCCCGGATCGCATGCACGCGCGTATCCATGCCTTCCTCGAAGCGCACGGCAAATCCGTCCGTGGTTCGTCGCACCACGATCGCTGCGATCGAGCGGCCATAGATCTGGCATTCGATCGTGCTGCCCGGCGCCGGTGGGTCGGGATCGATCAGGCGGGCGCCGGTGATCGAGATGTCGGCGAGACGCGCGAGATGCGACCTGCCGTCCCGGCGCAACAGCACCGGCTCATTGCGATTGAACCGCTCCGCCTTGCGTTTGCGCGGCTGCTCGATGCAGACGAAGCAGACCACGGCGAGGATGAACGCGTTATAGAGGCTCCACGCCAGCGCCAGTCCGCCATAGGCGATGTTCTCGCCGCGCAGGTTCAGGACGAAGGCATAGGCGATGGCTGCGAGCGTGATGACAAGCGCGCTGCCGTAAATCCGCAGCAGCGGCCATTCGACAAATCTCCGGTCGCGGTCGCCGCCTTTCGCGGTGACCTTGAACTTGTGTCCTTTCGGCCGCAACAGGCCGGCCGCCACCGCCTTGAGCACGGCAGGGGCGGCGATGAGCTGCGACACGTCCGTCATCATCGCGAGTGACCGGCCGCGCGACAGCCAGGCCATGCTGAGGCCGTGCCAGACATAGAACGGCAGAAAGAAGCGCAATAGCTCGGTGAGGTCGGCCTGCACCGCCTTGATACCGAACAGCAGGAACAGCCAGGGCACCGCGAGACCGGCCACCTTCGACGTGTAGACCGCAGACCAGCTCATGAAGGCATCGACCAGCGAGAGCCGGTCGATGAAGGACAGCTTCGAGTCCGGTGAGAACGGTCCGCTGCGCCCGCGTACGATCTGCATGAAACCGAGGCACCAGCGGGCGCGCTGGGTAATGTATTCCTTCAGCCCTTCCGGCGCGAGCCCGATCGTCAACCGCTCGTTGAGATAGATCGTGGTGAGGCCGTATTCCTTCAGGCGCAGCGTGACGAGGTAGTCTTCCGTCACGGAGTCGGTTGGAAACCCGCAGATCTGCACCAGCCCGGCATAACGGATGAGAGACGAGGTGCCGCAGCAGAAGGCGACGCCCCAGGCGTCCTTCGCCGGCATCAGGATGTCGAAGAAGAAGCGCTGCTCGTCCGGCCAGACGTCGGTCGCGGCGAGGTTGGTCTGGATCGGGTCGGGGTTGATGAAGTGCTGCGGCGTCTGCACCACGCCGACGGATGGGTCGTCCATGAGAGAGACGGTCCGCGCGAGAAAGTCGGGCCGCGGCACGAAGTCGGCGTCGAGAATGGCCACGAAGGCCGGCCGCTCCGGCAGCGCGCCGACATGCCTGAGCGCATGGTTGATGTTGCCGGCCTTGGCGTGGTGGTTGTCGGGCGGCGTGAGATATTGACAGCCGAGCTCGCCCGCGAGCCGCCGCAGCCAGGGTCGCCGGCCGTCGTCGAGCACCCAGACGCGGTAATTGCCGTACACCATGCCGGTGGCGCCGATGATCGTGCGTTCGAGGATCGATCGCTCCTCATTGTAGGTGCAGATGAAGACGTCGATCAGCGGCGCGCGCTGATCGGTGGCGCGGCCATCGATCCTTGCCGTGCCGGTGCGGTCGAGCGTCCGGCTCAGGAACAGCAGCGACAAGACGACTGCAACGAGTGAGGCCGCCTCCAGCAGCATGAAGGGATAACCAATCACGGCATCCGCAGTCAGATGCAGCGGCGGGAGCGTCGCCGTGACGCGCCAATAGAGATAGCGGAGCAGGAACACGAGCGACACGACGGCCAGGAACGCGCGCGCCATCGTGCTCTCGCGTCTGAGCAGCGGCACGATCGCCATGAAGATGCCGAGTGCGATCAGGCCGGGCGTCAGCGCCATCATCACGGCGCGGTCTCCTGCCGGGCAAACACGACGCGGCCGGTGCGTCCCACGGTGCAGGCGCGGGCCGCGGCATCGCGAGATGCGACGGTCACGCGATAGGGCTCCTTGCTTAGCGCATCCGGATTGATGGCGAGGTTTGCGGGCGCACCGGCGGCGCCGGTGAGGTTGACAACGGTGCCGGAGATCGGCTCGCCGCCGTCATTCGGCTCGAAGCTGGCGCGATCGCCAAGCTGCAAGCGGTTGTAGACGCTCTCGGTGACGTTGGCGGTGATGACGGCGCCGCTGCAATCGAGCACCTTGAGCAGGGGCTGGCCGGCCTGCACGTCTTCGCCAGGCGAGGTCATCATCTCCCAGACGCGGCCAGCGACAGGTGTCGTAATGTTGGCCTCGGAGAGATCGGCGAAGCGGACCTCCTCGATGATGATCTCGTTGGCGAGCCAGGCGATCTCGGTGTCGGTGCGGGCGAGATCGGCCTCGAGGTCGCCGGCACGCTGGCGCATCTCCTCCTCGCGCTGCACCGAGCTTGGCCGGTCGTTGTAGCTGTCGCCGAGGAAGGAGCCGTTCTGTGCCGCGGCAAGCTCCACCTTCGCCGCGTCCAGCCGCTTGCGCGCACCAAGCTCGGTCTGCTGTGACACGGAAAGCTCGCGTGTCAGCCGTGCCAGCTCGACGGTCGAGACATTGCCGGATTTCGCCAGCGAGGAGGCGCGTTCGACGGCGGCGCTGGCTTCGTCCCGCCGCGCTGCCGCCGCCTCGATCGAGGTCTGGATCTCGGCGATGCGGGCCTCGAGCTGGAGCACGCGCCCGTTGCGGAATTGCGCGGCCTGCCGCGCCAGGTCCCTTTGCGCAGCCTGGGCCGAGGCAAGTTTTGCGGCAAGGCTCGGCCGCTCGTTCTCCAGGCGCGATTTCTGCCGCCGGAGATCGTCGAGCCGGGTGCGATCGCCGCGCGAGTTGACGACGCGCAGGACGACGGTCCCGGCCTCGAGCTTGGCCTGGTCGGTGACGCGCTGGGCGGCCGCCACGCGGCCACCGATGGGTGTGCGCAGGGTGACGAGGCGGGAGTTCAGCACGGCTTCGACGCTCGAATTTTCCCAGATTGCGCGCAGCGGCAGCCAGCCGAATACGGCGATGATGGCGAGCCCGATGGCGATCTTGGCGCCGCGCCGCAGATGCGGCCAGCGGCGTCCGGATTCCGGCGCCGTCTGCCCATCGGGCCCGTGGTTGGGCTCGTCATTGGCGAACAGCTGTTCGTGCAACGCCTCCTGCAAGCCCTTCGCGTCAGTCTTGCTCTCAGGGGAGGGGGCGGATGCGGGATCGACGGAGGCGGCGCGCGAGCGGTCCATCATGACGGTCACCTTGCTGACAGGGATGCCAACGGAACCGGTCAATGCGCAGGAACCGTGCTGTGTGCCCTGTTGCGAGCATTAAGCCGAAGCTGCACTTTCCAGGTTGCTAAGCGCCCGCGCGCGTTTTTGCGCAAATCCCGGTCAAGGTTTAGCGGCGGGGGAAAGGTTGGTCGCGCTGGATGCGGCCGGGCGACGCACAAACCTTGCAGTGGCTGGCCGCAATCATACCTCGTGGAGGCCGGCCAGAGGTTCGCCCGCGGCCGCCCCAGGAGACGGCCATGAACTATTTTCGTACCGCAATGCTGCTCGCCGGCCTCACCGCCCTGTTCATGGGCGTGGGCTATCTGATCGGCGGTGCCTCCGGCGCCATGATCGCGCTCGTCATTGCCGCGGCGACAAATCTCTTCGCCTACTGGAACTCCGACCGTGCTGTGCTTTCGATGTACGGCGCCCATGAGGTCGACCGCCAAAGTGCGCCTGAGCTGGTCGGGCTCGTCGCGGAGCTGGCGGGCCGCGCAGGCCTGCCGATGCCGCGTGTGTTCGTGATGGACGAGGCGCAGCCCAACGCGTTCGCGACCGGCCGCAATCCCGAGAACGCCGCGGTCGCCGTCACCGTCGGCCTGATGAACCAGCTCAGCCGCGAGGAGCTCGCCGGCGTGATCGCGCACGAGCTTGCGCATATCAAAAATCACGACACGCTGCTGATGACCATCACCGCGACCATCGCGGGTGCGATCTCCATGCTCGCACAGTTTGGCATGTTCTTCGGCGGTCACCGCGACAACAATAACGGCCCGGGCATCGTCGGTTCGATCCTGATGATGATCCTCGCCCCGCTCGCCGCCATGCTGGTGCAGATGGCGATCAGCCGCACCCGCGAATATGCCGCGGACAATCTCGGTGCGCGCATCGCCGGGCAGCCGATGTGGCTGGCCTCCGCGCTGGTGAAAATAGAGGGCGCGGCGCATCAAGTGCCGAACTATGATGCGGAACGTAATCCCGCTACCGCGCACATGTTCATCATCAATCCGCTGTCGGGCCACGGCGTCGACAATCTCTTCGCCACCCATCCTTCGACCCAGAACCGCATCGCCGCGCTCCAGCAACTCGCGGCCGAGCTCGGCGCGCAGGCGGCGCCTTCGGTCGGCGCCAACGAGAACTATCCGCCTCGGGGCCCGTGGGGCCGCTCGTCGTCACGTGGTCGCGGTCCCTGGGGCTGATGCGGAACCGGCTGGAATTTGCGCCCGGCTTTGTGACTTGGCGCACACTGGATCGTCGGCGCCGGTGTTAACACCTCGGCGAGACCATTTCTTCGAAAGGGGATGCGTGGCCGGCCCGCCGCCGGCCACCGTCGAAGATGACCAGAGCTGTCGTACCATTGCTGATCGTCCTTTGCGTGCTCATTGGGCTGTCCACGCACATGGTCGTCAATTGCGGCGACGAGGACGATTCCGACATCTGCTCGGCCGTGATCGGCTTCTCGCCGTTGCGCGGCTCGCTGATCGCCTTCGCCTATGAGGGACGCGGACGGATCGCGCTGCGCCACGGCGACGTCAGGCGCGCGATCGCCGATTTCGACGAGGCCATCCATCTCAATCCCAACCGCGCCTCGCTCTATCGCGACCGCGCGCTGGCGCGCCGGCAGAACGGCGATCTGGAGCTCGCCATTGCGGATTACGACGAGGCGATCGCGCATGATCCGAGGCTCGCCGCGCCCTATCATCAGCGCGGTCTCGCGCTCGCCGCCATGGGCGATCTCGACCGCGCCATCCTGAGCTACAACACGGCGATCCGCCTCGATCCGTCGGATGCGCAGGTCCGCCTCGACCGTGGCCTTGCCTTCCTCGCCCGCGGCCAGGCCGACGACGCACGCACCGATCTGGAGGCCGCGCTGGCGCTGCCGCCCGGCAAGGACGGCCGCACGCACGAGGCTGCACGCGCCAAGCTCGCCGAGCTCTCCAGCGCCGAGCCGACGACCCGGATGGCGGCGCCGAGAAGGTGAAATATTCGAGGAGCGCTGCACTCTTTCCCTCTCCCCTTGTGGGAGAGGGTGGCTCGCCGCGAAGTGGCGAGACGGGTGAGGGGTTTCTATCCTCACGAGCTGTCTTGCGAGCGCAAAGAACCCCTCATCCGGCGCTTCGCGCCACCTTCTCCCACAAGGGGAGAAGGGAAAGCACCTCGCGCCTTACTTCGCCTTCTTGGCTTTCGCCTTCTTCGCTTTGGGCTTCTTTTCGGGCTTCTCTTCCTTCGCCTTCTTCTCCACCTTCACTGCGACCGGCGTGCTGGCGGCGAGGCGCATGGCACGGGCGTAGCTGTCGGCGACGTTGTCGGCGGACATCTGCAGGCGCTTGGCGGCAGCGGTGGCCTGCTCCAGAGTGGCCTTGGCCATCATCTTGAAGCGGTCGCCGGTCTCTTTGCCCTTGGCCTTGGCCGCAAGGCCGTTGAAGCGATCCCGCCGCTCCTTGGCGCGGGTCATCAGGCCCGTATGCAGCTGTCTGGCCAGTTGCCGGATCACGACATCCAGGTCGGCGTCCGCCATATTGTTCTATCCTCTTCGAAAACGGTATCGATGCGGGCGGGACTATGCAGATCGGGCCCCACCTTGGCAATTGCCGCCTGCACGTCATCCGCAGCTTCCGGCCTGCAAAACAAAAAAGCCGCGCGTTTCGCGCGGCTCTCTGATGTCGTCTGGCGCAGGCGACGCGGCGTCCGCCTTACTTCAGCGAGGCGACCGGACCGCTCGACGGCGCCGGGTCGGGGTCGAAGCCGAACACGCCGACCAGGTATTTGTAATAGTCCGGCATCTTCTCCTTGAGCGCCTCGCGCGACTTCGGATCGTGGAATTCGCTTTTCCCGGCCAGGAAGATGCTCGCGGTCACGGCAAAGAACTCCATGGGATTCTTCATCGCATAGGATTCCCTGGGCAACAGGTCCTTGGACTTCGCCAGGGCAAAGTAGGCGATCACGCCCTTGTTGGCGTAGCCGTCCGGCAACAGCCGCGCATGATAGGCGTGCAGCAGTTCGTGCAGCAGCACGGCCTCCTTCTCGTACCGCATCATGTCCGGCCGCAGCATGATCACGCCGAGGCCGGAATCGACCGCGAGGTCGATGGCATTGGGATTGGTCCAGCGCTGCTTGCTGGGATCCCAGACCGTCAGCGTCCGGGGCGCGCTGCGCTGGATGTCCGGCGTGACCCGGCCGTAGCACGCGGTCGCGGCGCCTTCGTCGAGGCAGGCCAGCTCGCTCGCGACGATCGGAACGGTGTGGAAGAAGCGCAGCACGCGCGGCGACAGGCCGACGCCTTCGACGACGTCGATCTGGCTCTTCAGATTGTTGGTGAGCTTGTCGACATCCTTGCGGTCGGAATTCTCCGACAGGTCGAACATGTAGCCGCGGTAGCTCTGGAAGCCCGGCGGCAGCGGCTGCGCGGCCTCGGTGGACGCATCGAGCGCCCCGGCAATGGTTGGATCGGCGAAAAGCGCGCCGACAATGGTTGCGGTCAGCAGCAACGCAATGCGCATGATGAACCCCCTGATCTCACGTCGCCCGGCAGGATAGGCCACCGTTGTTTGCGAAAAGTGAGTGAGGCGACACTAAGGCAGCGATGTTGAGGCGTGCTTAATCCTTGGTTGCAGATCGCGGAGGCGGATTAGTGCGGGGTTAACCAAGCGTGGATTGGCGGCGTGCTTCGGCGTAACATTCGCTTCGGGCGCCAGGCCCGAAAGTCCAGACAGCCGGTAGGAGGATGCCATGTATGCCGCCATCCGTCAGGCCAAGGCGAAAAGCGGAAGCGCGGAAGAGCTGGCGCGCCGCATCAAGGACGGCGCCGTTCCGATCATCAGCGACGTCGACGGTTTCCGCGCCTATTACGTCGTCTATGCCGGCGACGACACGGTGACCGCGATCTCGATCTTCGACAAGTTCGAGCAGGCGGAGGAGGCGAACCGGCGCGCGATCGCTTGGATCGAGAAGGATCTCAGCTCGCTACTCGCCGGACATGCAAGCGCCGCCGCGGGGCCGGTAATCGTGCATACGCTGGCGTAGGCCCTTCGTCATTGCGAGGAGCCCGCGACAAAATTGCGAAGCAATTTTGCGCTGGCGACGAAGCAATACAGACTGTTGCTGTGGAGACAGTCTGGATTGCTTCGCTTCGCTCGCAATGCCATGACGGAGAAGAGAGCGAGCCTCACAACTCCCTCGCATTCGAAAACGCGAAACTCGACACCCGCCGCGTCGTCTCGTCCAGGATCAGCGTGCGCGTGATCGGCGGCTCGGCGCGCTGGGCGCAGTTTTCGCGCTCGCAGAGGCGGCAGTTGACGCCGATCGGCGTGCCCTCGGTTTTCTCCAGGTCGATGCCGGCGGCGTAGGTCAGGCGCGCGGCGTGGCGGATCTCGCAGCCGAGGCCGATGGCGAAGCGCGGCTGCGGCAGCGGATGCGGCGCGACGGGACGGCGCACCATCTGCGCGATCGAGAAATAGCGCGTGCCGTCTGAGAGTTCGATCACCTGCTTGAGCAGGCGGTCGGGCGTGTCGAACGTCGAATGCACGTTCCACAGCGGGCAGGTGCCGCCGAATTTCGAGAACGGGAAGGTGCCGGAGGAAAAGCGCTTCGAGACGTTGCCGGCATTGTCGACGCGCAAGAGGAAGAACGGAATGCCGCGCGCGTTCGGCCGCTGCAGGGTGGTGAGGCGATGGCAGACCTGCTCGAAACCGGAATTGAAGCGCTGCGCCAGCACGTGGATATCGTAATTGAGCGCCTCGGCTGCGGCGAGGAAAGCCGGATAGGGCATCATCACGGCTGCCGCAAAGTAATTGCCGAGCGTGATGCGGAACAGCCGGCGCGGCGCGTCGTCGAGCGGACCGGCGCGGCCGATGATGGTCTCCAGGGCTTGCGCGCATTCACCGAGCCCGAGCTGGAAGGCGAGCTGGAACGCACGGCCGGGCGGGTCGACCAGCTCGGAGATCAGGAGCTGGCGGCGGTGGCGATCGAAGCGCCGCAGCGTCTCGCGCATCACGTCGACAGGCATGATCCGGGTCTGGATCGAATGCTTTTCGCGCAAGCGTGCCGCAAGCGCGGCGTAAAGTCCTTCGGCCGGCACGTTCAGCTCATCGCGAAGCGTCTCCGCGGCCTGCTCGAGCTCCGGAAAATAGTTGCGATTGGCCTCGATCAGCTCGCGCACGCGCTCGACCGGATTGGCTTCATAGCGCGTGCCGACGTCGCGGTCGGCCATTTGCGCGGCGGCCAGCGTCTCGCCCTGGCGCGCCTCGGTGTAGGCGGCGTAGAGCCGTTGCAGCGCATGGGTGACGCCGGGGCAGAGCTCGGCGAGGTCGCGCAGTTCCTGCTTGGGAACGTCGATCTGGCGGAACAGGGGATCGGAGAAGATCTCGTTGAGCTCGGCGAAGAAACGGTCCTCGTCGGCGGTTGCGAGGTCGCGCAGGTCGAGGTCGTAGGTCTCGGCCAGCCGCAGCAGGATCTGCGCCGTCACCGGGCGCTGGTTGCGCTCGATCAGGTTGACGTAGCTCGGCGAGATCGAGAGCCCCTCGGCGATCTGGGTCTGCGACAGCCCCAATTGCTGCCGGATCCGCCGGAAGCGCGGGCCGACGAACAGTTTTTTCCCGGATTCGGCGGGCATCAGCGGCGCTCCTCTTCGCCTCTCCCCGCGTGCGGGGAGAGGCCGACACGCGAAGCGTGGCGGGTGAGGGGGAACTTCCCCAGGGGAGGTGCAAGACGAACTCGCGGAGAGAGCCCCTCACCCCGACCCTCTCCCCGTAAGAACGGGGACAGGGAGAAAATAACGGACTTGGCGGGCATTTCAGCTCTCCTGGGGCATTAAAGGACAGTTTTGCTGACCCATATATTTTACAAAATTTACAAAATAACATCTGTTACATGTTCTGATGTTACATGACATCACCATTCAAATACAAGGCCTCTGTACGAACTTCTCTTTCTGACGTTTAGCTCATGACACGCATTTCGCAATGCACTGTCAAAAATGTCGATGACAGCGCCAGTTGCGTTGTCATCAGCGAAAGGATCGAGACATGAACTACCAGCCACGCGGCATCAGCACCCTCCAGGGCCCCGGTTCGTATCAGAGCGAGATCGAGGCGGCCCAGGCGCTCCTCGAGACCAAGCCGACCTGGAACGGGGTGTCGGCCGAGGCGGTCGCGCGCATGCGGCTGCAGAACCGCTTCAAGACCGGCCTCGACGTCGCCCGCTACACCGCGGCGCTGATGCGGGCCGACATGGCGGCCTATGACAACGATCCGACCAAGTACACCCAGTCGCTGGGTTGCTGGCACGGCTTCATCGCCCAGCAGAAGCTGATCTCGGTCAAGAAGCATTTCGGCGGCAAGACCGATCGCACCTATCTGTATCTCTCCGGCTGGATGATTGCGGCGCTGCGCTCCGAGTTCGGCCCGCTGCCCGACCAGTCGATGCACGAAAAGACTTCGGTGCCGGCGTTGATCGAAGAGCTCTACACGTTCCTGCGTCAGGCCGACTCGCGCGAGCTGAACGACATCTTCCGCACGCTCGACAAGGCGCGCAAGGAAGGCGACAAGGTCAGGGAGAAGGAGCTGATCGAGAAGATCGACAACTTCCAGACCCACGTCGTGCCTGTCATCGCCGACATCGATGCCGGCTTCGGCAATGCGGAGGCGACCTACCTACTCGCCAAGAAGATGATCGAGGCGGGCGCCTGCGCGCTCCAAATCGAGAACCAGGTCTCGGACGAGAAGCAGTGCGGCCATCAGGACGGCAAGGTCACCGTGCCGCACGAGGTGTTCATCGCGAAGATCCGTGCCTGCCGCCACGCCTTCCTCGAGCTCGGCGTCGAAGACGGCATCATCGTGACCCGCACCGACTCGCTCGGCGCCGGCCTGACGCAGCAGATCGCCGTCAGTCATAAGCCGGGCGACATCGGCGACCAGTACAACAGCTTCCTCGATTGTGAGGAAATCACCGCGGAGAACGCTCGCAACGGCGACGTCATCATCAACCGCAACGGCAAGATGATGCGTCCGAAGCGGCTGCCCTCGAACCTCTACCAGTTCCGTCCGGGCACGGGCGAAGACCGCTGCGTGCTCGACAGCATCACCTCGCTGCAGAACGGCGCGGACCTGCTGTGGATCGAGACCGAGAAGCCGCATATCGAGCAGATCGCCAAGATGGTCGACCGCATCCGCAAGGTCATCCCGAACGCCAAGCTCGCCTACAACAACTCGCCGTCGTTCAACTGGACCATCAACTTCCGTTGGCAGGTCTACGACGCAATGAAGGAAGCCGGCAAGGATGTCAGCAAGTACAACCGCGCCGAGCTGATGAAGCCGGAATACGACGATACGCCGCTGGCGATCGAAGCCGACGAGCGCATCCGGACGTTCCAGGCGGATTCGGCCAAGCGTGCCGGCATTTTCCACCACCTGATCACGCTGCCGACCTATCACACGGCCGCGCTGTCCACCGACAACCTCGCCAGGGAGTATTTCGGCGAGCAGGGCATGCTCGGCTACGTCAAGAACGTGCAGCGCCAGGAGATCCGTCAGGGCATCGCCTGCGCCAAGCACCAGAACATGGCCGGCTCCGACATCGGCGACGACCACAAGGAGTACTTCGCGGGTGAAGCGGCCCTGAAGGCGGGCGGCGCCCACAACACCATGAACCAGTTCGGCTAACACACGCGCTTCGAGAGGAGACTGACAATGACCAACAGCAATTTCTGGGTGATCGGCGGCGAGTTCGGTTCGATGAACTTCCACAAGCTCGTGGAAGGCTCGGCCCAGGTCAAAGGCCCCTTCAAGTCCCGCAAGGAAGCCGAGGACTGCTGGAAGGAAGTGTCGGAAGAGAGCCGCCACAAGGCCGGCGTCCGCTTCTCCATCGTCGAAGAGCCGTCGCGCGTCTCGGCCTGACGCACTGAACCAAGAAGACGTCCAAGGACGGATGGTCCCATCCAGGCCCTGCCTGGGTGGGATCGTCTGTTTTTGGCACAGGTGAAACGTCTGTGGGTGCCGTAAGTATCTGGAATTGTGGACCCTTTGCGGGCGCTGTGGTTGCTGATAGGTTAACCATGGTGTTTGAGCACGAGGCCGACAATGTCAGAGCCCGAAACCAGCGGGACCCATCCCACCCAGCCGCGCCCGGTGCGGCTGCGCGATGCGCTGTTGCGCGCCCGGATCGAGGCCGCCGACCGGACCGGCGTGGTCGTCGACCTCAGGGATGCCGAGGTGGCGCGGCTCGAGATCCTCAACGACGCGCTCGATCCCCTGTTCGCGCAGGTGCCTGATAAGATCGACCTGTTCGACCGCGGCATCAGCCAGGGCGATACGCCGAGACTCTGGATCGACGTCGTCGCCCACATCGTGATGGGGCGTGACAAGCGGATGTATCGCTTCGTCCAGGACACCCGCTTCGGCCGCATCGTGCTCGCCGAATCGCACGACACCGCCGTTATCGTCGAGGCCGTCACCGACTATGTCGCGCGCCGCATGATCGAGCGCGAGCACGCGATGGTGGTCCCGCCCGAACCGCAGGCCCCGGCCACCGAGCCGCCGCGCCGCTCGCGCGTCTGGCCGTTCGTGTTCGGATTCGTGCTCGGTGCTGCCGCCTTGTTCGGCGTCGCCGTGCTGGCGGCCTTGCGGAGCTGGTGAGGCTCCCTCCATCGTCATTGCGAGGAGCCCTTGCGACGAAGCAATCCAGACTGCCTCCGCGGAGAGATCCCTGGATTGCTTCGCTGCGCTCGCAATGACGGTGATCTAGATCAACCGTGCATGCTTGATCTGTCCGATCTGAAATCCAGCGCCCAGGCTCCGCACCGTCTGCTCGCAGCGCCAGCCGGCATTGTCCTTCTCGATCGTGAACAGATTATAGGCCGCCGCCGGGTAGCGCCCGTGCGCGAGCGCGGAGGCGGAGGGTACGCCGAGCGCGGGAATGTTGCCGTTGGGCCCTTCGAACCACATCGTCGAATGAATGTGGTCGTGCCCGTGCAGGATCAGCTCGACGCCGTGGCGCTTCAAGAGCGCCAGCAAGGCGGCCGCGTCCGTCATCCGCTTCTGGCGCGCGGCCGACTTCAGCGGATGATGCACCAGCAGCACGCGGAAAACATCCTCGGCCGCGAGGCGCTCGAGGACCGCTTCGAGAGATGCGAGCTGATCGCGCCCGAGCGTGCCCGTCGCCATCAGCGGCAGGGTCGGCACTGCCGTGGACAGGCTGATCAGCGCGAGCGGCCCGCGCCGGCGCACGGCGGGAAAGACCGCCGCACCGGGCGTGTCCGCGGCGATGTAGTGCAGAAACGTCTCGCCGAAGCGATGACGCGTCGCGCTGACATAGGCGTCATGATTGCCGGGGATCGCAGTGACGCGGTCGGGCGTGCCGACGCTTTTGAGCCAGGCCAGGGCCGGCGCGAACTCGGCTTCCAGCGCCAGGTTGACGAGATCGCCCGTCACCGCGATGTGGTCGGGCGCCTGGGCCTTCATGTCGGCGACCAGCGCATCGAGCACCTCGCGGCGCTGGTATTTATGCCGGTTGCGCGTCCAGTTGACGTAGCCGAGTGCGCGCTTGCCGGCGAGCTCGATCAGCCGCGGCTTCGGCAAGGGTGGCAGATGCGGATCGGACAGATGGGCGAGCGTGAAGGGTGCCATGGCCTGCGATTGCCTCGCTATTGCTCCGCTGTAATGGCAAGGTCACAGGGAAGGCGCAAGCCAGGCGTGAACGAGCCAAGCCTGAAACCCAAGCCTGAAATCCAAGTCTGAACAAGCAAGCCTGAAGCGGGGCGTCAAGGAAGCCTGATGGGAGAACGACTGGACCGTGTCCGACGGAAAGCAGAGCCGCTGCTGCGGCGAATCTTCCACGCCTATTTCCTGCTCGTCCGCGGCATGACGCTCGGCGTCCGCGCCGTGGTGCTGGATGCCGAGAACCGGGTGTTCCTGGTCAGGCACAGCTATGTCAGTGGCTGGTATCTGCCCGGCGGCGGCGTCGACTTCGGCGAGACCATGGAAGAGGCGCTGCGGCGCGAGCTCAAGGAGGAGGGCGACATCGATCTGATCGGAGAGGTCGTGCTGCACGGCATCTTCCTCAACAGCCATGTCTCCCGCCGCGACCACGTCGCGGTCTACGTAATCAGGCAGTTCAGCCAGGACCGCCTGCCCGCGCCCAACCGCGAGATCGTCGAATGCGGGTTCTTCGCGATCACGGCCCTACCCGAGGGGACCACGCCCGGCACGCGGTTGCGGATCGCGGAAGTAGCGGGCGGCCAGGCTCCGATTGCGACGTGGCGGTGAGGGCGGCCTGTGCTAGTAGTCACCGCGTCGGTGGTCGCGACGTATGGACGAGGGATGAAGATTGTCTGAATCGACGAGGTCATGGCCATTCCGGGTCGCCGTGCTGGTTCCCTGCTACAATGAGGAAGCCGCCGTCGCGACGGTCGTCGCCGATTTCCGCAAGGCACTGCCTGCGGCTGAAGTCTACGTGTACGACAACAACTCGACCGATCGTACCGCGGCGATCGCGCGCGAGGCCGGAGCGATCGTGCGCAGCGAACGTCGCCAGGGCAAAGGCCACGTCGTGCGCCGCATGTTCGCGGACGTCGAGGCCGACGTCTACGTGCTCGTCGATGGTGATGCAACCTATGACGCGCCGAGCGCGCCCCGCATGATCGACAAGCTGCTCGATGAGCATCTGGATATGGTTGTGGGGCTGCGTGTCGATCAATCGCAAGCGGCCTACCGACGCGGTCATCGCATGGGCAACCGTCTGTTTACCGGTTTCCTGGCGTCAACCTTCGGCCACGCCTTCAAGGACATGCTGTCCGGTTACCGCGTGTTCTCGCGCCGCTTCGTCAAATCCTTCCCCGTCTTGTCCGACGGTTTCGAGATCGAGACCGAATTTGCGGTCTATGCGCTGGAATTGTCGCTTCCGGCCGCCGAGATCGAGACGCCTTATTATGCACGCCCGGAAGGCTCCTTCTCCAAGCTCAACACATGGCAGGATGGTTTGCGCATCTTCAACACGATGCTGAAGCTCAACCGATCGGAGCGGCCGCTGCGCTTCTTTTCGGCGATCGGCATCGTCTTCGCGCTGCTGTCGATCGCGCTCGGATTGCCCGTCGTCATCACCTTCCTCGAAACCGGCCTCGTGCCGCGCCTGCCGACCGCCGTGCTCTCCATGGGTCTGATGATCATGGCGTTGCTTTCGGCGTCGTCGGGACTCGTGCTCGACACCGTAACGCGCGGCCGGCGGGAAATGAAGATGCTCGCCTATCTGTCTCAACCGCCGCTCGGGAGGAACTGAAATGGCCTCTGAGGCGGATGTAATCCGATGGACCACCGCCCTCCGAGGTGATATCCCGCCGACGCCGCCCGACGGTTTTTCCGATGCGAACCGATGCCTCCGCTTGAAAGCGCTGTAATGCGATGAACGATCTCTCAGTCACCATTCGGTCGGAAGCCGCCGGCGATGCGCAGGCGATCGAGCGGCTGCACGAACGCACCTTCGGACCCGGCCGCTTTGTGCTTAGCGCATATCGCCTCCGCGAGCACGTGGATCACGTGCTCGAACTGTCCTTTACCGCTCGCGTCGGTACGTTGCTGGTCGGATCCGTGCGGCAATTGCCGATCTGCATCGGCGACACGCCGGCGCTGCTGCTCGGGCCTCTGACGGTCGAGCCTCCGTTCCGCGGCCGCGGCGTCGGTCGGCTGCTGCTCGAGCGTGCGCTGAACGACGCGAAGGCGCAGGACCACCGCTTGGTGCTGCTGGTCGGCGACGAGCCCTATTACAGCCGCGTCGGCTTCAAGCCGGTGCCGAAGGGACGAGTCACGATGCCCGGCCCGGTGGATTACGCCCGGCTCCTCGTTGTCGAGCTCGTCGAGGGTGCGTTCGAAGGCGTATCGGGGCCGGTCGGTCCGGACTGGAGCAAGACGCGAACCTGACGCGCCATCGCTTCGAAGCTCACATGAGGTAGGGTAGTGCCGGTCGATCAACAATATTATCGAGAGGTGGCGTCCGGGAGCACCGCGGAAAAACTGCTCATCGCGGCGCGCGACCGTATATTCCAGGATTTCATCGCCCACATGCAGCCGTCCGCGTCGGACGAGATCCTGGACGTCGGAGTGTCCGACGTGATCAACGACGGCGCAAATGTGCTGGAGAGAAGCTACCCGCATCAGCACAAGATCACAGCTTGCGGGCTCGGCGAAGGAGTCGCGTTCAAGGCGGCTTTTCCGCTCTGCCGTTACGTGCAGATTGAGCCGAATACGCGGCTACCGTTCGACGACAACGCGTTCGATGTCGCGACGTCCAATGCCGTGCTCGAGCATGCCGGAAGCCACGAAAATCAGATGCTCCTGGTCAAGGAGCTTTGCCGCGTTGCGAGGCGGGTGTTCATCACGGTGCCCAACAGGTTCTTTCCGGTCGAGCACCACACGGCCATCCCGCTGGCGCACTATTTCGATGGCACGTTCAGGATCGCCTGCTCGATCGCGGGCAAGTCGGAATGGACCGATGAGCAGAACCTGATTTTGATGACGCGGAAACGGCTGCTGGAGTTCACCGCGTCGATCGCCAAGTCCGCGGCGGTGGGCTACACCGGCTTGTCGCTCGGCCCGTTATCATCCAATCTCTATCTTGCATTCCGCTAAAGCAGAGCCGGCGCTCCCGCGCGGCATGATCCCAATGACGAAAATCCGTACGATCAAAGCCGTCTTCGCCGTCCTGTTTCTCGCGGTGCTGGCCAGCCATTTCTGGACCATGTCGCGATGGAGCGAGGCGCGCGGCGTCTACGACGACATCTGCTACCTGCGGCAGGCGCATCTGTTCCAGAGGTTTGGGCTGGTGGGAGGCTTCGACACCGACCTCGCCCGCGACGACGACGGCTATCTGAAAGCAAAGCTGAAGGCGATCGACTACCCCAAATGGGACGATACGACTGATGCGCCCTGTCACAACCTGATGCCGGCCACAGGGAGGGTCGTCATTCAGTACCCGCCGGGTGTCGGCCTCGTGTTGGCGTTGTTTCCGCCAGGTCACCAGGTCGTACCCATGTACATGCTTGCGACCGTTATCGTGTTCGGCTTCGCGCTATTTGCCCTTTCTCTCGCGCGCAGCACGGCGTCGGTCCTGCTGGCCGGGACGTTCGGCTGTCTTGCAATCTACCTGATGGTCAATCCGATCAAGGCGAGCTATTCGATGGCCCCGACGGCCGTCGTGTGCGCGATTGCAGGATGTCTCACGGCGCGATGGCTGACGGGTCCGCAATCTCGACCGAGGATCGGGCTGTTGGCGGCCATCGGCTTCCTGCTCGGATTGACCGTCGATTTCCGCTTGGCCAATCTCTTCCTGGCGGCCGGCTATGGCATGTTTCTCCTGGTCGCGTTCCTGGCGGAACGCACGATGTCCCGGTTCTTGCAGGGGGCGGCTTTCGGCATCGCCTTGCTGGCCGGCGTGGTGCCGACCATCGTCTCTTACGCCGTCAATGCCGGCAGCCCGTTCGCGTCGACCTACGGCAACAACCCCGATGTCAGGCCGCTGGATTTTTCATTCGCAGTGATCCGGGAGTATCTCGCCGACCCGCTCCAGACGTTGTTGATCGTCGTCGGAATTGTAAGCTCGATCTGGCTGCTGCGGCAGGCGAATGATGCTCGCCGCGTCGCGCAGCTTGCGATCGCCAATCTGGCGATCAATCTCGCCTTCTTCGTCACCTATCCGATCGCGACGCCATACTACACCATCCCCATTTCTCTCCTGACGCTGTGGAGCCTGCTGTTTGCCGTCCTGTTCCAGGAAGCGACAGAGGATGCCCCCGAAGCGGCGGCCTGGGCCAAAGCGCGATGAATTCAGGTTAAGGCATGATCCGGAAAAGTGTGAAGCGGTTTTCCGAAAAGATCATGCTCAAACAATGACCTAAAGCGCGATGACGATTCATCCTGCTCTCATCGCGCTTTAGTGCATCGGCCGCGACAGGTTTCCCCGGATTGCGCTTCGAGACTGGGCAAGATTCTAACATCGAGTGAAGGTAGGATTCGGCATGACGAATCGTACCTTCAAAACCGGCGTCAGGCGGGATCAGCCGAGCCTTCTGCCGGCGCGGGTGGAAGATTATGTGGCCGGCGACAATCCGGTTCGGGTGATCGAGGCTTTTGTTGCAGCGCTTGACCTCGGGAAGCTTGGCTTCCGCCATGCCGGATCGAGCGGCGGGGCTGGACAGCCACCTTATGACCCGGCCGACCTGCTGAAGCTTTATCTTTATGGCTACCTGAACCGGATCCGGTCGTCGCGCAACCTGGAGCGCGAAGCCCGGCGCAATCTGGAACTGATCTGGCTGATGAAGCGCCTGGTGCCGGGCTATCGCACCATCGCCAAGTTCCGCCAGGAGAACTGGAAGACGCTCAAGGCGGTGAACCGGGAGTTTGTGCTGATGCTGCGCGAACTCGGTCTGATTGGCGGAGAGGTTGTGGCGATCGACGGTGCGTTTTTTGATGGCAACGCCAGCAAGGCGAGCATCAAAACGCAGCGCAAGCTCGCCAAGCGGCTGGCGGAGATCGAGCAGGATATTGAAGCCTATGGTGCCACGCTCGAGGCCAACGACAGCGCCGAGGTGGAACGTCCACCCGCGGGGCGGGATGGCGGAGGCGATGGCAGTCGCGGCGGAGACCTCGCACAAGAGGTGGCGGCGTTGATGGCCAAGCGCGCCAGCTTGCAGGCCGATCTGGCACGACTGGAGGAGAGCGGGCAGACGCAGCTGTCGCGAACCGATCCGGATGCCCGCCTGTTGTCGAAGAACGGCCAGGTGGTGGCAGGCTATAACGTTCAGATCGGCGTCGACGACAAGCACGCTCTGATCGCGGCGAGCGAGGTCGTCAACGACGGCAACGATAGCGGCCAGCTTTACGACATGGCCAAGGCCGCAAAGGACGAGCTTGGCGTCGAGACGCTGACGGTTCTCGCCGATACCGGCTACTACAACGGCCATACGCTCAAGGACTGCGAGGAGAACGGCATTGCCGCCTACGTTCCGCTGGCCAAGCGAACCACGCGGCTCGAAGCGCAGGATCGCATCAGCCATGAGGCGTTCGCCTACGACGCCGAAGCGGATGTCTATCGCTGTCCCGCCGGCAAGCAGCTGCGTCCCACGGACGGTCGCAAGACCAACGGCAACCGGATCGAGATCAGGTATGTCAGCCGCAAGTCAGATTGCGACGCCTGCCCGCTGCGCGCGCGCTGTGTCACCGTCAAGATCCCGACGCGCACCGTCCAGCGCTGGGAGCATGAAGCGGTGCTGGATCGGCATCGCGCGCGGATGCAGGGCGCCGAGGCCCAGATGCGCCGCCGCGCCGAACTCGCCGAACACCCCTTCGGCACCATCAAATGCCGGGCCGGCTACCGCCACTTCCTCGTCCGCGGCTTCGACAAAGTCTGTGGCGAATGGAGCCTGATGGCGCTTTGCTACAATTTCTCCCGAGTCCTCAGCATTCTCGGCCTCGACGCCTTCATGGCCTATCTGGCAAGCCGGCTTCCGCATTTGGCACTCTTGCTGCTCAACGCCATCACCGACATCACCGACATCATCACCCGGATACGGCCCGCTCCAGCGCCAATCCGAGCCCAAATCCGTCCAATTTTCCGATATGCCGCGTAAGCCGCGCCCAAACAAATACTTGCCCAGCCTCTTCGCTTCATCCGGGCTACAATTCTTGTCTGGAGGGAGGATCAACGATGCAGGTGCGGCCAGCTGATATCGGTGAGATCGATCATCTCGCGCAGCTGTGGCACGACGTCTGGCATGGTTCGCACGCCTCGCTAGCGCCGCCCGAGCTGGTCCGCCTCCGCACGCTCTCGAGCTTTCGCGATCGCCTCGCGGTCATGCTTCCCAATGTCTGCGTCGTCGGCGCGGCCGGCGCGCCGCTCGGCTTCTGCGCCATCAGGGGTGACGAATTGTACCAGCTCTTCGTGTCGTCACAAGCGCATGGGTTGGGGGTGGCCGCGGCGCTGATCGCCGATGCGGAGGCACGGCTCGCCGCGCGCGGAGTGAGCCTGGCCTGGCTGGCGTGTGCCGTGGGCAACAATCGCGCCGCACGGTTCTACGAGAAAAGCGGCTGGCGCAAGGCCGGCACCTTCGTGATGCTGTCGGAGACGTCGAACGGACCGTTCCCCGTCGACCAATGGCGCTTCGAGAAGCCGCTGACGCGTGCGACGTGAGGTCCGTAGCCCGGATGGAGCGTAGAGACTGGGCAAGATTCTAACATCGAGTGAAGGTAGGATTCGGCATGACGAATCGTACCTTCAAAACCGGCGTCGGGCGGGATCAGCCGAGCCTTCTGCCGGCGCGGGTGGAAGATTATGTGGCCGGCGACAATCCGGTTCGGGTGATCGAGGCTTTTGTTGCAGCGCTTGACCTCGGGAAGCTTGGCTTCCGCCATGCCGGATCGAGCGGCGGGGCTGGACAGCCACCTTATGACCCGGCCGACCTGCTGAAGCTTTATCTTTATGGCTACCTGAACCGGATCCGGTCGTCGCGCAACCTGGAGCGCGAAGCCCGGCGCAATCTGGAACTGATCTGGCTGATGAAGCGCCTGGTGCCGGGCTATCGCACCATCGCCAAGTTCCGCCAGGAGAACTGGAAGACGCTCAAGGCGGTGAACCGGGAGTTTGTGCTGATGCTGCGCGAACTCGGTCTGATTGGCGGAGAGGTTGTGGCGATCGACGGTGCGTTTTTTGATGGCAACGCCAGCAAGGCGAGCATCAAAACGCAGCGCAAGCTCGCCAAGCGGCTGGCGGAGATCGAGCAGGATATTGAAGCCTATGGTGCCACGCTCGAGGCCAACGACAGCGCCGAGGTGGAACGTCCACCCGCGGGGCGGGATGGCGGAGGCGATGGCAGTCGCGGCGGAGACCTCGCACAAGAGGTGGCGGCGTTGATGGCCAAGCGCGCCAGCTTGCAGGCCGATCTGGCACGACTGGAGGAGAGCGGGCAGACGCAGCTGTCGCGAACCGATCCGGATGCCCGCCTGTTGTCGAAGAACGGCCAGGTGGTGGCAGGCTATAACGTTCAGATCGGCGTCGACGACAAGCACGCTCTGATCGCGGCGAGCGAGGTCGTCAACGACGGCAACGATAGCGGCCAGCTTTACGACATGGCCAAGGCCGCAAAGGACGAGCTTGGCGTCGAGACGCTGACGGTTCTCGCCGATACCGGCTACTACAACGGCCATACGCTCAAGGACTGCGAGGAGAACGGCATTGCCGCCTACGTTCCGCTGGCCAAGCGAACCACGCGGCTCGAAGCGCAGGATCGCATCAGCCATGAGGCGTTCGCCTACGACGCCGAAGCGGATGTCTATCGCTGTCCCGCCGGCAAGCAGCTGCGTCCCACGGACGGTCGCAAGACCAACGGCAACCGGATCGAGATCAGGTATGTCAGCCGCAAGTCAGATTGCGACGCCTGCCCGCTGCGCGCGCGCTGTGTCACCGTCAAGATCCCGACGCGCACCGTCCAGCGCTGGGAGCATGAAGCGGTGCTGGATCGGCATCGCGCGCGGATGCAGGGCGCCGAGGCCCAGATGCGCCGCCGCGCCGAACTCGCCGAACACCCCTTCGGCACCATCAAATGCCGGGCCGGCTACCGCCACTTCCTCGTCCGCGGCTTCGACAAAGTCTGTGGCGAATGGAGCCTGATGGCGCTTTGCTACAATTTCTCCCGAGTCCTCAGCATTCTCGGCCTCGACGCCTTCATGGCCTATCTGGCAAGCCGGCTTCCGCATTTGGCACTCTTGCTGCTCAACGCCATCACCGACATCACCGACATCATCACCCGGATACGGCCCGCTCCAGCGCCAATCCGAGCCCAAATCCGTCCAATTTTCCGATATGCCGCGTAAGCCGCGCCCAAACAAATACTTGCCCAGCCTCGTAGCGTAATCCGGGAAGGTCTTTCCGTAGGGTGAGAACCCGGATTTCGCTCCGCTCCATCCGGGCTACGAAGCTGAGAGTTGGAAGCACCTGGACGGTGCCTCATACTCCGTCATTGCGAGCGCAGCGAAGCAATCCAGAATCTTTCCGCAGAGGCAGTCTGGATTGCTTCGCTGCGCTCGCAATGACTGTGTCGGGGTCCTGTGAGACCCCGACTGATGGTTCAGAACTTGAAGTTCGCGAATGCCCGCACGCCGATGCCGGGCATCAACACCTCGTCCTTGGTGTAGGACACCGAGTTGCGGATGTTCTCGTTGAGCAGGTTGTTGCCGACGATGCCGGCCATCATCTCGCGTGCACCGAACCAATTGCGGTCGAGCTTGGTCTTGTAGCTGACCTCGGCCTTCAACAGATTGTAGCCCGCCGTCGGCGTCTCCGCGATCACGGCAACGTTGTCCTGCGCGAAGGCGTGCAGCAGGTTGACGCGCATCAACCAGTTGTCGTCGCGCCAGAACAGGCCGCCGCCCATTCTGAGCGGCGGAATCCGCGGCACGTTGGTGCCGTCGGAGAAGGTGGCACGAACGAAGTCGAGCTGGTTCTCGATGCCCCAGATGCCGCCCTGGAAGGCGCCGACGTCGAGCTGCGACTGGAATTCGCCGCCGCGGAAGTTCGCATTGCGTTGCGAGTAGACGGCCTGGTTCAGCTCCGCGCCCGGCGTGCCGCAGGACGCAAAGTCGTCGTCGCACATCACGCCCGTGAGGCGGCGATAGATGAAATTGTCGAAGTGCGTGTAGTAGACGGTCGCCTCGAACCGGAACGGTCCCGTCGCCCTGCGCACGCCGAGCTCGACCGATTTCGCCGTCTCGATGGTGAGATTCGGATTGCCGATGTCGAACGTCGCCGTCGCGTCGTGGCCACCGCGTGAAAACAGCTCGGCCGCCTTCGGCGCGCGCTCGACATATTGCGCAGTGATGCTGCCGACCATGCCGCCCGGCAGGTCCTGCAACAGACCGATGCTGCCGCTCTTCGGCGTGAAGGACGGATTGCGCGCGATCGCGGCCTGCGGCGTGCCGTCGGGCAGGTAATCGGCGGGGAAGTCAGGCGTCGTGCCATGCAGCTCGACATGCTCGATGCGGCCGGCGATCTGCGCCCGCGTCGCCTCCGTGAACTTGAACTCGTTGAAGGCGTAAGCAGCAACGCGCGTGCTGTTGTTGGGGTCCCACAGGCCGTTGAACAGCGTGCCGGGATTGTCCGGGCTCGGCGCGGTCAGTTCCTGATGGCCGACCTGGAAGCCCAGCGCCGTCGTCACCTCGGCGAAGCGGGCGTTGAACGGCATCAGCTGCACCTCGGTGCGGATCTCCTGCTCCTTGTTGGTGAAGGTCTGGCGCACGCCGTCGCTGTTGGGATCGGCGGGATCGGCAAGACCGATCTCGTTGTGACGGTAGTCGGTCGCGCCGGCCCAGAAGCGGACCGCGTCGATCGCGGCGGCGTCGGGATGGTATTCGCCCTTGACGTTGATCTTGGTCTGGTGCGCGTCGATCCGCGTGTTGTGGTCGGCGCCGTCGATGCCGGGGATGTGGTAGAGCGAGTCGTTCTGCGTGATCGACGCGCCGATATAGCCGCCCTGGAAGAAGTAGGAGCCGCCGATCGAGGCGCCGTCCGAACGCGTCGCCGAGTTGGGCTGACGGCCGTTCACGGGGCGCGACTGGTCGTTCAGATAGGGATAGCTCGGAATGCTGTAGTCCGAGGTCGTGCGGCCATAGGCGTCGGCATGGAAGGCAAAATTGCCGCCGCTGGTGTCGAGCAGCACGCCGCTTTCGACGCCGCGATCGACCGAGCTGAAGGCGGTGCGGGTCTCGGCGGTGACGCAAGGCGATGTTTCCGCCGTCGCGAGCGGGGCCTTGGTCGGCAGGCCGTAGGTCTGGAACGACGGCGCGCAAGCAGGCATCGCGTCCGGAATCCGGCTGTTGGTGGCGCTGACGACGCCGCCGATCGAGGTCGAGCCGTAGCGCAGCGCGGCGGGCCCGCGCACCACCTCGACCTGATTGGTCGCGAGCGGATCGATCGGAACGAAATGGTCCTCACCGAGATCTGAGGCGCCGTTCGCATTGGTGCCGTTCTCGACGATGCCGACGCGGTTGACGTCGAGGCCGCGTATGATGGGCCGGCTGGAGGCGCCGGGCGCGAAGCTCGAGCCGGTGATGCCGGGTTTTGAGAACAGGAGGTCGCCGAGCTGACCGCCGCCCTCGCGGCGGATCTCCTCGTTCGGCACCACCGTGACCGTCGCGAACTGGTTGGTCACGATTGGCAGCACGCCCTGCTGAGGTGCGGCGGCGGGCGCCGCAGTCGCTGGCGCGGCGTCCGCCGCGCGCTCGCGATTGCGCGTGTTCGCGCCGCGCGCGACGCGGACGGGTTTGCGGGTAGGAACCACCGCTCGGCGCACGATCGGGCTCGGCGCCGTCACGGTGACGGCAGGGATCTCGGTCGACGATTTGTCCTGGGCGGGCGCTTGGGCGGGCTCTTGCGCGAACGCGGATGTAGCGGCGGCGCCGAGCAGGAGCAGGCTTGCTCCGCCGAGACGCTGCACGCGTCGCAATTGAAATGACATGGTCCTGATTCCAGTCAGGCCGTCCGCATGATGGTCTGTTGATCGGAGGCGGCCTGCCGTCGCAGCGCGACGGAATTCGACTTCAACGGTTCCCAGGCCGTCGCCGACATGCGGCGAGGCCGGGCGTGATCAAGCGTTGGAGGTCAGGACGCGGGAGGGGCGCGGGGCTGGAACGCCGTGCCGGCCGATTTCAGATGGATGAATTCGGCGTCTGTGGTGCGATAGAGCAGGTCGATCGCCTGCGGCAGCAGCAGCACCGGCGGCGTCGCGAACACGATCGTGCCCGCCATCGCGACGACGGCGCAGATCGCGCAATGGTCGTCGCCCGGATGCTCGCGGTCGGGGCTTGAGGGCGACTGCTTGCGGACCGCGGCGCGGTCGATCGCAGCAACGCCATTGGCACCGTCGGTCTGCTGCAGCGACGATTGGGCGAGGGGCGCGGCGTGCACGGCCCAGTGGGTATGGCCGAACGTCAGCGCGAACTGCACCAGCATCGCGAACAACGCGAGCCGGGCGCCGTGCCTGATATTCGACCGGAACCACTTCATCTGGAAACGCCACCCCCACATCGCGAGGCGCCAAATCCCCTGACGTCGCGATGTTATATTGTAACATCGCAGGAAGCGGGAACGAATGTCAACCGCGGGCGGAGGACGCGCGCAGGCAGCGGAACCAATGTGTCGTTGGGGCAACTAAAGCGCGTTGAGGCTAGATTTGCAGCAACGAAGGAGGTGCGCTCCCACTCCCGCTTGCGGGGAGGTTAGAACGACCTGCAGTCAAGCTTAAAGCCGCACATTTTACGAATTCACCGCCCTTCGCGCACCCACGTCGCGGCGAATGCACCGAGCAGCAGCAGCAGGCCGATCACGCCGGCGAAGATCGGCAGCACGCCGACGCCCTTCACGACGCTGGCATCACGCATCCGCACCCCCATCCAGTTATCGCCATGGAAGACGCTCGCTGAGCGCACCGGCAGGATGCGCGGCAGCTCGACGTCTGAGCCGTCGACCACGCGCACGGCGTTGCCGCCGGTCGCCTGGGTCAGCGGCCTCAAGGTGTCGACGGTAGAGGTAACCTCCGAAAACTCCTTCGGATTGGTCGGGCCGACATTGATCAGCGCCTTCAGCGTGCCGTCGGTCGCCTGCCACAGGCCAAGCTCGCTCGCCGGCAGGCTGGCGCGCCACTCGCCGGGATCGCCCGGGCTCAGCGTCAGGTCCTGCGACACGCCCGATGGCGAGGTCACGCTGACCGGCTGGACGCTGTCCGCCATGGTCTGTCGCACCACGACGAGATTCTTGCCCTGTACTTGGAGGCGCAGCGCTTCCTCATCGAGATCCGGCTGCTTCATCAGCCAGTGCGACATTCGGCGCAACAGGTCGAGATGCGGGCCGCCGCCCTCATAGCCGCGCGCCCATAGCCAGATGTGGTCGGACAGCAGCAGCGCGACGCGGCCCTCGCCAAAGCGCGACAGGAACAAGAGCGGCTTGCCGTCGACGCCGGTCATGACCGGCGGGTTGACGGCATTGCGGGTGTCGACGGTGCGGAAGAACCGGCTCCAGCGCGGCGGCTCGGATCCCGAGCCTTCCAGCCCGCGCGTGACCGGATGACGTTTGCCGATCTCGGACAGATGCGCATAGAACGGCTTTTCCGTCACGCCGATGGGTTCGGCCGGCAGCACCGAATCCAGCGGTGTGCGCCAGATGCTGGTGTTGGAGGCGTAGTCGGGACCGGCCGAGACCAGCACCGCGCCGCCGCCGCGGACATAGCGCGCGATGTTATCGAAATAGGCGATCGGCAGCACGCCCTGGCGGGCATAGCGGTCGAAGATGATCAGCTGGAATTCGTTGATCTTCTGCTGGAACAGCTCGCGGGTCGGAAACGCGATCAGCGACAATTCGTTGATCGGCGTGCCGTCCTGCTTCTCCGGCGGCCGCAGAATGGTGAAATGCACGAGATCGACGCTGGCGTCGGACTTGAGCAGATTGCGCCAGGTCCGCTCGCCCGAATGCGGCTCGCCCGAGACCAGCAGCACGCGCAGCTTGTCGCGCACGCCGTCGATGGCGACGACGGCGCGGTTGTTCACCGGCGTCAATTCGCGCTCGAGCGGCGAGGCCTCGATCTCGACGATGTTCGGCCCGGCATGCTTGATGTCGACGTCGACGCTGGCAGCCTGGCCGCTCGACAGCGTGCGCTCGTTGATGACCTCGCCGTCGCGGCGGACCGTGATCTTGGCACGCTCGCCGGAGACGCCCTGGTCGTCGAGGCGGTAGCTGATGGTCTGGGTCTGCCCGACGATGCCGAAACGCGGCGCCGCGGTGACCGCGATGCGGCGGTCGCGCTCGTCCTTCTGTCCGGTGACCAGCGCGTGCACCGGCGCCTGGAAGCCGAGCGCGGCGGCGTTTGCCGGAATGTCGTGGACGCGGCCGTCGGTGATCAGGAACGCGCCGGCGACGCGGTCGACCGGCACATCCGACAATGCCGAGGCGAGGGCGCCGAACAGTTTGGTGCCGTCGGTCTCGCCATCAGCCTGTCCGGCATCGACGACGCGGACTTCGAGGCCCTTGATCTTCTTCAGGCTGTCGACCAGCGCTTCCTGCGCTTGCGCAGCCTCGCGATTGCGGTTGCCGAAATTCTGGCTCGGGCTCTTGTCGACGACGACGGCCGCGACCGAGGTGAGGGGATCGCGATCCTCGCGGGTGAAGGAGGGGTTGGCGAGCGCCAGCAGGAACAGCGCCAGCGCGGCGACGCGCACGGCCGCGCCGCGCGCCCGCGCAAGCAGCAGCACCAGCGCGACGACGACGATCGCGGCGAGCGCGAGCCACAGCACGATCGAGGGAACAAGCGGCGTAAACGCGATGCCGTAATTCATGTCGATCCTATTGCCCCAGCCGTTCAATCAACGCCGGTGCGTGCACCTGGTCGGCCTTGTAGTTGCCGGTCAGCGTGTACATCACGATGTTGGCGCCGGCGCGGTAGGCGAATTCGCGCTGGCGGGTGTCGCCGCCGGTCACCGGCAGCATGGCCTGGCCGTCGGGCCGCACCGCCCAGGCGCCGGCAAGGTCGTTCGAGGTGATGATGATCGGCGAGACGCCGTCGCCGCCGCGCGCCGGCCGCTGTGCGGTGTCCTCGTCTTCGTCGCGCGGCAGGGTCTCGACCCAGGTCTGGCCGGTGACGAAGCGGCCGGGGAAGTCGCGCAAGAGGTAGAAGGTCTTGGTCAGCACGTGCTCGCGCGGCACCGGCTCCAGCTCGGGCACGTCGAGAGCGGACAGGATTTCGCGCAGCGTCTGCATGCCCGGGGTCTGCGCCGCGCCGTTCGCGCCGGGCGGTGCCTCGATCGCGTCGCGGGTGTCGAACAGCACGGTGCCGCCCTGCTTCATGTAGGCGTCGATCTTGTTGATGGCATCCTGCGGCGGCTTCGGCGCGCCGGGCACGATCGGCCAGTAGATCAGCGGGAAGAAGGCGAGCTCGTCGCGCGCGGGATCGACGCCGACGGGATCGCCGGCCTCGAGCGCCGTGCGCTGCGCCAGGAACAGCGTCAGCCCGTTCATGCCGGCCTTGACGATGGAATCGACGTCGGCATTGCCGGTCACGACATAGGCGAGGCGGGTCTGCGACACCGCTTTCATTGCGAACTCGTCCGCGGCGCTGTCCGCGCGCGCGGGCGCCGGCGACAGCGAGACGAGGCCTGCAAGCGCGAGCCCGAGCACGATCATAGCCGGCGCGGCGCGCCGGCGCAGCAGTGCGGCAATGCCGCCGCCGAGCAGCGCGACGATGATGGCGTCGATCAGGAACAGCGCGAGGGCCGTCGACAGCAGCCAGCCGCGCAAGTCCCGCGGCTCGGCATTGGTGTAGGTGGCGTGCCGGGCGCGCAGGCTCGCGGTGTTCAGGGCTGCGATACGGTCGGCGCTAGCAAGCGTGTTCACGGCGAGCGGTCCTTCGGCCGGACCATAGAAGCCCGGCGGATGATCGGGTGTGGCGCGGTCGCGATAATCCGCGGGCAGCGGCTTTGCGGTGGCCGGCGGCGGGCCGAAGGCGCCGAAGCCGTCGAGAATATGCAGCGGCGCCACCGTCTCGGTGGTCGCTTCGCTGGCGACCCCGGCGCCGGGCTTCGCCGTGTAGCCGGACATGTCGACCACCCGCCGCAGCATCTCGACGAAGGTGCCCGACATCGGCAGATCCGACCAGCGCATGTCGGCGCTGACGTGGAACAGGCTGACCACGCCCTTGCCGCGATGCTCGCCGGTCACCAGCGGCGTGCCGTCTTCCAGCGACGCCCAGCTCTTGGTGGCAAGCACCGCGTCGGGCTCGGCCAGCACCTGGCGGTTCACGGTGACGTCCTTGGGGACCGCAACGCCGGCAAACGGACCGTCGGCGGCGAAGTTGGCCAGATGCTGCGGCTTCTCCCAGGTCAGGCTGCCGCCGAGCGTGCGGCCGCCCTTGCGCAGCTTGACCGGCACGAGGTCGTCTTCGGCCTGCGCCAGCCGGGGCCCCGCGAACCGCACCAGCACGCCGCCCTGGTTGATCCAGGCATTGAGGCGCTCGCGCAGCTCAGGCGCGATGGTGCCGACATCGGCGAGGATGATCATCGGCAGCTTCTGGTCGAGGAACTGCGTGATGCCCTGCTGCGGCGAGCCCTTGTCGGCGAGCCGCACGTCGGCGAACGGCGCCAGCGCGCGGGTGAGGTAAAAGGTCGGCGCCAGCAACGGCTGCGCGGTTTCGCTGGTCGAGCCCGAGACGATGCCGATGGCGCGGCGGCGCCAGCGCTTGTCCAGCAGTTGCACCGCGCCGGCGGAGCGCTCGCCTGAGATTTCGAGCCGCGTGATGTCGTTGCGCAGCTCGACCGGCAGGTCGAACGAAGCGTCGGTCTCCGTGTCCTGCGGGCCGAAGGAATAACGGGCTTCGCCGATCGGTGAGGCCTTCTGGTCCAGCGCGCGCACGGTGCCGACGGCAATGCCGCTGTCGGTGCGCAGCACCTTCACCGTCATCCTGGCGGCGGCGTTCTCGGCCGCGACCAGCGCCAGCGGCGCGGAGGTGCCGCCTTCGAACACGGTCAGGCTGCGATCGCCGATGGTCTTGCCGAGGCCCGTCACGAATTCCTCGCCGCGCCCGGTGTCGACGCCGTCGGACAGCCAGGCGATCTCGCAGTCGCCGGTCGCTTTAAGGAAGCGGTCAATCGCGGTCAGGGTCTCGACGCGGTCGATCGAATAGGGCTTTGGCGCGAGCTGGCGCAGCGCGACGCGCGCCGCACCGGCCGGCATCAGGGTGATGTCGCGGTTCGGCTCCGACAGCGGCACCAGCGCGATGGCGCGGCGATCATTGTCGGCGTTGGCGATCAGCTCGTCGGCGGCCCTGAGCCTGACGTCCCAGTGCGACGCCGCGCTCCAGCCGTCGTCGAACATGATCATCAGCGGCGCCTTGCTGCCCGCGGCGCCCGTTTGCGGATTCCAGATCGGGCCGGCGGCGGCGAAGATGACCAGCGCCGCAGCAAGCAGGCGCAGGGCGGTCAGCCACCACGGCGTCCGCGAGGGCGTCTCTTCCCTTGGCGCGATGTCGAACAGCAGGCGGGTCGGCGGAAACTCGATGCGGCGCGGCCGCGGCGGCATCACGCGCAGCAGCCACCACAGCACCGGCAGGCTGACCATGCCAATCAGGAGCAGCGGTTCGGTGAAGGCGAGCGGCAGTCCCATCATGCGGCCGGCCCCGCCTTGATCGTCGTGATGCGGGCGCCCGACTTGCTCACCTGCATGCCGGCATGCAGGAACAACAGCAGTTCGGCGGCCGAACGGTCGGTCGCGTGCGTCGCGAACAGCCAGTCGAGCTTGGTGGTCTCGGCGCGGATCTGCTCGCGGTGCAGTGCGAGGCGTGCGGTGTAATCCTGCGCCCAGGTCTCGGCACGGCCGGCGGTGATCACGCCAAAGCCTTCCGGCTCGACGAACTCGACGCGGCCGGAATAGGGGAACGACTCCTCGGCGGGATCGACGATCTGCACCATCGTGCCATGCGCGCCCGAGCCGGAGAGCCCGGCGAGCGTCGTCTTGATCTCGGATATCGGCGACCAGAAATCCGACAGCACGATGATCTCGGCCAGCGCCGCAGGCACGAAGGACGGCGGCAGGCTCAGCCGGTCGGCATCGTCATGCAGCATCGCCTGCGCCATCTTGTCGATGACGCTGCGGCTCGCGGTCGGCGCCATCAGCCCGGGAATGCCGACGCGTTCACCGCCGGACACCAGCAGCTCGGCCAGGGCGAAGGCGACGATCAGCGTGCGTTCGAGCTTGGATTCGCGCGCGGTCTTCGAGGCGAACGCCATCGACGGCGAGCGGTCGGGCCAGATCCAGACCGTGTGCGAGGCTTCCCATTCGAGCTCGCGGACATAGAGATGGTCGTCACGGGCCGATCGGCGCCAGTCGACATTCTGCGCCGGCTCGCCGGAGACGAAGCGGCGATATTGCCAGAAATTTTCGCCGGAGCCGGCGCGGCGCCGGCCGTGCAGGCCGTGGATTACGTTGGCGGCGATACGGCGGGCCTCGAGCACCAGGCGCGGCAGCGAAGCGGCGAGCGTGCGGCTTTCGCCATCGGCACGTCGAATCGCGATGATCTCCTTCGCCGTGTGCCCGTTCTCTGCCGCCATCAACCGATCCGTGTCTTCAACTGCCGGATCACGTCCGGAATTGTGCGTCCCTCGGCGCGTGCCTGGAAGGTCAGCGCCATGCGGTGCTTCAGCACCGGCTCGGCGAGGTCGAGCACGTCGTCGATCGAGGGCGCGAGGCGCCCGTCGATCAGCGCACGCGCGCGCACGGCGAGCATCAGGGATTGGCTGGCGCGCGGGCCGGGGCCCCAGGCAATGAACTTGCCGGCTTCGCCGGCGTCCGGTCCCGGACGGGCCGAGCGCACCAGCGACAGGATGGCTTCGACGACGGAATCGCCCACCGGCAGGCGGCGGACCAGCCGTTGCGCGGTGATCAGCGCATCCGCGCTCATCGATCCCTTCGCCAACGTCTCCTCGGCTCCGGTGGTCTCGAACAGGATGCGGCGCTCGGCATCGCGATCGGGATAGTCGACGTCGATCTCCATCAGGAAGCGGTCGAGCTGCGCCTCGGGCAGCGGATAGGTGCCTTCCTGCTCCAGCGGGTTTTGCGTGGCAAGCACGTGGAAGGGCTTGGGCAGATCGTGGCGCGCACCCGCAACCGTGATGTGCTGCTCCTGCATGGCCTGGAGCAGCGCCGATTGCGTGCGCGGGCTGGCGCGATTGATCTCGTCGGCCATCAGGAGCTGCGCGAACACGGGACCGGAAATGAAGCGGAAGGCGCGCTTGCCCGCGGTGCTCTCATCTAACACCTCGGCGCCGAGAATGTCCGACGGCATCAGGTCGGGCGTGAACTGGATGCGCTTGGCGTCCAGACCGAGCGTGACGCCGAGCGTCTCGACCAGCTTGGTCTTGGCCAGACCCGGCACGCCGATCAGCAGCGCATGGCCGCCGGAGAGGATGGTGACGAGGGTGTTCTCGATCACGCGGTCCTGGCCGAAGATGACGGAGCCGATCGCCTCCTTCGCCGCACGAATCTCGCTCGACACCTGCTCGGCCGAACGGACGATTCCGTCCTCGAGTTTCTCGACACTCTCCGCCATTCGCTCGCTCCTTCAACCTGCCACGCGACTTGCCTGCGACGTCACGTCAAACACATCACCTCAGGTCATCACGTCAGATCATGGGCCCTATGCTAGACTTGCAGGAAGGCCATGTATTCGTTGAATTAACCTATCCCCACCTTATCGGCTTCGGGTTATGTACGGCATCACGAAGTGGCGACCTCCCACACCGGACTAATCCGGGATGGAACCGGGCGCCGACATACAACGTAGACCTGCACCAATCGTGCCAAACGACATTCGTGCCAAGTGACAAAGTCAGGGCAAACCATGGCGAACCAAGGGCAGAGTGCCGATCGCGGTCTTGAGGGGCTGACGGCCGCCGCCAAAAGTGCTGCCAACGCCGAAGGC
Source organism: Bradyrhizobium sp. CCGB12 (assembly GCF_024199845.1). Classification (NCBI taxonomy): domain Bacteria; kingdom Pseudomonadati; phylum Pseudomonadota; class Alphaproteobacteria; order Hyphomicrobiales; family Nitrobacteraceae; genus Bradyrhizobium; species Bradyrhizobium sp. CCGB12. The sequence continues at coordinate 4,897,763 of NZ_JANADO010000001.1, read as the reverse complement.
GCCAAGAAGGGCCTGCCGCCGGTGCATCTGTGGAATCCGCCGTTTTGCGGAGATCTCGATATCCGAATCGCCTCCGATGGTACTTGGTTCTACATGGGGACACCAATCGGCCGTCACGCGCTGGTGCGGCTGTTCTCGACCATCCTCAAGCGCGAGGGCGACAAGCACTTCCTGGTCACGCCGGTGGAGAAGGTCGGCATTCGCGTCGATGACGCGCCGTTCATGGCGGTCGAGATGCTGAAGGCCGGCGAGGGCCGCGATCGCGTGCTGAGCTTCCGTACCAATGTCGACGATTGGGTCACCTGCGATGCCGCGCACCGGTTGCGCTTCGAGCCGGCGAAGGACGGCGGGCTGACGCCCTATCTGCATGTCCGCGCCGATCTCTGGGCTAAGGTCACCCGCGCGCTCTATTACGATCTGGTTGACATGGGCGAGCAGCGGATGGTCGATGGCCAGCCGATGTTCGGCGTCGAGTCGGCCGGCGAATTCTTCGCCATGGCCGATGCGGAGCAGGTGAGGGCCGCGCTTTGAACAAGCCTATCCTGAAGAACGATCCGGTCGCCATTGGCGCGGCGGATTTCTTTGCCCGCTCCAGGGCCAGGCTCGATTTCGACGTTCCGCCCGGCCTGTATGATCCGAACATCATTCCGACCTCGGGCGATCCCGGCACCGACAAGATGCTCGAGATCATCGCGCGCGAGCAGCCGGTGCGGCCGGCGGCGGTCCTGATCGCGGTGGTCGACCATCCCGAGCCGACCATCCTGTTGACGCAGCGCTCGGCACATCTCAACGACCACGCCGGCCAGATCGCCTTTCCCGGCGGCAAGATCGACGCGACCGATTCCTCGCCGCTCGATGCCGCGCTGCGTGAGGCCGAGGAGGAGGTCGGGCTGTCCAGAGACTTCGTCGAGCCGATCGGCTATCTCGACCTCTACGGCACCGCCTTCGGCTTCCGCATCCTGCCGACGGTCGCAAGGGTCAGGCCGGGCTTTTCGCTCACCATCAACCATTCCGAGGTTGATGACGCATTCGAAGTCCCGCTATCCTTCCTGATGAACCCGGTGAACCACCAGGTGCATAGCAAGGAATTCCGCGGCATGGAGCGCTCCTATTACGCGATGCCGTTCGCGGAGCGCTACATCTGGGGGGCGACGGCCGGTATGCTGCGCGTGCTTTATGAGCGGATCTATTCATCATGATCCGGCCGGTTCTGACCGAGATCGGAATTTTCCTCATCCCCTTTGTCGTCTATGCGCTGTTCCTGGCCGCCACCCGGTCCGGCCTGTTCGCGCGATCGTCCTGGCCGGTCACCGTCGTCGCGCGCCTCGCTTTGGTCGCGATGGTGCTGGTGATCGCGGGGATGGTCGGCATGGCGCATTACGGCGCCGGGCCGGACTCGACCTACGTTCCCGCGCATGTCGAGAACGGCAAATTCGTGCCGGGCTCGCAAAAATAAGGGCTGGACGATGAGCGCGGAGCCGTTACTCGCCGATGCGCCCTGGCTGACCGCAGGCGGGACCGCGCGCGTCCTGCAATTGCTGGACGCGGATGGCGAGGAGGCGCGGGTGGTCGGCGGCGCGGTGCGCAACGCGCTGCTCGGTCTCGTGCCCGGGGACATCGACATCGCGACCACCGCATTGCCGGACGAGGTGATGCGACGCGCCAAGGCCGCCGGCATCAAGAGCGTGCCGACCGGCATCGACCATGGCACCGTCACGCTCGTCATCGACGGGCATCCCTATGAGGTGACGACGCTGCGCGAGGACACCGAAACCTTCGGCCGCAAGGCCAAGGTCGCGTTCGGCCGCGACTGGGTGAAGGATGCCGAGCGGCGCGACTTCACCATGAACGGCCTGTCGGTCGATGCGGCAGGTGTCGTCCACGACCATGTCGGCGGGATCGCGGATGCGCGAGCACGCTGCGTGCGCTTCATCGGCGATCCCGACCAGCGCATCGCCGAGGATTATTTGCGCATCCTGCGCTTCTTCCGCATCCACGCTGCCTTCGGCGTCGGCGAGCCCGACCGCGACGGCTATCTCGCCTGCATCCGTGGACGCGCGGGCCTTGCCAGCCTCTCGGCCGAGCGGGTGCGCATGGAGATGCTCAAGCTGCTGATGGCCGGCGGCGCATCCGCAGCCGTGTTGGCTATGGCCGAGGGCGGATTGCTGCAGACGCTGATCGGCGGCGTCGCCTATACCGGGCCGCTGGCCGCGATGATCACGATCGAGCGCGAGCTTGGCCTTGCTGCCAGCAGCACGCGGCGCCTTGCCGCGCTGACGGTCGCGGTGACCGAAGATGCCAAGCGCCTCGCGGTGCGCATGAGGCTCTCCAATGCCGAGACCAAGGCGCTGGATTCGATGGGGCATCGCTGGTGGCGCTTGGCCACCAAGGACGAGGCCAATGCACGGCGGCTGCTCTACCGGCTTGGCGCGGAGCGCTATCACGATCGCGTGTTGCTGGCCTGGTCGCGGGCGAGTGGCGACATCGGATCGTTGCGCTGGCGTGCGCTCGCCGAGCTGCCGCAACGCTGGACTGCGCCGAAATTTCCGCTGAAGGCTGCCGATTTCATCGCGCGCGGATTGGCGGAAGGTCCCGCGCTCGGACATGTGTTGACGCTCGCCGAGGACGCTTGGCTTGCGGCGGATTTTCCACTAGAGGAAGCCGCGCTCGCTTCCATCGCCGATCAAGCAGCGGCACGCGTCAGCCGCGACGAGAGAACGTGACCATCGTTTCAGGCTTCGCCGACATCTCGATTTTTCAGCTCCTGCTGGTCGCGTTGATGGCGTTGTTTGCTTCGATCATCGGTGGTCTCGCCGGTTATGGCACCGGCGCCCTGATGCCGCTGGTGCTGGTGCCGCTGGTCGGCGCCGAGCCGGTGGTGCCGATCATCGCGATCTCCGCGATGTTCACGAATTGCAGCCGCGCGATCGCTTATCTGCGCTACGCCGACCGCCGCCGCGCGCTGATCGTGCTGGCCTGCGCGGCGCTGACGACCGTGCTCGGCGCCTACGGTTACACGCGCCTGACCAATGCGGGCGCAGCGCTCGTGATCGGCACCATGCTGATCGTGAGCGTGCCGCTGCGCCGCGTGCTCCGCCGCCGCGAGGTCAGGATCGGCGACACCGGCCTTGCCGCCGGCTCCGTCGGTTACGGCGTGCTGGTCGGCGGCACCTCCGGCTCCGGCGTGATCCTGCTGTCGCTGCTGATGGCCGCAGGCCTCGAGGGCGCCGCCGTGATCGCCACCGACGCGATGATCTCGCTCGGCACCGGCCTGATCAAGATCTCGGTGTTCGGCCTTGCCGGCGCCGTGACCGCGCAGGTGCTCGCCCTTGCGCTGCTGATCGGCGCGATCGCCATCCCCGGCGCGTTCCTCGCAAAAGCCTTCGTCGAGCGGATGCCGGTGCACATCCACACGGCGATCCTCGACGTTGCCGTGATCACGGGCGGGCTGGTGATGATCTCGGCTGCGATGAGGCAACTGATCGCTTAGATGACTCCGGCTCATCAGGCATTCGCGCGCGAACCGCGGAGTAAACCTCGTACCCAAGACGTCGGCGTCCGAGCGCAAACCGGAGGTCGCCCGGCTTCGCCGCCAATGGAGGCCTACGACCCAAAGGCGACATAATCGCTTGATCCAAAGCTTCCTATTGTGAAGTGCCTCAGGCCCCAGGAGCCGATGATGAGTCACACAAAGTTCGCGTTCGTAATCTGTTTCTTCATCTTCGGGCTGACAGCGGCGAACGCAGCGGGGGTCAAGAATTTCGACATTCCGGCGAGCGCGGCGGGACCGGCGATCAGGCTGCTGGTCTGGACGCCGTGCGTGGAGCCACCACAAGAAATGGATGCACGAGGTGCCATCTTTTTCGCCGTCCCGGGATGCGCGGTGACGGGCGAAAAGCTTCCCCTCATCGTGATATCGCATGGCAGGAGAGGATGGTTCGGCGGCCACCATGACACGGCGGCGGCGTTGGCCGATGCCGGCTTTGTGGTCGCCGCGCTCAATCATCCCGGTGACACCTGGCGCGACACCAGCCGTACCGACAGTCTTTCGGTGCTGGTCGAGCGCCCCGCGGACATAAAGCGGCTAATCGACTACATGCTCGATGGCTGGCCCGACGCGCCACGCATCGACACCCAGCGTATTGGCCTCTACGGCTTTTCGTTTGGCGGCTATGCGGGGCTCGCTGTTATCGGCGGCAATCCCGATTTGCGAAAAGGCCTGCCCAATTGCGCGACGTCGAGCCTGTTGGCTTGCAAGCAGCTCGAAAGCGGTGAGGCGCCCGCTCAGCCGGTCACGCCTGATCCGCGCGTCAGAGCCGCTGTCATCGTCGATCCATATCCCGCGTTTGTTTTTCCCGCGAAGAATCTGAAAACGATAGCGATTCCGGTGCAACTGTGGAGCTCCGATCCGGCACAAAATGCAGACGGTCTGTCCGGATGCTGCGCGGCTTGCTATTAAACAAGGTCTTCTGGCGCCGGAGTATCAATTCGTGGCAAACGCCAGACACTTCTCTTTCCTTGCTACCTGTACCCCGAAGGAGGTGCAGGCCAACCCCACAGCTTGCACGGACGCGCCGGGTTTTATCGTGGCGTTTTTCCGCAAGCACTTCGCTGAAAGCGCAAAGCAATAGCGATCGGCCGCGGCCCGATTGTTTCAAGCAGCGCTATGGGCTGAACAAGCTGTGGAGGAATTGCTCCTTTTCGCCAGGCGCATAACCCTGAGACGCGCCGAAATACGGTTCACGGTCGCCATAGGAGGGCGCGGAACGGTATTCGGTCGGCGGCCGAGGTGGCGCGTAGGCAAAGCTCGAACTGGAACCTGGTGCAAACGTGCCCTGATGGGAGCGAACAGCAGTGTGCCGGTGGGGGTGATGCACCGGCGCTGCGTTCGCAACGCTGGACAGGGGGATCAATAGGCTCAACGCCAAAATGAAACGCATCGCTTTTTCTCCAACTGTCCCCGGTCCGTCATTTAATGCCCGGCCGCAGGGTCCCAACAGATCTCGGCTTCACGACTGGTCACATCCCCGGGATCACGGACTCGCATGGGCGAGCTGTTGGGTCATTTGGCAGGATGCAACCTGGCAACATCGCAGGACGTCATGGTAGGTGAGCTTGTTTCGCTGGCGAGCCAAAAGGTGACAGCCGATGAAGTGTCTCCGGATCTACGCAACCCCGGACGGTGAATCTCACTTCGGTGAAGTGGACATCCCCATGACGGCAAAGGTGGCCGTCGCTCCCAATGCCAAGCCGTTTCAAGTGTCCAGGCGCTATCTCGCGTCAAGCGTTGAGTTTACTCAAATCCCTGCCGGTATGCGGCAGGTTGACTGGCATACCGTTCCGGCGCGGGTATTGACCGTCAGACTGACCGGCGCGGTCGAATACGAGACGAGCGACGGCGAGGTGCGGCACGTCTCTGCGGGCGAGTTCGTGTTGGTGGAGGACACGCACGGAAAGGGCCATCTGTCTCGTCACTCCCCGGACGAGCAAACCGTTCTTTGGATCAGGCTACCCGATGGCCTCGACTTGCCGGCCGCATAGTCCGCGGAGAGCGCCATCGCCCGCGGCGCTGAAAGTCTGCAAATGGCCAAAGAATCGACCCGAAGCGGAAATCACTAGCCAGCTATCCCGCTCAGGTGAAATGTCGTAGCAAGGATGCGCCACCCGTCGGGGAAGCGAATAAGGTTGTAGGACTGCCGCCATTGCCTTGTAACGCTTCCATCCGGTCGGAGGTTTTTCCACGTTACAGTCCCGAGAGCACTGCGTTCGCCGATAGGAACGGCCACTACATCGTGCAGAGTTCCACCTGCTGCCCCTTCGCGTCGGTAGGTATCGGCCACTCCTTGGAAAAACCGCGCAATCTCGTCACGTGACTGAAAGCAATGTATCGACCCGTCACCCCGCATGGTGATGCAGGGAGCGCAGTAGAGTTTTGCGATTTGGTCACCATCCCAGGTGGCGAACGTTTCCATGTATTTGTTGAAGAAGGCAGATATCTCGACCTCAAGCGCTTCCGACATGATTTGCCTCCAGAGCCGTGGGGCCGTGATGAGGCTTGGCCGGGGCAGAGTACGGCATCAAATCGTGACTTGGGGAAGTGCGACCTCGCGTCGCTGCGCTTTCAGATCAAGACCGTACTTCCGTTTCTGGCCCTTCTGCGAGATCCGACGATGTCCGCTATTGCGCTTCTATTGGCAGAGCAGCGGACATCGGAAGCGAAGGAGCGGAACGCTCCGATCTGACGAGGCGATGCCTACTCCTCGTCCTCGTCGTCTTCATCCTCGTCTTCGTCGTCCTCTTCTTCCTCGACGCGGGCGAGCGTGGCCAGCGGCAGCGTCTCGCGGAACAGGTCGCCTTCCATCCCCATCCAGAGGCAGAGCACCTCTTCTTCCTTGATCTCCGCGACCGTCAGCGGCTGGCCGCCGGATTTCAGCATCACGACATCGCCGGCTTTCAATTCCATGGATTGTCCTTTCGAGTTTGATCGATCCGGACGACGCTAGCAATTTGTCATGACACGCGGAAAACGGACGGGCGGAGGCGACGGATCGGCGAAAAGGCCGCGCGTTCCCATGCAAGGGAATGCTCAGGTGCTGGCGAGACCGTTTGCGAAAAGGGCGCCCACCTCGGACATCGCGACGATGCCATCATGCCCCTGTTTTGCCCGACGTGTCAAATAGATTTCGTAAAATCCGCAAGACCTTGAATTTGCAGCAGCGCCCTACTGTGCATGGGGTTGTTTTTCGATATTTTGTTTTGCGCCCTGGTTACACCTGCGGCACCAGCTCGGTCAGCGAGCGGATGATGCGGTCGGGCCTGACGGTCGAGCCTTCGGGCAGGCCGTCGCCATGGACGTCGATCCAGATCGAATAGATGCCGAGGCGCTGCGGCGTCACGACCTCCCATTCGAGGTTGTCGCCGATCATCCAGGTGTCCTTGGCGGTGACACCCAGCGCCTCCATTGCGTGCAGATAGGCGCGCTCCTCGGGCTTGCCGAAGCCGTGCTCGCCCTCGATCTGGATGTGATCGAAGCGGTGCGCGAGCTCGAAGCGCTCGACCTTGGCGCGCTGCATGTCGGCGGCGCCGTTGGTGACAAGCGCGAGCTTGATGCCGAGCGCCTTCAATTTGTCGATCGCCTCATGCGCGCCGGGAAAGACGAACATCTCCTCCTCGCGATAGGCGGTGAAGCGATCGGCGAGGCGAATGGCGAGATCGTCGGGCAGCGCGCGATGGCCGGCGGCCGCAAGCGCGGCGAAGCCGCCCTTGACCGTGAGGTGGCGGGCCTCGGCGAGCTTGAGCCGCCACGCCGCTTCCGCATTGGCCCAGAAGTTTCGCGCGAAGGCCAGCACCGCGGTTGCGACCTGCGGCGGCGGCAGCGGCGCCAGCTCCTCGGCGAATTCCGCCGTGATCGTGTTCCAGGCGATCTCGGGCCGGCCATAGGCCGACAGGATGGTGTCGTCCATGTCGATCAGCATGGCGCGGGGAAGCGGCCTCGAAGCGCTCATGGCCATTTCACCTCCGGTGGCAGCGACGACAGGATCGAGTCCACATTGCCGCCGGTCTTGAGCCCGAAGATGGTGCCGCGGTCGTAGAGCAGGTTGAACTCGACATAGCGGCCGCGCCGGATCAATTGCTCCTCGCGATCCGCAGCGGTCCAGGCGCTGGCGAAATTGCGCCTGACGATGTCGGGGTAGATCTTCAGAAAGGCGCGGCCGACGTCCTGGGTGAAAGAGAGGTCGGCGTCCCAGTCGCCGCTGTCGTGCCAGTCGTAGAAGATGCCGCCGATGCCGCGCGCCTCTTTGCGGTGCGGCAGGTAGAAATATTCATCGCACCACTTTTTGTACTTGTCGTAATCGGCAACGCCGTTCGGCTGCGCGCAGGCTTCCTTCATCGCGGCGTGAAAGGCGATGCTGTCGGCATCGTCCTGCGTGCGCCGGCGCTCGAGCACCGGCGTCAGGTCGGCGCCGCCGCCGAACCAGGCTTTGGTGGTGACGACGAAGCGCGTGTTCATGTGCACGGCGGGCACGTGCGGATTGCGCAGATGCGCGATCAGCGAGATGCCGGAGGCCCAGAACTTCGGGTCATCAGCGGCGCCGGGAATCTGCGCGCGAAACTCGGGCGCGAATTCGCCGTGCACCGTCGAGCAATGCACGCCGACCTTCTCGAACAGGCGGCCCGACATCATCGACATCACGCCGCCACCCCCGGCCGCGCCGCTGTGATCGGTCCGCTGCCAGGGCGTGCGCTTGAAGCGGCCGGCATCGCCCGGATAGAGGTTTTGCGGCGCGTCGTCCTCCAGCCGCTCGAAGCTTGCGCAGATGTCGTCGCGCAAACGTTCGAACCAGGCGCGGGCGCGGGCCTTGCGGTCTTCGATCATCGAAACGTCCATCTGCATTCCCGTCGCTCACCCTGTGAGGCTCGCAGGGCGGGCAAAGGCGCCCTTGCGCCGTGCCCACCAACTTTCATTGTCGTCTTGATTGGTGGGCACGCTGCGCTTTGCCCACCCTACGAATTTCATCCCTGCGGACCGTAATAGGTGCAGCTCTCGTTGCAACTGTCGCGGTGGATGCTGACGCGGGTCAGCTTGCCGATATGGGCCAGCCGCTCCCACACGAAGCGCGAGAGGTTTTCCAGCGTCGGTGTGCCCAGCGCCTCGATCTTGTTGAGGTATTTGTGGTCCAGCATCAAGCGCACGTCCTCGATGGCGCGCTGGACGAGGCCGAGGTCGACCACCATGCCGGTCTTGGGGTCGGGCGTGCCGCGCAGGGTCACCTCGGCGCGGAAGGAATGGCCGTGGATCTCTTCGCTCGCCGCCCCGAACGTCGTGCCCGACAATGAGTGCGCCGCCTCGAAGCGGAACGATTTCGTCAATTCCCACATCTGTTCGAAAACCAATCCTATCTGATGCCGAGCGATTTATGCGTCTGCACGCTGAGCCGCCATTGCGGATGGCGCAGGCAATAGTCGATCGCGCGCGCGGTGTTCTTGATTACCTCGGGTCCATCCATCGGCTGGAGCGAGAAGCGTTCGAAGGCGAGGTCTTCGAACGTTTCGGGCACGGCGAGTGTCTGCGGATAAACCAGCTTCAGCTCGTGGCCGCTCCGCTGCACCAGCTCGCTGCCGCCCTTGGGGCTGACGCAGATCCAGTCGAGCCCCTCCGGTGCGGCGATCGTGCCGTTGGTCTCGACCCCGATCTCGAAGCCGCGGGCGTGCAGCGCCTCGATCAGGGCGGTATCGACCTGGAGCAGCGGCTCGCCGCCGGTCAGCACCACGTAGCGGTTGGCGGTGGATGCCGTCCATTGCGCGGCGATGGTGTCGGCGAGTTCCGCAGCCGAGGCGTAGCGGCCGCCGAGCGTGCCGTCGGTCCCGACGAAATCCGTGTCGCAGAACTTGCAGGTCGCGCCCGCGCGGTCGGCCTCGCGGCCGCTCCAGAGGTTGCAGCCGGCAAAACGGCAGAACACGGACGCGCGCCCGGCATGGGCGCCTTCGCCTTGCAGGGTCAGGAAGATTTCCTTGACCGCGTAACTCAAGCCTCTCTCCTCAATCCTTTGGGCCTTCCGGGTTCCGGATCTGGCGCAGCGCCTCGCCGGCGGCCATCGCCGCGGTCATGGCCACATTGAGCGACCGCAGCCCCGGGGTGATCGGAATCACCAGCCGCGCATCGGCGGCCTCGAGCACCGCATCGGTGACGCCGGCGCTCTCGCGCCCGAATAGCAGGATGTCCGACGTCTGGTAACGGAAATCGCGGTAGTCGGTGGCACCTTTGGTGGTGAACAGCAACAGGCGGTAGCCATGTGCCGCGCGCCAGTCCTCGAATCTCGCCCAGGAGTCGTGCCTGATAAGGCTGACATGGTCGAGATAGTCCATTCCCGCCCGGCGGAACAAGCGGTCGGAGACGGGGAAGCCGGCGGGCTCGATGATATGGGCGGCCATGCCCAGACAGGCGCACAACCTGAGAATCGTGCCGGTGTTCTGAGCGATGTCGGGCTGGAAAAGCGCTATCTGCATGGGCGGCGGCGGGTTTGGTTGTGGGCGCAAAATGTCTCAATAAAACATCGCTCGCCCGGGAATTCGTGCATTGCACGCTCCCGCGCCGATAGCGGGCTTGCGCTCGCCCGGCAAGGGTGCCAATAGAACGATTCTGGACTGCTGTTTTCCCCATTTTGGGCGTGAGCAAGCAAAGTTCTGCCGCCGCGGGGGGCCGCGGGCGCCGGCAGCCTTTCCGGGGACCTCATGGGCGCCCCCCGGAGCGGTTCCACCGGTCGCATAAGAAGAAAGGGTTGGAATCGTGACGACAGCGTCTTCGGCGGACCATCCGACACGCCGTGATTTCTTATTCGTTGCAACGGGGGCAGCCGCCGCAGTAGGGGGCGCGGCCGCGCTCTGGCCCTTTATCTCTCAAATGAATCCGGACGCCTCGACCATCGCCGCCGGTGCGCCGATCGATGTCGATCTCAGCCCGATCGCCGAGGGCCAGGACATCAAGGTGTTCTGGCGCGGCAAGCCGATCTACATCAGCCACCGTACCAAGAAGCAGATCGACGAGGCGCGCGCCGTCAACGTGGCGAGCCTGCCCGATCCGCAGACGGACGAGGCCCGGGTCAAGGCCGGCCACGAGCAGTGGCTGGTGGTGATCGGCATCTGCACCCACCTCGGCTGCATCCCGATCGCTCATGAGGGCAATTACGACGGGTTCTTCTGTCCCTGCCATGGGTCGCAGTACGATTCGTCCGGCCGCATCCGCCAAGGGCCCGCGCCCGCGAACCTGCCGGTGCCGCCGTATCAGTTCGTTTCCGACACCAAAATCCAGATCGGCTGAGCTTCGGACCCCTGTCCGAAGCTTCGCGCCGTCTCGTCGTACTATTTCCTCAGGATCGCATCATGAGCGGACCATCCGACTACCAGCCGAGCAATCCGGCCCTGCAATGGATCGAGCGGCGTCTGCCGATCATTGGCCTCGTCCATTCCTCCTTCGTCGTCTATCCCACCCCGCGTAACCTCAACTATTGGTGGACCTTCGGCGCCATCCTCTCCTTCATGCTGGGGATGCAGATCCTGACCGGCGTGGTCCTGGCGATGCACTACACGCCGCATGCCGATCTCGCCTTCAAGTCGGTCGAGCTGATCGTCCGCGACGTGAACTACGGCTGGCTGCTGCGCAACATGCATGCCTGCGGCGCGTCGATGTTCTTCTTCGCAGTCTACGTCCACATGCTGCGCGGCCTCTATTACGGCTCCTACAAGGAGCCGCGCGAGGTGCTGTGGATCCTCGGCGTCATCATCTACCTCCTGATGATGGCGACGGGCTTCATGGGCTACGTGCTGCCATGGGGCCAGATGAGCTTCTGGGGCGCCACCGTCATCACCAACCTGTTCTCCGCCATTCCCTATTTCGGCGAGAGCATCGTGACGCTCTTGTGGGGCGGCTATTCGGTCGGCAACCCGACGCTGAACCGGTTCTTCTCGCTGCACTATCTGCTGCCGTTCCTGATCGCGGGCGTCGTCGTGCTCCACGTGTGGGCGCTGCACGTCGCCGGCCAGAACAATCCTGACGGCGTCGAGCCGAAGACGGAAAAGGACACGGTGCCGTTCACGCCGCATGCCACCATCAAGGACATGTTCGGCGTGTCCTGCTTCCTGCTGCTGTACGCCTGGTTCATCTTCTACATGCCGAACTATCTCGGCGACGCCGACAACTACATTCCGGCGAACCCGGGCGTGACGCCGCCGCACATCGTGCCGGAATGGTATTACCTGCCGTTCTACGCGATCCTGCGTTCGATCCCGAACAAGCTCGCGGGCGTCGTCGGGATGTTCGGTGCGATCATCATCCTGTGCTTCCTGCCGTGGCTGGACAGCGCCAGGACGAGGTCGTCGAAGTATCGTCCGCTGGCCAAGCAGTTCTTCTGGATCTTCGTCGCGGTCTGCATCCTGCTCGGCTATCTCGGCTCGCAGCCGCCGGAAGGCATCTACGTGATCGCCGGCCGCGTCCTGACGGTCTGCTACTTCGCCTACTTCCTGATCGTGCTGCCGCTGCTCTCGCGCATCGAGACGCCGCGACCGGTTCCGAACTCGATCTCGGATGCGGTGCTGGCCAAGACGGGAAGCAGATCGACGCCGATGGTGTCGACCGCGATCGTGCTGGCGCTCGCCGCTTCGCTGTTCGCGGGCTCGATCGACAGCGCGAAAGCGTCCGAAGGCAGCGACCAGCCGCCGGGCAACAAATGGTCGTTCTCGGGCCCTTTCGGTAAGTTCGACCGCGGCGCGCTCCAGCGCGGCCTGAAGGTCTACAAGGAGGTCTGCGCCAGCTGCCACGGCCTGTCCTACATCGCCTTCCGCAACCTCGCCGAGCCCGGCGGGCCCGGCTATTCGGTGGCGCAGGCGGCCGCGTTCGCGTCGGACTACAAGGTCAAGGACGGCCCGAACGATGCCGGTGACATGTTCGAGCGGCCGGGCCGGCCGGCGGACTACTTCCCCTCGCCATTCCCGAACGAGCAGGCAGCGCGTGCGGCGAACGGCGGTGCGGCGCCGCCAGACCTGTCCCTGATCACCAAGGCGCGCTCCTATAAGCGCGGCTTCCCCTGGTTCATCATCGACTTCTTCACCCAGTACCAGGAGCAGGGTCCGGATTACGTCTCGGCCGTGCTGCAGGGGTTCGAGGACAAGGCGCCGGAAGGCGTGACCATTCCGGAGGGCTCCTACTACAACAAGTACTTCCCGGGCCACGCCATCAAGATGCCGAAGCCGCTCAGCGATGGCCAGGTCACCTATGATGACGGCTCGCCGACCACGGTGGCGCAATACGCCAAGGACGTCACCACGTTCCTGATGTGGACCGCCGAGCCGCACATGGAAGCGCGCAAGCGCCTCGGCTTCCAGGTGTTCGTGTTCCTGATCATCTTCGCGGGCCTGATGTATTTCACCAAGAAGAAGGTCTGGGCCGCCTCGCACTGAGCGGCTCCAGCGAGACGAGAAATGAAGAAGCCCCCGCGAGGGGGCTTTTTTGTTGGCTCAACTCTCCGTCCTTCCGGGCTCGCGCTATGCGCGCCTGGGAATGACGGGAGTGTGGATTGCGCCGTGCGCTCACAACGGCCAAAATACCGCCAACCGCTCCCCAATCATCGGAGGACACCATGGGAACCGCCATCACCTTCAAGCGACCGGACGGCAAGGACGCCTCGGGCTATCTCGCCAATGCCGCGCGCGGCAACGCGCCGGGCGTGGTCGTGATCCAGGAATGGTGGGGATTGTCCGATCAGATCAAGGGCCTGTGCGACCGCTTCGCGCTCGCCGGCTTCGATGCGCTGGCGCCCGATCTCTACAAGGGCAAGGTGGTGCCGTATCACGACACCGATTCCGCCAACAAGGAGATGAACTCGCTCGACTTCATGGACGCCACCACGCAGACCGTGCGCGGTGCCACGCAATATTTGTCGCGCAATGGCGCCAAGGTCGGGCTAACGGGCTTCTGCCTCGGCGGCGCCGTGACGATCATCGGCGCGACGAAGATCCCGGAGCTTGCGGCCGGCGTCGTGTTCTACGGCATTCCGCCGGAGCAGGCGGCCAAGCCCGCCGACGTCAAGATCCCGCTCCAGGCTCATTTCGCCAACAAGGACGATTGGTGCACGCCGGAGCTGGTCAATGGTTTCGAAAAGGCGATGAAGGCTGCCGGCAAGTCGCTCGAGCTGTTCCGCTATGACGCCGAGCACGCCTTCGTCAACGAGCAACGCCAGGCCGTGCACGACCGCGAAGCCGCCGAGCTCGCCTGGGGCAGGGCGACGGAGTTTTTCAGGAAGCATCTGGGGTAAGTGCGGTCGCCCGTAGCCCGGATGGAGTGCAGCGTAATCCGGGGCTTTCTCATTGTGGGAGGACCCCCGGATTGCGCTGCACTCCATCCGGGCTACGGCACAGTGGCCGCCCTTGACGCCGCCCCCGCGCCATGGTGTTAGTTCCCCATGAGCATCGCCGTCCGCCCAGCCCGTCTTTGGTGGCGCACCTCCTAACGAGGTGGCCGGTGCGATTTTCCTTTCCCAAATCGTCTGAGGTCGCCAGCACAGCGCGGCGGCCTGATCGTTTGTCCTGTGTGGCGTTCCCTCGGCAAGTTTCGTAAGAGGACCCCATGAACAGGACCGTCTTTGCCCTCCCGGCCAGAAGCGACTATGTGACCCGCGCGGGTCTCGCGATCACGCGCGTCGCGGAGCAGTTTACCGGCGGCGCCAGCCGGCTCGACGATCTCATCAACCTGCTCGACCGCCGCCGCGGCGTGGTACTGTCCTCCGGCACGACCGTGCCCGGTCGCTACGAAAGCTTTGACCTCGGCTTCTCCGACCCGCCGCTCAAGCTCGAGACCACAGGCGTCAATTTCAAGCTGGAAGCGCTGAACGAGCGCGGGCAGGTGCTGATCGCCTTCCTCGGCGACGTCCTGCACGGACCCTGCGTGGTGATCTCCGAGAAGACGGCCACGCGCCTCGCCGGCCACATCATCCGCGGTGATGCCCCGATCGAGGAGGACCAGCGCACGCGGCGCGCCAGCGTGATGTCGCTGGTGCGCGACCTCGTCGCCGCCTTCTCCGCCAATGACGACGGGCTGCTCGGCCTGTTCGGCGCCTTCGCCTACGACCTCGTCTTCCAGATCGAGGACCTCGTGCAGAAGCGGCCGCGCGAGCAGGACCAGCGCGACATCGTGCTCTACGTCCCCGATCGCCTGTTGGCCTATGATCGCGCCACCGGCCGCGGCGTGGTGCTGACTTACGATTTCGCCTGGAAGGGCAAGTCCACCGAGGACCTGCCGCGCGAGACCGCCGAGAGCCCATACCTGAAGACGCCGCGCCAGGGTTTTGCCGATCACGCGCCCGGCGAATATCAGGCGACGGTCGAGACCGCACGCGCGGCCTTCGCCCGCGGCGATTTGTTCGAGGCCGTGCCCGGTCAGCTGTTCGCCGAGCCCTGCGATCGCTCGCCGGCCGAGGTCTTTCAGCGGCTCTGCGTCATCAATCCATCGCCGTATGGCGCGTTGATGAATCTCGGCGAAGGCGAGTTTCTCGTCTCGGCCTCGCCGGAGATGTTCGTGCGCTCGGACGGTCGTCGTGTCGAGACCTGCCCGATCTCGGGCACGATCGCGCGCGGCACCGATGCGATCGGTGATGCCGAGCAGATCCGCCAGCTCCTGAACTCGGAGAAGGACGAGTTCGAGCTCAACATGTGCACCGACGTCGATCGCAACGACAAGGCGCGCGTCTGCGTCCCCGGCACCATCAAGGTGCTGGCCCGACGGCAGATCGAGACCTACTCAAAACTCTTCCACACCGTCGATCACGTCGAGGGCATGCTGCGTCCCGGCTTCGACGCGCTCGACGCCTTCCTTACCCATGCCTGGGCCGTCACCGTGACCGGCGCGCCAAAGCTCTGGGCCATGCAGTTCGTCGAGGACCATGAGCGCTCGCCGCGGCGCTGGTACGCCGGCGCGATCGGCGCGGTCAATTTCGACGGCAGCATCAACACCGGTCTCACCATCCGCACCATCCGCATGAAGGACGGACTTGCCGAGGTGCGCGTCGGCGCGACCTGCCTGTTCGACTCAGACCCTGCCGCGGAAGACCGCGAATGCCAGGTCAAGGCCGCCGCGCTGTTCCAGGCGCTGCGCGGGGATCCGCCGAAGCCGCTGTCGACCTTCGCGCCGGATGCGACCGGCTCGGGCAAGCAGGTGCTGCTGATCGATCACGACGACAGTTTTGTCCACATGCTGGCCGACTACTTCCGCCAGGTCGGCGCCAGCGTCACCGTGGTCCGCTATGTGCATGCGCTCGACATGCTCAAGCAGAAGAGGTGGGATTTGCTCGTGCTGTCGCCCGGCCCCGGGCGCCCTGAGGATTTCGCAATCAAGAGAACCATCGATGCGGCGCTGGAAAAGAAGCTGCCGGTGTTCGGCGTCTGCCTGGGCGTGCAGGCGATCGGCGAATATTTCGGCGGGGAGCTCGGGCAGCTCACCCATCCCGCCCACGGCAGACCCTCGCGGGTCCAGGTGCGCGGCGGACGCCTGATGCGCAACCTGCCGAACGAGATCGTCATCGGCCGCTATCATTCGCTCTTCGTCGAGCGCGACAGCATGCCCGAGGTTTTGTCCGTCACCGCCAGCACCGAGGACGGCGTCGCCATGGCGCTCGAGCACAAGACCCTGCCGGTCGCCGGCGTGCAATTCCATCCGGAATCGCTGATGTCGCTCGGCAACGAGGTGGGTCTGAAGATTGTCGAGAATGCGTTCCGGCTGGATGCGCGCGTTGATTGAGAGGCACCAATGACCTTTGACCACGATCTGAAGGCGAGCGTCCGCACCATCCCGGACTATCCGAAGCCCGGGATCATGTTCCGCGACATCACGACCTTGCTCGCGGATGCGCGCGCGTTCCGCCGCGCGGTGGACGAACTCGTCAATCCCTGGGCCGGCAACAAGATCGACAAGGTCGCCGGCATGGAAGCGCGCGGCTTCATCATCGGCGGCGCGGTGGCGCATCAGCTCTCGGCCGGCTTCGTGCCGATCCGCAAGAAGGGCAAGCTGCCGCACACGACCGTGCGCATTGCCTATTCGCTGGAGTACGGCATCGACGAGATGGAGATGCATGTCGACGCGATCCAGCCCGGCGAGCGCGTGATCCTGGTCGACGATCTCATCGCCACCGGGGGCACCGCGGAGGGCGCAGTAAAGCTCTTGCGCCAGATCGGCGCCAACGTCGTCGCGGCCTGCTTCATCGTCGACCTGCCCGAGCTCGGTGGCGCCGCCAAGCTGCGCGCCATGGACGTGCCGGTGCGCACGCTGATGACGTTCGAGGGACACTGAGCAGCGGGACGAAGACTATCGCCCCGGTGGATTGCTGTCAGGACCGCTGCAGGATCAGGCTGAGCTCGAGCTCCCGGAACGCGATGTAATTCCGCCGGGTCCACTGGTGCAGCTCGGTCGAGGCGTCCTTCTCCTGGCGCAGATAGCCGGTGAAAGAGAAGTTCAGCCGGTCGACATAGGTCTTGAGGAAGCCGGGCAGCGCCGGCAGCCGGAACAGCCGGCCGGCGGCCATCGCGGGCGGCAGCTCGCCGCGCACGACATGTTCGTTGTCCACCGTGATCAGGTTCACCCGCGGGATCTGGCCGCGCAGCATCTCGTGCGCGCGGGCCGAGACGCGGTCGGTGTCGGCGACGAACAGGATCATCGGCGCCACATGCCGGCGGGCCGCCTCCTTCAAAAGGCCGATCTCCTCGGTCATCTTGAAGAACTCGTCGAAGGCGTGGAAGCCAAGGTCGATCACCTTGGCGAGCCCGTCGTCGACGATGACACGGTCCATCAGCTGCATCTTGCCGTAGGTGTCGATCACGTCGGCGGTCTCGGTGATCTTTGGCAAATAATCCAGCAGCGACGGTTCCTTCAAATTGACGTCGAACGCCGCGACGTTGCCGTTCTTGAGCAGCAGGAATTCGCTCAAGAGCCGCGCCAGCAGGGTCTTGCCGACCTGCGGGCGAGGCGAACAGATGATGTAGACGGGCGTTGCGGACATCGGCAGCTATATCGGTCGAACTTGGCGACCAATCCAGCCGTATCAGCCCGGGCTGTGCAACTATTTTTCGCTGTTGCGGGTCACGGGCTTCGAACCGACGATGTCGGTTAGCCGGATCCGGTCGAATTCGCTCCAGACGTTGGCCAGCCAGTGCCGGACATAGCCGCGCAGCACGAACGAATAGTTCGCGGCCTCGTCGCTGATGCCCTTGTTGGCGACGAATTTCAGGAACGGAACGGAGGAGACCTCGACCTGCTCATAGGCCATTTCGTTGAGCTTGGGGATGGTCAGCTCGGTTGCGTCCTTGATGCGGTGGAAATAGGAATTGTAGGTCGCCTGGTCCCACTGGAAGAACTGGGTGTCGTTGATGAAGTTCTTCACCAGGAAATATTTCGCCCCGGTCATGAAGCCCGCGGTCTCGGCGATCTCCTCCAGCGAGGCGATCGAGGGTCCCAGGATATGGAACACCGCGAAGGTGATCTGGCCGGCCTTGGCGGCGTCGAGGAAACCGATGTCGCGCAGCGAAGCCAGTGCCGGCGAGAGCAGGCCGGCGCGGACGTCGATCACGGTCACCGACGGGCTGACAGCGTTGAGCGTGTCGAAAATCTTCATCTGATCGGCCGTGGTCGTCATGTCGACGATCTCGGTGATGTCGGGGTGGAAGCGCTTCAGGGTTCCGCGCGGCGACTCCGTATCAAATGCGCGCGTCGGCACGTTGTTGGCTGAGAAATAATCGAGCAAGGTCCGCGAAACCGTGGTCTTGCCGACCCCGCCCTTGTCCGCGCCCACCACAACCACTGCCGGCTTTGCCATTGCTGTCCCCTAACGCGCGCCCCCGATCGCGAGGTCGCAATCGGCCGGGCCCCAAATCGACGTCCGAAGGATGTCCCAAGTCTGCTGTTGGGCGCGAACATGGCAGAAACAAGGGAGAATTCAATTCCTCGGCACGCGATTGGGGCAATTCCCGAGGTTTTTCCCAATGGCGAGGAAACAAGTTGCGCGAGACAGGCCATCACGCGTTCAATGACGGCCCCACGGACCCATGGAATCTCTCATTGGGTTGCCCGCCGGGTTGCTGCTTGCGGTTCCGGAGGAGTTGGGTGCGGGCGCGGGCGGCGGGCTGGCCGATCCGTCGGCGTCGTCCCACGGGCCATGGCGCAGCGGCGGCGGGGCGTCCTGACGGTCGGCTTGCGCTCCCGGTTCTTCCGCCTCTTCGGCGAGCGTCGGCAGGGGACCGGGATCGTGACCGCCGGCAAACTTGACCAGCGCGTCGATCCGGGACGGCACCGAGGGGTGGGTCGCGAACAGATCGGCAAAGCCCTCGCGGGGATTGTCGACGCAGAGCTCCATGACGGCCGAGGTCGCGCCCGGCAGCTCGCCGCGGCCCTCGATCTTACGCAGCGCCGAGATCATGGCGTCGGGGTCTTTCGTCAGCTCGACCGAGCCGGCGTCGGCGAGATATTCGCGCGACCGTGACAGCGCGAGCTTGACCACCTGCGACAGCAGCCAGGCCACCACGATCAGCACGACCGCGATGATGATGACGATGATCGCGCCGCCGCCGGAGCTCTTGCTGTCGCTGCTGGAAGAGGACGATCGCGACGAGGAGGAAGAGGAACCCGAGGACCACGAGCCGCCGGAGCTCGGGCTCCAGTTGAAACTCGTGAACAGGCGGAAGAACAATTCGCCGAAGAAGCCAACGACGCCGGCGATGATGACGGCAACCACCATGAGCTGCACGTCGCCATTCTTGATGTGGGTCAGCTCGTGGCCCAGCACCGCCTCGATCTCCTTGTCGTTCAGCGCATCGAGGAGGCCCGTGGTCACGGTGATGGAATATTGCCGCGGGTTGAGGCCGGTCGCGAACGCGTTCAGCGCCGGGCTCTCCATGATCTTCAGCTTCGGCATGGTGATGCCGCGCGAAATGCAGAGGTTTTCGAGCAGATTGTAGAGTCGCGGCTGCTCCTGGCGAGTGACGTTGTGGCCACCGGTCACGGCGTCGATCATCGACTGGTGGAAGAAATAGGCGATCGCGATCCAGGCGATCGCCAAAATGGTCGCGAAGGGCGCGGCTTTGAGCAGGTCGGCGAAGGCGCGGCTCAGATAATAGTCGACCGTCCCATTGCCGTTGATGACGACCTCGGCGACCAGCGCGCCGGCATAGACCAGCACATAGACCAGCGCGAACAGGCCGACGAGCAAAAGCATCGAACGAAACTTGTTCGAGGCGATGTGCGTGTAGAGACCATACGCAGCCATGGCGCGATGCCCTGCCGGCCTGTCGGCTCAGTTCAGAACTTCACCTGCGGCGTCGCCTCGACCTCGGTGCGGCTTGCGCCGAGATCGAAGAAATCCTTCCTGGTGAAGCCGAACATGCCGGCGAACAGCGCAGCGGGCATCTGCTGGATGCCGGTGTTGTATTCCTGGACCGCGTTGTTGAAGAAGCGGCGGCTCGCCGCGATCTTGTTCTCGAGGTCGGAGAGCTCGCTGGCGAGCTGCTGGAAATTGGCGTTGGCCTTGAGGTCGGGATAGGCCTCCGACAGCGCGATCAGCCGGCCGAGCGCGCCGGAGAGCTGGTTCTCGGCGGCGGACACCTGCGCCGGCCCCTGCGCCGACATCGCCGAATTGCGCGCCTTGATGACGTCGTCGAGCGTGCCGCGCTCATGCGAGGCGTAACCCTTCACCGTCTCGACCAGGTTCGGGATCAGATCGTGGCGCTGCTTGAGCTGCACGTCGATGTCGGCAAAGGCCTGGCCGACGCGTTGGCTCAGCGCCACCAGGCGGTTGTAGGCGCTGAAGGCGAACAGCACGAGGACGACGATGACGCCGAGAACGATCCAGCCGGTCGACATGGAGAACTCCTGAAGGGGGAAGAAGGCGGGCGCTAGGGTAGACCAAATTGGCGCAGGGCGAGAGCCCGGCGCAGAGGGGAGGCAAGACTTGGTCGGATCGGGAACCACCCGAGTTCAAGGGAAAAGCCGGCAGTGAGGTTAACTTTCGGACATGATCGCATCGCCCCAGCGCCAGCGCCGGGCGTCTGCATAAGCGGGCTTGTCGCGTCGCGGGACTTTCGTCAGCGCGACCCCAGCCCCCGCGCAGAGCTTTGCCGCGATCTCGGCCTTGCCGATATCCGGCGGCGCCAGTACGCGCGCGGCGCGGCTCTCCGGCGCTGTGCGGGTTAGGGCGACGTAGATAAAGCGCTCGTCCTCGAACGGCACGTCGGCACCCTTGATCTGCCGGTGGGCCTGCGAGCGCGGGAGGCGCTGGGAGAAATGGCACCAATCGGGCGCGGTGAGCGGGCAGGGCCTTTCGTGCGGGCAGGGCGCGGCGACGAAAGCGCCAGCCGCGATCAGCTGCTGCCGCAGCGCGAGGATGCGGGCATAGCCGGCGGGCGTGCCGGGCTCGATCACGACCAGCGCGTGGCGTGCCTTCGCCCACATCGCCTCCGCGAGCTTACGCTGGTCAGCCTCGCCGAGCTCGCCGATGACGTAGCTGGCGACGACGAGATCGGCTTGCGAAACCTCGGCGAGGTTGCCGCCGGCATCGCCCGGCAGATAGCGGCAGTCCGCGAGACGCGAGCTGTCGCGCGCCAGTTCGAGCGCAAGCCGGCTGAGCGTGGCGTTGGCATCGAGCAGAGTGAAATCCTGCAGCGACGGAAACGCCTCTGCGGCGGCCCAGCTTGCAGTGCCTGGACCAGCGCCGACGTCGAGCAGCGTTTCAGGCGCGAGATCAGGCGCGATCTCGGTCAAGGCATTCAGGCTCGCGGCAACGGCCGCGTAAGTCGCCGGCATCCGCGCCAGCGCATAGGCGAGTGCATCGGCGTCCGACTTGATCGTGCCGGAGCCGCCGCCGGCGCGATAGGTCGTCGAGATTTTCTGCGATCGTTGTGCGGCGTCGGTGCGCGAGAAGCCCTGGAGCTTGCCGTCCAGGGCTGCCTTGAGTTCAGCAGGAAGCGTGGGAGCTATCATCATCCACAGTCATGCCCCGCGAAGGCGGGGCATCCAGTACTCCGAGACATAAGAGGTCAGCCGAAAGGCTGCGGCGTACTGGATCATCCGCCTTCGCGGATGATGACGTCAATGCGTGTGGCGCAAGATTCCGGGTTCTCGCTTCGCGAGCCCCGGAATGACGCCAAAAATGTCACGCCACGTTCTGGTCGAGAATGTCCACCGCCTCGGCCAGGCTCACCGACACGAGCTGCGAGACGCCGCGCTCGGCCATGGTGACGCCGAACAGGCGGTTCATCCGCGCCATGGTGATCGGGTTGTGCGTGATGATGATGAAGCGCGTGTCGGTCGAGCCGGTCATCTCGTGCAGCAGGTTGCAGTACCGTTCGACGTTGTGGTCGTCGAGCGGTGCGTCGACTTCGTCCAGCACGCAGATCGGCGAAGGGTTGGTGAGGAACACCGCGAAGATCAGCGCCATCGCGGTCAGCGCCTGCTCGCCGCCCGAGAGCAGCGACAGCGTCTGCGGCTTCTTGCCCGGCGGTTTTGCGATGATCTCGAGACCGGCTTCGAGCGGGTCGTCGCTCTCGATCAGATGCAGCGCGGCCTCGCCGCCACCGAACAGCTCGACGAACAAGCGCTTGAAGTGGTCGTTGACGACTTCGAACGAGGTCAGCAGCCGCTCGCGCGCCTCCTTGTTGAGGCTCTGGATGCCCTGGCGTAGCCGCTTGATGGCCTCAACCAGGTCGTCGCGCTCGGTGACGAGGCCGTTGTGCTGGGTCTCGACCTCACGCAGCTCCTCCTCAGCGCGCAGGTTGACGGCACCGAGGCGTTCGCGATCGCGGCGCATCTTCTCGAGGTCTTCCTCGATGTCGTGCAGCGGCGGCAGCTCGGCGCCCGGCTCGATCTCGGCAAGGCCGGCGACGGCCTGCGGCTCGACCTCGAGCATGTCGCGGATCTCGCGCTCGATGTCTTCGAGCCGGCGCCGCGCGCCTTCCATGCGCTCCTCGGCGCGAGCAGTCGCCTCGCGGGAGCTGGAGAGCGCCTCCAGGGTCAGCTTTGCGACGCGGTCGGTCTCCGCCATCGCGGTCTCCGCGGTGGCGAGCGCGTCGGCGGCCATGCGGCGGTCGTTCTCGGCGTATTCGATCTCGGTGATCAGCGCGCTGCGCTTCTCGGCGAACACTTGCGGCGCGTTCTCGAGGTCGCTGCGCTCGATCGTGAGTTCGGCAATACGAGCCTGGATGGTTTCGATGTGGGAGGCCGCGCTCTCCTTGCGGTTCTGCCACTCGGTGCGTTCGGCGAGGATCGCCTGCACGCGGCGGTCAGCGAGCTCGGCTTCGCGCGCCAGGGCCTGCGCCTCGGCGCGGACCTGGGCGGCCATGCGGCGATGGCCTTCGATGTCGCTGCGGACCGCAGCGAGACGGGTCTCGGTGTCCTCGCTCGACGGCAGCTCGCTGATGCCGGCTTCGGCGTATTCGTAGGCGGCCTCGGCCTCGGCGCGGTCGGCGGCGAGGCGGCTGTGCGCTTCCGACAGCGTCGCCTTGCGCGCGGCGTGGCGGCTGATCTCGCGCTCGGCGGTGGCGTGGCGCTCGCGCGCGACGTTCAGCTCGCGCTGCGCAGCGCGCCAGGCTTCGCGAGAGGCGCCTTCGGTGCTGGCCGCCATCTGCAGTTCGGACTCGGCGTTCTCCAGCGCCTGACGCTTGATCTGCGCGTCGATACGGGCCTGCTCCAGCTCGTTCTCGATGTCGACGAGGCGGGCGCGCTCGGCAAGCCGCCGCGCGGCGCCGGTGGGCGCGTGGGCCGCGGCGACAAAACCATCCCAGCGCCAGACGTCGCCCTCGGGCGAGACCAGCCGCTGGCCGGTCTTGAGCTGCGAGACCAGCTCGGCGCCGCGCTCGCGCGGCACCACGCCGATCTGCGCCAGACGACGGGCCAGCTCGGCCGGTGCCTGAACATGATTGGCGAGCGGCACGACGCCCTCAGGCAGCTCCGGATCGCCGTCGGTGACGCCGGCATTGGTCCAGCGCATCGGCGCCGACGGATCGACCGGTGCGTCGAGATCGTCGCCGAGGGCGGCGCCGATGGCCTTCTCAAATCCCTTGTCGACGGTGATGCCGTCAATGATCGGCGGCCACAGATTCTTGGTCTCGCCGTTGACGATCTTGGAGATCGTGCGCGCCTCGGTATCGAGCCGCTGCACGCGCTTGTCGGCCTCGACCAGCGGCGAGCGCGAGGATTCCAGGGTCTGGCGGGCGGCGACGTGCGCGGCTTCGCTCGCCTGCGCCGCGGCTTCCGACGCCGCAAGTGTCTGCTCGGCGGTCTCGACCGTTGCGGTCAGCTCGTCGAGATCGCCGAAGCCGCCGGTCGCCTCAGTGAGCTTCTGTTCTTCTGCGGCGACGTTCGCGATCTCCTGGTCGAGCCGGGCGAGCTTGTCGCGGTGGGTGCGGACGTTGGCCTCGAGCTGGTTGCGCTTGGCGGTGAGGTCGGCGAGCGCGGTGGTGAGCTCGGCGAACTGTTGCTCGGTTTCGGTCAGCACCGCCTCGGCTTCGCCGACACGCTCGTCGACGCCGGAGCGCTTTTCGACGCGCGACTTGATCTCTTCCTTCAGCTCGGCGTCTTCGGTGTCGAGGCGCTGCAGCGCGACGTCGGCGTCCATGGTTTGTTGTTGAGCACGGGAAATGTCGCCTTCGAACTGGGCGAGGCGGCGCTCGAGCTCGGCGACGCGCTCCTTGGCGCGCTCTTCCTCGCGGTCGAGCAGCTCGCGGGCATTGGTGAGGCGCTGGAGCCCGGCGGCGGCGCGCGCTTCGGCATCGCGCAGCGCCGGCATTTCGGCGGCGCGGATCGCCTGGATGCGGGCGGCTTCGGCCTGGTGCTGGGTGCGCTCCGCCATTTCGCGGACGGCGAGATCATGGGTCTGGCCGGATTCGTTGACGTCGGCATGGGCGCCGATCCAGCGCAGATGGAACAGGGTGGCCTCAGCCTTGCGGACCTTGGCCGCGACCTCGCGATAGCGCACGGCCTGGCGGGCCTGCTTCTTCAGGCCTTCCATCTGGCCCGAGAGCTGGCCGATCACGTCCTCGACGCGGGTGAGGTTGGTTTCGGCCGCCTTCAGCCGCAGCTCGGCTTCGTGGCGGCGGGCATGCAGGCCGGCGACGCCGGCGGCGTCTTCGAGCACGCGGCGGCGCTGCTCGGGCTTGGCCTGGATGATCTCGCCGATCTTGCCCTGGTGGACGAGGGCCGGCGAACGCGCGCCAGTCGCGGCATCCGCGAACAGGATCTGCACGTCGCGGGCGCGCACGTCGCGGCCGTTGATGCGATAGACCGAGCCGGCTTCGCGCTCGATGCGGCGGGAGATTTCAAGCAACTGACTGTCGTTCATCGCCGCCGGCGCGGTGCGATCGGCATTGTCGATCGTCATCGTCACTTCGGCGTGGTTGCGCGCGGGACGGTTGCCGGAGCCGGCGAAGATCACCGCGTCCATGTCGGCGGCACGCAGCGACTTGTAGGAGGTCTCACCCATCGCCCAGCGCAGCGCCTCGACGAGGTTCGACTTGCCGCAGCCGTTGGGTCCGACCACGCCGGTCAGGCCGGGCTCGATGACGAAGTCCGTGGCCTCAACGAAGGACTTGAAGCCGTGAAGTCGCAGGCGGGTGATTTTCATAAGCACGCATCTCTGTTGGCAGGCGCGAATCCCCCTGCCGTGACAATACCATGGAAGGCAATGTCGCTGTCTGGGCGAGTCGCGCGGAGCGGCTCGTGCGGCGGACAATGGCCGCGGTGCGCTGCGAGGGCAACCGGCGAAAGCCGTTTTTCCCAAGGGATTTATGCCGGGAAAGATACGGCTCTGGATGCGCGAATCAGGAGTGTGGCGTTGCGAATCAGCTCTTGAGCAGCGGATTGATCTTCTTGGCGAACTCCTCGAACGAGGCTTCGCCCTTGATCTTCTCGCCGTTGATGAAGAAGGTCGGCGTCGAATCCACCTTCAACACGTCGCTGGCGTATTTCTGGTCGGCGGCGATCTTGTCGAGCAGCGCCTGATCCTTCAGGCACGCCTCGACCTGCTGCTGGGTGAGGCCGGCCTGCTTGCCGATCCGCGTCAGGGTCTCGGTGGTGTTCTTCACCACCCAGTCGTTCTGCTGGCGGAACAGCATGTCGGTGACGGCGAAATATTTCGACGCATCGTCCTTGGCGATGCAGCGCGACAGCATCGAGCCGGCGGCGGCCTTGATGTCGAGCGGGAACTCGCGGAAGATGTAACGCACCTTGCCGGTGTCGATATATTCCGACTTGATCTTGGGGAACACCTGCTCGTTGAACGCCGCGCAATGCGGGCAGGTCATCGAGGCATATTCGGTGATGGTGACGGCGGCGTCCTTCGGGCCGAGCGCCATGTCGGGCAGCGATACCGGCTTCGCCACATCGGCGGCAGACTGTGCCATCGCTTCGGAGATGAACCGAAGCGGCGAGAACCCGGCGACCGCGGCAAGCCCGGTCAGCGACAGCATCGTGGTGAAGGCGCGGCGGGTAATGATCAAGGTCGGCTCCCGAATTGGCAAGGTGTCGGCCCAGGGGTCTATCGAGTTCCCGCCCGGGCGGCCTGTCGCTAGC
Source organism: Bradyrhizobium sp. CCGB12 (assembly GCF_024199845.1). NCBI lineage: Bacteria > Pseudomonadati > Pseudomonadota > Alphaproteobacteria > Hyphomicrobiales > Nitrobacteraceae > Bradyrhizobium > Bradyrhizobium sp. CCGB12. Next base: position 4,871,671 of record NZ_JANADO010000001.1, on the reverse strand, counting down.
TTGAAACGTCGATTGAGGCAATGGCGAGCGGCCAGGTCAGGTCCAGATTAGCTGCTGAATAAGGCTCAATTTCGCTTGATGGCGGCCCCGAGCCGCGCCAGCGCCGTCTTGAGCTCTTCGTCTTCGATGTCGCCCAGGCTTTCCGCCACCTTGGCCACCGATTGGGCGTCCGGCGGGCCGGGGCGCTTGCGGGCCCGCGGCCGCGACAGGGGGGCCTGGCGGAAGGCCAGCTTGCCGACCGCGCTCCAGCCGAAGAAGCGGTTGACCCGCTCCAGGATCACGTCGGCGGAGTGCTGGATCTCCAGCGCCATCGGCCCCTCGACCCGCAGCACCAGCGTCGCCGGCTCCTGCGGCTGGCCCTCCACCGGCCGCGGCCATTGCATCTTGAGCGGCTCGGCATGGGCCGCGATCTCCGGCCCCGCGATCTGCGCCCACCGCGTCACCAGCTCGCGCGCCGCAAAGCCCTGCTTGGCATAGGCCTCCGCAAAGACGTCGTTGAGCAGGAGCGACAGCGGTTTTGCGCTGATGGGACCGGGCTTGAAGATCGGGCCTGATTTGGACATGGGTCGTCCGCTATGCTGCTGCACGAGGCCGGATGGCCTTGAGGTCTCGCTCGATCTCGCGCCGCCGTTGCATCAGATCGTAGTCCATCTGGAGCCCCAGGAAAAAGCCCTCCGGCAAACCAAAATAGCGGGCGAGGCGCAGGTCGGTATCGGCGGTGATATCGCGCTTGCCCAGAACGATCTCGTTGATCCGTCGCGGCGGGACGTGAACGGCCCGCGCCAGCGCGTTCTGGCTGAGCTCCATCGGCTCCAGGAACTCCTCGAGCAGGATCTCGCCGGGATGGGGGTTGCGCAGGAGCCCGTTCCTAGTCGTGGTAATCGACGATTTCGACATCTCTCGGTCCTCCGTCGTCCCAAACAAAACAGATGCGCCACTGATCGTTGATCCGGATCGAATGCTGGCCCTGGCGTTCGGCTTTCAGGGCTTCGAGCCGGTTGCCCGGCGGAACCCTGAGATCAGCCAACACCCGCGCCTGATTTAACAAACGCAGTTTTCGTAAGGCTGCATTCTGAATGTCGGGCGGCAGTTTTCGACTTCGCCGCCCGGATCAGATCAACTCTGTCTCGGAATTGGCGAAGCTCTGGATCATGTCTGTGTATAACGCAAGGCGTTATAGCGTGCAACGGTCCGGTCCCGCTGGCCACAGGCGAGATCCTCCTCTAGGAATGGCGCATGTCCTCCACGACTGCGCGCAAGAAGGAGCGGAGCCCGGCGGCAAGCACGTCGCTGGCTCGTCCGACATTGCTGCTCGCCTGGTACGACCGCCACCGCCGCCGGCTGCCCTGGCGCGCGGCGCCCGGCGAGACGTCGGATCCCTACCGCGTCTGGCTGTCGGAGATCATGCTCCAGCAGACCACGGTGAAGGCGGTCGGCCCGTACTTCGAAAAGTTCGTTGCGCGCTGGCCGGATGTCACGGCCCTTGGACGGGCCTCGCTCGATGACGTGCTGCGGATGTGGGCCGGGCTCGGCTACTATTCGCGCGCGCGAAACCTCTATGCCTGCGCGGTCGCGGTGACGCGCGAGCATGGCGGCGTGTTTCCCGACACCGAGGCAGGCCTGCGCGCATTGCCTGGCATCGGGCCGTACACCGCGGCGGCGATCGCAGCGATTGCGTTCGACCGCCGCACCATGCCGGTCGACGGCAATATCGAGCGAGTGGTGTCACGGCTCTTTGCAGTCGAGGAAGAACTCCCGCAGGCAAAGCCGCGGATACAGCAATTGGCGGCGACGCTGCTCGCCGACTCCCGCGCCGGCGATAGCGCGCAGGCGCTGATGGATCTCGGCGCCTCGATCTGCACGCCGAAGAAGCCAGCCTGTTCGCTGTGCCCGCTGAATGAGGATTGCACGGCGCGCGCGCACGGCACGCAGGAGAGTTTTCCGCGCAAGGCGCCGAAGAAGAGCGGGACATTGCGGCGGGGGGCCGCCTTCGTCGTCACGCGCGGCGATGAGCTGCTTGTCCGCTCAAGGCCGGAAAAGGGTCTGCTCGGCGGCATGACCGAAGTGCCGGGTTCGGACTGGCTTGCCGGCCATGACGACGCGGCGGCGAAGCAGCAGGCGCCGGAGCTGAAAGGGCTGTCGCGCTGGCAGCGCAAGGTGGGCGTCGTCACCCACGTCTTCACTCATTTCCCGCTGGAGCTGGTGGTCTACACGGCGAAAGCTGAGGCGCGCGCTCGCGCGCCCGAAGGCATGCGCTGGGTGCCGATCGCGACCCTTGCCGACGAAGCGTTGCCCAACGTCATGCGCAAGGTGATCGCGCACGGATTGGACTGAATCGTCAGGCGGCGCGCGCGGCGCGTTCGTCGGTCGCCGGCATCAGGAAAGTGCGGTTGCGTCCCGTCTTCTTGGCGACATAGAGCCCCTGATCGGCGCGCTCGATGACGTCCTGCACGTCGCGGTCGCTTTCGTCGAACAGCGCGAGCCCGACCGAGACCGTGATGGGGATGACGATGTCGCCGTGGCGCACCGTCGCGCTCTCGATCGAGGTCCTGATGCGATCGGCGAGCAGCACGGCGGTGTCCTGGTCGATCTCGCGCAGCAGCACCACGAACTCCTCGCCGCCGAAGCGCGCGGCCTTGTCGGTGGTCCGGATCGACTGGCTGACGATCTCGGCGACGCGCTTGATGGCGTCGTCGCCAGCAGCGTGGCCATGGGTGTCGTTGATCTTCTTGAAATGATCGATGTCGATCATCAGCGTCGCCATGTTGCGCTTGTAGCGCCGGCAGAACGCGACCGCATCGTCGGCGACGGCGAGGAAGGAGCGGCGGTTCATCAGACCAGTCATGAAGTCGGTGTCGGCGAGCTGGCGCAGCTTCAGCATGTCCTCCTGGAGCTGCATCGCGTTCTCGGTCGCGCGCAGCTCGGCATCCCGGGTGCGCTCTTCGGCGAGGCCGATGCGGCGGAGCAGCGAGCGCAACGTGCGTGAGAGCTGCACGACCTCGGCCGAGCCGCTCTGCCGCGCCAGCATGGTCGGGCCGTGGGCGCGCCCGATGCGGTCGGCTTCCCGCGTGATGGCGATGATCGGGCCAGCGATCCGGCGCGAGACCAGCACGGCCAGCGACAGCGCGATCAAGGCGGTGGCGGCGCCGATCGCCAGGATCAACTTGGCCGAGGAGATGGCGGCCGCGAGCGCCACACTCGCCGGCCGGCTTGCGGTGACGATCCAGTTCAGGCCCTGATAATCGCGATGACCCTTGCCGACATGGAAGGCGGTCAGCATCTGCTTTCCGCCCGTCGTCTCGCGGAAGGCACCGACACCGGACTTCAGGATGTCGGCGAGTTCGTCGCCGCCATAGCGGATCGTCTCTTTTTGCGGTCCGACCAGGACCATGCCGCCCTTGCTGAGGATTGACAGCGCAGCATCAGCGTTACCGTCATTGGCTTCGACGTCCTTGACGAGGTTGCTGGCCCAATTCCAGTCCAGATGGCCACCGAGCACGCCGAGCAGCTTGCCGGTGGCGTCGTGCACGGGAACGGCGATGTCGACGAAACGATAGGGTTCGTTGTTGGCGCGTTGCGTCAGCAGGGAGGACAGTAGCACGGCCTCGTGCACGTCGCCGACGGCGACCTGCTGGAGACCCTGCTTGAACCAGGGGCGCGCGGCCACGGACTTGCCTTGCAGCAGGCCGCCGGTCGCGGCAACGACGTTGCCGTTTACGTCCGCGAAACCAATCCACGCGAATTCAGAGAAAGAGCGCTGAAGATCCTCGAGCGAACTGCGTAGCGCCGCCGGATCACCCTGCCAAAGCCCCTGCATCGGTTGTAGCTCGGCGAACAGCTTCATCTCCTGCTGGCGCGTGGCCATGAAGCGATCAAGCCTGCCCGAGGCGGTTGATGCCGTGGCTGCCAGGCTGCTCTCGACGAGTGCTGCGGTGTGCCTGTAGCTGATGAGCGCGGCGCCGGCCGCCAGCGTGCCCACCAGCACGATGGACATCGCTGCCACGGCCGCAGCGATCTGCGTCCGTACCGTCAGATGGTCTTCGATCGCGTGCAGGCGGTTGGCTGCGTGCCGCAAGAGGGCTTTCATGGAAAGGCTCCGGTGTCACCGTCGCTCATGCCATGTCCTAGCTTCCAACCGTTTACCGGCGGATTGCCCAATTGGATCGTATTGAATCGGTCGTGAAGCCGCGTGGTTGAAGCAGCCTTAAATGTTGTGGGATCCGGTAGTTCCCTGGGGTGTTGCGCTGCGGCGTAGTGCCTGCTGACACCAGGCTGGCAGCAGCCCTACGCTATGAGCCACCGGCAACGGAGGTCTCGCATGGTCAAGACTGCGCTCGACAACTTTCGACGGCCGCCCTGCGCCGAGCTATTGGGCTGGCGCCTGCTCGATGCCCGCCCTGAGGAGGGGTGGATCAAGCTCGGCTTCGAAGGCAAGCCGGAGTTCTGCAACCCCGCAGGCTTCATCCAGGGCGGCATCCTCTCGGCCATGCTCGACGACACCATGGGCCCGGCAGTCCTCGTGATGAGCGAAGGCCGGCTCTACACCACCACCATCAGCATGACCGTGAACTTCCTCAGCCCGGCAAAGCCCGGTCCGATCATCGGCGAGGCCACGGTGACGCAGCTCGGCAAGACCATTGCGTTCGTCGAAGGCAAGCTGATGGCGGAGGATGGCACGGTACTGGCGACGGCAAGCGCGACCGAGCGGCTGCTGGAAGCGGCGAGGGTGGTGAACAAATAGTGTTGCGGCACTTTCTTCCTTCTCCCCTTGCGGGAGAAGGTGGCGCGAAGCGTCGGATGAGGGGTATGTCTCCGCGAATTCAGTTGTCAGAGGCGAGCAGGTGGAGAGATACCCCTCACCCAAGCGAGTTCGCGTCTGCCAGCGTCGCTGCCCTCTCCCGCAAGGGGCGAGGGCACATTCACGAGCATCTTCTTGGAGAGCTTAGGCCCTCGCGCGCGCGTCCTTGCTCACGATTGCCGGTTTGGCATTCAGCGCCTCGACCTGGAAACCCGCAACGCGCTTGTAGTTGGCGGCGATATCCTCGAGCTCTTGTTGCGACAGCACGTCGGTGACGACCTCAAAGCCGTCTGGCGCGCGCTCCTCGACCAGCTGCATCACCTGCTCGGGGCCGTTCTTGCGGTTGAGCAGGACGAGGTCGGTGGTCGCGGGCCTCCGCTCGGCCTCATAGGCGAGCAGCGCCGCCTGCGTCGGCCCATGCGCCAGGATTTCGCGGGTGATGGTGCGGGCATCGAGGATCGCCTGCGAGGCGCCGTTCGAGCCGATCGGATACATGGGATGTGCGGCGTCGCCCATCAGCGAGACCTTGCCGAAGGTCCATTGCGATACCGGATCCCGGTCGACCAGCGGATATTCATAGGCGTGCGGGCAGTTCTTGATCAGGCCCGGCACGTCGAGCCAGTCGAACTGCCAGCTCTCGAACCAGGGCAAGAACTCCTCGAGCCGCGCGGTGCGGTTATAGTCCTCACGCCGCCATTGATAGGTCGGGGGCATGTGGCGCTCGGCGACCCAGTTGATGAGGTGATTGCCCGCGGCGTCCGGCTCTTTCGAGATCGGGTAGCAGACGAATTTCAGGATCTCGTGGCCGGCCATGATCATGGTGCGGCCGGTGAGGAAGGCCTTCGCCGGCGTGACGCCACGCCAGAGGATGCGGCCGTTCCAGATCGGCGGGCCCTCGCTGGAATAAAGCTTTTCGCGCGCGGCGGAATGGATGCCGTCGGCGGCGATCAGGATCGCGCCGTCGTAGCTGCCTGCGGCCTTGCCGGTTGCCCTGTCGATGAAGTCGGCGCGCACGCCACCGGCGGTCTCGGTCCAGCCGGTCAGATGATGGCTGGTGAGGATGTTCTCGCGGCCGAGCCGCTCGACCGCAGTGTCGAGCAGGAGCTGCTGGAGCGTGCCGCGATGGATCGAGAACTGCGGCCATTTGTAGCCGGCCTCCAGCCCGCGCGGCTCGCTCCAGATCGGCTTGCCGTGCTTGGAGAAATAGGCGAGCTCGCGGGTGCGCACGCCGCTGGCGTCCAGCTTGTCCATCAGGCCAAGCTCGATCAGCTCGCGCACCGCATGCGGCAGCACGTTGATGCCGACGCCGAGCGGCTTCAATTCCGCGACGCTCTCGAACACTTTTGCGGGAACGCCAATTCCATGCAGGCTGAGCGCAAGCGTCAGCCCGCCGATGCCGCCACCGGCGATGAGTACCGTCATGACAAAACCCCTCCACTTGCGGGCGTCTTGGCACAGGCGGGCGGCGGTGGGCAACTGCGAAGAGGATATCGTGCTATGGACCTTGCGGCCGACAGCCGTTAATTTCCAGCTTTCCCATGAGGTCCGACATGCTCAAGCTCTACTACGCCACCGGCACCTGCGCGCTCGCCACCTACATCACCCTGGAGGAGGCCGGTGCCGACTACACGGCCGAGCGGCTGAGCTTCAAGGACAACCAGCAGAACAGCCCGGACTATCTCGCGATCAACCCGAAGGGCCGCGTGCCGGCGCTGGTGACCGATCGCGGCGTCCTCACCGAGACGCCGGCGATGCTGGCTTACATCGCGCAGACCTTCCCCAAGGTGAGGCTCGCGCCGCTCGACGATCCCTTCGACTTCGCCCAGGTGCAGTCGTTCAACTCCTACCTCTGCTCGACCGTGCACATCAATCATGCCCACAAGATGCGCGGCGCGCGCTGGGCGACGGCGGAGAGCTCGTTCGCCGACATGAAGGCGAAGGTCCCGCAGACCATGGGCGCCTGCTTCGCCCTGATCGAGCAGAAGATGTTCAAGGGGCCCTTCGTGATGGGCGATCAGTTCACGATCTGCGATTGCTATCTCTATACGCTCTCGACCTGGCTCGAGGGCGACAGCGTCGACATCAACGCGACGCCGAAGGTCGCCGACCATTTCAAGCGCATGTCGGACCGGCCCGCGGTGCGCAAGGTGATGGCTGCGCAGAAGGGCTAGGCGGCTCCGGCCACACTCCGCCGTCGTCCCGGCGAAGCCGGGACCCACGGCGTGATCTGTCGACTGCGTTCGGCAGGAGTACCGAACCGCGGATCTTCGCCAAACCTCCTTCTGGGGTTTATGGGCGCCAGCGTTTGCCCTAGGCCGCGCCTATGGTGCGATGCCCCACATTTACCAGGCCCTCTCCCGCGAGCCTCGCTTCACACGAAGTGCTGTCGCTCGACACGTGACTTCAATTTCCTGGAACAAGCTTGAGCCCGATCACGCCTGCCAAGATGACAACAATGCAGAGCACTTTGAGTGGCGCAGCGGATTCGCCGAGCAAGGTCATTCCCAAAATCGCGGTTCCCGCTGCCCCAATGCCCGTCCAAACTGCGTAGCCGGTTCCCACCGGTAGCGTACGGAGTGAGATAGAGAGCAAGAAAATGCTGGAAAGACCGGTAATGGCCGTAAACAGTCCGGGGATCAGACGCGTGAAACCTGCAGACCACTTCATGCCGAAGGCGAATCCGATTTCGAGAACCCCAGCCATGCTGAGAAACATCCATGCCATGGATACGATCCTTTCATTTTTGCTTGGCAGTGAAACTGAGGAGGTTTCGCAGAGCAGCGAGGCCAACGAATGTACCTCGCTAAGCGTCAAATACTCGCTTGTGGGCCATACGAAGCTCTGGACGGCCGCGAGCGCTCGCGGTTGATGTGTCTCGCGCGAAGCGCTCGCCGATGGATTGGTTCAAGCTGCGAGAGCAGGGGTAGCAGCGGCGGGGGGCGTACGGAACGAAATTCCCAGCCGATTGAAGGCGCCCATCAGGCCGATCGCATACGTGAGATCGGCAAGTTCCTTGTCGCCGAACTCGGCAGACGCAGCTTCATAGTCGATATCGGGGACGCCGGTTTCGGCGACGCGCGTGACGGTTTCCGCCCATGCCAGCGCGGCGCATTCGCGCTGACTGAATACGGCGCCCGCGTCGCGCCACACCGGCACGAGGACGAGCTTGTCGATCTCGATGCCCGACTTGAGCAGATCGCGGGAGTGCATATCGATGCAGTAGGCGCAGCCGTTTATCTGCGACACCCGCAGATACACCAGATTGATGAGGTCTTTTGAGAGGCTGGAGTTTTGAACATGGACATAGACGCCTCCGAAAGCCTTGTAGCCGACGGGTGAGATCTTAGCGTAGTCGATACGGTTGCTCATGATGAATCCTCGTTGCTGATTGAGGATTCGATCGTGCGGTATCTTGGCCTATTCCAGAAGATCCAAGATTTGCATCACTGACTAGGCCATGATTCCTGCTGACGCTGCGGTCACATCAGCTTCAGGATTTGCCGTCCGAAATTCTCGGCGGCGCGCTGCGAGCCGATATTGGTGAAACTGACCAGCAAGGCCGAGGCACCGCCACCTCCCGCCATCCAATCCGACAACGCTTCGGCATATAGGCCGTCTTCGCGCATGCGCGCGACAAGTCGGCTGTCCGATCGCCGGCTCTGCAGTCGCACGATCAAGTGCATTCCTCCCGGCTGCAGGTCGATCCGCGCCTGTTTCCCAAGCGCGCCTTCCAGGCCCGCGACCGTCGCCTGCCTGCGCTCGGCATAGAGTTTTCGCATCCGCTGGATATGGCGCGCGAAGTGCCCTTCCGTGATGAAGGCCGTGACAATGGCTTGCGTCAGCCGGGGACTGCCGCCCGCCAGCGCCTCGGTGATCTGCTCGACCCGCTCGACCTCGCTTTCCGGCACGACCAGATAGGCAAGCCGAAGGCTCGGAACCAGCACCTTGCTGAAGGTGCCCGAATAGAATACGCGACCATCGCGATCCAGACTCTTCAACGCCGGCAGCGGACGGCTGACATAGCGGTACTCGCCGTCGTAATCATCCTCGATGATCCAAGCATCATTTCGCGCAGCCCAGTCAAGCAGCGCCAGGCGTCGGGGAAGAGACAGCGACATCGATAGCGGAGACTGATGCGCGGGCGTTACCACCGCTGCGCGCGCCCGTGGCGCCAGCCTGACGCCATCCGAGACGACCATGCCCTCCCGATCGACGGGCACCGCGACGGCTTCAATCTTCATATGGCCAAGTATGTCCCGCGTCGGTGGGTATCCCGGGTTTTCAAGCCAAACGCGATCTCCCGCATTCAGCAATGAATGTGCGATCAGCTCGATGGTGTGACGATATCCCGAGGTCACGAATATCTGCGAAGGCGAGCAGTTGATCCCACGCGATACCCCGAGATAGGCGGCGATCTGGGCGCGCAGCGCCGGCAGGCCGCACACGGAGGGATGAACCATGTCGGACGGCTGCATGGCGCGTACGCAGCGCGCGCCGAGCCGCGCCCAGATCTTGCGCGGAAACGCGTCGAGCGCGGGTAGGCCCATTTGGAATGGCAAAATCGAATCCGGACGAAAGCTGGTCGTCGTAGTGCTGTTGCGGGCTCGCGGCGTTGGGATGGCGACCGGCGTTCGCGGTTTGAGGTCCGGCGCAACGATGGTGCCGGCTTGGCCGTGGGCCTCGATGTACCCCTCCGCGGCCAGCAATGAATAGGCGACGTCAATCGTGCCGCGTGCCAAACCCAACTCCTTGGTCAGCGCGCGTGCCGAGGGAATGCGATCGCCCGGATTCAGCAATCCGCTGGCGATGGCACTGCGAAACCGATCGTAAATCTGGCGATAAAACGGCTCAGGCGCCGCCGGATCCAGCGGCGAGATTTTGTCGGCTTTCAAGATCGTCATGAGGCTGGCCAACTCCGCGCACGGGTTGAAACCATCATAGTATGGCCCAGTCGCAATCTCCATTCATGGACCTTTAGTGCGGACCATCGGGCTCGTAAAACGTTTCGTACGGCGACCGGCCTCCAAGCGTCAGCGACGCGGCCGGATCCTTGATACGAGGCGATGATGAAAATCCTGCATATCACCTGTAGCCCACGCGGACAGGTTTCGGAGAGTTACAGGCTCTCTCAGAAGATTATCGGCCATTTGCGGAAGAGCGATCCGGCGGCCCTGTTGGTCAACCGTGTGATCGGGGGTGGTGCCATCCCGCATATCGATGAAAGCTACGCCAGCGCCCTTGGTGCCACACAGCAGTCGCCCGCAGAGACGTTCCCGGAAGGCTCAATGTCGCTGTCCGAGCAGCTCATTCAGGAGCTGGAGGATTCGGACATCGTGGTCATTGCGACACCTATGCACAACTTCACCGTTCCCTCCGCGCTGAAGGCGTGGATCGACCATGTCGTTCGGGTTCGCCGGACCTTCACCGTGACCACGGCCGGCAAGGTAGCGCGCCTCCGCGATCGTCCGGTCTTCGTCGCCGTGTCCTCGGGCGGCAGGTATTCCGACGAGCATCCTCGACAGCCCGATTTTCTGACGCCTTATTTGAAGGCCGTTCTGGGCACCATCGGACTGCAGAACTTGACGTTCTTCTCTGTTGAAGGGGCAGCCCCTGGCTCAAACGCAGCTGCTAGGGCCAGAACAAGGACGGATCGCGCGCTACAGGAGCACTTCTCTTCCTTTTCTCCTCTGTCACCGCGCACCGAGGTTCTCGTGTGATGCGCCAGTGTCTTCGGGAACGGGCGAAAGCCTTGCCGATGGCTGCCGAGCGTGTCGAAGATGACAGGGGGCAGTCGCGACGTAGAGGATGTCGCCGATTGTCGGTTTCTCTCACCTCTTGCGACATCACATAGCGTGGCGTGCGGTCCTGCGTTTGCCCTAGGGCGAGGCGCGGACCCATACCGCGTGATCTGTCGATTGCGTTCGGCAGGAGTACCGAACCGCGGATCTTCGCCAAACTTCCTGCTTGGGTTCTGCGTCCCGGCCTCCGTCGGGGCGACACCATTTGTTTTGAAGCGGTATCCTATCCGGCCTTCCGCTTCTCCAACTCTCGCCCCGTCTCCAGCATCAGCCGTCTCAGCCAGATCGAGCCGGGATCCATCTGCGCGCGTGTCGGGTGGAACATGAACTGCTCGTCGATCCCTGGGTCGAGCGGCGGCGCCACCGTGACGAGGCCGAGCTGTGTCGACAGCGCCGCGATCAGCCGACGCGGCACGAAGGCAACGAGGTCGGTGCGCGCGGCGACGTGCAGCGCTTCGAGATAGCCCGGCACCACCAGCGAGATATGTCGCTCGATGCCCTTGGTGCGAAGCCAGGTGTCGATCAGGTCCTCGGGCTGGCCGCGGATGATCACGCCGACATGGCGTGCGGCCAGGAACGTCTCGCGCCGCTTAAGCTTCGCCCCCACGGGATGGCCGCGCCGCACCGCCAGCGCGTCGGCATCGGTATAGAGCAGCTGACGGTGAAAGCCCTTGAAGGCGTTGCCGATCGAGATCACGAGGTCGATGGTGCGGGCGAATTCGGCATGGAAGATCGCCGGGCCCCGCCATGGCACCACGTCGATGCGCACGTTGGGCGCGGCCCGCGTCACCTTCGCCATCAACGGCGGCATCAGCAGTTCGACCGCGAGATCCGGCATCATCAGGCGAAATTGCCGCTCGCTGCGCGCCGCGTCGAAATCCTCCGGCACGAACAGGCCGCGCACCTGGTCGAGCGCCTGTGCCAGCGGCGCACGCAGGGCCATCGCCCGCGGGCTCAGCTCCATCCGCGCGCCGGTGCGCACCAGGAGCGGATCGCCGAAGATGTCGCGCAGCCGCTGGAGGGCGTGGCTGGTCGCCGGCTGCGACAGCCCGATCCGGAACGCGGCGCGGCTGACATTCGCTTCGCGCAGCAGGGCGTCGAGGGCCGTCAAGAGATTGAGGTCAAGCGAATTCAAATTCATGAGGTGAATAGATATCATATTCGCTATCGATTTGAAGAATTACGTGCGCCCGGCGATGATCTCCGCGATGTCACCACAAGGAGATGCCGCCATGAGCGCGAGTGCAAACAAGAATTTGCTGCAGGATATCTTTGCCGCGGCTGCCAACCCCGATCCCGCCGCGCGCGACCGCGCGCTGTTCACCGCGAGCCTTGCCGACGACGCCAAATGGGTCGTGACCGGTCAATATTCCTGGTCGCGCACCTTTTCCGGCAAGGAGGCGATCCTCAACGATTTGCACGGCTATGTCCGCACCCGCCTGCGCGACCGCACGCGCACGATCGCCCACCGCTTCATTGCCGATGGCGATATCGTCGTGGTGGAAGCCAAAGGCGACAACGTCACGCCCGCGGGCGTGCGTTACGATAACGACTATTGTCTCGTGTTTCGCCTGGAGGACGGCAAGATCAAGGAGATCCGGGAATATTGCGACTCGATCCTGACCGAGAAGGCGCTCGGTCCTTTTCCGCAAGCGCCGGTGAGGGCTGCGAGCTGAATGGATTGCGCCACCTCGCATCCGCCGGCCGATCCCGCCCGTTGGAGCCAGCGATGATGCGGGTCTGGCGGGCGCTGGTCGAGATGGCCCGTATCAGACGCGAGCGATCCCGGGCCCGGTATCAGCTTGCCGCCATGACCGAACGAGAGCTTCAGGACTGCGGAATGACGCGGTCAGAGATCGGTTACGAGTTGTCTAAACCACGCCGTCGGAGATAGACGGCCCGCCGACCGGGGCGCTGCTTCACCTTGCATTTTCACGATGCCGGCGGAACCTTTGAGTCCCGCCGGCGTTCGCTCGTCTCTGGGGCAATTGCGTCCCAGCTTGGCGCGCGTTTGGGAATTTCATGCTGGCTGAGGCTTCGGACGTTTCGACACAGGTGGGCCGCAGCTGTCCCGGACTCCGTGAACGACTGAGAGATGCGACCGCAGCCGCGCACCGGGAGCTCGATGCGCAGCTTTCATCGTTCGATCTCACCGTCATGGCAGGCTATCGCCGCTTTCTTCAAGCCAGCGCCGGCGCGCTTCTCCCGCTCGAAGCTGCGCTCGTGGAGGCAGGCGTCGCCAGGATGTTTCCGGATTGGCCAGAGCGGTCGCGCAGCGCCGCGATCGCGGCTGATCTCGCGCGGCTCGGCAGCGCCGCGCAACCTACCGTATCGGTGCCGCCACTGACGTCCAGCGGCATGCTCGGCACGATGTATGTGCTGGAGGGCTCCCGGCTCGGTGCCAAGTTCCTGCTGAAGGAGGTCGCGGACCTCGCCGACCCGCGCATCGCGGAGGCTACCAGCTATCTCGGCCATGGTGCGGGCAAGCGGCTCTGGCAAAGTTTCCTGTGGAAGCTTCAAAGCGAGGAGGCCTGCGACGAGAATCAGGTGATCGAGGCGGCGCACGCTGCCTTCGCCGCGTTCGAGCGGGCGGCGGACCGGGCATGAACGAAGCCGTCAATCTCACCAATTGCGATCGCGAGCCGATCCACATTCCCGGCAGCGTGCAACCGTTCGGCTTCCTGCTCGCGGTGCTGTCGGATTTCACGATCTGCATGGCCTCCGACAATGTCGGCAGCTTTCTCGGGGCTGACGTTGCCGACCTGCTCCAACGGCCGTTGTCGAGCGTGATCTCGGAGGCGGCCGTCGAGACGATCCGCGGCCGCGTCGATCATCTCGGCGGGCCTGATGCGACCGAACGTCTGTTTGGCGTCGAGCTCTGGGCGGGCAAGCCGCTGTACGATCTTTCGATCCATTTCTCCGGCGCTTACCTGGTCGTGGAGGCGGAGCCGAGCGTCAACGAGCCAGGCGTCAACTCCGGCGAGCTGGTTCGCCTGATGCTGGAACGAGTCCGCAAGACGCGCGGCATGACCGATCTTGCCCGCGAGGCGGCGCGCCAGCTCAAGGCGCTGACCGGCTTCGACCGGGTCATGGTCTATCAGTTTCACCCGGACGGATCGGGCGAGGTGATCGCCGAGACCGCGGAGTCGGGCCTCGAACCCTTCCTTGGCCTGCGCTATCCCGCTTCGGACATCCCGAGGCAGGCGCGCGCCCTCTACCAACGCAACTGGCTGCGCATCATCGCCGACGTCAATGCCGTGCCGGCGGCGCTGGTGTCCACGGCCACGCACAATGCCGGGCTGCTGGATCTCTCGATGAGCGTGCTGCGCTCGGTGTCGCCGATTCACGTCGAATATTTGCGCAACATGGGGGTTGCCGCCTCGATGTCGGTGTCGATCCTGCGCGATGGCAAGCTGTGGGGTCTGTTTGCCTGTCACAATTATTCGCCGCGCTATATCTCGTTCGACAAGCGTACGGCCTCCGAGCTGTTCGGGCAGATGTTTTCCTGGATCGTCGAGGGACGCGAGCGCGAGGGAGACGTCGCCTATGAGGCCCGCGCTCACCAGGTCCAGGAGCGACTGATCGAGATCGCGGCCTCGCACGAGCATAGCCGGCGCGCGATCGTCGATTTTCTGAGCGACTATCGCAGGATGATCGAGTGCGACGGCGTCGCGGTCTGGTCCGACAACAAGATCGCGCTCGACGGCGAGACGCCGACCGAGGACGAGGTGAAGGATCTCGTTGCCTTCATCAACCGGACCTCGCCGGGACGGATCTTCGCCAGCGCCGAAATTGCGAAGGTCTATGCCGCCGGCCAGTCCTTCCGCGACCGTGCAGCGGGATTTCTCGCCATTCCGATCTCGCGCACCCCGCGCGACTGCCTGCTCTTTTTCCGGCGCGAGGTCACGCGTTCGGTCAAATGGGCCGGCGATCCCAACAAGGTCTATGACGAAGGCCCGCACGGCCCGCGCCTGACGCCGCGCAAGAGCTTCGAGCTCTGGCAGGAGACGGTGGCGGGGCAGTCGAAGCCATGGTCGGCGGCCGACATCCGCATCGCCGAGAGCCTGCGCGTCACGCTGCTCGAGGTCATCCTGCAATTGTCCGATCTCGCCGCGCGCGAGCGTCGCGGGGCGCAGGAGCGGCAGGAGCTGATGATCGCCGAGCTCAATCACCGCGTCCGCAACATCCTGAGCCTCGTCCGCGCCCTGGTGGCACAGAGCAAGGACACCGCGACCAGCGTGGAGGAATTCACGGGCGTGCTCGGCGGCCGCATCCAGGCCTTGGCGCGCGCGCACGATCAGATCACCAACCTCAACTGGGCGCCGGTCGCGCTGCGGACGCTGGTCGAATCCGAGGCGGGCGCCTATCTCGGCGCGCGTGCCGGCCGCGTGAAGATGGGCGGGCCTGACGTGGCGCTCGATCCCAAGGCCTTTGCGACACTGGCGCTGGTCGTCCACGAGATGATGACCAACTCCGCCAAATATGGTGCGCTTGCCGATTCCACCGGCAACGTCGAGGTGGTCTGGCGCCTCGATCCCTCGTCGAGCCTCGTGATCGAATGGAAGGAAACCGGTGGTCCCCCAGTGCAGCCGCCCTCGCGGCGCGGCTTCGGCACCACGATCATCGAGCGATCGGTGCCGTTCGATCTGAAGGGCGATGCCGAAATCCGCTTCGACCTGTTGGGGGTGCAGGCGAGATTCATCATTCCCCCCAATTTCGTCCAGCTATTGCCGTCCATCGCGGGAGCCGCCATGCGCATCGAGGAGCAGCAATCCGCCCAGCCCAGGATTTCCGACACGGCCCTGATCGTCGAGGACAATCTGATCATCGCGATGGCCGCGGAGGTCATCCTGCTCGACCTCGGCGCTCGCCACGTCGATACCGCCGCGACCGTCGATCAGGCGTTGCGCTCGATCGAGCGCACCCGGCCGAGCTTTGCCCTGCTCGATCTCAACCTCGGCAGTGAAAGCAGCATCAAGGTGGCGCAGAAGCTGAAGCAGATCGGCGTGCCCTTCATCTTCGCAACCGGCTATGGCGAGCGCGCGCCGCTTCCGGAGGATCTGGCCTCGGCACCGGTGATCCAGAAGCCCTACACACTGGAAGTGGTCGAGAACGCGATCGGCAAATTGCAGTCGGCGATGGCCTGACGATCATTACTTCCGGCAGCGCGTGCAGTGCCTCTGCAGGCCGCCTGTCGGCTGCCCGCCAAAACCTTGCGCAACTGCCGATAAAATCAGCAGGCCTCGTGCGACGGCTGATTGGCGCGCGCGACAAATTTGAAGGTTCAATTAACGAGTGTCCCCCATTGTGCCGCGGTGCAGCGTGAGTCGCATCGACGCGGCGCGCGGCTGCGGGGGTGGCCGGTGACGATTGCCTGAATTGTCCGGCCGCTCGAAGTGAAATGCATCTGGGTGGACAGTGGGAATGCCGAAGTTTCGTTTGCGGATCAGGGGACGCCTGTACGCAGGCTTCATGGCCCTCGTGGCGGTCGGTCTGGTGATGGCGGTGGTTGCCGTCTGGAATTTGCGGGCGGTGCAGGATCAGGTCGCAAGACAGTCCGCGCTCTCGGACAGCACGGCGCGGGTGCTGGAGATATCGACCCACCTTCAGGCGATCCAGCGCGCCAATTTGCGTTACGTCTATGACGCCAACGAACCCGCGATGAGGGAGGCGCAAGAGCGCGAGACTGCAGCGACGCAGCTGTTGCAGGTCGGCGCGCAGGGCACGCTCTCGGAGGAGCGACGAGCGCTCTACAGCGGCCTCGTCGACGACATCGCCAAGATGCGACGCCTGCGTGACAATCTCGCGGATGCCGTCAACGAGGCGAGAACGGGCAAGGCGACGCTCATGCCGAGCGGGGAGGATCTGGCCGCCAAGATGGGCAAGCTGGTCGATGTGGCGCGCGCCGCCGTCGATGAAGACACCGCAGCCCTGGTCGCCGACCTCGAATCCAGGATCCTCCTCGTTCGGGTCGCAAACTGGCGTTTCCTCGCCCTGCGCGACGCGCAGGGGCCGGCGAATTTCAGGGCGAGCGTGGACAGGGCGGCACAACGGCTCACGGCGATCGAAAAGAGTCCATCGGCGGCGGATTTGCGCGCCACGCTTGCACCGGTGAAGACCGCGCTCGGTATCTACAAATCCGCGTTCGAGACGACATCGGCCGCGATGCTTCAGGCCGACGAGATCTACCACAAGAACCTCGCGCCGCTCATCGTCGACAGCATCGGCAGGCTCAAGGCCGCGGAAACGACGCTGAAGAAGGACTATCTGGAATCGCGCAACCATGCCGACGCCGTGATCGCCGGCACGACGACCGTTCAGGAAATCGCCGGCGGTCTTGCCGTCCTGTTCGGCGGCATCGTCGCCTTCCTGATCGCCCGCAGCATCGTCGGTCCGCTGATCTCGATGACGCGCGCGATGGGCCAGCTTGCCGGCGGCAACCTCGACGTGGAGAATCCCGGGCGCGGCAAGGCCGACGAGATCGGCGACATGGCCAAGGCGATCCAGGTGTTCAAGGACAACATGATCGACACCGAGCGCATGCGCGCCGAGCAGACCGAGCTCGAGGCGCGACAGGCCGAGAGCCGCAAGAAGGACATGGTCAGGCTTGCCGACCAGTTCGAGCAAGCCGTCGGCGAGATCGTCAACACCGTGTCGTCGGCATCGGGTGAGCTGGAAGCCTCCGCCGGCACCCTGACCACGACCGCCTCGCGCGCCCAGGACCTGTCGACGGAAGTGGCCTCCGCGTCGCAGGAAGCCACCGCCAACGTGCAGGCGGTCGCCTCCGCCACCGAGGAGCTGTCCTCTTCGGTGAGCGAGATCGCCCGCCAGGTGCAGGAATCCGCCCGCATCGCCGGCGAGGCCGTCGGCCAGGCGAGCAGGACCAATGACCGCGTCGGCGAGCTCTCCAAGGCGGCCGCCCGGATCGGCGACGTCGTCGAGCTGATCAGCACGATCGCCGGCCAGACCAACCTGCTGGCGCTGAACGCGACCATCGAGGCCGCGCGCGCGGGCGAAGCCGGCCGCGGCTTTGCCGTCGTCGCCTCCGAGGTCAAGGCGCTGGCCGAGCAGACCGCGAAGGCCACCGGCGACATCGGCCAGCAGATTGCGAGCATCCAGGCCGCCACCGAGCAGTCGGTCGGCGCCATCAGGGAGATCAGCGGCACCATCGAGCGGCTGTCGGAGATCTCCGCGACGGTCGCGGCCGCGGTGGAAGAGCAGGGCGCGGCCACGCGGGAAATCTCCCGCAATGTGCAGCAGGCCGCCGACGGGACCCAGCGCGTCTCGACCAATATTGGCGACGTGCAGCGCGGCGCCTCCGAGACCGGGTCGGCCTCCTCGCAGGTGCTCTCGGCGGCGCGCTCGCTGTCGGCCGACAGCAACCGCCTCAAGCTCGAGGTTGCCAAGTTCCTCGACACGGTCCACGCCGCCTGAGCTTCCAAAGCAAAGGGCCACGCGGATGCGCGTGGCCCTTGATAGCGGCGTGGCGCGATCAAGCCACTTTCGTCGTCATGTGCTTGAACATGTTGGCTCTCGCCTCGTCGTCCATCTCGGCCTTGAAGGTGAACTTGTCCTTCAACGCGCTGGCGCGCGCGGCTGCGGGCCGCGCCGAGATCTCGTCCACCAGCCGTTTCACGTTCGGGTATCGCGCGAAGGCATCGTCGCCGAGCTTGAACGGCACCATCCGCGCCCAGCCCCACAGCGCCATGTCGACGATCGAATAGCTGTCGCCGACCATGTAGCGGCGGCCTTCGAGGTGATCGTCGAGAATCTTGTAGTGGCGATCGGTCTCGTACTGGTAGCGGTTATGGGCGTAATCGTGGTTCTGGTCCTTCGGCGCAAAATGCTTGAAGTGCACCGCCTGACCCGAATAGGGCCCGACGCCGGTCGCGATGAACATCAGCCAGGACAGCGTCTCGCCGCGCGCGCCGGCGGAGGGCAGGAACTTGCCGGTCTTCTCGGCGAGATAGAGCAGGATGGCGTTGGAGTCGAACACGATGGTGCCATTGTCATCGATCGCCGGCACCTTGCCGTTCGGATTGATCTTGAGGAATTCCGGCGTGAACTGCTCGCCCTTGCGGGTGTCGATCTTCACGGGCTCGAAGGCCAGGCCAGCCTCTTCGAGATAAAGCGCGACCTTGGTCGGGTTCGGCGACCCGTTGAAATAGAATTTGAGCATCTAGCATCTCCCAGTGTCTGCGGCCGCGCGCGGACGCGGCGTCATCAGGTGGCCTTGTCTTGCCTGAACCTGTTGCGGGAGAGCAACCGGCGAGTTTGCCGGGCGGTATCTGCGCGGTGCGCAGATCAGCCGGCGTAACAAAGGCCGATCGCCGCCGCGATGATCATGGCGACGCCCACGGCCTCCAGCCGCAGTCCGAGCCTCGTGGCGAGATGCATGTCGGAGGCCCGCGCCTTGCGCTCCGATCCGCGCGCGTAGCCGTGCACGATGACGTCGTGATTGAAATTGTCGTGGGCCTCGTTGCTGCTGGCGAGCCCGACGCAGATCACGAGCACGCCGAACAAGGCGAGGCCGAAAAATCCCAGGAGCGCGATCAGGAACATCGGAAACATGCCGAGCAGGAAGATCGGCAGCAGCGGCACCAGCAGCAAGGTCTCGGACTGTCGTCGCATGGCTTGACCGGTCAGGACGGGGCTGATCGGGGGAATTTAGTCCCGGCTGGCGCGGCATTCAAGGCGCCGTAGGGTGGCAAAGCGAAGCGTGCCCACGATCTCTGCCTATCGGAAAAGGATAGGTGGGCACGGCGCGTTGCGCCTTTGCCCACCCTACGAGGCCAGTATGCTGGACTATTCCGCCGCCATGCCGGCGCGGATCTCGGCGCGGAGCTCGTCGATCAGCTTCAGGCCCTTCTTGGTCTCGATATGCCAGAAGGTCCAGCCGTTGCAGGCTTGCGCGCCTTGCGCCACGGCGCCGATGCGATGGATCGAGCCGACCTTGTCGCCCAGCATGATGGCGCCGTCGGCGCGCACGAGAGCACCGAGCTTCTTCTTGGCATCGAACAGCTTGGTGCCGGGCATGATCATGCCGCGCTCGATCAGTTCGGAGAACGCGACCCGCGGCGCTTCGCGCGCGGTCATGAACGGGGCGAGGCTTTCCTCCGGCAACGGCTCGACCGCGGCGATGCGCGCTTCCGCGGCCTTGGCATAGGTCTTGTCGCGCTCGAAGCCGATATAGGAGCGGCCGAGGCGCTTTGCGACCGCGCCGGTGGTGCCGGTGCCGTTGAAGGGATCGATCACGAGGTCGCCGGGCTTGGACGAGGACAGCAGCACGCGCGCGAGCAGGCCTTCAGGCTTCTGCGTCGGATGCACTTTCTTGCCGTCGGCGCCCTTGAGGCGCTCCTCGCCGGTGCAGAGCGGGATCAGCCAGTCGGAACGCGCCTGCACGTCCTCGTTCGCGGCTTTCAGCGCCTCGTAGTTGAACGTGTAGCCCTTGGCCTTTTCGTCGCGCGCGGCCCAGATCATGGTCTCGTGCGCGTTGGTGAAGCGGCGGCCACGGAAATTCGGCATCGGGTTGGACTTGCGCCAGACGATGTCGTTCAGGAGCCAGAAGCCGAGGTCCTGCATGATGGCGCCAACGCGGAAGATGTTGTGATAGGAGCCGATCACCCAGATCGTCGCCGACGGCTTCATCGCGCGGCGGGCGGCGAGCAGCCAGGCGCGGGTGAAATCGTCATAGGCGGAAAACGAATCGAACTTGTCCCAGTCGTCATTGACGGCATCGACATGGGATTCGTCGGGGCGCTTCAGATCGCCCTTGAGCTGGAGATTGTAGGGCGGGTCGGCGAACACGAGGTCGACCGAGCCAGCCTGAAGCTTCGACATCTCGGCGACGCAATCGCCGAGGATGATGCGATGCGAAGGGGACTCAAAATTTGTGCGGGGCGCCCTTGCAGACGCCCCGCGACGCGACTCTACCATGACTCAAGAACTCTGACTCAGGCGACGCTGTCGGCGACGCGGGACCAAACAACCGACTGACCGTTACATTGAAGCGGCAAAGTAAAAATCGACTTAACCCGCCGCTTTCGTGGGCAGCCCGTACATTGCGTTTCGCACGCGCGCCGTTGCACGCATTCGTCGTGTTTTGCAGTGTATTTCGCACTTCTACGCGTTGCGGGCGCAATCGAGGCTCCCGAAGAGCTTCAAATTTCTCTCGGAAAAAATTGCTCGACCCCCGGAAAAAATTGCTGGCATCGACATGCTGTCGCACTAGGCAATTTTTGCCGGCCGCGATATTGATAAAGGCAACGGAAATTTTACCTGTGTGGCGCGTTGAGCTTTTGCGTTCATGCGCACCGACGAAGCCGACGAACTTGAACCAGGGACCCCCAGGGGAAGGCCGCCATGCGTTACGATGACTTCCGCCGCAGCGACGACGTCGAGGATCGTCGCGACGAAGGTGGTGGCTTTGGCGGCGGCGGAGGAGGCGGGTTCGGGCTGCCCATGGGCGGTGGCGGGCTCGGCATCGGCACCATCATCATACTCGGCCTGGTCGGCTACGCCTTCGGCATCGACCCGCGGATCCTGATCGGCGGCGCCGAGATCCTCACCGGCGGCGGCCAGGCACCGAGCTACCAGACCGATCGCCAGTCGTCTTCGACCTCGGCCAAGCGCGGCGCGCCGACCGACGAGGTGGGCAGCATGATCGCCGGCATCCTCGGCGAGATCGACGATCGCTGGAGCGAGATCTTCCAGGCGAGCGGTCAGAACTATACCGGTCCGAAGGTCGTGCTGTTCCGCAACGCCACCAATGGCGGCCGCTGCGGCATGGCGCAGTCGGCGATGGGTCCGTTCTACTGTCCGCCGGACCGCACCATCTTCCTCGACACCGCCTTCTTCCGCGAGGTCGAGACGCGCTTCCGCGGCTGCTCCGGCAAGTCGGCGTGTAACTTCACCACCGCCTACATCATCGCGCATGAGGCTGGCCATCACATCCAGAACCTGCTCGGCATCATTCCGCGCGTGACGCGTCTGCAGCAGCAGGCCGGCTCCAAGGCCGAGGCCAATGCGCTCCAGGTGAAGGTGGAATTGCAGGCCGACTGCCTGTCCGGCGTCTGGGTCAATCGCGAGGCCAAGAAGCGTCCGAACTTCCTGGAGCCCGGCGACATCGATGCCGCGCTGACTACGGCAAGCGCAATCGGCGACGACACGCTGCAGCGCCAGGCCACGGGCCGCGTCGTGCCGGATTCGTTTACTCACGGCTCGGCGGCGCAACGCAAGCAGTGGTTCATGACCGGCTACCAGCAGGGCACGGTGCAGGCCTGCAACACGTTCGGCGGCGGGCAGTAGCGACGGTCTCGTGCCCCGGACGCGGCGCAGCGCTTCTTCAGCGGTGCGCTGCAGAGCCGGGGGCCCACAGCCTCGGTCTCTAGCAAATGGGTCCCGGCTCTGCGACGCACCGCTAACGCGCTGCATCGCGTCCGGGACACGAGAGGAAAGCGCAATGGCCTCCATCGACGAAACCAAACAATTCATCCCGCTCAACATCGCGGTGCTCACCGTATCAGATACGCGCGCGCTCGCCGACGACAAGTCCGGCCAAACGCTCGCCGACCGTCTCATCGAGGCCGGCCATCATCTCGCCGCGCGCGAGATCGTCACCGACGATGTCGAGGCGATCCGCACCGTGATCCGCCGCTGGATCGCGGATGCCGGCGTCGACGTGGTCATCACCACCGGTGGCACCGGCTTCACCGGGCGCGACGTTACGCCGGAGGCGGTCGAGCCGCTGTTCGAGAAGCGCATGGACGGCTTCTCGATCGCGTTCCACATGCTTAGCCACGCCAAGATCGGCGCATCGACGATCCAGAGCCGCGCCACCGCAGGCGTCACTGGTGCGACCTACATCTTCTGTCTGCCCGGTTCGCCCGGCGCCTGCCGCGACGGCTGGGACGGCATCCTCAGAGCCCAGCTCGACTACCGCACGCGTCCGTGCAATTTCGTCGAGATCATGCCGCGCCTCGACGAGCATCTGCGCCGGCCAAAGGCGCAGGGCGCGACGGTGTAGTTGCGCTGGTGCGGGAGGGTTTTCTTTCCTTCCCCCCTTGTGGGGGAAGGTGGCGCGAAGCGCCGGATGAGGGG
Organism: Bradyrhizobium sp. CCGB12; assembly: GCF_024199845.1. Lineage (NCBI taxonomy): Bacteria > Pseudomonadati > Pseudomonadota > Alphaproteobacteria > Hyphomicrobiales > Nitrobacteraceae > Bradyrhizobium > Bradyrhizobium sp. CCGB12. Next base: position 4,848,976 of record NZ_JANADO010000001.1, on the reverse strand, counting down.
TATCTTTCGGCACGGCGCGCTTGGAGGCATACCCCTCACCCAAGCGAGCTTGTGTCTGCCAGTGGGGATGCCCTCTCCCACAAGGGGCGAGGGCACATTCATGCGCATCTCACCCGCTGCGTGAGCGTTACAAATCCCGCTCCCAGGTCTCGCCGACCAGATCGGCGCCGAAGCTGTGGTGCTTCTCTTCCTTCACGAGCTTGAAGCCTGCACTTTGGTAGATGCTGCGCGCGGCCACCAGAATGCTCTGCGTCCACAGCGTCATCTTGCTGTAGCCCCTCTCGCGTGCGCCCTGGATGCACTGGTCGACCAGCGCGCGGCCGACGCCGAGCCCGCGTGCCTTCTTCTCCACCTGCAACAGGCGCAGCTTGGCGATTTGGTCCGTGGCCTTGACCAGAAAGATCGAGCCGACCGGTTCGCCGCCCACTTCCGCGATCCAGCAGTGCTCGCGCGCGGCGTCGTAGTTCCTGATGAACTGCGCACAGATCTCGGCGACCAGCGCCTCGTAGCTGATATCAAAGTTGTAGTCCGCGGCATAGGCGGCGCCCTGTCGCGAGATGACCCACCCCATGTCGCCGACGCGATGGCTGCGCAGCATGAAAGTCGCAGGCTGGCTTCGGCGTTGCTCCAGCACGGTCTCGATGGTCGCCATGGCCTGGGTCAGCCGCGTCGCATCGTTGACCGAAAGTCGAGCCAGCATCGCGGCGACCTCGTTTTGCGAGCTCAGGTTCAGCTTGGCGAAGGTCTGGCGGCCCTTGGCGGTGAGGCTGAGCTGGTATTGCCTGCGATCGGCGGGCAGTGGCCTTCGCGTGATCAGCCCCTTCTCGTCGAAGCTTTGCACGATACGGCTGAGATAGCCGGGGTCGAGACCAAGCTCGTTGCCGATCTCCTTGGCTGCGATGTCGTCGCGGTGCGCGAGCTCATAGAGCACCCGGGCCTCGCTGAGCGAAAACGGGGTTTTGCCAAGGTGCTGGTCGAGCACCCCAAGCTTGCGGGTATAGAAGCGGTTGAAGGCGCGGACTGATGAGATGTGGTCGTCGGCAGCTTCGAATGACATGGGGCACCTCGATATTTGCCATTGTCAATTAATTATTTGACTTTGGCAAGTATCCGCGGCGTCAGCCCGCCATCACGATCCGGCTGCGCAGCATGGTGCGGGAGGAACGGCCGAGCCGCCGGAGCAGCCGTGCCTCGGAGCGGCGAGCCTGCGGGGGGTAGCCGCCGATCCGATCGTAATGGTCACGCGCGATCAAAAGCCCCTGATCGCCGAGCGGGCCAACGAGCTTGCGTGCGACGGCGCGGAGGATGTCGCGCATTCCGGTATCGGAGTAGGGCGAGCGCGCATAGCGGAACACCGCGGCCCGGTCGCGGCCGCTGCTCGAGACGGCCTGGATGAACTGGGTGGTCTCCTCGATCCAGCCGGTTTCCAGCACCGCGCCGGCGGGAAGGAACATCAGCCACGGCGAACGGGCCTGGAGCGCGCCAGCGGCGAGGGCGGCACCTTGCGAAGATGTCTCGATGCCGATGAAACGGCAGCCCGCAACATCGGCGACGCGTTCGATCACGCCGTTGCCGGTGCCGTCGACCAGGAGCACTTCCCGGATGATGCCAGCGGCGGCGCCGGGAACGAGCGCGGCCAGCGTTGCGACTGCCGTCTGCTCCACGCCCTCGGTCGGAATGATGACGCTCAGCATGATTGAGACTTCAATGTCTGCACTTCGGGAGAAGTGTCGCTCTTCATGACGTTGTCATAAACACGTGGCGCCGCCGAGTGCAACTTTCCGGCGGCGCCTTGGCATGCGATGGTAAACCTCGCCGCAGCCAAATATGTCGCGCGCAGAATGGCAATACTGCCGAATGTTTCGGCACAAGCTCATCCGGACGGTATTAATCGGGCGGTCTGCGGGAAGCTGCGCGGCTCACGTGCAGTCTGCAATCGCGCAAGTAGAGAATGAGCCGCGACGAACCGGCGAACGGGAAACGCAGATGATTTGTGCCGACGGAGGCTGTGCATGAGTTCCGACCAGATCGCCGCCAGCGCGACAGCAGCAACGCCGAAGCAGGACGCCGCGCCGACCCTGCGGATCCGCGCGCTGATGCTGGGCGATCGCATCAATGCTTCCGGACTCGAACTCGGCGCGCTGGTGTCCTCGACCCCGGCCGCCTTCCGCGTTCATGCCGGTCTCGTCGTGGTCTTCCGCTATGGCGTCGTGGTGCTGATCGGTCTTCTGCCCTCGGAGGAGAAAGTGCTGATCGACAGCCTGAAGCCGCGGGTGATCGGCGAGCTCAGCCCCTATGAAGAGGAGACCGCGCAGGCGCAGCTCTGCAAGGACGAGAACGTCGAGGCGATCCAGCCGGGCGGGCCGATCTGCCTCGCCAAATTCTCCGACGACCGGCTGCTCCTGATCGCGGACGCGCTTGCCAAGAGCACGTCGCTGGCACGCGACGAGCGGCGCGTCGCCGCGGTCTTCGACGTGATCGAGCCCTTCGCGCGCAAGCTCGCCGAGCACGGCCGTACGCCGCCGCGGCGCAAGGGCATCCTGCAGCTGATCGGCAACGCGCTGCTGGTGCAGCAGCGCGTCGCCGGGCGCGTGGCCATCGCCGAGAAACCCGACGTGCTCTGGGAGAAGCCCGAGCTCGACCGGCTCTACGCCCGTATCGAGGACGAGTACGAGCTGAAGGAGCGCCTCGACACGCTCGAGCGCAAGCTCACCGCGGTGTCGGAGACCGCCAACGCCCTGACCGACATCATCGACACCCAGCGCTCGCTCCGTCTCGAAATCGCGGTGGTGGTTCTGATCTTGATCGAGGTCGCGATGGGATGTTTCCAGATATGGTCGGGGACGCATTAGGCGGGATGAGATTATCCGCGGACGAGATGCGCGTGACTGCGCCCTCGCCCCTTGCGGGAGAGGGCAGCGACGCTGGTGGACGCGGGCTCATTGGGGTGAGGGGTTGTTTCCGCATACTCGCATAGTGCGTTGTGACACGCGCTGTCGCCGCATTCTTCGTCATTGCGAGCGAAGCGAAGCAATCCAGAATCCCGCGGCAGAGCCAGTCTGGATTGCTTCGCTTTGCTCGCAATGACGGATTGGCTGACATCGCGCGTTAATCAAATTAGCTCTTCATCGTTCGCAGCACCCTTGCGCAGTGCCGCGCGATGGTCAGCTCCTCGTTCGTTGGGATGACGAACACATCGACGGTACTATCGCTTCCGCTGATGTGCTCGTGCGCCGCGTCATTCGCCCGTACATCAATGCGCACACCCAGCCAAGTGAGGCGCTCGCCGATCGCACGGCGGATCTCCTTTGCATGCTCGCCGATGCCGCCGGTGAAGACGAGGCAGTCCAGTCCACCCAGCGTGGTCGCCATCATCGCGATCTGCTGCGCGGCCCGGAGCACGAAGAGGTCGATCGCCTCGCGCGCCGCAGCCGAGCCGCTCGCGATCAGCGTCCGCATGTCCGCAGCGATGCCGGAGACGCCGAGCAGGCCTGACTCGTGATAGAGCAGGTGCTGGAGGTCCTCAACCGACATGTTCTCGTGCTGCTGCAGATAGAGCAGCACGCCGGGATCGATCGTGCCGCAGCGCGTGCCCATCACGAGGCCATCGAGCGGAGTCAGCGCCATCGTGGTGTCGATGCTGCGGCCATCTCGCAGTGCGCAGAGGCTCGCACCGTTGCCGAGGTGGGCGATGACGGTGCGCTTTGCGACGAGCTCAGGTGCGATTTGCGCGAGGCGCCCGGCGACATATTCGAAGGAGAGGCCGTGAAAGCCGTAGCGCCTGATGCCGCGCTCGTCATAGCGCCTCGGAATGGCGAAACGGCGTGCGGGCGGCGCGAGGTCGTGGTGGAAGGCGGTGTCGAAGCAGGCGACCTGCGTCAGGTCGGGCCGGATCGCCTGGATGGAGCGGATCGGCTCCAGGCAACGCGGCTGGTGCAGCGGCGCCAGCGGCGTCAACGCCTTCAGCCTGGCGTAGACTTCATCCGTTAGCGCGACCGGACCGGAATAGTCCGGCCCGCCGTGAACGATGCGGTGACCGACGGCGCGCAGGCGATGCTCGCCAAACCGCTCCTCGACGAAGGCGAGCACGTCGGCGAACAGATGACCGCTGTCCGTATCCGACGCGTCCCTCTCGAACAGATTCTCGCCCGCCGGGCTCGTCACCACGAGCCGGGGCGTCGCCTCATGCTCGTCGAGCAAGCCGTGGCAGAGCAGGGCGGGGCCGGATGCCGCCAGCTCGAACACGCCGAACTTGATGCTTGACGATCCGGAGTTCAGCACAAGGACAGTGTCCGACATGACTTCAGCCGCCGGCGCTGTTCGGCCAGACCCAGTCGCGGACCTCGGGCATGTCCTCGCCATGCTCGCGGACATAGCGGGCGTGTTCGATCAGCTTGTCGCGGAACTGCTGCTTCACCTGCGCGGCCCGGGCCGCGAGATCAGGCACGCGCTCGATCGCCTCGATCGCGAGATGGTAGCGGTCGAGCCCGTTGAGCACGACCATGTCGAACGGCGTCGTCGTGGTGCCTTCCTCGGCAAAGCCGCGCACATGCATGCCGGCATGATTGGTGCGGTTATAGGTCAGACGGTGGATCAGGTACGGATAGCCGTGATAGGCGAAGATCACCGGCTTGTCCGACGTGAACAGGCTGTCGAAGTCGCGGTCGGACAGTCCGTGCGGATGCTGTTCCCTGGGTTGCAGCGTCATGAGGTCGACGACGTTGACGACGCGGATTTTCAGGTCGGGCAGCGCCTTGCGGAGCAGATCGACGGCGGCCAGCGTCTCCAATGTCGGCACGTCGCCGGCGCAAGCCATCACCACGTCGGGCTCTTGTCCTGCGTCTTCGTTGCCGGCCCAGGTCCAGATGCCGATGCCGGCATCGCAATGCGTGGCCGCTTCCCGCATCGACAGCCATTGCGGCGACGGCTGCTTGCCGGCGACGATCACGTTGATGCGGTTGTAGGTGCGCAGGCAGTGATCGGCGATCCACAGCAGCGTGTTGGCGTCGGGCGGGAAATAGATGCGGACGATGTCGGCCTTCTTGTTGGCGACGAGGTCGACGAAGCCAGGATCCTGGTGGCTGAAGCCGTTATGGTCCTGGCGCCAGACATGCGAGGTCAGGAGATAGTTGAGCGAGGCGATCGGCCGGCGCCATGGCAGATCGCGTGTCACCTTCAGCCATTTGGCGTGCTGGTTGAACATGGAATCGACGATGTGGATGAAGGCCTCGTAGCACGAGAAGAAACCGTGCCGCCCTGTGAGCAGATAGCCTTCGAGCCAGCCCTGGCACAGATGCTCGCTCAGCACCTCCATCACCCGGCCGTCCTGCGCGAGGTGCACGTCGTAAGGTTCGGTTGGCTCCATCCAGACCCGTTCGGTGGCCTCGAACACCGCGTCTAGCCGGTTTGACGCGGTCTCGTCCGGACCCACGATGCGGAAGTTGCGCGCCTCGGCATTGAGGCGGATGACATCGCGCAGGAATTTGCCGAGCTGGCGCGTCGCTTCTCCCGTGACGGCGCCGGGCTGGGGCAACTCGATCGCAAAACTGCGGAAGTCCGGCAGCTTCAGCTCCTTCTTCAGGAGGCCGCCATTGGCATGCGGATTGGCGCCCATGCGGCGATGGCCGTCCGGCGCCAGCTCTTGAAGCTCGGGAATGAGTGCGCCATTGGCGTCGAACAGCTTTTCCGGCTCGTAGCTGCGCATCCAGTCTTCGAGCACTTTGAGGTGCGCCGGATTCTCGCGGCAGCTTGCAACCGGAACCTGATGTGCGCGCCAAAAGCCCTCGACTTTCTTGCCGTCGACCTCCTTCGGGCCGGTCCAGCCCTTGGGGCTGCGCAGCACGATCATCGGCCAGCGCGGTCGCTCGACGCTCTTCCGTCCATCGCGGGCGTGCTGCTGGATCGAGCGGATGCTGGCGAGCGCGACGTCGAGCGCATCCGCCATGGTCTGGTGCATTAATTTGGGATCGTCGCCCTCGACGAACAGCGGCTCGTGGCCGAGCCCGCGAAAGAGAGCCCGGATCTCTTCGTCCTGCATCCGTCCGAGCACGGTCGGGTTGGCGATCTTGTAGCCGTTGAGATGCAGGATCGGCAGCACCGCGCCGTCATGGGCGGGGTTGAGGAACTTGTTGGAGTGCCAGGACGCCGCGAGCGGGCCGGTCTCGGCCTCGCCGTCGCCGACGACGCAGGCGACGATCAAATCAGGGTTGTCGAAGGCGGCGCCATAGGCGTGCACCAGCGCGTAGCCGAGCTCGCCACCCTCGTGGATCGATCCCGGTGTTTCCGGCGCCGCGTGGCTTGGAATCCCGCCGGGGAAGGAGAACTGCCTGAACAGCTTGCGCAATCCGTCCGCATCGCGCGCGATGTCCGGATAGATCTCGCTGTAGCTGCCTTCCAGATAGGTGTTCGCAACCATGCCGGGGCCGCCATGGCCGGGGCCGCAGACGTAGATCACGCTGAGGTCCAGCGCACGGATGACGCGGTTGAGATGGGCATAGATGAAGTTCAGACCGGGCGTCGTGCCCCAATGGCCGAGCAGACGCGGCTTGATGTGCTCGGGCCGCAACGGCTCGCGCAGCAGCGGATTGTCGAGCAGGTAGATTTGCCCGACGGAGAGGTAGTTCGCGGCGCGCCAATAGCGATCGAGCAGATCGAGGTCGCTGCTCGCCGCCCGCGATTGTTGTTGATTTGTCATGTTGTTGCCGACCTTCACCTGTCGATCATTTTGGCGATCGTCACCAACTTTGTTCCGGCACGATCGATCCCTGTCCGGCATCAAACGAAATCGTCATGGCGGCGTGTTGCGTGAGGTCAAAGGCGCGCGCCCGAAATTTGGGCGGCTACTGTGCATGGGGTTGTTTTCACGTTTTTTGTTTGCGTTCTTGATTTGTTCCATGCGCGTGCTATCTTGGCCTCATGAGTCCAGCATCCTCACATGCTCTCAAGCACCCGCCGGTCACGGCGCCCTCCGAGCCGGCGGGTGCGGACTCTGATTTTCCCGAGCTTGGCGTCGCCATCGACCGCGCGCGCAGGCGAGGGCGGGGCGCGCAGTCCAATGCCAGCGGCCGCTATGAGGCCGAGGCGCGCGTCGCCTTCGACGATGGCTGGCAGAGCCTGGAGGAACTGCCGCCGTTCAAGACCACGGTCGGGATCGACACCTCGCGCAAGGTGATCACCCGCAACGAGTCCCCAGACATCGGCTTCGACCGCTCGATCAATCCCTATCGCGGCTGCGAGCACGGCTGCGTCTATTGCTTCGCGCGGCCGACGCACGCCTATCTCGGCCTGTCGCCGGGGCTCGACTTCGAGTCAAAACTGTTCGCCAAGCCCGAGGCGCCGGCGCTGCTCGAGAAGGAGCTCGCCGCGACCGGCTACGAGCCGCGAATGATCGCGATCGGCACCAACACCGATCCCTATCAGCCGATCGAGCGCGAGCGAAAGATCATGCGCGGCATTCTGGAGGTGCTGGAGCGCGCCGGCCATCCCCTCGGCATCGTCACCAAGTCGGCACTGGTGGTGCGCGACATCGACATTCTCGCGCGGATGGCCAAGCGCAATCTCGCCAAGGTCGCGATCTCGGTCACCTCGCTCGATCCGAAGCTGGCGCGCACCATGGAGCCGCGCGCCTCGACGCCGCCGAAGCGGCTGGAGGCGCTGAAGCAGCTCTCGGAGGCGGGCATTCCGACCACGGTGATGGTTGCGCCCGTGATTCCTGCGCTGAACGATTCCGAGATCGAGCGCATCCTCGATGCCGCCGCCCATGCCGGCGTCAAGGAAGCCTCCTATGTGCTGCTGCGACTGCCGCTGGAGGTGCGCGATCTCTTCCGCGAATGGCTGATGGCGAACTATCCGGATCGCTATCGTCACGTCTTCACGCTGATCCGCGACATGCGCGGCGGCCGCGACTACGATGCGAAATGGGGCGAGCGGATGAAGGGAACCGGCCCGATGGCCTGGACCATCGGCCGCCGCTTCGAGATCGCCTGCGAACGGCTCGGCCTCAACAAGCGGCGCTCCAAACTGACGACGGACCATTTTGCGAGGCCGAAGCGGAACGGCGATCAGCTCAGCCTGTTCTGATCGGGAAGTGGAAGAGGCCTAGCATGGTCAAGGAACTCACCGTCCCGGTGCCGCGGCTCACCGTCATTACGTTAGGTGTGAGCGACATCCGCGCCAGCATCGCCTTTTACGACGCGCTCGGTTTTTCGCGCCGGCTGAAGGCGACCGGCGAGGCCGTCGCCTTCTACGATACCGGTGGTCCGGTGATCGCCTTGTATCCGTGGGATCAGCTCGCGGCCGACGCGGCGTTGCCGGACAATCCGCGGCCGTCGGCCTTTCGCGGGATGACGCTCGCCTGGAACTGCCGGACGCACGAGGAGGTCGATGCGGTGCTGGCCTTCGCCCTCGGGAAGGGGGCCACCTTGCTGAAGGCGGCGCACGAAACCGATTATGGCGGCTATTCCGGCTATTTCACCGACCCCGACGGCCATCCCTGGGAGGTCGTGACCGCACCCGGCATCGATGTCGGCGAGGATCGGCGGGTACATCTGGGTAACTAAGCGGGTCCACTGAATAACGGGAATTGTTCGGGGTTCCCGGTTGCGCTGCCTAAGCCGCGTGCGCACGATCCCGCCCATGATTCGGGACAAGTCTGCCAAGAAGCCGGCCAAGAGTGCGCCGGAGAAGAGCGTGCCAGAGAAGGACGCCGCGAAAAAGGCTGCACCTGCCAAGGCGGCCAAAGCTCCGGCCGGCAAGAAAGGCATCATCGCCATCGCGGCGCCGAGCTTCCGCCGCGAGCGTGCGCTGATCAAGCGCGGCGTCTGGCCGGTCGCCGGTTGCGACGAGGCCGGCCGCGGACCGCTCGCCGGCCCCGTGGTGGCGGCAGCCGTGATTCTCGACCCCGACCGCATTCCCCGCGGCATCGACGATTCCAAGCGGCTGACGGCGGAGGAGCGCGAAAAGCTGTTCGACAAGATCTGCGCCACTGCGCAGGTCTCGGTCGCCGTCGCCTCGCCTTCCCGGATCGACCGCGACAACATCCTGCGCGCCTCGCTATGGGCGCTGAAGCGCGCGGTGGTGGCCCTGCCCGAACCGCCCAGACATGTCTTCGTTGACGGCCGCGACCGGCTCGACACGGAATGCGACTGCGAGGCCGTGATCGGCGGCGATGGCATCGTTCTGTCGATCGCCGCGGCCTCGATTGTCGCCAAGGTCACCCGCGACCGGCTGATGTGCGCGCTGGCGCAGGACTGCCCCGGCTACGGTTTCGAGCAGCACAAGGGCTACGCCGTCCCCGAACATCTCGATGCGCTCGACCGCCTCGGCCCCTCCATTCACCACCGCACCTTCTTCGCTCCCGTCGCCGCCGCCCGCGCCAAGCACATGCCCTGGACGGTCGAGCCGGTGCAGGACTTGTTTTCGGTGACCGAGGTCGAGGTGCAGGTGGACGCGAGCGTGGAGATCGATGCCTCCGCAAATCTCTAGGTGGTCCCTCTACAGCTTCCCATCCGTCATGGCCGGGCTTGACCCGGCCATCCGCGTCGTCTGCCCGCTCCGAACTACGTGGCTGCCCGGGACAAGCCCGGGCATGACGACCTGCGGCGGTTGCCACGACTCGCAGCGCCCTTTATCAAAACAGGTGTGAGCGAATAGGGCCGGCTGGACGGGTTGGCTGCATCTTTCGGACGTTGCATGCGGTTTACCTCACTGGTCATCGAGCTCATTCGCGCCCGACCGCGGCTGATCGTGTGGATCGCCGTGCTGCTGCAGGCCGCGATGTGGCTGTTCGTCGCGCTGGTGTTCTACCGCAGCCCGCCCGGCAGCCTTGCCACGTTGCTGGCCTTCGGCCGCGAATACCAGGTCGGCACCGATCTCGGCCCGCCTTTGCCGATCTGGCTGGCCGACATCGCCTATCGCGCCGCCGGCGGCCATATGCTGGGCGTCTATGTGCTCGCCCAGCTGTGTGAGATCGCGACCTTCATCGCGCTCTACCATCTCTCGCGCGCCGTGGTTGGTTCGCAGCAAGCGGTGCTCGCCGTGCTGCTGACCATGACGGTGCTGGCCTTCTCCTCGCCCGCGCTCGATTTCGGCCCCCTGGTGCTGGCGCGGCCGCTCTGGGCGCTGTTGCTGCTGCACTCCTGGCAGATCATCGGCCAACGCCGCGGCAATGCCTGGTTCGCCTGGTCGATCGAGGCCGGCCTCCTGTTGCTCACGACGCCGGCGGCGATCTTTCTCCTCCTGCTGCTGGTCGTGTTCGCGGTCGCGACCGCCGGCGGCCGCAGGACGCTGCGCGGGCTCGATCCGCTATTTGCGCTGATCGTCGTCGCCGTGCTGGCGCTGCCCTATGCGGTCTGGTTGATGCGTGCCGAGACGTTGACGATGCCGGCCTTGCCGCAGGTTTCGGAGCTCAACGCCCGCGCCCTGCACGCAGCCTGGCTGCTCGGTGGGCTCGTGCTCGGGGCGGCGGCGATCCCGGCACTGACCTTCCTCAACACCAGGCTGTTTGCCGGCAAAGGCGAAGAACCGCCGATCATTTATCGCCCGCGAGTCGAACCGCTGGCGCGCAATTTCGTCTATTTCTTCGCGCTCGCCCCTGCACTCGGCGCGGTGCTGGTCTCCGGCTCGCTGGGGCTCGAATCCGTCGTCGGCGGCGCCGGTGTCGTGCTGGTCATGTTGGGCCTTGCCGTGGTCGTTGCGGCCGGCGATCTCATCGCGATGCGTCGCGCGCGGATGCTGCGCATGGTATGGGCCGCTTCGGTCGTGGCGCCCGCCATTGGCGTCGTGCTCGCCGTCCTGCTCATGCCCTGGACCGGCACCGGCGAGATCGCGACCTCGATGCCGGCGCGTGCGATCTCGGATTTCTTCGACGAAAGCTTCGCCCGCCGCACCAACCATCGCCTGCGCGCGGTCGCCGGCGAGACCGAGCTTGCGAGCCTGATCACGCTACATTCGGGCCGGCCGCATCTCTTCATCGATGCCGACCCCGCGCGCACGCCGTGGATCAATCAGGTCAAGTTCAGCGAGACCGGCGGTGTCGTGGTCTGGCGCGCCTCCGACACCGCCGGCACCCCTCCGCCGGAGATCCTCAAGCGCTTCCCCGGCATCGTGCCGGAAGTGCCCCGCGCCTTCGAATGGCTGGTGACCGGCCGCCAGCAGCTGCTACGCATCGGCTGGGCCATTGTGCGGCCGAAGGGGAGCTGACGCTCGCTCTCTCCGTCGTCATTGCGAGGAGCTCTTGCGACGAAGCAATCCAGGATCTTTCCGCGGAGGCACTCTGGATTGCTTCGCTGCGCTCGCAATTGTGCAAGTTCACTAATTCGCTGATCGAATGGTTTAGGTCTGGGCCTCGGCAAATTCCTTCGGTGTCTTGCCGCCGAGGGCCTGATGGGGCCTGAAGTTATTGTAGTAGATCACGTACTCGAACAGCTCGTTGGCGAAGTGGTCCAGGTTATCGAAGGTTGCGCCTTCGATGACGTCGTCGTCCAGGTTTCGCCAGAAGCGTTCGACCTTGCCGTTGGTCTGCGGCCGGTAGGGTCTGGTGTAGCGATGCTTGATGCCGAGCTCGATCAGCATGGCCTCGAAGGGATGCTCTTCAGGCGTGTTGCGGGATGCGAACTCCGCGCCGTTGTCGGACAGGATCTCGGCAAACTGGATCCCATAGGTGACGTTGAGCGTGTTGATCATCTTCAAGGTCTTAAACATGACCGGCAGGGCCTTTTTTGAAGTCAGCACCTCGGCCCAGGCCAGGCGCGAGCAACTGTCGACCAGGCTGACGATAAAGGCGGGGCTTGAGGGGGGCGCCAGGAACATGTCGCGGGACAGCTGGTGCAGGTCGACATGGCCGAGCTCGCCGATCTTGTCCTTGATAATACGACGTTTCTCCTCGCGCATCGTCGGGGTGCGGCGGTTGAGCTGATTGCGTTTGAAGACCCGGTAGATGGTCGAGAGCGACGGTACCGTATCTCGCCGTTCGCGCAAGGCAGCGTGGACCTCGTACCGGTTCATGCCGCGCGTTCGGCAAGCAACGATCTCCGCCTCGATGCCTTGCGGCTCGCGGCGCTCGCGCCACTTCGGTCCGCGGCGTTGCGGCAACAGGTCAGCCTCCGCGCCGCTCCGCAGGTAGCGGTTGTAGTACTTCCGGAAGGTCTGCGAGCAGGTGCCGTGGTGCTTGTAGAAGTCTCCCACCCGGCGGAACGTCGCCGACCGCCCGGCCTTCACCTCCTCATACTCGGCGATCAGGAACCGCCACTTCTGAAGATAATTGCGCTCAATCGTCCGGTCGAAGCTGTTGTCGCGCATCGGATCCTCCACGCTGGGAACGGATTCGATCAGCGAATTAGTGAACTTGCACAGCAATGACGGGGAGGGAGCGTGCTGCCCTTACGCGCCCGCCAGCACCTTCGCGATCGCCCGCAGATCCTGCCAGGCTAGCCGCTTGTACGACGGCGAGCGCAGGAGATAAGCCGGGTGGAACGTCGGCAGCGCGCGGATGGTGCGCCCGCCCGTCTCGTACTCGAACCAGCGCCCGCGCGTGCGCATGATGCCTTCGCGCGTCGACAGCAGCGTCTGCGTTGAGGGATTGCCGAGCGTCACCAGCACATCCGGATTCACCAGCTCGATCTGGCGCTGGATGAAGGGCAGGCAGATCTGCGTCTCCTGCGGCGTCGGCGTGCGGTTGCCGGGCGGCCGCCAGGGAATGACGTTGGCGATGTAGGCGGTGGTACGGTTGAGGCCTATGGCTCCTATCATCAAATCGAGCAGCTTGCCGCTGCGCCCGACGAAGGGCAGCCCCTCGATGTCCTCGTCGCGGCCCGGCGCTTCGCCGACGAACATGATGCGCGCCTGTGGATTGCCGTCGGCGAACACCAGCCGCGTCGCGGTGTGTTTCAGCGCGCAGCCCTCGAAGCCTTGCATGAGTTCGCGCAGCGCCTCCAGCGTCGGCGCGGTGCGCGCTGCCTCACGCGCGGACGCGATCGCGACATCGGGTGCAGGTGCCGCCTCGCCGCGCATGACCGCCGGCGCGGCGACGGGCCGCGAAGCCTCGGCCGGCGGTGCCGCGCGCGGGGCCGGCGGCGGAGCATCCAATTCCGCCAGGCGGTCGATCGGTTCCTCCGCCAGCGCGCAATCGACCCCGGCCTCCAGATAGAAGGCGAGAAGCTCTCGGACGGTGGGTGCGGGCTCGGGGATCATTTGGAAAGTCTGACTATTAGTTCAGTTTAAGCCGCCTTGCATCCCAGCGAAATGCATTTCCGTGGTTGTCCTGCCCGGAAAAATCGGAAACAAGAGGGCGCAAACGACCTTAGAACGTCTCAAGGGCTGAGATCAGATGAGCACCGAAGAACTTCCTCCGCGCGAATCCATGGAATTCGACGTCGTCATCGTCGGCGCCGGCCCCTCGGGCCTCGCCGCGGCGATCCGGCTGAAGCAGCTCAACGCCGATCTCAATGTCGTCGTGGTGGAGAAGGGCTCCGAGGTCGGCGCCCACATCCTTTCCGGTGCGGTGATCGATCCGATCTCGCTCGACAAGCTGATGCCCGACTGGCGCGAGGATGCCGACTGTCCTCTGAAGACTGAGGTCAAGGACGACCACTTCTACTGGATGTTCGGCGACAACCGCATCAAGCTGCCGAACTTCGCGATGCCTTCGCTGATGGACAATCATCACTGCTACATCGGTTCGCTCGGCAATGTCTGCCGCTGGCTCGCGCCGAAGGCGGAAGCGCTCGGTGTCGAGATCTATCCGGGCTTTGCCGCGACTGAAGTGCTCTATGACGACAAGGGCGCGGTGCGGGGCATCGCAACCGGCGACATGGGCATCGCCAAGGACGGCACGCACAAGGATTCCTACACCCGCGGCATGGAGCTGCTCGGCAAGTACACGCTGTTCGCCGAGGGCGCGCGCGGCTCGTTGTCCAAGCAATTGATTGCGAAGTTCGCGCTCGACGCCAAGAGCGAGCCGCCGAAATTCGGCATCGGCCTGAAGGAAGTCTGGCAGATCGATCCGGCCAAACACAAGAAGGGCCTGATCCAGCACTCCTTCGGCTGGCCGCTCAACAATTCCACCGGCGGCGGCTCGTTCCTCTATCATTATGACGACAACCGCGTCGCGGTCGGCTTCGTCGTGCATCTCAACTACGACGATCCGTATCTGTCGCCGTTCGATGAATTCCAGCGCTTCAAGACCCATCCCTCGATCCGCGACGTGTTCGAAGGCGGCAAGCGTCTCGCCTATGGCGCGCGCGCCATCACCGAAGGCGGCTACCAATCGGTGCCGCGTTTGACCTTCCCGGGCGGTGCCCTGGTCGGTTGCGCCGCGGGCTTCGTCAACGTTCCTCGTATCAAGGGTGTTCACAACGCGATGGGCACCGGCATGCTCGCCGCCGAGCATGTCGTTGCCGCCCTCGCCGAAGGCCGCGCCAATGATGAGGTCGTCACCTACGAGAACGCCTGGCGCGATTCCGCTGTCGGCAAGGACCTCTTCAGGATCCGCAACGTCAAGCCGCTGTGGTCGAAGTTCGGCACTTTCCTGGGCGTTCCCCTTGGTGCGCTCGATATGTGGACCAATCAGCTGTTCGGTTTCTCGCTGTTCGGCACGCTGTCGCATGCCAAGCCCGATCGCGCCACGCTCGATCCGGCCAAGCAGCACGCTCCCAAGAACTACCCGAAGCCCGACGGCAAGATCTCGTTCGACAAGCTGTCCTCGGTGTTTCTGTCCAACACCAATCATGAGGAGGATCAGCCGGTCCATCTGAAGGTCACGGACATGAACCTCCAGAAGACTTCGGAGCACGACGTGTTCGCCGGTCCCTCGAACCGCTATTGTCCGGCCGGCGTCTATGAATGGGTCGAGGAGGGGACGAGTCCGCGCTTCCAGATCAATGCCCAGAATTGCGTCCACTGCAAAACCTGCGACGTGAAGGACCCCAACGGTAACATCACCTGGGTCCCCCCGGAGGGCGGCGGCGGCCCGAACTACGAGGCAATGTAAGCCGGGATCATCCAGCCAGGGTCTTGCGACCCGGCAATGTGACGCACGTTCGCGTGAGAACCGGACCGCAGAAGCGGTCCGCGGCCACGATAAGGCCATAGTACCGGCGTCTTGGGGCGCTGTTGGCGGATTCACTTGGCCGTTTTGGGGCGTGCGGCGGGGATCGCCGGGTGCGAATCCTTGCGGCGAAGCGCCAAAAGCGGCATTGTCGGCCTGACGGTTCCGGGTCCCGATGCCACCGGCCGCATTCGTATGCGATACGGCCTTCTGCTGCAAACCCAGGCACTACCAACTCAAGGCGAGCCCCGATGCTTTCAAATCGTTTCAACCGCTGGACTGCTGCCGCCATCGCCCTCATGGGCTCCGCGATCGTGGCGGTCCCCGGCGCGGTCCTGGCGCAGACGCCGGATCACCCGGAGAACACGGCGGCGCAGTTCCCGACCCGAAACGATCTGAAATCGCTCACCGGTGCCGGCAGCTATCTCGCCGCCCGCCACGCCAGCGTCGAGCGCGACGCAGCCTCGGCCGCCGCGTTCTACCGCTCGGCCCTGCGCACCGATCCGAAGAACAACGAACTGCTCGACCGTGCCTTCATCTCGTCGGTCGCCGACGGCGACATCGACGAGGCGGTCAAGCTCGCCGAGCGCATCCTCACCATCGACAAGACCAACCGCGTCGCGCGCCTCGTCGTCGGCGTGCATGATCTCAAGCTGAAGAAGTATGCGACGGCGCAAACCAACATCAACCAGTCGATCCGCGGTCCGATCACCGATCTCGTCGCCACGTTGCTGTCCGGCTGGGCCGCTTATGGTGCCGGCGATGCCAAGGGCGGTGTCGCGACCATCGACAAGCTCGCCGGTCCCGAATGGTATCCGCTGTTCAAGGACCTCCACGCCGGCATGATCCTCGAGCTCTCCGGCAAGGAGAAGGATGCCGGCACCCGCTTCGAGCGCGCCTACAAGCTCGACGATTCCATGCTGCGCGTCACCGAGGCCTATGCGCGCTGGCTGTCACGCAACAAGGACGCGGCCGCCGCGACCAATGTCTACCAGGCTTTCGACAAGAAGCTCGCGCGCCATCCGCTGATCGTGGAAGGCCTGCGCGACACCAAGGCCGGCAAGAAGCTGCCGCCGCTGGTCGATTCCGCACAGGCCGGCGCGGCCGAAGCGCTCTACGGCATCGGCGCTACGCTGACCCGCCGCGGCGGCGAGGATCTGGCGCTGGTCTATCTCCAGCTCTCGCTCTATTTGCAGCCGACCCATCCGCTGGCGCTGCTCTCGCTCGCCGATCTCTATGAATCGGTGAAGCGGCCGCAGATGGCGATCAAGGTCTATGAGCGCGTGCCGGCGACGTCGCCGCTGAAGCGCAATGCGCAGATCCAGCTCGCGATCGACCTCGATTCCGCCGACCGTACCGACGAGGCGATCAAGATCCTCAAGGGCGTCACCACCGACGATGCCAAGGATCTCGAAGCCATCATGGCGCTCGGCAATATCGAGCGCGGACGCAAGAAGTTCGGCGATTGCGGCGCGACCTATTCGCGCGGCATCGAGGTGCTGCCCGCCGGCAACGACAAGGCCAACAGCGTCTGGTACTATTATCGCGGCATCTGCGAGGAGCGCTCCAAGGAGTGGAGCAAGGCCGAAGCCGACATGAAGAAGGCGCTCGAGCTGCAGCCCGACCAGCCCCACGTCCTCAACTATCTCGGCTATTCCTGGATCGACCAGGGCGTGAATCTCGACGAAGGCATGAAGATGATCAAGCGCGCCGTCGAGCAGCGTCCCGACGACGGCTACATCGTCGACTCCCTCGGCTGGGCCTATTACCGTATCGGCAATTACGAGGAGGCGGTGAAGAACCTCGAGCGTGCGATCGATCTCAAGCCCGAGGATCCCACCATTAACGACCACCTCGGCGACGCCTATTGGCGCGTCGGCCGGACGCTGGAAGCAAAATTCCAGTGGTCGCATGCGCGCGATCTCAAGCCCGAGCCGGAAGAACTGCCGAAGATCGAGGCCAAGATCGCCAACGGGCTGCCCGACGATTCGAACTCTTCCGCGGCGCAGGCCGAGAAGAAGAAGGACGACGGCAAGGGCGGCTGAGCTGAGTGAAGTTGGGGGCGTGTCGCCGATGTCGGCGTTGATTGAAGAGGGGCGGGCGAAGGTCAATCTGAGCCTTCGCGTCGTCGGTCGTCGTGCCGACGGCTATCATGATCTCGAAAGCGTGGTCGCGTTTGCCGATTGCGCCGACCGGCTCACGCTGGAGCCGGGCGGCGAGCTCAAGCTCGCCACCACCGGTCCGCTGGCCGCGGCCTGCGGCGATACCGCCGACAATCTCGTGTTTAGGGCTGCCAAGCTCCTGGCCGAGGCCGTGCCGGGCCTGAAGCTGGGCGCCTTCGCGCTCGACAAGGTGCTCCCCGTCGCGGCCGGCATCGGCGGTGGCTCGGCGGATGCCGCGGCGGCGCTGCGGCTCCTGGCGCGTCTCAACGATTTGCCGCTCGATGATCCCCGCCTCCAGAAGGTCGCGCTTGCGACCGGCGCGGACGTGCCGGTGTGCCTCGCCTCGCGCGCCTGCGACATGACCGGCGTCGGCGAGCAGCTGTTGCCGCTCGCGCTGCCGAGCATGCCCTGCGTCATGGTCAATCCGCGCGTGCCGGTCGCGACCAAGGACGTGTTCCAGGCGCTGGGCCTGCGCCACGGCGAACTCCTGGTCGGCGTCACCGACGTTATCCGTGCCCCGGCCTGGCCGGAGGAGGGCGCCTCCATCACCGATTGGGTCGAGGTTCTCGAAACCGTGCCCAACGATCTCGAAGCGCCTGCGCTACGCATCGAGCCTGTGATCGGCGAGGTGCTGGAAGCCTTGCGCGATTCCGCCGGCGTCAAGCTCGCCCGCATGTCGGGCTCGGGTGCGACGTGCTTTGCCATCTATGGCGCGCCGGCCGAAGCCCATGCCGCCGCCGAAAAGATCCGGCGCGATCGCCCCGGCTGGTGGGTGCATGCGGGGACGTTGAGCTAGGACTTTCGCGAAGAAGGTGCCGTAGGGTGGGCAAAGGCGCAACAGCGCCGTGCCCACCATGCATCGGTGTCACGCGTTCGAAATGGTGGGCACGCTTCGCTTTGCCCGCCCTACGGCAGCGGGGCTAACCTGCGCCGTCCTCGGCCAAACCCAAAAACCGCCGGATCTCACCCAGCACCTCTTGCGGCTTGTCATGCTGCAGCCAGTGTCCGGCTCCGGCGATGGTCTCGATGCGCGCTTGTTGGAAATACCGCTCCAGGCCCGCAGCCCGGGCGCCGGCAAGAAAACTTTCGCCGGCATTGAGCAGCAGCGTCGGGCAGACGATGCGTGACCACAGCGCGACGTGATCGTCCGGCCAGAGCCGGTGCGGCGCGCTGGCGCGCTGATAGGGATCGAACTTCCAGCTATAGGTGCCGTCCTCGTTCCGCCGCGCGCCATGCGTGGCGAGATGCAGTGCGAGGTCGCGGGTGAGCCGCTTGTTGTGAAGCACCATCTGCGCCGCTGCGTCCTCGAGGGTCGAATAGCGGCGCGGGGTGCGGTCGTGCAGCTTGTCGAGCTGGGCCACCCACTTGCCGATGCGCTCATGCGCCGGCGGTTTTGGCGTATCCGGCAACATGGTCACGCCGTCGAGAACGACGAGCTTGGAGACGAGCTCGGGGAATGATCCTGAAAAGATCAGGCTCACCATGCCGCCCATCGAATGGCCGATAAGCGTGACCTGAGGCGCTGCGATGGTGCGGACGAGCTGGGCAAGATCGTACACATATTCCGTCAGCGCGTAACTGCCGCCGCGGGTCCAGTCGGAATCGCCGTGTCCGCGCAGGTCGGGTGCGATCACGTGGAAATGCGGCTGCAAGGATCGGGCAATGACGTCCCAGCTCCGGCAATGATCGCGCCCGCCGTGAACCAGGATGGCTAACGGCGCGTTCTCGTTGCCCCAATCGGCATAATGCAGCCGCAGGCCATGCGCTTCATAGAAGCGGCTTTGCGGAGTGAGCATCGTGGCGCTAGCCATTTGCCGGCCGCCGCGCCAGCGCAAGCGAAAGGCCGAGGCCGGCGATGAAGACGCCGGAGCCCTGCGTGAGACACCGCATCAGATGCGGCCGTCCGATCAGCTGCGCGCGCGTCGCGGAGGCTATCAGCACCACCACGACGTCGGCGAGCGTGTTCAGCGCGACCGAGATCGCGCCGAGCATGATGAACTGCAGCGTGGGGTTCGATCCCGCGGGATCGAGGAACTGCGGAATGAAGGCGAGGAAGAACGCCGCGGTCTTCGGGTTCAGCGCCTCGACCAGCACGCCGTCGCGGAACGCGCGCTTGTCGCCGACGGGCTCGCTCTCCAGCGACAGCACCCGGCCGGCGTTGCGGAACGTCTTGATGCCGAGCCAGACCAGATACAGCGCGCCGATGAATTTCACGGTAGCGAACAACTCGGCACTGGCCAGGATGATCGCGGAGATGCCGAGGCTGCCCGCGACCGCATGAACCAATCCACCCAGCGCCGTGCCCGCGGTCGACGCAAAGCCGCTGCCGCGTCCGTCC
Source organism: Bradyrhizobium sp. CCGB12 (assembly GCF_024199845.1). NCBI lineage: Bacteria > Pseudomonadati > Pseudomonadota > Alphaproteobacteria > Hyphomicrobiales > Nitrobacteraceae > Bradyrhizobium > Bradyrhizobium sp. CCGB12. The sequence continues at coordinate 4,829,433 of NZ_JANADO010000001.1, read as the reverse complement.
GACAAGGTCCGCGCCGCGACGTAGAAGATGCCGGGGCCTGGAACGGCGGCGATGAGGAAAGCGGCGGCCAGGAACAGCCAGAAATTCGTTTCAATCATCCTGTTTTCGTAGCGAAGCGCGGCACGATTGCAAGGCCTCTTGTTCATCCCATCCGGCGGAAGATCACGCTGGCATTCACCCCGCCGAAGCCGAACCCGTTGGAGATGGCATGCTGAATCGGCATCGGCCGCGCGGCCCCGGCGACGATGTCGATGCCGTCAGCGCCTGGATCAGGATTTTCGAGATTGAGCGTCGGCGGCGCGATCTGGTCGCGCAACGCAAGAACTGTGAAGATCGCTTCCAGGCCCCCGGCGGCGCCGAGCAGATGGCCGGTGGCTGATTTGGTTGCGCTGACGGCAATGCCGCGGTTGCGGCCGAACAGCGCGGCGATGGCGCCAAGCTCGCTCTCGTCGCCGGCTGGCGTCGAGGTCGCATGCGCGTTGAGGTGCTGCACATCTGCGGGCGCGAGGCTCGCCTGCCGGAGCGCGATCTCCATGGCGCGGCGGGCGCCGTCGCCGTCGGGAGGACCTGACGTCATGTGATAGGCATCCGCGGTCGTGCCGTAGCCGGTGATCTCCGCGATCGGCGTCGCGCCGCGCGCGAGCGCATGCTCGAGATCCTCGATCACAAGGATGCCGGCGCCTTCGCCCATGACAAAACCATCGCGGTCGCGATCGAATGGGCGCGAGGCGCGAGCGGGCGCGTCGTTGAAGCCGCTCGACAGCGCGCGAGCTGCTGCAAAGCCGCCGAGGCTGACGATATCGATGCAGGCCTCCGCGCCGCCGCAGATCGCGACATCGGTCTCGCCGACGTGGATCATCCGCGCGGCATCGCCGATCGCCTGGACGCCGGCGGCACACGCCGTCACCGGTGTGCCCAGCGCACCCTTGTAGCCGTACTTGATCGAGACGTGGCCGGCGGCAAGATTGGCGAGGAACGAGGGGATCGTGAATGGCGAGAGCCGGCGGGCACCGCGCTGCTCGGTGATGCGCACCGCCTCTGCCATCGCCGGAAAGCCGCCGACGCCGGAGGCGATGATCGTCGCGGTGCGCTCCAGCGCGGCCGTATCCTGTGGCGTCCATTTGGCCTGCGCGACCGCTTCTGCCGTGGCGAGCAGCGCGAACAGGATGAAGCGGTCCATCTTGCGCTGGTCTTTTGGCGCGGCCGCCTGTGCGGGATCGAAGCCGCCCGCGACGTCACCGGCCTTGTCAGGCACGAGCCCTGCAATCCGCGCCGGCAGCACCTGCGCCCATTCGGGCAGCGGCCGCAGTCCGCTTTGCCCGGCGAGCAGTCGGCGCCAGGACAATTCGACACCGCAGCCGAGCGGCGACACTGCGCCCATTCCCGTCACGACGATACGACGCATGTCAATCTCCAGCCGGCGCGACGGCCGGGTTCATCGCTTTGAGCGAAGCGAGCCGCGCGCGCATCCCGCGGCTGGCGCGCGGCCCGGGAATCGCGATCGTATTGGCGAGCGTGATCGGACGCATGTCGGCGGCGTCGACCACGACCGGATCGAACGGACGAGCGTCACTCCGGTTCGCCAGCAGGATGGATTCGCCCTTCGGAGCGAGATGCTTGTTGCCCCAGGCGAGCAGCGCGACGATGACGGGGAAGAAGTCCCGTGCCTTGTCCGTCAGCACATATTCGTAGCGCGGTGGGCGCTCATGATAGCGGCGGCGGCCGAACATGCCGCTCTTGGTGAGATGGGCAAGCCGCCGCGACAGGATGTTCGGCGCGATGCCGAGGCTTTGCTGGAACTCGTCGAACTTCGTCGCCCCCTGAAACGCATCGCGCAGGATCAAAATGCTCCACCATTCGCCGACCGTCTCCACGGCGCGGCCAACCGGGCATTCCAGGATGGAGGGGGATTTCGGTTGCATGGCGGGAAGTTAGAGAAGTAACTTGCAAAATGCAAGTGAGTGGGGTGAGCGGTGGATCCGGGCTCGGCGACAGGAGAGATTGCGAAGCTGTTGCTGCGGTTTGAAGTGTAAATTGTAGAACGATGGCCGTGCGTCATATTCCGTCATTGCGAGCGCAGCGAAGCAATCCAGGCTGTTTCCGCGGAGGGATTCTGGATTGCTTCGCTGCGCTCGCAATGACGATGTGGGAGCGTTGTGGCGCTATCTCACCAGTGTCGTCCCGGCGAACGCCGGGACCCATAACCACAGGGAGTGATTTGGGGCAGGCCGGTCGTTATCGGTACTCGCACCCGTGACCTATCGATAGATCACGCGGTATGGGTCCCGGCGTTCGCCGGGACGACGCCGGTGGTGTGGCGAGCACTTGCGCTGAAACGCGAAAGCCTTAATGCGACCGGGCCAGGCAGAACGCCACGACCTGCTCCAGCGCGCTCTTCATCGGCGAGGACGGGAACAGCGCCAGCGCGTCGACGGCCATGGCGCCGTAGTGCTGGGCGCGGCTCAGCGTGTCCTCGAGCGCGCGGTGCTTGTTCATCAACCCGATGGCGTGGTCGAGATCGGAATCGCCGATCTCGCCGCGCTCCAGCGCCCGGATCCAGAAGGCGCGCTCGGTGTCGTTGCCGCGGCGGAAGGCGAGCACGACGGGGAGGGTGATCTTGCCCTCGCGGAAATCGTCGCCGGTGTTCTTGCCGAGTTTTGCGCTCTTGCCGCCATAGTCGAGCACGTCGTCGACGAGCTGGAAGGCGATGCCGAGATTCATGCCGACCGAGCGGCAGGCGGTCTGCTCCGCCTTCGGCCGGTTGGCGATCACGGGGCCGACCTCGCAGGCCGCCGCGAACAGTTCGGCGGTCTTGCCGCGGATCACGGCGAGATATTCGTCCTCGGTGGTCGCGGTGTTCTTGGCGGCCGCAAGCTGCATCACCTCGCCCTCGGCGATGGTGGCGGCGGCCGCGGAGAGGATGTCGAGCGCGCGCAGCGAGCCAACCTCGACCATCATGCGGAAGGCCTGGCCGAGCAGGAAGTCGCCGACCAGCACGCTCGCCTCGTTGCCCCAGAGCATGCGTGCCGACAGCTTGCCGCGGCGCATCTCGCTCTCGTCGACGACGTCGTCATGGAGCAGGGTGGCGGTGTGCATGAATTCGACGGAGGCGGCGAGCTTGATGTGGCCGTCGCCGGTGTAGCCGGCGAGGTTGGCCATGGCGAGCGTCAGCATCGGCCGCAGGCGCTTGCCTCCGGAGGAGATCAGATGGTTGGCGACCTCCGGGATCATGGTCACGTCCGAACCGGTCCGCGACAGGATCGTGGCGTTGACGCGCTCCATGTCTCCGGCGACAAGGGCAACCAGCTCTTCGATCGACGCGCCGGGAGTTTCGAAAGGTACAATGACGGCCACGCCGGTCTCCAATATTTGCCCCGGAAGGGCTATTCTGATGGAAATACAATAGAAACTGGCAGCGGATGCGGCAAGTGCTGCGGAACCATTGACATTTGCCGCTTCCCCCTTTTCCAGGCAGGAGACCCGCGTTTTGCGTGAACTGGTTCGGACCAACGACATGGTGCTGGTGTCGGCGATCGGCGCGCTGCTCGACGGTGCCAACATCCATCATCTGGTGCTGGACCAGAACATGAGCATCATCGAGGGCTCACTCGGCATCTTGCCGCGGCGGATTCTGGTCCATGAGGATGACGCCGTCGAAGCCCGCCAGCTGCTCACTGAGGCCGGCCTCAGCCACGAACTGCGCGGCGATGATTGACGCGCCGGCAGACATCACCGAGGACGCCTTTCTCGGCGGGCAGCTGCGGCTGAAGCAGAAGCGGTCCGGCCATCGCGCTGGTCACGACGCCATCCTGCTCGCGGCGGCGACGGAAGCCAGGGCGGGCGATCGCGTGGTCGATCTCGGCGCCGGCATCGGCGCGGCAGGCCTCGCGCTCGCCCGGCGCGTGGCTGGCTTGAGGCTCGGCTTAGTCGAGATCGATCCGGATCTGGCGGAGCTCGCACGCGCCAATGCGGCGGCGAATGTGATTGCCGCCGAGACGATCGTGCTCGACGTCGCGGCCGATGCGCAGGCGTTTGCGGCAAATGGCCTCGTGCCTGACAGCGTCGACGTGGTGTTGATGAATCCGCCCTTCAACGATCCCGCTCGGCATCGCGGTTCGCCAGATCAGGCGCGCCACGCCGCCCATGTTGCGAGCGAGGAGACGCTGCATGCCTGGGTGCATGCAGCACGGCGCATCCTCCGATCGAACGGTGTGCTGACGCTGATATGGCGCGCAGATGGGATAGCGGACGTTCTGGCCGCGCTGTCACGCGGCTTCGGCAGCCTGTCGATCCTGCCGGTTCACGGTGAGGCGGGACGACCCGCGATTCGCGTACTGGTGCGCGCGGTGAAAGGCGGCCGGGCCCCGACGCGCGTGTTGCCCGGGCTCATGCTCAACGAGGAGGCAGGCGTGCCTAAAAAAAAGGTGAAGGAGATTCTGGAGGGGAGGGCGGTCTTGCCGCTGGCCGAGCCGTGACGACTTACTGCGGCAGCGATTCCGACTGCTGCTCTTGCGGAGTCGTCAGACGGATCGCCATGAACAGCGCACCGATCAGCAGCATAAGCAAATAGACTTTCATGGCGTTCTCCGCTGCCTCATTGCAGCCTTCTAACGGAAAATCTGCAAAACACGTTCCAGGCACTTCCAATGACAGTCGCGTGATAAGAAATGATTAAGCAGAGGTAACGGCATGGCCGAAAAATTGAACGATGGTGAGAGTTCCGGCCTGGCCGACAAGCTCATGCAATATCTGCCGGCGCGCTTCCGTCCCGGCACGGCGGTGGTGCCGGTGGTGCGGCTGTCCGGCGTCATCGGCGCGGTGACGCCGCTGCGCCCCGGCATGACACTCGCGGGCGTCGCGCGGGTGCTGGAGCGGGCGTTTTCATATCGGAACGCCAAGGCGGTGGCGCTGGTGATCAACTCGCCCGGCGGCTCGCCGGTGCAGTCGCGCCAGATATTCTTACGTATCAAGCAGCTTGCGGCGGAGAAAAAGCTGAAGGTTATGGTGTTCGTCGAGGACGTCGCGGCCTCCGGCGGCTACATGATCGCCTGCGCAGGCGACGAGATCATCTGCGATCCCTCCTCGATCCTCGGCTCGATCGGCGTGGTCGGCGGCAGTTTTGGTTTCCAGGAGGCGATCAGGCGGCTCGGCATCGAGCGGCGCCTGTACACCGCCGGCGCGCACAAGGCGATGCTCGACCCGTTCCTCCCGGAAAACCCCGATGACGTCGCCAAGTTGAAGACGATCCAGCGCGAGATCCACCAGATCTTCATCTCGCTGGTGAAGGAGAGCCGCGGCACGCGGCTGAAGGGCGACGACGACACGCTATTCACGGGAGAATACTGGGCCGGGGAAAGCGCGATCGCGCTGGGGCTGGCCGACGGCATCGGCGATCTCCGCTCAACTCTTCGTGCCCGCTACGGTGAGAAGGTTCTCACCCCCGTGATTGCGCAGCCGACCGGGCTGCTGTCCGGCTTTCTGGGACGGAAATCGCCCGGAGCTGGGCAGCTTTCGGCCCTGGAATCAGTGGCCGGCCTTCCGGATGAGCTGATCTCGGCGGTCGAGACGCGGGCGATTTGGGCGAAATTCGGGTTCTAGGCGGCACCCTCCCGCGCCATTTGGCCCGAGGCCTGCCGATTGCGGCGCAAGTCCATCTGCGCAACAATGCGCGTGGGGGCTGAGCACTAGACAAGGATCGACCGATGCCGCCGTTCGTCGCTTTCGCGGGCGTGTTGGGCGGGCTTGCCGTGGTCCGCTGGGCCTACAAGACCGCTGTCCGGATCAACCAGGAGCTGGAGGAGATGCGCTTGTCGCGCGTCGCCGAAGCCGCCCATATGGGGGACATCCAGACGCTGAAACGTGACCCCGTGACCGGAGCCTATCGCCCGGGTTAGTCGCCGCAGTCGTCATGCCCGGGCTTGTCCCGGGCATCCATGTTCTTTGTACCACGTGGCTAGACGTGGATGGCCGGGACAAGCCCGGCCATGACGGAGAACGGGCCTGCTTTTGCCCCCTTTGCCTTGATTCCCATCCCCGCCGTCGATACGGTCCCGCGCGATTCAAAACCCCCGCGAGAGCCTGATCTGACGATGGACGCCTCATTGCCCGCCCATATGCGCCCGGAACGCTCGTTCCAGGGCTTCATCCTCGCGCTCCAGCGGTTCTGGGCCGAGCAGGGCTGCGTGATTTTGCAGCCCTACGACATGGAGATGGGCGCGGGCACCTTCCATCCGGCCACCACCCTGCGCGCGCTCGGGCCAAAGCCCTGGAACGCCGCCTATGTGCAGCCCTCGCGTCGGCCCAAGGACGGCCGCTATGGCGAGAATCCGAACCGGATGCAGCACTATTACCAGTTCCAGGTGATCATGAAGCCGTCGCCGCCGAACCTTCAGGAGCTGTACCTGAAGTCGCTCGCCGCGATCGGCATCGATTCCGCCGTGCACGACATCCGCTTCGTCGAGGACGATTGGGAGAGCCCGACGCTGGGCGCCTGGGGCCTCGGCTGGGAGTGCTGGTGCGACGGCATGGAAGTGAGCCAGTTCACCTATTTTCAGCAGGTCGCGGGCTTCGAATGCGCGCCCGTCGCGGGCGAGCTCACCTATGGGCTCGAGCGCCTCGCGATGTATGTGCAGGGCGTCGACCGCGTCTACGACCTCAACTTCAACGGCCGCGAGGGCGATCAGAAGGTCACCTATGGTGACGTCTTCCTGCAAGCCGAGCAGGAATATTCGCGGCATAACTTCGAATATGCCGACACCGCGATGTTGTTCGAGCAGTTCAAGATGGCCGAAGCGGCCTGCCGGAAATATCTCGACGCAGGCTGGCGCGAAGGCGGTAACCAGAAGCAGCATCTGATGGCGCTGCCCGCCTATGACCAGTGCATCAAGGCGAGCCACGTCTTCAACCTGCTCGACGCCCGCGGCGTGATCTCCGTGACCGAGCGGCAGAGCTACATTCTTCGCGTGCGCGAGCTGGCAAAGGCCTGCGGCGAGGCCTGGATCCACACTGAAGCGGGCGGAGCGGCCTGATGCCCGATCTTTTGCTTGAACTGTTCTCGGAAGAAATCCCCGCGCGCATGCAGGCGAAGGCGGCCGACGATCTGCGCCGCATGGTCACCGACAAGCTCGTCGCCGAAGGGCTCGTCTACGAGGGCGCGAAAGCGTTCGCGACGCCGCGCCGCCTGGCGCTCACCGTGCACGGAATCCCTGCGCGCCAGCCTGATCTCAAGACCGAGCGCCGCGGCCCGAAAGTCGGCGCGCCCGATGCAGCCGTGCAGGGCTTCCTGAAGGCGACAGGTCTCAGCTCGCTCGATGAAGCCAAGATCCAGCGCGACCCGAAGGGCGACTTCTATATCGCGTTGATCGAGAAGCCCGGCCGCGATGCGATCGACGTGCTCGCGGAAATTCTGCCCGTCATCATCCGCACCTTCCCGTGGCCGAAATCGATGCGATGGGGTGCGCGCTCCGGCAAGCCCGGCTCGCTGAGCTGGGTGCGTCCGCTGCACGCGATCACCGCGACGTTCGGGCCCGAGACCGAAGAGCCCGATGTCGTGAAGTTCGAGGTCGACGGCATCGAGACCGGCCAGACCACCTACGGCCATCGCTTCATGGCGCCGGACGCAATCAGCGTGCGCCGGTTCGAGGACTATGAGGCGAAGCTGAAGGCCGCCAAGGTCATTCTCGATCCGCAGGCGCGCAAGGACATCATCTTCGCCGATGCCAAGGAATTGACCTTCGCACAAGGGTTCGAACTGGTCGAGGATCAGGTGCTGCTGGACGAAGTGTCCGGCCTCGTCGAATGGCCTGTCGTCATGATGGGATCGTTCGAGGAGGAATATCTCGCGATCCCCGAAGAGGTGATCCGCGCCACCATCCGCAACAACCAGAAATGTTTCGTCGTCAGGGATTCCAAGACAGGGAAGCTAACCAACAAGTTCGTCCTCACCGCCAATATCGAGGCGGCCGACGGCGGCAAGGTCATCGTATCAGGCAACGAGCGCGTGATCCGTCCGCGCCTGTCGGATGCGAAGTTCTTCTATGAGACGGACCTGAAGACCAAGCTCGAGGATCGTCTGCCGAAGTTCGAGCAGATCGTGTTCCACGAGAAGCTCGGCACCCAGGCATCGCGCATCAAGCGCATCGAGCGTCTCGCCGCCGAGATCGCGCCGCTGGTCGGCGCCGACGTCGCCAAGGCGACGCGCGCTGCGCATCTGGCGAAGGCGGATTTGCTCACCGAGGTCGTCGGTGAATTCCCCGAGGTGCAAGGCCTGATGGGCAGGTACTACGCGCTGGCCCAGGGCGAGGACGGTTCCGTCGCCGCAGCCTGCGAGGAGCACTACAAGCCGCAAGGGCCCACCGATCGCGTGCCGACCGATCCGATCAGCGTTGCGGTTGCGCTGGCGGACAAGATCGACACGCTCGTTGGTTTCTGGGCGATCGACGAGAAGCCGACGGGATCGAAGGACCCGTATGCGCTGCGTCGCGCGGCGCTGGGTGTGATCCGACTGATTGCCGACAACGCGTTGCGTCTGTCGCTCGTGAAGGTGGCGGCGTCCGCACTCGCCGGCTTGTCGGTCAAGCCTGCCGATGCCCAGAAGCTTCCGAGCGATCTGCTCGCCTTTTTCGCCGACCGCCTGAAAGTCCAGCTCCGCGAGCAGGGCGCGCGGCACGATCTCGTTGATGCCGTGTTTGCGCTCGGCGGCCAGGACGATCTGCTCATGATCGTTCGACGTGTCGAAGCGCTCGGAAAGTTCCTCGACAGCGACGACGGCAAGAACCTGCTCGCCGGCACCAAGCGCGCCAGCAACATCCTCTCGATCGAGGAGAAGAAGGACAAGCGCACATTCGAGGGCGCACCGGATACTGCGCTCTACAACCTCAACGAGGAAAAGGCGCTGGCGAAGGCGATCGGCGAGGTGAAGGCGGAAGCAAGCGCCGCCGTTGCCAAGGAGGACTTTGCGGCCGCGATGAGCGCGATGGCAAAGCTGCGTCCGCCGGTCGATGCGTTCTTCGACAAGGTTCGCGTCAACGACGACAATGCTAAGGTGCGCGAGAACCGCCTGAAGCTGCTGGGCGAGATCCGCAGCGCGACGCGTGCGGTGGCGGATTTCTCGAAGATCCAGGATTGAGGGCGCGGTCGCGCGGCAAATACCGCCGTCATTCCGGGGCGCGCCACTTGGCGCGAGCCCGGAATCCATTTTTCCTCATCACGCGCGGCGCGATGGATTCCGGGTTCGCGCTTCGCGCGCCTCGGAATGACGGGCCAAAAAAAGCCCCGCCCGGCGGGGGGAGAACCGGGCGGGGCCTGATGTCCGATTAACACTGCTCGCGCCAGCCTGATTGATTTGACGCGCCGGACATCTAGTCCATCAACACTAGTCCAGCACCTCGACGATACGGCGCGAGCGCGGCTCGACCAACACGGTCTCGCCGTTCACGACGGTGTAGCGATAGGTGGTGGCGCCGAAACGTTGCGGCACGTCATAATAGGTGACGCCGCTTTCGGGTAAGGTGGCGCCGACCACTACGCGATCCGGAATACGGAAGGCCGGCACACGTTGTTCGACGACATATTCGCGGAAGGCCGGCCGCTGGTCGGTCGCAATACTCGGGGCACTATCGACCACGGCGGGCGCGCGGCCGACGGTAACGCCGCTTTGCGCCTGCGCCGCAAGAGGCGAGCCGATCGCGGCCGCGAGCGCTGCAAGAGCAAGAATCCTGTTCCGCATGGACAACTCCTTCGACGTGATTATTCGGATGCGCCAGTGGCGCGATCGGGTTGCCAATGCATGCACCCTTCGCAATGTTCCGGGAAAAGCCCTGCCGCATCAGCGGCAATTTCGGGCAATTTTCGCGGAGCAGGGAACTTGCATTGGGCTTACGCGTCTCCACTCGCGGAACCGGCGCCGCTATGATCCGCCCGCGATTCGTCCACCTCCACAGAAAGAAGATTCATGCACATCACCGTCGCCCACATTTCGCCGATCCTGTCGTTGATTGCGGGCGTGCTCATCCTGATCATGCCGCGGCTCCTCAATCTGATCGTCGCGATCTTCCTCATCGTGAATGGCGCGATCGGGCTCGGGCTCCTGAAGTGGCTCCGCTTCTAGGCGTTCACTTTTCGGAACTGTCCGACTTGCGCGGGCCCGCCCAAAATGGTGTAAGGCCCGCGATTTCCCATTCCTCTCGCAGGTTGTGTGCAAGCTATGGCCAAAGCCGCCTCGAAGCCCAAGAAAATCCCGGCGAAAATGCCAGCGAAATCAAAGTCCTCTGCCGCGGCGAAAGCCGCGCCGCCAGCCCGCAAGGCGCTTGCCAAGAGTGCCTCCAAGAGTGCCTCGAAGCCGGCCGTCAAGCCCGCTGCAAAGTCCGCAGCCAAGCCGGCGGCAAAGGCTGTGTCCAAGGCGGCTCAGCCGAAGTTCGCCGCGAAGCCCGCACCGAAGAAGGCCGCGCCAGCAGCGGCCAAGGCCGGAAAATGGGTGTTCACATTCGGCGACGGCAAGGCCGAAGGCCGGACGGAGATGCGCGACCTGCTCGGCGGCAAGGGCGCCAACCTCGCCGAGATGGCCAATCTCGGTCTGCCCGTGCCTCCCGGCTTCACCATCCCGACCTCGGTCTGCACCTACTTCTACGCCCACGACAAGTCCTATCCGAAGGAATTGCAGTCGCAGGTTGAGAAGGCGCTGGACCATGTCGGCAAGTTGACCGGCAAGGTATTCGGCGACACCAAGAACCCGCTGCTCGTCTCCGTGCGCTCCGGCGCGCGCGCCTCGATGCCGGGTATGATGGACACGGTGCTCAATCTCGGCCTCAACGACGCGACCGTGGACGCGCTGGCCGAGCTGTCGGGCGACCGTCGCTTCGCCTATGACAGCTATCGCCGCTTCATCACCATGTATTCGGACGTGGTGCTCGGCTTCGAGCATCATCACTTCGAGGAGATCCTCGACACCTTCAAGGACAGCCAGGGCTACACGCTCGACACCGATCTGTCGGCCGAGGACTGGGTCGATCTGGTCGGCAAGTACAAGGACGCGGTCGCGCGCGAGACCGGCAAGGAATTCCCGCAGGATCCGCACGACCAGCTCTGGGGCGCGATCGGTGCTGTGTTTTCCTCCTGGATGAACGCGCGCGCGGTGACCTACCGCAAGCTGCACGACATTCCGGAATCATGGGGCACCGCGGTCAACGTGCAGGCCATGGTGTTCGGCAACATGGGCGACACGTCGGCGACGGGCGTTGCCTTCACCCGCAATCCCTCGACCGGCGAGAGCAAGCTCTACGGCGAGTTCCTGATCAACGCGCAAGGCGAGGACGTGGTGGCGGGCATCCGCACGCCGCAGGACATCACCGAGGAAGCGCGGAAAGAGTCGGGCTCCGACAAGGCGTCGATGGAATCGGCGATGCCGGACGCCTTCAAGGAGCTGACGCGGATCTACACGCTGCTCGAGAAGCACTACCGCGACATGCAGGACATGGAGTTCACGGTCGAGCAGGGCAAGCTCTGGATGCTCCAGACCCGCGGCGGCAAGCGCACCGCGAAGGCGGCGCTGCGCATCGCGGTCGAGCTCGCCAATGAAGGCCTGATCTCGAAGAAGGAAGCGGTGACGCGGATCGATCCGGCATCGCTCGACCAGCTGCTGCATCCGACCATCGATCCCAACGCCAAGCGCGACGTGATCGCGACCGGCCTGCCGGCCTCGCCAGGTGCCGCCTCCGGCGAGATCGTGTTCTCCTCGGACGAAGCGGCCAAGCTCCAGGCCGACGGACGCAGGGTCATCCTGGTCCGCATCGAGACCAGCCCGGAAGACATCCACGGCATGCACGCCGCCGAAGGCATCTTGACCACGCGCGGCGGCATGACCTCGCACGCGGCGGTGGTCGCGCGCGGCATGGGCAAGCCCTGCGTCTCCGGCTGCGGCACCATCCGCGTCGATTACGGCCGCGGCACCATGAGCATCGGCTCGCGCACCTTCAAGTCCGGCGACGTCATTACCATCGACGGCTCGCTCGGCCAGGTGCTCGCCGGCCGCATGCCGATGATCGAGCCGGAGCTGTCCGGCGAGTTCGGCACGCTGATGAATTGGGCTGATCAGGTCCGCAAGATCGGCGTCCGCGTCAACGGCGATACGCCGGAAGATGCGCGCACCGCGATCAAGTTCGGTGCGGAAGGCATCGGCCTGTGCCGCACCGAGCACATGTTCTTCGAGGAGACGCGCATCCGCACGGTGCGCGAGATGATCCTCGCCGAGGACGAGCAGGCGCGCCGCGCGGCGCTGGCAAAGCTGCTGCCGATGCAGCGGGCCGACTTCGTCGAGCTGTTCGAGATCATGAAGGGCCTGCCCGTCACGATCCGACTGCTTGATCCGCCGCTGCACGAGTTCCTGCCGCACACCCATGCCGAGGTCGAGGAAGTGGCGCGCGCCATGAACACCGACCCGCGGCGCCTGGCCGACCGCGCTCGCGAGCTTTCGGAGTTCAATCCGATGCTCGGCTTCCGCGGCTGCCGTATCGCGATCGCATATCCCGAGATCGCCGAGATGCAGGCCCGCGCGATCTTCGAGGCCGCGGTCGAGGCGCAGCGGCGCACCGGCAAGGCCGTCGGTCTCGAGGTGATGGTGCCGCTGATCGCGACCAAGGCTGAGCTCGACCTCGTCAAGGCCCGGATCGATGTCACCGCGCAGGCGGTGATGCGCGACACCAACACCAAGCTGGCCTATCAGGTCGGCACCATGATCGAGCTGCCGCGCGCCTGCCTGCTCGCGGCCGAGATCGCGCAGTCCGCCGAGTTCTTCTCGTTCGGCACCAACGACCTGACGCAGACCACCTACGGCATCAGCCGCGATGACGCGGCGAGCTTCCTCGGTCCGTACGTCGCCAAGGGCATCCTCTCGGTCGATCCCTTCATCGCGCTCGACCAGGAAGGCGTTGGTGAGCTCGTCAAGATCGGCGTCGCGCGTGGCCGCAAGACGCGGGCCTCGCTCAAGGTCGGCATCTGCGGCGAGCACGGCGGCGATCCCGCCTCCGTCGCGTTCTGTCACCAGATCGGTCTCGACTACGTCTCGTGCTCGCCCTACCGCGTGCCGATCGCCCGTCTCGCCGCTGCGCAAGCCGCACTCGGCAAGACGGCCGCGAGCCAGGCGTAAGACGAAGAGCAGATTGAGTTGAGAGAGGCGGGGCCAAAACCCCGCCTCTTTCATTTTAAGCGAGATCGCCTCCACACCGTCATTGCGAGCGCAGCGAAGCAATCCAGAATCTTACCGCGGAGGGATACTAGATTGCTTCGCTGCGCTCGCAATGACGAGTGTTGTCACACATGCTCGCCACACACTCACTGTCATCGCCCGGCTTGACCGGGCGACCCAGTACTCCGCGACAGCAGTGCTTGATTCGAGAAGTCGCGGCGTACTGGATGCCCCGATCAAGTCGGGGCATGACAGCGATGGACGTGGCGATGCTTTCCGCGACATCGGGAACGCGCGTCCCACAATGATACGCACCATCAAGAGTTCCTTCACCATTCGCGTTGACCGGTTGTTTACCGCTTCACGTCAGGCGCCATTGACCAATGCGCGACATCGTCCCGTGAAAACACCTGTGTTCGCTTGAGTGTGCCGTGCCCGCAACGCCGATTAACGCCCCGGCAACCTAAATTGGATACTTACGATAAAGATCGAATTGCACGGATGTACTGCCGTTCGATTTTTCTGGCGTAAGCGTAGCGTGAGCGTAACGATGTCAGTGTTGCGTACCCATCCGAAGGGCGCGCGGTTCGCGTCCTTCGGCATCGGTCTCTGCATCTTCGCATTGATGCCGAGAGAGACCGGCTATCAGGACATTGCCTCGCTGCTGGCGCGTCAACCCGGCGTCGCCGAGCGTTGGCAGAGGCAGGTTTTTTCCGCTGCGTCCTCCATACAGCTGGCCACCTACAGCTTTTCCCGCCCCATTGGCACGTCGGTTCCGCAGAGCGCGATGGTTCGCCTCGCGAGCATCGATGGCCGCGACGTTACCGGCGCGATCAGTCGCAATCCGGCGCTGCAGGCACCGCCGCGCTACCAGGCCGCCGATTTTCCCAAGGTCGATCGCTCGATGAAGGGTGATCGCCTCGCAATCGCTGCCCCGACGACGCCTTCCGATACGACCACGCCGGCCGCAGCACCCGCGCAGGAAGATCCCACGACCTCGAACAGTTCCGTATTCGGTGCCAAGACCGCCGCGTTGCCGCAGGCGATGTCGCCTGAGTCCGCAGCCGCGCTCGATCCCGAGCTTCAGGAGGCGCTCCGTGCGCCGCCGCTGCCGCAATATGCCAATGCGCCGCAGGCCAGCGAGGCCGCGCGCGCATTCGCGGTGCAGCCGCTGGAAGCGCTGAAGCGAGCTACTGCGCCGACGACGCCTGTGCGCGATCCCTTCAGCGTCAAGACCTCGAACCTGTTCTTCGGCAGCTCCTCGCTCGGCGGCTCTGTCGAGAGCATCGAGAGCTGGCAGCCGGGCGCCGAGCCGCTGATCGTGATGCCTGATCCCGACATGAAGGTGACGGCCTCGCTGTCGCCGCCGACGGCGGAGATCGCCAAGGACATCGAGAGCGGCGAGAGTGTCGCGCCGAAGGGCGAGGTCAACGCCGACAACCAGCGCGCCAGATCGCCGGCGGAGCGGCTCGCGCTCGACGACAAGTCGCGCGCCAAGTCAGAGAAATGTCTCGCCGAAGCCGTCTACTTCGAGTCCCGCGGCGAGGCCGTCCGTGGCCAGATGGCCGTCGCGCAAGTCGTGATGAACCGCGTGTTCTCCGGCAAATATCCCGACACCGTGTGCGGCGCGGTTTATCAGAACAAGCATCGTCATCTCGCCTGCCAGTTCACCTTTGCCTGCGACAACAATGCCGACGTCATCCGCGAGCCTGAGATGTGGGAGCGCGCCAAGAAGATCGCCAAGGCCATGCTCGACGGCCAGATCTGGCTCCCCGAGGTCGGCAAGTCCACGCACTACCACGCCTACTGGGTACGCCCGTCCTGGGTCGCCGAGATGAAGAAGATGTACAAGACCGGCGTGCACACCTTCTACCGCCCGCGCGCCTGGGGCGACGGCAGCGAGGAACCGAGCTGGGGCACGCCTGCGCAGACCGCCGCGCTCTCCGCCGAGCTCGCGCAGGAAGCCAAGAGCTCTGCAGAGATGGGCGCGACCGAGCGAAGGTAGTACGCGCCACGATGCAGGTCGGCTCCCTCGCCCCGCTTGCGGGGAGACGGTTGGGGTGAGGGGGACTCTCCACGGGGACGGTGAGAGTTTTCTTCGCGGAGAGTCCCCCTCACCCGGAATCCGCGCTGCGCGCGCATTCCGGCCTATCCCCGCAAGCGGGGAGAGGCGAAGAAATCACGCCTCTATATCCAGCGCACAGTCGAAATTCGGCGCCGAATGCGTCAGCGCACCGGCCGAGGCGTAATCGACCCCGGTCGCCGCAATCGCCGCGATCGACTCCAGCGTGACACCGCCGGATGCCTCCAGCTGGAGACGGCCTTCATTAAGCTTCACGGCCTCACGCAGTGTGGCGAGGTCCATGTTGTCGAGCAGCGCGGCGTCGGCCATTCCGGTGGCCAGCACCTCGCGCAGTTGCACGAGCGTATCCACCTCGATCTCGATCTTGACGAGATGGCCGGCATGGGCACGGGCGCGCTCCAGCACCGGACGAATGCCGCCGGCGACCGCGATGTGGTTGTCCTTGATCAGGATCGCATCGTCGAGTCCGAAGCGGTGATTGAAGCCGCCGCCGCAGCGCACGGCGTATTTCTCCAGCGCTCGCAAGCCCGGGGTCGTCTTCCGCGTGCAGCAGATGCGCATCCGTGTGCCTTCGGTCTGCGCGACGTAGTCGGCCGTGAGCGTTGCAACGCCCGACAGGCGGCCGACGAAATTCAGCGCGGTCCGCTCCGCCGTGAGAATAGCGCGCGCCGGGCCCGTGATGGTCAGCACATGCTGCCCGCGGGCAACCCGTGCCGCGTCGCGGACATGCGCTCGCACCTCGATGTCGGGTGACAGCTTTTGCAGCGTCGCCAGCGCCAGCGGCAATCCGGCGATCACGCCGGACTGGCGCGCGACCAGGATCGCCTGAGCCGTCGTTGCTTCCGGAATCGTTGCCAGCGAGGTGACGTCGCCGGCGCGCCCGAGGTCTTCGGCGAGCGCGCGTTGCACGGCCTCGTCGATCGCGAGCGGCGAGAGGAAGGCGTCGGGATAGAGCAGTGAGGTTGCGGTGATCATGAGAACTCCATCAGGCCATCAGGGGGTGCGCGGTGCGCGGCATTGAGCGATCGGTGAGGCTGTCGGCCACCTCGCGCATAGCGGCGAGCGTGGTCATCGTTCTCTGTGCCAGGGCAGGGACATCCGCCGGATGGTCCGAGCGGAAATGCGCGCCGCGGCTCTCGCGCCTGGTCCAGGCCGCGGCAGTCACGAGCAGTGCCGACGTCGCCATGTTGCGCAGCGCGATGCTCGCAGCCTCGCGCTCGAGTGCAGCGAAGCTGCGCACGGCCTCCGCAAGCCCAGCGCCGTCGCGGATTACGCCGACGCGCGCGCTCATCATCGCCCGCAACCTCTTCACGGCCGCAGCATCCGGCGCGCCGCCGCACGGCGTCACCCATGCATCGGCGAGTCGGGCAGGCGAGGGGATGGCGCAGCCGGCGATGTCGTCGGCAATGCGGGCGGCATAGACCACGGCCTCCAGCAGCGAATTGGAGGCGAGGCGGTTGGCGCCATGCGCGCCGGTGGAGGACACTTCGCCGCCAGCCCAGAGCCCGTCGATCGAGCTGCGGCCGCGCGCATCCACCGCAATGCCGCCCATGTGGTAGTGCGCGGCCGGCGCGATCGGGATGGCCTGCGTGGCGGGATC
The DNA here is from genome assembly GCF_024199845.1 of Bradyrhizobium sp. CCGB12. Lineage (NCBI taxonomy): Bacteria > Pseudomonadati > Pseudomonadota > Alphaproteobacteria > Hyphomicrobiales > Nitrobacteraceae > Bradyrhizobium > Bradyrhizobium sp. CCGB12. The sequence continues at coordinate 4,812,570 of NZ_JANADO010000001.1, read as the reverse complement.
GATGCCGGCGGCGATGCAGCTTGCATGCACGGTCGGGAACTTGTCGGCGAAGCGCGCACCCAGCGCCTGCCGCGCATCGAGGAAGGCGCCGCGCCCGGCCGCGATCTCGGCGAACACGCCGCGGGCCACGATGTCGCGCGGCGCGAGTTCGGCGAGCGGATGGCGCGCCGTCATGAAACGCTCGCCACGGCCGTTGATCAGCGTCGCGCCTTCGCCGCGCAGCGCTTCGGTCGCGAGCGGCGCGGGATCACGCCCGACCATGACGGCGGTGGGGTGGAACTGTACGAATTCGGGATCGGCAATCACGGCACCGGCGCGTGCGGCGATCGCAAGGCCCGAGCCGCTGGCCTCGAGCGGATTGGTGGTGTCGGCATAGAGATGCCCGAGGCCGCCGGTTGCGAGCACGACCGCGCGCGAGGCGAGCAGGACGGGCCGTGCAGCCGCGTTGCCCGCCTCACGCAATTGAAGTCCGCTTACCGCGCCGTCCTCGGTCAACAATGCTTCGGCGGCGAGACCTTCGATGATGCGGGTCGACGGCGTCCGCCGGACGGCCTCGCTCAGGGCCGCGATGATCGCGGCGCCCGCCGCATCGCCGCGCACATGCACGATCCGCCGCGCGGAATGCGCCGCTTCGCGTCCGACCGCAAGGCTGCCTTCGAGATCGCGGTCGAACGGCACGCCATAGGCCAGCAGATCATGAATCCGCGGCGCGGCCTCGCGCGCGATTCCGAGCGCGACCGCTTCGTCGACGAGGCCGCCGCCCACGGCGACGGTATCGGCGGCGTGCGCTTCGGGGCTGTCACCTTCGGCCACCGCCGCCGCGATGCCGCCTTGCGCCCACGCCGATGATGCGCCCTGTCCGAGCGGCGCGACCGAGAGCAGCGTCACTGGGCGAGGCGCGAGCTTCAGCGCGCAGAACAATCCGGCAAGGCCGCCACCGACGATGATGACGTCGTCGGTGCTGCGGGTGAGGTTGTGGATGTTGTTTGTCATGATATTTCCTCTTGCTCCCCTGTCGTCCCTGCGAAAGCAGGGACCCATACTCCGCAGCGAAAGTTGTTGTGCGAGGCTGCGTGTTGCCTTTCTTCGCAATCACATCTTCCTGTGGTTATGGGTCCCGGATCTGCGCTTCGCTTGTCCGGGACGACATCGAATGTGTTTCTAGTTCTTCAGATTGATCATCCGCTCGACCGATTGGCGCGCGCGGCTCGCGAGCGCGGGATCGATCGTCACCTCCTCGCGGAGCGTCAGCAGGCTCTCCAGGATGTTGGCAAGCGTGATGCGTTTCATATGCGGGCAGAGATTGCAGGGGCGCAGCATCTCCACATCGGGCAGCTCGGCCCGCACGTTGTCGGCCATCGAGCATTCCGTGATCATCACGAGCCGCCGCGGCCGCTTGTTGCGCACCCAGCTGATCATGTGTGCCGTCGAGCCGGTGAAGTCGGCCTCCGCCAGCACGTCAGGCGGGCATTCGGGATGCGCGATGATCTGCACAGAGGGATCGGCATCGCGAAGGCTGCGCAACTCTTCGCCCGTGAAGCGCTCGTGCACCTCGCAGGCCCCCTTCCAGGCGATGATCTTCACGTCGGTCTTGGACGCCACGTAGGTGGCGAGATAACGGTCGGGCAGGAAGATGACGCTCGGCGCATTCAGGCTCTCGACCACCTGCACCGCGTTCGACGAGGTGCAGCAGATGTCGACCTCCGCCTTCACCTCCGCCGACGTGTTGACGTAGGCGACCACAGGCACGCCGGGAAATTTTTCGCGGAGCAGGCGCACATCCGTGCCGGTGATGCTGGCGGCGAGCGAGCAGCCGGCCCGCGAATCCGGGATCAGCACCGTCTTGTCGGGGTTGAGCAGCTTCGAGGTCTCCGCCATGAAGTGCACGCCGCACTGCACGATGATGTCGGCCTTCACCTTGGTGGCTTCGACCGCGAGCTGGAGCGAGTCGCCGCCGATGTCGGCGACGCAATGAAAGATCTCCGGCGCCTGATAGTTGTGCGCGAGGATGACGGCGTTCCGGGCGCGCTTCAGCTCGTTGATCGCCTTGATCGTCGGCGCCATCAGCGGCCACTCGATCGGCGGGATCACGTGCTTCACGCGTTCGTAGAGGGATGCGGTGGCGCGCTCGACCTCGGGCGTCCAGTCCAGTGTGGGCATCGGCAAAGCCGGCTCCGGCCGCGCGGGAGCGGCGCGAGGAAGGCTGCTGATGGTCTGGCCGCGCGGCCGGTTGGCAAAATCGTCGGGGCCGTAAATTCCAGTGATCGGCATCAAAGCCTCCCTCGCATGTCATTTATGCTCGATATGAGTATATATAGAGCCTGAGTAATCCGGCCGAGAGGCCGGAGCGGGACGCCTGCGAAGCTCTAATATGCTCAATATGAGTAGATCGAAGATAACACGCGCTGAAGACAACGGCTAGGGGATGCCGCACACATTCCCGTCAAGTCACGCGACGTGCGTAAGCCGAGGCCGAATTGAAACGCAATACTCCCGCGGCAGCCCTTCGTGGAACGCAAACGTTTTTGACTTGGGGTTTTCATGCAGATGCATTAAACGGCTCGATAGCGGCTGCCGATTTGCGGATCCGCCGACGTCAGATGAGGAACTCCATGTCGACACAAGCGGGCGAGCCCGGTCAGGCCTCACGTTCCGTCAGCTGGCGCACGCCGGCGGTCATGATCCTCTGCGGCTGTGCGATCGGCATGCTCGGTTTCGGTCCGCGCTCGGCGCTGGGCTTCTTCGTGCAGCCTATGAGCCATGAGTTCGCCTGGGGCCGCGACGTGTTCGGCCTTGCGATCGCCGTGCAGAACCTGCTGTGGGGCTTGGGCCAGCCGTTCGCGGGAGCGGTCGCCGATCGCTTCGGCCTGTTCCGCGTGATGTGTGTCGGCGCTCTGCTCTATGCCGGCGGTCTGCTCCTGATGCGCTACTCCTCGACGCCGCTGTCGCTCAACATCGGCGCAGGCGTCATGGTCGGCTTTGGCCTCGCCGGCTGCTCGTTCAACCTGGTGCTGTCGGCATTCAGCAAGCTCCTGCCGGCCGAGAAGCGCGGCCTTGCGCTCGGCGCCGGCACCGCGGCGGGCTCGTTCGGGCAGTTCCTGTTCGCGCCCATCGGCGTTGCGCTGATCGACAATTTCGGCTGGCAGCAGACGCTCTCCGTGTTCGGCTTCCTGATGCTGCTGATCATTCCGCTGTCGCTGGCACTCTCGACGCCGCCGGTCGCGGCGACGACCAACACCACGCCTGCCGATGAGCAGACGTTTACGAAGGCGCTCGCGGAAGCCTTCGGCCATCGCTCCTACGTGCTCTTGGTGCTCGGCTTCTTCACCTGCGGCTTCCAGCTCGCCTTCATCACCGTGCATCTGCCGGCCTTCCTGGTCGATCGCGGCATCTCGGCGCAAACCGGCGGCTGGGTGATCGCGGCGATCGGCCTGTTCAACATCGTGGGCTCGCTCAGCGTCGGCTACCTCCAGAACTCGCTGCCCAAGCGCTACATCCTCTCGACGATCTACTTCACCCGCGCGCTTGCGACGCTCGCCTTCATATCGTTCCCGATCACGCCGTTCTCGGCGATCGCGTTCGGCGCGGTCTCCGGCTTGACCTGGCTGTCGACGGTGCCGCCGACCTCGGCACTGGTGGCGCTGATGTTCGGCACGCGCTGGCTTGCGACGCTGTACGGCTTCGCCTTCGTCAGCCATCAGGTCGGCGGCTTCCTCGGCGTCTGGTTGGGGGGCATCGTGTTCGAGCGCTTCGGTTCCTACACGCCGATCTGGTGGCTCTCGATCCTGTTTGGTGTGCTCTCCGCGCTGATCAATCTTCCCATCGTGGAGAAACCGGTTCAGCGAGCGGTTGCGCAGCCTGCCTGATCGGCTAAACATCCCCGACAAACAAGTCAGGGAGTTCAGTCGTGGGCACATTCAAGGCAATCCGGATCGACAAGGCGGATAAAGGCACCACCGTCGCTCTCACGCAGTTCGACGAAGCCGAGCTGATGGACGGCGACGTCACCGTGCGCGTGGAATGGTCGACGCTGAACTACAAGGACGGCCTCGCGCTGTCAGGCAAGGCGCCGGTGGTGCGCCGCTTCCCGATGATCGCCGGCATCGATTTCGCGGGCACCGTCGAAGCGTCCTCGCATCCGCAGTGGAAGGCGGGCGACAAGGTGGTCTGCACCGGCTGGGGCATGGGCGAGACTCATCTCGGCGCCTATGCCGAGAAGGCGCGGGTGAAGGGCGACTGGCTGGTCGCGCTGCCGCAGGGCTTGTCGACGCGCGACGCCATGGCGATCGGCACCGCCGGCTTCACCGCGATGCTCTCCGTGCTGGCGCTGGAGAAGCACGGCATCTCGCCAAAGAGCGGCCCGGTCGTGGTGACGGGTGCCGCCGGCGGCGTCGGCTCGGTTGCAACCGCGGTGCTGTCGAAGCTCGGCTACCACGTCATCGCCTCGACCGGTCGCGCCTCGGAGGCCGACTACCTGAAGCACCTGGGTGCAGCCGAAGTTATCGACCGCAACGAATTGTCGGCGCCGGCAAAGCCTCTGGCCAAGGAGCGCTGGGCGGGTGGAGTCGATAGCGTCGGCTCCACCACGCTCGCGAATCTGCTGTCGATGACGAAGTATGGCGGAGCGATCGCGGCCTGCGGTCTGGCGGCCGGCATGGACCTGCCATCTTCTGTCGCACCGTTCATTTTGCGCGGGGTGTGCCTTCTCGGCATCGATTCGGTGATGTGCCCGATCGAGCCGCGGAAAGCTGCCTGGCTGCGCTTGGCCTCCGATCTGGACCGGACGAAACTAGCTGAAATCACTAAGGAAATTCCGCTTGCGGAGGTGCCGGACTGGGGCGCGAAAATCCTCGCAGGCGAGGTCCGCGGCCGCATCGTGGTAAAAATTGTCTAACGGCGTTCAGACTTTACCAACCAACCTGCTCCAATGTTGCCACGGTTAGTATGGTAAGCAGCGGGTAAAGAGAGATAAGGCATCGCCCGCTGCGGGGGTTGGTTCGGAGTAGAGCATGCTTGCGCGTATTGTGTTGGGGGCTGTCACGGCGGCAGTGACGTTTGCACCGGCCATGGCCGGAAGCATGAATGCTGACGAGGCGCGCCGCTTCGTCGCCGGCAAGGTATTCGCCTTCACCTGTTTCGACGGCACCCGTGGTGCGGGCCGCATCCTCGACGACCTCGGCGCTGCGGGCGCCGTGCAGTTCTCGGGGGCGGGCCCGGTGCGCCATCTTCGCCTGCCCGGCAACACGCTCCAGATCCGCGGCCAGAACGTCTGCGCCTCGATCAAGGGCATTCCGTTCGAGCCCTGTTTCAACCTGGAAAAGACTGACGATCGCAGCTTCCGCGGTTCGGTGTCAGGCATGGGCTTCGCCTATTGCGACTTCCACCATCAGGGTGGCAATCAGATGCTGATGGCGCGCGCCGTCGCGCGTCCACGCTCGCTGCGCACCTCGGAACGCACCGGTTCGGTCGTCGCACCCAACACCGAAGTCGCTGCACGGGTCGAGACGCCGCGTGTCGAGAGCGGTCGCCTCGAGCCGGTGAAGTCGGAAGCCAAATCGGAACCCGCGAAGATCGAGGCCCCGTTGGAGCTGCGCCGCTCGACTCAGTGAGTTGGCTGCACGGACAGTCCGCGCACTTTTTCGTTGAAGACCTCGATCGAGCACGAAGCTGCCGCGCCGTAGTCATACGGACGGCGGTTTTCATGCGTTGGTAGCTGTTCGCGGCCAGTTTGCGTACGGCCCGGGGGACGCGGCCCTACACAAGGGTTCAACGATGTCGCTCTACTTCTTCCGCATCAGTACCGGTCGCTATTCCGGCGCCGCCGATCAGCCGTACGAGTTCGAGGATCGCAGAGCGGCCTGGACCGAGTTGACCGAGGTCTGCGCCAATCTGCTCGGCGGTATCGCACGCGGCCTGAAGCCGAACGCAGCGTGGTCCATGGAGCTGCTCGACGAGAACAAGAGGCCGGTATTCCGCATCAGCCTCGTCGGTGAGACCGTGGCGCAGCAGGGCAAGGCTTCCATCGCTGCTTGTGATTAACTTGTTAAGCTCGCGCTCCGTGCTGAATTTCAAGGGCTTTTGCGCCGATCCAGTATTTCCACGGCGATCGTTGTTAACCTAATTGGAATGGCGAGCGCTCATTTTTCAGGCAAGGGCGATCAACGCCAAGGGCGGCCGACAATGATTCGGCTGCGCATTTCCTCAGGGAAACATGCCCATGTTGAGCCTCGTTCGGAATTTGCGGATTGGTACAAAACTGGCGATCGTTTCGGCATGCGGCGTCGGTCTCGTCGTCGCCATGATCGTGAGCCAGTTCACCGGGAACGGCAATGTGCGCCGGTCCAACCAGGCCGCCTTCGCGCAACAGGAGCTGGCACGGGACGCGATCGAAGCCAAACTTTGGGCGCGCGGCATGCAGCTTGCCGTGCGAGATGTCCGTCTCGCCAACAATCCGAGTGAACTGCAAAAAGCGCGCGAGGCTCTGGCCGAACGGTTGGCAGCGCTGAACGGCACCGTCGATGCCATGCTCAAGCTGACGCGCTCTTCGGAAAATCGCGCGCGTATCGACAAGCTCAAGGGCCTGTCTGGGGATTACGCGAAGGGCGCTCTACAGATTGCCTCTGTTCGCGGCGAGGCCATTGCCTTGGCGGCAACGGACCCCGCCCGCGCCGCCAAGATGTCCGAGGAAGGCGCGCGCGTGACCCGCGAGGTGACGCTGCCGATCGCTGCGCAGCTCGACACCCTGACGAGCGAGATTGCGGACTTCGCCAGGCACAGAAGCGAGGAGGAGATCAGCGCCGCGGGCCAGGAAATGGCCGCGAGCGAACGTCTCGGCATGGAGGTTGGCGCGTGTGCCGTGCTCATTCTCGTCGGTTCCTGGCTCATGTCGTTCCTGACCATCGCACGGCCGATCCGCGCCCTGACCGCAGCCATGGATAGGCTTGCCGGCGGCGATTTCTCCGTCGTGCTGCCCGGGCTCGGCCGCAAGGACGAGGTCGGTGGTGTCGCCGCAGCCGTCGAGAAGTTCAAGATCGTGTCGGAGCAGAAGGCGCGTGAGGAATCTGAGGCCAAGATCAGGCAGGACAAGTCGGCTGCCGAGCAGCGCAAGGCCGAAATGTACAAGCTGGCCGACAGCTTCGAAGCCGCGATCGGGGAAATCGTCGACACCGTGTCCTCGGCCGCGACCGAGCTGGAAGCTTCGGCCTCGACGCTCACGTCGGCCGCCGAGCGCGGGCAGGAGCTCACCACCATGGTTGCTGCTGCCTCCGAGGAGGCCTCCACCAATGTTCAGTCGGTGGCATCGGCGACCGAGGAGCTGTCGTCTTCGATCACCGAGATCAGCCGCCAGGTGCAGGAATCCGCGCGCGTGGCGAGCGAAGCGGTGAGCCAGGCCCGCACCACGACCGAGCGCGTCAGCAAGCTGTCGATGGCCGCGACCCGGATCGGCGATGTGGTCGACCTGATCAACACCATCGCCGGCCAGACCAATCTCCTGGCGCTCAACGCCACGATCGAGGCGGCGCGCGCCGGGGAGGCCGGCCGCGGTTTCGCCGTGGTCGCCTCCGAGGTCAAGGCGCTCGCCGAGCAGACCGCGAAGGCGACCGGCGAGATTGGCCAGCAGATCTCCGGCATTCAGGCGGCGACGCAGGAATCGGTCGGCGCGATCGGTGCCATCAGCGACACCATCGAGAAGCTGTCGGAGATCTCCTCGACTATCGCGGCCGCCGTGGAAGAGCAGGGCGCGGCGACGCAGGAAATCTCGCGCAACGTCCAGCAAGCGGCGGAAGGCACCCATCAAGTGTCCTCCAACATCACCGAGGTGCAGCGCGGGGCCAGCGAAACCGGTTCAGCGTCGTCCCAGGTTCTCTCGGCGGCGCAGTCGCTGTCCGGCGACAGCAACAGGCTCAAGCTCGAAGTCGGCAAGTTTCTCGGCACCGTGCGCGCCGCCTGACGTCAGCAGACGTGATGTGCAACCGCCGCGCGTGAAGGCGTGGCGGTTGCGCGCGTTCGTATGAGGGGCCGCGACGAATGCGCACAGGGTTAACTTTCCAGAAAAGCAACGCAGTCATGATGCCCGCGGAATTTTCCGGACGCTGAGTCGTCCTCCCCGTATTGCGTATCAAATCGTTGGAGCACATTCATGAGCGGCCTTTCCATTCGCCTCACCCACAAGGTCATGGCGATCGGACTGTTCGGACTGCTGGGTCTTGCCGCCTTCGGCGCGATCTACGAGATCGGCAGCCTCTCCCAGGATGCGTCCCGCGACGTCGCCAACCGCGCCCGTGCGCTCGCCGATCTCAACAAGCAGCTCTCGATCGAGATGCTGGAGGCCCGCCGCAACGAGAAGAATTTCCAGCAGCGGCGCAGCGAGAGCTACGCCAAGGCGCATGCCGAGCTGATCGGGCCGATCAACGGCGATTTCGACGAAGTCGAGCGGCTGATGGCGGCCGGTGGCATGAGCGCACTGTCCGAGAAGATGAAGCAGGTGCAGGACGGCTTCAAGCGTTACGCGTCGGACTTCGCCGCACTGGTGGCTGCCGAGACCAGGCTCGGGCTGAACGAGACGCTCGGCCTGTCCGGCTCGCTTCGCGCCGCCGTGCACGACATCGAGGCCAAGCTGAAGGAGATCGACGATCCCAGGACGACGACCTGGATGCTGATGATGCGCCGGCACGAGAAGGACTTCATGCTGCGGCGCGACCCAAAATACATTGCCGAGGTGAAGAAGGCCGCTGTTGAATTCTCCAAGGCGATAGAGGTCGTCGCAATTCCCACGCCGGTGATGAACGACATCACGGCCAAGCTTCAGAAATACCAGTCCGAGTTCGCGGCCTGGGCCGAAACCGCACAACAGAGTGCGGCTCTCGACGCCGCCATGATGAAGACCTTCCGCGAAATCGAGCCCTTGATGGTCGAGGTGCGGACCGCCGTCGATGCCGTGTACAAGCAGGCCGACGCCGCTGAAGCAGCGACCCGCGAGGCGGTGCGCTTGTGGATGGCCGTCGCCTTCGGCATCACCGTGGTCGTCCTCGCCGCGGTCGGCTTCTTGCTCGGGCGTTCGATCTCGAAGGCACTCGGTGCCATGGTGGGCGCGATGACGCGGCTGGCGCGCGGCGAGCTCTCGATCTCCGTTCCAGGCGTCGGGCGCAAGGACGAGATCGGCGAGATGGCCGGCGCGGTCGAGGTGTTCAGGACCAACATGGCGGAGGCCGAGCGGCTGCGCGCCGAGCAGGCGGAGACCGATGCACGCGGGCGCGAACAGCGCAAGGCGGACATGCGGCGGCTTGCCGATGCCTTCGAGGGTGCGGTCGGCGAGATCGTCGAGACCGTGTCGTCGGCGGCAACCGAGCTCGAGGCGTCCTCCAACACGCTGACGCAGGCCGCCGAGCGCGGCAACGGGCTCGCCACGGCCGTGGCCGTGGCTTCGGAGGAGGCGTCCGCCAACGTCCAGTCGGTGTCTTCAGCGAGCGAGGAGATGACCTCCTCGATTTCCGAGATCAGCCGTCAGGTGCAGGAATCGGCGCGGGTTGCCGACGTTGCCGTGGAACAGGCGCAACGTACCAATGCGCGTGTCGCCGAGCTGACGAAGGCGGCCGGCCGCATCGGCGACGTGGTCGATCTGATCAATACCATCGCGGCCCAGACCAACCTGCTGGCGCTGAACGCGACGATCGAGGCGGCGCGGGCAGGCGAGGCCGGCAAGGGCTTTGCCGTGGTGGCGACGGAAGTGAAGGCGCTTGCCGAGCAGACCGCAAAGGCGACCGGCGAGATCGGCCAGCACATCGGCGCGATCCAGGCTGCGACGGAAGACTCCGTCGGCGCGATCAGGGAGATCGGCGACACCATCGCGCGCATGTCGGAGATCTCGTCGACCATCGCCGCGGCGGTGGAGGAGCAGGGTGCGGCGACACAGGAGATCTCCCGCAACATCCAAAACGCCGCGCAGGGCACCTCGGAGGTCTCGGCGAACATCGGCGACGTTCAGCGCGGCGCCGGCGAGACCGGGGCTGCTTCGGCGCAGGTGCATTCGGCCGCGCAATCGCTGTCGCAGGAAAGCAACCGCCTCAAGAGCGAGGTGGCGCGCTTCCTGGAGTCGGTGCGGGCGGCCTGATGTCGTCAGCTGTCCTGTACAACCGCGCATCGCGGTGTGCTGGTGTGATGCTGCGCGATGTCTGCTGCGTTGCAACACATGTTGCGGAAGATGTAAGATCGGCGGCAGCGATTTCCGTAGTTCCACGTAGGTTCCTGTTAACGCCTGTTTGCGACTATTGGCGCAATCTTACCGGATAACAACCAGCCAGCATCGTTGGAATGACTTCCGCCCTGTCGTCGTCGTGACGATTGCGGCGCAGGTGAGTTGTGCGTCGCTAGGTATCATCGGGATTTGTTGTAATGTCGAACTTGTCGATCCGATTCAAGATTTTGACCGTGTTGTCGGTCCTCGTGCTCTCGCTCGCCGGCGTCGGCGTGATGGCAATCAGCACGATGCAGAACATCAATGCCCACACCGTCGAGATCGCACAGAGCTGGCTGCCGAGCGTGCGTGCGCTCGGCTCGCTTCGCGCCGACATCAACGAGCTGCGCGTTGCGCTACGCCTGCACCTGATGCAGGACACGACCGAGGGCAAGGAGGCCGCGGAGAAGCGCCTCGCCTCGCTGCGCGAGCGCATCGAGCAGACGCGCAAGGTCTACGAGCCCTTGATCACCTCGCCGGAGGAGCGCTCTCTCTACGAGCAGTGGAGCAAGGCGTGGGCCGAATATCTGAACGGCGTGCAGGACGTGATGGCGCTGTCGCGCAAGAACACGGGCCGCTTCCCGACTGACGCCAACGAGCTGCTGCAGACCAAGGTCGCGAAGATGGCGCAGGCGGCGGATCCGCTGCTCCTGAAGGATATCGAGCTGAACAACCGCGGCGCCGAGACGGAAACGAAGCAGGCGGCCGACAGCTACGCCACCATCTTCCGCGTGCTGGTCGGCGTCATCGTGGCCTCGGTCGTGATCGCGATCGGCGCCGCTTATTATCTCGTGCGTGACGTTTCTCGTGGTATTGCTTCAATCATCCGCCCGATGCAGTCGCTCGGCGAAGGCGACCTCTCGGCCGAGGTGCCGCATCGCGGCTCGAAGACCGAGATCGGCTCGATGGCCGATGCGCTCCAGATCTTCAAGGAGGCGCTGATCGCCAAGAAGGCCGCCGACGAGGCTGCCGCCGCCGATGCCGAGGCCAAGATCGAGCGCGGCCGCCGCGTCGATGTCATCACCCGCAAGTTCGAAGCCATGATCGGCGAAGTGGTCGGGACCGTGTCGTCGGCCTCGACCGAGCTGGAGGCATCGGCGACGACGCTGACCAATACGGCGCAGCGCGGCCAGGAGCTCGCGACCGTCGTCGCAGCTGCCTCCGAGGAAGCCTCCACCAACGTCCAGGCCGTGGCCTCCGCCTCGGAGGAGCTCTCCTCCTCCATCACCGAGATCAGCCGCCGCGTTCAGGATTCGGCGCGGATGGCCGCGGAAGCCGTCGAACAGGCGGCGCGGACCAACGAGCGCGTCAACGCGCTGTCGCAGGCGGCGTCCCGCATCGGCGACGTCGTCGAGCTCATCAACACCATCGCGGGCCAAACCAATCTGCTGGCGCTGAACGCGACCATCGAGGCGGCACGCGCCGGCGAAGCCGGCCGCGGCTTTGCGGTCGTTGCGTCCGAGGTCAAGGCGCTGGCCGAGCAGACTGCGAAAGCGACCGGTGAGATCGGGGCGCAGGTCTCGGGCATCCAGGCCGCTACGCAGGAATCGGTCACCGCGATCCAGGAGATCGGCGGCACCATCGAGCGGCTGTCCGAGGTATCCGCGGCCATCGCCGCCGCCGTCGAAGAACAGGGCGCGGCTACGCAGGAGATCTCACGCAACGTGCAGCAGGCCTCGGTCGGCACGCAGGAGGTCTCGGTGAACATCACCGACGTGCAGCGCGGCGCGATCGAGACCGGCTCGGCCTCGACGGAAGTGCTGTCGGCGGCGAAATCGCTGGCGACCGACAGCACCCGCCTGAAGGTCGAGGTCGCGCAGTTCCTGGAGTCGGTCCGCGCGGCCTGATCCTCAACTGCTCGTCTGTGGCGCCGGCGGCGGGATCTGCCGCCGGAACAGGATGCGCTGGTAGAGCCAGCCGATCGCCACCAGCACGACGCCGAGGCACATGAACGACAGCGCGCGGTAGACGCCTGTCAGCGTCGACATGTCGATGACGAAGGCTTTCAGGATCGTCAGCGCGATGACGGCGGCCGAGGCCAGCCGCGCCCGCTCCGAGTTGACGAGGATGCCGACGCCGAGCAGCACCACGCCGAAGGCGAGCCAGCCGATCGAATAGGTGTATTGCTCCGCGCCGGTCGTTGCGCCGCTGGAGAGGATCGGGCCGTGATAGAAGCGGCGGATCTCCAGCGTGACATAGGCGAGCGCGAACAACAGCGCGCCGCCGGCGATGGTGTTGGCATAGACCTTGCCGCGCGCTCCGACCACCGCATAGGACAGCAGCAGCATCAGAACCGCCGGCAGCGCATAGCCGAGCAGCAGCAGGTTGAACACCGC